>NZ_JBQFIV010000001.1:205000-2485000 GCF_056535705.1 Ruegeria sp. BC8 | reverse complement strand
AGACCGTACCCTAAACCGACACAGGTGGACTGGTAGAGCATACCAAGGCGCTTGAGAGAACGATGTTGAAGGAACTCGGCAAAATACCTCCGTAAGTTCGCGAGAAGGAGGCCCGGTTCCTAGGCAACTAGGGGCTGGGGGCACAAACCAGGGGGTGGCGACTGTTTATTAAAAACACAGGGCTCTGCGAAGTCGCAAGACGACGTATAGGGTCTGACGCCTGCCCGGTGCCTGAAGGTTAAAAGGAGAGGTGAGAGCCTTGAATTGAAGCCCAGGTAAACGGCGGCCGTAACTATAACGGTCCTAAGGTAGCGAAATTCCTTGTCGGGTAAGTTCCGACCTGCACGAATGGCGTAACGACTTCCCCGCTGTCTCCAACATCGACTCAGCGAAATTGAATTGCCTGTCAAGATGCAGGCTTCCCGCGGTTAGACGGAAAGACCCCGTGCACCTTTACTACAGCTTCGCACTGGCATCAGGACTGCAATGTGCAGGATAGGTGGTAGGCTTCGAAGCAGGGACGCCAGTTCCTGTGGAGCCTCCCTTGAGATACCACCCTTTGCATTCTTGATGTCTAACCGCGGTCCGTTATCCGGATCCGGGACCCTGCGTGGCGGGTAGTTTGACTGGGGCGGTCGCCTCCTAAAGCGTAACGGAGGCGCGCGAAGGTTGGCTCAGAGCGGTCGGAAATCGCTCGTTGAGTGCAATGGCAGAAGCCAGCCTGACTGCGAGACTGACAAGTCGAGCAGAGTCGAAAGACGGCCATAGTGATCCGGTGGTCCCGAGTGGAAGGGCCATCGCTCAACGGATAAAAGGTACGCCGGGGATAACAGGCTGATACTGCCCAAGAGTCCATATCGACGGCAGTGTTTGGCACCTCGATGTCGGCTCATCTCATCCTGGGGCTGGAGCAGGTCCCAAGGGTACGGCTGTTCGCCGTTTAAAGAGGTACGTGAGCTGGGTTTAGAACGTCGTGAGACAGTTCGGTCCCTATCTGCCGTGGGTGTAGGAGACTTGAGAGGAGTTGCCCCTAGTACGAGAGGACCGGGGTGAACGATCCACTGGTGGACCTGTTGTCGTGCCAACGGCAGTGCAGGGTAGCTATGATCGGACAGGATAACCGCTGAAGGCATCTAAGCGGGAAGCCCCCCTCAAAACAAGGTCTCCCTGAGGGCCGTGGAAGACCACCACGTCAATAGGCCGGAGATGTAAGCGCAGCAATGCGTTCAGTTGACCGGTACTAATCGCCCGATAGGCTTGATTTGATCCAGTAACAGAAAGACAAAGCTCACCGCCTCAAGTAGCGAAGCGGTAGGCGATCAAACAAGACCAGAAGCATACACTGACCTTGAGTTGGACAATTACGTCGCTTTTGCTACGCAAATAGCGACGGTGTTGATTGATGTGAAACCCCGCAAGGGGTGACACAACCGTGCGGGAACGCGCATTCGCAAGCGAATACGCCGCCTCCCGCGCTTCGCCTTTGCAAAGCAAAAGAGCGACGGGGATTTTCCTCGGTTTGGTGGTCATAGCGCAAGTGAAACACCCGGTCCCATCCCGAACCCGGAAGTTAAGCACTGCAGCGCCAATGGTACTTGGGCTCAAGCCCCGGGAGAGTAGGTCACCGCCAAACCTAGAAAAATCCCCCCCTCTCTAAAACGATCAAAAAACACGACCAGGTCTCAAACAGCCAAATAGGCAACAGACCAACCCAAAGTGTCGCGGGATGGAGCAGCCCGGTAGCTCGTCAGGCTCATAACCTGAAGGTCGCAGGTTCAAATCCTGCTCCCGCAACCACTTGGCTCGAACAAAATGTCGAGCAAGCCGCCTCAGGGCGGTTTTGTTCATTCTGGGATACGCCCAACGCAAGCAATCCTGCTAGTTCCCCAACAAGTTCAATCGCATACTTCCCATCCTCGGGGATCAACCTGATCTCTGAAATAAGGCTGCGAATGATGGATGTTGCCTCAGCTTGCGAAGAGGGATCGCGCAATGCCGTGGTCAAATTGGCGACTTGTTCGCGATACACATCGGACAATCCGGGATGCAGCAAAACCGGTGGTTCATCAGAGGCGGAGGCGATCAAGGCTTCGAGTTCCGATTTGCGAACCTCCAACGCTGTCAGCTTATCCTTCATGCTGGCGTGAAACATGCCATCGCTGATGGCGTCTATGAGATGTGCGATCTTTCGCTCGATCTGCGCCAGATCACGTGTCGCGTTACTCCGTTCCTGTTGAATGGACCCTGCAAGACGGTTGTATTCCTCTTGATAGGCTTTGGCGAATTCCGCAATCAGATCGGGGTGCAACAACTGTTCCTTGAGCCCGGAGAGAACGCGATCTTCTAGGTCCGCGCGTTTGATAGTGAGGCGGTTGCCGCAGGTGCCTTTGTTCCGTTGAGTGGAGCACCCGTAATACTGCTTTCCAATTTGGATGATGCCGCCGCCACAACATCCACAGGTCAGCATACCCGAAAACAGATGCCGTGCCCGCTTGGTGCGGCCCAGCTTCTTGATACCATCGCTGATCGCGGCGTTGCGCGTCTTTTCCTGCCGCGCCTTTACCGCGTTCCACAGGTCATCGGGCATGATCCGTAGATCGGGAACGTCTTCGATCACCCAGTCTTCGGGTGGGTTCGGTCGGGCTTGTCGCTTTCCGGTGTTTGGATCTTTGATGAAACGCTGCCGGTTCCAGACTAGCCGCCCGATGTAAAGTTCGTTGTTCAAGATGCCGGTGCCGCGTTGGTGATTGCCGTAGATTGTTGATGCCCCCCACGTGCCGCGCGGTCCGGGAATGCCCTCTTCGTTCAGTTTGGCAGCGATGGCACGTGGGCTAAGACCATGGCTGTAGTCACGGAAGATGCGTCGGACGACCTCAGACTGATCCTCATTGATCCGGCGGTCCCCTGTGGTGATAGACCCGTCTGCGCCGATGTCTCGCACAACGTCATAGCCGTAGGTGACGCCACCGGCTGATTTACCTTTGCGCACGCGCCCCTCCAGCCCGCGATGGGTCTTTTGAGCCAAGTCTTTCAGGAACAGGCTGCTCATGGTGCCTTTGAGACCGATGTGAAGTTCTGAAATCTCACCTTCAGCTACGGTGATAATCGGGATGCCCTGAAACCGCATCTGCTTGAAGAAGGCCGCGATGTGTTCCTGATCGCGGCTGATGCGGTCGAGACCTTCAGCCACGACGACATCGAACACATTGGAGCGTGCGTCTTCCAACAGTTGCTGGTAGCCGGGGCGGAGATGCGACGCACCGCTGACTCCCCGGTCGGAATAAGTTTGCGTCTCCTGCCAGCCGTTACCATTGATGAGGCGTAGACACAGTCGATGCTGGTCTTCTATGGAGGCATCACTTTGAAGATCAGTGGAATAGCGGGCGTAGATAGCGGCGCGCATGTGTCGGGCCTTTCGAACAGAGAAACAAGTTGGCCCAACCCATTATAGGCATGGATTGGGCCGTGTCTGCCACTTTCGATTGCAACCCGTTGCAATGGAAAAGGCATAAATCACAAATAGATAACCAATTACATTATCGGCGTTTGGGCGCGATTGCCGAACGTTTGCCACCCAAGGTCTTCATCTTTGCTTCCAACAAAGACTGGTAATCGTCACAAGCGGATAGTCCGGTGGCACGGTTGTAGTGTTTCTGGGACATGTCCAACGTCGCGTGCCCAAGGATATCCCGGATGATGTTGACATTTTCCGGGTCTGTCTCAGCGATGGTGGTTGCCGCAATGTGCCGAAACTTGTGCGTTCGTAACTCAACACCGAGCAGCCGCTGTGCCACTTTCGGCAACTCACGAGAGAGGCCATCTGGTGTGATCGGGTCTCCATATTGGCTGATCCAGAGCGCATTGGATGTCTTAGAGCCAAGTAGGGCCGGACGATGGATGTCCAAATAAGACACCATTGGCTGAACCAGAACCTTGGGTAGAGGAAACCAGCGCTCTTTTTTGTCTTTTGTGTCCTCAGCCGAAAGATGAAGCTCAAACCCTTCGGAGGTTTTGCGCAGATGCTGATCCGTTGTCAGCGCCAGCAAAGAGCGACGACGCAGAGGCCGTGAGATCAGAAAGGCGATCATCAGGCCTGCGCGAAAGTGGATCGCGCGCTTGATGTCATTGAGGGATTGATCAACCTCTACGTCTTGGAGCCATTGCACGCTTTTGACGAAAACTTCATCGGCAGTCACCGGGATCGGCTTGGGCAGGCTTTTGCGGTCGGCCAGATGTATCAAACGGTTGGACAGTTTGTTTAGCCAGTCCCAGTCTCCTGACGGCTCCATGGCCTTTGCAATCACATACAGATCACAAATCATGTTTTTGAGCGTCATAGCGTTTACGCGGACTTCTGCCTCTTCGAAATATCCCCGTACGGCATTCTTGGTAATTCGATCCGTCGGGGATTGATCCAAAAGGGCAGGCAGATGACGCTTTATCCATGACAGCCAGTATCCGTAGCTCTGGCGACGTTTGGTGCGGCTGCCTTCGGACCAGCTCGTACAGAGGCCTGTACCGTCAAAGATGTCACCTTCCGCGAACAGGGCCTCCCAGGCGGTTTTATCCGCCTGGGGCCAATTTTGATAAAGAAGAACAAGAGGAATGGGGTTAGTCATCGGACGTCCCCCGGAACTTCGAAAGAACCACCTCATCATAGTGGTCGTGTGCCCATTGGTTGCTGAGCGATGCGTAGAAATCCATCGTCGTTTGGAGCCGCTTGTGCTTGAGCAGGCGGCGCACGGTCTCAAAATCACCGGGGCGTTCTTTGAGGTACAGTTTGGCTGCGATGTGGCGGAACAGATGCGGGTGAACCTTCAATCCTGTTTCCCGATAGACCCGCTGGGTAAGTTCGCTACCAAAATTGCTGGGCGCTCGAGACTTCCCGTCGCTGCTGCGCGGGAACAGGGCGCGGCCATTCGCTTGCGACACCTGTGATCGGAATTGCATGATGTAACGGTGCACCAGCTTAGAACTGCGGGCATTCAGTTTGACCTCAATCGGCTCGCCATTCTTGACCTCAATCCCTTCGATACGAATGGAATAATAGGTGTGCGTGCCCGAGCGTGCAGGGATCAAATGTTTGTCCAAGTCAAGGTCCGCGAGGTTTTTGATGCGCATGGGACAGCTCAAGAGGATGGCCAGTGCTGCCGCGTGCATCGCCGCCAGAGCGCTGTCACGACGGGTCGGATTGTCATCCGCCCGTGCCATCAACGTATCCGGAAGGCCAAGCAACAGAGCGACATTCTCCCAGTCGTTGAACTGAGCGAGGCGCTCGGCGTTTTTGGGGCTCATACCGCGTGGACTGGTTGCAACGCGTTTGTGAATGTCTTTGAGCGCTTTGATGGTATCCTCCGGCGCGTTCAGGTGGTGACGTGCAATGGCGATACAGGTTGCCGCAACATTGCTCAGTCCGGACGGCAGACCATCGGTCCCAAGCCGGTCCATGATCGTCCGGAAGGCTGTTTTGAGGTTGTGCGCCGTAACCAACACAGAAAGGTTGGTGAACTCTACCGGGCGTTGCCCTGAAGTTACCAGCGCGTCCAGCAATTGGCGCAGATGCGCTTCGGTGTTGCGCAAGCTAGTCTCGCGCAGCGGTTTGTCAGGCCCGTCATCGCTGAACAGATCACGCTGAGCCAAACGGTCGATATAGGCCACGATCTCCGTTTGAAGGCTCTCCGGGTACTCCGTCAGCGAGCGAGCTAGGTACCGATCAGACGGCAAACGGTCCAACCGGGGAAGATCAAGAACGTGTTTGCCAATCACATGGTTCCATGTATCGATCATGGATTGAATGTGCTTGGCCGGTTCATTCTTCAGCAGCACTGCGTCGAGAGCCGTCTGAAACGCCTGAACCACATTATGGTCGACGTCCGCGGGCGGGATCGACCGGGCACTGCAAAAGCGTGCAAACCGCATCAACCCCCAAACCTGGTGGGTGGACCGCACGGCCTTGAGAAACGTGCCCCACTCGGGCGTCAGTTCAGATTTGCTTTCAACATCCTGCAACACCCCGACCGCGCGCAATGCGCTTGCCAGATCGCTTTTGGTGGTGCTGAGGGTGTTGGGCTTCACCCCGCAGGCGGCGGGATGCAACGACGCCAGCAGTTTGCGCAGTTGCGGGATGTTAGTCGGAATATCCGACGGAGGACGGTTCATATATTTACTGATGCGCGAAATCGCGGACATTTTGGACTGTTGACGTTTCTTGTCGGGGTCTGGATTGGACTTCAGAACGTCCAGAACCTCGGCCAGCGTTGTTGGTAGCTGGATCTCTTGGTGATGTGTCATGATAAACCTCTTCGGTTTTGAAATTGGGGACAAAAGGGGACAGACGAGTACATTCAGACCCACGGCGGCCCTCTTGCGGACATTCGGGAAAACAAGGGTGTGAATTTATATCCGAAATCCATGCCCCCGTTTTCCCGAATGCCGAAAAAGCCGATGAATTTTAGGGCTTTAGAGAACATGAGCCGCAGCCTGATTGCAGCGTTGTTTGGCAAGGGCGTACAGGTCGCTGCGCGCAATGCGCCAATCGCGGCCCAACCGAGTTGCGGGCAGTTCGCCGGATTTGATCCAGCGGCGAACGGTCTTGGTGCTGATGCGGAACAGCGCAGCGACATCGCGCACGCTAAGATAGGCGGCATCCTCTGTGATCGGCAGATCAACCATGATCCACCTCCGGGTCTTCACCGTTGCAACGCGTCGCAAAGTCAGTGCGTGCCGCTTCGCGTGCCAACAGGCGCACAAGGCTGATCAGAGGTTCGGGGATATCAAAACTGGGCAAATTGCCCGTGGGAGCAGAAGACGAACACGTCATCGATACGTTCCTTTTAAAAGGAACCGCTCGAAGCAATGATCGCGATGTTTTGGCTTAGGAGTGCACTCCAGACGACAAAACACTGACCTCAAACGAGATCAGGATCATTGCCATCGAGTGCGTCGAGAACGAAGAGCCGTTCTGTCCAATCCCAATATTGGCGGCTCAGCCATCACGGCTGGTGGGTTGATAGTTCTCTTAACCTATGAACCGTTGCTTGCCTGTCAAGGGCAGCACGGCGTGGTTACTCCACGATTACCGACTCAGAGATCAGGCCGGGCTTCTGCATGTGTAAGTTAATGAAAATATGTATTTTTATCTGTTTGAGCTTGGGGTGGTTATCCGCACGTGATACCTTCATGCGCAAGGGTGCCGGGTGAGTGCCTGGATACCTCCTCTCTCTGACAAGCGACGAGGCCACTCCAGTCGGCTAACGCCGATATGTGTCAACCCGGCCCCGATCTCGTCCGGAGATCCTGCAGTAGTCTCAGTCCCAACCGCGCTTAACTGCGCCCGACAGGGTGACGGTGATCTTTTCGGCCATCATTTGATCCGGGTAGTTTTTGAACATGAACACCTTGCTGAATCCGCAACGTGTTCCAAGACCGCGACTGTGCTGGATTCGGTAGCCTTGGCTCACACGTTCGCGGACTTCTATAACCATATCGTGGTCATTGATCTTCAAATCCCGGATCGCGTCTTCCTTCAACCGACGTTCACCTAACCGACCATCCAAGCTGGTGGGGCGGCGGAAATACTCCGATATCTGAAGCAGAATTTGGTTGGCGCGTGGCCGCAAATGCGACGGCAGGTGACCAACACAGTGTAGGTACGCAGCCCGGTCGCGGATGTCATCGCGCAGTTTTTGACAACTAGCCATGTCGCTGAAAAACCGTCCGTAGAGTTTGGATTTGTCCACCGGTGGAGTTCGTTTGCGGGGCACAAAGTCGAAGGGAGGTTTTGGGGCGCGTGGGTCAAAGGTCATGTTGGTCTCCGTTCGTATGGTATCACAAAAAACTGCGAATAATCATGGGTGTAGTAGGTATTGTATACCCCCAATTTGGGGTTAATCCCATAACAGGGGTAGCTGCTTGTGTCCACACTTTTGAGGTCATGAGCAGTGGCGGGTGCCGTAAGAACAGAGGCCTATCAATTCCTGCTGAGCGAACTCGTCAGGCTCAGGCAGGAGGCGGGGCTTTCACAAGCAGGGTTGGCCAAATTGTTGGGCAAGCCACCATCTTACGTTGGAAAGTATGAATTGGCAGAGCGTCGTTTGGACATCGTGGAAACGATTGTCATATTGAAAGTTCTGAAAGCCGACGTCTTGGCTATAACTTCGGCAGTTTCCGTTATGGTTCCTGTCAGTTTGCGGTGATAGGTGAACCGCTGAGTGGCATGTCGCACAAGTGTGGTATTCGCAGCAGATGGGCTTTGCTATCTATGACTATTGGCCAAGTCTACCCTTGGCACAGATCGTCGGCGCTACGGCTTTCGCGAAGTGGATATTGCACCGTATTTCGAACACAATTTTGAGCTTTGGCAATAGATTCCTTGAATGTTAAGCTGTGCATAGTATGCTAAAATCAGCTCGCGACAGCCGAAACGGCCGGCCAGACCGGTCTTCTCGGGAGGACCGATAGGCTGTCGCGTGTGTGACTATCTAACAGTTGAAGTTCCATATTGAGAACTGCCGCTCGTCTCTAGGTGTGTCGACAGATAAGTCTGGCACAGGGCTCTTAGCCATCACATATTCCCGCAATTCCGCCTTCACCGCTTTGACAACCCTGTTCTCTCTGTGTGCAGCCATTGCTCCGATGATGACATCCGTCATTTGCAGCAAGTTGACTTTCTTTGAGGCCGTTGGGTGGATTTCACGCAGACAGTTTGGCTTTGCACTTTATCTCTTATATGAATTCGCACAGATGCCATTCCTGAACTCGCCAATTTGATCTGAATCCGGGCCATGATCTGGGAACATAACAATCCTCCATCTATCACCGTACCGTCTACAAACCTCGTGAAGCATAAGCTGATAGTACATCTTGTTTATCGACAGATGTGGAGCACCACGTCCCTTCCGATGGTGATCAAACTCGTCGAAGTCGACAATCATCGTGTGGAAGTGCAGGTAGTGAAGATCAATCGCTTGATAGAACAGATCCACCAGCGCCTCGTAAGTGGCCTTCTTTCGACCGCCACGATATTCGCTCCATTTGAATTCACTCTTCATTCCAACCCCATCCTTCAACGACTGAATTTGGGCGTTCAGAACTTCGACCATGTGAGCTTTTACTGCTATCCCACCTACGACGGCATATTTGTTGTCACCTGCGTAGCTGCTGCAATCGCAGTAATAGTGTAGGACGTCCAGCGCCATCTATATCTCGATGTATTTATTGCTCGAAGCAACAAGATAGCCGGGGTAGTTTCGAGTGTGAAGCGCAACTGCTCACCAACACGACTTCCAACCCAATAACTCAGCCGAAGTGCGGAAACGCCGTGTCTGCTTTGGGCTGCGAGCGGTCAATTATGACTACTGCAGAGAAAGGCAGCTCGGAGCCCAAACTACCGAATGCTGCAGTTTGCACCGACGGCCGCGAAGCCGGGCAAAATTGCCGTAAAAAAGGACATGTGAATTTTCCCGCGATGGATAGTGAATATTGCGTAGCTCGTTTGCGGCGCATGTTCACGTTTCGATCGCACGATTTCACACTGTGTCGCGGGCAATCCGATCAGCAAGCAGGGATGGGTCTATTCGGCGCTCTTACATGATTACTTGGGGCGAGCCGCTGGCAGGGCCAGTTCACGAACCTACCCGACCTAGGCGCTGCTTCGGCAATAAGAAAAGCAGAACTACGGTCATCGACATCAATAGCGAGATTGCATCCGAACCCAGCTCCTGTTCAATGCCTCACAGCGACGCCAGGGAATTTGGTGCCCACGGCTCCCACCAGCGCTTCGCCTGCTCCAGTTCGTAGGCAAGGGCAAAAAGGAGGTCCTCGCGTCCGGCTTTCGCCACAAAGTGGCTCCCAATTGGCAGGCCCTCCTCGCTCAGCCCCGCTGGGACGGACATCCCCGGAAGGCCGATTGCATTCTGAACGGGAGTGAAGGACGTGAAACTGGTGATGCGCTCGAACATTTCGTCAAACGGCACGGTTGGATCGAAGAACTCTCCGATCCGCGGGGCCGTCCCCGCCATCACAGGCGACAGGAAGACATCCATGGTGGACAGCCACTCATCATACTCTGCACCAAGCGCGACCATATAGGCGTTTGCTCGCTCCACATCTTCGGCGGTGAACCGGCGCGCGGTCTCGGCCCATTGTTGCACGAACTTATCCAGCAATCCGGTCTCGGACGGCGGTCTGCCCGCCTTGGCCGCCGCAGCATCTGCGAGACCCACCATCCGAAAACCGAATATCTGGTTGAACCGCAGCTCGAATTCTTCGGTCACCGGGCTCCGGGTCTCGACGATGGTGTGTCCAAGGTCTTCGCAAAGCTGCGCCGTTGCTTCTATGGCGCGCTGCACTGCCGGCTCAGGCAATTCGCCATAGTAGTTGCGTAAGTCAAAACCGATAGTCAGACGCTCGGTCGAAGGGCCTTCGATGAATGGGATCGGCCGGAAAGCCGCCGTTGGAGACCTATCCTGACCCAACGCAAACAGCATGGCACTGTCGCGGACAGACCGGCTGACGCAGTTGTCGGCGGCATAGGTTGTTTGATCGCTCGATCCCCACAACATGCGCCGCCGACTGGGCTTCAAGCCAAACAGACCGCAGCACGCGGCCGGGATCCGGATCGATCCTCCACCATCGCTGGCATGTGCGATCGGGACGATTCCGGCGGCAACGGCCGCCGCAGAGCCACCGCTTGACCCGCCTGGCGAATGATCGAGGTTCCACGGGTTTCGGCCGGCACCAAGCAACTGCCCTTCGGTCACCGGCAGGGCACCGACCTCGGGCATGTTGGTCTTGCCCATCAGGTTAAGACCTGAAGCCTCATAGGCCAGTGCCAGCGGCGCGGAACGCGTTTGGTAGCTATCGTGGTAGACGCGTGAGCCGTGGGTCGTGTACTGCCCCGCAATATCAAGGTTGTCCTTGACGACGAACGGTACTCCCGCAAAGGGTCCTTGCCGCCGCATACTAGCCGCCTTGGACACAGCCTGCTCGTACATCGGCGTGGTGATCGCATTGAGCCGGCCCCCCAATGCAAGCGCCGTATCGACAGCGGCTTCGCACAGTTCCGCCGGAGAGACCTCGCCGGCCTTCACCAGTTCGGCAAGGCCCAGCCCATCTGTGGTCATCATGACCTGCCGGATGTCGGAGACCTGCGCCGCAGCCTTTTTGACTGCTGTCGCACAGGCAAGAGACGATGCTCCCGACAGGAGGAGATTTCTTCTCGAGATCATTGGCAACTCCCCTAACTGTGTTTACTCGTCGCAGCCGTAATACGAGGGTCAAGCCGCGAAGGTGACTGGGGCCGACCGTCGCCGATCAGGAACCCCGGTTTCTGCCGCAGGTCTGCGCCTCACCGAGGCGTGTACCAGATCGGCGACGTATAGGCGCGCTCTTGATGGCTTCGCAGAATACCTTCCGCGCCCATGGTAATGCCGTACCGGGCTTCGTCATAGGCCATCCAGGTCGGCGTCGGTATCTCCAGAACACGGGCGTAGTATACCGCCGGTTGCATCGGATCGAAGTCCGGGTCAGTCCAGACCGCACGCAATTCTGGCGCGCCTATGCTGTTGATCCAAGTCGCGGCTGTTTCGTCTACTGTCGTCCCGACCGGTTCCGTCGCACGGCCATCGTCGTCGATCGTGCGACCATCCGATACCGCCACGTCATAAATTCGTTCCTGACGTTCGCCGGTCGCATCCACCCAACCCTTAACAATCTGGATGCGGTCGAGGTTGCCCGACCATGCGTCCTTCAGCGCACCGACCATAAAGACCGGGGCCTCGGCGCTTTCTGGTGCCTCTGGCAGATCGCCGCCCATCGGCACGCCCTTGTGATACCCTATCTTGACAACGTCGGGTCGATTGGCATCGTTGGGTTCATACTCCCAACCGCCGAAGAACCGCACCGTCATACGGTTTCCGGTCGTCGCATACACCTCGCGCCGCTCGATGGCGTCGAACAACGCCGCGCGCGTGTTTTCGTGCGCCCAGACACCGGCCAGTCCTGACGCCAGAATTTCGTATTGATATGTTGTCAGCTCATCGTCGCCAAGCAACGCCTCGATGATGGCATGATCCCATCGATCCGGCGCAGGTTCGGTATAGTTGGTTTTGCCGAAAAAATTCTCTTCGCGGGTGGTTGAGAGACCGGTGTGACTATCCGACGCTCCGATCATCCCGTACTTGAACGGGTTCATGCCGATGTCCTGCTCGACCTGAAGACCGATCTGGAGCGCCGAGCGGGTATATTCATACGGCAGCATTTCCGGGGTCTTGATTGCGACCCCGCCGAGATCTGCCTTGTCCCAGATGCCATAGTCGGCGAATTCATCATCGGGCGACAGGAAGGGATGCGTCTCGCTGTCGCCCTTCGTCTGTGTCGTCTCGACCACCGGCTCCCAGCGTTGCCGTGTCGCCGCATAGTCGGCATCGATCGGTTCGCCGTTCTGGCGCATTAGAGAAAACATGCGGCCGTTGGAGAGGTTTCCATTATGCGGGATGGCCAGAACATCCCCGCCTGTGTCGTCCTCATAGGCTTGCATATACGCCCAGAGATCTTCGACATCGTCACTGTCGAACAGCGAAAACGGAATGACCTGACCGGCCTTGTCCTCATCATCCCGGAAGATCACGACCCGATGCAGGTTGCCCGGTTCCTCAAAGGTGCCGCTCATCGTCCATTCAAAGCCGATCAGCGCAGTAAAGGTGCCGGGGTCATTGAATTGCGCCGCATGGTCCAACTGACGTTGCCATGCCGATTGCGCTATACCCGGATCATCGATCAGGTCTACTTGCTTCGCCAATCCCTCGAAGGTCCAAAGTTGATAGGCGCGATAGGGATCGCCGCCTTCGATCAGGTCGTAGAATTGCCGGCCCCATTCGGTTTTCAGAAGGTCGGCATTCGCCTCGGCCAGCATCGGTGCCATGCCAAGGTTTTCCGCGTGATCCGCTACCACGAGAAAGTCGAGCGGTCGCACAAGTTTTGCACGCTGCCCAGTGTTGGTGGTAACCTCTTCTCCGCGTGCGAAACGATAGGCGTCCTCCGGATCGAGGTACGTGCCCAAAAGACCGGCATCGCCGGAAACGGACGTGTGTAGATGCGTGTCACCCCAATAGAGGTTTTCGGCAAATTCACCTTTGCGCATGTTCTTGTCGACATAGGGAGAGTAGGAACTTCCCAGACCCTCAACCTCATCTCTGGTCGGGTTGATGTCCTGAGCAAACGCCTGAAAGGCCGCTAGCGCCATTGCGCAAACCAAGCCAAATCTGAGCATCGGATGACCCCATTCAAATCAGATACCAACAATTCAAGCGTCACACGGCGGTAAGCCGTTTACAATTGCATTCTTCCCCAAAAAGTTTGAGGTTCATGCGGCCGTCCGTAGACCCAAGTGATAGTGGACAACGGTTTTCAGGCCTACCATGGTGTGCTGGCGCCGATGGAGGAGCGGACAGACTTTCTCGCTAGATCAGGGTCGTAACCACCGAAGGCGTGCAACTTGTGTGCAATCCAAAGTTAAGGTCCGGAAATCGCGCGAAAGCAGCCTCTAACGGAAACGCAGCGAATTCACCCTATGTCCGCAATGCAGTCATTGAGCGTAGGTGAGCGAACGTCTGCCTTGAGCCCATAACTGACGTACGTAATAGGGAAAGAGTGAAAGCCTCCGGGTAGATTTAAACGACTAACTCAATCTCCCCTCTCTGAACCTATTGATCGATATCAAGCCTATCTGCATTCAAACATGCTATTGTTCTCTGGTCTTAGTGACGAGAAAGGGAGGAGAAAGATATGGTTTTCAGCTTTTCAAGTCGCCTGTTCGAACCGCCACTCAAGCCTGTTATGGCAGCAGTTCTTTGTGTCTCAACACTCGCGATTTCTGCCAGCGCGGAACAAGTTTTGGAAGATTTCACTATCAAAGACATTCGTGGAATGCGGTATTGTGAGTTTCTTTTGATCTACGATGACCGGGTGGTGATCTATAACACAACAGGGTCGAGTGATTGTTCAGAAGACAAATGGGAGTCGCTAGATGTCACTGCTCTCGCCAAAGAGAATGACGCCAAGAATGCTCAACTGAACGGTCCAAAGTATTGGGCGATGGACGCACAGACGCTTGAACTGGGTGATAAAAAGTCATTCGGCGGAATAGATGCGAGGTATGCAGCCACTCTACCGATATCTGCTCTAGGAGCAGGAGAAGGGTCTGAACCTTATGTCGGTTTCACAAGTTCCAAGAAGCAGACCATGGTGTTCGAAGCTGGGAAGCCAATGTATGAATTGGTCGACAACAAAGGCAATACCTATGTCCTGAATGCATATGGGGCAAAGGTGCGGGATGGCGATCCCGGAAATCTTGCTGATCAACTAGCTCCGGCTGAGGGTTGGAGTTTCGAGGTCATAACCCCAGAAAAGAGCGTAATCGTCGAAGCAAGTACAGATGCACCTGTTCAGATGGTCGGTGACGATCTGCATCAGTACTATACCTTGTTTGACAAAACCTCACAATGAATGCCTCAGCTACAGGGCGCCTGCTGTCACTGATAAAGACTTGCGTTCTTGGATTTGTTTTTCTTAGTTGCTGGAACGGTTCCTCCCTTGCGCAAGGAGTGTCCAATAGCCAAGCTAACACGCTGTCAGGGTACGGGCCTTCAGCGGATCTGGAAACTGGCGACAGTGTAACTGAAGACCTGGCAATCGATGATCAGCGAGTTGATGGGGTTCTTAACTTCCCAAGAGTGGAAGAGTTCTTTTCTCCTTGGTTTGCTTGGAAAAAGCGAGTCAACGATGAGTATGGCCTAAAATTACAATTCAGCTATCAGTCCCTGCGCCAAGAATTAAACAGGACGCTTGGGGAAAAGGATGCAGCCGCAGCGCGCCTTCAATTGCAAGGGTCTTGGGAACTCGTCGGAAGAGGAACGAGTAATCCGGGTTTGCTGACTTTTCGACTAGAGGAACGAACCACGCTTGGGACAACAATTCCTCCAACAAGTTTAGCGTCACAGTACGGAGGCTTGACCCCTTCGGGAGGGTTTAGTGATTTTGGATTTGCACTTACTGAATTGGCTTGGCGTCAATCTCTGTCGAACGGACGGTTTCGTTTTGTTTTTGGAAAAATAAGCGCCGCATCTTGGTACAATGGTCATGCTCTTTCATCCAGCTTGCGTGGTTTCCAAAACCTCGCGTTGCAGAGCAGCCTAACCAAGCCATCGCCCGGCCGCGGAATAGGGGGTGGAGTTGCATACGAGTTTACTCCTCACTTCGGTGTTGTCGCCGGTATTCACGACGCAAATGCTAAAACAGCAGGAAACCCGTTCGACACAATCAAAGAGGGGGAGTTTTACAAATCCATTGAATTTCGCTACTGGCCTACCACGCGTGACAGGCGCCGTTGGGATGTGGTCCGCCTTCAACTTTGGCATCAAGACGCATTGGTGGCGAAAGGCGTACCGGAATCCAAAGGCGTTACATTCCTTGCCAGCCGCTTATTTGACGACAAGTGGTTCCCGTTTTTCATTGCAGGGCATTCCGACGGCAACGGATCAATCATGAAAACGGATGTGACTGCCGGGTTGGGTATCGCTTTCGATACCAAGCACCGTGCGGCAAGTGATGTGCTAGGCATAGGAGTAAGTTGGGGTGACCCTTCAGACCCAGCTTTGCGGGAGCAAATCACGACAGAAGCCTTTTACCGCCTGACCTTGGTTCAGAATTTTGTCATCACTCCGTCAATTCAATGGGTCAAGAATCCGGCGGCAACGACTGAACTTGACGACGTCCTGACAGCAAGCATCAGGTTCAGAGTTACGTTCTAGCGTCCTGAATGGGTGCACCCATTGGTATTTTGCTGAAATGGCATCAGCCGCTTTGTCCGCAGAGCAGACGTTTAATGACGAGTTGAGTATGTCGGGTTCGCGCCTATACCTGACATTTCAATTGCGTTCGGCATCGGTGGTTGCACCCTCCCGCAACCAAAACAGCCGAACAAAACAATCCACAATATCCAAGCTGTGGGCCAAGGCTAGTCCTTTACCGATAGGGTATAGGATAATGTCTTGGGACCCGAAGCAGATGCGCTTTGGGAGCGCTTTTCCGAAAGCGTTCCACTGTGGCGCGGCACTTTCACGCCCGATGAGCCAATCCGCCTAACTTACGTCGCGCTGCCGCCATTGCGATTGACATCTGTGTTGGGAAAGAACTCTGCCCAGACGTGCCAGAATAAACCGGCGCGCAAGGTTTCAACCCGCGTGAGTTGCCCTTGATCGCTATTTCCCCAAAAGTCACAACGCTTTACTGGTTTTCCGCTGTCGTTGTACCAGACCCCGAGGCTTTCGAAATGCGGGTCTATTTGCACCACGAGATCACGCCCGCCGACTTGTGTGTTCACCAGCCAGTTCTGGTCAACCACGAAGTCGTCGGTCCAACAGACGGCATCCGACCCGATGGTCACGCCCCAAACACGTGTCTTGTTGGGCAGGCGTGTATCGGGCGCGCGCTCCATGTTGTCCATGACGGGGTCAGCCTCTTGATGCTGCCTGGCGATCCCCCATCCGAAAATGATTTCCAGCGCCATGTCCAGCAGTCTCAGGAACGGGTTGCTTGACGGCTTGTTCAGAAAGACCTCGCCGTCCGGGTAGGCTTTCTTGAAGCCACGGAATGTCATGCGGAACGTGGGCCATGGCTTCATTTGGGCTTCCGGGCGCAATGGACAGGCGGGACCGTCCGACGCGGTGTCCCGATCCGCTTCTCGGAACCCATAGATGTGTTGAATCGGTTCCCCGGTGTCGTTGTCCCGCAGGATCAGGTTGTTGCCATGTTGCGCGAGAACTTGAAGGTTCAGCCGCTTTCCTTCGATGGATGGCCTGTAACCCTGGCCAAGATTGGCCATTGCACAATAGGTCATGACGATGTCTTCGCCCCCAAGCCCCTTGGCGTCGCCGGCCAGGTGAGGCCGCATGATCTGGGCGTCAGGATGTGCCCGGGCGTGATCTCCGTTTGTCATCACGATCACGGGCGCGGTCGGTCCGACGAATCGTTCCGCTTCGGCAATGCTGTAATACCGGGCTGTGTTGAGCTGGTTTCTCAACCCCAAATGGACCCACACATAGGGAAAGCCATACAGAACCAATGCCAGAGCCGCGCCCAACCACCAGATCGCGCCGATGCCAGCACCGAACGCAAAGTGGGCTATGGTCGTAACCGCAAAAGCCGCAAGGCCAAGCCCGATCAACCGATATTCGTTGCGAATGAAGCGGATCATGTTTTCTCGCTTTACCTTCAACAACATCTGGGAGACGTCGCCGAGGTCGCGGAAATAGAGAAAGCCAATCCCGAGCGAGACAGCGAGTCCGATATAGAAGATCAGGTTGGCAAGCATGGAGGTGCCTCTTGAACGTGGCGGGCCGAGGTGAGGTCGGATTGCAGTTAGCGTTCGACCGCAGCCTGTTTGGTCAGAAAGGCTTCGACCGCGGCAACGGTTTCCGGGCGCAGGTTTTCGATGCCTTCATAAGGCACGCCGCGCGCAGGTTCGGTATCAGGATACAGCTTCTTGCGGGCAAGATGCCGGCCCAGAATGCGCTGGAATTCCTGGCCGCCCCATGCGCCGACTTCGGTCGAAACCGGGTACTTTTCATGCGTATCCCGATAAATATCGAAGAAATTCGCCAGAATTGCACTTTCTCCGGCACCCGGAAGGTTCAGTTTCAACTGGTCCTTCACGATCGCCTTCGGGGACGCCACCGAATAGATGATCACGTGATCGCGCCGCGTTTTCGACTCATCGCCGAACAAGATTGACGCGGATTGGTCCACCCCATCCACAAGCCTGTCCCGTGGGATGAACGCGTCGGCGCCCGCCAGGCGGGACAGGGTCGTATACAGATCCGACACATGGATGATGTTGTTCACGATCGAGTCCGCCTCGATCATTCCGGGCCAGCGGATGAAGGCATCCACACGTACACCGCCCTCTGTCGTATCTCCCTTGCCGCCGCGGAAAATCATCGGCGTGAAACCTGACTGTGGGGAATATTTCGTGAAGTGCCCGTTGTCGCCCATCAGCACAACAATGGTGTTTTCGGCTACGCCAAGCGTCTCCATCTCGTCAAACAGCACGCCCAGATATTCGTCCAGCAGTTGCAACTTGTCCGCATAAAGGCCGCCATTCACGCTTTCGGGGCCGTCGCGTCCTGCACGCGTGTTGTCCAGCGGGATCATCGGCCAGTATTGCAGAAAGAAGGGGGTGTCGCCGCCTGCCAGCCGCTGCAGTTCAGACAGCGCCTTGAGCTGGAACTGCTCGTTCATCTCATCGTATTTTTCTGCGTCCCACCGCTCGCCCGGCTGCATGCGGATTTCACGGATTGGACCGCCAGCCTCACCTTCGATGACGGTGGCCATGGCGGCAGGATCGGGGCGGAACCAATCGTCTACGATATAGTCCTCTTCAAAGTCCTGGATGCCGACCGAGACCTGCTCGCGGATGGCGTCATCGTTAAAGATCGTCAGCTGACCCTGTTGATGGATGGCATGCTGCGCATAGTCGAAACCCTGGTTCATCGCCCAGCTTTCGGCGATATCACCCATATGCCACTTGCCGACATGGCTGGTGGCATAGCCGGCCTCTTTCAGAACCTCTGCCAGCGTGACCTCATCTCCGGGAAGGCCAAAGCCGGCTATGTCGACCGTGGTATCGCCCATGCCCATGCGCACCGGCAGGCGCCCGGTCATCTGGGCCACGCGCGTCGGCGTGCAGGAGGGCTCGGTATACATTCGAACCATGCGCATGGCTTCGTCCGAGAATGCATTGATGTTGGGGGTCTCAATTCCGCGTACCGCATTTAGTTCGGGAATGCCCATGTCGCCGAAACCCAGATCGTCGATCAGAATGGATACGATGTTGGGAGGGTTGCCAGAATTGCCTTCCCGAAATTCGGCCAGTAACGCATCGACGGCAGCGTTGTCTTCAACCCACTGTTCGCCATTCTGCGCTTCCAGAATATAGTACTGTGCGTCGTGGATGATCGGCGTGTCCTGCGCATAAAGCGGGGAAGACAACAGGATCGAAATGGCCGGCGCCAAACAAAAGAGTCTTGTGAACATTAAGGGTTCCCCGCTGCAGGAAGGTTGCTATTGCGACAAGTCTAATTATTTCGGCCTCTAAATCAAATTCAGGGGCGGTGGCACGAGGGTCGGTCGCCCGGTTTGAGGCCAAAACACCGGCGTGATCACTAGGCTGTTTCGAACAGGGCGTCGGTGAGCACGTGTTCCGAAAGCGCACCGGGCGCGCCGATCGCTACAAGGCGCGTCTCGGGTTTTCGATCACCCCATGCGCCATCCCGTGAAATGTCCATGCGCTTTCCGACGACCTGCACAAGAATGCGATGGTCCGGGTCCTCCTCGCTGAAAACAAATCCTTTGAGGCGATAGACGTCGCCCGGAAGCTTTCGAATTGCGCCTCTCAGCGATGACAGGCTGATGGGTTGTTCGGCCTTCATCATTGTCGTTGAGAATCCGTCCGAATGATCAGCGTGTTGGCACCCGCAGTCAGGCCCATGCTCATGATGCTCCGGCACTTCTGTCTCAAGCTGTTCGGCAGCAAACCGACCGACCGACAGCAATATGTCCAGCGGGACATCCGCATTGACCGCTTCGACCAGGCGATACCTGCGGAAACGCGAGCCGAGCCAGTCGTGCACTTTCTGGACTGTTTCTCTGCTGACCAGGTCCACCTTGTTCAAGATGACCATGTCGGAGAAAGCGATTTGCCTGAGTTTCAACTCTATCTGCTCTGGTGCGGCGAACAGCTGCTCGGCGTCGACAAGGCACATGAGGCTGTCGAGCCGGATCATGTCCCGGAACTTCTGGTCCGTGAACGTCATCGCAATTGAAGACGGATCAGATACGCCACTGGCCTCGAGGACGATGTATTCCGGTTTTTCCGGCCGAGCGAGAACGGCCTCGACCGTTTCGATCAGATCATCCCGGATCGAGCAGCACACACAACCATTCGCCAGGCTCATCACATCGTCTTCCAGGCCAACCACAAGATCAGCATCCACATTGATCGAGCCGAAATCGTTGACCAGAACCGCAACCCGCAGACCATGATTGCCGGTCAGGATGCGGTTCAGTAGGGTTGTTTTCCCCGCCCCGAGAAAGCCGGTAAGAATTGTGACCGGAATTGCCGCAGTCGAACCAAACTCGATCATACTGTCACTCCGTCTTCTTCTTGCGGTTTGGAATGACGTCGTCGGTCTTGATCACAAAGTCGCTGGGCCATTCGGGATTGGGCGCGCGGAACACGTCGGAGGGGTAGTATTCCTTGGGGTCGATCTCCATGTCGCGGTACTTTTGGTCCTGCTGTTCGGCGCGCGATGACCGCGGGGCAGGTGGCTTGATTTCATCGGGCAAGGTGATCTTGCCTTCGGCTTCCATCTTGCCCAATTCACGGAACGGTGCGACCGAGCCTGACTTGCCGGGCAGTGTCGCCTTCCGATACCAGATCGCATCTTTTGTGACGTTGACCACGGCCACGTCCAGACCCCAGGCGAACAGCCCATCATAATGGGCCCGGATACCCGCCAGCATCTCGGCATCAATGTCCTCGTCCTGCGTGTAATGGGTCACCATCGCAAGCCGGGGGCGTGCCTCAGCCATCATCTTGCCAACCGCATAATGCGAGGTGTGATGGGTATCGATCGTGTAGTTGAACAGCTCCTGCGGCAGGCCGTATTTGTAGGTCATCAACTGGCCGATATCCTGACCGGACATTTCGGTGACGAACACATCAACGCCTTTGCCGTATTCAAGGCTCAATTCATCCGGTCTGCCGTCCCCGGTCCAAACGAAGCTCAGGCCGTTCCAATCCAGGCGATACCCGACGGCGCCGTCCTTGGCATGGCTGCGTGGCCAAGAGCGCACGGTGACGCCATCTTCGTCATAGACGATGCCGCCTTCCTGACGGAAATCGAACTCGTTGACCTCGATTTCGTAACCGTCTCCAATCGGGAATACGTCGAAGGCCTCTAAATGCCATTTCAGCATTTGCTTCATGCCGTCCACCATGCCCGCCGTTCCAAGCTCGGGTGTCCGGCCGGACGGGCCGTGGATCCGCAGCGGCGTGTAGCCACCCGACCAGGCTCTGAACGGGTAGATATAGGGGATGTCGGCGTAGTGATCGACATGCAGATGCGTGATGAAGATATCGTTGATCAATTGCGCAGGCACCTGCATCCCGATGATGTTGCGCACACAGCCCGACCCGAAATCGAAGAAGAACCGTTTTCCATTGCCCAGCTCGACCATCACACAGGTGCCTGCCTGATCCTCACGCGGAGGAAACGGCGTTGACCCGCAGAAGGAGATGCGCATCTCGTCGGGCCCCAATTCCTCGGAAAGCGGGAAATAGTTTGCGTTCGACCCGGTCATGTATTTCGTCGGCCGGAAGTAATCTGGCAGAGTGATGCCGCCGGCAGGCCGGCCGCCATAGGGGTTCTTCAGGCTTTCACCCAGAGGGCCGTCCCCCTCATGCGCCTGTGCTGCGCCGGAGCCGTAGCTGACAGCCCCCGTTGCCACCGCACCTGCCGCCAGCCCCTGCATGACATGCCGGCGCGAAGGGTTTTCGATTTCATCCGCTGGCTGGTTTTGTTCGTTTTCGTGATCGTTGCTTTGGTCTTTGTCGGTCATTGCGATACCCTCAGTCGGATGCGTTTCGAAGATTGCGCTTCGCCAGACGACGAAGCTCGTTCACAAGTTCAGATTTGATGTGGGCCCATTCCTCGCGCTCGGACGCGGTGATCGACGTATCCTTGAGCTTTGCGCAGACTTTGCCGAAGTCCTCGATGGCCTCGCTCAGAAACGCGTCCGGCTCGAACTGGCTGGAAAGCGCAGTCGAAAGCTCGGGTAGCTCGTCTTTGAGGTCGTCCGTCACTGGATAAAGCCCGATTCCCACTATCTATTCTCGCATCAAGATGCGTGCGGTTGACCGGGGCGGCCAAGTGAGTCACCGTGAGTTGGGGGTGAGTTTGCAGTGAACCAAGCCAATGATTTATCGATAGATCAAGATGTTGGGCTGCCATCACCTGACCTGGTTCGGCAGGCGCTGCGTGACGTTGTTGCCAGCGCCGAGTTCCAAACGTCGCCCCGGCTTCAGCAGTTCCTCACCTATGTCGTCGAGGAAACCCTCGCCGGTCGCGGTTCCCAGATCCGCGGCAAGGCCATTGCCGTCGAAGTGTACGGTCGCAGCATTGATGGCAGCGGCGGTCGAAATCTGGTTCGGGTAGAGGCCAGGCGACTACGGCGTTTGCTGCGTGAGTTTTACGAAGACCATTGGGACGGTCAGGGCGTTCGGATCTTCGTCGATCCAGGCGGATACAAACCGCGGTTTTCACACCAAGCTTCCCTGGATGATCCCAAGTCGGACTTGGCAAGCCACGGCCCGTCCGGCGGACCCAGCCACCTGCGTGGACTTCTGTTGGTCGGGCTGTGCGTTGTGGCCATGATCGTCATGCTGGGCATGTGGCTGAGACCCGGCAACGACGAGGCCGGGCAACCCACCAACACCACCCGGCAGGCCGAACGGGCTGCGCTTGGTCAGCAATCGCTTGCCAGATTGCAGGCGGCCAACCTGGCGGATCAGGCGCGGGGGATGTTCTTTCCGGTCTTCGATGTCAAACGCCAGCAGATCGCCCTGGGAATGTTCCAGCATTCCACCGAGCTCGACCCGGCCTTGCCCGATGGCTATGCGGGAATGGCTCAGGTCTTGGCCACACTGGCTCTGCTGTCTCAAGACGAGGACACACGAGAGGATCTGTTGCGGCAAGCATCCCAGATGTCAGGAACGGCGCTTGAGTTGTCCCCGTCGGGTGCTTGGGCCAACGCCTCGAACGGTTGGCGATTGGCGGTGTCGGGCGACGCGGATGAGGCTTTGAAATATGCGCGCCTGTCTGCTGAACTAGCGCCTGAAGATGGCCATGTTCTGGACCTTGTCGGGATTGCCGCCCTGATTGCGAACGAGCCTGAACTTGCGGCCGAGGTCAGTAATCCGACGCGGGTCAGATCCGGATCCGGCCGATTTGGGGCGAGAAATATCTGGGGGGTATCCCAGCTTGTGCTCGGGAACTACGAAAACGTTGTCGATGCCTTTCAGGGTGCGCCTGCTGCAGGAGCGCCCGTAAGCGGGCCATCACTTTTGTTCCAGGCCGTCGCTCATGATCAGCTGGGCAATTTTGACGAAGCGCAAAGACTTGTTGATGAGTTGGACGCCACGTGGCCGGATTTTCCGTCCGAATTTCTGGTGCAAAGGATCTTTCCGGGTGACGCCGATATACGGAAGAAGATACTCGGATCTCTGGCGAAGTACTGACAGACCCGTCGCAGCCTGCGCCGCTAAGAAGTCTTCAAGTTCCAACTGATGGCTTCGTGCGCGGCCCAGCTCGGCGTTGACGTTTCGGTGCTGCAGTCCATCGTCGGCTTTGGGGAAACTTGCGGCAAACTTTTCTTGACCTTCCAGCGCGGGAATGGGGCAGACAGTCCCCCCGAAACTGTGCGCAAGGCGGCAAGACCGGCAGGTCAAGCAGGTTTGATCAGTGTCAGACCGTTTTGGTGTCGCCCGCGCCAAGCCAAAAACAACCGAGTGAAACGAGCCGATGAACAAACTGACGCTATTGGTAGGCGGCGTTCTGATCGCAGGCGCTGCCGTGTTCGCCTACAACCTCAGCCAACAACCTGCAGGGCACTCGATGGAGGTGCCTGACACCTCGTCGCTGTCGCGGGGGGACCCGATCGCGCAAGTCAGCGTGCCGGCGACGTTCAGTGCACCGGCGCAGATGGGCAAAGTTGCCTTTGACGCCAAATGCGCAGCCTGCCATGGGGCGAATGCCACTGGGCTGGAAGGACTGGCGCCGCCCTTGGTGCACAAGATCTATGAGCCCAGCCACCACGGGGACGAGGCTTTTCAGCGGGCGGTTCAATATGGTGTTCAGGCCCACCACTGGCGCTTTGGCGACATGCCACCGGTCGCTGGCTTGACCCGTGCAGACGTGCAGGGCATCGTTGCCTATGTCAGGGAACTGCAGCGCGAGAACGGGATAAACTGAACCTTGCACAGTTGGGCGGACAGGATGATCGGACGGTGGGTTCTGGCCTTGGGCCTGGTTCTGGCCGGTATTCTGGTGTTCTCGGAACCCGCCTTTGCGCATGGGGGCGATGGGGGCACACATGCCGTCGTCGATCTGGAGGCATCCGACCCCGACCATGTCGAACAGGGCCACCCGGGCCATTGCCACGGCGGGGCCTTCTGCAACGGCGTGGCCATGACCGTGGCCGCGCCCGTCGTTTCCGCGCTGGTCTCAACGATCAACCGCCGTGCCATCCCGTCGGGCCAATACCGGATGTTGCCGGTGGCCCTGTTCGATCCGCCCCCGCCGCGCGCCGTGTCCTGAGTCAGGTAAGGCCTCTTCTGGGGGCGAGTTGAAGCAGACATACAGGACAAGACGATGACCTTTTTCAAGCTGACGACGGGCGCCGTGCTGGCGTGGATGGTGGCCGTGACCGCCCTGGCGCATGGTGGCGCCACCGGGATCGTGGAGGAACGCATGGACGGCATGTCCGCCATGAAGGACGCCATGAAGACCCTGAGGCCGATGATGCAGGGCAAAACGCCTTATGACGCCGCAACCGTCCGGCGCGCAGCCGAGGCGATCGGCCGCCATTCCGGCGACAGCATGACCCGGCTGTTCCCCGAAGGCAGCGACGGCATGCCCTCCGAGGCCAAACCCGCGATCTGGCAGGACTGGGACGCCTTCGCCGAACTGGCCGAACAGCTGCAGACCTATGCCGAGGGGCTGGCCCTTGCGGCCGACAACGGGCTGATGATGGCCGGTGCCGGGCAAGGGTCCGGCATGATGGGCGGATCGGGCATGATGGGTGGCGCTTCGATGATGGGGGGCGGGGCCATGACGGGCGGCCCCCCCGGGCGCGAGGAGCTGTCCGAGATGCCCGCCGATGGCGTGTTCATGATGCTGGGCCAGACCTGCTCGGCCTGTCACACGCGGTTTCGGTCGGAATAAGGTGCTTCGATGAAACGCCTCTATCGTCTGGTCCTTGCCTCTGCCGTTCTGGCAGCGGCGGGGCTGGCCGCCGTGGTCGCGTGGCCGATCGGTCTGACGCCGCAACTGCCCGGGCTGACGGGCGAGGTTGACCGCGGGGCCTACCTGGCACGGGCGGGCGGCTGCATCGCCTGCCACACCAACTTCGCCGAGGGCGGCGCGCCCCTGGCCGGCGGCGTCAAGCTCGAGACGCCGTTTGGCACGCTGTATTCCCCGAACCTGACCACCGATCCGGACCACGGCATTGGCGGCTGGAGGATCGAGGAATTTGCCAGGGCCGTACGCCAAGGCGTAGCGCCGGACGGGCAGCCCTATTACCCAGCCTTCCCGTACCCGTTCTACGCCGAATTCACCGATCAGGACATCGCCGACCTGTGGGCGGCGTTCCAGACCGTGCCCCCGGCGGCCACGCCGTCCCGCGCGCAAGAGATGGCCTTTCCCTTCAACCAGCGCTGGGGGCTGAAACTGTGGCGCGCGGCGTTCCTTGAGCCGCCGCACACCGATCCGGTCCCCGGCAAAGGTGATGTGTGGAACCGCGGCCGGCTGCTGGTCGAAGGCGTCACCCACTGTGCCGCCTGCCACACCGGGCGCAATCTGCTGGGCGCCCGCAAGTCGGATACCGAGCACTTCAAGGGCAGTGATGCATTGCCGGGCGGCGACAAGGCGCCGGCCATCGACTCTGCAACCCTGCAGAGGCGGGGCTGGACGGTCGACAGCCTGGCCTATGCCCTGCGCACAGGTATCATGCCCGACGGTGACGTATTCGGCGGCGCAATGGGCGAGGTCGTGACCTACGGCACCCGCTTCCTGACCGAAGAAGACCACCGCGCCATGGCCACCTATCTGCTCGATGCCCATGACGAAGGGTAAAAAGGTGGAGCCGCCGCGCCGAGCGATCTCGCCAATGATGAAATGGGGTACACCGGTGGCCGTTGTGATCATCGGTGTAGCCAGCGCTCAATGGTGGATGTCAAAAGGGGTGCCTGACGGTGCATCCGCCGATCCGCTACGTGGGGCGGCGCTTTATGCCGAAAACTGTGCGTCGTGTCACGGGGCCAAGCTGGAGGGTCAAGCCGATTGGCAAACGCCTGATGCGGACGGCGTCCTGCCAGCCCCGCCGCATGATCGAACCGGGCACACCTGGCATCATGGCGATGGCCTATTGTTCGACTATACCAAGTTGGGCGGCGAGGAGATGCTCAAGCGAATGGGAGTCTCGGGGGTCCAAAGCGGAATGCCGGGATTTGCCGACAGCCTGTCCGATCAGGATATCTGGGACATCCTCGCGTTCATCAAGGACAGTTGGCCCGAACGCGAACGCGCGATTCAACGCCAACGTACCGAGGCGGAAGCCCGGGCAGGCAACTGATTTTTTGTCGGAGTTTAAGCGTCAATTCTGTGTCTGCTCAAGTCGGTTGGGCGAGATCACTACTCGCCTCCGCTCGGCTCGGTCCCGTGTTCGCCACCCTATGAAGCAAGCAGACCCGACAGTTTGAGTGCCCCGGACTGCAGCAGTGGCAGGAATTGCTTCAGGCTTGTCAGATCGTGCCGCTGCGTGGGGGCGTGCACGGACAGAGTGGCCGCAAGCCGGTCATTCTCGTCAAAGACCGGAACCGCGACGGCGGCCATGCCGGGCATGAACTCCTCGTCGTCGGTCGAGTATCCATTCTGGGCGATTTTGGCGATCTCGGCACGCATGGACGTGGGGTCGGTAATGGTTTTCTCGGTGTTTGCGGCCAGTCCGCGGGCCGAGAGAAACCCATCCAAGGTGTTTCGGCGCAGGGTCGAGAGGTACATCTTTCCGCTGGCGGTGCAGTGGAATGGCACCTGGGTCCCAATCGGCAGCTGGATTCTCAGTGGCCATTTGGTCTCGACCCGGTCGAGATAGATCATCCCCTCGCGGTCGGGGATGGCAAGGTTGCAGGTCTCACCAATTTCGTCGGCTACTCCGCGCAGAATGGCCAGGCGGGCCGTGCGGAGATGTTCGGACGACACGGTGTTCACGGACATCTGCCGCAACCGGGGGCCGGGCCCATAGGACCGGCCGTCCAGATCTCGTTGAAGGAACCCTTCGGCCTCGGCCGTCTGCAGCAGCCGGTGGACCGTCGGCTTTGCCAGACCCAACGCTTCGATCAGATCTGCCGGTTTGACCGCGACCCCGCGCCGCGCGACCTCTTCCAAGATCAGCAACAGGCGCAGGTTCGTTGGAATCTGGGTGTCCTTGTCTTGTGTGTCCGTCGCGGTCATCCGGCTACAGTCTAGTTTTTCGGCAGTAGTATCAAGGCCAGATCAGGCACCAGTGACACCAGAATCCAGACCGAGAGCAACGCCACCAGATAAGGCACCGTATACCGCAGAAGACGGAAATACGGCACGCCTGTAACTCCCGAGGCGACATACAGGTTCAGCCCGTATGGCGGCGTGATGAAACCAATGGATGCTCCGACAAGGAAGATCACCGAGAAGTGGATCGGATCAATCCCGACCGAAGCTGCGATCGGCGCCAGAATCGGAGCCAGGATGATGGTCACCGGTAGGCTCTCCAGAACCATGCCCGAGAAAAACACGATCACCATCGAGGTGAACAGAACAGCATGGTAGCCCCCCATCGAGGTCACGAAATTGCCGATCGTTTCCTGGGCACCCAACAGGGAAAGGATCTGTTGCATTACCACCGAGATGGCAATCAGAGGCGCCAGGATCCCGGTGATCTGTGCCGAACGGATGACGATTGACGGGATCTCGGGGATCGTGAAACCCTCGACCACCAGCATTTCGGCAAAGCTCTTGTCCGTTGGGGAAACATCGTCGCGGGCGCCCATGATCCGGTTGATCGGATAACTCACCAGCCCGGCGATGACGCAGAAGCCAACGGTGACTCCGGCGGCCTCGGTCGGAGAGAACTTGCCGGTGTAGATGCCCCACAGCACAAGCCCGATGGCAAAAAAGCCCAGCCACGCGCCGAAGGCGGTTTTCAGAACGCGGTTCAGCTGCAGCGGGATCAGGTGACCCCAGCCGTTCATGCGGCAGATGATCCAGCAGGCAAACTGCATCCCGATCACCATCAGCGCGCCGGGCAGGATGCCGGCCACGAACAGCTCGGAAATCGGCAGGTTCATTAGGAACCCATAGACGATGAAGATGATCGACGGCGGGATGATGATCCCGACCGTGCCGCCCGCTGCGGCGGTTGCCGCGCTGAAGCGTTCGTCATACCCGCCTTTGACCATCTCGGGGTGCAGCATCGATCCGATCGTGGCTGTCGTGGCCGAGTTGGACCCCGAGATCGCCGCGAACAAACCGCAGGCCCCAAGCGAAGCCATCGCCAGACCGCCGCGTATCCAGCCGAGACAGGCATAGGCGAAGTCGCTGAGCCTTCGGGCGATACCCGACTTGTTGATCAGGTCTCCGGTCAGGATGAACAGGGGCATGGCCAGCAGCGCGAAGCCCTTGTTGAACACGTTCAAAAGCTCGGCGCCCATGTTGTCGAGCGTCAGGCCCAGAACAAACGAGCAGCCGATCACCCAGTAGCCGATGACCAGAAGGACCGGTACACCCAACATGAACAGGAATGTCACGCCGAGCGAAATCAAAGTAACCCAAGTTCCGTCTGCCATCAGTCTGCCCCGATCACGGCCTGCTTGATCAGCGGCTCGCCTGTTTTGAAGTTGCGCAGATCGTCCGCCAGGTTTTGGAACACTCGGCCGACCATAAGAAAGAAAGACAAAGGTGCAGCCAGCAGGAACCACCACTGCATGATGTTGTCCGTGCCCAGAACGATCTGGAAGTTGGACGCTGACAAGGCCACCAGCCGCGACGTGGTCACGATGACTATGACCGCGAAGATGAACCATAGCACCGCGTCCAGGATCAGGCAGGCCAACTGCCCGCCACGTGGCATCGCGGTCCGGAATTCGCTGAAGCTCAGATGCGTTCTGAGGCGCACGTTGTAGGAGGCCCCAAACCACGCCATCACCATGAACAGCAAGGGTGGAATCGTTGTGGACCAGGGTTCCTGGTCATTGAAGACGAACCTGTCGATCACGCCCCAGAAGATGATCAGCGCAATGGCGAGATAGGAATACACCATCACGGATCGTTCCAGATGGCGCTCGATGAAGGGAACCTTGCGATAGATCAGCATGACCAGAAGCCCACCCAGCGCAGCGACGACGGCGCCGACAACCCACGCTGCGACGGACTCCAACGCTGATTGAATTTCAAAGGAATCCTGGCTGAGAAAGGCGCTGAATATCGCGCCGATGTCTGCCCAAAATGACATGAACCCCGTCCTCCCAGTCGGTCTTCGGTTGAACCGGCCCACGCGGGGCCGGTTCAAATCAGTTTATCAGGCTTGGCCCATCCACCAACGGCGCGGCTCGACATTTTCCGGCAGGGTGTCTGCCGGGATCTCGCGCGCGATGTCGTAGATCTCCTGATAGGTGTCGATGCCGCCGGCCCACTTGTTCAGGCGCTCGCGCCATTCTGCCCAGGGTTCCGGGTTGAAGTTCGGGGCACACATTTCCTCGGCCAGCTTGATCTGGTCGTCCGGCAGGAAGGCCGCACGCACACCGTTCTCGGCGAAGATCGTGTTGGGCAGCTGCGGATCCGAGAAGCCGACCGTGTTCAGCAGCGCGGCTTCGTTTGCACCCTGGATCAGGGCCTGCGTGAAGTAGGACGATTCCATGACCGCATCCTGCAGCTCGCCGCCCAGGCTGTCGAAGACCTTGGCCGACATCGACGTGTGTTCGGTACCGCAGAAGAACTTGAGGTTGACCGACTGGGAAACGAC
This sequence comes from Ruegeria sp. BC8, assembly GCF_056535705.1. NCBI lineage: Bacteria > Pseudomonadati > Pseudomonadota > Alphaproteobacteria > Rhodobacterales > Roseobacteraceae > Ruegeria > Ruegeria sp. BC8. Next base: position 2,455,108 of record NZ_JBQFIV010000001.1, on the reverse strand, counting down.
CGGTGCCATGTTCGCGTAGGCCACCGCCGATGCCCAGGTTTCGGCCCCATCGATCAGACCGGTCTTCAGCGCATCCAGCGTTTCTTCCCAAGCCACCGGAACCGGGTTCAGGTTCAGCAGCTGCATCGCGATCCGACCCAGCTGAGTGCCGGTCACGCGGTTTTTGGTGCCAAACAGCTCTTCCAGTTTGGTGACGGTGGGCTTGTCCGCAAAGGTCGACCCCATCTGCAGCCCGCGCAATTCGCAGTGGGTGAACAGGAACTTCAACCCGTGGCGCTTTTCGAGCGGCTCGCGCAGGATCCGCTGGCTGGCGGGGCTGTAGAAGAAATGATACTGCGCGGCGCGGCTTGGGAACATGTAGGCATAGTCCAACACGTTCAGATAGGGTGCGCCACCGGCCGAGTTCTGGGTCGAGGCCGCGTAAATGTCCACGATTCCCTGCTGGGTTTTCTCGACACAGCTCAGCTGACCGCAGATCTGGTTGTCGCCGATGAACTCAATGCGAATCTCACCGTCCGTGCGCTCTTCGAGGTCGCGGGCGAACTCGATGGCGCCGGCCCGTTCGATGAGAAGGTTGCGCGTGTTGAAACCTGCCGCGCCGAATTTCAGCGTATGCTTGGGCTCTTTCGAGAATCGTTTTTCATACGTGGATTCAGCCGCCTGCGCGAGATTGGCAAGGCTCATGGCCCCACCGAAACCCCCCGCTGCCAGCAGAGTGGAACTCATGCCATAGCGTCCGGCAACGCGGAAAAAGTCCCGCCGTGAAATGCCACTTAACTTTCGTCCGATCTCCATTGCTATCCTCCCGTTTCGCAATTATTGAGACGTTTTGTATCAAAAAATGCTAGCTTAATTCATGCATCTTGCATAGGGTTTTTTTAGCAACTTCGGGAGGAGCCGATCATGGAAGTGGACTATGTGATTGTCGGTGCCGGTTCTGCGGGATGTGTCATCGCCAATCGGCTTAGTGCTGATCCCCAAACCAAAGTTGCATTGATCGAGGCGGGCGGACCGGACACCAACCCGTGGATTCACATCCCGGTCGGCTACTTCAAGACCATGCACAACCCCTCGGTCGATTGGTGTTATCGCACCGAGCCTGACCCGGGATTGAATGGGCGTTCCATTGATTGGCCGCGCGGAAAAGTATTGGGCGGGTCGTCCTCGTTGAACGGGCTTCTCTATGTTCGCGGGCAGAAAGCGGATTACGACCGCTGGCGCCAGATGGGAAACGTCGGGTGGGGCTGGGACGATGTTTTGCCGCTATTCAAACGCAGCGAAGATCAAGAGCGTGGAGAGGATGAGTATCACGGCGTAGGTGGCCCGCTGTCCGTTTCCAATATGCGCATACAGCGCCCGATCTGCGATGCCTGGGTCGCTGCGGCGCAGGCCGCAGGCTATCCGTTCAATCCCGACTACAACGGTGCCAACCAGGAGGGCGTCGGGTATTTTCAGCTTACCACACGCAACGGCCGTCGTTGCAGTGCGGCCGTCGCCTATCTCAAGCCCATCCGCAACCGGCAGAACCTGACGATCATCACGCGCGCGCTGGTGACGCGGGTTGCCATGGACGGCAAGCGCGCAACAGGCGTCGTTTACCGCGATCGGTCGGGCGAAACCAAAACGGTGAAAGCCCGGCGCGAGGTCATCCTGTCCGGGGGGGCAATCAACTCTCCGCAGATCCTGATGCTGTCAGGCATTGGAGACCCCGATCATCTGAAGGCAAACGGAATCGAACCCGTTCACGCCTTGCCGAACGTCGGCAAGGGGCTGCAGGATCACCTGCAGGCGCGCCTGGTATTCAAGTGCAACGAGCCGACCCTGAACGATGAGGTGCGAAGCCTGTTCAACCAGGCCCGCATCGCGCTGAAATACGCGTTGTTCCGGGCCGGTCCCATGACCATGGCGGCCAGTCTGGCAACTGGTTTCATGAAGACCCGTCCCGATGTTCAAACCCCGGACATCCAATTTCACGTCCAGCCCTGGTCGGCGGACAGCCCGGGTGAAGGCGTGCACCCGTTTTCGGCCTTCACGATGTCGGTCTGCCAACTCAGGCCGGAAAGCCGTGGAGAGTTGCGGTTGGATGGACCGGACCCCGCCAGCTATGTCAAAATCATCCCGAATTATCTGTCGACAGAGACCGATTGCCGAACGATCGTCGCCGGCGTCAACATCGCTCGCAATATTGCGCGCCACAATCCGTTGGCCTCAAAGATCTCCGAGGAGTTCCGACCGACGGCGGATCTGTCCTGTGATGACTATGAGGGGACGTTGGACTGGGCGCGTTCGAATTCAGTGTCGATCTATCATCCGACCGGAACCTGCGCGATGGGTACGACCGACGCGGCCGTTGTCGGACCTGATTTGAAGGTAAAAGGGATCGAGGGGTTGCGCGTTGCGGATTGCTCGATCATGCCGGAAATCGTCAGCGGAAACACCAATGCGCCCGCCATCATGATCGGTGAGAAGGCCAGCGATCTGATCGCGGGACGCGGCTGACGCCGTGTTTGGGGGTCGGTTTTTGGCTCGGTAAGGTCAGAGCGTCATTCGACCGGCAATCCGAATACCGCGATTGCTGCGCCAAGAATGCAGAACAAAGCAAACATCAACGCGCGGAGGCGCAGGTTCTGCTGAGACGCCGACCGGGCCGCGATGCCGGCCTGCAGCGCGTAATAGGCTGCAAAGGCGCGCGACGCATAGCTGATGATTTCAAAGACATTCGATGTCCAGGTCAGTATCAACCCGACGCCGACCAGAACGGTATAGGCGGTCCGTTCAGAGACGCGCCCGCCTGAAATCTCGGACAGCAATCCACCGGACCCGCTTGTATCCGCGACGGCGGCGCTGAACTGGGCCGACAGGGCCGCAATAACCAGAAGAACGGGCAGTATCGGGGCGACGACTTGCATCAGGTCAATGATTGCCGTTTCGTCCAGAACCAAGCCGCCCGGTTCGACCGAATAGGTCAACAGGCCGATATAGATCAGGTAAACTGCGCTTGCGATCAACTGGGCCCACCGCATGGAGCGAATTCGCGTTTCCGCATCATAGGCGTGGCCGAGGTAGCGCGAGGTCTCAAATCCCTGCACGGTGACGATCAGCCCGGCCAATAACATGAACGCGTGCGAGCCACGCTCGGCCGGCGGGTCAAAGACAAGTGCATCATGGCTGTATTGCTCGGCAAAATACGTGGCAAGTCCGACAAGCAGCCCGGCGATGATTGCCAGTTTCAGGCCGACTGAAATCTGCTCCAACCGTTCCAGCGCGGAAAACCCCCGGGTGCAGCCGACGAAAAGGATCAGCACAAGTACGCCAGAGGTCACAAGGCGGGCATAGAACGCGTCGTCCACTTGGGTCAGGCTCACGCCAAACGAGCCGAACAGGTTCAGGTAGTAGGCGACCGATATGAAGTAGGCAAAAGCCAGGCTTGCCGACGCGACTCTTTCGGCCCGCTCGATACCGGCGCCGCGGTCGGATCTGTGCGCCATGTCGCGGATGTTGTATCGAATTGCGCTTCCGAACCCCCAGGCCGCGGCGCAGAGGCCCAGCATGGCAAGCGGGGCCAGATCGCCAAAACTGACGTCCAGGATCGGACCAAGAACAAGGAACCCGCTGCCGATGATCGACGCCAACGGGGTGATCGAAGCTCGCCACATCCGGGAATTGGCGACACCCGGCCAAACCAGAATGGCCAAGACCACCACGACCGCGGACAGGATCAGCGTATTCTGCAACTCGGTCGTCAAGGGAAGGGTTCTGCCTCGCTAGTGCTCTTCGGGACGCCGCTGGTGGGGGGCAATCGCTGAAGAGGCGATCATGGTATGTGTACCGGCATCCAAGGTCGCTCAGATTTACCAATCAGCGGTATCCCGTTCAACTCTGGCGCTTGGTTGTGCCGCGTTCCATCGCCTTTTCCGAAGCCAGATGGCCCGCGCGCCCAAAAAACCGGCTGGCTGTCAACGTCTTGTTCCATCTTTCGTGAAAGGTCTTCCTGCACGCCAATATGACGTGACGTGCCGGGGTATGAGTTGGACATTTCGCGTGTAATCCATCAGGTTCCGGGCAACACAGCTCCGGTCGCTCGGCCCTTGCATGGCCGCGTTCGGCGCGCAGCATTCGCAGGTTGAACCAGATGCAGTATCACAACAAACCCTATGATCAGCTCAACATCGGGGACACGGCCGAACTGAAACGTTTGTGCACCGAGGATGATTTTTATGCCTTTGCCGCGAATTCGGGCAATCACAACCCGCTGCACCTGGCCCATGAAGACGGGGACGGAGACGACCGGCCCGAGGCGGTAGCGCCATCGCTGTTCGTGGGCGCGCTGATCTCGGCGGTTCTGGGAAACATCCTTCCCGGGGCCGGGACGCTTTACAAATCGCAACAGTTCGACTTCGTGGGCCGTGCCATGGCCGGGGACGAGCTTTTGGCGCGCGTGGTCGTCACGGAAAAGCGTGCAAACCGCGAGGTGGTCTTGGATACCACCGTCACCCGTTGCAGGGATGACGCGGTCATCGTCAGCGGCAAGGCCGTGGTAATCGCCCCGGACCGCGCGCTGTCGTTCCGTGAAATCGAGGTTCCCGGCCTGATCGTTCAGCGGCACCGTCACTTCGACGCCTTGCTGGAGAAATCCCGGCCGCTGGATCCCATCTCGACCGCCGTCGTCGCGCCGGAGGACCCGAACTCGTTGGGCGGCGCGATCCTGGCTGCGCGGGAAACGATCATTGAGCCGATACTTGTCGGTCGCCCGGACCTGATCGGGCAGGCGGCGCAGGAACTGGGCGAAAAGCTGGATGGTTTCGAGATTGTCGTCGCGGAAGAGCACAGCGAAGCCGCCCGCATCGCCGTCGACCTTGTGGTCGAAGGCCGGGCCGGGGCGCTGATGAAGGGGCATCTGCACACCGATGATCTGCTGAGGGCCGCATTGCGGAAGGATCAGGGATTGCGCGCGGGCCGGCGCTTTACCCATGTTTTTGTCATGGACGTGCCCGGGCAACCACACCCGCTGCTGGTGACCGACGCCGCGATCAATATCGAGCCCGATCTGCAAACCAAGATCGACATCACCCAGAACGCGATTGATCTGGCGATCTCGATCGGGATGGAAACGCCCAAGGTCGGCGTACTGTCGGCGGTCGAGACGGTGAACCCGGCCATTCGGTCCTCGATCGACGCGGCGTTGCTGTCCAAAATGGCTGAACGGGGCCAGATCACAGGAGGCTTGGTCGACGGTCCGCTGGCCATGGACAATGCGGTCAGCATGGCCGCAGCACGGATCAAGGGGATTGTCTCGCCAGTGGCCGGACAGGCAGACATACTTGTGGTTCCGAACCTGGATGCGGGCAACATGCTGGCCAAACAGCTGACATATATCGCCAACGCCGAAGCGGCAGGGGTGGTTCTGGGGGCGAAGGTGCCGATCATCCTGAACAGCCGCGCGGATGACGACAAGGCGCGTTTGGCATCCTGCGCCGTGGCTGCCCTGCACGCCGCCCGCATTGCCGGGGGGCGGTCATGAGCCATGTCATCACGCTGAACGCAGGCTCGTCGTCTCTGAAGTTCGGGCTGTTTTCGTTGCCATCTGATGACCCGGTGGCAATATGCACCGGAATCGTGGACCGCATCGGCGCCGCTGGCGCGACCATCCGCGCCAAAACGTCGGATGGCCGCACGTTGGGCGGTGATGTGGCAGACGGGATTGCCGATCATAACGAGGCCCTGAACCATGTTCTGGACCTGATCGTCCAGCAATTTCCCGCGGCCAATATTGCAGCCGTCGGCCACCGCATCGTTCACGGTGGTCCTGACCACGATCAACCGATCTTGCTGACACCTGAAAGCCTTGCAGCGCTTGACGAACTCTCGCCGTTCGCGCCGTTGCATCAACCTTATAACCTCAGCGGCGTTCGTGCCTCGGTCGAGCGGTTCCCCGATGCGGTGCAGGTTGCCTGTTTCGACACCGCCTTTCATCGCAGTCACCCTTGGGTCAACGATACGTTTGCCTTGCCGACCGAGTATTATGACAAGGGCGTTCGCCGTTATGGGTTTCACGGCCTCAGCTACGAATACATCTCGGGCCATCTGGCCAAGACCGCGCCGCTGCTGCATGGCGGCCGGGTCATCGTGGCGCATCTGGGCAACGGCGCGTCGATGTGCGGTATGATCCACGGCCGCTCGGTCGGGTCCAGCATGGGGTTCTCGGCCATAGACGGTCTGCCTATGGGAACCCGATGCGGCCAGTTGGATCCCGGTGTCGTCCTCTACCTCATGGACCAGAAGGGCATGAGCGTGGATGAGATCACCGAACTTCTGTATCGCAAATCCGGTCTGCTGGGTCTGTCCGGTCTGTCCAGCGACATGCGAACTCTGGAAAAGTCCGACAGCGGCAGCGCGCGCCGGGCCATCAGCTATTTCAATTTCCGTGCGCGGCGTGAACTCGGTGCCCTTGCGGCTGTGCTGGGCGGGCTGGATGCGGTGGTGTTCACGGGTGGGATCGGCGAGAATTCTGCGCTGGTGCGCGAAAGGATTTGCGTCAATATGGGGTGGTTGGGGATTGAACTGGACCATGATGCCAATACGGACCACGCCCGGATTATCTCGACACCGCTGTCCCGGGTTCAGGTCATGGTCATCCCCACCAACGAGGAACTGGTGATCGCCCGTGCGGCTGCTCGCTTCGTCTATCCGCACATGTACGAGACGCTATTGGACAAAGCGAGCCCAGCCTCGCCGCCCCCGGCCGATGGTTCGGGGCCTGAGTGATCAGGCGCTGGACGTCAGCGAAGGATTTTCGGCGAATTTTTCGAAAAAATGGCTCTCTACGGGAAACCCCCAATTTCGGGCATAGGTGGGCTGGGCTATTGTCTGATTAACCAAGGTCAAACTTGGCCTACCACTTTCCCCGAAGAGGGGCTGGCTACCTACCCCCTCAGCCGGCCCCTCAAAAACCCCCAAAAAAGTTGAATCCCTTGACGGCCAAAGCCTTAGAGCCCGGTACCAGATAAGCCCGTGATGCGCATTGCCAGGTCAGGGAGGCGCGCAAAGTCGTCGAAGCTGGCCAAATGGGGAAGTTCCGAGACCGGCGACTTTCGATACCCTTCCGAATACAGAATAAATGGGACTTGGGCAAGTTGGGCGGTTTCTGCGTCCACTTCGCTGTCGCCCACAAAGACCCGCGCGTCGTTTGTGCCCAGTGCCTCGAACGTGGCGGTCAGGTGGGCGGGGTCGGGTTTGCGGGATTTCACTGTATCTCCGCCGATCACCACGTCGAAGAACTGCGCCAGATCCAGAACCTCAAGGATATGCTGCGCGGGCGCTTCCGGTTTGTTGGTGCAGACCCCTAGCGCGATATTTGCAGCCCGCAGTCGTCGCAGAGCGTCTTTGACACCTGGATAAGGCCTGGTGATCGCACTTGATGCCTGGCTGTAATGGTTCAGCGTGACCTGTGTCAGTTCGGAATGGCGCTCAATGCTCAGTCCGCAGTGGAGTATCACGCGCTCAACCAGTTTTGGCAGACCATTGCCGACGAATCCCCGGATCGTTTCTTCGGGCAGGGGCGCATAGCCCTGATCGGCCAGCATCCGGTTCGCTGCTGCCGCAATGTCGGCCAGGCTGTCCACCAGCGTGCCATCCAGATCAAACACGATTGCCGCCGTCATCTCCGCTCCCGTCTCTAAGTGCCGAGACCCGGCCTAACGGGCCTGCCGCAAGGGCGCAATGGTTCGGTGTGCGAATAGCAGGAAACCGGCACTTGACATACCTTAGTATTTTTATCAGATTAAGCATGAAGACACGCAGCCAACCCGGTTCCGGGCCAGCCAGATCCATGAAAGTTGAACGGAAAAGGCGCTTTGCCTGAACACAACCGGAGATGACCCGATGAACGCGCAGAACCCGAATCCGACCCAAGCCTATGCCGTTTCGATGCTGCCGGCCCACAAGGCCGAGGACCTGACGCAGGGCGGCAACCTGGCCCATATCGAACTGGGCGACCAGCTGTATACCCTGCGCATCACCCGCGCGGGTAAATTGATCCTGACAAAATGAGCGGCGCATCGACCCGGGGCGGCGCCCCGGTCGGACGGCTGGCCGATCTGACCCCGATCGAGGCTGGCGCCGTCATGTACCTGCGGATGTGGAGTGACGGGGCCGCCGGCCGTGCCGACGCCGCACATGACTTCGACATCGCGCTGGGCGCCGATCATGGGCAGCTGGCCATGCTGGCGCTGGATCGTCTGTGCAGCCTGTGCGCCCATCACGCCCGCCGCCCCTTGATCCGGCACGGGCTGGGCTGCGCCTGTCTGGGCGCGGACGAAAGCTGTTTCGCGCAGATGATCGCTGCGGCCTCGGAAGGGGCGCGCGAGGATGCGATGATGCTGGCCGCCTTGATCGTACGCCCCGATTTCGCGCCCGCGCTGGCGTCACTGTCCGAAGAGTTCGGGCTGGCCCTGCGGCGCATGACCTCCGCCGTTCCACTGCCGACCACCGGCCATCAGACCCCCTCGGCCGTGCTGCACTGACAGCGCGGTTCAGTGCCCCGGCCGAATTCGGCCGGGGCGTTTCTCAGCAGCAGCCGCACCCGTCATGGTGATGGCTGTGGTCGCACACCGGGGCAGGGGCATAGTCGCCCACCTCGGCCAACACAGACCGCAGCGCCCACAGGATCATGTCCACATCTTCGGCCTCGATGGTCAAAGGCGGGCGGATCTTCAGGATGTTGTCCTTCGGCCCCTCGCTGCCGATCAGGATGCGGTGGTCCCGCATCCGGTTCTTGACGTACCGGCAGATCTCGGTGCCTTCCGAGCCGTCGGGGTTGATCAGTTCGACCCCAAGAAACAGGCCCATCCCCCGCACGTCGCCCACGCAGGCGAACTCGGCTTCGATCGCGCGCAGACCATCCATCAGCCGTGCGCCCATCACGCGGGCATTCTCCTGCAGGCCCTCGTCATCGACGATGTCCAGCACCTCTTTGCCGATCCGGCAGGACAGGGTCGAGCCGCCGAAGGTCGAGAAGAACTCGATCCCGTTGTCGAAACTGTCGGCGATATCGCGCGTGGTGACCAGCACGCCCAGGGGGTGGCCGTTGCCGATGGGTTTGCCCAGAACCACGATATCAGGGGACGCGCCCTGATGTTCGAAGCCGAAATAGTACTCGCCCAGCCGGCCCAGGCCCGTCTGCACCTCGTCGGCGATGCAGACGCCGCCGGCGGCGCGGATCTTTTCGTAAACCGCTGGCAGATAGCCTTTTGGCGGGATGATCTGACCCCCGACCGAGGGGAAGGTCTCGGCGATGAATCCGGCCACCCCATGCCCCTTGCGCTGCAGGGCTGCAATCGCGTCGTCGACCAGGTCGGCATATTTCTGCGCGCGGTCGGGGTCGTCACGTTTGAACCGGCCGCGATAATCGTCGGCCACCTCGACCAGTTCCACCCAATCGGCCTGGCCCACGCCGCCGGGCTTGTTGAATTTGTAAGCCGAAATGGCCACCGCCGCATTGGTGTTGCCGTGATAGCCGTGATCGGGCGTCACCATGCCCTTGGCCCCGCTATGCGCCCGCGCCAGGCGCAGGGCCAGCTCGTTGGCCTCGGTGCCCGAGTTGACGAAGAAGCACACCTGCAGGTGTTCGGGCAGCTTCGACAGCAACTTGTCGGCAAACTCCACCTGCGCGGGATGCAGATAGCGGGTGTTCGAGTTCATCCGCTTCAACTGATCCGCCGCCACCGCCTGAATGCGCGGATGCGCGTGCCCCACATGCGGCACGTTGTTGTAGGCGTCCAGATAGGGCCGCCCCCATTCGTCGAACAGGTGATGTTTCCACCCACGCACCAGCATTACCGGGTCGTCATAGGTCAGGCTCAGGTTGCCGCCAAAATGCGCCCGCCGTTTGTTCAGGATTTCGGCCTTGTCGCTCGGGCGATAGAAGACCTTCTCGTCGGGCAGGTTCAGCAGGGCCGCCGGGTTCGGGCAGACCGCGTGCCACAGGTCCAGCTCGTCCGGGTCGGCGACGCCCGGCCAGTCGGCCTGCATGCCGTCCGTGGTCAGGGCCAGCTGGAAATGCACATGCGGCGCCCAGCCGCCGTTCTGGTCGGCATCGCCCAGCCGGGCGAATGCCGCCCCCTGCGCCACAGGGTCTCCGGGTTTCAACCGGTCACAGACCTCGGGGTCCAGATGCCCGTACAGCGTATAGAACGCGTCACCCTCAGGGGTTTCGTGATGCAGGATCACCACGCCGCCATAGTCCAGATGGTTCGCCCGGTTCTCGACCGCCTCGACCCGCCCGCTCAGCGGCGCCAGCAAAGGCGTCCCCGCCGGCGCGAACACATCCACCGCCAGGTGCACCGTGCGCCGGTCCGACGCCTTCCACGGACCCTTGCGGAACGTCGGCTCTGCATAGATCAGGCGCGGTTCGTTGTAGTAGCCCAGCCACAACCCGTCCCCGAACTCCGCGCCAACCCGCGCGGCCTCGTCCAGCGGCATGTGGAACGGGTTCTGCGGCCAGGTCGAGTTTTCGACCGACAGCGAACCCATCGGAACGTCCGACAGGTCCTGTCCCAACAACTGCGCAAACTGCCCGCGATGTTCTGACAGGTACGCGTGAATGCGCTCGGCTCCGTCGGTGACGGGCAGCCCGCAGGCCGCCCGCAGCCGCGCGGGCATCAGCTCGCCATTGACCGAACCATCTTCGAGGAACCGCCAGGCCGGTGCCTGGCTGATGGTCACATACGGATCGTCGGGGTTTTCGGCGGCCATCAGCGTGGAGTTGACGACGGACACCGCCAGCCGCATCCGCAGCAGAGGCCAGATCAAATCCACTTCCTGCGGGCGCAGCCGGTTTACAGCGTGATAGCCCCGCACCAGCGCGGCCAGTGCCTGTTCGGGGCGGGGGTGATCCAGCACCACATATGCCCCGGCGATCGCCAGTTCGCACACCCGCGGTGCGGCGCACATGTCGCCCAGGTCGATCAGGCCCGAAACCTGCCGGCGCTCCGACAGCTCACCTTCGACGAGGATGTTGTAGTCATTCACGTCATTGTGGATGGCTTGCCGGGGCAGCTCGGCCAGCGTGTCCGAGACGGCATCGAACTGCGCACAAATCTCGCGCAGAAGGGCCGCGCGATCGGGGACGGCAACCGCATCCAGCTTGTCAGCGATCCAGCCGGCCTGGGTCAGGTCCCATTTGAAATCCGGCCGCTCCAGGCCGGGATGCGAAAACCGCTCCAGCGCCCGATCGGTTGCTCCCAAGACCCGGCCCAGTTTCAGGATCAGGTCCTCGGATTTCGGCGCCGCCTTGGCATAGCACCGGCCCGGCAGCCGCTCCAACAGCCACGCCAGCCGCGGCCGCCCCGCGTCGTCGTCGATCTGCGGCAGCAAACCGCCGTCCAGCCCGGGGATCACCTTGGGAAACGGCAGCCCGGGGGCCTCGGCCGCGATATGCTCCAACGCCTTGATCTGCAGATCCACCAACTGCGAGTCACACCCGGCCCGCATGACCTTCAGAACATAATCCTGCCCATTGGTGGCTTGCACCAGGAAATTCAGGTCATACTCGCCATCCAGCCGCGAGAGCCGGGCGTCCAGCCCCCAGACCCGCCGCAACGCGGCCGCCCAAAAATCACTGACATCATTCATTCGAACTTCCGCCCCGCGCGCGCCGGAGCCCTCTTCATCTGGCCAAAAAATTCTCGGGGAATCGCGTCTTGGCGCGATGGGGGCAGACGGCCCCCCGTTTTATCCCAATGCCCGCAGGCGTTTGATCAGTGACGAGGTGTCCCAGCGGGCGCCGCCCATCTTCTGTACATCCTTGTAGAACTGATCGACCAGCGCGGTCACCGGCAGTGATGCCCCGGTCTCGTCCGCCGTGTCCAGGCAGATGCCAAGGTCCTTGCGCATCCAGTCCACAGCAAAGCCGTGGTCGAAATGGTCATCCAGCATGGTCTCGTAACGGTTCGACATCTGCCAGCTTCCGGCGGCCCCCTGGCTGATTACCTCGACCACCGCGCGCCCGTCCAGCCCGGCCTTCTCGGCGAAATGCAGCGCTTCGCTCAGGCCCTGCACCAGCCCTGCGATGGCGATCTGATTGCACATCTTGGTCATCTGGCCCGCGCCGCTGTCTCCAATGCGGCGGCAGATCTTGGCATAAACCTGCATCACCGGCTCGGCCCGGTCATAGGCAGCCTGATCGCCGCCGCACATGATCGACAGAACCCCGTTCTCGGCCCCGGCCTGACCGCCCGAGATCGGCGCATCGACAAAAGAGATCCCGCGCGCCTTTGCCGCCGCATACAGCTCGCGCGTGACCTTGGCCGAAACGGTGGTGTGGTCAACGAAAACCGAGCCTTCCGCCATGCCGCCGAACGCGCCATCCTCGCCGGTGCAGACCATGCGCAGATCGTCGTCGTTGCCGACGCAGGCCATCACGAACTCGGCCCCCTCGGCGGCACCGCGCGGCGTGGTCGCCATCTGGCCACCATGCTGCGACACCCATTTCTCCGCCTTGGCCGCGGTGCGGTTGTAGACGGTCACCTCATGCCCGGCCGCCTGCAGATGCCCGGCCATCGGATAGCCCATGACGCCCAGGCCAAGGAATGCAACTTTCGCCATTTTCGAGATCCTCCCTGTGACCGGTCCGGGACATGAAACGCCCACTGGCCGGAATGCTTGCCAGAGACAAAGCAAAGCCGCGGCCAAAGGGCAACCCCGCACCGGGAAACGGGCCGCAAATAATGGCCGCGCGTCACGCGCCGCTGATATTGCGCTCCATCAGGCGCTGGTACAGGCCTGGGGCCAGCCGGTTCAGCCACCAGGCCAGCCGCGCCACCCGGCCCACCGGGATGACGGGCCGCCCGCGATCCAGCCCTTGCAGGATCACGCGGGCGGCCGCCTCGGGGGTCATCTCGTCCATGCCGTCGCTGGCCGATCCGGGGCGTGCGGTGCCGTCGGGCTGCCGCTCGGCCTGGCCCGGGTTGGTCGCCACGAATGAGGGCGCCGCGATATGCACCCGCACGCCATGGGGCCGTTCTTCGGACCGCAGTGATTTGAAGAAACCTTCCAGCGCGTGTTTCGAGGCCGCATAGGCCGTGCGGTGATACAGCGGCGCAAACCCCGCCACCGACGAGATCGCCAGATGAGCCCCACGCGACTGGCGCAGCGCGGGCAGAAAGGCGCGGGCCATCGAGACGGCCGCGAAATAGTTGATCTCGAACACCTTGCGGTGGCTGGTGTCGTCGGACTGATCGAACCCGCAGATCTGGGTGATCCCGGCGTTGTAAATGACCAGATCGATGCTGCCGCAATGCGCAAGCGTATCGTCCACGGCCCGCGCCAGTTGCGCCGGATCGGTCAGATCACAGGCAATCGCCATCTGCGTGGCGCTGTCCTGCACCCCATCCACCTTCAGATCCAGCAGGACCACGCGCCATCCACGCTCTTGCAGCGCGGCCGAGAGCGCCTGACCCAGCCCGCCGGCCCCGCCCGAGATCACTGCGGTTTTCATAGGCCCACACTCCTTTTCCAAAGGTCGAACACCTCGGCGCTGGCCTTCTGCGGAATATAGCCGAACACGGTTTTCAGCGCGGTATTGTCAAGAACCGGTCGGTATTGCAGGAACCGCACCTGTTCGGGCCCGTAGCGCGACAGGCGCAAGGGTCGGGCCACGGCCAGCGCCGCCTTGAGCGCCCAGGCCGGCAGGCGCAGCACGGGTTTGTCCAACGCGCGGGCCAGATCGTCGACGCTCAGCGCGCCGTCTCCGGCGACGTTGTACACTCCCGGCGGCCCGTCGGTGGCCGCGCGTTTCAGGATGTGGGCCAGATCGCGGGTCCAGATGAACACGAAGGGGCTGTCGCTGCCCGCCACCGCCAGCAGGCGGGGCTTGCGGAACAGGGCGGTGATCTGGTTGTCGGTGCCGTCGCCCAGCACCGTGCCCACCCGAAGCACCACCTGTTCCAGCTGCGGCGCGGCCGTTCGGGCCTCGGCCAGCAATTCCTCGACCTGCCGCTTGTGGTCGGAATAGGGAAACTCGGGGTTGCCGCGCACCGGATCGGTTTCGCGCAGCGGCACCGGGTTGTCCGCGTGATAGCCATAGGCCGCTCCCGACGAGGTGACGACCAGCCGCCGTACGCCATGGGTCAGCGCGGCGTCGACCACCTTGCGCGTGCCGCCCACATCCACCGCATGGGCTGCGGCCCGTGACATGCCCGGTGGCGGCGTGACGATCGAGGCCAGATGCACGATCACCTCGGGCTTCACCTTGGCAATAACCCGGGCGGGGTCGCCCGTGGTGACATCCATGCGCAGAAACGGAACCTCGTCCGGCAGCGTGTCCGGGCGGCGCAGGTCGGTGGCAAACACCTCATGGTCGCTCAGCTCGTCCAGCAGGGCGCGGCCGACCAAACCCGCAGCGCCGGTGATCAGGATGCGGGTCATCGGGCGGCCTCGGTCCGGGCCATCAGCTGCGCCAGCGCCAGCCCCGAGATGGCATGCCAGATCCCCCAGAAGGCGGCCACCACGGCCATGCCGCCCAAGCCGTTGAAAAAGGCGAAGATCAGCACCAGTCCAAGGCCCGAATTCTGGATGCCGGTCTCGATCGTGATTGCACGCCGGTCAAAGGGGGACAGCCGGGTCAGAGTGGCCACAACCCAACCGCCCCCCAGTGCCAGTGCGTTGTGAGCGATCACAAGCCCGGCGACCGCCCCGGCGTAGCCCAGGAAGAAACTCCAGTTGGCCGCCAGGGCGAGCACGATGAAAGCCACGAAAATGGCCATGGACAGGATCTGCAGCGGCCCGCGCAGCCGCGCCGTCAGGGCGGGGCGCTTCTGGTTCAGGGTCACGCCCAGAACCAGCGGCAGGATCAGCATCAGCCCGACGATGATGGCGATCTGCACGGGGTCGATCTGGGTCTGCTGCAGAATGGCGCGGGTCGGCGGATACAGCCCGCCCCACAGCGCGATGTTGAACGGGGTCATCACGATGGCCCCGATGGTGGCGAAGGCGGTCATCGACACCGAAAGCGCCGCGTTTCCGCCCGCCCGATGGGTGATGAAATTCGAGATGTTGCCCCCCGGGCAGGCCGCGACCAGGATCAGCCCCAAGGCGATCGACGGGCGCGGCTCGGTCAGCCAGACCAGCAGGAAGGTCAGCGCCGGCAGCACCAGGAATTGCGAGGCTAGTCCCACCACCACTGGCTTGGGCGCGCGCCGCAGCCGGTCGAAGTCGCGTGGCGACAGGTCGATGGCGATCGAGAACATCACGATCGCCAGAATCGCGTTCAGCAGGGTCAGCGAGCCGGGGCTGAAATTCAGCGTGATCTCGTCGATGCCGGTCATGCGCGGGCTTTCCGGAACCGCGCTATCCAATCCGTCACCGCCTTGCGATAGGTCGCCTTGTCGACGTAATAGGCCATGCGGGGCAGGTTCAGGTACTGCATGCCTCCGGTGGCGCGCTGATAGTCTTCTTGTTTTTCCGCCTTCAGCGCCGCGGCCACGGGGCAGCCGGACTGAAGACCCTTGATATAGCGCGCCACCATTTCGGCCTGCTCGTGGCGACCTTGCCAGCCCAGCCCGGTGGCCTCGATCATGCCCAGCACGAACAGGTCGTCACGTTCGGGATGCATGGCGTTCAGGTACAGATGCGGCGCGTCGCCCTGCCAGTTCAGCAGGTTGGGGTCGATGAACGGGTAATGCAGCTTGTACCCGGTCGCGGCCAGGATCATGTCATAGTCGCTGGCGCTGCCGTCCTTGAAGTGAACGGTGCGGCCCTCGATCCGGTCGATATCGGGGCGAATGCGCAGGTCGCCGTGGCCTGCGTGGTACAGGACCAGCGAATTCACCACCGGGTGGCTTTCGTACAGTTTGTAGTCAGGCTTGGGAAAGCCGTATTTCTGCGGGTCGCCCACGAACCAGCGCAGGATCATCCCGTCGATCCGGCGCTTTAGCCACATCGGCAGGCGGATCATCCCGCCCAGCGTGTCGGCGGGTTTGCCAAAGACGTATTTCGGCACGAAATAGTATCCGCGCCGCATCGACAGGTCGCACCGCGCGGCGTGATGGATGGCGTCCACCGCAATGTCGCACCCGGAATTGCCCGCGCCCACGACCAGCACCCGCTTGCCGTCGAACTGGCTGGGATAGCGGTACTGCGAGGCGTGGATCAACTCGCCGTCGAACTTGCCGGGAAAATCGGGCATGTTGGGCTCCGACAGGGTACCGTTCGCGATCAGCACCCCGGCAAACTCACCGCTATGCGTTCCCTGGTCGTCCCGCCAGGTCAGCCGCCAACCATCGCCCGGCGCACCCAGCGGCGACGCGTCGATCACCTCGGCATTGAACCTGTAGTGATCGCGCAGTCCGAAATGATCGGCAAAGGCCCGAAAATAGTCGCGCATCTGCCGGTGCGACGGGTATTCGGCCACGTCGTCGCCCATCGGAAAATCGGCAAATTCGGTCATCGTCTTGGACGAGATCAGATGCGCGGATTCGTACATGGTCGACCGTGGCGCATCGATATCCCACAGCCCGCCCACATCGGAATGCAGCTCGAATCCCTGGAACGGGATGCCCTGTTCCTTCAGCACCTTGGCCGCCGCCAGCCCCATCGGACCTGCGCCGATCAAGGCATATGCCTTGCGCGCCTGTGTCATGAACCCTCCCCTGCTCGTGGCGCTTAACTTGAACGATCGTCCAAAATAAGGCAAGATGAAAAACATGAGCGCGAAATACATTGAAAAACAAAGGCAAAGGGCGCCATCGGCCCGGTCGCTGGAAACCAAGGCGCGGATTCTGGACGCGGCCGAGGCGCTGTTTGCCGAGCGGGGATTCGAGGGCGCCTCGATCCGCGACATCGCCGCGCGGGCCGGGGTGCAGGTGGGTCTGGTCCACCAT
Source organism: Ruegeria sp. BC8 (assembly GCF_056535705.1). Lineage (NCBI taxonomy): Bacteria > Pseudomonadati > Pseudomonadota > Alphaproteobacteria > Rhodobacterales > Roseobacteraceae > Ruegeria > Ruegeria sp. BC8. The sequence goes on along the minus strand of NZ_JBQFIV010000001.1, from coordinate 2,438,231 downwards.
CATGGCGGCGGCAAGGAAGAGCTGTTCTTCCAGACCGTCGCACGCCGCGCCGACGAGCTTGCCCGGATCCGGATGCAGGCGCTGGAGGATCAACGTGCGCAAGGCCCTCTGACCCTGCGAGGTATTTTGGACTGTTTCATCCGCCCCTATGTCAGTCTTGCCGAATCCGGCGGCCCGGGCTGGATGGCCTACGGGCGGCTGGTGGCGCATGTGTCGGTCGATCCGCGCTGGCGCCATATTGCCGCCGAGTGTTTCGACCCCACCGCCCAGTTCTTCATCCGTGAGATCGCCGCTCTGTATCCGCAGGCCGACCCGGCGCTGTTGGCCACGGGCCAGGTCTATTCGGTTTCGGCGATGCTGGCGCATCTCAACAGCGCCTGGCGGGTGCAGGCGCTGTCACAGGGCGGCGATCTGTCCGGGATCGACCAATTGGTCGAATTCTGCGCCGCGGGGATCGAGGCAATGGTGCACTCGGGCCGCGCTCGGCTCAGTCGATAGCGCGGGCGGTGCCCGAGACGCGCGGAGATTCAAGATTTCGGTCCTCAATTGTCAGTTTGTCGGCAGCTTGGGTGAAGACTCGGGCTTTGGTTGCGCCTTGGATTCTGTGTAGGGGGTGAGCACGGGATAAGCGCTCTGCATCGCTTCGATGGTCTGTGCCCGGAACTGGGTCTGAAACGGGTCGGGATCGGCGGCGCGCACGGCCTCGGGCGAGAGGTAGAAGCCGACGGTCACGACCGAAACGGCAAAGACCGATCCGGCGGTCAGGGTGGCGAGGGTGTTGGTAATCGCGCGTAGCATGGCATTGATACTCCTGTTGCTGACGGGTTCGGGGTCTTGGGGGTGGCTCAGGCCTTTCGGGCCACGGCCTGCTTCAGTTGGTCGTTCTCGGCCTGCAGCTGGGCCAATTGGCGGCCAAGCGCGTTCAGATGCGGGCGCAGCTCGGCCTCGGTGAAGCGAGGGGTGATGTGGCGCGGGCAGTTCCAGTCCAGCGCCGCGACATGGATGATCGCCGCGCGTTCGGCCTCGGCCGCGTCAGGGAAAAGGTCGCGCGCGGCCTCGGCCCCTTCGCGAAAGTCCACACGGCCCAGGATCTTGAGCCTGCGCTGGTTGGCATAGTCCATAAGCATCAGCGCGATCCGGTCATTGCCGTCCAGATTCCCGCGCGAGATATACTGTTTGTTGCCCGTGAAATCGGCATAGCCGATGGTCCGGTCGTCCAGCACCTTCAGAAACCCCGCCGGGCCGCCGCGATACTGGACATAGGGCCATCCGGTCTCGGACACGGTGGATTGATAGAACCCGTCGCGCGCCTCGATGAAGGCCTGCTCGGTGGGGCCGATCAGGTGACCCTGCTGCGGGCCGCCGTCGATGAACTTGGCGTAGGAGGCGGCGGACCCCATCCGCTCTTGATGGGCGCGGACGGCGGGAGTGAAGGTCAGTTCGGAAAAGGCGCGGGGCATGGGGTGCCTCCTTTCACAGGTTCAGATCGGACAGGCCGGGATGGTCGGCGGGCCGTGGCCCCAAGGGCCAGTGAAACAGGCGCTGGGCGTCGGTGATCGGCAGATCGTTCAAGGACGTATGTCGCTGGGCCATCCGGCCATCGGCGGCGAACTCCCAGTTCTCGTTACCGTAGGAGCGGAACCACTGGCCGCTGTCGTCATGCCACTCATAGGCATAGCGCACCGCGATGCGGTTCCCGTCACAGGCCCACAGCTCCTTGATCAGGCGATAGTCCAGTTCCGTGCGCCATTTGCGGGTCAGAAAGGCGTGGATCTGGGCGTGGCCGGTCAGGAACTCGGACCGGTTCCGCCACTGGCTGTCCGGGGTATAGGCCGGGGTCACGACGTCGGGGTTGCGGCTGTTCCAGGCGTCTTCGGCCTTGCGGACCTTTTCGATGGCGGTCTGCGTCGTGAACGGGGGCAGGGGAGGGCGCGGCATGGTCAGGGCCTTCAGGCGAGGGTGGCGGCCAGTAGGGCCACGGTCAGAAGGAAGGGAACATAGCTTGCGGGAAATGGGCTGGCGCGGCGTCGCATCGGTCAAATCCTTTGGGTGTACAGATCAGTAAACTGTGCTGATAAGGTGTACAGATCGGTCAACTATTTCAGCCCTTGGGTCAAAAAAAGTTTTTCGTTCTGGCCTTCGTCATGGAAAATAAGACCTAAAAACAGTGGCTTCATCGGCGTGAATTGCACCTGCGCGGCAAAGGCATTATGTACTGATCTGTACATGAGGGAGCCGAATCATGCGTCCGAACAAACGGGACGAGCTGGTCCGCAAAGCACTGCAGGTGTTTTACCGCGACGGGTTTCACGCCACCGGAATGGACCGGCTGGTGGTCGAAACCGGCGTGTCCAAGACCTCGATGTACAAGCATTTCCGCACCAAGGAGGAGCTGATCCTGGCGGTGCTGCGACTGCGGGACGAGAATTTCCGCAACTGGTTCGTGCGCCGGATCGAGGAGCTGGCCGACACCCCCGCCGATCAATTGCTGGCCGCGTTCGATGCGCTGGGCGAATGGTTCCGCGAGGACAATTTCCGCGGCTGCATGTTCATCAAGGCGGGGGCCGAATACCAGGATCCCGACCACCCGATCCATGTGCAGGCGGGGGAGCACAAGCGCCTGCTGCTGGAATATTTCACCGACCTGTGTCGCAAGGCTGGCGCGCGGGACCCGGACAAGCTGGCCTGCCAGCTGCTGCTGCTGAAAGAGGGCGCGATCGTCACCGCCGTGCTGCTTCGCAACGGCGATCCCGCGCGCGACGCCAAGGAGGCGGCTGTCGTCTTGCTGAAAAACGCGCTGGCTTGACCCATGAAAACCCGCTTTAGTCCCTGAAGCAGGTAAAAGGGGGGTATATGCAGCAGGCTTCGGATTTTCTGGAAGAATGTCAGGTTCTTGATGACGCACTGACGGGGCTGGGTGCCGCGGACTGGCAGATCGTGACCCAGTTCAAAGACTGGACGATCGACGATGTGCTGGTGCACCTGCATTTCTGGAACCAGATGGCCGACCTGTCACAGCGCGACCCGAATGCGTTCGATGCAAGGGTGCAGCAGGTGATGCCGCGCACTCAGGCCGAGGGCTTTCGCGCCATGGAAAACGCTGCAATCACTGAGCGTGGACATGATCTGCACGCCGCATGGTCTGATCTATGCAGCCGAATGGGCCGCGACTGGTCGGGGCTGGACCCCAAGTCGCGGGTCAAATGGGTGGGGCCGGACATGTCAGTGCGGTCCTCGATGACCGCCCGGCAGATGGAGACTTGGGCGCATGGGCAGGAGGTATTCGACATTCTTGGCCTGACCCGGCCCGAGACCGACCGGATCCGCAACATCGTCGTGCTGGGCGTGAACACCTTTGGCTGGACCTTCACGGTGCATGGCCGCCCGGTTCCTCCGGTGGCACCCCATCTGCGCCTGACCGCGCCGTCGGGAGCGCTGTGGGAATTCGGCGCGCCCGGTGCCGACCTGATCGAAGGGCTGGCCGTCGACTTCGCCCGCGTGGTGACCCAGACCCGAAACGTGGCGGACACCGGCCTGTCGGTGCAGGGGTCGGTCGCGCAGGAGTGGATGGCCATCGCCCAGTGTTTCGCCGGCGCCCCGGAATCGCCGCCGCCGCCCGGCGCCCGGCACCGCGTAGGACATTGACGCCAAAGGACGTTGCGTAGCAGCGCAAACCGACGCGGCGTCACCCGGATTGGCGGAATCGGCGGCGAAAGCTACCCTTTTCGCCAACAGAATTCCGGAGAACCAATCATGTCCCTTTTTACTTCGACCGCCCCTTGGGTCACTGACGAACACCGCATGTTTGCCGAAATGGCCGGACGGTTCATGGATGATGAACTGGTGCCCAACATCGAAGCCTGGGCCGAGCAGGGCGTGGTCGATCGTGATTTCTGGCGGAAGGCCGGGGAAACCGGGCTGATGGCCGGGGCCATCCCCGAGGAATTCGGCGGTGTCGGTGGCGGCATGGGTTTTGACGCGGTCACGATCTATGAGCAGACCTCGCGGGGGGATGCGGGCTGGGGCTATGGCATCCAGTCGATCGTGACCCACTACATCACCGCTTATGGCAGCGAGGATCAAAAGAGCAAATGGCTGCCCAAGTTGGCCTCCGGCGAGATGGTCGGCGCGCTGGCCATGACCGAACCGGGCACAGGCTCGGACGTTCAGGCGATCCGCACCACCGCCGAGAAGGATGGCAATTCCTACCGGATGAACGGGTCCAAGATCTTCATCACCAATGGCCAGACCGCCGACCTGATCATCGTGGCCGCCAAGACCGACAAGTCGCTGGGTTCCAAGGGCGTGTCGCTGATCGCGGTCGAGACCGAGGGGGCCGAGGGCTTCCGCCGGGGGCGCAACCTCAAGAAGTTGGGCATGAAGGCCAATGACACGGCCGAGCTGTTCTTCGAGGACGTCAAGGTGCCGATGACCAACCTTCTGGGCTCCGAGGAAGGGCAGGGCTTCTATCAGTTGATGAAGCAACTTCCGTGGGAACGTCTGACAATTGGCATCATGGCGCTGGGCGCGATCGACTTCGCCATCGCTGAAACGGTGAAATACACCCAAGAGCGCAAGGCGTTCGGCCAACGGGTGATGGATTTCCAGAACACCCGCTTCAAGCTGGCGGAATGCAAGACCAAGGCCGAGGTGCTGCGCAGCTTCGTCAATGACTGCATCGCCAAGCTGGAGGCCGGGCAGCTGGATGCGGCCACCGCCTCGATGGTGAAATACTGGGGGTCCGAGGTGCAAAACGAGATCATGCATGAATGCCTGCAGCTGTTCGGTGGCTATGGATTCATGATGGAATACCCGATCGCGCGGCTTTACGCGGATGCGCGGGTGCAGATGATCTATGGCGGTACCAACGAGGTGATGAAGGAACTCATCGCCCGCTCGATCGACGTCTGACCGGTCGCTCCCGCCCGTCGTCAACGGCCCTTGCAGGCCGCCTCCTCAGGTTGGGCCCGGCCGCGCCCGAGCGTTGCTCGGACGCGGCGGTAGCGGATCGGCTATGTCAGCTGCCCGTGCAGCCATGCGCGGAACGAGACAAGCGGGGCCGGTTCCGTGCGACTTTGCGGCCAGACAAGATAGTAGTCGCCCAGACTGACCGGCGGAGCTGCGCAGGCCGGAACCAACCGGCCGGCCTCGAGCTCGGCTGAGATGAGATAGCTGGGCAGCAGTGCAACGCCCAGCCCATGGATCGTGGCTTGGATCATGGTCGAAAACTGGTCGAACAGCATGCCTCGGACGCCCTCGACAGGGGTGCCTTGCGCGGCGAACCAGCGTTCCCACGCATCGGGCCGGGTATCCAGATGCAGCAGTGGTGCGTCGACCAGCCATTCAACCTTTGGGGTTTCGGCTGGCAGCAGTGCTGGCGCGCAGACCGGCAGAACCTCTTCGCGCATGATCGGCAGATAGTTCACCCCGGTCCAGTCTCGCTGGCCGAAATGGATAGCCGCGTCGAAAGGTTCGGTGCCGAAGTCGAAAGGCTTGAGCCGTGTGCTCAGGTTCATCGTCACTTCGGGGTGGCGCTGCGCGAAATCCTGAAGCCGTGGCGCCAGCCAGTGCATACCGAAGGCGGGCAGGATCGACAGTTGCAAAGAGCCGCCGGAAGGGTTGGCCTTCAGCTTCAGTGAGGCCTGCGCCAGTTGCTGCAGCGCCGTTCGGGCAGTTTCCACGTATTCCTTGCCAGCGGGTGTGAGTTGCAGGCGCATTTGGTCGCGTTGGATCAGTGCGACGCCCAGCTGTTCTTCGACGGCCTTCAACTGGCGACTGACCGCGCTTTGGGTCAGCGAGAGCTCATCGGCAGCTGCCGAGGCGCTGCCCAGGCGGTCGACGGCTTCGAGCGCCAACAGGGAAGAAATAGACGGCAGAAATCGACGCGGCGCCAGCATATGATTTTTCCTCATGGCTTTTGGAGGGAATATCACTGGTGGATCCTCCAACCCAATAGCAAAAAGGCGCAGCGGTAGAAAAGTGCAGCGGGGCGATCATGACCATTCAGAACAGTTCGAGCGGATTTCGGCGGGCAGGGAGACTCGACGGGATCGAATTGTCCGAGATCGTCCAAATCTCGGAACGGGCCGCGCAGTTGCGTGCGCAGGGTGTGGACGTGATCGCGCTCAGCACCGGCGAGCCCGACTTTCCGACCCCGCCGCATGTGGTCGAGGCCGCCCACAAGGCGGCGCTGGAAGGCCAGACCCGATACCCCGCCACCGCCGGAACGCCGGCCCTGCGTGCCGCCATCGCGGAACAGGCCGGGGTCGAGCCGGCGCAGGTCATCGTCTCGACCGGGGCCAAGCAGGTGCTGGCCGGCGCGTTCCTCGCGACGCTCGATTCGGGCGATGAGGTCATCACCACCGCGCCTTTCTGGACCAGCTATGCCGACATGGTGAAACTGGCGGGCGGCACTCCGGTGGTGCTGGACTGCCCGCGTGAACAGGGTTTCAAGCTGACCCCCGAACAGCTCGATGCCGCGATCAGCCCGCGCACCCGCTGGCTGCTGCTGAACACGCCCTCGAACCCGACCGGGGCGGTTTACACCGAAAGCGAATTGCGAGCGTTGGGCGACGTGCTGGAGCAGCACCCGCAGGTCTGGGTGATCTCGGACGAGATCTATCAGCACCTTGCCTATGTGCCCTTCACGCCCTTTACCCGGGCGGTTCCGGCGCTGGCAGACCGCACGCTGACGGTGAATGGCGTGTCCAAGGCCTATTCGATGACCGGCTGGCGCATCGGCTGGGGCATCGGCCCCGCGCTGCTGATCAAGGCGATGGCGGCGGTGCAGGGGCAGATCACCTCGGGCGCCTGTTCCATTGCGCAGGCGGCGGCGCTGGCCGCGCTGACCGGCCCGCAGGACCTGTTGGCCGAACGCCGCGAGGCGATGCGTGCGCGCCGCGATCTGGTCGTGGGTGGCCTGAACGCCGCCAGTTTGAACTGCGCGGTGCCCGACGGCGCCTTCTACGTCTTTCCGCAGACGCCCGCTGCGATGCCCTCGGACCCCGAGTTCTGCCAACATCTGCTGGATCAGGCGGGCGTTGCGGTGGTGCCAGGGCGGGCCTTCGGAATGCCGGGGCATTTTCGGCTTTCCTTTGCCTATGACACCGATAGCCTGACCCAAGGCCTGCGGCGGATCACCGACGCAACCGCCCAACTTTGACCTGACCGGGGAACCCAGATGGATCGCGCCCAGATCGTTCACGAAAACTTCCTGACCCGCGTCGCCAGTCGCGACCTGCCCGCAGGCGCGCCGCCGCGCCCGGGCCTGACTGCGCCCGAGGCGGTTTCGCTGTTCCGCTCGCAGGTGCTCAGCCGCGCCCTGGACCGCACCAGCCGGGCGATGCAGAAGGCGGGGCAGGGGTTCTATACCATCGGCTCGTCAGGGCACGAAGGCATGGCCGCCGTGGCCCATGCCCTGCGCCCGACCGACATCGCCTTTCTGCACTATCGCGACGCCGCCTTTCAGATCGCCCGGGCCGAGCAGGTGCCCGGCCAGCAGATCGCCTGGGACATGCTGCTGAGCTTTGCCTGCTCCAAAGAGGACCCGACCTCGGGCGGGCGGCACAAGGTGCTAGGCTCCAAGGCGCTGATGATCCCGCCGCAGACCTCGACCATCGCCAGCCACCTGCCCAAGGCGGTGGGCGCGGCCTATAGCCTGGGCGCGGCGCGGCGGCACGATCCCGAACACCGGCAACTGCCCGAGGACGGCATAGCCATGTGTTCCTTTGGCGACGCTTCGGCCAACCACTCCACCGCGCAGGGGGCGATCAACACCGCTGGCTGGACCAGCGTGCAATCGATCCCGCTGCCGCTCTTGTTCGTGTGCGAGGACAACGGCATCGGCATCTCGGTCAAGACACCCAAGGGCTGGATTCAGGCGTCGATGGAGCATCGCCCGGGCATCAGGTATTTCGAGGCCAACGGGCTGGACATCTATGAGACCTTCGCGGTGGCGCAGCAGGCGGCCGACTATGTTCGCACCCGGCGCAAACCGGCCTTCCTGCACCTGAAAACCGTGCGCCTTTACGGCCACGCGGGGGCGGATGTGCCCACCACCTATCTCAGCCGCGCCGAGGTCGAGGCCGACGAGGCCAATGATCCGCTGCTGCATTCGGTGCGTTTGCTGGATCAGGCCGGGGCACTGTCGCCCGATCAGGCGCTGAAGATCTATGAGCAGACCTGCGCCCGCACTGACCGCATCGCGGCCAAGGCCGCCACCCGCCCGCATCTGGCCACCGCCGCCGAGGTCGCGGCCAGCCTGATCCCGCCGAAACGCCCCTGCAAGCCTACCAACGGTCCCAGCGCCGAGGCCCGCGCCGCCGCCTTCGGCAGCGACCTGCGCGCGATGGACGACCCGCAGCCGATGCCCCGCCTGATCAACTGGGCGCTGACCGACCTGATGCTGGAACATGGCGAGATCGTCTGCATGGGCGAGGACGTGGGCCGCAAGGGCGGCGTCTATGGCGTGACGCAGAAGCTGCAGCAGCGCTTCGGCCCCGACCGGGTGATCGACACGCTGCTGGACGAACAGTCCATCCTTGGCCTTGCCATCGGCATGGCCCACAACGGCTTTGTCCCGATCCCCGAGATCCAGTTCTTCGCCTATCTGCACAATGCCGAGGACCAGATCCGGGGCGAGGCCGCCACGCTGCCCTTCTTCTCGAACGGGCAGTTCACCAACCCGATGGTCGTGCGGATCGCCGGGCTGGGATACCAGAAGGGCTTTGGCGGGCATTTCCACAACGACAACTCGCTGGCGGTGCTGCGCGACATTCCGGGCGTCATCATCGCCTGCCCCTCGACCGGGGCGGACGCGGCGCGGATGCTGCGCGAATGCGTGCGCCTTGCGCGCGAGGAGCAGCGGGTGGTGGTGTTCCTTGAACCCATCGCACTCTACCCGATGCGCGACCTGCACGAAGGGCAGGACGGCGCGTGGATGACCCGCTATCCCGCGTCCGACGAACGCATCGCGCTGGGCGAGGTGGGCGTGCATGGCGACGGCACCGATCTGGCGATCGTGACCTACGGCAACGGCCATTACCTGTCGAAACAGGCCCTGCCCGAACTGCAGGGTGCCGGGCTAAACACCCGCATCATCGACATGCGCTGGCTGGCGCCGCTGCCCGAACAAGCACTGCTTGAGGCGACCAAAGGCTGCAAACACGTCGTGATCGTCGATGAATGCCGCCGGACCGGCAGCCAGTCCGAGGCGCTGATGACGCTCTTTGCCGAACAGACCGACCTGCCCACGGCCCGCGTGGTGGCCGAGGATTGCTTCATCGCCACCGGCCCCGCCTATGCCGCGCCGCTGCCTTCGAAGGATGGCATCGTGGCCGCCGCCCTGACCCTGACCGGAGCCGCAAAATGACCCGCACCGCCGTCGTGATCTGCCCCGGCCGGGGCACCTACAACAAGCCCGAGCTGGGCTATCTGCACCGTCACCATTCGAACCGCATGGAACTGTTCCGCGAATTCGACGCGATCCGCGCCGAGACGGGCCAGGAGGCGGTGACCGCACTGGACGGCGCGTCGCGATTCTCGGTCAGCAAGTATTCCCGCGGCGACGTGGCCTCGCCGCTGATCTACGCCGCGGCGCTGGCCGATGCGCAGGCGCTGGCCGAGGATATCGAGGTGGTGGCCGTCACCGGCAACTCGATGGGCTGGTATATCGCGCTGGCCGCTGCTGGCGCGCTGTCGCCGGAAAACGGGTTCCGGGTGGTCAACACCATGGGCGCGCTGATGCAGACCCACCTGATCGGCGGGCAACTGGTCTATCCCTTCACCGGTGACGACTGGCGCGACGACCCGGCCCGAAAGGCCGAGCTCTTGGCCGAGGTGGCGCGCATCGACTCTCTGCCGGAACATGACCTCGCCCTGTCGATCGACCTGGGCGGGATGCTGGTTCTGGCCGGCAATGAGGCCGGGCTCAAGGCGTTCGAGGCCGCGCAGCCCGTGGTGCAGCAACGGTTCCCGATGCGGCTGGCCAATCACGCGGCCTTTCACACGCGCCTGCAGGCCCCCGTGGCGCAGGAGGGTCGCCGCCAACTGCCCGCCACGCTGTTCACCCAGCCCGACCTGCCGATGATCGACGGGCGCGGCAAGATCTGGTGGCCGGGGGCAACCGACACGGGCGCGCTGTGGGATTACACGCTGGGCCATCAGGTGACCGAGCCCTACGATTTCACCCGCGCGGTGCAGACCGCCGCCCGTGAATTCGCACCCGATCTGTTCATCGTCACCGGCCCTGGCGCGACATTAGGCGGCGCGGTGGCGCAATCGCTGGTGCTGGCCAACTGGCGCGGCATGTCCGACAAAGAGAGCTTTCAGGCCCTGCAGGCGCAGGACCCGTTCCTGATCGCTTTGGGGCGCGAGGATCAAAGACCTCTTGCCATCGGCTAAGCGCTCGGGGAATCTGCGCGCGCATTCAAGGACATCCCGCCCATGACCACCGACCCGGAAATCAGCCTGTGGACCAAGACCAGCCGCGAGCGGGTGGATGCCCCGCCCCTGACCGGGCCTGTCACGGTGGACCTTGCCGTGATCGGCGGCGGCTATACGGGCTGCTCGGCGGCGCTGCACGCGGCGCAGGCGGGGGCTTCGGTCTGCCTGCTCGAGGCGCTTGAGATCGGCCATGGCGGGTCGGGCCGCAATGTCGGGCTGGCCAATGCCGGGCTGTGGCTGCCCCCGGCCGAGATCCGCGCCCACCTGGGCCACGAGGCCGGCGACCGGCTGATCACCCTGCTGGCGCAGGCCCCGGCCGAAGTGTTCCGCCTGATCCGTGACCACGCCATCGATTGCGAGCCGGTGCAGGCCGGAACCCTGCACCTGGCCCATTCGCCCAAGGGCCTGCGCGACCTCCAAACCCGCCGCCAACAGTTGTCAGCCGACGGCGCGCCGGTCGAACTGCTGTCGGCGCAGGAAACCGCCCGCCGCACCGGCAGCGAGGCCTTTCACGGCGCCATCTTCGACCCGCGCGCCGGGACGATCCAGCCTCTGGCCTATGTGCAGGGCCTCGCCCGCGCCGCGCGGCAGGCCGGGGCCGCGATCCACGCCAACAGCCCGGTGCAGACCCTGCGCCATGATGGCGATGTCTGGCATCTGGACACACCGCTGGGTTCTGTGCGCGCCAAGGCGCTGATCCAAGCCACCAACGCCTATCACGCGGGGCTGCCCGACACCCGACAGGCCTATGTACCGGTCTACTACTTCCAATACGCCACCGACCCGCTGCCCGAGGACATCTGCGCCACCCTGCTGCCGGGGGGCGAGGGCTGTTGGGATACCGGGCTGATCATGACCTCGTTCCGCATGGATCAGGCCGGGCGGCTGGTGATCGGGGCGATGGGCGATCTGGGCCACGCGGGCAGTTTCGCTCATCGCGGCTGGATCACGCGCAAACTGGCGCAGATCTTCCCCGCTCTGGCCGATCAGCCGCTGAAGGACGGCTGGCATGGGCGCATCGCCATGACCTCGGACCATATCCCGAAGCTGGTGCAGATCGGGCCAAACGCGCTGTCGGCGCATGGCTATTCCGGGCGCGGGATCGGGCCTGGCACGGTGTTCGGCCGCATGATGGCCGACAGTCTGCTGGCGGGCGACCCCGCCCGCCTGCCGCTGCCGCCGTTGCCTGAGCACATCGAAAGCTGGACAGGCCTGCGCCGCGCATTTTTTGAAACCGGCGCGGCGCTGACGCATCTGATCAAGGCAAGGGTTTGACCGATCAGACCGAGCGGGTGATCCCGCCATCCACCCGGATGTTCTGCCCGGTGATATAGCCGCCGCCCTCGGAGGCCAGGAACGCGATGACCGAGGCGATCTCGTCATAGCTGCGCCCGTAGCGGCCCATGGGGATCTTGGCCTTGAACTCCTCCTTTTCCGGCAGACTGTCGATGAAGCCGGGCAGGACGTTGTTCATGCGGATGTTCTCGGCGGCATATCTGTCGGCGAACAGCTTGGTGAACGCCGCCAGCCCCGCCCGGAACACGCCCGAGGTTGGAAATACTGGGTCCGGCTCAAACGCCGCGAAGGTCGAGATGTTGATGATCGCCCCGCCGCCCTGCGCCTGCATGATCGGCGTCACCAGCCTTGTGGGGCGCACCGCGTTCAGGAAATAGACCTCCATTCCCTGATGCCAGTCCTCATCGGTCAGCTCCAGCACCGGCGCGCGCGGGCCATGCCCGGCCGAGTTTACCAGCACGTCGATCCGCCCCCAATGGGCCATCGCCGCATCGACCAGCCTCTGCAGGTCGTCATTCGACTGGTTCGAACCGGTCACACCCACGCCGCCCAGCTCGGCGGCCAGCGCCTCGCCCTTGCCCGACGAGGACAGGACGCCCACCTTGAACCCGTCCGCCGCCAGCCGCCGCGCCGCATCCGCGCCCATGCCGCTGCCGCCGGCGGTGATCAGAGCCACTTTTTCCGTCATCTTCGTTCTCCGTTTCCATCTGTTGCCAAGATGACGCGCGGCCGGCCGTTTGACCAATCAGTTCTTCTGCCCTATGGCTGTAGAAAATCTATTGTGTGGACGCCATGGCTGCCCTTCCACCGCTGAACGCCCTGCGCGCCTTCGAGGCTTCGGCCCGCCACCTGAACTTCAGGCTGGCGGCGCAGGAAATGGGTGTCACCCAAGGGGCGGTGGCGCAGCAGGTCCGCGGCCTCGAGGCGCGGCTGGGCACCCCGTTGTTCGACCGCCTGCCGCGCGGCCTGCGGCTGACCGAGGCCGGACGGCGGTTCCACGCGCCCCTGCGCCGCGCTTTCCGTCTGATCGAAGAGGCGGTCGAAGACCTGTCCGGCCAGCGTCAGATCACCCTGTCGGTCACGCCCAGCTTTGCTTCGAAATGGCTGGTGCCGCGGCTGGGCGATTTCACCGCGCGCCACCCGGATGTCTCGGTGCAGGTCGATGCGCGCGAGCGGCTGGCCGATTTCCAGACGGACGGGGTGGACATCGCGGTGCGGCAGGGCCGCGCGCCATTTGGCGACGGTCTGGTGGCCGAGCCGCTGTTCCCCACCGAATTCGTCGTCGTCGGCAGCCCTGACCTGGCCGCGCAGGTGACATCGGCGCAGGACCTGCTGGCGCATGTGCTCCTGAGCGATTCACACGGCCTGTGGCCCCTGTTTCTGGAACGCGCCGGCGTTCAGGGGCGCCCGAGGATGATGAATTTCAGCCAGACCAGCCTGGCCATCGACGCCGCCGTGGCCGGGCAGGGCTTTGCGCTGGCCAATGCGCCACTGGTCGCGGCCGAGCTGACGACGGGACGGTTGGTGCAGCCGCTGGCGCAGGTGCTGCTGGATGATCTGGGGTTCCATATCGTCACCCCGCGCAAGCCACGGCAGCCGGATCTGGTGGTGCTGATGCGCGACTGGCTGCGGGCTCAGTCTTGAAGCGTGGCGGCAATCGCCGCGATCTGGCCCCGCAGCCAGCGATGGGCGGGATCGTTCGCGAACCGCTGGTGCCAGACCATGTAGATCGACACCGGCTGGCAATTGAAGGGCAGGGGCGCACAGTCCAGCGCCGCCAAAGGCCCTTGTTTCATCAGCGCCGTGTCGGTCGAGATCAGGTCGCTGCCCTTCACGAAGGCCGGGATCGCGTTGAAATGCGGCAGCGTCACGGTGGGCGGGCGGATCTGGCTTTGATCCACGCCGCGCATCACCGCCCGCGCGTTGCGCCCGTCGGGAAACCGCACCTCGACATGGTCCGAGGTGCAATAGGCGGCCCAGTCGGCGGGCGGGTCGCGGCGTTCGGCGTCGTAGAACACTATCAGGGGGCTGCTCACCAGCAGCTTTTGAAAGATGTCGGGGCCGTCCGGCGGCAGCGGGGTCAGCATTAGCTGGCACCGGTCGCTGCGCAGCAGTTCAGGGTCGGGCACGCCCGAGGGCATGAACCCCAGCCGCAGCCGCACCCCATCGGCCCGCGCCCTGCGCAGCAACTGCGGAAAGATCAGCTCGCGCGGCATATCGTTGGTGGCGATCTGGACGGTGATCTCTTCTGACAGCGGGTCAAAGGGCCGCTCGTCGGTCAGGGCGCGCATCCCGTCCAGCACCCTCTGCACCGGGTCTTTCAGTGCCAGCGCCCGCTCGGTTGCGCGCAGCCCCTGGCCCGACCGCACGAACAGCGGATCGCCCAGCACTTGCCGCAGCTTGGCCAGCGTGTGGCTGATGGCCGATTGCGTGACACCCAGCCGGTCGGCGGCCTTGGACACCGAGTTTTCCTCGAGGATCGTCAGGAAGGTGCGCAGGACCTTGCCGTCCAGATCCGTAAAATCAATTTTCTTCATACCGTTTATGATCCGCCATGAATGGTGTTGCTGTTCATGCCGCGCTAGGGGAAGCTTGGCAACAGGAGGCACGCGATGGGGATCCGCTTTTTCTCGGACAAGAACCGACCCGTTCACATGGGTCCTTATCCGCTTGAGCGGCTGCGGCGACAGGATGCGCTGCCCGATCTGTCGGCGCTGGCGCCCATGCCGGTGCTGAGTTTCGACCGCCCCGAAAAGCCCCACAGCATCGTCAACGCAATGGGCGAGTTTCAGGCGATGCTGGACACCATCCGCGATGGTTTCGTCAATCCGGCCCGGGCCGAGATGCCTCACGATCCGGCTGAACGCGCCAACCACCTGAAGGCATTCGGCTATTTCAACGATGCATCGATGATGGGCTGCGGGCCTCTGCCGCCGCAGGCGCTGCTGGACCAGCCCCGGCGCAACCCTGATATCGACCGGTTGGCCCATGCGCTGCAGACCCGGCAGACGAAGACCCTGGCCTCGGGGATCGACGTGATCATGGCCGACCTGCGCGACAGCGTCGCGGCCCAGCCGGGGCCGATCACCGCCCATCGCCATGCCATCGTGTTCCTGTACGAACATCATCGCGACCCCGATCTGTCCGAGCCCGGCGCCGAGTGGATCCTGGATGCGCAGGACCACCGCGCCTGCCTGCTGGCCACCGAAAACGCGGTGGTGATCGCCAATTACATCCGGCTTTTGGGGTATGACGCGCGGGCGCATTCGGTGATGTCCTCGGACGTGGACCTGCCGCGCCTTGCCGCCGCAGCCGGGCTGGTCTGGGCCGAGGATGGCACCGCCGTGGCCCCTTGGCTGGGGCGCCGGTTCGGGCTGGCCGCCGTGACCACCGAGATGGAAATCGCCCATGATCGACCGCTGGCCCCGCGCGACCGGCAGCCGTGGTTCCGCACCCAAGGCCCCGCGTGGTGGCTGGGCGCGGGTTTTGCCAAAAGTGCGCTGAACCGCGACCCTTTCGCCCACCGCCGCTATGTCGATGGCGCGCACCCGTTCGAGACGCTCAAACGCGTGGACAGCCCGACCACCTATATCGACGAAGCGAACGTGGCCCGCGTGCCCAAACGCGCCGACATGTTTGCGCGGGCGCAGTTCGGCGACATGGGCAAACCGCTGCAGGACGCGGCCAAGGGCGGGCACTACGTCCGAAAATCGGCGCCCAGCTTTGCGCAACGTCGCGCGCTGGGGGCGTTCGTCCTGCTGCAGGACGGCGACAGCGCCGATGGCCCCAAACCCAAGGACGCAGATCGCAACGCCGCCAACCTGAAGGCGGCCAGCTATTTCCTGGGCGTTGACGCCGTGGGCCTCAGCCGCTGCCCCGAATGGGCGTGGTATTCCCACGACGCCACCGGCGAGGAAATCGTGCCGCCCCACGATCAGGCCATCAGCATGATCATCGACCAGGGCTATGAGACGATGGAGGGCGCATCCGGCGATGACTGGATCAGCGTCGCCCAGTCGATGCGCGCCTATCTGCGGTTCTCGCTGCTGGGTGGGGTGCTGGCCCGGCAGATCCGCAACCTGGGCTACAAGGCTAAGGCGCATACGGTTATGGATGGCGAAGTGCTGCAGCCGCCGCTGCTGTTGCTGTCGGGGCTGGGCGAGGTCAGCCGCATCGGCGAAGTCATTCTGAACCCGTTCCTGGGCCCGCGCCTGAAATCGGGCGTGGTGACCACCGACATGCCGATGGCGCATGACAAGCCCATCGATTTTGGCCTGCAGCGATTCTGCGAAAGCTGCAACAAATGCGCCCGCGAATGCCCCTCGGGGGCGATCACCGCCGGGCCCAAGCTGATGTTCAACGGCTACGAGATCTGGAAATCCGACAGCCAGAAATGCGCCACCTACCGGATCACCACGCCGGGCGGGGCGATGTGCGGGCGCTGCATGAAGACCTGCCCGTGGAACCTGGAAGGGCTGTTCGCCGAACGCCCCTTCCGCTGGGCTGCGATGACCATTCCCGTCGCCGCGCCCGCGCTGGCGAAACTGGACGATGCGCTGGGCAATGGCGGGCTGAACGACACCAAGAAATGGTGGTGGGATCTGGAGCTGCAGCCCGACGGCGGCTATCGCCCCACCACGCACCCGCTGAACCGGCGCGATCTGCAAAAGGATCTGGACCTGAAATACGAGGATCAGACGCTGGCCGTCTATCCGGCCCCACTGGCCCCGCACCCCTGGCCCTATCCCTTCGCGATGGACCGCGAGGCCGGGATCGCCGCCTATCAGGCCATGGTCACGGCCGAGGAGTACAAGACCCGTCTGGCCGCCGGAGACATGTCGGTGGTGCATCGCTACACGATCTCGGGCGATGCGCCGGTGATGCAGCTGGTGCTGTCGAAGGTCGAGAAGATGACGGCAGACGTCACCAAATACGAGTTCTCCACACCAGATAGTACGCCCTTGCCGGATTGGACGGCCGGCGCGCATCTGGATGTGCTGGTGGCGCCGGAATTCCTGCGGCAATACTCGATGTCCGGAGACCCGGCCGACCGCATGACCTATCAGATCGGGGTCCTGCGCGAGGATCAGGGCCGCGGCGGATCGGCCCTGCTGCACCGGATCTTCACGCTGGGCCGCAAGGTGTTCGTGTCAAAGCCGATCAACCATTTCGAACTGGATGAGACCGCCTCCCGCACTCTGTTGATGGGCGGCGGCATCGGGATTACCCCGATGATCGCCTTCGCGCAACGCCTGCACGCGCTGGGCCGTGATTTCGACCTGCACTATTCCATCCCCTCACGGGAAAAGGCCGGGTATCTGGCCGATCTGGCCGCAGCGCCCTGGGCGGACCGCGTGCATTTGCATGTCTCGGACGAGGGCACCCGCGCCGATCTGGGCGCGATCCTGGCGGGCTATCGCGACAGCTGGCATGTCTATACCTGCGGCCCGGACCGCTACATGGAGGCGGTGATGCAGGCTGCCGAATGTCAGGGCTGGCCCGAGGAGGCCCGGCATCTGGAGTATTTCTCGGTGCCCGAGCAGCCCGATTTTGAAAACCACCCGTTCACCCTGCGGCTGGCACGGTCAGGGCGTGACCTTGAGGTGCCCGTCGACAAAGACGCGGCGCAGGTGCTGAACGAGGCCGGCATCCATGTCGACGTGAAATGCGCCGACGGCATCTGCGGCGTCTGCAAATGCGGGCTGATTGCGGGCGAGGTCGAGCATCGCGATTTCGTCCTGTCGCGCAAACAGCGGGAATCGGCACTGATTCTGTGCCAGAGCCGCGCGGCCGAGCCGGGCGGGGTGGTCGAGATCGACCT
The DNA here is from genome assembly GCF_056535705.1 of Ruegeria sp. BC8. Lineage (NCBI taxonomy): Bacteria > Pseudomonadati > Pseudomonadota > Alphaproteobacteria > Rhodobacterales > Roseobacteraceae > Ruegeria > Ruegeria sp. BC8. The sequence goes on along the minus strand of NZ_JBQFIV010000001.1, from coordinate 2,420,671 downwards.
CTGACCCCGGTCGGAAAGCGACATTTTCAGGCGAAAAAATAGGTCGCGCGGGCCATGGACGCCGCCGCGCGGCTGCTCTAACGTCGCCCCAAACCCAGTGAACCCTGACCAACAGGCGCGAGGTACAATCATGCAATATCACCGCCCCGCCAGCTTTGCCGAAGCTTCGGATCTGGCTGCCCATGCTACGGGCATCACGCGGTTTCTGGCCGGCGGCACCGACGTTCTGGTGCAACTGCGGTCCGAGATCGTGACCCCCGACACCCTGATCGACATCAAGGCCATCGACGGGGTGCGCGACATCACCCGCCACGCCGACGGCAGCTGGACGCTGGGCGTGGCCGTCACCGGCGCCGAGATGAGCGAACACCCCCAGTTGGGCCGCGAGTGGCCCGGTGTAGTCGAGGCGATGGACCTGATCGGCTCGACCCAGGTTCAGGGCCGTGCCACGCTGACAGGCAACTTGTGCAACGGCTCGCCTGCAGCCGACTCGGTTCCGGCCATGGTGGCCGCAGGGGTTACGGCGACGGTGACCGGCCCGAACGGCGATCGGGTCGTGGCGGTCGAGGGCATCCCGACCGGCCCCGGCAAGACCTCGCTGGCGCAGGGCGAGCTGATCTCGGCTCTGCACATCCCGGCGCGGGGCGCGAATGGCGGCGACGCCTATCTGCGTTTCATTCCGCGCACCGAGATGGACATCGCCGTGGTCGGCGTGGGCGTGAACCTGCGCGTCGATGGTGACACGATCACCGAGGCCCGCGTTGCATTGGGGGCCGTGGCGCCCACTGTCCTGCTGGTCGAAGACTGCGCCCGTGCGCTGATCGGCACCACGCTGGACGATACCGCGCTGACGGCACTGGCCGCCGCCGCCTCGGCGGCCTGCAAACCCATCGACGACAAGCGCGGCACGATCGAATTTCGAACCGAAGTGGCCGGCGTTCTGGCAAAACGCGCCGCGAAAATCGCCTATGCCCGCGCCAAGGGAGAGACCGCATGACCAAGCATCACGTCACCACCACCGTCAACGGCGACACGGTCGAATACCTGTGCGACGCGCGCGAAACCCTGCTGGACTGTCTGCGCGACAAGCTAAACCTGACCGGCGCCAAGGAAGGCTGCGGCACCGGCGATTGCGGGGCCTGCTCGGTCACGCTGGACGGGCGGCTCGTCTGTTCCTGCCTGGTGCTGGGGGTCGAGGCCGAGGGCAAGAAGATCGAAACCATCGAAGGCATGGCCCGGGGCGAAACCCTGCACCCGTTGCAGCGCAAGTTCATCGACCATGCCGCGCTGCAATGCGGGGTCTGCACACCGGGCGTTCTGGTCGCCGCCAAGGCGCTGCTGGAAAAGAACCCCGACCCGACCGAGGAAGAGGCCCGCTATTGGCTGGCCGGCAACCTGTGCCGCTGCACGGGTTATGACAAGATCATCCGCGCCGTTCTGGAGACGGCCGCCGAGCTGCGGGAGGCTTCGTAATGGCACTCGACGATCGCAAGTCGCATTTCACCTTCGTGGGCACCCGCCCGAACCGTCCCGACGGGCTGGACAAGGTCACCGGCCGCGCCCGGTTCGGGGCCGACGTGACCGCGCCGGGCATGCTGTTCGGCGCCATCCTGCGCTCGCCCCACGCCCATGCGCGGATCGTTCGGATCGACACCTCGAAGGCCGAGGCGCATCGGGACGTGAAAGCCGTGGTCACCCGCGCCGATTTTGCCGATGTCCCGTTCAAGCCCGGGCTCGAGGGCGAGTTCTGGAGCGTTCTGGAAAACGTCATGGCCGGGGAAAAGGCGCTTTATGACGGGCACGCGGTGGCGGCGGTTGCGGCCAGCTCGGCGCTGGCGGCGCGGGATGCGCTCAAGCTGATCGAGGTCGAATACGAGGTGCTGCCTCATGTCACCGACGTGGACAAGGCGATGGCGCCCGACGCCCCGGTGATCCGCGAAGGCGCGGCCGATTATTCGGTGCCCGAGGGGATGCACCCCAACGTCGTGCGCTATCACGAAAGCGGGCATGGCGATGTCGAGGCGGGTTTTGCCGAGGCCGATCTGGTGATCGAGGATCACTTCGTCACCGAGGCCACCCACCAGGGCTATATCGAACCGCACGCCTGCCTTGCCTCGCTGGGCGCTGACGGCAAGGGCGAGCTATGGTGCTGCACCCAGGGCCACTGGATCGTGCAGAAAACCTGCGCGGCATTGCTGGGGATCGAAACCGCGCAGCTGCGCGTGACCGCATCGGAAATCGGTGGCGGTTTCGGCGGCAAGACCACCGTGTTCATCGAACCGGTGGCGCTGGCGCTGTCGCGCAAGGCCAACCGTCCGGTCAAGATCGTGATGTCCCGGTCCGAGGTTCTGCGGGCCACGGGGCCGACCGCCTCGGCCTCGATGGACGTCAAGATCGGCATGAAGAAAGACGGCACCATCACCGCCGCCCAGGGCGTGTTCCGCCTGCAGGGCGGTGCCTTTCCGGGCGCGCCGGGCGACATGACCGCGATGTGCGCCTTTGCGCCCTACAACCTGACCAACGTGCGGCAGGTGGGGTATGACGTCATGTCCAACCGCCCGAAACAGGCGGCCTATCGCGCGCCAGGCGCGCCGATGGGGGCGTTTGCGGTGGAGTCCGTCATCGACGAGCTGTGCAAGAAACTGGGTCTCGACCCGGTCGATGTACGCCTGAAGAACGCCGCGCGCGAGGGCATCAAGGCCAGCTATGGCCCCACCTATGACCGGATCGGCCTAGTCGAGACGCTCGAAGCCGCCAAAGCCCACCCGCATTATTCCGCGCCGCTGAAGCCGGGGCAGGGACGGGGCATCGCCTGCGGGTTCTGGTTCAACCACGGGGGCGAGACGTCGGTGTCGCTGGCCCTGTCCGAGGACGGCTCAGCGCAGCTGATGGTCGGTACGCCCGATATCGGCGGCTCGCGCGCGTCGATGGCGCTGATGGCGGCCGAGGTGCTGGGCATCCCATACGAGAACATCCGCGTGACCATCGCCGACACCGCCACGCTGGGTTACAACGACGTCAGCCACGGCTCGCGCGTGACCTATGCCAGCGGTCTGGCGACGATCAAGGCGGCGCAGCACGCGGTCGAGAAACTGTGCGAACGCGCGGCGACCAAATGGGGCATCCCCGTGGACGCGGTGAAATGGGAAAACGGCTGCGCGGTGCCGTCCGGCCCCAACGCGGGCGATTTCGACCCGCTGCCGCTGGCCGAGATCACTGCCGACATGGGGCGCACCGGCGGCCCGATTTCGGGCCATTTCGAGGCGACCCCCGAAGGCGCGGGCGTGTCCTTCGGCACCCATATCGTCGATGCCGAGGTCGATCCCGAAACCGGCAAGACCTCGATCACCCGTTACACCGTCATTCAGGACGCGGGCAAGGCGATCCACCCCGCCTATGTCGAGGGCCAGTTCCAGGGCGGTGCGGCGCAGGGCATCGGCTGGGCGCTGAACGAGGAATACATCTACGGCGAGGATGGCCGGCTGCAGAATCCGGTGTTCCTCGACTACCGTATCCCTGTGGCCAGCGACCTGCCAATGATCGACACGGTGATCGTCGAGGTGCCCAACCCCGGCCACCCGTTCGGCGTGCGTGGCGTGGGCGAAACCGGCATCGTGCCACCGCTGGCGGCCATCGCGAATGCGGTTTCGAACGCAGCGGGCGTGCGGATGCGACAACTGCCGATGTCGCCGCCGCGCATTCTGGCCGCCCTCAAGGGCAATGGTTGAGGTCCATCTCTGGTCCGGTCTCCGGTCGCTGACCGGGGGCCAGGAAGTGGTGCAGGTTCAGGCTGCGACAACCGGCGAGCTGCTGCGCGAACTGGTGCGCCTTCATCCGCAACTGCAGGCGCCGATCGACGCGGGCGTGTCCGTTGCCGTCAATGGCCGGATCATTGCAGCGGGTCTGTCCGAACCCATTCCCGAAGGTGCCGAAGTCTATCTGATGCAGAGGTTGCGGGGCGGGTAGCCCCGTGAAATCGGCGGGGGAGGACCGGAAGCCCCGGTCTTGAATTCGGCGCTTCGGCCTCACCCCTGGTCCTACCGAAGTACCCCCTCGTTAAAAAAAACACCATCAAACGGATCGGCAGGATTGATCCGCTATGTATTGCAATATTGGCATTAGTATTGCGGGAAGGTGTCAGATGTGTGTGATTTCCGGCCATGCGTGGTTGACGTCGGGGAAGTTGCGCCTGCAAAGATATCGAGGCGTCGTGCAGCGGAATCCGGGTAAAAACTGGAATATGGTGCTGCTGGAGAGAATTGAACTCTCGACCTCTCCCTTACCAAGGGAGTGCTCTACCTCTGAGCTACAGCAGCGCTGTGGGCGGGTGATTAGACTCAAACGAAACGGGGCGCAAGGGTCTCTGGACGGTTTTTTTCGCCTCCTGTAGAGAAAGATCATGGCAGAGAAAAAATCACCCAAAAAACACGGACAATCCGGATCCGCGCGCGAAGATCGGCTCAAGGCTGCCCTCAAGGCAAACCTGGCGCGGCGCAAGGCGCAGGCCAAGGCGCGCAGCGCACAGGATGACCGGCCGGGACAGCACAAGGACTAAGAGCAGATGGATTCGATTCTGGTAACGGGCAACGGGCCGCTTCACGGCCAAATTCCGATCGCGGGGGCCAAAAATGCCTGTCTGACGCTGATGCCGGCCACGTTGCTCAGCGAAGATCCGCTGACGCTGACCAACGCGCCGCGTCTGAGTGACATCAAGACCATGACCGCGCTGCTGCAGTCGCTGGGGGCCGAGGTGTCGGCCCTGCAGGACGGGCAGGTTCTGGCGATGTCCAGCCACGACCTGACCAGCCACACCGCCGATTACGAGATCGTGCGCAAAATGCGGGCCTCGAACCTTGTTCTGGGGCCGCTATTGGCGCGTTTCGGGCAGGCCGTGGTGTCGCTGCCGGGCGGCTGTGCCATCGGGGCGCGGCCGATGGACCTGCATGTCGAGGGGCTGGAAGCACTGGGTGCCGAAATCGAGTTGAAGGACGGCTACCTGCACGCCAAGGCGCCAGGTGGATTGAAGGGCGCCGTGCATGAAATGCGCTTTGCCTCAGTGGGTGCCACCGAGAACATCGTCATGGCCGCGACGCTGGCCAAGGGCACCACGGTTCTGAAAAACGCCGCACGCGAGCCCGAGATCGTGGATCTGATTCAATGCCTGCGCAGCATGGGCGCGCAGATTGACGGCGAGGGCACCTCGACCATCGAGATCCAGGGTGTCGACCGCCTGCACGGGGCCACGCACCAGGTGGTCACCGATCGGATCGAGCTGGGTACCTACATGCTGGCCCCCGCCGTTTGCGGCGGTGAGGTCGAACTGCTGGGCGGCCGCCTGTCACTGGTCGAATCCTTCGTCGAGAAGCTGACGGCCGCCGGGGTGGATGTCGCCGAGACGAAACAGGGTCTGAAGGTCTCTCGCAGGAATGGCCGGGTGCGCGCCGTGGACGTGGTGACCGAGCCGTTCCCGGGCTTTCCTACCGATCTGCAGGCGCAAATGATGGCGCTGATGTGCACGGCCGAGGGAACCTCGGTGCTGGAGGAGCGGATTTTCGAGAACCGCTTCATGCACGCCCCTGAACTGGTGCGCATGGGCGCGCAGATCGAGGTGCATGGCGGCACCGCGACGGTGACCGGGGTCGAGCGTCTTAAGGGTGCACCAGTCATGGCCACCGATCTGCGGGCCTCGGTCTCGCTGATCCTGGCCGGGTTGGCGGCCGAGGGCGAAACAACCGTCAGCCGGGTCTATCATCTGGACCGCGGATATGAGCATGTGGTCCGCAAGCTGGAAGGCGTGGGCGCGAAAATAGAACGGATCAAGGGCTGATGGCAGACGCAACATTCGAAGACGGGCGCGAGGCGCCGCTGAACCTTGGCGCATTGGATGCCGAGGACCTCAAGGTGATCGCAACGCTGACGCAGGATGCGGTTTTTCCGGTCAGCGAAATGACCTGGCAACCAACCCGCCGCCGCTTTGCCTTGCTGCTCAACCGGTTCCGGTGGGAGGACAAGGAAGCAGCCGAGCGCCGTGGTCGGGAATTCGAGCGGGTGCAGTCGCTGCTGGTATTCGACTCGGTCCTGTCGGTGTCCAGCCAAGGGGTTAATCGATCCGACAAGGACCTGATCCTCTCGGTTCTTGATATCGAGTTCCACCCTTCGGATGATGGCACGGGCGAGGTGCTGCTTGTGCTGGCCGGGGATGGCGCGATCCGACTGACGGTGGAAGCGGTTGATGCAACGCTCAAGGATGTGACGCGCCCCTATCGTGCGCCTTCGGGCAAGGCGCCTCGGCACCCGGACTGACATGCAGAACAAGCGTGGCATTTCGCAGGCGCTGGCTCCGGGGCAGGCCGGCGTGTCGCTGCGCCGGGCCACCGTGTTCGACGTGTTCGGGTTGAGTCAGGTTCTGGTCCGCTCCATCACCCGACTGTGTGAGGCCGACCACGGAAATCGACCAGACAAGATCGCAGCGTGGACTGCCAACAAGGACCCGCAGACCGTTCGCAACTGGATCACGTCGGGCGCCCAGATCTGGCTGGCCGAGCGGAACGGGCATGTGGCCGCCGTGGGTGGGCTGCGCGCACCGGCCGAGATTTCGCTGCTTTATGTCGATCCGGGCCACGCAGGGCAGGGGGTCGGTGCCGCGTTGCTGTCCCGGCTCGAGGCCGAACTGGCCACATCAGGGGCCCCCGTGGCCCATTTGATGTCCACCCGGACCGCGTTGGGCTTCTATCGCCGGTATGGCTGGGTCGCTGCAGGGGAGCCCGCGGACTGGAACGGTATGCCCCAATTCCCCCTGCGCAAATCGCTGCACCCCCCGGGCTGAGGGTTGAGGCCCGCCCCGGCGGGCGATAAGACCCGTTCAAACGCCCCGGAGTACGCAAATGCCCGTTTTCCTCGACACGACATCCGCCGATTTCGAAACCGGTTTCCAAGCCCTTCTGTCCGCCAAACGCGAAGACAGCCCCGATGTCGACGCCGTCGTGGCGCAGATCATCGCCGACGTGCGGTCGCGCGGCGATGCTGCGGTGATCGAGTTGACGGCGAAATTCGACCGGTTGCAGCTGACGCCGGACACGCTGGCCTTCAGCGCCGCCGAGGTGACGCAGGCCATCGCGACCGTCAGCGACGATGACCGCGCGGCGCTGGAACTGGCCGCCGCGCGCATCCGCGCCTATCACGAGCGCCAGATGCCGCAGGATCAGGAATGGACCGACGAGGCGGGCGCCACGCTGGGCTGGCGCTGGTCGGCGGTCTCTGCCGCGGGGCTTTACGTTCCCGGCGGGCTGGCTTCCTATCCGTCCTCGGTGCTGATGAATGCCATTCCCGCCAAGGTGGCCGGGGTCGAGCGGCTGGCCATCGTGGTGCCCACGCCGGACGGGCAGGTCAACCCGCTGGTGCTGCTGGCCGCGCGCCTGTCGGGCGTCGACGAGATCTATCGTATCGGCGGCGCGCAGGCGATTGCGGCGCTGGCCTATGGCACGGAAACCATAGCGCCGGTGGACAAGATCACTGGACCGGGCAACGCCTTCGTGGCGGCGGCCAAACGGCGGGTGTTCGGCAAGGTGGGCATCGACATGATTGCCGGCCCCTCCGAAATTCTGGTGATCGCCGACAAGGACAACGACCCCGACTGGATCGCGCTGGACCTGCTCAGCCAGGCCGAGCATGACGAAAGCGCCCAGTCGATTCTGATCACCGATGACGCCGGTTTCGGCCGCGCGGTGGCCGAGGCGGTGGAAAAACGGCTGGAGACGCTCGAACGGCGCGCGATCGCCGGGGCGAGCTGGCGCGACTATGGTGCGGTGATCACCGTGCGCGACCTGGACGAGGCCGCCGGGCTGTCGAACCGCATCGCTCCGGAACACCTGGAACTGTGCGTGGCCGATCCGGTGGCGCTGAGCCGCAAGACTACCCATGCCGGCGCGATCTTTCTGGGCCAGTACACGCCCGAGGCCATCGGCGACTATGTCGGCGGCCCGAACCATGTTCTGCCCACCGCACGCTCGGCCCGGTTTTCGTCGGGGCTCAGCGTGATGGATTTCCTCAAACGCACCACGCTCAGCCACATGACCCCCGAGGCTCTGCGAGCCATCGGCCCGGCGGCCGAGCAGCTGGCGCGGTCGGAAAGCCTGGAGGCGCACGGGCTATCGGTGGGTGCACGGCTCAAGCGGCTGAACGGTTGACCTTGGCATCATGGCGGCGGGGTCACATCCGGCTTGGGACTGCCGCGGCGCGTGCAAAACCACTTGCGGTGGTCGTCTGACCCGTGCGTTTTAACCGGTGACGTCTTAGGACAAACCCGGAGCCGAATTTGGAACGTGTCGCAACCCTCTGGATCGGAGAGCGCTTCAGCTTTCTGGAGCATCTGTGCCTGAAATCCTTTGCGGATTTGGAACAGAAGCCGATCGTCTATCACTATGGCGATCTGCAGGACATTCCGGGCTATGTCGAGGCCCGCGATGCGCGCGAGGTATTCGACGCGCCCGAGATTTATCGCGATCCGATCACGCGGTCGGTCGCCGTACATGCGGACCTGTTCCGCCTGAAGCTTCTTCAACAGACCGATCAGATATGGGTGGATGCGGATGCCTATGCGGTCAAGCCTTTTCAGACCGATCAGGGCTATTTGTTTCCGGCGGCCAACCGCAGGCGGCAACGCATCATGAATGGCGTTCTTGCCCTGCCGAGCGACAGTCCGGCCTTGGCCGAAATGTGCGCCTTTGCCTTTGACAGCGATCTGGTGCCGCCCTGGTGGCCCGAGGACCAGCAGCGCGCCTATCTTCAGATCTTCGGGCGTTCGACCTATTGGAGCCTGCCGATCTTCTGCTTTGGCCCGCCGATGTTGTTTCACTACCTGTTTCCGACGCCGGAACATGCCAGGGCCGTCTCGCGGAAATCGCTATATGCCATTCCGCTGCGCCACCGGACGCTGTGGAACGAGTCGGATCGGGACAAGCTTGAGTTCCTGGACTGGCAGAACCAGACCTCGATCCATTTCTACGGGTCCTGGTTCCGCAAGATATTCAAAGACCGCGCTATCAATCCCGGTTCGCTTGTTGACACCTTGCTGCGCAAGCACGGGATCGATCCCGACGATCACCCCATCTGACCTTGCGTCCGGCCCGTTTCCCGCGTTGTCCCGCGGGCATAGGTGCGCTAGGTCTGGCCTGACCTGAACGGAAGTCGATGACCATGACCCGCATTTCGCATATCGAACTGGACGATCGAAACCTGCCGCCGCCCACGCCCGAGATCGAGCAGGAGCGCAAGGTTGCGATCTATGACCTGCTCGAGGAAAATTCGTTTGCCCTGCCCAAACGTGACGACCGGCTGGTGCCCGACGGCCCCTATCACGTGCAACTGTCGATCCGCGACAAGCGGCTGGTGTTCGACGTCACCACCGAAGACAGCCAGAAAGCCGCCGAGTTCCATCTGTCACTGGGTCCGTTCCGGCAGGTGGTCAAAGACTACTTCCAGATCTGCGAAAGCTACTTCGATGCGGTCAAGACCCTGCCGCCCAGCCAGATCGAAACCATCGACATGGCCCGGCGCGGCATCCACAACGAGGGCAGCCGGGTCCTGCAGGAACGGCTCGAGGGCAAGGCCGAGATCGACACCGATACCGCCCGCCGCCTGTTCACGCTGATCTGCGTGTTGCATTTCGGAGGCTGAAAGGTGAAGCCTCTGCCGCATTCGGTCCTGTTCTGCTGCGACCACAACGCGGTGCGCTCGCCCATGGCCGAAGGCATCATGAAGAAATTCTACGGCACGGGCACATATGTGCAGTCGGCCGGGGTACACACCGACCTGGAAATCGACGGGTTCAGCATCGCCGTCTGCCAAGAGATCGACGTGGAACTGTCACGCCACCGGTCGCGGTCGTTCGACGAGATGCAGGAATGGGGGGATGACCTGGGATCATTCGACCTGATCGTGGCCCTGTCGCCTGCCAGCCAGCGCAAAGCGCTGGAGCTGACGCGGGTTTTTCACCTCGATGTCGATTATTGGCCAATAATGGACCCTACCGGACTGGGCGAGACGCGCGAGGAAAAGCTACACCACTACCGTCAGACCCGCGATCAGATCATCAAACACCTGAAGGATCGCTGGGGGGAACCTACGGAGATCGCATGACCCAGACCATCCAGGCCTATTTCGACGCCTTCAACGCCGAGGACGTGGCCGGCATGCTGGCCTGCCTGTCCGACGACGTGGCCCATCACGTGAACGAAGGCCAGATCCGCGTCGGCAAAGAGAAATTCGCTGAATTCTGCGCGCATATGAACCGCTGCTATCGCGAGACCCTGACCGACATGGTGATCTTCGAGGCCCAGGGCGGCACCCGCGCCGCAGCTGAATACATCGTAAACGGCACCTATCTGGAAACCGATGCCGGCCTGCCCGCGGCCTCGGGCCAGTCCTACCGCCTGCCCGCCGGGTCGTTCTTTGACCTCAAGGACGGCACGATCACTCGCGTGACCACCTATTACAATCTGGCTGACTGGGTGAAACAGGTGTCAGGTGGCTGAGGTCACGCAGGTCCGCGCGCTGACGGGGCCGGCGCTCGAGGCGGCGCTGGACGACGTGGCGCGCCTGCGCATTTCGGTGTTCCGCGACTGGCCCTACCTCTATGACGGCGATCTGGACTACGAGCGCGGATACCTGCAATCCTACCGCGACAGCGACCGGGCGATCGTGGTCGGCGCCTTTGACGGCGGCCGACTGGTCGGGGCCGCGACCGGCGCGCCGCTGGCCGACCATGCCGAGGATTTCGCCGCCGCTTTCGACGGCACGGGGCTGGACCTGTCGCAGATCTTCTATTGCGCCGAATCCGTACTCCTGCCCGACTATCGGGGGCAGGGCGTCGGACATGCGTTCTTTGATCTACGCGAGGGTCACGCGCGGGACTTGGGCTTTGCCAAATGCGCCTTTTGCGGCGTGCAGCGTCCGGCGGATCATCCGATGCGGCCGGCGGACTATCGGCCGCTCGACCCGTTCTGGCGCGCGCGGGGCTATGCGCCCTTGCCCGGCGTAATCGCCCAGTTCTCGTGGAAGGATCTGGGCGAGGCCTCGGAAACCCTCAAGCCGTTGCAGTTCTGGATCAGGGATTTGTGAAGCCGCCGCAACGCGTTGTGTGTGCCCGCTGGCACGCGCGCCGACAGCCGTTCGTCTAGCCGCGAAAATCTTCGAGGATCCGTCGATAGAACGCTCCTCGTGTTCCAGCGCCCAAGGGTCCTGCGACACATTCCCGATCCAGGTTCAATTCTCCCACGGGCACGATTTGCCGCGCGATTTCGGGCGGTGTCGTTTCGTCAGACGTTCCCGTCTTCCAATCGTGAAAGGCGGAAGAGTATCGAGCGACCGCTCCGCTCGCTGGCAAGTCAAGCAACCCACCCTCGGCAAAGAACGTCAGTCCGTCTCCCATTTCTTCCCCGATGAGTTTGAGCCTGTCACCCAAGCGATGCTTGAGGATGGCGACAAACACGACCGCGGCGGAAAACGTGAATTTATCGACAAGTACGACGACCCGCTGATTTGCGCTTTGCGCGATTGCGTCGATCAAAGGCATCGTCAGAAGAAAATCACCGCCGGTGTTTCCGCGAACGTCAATCAAAAGCGTTTTGTTAGAGCAAGCGCGCACACGATCCGCTGCCTCGGATATGGCTTTGCGCAGCGCATCTCTGCCCGGGTCAAAGAAACTCGGCAGTTGAATTGAAAGCCCAAGTGCCTGCCAATCCTCAATCTCCACAAAGCTCTCGGGTTCCCATGCTGGATCGGGTTTGCCGTGCTCGTTTCTTGGGTAGAGCGTCGACGCAGGAACGGTGTTTCCATTTGCTACTTTCAGGTTGGTTGTCTGCCCGTTCTCGTCCTGCACATGATACTCGGTCGTACCGTCGTTGGACGAAAATCCCAGCCGTTCCAACGCGTGCGGCCAAGCCAGAATAATCGGACCGATGACCCGTTTCCTTTGGCGCGTTCCCGCCAGAAATTTGTCCGCCGCGGCCTCGATTTCGCTTACAGCTGCGCAATTGACTGCCAGCAGCTTGCCTTGTGGGGCGATCACCCCCGATGCCGACCCAAGGACTTGGACGGAACGCCCCACGCTCACAAACCGCAGAGGCAACACCGAGATGGCATCATTCGGGATCAGCCTTGTGTGCCCGTTGCTGGGAAGTGCCAGAAGGCGCATCGCCGACAGCAGAAATGCCTCGACCAAGCCCTCAAGCGCGCATCGCCGACTGTCACTGACACAGCTGTCTATCGCCGCCCTTTCGATCCGCCGAAAGCTGGGGTCGTTTGGCAGAACAGTCTCCAGAATGAGCTCCAGGTCATCGATCAGCGACATGGGTCACAGTGCGCATGGACGATCGGCAATGTCCAGATTGGGTGCGAGTCCGGCGCTCTCCCGGCCCGGACCCTTGCTTTGAAAGGCTAAGCATCGAACCAAAAGTTTCTGTTGCAGCGCACAGCCCGATTGGCCTGTACACCGGGCAACAACGGCTATTTACTTCTTCGCAAGAACAGCATTGGAACGCGCATCATGAAAATCGCCACCGCCGCCTACAATCTGGACTGGCTCGACAGCTGGGCGCAGTACGAAGACAAGCTGGACGCTTGGGTTTCGCAGGCCGCAGGGCAGGGGGCTGAACTGCTGGTGTTTCCCGAGTACGGCGCGATGGAGCTTTCGACGCTGGCCGGGGCCGAGGTTGCGGGGGATCTCGAACGCTCGATCCAGGCGGTATCCGAGCGGATGGAAGATGTACAAATCCTGCATCGACGCCTCTCGGCCGAGTACAATTTGTACATTCTGGGCGCATCCGCCCCGGTTCAGGCCGGCCCAGGCCGCCCGGTGAACCGCGCTGAATTCTACGCCCCCTCAGGCGCGCAGGATCATCAGGACAAGCAAATCATGACCCGGTTCGAGCGCGAAGATTGGGACATCGCACCGGGCGGTCCGTTGAAGATCTTCGAGACGGCGCTGGGCCGGATCGGCGTTCTGATCTGCTATGACAGCGAGTTTCCCCTGTTTGGCCGTGCCCTGTCAGAGACCGACGTGATCCTTGTGCCGTCCTGCACCGAGGCCCTGTCGGGCTATTGGCGGGTCCGCATTGGCGCGATGGCGCGTGCGTTGGAGAATCAATGCGTTACGGTCATGGCGTCGCTGGTGGGTAACAATGAATGGTCCCAGTCCGTGGACGCAAACACCGGGGCCGGAGGTGTTTTTGGCCCGCCGGACAAGGGCTTTCCGCAAACCGGGGTGCTGTCGGAAGGCGTGCTCAACCAGCCCGGCTGGATCTACGCAGACGTCGATCTGTCGGCGATCGCCGAGGTTCGGGCGGATGGCCATGTCCTGAACCGATCCCACTGGACCGAGCAGACGCCCCGAGTCGAATCGGTCACAATGTCGCGCCTTTAAGTGATTCCACCCTTGAAATAAGGCCGAAATAGGCTCATTTAAGCGCCACCTGCGGATTCTGCAGGGCAACGCAAAGATGGAGACAACATGGCCAAGGAAGATACGCTCGAATTTCCCGGTGTCGTGAAGGAACTCCTGCCTAATGCGACGTTTCGGGTCGAGCTGGAAAACGGCCATGAGATCATCGCACATACGGCAGGCAAGATGCGCAAAAACCGCATCCGTGTTCTGGCCGGCGACAAGGTTCAGGTCGAGATGACCCCCTATGATCTGACCAAGGGTCGGATCAACTACCGCTTCAAGTAACGCCTGCCGCAATGGCGTTCATTCTAGGATCGGGCAGCCCCAGACGGCTGGACCTGCTGGCTCAGCTTGGCGTGCAGCCCGACGCCATTTCTGCCCCTGACATTGACGAAGACCCCCAAAGGGGCGAGCTTCCGCTGCCGTATTGCGCGCGCATTGCCCGCGAGAAGGTGCATGCCGTGAACGCGGCCCCGGACGATATCGTCCTGTGCGCCGACACGACGGTTGCGCTGGGTCGACGCATATTGGGCAAGCCCGAGGGTGCGGGACAGGCAGCCGAATTTCTGCATGCCCTTTCAGGACGTCGCCACCGTGTGATCACCTCGGTCGCGGTGCGTCGCGGCGATCGGATGTTGCAGCGTGACGTGGTCAGCCAGGTTAAGGTCAAGCGACTTTCGGACGTGGAAATCAACGCCTATCTCGCTACCGGCGATTGGCAGGGCAAAGCCGGTGCCTATGCCATCCAAGGGCCCGCGGGCGCCTTCATTCCGTGGATCTCGGGCTCGTTCACCGGTATCGTCGGGCTGCCTTTGTCTGAAACCGCAGGACTGTTGCAAGGCATCGGTTACCCCCTGTATCGCGAGGCATCATGAAAGGTCGAACGATCATTCTGGATCACATTCAAGGCCGCGAAGCCGCGGCCCTGATGGTGGATGGCAAACTGGATGATTTCCTGATCTCTGCCGATGCGCCCGCCCCCGGAACCATCTACCGGGCCCGGGCCGAGCGGGCGATCAAGGGGCAGGGCGGGATGTTCCTGACAACGCCGGATGGTCCGGCTTTCCTTCGGCAGGTCAAAGGGTTGGCGCAGGGTGAGATGCTGTTGGTGCAGGTCACGGGTTATGCCGAACCGGGCAAAGCCCTGCCAGTGACGAACCGCATCCTGTTCAAAAGCCGCTATGCCATCGTCACGCCGGACGCGCCCGGGCTGAACATCTCCCGCTCGATCCGCGATGACGAGGAGCGCGACCGGCTGCTGGTGATTGCCCATGAGCAGATGGACGGCAGCCCCTTCGGTCTGATCCTGCGCTCCGGTTGCTGGGGCGCGGATGCCGATGAAATTGCCGAAGACATCGCCGCCATGCGGGCGCTGGCCGAGCAGGTCGTGAACGACACCGGAGACGCACCGGAAACGCTGTCCGAGGGCGACGGACCGCATGTCCTCGCCTGGCGCGAATGGGTGGAGCCGGCCGAGGTCTCGACCCAGGCGGGCGGGTTCGCGGACCATGGCGTGCTCGAGGCGCTGGACGCCGCACGTGGCGCATCCCATCCTTTGGCGGGTGGGGCGCATATGTATATCGAACCCACCCGGGCGTTGGTGGCCGTGGATGTGAACACTGGTTCGGATGGCTCGCTGGCTGCGGGAACAAAGGCCAATTTCGCCTGCGCCAAGGAACTGCCGCGCGCCCTGCGCGTGCGCGGGCTGGGCGGGCAGATCACGCTCGACCTTGCGCCGATGCCCAAAAAAGACCGGCGCGGATTCGAATCCGCACTCCGCGCTGCCTTCAGGGCTGACAGCGAAGAAACGATCCTCGCCGGCTGGACGCCGCTGGGGCATTTCGAATTGCAGCGAAAACGCGGCCGTATCCCATTGTCGGAGGTCCTGAGATGAGCTGCCCGATCTGCGGAGAAGATACGGTCAAACAGTTTCGTCCGTTTTGCTCGAAACGCTGCGCCGATATCGATCTGGCCAAGTGGCTGAACGGCTCCTATGCGGTTCCGTCGCAGCGCGAGGATGACCTTGATGATGAGATTCAGGATGCTGTCGAAATCAAGGATCGCCCGCACTGAAAAAATCTGAAAAAGCCTCTGGACACCGCGTTTGGCAAGTCATAGAAGGCCTGCACCCAACGGCAAACGCCGTTCCCGTGCCCGGGTAGCTCAGGGGTAGAGCAGTGGATTGAAAATCCTCGTGTCGGTGGTTCGATTCCGCCCCCGGGCACCATAGCATCCGCTAAGCCATTGTAAGCCCTCAGCTTTATCATTTGATGGAGCTACCGTAGAACATGGCGTAGAACAAAACTGCATCCCACTCATTTGTCAAAGACGGCGTTTTCTACTTTGTGAGACGAGTCCCGAAGGACCTGAAGCAGCACTACACGTCGTCTAAAATCTCATACTCACTGAGAACCAGATCAGCTTCAGTTGCAGCATCACGGGCTACAAGAGCTGCACAACAGCTTGACGAGTATTGGTATCACCTTCGGGTCAAGGACAGCGAGCTACCGGGCAAACACATGCTTCGACTGGCACTGCGTCATTCAGCTCGAAATCCTCTTTGAGCAAACCCTCAGCTTCTGCAAGCCGCATCCCTGTGTCCGAGACCAGAACAACCAGCCATCGCAAGTCGTCATCAAGGGACAGGCATTGAGATTGCAGAGAGCGGATCGCTTCGATTGGCATAGATTCTCGATCTTCGACACCAGCACTCCTGTCGTAATACACACCAGCGAATGGGTTGGTCAGTGTGATACCGGCTTCAAAGGCAGCGAAGTTGATGACTGACCTGATGGTCCCAAAGATGCGAGTGATACTGCTACCCGCCAATTCTCGCTTCACCAGCTCTTCGCGAAACGCATTGGCATCCGCAATTGTAGAGCTTCTGATGTCTTTGTCCCCGCAGACATCCAAGACATAGCCACACGACCGCTCAGCAGCCCTGTCTAAGGTGATTGGACGTCCTTGCCCTTTCAGCTGCAGATAGACTGACACGGCTTCGGAGAGCTTTACCACGTCGACGTTGGCGTGATTGGGACACTGCGACGAAGACCCAAAGTCGACCGCAGCTCCCATCCTCAGAAGATGTTTGCCCGGTAGGTCAACGTCTTGGATGCGTAGGTGATACCAGTGTGCGTCCGGTCGCTGAGTAGCTCTTTGCGCTCGGGACTTTGCGACCGCTGCTGATCTTTTCTACAGTAAGAAAGGCTTTTTCCTGTGGCGTAGTGGTGATTGAGGTCCTTCGGGAGCCGCCGTGTAGAGTAGAAGACCCGTGCGCTTACAAATTAGAATGGAACGGTTCTGTTCTCCGGCATTTACTACGCCTTTGGTCAGCGGCAGTCCAAGCTCCAGGGGAAACAGTCGCTTACCTGTTGGGAATGGTCACCGGCAACAAGCCGCCGTACTTCTTCTTCCAATTGAAGTAGGCCGCATGACTGACCCAGTCTCGCGGCAGATCTCCGCGCCGGGCGTTCCTTGCTCGCCCTACTTCACGATGAAGGCCTTCTGCGCGACCGTGAGACTCAATGCCTGCAGGCGCCTCCGCTCCTCTCCCATGCAGGGAATTTTAGCGGAACACTCCAGCCGCGAACGATCCAATTTTAGAGGAACGGAGCAGTCACCGCCTACAAGACGATATCGTGTTTGCTCCCCCGGACGAATTCACAGGTCAGGGTCCACAGGCCATTGTCACGACGCACGGACAGGATGGTCGGCCCGTCACCGGCTGGCGGGCGGGTCGTGTCGACATGGCAGAAGAAGTTCGCCCCGCCGCTTTGGAACGTGATGATCTCCTGGTCGAGCGTTTCTTCGTCAATTGCGTTGGCGAACGGGTAGGGGGTAGACAGACCGGCAGTGTGGATGGAGTGGAACCGACCGACCAATGCGCCGTTGGCATCGTAAATGTGGCCGGATGCGATACAGCCCCGGTGTTCGTCGCCCGACAGCAAGACCAGGTGTTCGATACCCTTTTCGACAATGCCGCGTAGCACCAGCGCCTGGGTAGCCGGGTAGCCGTCCCAACCGTCGGAGTGCAGCGCGCTGAGATTGCCGGTTCCGGTGGTGCGGTCGCGTTGCACAGCGCGGCGATGGCGGGGCAGGAACATCGACGGGGTGGCTAGAAACTTGGGCCCTGGCTTGGCCGCGATTTCGTCAAGCAAAACGTCCAGCAGTTGGTGGTCGACAAGCTCGGCCGCGCCGATTTTGTCCACGCTGCGGTGTGTGCGGTTTGTTCGCGTGTTCAGCAGGTAGAAAGGGAAGCCGTCTTTCTCGAAGCGCTTGAGGCCGAACCGTTCCACCGAGGAGCGGTTCGTGTGCTCGCCTGACTGGTACTTGTGGAAGGCGGCAAGACCATCATTTCTAAGCTTCTGGTTCTCGGGAGTGTCCGGGTCGGCCGAAGGTTCCCAGTTGTCGATGATCTCGTGATCGTCCAGCAGCATGAATGACGGAACCCGGCGCAGGCAGCTGCGCACGCGGGGTTCGCCCAACCAGTTTTCATATGGGATGCGGTATCGGTCGTCGGTATCGGCCGGGTCGAACAGGCCGGCGGTCGGGTCGACATAGACCTGGTCACCGACGAACAGCATAAACCGGGGGCGCTCCGCATCTGCGCCGCGCAGCATGTCCAACAGTCGCCCATACGAGCGATAGGACACAGGACCATCCAGCAGGCCGGCAGGATACTGGCAGGACGCAAGGCTGAACCGCGTTTGACCTTGTGGCGCGGGGTCAGGGCGGTCGGGGACGATCCCGTCGGACAGGGTGTAGTCCTGCTCTTCGATGTTGTGCAGGGTCGCTTCGCTGACCTCGGCGTCGGCGCCAAAGAATAACCGCCCCTGGGACTCTTGGCGTTCTCGGGTATCTCGGGTCATAACATCGGCCCCGCGTGTCGAGCGCTGGTAAAGATAACCACGGTCCGGTTTTTCGTCGCTGACCAATGTACGGCCGGGAAGGTTCAACAACTGCGATGTAGCCCGGCCCATCTTGATGAAATCTTCGACTTCGATCGCGTCGGGGGGGGCGTCGACGCGGCCGCCATCGGGATCGAACCGTTCAAGCGCGCCGTTACGAAGCCGAACATACTGCCCTTCTTCGGATCCCAGACTCAAGCCGGGCATCTCGTCATAGACCACCAGCAGCAAGGTGGCGTTGCCCACTGGCTGTGCCGGATTTCCTGACAGAACCCCGGGCTCGGGCAGCGCGAAGATATCCCAGCCCAATAGCTTCAGGTTCTGCGACTGGAAGACTGAGATGGCGTTTTCGACATAAGCCGCGTCCCATGGCAGCATTGGGTCGTCCGGTCGCAGGATCGACTCGTTTTTGACCGTGACCCGCAGCATGACGACACCTTCGGGTGCCCGGTGCGACGGCACGGCACCAAGGCGCACGAGGCGCCGAGCCCCGTCCTCGGAAAGAACTGGCCCGATCCACGGTGGAAAGGCGGACTTTCGGGTGCCGACCACACCCTTCTGCTTCGGCGGGTCATCGTTCAGAAACTTGGCAATCGCAGCAAAGGCGGTTTCCCGGGTCTTCCCTATCAGCGAGTCCTGATGCCCGGCCTTGGGGTTGATAAAGGGCGGATGATACTTGACGCCGGCGTCCCCCATGACCCCTGCCATCCGGTCCAGCGTGGCTATGTCCGACAGGCCGTTTTCTTCGCCGTGAAGGCTGAAGGTGTCGAACTTCCAGTAGGTGTCGAGGTTCTTTCGTGATACCAGCCGGTTGCGGCCGTGGTGGTCGGTCATGACCGCGGTTTTCGCGAAGTGTCTTGTCGTGCCAACGGTCCGCAGGTTGAGCGCCCCGAAGTGCTCGTCGATGTGGCGCAGCACCTCGTCGTCCATGTTCCTTGCGCTGAAATCCCGGCCATAGAGCGCATCCATGCGGTGACGAGTCCGGGTCCATGGCGTGGTTTTCCATGGAGTGACCGGGTTTTCGATGTCGAATTCTTCCTTCGGATAGGGCAGCGTGGTCAGCACCCTGTCCAGCAGGTCGTCAGCGAGGGTCGGATGCTTCGGGTTGAACGAATAGGTCGACGGAAGGAACTCGATCAGATACCGCATTATGTAGCCGCGTAGTAGGTTTACCGGCGAAAATACCACCAGCGGGCCGACCTGCGTGAAGGCCACGCGCTCGATCGCTTCATTCAGCGGGGTTCCATTCACCTTCGTACCGGACAGGACCGCGATACTGAACACGATCGTGCCCATGCAATGCGCGACCACGTCGATCTTGGCCGCCCCGGTTTTCTCGAGAATCGTTTGGACCGCGGTCGGCACATCGACCCGGCCGATCTGGTCGAAACTCCAAGGCAGCGGAGCCGTGGTTTCGCCGAAAAACGGGCTGGTGCGCAGGTCGGCGATCCAAACATCGCGGCCGGTATCGGCGAGGTGGCTGGCCAGGTTAGGGTTCACCGCGTGGTGGGCAAAGGTGGTCCCGCCGGCGCTGTAGCCGTGCAGCATTAGCACCGGGTTTCTGGGGTTGTTGCCTTTGGTTCCGTCATAGCGGGTCAGGTGTATACAGCCGGGGACGGGGACGACCTGATCGCCGGTGGCTAGGTCCGGTCTTTCCTTTGCAATCGGGACCACGAACTCTTCTGCGCTGATCGGGTCGCTTTGCGTGGGTAATTCAGTCGGCGGGCGGAAGATCGGGTCTTTCTTCTGGTCTTCCGGGACGGTGTCCGGGGCGCGGAAGCTCCAGATATGAATGCCAAGCAACAGCCGCACGAAGTAGCCCATGAAGGCGCCAACGTCCGACAGGGCGGTGACACCATCGGCCATGTCGGTGATGCGGAACAGCGGCACGCCGATCCGCGCCAAATAGCCGAGATCCAGTTTCAGGACTGGGGCCGTGGCGCCTGTCACGGCCGGGAATTCATCCAGTGTCACTTCCATTAACTGGCGCCAAGGGTTGCACCGCCGGTCATATGTGAACCGCTTGTGCCCGCGGATCGGGCCGCTTGGCAGCGAGATGCTTGCGCCTTGCAGCGGCTTGCCGATCTGAAGGTCGTAGACCAGCGCGCGGATTTCGCCTGCCCGGCTGGCGATGGCGATGCCTGACTTGATTCGAGACAACAGGTTGCCGCCGCCGCTGCTGCTGTTGTTAATGGTGGCGCCCATGGTCTGGTACACGTCCCGCATGCCACGGTTCCACAGCCAGGCCCAACCTGCGCGCGCGACCCGCGAGACAAAGCCGCTGCGCTGGCGTTCCAGCACTTTCAAGCTGCCGGCCAGCGGCGCATTGTATAGCGCGATGGCATCAAGGGCTTGTTCCCGGATGCTTGCAGCGCTCCATGTACGGTCGAGTTCTTGCCATTGCTCGCGGTCGAACACCCGGATGCGGCTGCGGGCCAGAATGTCGTCCTGCTGCGTATCGATCAGCAAGATGCAGTCGCCCCCCTCGGGCTTCAGCGCGGTCAGGTCCTTGGGTTTGAACCGCAAGGTCAGTTCCACGATGCAGGGTTTGCCCGCCTCCCCTGGCAGGTTCAGAACGACCGGGCCGGACAGCCGTTCAACCACCTCGACCTTGGTGGGCGAAGGGGTGCGTGCATTGTCGGTTTGTCGGAATCGCGGCCGTTTCACGGGTGGCCCGGGCGGAATGGGTGCCTCGGAGTCGATCGCGAACCATTGTTTCGCCAGCGCCTTGGCCCCGCGCAAGGCCAATGCGGCGATAGTCAACGCCGGGTTGGTGCCAATCGCCGTTGGGACTATGGAGCCGTCCAGCACCGCCAGCCCCGTATGCACCGTCGTATCGTCCGCGCCAGTGAACAGTTGGCCCATGTGGTTGACCGCGCCCATGTCGGCAGTGTCGGCCATTACAAGGCCGCCGAGCGGGTGCACGGTGGCGACCGGCCCGGTCTGGTTGTTCAGCAGAAAGCCCAGATCCTCCGGCAGCAGCCGCCAAGCCGGGTTCGCCATCAGGTGACCGCCGCTTGCCTCGGTCAAATCCGCTAGGGTGTGCATTCCGACGTCGAAGATCGGCGCCGTGTGGTCTGTTGGCCAGCGCATAACGGCGACGCCGTCCTGATCGGCGCCGGGGTCGGCGATGTTGTAATCGATGGTTCCCTGCGCGCCGTCATCGCCCATGATCGCATAAACCGCAGTGTTCAGAAGCTTGCCGTCCGGCGCGGCATGCAAGTCGTTTTGAGGAAAGCCGCGGTCATGCTGGCGCCAGTCGATCCGCTCTAGCCCGTGCAGCGCGTTGACTGATGCGAAGACCTGCGTGAAGGCGACCCTCAGCGATGCGGGCACCGATATCTCTTCGATCAGGACCCCCTTTTGGTCGCGCAGGTCGATGACACCGGTGATCGTCGGGCCAATCGCCCGGTTCGAAGGTTTGACACCCTCGTTCGAGATGTTATTGATCACCTGCCGCGTATCATAGTCGGTGGCCAGCATGTCGCCATTGGTTGAACAGCGGCGTCCGACCATCCCGGACACCGGCAGGCCGGCAATCTTGCTGCGATGGATGATCTCGTTCGATCCAAGCGTGCCGGCGGCGATGATGACTTTGCGCGCCCTGATCCTTGTGACGCGGCCTTCGCGCTTACGCAGCGTTGCATTGGTGAAGACAGTATGCACCACCCAATTTGGGCCGTCCTTCTGGACATGCAGAACAGTGGCGCCGCTGAATATCTCGGCACCCTTCTGGTGGGCACGCGCCAGAAGTCCGACATCCAGCGAGTCCTTGGCGCCGAAATTGCAGCCAGTGGCGCAATCGCCGCAGCGTACGCACCGGTTCAACCTGACATTCGCGCTGTTGACGCGATCATCCATCGCCACGGTTATCGCTGCAGCCCGGAAGCGGCTGTCCTCGGGCGCAATCCTCCTTAGGGCCACGTGTTTCTGCGGCAGACCATCGGGATGCGCCGCAATGGTGTTGGGCAGCCCGCCGATAGTGGCGCCAAGCTTTTGCGCGGCGTCGTTGTAGAAATCGTTCAGCTTGGAGCCATCCGCCAGTTCAGCAGGCCAGCCCTCGGCGAAGACCGAGGGTTTAGCTCTTTCCATCACTCCTGCATTGATTAGGGAGCCGCCCCCGACACCGTTGGCCAGAACGGTGATTACCTCAGAGCTCGGGCGGATATCGAACAGGCCCTGCCGGTTGCCTTCGCGGCGTACATGCCGCGGCAACTCGGCCAAGCCGGTGGGAAAAGCCCCGGGCAGATACTCACTGCCGCGTTCCAGCACCGCTACTGAGATCGCTTTACCCTGCTGGTTCACCTGGCCGGCAAACATGTCGGCCGCCATCGCTCCGCCGTAGCCGCTGCCGATGATTAACACGTCGAAATGATCCGCGTCCGGCGCATCCGCGACCCGTTTGGCGAGGCGCTCGAAACCTTGCGAAATCCACGCCGTGCGTGACTTAGTGTCCAGATCCAAGTCCATCCTCTTGCTCCTTGCGGTCTGCAGACATGCTGCGGCGGGAAACAAGGACGATCCAAGCGAGGCAATGGGCGTGGTTGGATCGCGTGGCATTCGCCGAATAGCATGGCTTTCGGGGCTGGTGGACGCCGAAGAAATCGAAAGGCGGACGAATGCAGTGTGACGGGCGTCCACGCCCGATGTGCTATATTGACCATACGTCAAGTCGGCGATTCGATTAAGGGCGCAGCCACAACGCCGTTTTTGAGCGGCGTACGCTGTGAGGGGGAGACGCAGGAAACCTGGACTAGAAGGCGCAGCCGCAGCCGCGTTTCTGCTCACAGCGCAGAATAGTGGAAAAAGGGCAGGCCAAGCGCCCCGGCTAAAGCCCGATGCGACCGAGAACGTAGGAACGGTGGAGGACAACCATGCAGACCCCCCGGTCTCAAGTTCGAACCTACCTGCCCATGCGCCTGATGGGGGTTTTGCATGGGGATGATGGCACACGCCCTGCCGCGGCCGAGCTGGCCGGGGCGGTTCTTGTTGTCGACGTGTCGCGGTTCACCGCGCTTGTCGAATCGATGTCGCGCAGAGGGCAGGCCGGTCTGGAGGAGATTCCACGCCTGCTGGGCCTTGCCTATGATTCCTGTGTCGACCAAATTGTTGCAACCGGGGGCGAGGTGGTAAGGTTCTCGGGCGACTCCATCCTTGCCTTCTGGCCGGACGTGGCCGACACACCCGTGCAGGCCGCGCTGGATTGCGCGCGAGCCATCTGCGAGCTACCGGTTGGTAGTAGTACTATCGGCTCGAACGGGAATGGGCGACCGGCATTCCACGCAGGTATCGGCGCGGGACGGTTCTGCATTGGCGCGATCGGGGGCAATCCGACCTGGAACATCGTCGCAGGCGGACCGGCCTTTCAACAGGCGATGCGGGCCCTTTCGCGCGCCGATGCCGGCCAGTACATACTGTCTGCGAGCGCCCAGTCGCAGTTGGCACTTGCCACGGGCGGGCGCATGCGACGGGGCAGATCGGACGGCGCCGTCCAGCTGCGGGCCGACTCGGACTGGCTGGATGGTTTCCTATCCGCCCAAATGCGGCAGGTTATGGGCGGGCTGCGAAACGGCGGCGACGGCACGGCGAGGAAGCGGCAGGCGGGGTTGTCCGACATCCGCCCGACCTCGGTTCTGTTCGCGCGGGTCGAAGGTCTGTCTCTGGGTCCCGGCGACTCCCTGTGGCAGGTGCAGCGCGTTAGCACAGAGATACAGCGCATATTGCGCAGCCATGATGGCCCTTCGGGTGATTTTTTCTTTGACGATTCAGGCCTTGTCTGCCTCGCCGCCTTCGGGGCGTCAGGTGTGTTCCACCACGACGACGCGTCGCGAGCCATCCGCGCGGGGCAGGTGATCTGCGCCGAGGCCGAGAAGCTGGAGCTGCTGGCAACGGTAGGAGTGGCCACGGGCGATGCGCTCAGCCATCTTGTAGGGAGCGGCCCGCATTGCGAATTGATGCTGCTTGGCCAGCCAGTCAACCGAGCGGCGCGCCTGATGACCCAGGCCAATCAAGGGGTGATCTGCGACCCGTCGACTGAACATGCCGCGCGGGGCCTTCTGGCCTTCGAGCAACAGGGCGTTCTGCAACTGCCCGGCCTTGGGGATGCGGTGCCGGTGTTCCGCCCGATTGGAGCCGAACAGGTGGTTTCGCAAGGCGCCACGATGATCGGCCGCGACGCCGAACTGCGGAAATTGCGCAAGGCGTTTGCCGAAACACGGGCGCATTCCAAGCGACTGGTCGCCGTTCTGGGCGAATCCGGGATCGGCAAGACGACCTTGGCCATGTCCTTCGTCGACGAGTTGCACGGCAGGGGTGTTCCGGCTACCTACGTGAGCGCGCAGCGCGACGACCATCGGACTGCGATGCTGGCCTGGCGGCGGGTACTCGAAGCATTGGTTGGCGTCCGGGCCAACGGCGACGGTAACCGCGTGTATCAGGCGATCCTCAACAGGATTCCGGCCGGGTCCGAGTTGGAAGGCAGCCTGCCCCTGTTGGGTGACGTGCTGGCCATCGATATCGATCAAACGGAACGCACCGTTCACTTGGAGGGAGCACACCGGGCTGACGCCACCATGCGCGCCATTTCGGAGGTGATTGGCCTGCTGGCGCCACGCCCTTTCGTGCTGGTTCTTGAAGACAGCCAATGGCTGGACTCGGCATCGTGGCGGTTGGTGGAATGGGTGTTCGGCTCGCTGGATGCGGTGCTGGTGGTTCTGTGTGTCCGGTCCGACGAGATTCCAGATCAGCTGCGGGTGTTGCGGCAACGCGCTGAAACCCGTATGCACGAGGGCGATACCCCCGAACGGGACTTGGCCCGGCATTTCCGCGCGATCGACCTAACCGAACTGGAT
This sequence comes from Ruegeria sp. BC8, assembly GCF_056535705.1. Classification (NCBI taxonomy): domain Bacteria; kingdom Pseudomonadati; phylum Pseudomonadota; class Alphaproteobacteria; order Rhodobacterales; family Roseobacteraceae; genus Ruegeria; species Ruegeria sp. BC8. Next base: position 2,395,472 of record NZ_JBQFIV010000001.1, on the reverse strand, counting down.
GAGAAATCGGTGATCAAGTTGATCGGCCGCACGCTGGACCACAAGCCGGTGGACGAGAGCGTGGCCCGGCGCATCGCGCAGCTTGCCGGTGGCAACCCGTTCTTCTTAGAAGAAATTTCGCAATCACTTCGAAACGAGGGGTTGATCGCGCTGCGCGACGGCTGTTGGCAATCGATCCGCCCATTGGACAGCCTTCTGTTCTTCGAGGGCATCGAGAAGGTGATCCGCGAACGGGTTGACCGGCTGGACCTGACCGCCCAATCGGTTCTTCGTGCAGCCTCGGTGATCGGGCGGTCCTTTGACACGCGCCCGCTGGCGTCGCTGCATGGCGGCCCGTTGGATGCGGCGGTGGCGGGATTGGTGGATGCACAACTGCTGCATGCCAGCGACGACCCCTGCCGCTTTGCCTTTCGCCACGATCAGATACGTGACGTGGTATACAACTCGATCCAGAGCGATCAGAAGCGCGCCCTGCACGGTAGGCTTGCCCTATGGTACGAAACCCAGGCCACGCACCCGGGAGCCCCCGGGGGCGACACTGCCGTTCTAGTGCGGCACTTCGAAGCAGCCGGCGAGCTCGACAAGGCGGTCTCCTATGCAGACCTCGCCGCCACCGAAGCGTTGCGCACGGGGGCCTACCGCGAGGTCGAGGCCTTCATCCGTATATGCCTTGACAACGAATATGCCAGCCGCGCCGGCGACGTTGCAGGCAAGAGGCGATCAGTACGCTGGCGCCGGCAACTCGCCGAAGCGCATTACGGGCGAGGCGACGTGCAGGCACAGGGCATCGCGATCCGAGAGGCTCTGAGCGTAGCGGGCCAACGGGTGCCAGAGTATTCAACATCCATATACGCGCGTCTGGTTACACGGGCGCTGCGGCTGCTGCTAATGCACGCCCTGAAGCCTGAAGATGACATGCCCGCGCCGAGGCCGAGCGCCGATTGGGACGCTGAGATTTCGCGATGCTTGAACCAAGCGGCAACGGTCGACTACTTCGAATTGCGATTCACCCGGGGTATGTGCAACTTGCTGGGCGCGGTTCTTCGGTCGGAACGCACCGGTGTCTCCGCCGATTCAGTCCTGTCGAACTGTCAGCTTGCGGCGGGCCTCGGTATGATGGGTTGGCGGTCGATGAACGCACGGCTGATGAACCGGGCCGAGCGGTTTGCAATCGCGCTGCAAGATCCTTCGATCTACTCGCATGTCTGCAATCTTGACGCGCTTTGGCAGCTCGGCCAGTGCGAGTGGCCCGGGGTGGACCGGCGGCTGGACCAGGCGCAGGATCTGGCGCGGCAGGCCGGTGACCAGCTGCGCTGGTGCAATGCGCAGGGTATGCGGTTCTGGTCGCAATACTATCGCGGCATGCTGGGCCAGTTGGAAGACACCTCGCGGTTGCTGCTGCTGCGGGCGCAGAATGCCGGCAACCTGCAGCAGGAGATCTGGGCCCTGCGATGCAAGGCATTGTGCTTTCTACATACGGACCGGCCACGTGAGGCGGTGGACATCCTAAATCTGACCACCTCTTCGATGACGGGGTCGGTGGATCTGGCCGCGCAGATATCGGCGACCGGGGCGTTGTCGCTGGCGCTTTCGCGGATCGGGCGACAGCAAGAGAGCCTCGACCAAATGATGCAGACTATGGAGCTGTTGGATCGGATGAGTCGGCCCTCGTCGCACAGCGTTATCGTCGGTATCTCCAGCGTGCTCGAAGTGCTGTTGCGCGGCCGCGAGGCCGGTCTCTCAGAGCGTTACGAGGATTGGCGCGACTGGGAGGACAGTGCCCTCAGGAAGCTGCGCGAATACAGCAGGGCTTTCGTCGTGGGGAGGGCGCAACTGGGCCTGTGGGTTGGTCTGCGGGACTGGCTGGACGGTCGGCACGTCAAGGCCATGGCGCTTTGGCACGAGGCGGAACAGACGGCCACGGCGCTTGGCCTGAACAAGGACCGGACACTTATCGCCGCCGAGATTCGCCATCGCGAGGTGTTCCGGTAGGGCGACGGTAGCCGCGTCCGCGACGGCGCGCGGGTTCCGATGCGCCCGACCCTCCAGCACGAACACCAAGCTGAAAAACGCCAAACTAGTTCTGCTGGCGGCCACAGAGGCGCGACTCTACTGTCTTCCTCGCGTACGGGCGCTTTCTGTGGCTATCCTGCGCGGAAAGCGCGTTTCGCCGGCACCGGTTGGTTCTGACCTGCCACGGGCCGTAATCTTTTGGCGCGTCATGCCAGCGCAAGCCATTGCGATTGATGAAAATAACCACACTCAAAACGCGACGGTCATCAACGTGTTGCTTGCCTTAGGACTCCAGAAAGAAGGACATAAGACGCACCTTGTGCGCATACGTCCCTTAGAAAAGATCAGATATGTTCACCAGTCGTTTTTGAGTCCTGAATCATGCGGTTAAACGGAAATCGATTGGGTCCTGACCCTTAGAAACACCTAAATCTATTAGAGCAGAGTGCAACTGGTTGTAATAGACGAGCCTTTGACACGGCTTTCTTGAGGATACGTGATGTCAATGCCATGAGGTGCTCAAACGCAGCTATTTTCAGAGTGTTTTTGGGGAAACTGAGTGGTCGCTTAGCAATGACGTCTTGCAATCGTCGCGTGGCGCGTTTCTGGTTTGCTGAATTTTTCGTATACTTAGATCATATTTGAAAAAGGGTTCACCAACTGCTTGTCACCGATGATAATGCTGTCGGTTTCCGAGTGGTCGTTTAGAATTGCCCCAACATCCAAAGCGGATGACTTCTCGAGAGCGCACTTTTTGATCACTATGAAACCGTATTATCGGCATCTACCGATTTCGAGCTTTGAGCCGTCTTGTCAACTGCCGCTTCCAGACCTTTTTTGGTGAGCTGTCTAGTGGATATTCAGCACGTCGCAGTGTTTGCGCACGGAAACGGCATCGCGTAGTCGTCTTTGACTTGTGTGCCGCGAAGCATGCTCGAAAAGGTCTCGCGTATGGCGTAGAAGTCTGCGTCGAAATCTCCGAGGCCGAAGTGGTCGAAAACACGCCGGAGATGCTTGCCGAAAGTATTGGCCGCGTCTCCGTTTGAAGATCATTTCACTGCTTTCGCGAACTGTGGAACGCCGTGATCTTCGCGCAGAGCGTGGACCAATCCGACGACACTCAGGTTCAAAAGAAGCTGTGGAATCGGGATGACACCTCTGCTGTCTTCAGTTTTTCCATGTTCGGCACGGTTGACTAGCCCCGCGAATGCAGGATGGGTCCCCGCACGTATTTGCCGAAGTCTTTGATCTCGTGATCGTTGAGCAGCGGGCCGCATGCCGTGAGGATTTCGTCTCCTTCGGTCACATCGCTGGCGATAACGTTGATGCGACGTTTGAGTGTAGTGACTTGGCAACCAAGATCCGAGGAAAGCGGACTGGGCAGGCAAAGACCGATCATGCTGCTGGTCTTTTCCAGCAATTTCCAAACTTCCATCCAGTTCTCGAACCGGGCAGCGCGGCGAAGCCTGTGGTTCTCTGCTCCAATCTCTTCAATGCGCTTATCAGCGTCGTACTCGATTAAGCTACCCATACAGCTTTGTTCTGCCAAGATCCGTGCCAATTCCGCCCGGAGGACTTAGGCCCGCAGGGCGCAAGTCTTGCGCGTTAAAGGCTCTCACGATTTGTTTCTCCATCTGCTCGTAGGCCTTGAGTAGCCTGGCGGCTCGTTTCACGGTGTCGGGCGTGGGGTCGGTGCGCAGGGAACGGCAGAGAAGTGAGCTTGATTGTGAATTTGATAGCGCCCAGGGAAGGCGTTTGCGGAAATAGAAATCCGGGGCGCTTCGCATGAGGTAAGGGCCGGCGCAGTGTTTGGGTTTTTCTAAGGTGTGAGTCTGGGCGTTTGCGCGGAAAGTGCACAACCCATTGCGTTTCACTGTGCGTCACAGTTTCGTTCGACTTAGACACACTGCTTAAGGCAAGCTTGCTAGAGCTCTTATTTTCTCGACTTTTCATGGAAAATGGCTGGGGTGGTAGGAATCCTTGCCGCCCGATGATTGTTATAGGCTTTTCCAACCGGTGGCCGAAACTGGGGCGGTTTCGGGGGCAATTCTGACCGCTAGAGAGGCCGTTGGAGGGTGCCAGCAGGTGCTGACGAGACCGCTAGAGGACCGTCCACTGGCGCTGAGACGACCGCTGACGATCGATTCCGGGTGCTGACGGGTGGTCCTGGTGTTGGCGGGTTGGTGGGGCTGGTGGGGCGGTCGCTCGAGCCTAGTGCTTCGAATGGCTGGCCTGAGAACTCCGAGAAGACATCACAAGAAATGAATTTGTTTATCATGCATCAAAGCTTCTCGCCTGCTATCATCGCAAACATAGTCACGGTTTGAAGATTTGGGAGGGGGAACTTATGACCACTAGACGCGATGTATTGAAGGCAATTCCAACCGTCGGAACGGCATTTGCTGTTTCGTCCGCCGCTCTGTTAGACGAAGCAGCTGCACAGAGCTCGGCTTCCGCACCGCCACTTGAAGGGCATTTCCATCCGAAAGGGAAGGCACCGTCCAAATATACACTGGAAATTCTGGACGAAGCGAAGCGTACCCTTCCATTCTCTGATGTCCAGGACTTCGAAGAACAGCAGCGCGGCCTCATTGCTGAGATGCAGGACAAGCAGATCATGGCTGATGCCGGTCACGTCGCGTGGGACAAGAAGCGATTTGATTTTCTGAACAGCGATACTGACTTTGACAGTATTCATCCATCCCTGCAGCGCATTTCCCGATTGAACCAGAACTATGGTCTCTACGAAGTTATTCCCGGCATTTACCAAGTGCGTGGGTTTGACCTCTCCGATGTCACTTTCGTGCGCGGCAAGATTGGGTGGATTGTTATTGATCCTCTTATCTCTGCGGAACCTGCTCGCGCTGCTCTGGAGTTGTTCCAGCAGCATGTGGGCGAGGGATTACCCGTAACAGCGGTGATATATTCGCATTCCCACGGCGACCATTGGGGGGGTGTGCGCGGTGTCGTTGATGAGGCCGATGTCCGCGCAGGAAAAGTTGAAATTATCGCACCCCGCGATTTCATGGAGCATACAATTTCCGAGAATGTATATGCTGGCAACGCCATGAATCGCCGCCTGTTTTACCAGTATGGACTACTCCTGCCTGCAAGCCCTCATGGTTATGTCGGACAGGGTCTTGGACAGGGTGTGTCAGCCGGTGCTGTCGGACTGATTGCGCCGACCCGAATAGTTGAAGAGGACATCGAAGAGTTTGAGGTGGACGGTGTCAGGATGATTTTCCAGAACACACCGGGGACAGAGGCACCTTCGAATATGAACACCTACTTGCCCGACATGAAGGCTTTGTGGATGGCGGAAAACGTGACGGCGACGTTACACAATATTTACACGCTGCGCGGTGCACCTGTACGTGATCCGTTGCGTTGGTCGAAGTATATCAGCCGCGCGCTTCATCTCTATGGTGAAGAAGCAGACGTGATGTTCTATTCGCACCACTGGCCACGTTGGGGCAACGACCGAGTCCAAGCGATTTTGCGCGATCAGCGAGACCTTTATGCACACATGAACAATCAGGTGCTGCATTTCGTCAACAAAGGCGTGACGATCAACCAGATTCACAACGTCTATAGCCTGCCGCAAAGCCTTCAAGACAAGTGGCACTGTCGCGGCTATCACGGTTCACCCCAGCACAACAGCCGAGGTGTTGTACAGCGTTACATTGGCTTCTGGGACTGCAACCCGGCAACGTTGATCCCGCACTCGCCAGAGGACTCAGCGCCTCTCTATGTAGAAATGATGGGCGGCTCAGACGCAATCATGGCTCGAGGAGTCGAATTGCATGACACCGGTGAATACCTTCTGGCCAGCGAGATTCTGAACAAGCTGGTGCAAGCGGAACCGTATAACATGTCGGCCCGGAACCTGCTGGCAGATGTGTACGAACAACTCGGCTATCAGCAAGAAAACCCGGGACTTCGTAATTCCTTCCTGTCCGGAGCATTTGAATTGCGTTCGGGTATCCCGGGGGGCGACATTCCAGACACTTCGAGTCCGGACGTTATTCGAGCTATGTCGACGGAACTGTTCCTGAACTTCCTTGCCATCAAGATGGACAGCCGCAAAGTCGAAGGGCACGAGTTCACTATGAACTTGGTGACCCCCGACAATGGTGAGAAGTTCCTCGTGGAGTTGCGCAACGCGACGTTGACAAATGTCGAAGGGTTCACTGCAGATGCGCCCGACCTGACTTTGACAATCAACCGTGCCGACTTGGAGTTGACAATGGCCGGTGAGAAAACACTGGATGCGCAACTTTCGGATGGATCAGCTCAAATAGAGGGCGACCCCACCGTGCTCGGTATCCTCGCTCAGGCAATGGTCGATTTCGATCCGTTTTTTGAAGTGTTGCCCGGGACACGAGAACCTCATCATGTGGAGCCGCATTCGGACGCGTTCGAGGCGGTCACCGGGCTACCTGCAATTGAATAAACCGCAATGTCGAAGCGGATCTTTGGTGTGGGCAGGTACATTGCCTACACCATGAAGCATTGTTTGGCAGCTTTGCCCGCAGAACGGTCATTCAGCCAGCCCTCACCCAACGTCGAATTCGAAAAAAGAAATCAAAGTTAGTACCCCCGGCAACCCGCTAAGGGCCGCCGAGGGTTAGTTGTCAGGGTGGTCTACGGTTGACGACATAGTCCGCCAGCCATTGCCAGTAGGCTTCCGCATCCCGGAACCCCTGAGCTCGAGCAGCCAGATCTTCAGCAGCTTTACGGGTGCATCCACCATCGTATTCAGCGATAGCAGCCCGTTCCTCAAACGCATCAATGTCCGGGAAACTCATGAGGCGACCGTCCCTAGCGGGAGTCTTATCTGGTCGACGATGGACCGACGTTGTTCGTCACTGATCCCAGCCGAGTAGATGCCGTAGGTGATCCCGTTCTCCGACCGCGCCGATTGGTGGCCGACCAGAGAAGCCGTGAAGTGCTCAGGGACACCTGTTCTCTCGCACTGGGTCACAAACCACTTGCGGGTCGAATGGAACACCAGTCCCGGTCGTTCCAGACCCAACCGCCGTCTCAGTCTCGCAAACCCCTTGGTGACGTGCGCCACGGTCAGGTCAGGGAACAGAGGGCCATGGCTAGGCAGTTGCCGGAACGTCTCATCCAGCACCGGGTGAACCGGGACCAGTCTCTCCGCCGCGTCGGTCTTCAGCAGTCTCAGTTCATTGGGCTGGACATGAACGAAGCAACCGAGATTGCCCTTGGTCACGAGGTCTTCCCGGAGTAACCCAACCGCTTCTCCCGCTCGCATTCCTGTCAACAGGCAGGTCAGCAGAACCGGATGCAGGTCTCGGTCTTTGGCTCCGAGCAGCCGCACGACTTCATCGTCAGTCGGAACGGCATAGGGTTGAGGACGCACCTTTCGGTCGAAGAGAACAGTCCTGAACGGATTAACCTCAAGATGCCCTTCATAGACCACCCAGTCCAGGAAGTGATTGACCTGAGACCAGATACGCCGCTGGGTTCTGGCTGTTATGGCCACAGACCCTCGTGACGAGTACGCGACCAGCTGGTCCAGGGTTAAACCACGGGTCCGCTCTGACTTGCCGATCATTGGAGACAGTTGGGCTATTGCGGTCAGGAACTCCCGCCCGTCCGTTCTGGTCAGGCTGCAAACCGACTGGTCACCAAATCGACTGGAGAACAACCCAACAGAGTATCGGACCGATTTGAATCCGCTGGGTCGTAGCTCGTTACTGCGCTTGTTCAGATAGGCACAGCTCAGGTCACGAACCGGCACCTTCACTGGCGCTGTTGGTCTGATGAACTTAGACCGTTCCAGATTGCATCCAGAGTCCTCCAGAGTGGCCCGGAGACGGACGAGAGACGACTCCGGTTGGTCAACCCATTCAGGAACGTCAGCGGCGTTCTCCGGTGCAGACAGTGACTCTTCTGCCTGCGACCGCACCTGTTCCACCAGTGTCTCGAACCGCGCATTGACTTCAGCGGCTCGGACGCGGGCGGTGTTGCGATCTCCAGTCTTGAGGCTCTGCTTCAGGGCCTGAACGCCCAGCGCGAGAGCCACGTCAACGGGATAGTTACGTCTATAGAGCCACGTATGGCCCTTCAGATAGGCATAGCGAATGTGAGCAGACATAGGTCTCCTCCTTTCAAGTCTGGAATGTGGGATGGGTTCAGTTGATTGGGACGATCCGCAGGATCATCTCGAGTGCCGGTTCGCCGTAAGACCCAGCCAGCGGGCCGGTCACCGCAAAGCCGGTCACGCAGTCTCCGAACACCTCTTCCACACGGAAGTGATGCTCAGGGACGTCATCGAAGGCGCGGACGACCACGACGTCACCGGGGTTCAGTTCCAGCTCAGTCATCATCGCCTCCGTGCTTCCATGTCCAGAGGACCGCCAGCAGAACCAGCGCTGAGACAGCGGGATGAGACCGAGCGACCACCCAGAGCATCGTCGTCAGGACAGCCTTGGGCGGTGGGTGCAAAAGAAAACCCCCGACGAGAACGCCGAGGGCAGACAGGTACTTCATGGATCAAACTCCTGCAGTTGCTTCTTTATTTAGATGCAGGAAGTTGCTCGGTTTTGGGCATGCGGGGCACATTATTGCCAAGCCAATTTAGTTGAGTTGGGCCGCCCTTGTGTTTGGGAAATCAAGCATCAGCATCATTAGTAATCAAAAACATCGAACAATGAAGATACGTCGGATGAGGAGTCGTAACCCGGTGCCTGCACCCCTTCGAGGCCGAATGTGAAGAAGTGTTTCCGGGCGGCCCTCCAGCCACGCACCAGACTGGGAAACTGTACTTCGATGCCGTCTAGCTCGTCCTCGTCTTCGCGCCATGCTGACGGACTAAGCCAATCGCCTGAAATTAGCTGTTCGTTAGATGGGGTTGGACAGGTTTTGCGGTATCTGCTCCACAAAATTCTTCTGCGCTCCACGCATGCACGCCGGACGGTATTAAGCACCCACCCATCAAGTTCTTTTAGCATGGCTGGGTCTTCAATTAGGCAGTAGAAGCCCATAAGACCTCGCATGTTTTTAAGCTTCCCCTGATGGTACAAGAAGTCCTGTATGTCCTGTTCCCTTAGCCCTCCATAGAAGCCCCTACGAAGCTCGTATATTAGGCCGAGCAAGTCCCAGTCATAACCTCGCCTGCCACTTGCGCGGCGTATATTGAAACCGTGCTTTAAACCGTTGATCAAATAGATATTGATTAGGCGAGATACTTTCTGCTCCAGTTTTTTCTTTGTTTTTTCAGGCATCGAAAGGCCCGAGTCTTTGAAAGCGTAACCGAGGTACGTAAAGTCATTTATGGTGCGAATTTCTTGGAGATGTTCAGAAATGACAGCAATACCCGGTGACTTCTTTCGGTTCACTATAAGGCCGCTTTCTGCGCAATGCCTGTCAAAACACCGCTCCAATCTTTGAGCTTCTTCATAACTGCCGCAAATAGCCACCACGTCATCGGCAAAGCGAACAAACTTTCCTGACTCTGCAGAAAGCTTCCGATCTAAATCATGGTTGGCGAGATTGGCCAAAATCAGGGAAGCAGAGGATCCTTGAGGGGTCCCTTTGATTTTGCGTTTGAAGGTGCCGGAACGATGAGCTTCTGCGCTGCCCAATCGATGATGCAAAAAAGCTTGAAAGACGTGCCGCTCATGTGGGGTTAAGCTTACTGTGGAACGGTCCGCAATTTTCTTCTTCAAGTAGTTCGCAGGAATATTGTCGAAGTACTTTTCGAAGTCGACCTGAACAGCGAATAGCTTCCCATCCTTGTCGAAATCTCGGAGAGCCAGTATCGCATCGAAAACATTCTTATCAGGATTATAAGCGTAGGAGTGAGGGGAGAGCCGTTTCTTGTTGCGGTTCAGGGTTCTGCGAAGAAGAACGTTGGCCACCGCAGCATCAGGTATACAGAATGCCGTTACTTCTCGTTTCGAACCGTCCGGCTTGGGTATCTGAAATAAGACTGCAGGCTCCGGGTCGTACTCGAACCTGAGTATTTTATGCCAAATCGCCGTCGCAATTACATTTGCATTCCGCTTGCAGTGCTTGGCATCGAAGTGGCGGTGTAGCGGCGTTCTCGTCCTTACGGCGGGTCTTGCCGCGACCAAACCTGTACGGCGTTCAAACTTTTCTCGGTATTTTTCTTCTTTTTCTAGTTGCTTGCGTTCTTTCTCAAAGGCTCTTTTACTAAGTCGCTTAATTTCTGCTCTTAACTCGTTTCGCATAATCTCTCTCAGATAATTCGGTGAGGCGCATAGAGTAAGGGGAACCGACAACGCATGTTTGCCGATACCGTCCAGTAGCTCTTTCGAACCACTGTCGCCAATCCAGTTTCCCAGAAAGGTCGTCATCGACTCCATAAGAGCCGGGTAGGTCGCGCCTCACCTAGGCGTCGCGCCATGGCCGGACGTAACCAAAGTATTTCATTGGGGTCAACCATCTGTTTTTTCTGTTTAACAATACGGGAAAGACATGTTGCAGCAGGCAGATACGTGATGAGCTTTTGTTCGGAATATAACTTACGTCGGCTCAACACTAGGAGACGCCGAACTAGCGTCATAAGTCTCCAGCGGGCCACTGTCACACAAAGTCGTTATTTCAGCTTAGTCTTTCGTCCAAAACAAATAGACATAGCCAACCCGCCAACACCAGGACCACCCGTCAGCACCCGGAATCGATCGTCAGCGGTCGTCTCAGCGCCAGTGGACGGTCCTCTAGCGGTCTCGTCAGCACCTGCTGGCACCCTCCAACGGCCTCTCTAGCGGTCAGAATTGCCCCCGAAACCGCCCCAGTTTCGGCCACCGGTTGGAAAAGCCTATAACAATCATCGGGCGGCAAGGATTCCTACCACCCCAGCCAGCTCATCAGAACATGGAACGACTGTAGGCGCTTGGAGCTAAACCCTCCGAGAATTGCCCCCGTTTATGCCCCACTGATTTCGGGTGTTCTGACGTCCTCTGACCTCTCCTCTTTCCTGACCTCTAGCGGGGGTTCTATGGGTGTGGGGAATAGGTATAAGTAATTAATAGAAACCGGAGGATAGAGAGACCCGAGTATCCTCGTTCCTGAGAATAATACGTAGAGGGAGGAGGAGGTTATGGGGGAGATAGAGGACCCATGGCACTCGCGACCGATCGACGTTCACCGCTGGTCAGATCACCTAGAGGTCGCCGCCTTGGTCGACCGCATCTGGGACGACTATCTGCCGAGTGATAAGACCTCCGGACCGAAGCAGCTATGAAAGAGCTTTGATTTGTTTGTATTTTATGACTTGGAAACGACCGGGACGAGTCCTGCATTCGATCAGCCACTGCAGTTCGCAGCAATCTTGACAGATGAATACCTTCAACCAATTGAACGCGTAAACATCAGGTGTCGCTTGGCTCCGCATATCTTGCCTGCTCCGTGGGCTCTGGCAGTCACCGGCATAAATCCCGCATCGTTAAACGATCTAGAGCTTCCAACTCTCTTCGAGTTTATGCAGACCATCGCAGACTTGATTGCCCGATGGAGGCCAGCGACGTGGGTCGGATATAACTCGATTGCGTTTGACGAGGAAATGATGCGTCAGGCGTTATACCAAAACCTGCACTCGCAAATTTATCTTACCCAAAGTGCTGGCAACGATCGCATGGACATTCTGAAACTTGTCTACGCGGTGTCAGCGTTGGCTCCAGAAGCCCTCGAATGGCCTCAAAATGACCGAGGGCAAACCTCGTTTAAACTCGATCAACTGGCACCGGAAAACGGCTTTGAACAGCACGATGCACATGATGCTCTGGGCGATGTCGAGGCTACTATTTTTATCGCCAACCTCATCCGCCAAGAGGCTCCTGCGATATGGGAGCAAGGGCTCAGAAACAGAACAAAGCAAAACATCAATGCTATGTTTGAGAGCGGTCGACCCTTCGGGCTCGTGGAGCGGTTCGGTGGCCCCCCAAGAAGCTACTTTGGTGCGTTTGCCGGTCGAAACCCCGAGAACACCAATATAGTGGGGTTTATGGATTTATCCGCAGTAGAACCTGCAGTTCTTGCTGATGCCGACGATGAAGCAGTCGCCCGCGCGGTTTCGCAAAGTCCAAAATTGATCCGCTCGATTAAAATAAACGGCTATCCCGCATTATTCGAGGTCGCCGATTTGCCAGATGAAGTGGTGAACCGCGCTAGAGCTTTGTCTGAGATGAGAGAATTCCATCAAAGAGTCGGTGTAGCGCTTGCAAATCGGTTCGCAGATCGTCCCGAACCGGAGTATGTCGAAGAACAGATTTATAGCGGGTTTGCCTCTGAAGCTGATCAACAATGGCTGAGGCAGTTTCAAACTGCAAATTGGGTCGGCCGGATGGAAATCCTTTCCAAGTTTGAGGATCAAAAATTCTTCCAATTGGGGCGCCGGATTGTCTTTGCAAATCAACCGAACCTGCTCAAAGAAGAATTGCGTGATAGGATTGCCAATGAACTGATCGGACGCTGGCACGCAGAGAATGCACCATGGACGACTTTTGCCGTAGTAGATCGCCAGATAGAGGAAATTGAGCAGGCCGGCGAATTAGGTGATCAACATCTGAGAGAGCTAAGGGCATATTACGATGAACGGAGGAGGTAAATTTCTACCCACCAAACGGCACCACCTCTCTCCTCGTTCTCCTCTCGTGTTCCGCCAACCGTTGAAGATATCCCTCTGACCGGGCCGTCTGACGCCAAATCACATAGTCTTTCACATGGTCGGCATTGGGGTTGGCCTGTTCGTCCAGCCCATAGAACTGGTTCGACGTCGGCAAAGGTGCACCGGCCACTTCCTCCGAAGCCTCAGCCATCACCCGCTTCAACTCTCCAACTCGGGTATAGTCGATGATGTAACTGTCATGCACTGACAGGACTGGTACGGCTTGGTGGCAGAAGTGACGATGGACGCGTTCGGCTATCAGGCTATCGAGATGCATCAACCGGATACCTTGATCCGCGAACAGATAGTCTTTGATGTGAGGAGTCTTTTCCAGAAAGCCCGTCAGCAGTGTCTCCAGTTGCTCGTTCGTCAGTGTCTTCCCAGCATGACCAGTCGGGAACCCATCTCGGAACGCTCTGAAGGCCGCGTCTTTGGACCCGGCGTTGATAGCAGTCAGTATCAGTCGTTTGATAAACTTGCGCTGAAGCGGTGGAGGCGCACCAGCTATAAGTCTGTCAGGCAGATCATAGGGGTCACCAGCGAGTTCCTTCCCTGCCTCCAGACTGAGGAGGGAGACATGGAGACTGCGAAAGTCCACCTCAACGACCGGCGTATCATTGATGAATATCTTCGACCTCCAGTCACTGTTGATCTGCTGCCACCAGCCGCCATGAAAGCGCCCATTCAGGTTGAAGTCAGAGCGACTGAATATCCGGCGGGTGAATTTATGATGATGATCGGTGCTGACATCATCGACCTTCGGTTCTTCCAAAACTGGGATATCAATGAAAGCATCACCAATTACTTGGTTATAGCGCTCAAGCTCAGCCCGCATTCTGATGATCTCGTCGGTATCCTCGTACTCGACCAGTGACTCAGCACTATCCCCTCTGAGAATGATGATTTCTTCACCTTGGACCCTACCCACGTCATCTCGTCGGAATGCCACTTCGGCGAACCATCCCTGCATCACCTCTGAGGCTCGTATCCTCGTCGTTCTGTTCCCCCGAGCCAGAGGACCCGAGTAGCTGCCCTTGGCAACATCCAATAGTCCTGCTTCGATTAGAGTGTGAATGATCGGGATGATCTTCTTGGATATATGGATCGCGTTATAGCGGGAACTGGTGTCCCAGTAGTTCGAGGACATGGAGACGCCGATAGACAGTTCCGGGTCTTCCAGCCAAGCGACATAAAGGTCCAGAACCAGCACCCGGAGTTGATGTCTGAAAGCAGTCTTCGGCTTCGGTCCGGAGGTCTTATCACTCGGCAGATAGTCGTCCCAGATGCGGTCGACCAAGGCGGCGACCTCTAGGTGATCTGACCAGCGGTGAACGTCGATCGGTCGCGAGTGCCATGGGTCCTCTATCTCCCCCATAACCTCCTCCTCCCTCTACGTATTATTCTCAGGAACGAGGATACTCGGGTCTCTCTATCCTCCGGTTTCTATTCATTACTTATACCTATTCCCCACACCCATAGAACCCCCGCTAGAGGTCAGGAAAGAGGAGAGGTCAGAGGACGTCAGAACACCCGAAATCAGTGGGGCATAAACGGGGGCAATTCTCGGAGGGTTTAGCTCCAAGCGCCTACAGTCGTTCCATGTTCTGATGAGCTGGCTGGGGTGGTAGGATTCGAACCTACGATACACGGTACCAAAAACCGCTGCCTTACCACTTGGCTACACCCCAACGGTGAGCGGCTATCTACGATTGTTGGTGACGGTGTTCAAGTGCTTTCCCGCAAAAAATCGAAACCCGTGAAAATTTTTTTGCGGGCGATCTATTTGGTCTCCAACAGCACCGCTCCGGTTCGGTTTCCGGCCTCGACCGCACGGTGTGCGGCGGCGCATTCTTCCATCAAGTAGACCTTTTGGATCGGGCATTTCAGCGCGCCATCGGTCAGCGCTTGGTGCAGGTTCGCGACCGCTTCGTTGCGCAGTTCGGCCGGCAGCAGATACACCAGAACCATTTCCAACGTCACCGATTTGAACATGAGCGGGTAAAACGGAAGCGTCGGCGTCATATTCTGGGCCGAGCCATACGCATTGATTCTGCCGCTTTCGGCGATAACTGCCACGTTGGTTTCGACGTTTTGGCCAAACTCCACATCGACGATGCGATCGACCGGAAGCCCTTGATTGGCGTCTAGGATCTGTGCCGGCAAATCAGGCGCCGTGTAATTCAGTACCGCATCGGCTCCAGCCTTTGTCACACGTTCGAAGTTGCGTGGACTGGCTGTGGCCAGCACCTTTGCTCCGCCCCATTTGGCCAACTGGACGGCAAGGAATCCGACCGTCCCTGCACCGCCGTGAACAAGCAGGGTTTTACCCGATACCGGGCCTCCGGAAAACACGGTGTGGCTGGCGGTCAGACCGGGAATGCCAAGGACGGCACCGGTTTGCTGCGCGACCGAGTCGGGCATGTGAACCGCCTGTGCCGAGGGCAGGGTGATTTGGGTTGCGGCCGTCCCGAAAGCACGGCCCCACTGGCCGTTCCAGATCCAGACCCTTTGACCTACCCGCGAGTCCGGAACGCCTAGTCCGACAGCAGAGATAACACCTGAACCGTCGCTGTGCGGCACGATTACCGGGAAAGGCGGCTTGGTGATCCCGGGCCGTGCCCCCGCACGTGCCTTCACGTCCGAAGGGTTCACTCCGGAATAAGCCAGCGCAACGGTCACTTCGCCCGGGCCCGGGTGTGTGTCCGGCAGTTCTTGAATGGACAGAACATCGGCGGCGGGTCCAAATGACTGGTAGGTGACGGCTTTCATGGCGGCTCCGGTTTGTCGCGTCGTGACGTTCACCCTATCGTCGCGGGCCAGGAATGCTAGCCTGTCAACAAACCATGGGAGATCAGACGATGAAGGCGTTGCGCACACCGGACGAACGGTTCCAAAATCTGCCCGACTATGATTTCGCACCCAACTACCTTGAGGTGGATGATACTGAAGGCGGCGCGTTGCGGGTCCATTATCTGGATGAGGGGCCGCGCGCGGCAGCTCCAGTACTGATGATGCACGGCGAGCCCAGTTGGTCTTATCTGTACCGTCACATGATCCCGCCAGTCGCCGCTGCAGGCCACCGGGTCATCGCTCCGGACCTTGTGGGTTTCGGTAGATCCGACAAACCCGTCGACCGCGACGACTATACCTATGCGCGGCATGTCTTCTGGATGGGTGAGGTCCTGCGTCAACTCGATCTGCAGGAAATCACCCTGGTCTGTCAGGATTGGGGCGGATTGATCGGGTTGCGCCTATGGGCCGAGATGCCGGACAGGTTCGCCCGGGTCGTTGTCGCCAACACGGCCTTGCCAACCGGGGACCAGCCCTTGGGCGAGGCGTTTGCTGCCTGGCGACAGTTCAGCCAGGAGGTGCCGGACTTCCGCGCCGGGCGCATCGTCTACGGCGGAACGGTTTCAAAGCTGACCGAGGCCGAGGTCGCCGCCTATGACGCGCCGTTCCCTGACGATCGTTACAAGGCCGGGGCACGACAGTTTCCGATGCTGGTGCCTGACCGCCCCGACGACCCCGAGTCGGAACCGAACCGCCAGGCTTGGAACGTTATCCGCGGTCTGCAAACTCCTGTCCTGACGGCTTTTGGCACTGAGGACAGGATCATGGCCGGGGTGGATGGGGTTTTTCGGAAGCTTTGTCCTGGTGCGGCGGGACAGAACCATGTTGTGCTGCCGAAAGCCGGTCACTTCCTTCAGGAGGACGTGCCCCAGGAACTTGCGGAAACGGTTCTGGCCTTCATCCGCGAGACGGCCTGAGCAGGGGTCTCACTCCCGGATTTCGTCGGGCTCCACGCCCCAAAGATTGCTTTTGAGGGTCCAGCCGCGATAGCCACCGGCCGAAATGCGGCACCAATCCACCGTGCAGGTGCCCAAGCGGGCCACGACGCCCGTCTCGAAATGCGCGTTGACCGGGGATTTGGGATCGGGGCTGGCATAGACCGGCAGCATGTCCGATTCAATCAGAACCGTGCGGACACCTGACAACAAAGCGTAGTGGACCCATCCGCCGGCCCCGTCGCGATCCTGGACCTTGCGCCAGTTGCCGTATTCGGCCGTCACCTGAAGTGGCATGCCGCGACGCTTGAACACCCAGTCAACACGATGGGTCAGCGAAGGGCCGCGGCGTACGTTCGCCTCGGCCGCCTTCATCGACACGTAGCGTGGCAAAGGCAGGTTCGTCACCTGCCCGCGTTTTTCCTGCGCGTGCGCGATTGCGCCTGTCAGGAACAGAAGCGTGATTAGAAATGCCAGAACTGGGCGTTTCGCCCTCAAGAAAGCACTCACTGCCTGCCCGCTGATTTGCCTGTCTGCCGTGTTTCAAAAAAGGTTGGAGCGATGCCCATGGGGTTCTTGTGCCCCGGCTGATCCTGCGCCACGATGCCATGACGCGCATCGAAATGCCAAGCGGTAGGAGGGCTGAAGTGCCAAGAGAACGTCTGAGTGTTGTTGTAACGCGACGGTTGCCCGAAGTGGTCGAGACACGTCTGAGCGAGTTGTTCGACGTCCGTTTGCGGGACACCGACACACCGATGACGCGCGACGAGTTGGTCGAGGCGGTCAAACAGGCCGATGTTCTGGTTCCGACGATCACGGACACGATCGACGCGGGTATTTTGGGCCAGGCCGGAGAGCGGCTGAGGCTGATTGCGAATTATGGTGCCGGTGTCGACCATATCGATGTCGCGACGGCGCGTCAGCGCGGCATCCTGGTCTCGAACACGCCGGGTGTTCTGACCGACGATACCGCCGACATGACGATGGCGTTGATCCTTGCCGTAACCCGCCGGATTCCCGAGGGTCTGTCGGTTATGCAAAAGGGGGACTGGACCGGCTGGGCGCCGACGGCATTCCTTGGCGGGCGGATAGGAGGCCGGCGTCTGGGCATTCTGGGTATGGGGCGGATCGGACAGGCCGTCGCGCGCCGCGCCCGGGCCTTCGGAATGCAGGTCCACTACCACAACCGTCGCCGGTTGCGTCCCGAAATAGAACAGGATCTTGAGGCAACCTATTGGGAAAGCCTCGATCAGATGGTGGCGCGTATGGACGTGATCTCGATCAACTGCCCATCAACGCCGTCGTCATTTCATCTGATGAACGCGCGACGTCTTAAGTTGATGAAGCCGACGGCGGTCATCGTGAACACGTCGCGGGGCGAGGTGTTGGACGAAAACGCGTTGACGCGGATGATCCGGGCGGGCGAGATCGCCGGGGCCGGGCTGGACGTCTACGAGCACGGCACCGACGTGAATCCTCGACTTCGGCAGCTGCCGAATGTCGTGCTGCTGCCGCATATGGGGTCAGCAACGCTCGAGGGGCGCATCGAGATGGGCGAAAAGGTCATCATCAATATCAAGACGTTTGAAGACGGGCACCGGCCGCCTGATCAGGTCGTTCCCGCGATGTTGTAAGAAAACGCCAAGGCATACGTGCTCCTGCTGTTTGCAAGGCAGAGCTTTGCCGTCTTTGGCGGTCGTCCCCGCACATGGTTGCGGGGCAGCACGGTGCCGTGCACTGTCAGATTCAGTATTTGGATAAGGAGGTTTTTTATGTGCTCAAATTGGTTCCCTACTGTTGTGGCCTGCGCGCTGACCCTGGCGAGCCCAGTGTTTGCCCAGCAAACCGCCGATGAGGTCGCGCCCGAGGGTGCATCCGACGGCCAAGTTCAGGCCTTGACCGGCGAGGTGATCGCCGCGCTGAAGGCCAAGGCCGACGGCGTGCCTGTCAAAGCTGAAACCTGGATGGTTGCGGCGGCCAACCCGCTGGCCGTCGAGGCGGGTGCCAAGGTTCTGGCTGCCGGCGGAACGGCAGCGGATGCAATGGTCGCCGTTCAGGTTGTCTTGGGCTTGGTCGAACCGCAGTCCTCGGGACTGGGTGGGGGTGCCTTTCTGGTCTGGTACGACGCGGCCAGCGGACGCCTGACCACCCTGGATGGGCGAGAAACCGCGCCGAGAGAGGCAAGCCCGACCCTGTTTCTGGACGAAAGCGGCGAGCCGCTCAAATTTTTTGACGCGGTTGTTGGCGGGCTTTCGGTCGGGACACCCGGTACGCCTGCATTGTTGGAGGAAGCCCATCGGCGCTGGGGGCGCAGCCCCTGGCCCGGTCTGTTCGAGGATGGTATCCGCCTGGCCGACGAGGGGTTTGTCGTTTCGCCGCGGCTGGCGGGCTTGATTCAGGCCGACGCTGAACGTCTGGCACGCTTCCCTGACACGGCCAACTACTTTCTGCCGGACGGCGAGCCGTTGGCCCAGGGCCAGCGCCTCACCAACCCAGAATATGCCGAAACCCTGCGCGTTCTGGCGTCCGAAGGGGCTGCGGGCTTTTATGGAGGAGAGATCGCGGCGGACATCGTGCGGACTGTCCGAAACGCTCCGGGCAACCCGGGGGTTCTGTCCGGAGTTGATCTGGCGCTGTATCAGGTGATCGAACGCGAGCCGATCTGTGCCACCTATCGCAGCTATAAGGTCTGCGGGATGGGTCCGCCGTCCTCGGGTGCGCTGACGGTTGGACAGATCCTTGGCATTCTCGACAATTACGATTTGGCGGCGATGGGTCCCGAAAGCGCCGAAGCGTGGCGGCTGATCGGCGATGCCTCGCGCCTGGCCTTCGCGGATCGCGGTCGCTACATGGCCGACAGTGATTTCATTCCGATGCCGACACAAGGCCTGATCGATCCGGCCTACCTGGCCGAGCGTGCCGCGTTGCTGAATGACGCGGGGGCGTTGACCGAGGTTGCGCCGGGAAATCCTGAGTTTGACCACGCGCTGAACTGGGCAGACGATGCGTCGATCGAGCTGCCGTCGACGTCCCATATTTCGATCGTGGACGCCTATGGAAACGTGCTTTCGATGACCACGACAATCGAGAACGGTTTTGGTTCGCGTCTGATGACCAACGGCTTTCTGCTGAACAACGAACTGACCGACTTTTCCTTCCGGACCCACAGGGACGGGGTTCCGATTGCCAACCGGATCGAACCGGGCAAACGCCCCCGTTCCTCAATGAGTCCGACGATTGTCATGCAGGACGGGTCTCCGGTTCTGGCGATCGGGTCTCCGGGTGGCAGCCGGATCATCGGTTATGTTGCAAAATCAATCATTGCCTGGGCGGACTGGGGTATGGACGTCCAGCAGGCGGTCGCCCTTCCTCATCTGGTGAACCGTTTCGGGACCTATGATGTCGAAGTCGGCACAAGCGCCGAAGGCTTTGCGGACATGTTGGGCGAGCTGGGCTTTGAAGTGAACGCGCGGGATCTGACCTCGGGCCTTCATGCCATCGAAATCCGCGACGGTCTGCACGGCGGAGCTGATCCCCGTCGAGAAGGGATCGCACTGGGCGAGTGATCACGTCGCAGCGATGGGTATTGCCCCTGTGGCGTGGGCCTTCTAGTCATTGTCTGGGCCTGCGCCACTGCACCAAGGGAGGGTTGCCATGGTTGAAGCGACAGCATTGTTCCGCAATGCGGCGGGGATCGACACCGCCATCAGCATTCTGAAACAGCGGTTCGGGGACCGGTTGCAGACCGGCGCCTCGGTCCGCGAGCAGCACGGACACACAACGACCTGGATCGAAAACCAAAGCCCGGATGCGGTGGTCTTTCCCAATTCGACCGAAGAGGTCTCGGACATCGTCAAGACCTGTGCGGCGCACAAGGTTCCCGTGATCCCTTTCGGCACCGGAACGTCGCTGGAAGGCCACGTGAACGCGCCGGCCGGCGGCGTTTGCATCGATCTTGGCCAGATGAACCGGGTCTTGGCCGTGAACGAAGGTGATCTGGATTGCATCGTGCAGCCCGGGGTCACCCGCGAGGACTTGAATACCCATCTGCGCGACAAGGGCCTGTTCTTTCCGATTGATCCCGGAGCCAATGCCTCATTGGGCGGGATGGCGGCGACCCGGGCGTCGGGTACCAATGCGGTTCGCTATGGAACGATGAAGGACAATGTCCTGAGCCTCGAGGCGGTTATGCCCGATGGCAAAATCATCCGCACAGGCCACCGGGCCAAAAAATCGTCGGCAGGCTACGATCTCACCCGCTTGCTTGTCGGTGCCGAGGGCACGCTGGGCATCATCACGGAGCTGACTTTGAAACTGCACGGCATCCCCGAGGCGATTACCTCGGCCCGGTGTTCTTTCTCGACGGTTGATGCGGCCTGTCAGGCCGTGATGACGACCATACAATTCGGCGTTCCGGTTGCCCGGATCGAACTGCTGGACGCGATGTCGGTCAAGGCGGCCAACGCGTATTCCGGGCTGAAGCTGCCGGAAACGCCGTTGCTTCTGCTCGAGTTTCATGGCTCGGAGGCCGGCGCAGCGGAGCAGGCCGAAACCTTTGGCGAAATCGCCGAGGATTTTGGCGGCACCGGCTTTGTCGCTACGGCCAGCACGGAAGAAAGGTCCAAGCTCTGGCAGGCGCGGCACGACATGTATTGGGCGTCCCTCCAGCTTCGGCCCGGAGCGCGTGGAATCTCGACGGATGTCTGCGTCCCGATCTCGCGCCTGGCCGAATGCGTCACCATGGCTCAGGACAAAGCAGCCGAGTTGGACCTGCTGGCCCCGGTCGTCGGTCATGTCGGTGACGGAAACTTCCACACGCTGGTGCTGATCGACATGGACGATGCCGACGAAGTGGCGCGGGCCAGTCAGTTTGTCGGATGGCTCAATGATCTGGCGATCTCGATGGACGGGACCTGCACGGGTGAGCATGGAATCGGGCAGGGCAAGAAACCGTATCTGGTACGGGAACTTGGGGATGCGACCCGGTACATGGCGGCGATCAAGGCCGCACTGGATCCTGACAACATCATGAACCCCGGCAAGATCGTCTGACCAGGCCGGGAAAGCGCACGCAACCATCGGCTGTTGGTGCGTACCTGTTCGCGGATTCGCGTCCCAACGTGTACGGCAGGTCGGTTTTGCACCGTTTTGCGTCGGATGGACTTGGCGCTGATTGGTCTTGTTCGGCATAAACCTTGCCAAACAGACTCAATCCGGAGAGCGGGCGTATGAAAACCCAAGTCAAAGCACTGGTCGTTGGCGGCGGCGCCGTTGGGACCTCGATAGCCTATCACCTGGCCAAGGCGGGCTGGGATGATGTCATGCTGATCGAGAGGGACGAGTTGACCTCGGGCTCGACCTGGCACGCTGCGGGTTTGCTTCCGCTGTTCAACATGTCCTATGCGACGACCCATATCCACAAATACTCGGTGGATTTCTACAAGACGCTGGAAGAGGAAACCGGCCTGAACGCGGGGTTCGCGGTGGTTGGAAACCTGCGCATGGCGCAGACGCAGGACCGCATGGATGAGTTCATGCTCTATGCCTCGACTGCCGAGACCTGCGACGTCAAATATGAATGGTTGACGCCCGAGCAGATCAAGGAGCGCTGGCCGCTGATCGAAACCTCGGATCTGAAGGGCGCGCTTTACCATACCGAGGACGGTTACATCAATCCGGCCGACGTGACCCAGGCGATGGCCAAGGGCGCCCGCCAGCGCGGTGTCGAGATCGTGCGCAAGATGCAGGCCGATGCCTTCCATTGGAACGGAACCCATTGGGAAGTCACCTGCACCAAGATGGTCGAAAAGGGTGGCAACCTTGTCCCCAGCGACGAGCAGGAAGTCATCACCGCCGAGCACGTGGTGACCGCTTCGGGAAACCATGCCCAGCGTACCGCCAAGCTGCTGGGCATCAAGATGCCCGCGATCCCGGTCGAGCATACCTTCATTGTCATGGACAAGGATCCGGAACTGGTGAAATGGCGTGAAGCCGGCAATCCGGAACACCCGGTCGTGCGCGACGCCGACAACGAATCCTACGCACGTGAGGAGCGCGGCGGCTGGATCCTCGGCATCTACGAGCACGGTGCCCCGGCACGCTTCGAATACGGTGTGCCCGACAGTTTCCGCGCTGACCTGTTCCCTCTGGATCTGGACCGGATCGCCGATCAGTACATGGCCATGGCCGAGCGTGTCCCGTCCTGTGCCGAGTCCGGCCTGAAGGACGATTTCAACGGTCCCATCTGCTATACGCCTGATGGCAACCCGCTGGTCGGCCCGGCGCCGGGCCTGCGAAATATGTGGCTGGCCGAAGGGTTCAGCTTTGGCATCACCGCCGCCGGCGGCACCGGCTATTATCTGGCGCAGATGATGGTCGATGGCGAAGCCGAGATCGACATGGCTTCGCTGGACCCCAAACGCTATTCGTCCAACTGGATGACCACCGAATTCGCCGCGCGCAAGAATGAAGAGTGCTACGAGCACGTCTACATTCTGCACCACCCGGACGAAGAGCGCGAGGCCTGCCGTCCGCTGCGCACCGTTCCGGCTTATGATCGTCAGAAAGCCCGTGGCGCGCAGTTTGGGTGGGTTAACGGTTGGGAACGCCCCAACTATTTTGGCCCGGTCGATGCCTCCGACAACTTCGACAAAGAAAGCCGCAGTTTCCGCCGTGGTGGATGGTGGCAGTATGCCGTCGAAGAAGCCAATGCGATCCGCAACGGTGTCGGCCTGATCGACGCGTCAGCCTTCACCAAGCATGTCGTCAAGGGCCCCGGCGCCACGCAGTTCCTCGACTGGTTCACCTGCAACAAGCTGCCCAAGGTCGGCCGCATCAACCTGACCTATGCGCTGACAGACCACGGCACCACCCGCACCGAATACACCATCGTGCGGCTGAAAGAGAACGAGTACTACCTCGTCTCGGCCGGTGCCTGGACCGAGTATGACGCCGACTTCCTGCGCAAGGCGGCCGAGGACAAGATGGACGAGTTCGGCTACATCGAGATCCAGGACGTGACCACCCAGTGGGGCGTCTTTGCCATCGCCGGACCGAAATCGCGCGATGTGCTGAAAGAGGTCATCAAGGACGCCGAGCCGGAAACCGCCCTGTCGAACAAGCGCTTCCCGTGGCTGTCGGCACGTCAGATCGAACTGGGCATGTGCCCGGTCAACGCGATCCGCGTGGCCTATACCGGCGAGCTGGGCTGGGAACTGCATCATCCGATTGAGATGCAGAACTACTTGTTCGACCTTCTGGAGACGGCCGGCGAGAAGCACGGCATGAAGCTGGTAGGTGCCCGCGCCCAGAACTGGCTGCGTCAGGAGAAATCCTATCGCGCCTTCGGCACCGAACTGGGCCGCGACGCCACCCCGCTCGAGGCCGACCTGCCGCGTTTCGTCGATCTGGACAAGGAGTTCCACGGCAAGGACAAGCTGATCGAAACCGGTGTGCGCGTGAAATGCTGCACGTTGCTGATCGACGGGCCCGAAGATGCCGACCCCTGGGGCCGCGAGGCGCTGTATACTCCGGAAGGTGAGCGCGTGGGGCGTCTGACCTCGGGCGGGTATTCGGTGGCTTTCGAGAAATCCATCGGCATGGGCTATGTAAAGCCCGAACTGGCCGTGGAAGGTACCAAACTGAAGGTCAAAATGCTGGACCAGCTGTGGGATGCGGTCGTGACGTGCGACAGTCCCTATGACCCCAAGAACGAGACCATCCGCAAGGACGGTTGATCGGACAGAGGCCCCGGACAACTCCGGGGCCTTTTTTTGGCTATGCGCTGAGTTCGTCGAAGCACTCCAGCGCCTTGGCTGCGTACATCATCGACGGACCGCCACCCATTTGGATCGCCATGGCCAGAACGTCCGAGAATTCCTCACGCGAAGCGCCCGCCTTGACCAGTGTTTCGGTGTGCAACGAAATGCAGGGTTCGCACCGTACTGCGATGGACATGCCCAAGGCGATGAACTCCTTGGTCTTGAAGTCCAGTGCTCCGCCTTCCTTGACCGATTTCCCGAGCGCGCCGAAAGCGCGGGCGGTATCTGGTATGGCTCCGTTCAGGTTGCGCAATCCGCTGCGCGTTTCAGCAAGCTTGTCTGACCAGGTCATGTCTTGTGCCTCTTTTACATATTGCATCTTGCATATGTATCGGCGGCGTCGGAACGGCTTTGATCTTGATCAGATCGAGGGCTTTTCTGCGACAAAAGCCAGATTGTTCGCAGGCATTGGAACCACTCCGACAACTCGCAGCCCTGTGCGTTCCAGATAGTTGCTGATCTGGCTGTCGTCCTTGTAGCCTATCTCGGGGTCTCGCCGGGTCAGGTCGGCATGAAAGCGTCGGTCGCCGTCGCTGATCAGCTTGCCCTGGCGCATGAACGGTCCGTAGAGAACGAACCGCCCCCCGGGGCCAAGGGCCAATGCGGCCTCGGACAGAACATTCCGGGCTTCTTTCCAGCTGATCAAATGCAGGAGGTTGATCAGAATGATAAGGTTCTGGTTGCCAAAGTTGTGGTGCCACCCGGGCAGGGTTGCGTCCAGCTCGACGGCGGGAATGATGTTTGGCAGGTCCTCCCCATAGGCGTCGATGCTGGCCCGGCGGGCGGGATCGATCTCGCTCGGCTGCCAAGTGAGGTCGGGAAAGATACGGGCAAATGCGGCGACGTGTTGGCCCGTGCCGCTGGCCAGTTCCAATGCGTTTCCAGTTGCGATGGGCATCTCGGCCAGCAACGCGCACAGGGCGTCCGTATTTCGGCTGGCCGCAGGAGCGATCATCTTCGCGCCGTCACCCTGAGAGGCGACGCTTGCCGTCGGAGGCAGTTTCCGCCCGCCCATCAGCGTAACCGGGACACGGCCAGCGCGGAGACCATCGCGGCATCCAACTCGGGCGCGCGGCCCAGCGCAAGATCAGCAACCAATCGCGACGCGGCCGGGGCGGTTTGAAACCCGTACCCTCCCTGACCGGCAGACCAGACAAAACTTTCATCCGACGGGTCGGGACCCAGAACAAGCGTGCCATCCGGGGCAAAGCTGCGCAGCCCGGCCCAATTGGTCTCGACACGGGTGACCGGGCTGGTCACCATTTCTTCGTACCGGGCCAGGCCCTTGGCCAGCACCATATCGTCGGCATAGGCGTCATGCGGTTCGACCGGGTCGGCCTCGGACGGTGACACCAACAGCTTGCCGGCATCCGGTTTGGCGTACCAGGTCTCACCCGCGCCCAGCATCATCGGCCAATTTTTCACATCATGGCCCCCGGGTGTCGGCAGCCGGGCCATGGAACGGCGGCGCGGCGTGATTCCGATCGGTGCGATCCCGGCCATCCTTGCGACCTCGTCGGCCCAGGCACCAGCGGCATTGACGATGGTGCGCGCTTGAAAGACCTCGGCCGCCTCCACCAGCCAATGGCCGTCCTTGCGGATCCGCGTCACTTTCTGGCGGGTCAGTACCGATCCCGCATTGGCGCGAATGATGCGGGCAAAATCCTGCAGCACTCGGTCGGTGTCGATGTCATACGCGCGCCCACTCAGCGCCGCGTATGCGACGGTTTCCGGGTTCAGGACCGGAACACGCACCAACGCATCGGCGACCGAGATTTCGGCCATTCCCAGCTCGCTCAGGTCTTTGCGGAACTGGTCGGCCTGATCACTTTTGGCCACCAGCATCAGCCCGCGCGGGGTCAGATAGTCGTTCGTAAAAAAGAACTCGGCGCTGGCCTTGTTCAGAGCCACGACCGAAGGCGGGCCATAACCTTCTTCGAACAATGCCGCCGATCGCCCCGAGGCGTGATAGCCCAGCGCGTCCTCGGCCTCGAGTACGGTCACCGATCCATGCTCGGACAGACGCGCGCCGGCGCTTAGGCCGGCAATGCCGCCGCCGATGATTAGAAAATCAATCACTGGACCTCCTCCAGCCGGTCCGTCGCCGGTGGCGGTGTCTGGCTGAGCGCCGTGATGCGGGCATAGAGCTCGGCCGGAAGGTCGAACGTCAGCGCAGCCAGCGACGGTGCCAGCTGTTCGGCAGATCTGGCCGATATGATCGGCGACGGGGCAAACGGGCTGGCAGCAACCCAAGCGACGGCAAGCGTCGCCGGATCCACACCGGTCTGATGCCCCAAGAGGGCCAACTCGGCAGCTGTTTCGGCCATCCATTCAGCCCCATAGCGGCTGGCGTATCGGTCATCTTCGGACAGTCGGCCGGCTGCACTGCCATCGGTGTACTTTCCGGTCAGCAACCCGCCACCCAGCGGCGAGTAGGCAAAAACCGAGATACCTTGATCCGCACACATTGGCAGGATCTCGACCTCGGCCTGCCGCTTGACGAGGTTGTACATCGGTTGCAGCGCGTCGATGGTCAGGTCGAAATCCGCGGCGACGCGCACGGCTTTCATCACTTGCCAGGCTGCAAAGTTGGACAAGCCGACATAGCGGATCTTGCCCGCATCTTTGAGCTGGGCAAAACACTCCATCGTTTCGGCAAGATCGGTGTCCGGATCGAACCGGTGCAGGTACAGCAGGTCGACCATGTCCTGACCCAGACGTTTGCGGGACATGTCGAACTGCGCACGGATGTTGGCCGCGCCGGCGCCGCCTGTGTAGCCCGCTTTGGTGGCGATCGTCAGTTGCTGGCGCTGAGACGCGATCATCTGGCCCAGCAACGTTTCCGACGCACCGTCGGTATAGACATAAGCTGTATCGAAATGCGTGATGCCGGCCGCGCGACAGGCGTCGAACATGGCCCGGCTTTGTTCGGCATCGGCGCGGCCCCCGAACTGCATCGTGCCAAAAGTGAAACGGCCAATGTCAGTGCCGTCGGGATTGGAAAGCCTGAGTGTCATGAGAGTGCCTGAAATGAGCCCGGCGAACGGGGGACTTTGATCAATTGTCGTCCCAAGTTTTAATCAGGGTTGAATTTGAGCATCAACCCTTCCAAACATTCACAACCAAAAACGCAGGAGGGCAGGGTGACCACAGCAGACCTACACCCAATGGCCACAGGGCACATTCCGTCATATGTGACCCAGGCGGATGGCAGCGATTTTCTCTTCAATTTCATGGTGATCTTCACAGTTGGTCTGATCCTGCTGATCGGTGTCGCGTATTTTACGTTGCATTCGATCCCCGAGAAGATGGCCCATGAGAACAACCACCCGCAGTTTCAGTTGGTTGGCATCCTGGCGTTGTTGGCCCTGTTTACGCACAACGGGTTATTCTGGGTTGCCGCCATCCTGGTTGCAGGTTTTCAGTTTCCTGACTTTGCTGCGCCCCTGCGCGCGATTGCAGATGCAATTCGGTCGCTGGCACCCGGGGCGTCTCCTCCGCCCGCCGAGCCGGACCCTGAGCCCACCGCTCCGCAGGAGCACTGACGCATGATCGAAACATTTCTGTGCGCACTGGTTACCGTTCTGCCCGACTTTCTGTTCCGACGCTTCGTTCAGGGAAAACGGATTGGTCACGAAATCACGCTGTTCACCATGTGGTACGAACTGCGCTGGGGGCTGACCGCCTGCGCGATCCTTGCGCTGACGGTGATTACCACGCTGTTCTACTTCCACCCGGCAAGCAAAACGGCGGCGTCCTATTTCCGGACCGTAACGATTCTTCCGCAACTGGGTGGGCGCGTGTCCGAGGTCTATGTGACCAACAACCAGATGGTCACCGCGGGCCAGCCGATCTTTCGTATCGAGGATTTCACCCAGCGCGCGCAGGTCGAAGCCGCACATGCCCAGATTGCTCAGATACAGGCCTCGCTGAAGGTTGCGCAAACGGATCTGGCCGAGGCCGAAGCCGGCATTGCAGGCGCGCAGGCGGCGCTGGCGCAGGCGCTCGAGGAATTGGAGCGCAACACCACCCTGCGCGATCAGGGATCCAGCGCAGTCCGCCTGACCGAGATCGAGCGACTGGAGAACCTTGTCGCCGAGCGCGAGGCCAAGGTTCTGGCCGCGCAATCCCAAAAGGCGGCCGTTGTTCAGAAGATCGAAGAACTGATCCCTGCCCAGTTGGCCAGCGCCGAGGCGCAGCTGGATGCCGCACTGGCCGAATTGGACAAGACGACAATCAGCGCAGGTGTGACGGGCCGGGTCGAGCAGTTCGGGCTGCGGGTCGGCGATTTTGTCAGCCCGCTGATGCGCCCGGCAGGAATTCTGGTTCCGACGGATTCCGGCCGCGACCGGTTTCAGGCGGCTTTCAACCAGATGTCTGCGCAGGTGATCAAACCGGGAATGATCGGAGAGCTGGGCTGTATGACACGGCCATTCACGGTGATTCCGGTCGTTGTGGTCCAGGTGCAGGATGTGATCCCTTCGGGACAGATCCGGCCCACCGACGAATTGCGCGACGTTCAACAGAACACAACCCCCGGATCAATCCTCGTGTACCTCGAGCCGCTTTACGAAGGGCTGGCCGACAAGGTCCCCCCGGGCAGCAACTGTCTTGCCAATGTCTACACCGACAATCACGACAGGCTTGAACACGAAGATTTGGGGTTCTGGGAAAGGGCATTCCTGCATGTCGTGGACACGATCGGTGTGGTTCATGCGGCAGGCTTGCGATTGCGTCTGATCCTGATGCCGGTGAACACGCTGGTTCTAAGCGGTCACTGATGGCGGGAACGTGAGTGCTCTCGCGCTATTGTGTCTGGAAATGGCGCCTGTCCCCGGTTAACTGCCGCACATGTTTGATGCGCAAATCCGCCCGATTATCGACCCGGCCCTGAACGCACAGGGCCGTTTTCTCGCGCGGTTGGGCTTTACGGCAAACCAGGTGACGCTGATAGGGCTGGCTCTTGGTTTGGTCGCAGCGGGCCTGATCGTGGCCGGCGCGACGTACTGGGCGCTGGTGCCGTTACTGCTGTCGCGCCTCGCGGATGGGCTGGACGGTGCTGTTGCGCGTGCCCGGGGCGGCACCGATTTCGGCGGCTATCTGGATATCACCTGCGACTTTCTGTTCTACGGCGCCATCCCCTTCGCATTTATTCTGGCTGACCCGGCCTCCAATGGCGTGGCCGGTGCTTTCCTCCTGCTGTCCTTCTATTTCAACGGCACCAGTTTTCTGGGCTTTTCGCTGCTGGCCGACCGGCACGGATTGAAGACCGACGCAAGAGGGCAGAAGGCCCTGTATTTTTCCGGTGGTTTGCTGGAGGGGGCCGAAACGATCGGTTTCCTTGTTCTTTTGTGTCTGGTGCCAGATGCGTTTGCCGCTTTGGCGTGGATATTCGGCAGCTTGTGTTTCCTGACTGCCACATCCCGGATCGTGTTGGCAGCGCGCAGTTTCGGCAACCGTTCCGGGAACTGAAAAAGCCCGCCGTTTCCGGCGGGCTTTGGGTTTGCTGACAGTACATTTCCCGCTTATTGCGGGATGTCGCCTTCCAGCCCTTCGACATAGAAGTTCATGCCGGCCAGAGTGCCGTCATCGGCCACTTCACCCTCGGCCAGCCAGGCGCTGCCGTCTTGCTTGTTCAGCGGCCCGGTGAACGGGTGATAGCTGCCATCTGCAATCGCGGCTTTCAGGGCCAGCGCCTCTTCCTTGACGTCGGCCGGAACGGCGTCGGAAATCTCGCCGATTTCAACCATGCCTTCCTTGATGCCGTCCCATGTGTTCACCGACTCCCAGGTGCCGTCCATCACGGCCTGGGTGCGCGCGATGTAGTAGGGCGCCCAGTTGTCGATGATCGAGCTGACGCGCGGCATCGGAGCATATTCGCTCATGTCCGAGGCCTGGCCGAAAGTGATCACGTTGCCGGCTTCTTGTGCGGCCGCCTGCGGTGCGGTCGAGTCCGTGTGCTGCAGGATCACGTCTGCGCCCTGTTCGATCAGAACCTTCGCCGCATCGGCCTCTTTCGCCGGATCGAACCAGGTGTAGGCCCAGACGATCTTGAACTCGACATCCGGGTTCACCTTCTTGGCGTGGATGAAGGCCGAGTTGATGCCGCGGATCACTTCGGGGATCGGGTACGAGCCGATGTAACCGATGATGTTCGACTTGGTCATCTTGCCGGCGATATGACCTTGGACAGCGCGACCCTCATAGAAACGCGCCGAGTAGACCGACACGTTGTCGGCGGTCTTGTAGCCCGTGGCGTGTTCAAATTTCACGTCCGGGAATTTCTTGGCCACGTTGATGGTCGGGTCCATGTAGCCGAACGAGGTGGTGAAGATCAGGTCAGCGCCTTCCAGCGCCATCTGGGTCATGACGCGCTCGGCATCCGGGCCTTCGGGCACCGATTCCACGTACACGGTTTCGACCTTGTCGCCAAAGTGCTTTTCGACGGCCTGACGGCCCTTGTCGTGTTCATAGGTCCAGCCGCCATCGCCCACCGGGCCGACATAGACGAAACCGACCTTTGTCTTGTCCTCGGCCACGGCGCCCGTGGCAAGGCCAAGTGCCATGGCGGCGCTTGCCAGAAGTGAAGTGAATTTCATTTAGTTACTCCCCAAGTTGGTACAGTTGGCCCCTAGTGCGAGGCGTGGAAGGTCCGGCCCAGTGAGGCAGGTGCGCTGCTCTTGTCGGCCGAAAGGATCACAAGCACAAGGATCGTGATGATGTAGGGCGACATTGCCAGATACTCGACAGGTATGGCAACGCCCGCTGCCTGTAGATTAAGCTGCAAGACCGTGATTCCGCCAAACAAATAGGCACCCAGCAAGGCACGCCACGGTTTCCAGCTGGCAAACACCACCAGAGCCAGAGCAATCCAGCCGACTCCGGCGGTCATGCCTTCGGTCCACTGAGGGACCCGGATCAGGCTGATATATGCACCGCCAAGCCCCGCACAGGCCCCGCCGAACAGGATCGCCATAATGCGGATCTTGATGACCTTGTAGCCGAGAGCATGCGCGGCATCGTGGTTCTCACCCACCGCACGAAGGATCAGCCCGACGCGGGTGTATTTCAGAGTGGCCCATACCGCTGCCGTCAACGCGATCCCGACATAGAGGATCGGATCATGTTGGAACAGGATCGGGCCGATGACCGGAATATCGCTGAGCAGCGGGATATGGATGTCCCCCATGCTGGGCGGTTTGATGCCCACATAGCTTTGGCCCAGAAGTGCACTGAAGCCCAAGCCAAACAGCGTCAGCGCAAGACCGCTGGCCACCTGGTTCGCCAGCGCGAACTGGGTCAGCAGAACGAACAGCAGCGACAACAGCGCACCGCCAACGGCCGCCGCGACAAAACCCAACCATGGCGAGCCTGTTTCGACCGAGATCGCAAATCCGCTGATTGCGCCCACGATCATCATGCCTTCGACGCCGAGGTTCAGAACGCCGGCCTTTTCGACGACAAGCTCTCCGATCGCCGCGAGCAGAAGCGGGGTTGCAGCAACCATCAAGGAGGCCAGCAAAAGAACGGGATTGATTTCTCCAAGGTCCATGGTCACGCCACCTCGCTACGGGCCGCACGGATGCGGTAGTTGGTCAAAAGATCGAAGGCCAGCAGGAAGAACAGAAGCATTCCCTGGAACACCTGGATGGCCGCAGCGGGCAGCCCCAGCTGGGATTGTGCGATTTCGCCACCGATATAGGTCAGCGCCATCAGGCCGCCGGCCAGCAGGATGCCCACCGGGTGCAGACGGCCCAGAAACGCCACGATGATCGCGGTAAAGCCGTAACCCACGTTGAAGTCGATGCTGACCACGCCGGACGGGCCCGAGACCTCGAACATACCGGCAAGACCGGCCAACGCGCCCGACAGCCCCAGGCAAAACAGTATCAGCCGCGGGGGATTCACGCCGGCAAATCGTGCCGCGCGCGGAGCTTCGCCTGTAAGGCGGATGTGAAATCCCAGCATGTGCCGGTTCAGCAGGACATAGGCAAAGATCACCGCGATAAAGGCCGCGACGACGCCCCAGTGCATGCCGGTTCCGGCAAACAGTTCGGCATTGTGGGCACTTTCATAGGACTGCAGGTTGCGCGAGCCGGGAAACCCGAACCCCTCAGGGTTTTTCAGCAGACCCAGCGACATCGAGGCCAGAAACTGCTCGGCCACGTAAACCAACATCAGGGAAACGAGAATCTCGTTGGTTCCAAACCGAACCTTGAGCAGGGCAGGGATCATCGCCCAGATCCAGCCGCCGAACGCGCCGGCGATCACCATGATTGGAAAGACGTACCACGCGTCCAGAGGGTAGAAGGCAAGGCCGGCCGCGGCGCCGAAGATAGCGCCCATGATGTACTGGCCCTCGGCACCGATATTCCAGATACCGGCGCGGAAGCCCAGCGACAGACCGATGGCGATCAGAACCAACGGTGCGCCCTTCACCAGCAGTTGCGGTCGGTAGTAGAATGAGAACTCGCCGAACAGGGGTTCCCAAAAGATGGTTCCGATGGCTTCGACCGGGTTCTTGCCCAGAATTGCAAACAGCAACCCGCCGAAGACCATGGTCGCCAGCACTGCGACCAGAGGGGTGGCATAAGACCACGCCTTGGACGGCTGTGGCCGTTTCTCCAACACTATCATTTGCTCATCCCCCCAAAGTCTTCGTCTTTTTTGGATTCTTGCGCCAGAGGCGGCACCGTAGGTTACACATGGGCCACCTCCATCCCATGCGCGCCGCCCATCATCAGACCGATCTCTTCGACGGTCAGGCCCGTTGTGGGACGCGGAGCGCTGAGGCGCCCTTCGTTCAAGGCGGCGAAACTGTCGGAAATCTCCATAAGTTCATCCAGATCCTGGCTGATGCAGACTACCGCCGTTCCCTTGGCCGCAAGGTCCAGAATGGCCTGACGGATTGCAGCGGCTGCGGCGGCGTCGACGCCCCAGGTCGGCTGGTTCACGACCAGCACTTCGGGGTTTTGCAGGACTTCCCGGCCGATGACGAATTTCTGCAGGTTGCCGCCCGACAGCGACCGCGCGGCGTTT
This sequence comes from Ruegeria sp. BC8, assembly GCF_056535705.1. Lineage (NCBI taxonomy): Bacteria > Pseudomonadati > Pseudomonadota > Alphaproteobacteria > Rhodobacterales > Roseobacteraceae > Ruegeria > Ruegeria sp. BC8. Next base: position 2,362,155 of record NZ_JBQFIV010000001.1, on the reverse strand, counting down.
TCCGGCCCCGGGGTCCGCACGTCGAATGCCTGAATGATCTTCTCCGCAAACACGCGGGTGTCGGCCCATTTCAAAAAACCATTCTTCTCCAGAGACTCGCGCACCGAGCCGGTCAGCAGAGCGTTTTCCGTCAGGCTCATGTCCGGCGCCGCGGCATGTCCCAACCGCTCTTCTGGGGCCGTCAGCACACCCAGTCTGCGCCGGGCCGTCGGGCCCAGTTTGCCGATCGGCTGGCCGTTGAAGCGGATCGCATCCGCGTCCGTCAGGATTTCACCGGACAGAACGCCCAGCAGTTCGTCCTGACCGTTGCCGGCCACGCCGCCGATGCCAAGGACTTCGCCCTTGCGGACGGTCAGGTGCACGTTCTTCAGCGCGGTCCCGAATTCGGAAGGGGACGGAACCGAAAGCCCGGAAACATCCAGCGCGACGGGTCCGAACTCGCGCCCGGACCGTTCAGGAGTCTGAAGGGCTGATCCCACCATCATTTCTGCCATGTCGCGGGCGGATGTTTCGCTGGGTGTGCATTCACCCACGTTCTTGCCCAGCCGCAGAATGGTGGCGTGGTCGCACAGCGTGCGGATTTCCTCCAGTTTGTGCGAGATGTACAGGATCGAAGTTCCTTCCGACCGCAGTTTTTTCAGTGTTTCGAACAGGATATCTACCTCCTGCGGGGTCAGGACCGAGGTCGGTTCGTCCATGATCAGCAGCTTTGGGTCCTGCAGCAGGCAGCGGATGATCTCAACTCGCTGGCGTTCACCGGCGGACAGGTCACCAACCCGACGATACGGATCCAGCGGCAGGCCATAGGTCTCCGAGACCTCGCGAATACGCGATGCCAGATCACCCATCGGCGGCGGGCTTTCCATGCCCAGGGCGATGTTTTCGGCCACGTTGAGCGCGTCGAACAGCGAAAAATGCTGGAACACCATGGCAATGCCGTCGGCACGGGCCGCGCGCGGCTCGGCCGGCGCATAGGGTTGGCCGCGCAACAGCATCGTGCCGCTGTCCGGCTTGACCAGCCCGTAGATCATCTTCACCAGCGTGGATTTTCCTGCGCCGTTTTCGCCCAGCAGGGCGTGAACTTCGCCCTCACCGATGTCAAAGGACACGTGGTCGTTGGCCACGACGCCGGGATAGGCCTTGGTCAGCCCCTGCAAGCTCAGTAGTGGAGTGGTCACGCGCTCTGGTCCTTCTTCAAGTCGTTCTGTCGGGCGGGGCGCAGGATTTGCGCTGCCACACCAACTGCGATCATCTGCGGGTGCTTGCCCAACGATGGGTCACCGATCGGGCAGGTGATCCGGGCGATCTGAGCCGGTGAGTGACCCAGCGCAGCCAGGCGCGAGCGGAATCGCGCCCATTTCGTAGCCGAGCCGATCAGCCCGGCAAAGTGAAAACCGTGCGTCAATAGCCGGTTGCACAGTTCCAGATCCAGATTGTGTGAATAAGTCAGCACTAGGTGCTCGGCGTGAACCGGTGCGTGGTGCACGAGGTCGGCCGGGTTCGCTGCCGGAACCACGGTTACACCTGCTGGGATGTCAGCCGGAAACCGGTCGGCTGCGGTGTCTACCCAAGTGATGGCAAGATCGGGGAGAGGCGACAGCACATCCACCAGCGCCCGTCCGACATGACCGGCCCCCCAGATCCACAATTGGCGGGTCGGTGTGTGCACCGGCTCGATCATCCAGCCGTCAAGCAATTGCGGTTCAGGCGCAATACCCTGTGCGCGTGCGGTTGCCAGCTGCCGCTTGACCGACAATGGAATGTCATCACCGGCAGTCGGGCGTGCGATGACGGTGTCGTCCAAGGCTTCGACGGACTTCAGGTCATAGACCTCGCTCAGCAGCGTTACGGCACCGCCGCAGCATTGCCCGAGGTCGGGACCCAGCGCATGGCGGGACAGGCGGGTTGGGCTTTGCTGAACCCGGGCGGCCTCAGCCGCCTGATACTCCAGCGTGCCGCCCCCGATCGTGCCGGATTGCCCGCCCTTCCAGACCAGCATCGCGGCGCCGACCTCGCGCGGGGACGAGCCTCGGATTGCGGCAATGACCACGCGAGTCACCTTGCCATGCGTTTTGACCGCCTCCCTCAAAGTCTCCCGGTCAAATCCCATCAGGTGCCTCCACGCATGCGTTGAACGGCGGTCCAGACCTCTTCGGCGGTGGCTGGGGCATTGATCGCCGGATACCCGTCACCGCAGGCCGCAACCGCGTTCGACAGGGCCAGCCAGGCCGAGATACCCAACATGAAGGGCGGCTCGCCCACCGCTTTTGAGCGATAGATGGTGTCTTCGCGGTTCTGACCATCCCAAAGCGCAACGTTGAACACGCCCGGTCGGTCCGAACAGGCGGGGATCTTGTAGGTCGACGGCGCATGGGTGCGCAGCCGGCCTTTGTCGTCCCAGACCAGTTCCTCGGTCGTCAGCCAGCCCGCACCTTGCACATAGCCGCCCTCGACCTGCCCGATATCCAGCGCAGGGTTCAGCGAAGCACCCGCATCATGCAGGATATCCGTCCGAAGGATGCGGTTCTCGCCGGTCAGAGTGTCCACGGCGACTTCGGTCACCGAAGCTCCATAGGCGAAATAGAAGAACGGGCGCCCGCGTCCGGCGATCCGGTCCCACTCGATCTTGGGGGTCTTGTAGAACCCGGTTGCCGACAGGCTGACACGCCCCTGATAGGCCAGCGCCGCGGCTTCGGCAAAGCTGTAGCTTTCCTCGCCCACACTGACCCGGCCATCGGCAAAGACGACCGCCGATGGATCGGTCTGATGCCGCTCGGCCAGATAGGCGGCCATCCGGTCGCGGATCGTGTCGCAGGCGGCCTTGACCGCCATCCCGTTCAGATCGCTGCCGGACGAGGCCGCCGTGGCCGAGGTGTTGGGCACTTTGGCGGTATCGGTCGCGGTGATCTTCACCATCTCCAGCGGAATGCCGAACCGCGCGGCCGCCACCTGCGCCACTTTCTGGAACAGGCCCTGACCCATCTCGGTGCCGCCATGGTTCAGGTGGACCGAGCCGTCCTGATAGACATGCACCAGCGCCCCGGCCTGATTCAGGTGGGTGAGAGTGAAGGAAATCCCGAACTTGACCGGTGAAAAGGCGATGCCCTTCTTGATCACGCGGTTTTCGGCATTCCACTTCTCGACCGCCGCCTTGCGGGTTGCGTAATCGCAGGACTCCAGCAAGGCTTCGGTCATGGGATGCAGCTCGAAATCGGTGACTTCCATGCCATACGGGGTGGTGTTCCCACCCGCGGGCAATGGCCGCACCACCGAGCGGCCGGTTTCGACGGCGCCGCGGCTGGTCAGATCCTCATGCGGATCCGGGTGGCCCAGCGGCTTGTCCCGCACCGGTTCTTCAACGCCTGCATGCGCCGGTTCATAGTAGTTCCGCCGCCGCAGTTCGACCGGGTCCAGACCCAGCACATGCGCGGCGTGATCCATCACCCGCTCGATCCCCACCATGCCCTGCGGTCCACCAAAGCCGCGATAGGCGGTTGCGGACTGTGTGTTGGTCTTCAGCCTATGGCTCTCGATCCGCGCGTTGGGCAGAAGGTACGCATTGTCGGAATGCAGCATCGCGCGGTCGGCGACCGGCAGCGACAGGTCCTGCGCCCAACCGCAGATGGCGTAGTGCAGGAAGGAAACACCCTGAATGTGGCCGTTTTCGTCAAAGCCGGCTTTGTAGCTGATGCGGAAGGCGTGGCGCTTGCCGGTGATGGTCATGTCATCATCCCGGTCATAGCGCATCTTGCAGGCTCGACCGGTTGCCCGTGCCGCAACTGCGCAGGCCACGGCCAGCGCGTTGCCCTGGCTTTCCTTGCCACCGAACCCGCCGCCCATCCGCCGGGTTTCGACCCGCACCGCGTGCATGGGAACGCCCAAAGCGTCGGCCACCTTGTGTTGAATCTCGGTCGGGTGCTGGGTCGAGGAATGCACCAGCATGTCGCTGCCTTCATTCGGCACCGCCAGCGCGGCCTGACCTTCCAGGTAGAAATGCTCCTGCCCGCCGATCTCGAACGTGCCTTCGACCACATGCGCCGCCTGCGCGATGGCGGCTTCTGCATCGCCTTTCGCATAGATGCGGGGGCCGTCCTCGAACCGGCTGTCTGCGGCCAAGGCCTCCTCGATCGTCAGGATCGGCGTTTCTTCGGCATAGTCGATCTTGCCCAGCCGGGCGGCCTTGCGCGCCGCCAGATGGCTGGTGGCGACAACCAGAAACACGGGCTGGCCCACGTAATTCACGGTGCCGTCGGACAGCAATGGTTCGTCATGGATCGAGGGCGAGACGTCATTGGCAAAGGGCAGGTCCTCAGCGGTCATCACCATCACGACCCCCGGGGCCGCGCGGACATCTGACAGGTCCATCGCCGTGATCCGGCCCTTGGCGATCGGGCTTAGGCCGAACGCCAGATGCAGCGTGCCCTTGGGGGTCGGAATGTCGTCAACATAGCGGGCGGTTCCCGACACATGCAGGGGTGCGGCGTCATGGGGCAGCGGCTTGGTCACGCTCATGCCGACACCTCCAGCACATTGGTCAGCTCGCCCTGATCTTCTAGGAAATAGCGTTCGAGCATGGCCTTTGCGGTCTCCAGTCGGTAGCGGGCCGAGGCACGCATGTCGCTCATCGGGGAATAGTCCTCGGCAAAGGCCGGCCAAGCGCTTTGAACGGTTTCCGCCGTCCATGGGCGACCGGTCAGCGCGGCCTCAACCCGAGTCGCGCGTTTCGGCACACCGGCCATTCCGCCAAAGGCGATCCGGGCTTGCGAGACGACGCCGTCCGAAACGATTATGTTGAAACAGCCGCATACGGCCGAGATATCCTGATCGAACCGTTTGCTCAGCTTGTAGCATTTCAGCCGGTCGGGTTGACGCAGAAAGCTGACCGCTTCCACGAACTCGCCGGGCTCGCGATCCTGCTGTCCATAGTCAATAAAGAAATCTTCGATAGGGATCGACCGGCGCTCGTCGCCCTTGCGCAGATGCAGCGTGGCCCCCAGCGCGATCAGCGCGGGCGGGTTGTCCCCGATGGGCGAGCCGTTCGCGATATTGCCGCCCACCGTAGCCGCGTGGCGCACCTGCACGCTGGCATAGCGCCGGATCATCTCGGCATAGGACGGATGCAGATCGGCCATCGCCGCGCCCATGCGGTTCATGTCCACCATCGCGCCGATGTACACCCCGTCTTCGGTGATCGAGATCTCCTTCAGATCGTCGCAGCCGCCCAGAAAGATCACCGGGTCTAGGTTCCGCAGCTGCTTGGTGACCCAAAGGCCGACATCGGTAGCACCCGCGATCAAAGTTGCACCGGGATGGGCGGCAAAGACTTTGGCCAGTTCGTCTGATGACTTCGGCAGAAGGGGTGAGGCCGGCTTGGCCGCAACCGGTTTGTCCTTGACCCAGACCGGCACTGGCTGGTCTTCAACGGCCTTTGCCGCGAGGATGATCGGCGCATAGCCGGTGCAGCGGCACAGGTTGCCGGCCAGTTGCGTGTCATGATCCGTCGCGCCATTTGCATGGCTCGCCACCATCGACATCACGAAACCGGGTGTGCAGAATCCACATTGCGAGCCATGAAGATCCACCATCGCCTGCTGCACCGGATGGGGCTCGCCGTCGGGCCCGCTCGCCCCCTCGACCGTGCGCACAGCCTTGCCGTGCAGTTGAGGCAGAAAAAGAATGCAGGAATTCAGCGCCTTGGCACCGGCCTCATCCGTAACCATGACGGTGCAGGCCCCGCAATCGCCCTCGTTGCAGCCTTCCTTCGTGCCGGTCAGGCAGCGATCCTCGCGCAGCCAATCCAGCAATGTGGCCGTCGGATCGACATCCGCCAGCTCCACTGTCTCTCCGTTCAGAAGAAACGTGATATTCATTCTTGAAACCCGTCGCCTTACCCGGTTGCGCCCATGGGTGCTCCTGTCTCGATGCGACGTAGAGAAAGAAGCGGGCTTGTAGCTTGCCTGAAGATGTTAGAAACAGCCTGTGCGCGCTGGCAAGAAAAACTGCCTGCCGAATGTACCATTCCCGATCCCATGCCTTGATATGCACCACGTCATTATTATCTAGGCATCTGAATTGAAAGAGATTTTGGTGAAACGCCGGCGGCGTCGGCTGAAGCACCTTCTGGAATCTCCGAATAATGTGCGGCTATTTTTTCAGCAATCACCCTTAACTGTTCCGGCTTTTTCCCGGGTCGCGAGTGCGATAGCCTGCCTCGTATGAGCAGTACTCCTCGATTCATCCACCTCCGAGTTCACACCGAATATTCCCTTCTTGAGGGGGCGGTGCGCCTGAAAAAACTGCCAACGCTGTGCGAGCAGATGGACATGCCCGCAGTTGCGGTGACGGACACCAACAACATGTTCGCAGCGCTGGAATTCTCGGTTACCGCAAGTGGTGCGGGTGTGCAGCCGATCATGGGCTGCCAGGTTGATCTGGCGTATATTCAGGCGCAGCCGGGGGAAAAACCCAAGCCCCCTGCGCCGATCGTACTGCTGGCACAATCTGAGACGGGGTACGAGCATCTGATGAAGCTCAGCTCGTGCCTGTATGTGGACAAGGGCGGGCAGTTGCCGCAGGTCACGCTTGAGGAGTTGGCTGCGCATTCCGATGGGCTGATCTGCTTGACCGGCGGACCGGACGGCCCCGTTGGCCGCCTGTTGCAGCAGGGCCAGCGTCCGGCGGCCGAGCTGCTGGTCGATCGGTTGGCCGCGATGTTCCCCGATCGCCTTTATGTCGAACTGCAACGTCATCCCGGCGAAGATGGCCAGCCCGAGGCCGAGCGCCTGACTGAGCGCGGCCAGGTGGAAATGGCCTATGCCAAGAACCTGCCTCTGGTGGCCACGAATGACGTCTATTTCCCAACCTCAGATATGTATGAGGCGCATGATGCGCTGATCTGCATTGCCGAGGGTGCCTATGTCGACCAGCAAGAGGGCCGCCGCCGCCTGACCGCGCAGCATTACTTCAAATCGCCGCAGGAAATGGTCACGCTCTTTGCCGATCTGCCCGAGGCGATCGAAAATACGGTCGAGATTGCCAGACGTTGCGCCTTCATGGCCTACAAGCGGGATCCGATCCTGCCGAAATTCGCCGATGACGAGGTCGAGGAGCTACGCCGCCAGGCCAACGAAGGTCTGCAGGCCCGACTGGCGGTGATCCCGCACGCTGTCCCACCCGAGGAATACCAGAAGCGTCTGGATTTCGAATTGGACATCATCGAGGGCATGGGGTTCCCCGGTTACTTCCTGATCGTTGCGGATTTCATCAAATGGGCTAAGGATCATGACATCCCCGTCGGTCCGGGCCGTGGCTCGGGCGCGGGCTCGCTGGTGGCCTATGCGCTGACGATTACCGACCTTGATCCGCTGCGCTACAGCCTGCTGTTCGAACGCTTCCTGAATCCCGAACGGGTGTCGATGCCCGACTTTGACATCGACTTCTGCATGGACCGCCGCGAAGAGGTGATTCGGTATGTTCAGCAGAAATACGGCCGCGACAAGGTTGGCCAGATCATCACCTTCGGCGCGCTCTTGTCCAAGGCTGCGGTGCGCGACATCGGGCGGGTGCTGCAGATGCCCTACGGCCAGGTGGACCGCCTGTCCAAGATGATCCCGGTCGAAGGCGTCAAGCCGGTGTCGATCGAGAAGGCCCTGAAAGACGAACCGCGCCTGCGCGAAGAGGCCCGCAACGAAGAGGTGGTCGACCGCCTTCTGACTTACGGCCAGCAGGTCGAGGGGCTGCTGCGCAATGCTTCGACCCACGCCGCCGGTGTGGTGATCGGCGACCGGCCGCTGGACGAGCTGGTACCGCTCTATCAGGACCCCCGCTCGGACATGCCTGCCACCCAGTTCAACATGAAGTGGGTGGAACAGGCCGGTCTGGTGAAATTCGACTTTCTAGGCCTCAAGACTCTGACGGTCATCCAGAACGCCATGGACCTGATCTTCAAGTCCGGCCGGCCATTGCACGTGGCGGCCGACGGTCGGCAGCTTTATGAGCCGGCCGAGGGGGCCGAGAACCAGATCAATGCCATTCCGCTGGATGACCCGGCCACTTACAAGCTTTATTCCGCGGCCAAGACCGTGGCGGTGTTCCAGGTTGAAAGCTCGGGCATGATGGATGCGCTCAAGCGCATGAAACCCACCTGCATCGAGGACATCGTGGCGCTCGTGGCGCTGTATCGTCCCGGCCCGATGGAGAACATCCCGACCTATTGCGAGGTCAAGAACGGCCAGCGCAAGATCGAATCCGTTCACCCGCTGATCGACCACATTCTGGAAGAAACGCAAGGCATCATCGTCTACCAGGAGCAGGTGATGCAGATCGCGCAGGTCATGGCGGGCTACAGCCTCGGCGGCGCCGACCTGCTGCGCCGCGCGATGGGTAAAAAAATCAAAGAGGCGATGGACGCCGAGCGCCCGAAATTCGAGGCCGGGGCAGCCGCGAACGGGGTAGATGCCAAGAAGGCGTCCGAGGTGTTCGACCTGCTGGAGAAATTCGCCAACTACGGCTTCAACAAATCTCACGCGGCGGCCTACGCGGTGGTCAGCTATCAGACCGGCTGGCTGAAGGCGAACCACCCGGTCGAATTCATGGCCGGTGTCATGAACTGCGATATCCATCTGACCGACAAGCTGGCGATCTATTTCGAAGAGGTCCGCAAGGGTTTGGAACTGCCCTATGTGCCGCCTTGCATAAACCGGTCGCAGGCGACGTTTGATGTGGTGGATGGCAAACTGGTCTATGCGCTGGGCGCGCTCAAGAACGTGGGCGTCGAGGCGATGAACCTCGTGGTGCAGGGCAGGGGCGACAAGCCGTTCGTCAACCTGTTTGACTTTGCCCGCCGGGTCGATCTGAAGAAGGTCGGCAAACGGCCGCTGGAGATGCTGGCCCGCGCGGGGGCCTTTGACGAGCTGGACAAGAACCGCCGCCGGGTCTTCGAAAGCCTGGAACAGCTGGTGCAGTATTCGGCGGCGATCCACGAACAGAAGAACTCGAACCAGGTGTCGCTGTTCGGCGAGGCGGGCGACGATCTGCCTGAACCGCGCCTGTCGAAATCGCCCGACTGGCTGCCCGCCGAACGGCTGAGCGAAGAATTCAAGGCGATCGGCTTCTACCTGTCCGGCCACCCGCTGGACGACTACATGCCGGCCCTGAAACGCAAGCAGGTGATGACACTCGACGAGGTCACCGAAAAGGCACGCTCGGGTCCGTTGATCGCCAAGATGGCCGGTGTGGTCGCCGGGCGACAGGAGCGGAAATCGGCCAAGGGCAACCGGTTCGCCTTTGCACAGCTGTCGGACCCGACGGGGGCGTACGAGGTGACGCTGTTCTCGGAAACCCTGGAGAAATCACGCGAATACCTGGAAACCGGCGCGCAGGTCGTGCTGACGGCCGAAGCCACGATGGAGGCTGACCAACTGAAGCTGCTGGCGCGCTCGGTCGGGCCGGCGGATTCAGTCGTGGCCGAGGCCGGCGCGACCGGGCTTCGTATCTTTCTGGACCAACCACAGGCGCTGTCGACGGTCGCCAGCGTTCTCGCGGATGCTGCAGGGGCGGCCAAAAACGCCTCGAAAGGGCCGATCCATTTGTGTCTGCTGGATCCGGGTTTGCCGGGCGAGGTCGAAATGGACCTGGGGCAGGAGTTCCCGATCAATCCCCAGATCAAGGGTGCCATCAAATCACTGGATGGGGTCTTGTCCGTCGAAGAGGTCTAGGGTGGCGGTCCCGCCCAACCCTAGTAGTCACGCTCGAAGAAAATCCCGATGCCGGTATCGCCGCGCCCATCTACGGTGCCGCGCACTGTCACGCTGTCGCTGACGTCCAGGTTCAGGTTCACCTCGGTGTCGCCTTCGGTGTTCACGGTGAAATCGGTGTACAGGTTGTCACTCAGATAAGCGCCGGCGCCCAGACGCCCGCCGCCGCCCTCGGTCGCGCCGACGTCGACGGTATCTACGCCCGTGGCGTCCCGAACGCCCTTGGTGGCATCGCCACCGGCACCGCTCAGCTGGGCCAGCGACGCGGCCATCTGGGCAATGACAAACGGGGACAGTTCGGAAAAGCGGTTGCCGAACAGCAGCATGGCCAGCGCCTCTTCGGCGGGGCGTTCGGGGTCCGAGAACACATCGACTGTCGGAGAATCCAGCGGGCCCGCGATTTCCAACGTCGCGGTTCCATCCGAAGTGCTGGCCGAGGATTCGAACTCGATATACGGCGTCAGGTCGCCCTGCAGGCTGACCACGCCCTTGGTCAGCGCCAGCCTCCGGCCAAGGATGTCCAGATTACCGCGGATCAGTTCGATCTGGCCCGATGGGATGACGGATTTGGTGGTGCCCTTGATGAAGATCGCACCGCCCAATTCAGCATTCACACCGCGGCCCCGCACGAAAACCGCCTTGGGGGCCAACAGGCTGATGTCGAGAGAGATGCGAGAGTCCGATTGCGACGTTTCCTCTTTTTCAACCAACTGCGCCCGTTCCCGAGTGACGTAGCTGGCATTGCTTTCGTTCACGTGTTCGATCTTCGGGATCGGCGCGGCCCCCACCGCGCCAGATGCCGCGGCCAGGTTGATGTTGGTCTCGCCAAACGTGATCTGCCCGACCAGCGAACTGTTCCCTGCCAAGGCGCCCGTCATTGCGATCTGGCCGTTCAACGTGGTCTCGTACAGAAGATTGTCCGTCAGGACGAGATTGTTGATTGCAGTTGTGATCTGCGCGTTGAACGGCGGTGTAAGGTCGACCGGGCCACTGACCGTGAATCCGCCTCCGGCGCGCATGCCGCCGCGCATCGAAATCGTTGCGCGGCTGTTGGCAAGGTCTACAGTTCCTCCGATATCGGTGATGGTCTGCCCAACGCTGGGGATCGCCATCGACGTCCCTGAGGTGGTGATCTGACCACTCAGTGACTCCAGCGCCGGCTTGCCCTTCAACGCCAGGTCGAACCGGGCCGATCCGTCGATCTTGTTGGGCGTGATGAAGATGTTTGCAATGCCCAAATTGACGCCGCCCTTTGCGGAGATGTCGGCATTGCCCGAGGCTTCGTCGTAGGTTCCTTTGACTGCACTGCTGATCTCGGCCGGTCCGGCGGCGTCGGCATCAATGGTCCACACGCCGTTCTGGCGCGTTGCATTGCCTTTCGCCGTCAAGCTGCCCGGAAACTCGGGCGCAAAACGTTCGACCCGATCGAACTTGGCGTCAAAGTCCAGGTCGGCCGAGCCATCCGTATTCACGCTGCCTACAAGATTGGCGTAGGACGTCTCCGGGCCGGTCACTCTGACCGTGCCCTCGACACCGCTGGATGTGGGGGCCACATTCCCATTCACCTTCAGCGGTCCAGTCAGGGTCTGTGAAACCCGGGCGAGGTCGTCCAACGCGGCGGAGAAGCTCAGCCCGCCGCTTTCGCGGCTCAAGATGCCGGATGCGTTGGCGGACAAGGCTGTCCCTGCAAGCCGGAAGTTTCGGATGTTCAACCCTTCATCGCCGTTCGATGCGTCGACTGTCAGCGTCGTCTGTCCGGGGATCAGCGCATCCACCGCTTCGATTCCGGTCAGGATGTCCTCTGCATTGATTTTGCCCTGCACGTCGAAGACTTTGCTGCCACGGGCCCCTCGACCGGTCACATCCGCTGTGACCGCGCCCGCCAACGTACGGCCTGCCAGTCCGGAAAAGACGGACAGGTCGGGGGCATCTACCTGCGCCTGACCGTCAAAAGCCAGGTTTCCGGTCGGATCGTCGATGGTTGCAGCGACTTGGGCATTCAGCGCGGCTGCGTCAACGGTTGCTTTTCGAATTTCGATCCGGTCACCGGTGCGGGCCCCGTCGAAGTTCAGGACAACGCGCCCGGTCACAAGCGGATCCACCTGATCCAGCCCGGTTTGCAGGTCTGTAGTCGTCACCTGCGCAGTGCCATCAAACTCAAGGGTCTGCACGGTGCCCTTGCCATCCACCTGGGCCTGAACGGCCCCCGCAAGATCGCGCTTGGCGAGGCCGGAGAATACTGAGAGGTCCGAGGCATTCACGCGGGCCTGGCCGTCGATGGTCAAATTGCCGTTCGGAGTGGTGACAGCGCCATCCGCCTGTGCGTTCAATGTTTCGCCGTCGATGGTGAAAGCGCGGATCAGGATGCCGTTTGCATCCCGCTTGGCGTCCAGCGTGATGTCCGTCCCGCCCGCGATGATGGGGTCGATGTCGCCCCGACCAGTGGACAGGTTTTGTCCGGAAACGGCCAGCTTGCCGTCAAAACTGCCCTCCAACGGCGAGCCCGCCCCCTCGACCCGGACCGACGCCCGGCCGCCCAGATCCAATTTGGCGACCTCCGAGAAACGAGACAGATCTGACGCCTCCACCGTTGCCGATCCGTCAATTTTCAGACCGCTTTCCAGCCCGTTGACGACCGCATCGGCGGTCGCTGAATAGTCGGTTCCCCCAAGTTCGAAACCCGAGAGTCGGAGCGATTTGTCCCGTCCGTATTCGAACAGGCCATCCAAGGTGACGCGATCGCCCACCGCTGTGTTCAGGGCAGGGTCAGCCAAGTCCAAACCGTCCAGAGAGGCTTGAAGATCTCCGGTCAGGTCCAGACCGCCGATCTGAGTCAGGGTGCCCTGTGCGGTCAACCGCGTGTGCGCAATCTGGACTTGGGGTGTGACAACATTCTCGGTCGTCAGGCTCAGATCCCAATGATTGCCGTTTTCGTGGTCGAACAGGGCAGAGAGCTGTGCGGCCTTGACGGATGTGTCTCCTCCACCGAATGGCAGGACGACGTCGTCCCCGGCCGGCGGCGATATCCGTGCCTGGACGGCTGCCAGTTGCAGCGCCCCGCCTGTTCCAAGGCTGAGCTGCGCTTCCAGTTTCAAAGCTTCGGACGTGATGTCCGCCTCGGTAATCTCCAGCGCACCTTCGGCTCCGGTACGGCCATCGACATACAGACGTGTATCCGTACCGAAGAAGGTATCCATGTTGGCGGCCAAAAATGGGGTCAGGTCGCCGCCCAAGTCGGCGGTAAAGGCAATGCCTTCGTCTGCCGCCCCTTCCGTCTTTTCTATCCCGCGCAGGCGCACCTGGCCCGAGACACGGTCGACATTGTCACTGCTCAGCCCGATATCCGCCGTGAAATCGGTGATCGGACCGGACCCTTTGGCCGTCAGGCCGATGGGTGGGCTGTCCGGTATTTTCAATGCGGTCGAAATCAACCCGCCTGACGCCTCGGAGACGGTCAGGTCCAGGTCGATTTGTCGGCTTTCGTTCTGGAAACCAGCCACAAGATTTATCTGATCTCCGGCCCGGTCCAACCGGTTGATGTCCAGCTTGGTGTCCAGCGCGCCATCGGCCAGATTCAGGTTTCCGTCCACTGAAAGGTCTGCTGCAACGCCTATCAGCGGTTCGCCCAGGGACAACTCGTTGACGCGCAGTTCACCGATCTCGATCGCCACGGGCAGTTCGGGCAGTTGAAAGGGTTCGGTCTCGGCGGTGGCGGCCGGTTCGTCTGTGGTGGTCTTGCCGGGTGCGCGTGCGATGTCGATTTCTTCGGCGGTCAGGGCGTTCACGGAAAACCGGCCGCGGATCAGGGCCAGCCGGTTCCAATCCAGCTCGGCGTTTTTGATGGTCAGCCAGACTCCTTCGTCGTCGGCCACCGTGATCTCCTGGATGCGTGCGCGAGAGCTCAGCGCGCCCTCCAGCCCGATGACCCGGATATTGCGGTTGTCCCCGGATAACGTGTTCTGCAGGAAATCGGTCAGCAGACCGCCACTCTCTTCCTCTTGCGCGGCCACGGGGCCGGACAGGGCAAAGGCGGTTGCCCCGACCGCCAGAGGATATGAAAGGTAGCGCCTCAAAATGCTTGCCCGATCCCGATATAGAACTGCAGCCCGTTGCCCGTGTCACCTTGCACAGGCACCGCCAGGTCCAGCCTTAGCGGGCCGAAGCCGCCCAGATCGTACCGAACGCCAAGGCCCGCGCCCGCGTGGTACTCGGCGCCACTGCCAATGAACGAAGACGTGTCCACGATACCGTAGTCGTAAAACCCAACAAGAGACAGCTTTTCAGTGACCTTGCCGCGCACCTCGCCCGACAGGCCAAGAAAGGACTTGCCGCCGGCAATGCCCGTGCCGACGGGGACACCAAGGCTTTCATAGGGCTGACCGCGAACGGTGCCCGCGCCGCCGGAGAAGAACAGGAAATCCGGTGTGACACCATCCGCCGGGGGGCCGAGTATCGATCCAAGTTGCACCCGCCCGGCCAGCACGATCCGGCCGCCAGTGCCCAGGCTGGTATAGGCGCGACCGTCGAAAAACAGGCGCAGCCCGGTATCCGTGCCCGAGATGCCGACAAAGGGCATGAACTGGCTGTCCAGGTAATACCCGCGGGTGGCGCTGACCTTGCTGTCGCGTTTGTCCCACTCGGACCGGAACGGAATGATGAAATACCGGAACTTGCGGCCGTCACCATAGGCGTCGTCAGCGTTCGAGAAGGAAAAGCCCACAGCCGCCTCGGCATACAACTCGTCCGAGAATGTCCGCCGTGCACCATAGGTCAGCGAGGCAACCGACACGCTGTAATTGTCGGTATTTCGGCGCTCGAGCAGCGCGCTCCAGAAGGTGTTGTCGTCGGGGCCCAATCGGTCAGGCTGATCCAGACGCAGACCCAACCGCCCGTCGATATCCTCTGACCCGCCGATATTTCGGATGGCGGCCTCAAAGCGTAGCCGCTGGGCGCGCCGGAACACGTTGCGGTGGGTCCAGGTCGCGGTCAGGTCCAAGCCATCGCGCGAGGCCAGTTCGGCCCCAAACGTCAGGCGGCGTTTGGGCAAGTCCTCGAAGGTGGCGTCGAAATCCAGCGTGCCGTCCGGGTTCGGCGTGTCCCGTTCCTGGATCGAGACGGTGCTGAACGTACCAGTCCGCCGCAGCCGTGTGCCGACCTTTTGCAACTTTTCGGGCGAGTAGACCTCGCCCGACGGGAAACCGGCGATTTTCTCGATCGAACTGTGGCGGACATCGGTGCCGCCTTCGATATACATCTTGCCGAACTTCAGGCGCGGCCCCTGGTCCAGGTCGATCCGGGCGTCCAGCTGGGCCTGTGCGTGCCGGGCGATGATCTGCTGATCGCGCAGTTTCGCTTTGGCGTGGCCCGCGTCCTTCCAGGCCTGAATCCCGGCCGAAGTCGCCTGTTGAATGGCGCCGGTCGTGGCCAGCTTGCCGGGGGCAAACTCTTCGGGCAATTCGGTATCGGGGGCCAAAGGCTGAACGACTGCGGTTCCGAAATTGTACGCTTTGCCGGGGCGAATGGTGATCGTTGCCCGATTGATCTGCGCAGGAACGCTCAGCGAGCTGAGATCTGCCGCTTCTTTCCCGTCCAGCTTGATGCTGACCGACGGGCCGAAATATCCTGCATCATAGAGAATTTGCACGATCGTTCGGTAATCCGACAACGCGGCTGACAGAACTTCAAGCGGCGTGTCCAGCCCCCGGTTGTCGGCAGTCATGACCGAGGACGTTTCCTCAATCTGCTTTTTCAAGTCGTCCGACAATCCTGGCGCTGCAAGCGATGTTTCCAGTGCCATCGCACACGTCGGGGCGAGGGCAAAAAACACACCCGCACACCAGTTCTTCAGACCGCCCCTACGTCTGCTCGCCTGCATCAAATGGCTCCACCTGTCCCGGGCCGCATTGATTTGCGCTGCTTGTCGCGGCGCCGCGATCCCTTGGAAAACAGTTAGACCATCTCAAACCGCTCAGGCAAAGAAATAAACGCGGTTTTCCCAGTTCCCATGCGAAGTTGTGGAAAAGCTGCCGCTACAGGCCCGCGTTTCGGAACCAGCGGATAATGGCCTCGCGGTCTTCGGGTTCCATATAGGTGACGTTGGCCGGCGGCATCGCGTGGCTGACTCCAGCCTGCAGATAGATTTGCTCGGCATTGCGCGCGATGTCACCTTCGGTCTCCAGAAGAACACCCTTGGGGGCCCAGAGGATTCCGTCCCAGACGGGCTCGCGCGCGTGGCACATGGAACAGCGCCCCAAGACTACGTCATGGGCTTCTTCAAAGCCGCTGGCCTGCACAAAGCGCTCCTCGAACTGGGTCAGAGGCTGCGCCTCGGCCTCTTCCAGCGGTTTGTACATCGGCGCAGTGGACAGCCACATGATGGCGATGAACAGCAGGGCCGTCACAAGCCAGGTCCAGGTCGGGTTGCCGGCCCGGGCGTGGCGCGTATTGAAGTAGTGCCGGATGGTGACACCCATCAGGAACACCAGCGCCGCGATGATCCAGTTGTATTCGGTCGCAAAGGCCAGCGGGTAATGGTTCGACAGCATCAGGAAGACCACCGGCAAAGTCAGATAGTTGTTGTGGGTCGAGCGCAGCTTGGCGATCTTGCCGTATTTCGGGTCCGGGGTGCGGCCGTTTTTCAGGTCATCCACCACGATCCGTTGGTTGGGCATGATGATAAAAAACACATTGGCCGTCATGATCGTGGCGGTGAAAGCGCCCAGATGCAGCATCATCGCGCGGCCAGTGAAGATCTGGTTGTATCCCCAACCCATCGCCACAAGCAGAACGAACAGTAGCAGCATCAGCAGGGTCGGACGCTCACCCAGGCCAGATTTGCACAGGAAGTCATAGATCAGCCAGCCCACGGTCAGCGACGCCGCCGAGATCAGGATGCCCTGCCAAAGCGCCAGATCGGCCTTCTGTGCGTCGATCAGATACAGCTCGCCGCCCACCCAATAGACGATCATCAACAAGGCCGCACCGCTGAGCCAGGTTGCATAGCTTTCCCATTTGAACCAGGTCAGGTGGTCGGGCATCCGCTCGGGCGCCACAAGGTATTTCTGAATATGGTAGAAGCCGCCGCCATGCACCTGCCATTCCTCGCCATCCGCAGGACCGGGGATGTCGCGGTTCAGGCCGAGGTCCAGCGCGATGAAATAGAATGACGATCCGATCCAGGCGATTGCCGTGATGACATGCAGCCACCGCACCGCAAATGCCATCCAGTCCCAGAACACGGCGAATTCATACATGCAAAGCTCTCCGATTGCTTGCCGACACACTAGGCAAACGGGATTTTCTTCGGTATTCCCGTATATTGTCAAACTGTATCAAAAAAAACGAAAAGATGTCCTATCTCGACAATATCCGTACCTTTGTCCGGGTCTATGATCTTGGCAGCATGTCCGCGGCCGGGCGCGATCTGCGAATCTCGCCAGCGGTGACTTCGGCGCGGATTTCCCAGCTCGAAGATCATTTGGGTGTGCGATTGTTCCAGCGTACGACCCGAAACCTCAGCCCGACCGAGCAGGGCCGGGCGTTCTACCCCGGTGCGGTTGCGGTTCTGGATGCCGTGAACGAGGCCGAGGCGCAGGTCGTGCACCTGACCGAAGCTCCCCGGGGATCGCTTTTCGTAGCGGCTCCACTGGGGGTCGGGCGACGGCTGTTGGCGCCTCAAGTGCCTGAATTTCTTGCCGACTACCCCGAGATTGACGTGCGGCTGCGTCTGACGGACAGGTCTGTTGATCTCACGACCGAAGGGCTGGATCTGGCGTTCTTCATCGGTCAACCCGAAGACAGCACTTTGCGAATCCGCAAAATCGCGGATTGCCAGCGCGTCTTGTGTGCTGCGCCAGACTATGTTGCGCGCCGGGGCATGCCCCGGACCGGGGCGGACCTGATCTCGGACCGGCACGAATGTCTGAACCTGCGATTCCCCGGAGCAACCGAGTTCCAATGGCTGCTGCAGACAGCCGAAGGACCCAAACGGTTTGCGGTGTCCGGGCGGTTCGAGTGCGACGATGGCGATGTTCTGACTGATTGGGCGCTGGCTGGGCAGGGGATCGCGATGAAACCCGTTTTTGAAGTGGCCGAGCATCTCAAGGCCGGGCGATTGGTGCCCGTTGCCGTCGACACGCCACCGGTTTCGGTCCAGATGGCGTGTCTCTACACGCATCGGCGTCATCAGGACCCCAAGGCGCGCCTGTTCATGGATTTCATGATCTCGCGGATCGGCGACGTGGTGCGGACGTCGCAGGTCTGAGGGGTCAGCTGCCCCGGTAGGTCGAATACCCGAATGGCGACAGTAAAAGCGGCACGTGGTAATGCGCCTCGGGGTCGGACATGCCAAACCGGATCGGTATTTGATCAAGGAAAAGAGGGTCTTCAACGGCTTGTCCGGAGGCACGTAGGTAGTCCCCCGCAAAGAAGATCAACTCGTAGATACCGGTCTTGAAAGTCTTTTCCGGCAGGATGGGACTGTCGGTGCGCCCGTCCGCGTTGGTTTCCATCTCAACCAGTTTCCGGTGCGAATTGCCGGACACCCGGTACAACGCGATTTTCAGCCCGTCGGCCGGACATCCGCGCGCCGTGTCCAGAACGTGGGTCGTCAGATAACCTGCCACGAGTTGCTCCTGCTGTTGTCTGCACGTTTCGTCTTCGGATGCCATTTTAGGCAATCCGGTTTGCATTGCCCATCTTGCGGCAAAGGCCATGGCACAGGGAACGCTGAAACAACCGGAAACAGCGTTCGGATTGATTTGATAATCCATCACGGTTTTATGGGATAAACCGAATGGAAGCCTGAAATTGAAGACGGAAAGCAGAATGCAGCCCCCCCGATACCCCCGCGACATGATTGGATACGGAGCCAACCCGCCAGAAGCCCAGTGGCCGGGTGGGGCCAAGCTAGCGGTGCAGATCGTGCTGAACTACGAAGAGGGCGGCGAAAACTGCGTGTTGCATGGCGACGCCGCGTCCGAGGCGTTTCTGTCCGAAATCGTCGGCGCCGCGCCTTGGCCGGGCCAGCGACATTGGAACATGGAATCCATCTATGAATACGGCGCCCGCGCCGGGTTCTGGCGGCTGCATCGCCTGATGGCCGACCTGCCGGTGACCGTCTATGGCGTGGCCACCGCGCTGGCGCGCTCGCCCGATCAGGTGGCGGCGATGAAGTCCGC
Organism: Ruegeria sp. BC8; assembly: GCF_056535705.1. NCBI lineage: Bacteria > Pseudomonadati > Pseudomonadota > Alphaproteobacteria > Rhodobacterales > Roseobacteraceae > Ruegeria > Ruegeria sp. BC8. The sequence goes on along the minus strand of NZ_JBQFIV010000001.1, from coordinate 2,343,221 downwards.
CGGGTGGGAGATCGCCAGCCACGGCCTGAAATGGGTCGAACACAAGGACATGCCCGAAGACGAAGAGCGCGCCCAGATCGCCGAGGCGATCCGCCTGCATACCGAGGTGGTCGGAGACCGTCCGCGCGGCTGGTACACGGGGCGATGTTCGGACAACACCGTGCGGCTGGTGGCCGAGGAAGGCGGGTTTGCCTATGTGGCCGACACGTACGCCGACGATCTGCCTTATTGGGTGCACACCGGCGGGCGCGACCAGCTGATCGTGCCCTATACGTTGGACTGCAACGACATGCGCTTTGCCACGCCGCAGGGGTTCAACTCGGGCGAACAGTTCTTTGCGTATCTCCGCGACAGCTTCGATGCGCTCTATGCCGAGGGGCAGGCGGGCGCGCCCAAGATGTTGTCGATCGGTCTGCATTGCCGCCTGATCGGTCGGCCGGGCCGGGTGATGGCGCTGAAGCGGTTCCTGGACTATGCGCGCGGCTTCTCTGATGTGTGGTTCGCGACTCGGTTGCAGATTGCCGAACACTGGGCCGCGCATCATCCGCCGCAGGATCGCCCACGCCCCTCGCAGATGGACCGCGACGCCTTCGTGGCGGCCTATGGCGGCATTTTCGAACATTCACCCTGGATCGCCGAGCGCGCCTGGGCGCTGGAACTGGGTCCGGCGCACGATACGGCGGGCGGGCTGCACAACGCGCTGGCGCGGGTGTTCCGTTCGGCCTCGCCCGAGGAACGCCTGGGCGTTCTGACCGCGCATCCGGATCTGGCGGGCAAGCTGGCGCAGGCCAAACGCCTGACGGCCGAAAGCACGTCCGAGCAGGCCTCGGCCGGGTTGGACGCCCTGACCGACGCCGAGCGCGATGCCTTTACCGATCTGAATACGCGTTATACGCAGAAATTCGGCTTTCCCTTCATCATCGCGGTGCGCGACCACGACAAGGCCTCGATCCTGCAGGCGTTCCAGCGACGCATCGAGAATGACCGCGAGGCCGAACTCGCCGAAGCCTGCCGCCAGGTCGAGCGCATCGCCGAGTTCCGGCTGCGCGACGTGCTGCCCTCATGACGCGGGTCATTCCTATCGCGCCGCTTACGGCCCAAGCCTTTGCGCCGTTCGGCGACGTGCTCGAGGTTTCGGGCGCACCGGACAAGATCATCAACCAGGGTCAGTGCGGGCGGTATCACGACCGAGCGGTTCTGGACTTTGCGGACGGGCGCGCGGGGATCAGCCTGTTCGACGCCAACCCACGGACATTGCCCTATCAACTGGACATGGTCGAACGTCACCCTCTGGGCAGCCAGGCCTTCATTCCCATGTCCCACCAGCCGTTCCTGGTGATCGTCGCGCCGGATGAGGATGGCGTTCCCGGCCGGCCGCTGGCCTTCGTGACGCAACCGGGGCAGGGGGTAAACTATCATCGCGGCACGTGGCACGGCGTGCTGACGCCGCTGCACGCGCCAGGCCTTTTCGCGGTAGTCGACCGTATCGGTTCAGGCGCAAACCTCGAGGAGCACTGGTTCGACACCCCTTACGAGGTGGTTGAACGCTAAGCCAATTTTGAAGCCGCCGGAGAAGCGGCAAGACCCCCATGAGAAAACAGGGAGACAGTTGAGATCATGGCCGAAACTTCGATAGGAACACCCGATCAGCTTCGGGATCCGAATTACACGCCTGCGCTGCACAAGGCGATACCACTTGGGATTCAGCACGTTCTGGCAATGTTTGTGTCAAACGTGACCCCCGCCATCATCGTGGCCGGTGCGGCCGGGTTTGGCTTCGGGTCGAACTCGCCCGATTTTCCCGAGCTGCTGTATCTGATCCAGATGTCGATGCTGTTTGCAGGGTTGGCGACCTTGTTGCAGACCATCACGCTGGGCCCGGTTGGTGCGGCATTGCCCATCGTTCAGGGAACAAGCTTTGCGTTCCTGCCCATCATGATCCCATTGGTGGCTGGCAAGGGCGTTGAAGCCCTTGCCGCGCTGTTCGGAGGCGTTCTGATCGGCGGTATCTTTCACGCCTGCCTTGGGATGTTCATTGGCAAGATCCGCTTCGCTCTGCCGCCATTGGTCACCGGCCTTGTTGTGACGATGATCGGATTGGCACTGGTCAAGGTCGGCATCCAATATGCGGCGGGTGGTGTCCTTGCGATCGGTACGCCGGAATACGGATCGCTGCTCAACTGGTCTGCGGCACTGGTCGTCGTGATCGTCACGCTGGGCCTCAAGTTCTTTGCCCGCGGAATGCTGTCGGTGTCTGCGGTTCTGGTCGGATTGGCTGTCGGCTATGTCTACGCCCTGATGGTCGGAATGGTGACGTTCGAAGCCATTGGAACAAGCTGGTCGCGGGCCGCTGGTTTCGCGCTGCCGGTGCCCTTCAAATATGGGTTCGAATTCTCGCTGGCGGCGGTGATCGGGTTCTGCCTCATGGCTTTCGTGTCAGCGGTCGAGACCGTCGGTGACGTTTCGGGCATTACCAAAGGTGGCGCGGGTCGCGAGGCCACGGACAAAGAGATCGCGGGAGCGACCTACGCAGATGGTGTTGGCACGGCTGTCGCCGGTATCTTTGGCGGTTTGCCGAATACCTCGTTCAGTCAGAACGTTGGTCTGATCGCGATGACCGGTGTCATGAGCCGCCATGTCGTCACGATTGGTGCGCTCTTCCTGATCCTATGCGGACTTGTTCCGAAGGTCGGCGCCATCATACGCACTGTTCCGATCGAAGTTCTGGGGGGCGGTGTGATCGTCATGTTCGGCATGGTGGTGGCTGCCGGCATTTCGATGTTGTCCGACGTGGACTGGAACCGCCGCAACATGGTGATCTTCGCCATCTCGCTGTCGATCGGGCTCGGCTTGCAGCTGGAGCCCGGCGCGGTTCAGCACTTGCCGGACACAATCCGCATCCTGATGACAAGCGGACTGCTGCCCGCAGCGCTGATCGCCATCGTGCTGAACCTCATTCTGCCGCATGAACTGGCCGAGGAATCGACCGAAGAGGTCTCGGGCGGAATGGCCGGTCACGGCGCTGGCAGTTTGCCGCACGACTGAAACCTGTAACTCAGCCCTGCAGCGCCAAGCGCGCTGCGGGCTATTCCGTCTGAGCCATCATCCCGGCGACATCGAGCATACGGGCCGAAAAACCCCACTCATTGTCATACCATCCGAAAACCCGGACCTGATTTTGCCCGACGACACGTGTTTCCGGTCCGGCAATCACCAGCGATTCCGGTCGCGCACGCAGATCGGACGAGACCAGCGGCAAGTCGGTCCAGCCGAGCACCTTTGATGCCTCGACGGCGCGGCTCAATTCGGCAGAGAACAGCTCCGGATCCATTCCATTTTGCAGGGTCACGACCAGATCGATGGCCGAGACGCTGGCAGTGGGCACCCGCACCGCCGCACCGGAAATACGTCCGGCCAGATGGGGCAGAACCTCGTCGATCAGATGGGTCGCGCTTGACGTTGTGGGTACCATCGACAAGGCCCCGGCCCGCGACCGCGCCAGGTCGCCGCGCGGGGCGTCCACCATCGGCTGGCTGTTTGTGTAGCAGTGAATCGTGGTCATGTGCGCTGAGGCGATGCCCCCGATCTCGTCGATCACCTTGGCCAGCGGCGCCAGCGCGTTGGTGGTGCAGGACGCGTTCGACACAATCCGGGCACTGCCCAGCATGTCTTCGTTGGCACCCAAAACGATCGTTGTTTCGGCGGCCGGGGACGGGCCGGAAATCAGCACCTTGCCAGCCCCTGCCTGCAGGCCCCGGATTGCGACATCCGAACTGCGCGCGATACCCGTGCAATCCAGCATCACGTCCACGCCGGACAGATCGACATCGGCAAGGTCGTCGCTGTGGCTCAGTGGAATCGAATGTCCATCTACCTGCAAGGCCCCGGCGCTGGTTTCGACCGAACCGGCATAGGGGCCGAACGTGCTGTCGTACTTGAACAGATAGGCACAGGTCTCCAGCGGTGCGATGTCGTTGATCAGCACCACTTGAACATCCGAACCCGCTGGCAGGGCCATGACCTGCCGCAGGATCGTGCGGCCGATGCGGCCGAATCCGTTGATTGCGAGTTTCATGCGCAAGCTATGGCAGGCAGTTTGACCGACCTCAATGCCCGTATGGCGTCGCCGCTATCCGCAGCTGACCTGCGAGAAGAACTGGCCCGAAATATTCTGGTACATGCTTGACCGGATCACCTTGCACCCGGTTGCCTGCTGGATGGCCGCAATGGCCTGAACCGTGCGCAGGCGCGGTGGCGGGCCGAACGGGTTGAGGTTGTTGTTGTCGCGGGTCGCACGATACACGACAGGGGCATCCGCAACCTGCGTCACAGCCCATGTGCGGCTCATGACGGATACGGTTTTGGTCGCTTCCTTTGCCACGACCGGGGCGGTGTCGACGGCGACCATGAGGCCGATCATGGCCAGTGCCGTCAGAGGGGCGCGCAGTTTCATCGACCAATCTCCACGAATGAACAAAGCGAAATCACCTCTGATTTCAGCAAATTCCGCCGCCCCTGTGAACCCCTGCCGACGCAAAAGCCCGTTTTCAGGACCTTTTGCAGGTCATCGTGTGGACAGTTTCAACGGCATGTGCCGATTGACGTCCTTGTACAGTAGGTACCGGAATCGCCCCGGCCCACCCGCGTAGCAGGCTTGAGGACAGAACGCGCGCAACCACATGTAGTCACCGGCCTCGACCTCGACCCAATCCTGGTTCAGTCGATAGACGGCCTTGCCCTCAAGCACATAAAGCCCGTGCTCCATGACATGCGTTTCGGCAAAGGGGATGACCCCACCTGGTTCAAACGTGACAATGTTCACATGCATGTCATGGCGCAGATCACTTGGATCCGCGAAGCGCGTGGTGGCCCACCGACCTTCGGTGCCGGGCATTGGGGTTGGGGCGACGTCGCGTTCGTTGGTGATGATCGGATCGGGGGCCGGCAATCCGGGTACGGCCTCATAGGCCTTGCGTACCCAATGGAACCGGGCCACGGCGTCAGAGCGGTTGTGCAGGGTCCAATCGGACCCGGGCGGAATGTAGGCATAGCCCCCTGTGTCCAGCACGTGGACCTGCCCCGCAAGGGTCAGGGTAACCGACCCTTCGACGACGAAGACCACGCCTTGAGCCTCCGGGTCCGTCTCGGGCCTGTCGCTGCCGCCGCCCGGCTGGACCTCCATGATGTATTGCGAAAACGTCTCGGCAAACCCGCTGAGGGGGCGCGAAAGGACCCACAGTCGGGTCTGTTCCCAAAACGGCAGAAAGCTGGTCACGATGTCGCGCATCGTGCCTTTAGGGATGACGGCATAGGCGTCAGTGAACATGGCGCGGTCGGTCAGCAGCTGAGTCTGGTCCGGAAGCCCGCCGGTGGGCGCGTAGTAGTTTTGATGAGCCATTCCTGTGCCTCAAGCTTGGTTTGCGATTACTATGGTCGCATCAGCGGCGGGCCGATAGCGCCGGCAGTCCGATAGGTTTGTTCGGCATTATTTGAAGGTCCGGCCGCGGGGGCTTGGCCCTGATTGCATGGATGTATATTCTTGGTGCAGATAAATTTTAACGAAAGCGAGTTTCGCATGACTGTCCGGTTGCCTGCTGCCCTGTTTGCGCTGTTTTTGTCGGGTGTCGTGGGGGCGGTCGATGCCAAGCCTCTGTCCCGGATCATCGCCGAAATGGGGCTGAGCCCGGACGACTATCAGGTTCTGGACGCGACGACGTCTTCGATGCTGTCAGGCGGAACCCCAAGCGTCGGGCAGGAGCGCAACTGGGTCAACGAGAAAACGGGCACCAAAGGCACGGTTAGGATACGGGACGTGAAGGATAACTGCGTTCACTTCCAGCACTTTGTGCAGCCGTCCGGGGCGGCGCCCAACCCGGAAATCCGCACTCGCCAGTGTAAGGATGCCAGCGGTAATTGGGTTCTGACGCCGTAATCGCGGCTCAGTAACCGCGGCTGCGATCAACCTCGTGCAGCAGGGGCTGACCTGCGCTCAGCCGCAGATAGTTCTGGGCGACATCCGCCAACGCATCACCCAGATGCCATCCCGACACATGCGGTGTGATCGTGACCGCCGGGTGCCGCCATAAGGGGCTGTCTTTGGGCAACGGCTCTTGTGCGGTCACATCGAGAACCGCGTGCCCAAGACGACCCCGGTCAAGTGCCTCGATCAAGGCTTCCTCGTCGATCAGGTCGCCACGTCCCGCATTCAACAACTGGCTGCCGTCCTTCATCGCGCCGAGCATTTCTGCGTCAAACAAGCCGATGGTTTCGGGGGTCGAGGGCAGGATCGCGCAGACATGGTCGCAACAGCGCAGCATTCCCGGCAAAGCATCCTGCCCGTGCAGACAGGTCACATCTTCGATTTGCTTGGGCGACCGGCTCCAGCCGATGACCTGGAACCCGACATCGCGCAGCATGAGGGCGGTACGGCTGCCGATATGGCCCAGCCCCAGAACTCCGACTACGGTGTCAGATGTCAGCACCGGCGCTTTCGGCCGCCACTCGGCCCGCCGCTGAGCGTCCGCGTGAAAGCCCATGTTCCGGTGAGCGTACAGGATATAGGCCAGAAACCACTCTGCGATGCCTTGCGCCGGGGCGTCCGGCTTCAGGCGGGCCACGCGGACATGCGCGGGCAGGGCGGGGTTCGACACGATTGTCTCGACCCCGGCGCCCAACTTTTGCACCAGCTGCAGATTGGGTACGCGGCTCGCGTGATCGTCTCGCAGGCCGACAACCGCCACCATTGTGACCTCGGCCGGGTCGCCAATGGTGCTTGGCGTGCGCACATCGGCCGTTGGTGCATGTCGCCGTACCTCTTCGGCAATCTCGGCATCGCTCATCCAGTCGGACAGGCCGGTATCGATCAACAACGCCATCTGCGCCCCTCTTCCGTTTCAAATTGATTGCAAGTGACGTGCCGTCACGCGGCTGGACACAGTTGCCGCAGCTAAGCCATCCTCGGCGCAAAGGTAAAGCCCGGTTCCGGGATCTACGGAGGATTCTTCATGAACATGTCATTCGTTTTGCGCGAGGAGAACGGGGCGCTGCTGGAGCGGGTCCGCGACATGATCCGCAACGAAATCATGCCCCTGGAAGAGGAATACCAGGCCGAGATCAACAAGGGCGACCGCTGGCAGTACACCGAACGCCAGGCCGAGATCCTGGAGGGGTTGAAGGCCAAGGCCAAGGCGGCCGGTCTGTGGAATTTCTGGCTGACCGACAGCGACAAGGGGTTCGGCTTGACCACGGTCGAATACGCCTATTTCGCCGAAGAGATGGGCAAGACCCCGCTGGGCGCCGAGGTGTTCAACTGTTCCGCCCCCGACACCGGCAACATGGAGGTGTTCGAGCGCTACGGCACCGAGAAGATGAAAGAACAGTGGCTCAGGCCGCTGCTCGAGGGCGAGATCCGCTCGGCCTATCTGATGACCGAGCCCGACGTGGCCTCGTCGGATGCCACGAATATCTCGATGTCCTGCGTGCGGGACGGGGATGACTATGTTCTGAATGGCGAGAAATGGTGGTCGTCCGGCGCGGGCGATCCGCGCTGCAAGGTCTACATCGTGATGGTCAAGACCGGCGGCGACGACCTGCCCAAGCACAAGCGCCAGTCGATGATCGTGGTGCCCGCCGACACGCCCGGGATCGAGATCCTGCGCCCGATGGAAGTGTACGGCCATGACGACGCGCCGCACGGGCACATGCATATTCGGTTTACCGATGTCCGGGTGCCGGCCGAGAACATCCTGCTGGGCGAGGGCCGCGGGTTCGAAATCGCGCAGGGGCGCCTCGGGCCCGGTCGTATCCATCACTGCATGCGCGCGATCGGCCAGGCCGAGATGGCGCTGGAGCAGATGTGCAAACGCGCCCTGCAGCGCGAAGCCTTCGGCAAGAAGCTGGCGCAACTGGGTGCCAATTTCGACATCATCGCCGAGTGCCGGATGGAGATCGAGATGGCCCGCCTGCTGTGTCTGAAGGCCGCGTGGTACATGGATCAGGGCGATGCGCGCGCGGCGGCCCCGTGGATCAGCCAGATCAAGGTCGTGGCACCGCGCGTTGCGCTGAAGGTAATCGACGAGGCGGTGCAGATGTTCGGCGGGCAGGGCGTCAGCCAGGATACGCCGCTGGCCACCGCCTGGACGCATGTGCGCACGCTGCGGCTGGCCGATGGCCCGGATGCGGTGCATCGCCGTCAGGTTGCGCGGGCCGAACTGAAAAAGCATACCCAGGAAAAGATCTGACATGCAGGACGCGGCGATGCAGCCAGTGGTGGGTAAGACCGCTTATTTCCGGGTCGCGCCCGACGGGGCCTTTGTCGGAAATGACCCGGCGCGCGGGCCGTGGTCGGCTGACCACTGTCATGCCGGCCCGGTTGCGGGCCTGATCGTGCGCGCGGCCGAGATCGAGGTCGGCCCCGACAAGATGCTGACCCGCCTGACCGTCGATCTGCTGCGCCCGCTGCCTCTGTCCGGTCTTCGCGTGGCCGCCGAGACCGTGCGCCACACCAAGACGCTGGCCACCACGCGCGTCACGGTGCATGACCTGGACGATACGCTGTGCGCGACCGCCACCACGATGCATCTGGCGCGCCGGGATCTGGGGCCGGTGCCGAATGTGGCGATCCAAGGCCCCGACCTGTCGCAGATCGAAGACGGCCCGTTTCCCATCGGCGAAATGCGGCATGACCTGCCCGGCTTTGCCCATCATTCCGAGGTGGCCTATCCCAAAGGCGGCAACCAGGGGGCGGGGCCGAAAACCATCTGGATGCGCACCCCGCCTCTGCTCGAGGGCGAAACCCCCTCGCCGATCCAGTCGTTGTGCCCGCTGGCCGATTGCGGCAACGGAATTTCGTGGAATGCGCCGACCTCGGAAATGGGGTTCATGAACACCGACCTGACGGTGCAGATCCACCGCGAGCCGACCTCCGACTGGCTCGCCTCGGACTCCGTGTCGCACTGGCAGCCCAGCGGCATCGGGATGTCGCAGTCGGTTCTGTACGATACCCAAGGCCCAATCGGCACGGCGCTGCAGACGCTGGTCCTGTTTCCGCCGAAATGAGCGGCAAAATCCGTGCTTACCGTCGAACCGCGTTGCCAGCGCCGGTCGGGCACCCTATCTTCGCGTTCATGCGCTGGATACCCACCTTGTTCGCCTGTTGCCTGCCGTTTTCCGCGGTGGCGCACCCGCATGTCTTCATCGACACCGGGTTGGAATTCATCGTGGACGAGTCGGGCAACCTGACGCATGTCCGCGTCACTTGGGCCTATGACGAGTTCTACTCGCTGCTGGTGCTTGAAGACATGAGGTTGGATCAGGACGGCGACGGCGTGCTGTCCGAGGCGGAGGAGCAGCGCCTCGCCGGTTTCGACGCGCAGTGGGTCGAAGGATACAACGGCGATCTGGTCATCGTGGCCTCCGATCAGCCGGTTGTCTTGTCCGGCCCGCTGGAACCGCGCGCCACGACCGAGGATGGCCGCATCGTGACCACCCATCTGCGCAAGGTCGAGGGCGAGCCAGTACCCGCCCTTGCGCTGTCTGCCAAACCCTATGACGAGACATTCTATACCGCCTACGAAGTGACGCGCCCGGTCACCGTTTCCGGGCCTGAAACCTGCCGGGTCGACAGGTTCGAGCCGGATATCGACGGCGAACTGGCCCAGATGCAGGCCTTTCTGCTGACCCTGGACGCCGACTATGACCTCGAGGAGAACGACATCCCGCTGGTCGGTGAACGCTTTGCCACCGAGATCCGCGTTTCATGTCCCGCTACCTGATCCTGCCGGTCGGCCTGGCAATAGCGCTGCTGCTGTGGTTCTGGGGCAGCGGAGGCTTTGACAGCCTCGCGTCCTGGGCCGCGGGCGAGCAGCGGGAATTTCAGAACCAGATCGCCCGAGCCCTTCGGGCCGCGCGGGCCGAACAGCCCGAGGCCGTGGCCACGCTGCTGGCCGTCTGTTTTGCCTATGGGTTCTTCCATGCGGTGGGGCCGGGGCATGGTAAGGTGCTGATCGGAGGGTACGGGCTGGGCCGCAATGTCGCATTTCTGCGCCTGTCGGCGATCAGCGTGCTGTCCTCGCTGGGGCAGGCCGTGACGGCCATCGTTCTGGTTTATGCAGGCGTTCTGGTGTTCCAGATGTCGCGGCAAAGCCTGGTCGGCGCCACCGAGCAGATCATGGCCCCGGTCAGCTATGGCGCGATCGCGGCCATCGGGCTGTGGCTGGTTCTGCGGTCGCTGCGCAGTTTCGCCCGGCGCGGTCGTGCGGACAGTGCCCCGCATGACCATCACCATCATCATGATCACGGGCACCACGATCACGACGGTGAGGTTTGTTCCGATTGCGGGCATCGTCATGGCCCCACCGCCGAAGAGGTGGCCCAGATCGGCAGCCTGCGCGAGGCGCTGATTCTGATCGCCGGCATCGCCGCGCGACCCTGTACCGGAGCTTTGTTCGTGCTGATCCTGACCTGGCAGATGGGCATCGCGATGGTCGGTATCGCCGGGGCCTTTGCCATGGCGCTGGGCACCGCGACCGTCACCACCCTGGTTGGCTGGACGTCGTTCGGGTTGCGGGGCGGGTTGCTGGCCTCGGCCTCGGCCACGCGGTTCGCGGCCGTGCTGGCGCCCACGATCGAACTGGTGGCCGGGCTGCTGATCGCGGTGATCGCCGGTGGATTGCTGCTGCGCGCGCTCTGACGTCAGTCGAAAACAGGATCGGGGTAGCCCACCCGCGCCAGGTACAAACCTTGCGGAGGGCAGACCGGCCCGCAGGCCGCGCGGTCGGCAGCCTCGAGCGCATCGCGCACGTCCTGCGGTGTCCAGGCGCCCGCGCCGACCCGTTCGAGCGTGCCGACGAAACTGCGCACCTGGTTGTGCAGGAAGGACCGGGCGCGGACGTGGAAATGCACCTCGGGGCCGGAAAAGCCCGGAACCTGTTCGACGCGCAGCTCGTCCAGCGTCTTGACCGGGCTGGCCGCCTGGCAGATCGAGGACCGGAAGGTGGTGAAATCGTGCCGCCCGATCAACATGTCGGCCCCAGCCTGCATCGCGGCGACATCCAGCGGATGCCCGATCTGCCAGACCTGGCCCTTGTCATGGGTCGCGGGCGCACGGCGGATCAGTATGCGGAACAGGTACTGCCGCTCGATGGCCGAGAACCGCGCATGCCAGTCATCCGCCACCCGCGCGGCCTTGAGAATCGCCACCGGCAACGGCTTGAGGTGATAGTTCAGCGCCTCGGATAGGCGGAACGGGTCCCAATCCTTTTCCAGGTCGCAATGGGCCACTTGCCCCAGCGCGTGAACGCCCGCATCCGTGCGCCCGGCGGCCGCGATCGTGTGTGACCCGGGCTGTAGTTTCGACAACGCCGCCTCGATGGCGCCCTGGACCGAGGGCAGATCCTTCTGCCGCTGCCATCCGGCAAACGGCTCACCTTGGTATTCGACTTTCAACGCGTATCTGGGCATGGGCTGCTGGTACCCTGCCGGAGGCGCCCGGGCAAGGGCAGGCGGCAAAAGCGCTGGCAACCGGGGCAGCGGCTACCTATCTTGGGACAAACAAGAAATGCGGGGCGGCGGTTTGGTCATCTCATCACTGGCAGACAGTCTTGTGCGCGGCGTCGAATCCGTCGGCGACCGCGTGTCCGAGACGTTTTTCGAACCGGTCGTGCGGCTGGGCGTCACCGGTCTTGCGCGGTCGGGCAAGACGGTGTTCATCACGTCGCTGGTGGCCAACCTGCTGGACCGGGGGAGGATGCCCGGCCTGGTCGCCCAACAGGAGGGGCGCATCAACGCCGCCTACCTGCAGCCGCAGCCCGACGACACAGTGCCCCGGTTCGATTATGAATCGCACCTGTCGGCCCTGACCGGGCCTCAGCCCCATTGGCCCGACAGCACCCGCGCCGTGTCCGAGCTGCGCCTGTCGTTCAAGGTCCGCCCTGCCGGGCTGCTGGCTGGCCTGCAGGGGCCACGCACCGTGCATCTGGACATCGTCGACTATCCCGGCGAGTGGCTGCTGGATCTGGCACTGCTTGATAAGTCCTATGACGACTGGTCACGCGAAACGCTGGAGCGGATCGCGCAGCGTCCGGCCGCGGTCGATTTCCTGGCTCAGATCAAAGCCGTTGATCCGGCCGACCCCCATGATGAACCTACCGCGCAGGCCCTGGCGCGGGGCTTTGCCGACTATCTGACCGCCGCGCGGGATGCGGGGTTTTATGACTGCACGCCGGGCCGATTCCTGCTGCCGGGCGATCTGGCCGGGTCGCCGGTGCTGACCTTTGCGCCGTTGCCGGTCGAGAGCGCCTCACGCCGCCGCAGCCTGCACCGCGAGATGGAGCGCCGGTTCGAGGCTTACAAGGCGCAGGTGGTGAAGCCCTTTTTTCGGGATCATTTCGCCCGGATCGACCGGCAGGTGGTGCTGGTGGATGCGCTGGGCGCGATCCACAAGGGCCCGCAGGCGGTCGAGGACATGCGCCGCGCCATGGGCGACATCCTTTCGGCCTTCCGGCCCGGCCGCAATGCGTGGCTCAGCCAGCTGCTGCTGGGCAAGCGGGTCGAACGCATCCTGTTCGCGGCCACCAAGGCCGATCACCTGCACCACCTGCAGCACCCGCGCCTGACCGCGATCATGGAGGCTCTGACGCGCGAGGCGCGCGACCGCGCCAGGTTCGCCGGGGCCGAAACCGCCGCCATGTCCATCGCTGCGCTGCGCGTGACGACCGAAGAAATCCGCACCCACGACGGCGTCGAACTGCCCTGCGTGCGCGGTAGTTTGGAGAATGGAAAACAGGCGGCCTTCTACCCCGGAGAGCTGCCCGAAGACCCCGCCCATCTGCTTAATCCTGCGCGTAAGGGGGCCGACACCTGGCTGGGCGAGGATTACGGGTTCATGACCTTTGCCCCCGCGCATCTGTCGCTGCGCCCCGGTGACGGCCCGCCGCATATCCGGCTGGACCGCGCCGCGCAGTTTCTGATCGGAGACCGGCTGTGACCGTCACCCTCAGGCCCGCGCGCAGCCTCGACGCTGGGGCGGTCGGAGAGATCCTGCACGGCTTTGCACGCGAAAACGACTGGATGCCCGAGCTGCATTCGGGGGCTGAAGCCATCGCTTTTTGTGGGCAGATGATCGACAAAGGATGGGTCACGGTTGCCGAACAGGGCGGCAAGGCCGCAGGCTTTTTGGCCATGGACGGAACCGAGGTTCATTGCCTGTACCTGAGTCCCCCTGCGCGGAATCAGGGGATCGGCACAGAACTGCTGGACAGCGCCAAGGCAGGTCGCCGAGAACTGGCGCTGTATGCGTTTCAGGCCAACACGGGCGCGTGCCGGTTCTACGAACGGCACGGCTTTATAGAAGTGGCCCGCAGCGACGGGGCCGACAATGATGAACAACTGCCGGACATTCGGTTCGTATGGCGGAAAAAGGAGTGACGCATGGCCAAGGGTCCGGTTCTGATCGAGCTTGACGAGGATGCCCCGGCCGCCGACGTGTCGAAGGCCGCGCCGGTACCGGATATCGCGCCGCCCCAGGGGCAGGCGATGCAGGCCGCGGCCCGGCTGGCCGCGCGCAAGCCGTCGGTTCTTGGGCGGTGGTTCTGGGGGCTGGCGGTTGCGGTCGTGGGGGCGGCGGTCTCTGTCGTCGCATGGAATTTCGCCACCTCGTTGATCGCCAGCGTGCCAGTGCTGGGCTGGATCGTGACCGGCCTGATCTGCGCGCTGGTGCTGGTGGCCCTGCTGATCGCGCTGCGCGAACTGGCCGCGCTGGGCCGGCTGTCGCGGGTGGACGGGATGCGCCGCGCCGCCGATGCCGCGCTGGCCGATGCCGATCTGGCACAGGCCCGGGCCGTGACGCAGCGCCTGATAGCGTTCTATCGCGGGCGCGAGGATACGCGCTGGGGCCGCGACCGTCTGGTCGAACGGATCGAGGACCAGTTCGACGCTTCGGGCCTGCTGGGACTGGTCGAGGATGAATTGCTGGCCCCGCTCGACGCCGCCGCCAGCCGCGAGGTCGAGGCCGCCGCGCGCCAGGTCGCGACGGTGACGGCGCTGGTGCCGCTGGCGTTGGCCGATGTGGCGACGGCGCTGCTGGCCTCTTTGCGGATGATCCGCCGGATTGCCGAAATCTATGGCGGGCGGGCCGGATTCCTGGGGGGCTGGCGATTGACCCGAGCGGTGTTCGTTCACCTGGTGGCCACCGGTGCGGTGGCCGTGGGTGACGACCTGCTCGAACCGGTTCTGGGCGGGTCGGTCCTCAGCAAGCTGTCGCGCCGCTTTGGTGAGGGGCTGGTCAACGGTGCCCTCAGCGCCCGCGTCGGCGTGGCCGCGATGGAGGTCTGCCGTCCGCTGCCCTTCTCGGACCGGCACAGGCCGTCGACCCGCGGCATGGTCTCTCGCGCGCTGGGCGGGCTGTTTTCCAAGGGTTGATCTGCCGCAAAGCCAACGGGCCGCCGCGCGGGGCACAATCTTCCGGAAGGGAGACCAGCCATGGCGGATCACGGCCACAGCCAACAGGAAATCGCAGACCGGATCGACGCCCCGCCCGGGCGCGGGGTCCTGCGCGACGTGGTCTATGGCGGGATCGACGGATCGGTGACCACGCTGGCCATCGTGGCGGGCGTGGCCGGGGCCGGGCTGTCGCCCTTCGTCATCGTGGCCTTGGGCCTGGCCAACGTGCTGGCCGACGGATTCTCGATGGCGGCGGGCAACTACTCGGGGACCAAGGCCGAGCTGGACAATATCCGTCGGATCCGCGCCATCGAAGAGCGCCACATTCGCCTCTACCCCGACGGCGAGCGCGGCGAGGTGCTGGAGATCCTGTCCCGCAAGGGCTTGTCGGGCCGGGTGCTGGAACAGGCAACCGATGCGATCACCGCCGATCGGGATACCTGGATCAACCTGATGATCGAGGGCGAGTACGGGCTGGGCAGCGTCGATCCGCATCCGCTCAAGGCCGCTGCGGCCACGTTCGCGGCCTTTGTCGTGGCCGGCATGGTGCCGCTTGTGCCGTTCCTGTTGGGGGTTGAGGGCGCGTTTTCGGCCTCGGTCCTGATGACGCTGGGGGTGTTCTTTGCCATCGGCGCGATGAAAAGCCGGTGGTCGCTGGCGCCCTGGTGGCGCTCGGGGCTTGAAACGCTGGCGATTGGTGGAGCGGCGGCGGCAATCGCCTATCTCGTCGGGTCACTATTCCATCCCTAGATCACTGGCATCAGATCGCAACAGGCTGAAACCATTCGGGATTTCCAGACTGTCTTACCGCACCTGCACAGGATAGCCTGTAATGCAGATTTGCCCGGAGGTGCGGTTTGGAATCTCTGCTTGTTCTTGTTGGCTTGGTCGTTTTGGCGATGCCGGTATCTATTGTCGTTTTGTTGGTCGGTCATGCCCGTCTGCGGCGGCGGGTCGAGCAGTTGGAAATCAGGTTGGGTGCCGAGCCGCAGCCGGACGCGGAGCGGCCACCAAAGACGCAGTCCGCGCCGATCGAAGCGCCGACGCCTGAACCGCGACCGGCCCCTTGGGGCCCGCCGAAACAGGAAAGCCCACCGACGCCGGACCAACGGCCTGACCCTGAAGAATCGGCAACTGTTTCTGAGAGTGCATCGCCTCCGGCTGCAGTGGTGTTCCGCGCCGAGCGGTTCGACGACCTGGGCGCGTGGCTGCGCGAGAACTGGTTCTATGCCGTATCCGCTCTGTCGCTGGCGCTGGCGGGGATTTTCCTGGTGCAATACGGAGTCGAGAACGGGTTGCTGCCGCCCACAGCGCGCGTGCTGGCGGCCCTGGGCTTCGGCGCGCTGCTGATCGTGGCGGGTGAAATTGTGCGGCGCCGATACGGCGATGACGAGTCGTCGGCCACCGCCTACCTGCCTTCGGTGTTCTCCGGCGCGGGGCTGGTCACGCTGTTTGGCGGCGTTCTGGCGGCGCGCCAGCTCTATGACCTGATCGGCCCCGAGGCGGCCTTGGCGGGCATGATCGCCATCGCTCTTGTCGGGCTGGTTCTTGGTTGGTTCCACGGCCCGCTGCTGGCGGCGATCGGGTTGATCGGAGCCTTTGCCGCGCCTTTTGTCGTGGGCGGGGACTCGGCTGAGCCGTCCTGGCTGTACGGGTATTTCTTCGTGATCGCCGGGTTGGGGCTTGGGATCGACACGGTGCGGCGCTGGGCCTGGGTTTCGGTGCTGTCTCTGGTGGGCGCCTATGTGGCGGGCCTTTTGCTGGTGACGGGTTCGCCGATCACCGAACCGGCTTTCCTCGTCTACGTGGCCGCCGTTGCCGTGATCGCCATTGCCATTCCCGCGCGGCGGATCTGGCCCGATCATGACGGCGCGATGTTCAGCGAACTCCTAGTCAGAAAAACCAGTGGTCCGTGGCCCGAATTTCCGACGCGCCTGGCCTTTGGGGCGGTGCTGGCAAGCTCGGCCATTCTGGCGCTGCAATGGGCCGATACGAGCGGTGAGTTCTGGCTGGCTGTGATCCTACTGGCGGGGCTGACTTTCGCCCTGCTGATCTGGGCAAAGGACGCGCCGGCCCTGCAGGACATGACCGCGCTGCCTGCCTTGGGGCTGGGTGGTTTCGTATTCACGCATGGATTTGATGACGGCGCGGTGGCGCGTGGGTTCTGGCAGACCTATTCCGAAACGCCCGAGGCCGATTTTCCGTTGGCCGTGACCTGGCTGGTTGCGCTGGGCGCGGTGATCTCTCTTCTGGCGGCATGGCGGTCTTTCCGGGGCGGGCGGTACCCGTTGGTCTGGGCCGGAGCCGCTGCGCTGTACGCCCCGGCGCTGGCCATCGCGCTTGAGCTTGGCTGGCGCCCGGCCAGCGTGATCGGAGCCTACCCCTGGGCCTTGCATGCGGTCGCGCTTGCGGCGCTGATGGTGGTACTGGCCGAGCGCTTTGCCCGCGTGGATGGCGAGACCCGGATGCGTCAGGCTTTGGCCACGCTGTCGGCCTTGTCCTGCTTGACCTTCGGCTGCGTGATCGTGCTCAGTTCGGCGGCGCTGACCATCGCTTTCGTGGTCACGATCATCGCGGCGGCCGCGCTGGACCGGCGGTTCAACCTGCCGCCGATGAGCTGGTTCATCTGGGCCGGCGTTGCCACCGTCACGTTCCGGCTGATCCTGAACCCGGGTCTGGACTGGGCGCTGGAAGCACCGGTTGCGGAAATGTCTCTGGTCTATGGAGCTGCGGTTGCAGGCTATCTTGCCGCATGGTGGATGCTGCGCCCCCTGGACCGCCCGGTCGCCAATGTCATGTTGGACAGCGCGGCTTGGGCGACGGGCGGCGTTCTGGTGTCTCTGCTGCTGTTGCGCTGGTTGGAAGGGCTCGGCGAAAGCGGTGCCGACGACAGCCATTGGGGGCTGGGCCTGCTGTCGGCCATTTGGCTGCTGCTGGCCTTTGCGCAGGTGCAGCGGTTTGCGCTGGGCGGGCGACTGAACTGGGTTCGGGTCGCACTGGGCGTGTTCTTTGCCGCGCATGGCCTGTTGTGGCTGGCGCTGGCTGCGACAGTGGCCAACCCTGTTTTGCGGTTTGGGGCAGATCCTGTTCTGGGGCCTCCGGTGGTTAACACGCTTGCCATTGCCTATCTGCTGCCGGGTCTTGTCATCGGCCTGTCCGCGTGGCGGATCCCCAAGATGTCGGCGCAGTTGCGGCTGACCTGCCGGGGGCTGGCCGTCGCGCTGGGCGCCTTGTGGCTGGGCCTGACAATCCGGCATTTCTGGCAGGGCGCGGCAGGCATGTATGAAGGCAACGGCGTATCCCAGCCCGAGCTTTATACCTATACGCTCGCCCTGCTGGTGATCGGCGCGGCGCTGTTCTATCAGTCGCTGGCGCGTCGGTCGGACGTGATGCGCAAGGCCGGGCTGGCGGTGATCGGGCTGGCGGTGGCCAAGGTGTTCCTGATCGACATCTCGGGGCTGGGCGGTCTGATCCGGGTGTTTTCGTTGCTGGCCTTGGGGCTGGCGCTGGCGGGTCTGGCCTGGCTGAACCGCTGGGCCAAGCTGCGCCATTCGCCGCAGGGGCCGGAAGCTCTGGACCAATAGGCGCAACCGGCCTATAAGCCCGGCCATGCAAGACGTTTTGGCCATTATCATTCGAATTATTTCCCCGGCGCTCTGAGTTTCCGAGACGCCGGGCAAAGGTGCTTGAGTTCATCGCACCGACCGCTTCGATCCAAACACGCCAAGATCATCCAAGGGACGCCTCTCCATGTGCGCCGACACGACCCAGACACCCGACTACAAAGACACGCTGAATCTGCCCCGAACCGAATTCCCCATGCGCGCCGGCCTGCCCAAGCGCGAGCCCGCATGGCTGGACCGCTGGGAAAAGATCGGCGTCTATGACCGCCTGCGCGACAAACAGGGTCGCAAGCCCTTCACGCTGCATGACGGCCCGCCCTATGCCAACGGGCATCTGCATATCGGCCACGCGCTGAACAAGACGATCAAGGACATGATCGTGCGCAGCCACCAGATGATGGGCTTTGACGCGCGCTATGTGCCCGGCTGGGACTGCCACGGCCTGCCGATCGAATGGAAGATCGAGGAACAGTACCGCAAGAAGGGCAAGAACAAGGACGAGGTTCCGGTTATCGACTTCCGCCAGGAGTGCCGCAAGTTCGCTGAAGGCTGGATCGACATCCAGCGCGAGGAGTTCAAGCGTCTGGGCATCACCGGAAACTGGGCCGATCCCTACGTCACCATGGACTATCACGCCGAGGCGGTGATCGCGGACGAGTTCATGAAGTTCCTGATGAACGGCACGCTGTATCAAGGCTCGAAACCGGTGATGTGGTCGCCGATCGAGAAGACTGCCCTGGCCGAGGCCGAGGTCGAGTATCACGACAAGGAAAGCTTCACCATCTGGGTGAAGTTCAAGGTGGTGAACACCGGCGACACCACGCTGGACAACGCCTATGTGGTGATCTGGACCACGACGCCTTGGACCATGCCGTCGAACAAGGCCGTGGTCTATGGCAAGGACATCTCGTACGGGCTGTACGAAGTGACCGGCCGCCCCGAGGAATGCTGGGCACGGATCGGTGACCGGTACCTGCTGGCCGACAACCTGGCCGCCGACGTGTTCGCCCGCGCGCGGCTGGACGACACCATGTACCGCCGCCTGTGTGACGTCACCCAAGACGATCTGGCCAAGATCCAGCTGCAGCACCCGCTGGCAGGGGCCGAAGGGTCCAACGGCGAATGGGACGACATTCGCGATTTCCGCGCGGCCGATTTCGTGACCGATACCGAAGGCACCGGCTTCGTTCATTGCGCGCCCTCGCACGGGATGGAGGAATTCGAGCTGTACCGCGATCTGGGCATGCTGGAACAGGTCATCACCTACAACGTGATGGACGACGGCAGCTTCCGCGCTGACATGCCGTTCTTCGGCGGCAAGTACATCCTGTCGCGCAAGGGCGGCGAGGGCGATGCGAACAAGGCCGTGATCGACAAGCTGGCCGAGGTCGGCGGGTTGCTGGCGCGTGGCAAGATCAAGCACAGCTATCCGCATTCGTGGCGGTCCAAGGCGCCGATCATCTATCGCAACACGCCGCAATGGTTCGTGTCCGTCGATCGCAAGCTGGACGACGGCATGGACGAAATGGGTGGCACTATCCGCGAACGCGCCCTGCGCTCGATCGACGAGTTGGTGAAATGGACGCCGCCCTCGGGCCGCAACCGCCTGTATTCGATGATCGAGGCGCGCCCCGACTGGGTTCTGTCGCGCCAGCGTGCCTGGGGTGTGCCACTCACGTGCTTCACCAAGAAGGGCGCTCTGCCCACCGACGCGGACTATCTGCTGCGCAACGCGGATGTGAACACCCGCATCAAGGCCGCGTTCGAAGAACACGGTGCCGATGTCTGGTACACCGACGGGTTCAAACAGCAGGTGCTGGATGGCATCGTGAACCCCGACGATTATGACCAGGTGTTCGACGTTCTGGACGTGTGGTTCGACTCGGGCTCGACCCATGCGTTCGTTCTGCGCGACCGTGAAGATGGCACCGACGACGGCATTGCCGATGTCTACATGGAGGGCACCGACCAACACCGCGGATGGTTCCATTCCTCGATGTTGCAGGCCTGTGGCACGATCGGCCGCGCGCCGTATCGCAACGTGGTCACGCACGGGTTCACGCTGGACGAGAAGGGCAACAAGATGTCCAAATCGCTCGGCAATACCATCGTGCCGGAAGAGGTCGTCAAGCAATACGGTGCCGACATCCTGCGCCTTTGGGTGGCCCAGACCGACTATACCGCCGACCAGCGGATCGGGCCGGAAATTCTGAAAGGGGTCGCCGACAGCTATCGCCGGCTGCGCAATACGATGCGCTTCATGCTGGGTTCGCTGGCCGATTTCACCGAGGCCGACCGGATCGACCCGGCCGAGATGCCGCGTCTGGAACGCTGGGTGCTCAGCCGCCTGGCCGAGTTGGACGAGCAGGTCCGCAAGGGCTATGCCGCGTTCGACTTCCAGGGCGTGTTCAGCGCTGTGTTTAACTTTGCCACCGTTGACCTGTCGGCCTTCTATTTCGACGTGCGCAAGGATGCGCTGTATTGCGACGGGGACACCCCGCGCCGCCGCGCCGCGCGCACGGTGCTGGACATCCTGTTCCACCGACTGACCACCTGGCTGGCGCCGGTTCTGGTCTTCACGATGGAAGAGGTCTGGCTCGAGCGGTTCCCGGGCGAGGACAGCTCGGTGCATCTGGTCGACTTCCCCGACACGCCTGCCGATTGGCGCGACACCGAACTCGAGGCGAACATGGCCAAGATCCGCCGTGTACGCCGTGCGGTGACCGCCGCGCTGGAAGTACAGCGCCGCGACAAGGTCATCGGCTCCAGCCTCGAAGCCGCGCCGATCGTGCATGTCGAGGATGCCGAAACCCGCGACCTGCTGGCCACTTTCGACGTGGATGACCTGTGCATCACCTCGGGCCTGACCGTCACCGCCGACCCGGCCCCGGCCGAGGCGTTCCGCCTGCCCGAGATCGAGGGCGTCGGTGTCGTGTTCGAAAAGGCCGAAGGGGCCAAGTGCCAGCGCTGCTGGAAGATCCTGCCGGATGTGGGACGCCACGCCCACCCCGGCGTCTGTGGCCGATGCGATACGGCGCTGAGCTGAAAATGATCCCTGAAACCCCCGCCATCGCGCGGGGGTTTTTCTTGCGGCTTGCGACGCACCCGCCAATCTGAAACTCTGCGCCCATGCCGATGATTGCAGTGGAAACCCAGTTCGGATGCCTCGGGGTCGAAGAAGAGGACGGTGCCATCACCAGTCTGGTGTGGGACGGTCACACAACGGGTGAGACGACCCCGCTGCTGATCGAAGCGGCATCACAGATCAGGGCCTATGCCGAGGGCCGGTTGCAAAAGTTCGACTTGCCACTGCGTGTCGTTGGGTCCGAATTCCAGAAACAGGTCTGCGGCTTGATGTCCGCGATTCCTTTCGGTGACACGCGGACTTACGGTGATATCGCGCAGGATCTTGGATGTCCGGCGCAAGCTGTCGGGCAGGCCTGTGGTGCCAACCCGATTCCGGTGATCATTCCCTGTCACCGCGTTCTGGCGGCAAGCGGCCTTGGCGGGTTCTCGGGGCAGGGCGGGGTTGAGGGCAAGGTTGCCCT
Organism: Ruegeria sp. BC8; assembly: GCF_056535705.1. NCBI lineage: Bacteria > Pseudomonadati > Pseudomonadota > Alphaproteobacteria > Rhodobacterales > Roseobacteraceae > Ruegeria > Ruegeria sp. BC8. The sequence continues at coordinate 2,321,611 of NZ_JBQFIV010000001.1, read as the reverse complement.
GTTGCGTCACGAGGGCGCTGCCAGTCTGCTGATCTGACCGCCGGAATCCGGTTGCAATCTTTCGCAAAGCGTCCCAACCTGAGACAGTTTTCGAACCCGAAGGACTGCAATTCATGACTGCGAAAATTGACCCCGCCGCCCGGAAGAAGGCCATCATTGACCAATTGATGGCGTTGGAGGCACAGGAGTTGGCGACGGCGCAGGCGCACCACGATGCCTTTCAGAAAGAGTCCCAATTGGATGACCGGGAAGGCCACGACAAGGATGATATCGCGGCATCGCGCGAAAGCGCAGATCTGGCCGCCGCGTTTGACGGGCCGGTGCATGCGCATCATGCCAAGATTGACGTGATCGAAAACACCGATTTCAGCCTGACGGATACAGTGCAGCCGGGCGCCGTAGTCTGGCTGGGCGATCGGCATTTCGTCGTCTGCGTGTCGACCACCAAGTTCGACGTGGATGGCGAAACATATATGGGGATTTCAACCCAAAGCCCGATCTATCTGGCCATGGCCGGAATGCGCAAGGGCGACGTCTTCACCCATAATGGCACCGAGTTCGAGATTCGGGAAATTCTCTGATCTGTGATTTTCGCCCGTTCGGGCCGCGTCTCAATCGCGGCTCGGCGGCATGATTTGCTGGGCGATCCCCGCCGAGACCAGATACAGGCTGGTCACCACCAGACCCCAATGCGCCCAGCTTTGCGGGTGAAAATCCACCCAAGCGGCCCATCCGGCAAAAAAAGTCCAGGCGAAGGCCATGGGCAGGGACAGGTTGCGCCAGCGTTCGGTGCGCACGGGGTGAATGAATTTCAGGGGCAGAAACATTGCAACGGCCAGCAACGCCACAAGGACGAGGCTGAACCAGAAGTCGGGCTTCAGCGCAAAGATCACCACCACGACCATGTTCCAGCAGCCCGGAAAACCGGAAAAGGAATTGTCCTTGGTCTTCATCCGCGTGTCAGCGAAATACATCGCGCTGGCGAATGTGATGACGATGATCGCGAACCAGCCGGTCCAGCCGTCCATCAGACCGGATTTGAACAGCGCATAGGCCGGAATGAAGACGTAGGTCAGATAGTCGATGATCAGATCCAGCAGAACACCGTCGAACTCGGGGGCGTTCTTTTTGACGTGATAGTGCCGGGCCAAGGGGCCGTCGATTCCGTCGACGATGAACGAAACGACCAGCCACAGAAACATCAGGCTCCACTTTTCCTCGACCGCGGCCAGCATGGCCAGCATCGCAAATACGGCTCCGGTCGCGGTGAACAGGTGAACGGCTAAGGCTTTGAATCTGAGTGTCATGACCCGTGTCATGTACGATGCGCGCCCGAGATGCAAAGCAAAAAGCCCCCGGTATCGGCGCCGAAATGCGGTTGCTGCAATTCCGCCGCGTCTCAGGCTTTGGGGTGCGCGCGGTTGTACACCTCCATGAGGCGCGCGGTGTCGACGGCGGTATAGGCCTGTGTGGTCGAAAGGGACGCGTGACCCAGCAGTTCCTGAATGGCCCGGAGGTCTCCGCCAGCCGACAGAAGATGGGTGGCAAAGCTGTGCCGCATCGCGTGTGGAGTGGCCGTTGCCGGAAGACCCAGTTGCATACGCGCTTTGGCCATGACGCCCTGAATTGCCCTTGGACTCAGGGCCTTGCCCCGTACGCCGCGGAACAATGGGGCGGTCGGGCAATGGGGATGTGGGCACAACTCAAGGTATCGGTCGACCGCCTGGCGCGCGGCGGGGATGACCGGAACGATCCTTTCCTTGTCACCCTTGCCGACAATTCTCAGCGTGTTGGGCAGGGGGGCATCCGCGCCGGTCAGGGACAGGGCTTCGGAAATGCGAAGGCCGCAGCCATACAGCAGGGTCACGACGGCAACATCGCGGGCGGCAACCCAATCTGATCCGGATTGCAGCTCGACCGTCTCGATCATGGCGCGGGCGGCGTCTTCGGCCAGCGGGCGCGGCAGTTTCTTGGTGTATTTCGGGGCGCGGGTGGACAGTACGGCGGTGGGCTCGAACCCCTCGCGTTCGGCCAGCCAGCGATAGAAGCTTTTGACGGCGGACAGTTTTCGCGCCAGTGACCGCGCCCCGACGCCGGATTCGCGTTGCTGTGCCATCCAGGCCCGCATATCCGAAACGGTGATGCGCTCGAGCGCCGCCAGCCCCTGCCGTTCGCTGTGATGCAAAGTCATGAAAGACAGGAAATCCGAGACATCCCCGCGATAGGCGTTGATGGTGTTTTCCGAACGGCCCGCCAAAGCGGTCAACCCCTCCAGCCACAACTGCAACGCATCGCGGCAGGCTGGAGAGATCAGGCTCACGACAGCCAGTGGCGCATCGACCGTTCGAATACGCCTGCAAAAAAGGCCAGCAGATCAGTGCCCAATTGAGGCGAGAAGTGCCTTGGGTCGCGCGCGCCCATGACAATCATGCCCGGCAGACGCCCTTTGCCGAGATCCAGCTGCATACATGCCTCAGATTGCAGTTGGTCCAGCTGATCCCCGTGCACTCTGCGGTTGGGCTGGCGAATTTCGCGCAGGACAACCTCGCGCGCGGGGTGGTTCGGTGCGTTGTCCATGTAGGATTGCACGAAACCCGGTTCCGCCACGGCCAGAACACCGTCCAGCCGGTCGATGCTTGGGTCCTGCTGGACCATCGTGGTTTCCAGGACCAGCGTGATGCGGTCGACGCGGAGGATTTCGGCAACTTCCGTACCCAGCACGCGCAGGAAATCCTCGAATTCCGTTGGCTCGAGTAGGCGCAGGATGGCGCGGTGAACCTGGTTGGTTCCGGCTAGGTTCTCGTAGGCGGCTGCGATGACCGAGCGATGTGTATCCTCCAGCCGGTCCAGCCGTGCCTCAAGCCGCTGCATGGCGATTCCGCGCAGGTCGATGATGTTGTCTCCGCGGGCGCGTTCGTTCGCGGCGACCAGCGCCTGCATCAGATCCTTGTCGTCCAGCACGGCGTCCGGCTCGGCCAGAATCGCGGCGCGGAGGTTGTCCTCGAGTTTGGGATTGCTGCTCATATCCTGTCCGGTCTTTTTTGTTAGGGGCGTTATAGCACGGGTGCCCGGAAATACCTTGGGAAAAATGCACGTTTAGGTGGATTAGGCGCCGTGTGTGGGGGCGTGGCTCCCGCCTGCAGGCTTCTGATCAAAGATCAGGCCCACTGCAGTTGGGCCAGGCGCGGCCCCAGGCGGGCCGCGCGGTTGTACTTGGGATCAATGGATCACAGAATCTTCTGGCCGGTCTTGGCCCAATCCGACAGGAAGGCCTCGAGCCCCTTGTCAGTCAGCGGGTGATCAGCCAGCTTTTTGATCACGGCAGGCGGGGCGGTGATCACGTCGGCGCCAATGCGGGCGCTGTCAGCCACATGGTTCACGCTGCGGATCGAGGCGGCGAGGATTTCAGTTTCGAACCCGTAATTGTCATAGACCTGACGGATGTCTGCGATCAGGTCCATGCCGTCGAGGTTGATGTCGTCCAGACGTCCGATGAAGGGCGAGATGAAGGTCGCGCCCGCCTTGGCCGCCAGAAGCGCCTGATTGACTGAGAAGCACAGGGTGACGTTGACCATCTGGCCTTCGTCGCTGAGCGTCTTGCAGGTTTTCAGACCGGCCCAGGTCAGCGGCACCTTGACGGCGATGTTCGGTGCGATCTGCGCCAGCTTGCGGCCTTCGGCGATCATGTCCTCGGCTTCGGTGGCGACGACTTCGGCGGAAACCGGGCCATCGACCAGGTCGCAGATTTCCTTGGTCACTTCCAGAATGTCGCGACCCGATTTCAGGATCAGCGAGGGGTTGGTGGTGACACCGTCCACCATGCCCAGGTCGTTCAACTCGGCGATGGCGTCGATTTCGGCTGTGTCTACGAAGAATTTCATCGGGGCAGTCCTTTGATGGGTTGGCCTTGCTCGCGGATGCCTTTACCTCAAAGAGACCCGTGCTGAAACCCCTGCTGAAGAAAGGCGCGCATTGAGCGACCCGGTGCAATTCGACCAAGGTGAGCTGGTGGCGGTTCTGACGACCCAGCCTCTGGACCGGACGTTGGATTACAAGGCGCCCGAGGGGGGGTGTTTCCTGGGGGCCTTCGTCGAGGTGCCGCTGGGCCCGCGCAAGGTTCTGGGCGTGGTTTGGGGCGCTGGGCGCGGCGATTTCGACCGCAGCAAGATCCGCTCGGTCATCCGGGTGCTGGACGTGGCGCCCATGCGCGAAGAGATGCGCCTGTTTCTGCAGCGCGCGGCCGACTACACGCTGACGCCGATGCCGGCCATGCTGCGGCTGGCCACCCGCGCGCCCGGGCTGGGCGACCCGCTGTCGATGCGCAAGATCTATCGGCTGGGCAGCGGCACGCCCGACCGCATGACCGATGCCCGGGCCCGGGTGCTGGAGGTGCTGCGTGAGTATGGCGGGCTGGCCTTTACCCTGAAGGAACTGGCCGAGATGGCCGGGGTCACTTCGTCGGTCGTCAAAGGATTGGTCAAGCAGGGCGCCGTGCGCGAGGAGGACAGCCCCCGCGACCTGCCTTATCCGACCCTGGACCCGGACCGGCCGGGCAAGGCGCTGACCCCAGACCAGACCGCAGCCGCAGACACGTTGCGGGCGGCACTGCGCAGCGGAACCTATGGCACAACGCTGCTGAAGGGCGTGACCGGGTCGGGCAAGACCGAGGTTTACCTTGAAGCGGTGGCCGAAGCACTGCGCATGGGCCGGCAGGCGCTGGTGCTGCTGCCCGAGATCGCGCTGACCGCCGAGTTTCTGACACGGGTCGAGGAGCGGTTCGGCGCGCGCCCGGCCGAATGGCATTCCGGTGCCACGATGACTGAACGCCGGCGGGTCTGGCGCATGGTCGGGCAGGGCGATGCGCAGATGGTGGTCGGCGCGCGGTCGGCGCTGTTTCTGCCGTTCCGCGATCTGGGCCTGATCGTGGTGGATGAGGAACACGACACCTCGTACAAGCAGGAAGACGGCGTGCATTACAATGCGCGCGACATGGCGGTTCTGCGGGCGGCGATCTGCGGGTCGCGGGTGATCTTGGCCAGCGCCACGCCCTCGCTGGAAAGCTGGGCCAATGCCGAAGCCGGCAAGTACGACCGGTTGGACCTGACCTCGCGCTTTGGGGCGGCGGTGTTGCCGGACATGAAGACCATCGACATGCGTGCCGAGAAGATGCAGCCGGGCACCTGGATTTCCCCCAGTCTGCGCCAAGCGGTGCAGGCGCGGATCGAGAAGGGCGAACAGTCGCTGCTGTTCATCAACCGCCGGGGATATGCGCCGGTGACGCTGTGCCGGGCCTGCGGCGAACAGATCGCCTGCGACCACTGCGATGCGCGCATGGTCGAACACCGGTTCCTCAAACGTCTGATGTGCCACCAGTGCGGCGAGACCAAGCCCATGCCCGAAGCCTGCCCCGCCTGCGGGGTCGAGGGCAAGCTGGCCCCGGTCGGCCCCGGCATCGAACGTCTGGCCGAAGAGGCCGAGGCGACCTTTCCCGACGCCCGCATCGCCATGCTCAGTTCCGACCTGTTCGGCTCGGCCCGGGCGCTGAAGGCCAAGATCGAAGAGATTGCCGAGGGTGACGCAGATATCGTCATCGGCACGCAGCTGGTGGCCAAGGGGCACAATTTCCCGAACCTGACGCTGGTCGGGGTGATCGACTCGGATCTGGGCCTGCACGGGTCCGACCTGCGCGCTGCCGAGCGGACCTTTCAACTGATGCGGCAGGTGGCGGGCCGGGCCGGGCGGGCCGACAAGCCGGGGACGGCGCTGCTGCAGACTTTTCAGCCCGAACACCCGGTGATCCGCGCGATCCTGTCGGGGGATGAGGAAGGGTTCTGGCGTGCCGAGGCCGCCGGGCGTCAGGCGGCCGGGGTGCCGCCTTATGGCCGGATGGCGGGGATCGTGCTGTCCGGCCCCGAGGTCGGGCCCGTCTTTGACATCGGCAACGTATTGGCGCGCAATGACGCGCCGCTGCGGCAGATCGGGGCACAGGTCTTTGGGCCAGCTCCGGCGCCGATCGCCCGTATCCGCGGACGCCACCGGGTGCGGCTGCTGGTCAAGGCGCCCAAGGGGGCACCGATCCAGGACGCCATCGCCCGTTGGATCGCGCCGCTGCGCCTGAAGGGCGACATCCGCCTGACCGTCGATATCGACCCGCAGAGCTTCTACTGACCCTGCATCAGCGCAGACCCGATGTGCACGGGGGATTTTCTCTCGCCAGTCGGGCGGATTGGGCGTAGAGAACTCTCATGCTGAAATCGATGCCCCTGTCCCAGGCCCAGAGCCTGCCGTTCTGGCGCCGCCCCGTCACGTTGCTGTTCGTGATGGCGCTGACCATGCCGATCGCCTTCAACGCATGGAGCGCACTGCTGAACAACTTCGTGATCGAAGTCGCGGATTTCGACGGGGCAGACATCGGCCTGCTACACACGGTGCGAGAAATCCCGGGCTTTCTGGCCGTGGGCGTGATCGCGGTGATAATTTTCGTGCGCGAGCAGGTGCTGGCCATGATTTCGCTGATGCTGCTGGGCATCGCCACGGCGGTGACGGCCTGGTTTCCCAGCCTCGGCGGGCTGCTGTTCGTGACCCTGTTCAGCTCGATCGGGTTTCATTACTACGAAACGGTGAATCAGTCGCTTCAGCTGCAATGGCTGCCCAAGGACCGCGCCCCGCAGGTGCTGGGCTGGCTGGTGGCGATGGGGTCGGCCTCGACGCTGGTGGTCTATGGGCTGATCGTGCTGACCTGGGATCGGTTCGATCTGTCCTACAACACGGTCTTCATGGCGGCTGGTGCGCTGACCGCGGTGCTGGCGCTGTTCTGCCTGATCGCCTATCCGCAATTCGATGCGCCGACACCGCAGACCAAGAAGATCGTGCTGCGCCGCCGCTACTGGCTGTATTACGCGCTGCAGTTCATGGCGGGCGCGCGGCGGCAGATCTTTGTCGTGTTCGCCGGGTTCATGATGGTCGAGCGCTTCGGCTTCGAAGTGCATCACTTGACCAGCCTGTACCTCATCAACCTGATCATCAACATGGCCGCCGCCCCTCTGCTGGGCAAGGCCGTCGCGGTGTTTGGCGAGCGGCGTACGCTGATCTTCGAATATTTGGGCCTTGCCATCGTATTTGCGGCCTATGGTGGCATCTACTGGTTCGGCTGGGGTGTGCTGCTGGCGGCCATTCTCTACGTCATCGACCACGTGCTGTTCGCGCTGGCTCTGGCGCTCAAGACCTATTTCCAGAAAATCGCCGATCCGGCCGATATTGCCCCCACCGCGGCGGTGGCCTTTACCATCAACCATATTGCGGCGGTGTTCCTGCCGGCACTGCTTGGCCTGTTGTGGGTCGTGTCGCCGGGGGCGGTGTTCGGCCTGGCGGCGGGTATGGCGCTGATCTCTCTGGCGCTGTCGCTGCTGATCCCGCGCCACCCCGAACCGGGGAACGAGACCATCTTTTCGAAATACGCGCCCGCACCGGCCGAATGACACGCGCGACGCTTGACCTCGGCGGCTGACGGCCCTAGGCGCAAAGGCGGTTTCTGCAGGAGGTTCCCATGCCCACATTCACCGCCCTGACCACCCTGAAAGGCAAAGCCGCGGCCGACAGCCTGGGCGAAGCGATGGAGCGTCTGGAGCCCGAACCCACCGGCGTGGGTGTTTTCGAGGTCGAGGACGGCTCGGGCCTGTGGGAGGTCGGCGGCTATTTCACCGAAAGCCCCGACGAGGCCGCCCTGGCCCTGCTGGCGGCGGCCTTCGAAGCCAAGCCCTTCGTGGTGTCGGAACTGCCGGAAACTGACTGGGTCGCCCATGTCCGGCGCGAGCTGGCCCCGGTCGAGGCCGGGCGGTTTTTCGTCTATGGCAGCCACGATGCCGACAAGCTGCCCGAGGGGCGTATTCCGCTGCTGATCGAGGCAGCGATGGCCTTTGGCACTGGGCACCACGGAACGACGCTGGGGTGTCTGCGGGCGCTGGACAAGCTGATTGAGAATGGGTTCGAGGCCAGCAAGGTCGCCGATATCGGCTGCGGTACGGCGGTGTTGGCGATGGCGGCGGCGCGGGTCTGGGACGGTGACATTCTGGCCAGCGACATTGATCAGGTCGCCGTCGACGTAGCCGAGGCCAACCTGAAGGCCAACGGCATGGCCGGAGCCGTCCGTTGTGTCGAGGCTGCCGGATTTGACCATCCTGACCTCCATGCGGCGGCGCCTTACGATCTGATTTTCGCCAACATTCTGAAAGGACCGCTGGTGGCCCTTGCCCCGGAAATCGCGCAGAATCTGCGCGGAGGCGGACATGCGATCCTGTCGGGAATCCTCAACGAGCAGGCCGACGAAGTGGAATCAGTTTATTCACGAAACGGGTTCAATACGATGGACCGGTCAATGATTGGTGAATGGACGACGCTAGTCTTAACCAAACAGGGCGCAAATTAGACCATTTGCAGGAGTTTTGTGGATTTTTGCCACGGTTTTGACGCATTCTCTTTCTACCGTCATCCAATGAATTTGGGGGGCGGTTTTTGGAGGCTGCCATGACAGGAAAACAACTTGAATTCGATCAGCGCGTTCATCGGCTGACAAAGAAACACAACAAGATGAGCCGTGGCTATCGCGCGACCATGCGCAAAGATGGTCTGGTCGTCATGAAACCCCAGCGGGTACGCTCGGCGGTTCCGGCCAAGGTTCTGTTGCTGTGCCTGTGCGGATTTTTTGCTTTCAAAGCGTTCCTGCTATCCAATCTCGGTCCGACCGGATACCAGTATCGGGTGGATGCCCTGAACGAAGGGACATCGGTTGAACAGGCGGGCGCGTGGATCATGCAGATCGATCCATTGTCGCAGGCCATTTCGACACAGCTGAACAAGATTCTCTACTGAACTCTCTCTCCTAAAGAGCCTTCAAAAGACAAAAACACCGCGTACCTCTCGGTCCGCGGTGTTTCTGTGCTGCCCCGAGGGAGGATAGGGGCGAGAGCGGGTGGTTTCAGTACAGACGGCGGCGGCCAGCAGCGACCTCGTCGATGTCACCGCGGCACAGGCCGATATCTTCCAGTTCACGGTTGCTCAGACCGTTCAATGCATTGCGCGTCACGCGTGCGTCGTTCCAGGCGACAACGGCGTTCACGACGGATGCCAGAAAGGCGCCGATACGGCCGACAAGGCCAAACGAGCCAATCGAGGCGCGGGTTGTGTCAATTGCAGCCATATCCTGCTTCCTTCTGTTCAGTGTTGACGTTTGAATGTCGAATTCCCGGGCCAGTTAGTGATGTCGGATTGACCTTGCAAGTGCTGAAACTGCATGTGTCCTATGCAGTTTTTGCAATGCTTCGAAAATGATGAAAGTCCCTTAAATTATTGGTGAAAACTGCTTTGGGAATGTGTCGGTTTCAGACTTTCTAGGGTCGCAATGCGTCCGAGTTGTCGCGGACGGAACAGGCGTGTCGCATTTGGGTGCCGGATCAATTTTCTTGGAAAATGTTCACGCTTCGTGCTAATCGAGAGAAAAGACAATGAAAACCCGAGCAGGCCGAGGCACAACATGCGAATTCTGGGCATTGATCCGGGGCTGCGAACCCTGGGGTGGGGCGTCATCGAATCACATGGCAGCCGACTGAGCCATGTTGCCAACGGCCTGTGCAAATCCGACGGGGATGATCTGGGCGAGCGGCTTTTGTCGCTGCACAACCAGATCGTCGAGGTGATCGCCGAACATCAGCCCGACCAGGCAGCCATCGAACAGACCTTTGTCAACAAGGACGGCGCCGGGACGCTGAAGCTGGGTCAGGCGCGCGGAGTGGCGTTGCTGACCTTGGCGCAGGCTGGGTTGCCGGTGGGCGAATACGCGCCCAACCGGGTCAAGAAAACCGTGGTGGGCGTGGGGCACGCCGAGAAGGAACAGATTCTGCACATGGTCAAACTTCAACTGCCGGGATGCCAGCCCAAGGGGGCCGACGCCGCGGATGCGCTGGCGATCGCGATTTGCCATGCGTTCTACGGGGCGACGCCGCAGGCCCGCATCAAACAGGTGGCCACATGATCGGCAAGCTGACCGGACGCATCGACTATCGCGCGGCGGATCATCTTCTGATCGACGTGCGCGGGGTCGGTTACATCGTCTATTGCTCGGACCGGACCATGGCGGCCCTGCCCGGGGTGGGCGAGGCGGTCTCGCTGTACACCGATCTGGTTGTGCGCGAGGACCTGATGCAGCTTTATGGCTTTCTGTCGCTGGTCGAGAAAGAATGGCACCGGCTGCTCTGCTCGGTTCAGGGGGTGGGGGCCAAGGTGTCGCTGGCCATTCTGGGCGCGCTGGGGCCGGACGGGGTCAGCCGGGCCATCGCGCTGGGCGATTGGGGCGCGGTAAAGGCGGCCAAGGGCGTCGGGCCCAAGACCGCGCAGCGCATCGTGCTGGACCTGAAAGACAAGGCGCCCGGCGTCATGGCGATGGGCGGCACGGTGACCGAGGCGATGGACGGCCCCGTGGCCGAGGTAGTTGAACCCGCAGACCCGGCGCCGGTCCGGGTGCGGGCCTCGAAACCCGGTGCGGGTGCGGCGTCGGCGGGTGCTTTGTCGGCGCTGTCGAACCTGGGCTATGGCCCGTCCGAGGCCGCATCGGCCGTGGCCGAGGCCGCCGCCAACCTGCCCGATGCCGGCGAGGCCGAATTGATCCGCGCGGCGTTGAAACTGCTGGCTCCGAAAGGCTGAATGAATGGTTGATGCCGACCCGACCCTGCGCCCGCAGCCTCTGCCCGAGGACAACGATCGCGCCTTGCGCCCGCAGGGGCTGGACGAATTCATCGGCCAGGCCGAGGCGCGGGCCAATCTGCGCATCTTCATCCAGTCGGCCCGCCAGCGGAACGAGGCGATGGACCACACGCTGTTCCACGGCCCTCCGGGCTTGGGCAAGACGACGCTGGCGCAGATCATGGCGCGCGAGCTTGGGGTGAACTTCCGCATGACCTCGGGGCCGGTTCTGGCCAAGGCCGGGGATCTTGCGGCGATCCTGACCAACCTCGAAGAGCGCGACGTGCTGTTCATCGACGAAATTCACCGCCTGAACCCGGCGGTGGAAGAGGTGCTGTACCCGGCGATGGAGGATTTCGAGCTGGATCTGGTGATCGGCGAGGGCCCCGCGGCCCGTACCGTGCGGATCGAACTGCAGCCCTTTACCCTGGTCGGGGCGACCACGCGGATGGGCCTGTTGACCACCCCGCTGCGCGACCGGTTCGGCATTCCCACCCGGCTGCAATTCTACACCGTGGACGAACTGCATGAGATCGTCACCCGCAACGCCCGCAAGCTGGGCGCGCCGGCCGATGACGACGGGGCGCGCGAGATCGCGCGCCGGTCGCGGGGCACCCCCCGTATCGCCGGGCGGCTGCTGCGGCGGGTCGTGGATTTCGCCATCGTCGAGGGCGACGGCCGCATCACGCGCGAATTGGCCGATGGCGCGCTGACGCGGTTGGGCGTCGATAATCTGGGCTTGGACGGCGCCGACCGCCGCTATCTGAAACTGATCGCCGAAAATTATGGCGGTGGCCCGGTAGGGATCGAGACCTTGTCGGCCGCCTTGTCCGAGAGCCGCGACTCGCTGGAGGAAGTGATCGAGCCCTATCTGCTGCAACAGGGCCTGATCCAACGCACGCCGCGCGGCCGGATGCTGGCGCAGAAGGCCTGGACGCATTTGGGCATGGCCGCGCCCAAGGGACAGAGCGACCTGTTTGGTTGAAGCCGCCGGCCTCAGACCTTAAGGCTGGGGCGAGAGAATTTTCAAAAGACGAAGGGCAGGGCGTGACACCCGAAAAGATCCAGGCGCTGTTTATCCGATCCGATGGCGCGTTCCTGTTTGCGCGTTGGGGCCGTCCGATCGTGCCTATCGTGTTCGGGGTCGAGGATGGAACCCTGGCCACGGTCAAAGGCGCGTTCGAGGCGGTGGTTGCGCTGGCCGATCACAAGATGGCCGAGACCGACCCCGAATTGGGCGCGAACTGCATGGTGTTCTTCTTTCGAGAGTGGGGCGAGTTGCCCGAGGTCCCCGACCTGGATCGTCTGATACCCGATCTTGTCCCGCTAGTTGCGCGGTTGGAGGGCTCCGGGGCGAACCAGTACCGGATTTTCCGCTTCGACGAAGACGGCGCGATCCGAGCGGCTTTCGTCTTTCTGCGGATGGATCGCGAGTTGTCGAAGTTGCCGGCTGAAACCCTGGCCCTGTCGCAGGTCGTTCAGACCATTTTGCTGTGGTCCGACACGGCATTCCGCGACCGCTCGCCCCTGGCCGTGGCAGGCGAGACGACGATCCTTCGGCCCGACATTGCCGGGCTGATCCGCGCCGCCTATGATCCGGTTCTGCCGGCGGCGGCGCAGGACCCTTCGCACGCTCTGCGCCTGTTTGCCCGGATGGAGTGTCCGCAATGAAACACGTCTTTCCCGTCCGCGTCTATTATGAGGACACCGACATGGGGGGTGTGGTCTATCACGCCAACTATTTGCGCTATATCGAGCGCGCCCGGTCGGATTGGGTGCGCAACCTGGGCAATGACCAGAACGCAATGCGCGAGGCTGGTATCATCTGGGTCGTGCGAAGGGTCGAGGCCGACTATCTGGCGTCTGCGCGGTTCGACGACGAGTTGCTGGTCGAAACCGAGGTCGTCGCGATTTCCGGCGTGCGACTGACCATGGCTCAACTCATACGGCGCGGCGAGACCGAAGTCTTCCGCGCGACCGTGACGGCCGTTTGCGTCAATCAGGATGGTCGGCCGATCCGGCTCCCGGCAGAGATTCGCGCATTGCTGTAACAATTTGCTCAGCCCCTGTGGTTCTGTTGGCAATTTGCCCCTAACTACGCTAGCGTTTGGCAAAACAAGGCCAATCAACGGCTGTCAGGCAAAACAAAGAGCAGGTTCATGGAAGCTGAAACGCTGGCGCTGGCGCAGGAGATCGATTTCTCCATGTGGGGGCTGTTCGCCCGTGCGACATTCATCGTGAAAGTGGTGATGCTGATCCTTGTGGTCGCATCCTTCTGGTCATGGTCGATCATCATTCAAAAGCTCATCACCTATCGCAGCGCGCGACGCGAAGCGCAGGTGTTCGACGAGGCGTTCTGGTCGGGCAACCCGCTGGACGAGTTGTTTGAACAGATCGGAACGCAGCCGGATGGCAGTTCCGAAAAGATCTTCGCAGCCGGCATGATCGAGTGGCGCCGCTCGCACCGCGCCGACGGTGGACTCATAGCCGGCGCACAGGCCCGGATCGATCGTTCGATGGATGTGGCCATCGCAAAAGAGGCCGAAGGCTTGCAAAAGGGGCTTTCGATCCTTGCGACCGTGGGTTCGACCGCGCCGTTCATCGGCCTGTTCGGTACGGTTTGGGGCATCATGAACGCCTTCATCGAAATCGCCGAACAGCAGAACACAAACCTGGCCGTCGTGGCGCCGGGAATCGCCGAAGCTTTGCTGGCGACCGGTCTTGGCCTGCTGGCCGCAATTCCGGCCGTAATCTTCTACAACAAACTTAGCGCGGACAGCGATCGCATCGTTGGCGGGTACGAGGCTTTTGCCGACGAATTCGCAACCATTCTGTCCCGCCAGTTGGACAGCTGACATGGGTGCGGCGATCCAGCAATCGTCTGGCGGCAACGGACGACGCCGAGGACGGCGGCGCGGGCGTGCGCAGCCGATGGGTGAAATCAACGTCACACCCTTTGTCGACGTGATGCTGGTGCTGCTGATCATCTTCATGGTCGCGGCTCCGCTGATGACCGTGGGGGTCGAGGTTGATCTACCCAAAACTGCCGCCAGCGCTCTGCCCGGCGACAACGAGGAACCGCTGACCGTCACGCTGACAGCCGAAGGGCGGGTTCAGATACAGACCACCGAGGTGTCCCGCGACGAGTTGATCGGTAAGCTGCGCGCCATTGCTGCCGAGCGCAGCAGCGACCGCGTCTACCTGCGGGCCGATGGCGCCATTCCTTATGCGCAGGTCATGCAGGTCATGGGTGCGTTGAATGCCGGCGGGTTTTCGAATGTGGGCCTTGTCACCGATACTGGCGGGCCGGCGCTGGACGCGGGCGGAGAGTGAGGCTGCGCGGTGGATACCGGCACCAAGATTTCGGCGATTGCCCATGTGACATTGATCGGATGGGCCCTGTTCGGCGGCACGTTCCGATCCGAGCCGCTGCCTTTTGCAGTGCAGGAGGTGTCGGTGGTTTCGGCTGAGCAATTCGCTGCCCTGACGGCGCAAAGCGATGCGCCCGAAGTTCCGACGCCCCCCAACGCATTGGAAGATCCGATCGTACAACCCCCGGCACCCGAAGTGCCGGAGCCGTCGGTCGAAGAACAGCCGCGCCCCGAGCCGGTCACGCCACCTGAACCGGAGCCCGAGCCGCAACCCGAGGCAGTTGAGACTCCACCCGAACCCGACGTGATCGAGCAGCCTCCGGTACTGGATGAACCGGAACCCGAGGTTGCGGTTTTGCCGGCGCTGCCCGAGTCCCAGCCCCGCCCGGCGGACAAGGTGGCCCCCGAACCCATCGCTCCGCCGCCACTGGATGCAAAGCCGGACGATATCGAAACACCGGCGGTTTCGCTGGATGAAGGGGCTGAGATCCAGCAGGAGCAGCAAGACCAGACCGCGCCCGAGGAAGCCACGGACCAGATCGTGACCGAGGCGGAAGAGGCCAAGGACCTGTCGCCACAAAGCTCGCCGCGTCCCCGGGTTCGGCCCAATCGGCCCAAGCCTCCGGAAACCGAACAGACCGCGACCGCCGAGCCTGTCGAACAGGCTGCGGAACCCGACGAGGCCGCGATCAATGACGCGCTGGCCGAGGCCTTAGGCGGGGCGTCCGAGCCGTCCGGTCCGCCTCTCACCGGCGGTGAAAAGGATGCGATGCGTCTGGCAGTTTCGCGGTGCTGGAACGTGGGCTCGTTGTCGACCGATGCGCTCAAGACCGTTGTGGTGGTCGGTTTCTCGCTGAACCGCGACGGCTCGATCGTTCCCGGCAGTCTGCAGCTTCTGGACAGCTCCGGTGGCTCGGACGGGGCCGCAAAACAGGCATACGAGGCCGCCCGGCGTGCGATTTTGCGCTGTGGAGCAAAAGGATATGACCTTCCTGCTGACAAATACGAGCATTGGAAGGATATTGAGATCACCTTCAATCCCGAGAGGATGCGGATCAAATGATGAAACTTCTGACCAGCCTCTTCGTTGGCCTGACCCTTCTGTCGGCCCCCGTGTCTGCGCAAACCGGCCCACTTCGGCTGGAATTGGATGAAGGCATCATCGAACCTTTGCCATTTGCGGTGCCCAGCTTTGTACCGGACAGTCCGGCGGCCAGCCAGTTTGCGGCTGACATCAGCCGCGTCATCGCCGAGGACCTGACCGGAACCGGCCTGTTCCGTGAGATTTCGCCGGATGCATTCATCAGCCGTGTCAGCAGTTTCGAAGCGCCGGTCCAATTTGCGGATTGGAAGGCGATCAATGCCGATGCGCTGGTCACCGGCGCGGTGAATGTCTCGGGCAATACCCTGTCCGTCCGGTTCCGGGTCTGGGATGTATTCTCGGGTCAGGAATTGGGCAACGGCCTGCAATTTGCCGGTACAACCGAGGGCTGGCGTCGAATGGCGCACAAGGTGGCTGATCAGGTCTACAGCCGCATTACTGGTGAGGGAGGCTATTTCGACAGCCGAGTGGCTTTTGTCTCGGAAACCGGCCCAAAGGATCAGCGCCGCAAGCGGCTGGCCATCATGGATTATGACGGGGCGAATGTTCAGTACCTGACCGACAGTGCCGCGATCGTTCTGGCCCCGCGCTTTTCGCCAACGGGCGACCGGTTGCTCTACACCAGCTATGAAAGCGGCCGCCCGCGGATCTACGTTCTGGATGTTGGCCGGGTCAAGCGGCAGGAATTGCAGACTCAGGAAGGTACGATGAGTTTCTCGCCGCGCTTTTCGCCGGATGGCCGCTCGATCGTCTATTCGCTGACGCAGGGCGGCAATACGGATCTGTGGAAAATGGATCTGGCATCCGGCCAAAGCGTGCGCCTGACCAACACGCCCGCAATTGAAACCGCGCCCAGCTATTCGCCTGACGGATCGCGGATCGTCTTCGAGAGCGACCGGTCAGGCAGCCCTCAGTTGTATATCATGCCGGCAAATGGCGGTGAGGCGACCCGCATCAGCTTTGGCCAAGGGCGCTATGGGACGCCCGTCTGGTCACCACGCGGAGATCTGGTGGCCTTTACCAAGCAGAACAAGGGCCGGTTCCATATCGGCGTGATGCGACTGGACGGTAGCGAGGAGCGGCTGTTGACCGCCTCGTTCCTGGACGAGGGGCCCACATGGTCGCCCAATGGCCGGGTCATCATGTTTGCGCGGGAAACCCAGGGCGCCAGCGGGCGTTCGACCCTGTACTCGGTCGACATTTCGGGCCGAAACCTGCGCCCCGTACGCACCCCGGACGGTGGCAGTGACCCGTCCTGGGGGCCACTGTTGAATTAAGAGACCGCCGGTCGCGCCGAAGTTCACAAGGCAGGCTGGCTGTGATAGACAGACGTCAATAAACAAACGGGACAAGAGGCAACAGAAATGAACGTATTGAGCAAGTTTGCGGCTCTGGGCGCGCTGGCGCTGGTGGCCGCATGTACCAACAACGATCCCTCGGCTTTGGGCGGTGGCGCCGGCGGCAACGGCGCAATCGTCCCGGGTTCTCCCAGCGACCCACGTTCGCCCGCCTATTTCCAGCAGGCGATCGGTGACCGGGTCCTGTTTGCCGTGGATCAGTCCACGCTCTCGCCCGAGGCGCAGACGATCCTTCAGGGGCAGGCCCAGTGGCTGTTGGCCAATACCGACTACGTCGCCACGATCGAAGGTCACGCGGATGAACAGGGCACGCGGGAATACAACCTTGCGCTGGGCGCCCGCCGGGCAAATGCCGCGCGGGAATACCTGATTTCCCGCGGTGTGGCCGGAAACCGTCTGCAGACGATCAGCTATGGCAAGGAGCGCCCGATCGAAATCTGCAGCACCGAGGAATGCTATTCCAAGAACCGCCGCGCGGTCACCGTGCTGACCGGTTCCACAACGGGGTAACAGGATGAGAATTGCGGGATTGGTTCTGGCGGCGGCTTTGACCCTTGCCAGCGGCGCGCAAGCGCAGGATCAGCAGACTCTGGCCGATATTCGCCAGGAACTGACGGTGCTGCATGTCGAGATCCAACGGCTCAAGCGCGAGTTTTCCACGACAGGCTCGCCCGCGCCGAACCTGTCCGGCAGTTCGATTCTGGAACGCGTTGACGCCATCGAGGCCGAGTTGCAGAGGCTGACCCGGCAGACTGAGCAGCTGAATCAGCGTGTTCAGAATGTCGTGACGGACGGAACCAACCGGATCGGAGATCTGGAGTTCCGTCTCTGCGAGCTGGAACCCGGTTGCGAGTTCACCGGCGAAGACACACCGACATTGGGTGGAGATAGCGACACAGCGGCCATCACCGCTCCGGTGACGACGCCCGGCGATGCCGCCGACGGCGACCAGGTCGAACTGGCCGTAGTTGAACAAGCCGATTTTGATGCCGCGTCGCAAGCCCTTGCGGACGGAGATTTCCAGACGGCGGCCGATCTTTTTGCGAAATTTGACAGCGCGTATCCCGGCAGCCCGCTGGCCCCCGAAGCCAACCTGAGGCGAGGGCAGGCCCTGGAAGGGCTGGGTGATACCCGCGAAGCGGCCCGGGCCTTCCTTGCCAGCTTTACTGGCGATTCCGAAGGGCCGGTGGCCCCCGAGGCGTTGTACGAACTTGGGGCAGCATTGGGTCGGTTGGGCCAGGTTGAGCAGGCTTGTATCACGCTTGGAGAAGTCGGCGTCCGGTTCCCGTCGTCGGCCTTTGTGGCCACGGCAACCGAGGAAATGGCGTCGCTGAGCTGTTCTTGAACTCACCAGCCGACACCCTTCCGGAGCGCGTCAGGGCGGTGTTGCCTGAAATGCTTCCGTCGCGACTGGGCGTGGCCGTGTCCGGTGGAAGCGACTCGCTTGCATTGCTGCATCTTTTGGTCCGGATCGCCCGGGATGAAGATGTTCGGCTGTTTGCGGCGACTGTCGATCACGGCCTGAGGCCGGATGCGGCCGCCGAGGCCGCCAGTGTTTCCGAGACATGTGCACATTTGGGCGTGTCCCATGTCACTCTGAAATGGACGGGATGGGACCGGTCGGGAAACCTGCAGGATCAGGCTCGGCAGGCGCGCTACGGTTTGCTGCGGGACTGGGCGGTGTCGCAGGACATTCCTGCGGTCGCTCTGGGCCATACCGCAGATGATCAGGCGGAAACCGTGTTGATGCGTCTAGGGCGCGCCGCTGGCGTGCGCGGATTGTCGGCCATGTCTTTCGCGCGCGAACTGGAGGGTGTCACGCTTTGGCGACCTTTGCTGGGCGAAATGCGCACCGCCTTGCGGGACTACCTACAGGCTGAGGGGGTGCGATGGATCGAAGACCCTTCGAATCAGGACTTGCGCTTTGACCGGATCAAGGCCCGCGAGGCGTTGGGCCATCTGTCCGGCTTGGGGATCACGGCTGAACGTTTGTCCCGCGTTGCCGCGAACCTCGGGCGTGCGAACCGGGCGCTTGAGCATTTTGCGCAGGAATCCGCCCGCCGCGTTGCGAAAGAGAAAGCCTGTGCGGTGCGTGTGGATCGCGCCGGTTTTGGCGCGCTGCCTGAAGAAATACAGCGCCGGCTTGTTGTCGGGATCCTCCAGCGGATCACGGGTCCGGGGTACCCGCCGCGGCAATGCAAAGTCGAGCAGGTCGTACAGGCCGTTATTGCGGGACGTTCGTCGACGCTGAGCGGTTGTCAAATCCTGACGGACGGGAATAGTTCGTGGTTTTGCAGAGAGCTGACCGCCGTTTCGGCATGCGTGGCCCGACCAGCCGAACTCTGGGACGAGCGTTGGATCGCGACAGGGCCGGACACGCCCGGAGCACAGATCCGTGCGCTTGGCGAGACCGGGTTGCCACAAGTACCCGACTGGCGCGCGACAGGGGTGCCGCGCATGGTGCTGATGGCCACGCCCGCCGTTTGGCTGGGCGACCAAATCGTGTCCGCGCCATTTGCCGGTTTTTTGAACGGATGGACGTTTGAAATGGACCCGAAATTCCCCGAGCTTTCGGCTTCTTTTTTATCGCATTGAACCTGCTTCAATCATCTCTATTTTAAGAGGCAACCCGGCAGCGCCTCATCTGCCGATGTCTTTTGGGAGAATTTTCTTGGGCAACGCTCGCAATATAGCCTTCTGGGTCGTTCTCTTCCTGTTGATCCTTGCACTGTTCAATCTGTTCAGCGGACCGGGAGGAACCCTCCAGAGCAATGAAAAAACCTATTCGGATTTCGTAAGCGCCGTCGAAGCAGGCGACGTAAAAGGCGTGACGCTGGATGGTGAGCAGATCCGTTACACAACCAGTTCCGGCGGGAATTTCGTCACGATCAAGCCCGGTGATGCCGAAGTCACCAAGCTGCTGATCGAGAAAGACATCCCCGTGCGGGCGGAAAAGCAACAGCAATCGGGTTTCCAGTCTTTCCTGATTACGCTGCTGCCGTTCCTGCTGTTGATCGGTGTCTGGGTCTATTTCATGAACCGGATGCAGGGCGGTGGCAAAGGCGGTGCCATGGGCTTTGGCAAGTCCAAGGCCAAGATGCTGACCGAAAAGCACGGCCGCGTCACCTTTGACGACGTGGCGGGCATCGACGAGGCCAAGGAAGAGCTGGAAGAGATCGTCGAATTCCTGCGCAACCCGCAGAAATTCTCGCGCCTTGGCGGCAAGATCCCGAAAGGTGCGCTGCTGGTTGGCCCTCCGGGTACTGGTAAGACGCTGCTGGCCCGCGCGATTGCGGGTGAGGCCGGCGTGCCCTTCTTCACCATCTCGGGTTCGGACTTCGTGGAAATGTTCGTCGGTGTGGGTGCGTCCCGCGTGCGCGACATGTTCGAACAGGCCAAGAAAAACGCGCCCTGCATCGTCTTCATCGACGAGATCGACGCGGTGGGTCGCCACCGTGGCGCCGGATATGGCGGGGGCAACGACGAACGCGAACAGACCCTGAACCAGCTGCTGGTCGAAATGGACGGGTTCGAGGCAAACGAGGGCGTCATCATCCTGGCTGCAACCAACCGCAAGGATGTGCTGGACCCGGCGCTTCTGCGCCCTGGCCGCTTTGACCGTCAGGTGACCGTCGGCAACCCGGACATCAAGGGCCGCGAGAAGATTTTGGGTGTTCACGCCCGCAAGACGCCTTTGGGTCCGGATGTTGATCTGCGCATAATCGCGCGCGGCACACCCGGCTTCTCGGGGGCTGACCTTGCCAACCTTGTTAACGAAGCCGCGCTGATGGCCGCACGTGTCGGTCGGCGCTTTGTCACCATGGAAGACTTCGAGAACGCCAAGGACAAGGTGATGATGGGGGCCGAGCGCCGCTCGATGGTGCTGACCCAGGACCAGAAGGAAAAGACCGCCTATCACGAGGCCGGCCATGCCGTGGTCGGCATGACCCTGCCGTTGTGCGATCCGGTCTACAAGGCCACGATCATCCCGCGCGGCGGCGCGCTGGGCATGGTGGTAAGCCTGCCTGAAATGGACCAGCTGAACTATCACAGGGACGAATGTGAGCAGAAGCTGGCCATGACCATGGCGGGCAAGGCGGCCGAGGTCATCAAATACGGTGAAGACCACGTCTCGAACGGCCCGGCCGGCGACATCATGCAGGCCAGCCAATTGGCGCGGGCCATGGTGATGCGTTGGGGCATGTCCGACAAGGTCGGCAACATCGACTATGCCGAGGCGCATGAGGGCTATCAGGGCAACACGGCCGGGTTCTCGGTTTCGGCCCATACCAAGGAACTGATCGAGGAAGAGGTCAAACGGCTGATCCAGCAGGGATATGACCGCGCCCATCAGATCCTGACCGAACACAAGGAAGAATGGGAGCGTCTGGCTCAGGGTCTGCTTGAATACGAAACTCTGACGGGTGACGAAATCAAGCGCGTCATGAATGGCGAACCGCCGAATGAGAGTGACGACGAAAGCGACAAGTCCGATCACGGCAATGCCGCGAGCGTGACGGCGATTCCCAAGACCAAGGTCAAGAAGACCCCGCCCGAGGGCGGGATGGAGCCTGAACCTTCGGCATGACGCAAGAGACCCGGCCCCAGAGCCGGGTCTTTTCTTTTCGGCCTTTTCATCAGGGCAGCGAGCGTTAGGCTGCAGCGAACTTTGATCCGCTGTCGAAAGGAAATGGCATGCCTGTCCTGCGTGAAACCGAATTCAAGGCCCGGGTCGTCTGGTTGGGCCACGTTCCCGCCGGGCAATCCCTGCGGGCTCAGCCGGTGCCGCAGCTCGACCTTGGGTTCTCGGGCGACATTGGCGCGCGTCATGAAGGACTCAATCGACCATCCTGCGTGCGGGTCAAGAACCTGTACCCGGAAGGCACCGAAATCCGTAACGTGCGACAGCTGACGATCCTGGCTGCCGAGGAAATGGCGGCCATTGCTTCTGACATGGGCGTGGACCGGCTGGATCCGGCCCTTTTGGGTGCAAGTATCGTTGTCGAGGGCATTCCGGATTTCACGCATGTTCCGCCCTCGTCTCGGCTGCAGGCGGATACGGGATTGACCCTGACCGTCGATATGGAGAACCGCCCTTGTATCCTGCCCGGACGTGAAATCGAAGCAGAGTCACCGGGGCACGGCGCCCGCTTCAAACCGGCCGCACAGGGCCGGCGCGGGGTGACCGCTTGGATCGAACGGCCGGGGCTTCTGAGGCTCGGAGACAGTCTGACCCTGTTCGTCCCCGATCAGCGCGCATGGAACCCAAAACAGACGGCGGTTTCCGATTAGATACGTCCGAACAAGGCCTACGCCGTTTCGCGGCCTGAAAATGTCGGAATCCACATCCATTCAAACCGTACACAACGGTATGGATTTGACAGCACCGACGCGCGGCGTCGGTTTTGCACGGAATTCAATCAGGGATCTTGCCCAATGAGCTACAAATCCGACATTGAAATCGCTCGCGAGGCGAACAAGAAGCCAATCCAGGAGATTGGTGCAAAAATCGGCATCTCGAGCGACGACCTGCTGCCATACGGCCATGACAAGGCCAAGGTAAGCCAGAATTTCATCAACTCGGTCCAGGACCGCGAAGATGGCAAGCTGATCCTTGTGACTGCAATCAACCCGACGCCCGCGGGCGAGGGCAAGACCACCACAACCGTCGGTTTGGGTGATGGCCTGAACCGGATCGGCAAGAATGCGATGATCTGTATCCGCGAGGCCTCGCTTGGTCCGAACTTCGGCATGAAGGGGGGGGCCGCGGGCGGTGGCTATGCGCAGGTCGTTCCGATGGAAGAGATGAACCTGCACTTCACCGGTGACTTCCACGCCATCACCTCGGCCCACTCGCTGCTGTCGGCGATGATCGACAACCACATCTATTGGGGCAACGAGCTGGAAATCGATACCCGCCGCGTCGTTTGGCGCCGGGTCGTCGACATGAACGACCGCGCCCTGCGCCAGATCACGGCCTCTTTGGGGGGCGTGTCGAACGGTTTCCCGCGTGAAGCAGGTTTCGACATTACCGTTGCGTCCGAGGTCATGGCGATCCTGTGCCTGGCCAACGACCTGAAGGATCTTGAAAAGCGCCTGGGCGACATCATCGTGGCCTACCGCCGTGACAAGACCCCGGTTTATTGCCGCGACATCAAGGCCGAAGGCGCGATGACCGTTCTTCTGAAAGACGCGATGCAGCCCAACCTGGTGCAGACGCTGGAAAACAACCCGGCCTTCGTGCATGGCGGCCCGTTTGCCAACATCGCGCATGGCTGCAACTCGGTCATCGCGACCAAGACCGCGCTGAAGGTAGCCGACTATGTCGTGACCGAGGCCGGTTTCGGGGCCGATCTGGGCGCGGAGAAGTTCATGAACATCAAGTGCCGCAAGGCAGGCATTGCGCCGTCGGCCGTGGTGCTGGTTGCAACGGTTCGCGCGATGAAGATGAATGGCGGCGTGGCCAAGGCCGATCTGGGCGCGGAAAACGTCGACGCGGTAAAGTCGGGCTGTGCCAACCTGGGCCGCCATATCGAGAACGTGAAATCCTTCGGCGTGCCGGTCGTCGTGGCGATCAACCACTTTGTCACCGATACCGATGCCGAGGTTCAGGCGGTCAAGGACTACTGCGCCGAACATGGGGTTGAGGCGGTTCTGTCGCGGCATTGGGAACTGGGCTCGGAAGGATCTGCAGATCTGGCAAAAAAAGTCGTTGAACTGGCAGATGCCGGTACCGCGAATTTTGCGCCGATCTACCCTGACGAAATGTCCCTGTTCGAGAAGATCGAGACCATCGCCAAGCGCATCTACCGCGCCGACGAGGTTCTGGCCGATGCCAAGATCCGCAACCAGTTGAAGGAATGGGAAGCCGCCGGATACCGCAATCTGCCGGTCTGCATGGCCAAGACACAGTATTCCTTCTCGACCGATCCGTCGCTGCGCGGCGCGCCCACCGGCCACTCGGTTCCGGTGCGCGAGGTGCGCCTGTCGGCGGGTGCCGGCTTTATCGTGGTGGTCTGCGGTGAGATCATGACCATGCCCGGTCTGCCCCGCAAACCGGCGGCTGAGACAATCCGCCTCAACGACGAAGGGCAGATCGAGGGCTTGTTCTAAGCCGCTGAATAAGACATCTCGTGGTCCGGGGAATCCCCGGGCCATGAGGAGATTGCGATGCCCACTCTGACACTGCCGCAGGACTGTCATTCCATGCAGGAATTGCGGGTTCAGATCGACAAGCTGGACCGCCAACTGATCGAACTGTTGGCGACGCGCGCAACCTACATCGATCGCGCGTCCGAATTGAAACCGGGCGAGGGCCTGCCGGCCCGTATACCCGAGCGTGTCGAGGATGTGGTGCAAAAGGTGCGTTCGAACTCGGTTGAGGTGGGCATGGACCCCGATCTGACCGAAAGGCTTTGGCGCATCTTGATTGATTGGTCGATTGCGCGCGAGGAGAACGTGCTCGGCCCCGACTGAATGACCGGGCGCCCTTCGCGCCCGATCCGCTTTTTGAAAGAAGGGATCAAAGGATGGTAGCTCAAGTCATCGACGGCAAGGCCTTTGCGGCCAAGGTCCGCGCGCAAGTCGCCGACCAGGTTGCAAAACTCAAGGAAGAAAACGGCATCACCCCCGGTCTGGCAGTGGTTCTGGTCGGTGAAGATCCGGCCAGCCAGGTCTATGTCCGCTCCAAGGGCAAGATGACTGTCGAAGTGGGCATGAACTCATACGAGCACAAGCTGGATGCCGACACGTCCGAGGCAGATCTGCTGGCCTTGATCGAGAAGCTGAACAACGATCCCGCGGTGCATGGCATTCTGGTCCAGCTTCCGCTGCCCAAACATCTGAATGAGGACCTGGTAATCAACTCGATCGACCCGGCCAAGGATGTCGACGGGTTCCACATCTCGAACGTTGGTCTGTTGGGCACCGGTCAGAAGTCCATGGTTCCCTGCACGCCGTTGGGCTGCCTGATGATGTTGCGCGATCATCATGGCTCGTTGTCCGGCATGGATGCGGTGGTGATCGGCCGGTCGAACATCGTGGGTAAGCCGATGGCCCAATTATTGCTGGGCGACAGCTGCACCGTGACCATCGCGCACAGCCGTACCAAAGACTTGCCCGATGTCGTGCGTCGCGCCGATATCGTCGTGGCCGCGGTGGGCCGCCCCGAGATGGTACCTGGCGACTGGATCAAGGAGGGTGCCACCGTCATCGACGTTGGCATCAACCGGATCGAGCGTGATGGAAAAACCAAGCTGGTCGGCGACGTGGACTATGCAAGCGCGGCCGAGCGCGCAGGCGCTATTACACCGGTTCCCGGTGGTGTTGGCCCGATGACCATCGCCTGCCTGTTGGCCAACACTCTGACGGCCTGTTGCCGGTCGAACGGCCTGCCCGAGCCCGAAGGCCTGACGGCCTGACCACTGGCGGCCCTGGGGCGGAGCGTCCGCCCCGGGGCCAACGTGGGGATGAAACGACCCCCACTAGCACGCCGCAAACGTGTTTGATTGTCTGACATTTCGTGATAAGCTTGAGTTTCCAGCCGGTTACGAAGTGAATAAGTGGGCGTCTGAGGGACAAGGGCTGGGTCCCGAAAGGCTGCTCATTGATTTTGATATGTTGTCAAAACTGAGCCCATTCATTGCAGAATGCACGCCTCAGAGGGTGGTCGCCGGTATTCTGTTCGTCCCGTTGCTCTCCTATACTTTTCCACCGTTCCGAGAAATGGATCTACCCTTCTCCGTACGTCTGGCGTTCTGGGCAGGAGTGATGATTCTGGCGGTTGTGGCAACGTGGGGGTCTCGGCAGTTGGTGAAGGATCGTCTGGACCATGTCGGACTGACGGTCCGGGACGTGGCGTTTGCCTTGGTGATCCTTGTATTGTTCACGCCTGCGTTGTGGATCCTGACGTGGATCCTGTGCGCTGCCAGCGGCCACGATGCCCCCGGTTTGCTGGCGGTTGGCACCTACGGTGCGCTGTTTAGCACAGGTCTGGTTCTGGTCAGCAAAGGCGAAGCCCCGCCTGAAAATGACGAAGTCATCGAAGCACCCCAACCCCGTTTGGTGAGCCGCCTGCCGGACGGGTTTCGTGGTGATATCCTGCGGCTTGCGGTCCGGGATCACTACGTTGATGTGGTGACCACCAGCGGAACCTATACGATCCGGTCGCGCTTTACTGACGCGATTGCTGAGATGGAGCCGATTTCGGGCCATTGTACCCACAGATCCCATTGGGTTACGGACGCGGCCATTCTGGAAATTCAGAAAAACAACGGCAAAACCTACCTGCGCCTTCGGAACGATGATCTGGTTCCCGTCAGCCGCAAATACAAACCCAAACTGGAAGAAGACGGTGTGATCTGAACCAGCTGTCGGCTAACGCGGCATCACCGTCAGCTGTGGCTGCGGGCCCGTCAGAATGGCACGGGCGTCCGGCTGCATCAACTGAGACAACGCGGTATCCGAGCTGCGCAGCCCTCCGGTATATGTCCCATAAGCCGGCATGATCACCCGACACCGGTCAAACAAAAATGCCGGGCGCGAGATCATGCGGCCCGGCGCATTGAGCCGGACCTTGGGGTGAAAATGCCCTGAAACTTCGCCTTGCGCGTCGGGTTCCGCTATATGGCGGAAGACCAGCACGTCTTGGCTCCACTCGGCCAGATGGGTGCCGCTCAGCGCGACGGGACCCGGATCATGGTTGCCCTCTATCCAGATCCACAGCCGCCCGGCCTGCAGCGCAGAAATCTCGAGCCGATCTGCATCGCTCAGCGTTTCCGAGGCTTCGAGATCATCGAAACTGTCCCCCAAGCATACCACCGTCTTGGCGCCGGTCGTGTCCAGATCGGCGGCCAGCCGGGACAGTGTCTCTCGGTTGTCATAAGGGGGAAGGGCCGGTCCGCCCCGCCGAACGATCCGAGATGACTTGCCCAAGTGCAGGTCCGAAACACAAAGAAGACCGTGCGCCGGCCACCAAAGCGCGCCCGATCCCATGGCGTGCAGCCGGGCACCCGCAAACGAAAATTCAAGGCTGTTCATGGTCCGTTCTTTGCCTGTCGGGCCGTGATTTGCAAGTCGTTTCTTCATGCGGGTTCCAGGCCAGCGTCGCGCAACAGACGGGCGCTTTCTTCCGCCAGCAGCCGCTCTTCGGCCGCGCCCTTGACCGGAACCTTTCCCACCTCGAGCAGCAAGGGCGCCGCCAGTGGTGACACCCGGTCCAGCCGGATCAGGTCGATCCGGTCGCCGATGCGCGCGATCATGGCCTCGATCCGTCCGAAATCGACCAGCCCGCGCATGGCTTCTTCGCGGGTGATCTGCATCAGCAGGTGGTCGGGGTCGTATTTCTGCAGCGTGTCGTACAGGATGTCCGACGAAAAGGTCGCCTGCCGCCCGCTTTTGCGTTGGCCACCTGTGTTGCGCTCGATCAGCCCGGCGATGGTGGCCGAAGCGCGGAAGGTCCGTTTCATCACCGCGTTGCCCGCCAGCCAGTTGTCCAACCCGTCGCGCAGGGCCTCGATCTGGAACAGGGGGCTGGGATCGGTGACCGCGTCCAGTCCCCAGATCAGCGTGGCATAGTCGGTCGCGACAAAGCCCAGCGGGGCCAGCCCGGTTTCCTCCATCCGTTTGGTCAGCAGCAGACCCAGCGTCTGTTGTGCGTTGCGTCCGGCAAAGCCGTAGACGCACAGGTTTTCGCGGCCGTCATTGGGAAAGCTCTCGATCAACAGCCGGTCACGCCCGGGCAGCCGCGACATCCGGCGCTGCAGTTCCAGCCATTCACCCGTATGTTCGGGCAGTTGCGGCCAGCCGGGCTGTGCGAACATCCGCAGGATGCGGTCGCTCAGCTGGGTCGAAGTGGCGAACTTGGTGCCCGAGAAGGTGGCGATCTTGGGCTTTTTGTCCGCACGGCGCGTGACCTCGACAACCGTTTCGCGCAGCCCTTCATAGCGCACGATCTGACCGCCGATCAGGAAGGTGTCGCCGGGGGTCAGCGATGCGGCAAAGGCCTCTTCGACCTCGCCCAGGGGTTTGCCGCCCCGGTTGCGTTTCAGCCGGACCTTCAGGGTATCGCTGTCCTGGATCGTGCCCAGATTCATGCGGATGCGTTGCGCCGCGCGCGGGTCACGCAGCTGCCACAACCCGTCGGGGCGCTGTTGCAGGCGCTGCCAGCGGTCATAGGCCCGCAGCGCATAGCCACCAGTTGCGCAGAACTCCAGACAGGCATCGAAGGCCGCGCGGGACAGATCGGCATAGGGACCGGCCGAGGTGACCTCGGCATACAGGGCATCGGCATCGAACGGTCCGGCGCAGGCCGCGATCAGGATGTGTTGGCACAAAACGTCACGCGGGCCGGGGCCGCGCGGCTCGCCGTCCAGATCGTGCGCGCGCGCGGCCTCCAGCGCGGCGACGCATTCGACCACCTCGAACCTGTTGGCAGGCACCAGCAGGGCCTTGGACGGCGCGTTGTAGCGGTGGTTGGCCCGCCCGATCCGCTGGACCAGGCGCTTGACGTTTTTGGGGGCGCCGATCTGGATCACAAGGTCCACGTCGCCCCAATCGATTCCCAGATCAAGGCTGCCGGTGCAGACGATGGCGCGCAGGTCGCCACGGACCATTGCCGCCTCGACCCGTTCGCGCTGTTGCCGGTCGAGGCTGCCATGGTGGATGCCGATGGGCAGGCCTTCGTCATTGGCCAGCCACAGGTTGTGAAAGAAGATCTCGGCCTGAGCGCGGGTGTTGTGGAAGATCAGCGTCGTCTTGTGCTGCCGGACCTGCTCCAGCACCGCCGGGATGGCATAGGCCGCGCCGCCCCCGGCCCAAGGCGGCATTTCGGCCGTTTGCAGCATGGCGATATCGGGGTCGGGGCCGGGGTCGGCCAGAACGATGTCGCAAGGGTCGGGGTGGCGGGCCAGAAAGCGCGCGATTGCGTCCGGGTCCTCGACCGTCGCCGACAGGCCCACGCGCCGCAGATCGGGGCACAGGGTCTGCAGGCGCGCAAGGGCCAGCATCAACTGGTCGCCCCGCTTGCTTTCGGCCAGCGCGTGTATCTCGTCCACGATCACGCGTTGGACGCCGTGAAACATGCGTGGTGCATCTTCGTAGGACGTCAGCAGCGCCAGGCTTTCCGGAGTCGTCAGCAGGATATGCGGCGGGTCCACGCGCTGGCGTTTCTTCTGTGTGGGGGTGGTGTCGCCGGTGCGATCCTCGATCCGGATCGGCAAGCCCATCTCGTCGGCCGGGCCGCGCAGGTTGCGCTTGATGTCGGCGGCCAGCGCTTTGAGCGGCGAGACATAGATCGTATGCAGCCCCGCGTGCCGCCCCTCGGCCAGTTCGATCAGCGAGGGCAGGAACCCGGCCATCGTCTTGCCGCCGCCCGTGGGCGCGATCAACAGCGTCGCCGGGGCCCGCGCCCGGTCGATCATGGCCTGTTGATGCGGGTGGATGGACCAACCTCTGGCGGTAAACCAGGTGTCAATCCGGGCGGGAATCTGCGTCATATGCGCAGACTAGCCCGCCCGGTGACAAAGCGGAATGCGGTTTGGGCCCGTCTTACTTAACGATTTCCTCGTCCTTGACGAACATGTTCGCCCAGGCGCGGTCGATCAATTCCGGGCTCATTTGATAGGGGATGCCCTCGAATTCGCAGATCGAGATCATCTGATCGATCAGGAAGATCGGCTGATAGTTCGCATAGACATTGTTGATGGTCGGGTATTTGACCTTCAACAGATGTACCAGTGCGGCTTCGTCCAACGGAATGCCGCGCTTGCGGGCCACCATGGCGAAGATCTTCAGGAAGTTTTCCTGGTTCGGGCCGTCGATCTTGATCTTGAAGAAGATCCGGCGAAGCGCGGCCTGGTCGAAGATCTCGTTCGGGTGGAAGTTGGTCGAGAAGATGACCAGCGTGTCGAAGGGAACTTCGAACTTTTCACCCGACTGAAGGCCCAGAATGTCCTTGCCCTCTTCCAGCGGAACAATCCACCGGTTGATCAGGGCCTGCGGCGGCTCGGCCTGGCGGCCAAGGTCGTCCACGATGAAGATGCCGCCGGTCGATTTCAGCTGCAGCGGCGCCTGATAGGTGCGCGCCGTGGGGTTGTAGACCAGGTCCAGCATGCTCAGCGACAGTTCACCACCCGTGACCACCGTGGGGCGTTCACACTGGACGTACCGCGTGTCGAACCGCTTGCGGCGGCGCAGGCTGTTCGGGTCGTCAGCCTCTTGCTCGATCGCTGTGTGCACGATCGGGTCGTACACGGTGATCACCTGACCGGCATATTCGATGGCATACGGAACAAAGACGTTGTCACCCAACGCATCCCGAATTCCGTTTGAAATCGAAGACTTACCGTTGCCCGGCGGGCCGTACATCAGGATCGAGCGACCGGCGCTGACCGCAGGGCCCAGGTGGTCAAGCAGGCTGTCCGGCAGGACAAGGTGCCCCATGGCGCCGGTCAGCTGATCGCGCGTGACTTGGATGTTCCGGATCGACTGTCGTTTGACCTGCTCGCGGTAGACTTCCAGCGGAACGGGCATGGCGCCAAAGTATTCGGACTGGCTCAGCGCGTCCAACGCCCGTGCCTTGCCGGCGTCGGTCAGTTGATAGCCCATTTCGTTGCCGCTGTTGGCGTTCAATGTCCCAGTCGCCTCAAGCAGCTTCTGTTCGCGGGCGATGTCGACCAATTCCTGCGTCACCGAACTCGGCAGACAGATCGAGGCGGCGATCTCGCTCACCGTGTCCACATTCTTGCGGAAAACGGTCTTCAGAAGGATGTCCCGCATCATAACAAGCGGAAGCTGCATTTCCCCCAGACCCTTCGGGGCAGGAGGAGCCATAACGGATGAGGTCTGCATGTTCATGAGCGCGGCTCGTATATCCAGTTGTCAATCCTTGTGTCCCGAAAGGGACCACTTGCGGAAAATCTGGCGCAGCTTTGTGGCAGGACCAAGGCGCGGGCAAGGCGCAGACATGATGGTTTACGAGCCGTTAATTGCGCCCAAAATCAAATAGATGCCAAGACTCGCACCCAAGGCCAGCCCCATGGGGAATTTCTTGCCCTGATCCCAGCTTTCCCAGTTCGGAGCGATCTGGCGCAGGCGAGAGTATTTGGCCAGCCGATGGGTGGCAAACGCGGCCAGCGTCGTGACCATCAGAATCACCATCACCAGCAAGAAATCACCAACCCATACGAACGGAGCCGCAGCCGCGCAGAACTTGGCGTCGCCCGCACCCATGGCGCCTGCGGCATTGAGAAGAATGCCAAAAAACAGCACGACCACCAGATGGAACAGCTGCCAGGCATAGACCGGCAGAGAAAACTGCAAGGGCCCGATGCTGGCCCCAACCCATTCGCCCGACCAAGGTGGCAGCACAATCAGCCCGACCACCACAAAAACCAGCGCCAGAGCTGTGACCGCATGGTTCTTGATCTTCATTTCCCGCATGTCGGTGAACGCGACATAGAAACAGATGGGCAGCACAAATGGTAGAAACCACAGGGCTGCCACTGCAGGAATTGCCATGCCTTATGCTTCCTCGAGCGCGCGGAGCGACCGAACCGCTTCGTCGAAATGCTGCGGATGGGTGGCGATGGCTTCCCGGAACAGGTTCTTGGCAGTGTTGATGTCACCGCGCTTCACGGCCGAGATGCCCATCGTGTTCAATAGTTCCGCACGTTCGGTCTGGGACATCGGGATCACCGGCATGGAATAATTCCCCTGCGCCGAGCGGGCAAGAACCAGGTTGTTCTTCGCCGTGAACAATGAACTGTCCTGTCGGATGGCTTCGGTGAACAGGCGCTCGGCCTCGGAATATTGGCCGCGGGTCAACTTGGAATACCCCCAGTTGTTCATCACGCCAGCCGGCCGTGTGGTCAGCCCGATCGCGGTTTCATAGAACTGGTCCGCACGCTTCCAATCCTTGCTGGCGTCTGCCACCAAGGCTTCAAGCCGATAGCGTTTGAACGTCTCGTAGGTCGGGGGGATCTGGTCCAGCGCTGCCTTTGCCGCCTTCCAATCACCACTGCGGACCAACGAGTCCGCATAATCGACGCGATCCGCGTTCGTTGCACCGGACATCGCGGTCACGCGTTTCCAGGCGGCCGATGCTTCGGTGCTGCGCTTGGCGCGAGTCAGCGAAATGGCAAGGCCGCGCTGCAAATCGATCCGATCTGGATTCTTGCCGGCTGCTCCACGGAAATAGGTCACTGCCTCGTTCGGGTCAGCCGCATTGAGCATCACGTCGTTGAGGTTCGTCTCATCGATGACGTTCACTTCCTGGAACGTGCGTTCGACCTTTTCCTCTTCGGTTTCTTTTGCGCATGCAGACAGGATCAGCCCGCACACGACGACTGTCGGAATCAGGAATTGTTGGCGCATTTTTGCGTCCCTTACTGCTCTTGCCTCTGTTACTGGTTCTTCCGCAGCAGGAAAGCTCCGTTCCCTTGCTGCTCCAGCGTATATTCTTGTTCTTGTGGTGTATTATTAACAGGATTTTCCATTTTTGCGAGCGCTAAGCGAAGATTGTCACGGATTGCGTCACTTTCGCCATTGTCCAGCGCATAGGCCCTTTGGAAGACCTGCGCGGCCTCGGCATACTTACCTTTTTCCATCAGCAGAACGCCGAGATTGTTCCACGCAACCGACCAATCCGGGTCTTCTTCGACTGCTTGTCGCAAGAGGGGTTCGGCTTGTCCCAGCCGCCTGAGGCCGAGATTGGCGGTTCCGATCGAGGTCAGGATTTCCGGGGTCATCCCCTCTGTCAGGGCCGCGCGGGTGAACGATTCCATGGCCAGCTCGTATTCTCCGGCTGCCATCAATCGGTTCCCGACAGCAATTTCGTCAATCGGTCCACCTTTGGGGTCGACGCCGGGGGCAAAAGGCCCGTTCGAAAGACTTGGGTCCGTACACGAAGCCACCACGGCAAGAACCGCGGTGGCTATCATTAGGCGGTGGAGCCCAAAGCGGGCGCACCGGTTGCGTGAGGGCATGGGCTTATTGGCCTCTGTTACTGAAGTCCATGATGCCTTTTGCCGAGGGACCAACCAGAATGATCAGCAGCGGGGGCACCGTCAGCATCATTGTGGCAAGGGTCATTTTCGTTGGCAACTTGTTCGCGGCTTCTTCGGCGCGCATGACGCGTTTGTCGCGCATCTCGCCGGCATAAACCCGCAGGGCGTCGGCAATCGACGTACCGAATGTGGCCGATTGGATCATCACCGTCACGAAAGAGCTCACATCCTGGACGCCGCACCGCGTCCCGAAATCGCGCAGAACTTGATCCTTCTCTTTGCCGGCCTTCATCTCATAGGCGACGATCTCGAATTCCTGGGCAATATCGGGGTAGGAGGCCTTCATCTCGCCGGCCACACGCACGATCGCCTGGTCCAGAGACTGACCGGCTTCCACACAGACCAGCATCAGGTCAAGCGTGTCGGGAAAGCCCGCGGTAATGTTCTCCTTGCGCTCTTCGATCCGGCGCGTGATCCAGTATTTGGGGATGTAGTATCCAATGGCACCCGGTACCAGAACGCGGATCATCATTTGCTGACCGGTGAATTCCTGCCCGTTTGAAAACACGGTCACCAGGAGAACACCCAATACGATCCCGATGATCCCCAACGCAAATTGCGCAAAGTGGAAGAACCGAACGGAGTCTTTCGAGCGGTAACCGGCCTGGCGCAGCTTGAGCTCCATGGCCGAGTATTCTTCTTCATCTTTCGGCTCGAGGAATGTCGCGAACTTTTCAAGCTGTTCGTTCCGGCCCGAGTTGCGCAACTGATCCTTCTTGCCGCGCTTTTCCTTTTTGGGCGCAGCATTTGCACGCTGCAGCTTTTTCAAGGGATCTTCCGGCTGGTTCAAAAGGATCGGAATGGTCACCAGAACCATGAACAATCCCAGCACGCCGACGACGATCAGCGGGCCGAACTCGCCCAATTGATCCGTCAGCATGTCGTTGATTTGGGTCAGAAATTCCATGGTCGTGCCCTCAGACCTTGATGTTGGTGAGAATGCGCATGACGATCAGGTTCAGCGTCAGCATGATCCCCACGACAAAACAGGCAGGAATGAACCATTTGTGGTCCAGAACCGAGTCATAATACCCGGGGTCCTTGACCAGAATGAAAACCAGGCAAAACAGTGGGAACCCCGACAGGAACTTGCCCGACCACTGCGCCTCGGCCGTGATCGCCTTGACCCTGCGGAACAGACGGAACCGTGCACGGATCACCTTGGCAAGCCCATCAAGGATCTCGGCCAAGTTGCCGCCCGACTGCTGCTGGATGCCAACGGCGACCGCGAGAAAGCGCAAATCCTGCATGTCCAGACGTTCGGCCATGTCCTTCAACGCCTCGCCCACGTCACGGCCATAGGCGCATTCGTCGGCAATCACGCCGAATTCGGTCGCAAGCGGATCCTGCACCTCGTTCGCGACGATCTGGATCGTCGAAACGAAAGGGTTGCCGACCCGAAGTGAGCGCACCATCAGTTCCACTGCATCGGGCAACTGCTCCTCAAGCATGCCCATCCGCTTCTTGGCCTTGTGATTGACCCAGGCATAGACAGCGCCGACACCGATTGCGATCGACAGAGCCGCACGTAGGATGGTGTCGGTTCTGGTGCCGATGCTCAGGCCCATGAACGCGACCATGGACACCAGCGCCATGATCATGACCAGTTGCCGCGGGCTGAAGGCAATCGCCGCCTTCTGGGCCTTGTCGGCCAACAGCGAGTAGAGCGGAATGCTCTGCGACTTCATGTGCTGCTGCATTTCCTTGCGCAGCTGCTCCAGAACCTGTTCGCGCCCGACGCCTTTGTCGATCATGTCCAGACGACGATTGACGCGGCTGTTCAGGCTGATGGATTTGCCGAAAGCCACCAGGTAGATACCTTCGACCAGCGCCAGAACCCCGACGAAGATCGCGACATAGATGAGCGCCTCGGTTGGCAGTTGCATGCCCTGATCTCCTACATTGTCGTCGGTTCGTAAATCGATGCGGGCAGGTCATACCCCCACAGACGGAACCGTTCGGAATAGTGGCTGCGAACGCCGGTGGCCGTGAAATGACCAATGATCTTGTTGTCGGGCGTCAGGCCAACTCGTTGGAATTTAAAGATTTCCTGCATCGAGATTACGTCACCTTCCATGCCCGTGATCTCGGTGATCGAGGTCATACGGCGCGAACCATCCTGCAGACGGCTGGCCTGGACGATCAGGTTCACAGCGCTTGCGATCTGGCTGCGTACGGCCTTGATCGGCATTTCGATC
Source organism: Ruegeria sp. BC8 (assembly GCF_056535705.1). Lineage (NCBI taxonomy): Bacteria > Pseudomonadati > Pseudomonadota > Alphaproteobacteria > Rhodobacterales > Roseobacteraceae > Ruegeria > Ruegeria sp. BC8. The sequence goes on along the minus strand of NZ_JBQFIV010000001.1, from coordinate 2,286,784 downwards.
CCGGCCATCGCGATCATGTTTTCAAGACGCGAGATACCGTCACGGGCCGAGTTGGCGTGGATCGTGGTCATCGAGCCGTCATGGCCAGTGTTCATGGCCTGCAGCATGTCGATCACCTCGGCGCCGCGCGTTTCGCCCACGATGATGCGGTCAGGGCGCATCCGCAGGGCGTTCTTCAGACAGTCGCGCGGGCTGACTTCGCCTTTGCCTTCCACGTTGGGCGGGCGGCTTTCCATCCGGCCCACATGGGTCTGCTGCAGCTGCAGTTCCGCCGTGTCCTCGATGGTCAGAATGCGTTCTGCGTCATCGATGAAGCTGGACAGCGCGTTGAGCGTGGTCGTCTTACCCGAGCCCGTACCACCAGACACGATGATGTTCAGACGAGTGGAGACGGCGGCCTGAAGATACGCGGCCATTTCTTCGGTAAACGCACCGAAATTGACCAAGTCGTCGATGCCGAGCTTGTCTTTCTTGAATTTCCGGATGGAAACCAGGGACCCGTCCACCGCGATCGGCGGAACCATGGCGTTGAAACGAGACCCGTCGCGCAGACGGGCGTCAACATAGGGGTTGGATTCATCGACCCGGCGACCAACGGCGGACACGATCTTGTCGATGATCCGCATCAGGTGCTTTTCGTCTTTGAACGATACGTCGCTCAATTCGAGCTTGCCGAAGCGTTCAACAAAGATCTGATGCGGGCCGTTGACCAGAATATCGCTGACCGAGTCGTCTTGAAGCAGTGTTTCAAGCGGACCCAGACCGGTGACTTCGTCGTACAATTCCTTGTTCAACTGGGTCCGGTCTTCGCGATTCAGAACGATGTTCTTAGCTTCCAGAACCTCGCTCGCAATCGCGCTGATTTCGGTGCGCAGTTCGGCTTCGGCTGCGTTTTCCAGAGCCGCCAGGTTCAGGTTTTCCAGAAGTTCCCGATGCAGCTCGATCTTGATTTCACTCAGCCGTTCCTTGCGCTTGCGTTCGCGGTCGTTGCCCTTGGCTTCCGCGGCGGTTTTGGCCACCGGTTTGCGGGCAATCGCGGTGGACGACGACGGTGCCGCTGCCGGAGCAGCCGGGGCTTCGGCGGCCTTGGGGGCTTGCGCAGGGGTCGCAACCGGCTGCGCACCTGATGGTTTTTTGTAACGTGAGAACACGGCGGTTTCTCCCCCTAATAGCCTTCGTTATGCCGCTTCGGCGCTGTTGCTGCCGAGGCTGTGCAAGGATTGAGCCAGCTTTGCGATTTCGCGGCGAAGAGGGTTCTTGCCGGCCGAGCTGGCCAAAGGCAGACCATGGTCGCCGCTTTGCATGACCGGCTTGCCGCCATCCGGCAGCTGCAGGTCAATCGAGATTCCCAGGCTTTCACCCATGCGCTTGACGCGGCTTTTGCCGCTCAGGTCCGTGAACTTGGGTGCGCGGTTCAACGCAAAGCGAAGCTTGTTGAACGGCAATTCCTCGGCCTGAAGGGCGCGTTTCAGACGCAACGCGTTCTGAGCGGACCGCATATCCAGTTCGATCAGAGCAAAATAGACATGCGCGGCCTGCAAAACGGTCTCGGACCAGTGCACCAGCGTTTTCGGCATGTCGACCACGACATAGTCGTAGTGCTTGCGGGCCATGTCGATCACCCGCTGGATATCTTCGTGCGTGAGAATATCCAGAGGCACCATGTCGGTCGGGGCCGTCAGAACATCCAGCTTTTCGTCGAATGTCTGCAGAGCCTGCCCAAACACTTCGTCATCCATGGCCACGGTGTCCGACAGCATTTCGAACACGGTTTCACGGCGGGGCAGGTCCAGATAGGTCGAGATGGTTCCGTATTGCAGATCCAGATCGATCAGGCAGACCTTGGGTGCATCCTTTTGCGATACGGTGGCCAATTCCCAAGCCAGGTTCACGGCCAGAGTCGTTGCACCGACGCCGCCGGCCAAGCCCTGAACAACAAACAAAGCGCCTTCTTTCGAAGCTCCTGAGGCCAGCGGGACGGAAACCTGTTGCGGAGTCACGACAGGTTCGGGCGCATTCATGCGGTCGATCGCTTCCTGCAGTTCGTTCTCGGGAAGAGGGTAGGGGACGAATTCATCGGCCCCCTTGCGCAGCAACTGATGAAGAGCGGCGGGGGTCACGTCCTCGGCAATCAGGACGACTTTGATCTTCTTTTCCTTGGCCTGGGTGATGATCTCACCCATCAAGGTCAGATTATCCTCGTCCTCACCGTCGATCGCCAGGGCCACGAATTGAAGTGACTCAGCTTCGGGCTGGCTGAAAAAGGCAAGGGCCTCGGCAAAGCCAAGGTCACCCCAGCGCTCGCCCAAAGCGGCTTCCATGTCTTCGATCAACAGGTCGAAGTTCTGGACATCTCGGCTGATGGTACAGGCCAGAATGCCGGTGTCGTCGTTTTGCGGCGTTGCGCTCGTCATTAACACAATCCTCGTCGTGAGAGCGCAGCAAACGTCGATACAATACCAGTCCGTGTTTCAGCTTGCTGTCGCCCTAAGCGGTCAATTCTGGCCGCAGGTCACCCAATTGTTCACAATGTTGCGTGGAAGTGGGGCAAGAATTGGGCGCAAAAAAACCAATTGTAGGGAATTGGGCGACGATGCCGCCCAATTTCTGATTATTGTTCGCTGGTGTCGCCGATGTTCGTTTCGCGGCGCAGCTGGCTCTTGAATGTCGCGCTTTCGATGTACTCGCGATAAACGACGTCAGCATACTTGCCATCCAGGATGTTGGGGTGGCGATCGACCAGCCCCGACACCTCGGTAACGGTGCGGCGGTTGCGGCGATCCCGATTGGGAGTGGCCACCAGTGGCTGCGTTTTGCCATACGAAACAAGAGCTTCCAGGCGCGAGCGGGAGATACCCTGTTGCGCGAAGAAGTTGACGACTGCTTGCGCGCGGCGCAGACCTAGACTGTTGTTGTAGGACTGGGATCCGACGGCGTCGGTGTGGCCGTACACGCGGAAACGTGCTTCGGGGAACTGTTTGATCCAGTTCGCCTGATACAACAGAATCTGGCGTGCTGCCGAATCCAGCTGCGCACTGTCGAAAGCAAAGTTGATCTGGGTCGGAACCTCGGCAGCGAATCGCTGCGCTAGGATCTGGCCATAGGTCAACTCGCCGTTCATGACCTGGATGTTGTTCAGCGTTGCGTTGCCGAATGCGCCCTGGTCCACTTCGTAACCGGCCTCACGGGTACAGCTGGCGACAGCGACTGTAAGACCCAGTGTGATGATCCACTTCTGCATTGGTCTGTCCTCCCTATCAATCCAGGACGTAGCCGTAGGAATTGCCAAAGTCCTGCTTGGCGACTTCCGATGCGGCTCCATTGCCAACCCGTTCCGTCCGGGCAGTTCTGCCGTTCATGAACAGGTCGAATTCGCTGGGCGGCTTCACACGGTCGGTCGGCAGCGCCAAGGCTTCGCCGCGGGTCGGGGAAACCAGATGCGCGGTGATGATGATCACCAGTTCGCTCTGCTCGCGCTGGTACTCCGCGCTGCGGAACAATGCACCCAGAACAGGTACGTCACCCAACCACGGGATTTGGTTGTTCAGGTCTCTGAAATCGTCCTGAATCAGGCCGGCGATCGCAAAGCTCTCACCATCTCGCAGTTCGACCGTTGTGCTGGTCTGGCGCGTGATGAAGCTGGGGACCGTGTCACCGTTGATGGTGAAGTTCGAACTGGTGTCGATGTTGGACACCGCCGCCGCCATCTCAAGGTTGATCAGGTCACCGTCGACAACGCGCGGAACGAAGTCGATTTCCACACCGAAGGCCTTGTATTCAATGGCAACCACACCGTCATCCTGGGGAACCGGAATCGGCACTTCACCACCGGCGAGGAAGGTTGCTTCCTGCCCGGACAGTGCCGACAAGTTGGGCTCGGCCAGGCTACGGGCCAGACCCTTGGCTTCCAGCGCTTCCAGCAGCAGCCGGACCTGGGTGGAGCCTGCGCCAAAGCCGAACAGAATCGCGCCAGTATTCGACTGAACCGCCGGGATGTTGTTGGCCAACGCGTTGCTCAGGGACAACTGGTTGTTCAGCGTGTTGATACCACCGGTCGCGTCACCGCCGGAAAAACCAAGCGAGGCGGACAGGTTCTTGGCGACCGACCGGTTCATCTCGGCAAAACGGACCTTCAGCATGACCTGCTGTACGCCGCCGACATTCATCAGGTTCGACACACGCTCGGGCGCATAGCGTTCGGCCAGTTCCAGAGCACGTGCCAGTTTGGCTGCGCTGGAGACCGTGCCCGAGAGAACGATGCCGTCATTGGCGGTACGCACTTCGATTCGCTCATTTGGCAGAATCTGGCGCAGGCGCTCTTTGAATTCGGTCACATCGGGCGCAACGCGAACGCGGACGTTCGTGATCAGGTTTCCGGCGCCGTCAAACAGTGTCAGCGTCGTCATGCCTGGTGCCTTGCCCAAGACGTAGATTGTGCGGTCCGAAAGCGACGAGATGTCCGCAATGCCGGCATTCGCGATGCTGAGCTCTGCAAACGGCTGTTCGCTTTCAACCACGATGGCGCGGTTCATGGGCACATCCAGCGTTTCCGCCGTGCCTTTTTTGACCACGCGAAGATTTTGGGCCCAGGCGGAATCGCCGACCGGGCTCAGAACTAGGGCCAACCCCAAAAGGGTCGAACCAATCAAGGAACGTATTGTCATGTGACCTGCCTCTCCGATCACCACTCTATTTTTTTGGGTCTTATGCCCTATGGTGAGGAACTTTGCGCGAATTCCGGATTTATTGCAATAATCAAGGGTTTCTGGAATTTTCCTTATGTGGACAATGCGCAACAACCCAAACGAAACGAGCCGCGCATTATGCGCGGCTCGGGCATGGTAACGCTCTGAATGGGCGTCAGTTTGTGCAGGGGATCGGGGTCTCAACGATCTGGTCGCCGCGGCGAGTCCGGATGGTGCAGACCTTCTCTGCCTCTTTCTTCGGTGCGGGGGCTGCTTCTTCGATTCCCAACAGTTTGCGTTGGTCAACCTCAATCGCACTTGCGATGGTTTCATCCTGAACCCCGACCAAGGCCAGAGACAGGCGTCCGGTGTTTTGCGCCTGCGCTAGGGCCGCGATCTGTTCCGGCGTGGCGGCAACGGTGACGGTCCGGGCAATGGTCGTGCCGGTCACATCCGATCCCGCCGTCTGATCGACAGCGATCAACTCGATATTGGTCTGGATCAAGCGGGTGATTTCCCCGTTTGCCCCTTCGACCGCGCTGCGCAGCGATCCGGTCCAGTACACATCAACAACGTCGCCGGGGCGAAGAAAGCCCGAAACGCCCGAGGCAACATCAACACTGATGGCGAATGCGCGCATACCTTTTTCGAGACGCGAGGTCAGGCCGGCCAGCTCACCCGGCCGGGTGATCTTGACCTCCATGATGGCCTCGTCCTTTTCCATGGTGCGCAGAACAAAGCGTTCATTGTTGCCGGTTTCCGGGAACAGAGCCGTCATATCGGTGAACGAACCTTCCGGAACCGCATTCTCAGGCCATTCCACGACGCGCACATCTTCCTGGGTCAGGCGCTCGCCGTATTTCAGCGGACGTTCAGATACGATCACGCCGACGGTTGGAACGACGTCGACCTTGGCGTTGGCAAGGGCCTCTTCGGCCATCTGCCGTTCACGCGCCAGGGCGTTCTGATACTCGGCAATATAGTTGCGGGCCATATAGACCGCACCGCCAGCCAGGGCGACCCCGACGATCAGGACAAGACCAAATACAGCTCGCATGCGTATACCTCTTTATTGCTCTGGCCGGACCTGTACCGGTCCGGGCAGGACATTGAAACAGCATATTTCCTAAATCGGAATTGTGTCGAAATGTGGGACAAATGGATATTTTTCGTTGTTTTATTGGCACAGAACGTTGCGAACCAGCATCTCGTGACGTGGCGTCTGCTGTATCCCAGCATGGGTTGTGCGGTGCGGAGAAGGGTAGGGTGCAAACGCGAACAACCGCGCCCGGCCGGCGCGGTTGTCAGAAGACCGGCTGACTAAGTTTCAATAACTTAGTTGCCGCCGGACCCGCTGCCGCTGGATCCGCCGGTGATTATGCCGCCAACTGCCGTGTTGCTGTCGCCGGTGCTGATGTTGATCGCCGAGTCGGAAAGGGCCGCCTCGACATCGTCAGCCAAGCTCTCGGTCCCGCCCTGGATCAAAGCGTAGGCAATAACTGCCAAGCCAGTAACGGCCGCAGTCAGAACAACCCAATCGACGGTGATCGCACCGTTTTCATCTTTTTTGAAGTTCCTCATGAACTCGATCATTTCGCGTCCCTTCTCACAGAGTGAATCCGCTCATTTTCGGTTTCCGATAGCGACCAAAATTCTTGCGGGCACCTAATAGCCTATTTCCAAAAATTTAAATGCGGTCTCCGTGGCGGAATTTGGGCCAAAGGTGGGCTATGCTAAGCCTGATGCTTGAAATCTGACGGGTAGGGTGTGTTGTCCTGAAAAGGAAAAGGCCGCGCCCGTGGGCGCGGCCTCATATCCCGATTGGGATGTAGTCAGCTTAGTTGGTGCCAGCCGCGGTGATGCCGCCTGCCGTGGTGCCGCTGTCGCCGGTGCTGATCGTCGCGCCCGACAGAGCGGTGTTCACGTCGGTTGCCAGGCCAACTGCGCCGCCTTCGATCTGCTGGTAAGCAACGGCTGCCAGGCCAACAACGGCTGCGGTCAGAACGACCCAGTCAACAGTTACGGCGCCGTCTTCGTCTTTGCGGAAGTTCTTGATGAACTTGATCATGTTACGTCCCTCCTAAAGGATCAAAAAGTCAATAAAACCTCGGGGTCTTTCAGAGCTTCATCTCTCAGTCGGCTCATGACCGTCTCGGTATGGCACTATGTTTGCCCCTCGTGCGTGGCAGGAATTGGGCCAAACAACGAATTTTTTGCCTCAGGCTTAACTTTTTGGTCACCAATATGTTAACTTATTGAAATAAATAATAAAAATTTTTCCACACCAACCCGCCACGCTGTTTCGGCGGTGCAAAATTGTGCCAAATGAGGCAAAACCGCCCCAATTCGCTTTGTTTTTCTGGCCTTGCGGGAAGATTCGCGTATCAAATCAACTCAAAAGAACAGATGAGGCAGGCAGAAATGATTTTCCGGGACGCACTGACATGCGCCGGCGTTTTGGCGTTGCTGGTTGCCGTGGCGGCTCCGGCACCTGCTGCGGATATCGAGCCACGCGGCGTTTACAAACGGATCAAGGCTCCCAAAGCGGGGGAACGCCCGCGAGTGACGGTACAGATCAGTCCGCAAGAACACGCATCAACACCTTCAGCGCCCAGCACGGGCCCCGATTTGGTCGTGCCCGATATCATAGCCCGGACCAAAGTCCCTCCGGCGGCCTTTCCGGACATAATGAAGAAAAAGACCCCCGTGGGCGCGTACAAGGCGTTCTGGGACAAGGTATCGCCGGATATGACCCGAGCCGGCCCCGGCCGCCTTGACGAAGCCCTGCAGGCTTTGGCGGCGACCCAGATTTCATCTCCGCGGCTGCAGAACCTTCAGAAGATCGTCGAGCAGCGCGGGGTCGATATTCTCCGTACGACTGTGGGAACAAAAGTGTCGCCAGCGCTGGTCCTTGCGGTCATGTCCGTTGAATCAGGCGGTCGCCCCACTGCCGTCAGCTCGGCCGGAGCACAGGGTTTGATGCAGCTGATGCCTGCCACGGCCAAGCGGTTCGGCGTGACCGACAGCATGTTGCCGGAACAGAACATCGCCGGCGGCGTGAAATACCTGGACTGGCTGATGGGTGAGTTCAACGACGACCCGATTCTCGTCCTGGCGGGATACAACGCCGGTGAAGGCGCGGTGCGAAAGCACAATGGCGTTCCGCCTTATGCTGAAACGCGCGACTATGTCCCCAAGGTTCTTGCCGCCTTCCAGGTGGCCCGAGCGTTGTGTGCCACTCCGCCGATGCTGATTTCCGACGGGTGCGTCTTTCAGTCCATGAATTAAAAAAGGCCCGCCGATTGGCGGGCCTTTCGGTTTCTCTGTTTGCTCAGAAGTCAGCCGACGATGGTCGCCTCGGTCGCCGCGCGCATCTCTTCTTCGCTGACGCCATCGGCCAGTTCGACGATCTTCAACCCGCCTTCGACCACGTCCAGCACGCCCAGGTTGGTGATGATGCGGTCAACCACGCCCTTGCCGGTCAGCGGCAGGGTGCATTCCTTCAGCACCTTGCTGTCGCCGTGCTTGTTGGTGTGGTCCATCACCACGATGACCCGTCCGACCCCGGCCACCAGGTCCATGGCGCCGCCCATGCCCTTGACCAGCTTGCCCGGAATCATCCAGTTGGCCAGATCGCCTTTCTCGTCGACCTCCATCGCGCCAAGGATCGCCGCCGCAATCTTGCCGCCGCGGATCATGGCAAAGGACGTGGCGCTGTCGAAATAGGCGGTGCGGGGCAGTTCGGTGATGGTCTGCTTGCCGGCGTTGATCAGGTCGGGGTCCTCTTCGCCCTCATAGGGGAAGGGGCCCATGCCCAGCATGCCGTTTTCCGATTGCAGGGTGATGTCCTTGTCGCCCACATAGTTCGCCACCAGCGTCGGAATCCCGATGCCGAGGTTCACATACATGCCGTCTTCCAGTTCCTCGGCCGCACGCGCGGCCATCTGATTGCGGTCCCAGGGCATTACGCTTCCTCCTTCTTGCGGGTGGTGCGCTGTTCGATGCGCTTCTCGTGCTGACCTTGAATGACCCGGTGCACATAGATGCCGGGCAGGTGGATGCAGTCGGGGTCCAGCGAACCGCGCGGCACGATCTCTTCGACCTCGGCCACACAGATCTTACCGCAGGTCGCGGCCGGCACGTTGAAGTTGCGGGCGGTCTTGCGGAACACCAGGTTGCCGGTGTCGTCGGCCTTCCATGCCTTGACGATGGCCAGATCGGCAAAGATCCCTTCCTCGAGGATGTGGGTCTCGCCGTTGAACTCCTTGTGCTCTTTGCCCTCGGCGATCACGGTGCCGACGCCGGTCTTGGTGTAGAAGCCCGGGATGCCCGCGCCGCCGGCGCGCATGCGCTCGGCCAGGGTGCCTTGCGGGGTGAATTCCAGCTCAAGCTCGCCCGACAGGTACTGGCGCATGAACTCGGCGTTCTCGCCGACATACGAGCTGATCATCTTCTTGACCTGCCGCGTCTGCAGCAGGATGCCGATGCCGAAGTCGTCGACGCCTGCGTTGTTCGAGGCAAAGGTCAGATCCTTCACGCCAGATTCCTTGATCGCCTGCAGCAGCAATTCGGGAATGCCGCACAGGCCGAACCCGCCGGCCGCGATCAGCATGCCATCCCGAAGTATCCCATCGAGGGCCTCGGTGGCATTGGCATAGACTTTCTTCATGGAAAACTCCCCCAATGACATGGTGATGGGCAGGTTGTGCCGCCACGTCATTGGGAAGTCAATGAAACCTGCGGGCGGGTGGTATTTCTACCTAACCGCCCGCGGGGGCCGGGATCAGCCGGCTTTCTTCTTGGTGGCTTTCTTCTTGGGCGCGGCCTTTTTGCGGGTGCCTTTCTTGGCCGCCTTCTCATTGACAAGTTCCACCGCCATTTCGGGCGTTACGTCCTCGGGCTTGATGTCCTTGGGCAGGGTCGCGTTGACCTTTTCCCACTTCACATAAGGCCCATAACGCCCATCCAGAACCTGGATCGCGCCGCCATCGGGATGCTCGCCCAGTTCCTTCAGCGGTTTGGCCGCAGCCCGTCCACGCCGCCCGGGATTGGCGCGCTTTTCCGCCAACAGTTCGACGGCGCGGTTCATGCCGATTTCGAACACGTCGTTGGGATCCTTGAGGTTGGCATAGACCGGCTTCGCCTCATCCGGCAGCTGATGCATTATATAGGGACCGAAGCGCCCGAAATTGGCGCTGATCATACCGCCCTCGGGGTGTTCGCCAATCTCGCGCGGCAGGCTCAGAAGGGTCAGCGCCTTCTCAAGGTCCATGTCATCCTTGTTCCAGCCCTTGGGCAAAGAGGCGCGCGGCGGTTTCTTGTTCTCGGGCGTGGCTTCGCCGCGCTGGACATAGGGGCCGAAGCGCCCGGATTTCAGCCAGATCTCATCCTCGCCATCCATGCCCAGCAGACGTTCCTCGCCCTCGGCGCCTTCGCCGGCGATGGGGCGGGTATAGGTGCATTCGGGATAGTTCCCGCAGCCCACGAATCCGCCGGTCCGCGAGGTCTTCAGATGCAGCCGTCCGACCCCGCATTTGGGGCAGATGCGCGGATCCGAGCCATCCTCGCGCGGGGGGTACAGCTGCGGGGCCAACGCCTCGTCCAGTTTGTCGAGCACTTCCGAGATCCGCAGCTCGGACGTCTCGGCGATCGCGGCCGAGAAATCGCGCCAGAACTTGGACAGCAGGTCCTTGTAGTCGCGGGCGCCGGCGCTCACCTCGTCCAGCTGCTCTTCGAGGTTGGCGGTGAATTCGTAACCCACATACTGACGGAAGAAATTCAGCAGGAAGATCGTGACGATCCGGCCCTTTTCCTCGGGGATCAGGCGATTCTTGTCCTTGCGGACGTAACCGCGGTCCTGAATCGTGGTGACGATCGAGGCATAGGTCGAGGGTCGCCCGATGCCCAACTCCTCCATCCGTTTGACCAGGGTCGCCTCGGTATAGCGCGGCGGCGGCTGGGTGTGGTGTTGCAGCGCCAGAACCGCCTGGTTTTCCGACAGGATGGCCTTCTTGTCCGCGCCGTCGGCGGTGGCCTTGTCAAACTGATCCTTCAGCGTGGTCTTGGCAAAGCGCGCCGGATCACCCTGCATGATCTGGGGCAGGCGCTTGTCATCTTCGTCCTCGACATCGTCGCGGCCTTCCTCGTAGACGCGCATGAATCCGTCGAACAGCACGACCTGACCGGTGGCGCGCAGCCCCACCTGACCGTCATCGCTGCCGATTTCGACGGTCGTGCGTTCCAGCCGCGCAGCGGCCATCTGGCAGGCGATCGTACGTTTCCAGATCAGATCGTACAGCTTGCGCTGATCGTCATCCGACAGTTTCAGGGCGGCCGCATCCTTGGTCATGTCCGTGGGCCGGATGCATTCGTGCGCTTCCTGCGCATTCTTGGCCTTGTTCTTGTACATGCGCGGGCTGTCCGGCACGTATTCGGTACCGAACCGGTCCTTGATCGCGTCCCGCGTGGCGGCGACGGCCTCGGGGGCCATGTCGATGCCGTCGGTTCGCATGTATGTTATGTGCCCGGCCTCATACAAACGCTGCGCCACCTGCATCGCGTGGCGGGCGCCCATGCCGAACTTGCGGCTGGCTTCCTGCTGCAGGGTCGAGGTCATGAACGGCGCGCTGGGGTTCCGCGCGGCCGGCTTCGCTTCGACCGAGGTCACGCTCAGCGCGCGGCTGGTGATCGCCTGTACCGCCAGTTCGGCCTGGGTGGCGTTGGCGATGTCATGCTTGTCCAGCTTTTTGCCGGCCAGCGTGACCAGCCGTGCCTCATAGGTCTGGCCGCGCGGCGTTTCGAACAGCGCCTTGACCGACCAGTATTCGACGGGCTTGAACGCCTCGATCTCCATCTCGCGCTCGACGATCAGGCGCAGGCAGACCGATTGCACGCGTCCGGCCGATTTCGCGCCGGGCAGCTTGCGCCACAGAACCGGCGACAGGTTGAAGCCGACCAGATAATCCAATGCGCGCCGGGCCAGATACGCCTCGACCAGCGGCATGTCCACCTCGCGCGGGTTCTGCATCGCCTTGGTCACCGCATCCTTGGTGATGGCGTTGAACGTCACGCGGCTGACGGCCGTATCCTTCTTGATCGAGCGGCGTTTGGTAAGCGCCTCCTGCAGGTGCCAACTGATTGCCTCGCCCTCGCGGTCGGGGTCGGTTGCCAGGATCAGCGCGTTGTCGTCCTTGAGCGCGTCGGCGATGGCCTTGACGTGTTTGCGGCTGTCCGTGCCGACCTCCCAAGTCATCGAAAACTCGTGGTCGGGATCCACCGATCCATCCTTCGGAGGCAGGTCGCGAACATGGCCGTACGAGGCCAGGACCGTGTAGTCGGGGCCAAGGTATTTATTGATCGTTTTTGCTTTGGCCGGGGATTCTACAACAACTACAGGCATTTAGTTAAAAACCTCGCTCGACGGATTGGGCGCCTTCTATGGCCGTGCAAAATGTGTAGGGCAAGATGGATTTGTCAATGCACAGTCTGAAAGGCCCGAAATCCGGCCTAATTGAGACCGTTTGCCCGGGTGGGAACCACCTCGGCAGATCAAACGGCGAGGCTCAGCAACCCGCCCGGTTGGCGACGGATCAAACCATCCAGCTCCAGATCGACCAAAGCGGGGCCGATCACGCTGGCAGGCGCCTCGACATCTCGGATCAATTGGTCCTCGGCCAAGGGCGAAGGCCCCAACCGTTCCAGGATTCGGGCGTGGAGCGCCTCGGGAGGAGTGATTGTCTGCGCGACGGGCGCCGTGTCGGGGACAGGTTCGGGCGCTCTGCGCGGCTGCGGGGGCAGGGCGTCGATTACATCCTGCACGCAGCGCACAAGTGTGGCGCCTTCGCGGATCAGAAGATTACAGCCGGCGGCGCGGGCGTCGAACGGATGGCCGGGCACGGCAAGAACCTCGCGTCCCTGGTCCAGTGCGTCGCGCGCCGTGATGAGGCTGCCGGACTTGGCGGCAGCCTCGACGACGACGACGGCCTGAGACAGCCCTGATATGATCCGGTTGCGGCGAGGAAAGTGGCGGGCCTGCGGGGTCACGCCCATTGGTTGTTCGGAGATGCGCAGCCCTCTGGTTGCGACGTCGCGCGCCAGTTCCTTGTTTTCCGCCGGATAGATGATGTCGACGCCACCTGCCATGACCGCAACGGTTCCCGTTTGCAGCGTGGCCAGATGCGCGGCGGTGTCGACGCCGCGGGCCAGTCCGGAGACGACTATATAGCCACTCTCACCCAGACCACCTGCCAGAGCCCGCGCCATCCTGGTTCCCAAGGACGAACAGTTGCGGGCGCCGACAAGCGAGATCATCGGGCGCTGAAGCACCGAAACGTCGCCTATTGCCCAAAGCAGAGGAGGGGCATCGTTCAGATCGGTCAGTGCCATAGGATAGTCGGCGGCCCCAAGGCACAAAAGCCGCGCTTTGGCGGTTTTTGCGGCCTTGAGTTCCGCCTCGATGACGCCGGGCGGGCATATTTCATACCCTTCAATTCCGGCAGCGCGTGCCAATTCCGGCAATGCGGCCAGCGCATTCTGCGCCGAGCCATGTTCGTGCATCAGGCGCCGGAACGTTGCCGGGCCAACTTTGCGCGAGCGCAACAGGCGAAGCCAGGAAAACCGGTCCTCTTCCGTGGTGGGTGGGAGTGGGGGGTGATTGGAAGAAAGCTGCTCTTCGGTCATCCGTCGCTCCGCCTGATTGCAGAACTGGTTTACGGCGTGACGGGTTAACAGCTTGTGAATCGCAGAAAATTTTAGCGTGTTCCAGTGTGGGTTTCGCGGAATGGGTGCGCAAATATTTGAAAGTAATAACTTTTCTCAGGCCGCCTATTTCGATGCGCTACGGTTCATTCCTTTTGTGGCCGGCAGCACGGATTAACCATGGTGCCGGCCGAAGGCGCGCGATTCGCATCAGGCGGCCGATCCTCCGACCGTCAGCCCCTCCATCAGCACTGTGGGTTGACCCACACCCACGGGCACCCACTGACCGTCCTTGCCGCAGGTTCCCATGCCGGGATCCAGGGCCATGTCGTTGCCCAGACCCCGGATACGTTTCAACGCTGAAGGACCGTCGCCGATCAGCGTTGCGCCCTTGACCGGCGCGCCGATTTTGCCGTTCACGACCCGGTAGGCCTCGGTACAGCTGAACACGAATTTGCCGTTGGTGATGTCGACCTGGCCGCCGCCGAAACCCACGGCCCAGATGCCGTCCTTGATCTCGGCCACCAGATCCGCCGGGTTGGCATCGCCGCCCAGCATGATCGTGTTGGTCATGCGTGGCATCGGTTTGTGCGCATAGCTTTGCCGGCGCCCGTTGCCGGTGGGGGACACGCCCATCAGGCGCGCATTCTGCCGGTCCTGCATGTAGCCAGTCAGGATGCCGTCTTCGATCAGCACGGTGCGCGAGCTCGGTGTCCCCTCGTCATCCACGGTGATCGATCCGCGACGATCCGGGATCGTCCCGTCATCCACCACGGTCACGCCCTTGGAGGCGATCCGCTGCCCCATCAGCCCGGCAAAGGCCGAACTCCCCTTGCGGTTAAAGTCTCCTTCCAACCCATGCCCGATGGCCTCGTGCAGCAGGATGCCGGGCCAGCCGGGGCCCAATGCGACTTCCATCACGCCGGCCGGAGCGGCAACGGCGTCAAGGTTGACCAAAGCAATGCGCAGCGCCTCTCGGACCTTGTCCTGCCAATCGGACGGGTCAATCAGGCCGTCCAGACCAACGCGGCCACCACCTCCGGCCGATCCGCTTTCGCGTCGGCCGTTCTGTTCGACGATGACCGACACGTTGAGGCGCGTCATCGGACGAACGTCGCGTACCATGGTGCCATCGGGGCGGAGGATCTCGACCTCTTGCACGGACGCGGCGATCACGGCGCTGACTTGAACCACCCTTGGGTCTAGATCGCGCGCAAATCCGTCGATTTCGCGCAGAGTCTCGACCTTGACCGGGAAGCTGGCGGATTCGATTGGGTCTGCATCCGTATAAAGCTGTTTGTTAGTGCGCCTTGGCGCGTCGGCCAAAGTGCCTCCTCCGTCGCCAACCGCCAGCCGGGCGGTTTCCGCAGCACGTTTCAGCGAGGGCATTGATACATCGGTCGAGTGGGCATAACCGGCCACATCACCCTGCACGGCACGCAGCCCGAATCCCTCGGACGCATCGTAAGATGCGGTGCGCAGGCGCCCATCGTCAAAGGCAAGTGTTTCGGATTTCCGACGCTCTACAAACAGCTCGCCGTCTTCGGCCCCAGCGGTGGCCGAGCGCAGTACGGCCAGCGCCTCGTCATGCGGCAATGCAGTCTCGAACGGGCGAAACGGGGCTTGAGTCATGGGTTGCGGCCTTTCGCGTTTGATCCAGATCAAAAATAGCGTCTGTTTGACGCAAGCATTTTGCTTTATCTACCTCCCGGAATATGGTTTTTAACGCGGCCAAAGACAACGGGAGAGGTGTGACCGATTCACACCTGTTCGCCAGAGACGCAAAGATCAAACGATCAGGACAGAAAATGAAGAATGCTTTGATGCTTTCGGGGGTGTTCGCAGCCCTCTCCAGCCTTCCCGCCATGGCTCAGGATCTTGAGATCATCGGCAAGCCGGTCGACGGCGGCATGGGCTTCCAGCCGGCGGCCACCAGCCTGGCCGAAGGGATCCACCGCCTTGATGGTATGATTCTGGTTATCATCACCGCGATCTGTCTGCTGGTCGCAGGCCTGCTGGTATACTGCATCGTGCGCTACAACCAGCGTGTTAACCCGACCCCGGCGCGGTTCTCGCACTACACCCCGGTCGAAATCGCCTGGACCATCGGCCCGATCCTGATCCTGGTTTTCATCGGTGCGTTCTCGCTGCCGGTGCTGTTCAAGCAGCAGGAAATCCCCGAGGGTGATGTCGTCATCAAGGTGACCGGCAACCAGTGGTACTGGACCTATGAGTATGTCGATCACGACTTTGCGTTCGACAGCTACCTGCTGGGTCACCCGGCCACCCTGGACGAAGGTGCACGCCCCGCCGATGCGGATGTTACCCCGTTCGTTCTGGACGATGCGATGCGCGCCAAGCTGGCCGATGCCGGCTACAGCGAGGATGAGTGGCTGCTGGCCACCGACACCGCCGTCGTGGTTCCCGTCAACAAGGTGGTTGTGATGCAGGTCACCGCGGCTGACGTGATCCACTCGTGGACGATCCCCGCGTTTGGCGTCAAGCAGGACGGCGTTCCGGGCCGTCTGGCCGAGCTGTGGTTCCAGGCCGACAAGGAAGGCATTTACTTCGGCCAGTGCTCCGAGCTGTGTGGCAAGGACCACGCCTACATGCCGATCACCGTCAAAGTTGTCAGCGAAGAAGCCTACCAGGAGTGGCTGCAGGGCGCGTTGGACGAATATGCCGGCCAGCCGGCGCCGTTCCAGATCGCCTCGAACTGACGATCCCGGGGCCTGAGGCCCGATCGAAACCAAGGACAGGCTGCGCGGGTTTCGCGCAGCTTTCGCACCACAAGGACCTGACATGACCGACGCGAGCATCAATGCCAGCACACTTGCCGCACAATCCCGTGCGGACGAGGCCGGCTTTGGCGATTATTTCGCCCTGCTCAAGCCGCGGGTGATGTCGCTTGTCGTATTCACCGCGTTGGTAGGTCTGCTGGCCGCACCTGTGCCGGTACATCCGTTCGTCGGCTTTTGCGCCATCCTGTTCATCGCCATCGGCGGCGGCGCCTCGGGCGCGCTGAACATGTGGTGGGACGCGGATATCGACAAGGTGATGAAGCGCACCAAGGGCCGTCCGATCCCGTCGGGCAAGGTTGAGCCCGGCGAGGCGATGGCGCTGGGCTTGGCTCTGTCGGGTCTGTCGGTGATCATGCTGGGTTTGGCGACCAACTGGTTCGCGGGCGCGTTTCTGGCCTTTACCATCTTTTTCTATGTCGTGATCTACACGATGTGGCTCAAGCGCCTGACGCCGCAGAACATCGTGATAGGTGGCGCTGCGGGCGCCTTCCCACCGGTAATCGGCTGGGTTGCCGCCACGGGTTCGATGACGCTCGAGCCGTGGCTGATGTTTGCCCTGACCTTCATGTGGACACCGCCGCATTTCTGGGCGCTGGCGCTGTTCATGCGCTCGGATTATGACGACGCGGGCGTGCCGATGCTGACCGTAACGCATGGACGCCGCGCCACGCGGACCCATATTCTGGTCTATACCGCATTGCTGGCTCTGCTGGCCGTGGGCACCGCGTTCTCGGGTATCGGTGGGCCGATTTACCTGGCTGTGGCCGTGGTGTTGAACGCTCTGTTCCTGCGGGGGGCATGGGCCATCTCGCGCCGCACCGAGGACGACGCGGAGGCGGACAATTTCAAGGTCGAGCGCAGCTTTTTCAAGCTGTCGCTGCTGTACCTGTTCCTGCATTTTGGCGCGATCCTCGCCGAGGCGCTGCTGAAACCCTACGGGTTGGGAGGCTGGTCATGAGCCTGCGTAAAAGCCATGAACTGCACCAGCGTCGTTTCGGCCGCAACCTGGGTGTTGGGCTGACGTTGGCGGCGTTCATCGTGATCATTTTCGGCCTGACCATCGTCAAGGTCTCGGGCAGCGATTTCGGCGTGCCCAGCGAGGAGGTTCAGAACTGATGGCTTTGAGCGGACCGCAGAAGACCGTTGCACAGACCGTTGGTCTGGTTGTTCTGATGGGCAGCCTGGCCTGGGCGGCCGTGCCGTTCTACGACTGGTTCTGCCGGGTCACCGGATTCGGGGGCACCACTGGCGTGGCCGAGGCCACGCCCGACGATATCCTCGACCGGGTGGTGACCGTTCGCTTCGACGCGTCCAAGGCCAAGGACATGCCGTGGGAGTTCAAACCCGTCGAGCGCGAGATGAAGGTGCGCATCGGTGAGACCGGTCTGGCCTTCTACGAAGCATACAACCCGACTGACAAGCCGGTTGCGGGACAGGCATCGTACAACGTGACGCCCTATTCCGCCGGTGGATACTTCCAGAAGATCGCCTGTTTCTGCTTTGAGGAGCAGGTTCTGGAGCCCGGCGAACGCGTCGAGATGCCCGTAACTTTCTTCGTCGACCCCGAAATGGTGGAAGACCCCGAAGCACAGTATGTTCATACGATCACGCTGTCGTATACATTCTATGAAATAGACCTGCCCGAGGGCTACGCCGCCCTGGATGCGCAGGCAGAAACAAACACGAACTAACGCCTGTAGGTGAGGGACGCTGATGGCACACGCAAAAAACCACGATTACCACATTCTGGCACCTTCGATCTGGCCGCTGATCGGCGCGATCGGTGGCTTCGTCATGCTGTTCGGAGCCGTCTTGTGGATGCACGGCATGACCTCCTTCGTGTTCTGGGGTGGTCTTGTGGCGGTTCTCTACACGATGTTTGCCTGGTGGTCCGAGGTCGTGGCCGAAAGCCGCGCGGGTGATCACACCCCGGTGGTCCGGATCGGGCTGCGCTACGGGTTCATCCTGTTCGTCATGTCCGAGGTGATGTTCTTCTTCGCCTGGTTCTGGTCGTTCTTCAAACATCGCATGTATCCGATGTACGACTATGCCGGCACCGAATACATCCAGCCTGACATCCACGCGGTGGACCCGTTCCACCTGCCGCTGATCAACACTCTGGTTCTGTTGCTGTCGGGCTGTGCGATCACTTGGGCGCACCACGCGCTGGTCCACGACAACGACCGCAAGGCGCTGATTCAGGGTCTCGCGATCGGTATCGTCCTGGGTATCGCCTTCACCTTCCTGCAGGCCTTCGAATACTATGAACTGCTGGCCCACGAAGGCTGGGAGTTCGGAGGCGATCAGTTCTACTCGAACTTCTTCATGGCAACCGGCTTCCACGGCGCACATGTGATCATCGGCACCATCTTCCTGACTGTCTGTCTGATCCGCGCGCTTCGTGGCGACTTTACCCCGGAGAAACACGTCGGGTTCGAGGCGGCCGCATGGTACTGGCACTTTGTCGACGTTGTCTGGCTGTTCCTGTTCTTCGCAGTCTACATCTGGGGTCAGGCACCGCTGATGTAACGCCCCGCGAGGCTGTCGAATTGCAAAAGCCGCCCCTCGGGGCGGCTTTTTCTCGATCAGGGGCGCAAGGGATTGCGCCCCGTACAATTGCAAGGTTGCATTTCCTTGCGCACAGACCGTAACAAGACGCCGGCTTGACCCCGAGCCGCTATGATACGCAACAAGGGCCAGACATGCGCCGCATCCTGTTTCTGCTGATTTTTGGACTCGCCGGGCTGGCGGTTCTTGTGTCTCTGGGCACTTGGCAGGTTCAGCGTCTGGCCTGGAAAGAGGGCATTCTGGCCGACATCGAAGCCCGGATCGCCACCGATCCGGTGCCGCTGCCCGAGGCGGTCGACCCTGAAGCCGATCGCTATCTGCCCATAGAGGTATCGGGCGAGATGCTGCCCGGCGAAATCCATGTACTGGTTTCCGTCAAACAGGTCGGGCCGGGCTATCGGATCATCGCGCCGTTCCGAACCGGTGACCGCATGATCCTGGTGGATCGGGGCTTTGTGCCCACAACGGCCAAACAGGCCGAACGCCAGATCGGCCCCATGAAGGTTGTCGGCAATCTGCATTGGCCGGACGAGATCGACGGCTATACCCCCGAACCGGACCCGGCGGGCAACATCTGGTTTGCCCGCGACGTGCCCGCGCTGGCCGATGCGCTTGGGGCCGAACCGATCCTACTGGTTGCCCGCAGCCAGACCGATCCCGCCATCACGCCGCTGCCGGTGGATACGGCGGGTATTCCCAACGACCATCTGCAATACGCGGTGACATGGTTCGGCCTGGCGCTGGTCTGGGCCGCAATGACCGGATATTTCCTGTGGCGCGGCCGCGCCCCATCAGAAAGTGACGCGCAATGAAATATATCTCGACCCGCGGGCAGGCGCCCGAACTGAGCTTTGAAGAGGCGATGCTGACCGGTCTGGCCCGCGACGGCGGCCTGTACCTGCCTGCCGAGATTCCGGTTCTGAGTCAGGGCGAGATCGCCGCGCTTGCCGGGCTGCCCTATGAAGAGATCGCGTTCCGCGTCATGTGGCCGTATGTCAGCGGCTCATTCGCCGGGGACGAATTCAAAGAGATCATCGCCCGCGCCTATGCCGGGTTCGGCCATAATGCTCGCGCGCCTTTGAAGCAGCTGAACGAGAACCACTTTTTGCTGGAGCTGTTCCACGGGCCCACGCTGGCCTTCAAGGATTTCGCCATGCAGTTGATCGGCCAGCTGTTCCAGGTGGCGCTGAAGCGGCGGGGCGAACGTGTTACCATCGTGGGCGCCACCAGCGGCGACACCGGATCGGCCGCGATCGAGGCTTTCCGGGGGCTGGATGCGGTCGATGTGTTCATCCTTTTCCCGCATGGCCGCGTCTCCGAGGTGCAGCGCCGCCAGATGACCACCCCCGCCGACAGCAACGTGCACGCGCTGGCCGTCGATGGCGATTTCGACGACTGTCAGGCCGCCGTGAAGGACATGTTCAACGATTTCGACTTCCGCGACGGCGTGAAACTGGCCGGAGTGAACTCGATCAACTTTGCCCGCGTGTTGGCTCAGGTGGTCTATTATTTCTCGGCCGCGACCAGCCTGGGCGCGCCGCATCGCAAGGTCAGCTTCACGGTGCCCACTGGCAATTTCGGCGACATCTTCGCCGGCTACATCGCCAAGCGGATGGGTCTGCCCATCGACCGTCTGGTGGTGGCGACCAACCAGAACGACATCCTGCATCGCTGCCTGTCGGGGCAGGGCTATTTCAAGGGCGACACCATCCCCTCGATCAGCCCGTCGATGGACATTCAGGTCAGCTCGAACTTCGAGCGCGCCCTGTACTATGCCTATGGCGAGGACGGGCGGGCCGTGGCGCAGTTGATGGACGAGCTGAAACAGGGCGGCTTCCACGTCAGCCAGGGCGCGATGGAGGCCCTGCGCGAAAGCTTCGACTCGGGCCGTGTGTCCGAAGAGGAAACGCTCGCCACGATCAAGTCCACGCTGGAACACAGCGCCGAGCTGGTCTGCCCGCATACCGCCGTGGGCATCAAGGTGGCCGAAGACACCCGCGCCGCCGATGTGCCCATGGTTACTCTGGCCACCGCGCACCCGGCGAAATTCCCCGCCGCGGTCGAGCAGGCCAGCGGTGTGCATCCGCCTCTTCCCTCGCGCATGTCCGATCTGTATGAACGTCCGGAACGGGTGACCCGCATCGCCAACGATCTGGGCGCCATCGAGGATCATATCAAAAGGCATATTGCTGAGTGACTGTCAGACTGGACCAACTAACAAACGGCTTTCGGATCGTCAGCGAACAGATGCCGGGGCTGCAATCGGCCGCCATCGGCATCTGGGTGACCGCCGGCGGGCGGCACGAGCGGATCGAACAGAACGGCATCGCGCATTTCCTCGAGCATATGGCCTTCAAGGGCACCGAGCGGCGCTCTGCTTTGCAGATCGCCGAGGCGATCGAGGATGTGGGCGGCTATATCAACGCCTATACCTCGCGCGAGGTGACGGCCTATTACGCCCGGGTGCTGAAGGATGACGTGGCGCTGGCGATGGACGTGATCGGCGACATCGTCCTGAACCCCGTCTTCGACCCGCGCGAGATCGAGGTTGAGCGCGGCGTGATCCTGCAGGAAATCGGACAGGCGCATGACACGCCCGACGATGTGATCTTTGACTGGCTGCAGGAACAGAGCTATCGCGATCAGCCGCTGGGCCGCACGATTCTGGGGCCGACCGAAAGAGTCAGCGCCTTTTCGCGCGACGACCTGTCGGCCTTCGTGGCCGAGCACTATGCGCCCGACCAGATGATCCTGTCGGCGGCAGGCGCCGTCGATCATGACCAGTTGATGAAACTGGCCGAAGAGATGTTCGGACACCTGCAACCCCGCAAGGGGCTGCTACCGGATCCCGCGCGGTTCACCGGCGGCGAGGCGCGGCGGGACAAGGCGCTGGAACAAGCGCATTTCGCGCTGGCGCTGGAAAGCCCGGGCTATCGTAATGACGAGATCTATACCGCGCAGATCTATTCGACCGCGCTGGGCGGCGGCATGTCCTCGCGCCTGTTTCAGGAAGTGCGTGAGACCCGCGGGCTGTGCTATACGATCTTTGCCCAGACCGGCGCCTATGCCGACACGGGAACGACCACGATCTATGCCGGCACTTCGGCCGATCAGGTGGGCGAGCTGGCCACCATCACCATCGACGAGATGAAGCGCGCCGCCGAGGACATGAGCCCCGAGGAGGTTGCCCGCGCCCGCGCACAGATGAAGGCCGGGATGCTGATGGGGCTGGAAAGCCCTTCGAACCGGGCCGAACGTCTGGCCCGGCTGGTGCAGATATGGGGCCGTGTTCCGCCGCTCGAGGAAACCGTGGCCAAGATCGACGCGGTCAGCACCGCCGACGTCCGGGCCTTTGCCGAAAAGATGGCGGTTCAGGCCCCGGCAGCACTGGCGCTCTACGGACCTGTGGGTGGTGCGCCGACACTGGAGAGGCTGCAGGAGAGGCGCGCGGCGTGATGCTGTTGGGCAGACGCAGGCTGAAACTCGAGACCGAGCGGTTGAGCTTGCGCCCGCCCGTGCATTCCGACTTCAACGACTGGGCCGCGCTGCGGCTGGCCTCGCGCGAGTATCTGACCCCGTGGGAGCCGATCTGGGCCAAGGATCATCTGACCCGCAAATCGTTCACCAACCGTGTCTACTGGGCGCAACGCTCGGTGGCCAATGGCACGGCGGTTCCGCTGTTCCTCTTCCGCAGAACGGATGACATGCTGGTGGGCGCCATTACGCTGGACAACATCCGCCGGGGGCCGGCGCAGGCCGGAACGCTGGGCTATTGGACCGGGCAGGCCTTTGCCCGGCAGGGTTACATGCGCGAGGCCATCGGCGCCGTGGTGCATTACGCCTTTACCCGACTGGACCTGAGCCGGATCGAGGCCGCCTGCCTGCCGGAAAACGCCGCCTCTCGCGGGCTGTTGGAAAGCTCGGGGTTCAAATACGAGGGCGTGGCGCAATCCTATCTGCAGATCAACGGGCGGTGGCGTACGCATGTGCTCTATGCGTCGCTGCGCTCGGACCGGCGCGGGCGGACGGACGCGGGCTAGACGGCCGTTCGGACCTGATGTGGGCGGGACTGTTTCCGAAATTTGGGCCCAGTGACGTGACTCGAGGCGCCGATGCGCTAGACTTCCGATCATGCGGAGTGTTTTGGCGGGTCTGATCTTGCTGGCAGGGACGGCGGCGGCGCAGGAGCGTCGGCCGAGCCATTGCATCGCCATCGCTCAGAACACCCCCGGCATCGAATATGTGCACAAGGCGGCGTGGCAGGATCCGGTGCCCGAATTCTCGGTGCGGATCAGCTATGTCGCGCATGCGTCCTTTCTGATCCAGACACCCGGCGGGCTGAATGCCGTGACCGACTATACCGGCTTCATCGGCGGCGCGGATCTGATTCCCGACATCGTGACGATGAACCACGCCCATGACACCCATTGGACCGCCTATCCCGATCCGGCCATCCCGCATGTGCTGCCGGGGTGGGGTGAGTTCGGGCAGGGCATCGAACATTACCTCGATCTGGGCGAATTGCTGGTGCGCAACGTATCGACCGATATCCGGTCAGCATACGGCGGAGTGGAAGAACGCGGAAACTCGATCTTCGTGTTCGAGGTCGAAGGCCTGTGCATCGGCCATCTGGGACATCTGCACCATGTGCCGTCCGACGCGCAATTCGCCGCCCTTGGGCGGCTGGACGTGGTCATGGCGGCGGTAGACGGGGGCACGACCATGCCCTTGCCCGAGATGATCTCGGTCCTGCAGCGGCTGAAAAGCTCGGTCATCATTCCGATGCACTGGTTCTCGGGCTATTCGCTGGACCGGTTCCTGGCCGATATCCGATCCGACTTCCCGGTGCGCCGGGATGGGGTTTCGGAGATCGAAGTGTCCCTGCGGACCCTCCCGGACCGCCCGACGGTGGTAGTGCTCGAGCCGCAATACCTGATGGAACTGGAATAAGCCTTGCCGTGCGCCGCGGGCTTGGGCATGCAGAGGGCATGCATTTGAACCCTGCCGACGAAACCTTTGCCGAAACCATCCGCGCCCGCCTGGGTGACGATATACTGCGCCCGGTCGAGCCGCGCTATCTGGACGAGCCGCGCCGCCGCTTTGTCGGGCAGGCGGGTCTGCTGGCCTTGCCCCGCACGGTTGAGCAGGTCGCAGCCTTGGTGCGATTGGCGTCCGAGGCCCGCGTCCCGGTGGTGCCATACGGTGGCGGCACCGGTCTTGTGGGCGGGCAGGTCATGGCGGATGGCCCCGCGCCCCTGATCCTGACGCTCGAGCGGATGCGCGCGATCCGGGCCGTCTACCCGACCGAAAACATCCTGATCGCCGAGGCTGGTGCGGTGCTGGCCGACATTCAGGCCGCGGCCGAGGCGGCCAATCGGTTGTTTCCGTTGTCGCTGGCGGCGCAGGGGTCATGCCGGATCGGGGGAAACCTGGCTACCAATGCAGGGGGCGTCAACGTCCTGCGCTATGGCAATGCGCGGGATCTGTGCCTCGGGCTCGAGGCGGTTCTGCCCAACGGGGAGATCTGGCACGGGCTGGGGCGGCTGCGCAAGGACAACACCGGTTATGACCTGCGCAACCTGCTGATCGGGTCCGAGGGCACGCTGGGGGTTATCACCGCCGCCTCGCTCAAACTGTTCCCGCGTCCTGCCGGGCTGGGCACGGCGATCTTTCAGGTGGCCAGTCCCGAAGCGGCGATCGACCTGCTGGCCCTGGCCCGGGACCATCTGGGCGAAACCGTCAGCGCATTCGAACTGATCCACAGACAGGGGCTGGATTTTCTGGCAGAGGTCTTGCCGGACGTGCGGCAACCCTTTGACACACCGCCGGAATGGTCGGTCCTGATCGAGCTGGGATTGGCGGCGGGGCACGAGCCCGAGGCGGCGCTGGAATCCTTGTTCTTGGCAGCGGAGGCGCGTGGTCTGGTGTCGGACGGCGTCATCGCCCAGAGCGCCGCGCAGCGCGACGCGCTGTGGTCGGTGCGCGAACGCATCCCCGAGGCAAACCGGTTGATCGGTTCGGTGTCCAGCCACGATATCTCGGTTCCGATTTCGCGGATCCCCGACTTCATCCGGCAAGGCGGCAAGGCGATTGCGGCCCTCGGACCGTTCCGGGTGAACTGCTTTGGTCATCTGGGGGACGGCAACCTGCACTACAACGTCTTCCCGCCCAAAGGTCACGACCGGGGCGAGTTCGATGACCGGCGCGGCGCGATCAAGCGCGCGGTTCATGACCTGGTGCATGAATTTGAAGGATCGGTCAGTGCCGAGCATGGGGTGGGCCGTTTGAAGACCGGCGATCTGGAACGCTATGGTGATCCGGCCAAACTGTCGGCCATGCGCGCCATAAAGGCTGCTTTGGACCCGCTCGGGATAATGAACCCGGGCGCCGTCCTGTCAGATGTGTGAGTGCGGCCCGGACGCTCCGGGCCGCAGCGATGCGTTCTTTACGACTCGGGCAGGATAACCTTGTCGATGACGTGGATCACGCCATTGCTGGTTTCGATATCTGCCTGAACGACATTTGCGTCATTGACCATGACACCGTTGTCGAGATCGATCGTGATCTCTCCACCCTGTACGGTGGCGGCGGTCATGTCGTCGGACAGATCACCCGACATCACCTTGCCCGGAACCACGTGATAGGTGAGGATCGCCACAAGTTGATCCTTGTTCTCGGGCTTCAGCAGCGTTTCCACGGTGCCTTCGGGCAGCGCGGCAAAGGCTTCATCGGTAGGCGCGAAAACGGTAAACGGACCTTCGCCCTTCAGCGTGTCAACCAACTCGGCGGCCTGCACGGCTGCGACCAGAGTGTTGAAGCTGCCAGCCCCGACAGCGGTGTCCACAATGTCCTTGCCGTGGCCGTCGGCCATGGCAGCGGTCGAAAACAGGATACTGGCGACACCGGCAACAGCGAATTTGCGAAACATGATCTACTTCCCTTGTTGAGGATGTCATCGGCGACATCAGGGGCGATACGGCGACACGCCGGGAAAAGATCATGCGTCGGGGGCAAAAAACCGACTGGAAAACGAACGACGCCGCGCTAAGCGCGCGGCGTTTTCAGCGGCAAGTCACGAAATCGTGACTGTTGTCTGTTCACAGCCCTTCGAATTCGCACAAGACATGGACGTCCATGCCCATCTCCTCCAGCACCTTCCGGCCACCCAGCTCGGGCAGGTCGATGATGAAGGCGCAGCTGACGATCTCGCCGCCCAGACGCTCGATCAGCTTGATGCCTGCCGCGGCAGTGCCGCCGGTGGCCAGCAGGTCATCAACCACCAGAACCTTCTCGCCGGGCTGGATCGCGTCATCGTGGATCTCGACGATGGCCTCGCCGTATTCCAGCTTGTATTCCTCGCTGATCGTGGTGCCCGGCAGCTTGCCCTTCTTGCGGATCGGAACGAAGCCCACGCTCAGCTGGTGAGCGATCGCGCCGCCCAGGATGAAACCGCGCGCCTCAAGCCCCACGACCTTGTCGATGCGCTCGCCGGCATAGGGGTGCAGCATCTGGTCGATGGCCATGCGAAACCCGCGGGGATCCGCAAACAGGGTCGTCACGTCGCGGAACATGATCCCTTCGTGGGGAAAATCGACGATAGTCCGAATGTAATCCTTGACCGTTTTGCTTCTGGACATGGGGCAACCCTTCTTGCGTCAAAACACGGCGGTGTTTGGCGTATCACGGCCAGTCATGCAAGCCACGGCTGCCTTCCTGAGCGTATTTGCTGCGGAACAGATGCGCCGGGACCACCCGCCCTTGGGGGGCTGCGGGTATCGACAAGCGATGCGCTTTGTCTATACAAGGTGCCACGCGCTGATGCAGGCCCAGAATAAGGATGACAGCCGTGGCCAAGGCCGACCTCAAGGGATCCACCAAAAAGAACAGCCAGCTGGTTCTGCGCCTGGACAAGGACGAACGCGACGCGTTCGTTGCGCTGTGCCGCGATCTCGACACCTCGGCCGCGCGCGAGATCCGCAAGTTCATTCGCGCATTCATGGCTGAGAACGCCGGGACCTGACTGCCTTCAGGCCGGGCGACGCAGTACCGCCGTGGCCACGCCCATTCCGATCAGGGTCAACCCTCCGAAACGGGTCATGCCGGTGATGATGCCGGGGCGGCCGATTACGCGGCGCAGCCGGTCGGCCAGTAGCGCATAGGCCAGCGCGTTCAGCCCGGCCAATCCCACGAAAGTCGCAATCAGGATCGCGGACTGCGGGCCCAGCGGCTCGGCCGGGCGCAGAAATTGCGGCACGAAGGCGATGAAGAAGGCGATGGATTTCGGGTTCAGCGCAGTGACAGCGGCCGCATGGCCGAATACGCCGCGGGCGGTAACGTCGCGCGCGGTGGCCACCGCCTGCATCCCGCCGGACGGCGCACTGCGCAGCAGCTTGATGCCCAGCCAGACCAGATAGGCGGCGCCCACCCATTTCAGCACCGAAAACAACGTGGCCGACGCCAGCACCAGCGCCCCAAGCCCCAGCAACGAGGCGGTCATAGCGATCAGGTCCCCCAGCGCAACCCCCGTGGCCGAGGCCACGGCCACGCTGCGCCCTTTGGACAGCGCATAGCTGAGCACCAGCAGAACCGTCGGTCCCGGGATCAGCAGAAGGGCGGTCGAGGCTGCGACAAAGGCCAGCCAAAGTTCAAAATCCATCATCCAACTCCGTCAAATCCGCAGCAGCTAGCCTAAGAAAACACGAGGCCGTCAAGGACGCCTACAATACCCGGCCCGCCACCGCATCCAGCTTGGCCAGCACTTGCGGGTCGCGCTTTTCCGGGGCCGTCAAAATCGCGTGGTCCAGCGCAAGATCGCAGCCATGCGGGCAGGGCGCGCGGTCCGCTCCCAGCATGGCGGGCAGGCCTTTGACCAAGGCGCGCGCCTTCTCGGCGTTGCCGGTCAGCGTCGCGATGATAGCGGTCACGTCCACTTCGCCGTGATCGGGGTGCCAGCTGTCATAGTCGGTGACCATCGCCACCGAGGCATAGCAAAGCTCGGCCTCGCGGGCCAGTTTGGCCTCGGGCATGTTGGTCATGCCGATCACGTCGCAGCCCCACTGCTCGCGGTACATCTTCGATTCCGCCAGCGTCGAGAATTGCGGCCCTTCCATCGCCAGATAGGTGCCGCCACGGTGCACGGTGATGCCGGCCGCCCGGGCGGCGGATTCACAGGCATCGCACACGCGCGGGCAGGTCGGATGGGCCACGCTGACATGGGCGACGCAGCCGGTGCCGAAAAAGCTTTTCTCGCGGGCGAAGGTGCGGTCGATGAACTGATCGACGACCACGAAATCGCCCGGCGCCATGTGTTCGCGGAAGGAGCCGCAGGCCGAAACCGAGATCACATCGGTCACCCCCAGCCGTTTCAGCGCGTCGATATTGGCACGATAGGGCACCTCGGTCGGCGAATGCACATGCCCGCGCCCGTGGCGGGGCAGAAAGGCCATCTCGATGCCGTCCAGTGTCCCGGTCAGGATCTGGTCGGACGGCGCGCCCCAAGGCGTTTCCACGGTAACCCATTGCGGCGTTTCCAGCCCGTCGATGTCATAAATTCCCGATCCGCCGATGACGGCAATTTTTGTCTGGGCCACGTTCGTTCTCCGCTGCGATACCTGCCTGAGGGAATTTCTGCGGGCTTGTCGGGCATTTGGCAAGGCTTGCCGGTGTTATTGCGCCGCACAGGCGCCACAAGGGGCGTCGCCTTGCAGTTTTTGCATGACAGCCTGCCATCGATGGGCTAGCAGACAGCGCCGAAGGCGGGTATACGACCGCCTTCGCGCGAACATTCTGACCCACAGGACCAATTCATGCCCCGAGCCTTGCTGGCAAGCTTTGCCAATCGCCTCGCCATTCCCGATTTGAGCTGGATGCCGGACGAAAAGCTGACCCCCGCCCGCCTGCGGATCGAGCTTTTGTCGGGCCTGACCGTCGCCCTGGCCCTGGTGCCCGAAGCGGTGGCCTTTGCCTTCGTCGCCGGGGTTCACCCGCTGGTAGGCCTGTATGCGGCGTTCCTCGTTGGGCTGATCACTGCGCTGATCGGGGGCCGTCCGGGTATGATCTCGGGCGCAACCGGTGCGCTGGCGGTCGTCATGGTGGCGCTGGTGGCGCAGCACGGGGTCGAATACCTGTTCGCCACAGTGGTTTTGATGGGCATCCTGCAGATTGTCGCGGGGGCCATGCATTGGGGCCGGTTCATTCGCCTGGTGCCGCATCCGGTGATGCTGGGTTTTGTCAACGGCCTGGCGATCGTGATCTTTCTGGCGCAACTGGGCCAGTTCAAGGTGCCGGGCACCATGGAAAACACCGGCCACGGCATGAGCGGTGGTGAATGGCTGTCCGGGATGCAACTCTATACGATGCTGGGGCTGGTCGCGCTGACCATGGCGGTGATCTGGGTGATGCCGCGCATCACGCGCATTGTGCCAGCGCCGCTGGCGGGCATCGTCGTGGTGGCTGCGCTGGTGATCGGCATGGGGCTGGATGTCCCGCGCGTCGGAGACCTGGCCTCGATCGAGGGCGGCCTGCCGAAATTCCACATCCCCATGGTTCCGCTGACCTGGGAGACGTTTGAGATCATTCTGCCCTACGCCGTGATCCTGGCGGCCATCGGCCTGATCGAATCCCTGCTGACCCTGAACCTGGTGGGCGAGATCACCGGCAAGCGTGGCGGCGCTTCGCAGGAATGCATCGCGCAGGGTACCGCCAACGTCGTGACCGGGTTCTTTGGCGGCATGGGCGGCTGTGCGATGATCGGGCAGTCGATGATCAACGTGAAGTCCGGCGGCCGCACCCGAGTAGCCGGGATCGCCGCGGCTCTGTTCTTGCTGGTGTTCATCCTTGTCGGCTCGCCTTTGATCGAACAAATTCCGCTGGCTGCGTTGGTTGGCGTGATGTTCATGGTGGTGATCGGCACCTTCGCCTGGAACTCATTCAACATCCTGCGCAAGGTGCCGCTGACCGACGCCTTCGTCATCGTTCTGGTCACCGTCGTCACCGTGATGGAAGACCTCGCTGTGGCCGTCGTGGTCGGCGTGATCGTTTCGGCGCTGGCCTATGCCTGGAACAACGCCAAGCGCATCCACGCGGTCACCCGCGACTCGGAAACCGAGAAAGGCGCCAAGGTCTACGAGATC
This sequence comes from Ruegeria sp. BC8, assembly GCF_056535705.1. NCBI lineage: Bacteria > Pseudomonadati > Pseudomonadota > Alphaproteobacteria > Rhodobacterales > Roseobacteraceae > Ruegeria > Ruegeria sp. BC8. Next base: position 2,256,901 of record NZ_JBQFIV010000001.1, on the reverse strand, counting down.
AAGGGGCCGCTGTTCTTCGGCTCGTCCGAGGGGTTTGTCGAACTGTTCGATGTCCAAAACGACCCGGAAACGGTGATCGTGGATTTTGCCGACAGCCGCGTGGTCGACCAATCGGCCCTGCAGGCGATCGAGAACGTCGCCGCGAAATACGAGGCGGCAGGAAAGCGCGTCATGCTGCGCCATCTCAGCCGGGATTGCCACAAGCTGCTCAAGAAAGCAGGTCACCTGATGGTCGACAGCGACGATGACCCGGATTACGGCCTTGCGGTAGACTATTCGGTCCGAACCGGCATTCTGGGCGGCCACTGAAGCAATGCGTGGCCCTGCCTCGCACCGCGCGGCGGGGGCAGAGCCCCCAAACCCGGCTCAATCGTCTGGGCGATTGAGGGAAAACAAATCCGTCACCACCGAGTAGTCGCGATAGCCAAGCCGCGACAAAGGTTGAAAGGTGGTGACGTCGAACTTGCCGTCTTTCAGGCAATCATCGCGCAGGTACACGCCGATGACCTCTCCGAAAACCACCCGGTTGGCTTCGCCGGGCAGCGTGACGATCTGGGTCAACTTGCATTCCAGCGCGGCGGGGGCGCCTTCGATGCGGGCGCATGGGATGGTTTCGCATTCCACCGGTGTAAGGCCGGCGTGAGCGAACTCGTCCACCTCTTTCGGAAGGCTGGCCGAGCTTGCGTTCATCGCATCCCGATGGGCGTGGGCCACCACGTTGACGCAAAAGACGCCGGTCGCCTCGATATTGGCGATGCTGTCCTTTCCGCGGTCCTGGTCGTGTTTTGTGCCGGTTGAGGCAAACATCACCTGAGGCGGCGTATAGGCGACCCCGTTGAAGAACGAATAGGGCGCCAGATTGTTGATCCCATCCGCGCCACGGGTCGAGATCCACCCGATCGGGCGCGGTGTGATGATGGCGTTGAACGGGTTGTGCGGCAAACCGTGACCGTCTTCGGGGCGATAGAACATCTGATCTCCAAGCGTTTGCTCAAGGCCTAGCGAAGTGCTAGGGCGATTGCCAGAGTCGAAAAGAGGGCCGCGGTGCAGCAGTTCGGGATCAGGCCGGAAGAGCCGGAGGATTGGTGGGAAGTCGAAGCCCTCTACGACCTGTGCTTTGCGCCGGGGCGCGAGGCGCTGTCGTCCTACCGCTTGCGCGACGATGTTCCGCCAGTTTCGGGCCTGTCGATGGTGGCCCGTGACGGGCAGGGCATCTTGGCTGGGGCCATCCGATTTTGGCCGGTTCATGTTGGCGCACACGATGCGCTCTTGCTGGGGCCCGTTGCGGTTCACCCGACCCACCAGGGGGAAGGGTTGGGTGGTTTTCTGATCCACGAAGGTATCGAAGCCGGGCGGGCCAAAGGGTGGGACCGGGTCATGCTGGTCGGTGACGCGCCCTATTATTCACGCTTTGGGTTTGCCCGGCTCGAGGGTGTTGAGATGCCCCCACCAACCAACCCGGATCGGGTTCTCGGGCTGGATTTGACCACCGGCGCATGGCACGGAGTGAGTGGTTCGGTGACCCGCTGGACGCGCTGATCTATTGAAACGGCGTTGTGAAATGCCAATGTTTCAGGGTCAGGAGGACACCGAATGAATGACGTCGTTCTCGTCGGAGAAATCGACCCCGACGCTGAGTTGGACCGGCTGGCAAGCCACTACCGCAGCGCGGGCGGCAGCGGTATCAGGTTGCTCAATCGTCTGGGTGGATCGGCTGAGTCGCTGCTGGAACAGCTGCCCGGTTCGGTGCGCGATGGGCTGACCGGTGCAACCGAGCAGGCCTTGTGGCTTGCAGTTCGTGCCGCTGACGGATCGCGCCGCGCGGTTCCCGACCAGAAGCCGTGGGTCAACACCGCCATATCGACCACGATGGGCGCCGCGGGTGGGGCTGGCGGCCTGACGACGGCGTTGATCGAGCTTCCGGCGACCACGGCCATGTTGTTGCGCTCAATACAGGGTGCCGCATCGCGTGAAGGTTTTGACCCCTCGGCAAGGAACGTGCAGTTCGATTGCATCCGCGTTTTGTCGGCGGCAGGTCCCTTGGCGCATGACGACGGCGCAGACATGGGGTTCTTTTCAGTCCGACTGACCGTGACGGGCCCCGCTCTGCAAAAGATCATTGCCGCCGTCGCTCCGAGGTTGTCGGTCGTTTTGGGGCAGAAACTGGCGGCACAGACCGTTCCGGTATTGGGGGCCTTGGCCGGAGGTGGCGCGAACTACCTCTACGCCCGGTACTATCAGCAGATTGCCCGTGTGCATTTCGGCCTGCGGCGTCTGGCGATCGATGCCGATATTCCGCATGACGAGCTTGTGCAGCGTCTGCAACGTCGCATGTTGGCCTGATCCTCAGTTTCAAAATTGGACAAAACCGCAGGATGTGGTATCCTGCACCCAATCGGCCCGCAAGATAAGTGGCCGAAAACAGGCAAGAAGAACAAAACAAGAGGCGGGGCAGCGTGAAAAGCGCAGGGCTGTCACCAGACATTCTGTCCGAAACCGGGGCATTTCCGGTTCTGCCGCAGTCTGCGGCTCTATGCTACCGGCTTCGGCGCGGGGTGCCTGAGATATTGTTGATCACGACCCGGGGGTCGGGGCGGTGGATCATCCCCAAAGGCCGCATGATCGACGGCCTAAGCGGGTCTGAGACCGCAGCGCAGGAGGCCTGGGAAGAGGCCGGTGTGACAGGCCGTTGTGAGACGCGCAGTATCGGGCAGTTCTCTTTCGACAAACACCACCGGGATCTGGGGCGGGTGACATGCGTCGTTGATGTCTACCCGTTGCTTGTTGCCAAGACGGCGGATCGGTTCCCCGAAGTCGCCGAGCGGCGGCGTAGATGGATGCTGCCGGAAAAAGCAGCACAAGCGGTTTCGATCGGCGGGCTTTCCGGGCTGTTGCGGTCAAATGCGCTCAATCCTCATTGAACCGCCTCTGTAAAGACTTGATATTGCCATGTCTGTCAGTATCTATTGGCCCACCGACATTTTGGGCGACAGATGATTCAATATTCACTGAAATGCTGCAATGGTCACGCGTTTGACAGTTGGTTCCAGTCTGCGGACGCTTACGACAAGCTTTCCAAGGCTGCAATGGTCTCTTGCGCGACTTGCGGCAGCACCCAGGTCGAAAAGGCGATCATGACGCCGCGGGTCCAGTCTGCGCGCTCGTCTGCTGCAATGCCGCGCGCGGAGAACAGTGATCGACCCGAAGCCCAGCGCCAACCGACCAAGGCCGAGATAGAGCGTGTTCTGAACGCCCTGCGCGCCAAGGTCGAGGCGAATTCCGATTATGTCGGCCGCGAATTTGCGCGCGAGGCCCGCAAGATACATCTGGGCGAGGCCCCGGAGCGTGCAATCTATGGCGAGGCCAAGCCGGAAGAGGCCAAGGCCCTGATCGAAGATGGGGTTCCGGTGGCCCCTCTACCGTTCATTCCAAGCCGAAAGACGAACTGAACCGTGCATCTTGTTATCACCGGCGCCAATCGCGGCATTGGGCGTGCTCTTGCTGAGTGCTATCGTGGCCGAGGCGATACTGTCACCGGCACCGCACGGGACGATTCCACCGATATTCGTCTGGACGTTACCGACCCGGCGCAACAGGCGCAGATGGCGCGCAAGTTGGATGGCCAGCCCGTAGATCTGTTGATCTGCAATGCTGGTGTCTACTTGGACAAAGGCCAGACAATCGAAGGCTACCCGGCCGAGATGTGGGACCAGACCTTTGCGGCCAACGTCACCGGGGTGTTTCTGACCATTCAGGCCTTGTTGCCCAATCTGCGTGCGGCGCGCGGCAAGATCGCGATCATCTCGTCGCAGATGGCCTCGCACACGCGGGCGCCCGGAGGCAGCTATATCTATCGGGCCTCCAAGGCGGCTGTGCTGAACCTTGGGCGCAACCTGGCGGTGGATCTCAAGGACGATGGCATCGCCGTCGGCATCTATCACCCGGGATGGGTGCAGACGGACATGGGCGGTCAGGCCGCCGACATCACCGTGTCACAGGCCGTTGCCGGGTTGACCGAGCGTTTCGATGCACTGAGCCTGGACTCCACCGGCTGCTTTGAAACCTGGGACGGGCAGGCACATCCTTACTGAGCGGCAAGCGCTGCCTTGGGGATCTCGTAGACTTCACCGGGATCGATGAAGATCACCAGAATTTCGCCCCGCGATTCCGAAGTGATCTTCGACGTCGAGCTGCTGGAATCCGGCTTTCCATCGGTGAAATAGATGCGGCGTACTTCCCCAGTATCCAACTGAACCGCCAGGGTTGCAGTGCCATCATCCTTGCGCCGCAACTCGGCAGGGCAATTTTTCAATGGCTGACCCGCCAACGCGGCACAAGGGACCGTTCCCAACGCGTTCTGGCCGTCCGTTCCGGACAGTGAAGCCACCTGGGCCAGAGCCGGGCTGGACATCAGAGCACAGGCGAAAACAAAACGCAGCATGGTATTCCTCATGGTTTAAATCCTTGACGATACGCTGACATTGCTGCCGGTCCTTGTAAAGCGTTGCGCTGCAGTGTCCTGCCGTTCTATGTGCCCTTGCTCTTGTGTGTTGCCTCGCATAAGACGCTCGGGACCGGAAATCCAAGGCGCGGAGACATTTGCCCCCATGCCCGTACTCGTGATGAAATTCGGCGGCACATCCGTCGCCAACCTGGACCGCATCCGCCGCGCGGCCAAGCGCATCGGCGTCGAAGTGGCCAAGGGCTATGACGTCATCGTCATCGTGTCGGCCATGTCGGGCAAGACCAACGAGCTGGTGGGCTGGGTCGACGAGATCTCGCCGCTGTATGACGCGCGCGAATATGATGCCGTGGTATCCTCGGGCGAGAATGTCACCGCCGGTCTGATGGCGCTGACGCTGCAGGAAATGGAGATCCCCGCCCGCAGCTGGCAGGGCTGGCAGGTGCCGCTGCTGACCGATGGCGCCCATTCGGCGGCGCGGATCCTTGATATTCCGACCGACAACATCAACCAGAAGTTCGGCGAGGGCATGAAGGTCGCGGTGGTGGCAGGCTTTCAGGGTCTCAGCCCCGAGGGGCGGATCACCACGTTGGGCCGGGGCGGTTCGGACACCACTGCCGTGGCTTTTGCCGCCGCCTTCGACGCCGAACGCTGCGACATCTACACGGATGTGGACGGCGTCTATACCACCGATCCGCGCATCTGCGAGAAGGCGCGCAAGCTGGACAAGATCTCGTTCGAGGAAATGCTCGAACTGGCCTCGTTGGGGGCCAAGGTGCTGCAGACCCGCTCGGTCGAGCTGGCGATGCGGTACAAGGTGAAACTGCGTGTTCTCTCAAGCTTCGAGGAACAGTCCGACGAGGCCGGAACCCTGGTCGTCGACGAGGAGGAAATCATGGAATCCAATGTAGTCTCGGGTGTGGCCTATTCGCGGGACGAGGCCAAGATGACCGTCGTGTCGGTCGCCGACCGCCCCGGCATCGCCGCGATCATCTTCAACGCGCTCAGCGATGAGGGGATCAACGTCGACATGATCGTGCAAAACATCTCGGACGAGGGGCGCACGGACATGACCTTTTCCTGCCCCACCAACCAGGTGGCGCGCGCCGAAAAGGCGCTGTTGGCAGTCAAGGAGCGTGGCGAGTTGAACTATGCCGAGCTGGTCGCCGACACCGATGTGGCCAAGGTTTCGGTGGTGGGCATCGGCATGCGCTCGCAGTCGGGCGTGGCGGCCAAGATGTTCAAGGTACTCTCGGATGAGGGGATCAACATCAAGGTCATTACAACCTCCGAGATCAAAATTTCCGTCCTCGTCGACCGGAAATACATGGAACTTGCCGTTCAGGCGCTGCATGATGCCTTTGAACTGGAAAAGGCGGCCTGAGCATCTCGGCCAAGGTCCCGCCTGACACCGCAGAGTAGATCGGGCGATGGCAGACGGAATGGAAACAGAATCCCGCAAGCTGCTGGGGCGGCTGCGCGAGGAGATGGCAAGCGAGGCTGCCGGTCAGGAGCGTCTTGACCGGATCACTCACCTGATCGCCGACAGCATGCGGTGCGAGGTGTGCTCGATCTATCTGTTCCGCGACGACGAAACCCTAGAGCTGTGTGCCACCGAAGGTCTTGCCCCCGAGGCCGTGCACCAGACCCGCATGCGTCTGGGGGAAGGTCTCGTTGGCCGGGTGGCCAAGTTCGGCAAGGTCGTCAACGCCGCCGATGCGCCCTCCGAGAAAGGTTTCCGGTACATGCCGGAAACAGGCGAGGAGCGTTTTTCGTCGTTCCTGGGCGTGCCCATTCAGCGGCTGGGGCAGAAGCTTGGGGTTCTTGTGGTCCAGTCCCGCGCTCAACGCGAATTTTCCGCGGATGAGGTCTATGCGCTTGAAGTCGTGGCAATGGTCCTTGCTGAAATGGCCGAATTGGGTGCGTTTGTGGGCGAAGGTGCCGCCCTTTCACCGTTGCATCAGCAATCCATATTGCTGCGCGGTGGCCCGGCACAGGAGGGCTCGGCCGAGGGGCATGTCTGGCTGCATGAGCCGCGTGTCGTCGTCACCAACCCGATCGCCGACGATCCACATCGCGAGCTGGAGCGGCTGAACGAGGCGGTCGAAGAGCTGCGCGTGGGCGTCGACAAGATGCTTGAAATCTCGCGGGGCGGCGACACGGAACAGCTGCAGGTTCTGGAAGCCTACCGGATGTTCGCCAATTCCAAGGGCTGGATGCGCCGGATGGAAGAGGACATCGCTCGCGGTCTCAGCGCCGAGGCGGCGGTGGAAAAGGAGCAGTCGCAGGCCCGCGCCCGGATGAGCCAGGTCACCGACCCTTATCTGCGCGAGCGTCTGGCGGATCTGGACGATCTGTCCAACCGTCTGCTGCGCATTCTGACAGGGCAGGGCGGGTCGAACGGTAAAGAACTGCCGCCCGATCCGATCCTGGTGGCGAGGAATATCGGCCCGGGTGACCTGCTGGAATATGGCCGTTCGCTGAAAGGTGTCGTGCTCGAGGAGGGCTCGGTCGGTAGTCATGCCACCATCGTCGCCCGCGCTCTGGCCATCCCGCTGGTGGTACATGTGGGCCGGATCACGACCGAGGCTTTGAACGGCGACCATATTCTGGTCGACGGGGATGAGGGCGTCGTGCATCTGCGCCCCGAGGATACCGTCGTCAGCGCCTTCCGCGACAAGATGGCCATGCAGGCCGAGGCGCAGAAACGCTATGCCTCGATCCGCGAAACCCCGACCGTGACCAAGGATGGCGAGCGGATCAATCTGGTGATGAATGCCGGCCTGATGGCCGACTTGCCGTCGCTCAAGACGTCCGGGGCCGAGGGCGTAGGCCTGTTCCGCACCGAATTGCAGTTCCTGATCCGCAACCAGATGCCCAAACGGTCGGAACTGGTGGCGCAGTACAAACGCGTTCTGGATTCGGCCGATGGCAAGCGCGTGGTATTCCGTACGCTGGATATCGGATCGGACAAGGTGCTGCCCTACATGAAGCATGTCGCCGAGCCCAACCCGGCGCTGGGTTGGCGCGCCATTCGTGTTGGCCTGGACAAGCGCGGCGTGATGCGGATGCAGTTGCAGGCCCTGTTGCGCGCGGCGGATGGCCGTCCTCTGACGGTCATGTTCCCGTTTGTCGCCCAGGCCGACGAATACCGCGAGGCCCGTTGGGAAGTGAACAAGACGCTGGAGCGCGAAAAGCGCCTGGGTCATGTCCTGCCGGAAACGCTGGAAGTTGGGGCGATGCTGGAAACACCATCATTGGCCTTCGCCCCCCAGAAGTTCTTTGACGAGGTCGATTTCATCTCGATCGGCGGCAACGACCTGAAACAGTTCTTCTTCGCCGCCGACCGTGAAAACGAGCTGGTGCGCCGCCGCTATGACACGCTGAATGTCAGCTTCCTCAGCCTGATCGAGCGCATCGTCGAACGGTGCGGAATTTCCGACACGCCGCTGAGTTTCTGCGGCGAGGATGCCGGCCGCCCGATCGAGGCACTGTGCCTGGCGGCGATGGGTATCCGCACCCTGTCGATGCGCCCGGCCTCGATCGGCCCGGTCAAAAGCCTGCTGTTGCGGTCCAACCTGCAGGATGTCCGCAAGATCATCGCCGACGCGCGCCATCGCGGCGAACAATCGGTGCGCCCGGCGATCATGGAGTATCTGCGCGACAACGGCTGAGGCCATGATGACCGCGAAAAAAGGCCCGATTCCGAAATCCGGGCTTGCTTTTTGGGCTTGGTCTTTCTATCCAAGCCACGAATGTTAGCGGTAACAGGGTGTCTGGCTGCAGACCGCGCCGGATTGTCCGAAGAAGGGAGCCAGCCATGGTTTCACGCGTAATCCCGGTAGATCCGTTCGACCTGGTCCTGTTCGGCGCGACCGGAGATCTGGCCCAGCGCAAGATCCTGCCGGGCCTCTACCATCGCTTCGAAGTGGGGCAGATGCCCGAAGATGCGCGCATCTTCGGGACCGCGCGATCGGATATGGACGATGACGGGTTCCGCGCGCAGGTGCGCAAGTCGATGAAGGAATTCGCTCCGTCCTTCAAAAAGGACGTGCTGGACCGGTTTCTGGCCCGGGTCGAATACGTGCCCGTGGATGCGCTGGGCGAAAACGGCTGGGACAAGCTGGCCAAATCGCTGCGTTCCGACGTGGTGCGCGCCTTTTATCTGTCGGTCGGTCCGAAACTGTTTCCCGGCATCGCACAGCGCCTGCATGATCACGGGCTGGCCACGCCCGACAGCCGCATCGTGGTCGAGAAACCTTTCGGCCATGATCTGGCCTCGGCCAAGGCGCTGAACGAAGGTCTCGGCGCCTGTTTCGAAGAACATCAGATCTATCGGATCGACCATTACCTGGGCAAGGAAACGGTGCAGAACCTGATGGCGCTGCGCTTTGCCAACTCGCTGTTCGAACCGCTGTGGAACGCGACCCATGTGGATCATGTCCAGATCACCGTGGCCGAAACCGTCGGGGTCGAAGGACGTGGTGCCTATTACGACCAGTCCGGCGCGATGCGGGACATGGTGCAGAACCACCTGGTGCAGCTTTTGTGCCTGACCGCGATGGAGCCGCCCTCGACTTTTTCACCCAACGCGGTGCGCAGTGAAAAGGTCAAGGTAATCGAGGCACTGGAACCTGTCGCCCCGACCGACATCGCCCGCGGCCAGTACCGGGCGGACAAGGGCGGCGACGGCTATGTCGATCATGTGGGCAACCCCCACAGCCTGACCGAAAGCTACATCGCGCTGAAGGTGCGCGTGGGCAACTGGCGCTGGTCGGGGGTTCCGTTCTATCTGCGCACGGGCAAGCGTCTGCGCGCGCGTGAATCCGAAATCGCGGTGTTTTTCCGCGACCCGCCGCACACGATCTTTCCCAATGTCGGCCCGCTGCACGGCAACGTTCTGGTGATCCGCCTGCAGCCTGACGAGGGCATCACCCTGCGCACCACGATCAAGGATCCCGGCCCGGGCGGCTTCCGCCTGACGGACGTGGCGCTGGACATGAGCTTTGCCGAGGCGCTGGGTGCCGATGTGCGCGCGCAGGACGCCTATGAGCGGCTGGTGATGGACGTGATCCGCGGCGACCAGACCCTGTTCATGCGCGGCGACGAGGTCGAGGCCGCCTGGGCCTGGGTCGATCCCATCATCAAGGGCTGGGAAGAGCGCGGCGACCGTCCCTCGCGCTATGATCAGGGCAGTTCCGGCCCGGAAGACGCATTGATGCTGATGCATCGCGACGGGCGCCGCTGGCGCCAGATCGGAGGTTGAGATGGTTCACAACGTCATCACCGATGTCACCCAAAGGATAATCGAGCGCAGCGCCGATCCCCGCCGTACCTATCTGCAGCGGATGGAGCAGGCCCGGTCCGAAGGGCCGGCGCGCGCGCACTTGTCGTGCAGCGGACAGGCCCATGCCTATGCCGGGGCAGGGGCCGATCAGCAGACGATGGCCACGACCAGCGTGGGCAATCTCGGCATCGTCACCGCCTATAACGACATGCTGTCGGCGCATCAGCCGTTCGAGCGCTATCCCGAACTGATCCGCCGCGCGGCCCGTGCCGCGGGCGGCACCGCGCAGGTCGCGGGCGGGGTTCCGGCCATGTGCGACGGGGTCACGCAAGGCGAGGCCGGGATGGAGCTGTCGCTGTTCTCGCGCGACGTGATCGCGCTGGCGGCGGCGGTGGCGCTCAGCCACAATACCTTTGACGCGGCGGTGTTTCTGGGGGTCTGCGACAAGATCGTGCCGGGGCTGGTGATCGCGGCGCAGAGCTTTGGCCACCTGCCGGCGGTGTTCCTGCCCGCCGGCCCGATGACCAGCGGCCTGTCCAACGACGAAAAGGCCAAGGTGCGCCAGAAATTCGCCGCCGGCGAAGCCACGCGCGAAGAACTGATGGCCGCCGAGATGGCCGCCTATCATGGGCCGGGCACCTGCACCTTCTACGGCACCGCCAACACCAACCAGATGTTGATGGAGTTCATGGGCCTGCACCTGCCGGGCTCCAGCTTCGTCAACCCCAACACGCCCCTGCGCGATGCGTTGACCGAGGAGGGCGCCCGCCGTGCCCTGTCGCTCAGCGCGCTGGGTAACAATTACACGCCAGTGTGCCAGATCCTCGACGAACGCGCCTTCGTGAACGGTATCGTGGGGCTGATGGCCACGGGTGGCTCGACCAACCTGCTGATCCACCTGATCGCCATGGCCCGTGCCGGGGGCATCGTGCTGGACTGGCAGGATTTCTCGGACATCTCGGGCGTCGTGCCCCTGGTCGCGCGGGTCTATCCCAACGGTCTGGCCGACGTGAACCATTTCCATGCGGCGGGAGGACTGGGCTACACCATCGGCACGTTGCTGGATGAAGGCCTGCTGCATCCCGACACGCTGACCGTGGCGGGGCAGGGGCTGCATCATTACACGCAAGAACCCAAGCTGATCGATGGCGCGCTGATCTGGGAGGACGGCGCAGGCCACAGCCTGAACGAAAAGATTCTGCGCCCGGCCAATGACCCGTTCCAGCCCACCGGCGGCCTGTCGCGCCTGAGCGGAAATCTGGGCACCGGAGTGATGAAGGTCTCGGCCGTGGCCCCCGAACACCAGGTGGTCGAGGCCCCGGTTCGCGTCTTCCACGACCAGGACGAGGTCAAGGCCGCGTTCAAGGCGGGCGAGTTCACCGATGATGTCATCGTCGTGGTCCGCTTTCAGGGGCCCAAGGCCAATGGTATGCCCGAACTGCACTCGCTGACCCCGATCCTGTCGATCCTGCAGGGGCGCGGGCAGAAGGTGGCGCTGGTGACCGATGGCCGCATGTCTGGGGCCTCGGGCAAAGTGCCCGCGGCGATCCATGTCTGCCCCGAGGCGCTGGATGGTGGCCCGGTCGCCAAGCTGCGCGATGGCGACCTGCTGCGGGTCGATGCGGTGCGGGGCCAGCTTGAAATCCTGACCCCCGGCGTGCTGGAGCGCCCCGTCGCCACCGCCGATCTTTCGGCGCATCAATACGGGGTGGGCCGCGACCTGTTCACCACGTTCCGCAACGCCGTCGGCTCGGCCGATGCCGGTGCCAGCATTTTCGGAGCCTGAACCTATGTCCGCAAAAACCCAACGTACCCGCGAGATCTGCGCATTGGCGCCCATCGTCCCGGTTCTGGTCGTCGATGACGCCGCCCATGCCCGCCCGCTGGCCGAGGCACTGGTGGCCGGTGGCCTGCCTGCGCTCGAAGTAACCTTGCGCACGCCCGCGGCGCTGGACGCGATCCGCGCCATGGTGCAGGTGCCCGGCGGGGTCGTGGGGGCCGGCACGCTGGTCACGCCCGACGATGTCCGCGCCGCAAAAGAGGCGGGCGCGCAGTTCGGCGTATCGCCCGGGGCCACCGATGCCCTGATCGCCGCCTGCGAGGCCGAGGGCCTGCCGCTGCTGCCCGGCGCGGCCACCGCGACCGAGGCGATGCGCCTGCTCGAGCAGGGCTATGACATGCTGAAGTTCTTCCCGGCCGAAGCCTCGGGCGGGGCGCCTGCGCTCAAGGCGATCGGCGCGCCGCTGCCGCAGATAACCTTCTGCCCGACGGGCGGCGTGTCGCCCGCCAACGCGCGCGACTACCTGTCCCTGCCCAACGTGATCTGCGCGGGCGGCAGTTGGGTCGCGCCGAAACAGATGGTGGCGCAGGGCGACTGGGCGGGGATCGAAGCCCTTGCACGTGAGGCGGCCGCCCTGATGGATTGACCTTGCCGGGCCGGGCGCTAGGGTGGGCGCCATTGCAGGCAGGTTGATCCACATGACAGACAGTATTTCCTTCGCCCAAGGGCGAAATTATCTGGCCATTCCGGGCCCTTCCGTGATTCCGGACGCGGTGCTGCAGGCGATGCACCGCCCGTCGCCCAATATCTATGCCGGTGAACTGGTCGAGATGATGCCCGACCTGACGGCCGACCTGCGCCGCGTGGCCCGTACCCGGCACGAGGTGGCGATCTACATCGCCAACGGCCACGGCGCGTGGGAGGCGGCGCTGTCCAACGTTCTGGCGCCGGGGGAAACCGTGCTGGCTCCGGCTTCGGGGCGGTTCACCCATGGCTGGGCGGAAATGGCCGAGCGTCTGGGCGTCAAGGTCGAGTTGATCGATTTCGGCCCCTCCGACCCGTGGGATATGGACCGGATCGCGCAGGCCCTGCGGGCTGATGCCGACCACCGGATCAAGGCGGTTCTTGCGGTGCACGTGGACACGTCCAGCTCGATCCGCAACGACATTCCGGCGCTGCGGGCGTTGCTGGACGATCTGAACCACCCGGCATTGCTGATGGCGGATTGCATCGCCTCGCTGGGCTGCGATCGGTTCGAGATGGATGACTGGGGCGTCGATGTCATGGTCACCGCCTGCCAAAAGGGGCTGATGACCCCGGCGGGCATGTCCTTCGTGTTCTTCAACGACCGGGCCAAGGCCAAACGGGCCGCGATGCCGCGCGTTTCGGGCTATTGGGACTGGCAGCCGCGATCAGAGCCCGACTGGTTCTATCAATATTTCGGCGGCACCGCGCCGACGCACCACCTGTACGGCCTGCGCGCCGCCCTTGATCTGATCCATGCCGAGGGGATTGAGCAGGTCTGGGCCCGCCATGCGCAGCTGGCACAGGCCGTCTGGGCCGCCTGCGAGGTCTGGGCCGAGGGAGGGGCGCTGCACCTGAACGTCGGCGATCGCGCGCATCGCAGCCATGCCGTCACCGCCCTGCGCCTGACCGAGGGTCGCGGCACGCCCCTGCGCAGCTATACCGAGCGGCACCTGGGCCTGACCCTGGGCATCGGGCTGGGCATGGCGGACGAGGAGTCGTGTTTCCGGTTGGGCCACATGGGCCATCTGAACGGTCACATGGTCATGGGCCTGTTGGGCGGCATCGAAACCGCCATGGCCGCGTTGGAGATCCCGCGCGGGTCCGGCGCGCTCGAGGCTGCTGCGGCGGTTCTGGCGGGCTAGGCGCTGCGCGCGGCCGCCAGCGCCTGCGGCAGGGCGGCGGCAAAGGCGTTCAGGTCGGCTTCGGTGCCGCAACTGACGCGGATGCAGCGGTTCTGCGGGGCTGCAAATGGCATCCGCACGAAGATCCCCTGCGCCACCAGCGCATCCAGCACCGCCTTGGCAAATGCTCCGTCGCGCCCGCAGTCGATCGCCACGAAATTGGTGGCCGAGGGCAGCGGGGCCAACCCGTTGTCACGCGCGATCGCGCCGATCCGGTCGCAGGCCGAGGCGATCTGTGCTTGTACCTGCGTCAGCCAGTCCTGATCGTGCAGGGCGGCCAGCGCCCCGGCCTGCGCCATGCGGTTCATGCCGAAATGGTTGCGCACCTTGTTGAAGGCCGAGATCAACCCGGGCGCTCCGATCGCATAGCCGACCCGCGCGCCGGCCATGCCGTAGACCTTGGAAAAGGTGCGCATCCGGATCACGCGCGGATCATCCGCCGCGACCGGCGCGGCGGTGCCGACGGGCGCGCATTCCACGTAAGCCTCGTCCAAAACCAGCAGACAGCCGTCCGGCAGAGCGTCCATCGCCGCGACGATGTCCGTGCCGCGATGCCAACTGCCCATCGGGTTGTCCGGGTTGGCCAGATAGACCAGCTTGGCGCCGACCTCGGCTGCCTTGGCGAACAGGGCGGCCGGGTCCTCGTGATCGTTGGCATAAGGCACCTTGTGGATCGTCCCGCCATAGCCCGCGACGTGGTAGTTGAAGGTGGGATAGGCCCCGTCCGAGGTCACGACCGCATCGCCCGGACCGACCATCAGGCGCACCAGATAGCCCAGCAGCCCGTCGATGCCTTCGCCGACCACGATGTTGTCGGGGCTGATCCCGTGATGATCGGCCAGCGCATGGCGCAGATCGTGGTTCTCTGGGTCGCCATACATCCAGATGCCGTCAGCGGCCTGCCGCATCGCCTCGATCGCGCGAGGCGAGGGGCCGAACACGCTCTCGTTTGCGCCCAGCCGGGCCACGAAGGGCGCGCCGCGCTGACGCTCCTGCGTCTCGGGGCCGACGAAGGGCACGGTTGCGGGCAGGGATTGGGCAAGCGGGGTGTATCTGGGTCCGGTCATGGGCGCAGATAATCCCAAGGGCATGGCCGGGGCAAGCCTTGCATGTGGCCGGGGCGTCCGCGCCGATCTGCCCTCACGTCGGGCTGGCGTCGGCTGCGGGTTTCGGGGCATGGTTTGCCCGGAACATCAAACCCGGAGGCCCAGATGGCGCGCGTATCAGTCGAATACAGGAACCACATCGCCCATGTCACCCTGACCCGCGGCGACAAGATGAACGCGCTGGATGATGCGATGATCAAGGCAATCTTGGCAGCGGGGCAAGAGGTCGCTGCCTCGGACGCCCGTGCCGTGGTGCTGTCGGGCGAGGGCAAAAGCTTCTGCGCGGGCCTCGACATGGCCAGCTTCGCGGCCATGGCGCACAAGGACCCGACCGAGTGGCTGATGACCCGCAGCCATGACGACGCGAATGAGATGCAGGAGCTGGCGCTGATCTGGCGCCGCGTGCCGGTGCCGGTGATCTGCGCCATTCAGGGCGTGGCCTATGGCGGTGGACTGCAGATCGCGCTGGGTGCCGATATCCGCATTGCCCATCCCGATGCCAAGCTGGCCGTGATGGAGATGAAATGGGGCATCGTCCCCGACATGGGCGGCATGGTCCTGTTGCCGAAACTGGTACGGTCCGACGTGCTGCGCCTGCTGACCTATACCGCGCGGCCCATCGGTGCCGCCCAGGCCACCGATTGGGGGCTGGTCACCAGCCTGTCGGATGATCCGCTGACCGAAGCCATCGCACTGGCCGAGGATATCGCGGGCAGGAGCCCCTCGGCCATCCGCGCCGCCAAACGCCTGATCGAGGTGGCCGAAACCAAGTCGCGCGCCGAAGTTCTGCTGGCCGAATCCGCCGAACAGGTCGAATTGATCGGCAAACCCGACCAGATGGAAGTGGTGATGGCCCAGATGCAGGGCCGCAAGCCCGAGTTCAAGTAACCCTCGCGGGCCGCGGCCAGATCGAACTCAGCCCCGCAGGCGCGTCGTCACCCCGTAGGCGATGCCGCCTGCCAGCAGACCCCAGACCGCCGCGCCCAGGCCAAACACGGTGATGCCCGAGGCGGTGATGGCAAAGGTCAGGATCGCGGCTTCGCGCTCGGCCGGAACCTCGAGCGCGGCGAAGGTGGCATTGGCCATGACCCCGATCAGTGCGACGCCGGTCAACGTGCCCATCAGCATCGGATCGGCATGGGCGGCAAATCCGGTGATGGCCACGGCGAATACCCCGAACAGGCAATAGAACACTCCGGCCATGACCGCGGACCAATAGCGCTGATCCCGGTCGGGGTGGCTGTCCTCGTTCGAGCACATGGCGGCGGTGATGGCCGCAAGGCAGGTCGCCGGCGCGCCGAAGGGGGCCGACAGGATGCTGGCCCCGCCCACGGCCGAGAACAGCCGCCCTGCGACCGGGGCATAGCCAAAGCTGCGCATCACCGCGATGCCGGGTATGTTCTGCGTGGCCATCGTGACCACGAACAGCGGCACCCCGATGCCGATCATCGACGCCACCGAGAATGTGGGCGTGGTCCAGACCGGCGCGGCCAGCAGGTGGTCGGGGCGCACAGACGGTCCGTCAGAGAACAGAACGACGACCAGCGCGGCGGCCAGCACGGCGGCGGGGACCGCCAGCAGTCTGTGCACATGTCCGGCGATGAACCAGGTCAGGATCACCGGCAGGGCCTGCCAGGGGATCTTGACCGCGGCCTGAAACGGGACGATGCACAGCGGCAGCAGCACTCCGCCCAGCATCGCCTGCGCCAGCGTGGTGGGAATCGCCGCCGCCAACCGTCCCAGCGGGCGCCACATTCCGGCCAGCACGGTCAGCGCACCCGCAAACAGGAACGCGCCGATGGCACCCGAGAAACCCGCGGCCGGCGCGGCCGAAACCGCCAGCAGCGCCGCACCGGGCGTGGACCAGGCCACGCTGATCGGTTGGCGGTACCACAGGCTGAGTGCGATCGCCGCCAGCCCCATGGCAAGGGCGGCCATCATCAGCCCCGATGCCGCCTGCGGCCCCGAGGCGCCCATGGCGTCCAGCCCCTGCAGGACAATCGGAAAGGAACTGAAAAAGCCGACTACGGCCACGACCAGCCCGGTTGAAACGGTCTGCATCGGCGGAATGGGTCTGGACATGGAGGCCTCGGTGGATTGGTCCCGAGATTGCTAGCAACCGTTTGGCCCGGTGAACAGGGGCGGGTGCAAAAAACCCCGCCGGACGTGCGCGGCGGGGTTTCGTCAATCTGCGGAGGGCTGACGAATCAGGCGATCTCGGCCAGTCGGGCCAGCGCCTCGTTGATGCGGGCCTCTTCCTCTTCGCGGGCGGCGAGGTTGGCCTTGGCCTCTTCCACCACCTCTTCCGGGGCCGACGCCACGAATTTGGGGTTGTTGAGACGCCCGCGCAGACCGCCCAGTTCCTTGGCCAGTTTGCCCTTGGCTTTTTCCAGACGTTCCTTCTCGGCAACGATGTCGATGATGTCGGCCAGCGGCAGGCCAAAGGACGCGCCGGGCGCCGCGATCGAGATCGTGCCCTTGGGCAGTGTATCGGCCTTGGTCAGGCTGTCGATCCGGGCCAGCCGCTTGATCAGCGCCTCGTTCCGGTCCCAGGCGGCCTGGCCGTGGGCGTCGATCTCGGTCACCAGCATCGGCACGTACAGGCCCGCCGGAACGCGCATCTGGGCGCGGGCCGAGCGGGTGTTCTCGATCACCGAGATCACCCAGTTCATCTCGCGATCCGCGTCGGAATCGACCAGATCGGCGGCAGCATAGGTTGGCCAGTCGGCATGCACCAGCATCTTGGGTCGCGCGCCGGTCAGGCCCCACAGCTCTTCGGTGATGAAGGGCATGATCGGGTGCAGCAGGATCAGGCATTGGTCCAGAACCCAGCGCATGGTGGCGCGGGTCTCGGCCTGGGCCTCGGCATCGTCGCCCTGCAGCAGCGGTTTGGACAATTCCACGTACCAGTCACAGACCTTTCCCCAGACAAAGGCATAAAGCGCATTGGCCGCGTCATTGAAGCGATAGCTCTCCAGCGCCGAGTCGACCTCTTCCCGGACGCGGGCGGTTTCGCCGATGATCCAGCGGTTCACGGCGGCCTTAGGCTGCAACTCGGCCACGTCCAGTTGCGGCACGGCGTCGGTAAAGACCTCGTTCATCTCGGCAAAGCGGACGGCGTTCCACAGCTTGGTGCCAAAGTTGCGATAGCCGGTGATGCGCTCGCGCGACAGTTTCAGGACGCCGCCGATGGCCGCCATCGACGCGTTGGTAAAGCGCAGCGCGTCGGCGCCGAACTCGTCCACGATTTCCAGCGGGTCGATGACGTTGCCGGTGGTCTTGGACATCTTCTTGCCCTTCTCGTCGCGGACGAGCTGGTGCAGATAGACGGTGTGGAACGGAATTTCGTTCACCACGGCCAGCTGCATCATCATCATCCGGGCGACCCAGAAGAATAGGATGTCGAACCCGGTGATCAGGACATCGGTGGGGAAGTAGCGCTGCAACTCCTCGGTCTGTTCGGGCCAGCCCAGCGTGCCGATGGGCCACAGGCCGGACGAGAACCAGGTGTCCAGCACATCCGGATCGCGCCAGACCGGATAGACCAGCTTGGTCGGGTCGCGGTCGATCGCGTATTGCGCCAGGCTTTCGGCGAACCGGTGGATCGCCTCGTGCTTGTCGGCCACCTCGATCACCGTGGCGTGGCTGAGCGGGCTGGGAATGTCGGCATTGTCATCCAGGAATTTTCCGGTAACGTCTTCGAAGCTGGCGGCGCACTCCATGACCGCGCCCCGGTGCAGCATGCCGCCTTCGTTCAGCAACCGGCCCAGTTCGACCAGGTCCAGCTCGCCGTCGTTTTCGTCATCCTTGAAATCCTCGGCCGACAGGTCCAGCCCGTACCAAACCGGAATCTGATGCCCCCACCACAGCTGGCGGCTGATGCACCAGGGCTCGATGTTTTCCAGCCAGTGGTAATAGGTCTTTTCGCCCGATTCCGGGATGATCTTGACCCGGCCGTCGCGCACCGCGTCCAGCGCGGGGCCCACGATCTTTGACGTCTCAACGAACCACTGATCGGTCAGCATCGGCTCGATCACCACCTTCGAGCGGTCGCCGAAGGGCTGCATGATCGGTTTGCTCTCGACCAGCGGCACCAGCGCGTCGGCGCCCTCGGCATCGGGTTTCAGCGCGCTCGATCCCAGGCGCGGATCGTCCGCGCGGGTCATCACGGCCAGGCCTTCGGCGGTGATCTCTTCGACCACCTTGGCGCGCGCCTCGAACCGGTCCAGGCCGCGCAGATGGTCGGGCACCAGGTTGATCGCGTCGATCTCGTTTTCGGTGAATTCGCGCCCGCGGGCATATTCCTGGGCCTTGGCGGCTTCGTCCGCGTAGGGCGCGCCGTCGGCCCGCATGTGGCCGCGCGTGTCCATCAGGCGGTACATCGGGATCTTGCCGCGCTTGGCTACCTGATAGTCGTTGAAGTCATGCGCGCCGGTGATCTTCACCGCGCCCGAGCCGAAATTCGGGTCGGGGTATTCGTCGGTGATGATCGGGATCTGGCGGCGATGCTCTTTCGGGCCCACCGGGATTTCGCACAGCTTGCCGACGATCGGCGCATAGCGTTCGTCCGACGGGTGCACGGCAACCGCGCCGTCGCCCAGCATGGTTTCGGGGCGGGTCGTGGCGATCGAGATATAATCGCGCTCTTCCTCGAGCACGATGTTCCCGTCCTCGTCCTTTTCGACATAGGTGTAGGTCTCGCCCCCGGCCAGCGGGTACTTGAAGTGCCACATATGGCCGGCGACTTCGATATTCTCGACCTCGAGATCCGAGATCGCGGTCTCGAAATGCGGGTCCCAGTTGACCAGCCGCTTGCCGCGGTAGATCAGGCCCTTGTCGTACATGTCGACAAAGACCTTGATGACCGCGTCATGGAAGTTGGGGCTGTTTTCGTGGCCCGTGCGCGGGTCGCCGGCCGCACCGGCCATGGTGAAGGCGTTGCGCGACCAGTCGCACGAAGAGCCGAGGCGTTTCAGCTGCTCGATGATGGTGCCGCCGTATTCGCCCTTCCACTCCCAGACTTTCTCAAGGAACTTCTCACGGCCCAGTTCGTTCCGGCTGGGT
This sequence comes from Ruegeria sp. BC8, assembly GCF_056535705.1. Classification (NCBI taxonomy): domain Bacteria; kingdom Pseudomonadati; phylum Pseudomonadota; class Alphaproteobacteria; order Rhodobacterales; family Roseobacteraceae; genus Ruegeria; species Ruegeria sp. BC8. The sequence goes on along the minus strand of NZ_JBQFIV010000001.1, from coordinate 2,237,274 downwards.
TGTTGCGTGGCGGCGAGCATCTTCTCGACCTGCATCTGCGTGGCGATGCCGGCATGGTCCTGCCCGGGCTGCCACAATGTGTCGAACCCGCGCATCCGGTGCCAGCGGGTCAGAATGTCCTGCAGGGTGTTGTTGAACGCATGCCCCACATGCAGCGCGCCGGTCACGTTCGGCGGCGGGATCATGATGCAAAAGCTTTCGTCGCGCGACTTGTTCGCGCCTGCCTTAAAGGCTCCGGCCTGTTCCCAGGCCTTGTAGATCCGGGCCTCGGCCTCGGCCGCGTTGAATGTCTTGTCCATCGCCATCGGGTGCGTCCTGCGTCATCGATCTTGGGTCAGCGCCTGCAATAGCGAATGGTGGAGGGAAGGGAAAGGGCCAAGCACCCCGCGCACTGGACATCCGCCGCATCAAGGCTAGGGTCGCGGTCTGAGGCAGTGAAAGGGGCGCGTCATGGAAAAGTTCGGCAAGAGCCAACCGGTCACCCGGACCGAGGATCAGCGGTTCCTGACCGGGCAGGGGCGCTACATGGACGATACAGTGCCACCCGGCGCGCTGCACGCGGTGTTCTTTCGCAGCCCAGTGGCGCATGGCGACATCACCGGGCTGGACCTCGACGCCGCCCGCGCCGCGCCCGGCGTGCGGCTGGTGCTGACCATCGATGACTTGATCGCCGCCGGAATCGACCCGGTGCTGAGCGCCACGATCCTTGTCAACCGCGACGGCGGCCGTGCCGCCAATCCCCCGCGCCACATGCTGGCCCGCGACCGGGTGCGCTTCGTCGGCGAGCCGGTGGCGATGGTCGTGGCAGAGACCCCGGCGCAGGCCCGCGACGCCGCCGAACTGATCTGGATGGACACCGCCGACCGCCCCGCCAAGCTGGACCTTGCGCCGGGTGGTGAACCGCTGCACCCCGCGGCCCCCGACAACCGCGCCTTTGACTGGGCCGTGGGCGACGAGGCCGCGACCCAGGCCGCCTTTGACGCCGCCGCCCACGTGGTGTCGCTGCAGGTGGCCGACAACCGGGTGATCGTGAACTCGATTGAGCCGCGCGGCTGCAATGCGGTCTGGTCCGATGGGCGGCTGCATTTCAGCTATGGCGGGCAGGGCGTCTGGGGGATGAAGGCGCAGCTTGCCGACAAGCTGCGGCTGGATCCGCAGGCCGTCCATGTCACCACGCCAGACGTAGGCGGCGGGTTCGGCATGAAGGCGATGCCGTATCCCGAGTATTTCTCGGTCGCGGTGGCGGCGATGCAACTGGGCCAGCCCGTGCACTGGATGTCGGACCGGACCGAGGCGATGTTGTCCGACCACCACGGGCGCGACCTGACCTCGCTGGCCGAGCTGGCCTTTGACGAGGATCTTCGCATCACCGCCTACCGGGTCCACAGCCGCTGCAACCTGGGCGCCTACAACAGCCATTTCGGTCAGGCGATCCAGACCAACCTGTTCAAATGCGTGCTGCCCGGCGTCTATGACGTGCAGAAAACCTATCTGCGGGTCGAGGGGTTTTATACCAACACCACTCAGGTCGATGCCTATCGCGGTGCCGGCCGACCCGAGGCGATCTATGTGCTGGAACGCGCGATGGACCGCGCCGCGCGGGAACTGGGCGTCGACCCGTGGGAACTGCGCCGCCGTAACTTCATCCGGCCCGAGGCTTTTCCCTATGTCTCGGCCACCGGTGAAACCTATGATGTGGGCGATTTCGGATTGGTTCTGTCCCGCGCCGCCGAACAGACCGCCGGTTTCGCCGCGCGCAAGGCCGCCGACGCCGAACGCGGCCTGATCCGGGGGCAGGGGCTCTGTTATTATATCGAAAGCATTCTGGGTGACCCTTCCGAAGGCGCAAAAGTCGAATTCTGTCAGGACGGAACCGTGAACCTTTATGTCGGGACGCAATCGAACGGGCAGGGCCATGAGACGGTCTATGCCCAGTTCCTGTCGGATCAGACGGGAATTCCGACCGACCGGATCCGGGTCGTGCAGGGTGACAGCGACCGCATGGCGCAGGGCGGCGGCACCGGCGGGTCACGCTCGGTCACGGTGCAAAGCGCGGCGACGCTGGTCACGATTGACCAGATGATTGCCGCATTCAGGCCCTATCTGGCGGATAAAATGGGGGTCGAGGAAAGCGATGTGACCTTCGACCATGAAACCTTTCGCGCGCCGGGGTCGAACCTGACGCCCACGCTGATCGAAGCGGCCGAGATGGCCCGCGCTGACGGCCGCACCGACCTACTGCAGCACGAGGCCCGCACGCGGCTCAAGGCGCGCAGCTATCCCAACGGCGCCCATGTTGCCGAGATCGTGATCGACCCGGAAACCGGCACGACGACGGTCGACCGCTATACGGTCGTCGATGATTTCGGCAATCTCATCAACCCCATGCTGGCCGAAGGGCAGGTGCATGGCGGGGTGGCCCAGGGCATCGGCCAGGCGCTGTGCGAGCACGTGGTGCATGATGGTGAGGGGCAGTTGCTCACGGCAACGTTCATGGATTACGCCTTGCCGCGCGCCGCTGACATACCCATGATTAGGTTTACCTCGGCGCCGGTTCCGTCGACCGCCAACCCCATGGGAATGAAAGGATGCGGCGAGGCAGGCACCGTTGGCGCATTGGCCGCGGTTGCAAATGCGGTGCAGGATGCGCTCTGGGATCATGGGGTGCGGCAGGCGGACATGCCGTTCACTCCGGTCAAGGTTTGGGAATTGTTGTCGAATGGTACTGTCGCGGTTCGGTAAGAAGATACTTGGATGGCTCGGCCGCCCCCTGCGGTCCGAGCATTCCGCCGAAACGCGCCACCGCGAACCCATCAGTCATGTCATCATCCTGGACGGAACGATGTCGACCTTGGAGCCCGGGTTCGAGACCCATGCCGGCCAGACCTTTCGGCTGTGCTGTGAAATGGGCAATCAGGTCTCGGTCTTCTATGAAGCGGGCGTGCAATGGGAGAGCTGGAAATCCACGCTGGACGTGATGATGGGGCGGGGGATCAACCGCCAGATCCGCAGGGCCTACGGCTATCTTGCCTCGCGGTACAAGCCCGGCGATCGGATCTACTTCATCGGCTATTCCCGCGGCGCCTATGGTGTGCGCAGCCTTGCCGGCGTCATCGATATGATCGGGCTGCTGCAGGCCGAGCATGCGACCGAGCGCAACATCAAGCAGGCCTACCGGCATTATGAGTGCAACCCGGGTGGGCAGGCCGCACAGGACTTTCGCCGGAATTTCTGCCACGACGGCGTCGAAGTTGAGATGATCGGCGTCTGGGACACGGTCAAGGCATTGGGACTGCGCCTGCCGCTGCTGTGGCGCATGGCCGAAGAGCGGCATTCATTTCACAACCACCACCTCGGGCCGTCCACCCGGCACGGGTATCATGCGCTGGCGTTGGATGAAACGCGAGAGGTCTTCACGCCAGTTCTTTGGGCGACCGCGCCGGATTTCCGCGGCCACTGCGAACAGGTCTGGTTCCGCGGCACGCATGGTGACGTCGGGGGGCAACTCAGCGGGTTCGAGCCCGCGCGACCGCTGGCCAACATTTCGCTGGTGTGGATGCTCGACAAGGCCGAGTTGCATGGTCTGCCGCTGCCTGAAGACTGGCGCAACCGCTTTCCCACTGATCCCCATGCACCGTCGGTCGGGACGTGGCGGGGGTGGGGCAAGATCTTCCTGCTGCGCAAGCATCGCACCGTAGGTCAGGACCCGTCCGAACGCCTGCATGTCTCGGTTTCGCCCGACGAACTGCCCAAATGGGTGCACCTGCCGGCAGGACCACATTCGCACCCGGCGCAGTAGCGGTCAGTCAAACATCGCCGGGCTGGATGACTTGCCGTTCGCTTGAAACGCATCGTGGATGTCTTTTTCCAGATTGCGTGTCAGGGACAGGTCCGGCAACGCATCCGGGGCGAAAAACGCCGCTTCGCTGGTTTCGGGGCCCGGTATCGGGGTGGCGGCATCGAAAGGGCTACACAGGAAGAACAGTTTGTAGAAATCCCGTGTATCTGCCGGGTAGGGATGCCGTGCCTTGTGGCGTACGGCATAGAGTGTCTGCGCCGCGACACGCAGACCGGCTTCCTCCAAGACTTCGCGTTCGATGTTCTCCGACGGAGAGCTGCCGATATCGGCAAAACCGCCAGGCATCGCCCACAACCCGTCGCTGCGTTCCCGTACCAGCAGGATACCGCCGTTGCGAATTACGGCGGCGCGGATGTCGATGCTGGGTGTTGCGTATCCGCCCGAGTGGGCAGGCATCGCCATTTCGATCTGTGACAAAGGCACCCGACCCAGATCGGCCAGCATCGCGCGGGCCATTCCGGCGATCTCGTCATAGCGTTCGCGGTCGAACGGATCGGTGGTGAAATGCTGGCCGGTTTCGGCCAGCGCCAAAAGCCGTTTGGCCCGGGCCAGCCAGGTATCCTCCATCGCTGTCGGATCCTGGGGCATGGGCCTCAACGACGCCGGTCGCGGCGCGAGCTCATGGGTTGGAAGGCGACGCCCACATGCGCCTCGCAATAGGGTTTGCCCGGCTCGGCCGGCAGACCGCAGAACCAGAAATCATCCGTGGCCGGATCGCCCACGGGCCATTTGCAGGTCTTTTCGGTCAGTTCCATCAGGGTCAGCTTCTTGGCCTTCTTCTCGACCTCGTTGACCTTGGCCAGTGCCTCGGGGCTGATCTCATTGGCCGAGGGCTGCGGCGGCAGCGGCTGGCCGGCCGGAATGATCTGGCGGCGCGGCGGCGTGGCCGGCTTTGCCTCGGCGGCCGGCGCGGCTGCTGCAGGGCGAGCCGGTTCGGTCTTGGGGGCGGGTTTGGGCTTGGCCTCGGCCTTGGGTGCGGGGGCCGGTTTTTCCTTGGGCTCGGCCTTGGCCGGTGCGGCGCCGGCGGTCCGGTTCGACAGGCCCAGGCGATGGACCTTGCCGATCACCGCATTGCGGGTGACCCCGCCCAGTTCCTTGGCGATCTGGCTGGCCGACTGGCCTTCGCCCCACATTTTCTTGAGCAGTTCAACGCGCTCGTCTGTCCAGGACATGGGTAGCCTTTCAAAAGCGGGAAAGCGGCCTCGGTCACGGGCCGCCTTCGGAATTCGTCTCAGCGCCCTATTCTAATCACTGCGGGCCGAGTTACAAGCGGTCATCGAATCAGATTGGGGGCAGGAATGCAGAATCTCGCGGATCAGGACATGCGCCGTTTCGGAGCGGTCAACTGGATGGGGTTGTGGACACTGGCCCAGCGCGAAACCCTGCGCTTCCTGGCGGTCTGGACGCAGACCCTGCTGGCGCCTCTGGTCACAGCGGGGCTGTTCCTGCTGATCTTCAACATTGCCGTCGGCCCGGGGCGACCGGATGTCATGGGCGTGCCCTTCCTGACATTCCTGGCGCCCGGGATCATGATGATGACGGTGATTCAGAACGCCTTCGCCAACACTTCGTCCTCGATGGTGATCTCGAAAGTGCAGGGCAACATCGTCGATACCCTGATGCCGCCGCTGTCCCCGCTCGAGATTTTGCTGGGCTATCTGGCGGGCGGCATCGCACGGGGTGTGCTGATCGCGTTGATGCTGGCCGCTGCGCTGGCGCTTGGCTTGGGGCTGATGCCGCAGCATCCCGCGCTGGCCTTGGTTTTCGTCATTCTTGGGGGTGCGTTCATGGGCGCGCTGGGCCTACTGGCAGGGGTCTTCGCCAACAAGTTCGATCAGATGGCCGCCATCACCAACTTCATCGTTACTCCGTTGGCGTTTCTGTCCGGCACCTTCTACTCGGTCGACGCGTTGCCGCCGTTGCTGAACAGGATCAGCCACATGAACCCCGTTTTCTACCTGATCGACGGATTGCGATACGGCATGATCGGCGTGTCGGACAGCAACCCGATGTTGGGGATGGCCGTCTGTTTGCTGTCGACCCTGCTGATCTGCGCCGTCATCTGGCAAATGCTGCGGACCGGTTACCGTTTGAAGGCCTAGGCAGCTTCGGACAACGAACCGGGCTGTAGAGGCACGCGTGGGCGTCCCAGCCGCGGATGCAGTCGCGCGGCCACGGACCAGGCGCCCAGCAGTGCAAACCCACCTGCTGCAAAAACACCAGCCACCGGTGTCGCCAGCAACACCAAGGCGGCAAAGCCCGGTGTCAGAATTCCCGAAACGTCGCGATAGCTGGAATAGATTGCGGACATCTCTGTCCGCTCGGACGGCTTCACCGCCATCAGGAATGGCAGACCGGCACAAATGTCCAGCACGATCAACCAGATTGACCCCATGACCAGTGCGACGACCGATGCCACCGGCCAGCCCGAGAGAAATGCAGCCAACAGAAAACATGTGGCGCAGGCGGCGAAGCCCGTTCGCACGGCGCTGCGCAGAGACCGGTTTTGGACCCAGCGCAGAATCAGGGGGGCAGCAAACAGCATGGCGTTCGTGGCTGACAAAAGCGTGCCGCCCAATTGCTCACCCAACCCGTTTTCGATGGCGAAAATCGGAAGGTAGACCACATAGATCCACCAGCCACACGACCGGATCATGGCAAACAGATACCCGGCCACCAGCCGTGGTTGGGCAAAGAACCGTGGTAGAAAAGACAGCGGATTTTTCGTTGCCCTCCTGGCCTTGGTAATCAGTTTGCCGTTCCCTAAGCGCATGGCCCAGAACATGATCAGCATACCAATGGCGGCGGCCGCGCTGATGACGAAAGGGGCCGGCGCCCATAATTCCATCAACATCACACCTGCCATAGGCCCCGCTGTCCAACCCAGCGCGCTGTAGAACATCCGGCTTGTTTCGCAGCGGCCGAGCTCGATCTTGCTGATGTAGTCCAAAACGTAGGCGTTGAAGCAGATAAAGGTCACCACCGCGGCCACGGTGTTCAGCGCAAGTGCTCCGATCACGGCCTCGGGGCTGCCGTCGATGGCCAGCAGAGCGCCGGTGATGAACATAACGCAGCCGGCTGTGTAGGCCCATCGCCGCGGAACATAGCGGATCAGGAGCGGCACCATCAGTCCGGCCAATAACGAAACGAGGCCGACCAGAAAGTAAACGAGCGAGACGGACCCGGCGTCGCCCATGGCCCGGTACATCACCAAGGGGAATACGGAAATCAGGATGCCGCGAACCACGGCCTCGAACCCGGCAAGTATTCCGAACTTGCGAACGGAGGGCGCGGGCGCATGACGGACCCATTCCGGGATTCGGCGTTCGTGCATCGGGCAATCTCTCTAACCAACCGCATTCAGGGTGCGTCATGCGGTGTCGGTTTCATGAGAGTTTGCGACATCGGGGTCGCCTGCGGACAAGGCCGTAGAAAAAAATTCTAGCGGCGTCTGGCTTGGGCCTCGCGCCAGACAAGGATCAGCGCTCCGGTTAGAATCACCCCTGAGCCCAGCAAACTGACCCAATCCGGAACGACCCGGAACACCGCAAAGTCATAAAGCGCGGCGAATATCAGCGTTGCATAGCTGATTGGCGCTACGAACGAGGCATCTGCCCGGGCCATTCCATTGACGAAGCAGGCCTGCGCGCAAGCCATCAGAAAACCAATGCCGGCCAAAGCCGCCCACTGAGCGGGCGATGGTGGCTGCCAGACGGTTGCGACCGCGATGCTGGCAATCGTCAAGCCCATGGCATTGTTGATGAGCAGGATCTGGATGGGGCTCTCGCGGCCAGACAGCTTTTTGATGAAGATCAGTTCCATCCCGATCACTGCCGCCGCCGCCAAGGCCAGCAGAGCCGCGGGTTGAAAGCTGTCGGGGGTCGGGCGCAGCAGGATGATGGCCCCCGTCAAAGCCACCGCCGCCGCCAACCAGCGCCAAGGCCCTACGGTCTCTTTCAGCAGAGGAATGGCCAGAACCATCGCGAAAACAGGGTTCAGAAACGATATCGCCGTGGCATCGGCTATGGGGATATAGGCGACCGACGCGAACATCAGAGTAATGCCAGTCCACCCGAAGCTGGTGCGTCCGACATGCAGGCCCCAGTGGGGACGCCGTAGTTGGGGACGCAGAACGCCAACCGCTGCCACGATGACCACAAATGCGAACAGGAACCGGCCATGGCTGATCTGCATCGGGTGCAGGGGCGGGCCCAGTGTCTCGGTGCCCAGAGCTTTGGCCAGCAATGTCGTGCCCGCGATGAAAGCGCTGGCGCAGAAGATAAGTACGGCTGCCAGGGCAGGGTTGTGGGCTTGTGGTGAGAACATGGGCCATCGGTGCGCCAGCGTAAGAGAAATGACAAGCCCGAATTGCAAGGCGCCCGACCCGCGCCTGCAAAAAATCCATGGGCGGATACATTTTGCCTTTCCACACTGGGTTGGCCCCGCTATACGGGCACCCATGATCAAACTCGCGCATATCCTGCCGCTCCGACGCCGACGCATCACCGCGTAACCGGCCCGTTTGATCCTGCGCGCGCGACCCAAATCCGCGCATCTCTCACCAAATCTGTTGACGAACCCGGTCTCAGTGTTTCAGTCACTGGGTTCAAGTTTTCCAAAAAGGATGATCCGATGATCCCGTCCGTTCTGCCGACCTACAATCGTGCTCCGCTGACCTTCGTTAAGGGCGAAGGCGCCTGGCTGACCGAGGCGGACGGCCGACGTTTCCTTGATCTAGGCGCGGGGATTGCGGTGAATGCGCTGGGCCATGCCCACCCGGCACTGGTCGGGGCCTTGACTGAACAGGCGCACGCGCTGTGGCACGTGTCGAACCTGTACCAGATCCCGCAGCAGCAGGCGCTGGCCGACAAGCTGGTGGATCTGACCTTTGCCGACACGGTGTTCTTCACCAATTCGGGCACCGAGTCCTGCGAATTGGCGGTCAAGATGGCCCGCAAATACTTCTACGATCAGGGGCAACCCGAGCGGGTGGAGATCATCACGTTTGATGGGTCTTTCCATGGGCGTTCTTCAGCGGGCATCGCCGCTGCCGGGTCCGAGAAAATGACCAAGGGGTTCGGCCCGCTGCTGCCGGGGTTCGTGCATGTCGCCTTCGGCGATCTGGACGGTGTGACCAACGCGATCAGCGACAAGACCGCCGCGATCATGATCGAGCCGATCCAGGGCGAGGGCGGCATCCGCCCCGTCCCCGATGTCGAACTCAAGGCCCTGCGCCAGATCTGCGACGACAACGGCCTGCTGCTGATCCTCGACGAGGTGCAGTGCGGCGTCGGCCGGACCGGGAAACTCTTTGCCCATGAATGGGCAGGCATCACGCCCGACATCATGATGGCGGCCAAGGGTATCGGTGGCGGCTTCCCGTTAGGTGCGGTGCTGGCTACCGAAGCGGCCGCCAGCGGCATGACCGCGGGCACCCATGGGTCGACCTATGGCGGCAACCCGCTGGGCTGCGCGGTGGGCTGCGCGGTTCTGGACCACGTGGCAACCCCGGCCTTCCTGGACGGCGTCAACCGAAAGGCGGGTCTGCTACGCCAAAAGCTCGAGGGCCTAGTCGCCGATCACCCCGACGTGTTCGAAGAGGTCCGCGGATCCGGCCTGATGCTGGGCTTGAAATGCAAAGCGCCCAACACCGATGTTGTCGCGGCCGGTTATGACAACGAAGTCATCACCGTGCCCGCGGCCGACAACGTGATCCGCCTGCTGCCGCCGCTGACCCTGACCGAGGATGACATTGCCCAGGCCCAGATACGCCTCGAGAAAGCCGCCCGGCAGGTTCAAGGCCAACTCGCCTCGGCCTGACGCCCCCTATTCCCGAATACGCCGGGGGCGGTGCCCCCCGGCAACCGACAGTGAAAAAGCGAACCGACATGAACCATTTCCTTGATATCCACAAAACCGACGCCGCCGCGCTGCGGTCGATGATCGACCAGGCCGGCGCGATGAAGCAGGCCCGGTTGGGCCGTCCCAAGGCCGCGCCCGACGACGAACAGCCGCTGGCCGGCCGCATGGTGGCGCTGATCTTCGAAAAACCTTCGACCCGGACCCGCGTTTCTTTCGATGTGGGCGTGCGCCAGATGGGCGGTCAGACCATGGTGCTGTCAGGCAAGGACATGCAGCTGGGCCATGGCGAAACCATCGCCGACACCGCCCGCGTGCTGTCGCGCTATGTCGACATGATCATGATCCGCACCTTCGACGAAACCATCCTGACCGAGATGGCCGAATACTCGGACGTGCCGGTGATCAACGGCCTGACCGACCGCACCCATCCCTGCCAGATCATGGCCGACGTGCTGACCTATGAAGAACACCGCGGCCCCATCGCCGGGAAAAAGGTGGTCTGGACGGGGGACGGCAACAATGTCTGCGCCTCGTTCCTGCACGCGGCGGGCCAGTTCGCGTTTGACCTGACCTTCACCGGCCCCGCCCAGTTCGACCCCGAGGAAGAGTTCATGGGTTTCGCCCGCCAGAAGGGCTCGAAGATCGTGATCGAGCGCGATCCGTACAAGGCCGTCGAAGGCGCCGATCTGGTTGTGGCCGACACCTGGGTTTCAATGCACGATTCCCAATCCGCGAAGGAACGTCGGCACAACCTGCTGCGGCCCTATCAGGTCAACGCAGAACTCATGTCCCATGCCAAGCCCGACGCCCTGTTCATGCACTGCCTGCCCGCCCACCGCGAAGAGGAAGCGACCTCCGAGGTGATGGACGGGCCGAACTCGGTGATCTTTGACGAGGCCGAAAACCGCCTGCACGCGCAGAAGGCGGTGATGCGCTGGTGTTTGGGCGTCTGAAGCCCCCTCAGAAATCCAACGGGAGCCTCTGGTTCTCTTTCAATCCCGGAGGCTCTCATGCCGCACGTCGTCTTGGAATTTTCAGCCGGACTTGAGCAATCGCATGATTTTCAAGCCATATGCGAAGAACTCTATACGGTCCTCGCCGCGCATCAGGAGTTTGACGCACCAACGCTGAAAATTCGCGCGATGCCGATCCCGTATTCCTTCATCGGGACCGAGCCGCAGACCTTCATCCATGCCTCTCTGTTGCTGATGCAGGGACGGGATGAACAGACACGAGCCGAATTGAACGCGATCATTCTGGATGTTTTGACCGCCGCTGCGCCGACGGTGGGCAGCATCACGGTGCGGGATGTAGAGATGAACCGCGCCACCTACGCCAAGCGCCTGGCGACCTGACGTGCGCCCGTCGCTTAACCCCGCGGTTTCACGACCCAGACCTGCAATCTGATCAACGCCCCGACGCAGGCGAATAATACAAGCCCGCACAATGTGGCCTTGGTGACGGTTTCCATTGCGCCCTCGATCAGCAGGGCATGAACGACCGTGCCTAGGATGGTCACAAGCGCAAGACTGGCATGGGCCAACCGCCAAAGGCGGAACCGCCATCCCAGCCGGCTGCGCAACGCGGCCAACACAACGGCGGCGAACGCTGCCCACATGGCCGCCACGCCCCAGGCCGAGAACGGGGTGGGGGACCGGAACAGCAGGGCATCCACCACATCCGGGGGGCTCGTGATCCACAGTCCGCCCACATGTAGGACAATCATGGCGATCAGGGTGATCCCGACCCAGCGGTGCACTATACGGTTGTTCATCGCGGTCAGTCCCGGCAACACGCGCGCAGCCAGCAGCGGCTGTATCAGCAGCAATCCCAACCCGATGATCCCGGCGAAGCCTGCAGCGATATAGATCGGGCTGCGCCAGGCCAGATACGGGCTGAACCCCGCCACCACCACGGGAACCGCGATGGCAGCGATCAGCGCCAGCCAGACCGCAAGGACGCCCGGGCGCGGCACGTGGTTCAGACCGGTTGCAGAACGAAATGCGCGGCGAGGGTCTTGTCGCGCGCACTGGACATGATCGGGCGCAGGAAGACGGTCTCGAATTCGCCGCTGTCATAGGCCAGATGTCCGTGCGGCTGACCAAAGGCCGGCACGATCTGCGGCATCTCCAGCCGGAATTCTCCGTTCGCATCGGTCAGGGTGGCGCCGTGGCTTTGCGGGTCGCGCTCGTGGCCTTCGGTTGTGTGCGCCCAGACCTGGATGCGCTGACCGGGCAGGGGCGCGCCGTCGCCGGCCCGCCGTACTGTGCCGGTCATCCAGAAACCGCCGCCGCCGATCCGGTCCACGATCGGCGCGCCCGGGCGGTAGTTGTTCGATCCGCCCCGCATCGACGGGGTAGGCGCCAACCCACTGGCCCGCGCGGGCAGGATCAGGCCGCTGCCGGCCGTGGCGACCAGAGCGGTACCGGCCACCAACATGGTTCTTCGGTTCACTGAATCTCCGGGCATCGAAACCTCTCCTGTGCTGACCCGGCAGCTGTTCCAACCGCCACAGTGGAAGAATAGCACGATCGCGGTTCATTCCGAGCGTTCCGGGCAAAATCCGGCCGACCTGCGGACAAAAGCGCGTGAAACGCAACGAGGCCGCAAAAGTCTTTGACGCCTGCGCCATTCGGGTGCGATCCTTTTCCCTGCGTCACCAAGGGGGGAGCCGATGACAGATGCCAGCCTGCTGACCAAGGATGAAATCTCCGCCTTCCGCCGCGATGGTGCGGTGGTGCTGCGCCAGAAATTCAGCGCCGACTGGCTCGAGTTGCTGCGCGCGGGCATCGACGCCGATCTGCGGACCCCGACCGAGAACTTCACCCGCCACACCAAGGACCCGGACGCGCCGGCCTATCTCGAGGACTACTGGGCCTGGAGCAAGATCCCCCAGTTCGAGGAATTCGTTCGCAACTCGCCTTGTGCGCCAATCGCTTCCGAATTGCTGGGCGCCGCGTCGATCAATCTGGTGATGGACAACTGGTTCCTGCGCGAGGCCGGATCGACCTCGCGCCCGCCATTCCATCAGGACCTGTCCTATTTCGATTTCGAAGGCTCGATGTGCGTGCTGTGGCTGCCGCTTGAACCGGTCAGCAAGGACAACGGGATCGCTTTCGTGCGCGGCTCGCACCTGTGGGACAAGCTGTTCATGCGGGTGCGGTTCGCCGACGGGCACCCCAGTTATGAACCCACTCAGGTTGCAGGCCGCACCTATCACCCGCCACCGGACGTGAATGCCGATCCCGGCGCTTATGACCTGCTGCAATGGGATTTGGATCTGGGCGACTGCATCTATTTTGACATGCGCACGCTGCACGGGGGGCTGTCCTCGGTCACGCCCACGGAAACCGTGCGCCGCTTCACCCTGCGCATGACCGGGCCGGACGGGGTGATCCGGTATCGCGGCGATTGGGCCAAGGAGGAGCGGGCGCAATTTGAGGCCGCCGGCTATGCCGAGGGCGACCGGATCGCCGGCCCGTTTTTTCCGCAACTCTGGCCCCGCGCACAGGACTGATCCGGGGCGCAGCCTGTCTGTGCGTAGATGCACTTTGTCCGCTGGTATTTTGCGCTAGATTGACAAGGGTGAACATCCCGCCGCACCGGATTGGAGGCCGACATGAGCTGGAACCCCACCCACAGCCCCGAATGCGTCAGCGAAGGTTCGGCGCTGGAAACCCTGATCATCCCGCGCGCCCGTGATCTGGGCGGCTTCGAGGTGCGCCGCGCGCTGCCCTCGGTCAAGCGCCAGTTGGTGGGGCCCTTCATCTTTTTCGACCAGATGGGACCGGCCGAGTTCATCACCGATGGCGGCATCGACGTTCGCCCGCATCCGCATATCGGGCTGGGCACGGTTACTTACCTGTACCAGGGCGAATTTGAACATCGCGACAGCCTCGGCACTCATCAGATGATCTATCCCGGCGAGGTCAACTGGATGGTCGCGGGCCGCGGCGTCACTCATTCCGAACGCACCAGCGCCGAAACCCGCGCCAAGCGGCACAGCCTGTTCGGCATCCAGACCTGGATCGCGCTGCCCGAAGCGCACGAAGACATGGCCCCCGATTTCGAACACCACAAACAGGCCGCGTTGCCGCATATTCAGGATGCCGGTGTCAGCGCCCGGCTGATCCTTGGCTCGGCCTATGGGGAAACCAGCCCGGTCACGATGCTGTCGGAAACCTTCTATCTGGACGTGCAACTGGACCCCGGCGCCGCCTTTCCGCTGCCCGACGATCACGAGGATCGGGGCGTCTACGTCACCCAGGGCTCGGTCGAGATCGCGGGTGACCGGTTCGAGGAAGGCCGCATGATGGTCTTCCGCCCGGGTGACCGCCTGTCGGTGACGGCCGGGCCGGCGGGGGCGCGGCTGATGCTGCTGGGCGGGGCCACGATGAATGAGGATCGGTATATCTGGTGGAACTTCGTCTCGTCTTCGAAGGACAAGATCGAAACGGCGATCCGCGAATGGAAATCCGCCGATTGGGCCAACGGCGCCTTCCACCTGCCGCCGGGGGACGAGGACGAGTTCATTCCGATCACCCCGGAACTGGAACGCACCAAGCCCCGGCGCGCGCGCTGAACGTCACGTCAGCGCTCGCCCGGCTTGCCTGCCCGAGGGATCCCGGCGATCCTTGGCGGCAAACGGGAAGGGGACGGCATGAAACTTGTGATCGCGGGCGCGGGCAGCATCGGATGCTATTGCGGGGGCCTGCTGGCCGATGCCGGGCATGACGTTACGCTGCTGGGCCGGGCGCGGGTGCTGGATCCGATCCGGCAGAATGGGCTGACCGCGACGGACTATTCGGGCCTGCGCAAAACGATCCCCGCCGGCCGTCTGACCCTGTCCGATGACCCTGCCTGCCTGTCCGACGCCGATCTGGTTCTGGTCACGGTGAAAACCGGCGCCACCGCCGAGATGGCCCGCCTGATCGCCGCGCACGCCCCGGCCGCGGCCCCGGTCATTTCGTGGCAGAACGGTATGGAAAACGCGCGCACCCTGCGCACCGCGCTGCCTGGGCGGGACGTACGCGCCGGGATGGTGCCGTTCAACGTGGTGCCTGCCGGTCCGGCCACCTGGCATCGCGCGACATCCGGCGACATCGTGATCCAGTCCGGCCCCGGCGCGCTGGCCCGCCGCTTGTCCTCGCCCGATCTGCCCGTCACCGAAACCGACGGGATCGAGGCGGTGCAATGGGGCAAGCTGGTCATCAACCTCAACAATGCTCTGAACGCGCTGTCGGGCCTGACCCTGCGCGAACAGCTATTGAACCGCGACTGGCGCCGCCTGATGGCCGATCAGATGGCCGAGGCGCTGGCGGTTCTGGCCGCCTCCGGGCATCCCGTGGCCTCGACCACGCCGCTGCCGGCCTGGATGACGCCGCATATCCTGCGCCTGCCCACGCCGCTGTTTTCGCGCATCGCGGCGCGGATGCTGACGATCGACCCCGCCGCGCGCACCTCGATGGCCTATGATCTGGATGCCGGTCGTCCGACCGAAATTGACAGCCTGCAGGGTGAGATCATTCGCCTGGGCCGCGAAACCGGCACGCCGACCCCGATCTGCGACCGGTTGGCAGCGCTGATCACGCGGGGCGAGACGGGTCCGCTGACCCCCGATCAGATCCGTGCCGGGCTGAGCGGTGCCGGCGGTTAGATCCGCAACAGCAGCTTTTTCAGCTCTGGTTCATGGACCCGTTCGGACGCCTCTTGCGGCGAGACCCACTCGCGGGTGCGTTCGTGCATTTCGGGAAATTCATCGGCCAGTTCGGTGACCCGCAGCCGATATACCGTGGTGCAGACCGGATCGATCACGCCACTTTTGCGGACCTTGCCGTAGCAGTAGCTGCCGACCGGCTCTGGATCGACCTCGGCGGTGCGCACGCCGGCCTCTTCCCAGGCCTCCTGCGCTGCGGCTTGGGCCCCGTTCAGCCCGTCAATTGGCCAGCCCTTGGGGATGATCCACCGCCCGGTGTCGCGGCTGGTAACCAGCAGCACCTGCGTATCGGGGTCATCGCCACGGGTACACAGCGCCGCGAACTGCACGAGGCGCGGACGCTGAAACAGGGGTTTCAGAACCCCCTCCCAGAATTTGTGCAGCCATGTCATTGCGGGTGCCTGCCGTTTTTTTGTTGTTCTGCCTTCCAGACGGCGAGAGATATCAATCTGACAGACGGTATTCAAGCACCCCTGCGTTTGGCCCGCAGGGTCGGGTCGGCCTGGGTCGGGTCCTCGGGCCAGGGGTGCTTGGGGTATTGCGCGCGCATGTCCTTGCGCACATCGGCATAGGACCCGGCCCAGAACCCAGGCAAGTCGCGGGTGATCTGGATCGGGCGTTGCGCAGGGGACAGCAGGGTGATCTTCAGCGGCTCGCCGCCCACAATAGGGTGCTGGGTGACCCCGAACATCTCCTGCAGGCGAACCGCGATCTCGGGCACCGCCTTGCCATAGTCGATCGGAACCTTGCGCCCCAGCGGCGTGACGAAGGCCGGGGGCGCGCGGCGGTCCAGTTCCTGCATCTGGTCCCAACTCTGCCGCGCCTGAAGGGCGGGCAGCAGGTCGAACCGCTTCCAATCCTCAGCGGTGCGAACGCCGGTCAGCATCGGCAGCAGCCAGTCCTCAAGCGTGTCCATCAGCCCGTTTTCTGAAAAGTCCGGCAGGTCGACGCCCGCCGCCCGCACCAGCTCGACCCGCGCGGCAAATCGCGCGGCCTTGCCGTCCAGCCGCAGGCCCAGATCGCGCACGCCGTCCAGCATCGCGTGGGCCACGGACTCGTCGGGCACGTCCTTCCAGATGCGGTCATCCAGCACCAGCACCCCGAACCGTTCCTGCCGCCGGGCCACCACCCGACGGTCCCGTTTCGACCAGGCGCAGGTCTCGCCCCATTCGATCTGGTCGGCGAACAACGCCCGGATCTCGGCCTCAGAGATTTGCGCGGCCATGCGCAGCCGGGCCTCGCGCGGGTTGCCGTCCGTGTCGATGGCCACCAGATACGGCGCGGGGGCCAGCGGGTCGCCGGGGTCCATCACCACACCCTTGCCGCCCGACAGCACATAGCGTGGCGCGTCGCCCTTTCGCCGCTGGCCGACCCGGTCGGGATAGGCCAGCGCGGCCATCGCCGCCGGGCTCAGCGGGTCGCCTTCGGTCTTGATCTGGCCGCGTAGCCGTTTCGCCTCGGACCGGATCCGGTCCAGAACGCCGGGATTGGCGGGCCAAACCCGGTTGCGCTGATAGGCGCGCGGATCGCGCAGCGCCTCGAGCCGCAGCGACAGGTCCACCGGTGCGCCCTTCAACGGGTCGCGCTCTGCCATCAGGGCGGCAAGCGGGGCGGCCTGCGCGCCGGCCGTGACCAGCATGTGCCCCAGCCGCGGATGCAGCGGCAGGCCAGCCAATGCGCGGCCATGGTCGGTGATCCGGCCCTTGCCGTCCAGCGCGCCCAGCATCCGCAGCAGCGCGCGCGCCTCGGCCAGCGCCCCCTCGGGCGGGGGTGTCAGAAAGGCCAGATCCTGCGGCTCGGCCCCCCACAGGGCCAGTTCCAGCGCAAGGCCGGTCAGGTCGGCGGCTTCGATTTCGGCGGGCGGAAAGGCGGGCAGGGCGCCTTCCTCACCCTTCGACCACAGGCGATAGCACAGCCCTTCGGCCACGCGGCCTGCGCGGCCCGCGCGCTGGGTCGCCTCGGCGCGGGTGACGCGCTCGGTCACCAGCCGCGACATGCCCGAGCCCGGATCGAACCGCGCGCGGCGGGCCTGACCCATGTCCACCACCACCCGAATGTCCGGAATGGTCAGCGAGGTCTCGGCGATCGAGGTGGCCAGCACCACCTTGCGCCCGGTCTCAGCCGGCGCAAGGGCGGCGCGCTGGGCGGCAAAGTGCAGGGCGCCGAACAAGGGCCGGATCGCGCAATCGCCGGGCAGCCGCCCGGACAGCGCGGCCTCGGCCCGGCGGATTTCGCCTTCGCCCGGCAGGAACGCCAGAATGCCGCCGCCGGTGGCGCGGGTCTCGCGCTCGGCTTGAACCACCAGGTCGATCAACGCGTTCAGCCGCCGCGTCTGGAGGCCAAGCGGGCGGTCCAGCCAGCGGGTCTGAACCGGAAAACTGCGCCCCTCGGATGTCACCAGCGGCGCGTCCATCAACCGCGCCACCGGATCGGCATCCAGCGTGGCCGACATCGCCAGCAGGATCAGGTCGTCGCGCAGCGCGCCGGCGACCTCGAGGCACAGGGCCAGCCCCAGATCGGCGTTCAAAGAACGTTCGTGGAATTCGTCGAAAATTACCGCCCCAACGCCCGGCAGATCGGGTTCGGATTGCAGCATCCGGGTCAGGATGCCTTCGGTCACGACCTCGATCCGGGTGGATTTCGACACTTTCGCCTCGCCCCGCACCCGATAGCCGACGGTCTGGCCAACAGGTTCGCCCAGTGTCTCGGCCATGCGTTCGGCGGCGGCGCGGGCGGCCAGCCGCCGCGGTTCCAGCATCACGATGCGCCCGTCGCACAGGCCGGCGTCGCACATCGCGAGCGGCACGCGCGTGGTCTTGCCGGCGCCGGGCGGAGCCTGCAGAACGGCGCGGCCGCGCGCGCGCAGCGCGGCGATCAGGTCGGGCAGGGCATCGTCGATCGGTAGACGGGTCATGCCGTCTTATCGCCAAAGCCCCGGCCAAGGTCCAGAACGCCTGCGTCAAATCCCGCGCCCGGCGGTACTGGACAAACCCGGCCCATCCCCGTCATCTAGGGCAGATTTCGACGAAGGACCCCACCCATGACCACAGCCGAGCTTGCCGACAGGATCCTCAAAGGCGACCGCCGGGCGCTGGCCCGCGCGATCACCCTTGTCGAAAGCACCCGCGCCGATCACCGCGCCCAGACGGCGCAGCTGCTCGAGGCGCTGTCGGGTGCCGGGCGGCAGGCGCTGCGCATCGGGTTGTCGGGAACGCCGGGGGTGGGCAAATCCACCTTCATCGAAAGCTTCGGCATGATGCTGATCGGGCAGGGGCTGCGGGTGGCGGTTCTGGCGGTCGATCCCAGCTCGGCCCGGTCGGGCGGCTCGATCCTGGGCGACAAGACCCGGATGGAACGCCTCAGCCGCGAGCCGAACGCCTTCATCCGCCCCTCACCCAGCCAGAGCCACCTGGGCGGCGTCGCCCGTCGCTCGCGCGAGGCCATCGCCCTGTGCGAGGCGGCCGGGTTCGACGTGGTGCTGATTGAAACCGTGGGCGTGGGTCAGTCGGAAACCGTGGTGTCGGAAATGTCCGACCTGTTCCTGCTGCTGCTGGCCCCGGCCGGCGGGGATGAATTGCAGGGCGTCAAGCGCGGCATCATGGAGATGGCCGACATGATCCTTGTGAACAAGGCCGACGGCGACCTGAAAGCCACCGCTACCCGCACCTGCGCCGACTATGCCGGGGCGCTGCGCCTGCTGCGCAAACGCCCGCAGGACCCCGAGGGCTTTCCCAAGGCGATGACCGTTTCAGCGGTCGAGGAACACGGCTTGGACCAGGCCTGGGCCGAAATGCAGGCCTTGGCCGATTGGCGCAAACAGAATGACCATTGGGACGCCAACCGCGCCGAACAGGCCCGCTACTGGTTCGACCAGGAGGTGCGTCATGCGCTGCTGGCCAAACTGGAGACCCCGCAGGCCCGGTCCGAGATGGACCGGCTGGGCGCCGAGGTCGGTTCTGGGCGGCTCAGCCCCTCGGTGGCGGCCGAGCGGATGTTGCGGACTCTTGCATCCGGGTAACACCATTGCCCGCGCGGACAGGAAAACTTGGCGCAACGCCCAAGAGTTCTGTAGCCTGAGTGCAGGTGAAATCCTTGGTTGTGGCGCCCAGCACATAGAAAAACCGGAGCGCAGCTGACTTGCCGTGACCAAGCGGAGAGACAGGACCCGCCTCTTATGCCCGATATCTTTGGGGCAAACGGCGACGACGATATCGATGTCACCAATGACAACGGTACGCTGAATGGCACCACTCAGGGTACGCCGATTGATGATATCCGCGCGCGCGGAGGCAACGACATCATCACTGTCACCAACAGTACCATCTCTGGCAGTGTCCGTGGAAATGCCGGGATCGATACGATCACGGTGATCGGCAGCACGATCGGCGGTCAGGTAAGAGCCGGATCAGACGACGACACGGTCACGCTGCAAGGCTCGGTCATTGGTAATATCCGTCTGGGCGGCGGAAATGATGTTCTGAACTTCCGCAGCACCAGCGTGTCCGGCGACGTGCGCGGTGGCAGTGGTACCGACACGCTGAACCTGCCCGCAGGAACCGTGGTTAACGACAGCTCATTCGGGACATTCACCGTGTCCGCCGGCACCAGCTATTCGTTGACCAGCGGCAGTTTCACCCTGCCGTCGGGCATCACGGTCACCTATTCCGCATTTGAAAACGGATCCGGCGTTCCGTGTTTTACCGCTGGCACGAACATTCTGACTGCCCGCGGTCCGGTACAGGTGCAAGACCTGTGCACCGGTGACCTGATCTGTACGGCCCAGAGCGGCAACCAATCCATCCGCTGGATCGGTCGGCGCAGGTTCGATGCGATTGATCTGAGGGCCAATCCGAAACTGCGCCCCGTTCGTATTTGCGCCGGCGCTTTGGGGGCAGGGCTGCCCACGCGGGACCTGTTGGTTTCCCGCCAGCACCGTATGATGGTCAGTTCTCGCATCGCGCAACGCATGTTCGGCCAGTATCAAGTTCTGATTCCCGCGATCAAGCTGACGGCGCTGCCGGGGATCTTCGTAGATTGTACGGTCGACAGCATCGAGTACTTCCATCTGCTGTTCGATCGGCACGAGATCCTGTTTGCCGAATCCGCGCCGACCGAAAGCCTGTATACCGGCCCTGAGGCGCTGAAATCTCTGGGACCCGCGGCAAGGACTGAAATCCTTGCGATTTTTCCGGAACTGGCTGATGAGAACCACGAATCCGAACCCGCAAGGTTGATCCCGATAAACCAACAGCAGACCCGTCTGATTGCTCGTCACCTAAAAAATCACAGGCCTTTGCTTGTTGATGTCTGAGCCGTTTCAGGACCATTTATTGGCAAGGAAAGATTTCGCAGCTGCTGTCTTGACCCTTCCGGCGATTCCCACTAAACGCATCCAACCAGTTTTCGGGCGCGACTTCGGGTTGTGCCCCTTGTGATTTGGCTGCGGATTTATGCCCGGCCTCCAGAAACAAAGGAAGAAACCATGTCGCGCCGTTGCGAACTGACCGGAAAAGGCCCGATGACTGGCAACAATGTCAGCCACGCCAAAAACAGAACTCGTCGTCGTTTTCTGCCCAACCTGAACGACGTGACCCTGCAGTCGGAAACCCTGGGTCGTGGCGTCAAGCTGCGCATCTCGGCCGCCGCGCTGCGCTCGGTCGATCACCGTGGTGGTCTGGACGCGTTCCTGGCAAAAGCCAAGGACGAAGAGCTGTCCGCCAACGCGCTGAAAGTGAAAAAGGAAATCGCCAAGGCGCAAGCCTCGGCCTGATTTTCCCAAAGACTGTTTCGTGGCCCCTGTACCCATTGGTGCAGGGGCTTTTCGTTTGTCTGTGGGCCTCAACCTGTCTCAAGCCTGTATTTCAGGAACTGCGCGCCGGAATGGGTCACCGGACCGACGTAACGCGCGCCGATGCGCCGTAGCGCAGAGAGATTGCGGCGGTACGGTGGAAGCAGAAAAGTGACATGGGGAATACGTTCATCAGCTCGGGCGAATGCGATGGCCTTGCGGGTGATGCGCGTGCCCAGACCGAAGGCATCCGCCGTCAGGACCAGGCCGAAATCCCATTCGCTGCCTTCACGCTGGAACCCGCCCCAGCCGACATAGCAACCGCCGGACGTGATCGCCCAGTGCCCAAGCCCGTTGCGCTCCCAGCAGGCCTCTTTTGCGTCTATGAAAGCCCGCGCCATCGCGATGTCCCAGGGCCCCGTCAGCAAAGGCAGATGCCGGGCGACGCGGGGATCAGACATGTGCCGTGCGATTTCAGCGGGCTCAATCTGCGGCAGCCTGAGGAACTGAATTTCTGTGTGCGCTTTGAGTGGCATGACCACGATCTACGCCTGAATTTCCGCCCAAACCAGACCGTCCCGATCACTTTGCCGTTGGACTGGTGTCGCACGCGGTGTCGGTGCGGAAGGCAGAAGAACGCGACTACGTGACATTGTTCACATACAGGGTTTTGAATCCGTTTTATGTATGCGGTTATTCTACGGCGGAGTGTGGTAATGTCTGCGAATACTTCAATTATTATTTCCTTCCTTTCGACTCTTCTGGTCGGGTCATTTTCCAGCTGTGCGCGGATGCAGCGGCGGGTGAACCGGCTGCATACCGGTCTCAACACCGGTCCGGATGATCGCGGAGTTCTTTGACGGTCCCGATCAAGACAAATTCTGGGGTCGGCCGGTCAGGCCGGCCCTTTTCCCTTGGTTCGCGCCAAACTGTCTCAGCGTTCACGAAGGCACTTGAAGTCCGTTTCCGATCGGGCCTAAACCTCTGCCAAGATGACCCGATCCTATCGCCTCGTGTTGCCGTTGCTACTGTCGCTGATGCTGGTTCTGACAGGCCA
Source organism: Ruegeria sp. BC8 (assembly GCF_056535705.1). Taxonomy (NCBI): domain Bacteria; kingdom Pseudomonadati; phylum Pseudomonadota; class Alphaproteobacteria; order Rhodobacterales; family Roseobacteraceae; genus Ruegeria; species Ruegeria sp. BC8. The sequence goes on along the minus strand of NZ_JBQFIV010000001.1, from coordinate 2,214,992 downwards.
GGGTTTTGCGGCGTCACGGGGATTGAATGCGGCGGTCGGTCAAATGGTGCTTTGCACCGGGAACGGTCCTGTGGTTGTCTATATGGACGAGCACGGCCAGCCCACCAAACCACCTCATTTCTGTCCCGACTATGCGCTCAACTTGCTGGGTGCGGTTCTGAATGCCCCTCCGCCGGCACCGAAAGGGCCCGAGCGGGAAAAGTCTGACATACCGCTGCGTTCCGACAGCCTTGTTGCGGCTCCGATCCCGCAGCGACCGGCGCGCGCGCCGCCGGCCCCTGTCTGAAACCGTTCGCAACACAATCAGACAGTCAAAAAGGAGAGGCGAGATGCCCTTCAAATCGATCCTGCCCGCTATTTTCGTCGCTGCAATCATGTCCACCGCCGCCCATGCGGAAAGTGTGATCTCGGTTGAGGATGCCTACGCCCGATCCTCGGGGGCTAATGCCAAGGCTGGTGCGGCCTTCATGATGATCCGCAATTCAGGCGACACCGATGATCAACTCGTCGCTGTGAAATCCGATATCGCTGCACGGGTCGAACTGCATACGCACAAGATCGACGACAACGGCGTGGCCAAGATGATGGAAGTCGAGGAGGGTTTTGCGATCCCCGCCGGCGAGGCGCATATGCTGCAGCGGGGCGGAGACCATGTGATGTTCATGGGGCTCAAGCAGCCGTTTGAGCAGGGCGCAACCATACCCGTCACTTTGGTTTTTGAGCAGGCCGGTGAGGTCGTTGTCGAGATTCCCGTGGACCTGGAACGGAAAGACGGCCACGGGCATATGAAGCACTCGAACTGACAGCACGCCTGTCTTCGGGCCGCGATGCGGCCGTCATCCATGCGTCAGGCCGGGGCAAGCCCCGGCCTGTTCGCGTTTCAACTGCCGATCAGCGTTGTTCTTCACTTGTTGACAACGCGCATCGAAACCCGTTCTCCGGCCCGTTTGAAACGTGCGGCCATGAACAGCATGACGCCGGCAAAGGCCAAGGCGGAGAATGCGATTGCCCAGCCCAGTGCGACAACGCCGCTTCCGGGCCAGAAGATCAGCACCAGCCCGATGATAAGGGCCACGATGCCCGAGTTCCGGACGGTCGCACGTTCTGGGTCCAGCTGATGCATCTGGCCCAACGAAATCAGCGAGCCGATCCCGATGATCAACGCCCAGGCGCCCAGCAGAAAGAACGTCAGACGTGCTGTGCCTTCCGGCCAGATCAAAAAGACCAGCCCAATCAAGACCGCCCCGATACCCGCGCCTCCGATCAGTCCCCGCCGCCCAAAGCCAAGCAGGGTCAGGCCGCCATCGAGGATCAGCAGCACCCCTACCAGCCGCAGCAAAAGAGCGATGCTGCCCGTTGGCCAGAACAGCGCGGCGACGCCAACGGCCCCCGCAAGCAATCCGCGCAGCAGGAACGTCCACCACAGATCCGCAAGGGTGTCGCCCAGCGCTTCGCGGCTGTCGATGCCTTCGTCGTCAACGATTTCACCACGGGGGGCTTCAGGCTCGGTCATCTGTTTCTCCTGGTTCAGGTTCTTTCAGCTTAGCTCAGCAGAATGATCCGTGTCACCTGCGGCCCAGCAAGTCATCGACCCAGCGTGGCACGATCTGGGTGGCGGGGCCAAGCAGCGTCTGATCGAAGCTGGATGCACCAACCGAAGGCTCGAGGTTCAATTCGACCGTCTGTGCGCCCGCAGCTATGGCTTCGTGCACGAAGGCCGCAGCCGGGTAGACTTGGCCAGAGGTTCCGATGGCGGCGAATATCCCGGCCTGTGCCAGATGGTCGTAAATCTGATCCATGTGGTAAGGCATTTCGCCGAACCACACGATGTCGGGTCGGGCGGTTGCCGCGCGGCAGGCGGGGCACGGTTCGCCCACGGACATTTCCGCTGGCGCAGTCCAGCGATGCCCGCAAGAGGCGCAAAGCGCGCCGGACAGGATGCCGTGCATGTGGATAACCCTGGTCGCACCTCCGGCTTCGTGCAGGCTGTCCACGTTCTGCGTTACGATCACCACTTCTCCCGGCCAGTCGCGCTGAAGCCGGGCCAGTGCTGTGTGGGCTGCATTTGGGTCGGCGCCACCCGCCTGCACCCGGCGCGCGTTGTAGAAGCCATGAACAAGGGCAGGGTTTCGGGCAAAACCTTCGGGTGTCGCCACGTCTTCGATCCGGTGCTGTGCCCACAATCCGCCTTCATCGCGAAAGGTGCCCAATCCGCTTTCCGCCGAAATCCCGGCTCCGGTCAAAATCACGATCTTTTCCATTCGCCCTCCACACGTTAAACCCGAGCCATGTCACAGCGTATCCTGTTTGTCTGCCTCGGCAACATCTGCCGTTCCCCTGCTGCCGAAGGCGTTTTTCGTGTCAGGGCGCCTCATCATGCCTGCGACAGTGCCGGAACGTCCGACTGGCATGTCGGGGATCCACCCTATGCGCCGATGCAACACGCGGCTCGCAACCGAGGGGTGGAGCTGAGCGATCTGCGCGCGCGCCAGTTTGCGGTGTCTGATTTCGACAGGTTTGACCTGATCATCGGTATGGACAGCGAAAATCTCGCCAAGATCGAGGCTTTGCGCCCGGCCGATAATCCTACACCTGTACGCATGCTGACCGAATTTGCGCCCCACACCGGCGCCGATCATGTGCCCGACCCCTACTATACCCGTGATTTCGACGGGGCGCTGGACCTCATCGAAGCCGCCGTGGATGGTTTGGTGGCATATCTGGACGGCTAGCCGCCGATCACCTTCAACTGTCCGGACAACCAGGGCAGGCGGGAAAGGGCTGGTTCGATCATCTGGCTTTGCATCAAACGGCGCGTCATGCCCGCGACTTCGCGCGGAACCTGATCTGACCAGTCAGACCGCGTGAAGAGGGAAATAGTGCGCGAGAACTCTCCGAACGGAGCCGGGTAGACATCCATGCCTTCGTGGAAGCGGGCTGCCCGCATGTATCCCAACGGCGTGGTGATCGCCCAGCCAAGGCCGCGCGCCACCATCGCCATCAGTGCCAAGTGCGACCCGATCTCGAACCGCTCTTCGAACTGCAGCTGTTGCCGCGCCAAGTGGCTTTCGATTTGCCGGCTGATCAACTGTTCCCGCGCATAGCGCAGAAAGGGCAGGGTCTGCAAAGCGGCCTCTACGCCCCCATTGGCCACACCGCCCTTCGGCGCGACCAGAATGAAAGGATCCTGTACCAAAGGGTACTCCACCACGCCTTCCAGCACCTCGCCGCTATGGGCCGAAACCGCCAGATGCAGACGTTGCGAAGCCAGCGCCTCGAAAATCTCAAGGCTGGGGAGGGTTATGAGTTTGAACTTGGAGCGTGTCAGGCTGTCGGCCAGCAACGTGGCAAGGCGCGGGGTCAGGTCATTGTCGAAATCGTCGATCAGGCCGATCGAAAGCGTGCTCAGATGACCCAGGTCCATGACAGACAGCTCGCTTTGGGCCATCTGCAACTCGGCCAGAACGGACTCGGCCCGTGCCAGAAAGCTGCGCCCGGCTTGGGTCAGGCGCATGGGTCTGCGCCCGTGATCCACCAGGTCCGTGCCCAGAGCATTCTCGAGATTGCGCAACTGCTGGCTGACTGATGGCTGGCTGAGTCCGGTAATCTCGGCAGCCTGTGCCACCGAACCGGTCCGCGCCAAGGCCTCGAACACTTCGAGACCGCGCAGGGTCAACCCTTTCGTCACCATATGATTTCCCTTTCACTGCGCCATTACTGAGGCGCAGGGCGGGTCAGGTCAAGGATCGCGGTCAGCGTCAGCTGCAGATCGCCTGTGCCATTCGGCCAAAGTTCTGATACCGCTCCCACAGCGCGTCATCGCGGGCGGATTTCGACATCTTCAGCTCTTGGGCCTGATGCGGGTCCGTGAACCATTTGGCCACGGTTTTCTGGTCTTTGTTGGTCAAAGCCTGATCTGCCACCCGCTGGATGCACTTGCACCTGTCGCGTGTCGCAGCCGAACGGTCGGACGCCAAACATGCACGTTTGATCTGCGCCGCTTCGGTCGTGGCCGGGGCCAAAGTGGTCAGCGACGTGGCGCATAGCGCGATAATGAGGAACTGTTTCATGCTCATGCCTCGTTTTGCCTGCCCGGAGGAGTCTTGTGTCCCTCTCGGCTTGCGGCGCAGTATCGTCCAAGTTTTCCTGCCGTTCAACAATTTGCTTTCAGAAACTCCGTACCTGAGTCGAAAGTGCCGCGGTTGGCACTATGGTCGGCCGTGGCATGCCCTTCGAACCCCGTTTTGGACGGTGCAACACGGCCGAGTTCTGTCTACGTACGGTCGCCTGAATGCAGCTGAGGGCTTGGAACGAAGCCAACCGCAGCGTCGTGGCCTCATAGCGCTGAAATATGGGGCGTCCGACGTGCTGTCTCACCTTGACCAGCGCCCGATTTCGAACCATATCCCGACGCTATGACAGACCTCGCTCATATCCGCAATTTCTCCATCGTCGCGCATATCGACCATGGCAAATCCACCCTTGCCGACCGGCTCATCCAAGAGACCGGGACGGTGCAGGATCGCGACATGAAGGAACAGCTGCTCGACAGCATGGATATCGAGCGCGAACGCGGCATCACCATCAAGGCCAACACGGTCCGCATCGACTATACCGCCGACAATGGCGAGCAGTACGTGCTGAACCTGATCGACACCCCCGGCCACGTGGACTTCGCCTATGAAGTCTCGCGCTCCATGCGCGCGGTCGAAGGCTCGCTGCTGGTGGTGGACTCGACGCAAGGGGTCGAGGCGCAGACCCTGGCCAACGTCTATCAGGCCATCGACGCCGACCACGAGATCGTGCCGGTGCTGAACAAGATCGACCTGCCGGCCTCCGACTGCGACCGCGTGGCCGAACAGATCGAGGACGTGATCGGTATCGACGCCACCGACGCCATCCGCGTCTCGGCCAAGACGGGAGAGGGCATACACGAAACGCTCGAGGCGATCGTGCACAAGCTGCCCGCGCCCAAGGGCGAGCGCGACGCGCCGCTCAAGGCGATGCTGGTCGACAGCTGGTACGACGCCTATCTGGGCGTGATCGTTCTGGTCCGCATCATGGACGGCGTTCTGAAAAAGGGCATGCGGGTCAAGTTCATGTCGAACGGCACCCTGCACCATGTCGACCGCGTGGGCGTGTTCCGCCCCGAGATGCAGATGGTCGACCAGCTGGGTCCGGGTGAGATCGGCTTCCTCACCGCATCCATCAAGCAGGTGCGCGACACCCGTGTGGGCGACACCATCACCAATGACCGCAACGGTGCCGAAACCGCTCTGCCGGGCTTCAAACCCGCGCAGCCGGTGGTGTTCTGCGGCCTGTTCCCCGTGGACAGCGCCGAATTCGAAGACCTGCGCGACGCGATCGAGAAACTGGCTCTGAACGACGCCAGCTTCTCGTTCGAGATGGAAACCTCGGCCGCGCTGGGCTTTGGCTTCCGCTGCGGCTTCCTCGGCCTGCTGCACCTCGAGGTCATCCGCGACCGCATCGAACGCGAGTACGATATCGAGCTCATCACCACCGCGCCGTCGGTGATCTATCACGTCTACATGAAAGACGGCGAGATGATCGAGCTGCACAACCCCGCCGACATGCCCGACATGTCCAAGGTCGACCACCTCGAGGAACCGCGCATCAAGGCCACCATCCTGGTGCCGGATGAATACCTGGGCGACGTGCTGAAACTCTGCCAGGACCGCCGCGGCATCCAGATGGACCTGACCTATGCGGGCAGCCGCGCGATGGTCGTCTATGACCTGCCGCTGAACGAGGTCGTCTTCGACTTCTACGACCGCCTGAAATCGGTGACCAAGGGCTATGCCAGCTTCGACTACCAGATGACCGGCTACCGCGAGGACAGCCTGGTCAAGATGTCGATCCTTGTGAATGACGAGCCGGTGGACGCGCTGTCGGTCATGGTCCACCGCGACCGCGCCGAGACCCGCGGCCGCGCCATGTGCGAAAAGCTGAAAGAGCTGATCCCGCGCCACATGTTCAAGATCCCGATCCAGGCGGCCATCGGCGGCAAGGTCATCGCCCGCGAGACCCTATCCGCGCTGCGCAAGGACGTGACCGCGAAATGCTACGGTGGGGATGCCACGCGGAAGCGGAAACTGCTGGAGAAGCAGAAGGCCGGCAAGAAGAAGATGCGCCAGTTCGGGAAGGTGGATATCCCGCAGGAGGCGTTTATTTCAGCGTTGAAGATGGACAGCTGAGGCTGTCCGTTTTGAGTGAAGGTTAACCAAAATGCGAATCAACCTGCAACAGTTCCAGCCTGGTTAGCCGAACGGTGCAGATTAACATTTAACAGAACGAGGTTCACCTTCGATAGAAACAGTATTCGATTGGTTGTAAAATTTTGCGATAGCAGCGTAGCAAGTGCCTGCGGTCTCCGTTGCGCTAGTACCGTGGACAAGGATTGCTCTCAATGGCAGGCACTCAGCGTACACGGCTAGCGTTTCCTCTAACAAGCCATCATGTGCATTACATTGTTTCTACAAAACTTCCAACACCCGATGCTGGCGCACCATTTGGACCCCGATGTCATTATCGCCGATATGGCGGGCCATACCCAGCCTAATTATTTGTCGCATCCCGAGGCCAACGGGTTTTGTGTGGGTGTCGTCTAAAACAACTTTCCCACTTTTTTCCAGGCAAGGGCGAATGGCAAGGAACTCTCGAAGATGAGTGTCCTTGGCACCGTCTAAATGCAGCAAGTCGACCCGTTGATCGGGGTTGTCTTCGACGTAACGCGGGATTTCAATGAGAGAGTTTCCGGTAATGAAGCGTGTTCGTCCAGGGAACGCCGCCTTAAGCCAATCAAATGCAGCCGGCACGTAGATATCAACTCGACCCCATGACGGTTCGATCTGTCGGCAAATATCAACGCCGGTAACCTGTAATTTTGGGTTGGCGGAAAGGGCGAGAAGCAGAGAGTGGCCGCCATTAACGCCCACTTCAAACATGTGAGTCGAGCTTTGGGCAAGGGCAAACAAGTTACGCCGCTTGCCTTCAAATGGTGGAAATAGCTCGTCTGTTTCGAAGCTCACTGATTTGTGTTTGTAAAACAAGTTGCCATTGAGCCCCATCTCAGCGTTCGCGGCGCATAGAGATTTGGCAAGATGCCGGTTCAGCGATCCTAGTGCAGCGATCCAGTTCTGGTCCGAGACCATGTCTTGATAGGTGGAGTATTTTGGGAGTGATACCGGGTCCAAGGATTCTATAACTCAATCAATTTGACACTCTGTTTACAAAAAACCTAGCATCTTTTTTCAAAGCGTAACAGCCATAGCAATAGGAGTGAGGATTATTGAGGGGATCGCCGCACAAATATTTCCTCCTAGTGGCACTTTGAACAAGTGTTTTGCAACCCGAAGCTTTTCAATCTTCTCCTCGGTCCTGTATTTATCTCAGTTTTCCGTCAGTCATCTGGCCAGAAACAACACCTCAAACCGTTTCCGAGACGGGCCTCGCCCCGCAATGTGAGCCACTTCACAGCCCCACCGACCCACACCTGCTAAGGTTGACCCACGGAAACCAGCGGCGGAGGCCCCATGTCCATGATACCCATCATCGCGCTTGGATCGGCGGGTCTCTATTCCGTAGCCATGATCTCGATGAAGTTCTGGTGGAAACTCCCCGGCCTAGGGCTGGGACTGCTGATCGTCGCCACTTTGCTGGCCGCCGCCACGCTGGAACTCGCCGCGCTGCGCGACGAACGGCTGGGCATCATCTATACCGGCATTCTGGGGGCCGAAGTCGTGCTGATCGCCATCGCCTCGTTCTTCCTGTTCGGCGAGTCCTTTTCCTACCGCGAGGGGCTGGGCATCGCCCTTGTCATCGCGGGCACCGCGCTGGCCTGGGCCTGAGCCCGTCGGTGAGCGCCGCATGAACCCTTGATGAAGTTTCCCTTAGGTAAGTTGTAACGGCCGCGCGCCCTCCCAATCTGTTCAGCAGGCCAGCAAGGCCCGCCGATCACAGGGAGAGAGCCCATGACCAGATACATGACCGCCAGCGCCGCCGCCGTGGCCGCGACATTGACCATGGGCTCTGCCGCCCTCGCCGATGCCATGCCCGACCTGCGCGGCACGTGGACGGCCAGCCAGACAACGGTGTCGCCTTCGAACGCCAACACCGCCACCGCGCCGCGGTTCAATACCTCGGAATGGGTGCTCGAGATCCAGGCGCAGCACGAAAACGTATTCTGGGGGCCCAGCATGTGGCGGCGCAATGCCATGGATGACTGGACGATGTACGAGGCCACCGGCTCGATCAGCCAGGATGGCTCGGGCAAGATCGGCATTGTTGAAACCGCTGCTGACCCGACCTCCGGCGTCAATGCGCTGATCGATGCGCGGTATGAGGACGGCAAGATCTATGCGGATTTCCGTAGCCTGCGCACCGGAACCACCTACAGCACGGTTCTGGAACGACAGGTGAACTGAAGCGTTTCCGGCCCAGGCGGTTGTAGGGGGTAGTTGCCGTTGCCCGATTTTGCGGGAGACGGAGAGTAGTAGGTTGCCTCGTCCGGGTCGGAACGCTTCTCAATTCGTGGGCTGCACGTTCGTTCACCGTTGCGTGTGGCGACTCATCGATGTCGATTCGAGCGATATGCCCGTATGCGTCAGGTCAGGTCCGCCATGAGGGCCGAGATTTTCCCTTTGCACCCGCAGAAATCGCCCAATTGAGCGGAGAGAAATCGGCCTTCGGCTTTTCCCAGCGCAACCCAGCCGGATTTCATCATTTCCCGACTTATCCACATCGTCTTCCAGTCGGATATCAACATCTTATCCCCGGCTAATTTTCATGCTGCAGTGCTATTTTCTTGCCGGACTTGAGGGCGAGTGCCATCGTTCAGACATCGCCAAGGTTCATCACGATCCAAGGCGGGACGCAAAGGTCAGGGGGTCCTGGCACCGCAGGCAGATCTTAGGATTTTCGTCGGGTTTCAAGGGCTTACCGGTAGGTGACCAGTCAGGAGGGGCGCAAGCCCGGCTTGAGCGGTCAGCTTCTCAGAAGGCCAGAGCGGGCGGCAGAGCGCCATCAGGTGCTTTGCGGCAGCGAGGTCCCCTCGGGGGCTGAAGCAACTGGATCGGGGCGTCCCTCGGGCGTGTCGACCCGGCAAGGCGTCAGGGGTGTCCGCAAGGGCACATGCAAAGACCGCGTCTGCGCACCTGGCGCCTTTTCCTTTTGCCGATTTCGGTTTCGTACAGGCTTCCACTCACCGCCCGTCAGAACGGGAACGGGGTTCTTGCGCAATTGCACAAGAACCCCGCAGTCGTGTCAGTAATGCATTACCGCGTCTATGCACCTGTGGCAGGGACAATAATCCGGTCGCCCGGAACTTTCAACCATATGTTGGTAGTGCTGCGCCGCTGTCCGCTAGATGCTGACGGGTGTCAGAGGCTTTCCTGAACGTCCGTCGCCGCGCCCTGGATGGCGTCGCCGGCTTTTTCGATGTCTTTGCCCGCGCCTTTTGCGGTTTCACAGGCCGTCAGGGCCAAAAGGCTCAGCCCGATCAGAATAGTGCGGATCATCGATATCTCCTTGGTTGGTCGACTACCAATCGGTAGCACCATTCAGGCAATGCAGACAAACCTTTTTGGGTAATCAGCCTTTGCGGAAGATGGGACCAAGGATGGCCGTCGCGACAAAGATCAACGCGGCCGCGCAAACGATGCTTGGTCCGGCGGGTGTATCCGCCCAATATGCACCGCCCAGTCCGCCCAACGCCGCCGTCGAGCCTATAATCGCAGCGGCGAAAGCCATGCTTTCTGGGGTGCGGGCCAAAGGGCGGGCTCCGGCCGCTGGAATGACCAGCAGGGCGGCGATCAGAAGAATGCCGACAACTTTGATGGCGACCGCAACGGCCAGTGCCATTGCCAGAGTCAGCCACAGTTCTTCCCGTTTCGGATCTATCCCGGATGCCTGAGCCAGGTCCGGGTTGAGCGTTGAAACCAGAAGGGCTGACCAGCGCCAGACCATCAACGCCAGAATCGTGGCGCCACCGATCCAGATCGTGGCCAGATCGGACTTTGTAACGGCAAGGATATCGCCGAACAAAAAGGCATTCAGATCCAGTCGAACATCGGACAGCAACGCCGCGGTTACCAAGCCGGCGGCCAGTGCGGTGTGTGCAATCACACCCAGAAGCGTGTCCATGGCGTAACCGCGACCGCGCAGCAGGCTGACCGACAAGCCCATGGCAAGTGCAGCAGAAATGATCGCGGGCAGCAGCGGCAGTGAAAAGCTGAGCGCCAGCGCCACACCCAATACGGCGGCATGTGCGGTGGCTTCTCCGAGATAGGCCATGCGCCGCCAGACGACAAAACATCCCAGCGGTGCCGCGGCGATCGAAACACCGAGTCCTGCCAGGGCGGCGCGAACCATGAAATCGTCCAGCATCAGTGTGACGTATCCTGCGCGTGATTGTGATCGTGGGTATGACTGTGCTTGTGTTGGTACAAGGCCATCGTGCCCCGCGTTCCGCTGCCGAACAACGCCCGATATTCGGGCGCGTCCGCGACCATTTGGGGTGCCCCTTCACAGCAGACATGCCCGTTCAGGCACAGAACCCGGTCGGACGCGGCCATGACGACGTGCAAGTCATGGCTGACCATGACTATGGCGCAGCCGAGGTCCGTGCGAACCTGTTCAATGCGTTCATAGAAGGCAGCTGCGCCGGGCTGATCAAGCCCCTGAGTTGCTTCGTCCAGCAGCAGCGCCTGAGGCTCCTCCAGCAGCGCGCGGGCCAGAAGGACGCGTTGAAACTGACCGCCGGACAGTCGGGTCATCTGTCTGTCACGCAAGTCCGGTACGCCGGCCAGTTCAAGCGCGGTTTTGGCCTTGCTGGCCGAAACCCGTTTCGGCAGACCAAGGAAGCGTTGCACCGTCATCGGCAGCGCAGCGTCCAGCGCGAGTTTCTGGGGGACGTAGCCGATCCGCAAACCCGGAGCGCGCCGAACAGTGCCCTGAGCCGCGGGAACAGCCCCGATCATGGCGCGCAGCAGAGTCGATTTTCCCGAACCGTTCGGGCCGACAATGGTGACGATTTCACCAGCGGCGATCTGGGCGGATACGTTGTCCAGAATGAGCCGGCCATCCAGGCGAACCGACAGGTTCTGTAGAGAAATGAGGGGGGTCGTCATGGCTGCGTTCCAATGCAGTCCGGGCAAAGACCTTCGGCCTCGACCACAATCCTTTCAATGGTGAAGCCTGATGTGTCGGCGGCAGCACCAAGCCGGCCCTGGGTCAGCTCGGTTTCGGTTTCGGCCACGGCCTTGCACGCCCGGCAAATCAGAAACGCAGGCACGTGATCGTGGGTAGGGTGGGCGCAGGCCGCGTAGGCGTTCATCTGCTCGATACGGTGCACGAACCCATGCTGCACCAGAAAGTCCAACGCACGATACGCCACCGGAGGTTGCGACCCCATGCCTTCGGCCGACAGAATAGCCAGAATGTCATAAGCTCCCATTGCCTTGTGCTGCTCCAACAAGATTTCCAGCACGCGGCGGCGCACCGGCGTGAACTGAAGCTTCTGGTTGGCGCATTTTTCCTCGGCCTTGCTCAGCGCGGTTTTCATGCAGTGGTTATGATTGTGGTGCCTGAAGCCTACTGTGCTCATGTGCGCTCCGAAATTTTTGGCTTGATATGTTATAACGTGGGCAATATCAAGCCGACAAGCAATGTAATAACATATCATTTCAGGAGGTGACATGTCCCGAAAATTCTTGTTGCTGGCCGGCGTCGTGCTGGCCGGAAAGGCGGCGGCCGATGCGCCCAACGTTGCCGTCGATATCGCACCGGTTCACGCGTTGGTTGCCCAAGTCATGGACGGTGTTGCCGAGCCTTCCCTGATCATCCCGCCCGGAGCCTCACCTCATGACCACGCCATGCGCCCGTCCGAGGCGCGAGCGTTGCAATCTGCAGACGTGGTTTTTTGGGTAGGCCCGGAACTGACCTCGTGGATGACGGGACCACTTGGCGCCCTGTCCGAGGGAGCGACGCAGGTTGAGTTGCTGGAGGTGGCGGGGACTGTGCGGCACGATTTCCGCGACTTGGCCGATCATCATGAGGGCGAAGAGGAGCATGCAAACCACGACGATCACGGCGATCATTCGGACCATGATGACCATGATGACCATGCGGACCACGATGAACATGGGAAACATGAAGAGCACACCGATCACGATGCACATGACCATGACCACGGGCATGACCACGACGGTGTAGACCCGCATGCCTGGCTGGACCCGGAAAACGCGCGCGTTTGGGTGCAGGCAATTGCCGAAACTCTGTCAGAGAAGGACCCGGATAACGCTGCGCGGTACCAAGCCAATGCGGACAAGGCAGTTGAAGGCCTGAGTGCTTTGGAGGCCGAGATCCGGGCGGATCTGGCGCAGTCAGAGCCGCGGTTTGTCACCTTTCACGACGCTTACCAGTATTTCGAACACCGGTTCGATCTGACATCGTCGGGCACCGTGAGCCTTGGCGACGCGGCCGCACCCGGACCGGCCCGTCTGGCCGAGCTCAAGGCCCGGATTGAAGAGGAAGGCATTGATTGCGCTTTTTCCGAGCCGCAATACGATACCCGTCTGATCTCCGCCGCGACGGAGGGGATGGATGTGCAAATCCTCGTGCTTGACCCGATCGGGGTTGCGCTCGAGCCGGGTCCAACCCTGTATCCGGACCTGTTGCGCGAAATGGCCGCAAGTTTTCAGGCCTGCAGCGGCAACTCGTGAACAAAGAAGGGCGCAACGATCTGTTGCGCCCTTCGCCATTCAATGGGTTTTCTGTCTTATTCCTCGTCGCAGAACAACTCGTACACCGTTTCCAGCATTTTGCGAGGTCTGTCGTTTGCAAGGCGATAGTAGATCGCCTTGCCTTCGCGCCGGGGCGTGACCAGCCCCTCAAGGCGCAGCCGCGACAGTTGCTGTGAAACGGCGGCCTGTCGGGCGGACAGCAGTGACTCGAGTTCAGTCACCGATTTTTCGCCGGATACCAGATGACAGAGGATCATCAACCGGCCCTCGTGGCTGATCGCTTTCAGAAAATTCGAAGCGCGGGTTGCGTTAGCGGCCATCCGGTCCATGTCGTCGCGCGAGATGTCTTCGGAAAGTTGGGGAAGTGCCATCTTCTTGTCCTTGTTGGCCCCTTGGTGAGTGTGGGGCAGGTGTTCCCTTTGTTAGTTTCGCCTGAGCGAATTGGGTCTCTATATAGAATGATCAGATATTTCCATATGCATGGATCAAAATGGCGTGATGAAAGCGCTGTGAATGGCGGCGAGGCCAAAAAACAGCCGGGTATTTGCGTTCTGCGCGGTTGTTCGCTCTGTTTTGCGGGATCCCGACGATGCGGACTGATCCGTATTTCTCAATCGGCGTCGCGTGTCCGCTGCCCCTTGCAGGCCCCCGAAGGCAACACTAAGACTCATGTAACTTCTCATCGGGTATGGTCCCGGTTCACACCAAAGCAGGCAGGTTCCGAATGTTCGATCCAGTTGACACCTACATGAATACGCTCGTCCCGATGGTCGTTGAGCAGACCAGCCGTGGCGAAAGGGCCTATGACATCTTCTCTCGCCTGCTGAAGGAGCGGATCATCTTCATCAATGGCCCGATCCATGACGGGATGAGCCACCTGATCGTAGCGCAGCTTCTGCATCTGGAAGCCGAGAATCCCAACAAGGAAATCTCGATCTACATCAACTCGCCCGGCGGTGTCGTGACCAGCGGTCTGTCGATCTACGACACAATGCAGTACATCAAGCCAAAATGTTCGACATTGGTGATCGGCCAGGCGGCCTCGATGGGGTCGGTCCTGCTGGCGGGCGGAGAGAAGGGGATGCGCTTCTCGCTGCCGAACAGCCGCATCATGGTGCACCAGCCCAGCGGCGGTTACCAGGGTCAAGCCAGCGACATCATGATTCACGCGGCCGAAACGCAGAAGCTGAAGGATCGTTTGTACGATATCTATGCCAAACATACCGGACAGTCGAAAAAGGCCATTGAAAAGGCTTTGGACCGTGACAATTTCATGAGCCCGGAAGAAGCAAAAGAGTGGGGCCATATCGACGAGATTGTCGAAAGCCGCTCCAAATCCGAACCGACCGAAGCGTGATGCGGAAACCCCGCACCCACGGGTGCGGGGTGCGATTTTGACATTGTAGCTGCCCCGGTGCTGGCCTAAGCTGCACGGACAGGCGGCAAGCGCGGTCCGGATCCGGGCCGCAGGGATGGAGCCCGAAAGGTAGAACATGGCGACGAATTCAGGCGGCGACAGCAAGAACACGCTCTACTGCAGCTTCTGTGGAAAAAGCCAGCATGAGGTGCGTAAGCTTATTGCTGGACCGACCGTGTTCATCTGTGATGAATGCGTCGAACTGTGCATGGACATCATCCGCGAGGAAACCAAAGCCAGCGGACTGAAATCCTCGGACGGTGTGCCCACCCCCAAAGATATCTGCGAGGTGTTGGACGACTATGTCATCGGCCAGGCTCGGGCCAAGCGTGTCCTGTCGGTTGCCGTGCACAACCACTACAAACGTCTGAACCACGCGCAGAAGGCCGGTGGTGACATCGAGTTGGCCAAGTCGAACATTCTGCTGATTGGTCCGACCGGGTGCGGCAAAACCTTGCTGGCGCAGACGCTCGCGCGGATTCTGGACGTGCCGTTCACGATGGCTGACGCGACCACGCTGACCGAAGCCGGTTACGTGGGCGAGGATGTCGAGAACATCATCCTCAAGCTGTTGCAGGCCAGCGAATACAATGTCGAGCGCGCCCAGCGCGGCATCGTCTATATCGACGAGGTCGACAAGATCACTCGTAAATCCGAAAACCCCTCGATCACCCGAGACGTATCGGGCGAGGGCGTGCAGCAGGCTCTGCTGAAGCTGATGGAAGGCACCGTGGCCAGCGTTCCGCCGCAGGGCGGGCGCAAGCACCCGCAGCAGGAATTCCTGCAGGTGGACACCACCAACATCCTGTTCATCTGCGGCGGCGCTTTTGCAGGTCTGGACAAGATCATCGCGCAGCGCGGCAAAGGCTCGGCCATGGGTTTTGGCGCCGATGTGCGTGACAATGACGAACGCGGCGTGGGCGAGATCTTTCAGGATCTCGAGCCCGAGGATCTGCTGAAATTCGGGTTGATCCCGGAATTCGTTGGACGTCTGCCGGTGCTGGCAACGCTTGAGGACCTGGATGAGGACGCGCTTGTCACCATCCTGACCAAGCCCAAGAACGCGCTGGTCAAGCAATACCAGCGTTTGTTCGAGTTGGAGAACGTCGAACTGGACTTTACCGACGACGCGCTTGCGGCGATTGCCAAAAAGGCGATCGAACGCAAGACCGGTGCCCGCGGCCTGCGTTCCATCCTGGAAGACATTCTTTTGGACACGATGTTCGAACTGCCGGGCATGAAGAACGTGACCAAGGTGGTCGTTAACGAAGAGGCCGTGACGTCGGACGCGCAGCCGCTGATCATCTATGCGGATGCCGCGCCGGAATCGGCATCTGCCGGCTGAACTGTTTGAAATTTAATGCAGATACGGCGCGGCAAAGTCCGCGCCGTTTTCATGTGAGGGTGTCATGACGATCCAACGTATTTCCTCGGGCGGTGAGTTCGAAGCCAAGGTCGGCTACTGCCGGGCCGTTGTCGCGGGTGGCTGGGTCCATGTTGCCGGAACGGTCGGGCAGGGCGAAGGCGTCGTCGACCAATGCCGCTCGGCGCTGACGATCATAGGCAACGCCTTGGCAGAGGCGGGCGCCTCTTTTGCCGACGTGGTGCGCGTGACTTATATGCTGCCCGATCGCCGCGAATTTGAAGCGTGCTGGCCGGTCCTGGCCGAGACGTTCGGTGCCAACCCGCCTGTTGCGACGATGATCGAATGCGGCTTGATTGATCCAAAATACCGAATCGAAATCGAGGTCACCGCATTCTTGCCCAAGTAATGGGTGCGCTCTTTGTGGCTCTGGACCTCTGCTCGGCTTTGGTCCATATCTGCATGGACAGAAATGCCGGAGGCAGCCGATGGGAATCCTGAACACTCTTTTGCGGGCCGTGACCTGGTGGAACGGGGCCACTCTGAACACGCAGATCTACACTGCGCGCAAAGGTATCAAGGTGGGCGAGGACGATCAGGGCAACGTGTTTTATCGCAACGCCGATGACAGCAAACGGTGGGTGATCTTCAATGGAGAGGCCGAGGCCAGCCGGATCGACCCGGAATGGCACGGCTGGTTGCACCGCACCTGGGATGAGCCTCCGACCGACAAGCCACTGCCACACAAGGCGTGGGAAAAGCCGCATCAGGAAAATCTGACGGGCACCGCGATGGCCTATGTGCCAGCGGGGTCCCTGCGCCGTCCCGATCCGATCGAGCGCAAGGACTACGAAGCCTGGAGCCCGGAATAAGCGAGATCCACATGTCGACCCACAACATGACCGAAGTTCTTGTCGGCGGTGTCGTGCTGGCCAGTGCATTGGCGTTTGGCGTGTATGCCAGCCAGTCCACGGGCTGGTCGCGCGAAAACGGGGGCTATCACCTTGAGGCGTCCTTTCGGTCGCTTGAGGGTGTGGCGGTGGGCACGGATGTGCGCCTCGCGGGTGTAAAGATCGGCACCGTGACCGATGTCGAGTTGAACCCTGAAACCTACCGTGCCGATACGACGATTTCGGTTGCCGAAAACATCCAGATTCCGGATGACAGCGCGATCGTGATCTCGTCCGAAGGCCTTCTGGGGGGCAACTTCGTCGAGGTCATGCCCGGCGGCTCTCCGTTCTATTTTGAGCCGGGCGATCAGATTGAAGACACGCAAGGAGCCGTCAGCCTGATCTCGCTGTTGGTCAAGTTCGTGGCCGGGGATGGCAGCGAATGATGCGTGCTGCCCTGATGGCGCTGCTGTTGGCCGCGACGACGGCGGGCGCGCAGCAAAAGGTTTCCTCGGGGCCGGGGGCCATGCTGCGCGGGCTGGACAAGGTCAGCGGTCAGACGGTGGACGTGCAGGTGCCGACCGGTGATACGGTCGAAGTTTTCGGCTTGGATGTCGCCTTGGGTGATTGCCGGTATCCGTCTGAAAACCCGACCGGTGACGCGTTTGCCTATCTTACGATTTGGGAAAAGGGAAAGGCCGACCAGCTGTTCGACGGCTGGATGATCGCCACGTCCCCGGCGCTCAACGCCCTGGATCACTCGCGCTACGATGTCTGGGTAATCCGTTGTATCACCCCCTGAGGGGTCTGACACACCTCGGCGGTGAAATCTGCGCTGGCAGCAGTGGCCTGATCCAGAAGTTGGCGGTATTGCTGTCTGGGGATTTCGATCGCCCCCAACGAAGCCAAATGTGCCGTCAGAAATTGTGTGTCGAACAGTTGAAAACCTGTCTGGCGCAATCGGTCGACCAGATAGGCGAGCGCAATTTTTGACGCATCGGTACGGCGCGAAAACATGCTTTCCCCGAAAAATGCCGCACCCAAGGCAACTCCATAGACGCCACCGACAAGCTCCTCGCCCTCCCAAACCTCAAGTGAATGGGCGCGGCCCGAGTGGTGCAGTTGGGCATAGAGTCTGCGCAGTTCGTCATTGATCCAGGTGTCCGCCCGGTCCGCGCATCCGTCCACGACGGCTGCAAAATCCCGGTTTAGGGTCACGGAGAACCGGCAGTTCCGGATGCGTCGCGCAAGGCTGCGGGAGATGTGAAACCCGTCCAACGGGAATACACCCCGCAGCTTTGGATCGACCCAGAAAAGACCCGGGTCGTTCCTGTGTTCGGCCATCGGGAAGATTCCGATGGAATAGCCGTGCAACAGCAGATCAGGCGTCAGGCCCATGGCTCACACCGCGGCGACAAGCCCGAGAGCGCGTGCTCTCGCGGCTTGGTCGATACTAGGCCATGTTCTCCGCAAGCCAGTGCTCCAGCCAGTGGATGTTGTAATCGCCGCTGTGGATGTCGGGTTCCTGCAGAAGTGCGTGAAACAGGGGAACCGTCGTGTCCACACCGTCCACGATCAATTCACCCAAGGCCCGATTCAACCGCGCCAGCGCTTCGGGGCGGTCGCGCCCGTGCACGATCAGCTTGCCGATCAACGAGTCGTAGTAGGGTGGGATCGAATACCCATTGTACAGCGCCGAATCCATCCGGACACCCAGGCCGCCCGGTGCGTGATACGCCGTGATCTTGCCCGGGCAGGGCGCGAAATTCGGCAGCTTTTCGGCATTGATCCGAACTTCGATCGCGTGGCCGTTGATCTCCAGATCATCCTGGCCGAACGACATCGGTTCTCCGGCCGCAACAAGGATCTGCTCGCGAACAAGGTCGACCCCGAAAATGCCTTCGGTCACAGGGTGTTCGACCTGCAGGCGGGTGTTCATCTCAATGAAATAGAACTCGCCATTTTCATACAGGAACTCGATCGTGCCCGCGCCGATATAGTTGATCTTGGCGACCGCATCCGCGCAGACCTTGCCGATTTGGGCGCGTTCCTCAGGAGTGATGCAGGGGCCCGGAGCCTCTTCGAATACTTTCTGGTGACGGCGCTGCAGCGAACAGTCGCGCTCAGCCAGGTGGACCGCATTGCCCTTGCCGTCGCCGAAGACCTGAATCTCGATGTGGCGGGGCGTGGTCAGGTATTTCTCGATATAGACCTCGTCATTGCCGAACGCAGCCTTGCCCTCGGCCCGCGCGGTCATGAAGGCGCTTTCCATTTCGGCCGCGGTCTGCGCGACTTTCATGCCGCGTCCACCGCCACCGGCGGTGGCCTTGATGATGACCGGATAGCCGATCTCTTCACCGATGCGCTTGGCCGACTCAAGATCCGGAACGCCGCCGTCCGAGCCTGGTACGCAGGGAACGCCCAGCTCTTTCATGGTGTCTTTGGCGGTGATCTTGTCGCCCATGATGCGGATGTGTTCGGCGGTGGGGCCGATGAACGTGATGCCGTGGTCTTCGACGATCTGAACGAACTCGGCATTTTCGGACAGAAAGCCATAGCCAGGGTGGATCGCCTGGGCGCCGGTGATTTCACAGGCCGAGATAATCGCGGGCATCGAGAGATAGCTCTGGGGGCCGGGTGCCGGTCCGATACACACGGACTCGTCAGCCATGCGCACGTGCATGGCGTCACTGTCAGCGGTCGAGTGCACGGCAACCGTCGCAATCCCCATCTCGCGCGCGGCGCGGATCACACGCAGGGCGATCTCGCCTCGGTTGGCAATCAGGATCTTGTCGAACATGGGCCCGCCTTACTCGATGATGACCAGAGGAGTGCCGAATTCGACAGCGTCGCCATCCCCGACCAGGATCCGCTTGACTGTGCCGGATTTGGGGGCGTGGATGTGGTTCATGGTCTTCATCGCTTCGACGATCAGCAGCGTATCGCCTTCGGAAACAGATGCGCCGACGGCAATGAACGGGGACGCGCCGGGTTCCGGTTGCATATAGACGGTGCCAACCATGGGCGAGGTCACCGCGCCAGGGTGGCTCGCCGGATCCTCGACGGCAGCGGGTGCTTCGGCGGGGGCAGCAGCGGGGGCTGCGACAGGTGCCGGTGCGGCAGCGGGTGCCGGGACGGCAACTTGCACAGGCGCGGCTGTCGGGCTTACTCGGCTGACCCGGACGTTCAGGCTGTCTTCTTCGCCATATTCCCGTTTCACCTGCAACTCAGTCAGGTCGTTTTCGCGCAAGAGTTCGGCCAGTGCCTTGATGAACGTCACATCCGCTTCGTGTCTGTTGTCTGTCATGAGTGTCCTCGAAGGTTCCCCTTTGGCCCGTCTATCTGCGCGGGCTCTGGTCAATTACGCTGCGTTATAAGGCAACCGCGCGGCCATGAAAAGCGCCGACTGGGGCCGTTCGGCCCCGGTTTCTGCGTTATCGGCAGGGTCCACGACAGTCAGAGCGGCGTGCCGGACAGTTTGGCGACCAGTTCCGGCAGCTTGCGCGCGCCGAATTTCTCGAGCAGCCGGGCGCGGTAGGCTTCGATGGTCCGGTAGCTGAGCCCCAGTTCGACGCCTATTTCCTTGGCCGACAGGCCGCGACAGGACAGGATCGCGACTTCACGTTCGCGTTTGGTCAATTCGACCAGTGGGCGTTCCTCGGAAATGTCGGAGAAGCTCCAGATTCCATGGCGGAATGGGTCATCGGGTGTCAGCGACCGGCCGCGCGCGCGACACCAGAACAAGTCGCCGTTGCGGCGGCGCATGACCCGCTCGTCCGTGTAGTAGCCGGTGTCCCGCATGACCTGAAGACTTCGTGCACCAATTCTCTCCCAATCGGCAACGGATGGGTACAGGTGCAGCAAAGGCAGGTTGCGGTAGTCGGATTCGTTGCCCCCGAATGTCCGGGCAAACTGCAAATTGCACCGCCGGATGATGCGGTTTTCAAGCTCGACAAGCCCGATAGGTGCGTATTCGAAGGCCGGATCACTCATTTGCCTATCGTGCCGCCAATTCGGCCGGAATTGAAGAGGGCATTGCAGCACAGGATTGCTTTGGCGTCCGAAAGCGATCAGAGCCCGGTGAAAGCCACGACATTGTCAATGTTGTAAAACTGCTTTGAAAAGGGCGGCGTAAATCATATAAATACATGAAGTATTCAGAAAATACGGGGTTGTTTCGAGGGCAACTCGAACACGTTTCGGCGGGGGCATCATGCGTGATTCATTGACGGGCAGCCGTATCCGCGAAAGGCGGCAAATCTCGGGCTTGCGTCAGGCCCAGCTGGCGCGTCAGGTCGGCATTTCAGCGTCATATCTGAACTTGATCGAGCACAATCGGCGGCGCATCGGGGGCAAACTGCTGGTCGATATCGCTTCGGCTTTGTCCGTTGAGCCTTCGGTTTTGACACAGGGGGTCGAGGCGACGCTGATCGCGGCTCTTCGTGAGGCGGCGGCGGATGCGGTCGGCCAAAAGGCCGAAGTTGAGGCGCTGGATGAATTCGCCGGCCGGTTTCCCGGCTGGGCCGCTGTACTGGCACAGATGCATCGTCGGGTGGTTTCGCTGGAACGTACCGTGGAAACCCTGTCAGACCGGCTGACCCATGACCCGCACCTTGCGGCATCCATGCACGAAGTCCTGTCCGCCGCAGCAGCGATTCGGTCGACAGCCGCCATCCTGGCCGAACCGGGCGAGATCGAGGCCGAGTGGCGCGACAGATTCCACCGAAACTTGCACCAGGATGCCGAACGTCTGGCTGAAAGCTCAAAAGCTCTGGTCGCCTTTTTGGACGAAAGCGAGGACACCGGCGAACGGCGCGGGTTGCCGATGGAGGAGGTCGAGGCATTTCTGGAGAAGCGCGGGTTTCATTTGCCGGAACTTGAGACAGGACAGGACCCGGTAGCCCTCGCGCAGGCCGAGATGGCCTCTTCCGCCTCAAGATCTGTCGCGCGTCAGGTGCTCGACGCCTATGCGGCGGATGCCCGGGCCATGCCGCTGGAAGCGGTTTCGGAGGCACTGGAGGTCGAAGGTGTTGATCCTCTGCGTCTTGCCGCGCGGTTTTCGGTTGACCTGCCGACAGTCCTGCGACGGCTTGCGTTTCTGCCCGAGGATGTCATGCCGCGTCCGGCCGGGTTGGTCATATGCGATTCATCAGGAAGCATTTTGCTGTTCAAGCCGGTCCCCGGTTTCGCAATGCCGCGCCACGGCGAAGCCTGTCCTTTGTGGCCGGTCTTCAGTGCGCTGAACCGGCCCCTTGTGCCGATCCGAAAACGCGTGACCCTGTTGGGCCGGACGCCGGCGGATTTCGACTGCTTTGCAATCGCCTGGCCTCAACCCGTCAGCGCCTTCGGTCAGGAACCTGTGTACAGATCGGCGATGCTGGTGCTGCCGGTCGAAGAGCCCGGCGTGGCCACCGACTTGCCGCTACAGGTCGGCACGAGCTGCAGGATCTGTCCCCGAAAGCCGTGCGACTCGCGGCGGGAGCCGTCGATTTTGAGTGAAGGTTTTTGACAGTTTCCTGACACAGCGATTAATCTGCACTTGGCAGGTGGCTGGAGGTGCGACCGGTCTTGGGGAGGAAGTGAACATATGAGCCGCAAGGTTCTGTTGATCGAGGATGAACCGAACATCACGGAGGCAATCAGGTTTCTGCTGACCCGCGAAGGGTGGCAGGTCGAAACCCATGCCGAAGGTGAAAACGCGGTTCAAACGATATTGTCTGCGCAGCCTGATCTGGTCATTCTGGATGTGATGCTGCCCGGCAAGAGCGGTATGGATGTTCTGCGCGAATTGCGCGAGCACGAGGAGATGCGCGCCTTGCCTGTTCTGATGCTGACCGCTCGCGGTCAGTCGCGAGACCGCGAGATGGCTGAAAAGGCAGGCGTCAGCCGGTTTATGACGAAACCGTTCTCGAATACCGAAGTGCTGACGGCTGTGCGTGATTTGCACGCGCAGGCGTCACAGTCATGACCACACCGGAAAACGAGCCAGCCCGCCCGACAGGCCCGCGTCCGTCGGTGTTTTTGGAACGGCAGAGTTACCGCCGCCGCAGGCTGGCCGATGCGGCCCGAATGCTGCCCTTTGTCGGCGCGGGTCTGATCTGCATCCCGCTGCTGTGGCCGGATCCGGGGCCGGAAAACTCTGGCGTCCCGTTGTCGTCGGCCATTCTTTATGTCTTTTCATGCTGGGCCGCCCTGATCGTGGTCAGCCTTCTGTTCGGCTTTGCCGCCCGGCGGATGTCGTCCTCGGAGGGGTCCGCGGCAGAGAGTGAGCAATGGCCACGCTGAACGTCCTGATCCTTGTTTGCCTGGGCTACGTCGTGCTTTTGTTCGGCGTTGCGTTTGCAGCCGATCGAATGGCCGCAGCGGGGCGAGGCAAATGGCTGCGGTCACCGTTGATCTACACGCTGTCTTTGTCGATCTACTGCACGGCCTGGACCTTCTATGGCGCGGTCGGCAATGCGGCCAGGTCCGGTCTGGAATTCGTGACGATCTACCTCGGGCCGACCTTGGTGATGATCAGCTGGTGGTGGGGGCTGCGCAAGCTGGTGCGTGTGGGTCGCAGCCAGAGGGTGACATCAGTCGCCGACTTGATCTCATCGCGCTATGGCAAGTCGAACACCTTGGCCATTTGTGTGACCATCCTCGCCGTGCTGGGGGGTACACCCTATATCGCGCTGCAACTTCAATCGATAACGCTGTCGTTCTCGATTTTCGCCGAAGCCGACCCTTCGGGCCTTTATCGCGAGGGCGCCAGCGTATTTTGGGTGGCCGCGGGTCTGGCCGTGTTTGCCATTCTGTTCGGCACCCGGAACCTGGATGCCAATGAACGGCACCATGGTGTGGTGACCGCCATCGCATTGGAATCCGTCGTCAAACTGTTCGCTCTGTTGGCGGTGGGCATCTTTGTCGTCTGGGGGGTGGCCGGAGGCGTCACGCCAATGATGGAGCGGATCGACGCGTCGGAAATCGGGCGTTGGAACGTGGATACCGGACGTTGGATGGCCATTACCTTCCTGTCGGCGGCTGCTTTTGTCTGCTTGCCGAGGATGTTTCAGGTCATGGTCGTCGAGAACGACGACGAAAGTCACCTGAGAACGGCGGCCTGGGCGTTCCCGCTCTATCTTCTTTTGATGAGCCTTTTCGTGGTTCCCATTGCGGTCGTCGGGCTGGATCTGCTGCCGGCCGGGTCAAATCCGGACCTTTTCGTGCTGACGGTTCCTCTTTCACAGGGAAATGACTGGCTGGCGATGCTGTCTTTCATCGGCGGTTTTTCGTCGGCCACGTCGATGGTCATCGTGACGGCGATGGCCCTGTCGACCATGGTCTCGAACCACGTCGTGATGCCGATCTGGCTGAATACACGCGAGAACGCCAGTTCCATGTCAGGCGATGTGCGAAACGTGGTGCTGATGGCGCGCCGGGTTTCGATTGCCGCCATCATGGCCTTGGGGTTCTTCTACTATCGTATGTCCGGTGGCGGCGCCGCGCTGGCCTCGATCGGCTTGGTGGCATTTGCGGGTGTGTCGCAGATTCTGCCGGCTCTGGTCGGCGGCCTGTTCTGGCGCGGGGCGACACGGACAGGTGCCCTTGTTGGGCTGAGCGTGGGGTTCTTCCTTTGGATCTACACGC
This sequence comes from Ruegeria sp. BC8, assembly GCF_056535705.1. NCBI lineage: Bacteria > Pseudomonadati > Pseudomonadota > Alphaproteobacteria > Rhodobacterales > Roseobacteraceae > Ruegeria > Ruegeria sp. BC8. The sequence goes on along the minus strand of NZ_JBQFIV010000001.1, from coordinate 2,190,932 downwards.
TGTTGCTGCCGGGGATGGGCGGCAGTGTCATGTCCGCCTCGGTCATCGAAAACGGTCCTTTCGGTCTGGGGTGGCTGCGTCCGCAGGCGTTGTTCGGTCTTGATGGTTTGGACCCGATGACCCACACGGTGCTGTGGTCGCTGTCACTGAACACGTTGGCCTTTTGCCTAGCGTCACTTCTGAGCTTTCCCAGCCCGCTTGAACGGTTGCAGGGGGCGCAGTTCGTCAATGTCTTTGATCATTCTGTCGCGCCCGGGGGGTGGACGGGGTCCGTTGCCCAGAGTGAAGACCTGATGATCATGACCCAACGGATCCTCGGGGCCGGTCCCGCTCAGGATTTCTTTCAGGCCGAGGCGGAAAAGCAGGGCGTGCGCGGGCGCTGGCCAGAACCTACGCCGGGTTTTCTGGAGCGGCTGGAGCGCGAATTGAGCGGCTCGGTCGGTGCGGCCACAGCTCATGCCATGATCGGGCAGATCGTCGGAGGTTCGTCCGTTTCGGTCGAGGATCTGTTGGCGGTGGCCGATGAATCCGCGCAGTTGCTCGAATACTCCAGCCAGCTTGAGGCGAAGTCGGCCGAACTGAGCCGAACGGCCCGCAAGCTGCGCGAGGCCAACGAAAAACTGACCCAGATCTCGCGTCAGAAAGATGCCTTTCTGGGGCAGGTCAGCCACGAGTTGCGCACTCCGATGACGTCCATTCGTGCCTTTTCGGAGATCATGCGGGACACTGACGGGCTGAGCGCTGAGGATTCTCGGCGTTATGCGACGATCATCCATGACGAAGCGCTGCGCCTGACGCGGCTGTTGGATGACCTGCTGGACCTGAGCGTTCTGGAAAACGGTCAGGTCAGCCTGAATATGGGTGATGCCAGCTTGCGAACGGTTCTGGATCGGGCTGTTTCAACGACTATGGCCGGGGCGGACAGCCCTTTGACCATTCGCCGCAATCTGTCTGCCGAGCGCATCGCGTTGCATTCCGATCTGGATCGCCTGGGGCAGGTCTTCATCAATTTGATTTCGAACGCACAGAAATACTGTGACGCGCCCGAGCCGGTCCTGACGATTTCAGCCCATGATGTCGGCGGCCAGGCGGTGATCGACTTTGTCGACAACGGCAGCGGCATCCCGCCGGACGCCCAGTCGATGATCTTTGAGAAATTCGCGCGGGTCGGATTCGACAAGGCGGGCGGTGCAGGTCTTGGACTGGCAATTTGCCGTGAGATCATGCACCGGCTTGGAGGAGAAATCACCTATCTGCCCGGGCAGGGCGGCGCAGCTTTCCGCGTCAGCCTGCCATTGCCACACCGCCAGGCCGCTCAGTAGCGGGCAAGTAAAGGTATTCGTAACGAACAATGGGCTAGACCAGTAGCGAGCAGAATCGAAACTGGCGGACCGTTGCGATGTCAAAGACTGTCAGCGCGGCCTTGGCGCGCAAATTGTCGGCAGGACAAGAGGGGACGGGCAGCAGATCCCGGGCGCTGCTGCGGGCACTGCGCCTTGCGATTGCCCGTGCCGCGGTCGAACGGTTCAAGCTATCAGCATCTGTCATTGGCGCGAAACAGGTCAGCAAATGCCAGGAAGTCGTCACGAGCGGGCTGGACGACGGTCAGATGTTTCTGCTGTTCGCGACCAAAGAGGGCAGGGTGGCCAGTGTTGTCTTGGACGTCAGTTTGGTCTCGGCAGTCATCCAAAAGCAGACAATGGGCGAAGTATTCGCGGACCCGCCCCAGCCTCGCGCCCTCACCGACACCGATGCGGCAATGGTGGTCCCGTTGGTCGAGGACATGCTGGAACGGGCCCGGAAACTGGTCGATGATCAAAGCGATGCAGCCCGCCTGAATGGATATGAGTTCGCCTCAAGGGCGGTCGATCGGCGCACGCTTTCTTTGGCACTGGTCGAGGACGGGTATGATGCGTTCGAGTTCACGGTTGAACTCGAGGGCGGTGTGCGGCAGGGAACGGTCCTCATCCTGCTGCCGAAAATCTCGGTGGCCGAGGGGCAGGCCAAACACGCAGATTTGGAACCGCTCAAGACACTGTCGCAAGCTGCAGGCGTGGTTCGGGCCGAACTTAACGCGGTGATTTGTCGGATGCATCTTCCGCTGACAACGCTGTCGGATCTGGGCATCGGGGATCTGCTGCCACTTGCGGGCGCGCGACTTGATCGGATCGACATTGCCGCGATTGATCGGACCCAGGCCACTACAGGACGTCTGGGCCAATGTGGCGGTCAACGGGCCGTGCGGGTCAACGAATTTCTGCAGCCACCCGCTCCAACACGACCCGAAGCGCAGAGCTTTATCGAGCACAAGCGAAGGGACGCGCCGGTTGAAATGGCAGATGTTGAATTGTCGCGTCAGGAAGCCGTTGCCGAAGACCGATCGCATGCGCAATCCGCAGCGGATGAAGACTTCGCGCAAGCAAGCACCGACCGCCTCGCGTCCGAGATATCCGAGTTGGCGGGTCTTCCTGCGCCTGTGGAACGACCCAACGACTGACGTATGAAATCAGGTGTTCGCAGCCCGCATCTGCACCAATGCCGGTCGCAAACCGTCCAGCGCGTAGCCCGCCTTTGCCGTGGCTTCGAGAATTTCATCGGGGCTCATTGTGTCACACTGCCCAAGGGCCCAAACGACAGAACAGCGGGTGCCCGAGGCACAGTAGGCAAGAACCGGGCCTTCGCAAGACTCGGCAAGGTCGCGCTGCCGTGCCACGTTCTCGGGCGTCATGGTTTGGTGCGTCAGTTCAAGCACCTCAAACTCGAGACCCGCATCCCGCACGGCCTGGCCGATTACCTCGGATTGCATGGCGGCAGGCACTTCGACATTCGGCCGGTTGCAGATGACCTTGACGAAGCCGGCGGCAACGATGGCGGGCACATCCTCGACCGTGATCTGCGGCGAGACAAAATAGCGGGGCGTGATCTGTCGAATCTCCATTCCGATTTCTTAGGTCGCAGAGTCAGCCCTGTCCAGTTCCACGGCGTGACCGTTCTTGCGCTGCGGCTTTTGCGGATTGATGTCTGTCAAGGCATTTCGGTCGAAATCAGGTTAATATTCGATCGACTCGCGGCCCAGCGCCGGCCGCCGGATAGCGCGCGGGCGATTTTTTGCTGGGTTTGGGCGGGTCCTGTATTGGTCTCAATCCTGTTACCTATATCAGGCAGGATGGCAGCATTTGGGAGGATGGCCATGACCACGAACGAGCTTTATTTCGAAGCCGAGCGGTTGGAGCGGAAACTGCACGGGGCAAATCTCGAGACCCGGCTGGCACTGCAGCCCAGCGTCACGAAGGTAATTGAACGCATGCGCGCTCAAGGCATGAGCGTACCATCGCGCTTCCGACGGCTGGACGCTGCGTTGATCGAAGATGCGGTTGAAGCCCAGTTCGACAATATGCCGATCTGACACCGGCGGTCAGCCGAACGATATGCCAAGGATAACCAGCATCAGTCCTATGACGGACAAAAACAGCGCGCCCATGTTCCAAGGCAGCACCCGCTGAACGGCAGCCCGCAATTCGTCGTCAGTCAAGCCTGACCGACGAGCCTTCATCACGCGCAGAATGCACCAGACCAATCCTGCCAGCCCGGCCAATGACAGGCTGGCGCCTCCCCAGATGAACACGTCGAACATTGCGCCCCGCATCGTTCTGTTTCGCTGCCGATGCGCTTAGCGGATCGTTGCCGGCGGCACAAGGCAAGCAGCCCCATTGTTCGCTTGCGGCTGACCCGCCGGCACGGTATCCGACATGTTGCCCGTGACCCCGGCTAAAGAAATTTCCACTTGGGAGAGACGCATATGGAAGACATGACCGAAGACCAGGCCGCTGCGAACTACCGCGTGACCGCAGGCGAGCTGCGCCAGTTCATCGAACGGTTCGAACGTCTGGAGGCCGAAAAGAAAGACATCGCTGACCAGCAGAAGGAAGTGATGGCTGAGGCCAAGGCACGTGGCTACGACACCAAGGTGATGCGCAAGGTTATCTCGCTGCGCAAGCGTGACAAAGACGATATCGCCGAAGAAGAAGCGGTGTTGGAAATGTACAAGGAAGCCCTGGGCATGTAAGCCTCGGGCCTTCTGAGGCTTCGGTCAGCGACCCAGAAACCGCACGCCCGGCATTTTCTTGAGCCGTTCCAGATCCTGTGTGTAAAGCTCGGAAAACGCCTCGTGGATTTCGGCGCTCCACCCGGGGAAGTCCAGTTCCTCCTCGATTCTGTCCGGCAAGGCGTGCTGCGAAAAGACGGCGGCGAGGCGGTCTTGCAGGAGGGCCGGGTCCGTGTGCCCGACTTGCTGTTGGATCTCTTCAATCTCCCGCTTGCCGTCTGCGTCAACCAGCGAGGATAGCAGCGAAAACTCCTCGGTCAGCGGTATGTCGGCGCTCAGACCGCACAGGCTGCGGATGATGTCTCCCCAGATCAGTGGGCACTCCTCATTGGCCCAGACCGTAATGGAAACGGCGGGGGCAAGATCGTGAATATCCTCGATAAGGGTCAGCCAACTCAGGCAACTCAGGTCAGTTGACGCCAGAATGCTCTCGCGGGTTTCGTCCGGCAATGCCATCAATACCTTGGGTATGAAGCTGCCCGGATTTTGCAGCCCGATAAACAATTCGACCTCGTGTCCTTCGAAAGCCTGATCCAGCAAGGCCAGCCGACGACCTGCATGGGGATAGAATTGGCCGTCCTTTATGGCGCTGTTCAGTTCGCCGATGAAGTCCGCAGTGCTCATGACCACTCGGCCGGTTTCCGGATCATCAGGAATTTGGGCTCTCAAACGCTCGAAGGCATCTGGGGTCAGCTTGCCTTCGTCCAGCGCATTCAGCGGCGTCTTGAATGCCTTCCGGAACCGGCGCGGACCAAACAGCACAATGCCGTTTTCCTGCAATACACTGGCATTCGCCTGAAGCGATTTGAGCAGGAGCCCCCCATCTGAAAAAACCACACCGAAGTGAATGGCCACATGCATGCCGACCGCTGTCCTTGCCCTTCGATTGAATACGTTTCGGGGTTACAGGTTGAACGATAGACAGTCAAACCTGCCATTCTTTCGCAATGGTAAAGATTGCCTGAGAACGTCGAAACTTGATTGTTGTCAACAGGACAGCGCCAGAAACAACTGGGTCGAATTGCTTCGCAACCGTCGTTGCCGCTTAACCATCTGCGGCGTCTGTGTTGCAGATGATCGAGGCGATTTGATGTGGCGCCGATTTTCCGCATGTTGTTGCACAATTCCGTCGCAAACCCGCTTGCCTTTATTGAGGCTTTCACCTAATCACAGCGCCATCGGCTCTATGGGATTACTTGTCTTTCGTTAGCCATGTAATCACAGTGGGTTGAAAAGGTAGGAGTGGTTGCCCGTTCTTGCCTTTGCCTGCAAAGGTATCTGAAAGCGTAATGCTTGCCCCTATAGCTCAGCTGGTAGAGCAACTGATTTGTAATCAGTAGGTCCGCGGTTCGAGTCCGTGTGGGGGCACCATCTTCTCCGAATACGCCAAAAGGTTGGTCGTGATCTGAAAGCTGAACGGTTTTCCGCCGGTGCAGCACGTTTTTTTCCATCTATTTCAGGAAACGCCTTTCTTAAACTTGCTCCATCGCGCTCGCTTGGATGCGCTTGGCAGGGTTGTTCTCTGGGGTCTCAATCGCGAGGCCAATTCAGGATATGGCTGCGACATTCTTCTGCCACTTCTGGGAACTGTGTTCGCTCGCGGGTGTACAGATAAACATCACGAACGTCCGACAAATCCTCGATCGGACGGAAGGCAGTGTTTTCCGGCAAAAACCGTGCGACCGTTTCAGGCAGTATGGTCACCCACCGCCCGGTCGCGACCATGGCGATCAACGAGTGAGTGTTGTGCACCGTGATCGCGGACCCTGCGATTACGTCTTCGAAACCCGGATTTTCAATGAGTTGGCACAGCGAGTTGTGCACGAATCCCTTCGCCGCGACTTGGTTCAGCGTTGGTGGCTCGTGCGCAGTGATCAGGGCGTGATCAGCGGCGGCCACAAGCCCAAACCTGTCTTGAAACAGCGGCTCGGCCCGTATTCCGTTCAACGGGTGATGGCCCGAGGCAATCCCCACATCCGCCCGCCCTTCGGCGAGGCTGTCCAAAACCTGTCGGGTGTCGGTGTCCCTCAGCTCGATCTTCAGGCCGGAAAATGTGCTGGACAGGTGGTCAAGCAGCGATGGAAACAGCAGTGCTGCCACCGACGGGACGGACACGATCCGGATCAGCCCTTGGGACGCCTTGGCCAGGGCTTCGATGCTTTGGACCGTGTCGTCAAATTGGCGCACCTGATTTTGGGCGAGGGCAAAGACTTCCGCCCCCAGAGGTGACAGCTGGTTCTTTCGCTCACCCAGAAACAAGCGTTTGCCGAGATGTTCTTCAAACTGTTTCAGGGTCATCGAGACCGCAGACTGAGTGCGACCCAGACGGCTTGCGGCTTCGGCAAGATTTCCGGACTGGGCGACGGTGCAAAAGCAGCGGAGCATTTCCAGTTTCAGCGACAAATTTCAGATTTCCTGAAGTCCATTAAATTTGTTTGAGTTTGCCTGATGTCCGGGCAGAGGTCTATTCTGTTCGTGAAACGTACCAGAGCCGAGGCACCCTGTGACAAAATTGAACCTGATTGCCGGCGAATGGATGGCCGGCGACACCGCGATCGAGAACCGCAACCCCTCTGATCTGACGGATGTGATTGGCCTGTTCGCCCAGGCAAGCGCTGATCAGCTGTCCGCGACCCTCGATCGGGCACGTATCGCGCAGTTGGAATGGGCGGCCTATGGGTTGGAACGCAAGCAGGCGGTTCTGATGAGTATCGGGACCGAGTTGATGTCCCGCGCCGAAGAGTTGGGGCGGTTGTTGTCGCGAGAAGAGGGGAAGCCGTTTGCCGAGGGCAAGGGCGAGGTTTACCGCGCGGGGCAGTTCTTTACGTATTATGCGGCGGAATGCCTGCGCCAGATCGGTGAAAACGCGGACAGCGTACGTGAGGGCGTCGAAATCGACGTGCGCCGCGAACCGGTCGGGGTTGTCGCGGTAATCTCTCCTTGGAATTTCCCGACAGCTACGGCCGCATGGAAGATCGCACCGGCCTTGTGTTATGGGAACGCCGTAGTGTGGAAGCCGGCCAACCTGACCCCGGCCTCAGCCGTGGCGTTGACTGAGATCATTGAGCGTCAGGACATTCCCAAGGGTCTTTTCAGTTTGGTCATGGGATCAGGCGGCGCAATCGGACAAAGACTGGTTGAGAGCCCTCAGGTAGATGCGATTTCGTTCACCGGATCGGTGCCCGTCGGCAAGGGCATTGCCGCAGCAGCCATCCAGAACCTGACCAAGGTGCAGATGGAGATGGGCTCCAAAAACGCGTTGGCCGTGATGGATGACGCGGATCTGGATCTGGCGGTGTCACTTGCGCTGGGCGGAGCTTTTGGCGGCACCGGGCAGAAATGCACCGCCTCTTCGCGGTTGGTGGTCCATGCTGCGATCCACCACGCCTTTGTCGAGAAGCTTGTCGCCGGCGCCAAGGCACTGAAGGTTGGGCATGCCTTGGAGGAAGGCACGCAGATGGGGCCAGTCGTCAGCGAGCAGCAACTGCAAGAGAACCTGGCCTATGTCGAACTTGGCCAATCCGAAGGCGCCGAGCTGGCGTGCGGCGGGCAACGGCTGGAGCTGCAGCATGACGGGTATTACATGTCGCCCGGCGTGTTCTTGCACACGAACAACACCATGCGGATCAATAGGGAAGAGATGTTTGCCCCGCTGACCAGCGTGCTCAAGGTCGACAGCTATGATGAGGCTTTGGCGATCGTGAATGACACGAATTTCGGTCTGACATCGGGCATCGTGACCCAGAATCTTGCGCGCGCGACGCATTTCCGGCGTCATGCAAGAACCGGTGTCGTGACCGTCAACCTGCCCACCGCAGGCACTGATTATCACGTTCCTTTCGGTGGCCGGGGCGACAGTTCGTATGGACCGCGCGAACAAGGCAAAGCGGCCGCCGAGTTCTACACCACTGTCAAAACCGCCTATATCAGCGCCGGGACCCCGATCTGATGCGGATTGACGGCCTGCAATACGCCAACTGGTCGGAAAAGATCTTCCGGCAATTGCGGGAAGGGGGCGTGGATGCCATCCACGTCACCGTCGCCTACCACGAGAATTTTCGTGAAACGGTTCAGAACCTCGAGAAATGGAACCGATGGTTCGAGTTGTTCCCGGACCTGATCATGAAGGGACGATCGGCCAGCGACATCGACACCGCGCGTGACACCAGGCGTACGGCCGTTTTCTTTGGTTTCCAGAACCCATCACCCATGGAAGACGACATTGGGCTGATTGAAATTCTGTACGATCTCGGTGCCCGGTTCATGCAGTTGACCTACAACAACCAATCCCTGCTAGCGACCGGCTGCTACGAGGCTGAAGACACCGGTATCACCCGGATGGGGCGGCAGGTGATCAAGGAGATGAACCGCGTGGGATTGGTCATCGACATGAGCCATTCGGCCGACCGCTCGACGATCGAGGCGGCCGACCTTTCCGCGCATCCGATCGCCATCACCCACGCCAATCCGCATGACTGGGCGCCCGCCCTGCGCAACAAGCGTGACCCCGTCATCCGCGCCGTGACGGAAAGAGGTGGGATGCTCGGGTTTTCGGTCTACCCTCATCACCTGAAGGACAAGTCCGACTGTACGCTGGAAAGCTTTTGCACCATGATTGCCCGAACGGCCGAAAAATACGGAACACAACATCTCGGGATCGGAACCGACCTGTGCCAGGACCAACCCGACAGCGTTGTCGAGTGGATGCGTGTGGGTCGCTGGACCAAGGAAATCGATTACGGCGAAGGATCGTCTGCGAACCCGGGTTTTCCGCCGATGCCAAAATGGTTCCGGGACAATCGTGACTTTGACAAGATCGAGGCCGGCCTTTTCGCGGTAGGGATGACCTCGACCGAAGTCGCCGGGATCATGGGGCAGAACTGGTACCGCTTCTTTGCGGACAACTTCGGACCGGTCCAGAATTGACCGGACCGGGGCCGCATATCGCGCGCCGGGATCCGGCAACCGTTATGCGGCTCAGCCGGCTCGGGTCCTTGCACCAGTGCAGGCTCAGCTTCATGCGCGTTCTGACCCGCCGCCTGGCACGCGACAACTGGCGGTTTTCCACGCCGGTGTTCGAGATTGACGAGGCAGGTGTCGGACGGGCCGTCTATGTCGCACAGGGACCCGAGCGGGCGTATTCTCTGGTGGCCTTCGCCCATGATCTTCCACCAGAAAAACGGTCGGACCGGGTGATCGCGGATGCTTGGGACGCGACCTTCACCCTATTTGACGGAATCCCTTCCGAAGCCGACCTTGACCGGCTTTCCCGCAATGTTCCGCTGCAGGAGGCCGGCCGGATCAGCGAAACCGAACTGTCGCTATCCCGGGCCAATCGCTCGGTCCGATTGTGGACGCATGTCGTCGAAGCCCTGGCTGACGGTCGACAGCCGGATCTGGAGCAGATCCAAAAGGTTGGCTACCTGATGCGAACCACGGCCGTGTACGGATCGGGAAAATTTGGGGCCGCGGACCGGGAAAACATTGCAAACCGTCCGGAAACCGAGGGGCCGTTTCAGGCCGAGATGCTTTCGGTCTTCCTCACCCGCGCCTTCGTGCGGGACCTGGTTGAACACATGGCGCGCGCCAAAGGGGGCAGCAAGGCCGTCAGGATGGCCCCTGATATCGCGCGCCGCTTGGGCATCGGGAATTCCACGGGACTGGGCATGGCGCCGTTCCTGATCAATCATCCGGTCCTGCTGAACAACTGGATCATGGCGCGCGAGGAGGCAATCGCCCGGGTTCGAGCCGTGGAAACCGCGACCCAAGAAGAAATCAGTGTGTTCCGGTCGGTGTTTGATCGCTGCCTGGTGTCGATTGGCCAATGGCATTCGGAACATCCGATACAAGATCGGAAACTGTCTGCTCTGAAATCAGACCTAGGGGTGATCGCGGACTTTCTCCGCCATGACGATCTTACGGGCCGAAGACCTTGGAACCGTCTGGTGGAGTGGTCGGAGACTGTGCTGAGCGAGGAGGGGCAGGAGTTGCTTCTTTCTCTGATCCTCGAACCCTATTCAGACTTGGTGGACGGTTTGTCAGGATGCATGGCGGATTCAAGCCCGCATCTGTACGAGATTGACGGCGCCATGCCGCTGGCCGATGTCCAGCAGGCGATCCGCGACGGTTTCGGTTGGGCCCTGGATCTGGACTGGGGCGCCCGGGAAGCCTGCGCAAGGGTCTGGTATGTGTCGGAAGAAAAGCTGGAACCCAGGCTGGGTGAGCGGTTTGACGAGCCGGTAGCCGAGTACGAACAACCGCTTGCCCCGGCACGGGATGCGGCAGCGGCATATTCGGCAATGGCCGATTGGGACACAGCCGCGACCACAGCGGAATTTCTTCTGCGCCATCCTGAACATCGCCACACGATCCGCCGGGCGCAGATCAGCCGCAAGGCTCCCTACAGCGAGATCCGTGACAACACGATTGGTGCATCAGTTCTGCCGACCGATATGCTCCGCGCCAAACTGTCCTTTTTCGGCGCGACGCATTTCGATCCCCGCTCGGACCGTTGGGTCCGTATCTGCATGTATTCAGGCGCGCCGTACCCCGAGGATCTTTCGCCCGAAAATGCCGATTTCTGGGTTTATCCGGAGGTGCCGGAATGAACCTGTCGCTGAACGAGGTCGAAGGACTGGCAAAACGCGCGGCACGTGGGGCGGGTCATCACTGGGGGCCGGCCGAGGACGCCGCCAAGGCGACCCGCTGGCTGTGTCGTCATGGTTTTGACGGTGCAGCCGCCTTGTCAGCGGTCCTGCGCCAGGACTTTGCGCATCGGTTTGATGCGCACACGCCACGGGCCCTCGGGGCGAATTGGCGGGCGCATGGGCAGATGTGCCCGTTGGGGGCGGGGATGCTGCTGTCAGATTGTTCGGAACATTTGGGCTGCGGGCCGATCGTTCTGCATGACGTGGCGGTTCCGCTGTTTCTCGTGCCGTTCGCTGGCAACGCTGCACGCCGATTGCAGACCAATGTGGCCGTCGTCTGCGATGAACTCAGCGCCACGACGGATGGGGAGGTCGTGGACGCTCCGGATCTTTGGCCGGAAAGCGCCACAAAGGTCATCGTAAGGATCGGCGGTACACCTGAAAAACTGCGCGCCAACCAGACGCGCGCCCTGCCGGCGCCTGCGGCTCTGGCTTTTTTGAACACTCTGGCTCAACGCACCTATGCCCCCGCAACCGAGGAGTCTCGCCGTTTGGGTGCCGGTGCTGGTTTGTCCGATAATGACTGAGGAGGCCGAGATGCCAGAAACCCGAACGCTGTCCCTTGCCGAAATCGAGGATCTGTCGCTGCGCGCTCTGATGGCGGCCGGCACGTCCGAGGACAATGCCCGGCCATTGGCGGTTGCCACCGCCGCGACCGAGGCGGATGGGGTGGCCAGTCACGGGTTGGCCTACATCCCGATCTATTGCGAGCACGTACAGTGTGGCAAGGTAGACGGGCGAGCACAGCCGGTAATGTCCGCCCCAAAACCGGGCGTGGTGGTGGTTGATGCGGCCACCGGTTTCGCTCACCCGGCGATCGACTTGGGGTTCGATGCGTTGATCCCGGCCGCACGCGAGCAGGGAATAGCTGCGCTGGCCATCCGCAACAGTTACAATTGTGGTGTGCTGGGATATCACACCTATCGCTTGGCTCAGGCGGGCCTTGTTGGTCTGGGGTTCACCAATGCACCTGCATCCATTGCGCCGTCGGGCGGTTCGCGGCCCGTCGTAGGCACAAACCCTTTTTCGCTGGCCGTTCCGGGTGCTGATGGGCAGCCTGCCGTCTTGATCGACCAAAGCGCCAGCACGATCGCAAAAAGCGAGGTCATGAAGCACGCCCGCGAGGGAAAGCCGATTCCGGTCGGTTGGGCGCTGGACCCTGATGGCAACCCGACAACTGACCCCGCCGTGGGCCTCAAGGGCTCGATGGCGCCTTCGGGCGGCTACAAGGGCGTGGGCGTCGCACTTCTGACCGAGGTAATGGCCGCCGCATTGACCGGGGCCACCTTGGGTATCCATGCTTCACCCTTTTCCGGAACTGTGGGCGGCCCGCCAAAAACAGGCCAGTTCTTCATTGCCATCGACCCCGGCGCTACGGCCGGGTCGGAGTTTGCTGCCAATATCGCGGAACTGGCCGAGGCGATCCGGTATCAGGAAGGAGCGCGTCTGCCCGGCGATGGTCGGCGCGCCAAGCGCCTGCAGGCCAGCCAGGACGGGGTTGGTGTCAGCGTCGCGACGCTGGACAAAATCCACGCCATCCTGGCCTGACACCCGTTTCAGGCGGAAACAGGGGCAAGGCCGATGCCTCGCCCCCTCTGCATCACGCCTTGATGATGTTGTGTTCCGGTCCGTACGGAAAGCCGGTGATATTCTCGGCCCCATCCTCGCCTACGACCAGAATGTCGTGCTCGCGATAGCCGCCCGCGCCGGGTTGACCTTCGGGTATCCACAGCATCGGCTCGATGGACACGACCATGCCCGGTTCGAGCACCGTGTCGATGTCTTCGCGCAGTTCCAGGCCCGCTTCACGACCGTAGTAGTGGCTGAGGATGCCGAAGGAGTGCCCATATCCGAACGAGCGGTATTGCAGCAGGCCCTGATCGGCGAAGAACCGGTTGATCTCGGCTGTGATGCCGGAACAGGTCGCGCCGGGTTTGATCAGGCTCAACCCCAGCTCGTGCGCGGCTACATTGGCCTGCCACAGGCGCAGGCCGTCGGCGTCGGGCTCGCCCAAGAACAGGGTGCGTTCCAGCGCGGTGTAATAGCCCGAGATCATCGGGAATGTGTTGAGTGACAGGATATCGCCATTCTGCAAGGCCCGCTTGGTGACCGGGTTGTGTGCGCCGTCGGTGTTCAGGCCCGACTGGAACCAGACCCAGGTGTCGCGGTACTCGGCGTCGGGATAGGCGCGGGCGATCTCGATCTCCATCGCATCGCGGCCGGCCATGGCGATCTCGATCTCGGTGGCGCCTTCACGAATCGCGGCATGGATGGCCGCGCCGCCCACGTCCGCCGTACGTGCGCCGCCTTTGATCAACTCGATCTCTTCGGCCGATTTCACCATCCGCGCGGCCATCGTGTCGGGGGCGATGTCCACAAGCTCGGGCTGGTTCAGCATGGACAGGGCCGTGTCGCGCGCGGCCAGCGTCATGTGGTCGCTTTCGATGCCGATCCGGCGGGCAGTCCCGAGCAGGCTGGCTACGGCGCGCCAGTAGTTGTCGCGCTTCCAGTCGGTGTAGATTACGTTGTCTTCGACCGACCGACGCCAGGGCTGGCCCGCGTCGATATTCGCTGACACGGTGGTGCAGCTGTCCTGCGTCACCACGCAGCCATAGGGCCGGCCGAAGGCGCAGTACAGAAAGCCCGAGTAGTAAGCGATGTTCTGCATCGAGGTCAGCAGAACGACCGGGATGTCCCGCTGCGCCATGATGGCGCGCAGCTTGGCCAGCCGGCGGTCGTACTCGGCCCGGCTGAAGGGCAGGGGCGCCTTGTCACCGTTGTGGCAGGTGAAGAATTCGGGGCGATTTGAAAGGTCTGTCATGTGCTCTCTCGTTTCTTTGCCGGACGTGCAAAGCCCGGCCACATGTCCCGGCGTACAGGACAGGCGGTCTCGGGGTCCGAGAGCCGATCACCCCCTTGGGCGCTGCGACGCCATCGCAGCAGGGGGCGAACAGGGAAATCGTTAGATCAGGCCACGCTGTGGGTCAAGCCGGTGTCAGCCCGCGCAGACGTTCCGACCGTCGCCGCAGCAGCTCGACCGTGGTCAGCAGGGCGATCGAGATGACGACGAGAATCGTGGCCACGGCCAGGATGGTCGGGCTGATCTGCTCGCGCAGGCCGGTGAACATCTGCCACGGCAGCGTCTTTTGGCTGGCCGATCCGACGAACAGCACCACGACCACCTCGTCGAACGAGGTGATGAAGGCGAACAGCCCGCCCGAGATCACGCCCGGCAGGATCAGGGGCATCTGAATCTTGAAGAAGGTCCGCACCGGACCCGCACCCATATTCGCAGCAGCCCGCGTCAGCGAACGGTCAAACCCGACCAGCGTGGCGGTCACGGTGATGATGACGAAGGGAATGCCCAGAACGGCGTGGGCCAGGATCACCTTAAGGTAGCCCACAAAGGTCTTGTTCATGCCCAAAGTGCCTTCAAGGAAGCGGCCGATGTCGCTGTAGAAGAAGAACATGCCCGTCGCCGAGATGATCAGCGGCACGATCATCGGAGAAATCAGGATCCCCATGATGGCGCGCCGCCCCGGCACATGCGATTGGCTGAGACCGATGGCCGCCAGCGTTCCCAGCGTTACCGATATGATCGTGGCGATGGGCGCGATGATCAGCGAGTTCTTGAAGCTGCGCTGCCATTCGTTGTTGGTGAAGAAATCCTGGTAATGCTTCAGCGAATACCCTTCGGGGTCCAGCCGCAGCATCTCGGGCGTAAAAGTAAAGAAGTCCTGCGCGTTGAACGACAGCGGAAGAACCACCAGAATCGGCGTGATCAAGAAGACGAAGATTGCGCCGCAGATCACCCGGAACAGGTAGTGATAGAACACCTGCTGCGCCGTCAGATAAGGCAGCAGCTTGCGGCGGTATCGGCCCTCGTACAGCCAGAATGTGAACCATGCAAAAAACCAGCCGCCCAAAAAGCCGAGCACACCGCCCATCGGCCCGGAAACCGCGAAGCCGACGGCCGCGAAGCCGATGATGTTGATCCAGTAGGCAAGCCTCTCGTTCTTGAGGACCGAGATGTAGATCCAGGCCAAAAGGGCCGTCAGCGCTGCGCCGCCGATCATTCCCAGGGGGACCGAGCCGTTTCCGGCGCCGACAAACATGCCGGCAAACGCGCCGGCCAGTGCGACGCTGGGAAGGACCATGGATAGGGGCTTGCGCGAAATTGGTGTCAGTGCGGCCATGTCGGTTACCCCAGCTTCACGTTATCGATGCCCACGATCTTGTCGTAGACCCAGTAGAGGATCAGAACCACTGCCAGCAGGATCGTCCCCAATGCTGCAGCCAGGCCCCAGTTCAACGACGACGATATGTGATAGGCAATCCGGTTCGAGATGAAGACACCCTTGGTGCCGCCCACGATTTCGGGCGTGATGTAGTAGCCGATTGCCAGAATGAACACGAGGATCGATCCCGCTCCGATGCCCGGGATGGATTGCGGGAAGTAGATCCGCCAGAACGTAGTCCAGTTCGTCGCGCCCATGGATTTGGCCGCGCGGGTGTAGGATGGCGGAATCGTCTGCATCACCGAATACATCGGCAGGATCATGAACGGCAGCAGGATATGCGTCATGGCAATGATCGTGCCGATCTGGTTGTTGATGATGATCAGCCGGGCGTCATCTGCGACCAGCCCGAGCCAGACGAGGGTGTCGTTTATAACGCCCTGCTGCTGCAGCATGACCTTCCATGCGGATGTCCGCACCAGAAGCGACGTCCAGAAGGGCAGCAGAACCAGAATCATCAGCAGGTTCGACACGCGCATTGGCAGGGTCGCCAGCAGGTAGCTGACCGGATAGGCCAGCAGGATGCAGGCCCCGGTGATTACCAGCGACATGAACAACGTACGCCCGAACAGCTTGATGAGAATCTGCTTGTCTTCCGGCTGAGCCTGAGCACCTTCCGGGGTGCGCCGCATGTCGATTGCGTTCAGGAAGTAACCGTTGGTGATCGGAACCGCATGGGTTTTGATCACGCGCCACGTCTGCGGGTCCCCCCAGCCGTCGTGGATCTCGATCAGCTTTTCCTTGAACGGACCGTCGGCTTCAGGATCCAACCGTTTGATCTTGCGGCCTGACTGGCGGAACAGCGAAGACATGCCGGTTTCTTCGTAGTTCAGACGCGTGCCAAGCCGGGTGTGTTCCTTGTTTTCGATCGCGACCACCATGTCACGAACGAAGGCATCATAGACGTCCTCGCCCGGCAATTCGCCGCTGGTTTCATCCCAGTTGTCCAGCGCTTCGACCGTCAGGGGCAGGGTTTCCGAGACAATCCCGTTTTCGACTGACCGAAACAGCATCGATGCGATCGGTACCAGGAAGGAAAACAGCACGAACAGAAGCAAAGGCGCGATCAGCATAAGCGCGCGCAGTTTCTGACGTCGCAATGAACGCGCCAGCGATTGCTTGAGCGGCGTTCCGTCCGCTGCCAGCATGGGTCCTGCTGTTTGGCTTGCGTCAGTCATCAGTGCCTCTTGGTTGTGCCCGGGTCAGATGGCGGCGCACCGCCACCTGACGTTTCTTCAGAGATTCAAGCGCTTATTGCGCCAACCACGCCTGGAATTTGGCGTCGATGTCATCGCGGTAGTCAGCCCAGAACTCGTAGTTGTAGAGGAACGTGTTCTTGGCGTTTTCCGGATCGGTCGGCATGTGCGGAGCCATGTCGATTCCCAGTTCGGCATGTTTGCCGACCAGCGGAGCCGACGAAGCGCGAGCCGGGCCGTACGAGATGTACTTGGCCTGATCCGCCAGGCGCTGGGTGTCGGTCGCGAACATGATGTAGTCCAGCGCGCGCTGCTTGCGCTCTTCGCTCAGACCGGCGGGAATGATCCAGCCGTCCAGATCGAAGACCTGCGCGTCCCACAGCATGGCGACGGGCTGTTTCTGCTCTTCAATGACGCTGAACAGGCGGCCATTGTAGGTCGAGCCCATGACGACTTCGCCGTCAGCCAGCAGCTGGGGCGTATCGGCGCCGGCGGACCACCAGACGACGCTGTCCTTGATGGTGTCCAGCTTCTTCAGAGCACGGTCCTGGCCTTCGTCGGTTGCCAGAACGTCATACACTTCGTCCTTCGGGACGCCGTCGCACAGCAGGGCCCACTCCATGTTGTTGATCGGACGCTTTTCCAGCGACCGCTTGCCGGGATAGGTCTCCAGGTCGAAGACCGCGCAGATATCGGTCGGCGGGTTGTCTCCGACCATGTCGGTCCGATACCCAAAGGTGGTCGAATACACGATCTGAGGGATGAAGCATTCGCTGACCAGCAGATCGCCGAAGTCTTCCGAAGCCGGAGTTCCGTCCGGCGCAGGCGCCAGCTGGGTATCCGGGTCGATTTCCATCGCCAGACCTTCGTCACACAGACGGATCGCGTCCGCGGCAACCACGTCGACCACATCCCATGTGATGTTGCCCGCCTCGTTCATGGCGCGCAGTTTGGCCACGGCCTCGGCCGAGCTGTCATCGTTCAGGATGGTGACGCCGGTCTTTTCCGAATAGGGCTCGTGATAGGCCTTGAGCTGCGACTTGGAATAGGCGCCGCCCCAGGACACGATCGTCATTTCTTCGGCGGAAACTCCGCCTGCTGCAGTTGCCAGAGCAACAGCTGTCAGCATTGTGGTGGTACGTTTCATATGTAGCTCCCAGTTTTTCCCGTTTTATGCTTGGTCGACCAACGCACGGGTTTTCGTCGGTCGGTTCTTTCGGCTTGGGGGCGGATTGCGAAGCCGGGCGCGCCTAGGCGTCCAGAGCGCGGCAATCCTGCGCCAGCCATCCGATCTCGATCTCCTGACCCGGTGTCAGCCTGACGGCGTCAGGGGCATTCCGGGTCTTGACGATGAATTCATCATTGCCGGCCACCGACATGCGGAACCTGAATACATCGCCCATGTAGATGAATTCCTTGACCACAGCCTTGAGCGTATGCGCTTCGGGGCTGAGGCGATCCTTGTTGAATTCCACGCGCTCGGGTCGGATCGAGACCTTGGTCCGTTCCCCCGGTTGGCTCACGTTGATCGGAACCGCGTCGATCTCGGAGCCATCGTCCAGCGTGACGACGCATTTCCCGCCATCTACGGATTTAAGAACGCCTTCCAGCGTGTTGTTCTCACCGATGAACTGCGCAACGAAACTGTTCTCCGGTTCCTCATAAAGCTGGTCCGGTGGTGCAAGCTGCTGGATCCGGCCATCGTCAAAGACCGCTACGCGATCCGACATGGTCAGCGCTTCTGTCTGGTCGTGGGTCACATAGACGGTCGTGATCCCCAATTCATGGGCCAGACGCGTGATTTCAAACTGCATGTGCTCGCGCAGCTGTTTGTCCAATGCGCCCAGCGGTTCGTCCATCAGAACCAATTCGGGTTCGAAGACCAGCGCGCGGGCCAAGGCGATACGCTGTTGTTGTCCGCCTGACAGCTGAGCGGGTCGGCGGCTACCGAAGGCACCCATCTGCACCATGTCGAGGGCGCGCTGGACTTTTTCTTCGCGCTCGGACTTGCCGATTTTTCGGACTTCCAGCGGAAAGGCGAGGTTCTCGGCCACAGTCATGTGCGGGAACAGGGCATAGTTCTGAAACACCATCCCGATGCCACGCTTGTGCGGCGGAATGTTGTTGATCGGTCGCCCATCCAACAGAATTTCGCCATGCGTCGCAGTTTCGAACCCGGCCAGCATCATCAGGCAAGTGGTCTTGCCAGATCCCGATGGGCCCAACATTGTCAGAAACTCGCCCTTTGGCATCGCGAGGTTAAGGTCTTTGACGACAAGATTTTCGCCGTCATACGATTTTTGAACGCGTTGAAATTCGACAAACGCGGCGTCGCTAGAAGTGCCGGTCACAAGACCCCCTGTTGCGTCAATTCTTGATCCGGTTGGTCCGGATTTCATTGATCCCTGAGCACATTAAAGACGCAGCAATGTCCGGCTGGCAAGACTCAATGACAAAAACCAATCCTCATTGGGTGGGATTCAAGGATTTTGCGCAGTGTTGAGGCGCCGCATGTGCCACGCAAGGGTCTGATTGCTGGACAAGACCGGTTTGGCAATCTGTTCATGGATCCGCGGGATGGCGTCCAACGTGCGAAGGTTGGTGCAGCTGAGAAAAACAGCTTCGACCGCTCTGTCCGAACCCAGCCTTACCGCGGCGTCAACGATGGATTGCGTTGATATCCGGACGACCTTTGCTTCTTCGGAAATCCCAAAGGTGCCGAACACATCCATGAGGATCCCTTGATCGGCGAAGGCCGCGCGAAGCGCCGTGTTGACCTGCTCCTCATAAGGGGACAGCAGTGCAAAGCGTGACACACCCAATTCGCGCGCCTGAGCAACCGCGGCGCGCAGAGGGTTGGTCACCGTTTGCACGTCACAAGTCTGCTTTACCAGTTCTTCGACCTTTTCCGATCCGATGACCGAGCTTGCCGAGGTGCAGGCGTAACCCACAGCCCGGAAGGGGCGCGCCTTGGGCAGTAAATCTGCCGCCGCTGGAAGCGCATGCTTCATGCGGGTCAACGTCTTGGTCGTGACCTGCGGGTCGCTGGTTATGCGCGAGACATAAATGGGTGAAGGGTCGCCGGCAAAAAGCCTGCGGAAATCGCCTTCGATCGTCTCGTCTGTCTGCAGAACGATCAGGCCACGCGGAGATATACCCGGGTCATCCGTGTCCAGAGAAAATGGCAGTGTTGTCATAGCTCGGGAATCTCCCGTCGTGCCTTGGGGCTCAGGAACCGCGGTGCGCTTTCGGTGACCAGCACATTTTCCTCGTGGACAAGTATTTTGCCACCGACCTCAATACCTGGCTCCAGCGTCAACACCATTCCGGGTTTCAGAACCGTGTGATCCGTTGGGATGAGCGAAGGCCACTCGGTCAATGACATGCCCAATCCGTGGCCCAGGCGCCCGGCTTCGGTCCCGCCGCCGCCACGGGACAGGACCGAGTTCATTGTGTGATACAGGTCCGAGGCCGTCGCGCCCGGTCTGGCCTGCTCGAACGCCGCCTCGGTCGCATCGATCAGCGCGTAGTGCGCCGCGCGCACGGCGGGACTGGCCGGGCCGACGGACCAGTTGCGGTCGAAATCGCAAAAATACCCATCCCAGACCAGCCCGGTATCCAACATAAGCACGTCGCCCGGCTTCAACGGTCGTTGGGTTGCCGGTGAGATCACGTCGCCATATCCGCCTTGGTCGGCCGCGCCGGCAAGATAAGGCACCCAATCGGCGCCTGCGTCGAGACACAACATCTGGAACCGTCGAAAGACCTGATCCAGAGGAACACCGGCCGATGCAATCTCAGGAACCCGCTCAAATGCCTGTCCCGCGATCAGGCAGGCGGTTTCGATCTTTTTGATTTCGGCTTGAGATTTGACCATGCGCAGGTCGCGCAGAATGCCAAGGTCGCCGGTGATCCTGCGGCGGTCGATTTCGGATTTCAGACGCCCGAAATCCGCAAGCGGCATCCGCAGGTGCGTTTCATGCCCATCGGGACATCCGATCAAGCCGCCGTCCGGAACAAGTTCGCGCAGGGTTTCGGCCAGCAACGATACTCCGTCGTCTGCCAGATCCGGGGCGGACCAGGTGCGGATGTCTTCGATCCAGGTCTGCGCCATCAAGGCCGCGCCAATCGACGGGATCACCGCGACAGGTTCGCCGGTCGCGGGAACGACAAGGAACCAGGGGCGCGTCGGGCTTTCCCAGAACCGGGTCAGAAAGCCGCTGAAATACCGGACGTCGGGCTCGGTCGTCAGCAGCAGGGCGTCCAGGCCATGCTCTTGCATGAGATCCTGTGCACGCGCAGTTCTGTCCGCGAACTCGGTTTGTTCGAACCCTCTCACGAGGCTTGCTCGGTCACGATGCACAAAACGCGGTCCTGTGGTCCGATATTGAGCAAGTTGCGGCTATCGGTATCCAGAACGGCAGCCAGTCCGGCCCCGCCTGACGCAGTCGTTTCGAACCCGGCCTCTGCCATGACCGGAAGCTGAGCGGCCACGGTGTCATCCTCCAGCGTCAGAAACTGATCGGCATCCCGCGCCAGTCCATTCAGTGCAATCAGCGATGGCTCCTTGCAATCCAGCCGTCCCATGATGCTGTCCGGACCGTCTGCAAAAACCGGCGCGCCGGCTTGGATGCTGGCCATCAGCGCCGGGGCTGCGGCCGGTTCGACCACGATGATCTTGGGGTCGTCTCCCCAAGCCTTTCGGAAACATGCGGCAACGGCGCCCGCCATGCCTCCCACTCCGGCCTGCAGCAGGATCAATGTCGGAGGTTCGGGACACTGATCAACCGCCTCGACAGCCATTTGAACGTACCCCTCCATCAAGAGATGGGGCAGGTCATAATACCCTTCCCAAGAGCTGTCTGACAGAAGCGTCCAGTCGTTGTCGTTCGCCGCGCGGCTTGCGGCGCTCATGCTTGCGGCGTAATCGACGCCTTCGCGCACCACTCGCGCACCTTGCGCCGAAAGGCGCTGAGCAAAGCTCTCGGGCACGGTTTCAGAAATGAACACTACGGCATTCGCACCAAAAACGCGCGCACCCGCAGCCATGCTTAGGCCGTGGTTCCCGGCGCTGGCCGTTACATAAGTACGGCCAGCAAGGGATGTGTTGTCGGGTGTCTCGGTGGCTTCGCTCGCTTGGTAGGCGATGACATAGGCCGCGCCCAATGCCTTGAACGACCCGAGATTCATCCGCGTCCGTTCATCTTTGATCCAAAGGCGGGAAACGGGCGCCAAACCCTGCGCTTCGGCCAGTGGTGTCACGCCGGAGGCAGGGCACAGCGACAAAAGCTGCGCCAACCGGCTGGAATTGGTTGAAGGGAAGGGGGCCTGTGAAAACAGTTTGCCTTCGCCTCGATACGGGTTGGTGACGGACTTCATCGCGGCCTCCCTCAACGATCCGGCAGACGTCATAGAAATGCAGTCAATCTGTCAAGGCATAGGGGTGAAATGGGAGAAATGCACACTTCCTGTTCCCTGGGAAAAGTGGCTACCTGCCCTGAACCAAACGGCGTTGATCTGGCTGGCGAATTGACCGCTTGCGGTCTTTGCAATCGGTATGGGTGCGTGTAAGTGTTCGGCACGTGATCCGGCGCCGGTGCATCAGACCGGCCGGATGCGGGCGTGATGGAATGGTAGACATATCGGACTTAAAATCCGAAGGCCCTAGCGCCGTGTGGGTTCGAGTCCCACCGCCCGCACCAAACACACTGGTCGACTTGGCCGAGGGCGATCGTCAGACCGGATAACCCAGCTTGGAGATCAGCCGCCAGATGTCCTGGTTCGCCGCCGACAGCTGCGCGACGACATCCTCGATTTCCTGCATCGCCTGTTCGTCGACCGTATCTTCGCGTCCCAGCTTGATGTCGGTTTTTCGATCGGCAATGCGCATCAGGATCGTTTTGGGGTTCCCGGTTTCCTGGTCGAAGGAATAGATGCAGTGGTTGAACTTGTTGCGGATGCCAGACAGACGGCTGAGCCGCTGCGTGTGCTCTAGGATCGGATCACGAACCGAGGCCGGCCTTCCGTCCATCTTTGCCAGACGCTCGACCAGATCAATTCGGGCGCGGGTCGTGTTCAGGGTCAGGAAAATGATGACGGCTACGTCTTTGCTGGTCCCCGAGAGGCCGGCAATCAGATGAATCAGCAGGCTTTCGGTGTTCGTCCAGACATAGTTCAGGCGGCCGACCAAAAGGATCAACCGATCGAACCTGGCTTCGAAGTCGTCAGTCAACCGAGGTTCGGTGCGCGTCCTGCGCCGCCGCCTCAAAGAAGAAATGCGCCGCTGCCGTTCTGTTGCTGACACCGATCTTGCCCGACACGTTGTGCATGTGCAGCTTGACCGTGTGTTCGGTGATACCCAACTGGGCAGCGATCGCCTTATTGCTTTTGCCTTCGGAGACAAGTTGCAGAACCTGCTTCTCGCGCCGGGTCAGTTTTGACAACAGAGGGCCAGCCGCAGGGGATTTCGGAGTTTCTCGGGCCGTAGTCGCTCCTGTCGCGCACGGCTTCGATGCAACGCAATTGGCCACAAATCCCGGCAGGTACAACTCTTCATGCATCAGCAGCCGCAGGATCGCGCGCCATGCGTCCGGGGCGACGTTCATCGGAAGAAACCCGATTGATCCGTACCGGGATCGGTCCCATCGCTCGAAAACGAACCGGGCTGCGTCCTCTTTGCGGTATGCGAAGGCAAGGCATCCCGGCATGGACGATCGGACATAATCGGAGGGACGGGCCAGCAGATCCTCCATCATGATCTGATCCACGACAACAATCTTGCCGGAACCCTCAGCATTGCTGGCTTGGGACAAGAATGCCGCGAGAGATTCAAACCTGTGGGCTGCAACGCCGAATTCGTGCTGGACGCTTCGCAGGGTTTGGTTGGAGTAGAAGAGCTCTTTCCCAATAAAAACAATCATGAAATCTTCGTTTTCGTCGATCGTGCAGGAACTGTTACTTAATTCGGAAATGCTCATTCTTGTGCCCCCCTAAATACCCCCGGATTACGTCCTGAATTGGCCGTTATTGGCCGAGGTGAAACTGAATAAAAACAATCTAAAATCTGTGTTGAGCATACCAGAAAGTTCAGTTTTCGACAACTGTACGGCTTTGGGAATCACCGGGTTTTAGAACTTTCGATTAAGGTCGTTTGACGGTCAGGCCGCTTAAATATCGGGATTCAAATAACTAAATTTTTCCGGCTTTTGTGGCAGGCCAATTTGGCTTCGAACTCGACCCTGAAACGCGTGTTCGAGTAATACGGTAAGCAAATCATCGCTTTAGTGATGTTAATACTTTCTGCCAGCTAGGCAGGCCGAACGGCATCTGTACCCTGTGTCGTGCTTCAATTTGCGAAGTGTACTTGTACCTGGCGTGTCTGCGGCCCGCGTATTTTCGCGTGATTTTGAGCAGTCACGGAATCGGCTTGGCCGAGAAAGGGGGTGACAACACATCATTCGAAAGACAAGGCCGCAGACATGCGCAGTTTCGCGAATGGACGCTCAATAATATTTTTCAACCGCGCCGAATATCGCTTTGTAGATGAATGGCGGTCTGGCGCTTCAAAAATGGAAGATTGTTATGCGACGCAATGTGAACAATACCAATGTCACGACCGTTGACGAAGTTAATGTTGAAAATCTCGAAGCTCCGATCTCGGTGGAAATCCCCGTTGAAGAAGCAAATATCGAGGCCGAACTGACCGCGCAGCAACAGCAGCAGGGTCAGGAAGTTCAAAACGCTGCAAACAACGAAGACGAACAGAACCAGGCTCAGGCTCAGGCGACCGAGGTTGCAAACGAACAGGCCCAGGGTCAGGATCAGGGCCAAGCGCAGCAGCAGGGCCAACAGCAAGGTCAGCAGCAATCGAACGTCAATGGCGGCGATGACAGCAACAGCATCGCAAACTCGATCAACATCGATTTCGGTGAAGGCGAGTGGATCCCGCGCGACGATGACCAGGTCGATCTGGATATCGGTGACTCGGCATCCATCGGTGATGTCATCACGGCCGGAAACGACGTGAATTATGATCCCGGCGATGATCTGAACCTGTCCATCTCGATGAATGGTGACGGCAACGACATGTCGTCGATCAACAACCAGTTGGCCAGCCTGAGTGACGATGACACGCTGGATTCGCCCAGCCTGTCGAATGACGGCTCGTTCTATCAGAACGGCAGCGCGACGGGCGGTTCGGCCTATGCCGAAGAAGGCATCGGTTCCTCCTCCGGCGGCGGTAACTCGGGTTCCGGCGGAACCAGCTACGGCGGTGCAGCAAGCGGCGAGACCAATGGCAGCCACGCATTCGCGCTGGGCGGCCACACCGGCAATGCCGGCGCGGCTTCGCAAGGCGGCAACGGTGCGGCTTCGGGCGGCGCCAACAACACGAGCCTGGGTCTTGGTCTGTCGGGCGCCGAAGCCAGTGGCGAAAGCACGGCTGGCAATGGCGGCAACGCCAACAGCACCTCCAGCGCCAACAACACCGGCAGTTCGAATGCCAACGGCCAGGGAACTGGCGGTGAAGGCGGTAATGCCGGCTCGATCGGTCTCGGCCTTGGTCTGGGGCTGTCCGGCGCCAACTCGGAAGGCAATGCCAATGGTGGTGAAAACGCGACCGGATCGATCGGCGCGGGCCTTGGCCTAGCCGGAAACGAGTCGGGTGCGAACGGCGCCAATGGCGGCAACGGCGAGTCATCGAACTCGGGTTCTGCATCGAACAACAGCACCGGTACGACCGAAGCGAATGAAGCGACGGCCGGAAGCAACACAGGTGCGGGCATGGCCGGCAGCGGCGCGCAAAGTGGCGCGAATGGCACCGGTGGGCCTGGTTCCGGTGGCACGGGTTCCGGCGGCTCGGGCTCGGGTGGTGAAGGTGCTGGTGGCGAAGGCTCTGGTGGCGAGGGATCCGGTGGATTCTCGGCCATGGTCGAAGCAGCCATCGCGGCGCTGAACCAGGAAATCGCGGATGGTGGTCCGGCCTTGAATGCGGCTGATACCGACGCTGCGACCGGCGGCGGCGGAACCACGGGCAACAACCCGGGTACCGGCGGAGCGGGCACCGGTGGTGCTGGAACCGGCGGCGCAGGAACCGGCGGTGCCGGAACCGGTGGCGCAGGGTCCGGCGGAGCCGGCACGGGCGGCAGCTCGGCAGCCAACTCTGGCGCACAGGGCGTCGGCGATCTGGCCGCAAGCGGTCCGAATATCAGCCAGTCGCCCGGTGACGTGAACGGTGCGGCCAGCAACCCGCAGACGTCGACCGGAACCGGCGGAGCCGGCGGTTCGAACGCGGCCAATGGCGCGGCAAATGGAACCGGTTCGGGTTCGTCCAGTGCGGAAGGCGCTGGCGGAGCCGGTGGGACCACGACGCCAACGTCCACCTCGTCCGGTAACGGTGCGGGTTCTGCGGATGCGGTCAACACGGCCGGTACCGGTGGTGCGGCAGAAGTCTTTGCTGACGCTGACACAAACGGTTCCGCCGACAGTCTGGCCGAAGCCATCGCGGGATACGGCGGCGCGTCGTACACCGACAACGATGCCACCTCGACGGGATCCGGCAGCGCGACTGGTGCGGCCAGCTCGGGAGCCGGTGGTGCAGGCGGTGCGTCTGCGGCCAATGGTGGTACCAGCGGCTACGCCATGGGTAGCGCCATGTCCGGCGATACCACGGGTGGCGCAGTCACCGGTGGCAGCGCGGCCGGCGCCTATTCGGGTGACGGCGGAGCCGGCGGCAATGGCGGCACCTGGGGTTCCAACAATGGTGGCGACGGTATCGTCACCGGTGAATCCTACGCGTCGGCAGCAGCAGTGGTCGATACCTCGGCCTTCAATCAGACAATCGTCATGGGCGCCAACGTGCTTGGCAACTCGGTCGATACCACGATGGTTGGCGGTTCGATGAGTTCGACCTACGCGAGCGACGACACCGAGGCATAATGCCTGACCCCGGAGGCCGCGATTTCGGCCTCCGGTCTTTGATGAAAACACCGGGGCCGTGTTTCATGGCCTCGGTCCAACCTAACCCAGACCCGGAAATTTTCTGCCGGAAAGGGTGACAGGGATAGTCCAGATGTCACTTGACAGCATTACGGAAACGATCGCGCATTTTATCGGTACTTTTCAGCTCACGATGGAACAGGCCATCCTGCGGCAGCAATACGAGGAGTTTACGGCGCTCCGCCGGCTGGCCGAAGTTGAAGGCCTGGAGGATCCGATCAGGATTGTCGTCAAGGCCGATCTGGATCTGAAGCCCAAGGACTACGACCCGCTTCCCTACCGTTTCCCCGAACCGCCCGCGGACCCGCAGTTGCCGCTGCCACCAGCCGGCCCAATGCTCGAGTCGAACATCCAGATCGGTGACCCGTTGGCGCCGGGCGGATTCGTTCCGCAGTCCGAATTGCCCATCTCGGTCGGGCCGCAATTCTTGATGTTGCAGCCTCAGGTCGTCAGCGACCTGATAGGGTCTGCCGTCACTTACACATTCCAGACATTGGTCCTGCGCGACAATGATACCGTGGGCGCGGGCGACTTCCGCGATGCGGCGATGCTGACAGCGCAGGCCGAAGCCGCGTTGGACGTGGCGCACTCGCTTCATGCGATGGCGGTGCCTTCACTGGCGATACCGGACTACATGACGCCAGAATACCTGGATACGCTGGTCGAACAGATAACGACGCCAATGAATGGATCGGTCCAAGGTGTCACGGTTCACCAATTCCAAGGTGAAGACGCGGAAGGCATCATCGTCAACGGTCAACACGTGTCGGAGGCTCCGGTCTGGAGCGATCTTCTGCCTGCCTACCACCAGCCCGAGGAGGCTGAGGAAAATCTGGTGTCACAGTCCTATCCGGCCGAGTGGAACCAGTCCGAAGGGCCGGAGTCACACGAGGGTCATACCGTTGTCGCCGGCGGCAATCTTGCGATCAACGAAGTCGCGCTGAACGTCGGTTGGGTGGATGCCCCCTTCATCGCCGTGGGTGGACAAGCGATCAGCCTGACGATGATCAGCCAGGTCGCGCTGGTATCAGATGTTGATGTCGGAAACACCGGCAGCGGCGCGGGCACCAACGTCGTCCAATCCGCCCAGATTGAAACCGAGGCGAATCCTGCGCCGTGGCTTGCCGGAACCTCGGCCGTGGCTGGTGGGGCCGGGCAGCCGTCCTTTTTGACCGTCGATTGGATCCATGGCGATCTGGTGGTTGCCAACTTCCTCAAGCAGGTCATCAACGCCACCGACATCGACCATATCCAGACCGAGATTTCCGCATCTTCGACCATGTATGCGATGGGTGGCAACCAGATGGTCAACGTGGCCGATATTGTTCAACTCGGCAGTTACTATGACCTGATAATGATCGGCGGCGACATGATCTCGGTCGACATGTTGTTCCAGACGCTTGTCCTGATGGATGACGACGTGGTGTCAGGCGGCCTAGCCGGACCTGCCGGAGGTGCGAACGAAAACCTGCTGATGAACCAGGCCTCGGTGATGACCAACGGCCTGGACCTGCAGGAGGCGCTTGAGGAGAACATGGCCGAGACCATGGCTCTGAATGAGATGAACATGGCCGCGCTCGAGGACGCATTGCTGAACGATCCGATGTTCGCGGGCATGGAGCAGATGCGCGTTCTGAAGATCGACGGAAACCTGCTGCAGGTGAATATTCTTGAGCAGGTCACGATGCTTGCCGATCAGGATGACATTTTCCTGTCCGGTCCGCACGCGGCCAGTACTGAAGTCGTGTCCGGCAGCAACGCGATGCTGAATGCGGCCAACATCAACAAGCTGGGCGTAGACTCCGTGGTCATGGCCGAGCAGGGCGCGTATTCCGAGCTTTTGCTGCACCAGGCCAGTCTCATCGACTTGCCCGAGAATGAGATCAGCCCGGAATTTGCCAATGAAGCCATCGCAATCCTGATGGAGGAGGCAATGACCGCCGGGCAAGCAGTGAGCGGCCCGACCGCTCCTGCACTGACCCCCGAAGACTTGGACGCCAATGTAGGAATGCAATCCATCCTGACCTGATTTTCCCTATTTTACGAGTGACCGGAAGGTTTGTTTATGTCGATCGTTTTTTCGTCGCGCCGCACCCGATATGCCAGCCCGCTGGACCGGTCGGGAAGCGGACAGCCTCTGACTTTGCGACCCAGCGACATGGTGTCTGGCTCGTCATTTGCAACGGAACGGCTGACCGCACGGCTAAGGCTGACCAAGGAGATGCGCGTGCCCGTGACCGAGCAGAGCCAGAACAAGGCAGCGCAGGAGGGCCCGGCCACGGCGCAGAAGGAGCAAGAGGTTGCTCGCAATGCAGCGGCTCCGGCACCGGAAGCCCGGGACGAAACCGATCAGAAAATAACAGACGACAACACACTAGAAACAACATTCAGCGCCGCCTCTCCCCGACGGCGCGAAACGCCGGAGACCGTCGCTGTGGAAGGGCGTGCGGGTGACGGCGAAGGGGTGGCCAATGCCGAGGACTCGGAACCGCAAACCGTCGAAAGCCCGACCGCGCGCATGACCCCCTCGTCCCGGTCGGGTGGGACGGATCGCATGGGCACCACTATCGAGGCCGAAGCGAACAAGCCGCTGCTGCGTACTGGTTCAGGCGATGGCGGCGGCAAAGGGCCACCCCAAACTTTTCACAAGCGCACGCCGCCCGAAGACTTTCAACGCACCCTTCGGACCTCGATGCGAGCGATATGGCGAAACCTTGCCTTTGTTCTGGTACTGACCTGCGCGACCAATCTGTTGATCCTGGCGATCCCGATCTACCTGTTCCAGATCAGTGACCGGGTGCTGACCAGCCGCTCGCTGGACACGCTGATCATGCTGACCGCGATCGTGGCCGGGGCAATCATCTTTCAATCGGCTTTCGATGCGGTGCGGCGCTTCATGTTGATGCGCACCGGGGTCGAAGTGGCGGCGCGACTGGGTGCTCCGACCCTCAGTGCCGCAGCGCATGCCTCGTTGCACGGGACGGGACGCGAGTATCAGACGCTGGGTGATCTGCAGCAAATCCGCGGCTTTCTCGTTTCAAGCACCCTTCTCTCCTTTTTGGATGTTCCTTTTGCGCCGTTGTTCATCCTTATGATTTTTCTGGTTCACCCAGAGTTGGGCATGATCGTGGTGGTGACGGCCGTGATCCTGATGGTTATCGCGCTGATCAACCAGCGGATGACGGCCAAACCGTTTGCCGAGGCCAACATGGCCCAGTCACTAGCCAACCAGCATCTGGATTCGATGTCGCGGAACAGCCAGATCATCAACGCACTAGCTATGATCCCCGAGGCGGTTCGGATCTGGGGACGCGACACCGCCAACTCCCTGACCTGGCAGGTCCGGGCGCAGGATAGAAACGTGGTGTTCGCGGCGATCTCACGCACCGTGCGCCTGCTGACGCAGGTCGGCATTCTGGGATGGGGGGCCTATCTGGCCCTGCAAGGCGAAATCACGGGCGGCATGGTGATCGCGGCCTCGATCATCGCTGGGCGGGCTTTTGCGCCGATCGAAGGGTCAATCGAGGGCTGGAATACATTCCTTCTGACCCGCGGAGCCTACAGCCGCATCAAGGCATTGCTGTCCAACTCGGCGCTTCAGTATGAGAAGCTGCGCTTGCCCCGCCCCGAGGGACGAGTGGATGTTGAACGCCTTTTGTTTGTACCCGGGGGCACCAAGCGCGTGGTTCTCAACGGCATCAGTTTTTCACTCAACCCGGGCGAGACGCTGGCGATCATCGGCAACTCGGGCGCGGGCAAGACCACGCTGGGCAAAACGCTTGTAGGATCGATTCTGCCGACCTCGGGCAGCGTGCGGCTCGACCTGATGGATATTCGAAACTGGGATCCGCGCCAGTTCGGCGAAAGCATCGGGTACCTGCCGCAGGACGTTCAGCTGTTTCCAGGCACGATCAAGGACAACATCGGTCGAATGCGTGCCGATGCCACCGATGAGCAAATTCATGATGCTGCAGTTCTGGCCGACGTGCACAACATGATCGCCACCTTGCCACAGGGTTATGAGACCGTGGTCGCTGCCGATGGCTCGCCCCTGTCTGGCGGTCAGAAACAGCGGATCGCGCTGGCCCGCGCGTTCTTTGGCAATCCACGCATGGTGGTTCTGGACGAGCCGAACTCGAACCTGGATGTCGCGGGCGACAAGGCGCTGGCCCGGGCAATCGAGCAGGCGAGGGAAAACAAGATTACCGTGGTCGTGATCACCCAGAAACCGACGCTTTTGAACGTGGTGGACAAGATCATGCTGTTGACGGACGGGCGGGTCGCCCTGTTCGGTCAGCGTGAGCAAGTGCTGCAGCAACTGAACGGGCCGCGCCAGCAGCCCGAGTTGAAAGGGTAGACGGGGGTAAAGATGAACGAGTTGGTACAAGTAGACGATCCCGCCCTTTGGTACGCCGAGGTTCCGAGATCGATAACCAAGTTCATAGTCGTGGGCACCGTGCTGCTGGTCGCCTGTTTCGGCGGCTTCGGCCTGTGGTCGTTTCAGGCGCCGCTGGCGGCCGCAGTGATTGCGCAGGGCAGTTTTGTGGCTACCGGGCGCAACAAGATCGTTCAGCATCTTGAAGGAGGAATCATCGAACAGATCCTGGTCACCGAAGGCCAGACCGTGCAGGAGGGGCAGGTCTTGATGACACTCGACCAGACCTCGGCCGAGGCAAATGAGCGTGAATTGTTCATCCGCAAGATCCGCCTTCAGGCGATGGTCGAGCGCTTGCTGGCCGAATATGCCGAAAAGGACACTTTGGAGTTTTCACCCGCCCTGATCGAGGCGTCCGACGACGTCGAGGTTATGACCATTCTCGACAACCAGCGGCTCAGTTTCGAAGTCTCGCGCAAGACGTTGCTGAATGACATTGCCCTTCTCGAACGCAATATCGAGGCGCTGAAGATCAGGGCCAGCGGCTTCGAGGCGCAATTGGAAAGCATGGAACGCCGCAAGGCGATCCTTCAGGAAGAATACGAAACCAAAAACGCGTTGTTCGAAAAAGGGCTTGTCCGAAAGGGGGAGTTGAACACCATCCGACGAGTCCAGGCCGAAGCCGACGGGCAATTGGCCCGACTGGCGGCCGAGGCTTCGGAAACCAGCCAGATGCTGCTGAAATACGAAGAGCAGATCGCCCGGACCCGGTCTGCCTATCGCGAAGCAGCGCTGGACGAACTGGGTGTAATCGAGGCGGATCTGGAAAGCGTGCGGGAAAAATCGCGCCAGGCCAGCAGTGTTCTTGCCCGCGCGGTGGTTCGCGCCCCGGTCGATGGCACGGTTGTGCGGCTGCACTATTACACGCCGGGCGGCGTCATCGAGACTGGCAAGCCGATTGCCGAAATCCTGCCAGCTGATGCCCCGCTGATCATCGAGGCCCAGATCCCGCGCACCGATATCGACAGCGTTGTGACCGGCCAGACCGCGACCGTGCGGTTGGTAGCTTTGAATCAGCGCACGACACCGGTTCTGACGGGCGAAGTCTTTTACGTCTCGGCGGACGCGGTTCTGGAAGAAGCCAGCGGAATACCTCAAGAGGTCTATCTGGCCCGGGTGTCGTTGGAGCCTGACGAGATGGACCGGGTACGGGGTTTCATTCCGACCCCCGGCATGCCGGCCGAGATCATGATCCAGACCGAGGAACGCACCTTTGCCGCCTATATCGCCAAGCCGATCGTCGACAGCATGTCTCGGGCCTTTCGCGAGCAATAGGCGACCACCATAGCGCTTACAAATACAAATGGCCCCGTGCTAGCATTCGTGAAAATCCGGGAGGGACCGCACGAATGCCATTGACCGTTCAAGAGATGCTTGAGGCCGCGAATTCCGTTGTTCAACGTATCAGCGCCGCGCAAGCCAGGGAGCTATTGCAGCAGGGTGCGCTGCTGCTGGACATTCGCGATGCGCCTGAACTGGAAAAGACCGGTCGCGCGGTTGGGTCTCACCATATCTCACGCGGTATGCTCGAGTTTCGTGCCGATCCTGCGCTGCAATCGCATGACCCCGAGCTGCGGAAGGATCGCCCGATCATTCTGCATTGCGCCTCGGGCGGACGGGCGGCACTTGCGGGCAAGTTGCTCAAGGACATGGGGTATCAGCATGTCTACAACCTGGGTGGGTTCTCGGACTGGGTAAACGGCGGGGGCGACTATGTCGGCCCGGTTGATTCCGGGATGTAGGGACCCAGCCTGATCTGCATCAAAGCCGATTGTATTCCGCTTCGGCAATCTGCGCGTCAGACGCCATCAACAAGGACGACTGGCAATGATGAGACTTGCAGCGCTACTGTATTCCCTGATCGCGACCGCCCTCGCGGGGACGGCCGTTATCGCCGTGCTGACCGCGGGAATGGTTTCGACCCTGGCCATCGTGGGTGCCGCAGCCGTCGGAGCGGTCGCGGCTTTGCCCGCATCCTGGCTGGTCGCCAAGCGCCTGTACCAATAGAGAGCTTAGGCGGCGTTCAGAAATATCCGGACAGCAGCTTCGAACTCGCGCGGTTTTTCGGCGTGCAGCCAATGGCCTGCGCCCGGAATCTTGGCGAAACGGGCGTTCGGGAACAAAGATTTGATGACTTCGCGGTGACTTGCCTGAACATAGTCCGACTCCGCACCGGCGAGAAACAGCGCCGGGCCGTCCCAGTGTGAGGTAAAGTCCGGAAAACCCATGATATTCGGCATCTCTTTGGCCAAAACGTCCAGGTTCAGCCGCCAGCGTTTGCCGGGAACGTCCAGCGACTGAGTGAAGAAGCTCTGCAATGCCTTCTCGACTCCAAGATCGGCCAGTTGCTGTTCCACGTCCGAGCGGCGCGCGACCTGTGTCATGTCCACGGCGCGCATGGCCTCGATATATGGCATTTGCGTGTGGCTGTACCGAACCGGAGCAATGTCCGCCACGACCAGCCTGTGGACCATTTCGCCATGCTCGAGCGCCAATGTCATTGCCGACTTGCCGCCCATCGAATGCCCGATCACGTCTGCCACGCCGCCCATGCTTTCGATGACCTCAGCCAAATCATCCGCCAATGCCGGATAATCGTGCCGTTCGTCCCAGAAGCTGTGGGCGTGGTTGCGCATGTCGACCGCCACCACCTGACGTTCATCTGACAGCCGACGCGCAATCACCCCCCAGTTTCGGGCCGATCCGTATAGCCCATGGGCAATCAAAAGCGGTGTGCGGGACGTCGGTTCGCCATGTGTGATCGTGTTCAGCATGTCTTTCTGATAGCCTCCGGCGCCCCGGACAACCAGCCCCATTGTGACCGCCTGCGCAGACCGTTAGATTGCCCCATCAGGAGGGGCGCATGGCTCAGGAAACAGAAATTCAGACCCAGATCGCGCAGACGATAATCCTGTTGCGCAAAAAACTGGGCGCAAAGGGCAAGACCCTGGCCGAGTCGGTGCGCCGTGCCAAGCGTCGCTTGCCGCGCAAGGTCTACAAACAGGCAATGGAACTCGCCCGTGCCGAGCCGTTGGTCGAGCATCCCAAGCTCCGGCTGACCCTGGATTCGCCGACCCTGGAAAAGGCGGCGAAGGATGTTCAGTCGCATCTGCGCGCCATTAATTTGGCGGATCGCCGCTGGGGTTGGTTCCTGGGCATGCTCGGGGGGCTGGCCTTCAACATTCTGGCCTTGGCCGCACTGTTCCTTGTCGTGCTTTGGTGGCGCGGTCTGATCTGATCAAGGCATCTGCCGGCAAGGAAAAATGGCGCCCGAAAAAGGCGCCATCTTGTTGTTTCTAAACTTGTGGAGTCAGAGGTTCGGGTAGATCGGGAACTTTGCGCACAGATCCGCGACCTGCGCTTTGACCCGCGCCTCGACCTCACCGTTGTTGTCTTCACCATTGGCGGCCAGTCCATCGACCACCTCGATGATCCAATCCGCAATCTGGCGGAACTCGGGCTCTCCAAAGCCTCGGGTCGTGCCGGCGGGCGAACCCAGACGGATGCCGCTGGTCACGGTCGGCTTTTCTGGATCGAACGGCACGCCGTTCTTGTTGCAGGTGATGTGCGCACGGCCCAGCGCCTTTTCGGTCGCGTTGCCCTTGACGCCTTTGGGGCGCAGGTCGACCAGAACAACATGGGTGTCGGTGCCGTGGGTCACCGTGTCCAAGCCGCCCTTGATCAGTTGATCCGACAACGCCTGAGCGTTGACGACGACCTGTTTGATGTATTCTTTGAACGAAGGCTGCAGCGCCTCGCCAAATGCCACGGCCTTTGCCGCGATCACATGCATCAGTGGGCCGCCCTGGATGCCCGGGAAGATCGCCGAATTCACCTTCTTGGCGATCGTCTCGTCATTGGTCAGGATCATGCCGCCACGCGGGCCGCGTAGGGTTTTGTGCGTGGTGGTCGTGGCCACATGCGCGTGCGGGAAGGGGCTGGGATGCTCGCCCGCGGCGACCAGACCGGCGAAATGCGCCATGTCCACGTGCAGATAAGCCCCCACCATGTCGGCGATCTCGCGCATGCGGGCAAAGTCAATCTGGCGCGGAATGGCCGAGCCGCCGGCGATGATCAGCTTGGGCTGGTGTTCTTTGGCCAGCGCCTCGACCTGATCGTAGTCCAGCATGTTGTCCTGCTTGCGCACGCCGTACTGAACCGCATTGAACCACTTGCCCGACTGGTTGGGCTTGGCGCCATGGGTCAGGTGGCCGCCAGCATCCAGGCTCATGCCCAGAATGGTGTCGCCCGGCTGGATCAGCGCCTGGAACACGCCCTGGTTGGCTTGTGATCCTGAATTCGGCTGCACGTTGGCGAATTCGCAACCGAAAAGTTGCTTCGCGCGGTCGATGGCCAGGTTCTCGGCGATGTCGACGAACTGGCAGCCGCCATAGTAACGCCGACCGGGATAGCCTTCGGCGTATTTGTTGGTCATGACCGAGCCCTGCGCCTCCATGACGGCTGCGCTGACGATGTTTTCCGAAGCGATCAGCTCGATCTCGTCGCGCTGACGTCCCAGTTCGGAGGTGATTGCCCCAAAAAGTTCAGGGTCACGATCCGCGAGGGACTGGGTGAAGAAACCGGTATCACGAAGGTTGGCGTTCATGGGCGCTCCGCATGGCTGAGGTTGGTTTGGCGGATTTCCTATAGGAAACTGTACGGATGAAAAAGACTTTAAAGCGACGAAATGGCCAGCTGCGGCGTCACGTCTGGCCTAATGGGGAAAGGTATGTTTGTTTCGGAACCAAATGCGCAGCACCGGAAACTGGAAAACATGACCAAGAGAATCGCTTTTCTCGCCAGCGACGTGGATGTCGCGCAGTCGGCCCGCAACAAACTGGTGGCACGCTATGGCAATGCGGCCCCCCGAGATGCGGATGTCATCGTGGCGCTGGGCGGCGACGGGTTCATGTTGCGGACGCTGCACAACACGCAGCATCTGGATGTGCCGGTCTACGGCATGAATCGCGGGACCATCGGGTTTCTGATGAACGAGTTCCACGAAGCCGATCTGATGGAGCGTCTGAGAGCCGCCGAAGAAGAAGTCATCAACCCCTTGACGATGAAGGCCATGGACCAATCGGGACAGGTGCACGAAGCCCTTGCGATTAACGAGGTTTCGTTGCTGCGCGCCGGTCCGCAAGCCGCGCGCCTGAAGATCAGCGTGAATGGCCGCGTGCGGTTGGCCGAACTGGTCTGTGATGGCGCGCTGTTGTCCACGCCCGCCGGGTCGACCGCCTACAACTATTCGGCACATGGCCCGATTCTGCCCATTGGGTCGGATGTTCTGGCGCTGACGGCCATTGCGGCCTTTCGTCCTCGGCGGTGGCGCGGTGCGTTGCTGCCCAGTACGGCGCATGTGCGCTTTGACGTGCTTGAGGCCGACAAGCGTCCGGTGATGGCGGACGCTGATTCCATATCCTTTCCGGATATCGATTGGGTCGAGATTCGGTCGGAACCCAAGATCTGTCACAGGATCCTGTTTGACCCCGGGCATGGCCTGGAAGAGCGTCTAACGATTGAACAATTTACATAAATTCCCGAGATTCTCGGACTTATGTGAAGCAGTTCACAGGAAGCTGACCACCTCTCAGCTATGCTGATCTTGCCCGGAGAACACGCCGCGGTGGGAGTGAGTGGCCACCAAATGGTGTTTTCGGATGATTGCGCAGTTTTCGCGCTGGCGAGGGTGGGTGGTGCTACGCTCGTCATCACAATCCGGGCATATTTTAGCACGTGGACCCCGGGCTCTCAGTCCCGGGGTCAATTATTTTGGGCAGTTGAAAGCGGTTGGTGTTTCAGCCCCTGCTTGCCAGATCGGCCCACAGGTGATCAGCCATACGACCAACCCGGGCTTCAATCGCGATGGCGGCGTCCACGGTCAAGTCCTCGCGCCAGCGCTGCGCTGCGATCTGAACGTTGATTGGCTGGCGCCCGCTCGGCAATTCGGCCAAACGCGCCGGAACGCAGGCGGCGGGCAGGCCCAGAAAGTTCATGGCATAGGAATAGACCGCGCAGCCCAGCACTTCGTGTACGCCTTCCGAGCCTTCTGTATCACGGTCGGGTCTGAAAAAGGGCTGCGGCAGGAAAGGCGACAGCACCAGCGGGTAGTCCTCCAAGAACAGGGACCATTCCCGCGCATAGTGGCTGCGCTGCGCCAGTGCTCGGATCAGGTCCGGGCCGGTGATCGGGGGAAATTCCTGGAAGTAAGTGGCAAAGATGCGCTGGATGGTCTCGGATCCGGCCGCCTCGACATCGTCTTTCATCAGGGTCAGCACTTCGCCCATCAGGGCGCGATAACCCAGCCGTCCACATTCAAAAACGTTCGGAGGGTCGATCTCGTCAACGGTGTACCCGGCATCAACCAGTGCATCACGGGCCGTGTCCAGCGCCTTGTCGACCTCGGGGTGGAGATCGTAACCGAAAGTGTTCTTGGTGAAAGCCACCCGCGGCTGCTGGTCAGGCTCGGCCATGCGCCATGGCAACGGAACGTGAAACGGATCGCGCGGATCCGGAGCGATCAGGCTGGGCATGGCCAGGTGCAGGTCAGCCGCGCTGCGGGTGATCAGGCCTTGCACCGACATGGATTGCGCAAGCAGTCCACGTTCGGCGGTTTGGCTGGGGTTCCATGCGGGGACGCGGCCAATGCCCGGCTTCACGGTGACCGCACCGTTCGCGGCCGCCGGAAACCGCAGGCTGCCGCCGATGTCGTTGCCATGCGCCAGCGCCCCCATGCCCGTCATCACCGCCACGCCGGCCCCGCCCGAGGAACCCCCGGCCGAGATATGTCGGCCCCAAGGGTTGTGCGTACGCCCATACAGCGGGTTGTCGGTGTCGGCGCGGAATGAGAACTCGGGCGTGTTGGTCCGGCCGATCACCACCGCACCGGCCTTCAGCAGGTTCGACACGACGGGCGCATCATCGGGGGCAATTACGTCTTTCAGAGCGGCCACGCCATTGGTAGTGGCATGGCCTTTCTGGTCGACATTGACTTTGATCGTGACGGGAACGCCGTGCAGGGGGCCGGTCGGTTCGCCGCGCGCCCGCGCGGCGTCCAGCGTCCGGGCGCGCTCCTGCGCCTCGGCGCTGAGGTCTTCGACGACGGCATTCAACGCCGGGTTCAGCGCGTGCATCCGGTCGATTGCGCTTTGGACGGCTTCGGTCGCGCTCAATTCGCCGGAGCGAGTCAGTTTTGCGAGTACTGTGGCGCTCAGGCGCCAGATGTCGTCATTTGCCATGTGCCCTCCGTCAAGGGCACAGTAGGCGGTCTGCCAATGGTTGCAACCCCGCAGGGCAGGGCGGGCGGCCCGGGGCCGCCCGATGCCCGGTTACTGGGCGTAACCGATTGATTTCAGGGCTTCGGTAATTTCGTCCAGAATGGCCGGATCGTCGATCGTGGCGGGCATTTTGTAATCTTTGCCATCGGCGATCGATACCATCGTTCCACGCAGGATCTTGCCAGACCGTGTCTTTGGCAGACGATCCACTACGACGGCCAGTTTGAATGCCGCAACGGGCCCGATTTTGTCGCGCACCATCTGCACGACCTCTTTCGCGATCTCGGCATGGTCACGATTGCAGCCTGCGTTCAGGCACAGGAAGCCAACCGGGGCCTGACCCTTCAACTGGTCCGATACACCGATGACTGCGCATTCGGCCACATCGGGATGGGCTGCCAGAACCTCCTCCATCGCGCCGGTGGACAGGCGGTGGCCGGCCACGTTGATCACGTCATCGGTGCGGGCCATGATATACAGGTAACCGTCTTCGTCGATCATCCCGGCATCGCCGGTTTCATAGTAGCCCGGGAAATGCTCAAGATAGGATTTCTTGAACCGCTCCTCGGCATTCCACAGGGTCGGCAGCGTGCCCGGGGGCAGTGGCAGCTTGACCGCGATCGCGCCCAGCTCGCCCGGTTTCATCGGGTGGCCGCCTTCGTCCAGGATCTGCACGTCATAGCCGGGCATCGGCTTGGCGGGCGAGCCCAGCTTGATCGGCAGTTCCTCGATCCCCAGCGGGTTGCCGGCGATGGTCCAGCCGGTTTCGGTCTGCCACCAGTGGTCGACGACCGGAACCTTCAGCGCGTCCTGCGCCCAAGTGATCGTGTCCGGGTCGGCGCGTTCACCGGCCAGGAACAGGGCCTTGAGGCAGGACAGGTCGTATTTCGCCAGCATCTCGCCCTTGGGGTCCTCGCGCTTGACCGCGCGGATCGCCGTTGGGGCGGTAAAAAAGCTTTTGACCTTGTGCTCGGAAATCACCCGCCAGAAGGTACCGGCATCGGGTGTGCCGACGGGCTTGCCCTCGAACACGATGGTGGTGTTGCCGTGGATCAGCGGGCCATAGCAGATGTAGGAGTGGCCCACGACCCAGCCCACGTCCGAGGCCGCCCAAAACACATCGCCGGGATCGACGTTGTAGATGTTCTTCATCGTCCAGTTCAGCGCCACAAGGTGCCCCGCCGTGGGCCGCACGACGCCTTTGGGCGCCCCCGTGGTGCCCGAGG
Organism: Ruegeria sp. BC8; assembly: GCF_056535705.1. Lineage (NCBI taxonomy): Bacteria > Pseudomonadati > Pseudomonadota > Alphaproteobacteria > Rhodobacterales > Roseobacteraceae > Ruegeria > Ruegeria sp. BC8. The sequence continues at coordinate 2,151,692 of NZ_JBQFIV010000001.1, read as the reverse complement.
TGTAAAGGATGTAGGCGGGATCATTGCCTGCGACCGACACACACTCGGCCGGCTCGACACCGTATTGGAAGCCGTGCCAGTTGAAGTCGCGCCCTTCGATCAGCTTGGCCACTTCCTGTTCGCGCTGGAAGATCACGCAGAACTCGGGCTTGTGGCTGGCCATGTCGATGGCGCCGTCCAGCAATGGCTTGTAATGCACCACGCGACCGGGCTCCAACCCGCACGACGCCGCGATGATCGCCTTGGGTTTGGCGTCGTCGATCCGCACCGCCAGTTCGTTGCTGGCAAACCCGCCGAAGACCACCGAATGCACCGCACCCAGCCGCGCGCAGGCCAGCATCGCCTCGAGCGCCTCGGGGATCATCGGCATGTAGATGATGACGCGGTCGCCCTTTTCGATCCCCTTGGCGCGCAGCGCACCGGCCAGGGTCGCCACGCGATTGCGCAATTCCATGTACGAGATTTCGCGCTTGGTGTGGGTGATCGGGCTGTCATAGATGATGGCGGTCTGTTCACCCCGGCCGTTTTCAACGTGGCGGTCCACGGCATTCCAGCAGGTGTTCACCTTGGCATCGCAGAACCATTCATAGAGAGGGGCGTCGTCGTCAAACAGGGCCTTGCTTGGCGGTTGGAACCAGTCAATTCCCTTGGCTGCGTCCATCCAGAAAGCCTCTGGGTCTTTTTGCCAGCTCTCGTAAACGTCCTGGTATGCCATGGGTCCTCCTCCCAAAAATTACTCGCATTGTGTTAGGCGCGGACGGCTAACCGAGCAAGCGGCGCGCGTGACGGCGCGTCAGTTTATCGCGAAATATTTGCAGAACTGCCCCATTTGTCTTGCAAAGTTTTGCAAATGATCCTTGTTTGCGCGCCTAAGCGGGAAATTTCCGCAGAACTTGCAAATTCGCAAAGCGTCCGGTGCAAAAGTGGGTTTGTCAGATTCGGATCAGGTCGCCGTTCCCGCATATCGGGGCAGACTGTCTTGGATGTTCAGCCAATGCAGATGCTCGGCGTGAAAAACGTGAAACCGGGGCGCGGCATCCTCGGGATTGTCCAGCGTGGCGGTATAGAGGTGAATATTCACCCGGTCGCGGGCATTGCGGTATGCCATCGGCGTGCCGCAGGTTCCGCAGAACAGGCGTTCGACAACCTCAGACGAGTTGTACACGCGTGGCGCATCCCCTGACCATGTCACCGAGCCGTGCGGCAGCCCGATGAACGCCGTGACTGGGGCGGCGCAATTGCGCCTGCAATCCGCGCAGTGGCAGTAACAGCTCCAGGCGATCTCGGCATCGCTGGCCCATCGCACGGCGCCGCAGTGGCAGTGACCTTTCATGATGACCTCCCTCGGCAGGGCGGCCAGACCGGTCGGGCCGCCGTGGTCAACCGTAATGCGCGACAGGCGTTCCGGCAATTGCCGCCATATTCAGCAGCCCGCGCGCCGTGATCGAGGGTGTCACGATATGCGCCTTGTTGCCCATGCCCATCAGGATGGGGCCGACCTCGATGCCGTCGGCCTTCATCTTCAGTATGTTGCGCACACCGCTGGCCGCGTCCGCATGGGCAAAGATCAGCACGTTGGCCGCCCCCTCCAGGCGCGAATTGGGGAAAATCCGCTCGCGCAGTTCGGGGTCGAGGGCCACATCCAAGTTCATTTCGCCTTCATAGATAAAATCTCGGGGCTTGCTGTCCAAAATGGCAATCGCTTCGCGCAGGCGTTTGCCGGACCCCTCGGCCTGATTGCCGAACTGCGATTGCGAGCAGAACGCGATCTTTGGCGCCAGCCCGAAACGCCGGACATGGCGCGCGGCGCCCACGGTGATCTCAGCCAGTTCTTCCGGGCTGGGCAATTGCCGGACATGAGTGTCGGCGATGAACAGCGGGCCGTCTTCAAGGATCATGAGGGACAATGCACCATGGGGGCGCAGGTCGCCGTCATTCAGCACCTGCTCGACATAGTTCAGGTGCCACCGATACTCGCCAAAGGTGCCACAGATCATGCTGTCGGCTTCACCCCTGTGCACCATGATTGCGCCAATCGCGGTGGAATTGGTCCGCATGATCGCCTTGGCCAGATCGGGCGTTACCCCCCGACGCTGCATGATTTGGTGGTACGAGTTCCAATAGTCATAATAGCGCGGGTCGTTTTCCGGGTTTACGATCTGGAAGTCCTGCCCGGGGCGGACCGACAGGCCCAGACGTTCGCAGCGCGCCTCGATCACCTCGGGACGGCCGATCAGGATCGGGGTTTCGGTGGTTTCCTCAAGAATCGCCTGAGCGGCGCGCAGCACGCGTTCGTCTTCGCCTTCGGCAAAGACGATGCGGCGCGAGGCGGCGGCGGCGGCCTCGAAGACGGGGCGCATCAGTAGGGCGGACTTGAAGACCGTCTGGTTCAGCTTTTCCTTGTAGGCTTCGATGTCCTCGATGGGGCGCCTGGCCACGCCGCTTTCCATCGCGGCGCGGGCCACGGCCGAGGACACCACACCCACCAGTCGCGGGTCGAACGGCTTGGGGATCAGGTAGTCTGGGCCGAAGGTCAGCTGTTCGCCCTTGTAGGCGGCTGCGGCCTCGGCGCTGGTGGTGGCGCGGGCCATTTCGGCGATGCCTTCAACGCAGGCGATCTGCATGGCATCGTTGATCTCGGTCGCACCCACGTCCAGCGCACCGCGGAAGATGAACGGGAAACAAAGGACGTTGTTCACCTGGTTCGGGAAGTCGCTGCGCCCGGTGGCGATGATGGCATCGGGGGCGACTTCGCGCGCGGCGTCGGGCAGGATCTCCGGGGTCGGGTTCGCAAGAGCAAAGATGATCGGCTGTTTGGCCATGCGCGCGACCATCTCGGGCTTGAGTACGTTCGGCCCGCTGAGGCCCAGAAACAGGTCGGCCCCGTCGATCACCTGATCCAGCGTGCGCAGGTCGGTTTTCTGGGCGAATTGGTCCTTGTGCGGGTTCATGTCCTCGGCCCGGCCTTCATAGACCAGCCCGTGAATGTCGCACAGCCAAATGTTCTCGCGCTTGACGCCCAGCTTGACCAGCATGTTCAGGCAGGCGATCCCCGCCGCACCGCCGCCGGTGGAAACCACCTTGATGTCCTCGAACCGCTTGCCGGCCACGTGTAGGGCGTTGCGCGCAGCGGCCCCCACCACGATGGCGGTGCCGTGCTGGTCGTCGTGGAACACGGGGATGTTCATCCGCTCGCGGCACAGTTTCTCGACGACAAAGCAATCGGGCGCCTTGATGTCCTCGAGGTTGATCGCGCCGAAGGTCGGCTCCAGCGCGCAGACGATATCGGCCAGCTTTTCGGGGTCGGGTTCGTTCAACTCGATGTCGAAACAGTCGATGCCGGCGAATTTCTTGAACAGGACGGCCTTGCCCTCCATCACCGGCTTGGAGGCCAGCGCGCCGATATTGCCCAGCCCCAGCACCGCGGTGCCATTCGAAACCACCGCCACCAGATTGCCGCGCGCGGTATACATCTCGGCGGTCGCCGGGTCGGCCTTGATCTCAAGGCTGGCCTCGGCCACGCCGGGCGAATAGGCGCGGGCAAGGTCGCGCCCGTTGGCCATGGGTTTGGTCGCCTTGATCTCCAGTTTCCCAGGCTTCGGATGCGCGTGGTAATCAAGTGCGGCCTGACGCAGGCTGGGTGTGTCGGACATGTCAAAACTTCCCGTTTGGAATTTAGTTTAGTGCTAAACTATTTCTGACGCAGGGGAAACCTCGAAATCGCATGACGGCGGATCCGACCCCGACTTGCAAATCCCCCAACGGCCCCTCACAGTCCCGCGCAGAGGAGACCAGCATGACCGATACCATAGCCGAATTCCGCATTCCGACCCAAGAACTGCGAAACGACATTCCGTTCTACACCAAGGTTCTGGGCATGCGGATGGACATGATCTATCCGGCGGATGACCCACGGGTTGCGGTGTTTTCGGGGCATGGCCTGCGACTGCGTGTGGAAAAGGACGCGCCCGAGCCGCCGGGCACCTTGCGTATCCTCACCGATGATCCGGACGGGTTTGCCGGCGGTCAGCGCAGCCTGGTCGCCCCCAACGGCACCCGGATCGAGATCGAAGAGCGCAACCCGCCGCTGGTGATGCCCGAGACGGCTCATTCCTTCGTCGTCCGCAGGCTCAAGGATCAGGCGCCCTGGATCATCGGGCGCGCGGGCATGCATTACCGAGATCTGGTGCCGGACCGGCTGGGCGGGTCGATCATCGCCAGCCATATCCGCATTCCCGACGGCGGCCCGGTCCCGGACATGGTGCATTTCCACAAGGTCGGGTTTCAGCTGATCTTCTGCATCCACGGCTGGGTGGATGTGGTCTATGAGGATCAGGGCGACAAGATGCGCCTGACCGCTGGCGACTGTTTCATCCAGCCGCCCGAGATCCGGCACCGCGTGCTCGAGGCGTCGGACAACGTGCAGGTGATCGAAATCGGCGTTCCGGCCGAGCATGTCACCGAGATCGACCACGAAATGCAGCTGCCCACGCCGCACTACCGCCCCGAGCGGGAATGGCAGGGCCAGCGGTTCGTCTACAACCGGGCCGAAGGGGCAGCGTGGCAGCCGTTCCGCCTGCCGGGCTATCAATGCCGCGACACGACGATTGCTGAAAACACCACGGGCGTGGCGGGCGTTCAGGTGGTGCGCCGGGGGCAGGGCGACCCGGTCTGGGCCAGCCATGATGCCGATATCCACTTTACCTTCGTGATGAACGGGGCCGTCACCCTGGAAGGTGAAGGACGTGATCCGTTTCGTCTGGAGCAGGGCGATGCCTTTGTCATCCCGCCCGGAATGCGCACGCGGCTGGCCGACCCCAGCGACGATGTCGAACTGCTCGAAGTCACGCTGCCGGGGTATTTCAAGACCGATTTGGGCTGACGCGCGGGCGCGCCGAGATTCCCGTGCCGAGGGGGCTTCAATTCCCCCGCGGATTTCCAGTAGGGTATGGCATTCTGACCAGATGATCAAAAATCGGGGAATCGCCATGTCGTTGAAAGAAGCAGCCCTCAAGGTGCGTGAAAACGCCCATGCTCCCTATTCGAATTTCAAGGTGGGCGCCGCGGTCCGCACCCCGTCGGGCGAAGTGTTCGCGGGCTGCAACGTGGAAAACGTGGCCTATCCCGAGGGCACCTGCGCCGAGGCCGGTGCGATCGCCGCGATGGTCGCCGCCGGAGAAAACAAGCTGGCCGAGGTCTATGTGGTGGCCTCCAGCCCGCAACCGGTGCCGCCCTGCGGCGGGTGCCGGCAGAAACTGGCCGAGTTCGGAGACAAGGACGTGGTGGTCACCATGGCGACGGTGGACGGGATTGAGACCCGCACGACCATCGGCGAGCTGCTGCCCGGCGCCTTCGACGCCTCGTTCATGTAAGGGCCGCGCCCATGGACGCCCGTTCGATTATCGCGAAACTGCGCCGCCGCGAGGTGCCGGATTCCGGCGAACTGGCGTGGTTCGCCCAAGGTCTGGCCGATGGCAGCGTCAGCGACGCCCAGGCCGGAGCCTTTGCCATGGCCGTCTGCATGGGCGGGCTTGGTCCCGAGGGCCGCGCGGCGCTGACGCTGGCCATGCGCGACAGCGGTGAGGTTCTGACCTGGGATCTGGACGGCCCGGTGATCGACAAGCATTCGACCGGCGGGGTGGGGGATTGCGTCAGCCTCGTGCTGGCCCCGGCGCTGGCGGAATGCGGGGCCTATGTGCCGATGATCTCGGGCCGCGGTCTGGGCCATACCGGCGGGACGCTCGACAAGCTCGAGGCGATCCCCGGCGTGTCGACCCAGATCAGCCAGGACCGTTTGGCCCAGATCCTGGCCGAGACCGGCGCTGCCATCGTTGGCGCGACGGCACAGATCGCTCCGGCGGACAAACGGCTCTATGCGATCCGCGACGTGACTGCCACGGTCGAAAGCCTCGATCTGATCACCGCCTCGATCCTGTCCAAGAAACTGGCGGCCAGCCCGGATGCGCTGGTGCTGGACGTAAAGGTGGGCAGCGGAGCCTTCATGAAAACGCTGGACGAAGCGCGCAAGCTGGCGCAGGCCCTGACCGAAACGGCCAATGCGGCCGGGTGCCGGACCTCGGCCCTGATCACCGACATGAACCAGCCGCTGGCGCCCGCCTTGGGCAACGCCTTGGAAATCGCCGAAGTGATGAAGGTGCTGACCGGTGGGCAGCCTTCGCCCCTGGCCGAGATTTCGGCCGAGCTGGGCGGCGTTCTGCTGTCTGACGCCGGTATGGTCGGCGACGCGCGGGCCGGGCGGGACATGATCGCCGAGGTGATCCGCGATGGCCGCGCGGCCGAGCGGTTCGGACGGATGATGGCCGCGGTGGGCGGGCCGCTGGGGCTGGTCGATGATTGGGCGCGCTACTTGCCCGAGGCCAGCGTGATTCTTGAGGTCGCGGCGCAGGACAAAGGCTATGTCACCGCGATGGATGGCGAGGCTCTGGGCCTTGCCGTCGTGGCGCTGGGCGGTGGCCGGCAGGTGGAAAGCGATGTGATCGACCCGGCAGTGGGCCTGTCGGGGCTGGTTCGGCTGGGCGACAAGGTCTCGGCCGGGACGCCGCTGGCCGTCGTCCATGCCGCGCGCGAGGACGCCGCGCAGCGGGCCGCGCAAGCCGTGCGTGCCGCGATCACCATCGGCCCGGCGCCCGTTCCGGTGCCGGAGCTGGTACACGAAAGGATCCTCGCATGAGCCGCGCGTTTCTTGTGGTGATGGATTCGGTGGGTATCGGTGGCGCGCCGGATGCCGACCGGTTCTTCAACGGCGACGTGCCGGACACGGGCGCCAACACGGTGGCCCATATCGCGCAGGCCTGCGCTGAAGGGCGGGCCGAGGATGGCCGGTCCGGGCCGTTGCGCCTGCCCAACCTCGATGCGCTGGGGCTTGGCGCGGCGGTACGACTAGCTTCGGGCGCGGATGCGCCGGGGTTGGGGGCCGACCCGGCCGGACTGTGGGGTTGCGCGCGCGAGCATTCGCCGGGCAAGGACACGCCTTCAGGCCATTGGGAACTGGCCGGTCTGCCGGTGCCGTGGGACTGGCACTATTTCCCCGACACGGTCCCCGCCTTCCCTGATGATCTGACCCGCGCCGCCGCGCAGGCGGCCGGAACCGAGGGCATTTTGGGCAATTGCCATGCCTCGGGCACCACGATCATTGCCGAACTGGGTGCTGAACACATGAGCACGGGTTGGCCGATCTGCTATACCTCGGCCGACAGCGTGTTCCAGATTGCCGCGCACGAGGAGACGTTCGGGCTGGAGCGCCTGTACCAGATGTGCCGGAGCCTGGCCCCCATGCTGCACGAGATGAAGGTGGGCCGGGTGATCGCGCGCCCCTTCGTGGGATCGCCCGAACAGGGGTTTGTCCGCACCACAAATCGCAAGGATTTCGCCATCACGCCGCCCGCGCCGGTGCTGACCAACTGGGCGCAGGATGCCGGACGCAAGGTGCATGGCGTGGGCAAGATCGGCGACATCTTCTCGATGCAGGGGATCGACACGCTGGACAAGGGCTCGGACGCCGAACTGATGGGTCACCTCTCGCGCCTTGTAGACAGCGCCGAGGACGGCAGCCTGACATTCGCAAATTTCGTCGAGTTTGACAGCCAGTACGGCCACCGGCGCGACATCTCGGGCTATGCCCGCGCGCTGGAATGGTTCGACGCCGAGATTGGCCGTATCCTGCCCCGGCTGCGCCCGGGCGACCTGTTTCTGCTGACCGCCGATCACGGCAACGACCCAAGCTGGATCGGCACCGACCACACCCGCGAGCAGGTGCCGGTGCTGACCGCCGGCCTGGGGGCCGGACAGATCGGGCAAGTCAATTTCGCCGACGTGGCCGCCAGCATCGCCCATCACCTGAACATTCCGGCGCAAGGGCCGGGAAGGACCTTTCTATGACCGTCGCAGACCTGCCCAAGATCGAACTGCACCTGCATCACGAAGGCGCGGCCCCGCCCGCCTTCATCCGCCAGCTGGCGCATGAAAAGAAGGTTGACCTGAGCGGCATCTTCAAGCCCGACGGCAGCTATGACTTTCGCGATTTCGCGCATTTCCTCAGCGTCTACGAGGCCGCTTGCGAGGTGTTGAAAACCCCCGAGGATTTCCGCCGCCTGACGCTGGCGATCCTGGAAGAAAGTGCTGCGAACGGGGTGGTCTATTCCGAAACCTTCCTCAGCCCCGATTTCTGCGGCGGGGGCGATCTGCATGCCTGGCGCGACTATCTGGCCGCCATTCAGGACGCCGCCGACGAGGCCGAGCGCAAGTTCGACATCACCCTGCGCGGCGTGGTAACCTGCGTGCGCCATTTCGGACCCGACAAGGCCAAGCGCAGCGCGCTGTGCGCCGCCGAAACCGCCGGTGACTGGATCACCGGGTTCGGTATGGGCGGGAACGAGGCCATGGGCCAGCAGGCCGATTTCAAATGGGCCTTCGACTGCGCGCGCGAGGCCGGATTGCGCCTGACCACCCATGCCGGCGAATTCGGCGGCCCCGAAAGCGTGCGCGATGCGGTGCGCGCGCTGGGGGTCGAACGGGTGGGCCATGGCGTGCGGGCCATCGAAGACCCGGACCTGGTGCATGAACTGGCCGACCGGGACGTCACGCTCGAGGTCTGCCCGGGCTCGAACGTGGTGCTGGGCCTGTACCCCGATTTCGCGTCCCACCCGATCGCCCGGCTGCGCGAGGCGGGTGTGAAGGTCACGGTTTCCACCGATGACCCGCCGTTTTTTCATACCACCATGCGCCGCGAATATGAGATGCTGGCCCAGGCCTTCGGCTGGGACGCCGAGGATTTCGCCGCGCTGAACGACACCGCCCTGAACGCCGCATTCTGCGATGAAGAGACCCGCGCAAGGGTTAGAAAAAGACTGGAGAACACATGAGCGAACATCTGACCGTCGTCGACCACCCGCTGGTTCAGCACAAACTGACGCTCATGCGGGACAAGGGCACCTCTACCGCCTCGTTCCGGCAACTGCTGCGCGAGATCACGCTGCTGCTGGCTTATGAAGTCACGCGCGAAATGCCCCTGACCACGCGCCATATCGAAACCCCGATGGAGGAGATGGACGCGCCGATCCTGGCGGGCAAGAAACTGGCGCTGGTGTCGATCCTGCGCGCGGGCAACGGGATGCTGGACGGCGTTCTGGAATTGGTGCCCTCCGCCCGGGTCGGATTCGTGGGCCTGTATCGCGATGAAGAAACGCTGCAGCCGGTGCAGTACTACTTCAAGGCCCCCGAAGGCCTTAAAGATCGGCTGGTTATTGCGGTTGACCCGATGCTGGCCACCGGCAACAGCTCGGCCGCTGCGATCGACCTTCTGAAACAGGCCGGTGCCACCGACATCCGGTTCCTGTGCCTGCTGGCCGCCCCCGAAGGCGTGGCCCGCATGAAAGAGGCGCATCCCGACGTCAAGATCGTGACTGCCGCACTGGACCGCGAGCTGAATTCCAAAGGTTACATCATGCCTGGTCTGGGCGATGCCGGAGACCGGATGTTCGGCACCAAATAGGCGCGCCTAGTCGCTGCAGATGTTCTGCAGCCGTACCCAGTCCCGGTCGGGCATAACCTGATCCAAAGGCTGACCCGCCATCGGGTCGGCCTCGATCAGACCCAGAACCGTTTCGCCCGTGATATCAACCGCATAGGCATAAGGGGTTGAGGGCAAATTGGCGGACGCAAACGCCGCCAGCAGGTCGTCTTCCGGAACTGCGGGGCGGGGTTCGGCCAGAACCTGTTCGGTATAGGTGTCCACGATCTGGGGTGTTAGTTCGCCCGTCGTCAGCAGGCGAAACGCTGCAGTGGGCCCAGTTTTGTCCAGGAGATCGTCCAACGGATCATGCAGCCTGGCCCGCGTGCGTTCAGCTATCACGTAACCGGCGGCAACCGCGGGATCTTCACTGTCTTCAACCAGCGCTCGGTTCAGCAGCACGATCCCTCCGGGAAGTGACAGGCTTTCCTGCACCCCGGCCGGCAACACAACGATCCGTCGCACACCTGTTCTCTGGGCCAGCTTCTGCAGCGCCGGCTGCGCGTCCGCCGAGGCGCAGGCCCGACCCGAGACCCGTTCAATCCGTTGCAGAATCGTGTTCCCGATGTCCTGCCGTTTGATCTCGGGCACGACCTTTTCGACATGGCTTTGCAGGGCGCCGGGCAGCCAGAACAGCAAGACCGCCGCGACAGCCGCAACCACGCCGCTGACACTGGCCCACCGCAATCGCCCGGGATGCGGGCGCGCCCGTTCGATGGCGCGTTGCAAGCGGTCTATTGCCTCGATCATGGTGGTTTCGGACTGCTCCAGTTCCAGTGTCTCATCCGGGTCGCCGTCTGGATTGAATATTGCGGGGAACTTGCCCGGGTTCTGCCTTTCAAGTGCGGCAAGCGACCAGTGCGTCAGCGCGCGATCGTTGAAATCGGTGATGGTCAACGTTGCCTCGCCGATCGAAACAACCACTTCGCGCCGCTGCTCGTCGGGCGACGGGCGCCACAGACCGGTAGCCTCGATCCGCTGGTATTGTTTCAGTGCCGTCATTTCGATGAGGTCTGCTCGTTTTTTCTTTTGTCGATTCCTAGCACGGAGAGATTAATCCGCGCAAACCTGTTGCGTGGTGATTTGGAAATGTGCTCGATAACCGGGACGCGTAGTTTCGGCCAAAGGGCCCGGAGGCCAAGGCCACATGCAGACAGCACATCCTTCTTCACCGGTTCTTGCATCGGTTCTGATGGTCTCGGCCATGGCAATCATCGGCGTCGTGGACAATTTCGTCATTCGGCTGGCCGAAACGATCGGTCTGTGGCAATTCCACCTAAGCCGGGCCGTGATGATGCTGCCTCTTATCGTTGGACTGTCGTTTCTTGGGTTTGGAGGGCTGCGACCTCAGAGGTTTTGGGCGGTCCTGCTGCGCAGTGTTCTGATCACCCTGGCGATGTTGTTCTATTTCAGCTCACTGGCTTTAATGCCAATTGCTCAGGCCCTTGCGGGGCTGTTCACATCACCGATCTTCGTTCTGTTGATTTCCGCGCTGTTGCTGGACCAGAAGATCGGCCCCTGGCGGGTCTTGGCTGTGCTTATGGGGTTTGTCGGAATCCTCTGTGTTTTGCAGCCTGACCCCAATGCCTTTGATGCGACCAGCCTATTGCCGGTGGCAGGCGGCTTTTTCTATGCGCTCAGTGCGATCCTGACCCGAACGCATTGTGCAAACGAAAGCACCGTCGCCTTGCTGGCTGCGATGATTGTCACGCTTGGGCTGGCCGGCGCCCTTGGCCTCGCCGTGTTTTCGGTTTTGCCGGTTGTGGAGTCTGACGGCCCGGCCGGTTTTGTGACCCGGGGCTGGGTCTGGCCGATGGAGGCCGCTCTGCCGTGGGTCGCATTGCAGGCGGTTGGGTCCACGGCTGCGGTATTCATGCTGATCAAGGCCTACCAACTGGGCGAGCCGTCATATGTCGCGGTGTTCGAGTATTCGGTCATGATCTTCGGGCCGGTTTTTGCCTGGGTGGTGATGGGGCAGGGGATCGGACCGCTGCAGATTGCGGGCATCGCCCTGATCGCCGCGGCCGGCGCGGTACTGGCTTGGCGGGCAAGCGTGACGCCCCAACGGGAACCGGTGCAATGATCCTATCAACAGGGCGGTCCTACATCTTCATACATATTCCCAAGACCGGGGGAACATCGCTGGCTCTGGCGCTCGAGCAGCGGGCCATGAAGGATGATATTCTGGTGGGCGACACCCCCAAGGCGCAGCGCAGAAACAAACGCAACAAGTCACTGAAGACGGCGGGCCGGCTGTGGAAACACTCACGTCTGACCGATTTGCGGGGGCTTTTGCCCGACCAGCAGATGCAAGAGATGTTCGTGTTCACGCTGATCCGCAACCCGTGGGACCGGATGGTCAGCTATTACTACTGGCTGAGGGATCAGTCCTTTGATCACCCAGCAGTCCATCTGGCCGGGCGGCTGGATTTTGAGGCCTTTGTTCTGCACCCTAAAATCCAGCAGTCCTTTCGGGAAAACCCGTTCCCATCCTATGTCAGAGACGCCACCGGAACCGATCTTTGTCGCGCATACATTCGGATCGAAAGCTTTCAGCGGGATGCGGCCCCACTGTTCGATCATCTGGGGTTTCGTCTGGACCTTCCGCATGAAAACCGGTCAGCCCGGGGGGCGGAATACGCCAACTACTACTCGGTCCAGGCAAAAAAGGCTGTGTTTGACGCCTGTCGCGAAGACATAGAGAGATTCGAATATCGGTTCGAATAAGGCTGGTCGATTATTTCCCGAATTGCGCGAAACGCTGACAGATACAGGCTTTTGTTTATAAAAAAACGCGACTAATGGGGCGAAAAAGGCCCAAATTGGCCCAAAATATGGCAAAACTAAGTCACTCCCGAAGGCTTCGTGCTAGCACAATGGGATAGTTTGAAAGTGCCAAAAGGGGGTCGGCACGTGTTGGAAGTAGTGAGTGTTTCGGGGTTTTCCGAAAATAATATCCAGACCGTACCGGGTGACGCCGTTTCGGTCAGGCGTGGCGGATTGCTGCACGGGACGAAGGTTGCCACCACCAGTGGCTGGAAACTGGCCGAGGCATTGGTTGCCGGCGATCTGGTCAGAACGATGGACAACGGGTTTCAGGAAGTGAAACGCGTGTCCCACGACAGAATAGCCGTACCGGCTGGCGAGGTTCGACCTGACTTTTTGCCCGTGCGCGTGCCGTCCCGCGCGGCATATAACGGTCGTGCGGTCTGGCTGATGCCCGAGCAGGGAATGGCCGTAGCCTTGTCTTCTGATTTCAACATAGACGAGGGGCTGGCGATCATTCCGGCGCGTCTGCTGAGCGGGCACTTCAGCTTTTCCTCTCGGACACCGGCAGAGGAATTCCAGGTCACATCGCTGTTTTTTGAGCAGGACGAAGTGGTCTTCATCGAGGGTGGCTTTCAAGCCTTCTGTTCCTCGTGCCGCATCCGTTCGCTGTCTGGCCCGTCCCGACGATCCTACGCGGTGCTGGAAGAATCCGAGGCGCGGAGCCTCGTCACATCTATCGCAGAGGCCGGCGAACTGTCGGCCCTTGCAAACCCGTTGGGTGCACTGCCTGCACCCATCCCGCAGGAACCGATCTTTCCGATACGTCCCCCATCGGGGCGGCGGCGTCCGGGACGTCCGGGGCGGCCCAACGTGCCGGCCTTGTTTCTGCGGCCTGAATGGCAGACCTGACCAAACACTCTAAGAAAGATGCTGGCGCATGGGATCATGCGCCAGCATCACTTGTTCAGGCAGCCTTGGCTTCGGGGTCGAAGCGGCCGTAGAAGGTCTGACCTTTTTCGGCCATCTCGCGCAGCAGCGGCGGGCAGGCGAAGCGGTCACCGTATTTCTCCGACAACTGGTCACAACGCTCGGCCGCGTAGGGCGCACCGATGATATCAAGCCAGCTGAACGGACCACCTGACCAGGGCGCAAAGCCCCAGGCGAGGATGGCGCCGACATCGCCTTCGCGGATGTCTTCCAGAACACCTTCTTCAAGCGCGCGCACGGCCTCAAGAACCTGTGCGAACATCAGGCGCTCCTGCACCTCGATCAAGTCGGGCTGCTGCTCGGCCAGCGGATACTTGTCCTGCAGACCTTTCCAGTAGCCGATGCGCTTGCCGTTTTCGTCATAATCGAAGAACCCGGCCTTGGACTTGCGGCCCAGGCGACCCTGTTCTTCCATCCAGAAGATCAGATCGTCCGCCGGGCTTTCCGGGTAGGCGTCGCCCATTGCCGCCTTGGTCGCGCGTGCGATCTTGGCACCCAAGTCGATCGAAGTTTCGTCGGTCAACTGAACCGGACCAACCGGGAAGCCCAGTTGACGGGCGGCATTGTCGACCAGAACCGGACTGACGCCTTCGGTGATCATCCGCGCCCCTTCGTTGATGTAGGGGATGATGCAGCGGTTGCAGTAGAAGAACCGCGCGTCATTGACCACGATCGGCGTCTTGCGGATCTGGCGGACATAGTCCAGCGCCTTGGCCACGGCCCGGTCACCGGTTTCCTTGCCCTTGATGATCTCGACCAGGAACATCTTCTCGACCGGCGAGAAGAAGTGGATGCCGATGAACTGATCGGGCCGCTTGCTGGCCTTGGCCAGTTCGGTGATCGGCAGGGTCGAGGTGTTCGAGGCAAAGATGCAGTCCTCGGGGATGATCGCCTCGACCTTCTGGGTCATCTCGGCCTTGACCTTGGGATCCTCGAACACGGCTTCGATGATCAGATCGCAGCCCGCCAGCTTTTCGAGGTCCGGCGTGGCAGTGATGCGGGCCAGCATGGCCTCTTTCTTCTCGGCCGTGACCTTGCCACGCTTCATGCCCTTGTCCAGATAGGCTTCGGTATAGGCCTTGCCCTTGTCCGCGGCGGCCTGATCGCGGTCGATCAGCACGACCTCCATCCCGGCCTGCGCCGAGACCAACGAGATGCCCGCGCCCATCATGCCCGCACCCAGAACGCCGATTTTCTTGACCGACTGATCCGGAATGCCTTGCGGACGAACGGCGCCTTTTTCCAGCGCTTCCTTGTTCAGGAACAGCGAACGGATCATGGCGCCCGAGGACGGGTTCATCAGCACCGAGGTGAACCAGCGCGCCTCGATCTTCAGCGCGGTGTCGAAATCGACCAGTGCGCCCTCATAGACCGCGCTCAGCAGGGCCTTGGCCGCCGGGAAGGCGCCTTGGGTCTTGCCGTTTACCATGGCCGAGGCACCCACGAAGTTCATGAAGCCCGCCGGGTGATAGGGCGCACCGCCGGGCATCTTGTAGCCCTTGGCGTCCCACGGCTTGACCAGATCGGCATCCTTGGCGTTCAGCACCCATTCCTTGGCTGCGGCCAGCGGATCGGCTGCGATCTCGTCGATGTAGCCTGCGCCCTTGGCCTTTTTCACGTCCAGCATCTTGCCTTCCAGCAGCAGCGGAGCCGCCGCGATGGCGCCCACCTTGCGGACCATCCGGGTGGTGCCGCCCGCGCCGGGGAAGATGCCGACCATGATTTCCGGCAGGCCGTATTTGGCCTTGGGGTTTTCGGCGGCAAAGATGCGATGGGTCGCCAGCGGCAGCTCCATGCCGATGCCGGCGGCAGTGCCGGGCAGGGCGGCCGCGATCGGTTTGCCACCTTTCTTGGTCTTGGGGTCCATGCCGGCCAGCTCGATCTTGCGAAGCAGAGCGTGCATTTTCATCGTGCCTTCGAAAAGGCCCTTGGCCGGGTCGTCGCCCGCCTGTTCCTTCATCACCGCCAGCAGATTCAGGTCCATGCCGCCGGCAAAGGATCCTTCCTTGCCGCTGGTGATCACGATGCCCTTGATCTCGTTATCGGCCAGGGCCTGATCAATGCAGTCGTTCAGTTCGGACAGGCCGTCGAACGACATCACGTTCATGGTCTTGCCGGGGACGTCCCAGGTGATGATGCCAACGCCGTCGGCGTCTTTGGTCAGTGTAAAATCAGCCATTTTTCTTCTCCTGAACCCCGCCGTTACACACGTTCGATGATGGTTGCCGCGCCCATGCCGGATGCGATGCACAAGGTGGCCAGACCGGTTTCCTTGTCCTGGCGCTCCAGCTCGTCCAACAGGGTGCCGATGATGATCGCGCCGGTGGCGCCCAGCGGGTGGCCCATGGCGATCGAACCACCATTGACGTTGACCAGCGCCGGATCGACGTCAAACGCCTGCTGGAACCGCAGCACGACCGAGGCGAAAGCCTCGTTGACCTCGAACAGGTCCAGATCGCTGATCTTCATGCCGGTTTCGGCCAGGATCTTTTCGGTCACCGGAACCGGGCCAGTCAGCATGATGGTCGGATCGGTCCCGATCTTGGCGGTGGCCTTGATGCGGGCGCGCGGCTTCAGGCCGTATTTCTCGCCGAATTCCTTGTTGCCGATCAGAACGGCCGCCGCGCCATCCACGATGCCCGAGCTGTTGCCGGCGTGGTGGATGTGGTTGATCTTTTCCAGGTGCGGGTATTTCAGCATCGCCACCTTGTCGAAACCGGGCATCTGCTCGCCCATCATCTGGAAGGACGGGTTCAGCGCGCCGAGGCTCTGCATGTCGGTGCCGGGGCGCATGTATTCGTCGCGGTCCAGAATGGTCAGGCCGTTGCGGTCCTTGACGGTGATCACCGACTTGGCAAAGCGGTTCTCTTCCCACGCTTTGGCCGCGCGTTTCTGAGACTCGACGGCCAGCGCGTCGGCATCGTCACGGCTGAAACCGTATTCGGTGGCGATGATGTCGGCCGAGATGCCCTGCGGGACGAAATAGGTCTCCATCGCCAGCGACGGATCGACGGCGATGGCGGCGCCGTCGCTGCCCATGGGCACGCGGCCCATCATCTCGACGCCACCGGCGATATAGGCCTCGCCGGCGCCGCCCTTGACCTGGTTGGCGGCCAGGTTCACGGCCTCCATGCCGGATGCGCAGAACCGGTTGATGGCCAGACCCGGGATCGATTCATCCAAGTCCGAGGCCAGAACCGCGGACCGCGCCAGGCAGCCACCCTGTTCCATCACCTGGGTGACGTTGCCCCAGATCACGTCCTCGACGGCGTGGCCTTCCAAGTTGTTGCGTTCCTTGATGGCGTTCAGGGCCACCGCCGACAGGCGCACCGAGGTCACCTCGTGCAGGCTGCCGTCCTTGCGGCCCTTGCCGCGCGGGGTGCGCAGGGCATCATAAATGTAAGCTTCGGTCATACTTCTCTCCTCAAGCTCGATCCGACGGATTGCCGGGCATCAGGTCATAGGGGTGTTTCCATCCGGGCTGCTCGGACAGGCGGGTCAGCCAGGCGTCGATATGGGGCCATTCGGCACGGTCAAAGCCGAACGGTTCGGGGTAATAGAGGTAGCCGCAGCAGCTGAGATCGGCGTTGGTCACACTGTCGCCGACGATCCAGTCGCGGCCTTCCAGATGCGCGTTCAGCACCTGATAGGCGGCCTTCAGTCGGCCCTGGTTGAAGGCGATCACATCCGGGTTGCGGTGCTCTTCGGGCAGGAAGTTCATCAGGAAACGGGTCAGGCCCGCCATCGAACTGAGTTTGTGGTTGTCCCACAGCACCCAGCGCAGGATGTTATAGTTCTCTTCCCGCGTCTTGCCTCCGAATTTCCCGGATTTTTCGGTGACATAGGCCTGAATCGCGCCCGACTGGCTGGTCCGGAAATCTCCGTCGATCAGCACCGGCGCTTCGCCCATTTCGTTGACTTCGGCGCGGTATACGGGGGTTCGGGTCTGGCCGTTGAAGAAATCGACAAAGACCGGCTCCCACTCCAGCCCCGACATCTCGAGCGCAAGGGCGGCCTTGTACGAGTTTCCGCTTTCTCCGAAGCAATGCAGTTTTATCGTCATGCACTCACCCCTCCCAAGGCGGTTTGTACGGTTTCGTCACGCACGTGTTTCAAGAAAGACCTGTCTCGCGGGCAGCCGCCGCGTTCGGACTCGTCTTGCTGAAAACACGCCGGGCCTGAGCCAGGCATCGGGGTCGTCTAGCGTTTGCGCGCCTCAAGCTCGGAATTGAAAATGCGCAGCCGGTGGGTCAGGTTCTCCTCGTCGATCACGCTGTTGAAATTCTCGAACAGGAATGACAGCGCCTCTCCTTCGTCCAGCCCGGCCTCGCGGGCAAACCCCTTGAGTTTTCGATACCCCTCCTCGGTCATGGCGACGGGAAAGCGGCGGGTCAGGCGAAAGCGTTTGGGCATGTCATCTCCTCCATGAGCGCTGGTTCCGGGCGTCTTCGTCCGGAACCAGACTGGGATCAGAAGTTCGCCGCGTCCAGTGCCATCACCGTGTCGGCGCCGGTCTGGATCCGCGCCAGGTGCATGCCCGTGGCCGGCAGACGGCGCGCCATGTAGTAGCGGCCGGTGGCGATCTTGGTCTCGTAGAAGTCCTTGTCGGACGCGCCGGCATCCAGCGCTTCCTGTGCAGCTTTGGCCATCTGCGCCCACATCAGGCCCAGGCAGACATGACCGAACATGTGCATGAAGTCATACGAACCCGACAGAGCGTTGTTCGGGTTGGTCATGCCGTTCTGCATGAAATACATGCCGGCGGCCTGCAGGTCTTTCGAGGCGGCCTTCAGCGGTTCGATGAACGCCTTGTCATAGGCTTCGTCCTTGCCGCTGTTTTCCTTGCAGAAGGTTTTGACCATGTCGAAGAAGGCCATGACATGCTTGCCGCCGTCCTGCGCCAGCTTGCGGCCGACCAGGTCCAGCGCCTGAACGCCGTTGGCGCCTTCGTAGATCATGGCGATGCGGGCGTCGCGGGTGTATTGCGACATGCCCCATTCCTCGATGTAGCCATGGCCGCCATAGACCTGCTGGGCCTGAACGGTCATGTCGTAACCTTCGTCGGTCAGGAAGCCCTTGATGACCGGGGTCATCAGCGAGATCAGCCCGTCGGCATCCTTGTCACCCGAACGGTGTGCCTTGTCGATCAGAGTCGCACCCCACAGGATGAAGGCTCGCGCGCCTTCCACAAAGCTTTTCTGGTCCATCAGGCTGCGGCGGATGTCGGGATGCACGATCAGCGGATCGGCCGGGCCGTCGGGATTTTTAGCGCCGGTCACGTCGCGGCCTTGCAGGCGGTCCTTGGCGTATTCCAGCGCGTTCTGATAGGCGGCCTCGGCCTGAGCCAGGCCTTGCATGCCGACACCCAGACGCGCTTCGTTCATCATGGTGAACATGGCGCGCATGCCCTTGTGTTCCTGACCCAGCAGGTAACCGGTTGCGCCGTCATAGTTCATCACGCAGGTCGAGTTGCCGTGGATGCCCATCTTTTCTTCGATCTTGCCGACCGAAACGCCGTTGCGCTCGCCCAGGCTGCCGTCTTCGTTCACCAGGAACTTGGGGACGATGAACAGCGACACGCCCTTGATGCCCTCGGGGCCGCCGGGGATCTTGGCCAGCACCAGGTGGATGATGTTGTCGGCCATGTCGTGATCGCCGGACGAGATAAAGATCTTCTGGCCGGTGATCTTGTAGCTGCCATCACCCTGCGGCTCGGCCTTGGTGCGCATCAGGCCCAGATCGGTGCCGCAATGCGGCTCGGTCAGGTTCATGGTGCCGGTCCATTCACAGCTGACCATCTTGGGCAGATATGTGTCTTTCTGCGCGTCGGTGCCATGCGCCAGGATGGCTGAGGCCGCGCCGTGGGTCAGGCCCTGATACATGGTGAAGGCCTGGTTCGCGGCCGAGAACATCTCGCCCACGGCGGTGCCAAGAACATACGGCATGTTCTGGCCGCCATATTCCTCGGGCATGTCCAGACCGGTCCAGCCGCCTTCCTTGACCTGCTCGAACGCGTCCTTGAACCCGGTCGGGGTGTAGACCACGCCGTTTTCCAGCCGGCAGCCTTCGGTGTCGCCGACCACGTTCAGCGGGTGCAGCAGGTTGACGGCGACCTTGCCGGCCTCTTCCAGAACGGCGCCCGTGAACTCGGGCTCCAGCTCATCGTAGCCCGGAATATCCGAGGCCGAGATTTTCAGAACGTCATGCAGAACGAATTGCGTGTCTTTGGTAGGCGCGTTGTAAACGGGCATTTGAAGCTCCCTTAATTCAGATGTCCGGGTGGCAGGCGGCGCGGAGTTACTCGGCCGCCTTCTTTTCCTGTTTCATCGAGGCGATGACCTTCTCGCCCCAGCGCAACTGCTCTTTCAGATCGTCAATGGCCTGAGTGAGTTCCTCGCGGCGGGCTTCCATGTCCGCCAGACGCTCGCACGCGATTTCATAGGTGCGGGTCATCTGGGTCAGTTGCTGGTCGCCGACATGGTACAGATCCAGAAGCTGTCGAATTTCTTCCAGGCTGAAACCAAAGCGTTTGCCGCGCAGGATCAGCTTGAGCCGCGCCCTGTCACGTTTGGTGAACAGCCGTTTCTGGCCCTCACGGATCGGAAACAGAAGCTCTTTGGCTTCGTAGAACCGCAAGGTCCGCGGCGTGACGTCATAGGTCTCGCACATCTCGCGGATGGTCATAAGATCTTCGGTCATTGGTCACCCTCTCGTCGCTGGCGTCATGAGAAAGTTGCGCAGTCGATGGCTGCTTTACAACATGAGATTGACGTTTACGTAATCCAGACGCTGCGTCACAAAGAAATTGACGTAACTTCCGGTCGCGTAAAGCGGCGGGTTGGCAATTTTCTTTCCGTTGGGTCAGCCAAATCCACTGTACCCGCGCGGTTCGAATCCGACGGGCAGGCAGCAGGGCGCCAGCCAAAAAATGCAGATTTCCGGTGTAATGAAGGATGGGTTTGGGGGGCTCGAACCGGCCGATTTAGGTCAGCGAGTTGGCCGTTTGATCGCGAAGTCGCTGCAACTCGTCCATGGCTTCGTCCAGTTGTTGACGCTGCTGACGCAGCTCTTCCATCTGGCGGTCGGCCATTTCGACAAAGGTCGCCATCTGGGCCTTGTTGCCTTGATCTTCGTAGATCAACAACCACTGCCGGATTTCCTCAAGTGGGAACCCGAACTTGCGGCCACGCATGATCAGCTTCATCCGCGCACGCTCGCGCGGACCGTAAAACCGGGAACGTCCTTCCCGGTCTGGCTGCAGCAGCTCGATATACTCGTAGTAGCGCAGGGTGCGCGGAGTCACGTCGAACTCGGCGCACATCTCTTTGAATGACAAACGCTTGTCGGACATTCCTGTTCTCCTCGGTTGCAACCTAGGGCGTTGTGCGGACAAGCGCAACAGGCGGGCTTGCCCTTTGCGCGCAGAGCAGATCATAAAGGGGCAGGACAACAGGACTGAACCTCATGGTCGACAAGACAGTACTCGCCCGCCAGTTCATCGAGGCGATCCCCCATGCGCGGGCTCTGGGCCTGACGCTGACCCATATTGGCGAGGGTGAGGCCGAGATCACCATGCCTTACAACGAGGATCTGATCGGCGATCCCCGCACGGGCGTGATTCACGGCGGAGCGGTGTCGGCCAGCCTGGATACCTGCTGCGGGGCTGCGGTCATGAGCCACCCGGCCGCGCCGGGCGGCACCGCCACCATCGACCTGCGCATCGACTACATGCGCGCCGCCACGCCCGGCCAGACGATCACCACCCGCGCGACCTGCTATCACATCACGCGCAACGTGGCCTTCGTGCGCGCCACCGCGATGGACGACGATCAGGATCGCCCGGTGGCCACCGCCTCGGGCGCCTTCACGGTCGAGGGGAAGTGAGATGGCAAGACCTCGTCCCGAACCGATGCAGGTGGTGAAACAGCGCCGCGACGCGGCCCTCAAGGCGCTGGTCGAGGGGGTTCCGTATATCCGGTTCCTCAACATCAGTTTCGATCGGCGCGGAGACGAACTGACCGGTGTTCTGAATTTTGACGAAAAGCTGATCGGCAACCCGTTCCTGCCGGCGATTCATGGGGGCGTCACGGCGGCCTTTCTCGAGGTGACGGCGGTGATCACGCTCAGCTGGGAGCACTTGTTCCCGCGCATCGAAAGCGGTGAGATCGAAGCCGAGGACATCATCTCCGATCACAGTATCCGTTTTCCCAAGACCATCGATTTCACGGTGGATTACCTGCGCTCGGGCCTGCCGCGCGATGCCTATGCACGCGCCTTCATCAGCCGGGCGGGTCGGCGTTATGCTTCGGTCCGGGTCGAGGCCTGGCAGGACAACCATGCCAAGCTGTTCGCGCAGGCCACAGGGCATTTCCTGATGCCGCAAGAGCCTTCGGCCAAGGGCTGAGCAAAATGCGGGACGCCTCGGCACCCATTACGCACAGACGGGTGCTGAAGATCGCGGTGCCGATCGTGCTGTCCAACGCGACGGTGCCGATTCTGGGCGCTGTGGATACCGGCGTGGTCGGCCAGATGGGGCAGGCCGCCCCGATCGGCGCGGTTGGCATTGGCGCGGTCATTCTGGCCACGATCTATTGGGTGTTCGGTTTTCTGCGCATGGGCACGACCGGATTGGCGGCGCAGGCCCGAGGCGCGGGAGACACGGCCGAAACCGGTGCGCTGCTCATGCGTGGTTTGCTCTTGGGCGGCGCGGCAGGATTGTTCTTCATTGTGGCTCAGGTGGCGGTATTCGCTGGGGCCTTCGCGCTGTCGCCCGCCAGCCCCGAGGTCGAGGCGTTGACGCGCAAATACCTCGAGATTCGGATCTGGGGCGCGCCTGCGACCATTGCGCTATACGCGGTGACGGGCTGGCTGATCGCGGTCGAGCGCACGCGCGGCGTGTTCGTCCTGCAGGTTTGGATGAACGGGCTGAACATCCTGCTGGATTTGTGGTTCGTGCTGGGGCTGGGCTGGGGCGTTGAAGGTGTGGCGGTGGCCACGCTGATTGCCGAATGGACGGGTCTGGCGCTGGGCCTGTGGCTGTGCCGCGATGCGTTCGGGGGCAATCAATGGCGCGATTGGGCGCGGATCTTCGACCCCGCCCGCCTGCGCCGGATGATGCAGGTCAATGGCGACATCATGATCCGGTCGGTCCTACTGACCGGGTCCTTCACCACTTTTCTGTTCGTGGGCGCCGATCTGGGGGACGTGACCCTGGCCGCCAACCAGGTGCTGCTGCAATTCCTGGAAATCACCGCCTTTGCGCTGGACGGGTTCGCCTTCTCTGCCGAGGCATTGGTGGGCAGCGCCATCGGAGCCAAGGACCGATACCAGGTCCGGCGCGCCTCGGTCATGGCGTCGCAATGGGGCGTCGGTGGGGCTCTGGTGCTGGGGGCCACGTTTTTTGTGGCAGGGCCCGCATTGATCGACCTGATGGCCACCGCTCCCGAGGTGCGGATCGCGGCGCGCGAATACCTGATCTGGGCAGCGCTGGCCCCGGTGATCGGCGTTGCCAGCTGGATGTTCGACGGCATCTACATCGGCGCCACCTGGACCCGCGCCATGCGCACCGCCATGATCCAGTCGGTGGCGATTTATGTGGTGGCGCTGTTCCTGCTGGTGCCGACCATGGGCAATCACGGGCTGTGGGCCGCGCTGATGGTGCTGAACACCGCCCGCGCGGTGACGCTTGGCCTGCGCTATCCCCGGCTCGAGGCGCACGTGGCCTAGAGCAGGGTCAGCAGGTTCTCGGGCGGGCGACCGATGGCGGCCTTGTCGGCGGTGATCCCGACGGGGCGTTCGATGAGGATCGGGTTCTCGGCCATGGCCTGAACCAAGGCCTCCTCGGGTGTTTCCCTGCTCAGCCCCAGTTCCTTGAACCGCGCCTCGCCCCTGCGCATCATCTCGATCGCCGGGATGCCCAGCCGGGACAGCACCGAACGCAGCTCATCCGCGCTGGGCGCGTCCTCGAGGTATTTGCGAACGGTGACTTCGGCGCCGCGGTCCTGCAGCAGGGCCAGCCCGGCGCGCGATTTTGAGCACCGTGGGTTGTGCCAGTATTCGATCACAGCCAATCCTCTCGTTTGCTGCCGACGGCGTCGGCCACCGATTTGAACCCGTCCCGCGCCAGCAGGGCATCCAGCCCCCGCGCGATCTCGGCCGCCAGCGACAGGCCGCCATAGACCATCGCGGTATAGAACTGCACGGCCGAGGCCCCGGCGCAGATCTTGGCATAGGCCTGTTCGGCCGTGCCGATACCACCCACGCCGATCAACGGAATCTGCCCGTCGGTCAACTGGCTCAGCCGAGCCAGAACGCGGGTCGATTTCTCGAACAGGGGCGCGCCCGACAGTCCGCCGGCCTGATCCTTGTGCGGGCTGCGCAGCCCTTCGCGCGACAAGGTCGTGTTGGTGGCGATCACACCTTCGATGCCCGTGTCACGGGCGACGTCGGCGATGTCCCGCAATTCGTCATCCGTCAGGTCGGGGGCGATTTTCAGAAACACCGGGACCCGCCGCGCCAAGGCGTCGCGGGTGTCCAGCACACCTGCCAGCAGGGCGCTCAGCGCTTCTTTCCCCTGCAGGTCGCGCAGCTTTTCGGTGTTGGGCGACGAGACATTCACCGTGGCGAAATCCAGCCATTGTTCGCAATGGGCCAGCACCTGCGCAAAATCCCGCGCCCGGTCAGTGCTGTCTTTGTTGGCGCCCAGGTTCAAGCCGATCACCGCGTCCTTTGGGCGGTGCGCCAGACGCCGGGCCATCGCCTCCATCCCTTTGTTGTTGAAGCCGAACCGGTTGATGGCGGCGCGGTCTTCGGTCAGTCGGAACAGGCGCGGCTTGGGGTTGCCCGGCTGCGGGCGCGGGGTCACGGCGCCCACCTCGATAAACCCAAAGCCTGCGCGTGACAGCGGGCCCAGAACCTCGCCATTTTTGTCGAACCCGGCGGCTAGCCCCACCGGGTTGGGCAGGTCCAGCCCGGCCAACTGCGTGCGGAGGCGCATCGAGGTGACGGGACCGGGCGCCGGGGTCAGACCCGTTTTCAGTGCCTTGATCGACAGGCCGTGCGCGGTTTCAGGATCCAGGCGATGCAGCGCGGCCAGGGCGAGTTTATCGGGCAGTTTCATCCGAAGGACGCTCCGGTTGGGGTAGGGGCGGTGCGGATCAGACGCGAGTCGGCCACCGCCGCCTGCCGGTGAATGACCGCCGCGCGATAGGCCGGGTCGGTCACCATCTCCAGAAACGCATGGGCCGAGGGGTAACGGGCGATGAACATCTCGTCCCACGCTTCGCCCTGCGGGCCGATCAGCGTTGTCTGGAACGCGCCGCGCCAGATGATCGAGGCTCCCAGCCGCGCGATGATCGGGGCGGTTTCGGCACCATACCGGCGATAGGCTTCTGCGCCGCTCAGCCCCGCGCCGGCCAAGTCGTGGCCTGCGGGATAGACGGCCTTGGCGCGGAACCGCACAAGGTTCAGCATCTCGATCGGGTGATCGCGGTCCAGCGCCTTGAACGTCTCGAACTGGGCGCGGTCGGGGTCGATATGGCCGGTCATTGCATCTCCTTGGGGAAGCGGTGCGCGCCGTTTTCCAGCGGGAGCGGCTTGGCCCAGACCACATCCGCCATGCGCATGTTGCGATAGAGATGCGGGAACAAGGCCCCGCCGCGCGAGACCTCCCATTTCAGATCATCGCCCATTTTCTGGGCATCGCAGGCCACGAGGGTCAGGTTTTCGACCCCGGCAAAGTGCTTGGCCGCGGTTTCCGCCGCCTGTTCTGCGGTGGAGAAATGCACAAACCCATCCGCCACATCGATGGGCGCGCCCCGGGTTTCGCCCTGTGCCTGCAGGGCCGCCCATTCCTCGGCCCGGAATATCTTGTAGATCAGCATGGCGCCGTGATGCCCCGCGCGCGGGGTAGAATCAAGCCGCATTTCCCCCTTTGACTCTTTGCCGCCCTCGGCGCACGATCCTGACAATCAATAACAGGGAGTTTCAAATGATTACCCGTTTCCTGACATCCGTGGCGGCCCTTGGCCTGACTGCAGGCATGGCGGCGGCCGACTACAAGCTGACCATTCTGCACACCAACGACTTCCATTCCCGGTTCGAGCCGATCAACAAATATGACAGCGGCTGTGGCGCCGAGGACAATGCCGAGGGCAAATGCTTCGGCGGTTCGGCGCGTCTGGTGACTGCGGTCAACGACGCCCGCGCGCGGGCCGAAAACTCAATCCTCGTGGACGGCGGCGACCAGTTCCAGGGGTCGTTGTTTTATACCTACTACAAGGGCAAGGTCGCAGCCGAGTTCATGAACAAGCTGGGCTATGATGCGATGACCGTGGGCAACCACGAATTCGATGATGGCCCCGAGGTTCTGGCCGGTTTCGTTGATGCGGTCAAATTTCCGATTCTGATGTCGAATGCGAACATCGAGAACGAGGAACTTCTGACTGACCGGATTAAGAAATCGACCGTGATCGAAGTAGGTGGAGAGAAGATTGGCCTGATCGGCCTGACCCCCGAAGACACCGACGAGTTGGCTTCACCCGGGCCGAATGTCGTGTTCTCTGATCCTGTTCCGGCGGTTCAGGCCGAGGTGGACAAGCTGACGGCGGAAGGCATCAACAAGATCATCGTGCTCAGCCACTCGGGCTATGGCGTCGACCAGCGGGTCGCGCAGGAAACCACGGGTGTTGACGTGATCGTGGGCGGACACTCGAACACCTACCTGTCGAACACTTCAGACAAGGCCGCCGGGCCGTACCCCACCGTGGTGAACGGGGTGCAGATCGTTCAGGCCTATGCCTACGGCAAATTCCTGGGCGAGCTAAACGTGACCTTTGATGACGACGGCAACGTGGTCGAGGCGGTGGGTGAACCGCTGATCATGGACAACACCGTGACCGAGGATCAGGCTGCCCTGGATCGTATCGCAGAACTTGCCAAACCTCTGGACGAGATCCGCAACAAGGTCGTGGCCAACTCCGCGGCTCCGATCGAAGGCGACCGGTCGATCTGCCGCGTGCAGGAATGCGAGATGGGTAACCTGGTGGCCGATGCCATGCTGGCGCGGGTCGCCGATCAGGGCGTTCAGATCGCCATCGCCAACTCGGGTGGCCTGCGCGCCTCGATCGACGCGGGCGACGTGACCATGGGCGAGGTGCTGACCGTTCTGCCTTTCCAGAACACGCTCTCGACCTTTGAGATCAGCGGTCAGGGCATCATCGATGCGCTGGAAAACGGCGTCAGCCAGGTGGAAGAGGTCAAGGGCCGATTCCCGCAGGTGGCCGGGCTGAAATTCACCTGGGATCCGTCTGTGGCCCCCAACGAAGGCCGCGTGACCGAGGTCATGGTGGCCGAAGGTGATGGCTATGTGCCGATCGATCCGGCCAAGACCTATCTGGTGGTGACCAACAACTATGTCCGCAACGGTGGCGACGGGTACAAGATGTTCTCCGGCGAGGACAAGAATGCCTACGACTTCGGTCCCGATCTTGCGGATGTGACCGCTGAATACCTTGCGGCCAATGCGCCATACACGCCCTATCTGGACGGACGTATTCAGCAGAAGTGATTGCTGACACAAAGAAAGAAAAGGCCGCATCCAAGGATGCGGCCTTTTTTGTTGGGTTTCGGCTTAATCGAATTCGTATTCGGGCCACAACTCGGGGTCGAAACCGTCCAACATGGGCCGGATATAATCCGCAACCTGACGCCAGCCGCCAACCGATTTGGTCGAGATTTTATTGCGCACCTGGTCGATACTGGCCGTACGCACCTGTTTCTTGTTTTCTTCCGGGTGCATCATGCTTTCGCGCCATTCGATCCCGCAGAATTCTGCAACCTGCTTGCTGTAGGTCTCGGGATCGGCCACCAGTTTTTCGTAGGGCACCGTAAGGATGCGATCACCGAAGATGGCATCCCAATGCTGCATGTAGCGGCGATACATGTTGGCCGAGTGCGCGATCGAGTTCAGGTTCGATGCGTATCGCATTCCGCCCGCTGGAAAACGCCGGATCCATTTCGACAGGCCGACGTCCCGCGGATCGCGCAGCATGTTGATGACCTTGGCGTTGGGGAAGGCTGCCAAAAGAAAACCAACCCGCTGGTAATTGTGGGGCATCTTGTCGACGAAAGCGATCGAGCCCTCGGGGATCGGGGGCATCAACTCGCGGAATTGCTTGGCGAACTCCGCAGCTTCTGCGTCCGAGAAAACCTTCTTTTTGTTCGAGTATGGCGCTGACAGGTCAGATGCGAGGGTCAACTCACCACATCCCGCGATGTCGGGGGCAGAACTCAGCATCATTTCCATCAAGGTGGTGCCCGAGCGAGGCTGTCCGATCACAAAAATCGGCAGGGGCATTTCCTCGATCCCGGAACTTGGGACCGACGTGCTGTCGGGGAACAGGCCGCAAATGCGGTAAAGACTACGCTCTTCTTCTCCGAAATCATATGGGTTTTCGTCGTGCTGTACCCTGTTCGCGACTGCAAACTGCGCAAGGGCGGCCTCGAGCCCGTCGACCTTCGACTTGAGCTGCGCCAGTGTGAACTCGAGTGTAGAATTGGGGTGTTCCCGCTTTGCAATTGCTTCCTCAACCCTAGGAAGCAATGCCGCGGCTTGCTCAGCCTTAACCATCGTAGACAGCTGGAATAATGCAGCCGTATGATAAGGGTCCATGTCTAGGACGCGCCACAAAAGGTCAGTACAGCCTTTCTTGTCGCCAGCCTGGTGCAGGTCGACCGCTCGGCGGAAGGCGATTTCTATGTTGTTGGGATCCAGTTCGTGTGCCCGTGCGATATCGGCCGAGGCCGCATCTACGAAGCCGACTCGTCCATAAGCCCTGCTGCGGGTGGACAACAGTTTGGGGTTGTCCGGATCGGTCATAAGTCGCTTGGTGGCGTTCTCGATGATGCTGCGCCAGTTGTGCCCCTTGAATGTGATTTCATCGATCACCCGGACGATCTCGCGGTTGCCGGGCATCTTTTCGGCCATCTTTTCGGCATAGGCCAACGCTCGCGCGATTTGGCCGGTTTGCATAAGAGCATTCGCGATGTTTTCGACGAATTGCGGGTCGTCCGGTTTCAAGCGGGCGGCTTCCTGGAAATGCGGCAGCGATTTCTTGTACTGCTTCATCTCGGTCAGAACGAATCCGGCAATCGCGTGGTAGTCCGCGTCTTTCGGGAATTTCTTGATGCCGAGGGTAGCTTTCTTCAGAGCCTGAGGAAGCTTGCCGGAGTCCAGATCCGCCACCGCCTTGGCCTTGAGGGAATTTGGTGCTTGATTTGTCATCTGACTGCGCGTGACCCTGTGCCTGATTGAAACTTTTGTTGTTGGTTCATTACCCATGTGCGGACGGTTTGCAATAACTCTTCCCAACGATGCCATGGCGCAGCTGTTTGCTGCGCGGCCTTCAAACGCATTGCCGGCGGTGCCCAACTACAACATCTGCCCGACAAATCAGGTGCATGTCGTGCGCGCCAGAGAGGGAGGGCGGCAGTTGGACCCGCTGCGATGGGGTTTCTTGCCACATTGGTACAAAACCCAAAACGACGGTCCGCTGCTGATCAACGCCCGCGCCGAAACCCTGGCCCAGAAACCGGCCTTCCGCGCAGCCTGCCGCGATCGGCGTTGCCTGATCGTGGCCACGGGTTTCTACGAATGGACCAAGACCAAGGACGGTGCGCGGCTGCCTTGGTACTTCCACCGCAGCGATGGTGCGCCCATCGCCTTTGCCGGCATCTGGCAGAACTGGGGCGAGGGTGAGGCGCGGCAGGCGACTTGCGCGATCGTCACGACCGCAGCCAACGAAAATGTCCGTGCGGTTCATCACCGGATGCCGTTGATCATTGAACCGGCGGATTGGACCTTGTGGCTGGGCGAGGTCGGCAAGGGGGCAGCCCGCCTGATGAAACCCGGCGCCGAGGATGTGTTGCAGTTTCACAGGGTCGGCACGGCCGTAAACTCCAACCGGGCCAGTGGGCCGGACCTGATCGCGCCCGAAGCCGATGAATGACATCAGCGGGGCCTTCTTTTCTTTTGCCATCCTGCGCGCTAAACCCCTGTCATGGCCCTGAAATTCTCAAACCTGCCGCAGCTGTATGCGCATCCGTTCGATACGATCATCGATGTGCGCAGCCCGGCCGAATTTGCCGAGGACCATCTGCCCGGCGCCATCAACCTCCCGGTTCTGGACAATGAGGAACGCGCACGTGTCGGCACGATCTACGTTCAGCAGAGCCCGTTTCTGGCGCGCAAGCTGGGGGCTGCGTTGGTATTTCGCAATGCCGCCACCCACATCGAGACACAACTCAGCCACCACGAGGGCGGTTGGCGACCTCTGGTCTATTGCTGGCGCGGCGGTCAGCGGTCAGGATCCTTTACCTGGATGCTGCAGCAGATCGGCTGGCGAGCCGAGGTGATCGAGGGCGGATACCGCAGCTATCGGCGTCTGGTGAAGCAGTACCTCTACGATGACCCGCTGCCGTTCAAGCTGGTGGCGTTGGATGGCTATACCGGCACTGCAAAAACGGAACTTCTGGCCCAGCTGCAAACGCACGGGGTGCAGGTTCTGGATCTCGAAGCGTTGGCCAATCACCGCGGTTCGCTGCTGGGCGAGCAACCCGGCGGACAACCCAGCCAGAAAGCGTTCGAATCTGCCTTGGCCTCGGCCATGTGTGCGCTTGATCCGGCACGGCCCGTGTTGGTCGAGGCCGAGTCGTCAAAAATCGGTTCGTTGATTTTGCCCCCAGCGGTCTGGCAGAGCCTGTGCCAAGCGCCGCGAATCCTTGTCACGGCAGATATCGAGGCGCGAACGGACTATCTGGTCGCTGCCTATGAAGACATCCTGTCCGATGCCGAGCGTTTGCAGGACCGCCTGTCGCCGCTGCGGTTTCACCGGGGGCATGATGTCGTGGATGCGTGGATGGCTCAGATTGCCGAGGGCAACAAGAAAGCTCTGACGCGTGCCTTGATGGAGCAGCACTATGACCCGGCTTACGAAAAGTCGCGGAAAAACCACCAGTTTGATGTGATTGCGCGCGTGCATGCCGTGTCCTTGACCACGGACGGGCTGGATCAGGTCGCGTCGGAAATCGAAGGGATTGTGGCTCAGCTCTGAAGGCGCAGGCCGGGTGTGTCGCTCAATACACCGATGACTGCAGCCGGGTAACCAGCGGCACGCAAATGGTCGCAGATATTTCGTGCGTCGTCGGCCGAAACGGCAGCCAGCAACCCACCTGCGGTCTGAGGATCGAACAGCAGATCGGCTTTGCCGCCGATTGGAACTTCGGGCGCGATGGAACGATTGTCGTTGAACAAGCTGGACCGGACCCCTTGCTGGCTGAGCTCGAGCGCCCCCTCCATGACCGGGACTGCGTCGAGGTTCAGGACTGCGCCACAGTTGGATGCCTCGCACAGTCCAACGAGATGCCCGGCCAGTCCGAATCCGGTTACGTCGGTCATGGCATGGGCCTGGGCCAGAATGCGCGCGGCGTCACCCTGCGGCCGCGTCATGTGGTCATAGGCGGCCACTACCCACTCGCCGTTGGCTTGCCCAGCCATTTCCGCGGCCATCAGGACTCCGCTGCCAATCGGTTTGGTCAGGATCAACACATCACCGGGCCGCCCGCCCGACAGGGTGATCGGATCAGACTGGCACAAACCCGTGATGGTGAAACCGATGGTAAGCTCATCGCCCATCGAGCTATGGCCGCCGACGATCTCAGCGCCGGCGCTGCGCATGACTTCGGTCGCGGTTGCCATGATTTCAGCCATGGTGCGGTGTTGCAGCTGAGAGGACATGCGCGGCAGGATCAGAGTGGCCGTCGCGGCCTGTGGGGTCGCACCCATCGCCCAGATGTCCCCCAGTGCGTGAATGGCCGCGATGCGGGTCATCAGAACAGGGTCCGAAACGAAGCTGCGCAAATGATCTGACGTCAGCACCTGCCGGACGCCTTCAAAGGTCAACATCGCTGCATCATCCCCGGGCAGGGGCGCGATATCCGGACGGTCGGATCGCGGTACTGCGGACAGCGCGGCCTGCAAGGCGCCGCGACCTACCTTGGCGCCGCAACCGCCGCACATGGGCTTGTCGCCCAGAGCGTCGCGCAGTCCATCCGCATGGCGACGGGGAAGCGCGGGGGCTGGCATCTGGGGAAGCTCACGAAAGCGACGCATGAACTTCTGGTCGATATGGTCTTTCCACCGCCACATCACAGGTCCGCTGAATGACGTCCCAAAGCGCTCGGCCAGTGCCGAGCGTTCCCCCAGCGAGATCAGCTTCAGGTAATCCTTCTGCGGCTTGTACCGGCGCATGGATCCAGCCCCGAGGGCTGCGCGCAGGTTGTTGAAGAGAACAGGAGCCTCTCGCACGGCAAAGACACCGGCCTTGGGGCGCGGCGTGTCATCCAGATGAGCGCAGTCTCCGACTGCGAAGACCGATGGATCGCTGGACTGCAAATACCCGTTCACTCGGATAAAGCCGTCGTGCAGGTCCAGCCCGGTCTGGCCGATCCAGTCATAGGGACGGGCGCCCGCCGCGCCGGTTGTGAAATCAGCCGTGATGTGACGCCCATCGGTCAGTTGCACGCCTTTTGGTGTGATCTGCGCAATTTCGGCCTGTTCGATGCAGTCGATGCCAAGTTGTTCCATCGCCCGCCGAATGGTCTGGGCGGCTTTGGGGTTTATCGCGGTCAGGATATGCGCCTTGTCTATCAGAGTGACCGTTGCTTGCCGACCCTTGGCGCGCAGAGCATGGGCCATGGCCATCGCCAGTTCGACGCCCGCGACGCCGCCGCCAATGACCGCCACCGAAGCAGGGTCGGTTGCCTCTAGATACTGGGCCCATTTTGAGGCAAAGGGACCAAGAGGTTTTGCCGGGATGGCATGTTCCGTGAACCCGGGCAAAGACGGCATGTCCGATGTTATTCCGACATTGATCGAGGCAACATCGAAAGCGACATCAGGATGATCGGCCACATTCACTAGCCTCCGGTTCCGGTCCAGGCCGATCGCGGCCCCCAGAATGATCCGGGCCCCCGCAAACCGTGCCAGCCGGATCAGATCGATGTCCAGGTCGCGGCGGGCGTAGTGCCCCGCGACATATCCAGGCAACATCCCGGAATAGGGCGCGGTCGGGCCAGGATTGATCACGGTCAACCGCGCGCCGGGTAGGGGGTTCATCCCCCATTTCAGAAGGAAAAGCGCGTGCGTATGACCTCCGCCCACCAGAACCAGATCGCGGGTAAGTGGCAACGAAGGTGTTTTCATGAAGTCAGTTCGCGCTGTGATCCGGGACGTCTTCGACCTGCTCGACCGCGTGGGTGGCCCAGAGCTTGTCTTCGCCCGCGTCTGGCAGATCCTCGGGGGCTTCATGGCGGTGTATGTGCCACTTGGCAATGAACAGAGCCGTGATCGGAGCCGTCAGAAACAGGAACAGCGTGATCAGCAGTTCATGCATGGAAAGGCGCTGTTCGATCAGGATCGAATGAAAGATCGAGGCCAGCAACACACCGCCCACGCCCAGCGTGGTGGCTTTGGTCGGGGCGTGCAGCCGCGACATCGGATCCTTCAGCTTGATCATGCCGAATGACCCGACAAAGCCGAAAATCCCTGAAACGATCAGGAAAAATGCAATCAGAAGCTCGAAGATGAATTCCATGGCGGCCTCACTCGATGATGTTGCCGCGCAGCATAAAGCGCGCATAGGCCACGGTCGAAACAAAGCCCAGCATGGCAATGATCATGGCGGCTTCGAAAAAGATCTCGGTGCCCAGATGCAGGCCGTACAGGATCATCAGGGCGATGGTGTTGATCACCATCGTATCAAGGGCGAGCACTCGCGTTCCCACACCGTCGGCGGTGATGATCCGCCACAGGCACATCATGATCGCGGCCCCAAAGCAGGCAAAGGCAAAATAGATTGCATATTCGATCATTCGAAAATCTCCTTCAGGCGGCGCTCGTAACGCTGCTTGATCTGGTCTCGTACCGCGCCCGGATCCGGAGCGTCCAGGCAATGGACCAGCAGACAATGCCCTTGGGCCGAGAGGTCGCAACTGACGGTGCCCGGAGTCATGGTGATGGTTCCAGCCAGTACCGTGATCGCTTCGGGTGTGCGCAGTTCCAGCGGGATCGAGATCCAGTTCGGTTGTCTGTCCGCGTCGCGTTTGAACAGGATGATGCGGGCCACGGTCACGTTGGCCACCACGATGTCCCACAGAACCACGATCATGTACTCAACGACCATGGGCCAGTTCCGCAGGACGGGCCGGTCGGGCCAGTAGGGTTGTGTGATGAAGGGAATGATGATCCCCAGAAGCAACCCAAACACCAACGAGTTCAGCGAGGGCGCGTTGGCCAACAACACCCAGACCAGAGTCAGCAGGAAGCTCAGATGAGGGTGGGGAAATATCCGGCGCAGCAGTTTCATCAGTCTTCCCTTCCCAATACGGCCGAGATGTACTGTTCCGGCGCGAACAGTTGCGCGGCGGTCTTGCGAGTGTAGTCCAGCGAGGGTCCGGCGAACAGGGTCAGCAGGACGAGGCCCAGAACCACTCCGAACACCGAGGTGAACGCCAGCCCCGGCTGCGGTTCAGGCGCGGGCCGGTGCGGGGGTTCATCATCGTTGGTGGCCTCGGTTTCGGGTTCCGGATCGATCTGGGTGCTGGCGTCATAGCTTTTCCAGAAGATCAGGGATCCGGCGCGAGCCAGTCCCACGATGGTGACGAAGGACCCGATCAGAACGACCGCCCAGACTGCGGTGGCATCCGGCGCATACCAAGACGCATCCAGCACCAGAAGCTTGCCGATGAACCCCGACAACGGCGGCATGCCCGCCATCGCTATGGCTGCTACGAAGAACAGCGCCGAGATCAGCCCGCTTTGCGGCATCGGCGGGCGGGGCGCAATGGCCCCTCCACGACGTTCCATCACCAGATCGGCCACCAGGAACAGCAGCGCGGTCGCAAGTGTTGAATGGTAGACGTAATACAGAGCGGCGGCTGTGGCCGTCTCGGTGAACAAG
Source organism: Ruegeria sp. BC8 (assembly GCF_056535705.1). Lineage (NCBI taxonomy): Bacteria > Pseudomonadati > Pseudomonadota > Alphaproteobacteria > Rhodobacterales > Roseobacteraceae > Ruegeria > Ruegeria sp. BC8. The sequence goes on along the minus strand of NZ_JBQFIV010000001.1, from coordinate 2,117,390 downwards.
GAAATAGCCACCAGCAGCGTTCCCATCGAGGCGATGGCGCAAAACGCAACCATGCGCGCGATGTGCCGCGTGCCTAGAATACCGATCGAGCCGATGGCAAGGGTCACCAGCGCGGCAGGTTGTAGCCAGTCACCAACCAGTCCTTCGGTGACGGCAACATCCGGGCCGAATGCCAAAGTATAGACCCGCAGGATCGAATAGGCCCCCACCTTGGTCATGATCGCAAACAGCGCGGCAACTGGCAGCGGCGCGTTGGCATAGCTGGCCGGCAGCCAGAAATGCAGCGGCAGGACAGCGGCCTTGATGCAGAAGACCAGCAGCAGAAGAACCGCACCCACGCGCAACAGGGCGGTGTCTTCGGCCGGAATTTCCGCGACGCGCACAGCCAGGTCGGCCATGTTCAGGGTACCGGTAACCGAATAGATCGTGCCCAATGCAAACAGGAACAGAGTTGACCCCAAGAGGTTGTAGGTGACGTATTGCACCCCGGCCTTCAGGCGTACCGCGCCGCCGCCATGGGTCATCAGGCCGTAGGAGGCGATCAACAACACCTCAAAAAATACGAACAGGTTGAAAGCGTCCCCGGTCAGGAAGGCGCCGCAGACACCCATCAGCTGGAATTGGAACAACGGGTGAAAGTGGTTGCCGCGTTCGTCCCACCCGGACGCGATGGCGTACAGCACGACAGGCAAGGCCAGCAACGCCGTCAGCAACACCATCATCGCGGACAACCGGTCAAGGACCAGAACAATGCCAAACGGAGCCGGCCAATCGCCCAGTTCGTAGACATGTATCTCGCCGCCCGCCGCCTGCGCAGTGATGGTCAGCGCGATGCCGAGCAAGCCCACCACACCGGCGACTGAAAAGATACGCTGCAGGTCCAGATGGTACCGCAGAACCATGATGATGAAGGGGGCCAGGATCGCGGGCAGGACGATCGGCGCAACGATCCAGTGGTTCATGCGTCTTCTCCTGCGTCATCCACGCTGTCCTGCGCGGCCATGTCTATATGGTCATCCTTCGAAGACAGGTAGGCGCCCAGAGCGATCATCACGATCACAGCTGTCATCCCGAACGAGATCACAATCGCCGTCAGAACAAGGGCCTGCGGCAATGGATCGGTATAGGGAACCTCTTCGTATTTGTTCAGAACTGCAGGCGCGTTCACGGCCAGCCGTCCCGTGGCGAACAGGAACACGTTGACCGCATAGGTCAGCAGAGACAGGCCCAGGATGACCGGAAAGGTCCGGCGGCGCAGGATCAGAAAGATCCCTGCGGCGGTCAGAACGCCAACGGCCGATGCGACGAGTGCTTCCATCAGCCCTGCTCCTTCGCTTTTTCTTGCTCTTCGGCCAGATCATCCCGCAACGGGTTGATGTCCATCGGGAATTCCTGTGCCATGCCCGGCCGCCACGCAAAGCGCGACAGGCTGTCCAGCGCCAACATCACGGCGCCCAGAACGGCTAGGAACACGCCTGTGTCGAACAGCATGGCCGTGGCCCATTCGAATTCTTCCAGCGGTGGCCAATGCAGATAGCCGAAATCGCTGGTCAGGAAGGGCCGTTCGTTGAACCAGGCGCCCAGACCCGTGGCCGCGGCGATCAGAACGCCCCAGCCGATGGTGCCGTGATAATAGAACCGCTGCCGCTCGATCGCCCAGGTATAGCCGCTGGCCATGTACTGCATCAGGAAGGCGATCGCGACCACCAGACCGGCGATGAACCCGCCTCCGGGTTGGTTATGCCCCCGGAAGAAGATATAGGCGCCTACCATCAGGGCAATCGGCATCATCACACGTGTGGCAACAACCATCATCAGCGGATGAGAGTCGCCCGACTGGGGCCAGTGCGGTTTGCGGTTCAGCAGGTAGGCCCGGACGCTTGTGCCCAGCACGGCCTCGGTCAGGGCAAAGATGATCAGGGCCGCGATCCCCAGCACGATGATCTCGCCGAAGGTATCAAATCCCCGGAAGTCCACCAGGATCACGTTGACCACGTTGGTGCCGCCGCCACCTTTGTAGGAATTGGCCAGGTGGAACTCCGAAATCGTCGGGAAGGCGAAATCGCGCAGCATGAGCGCATAGATCAAGCCCCCGGCGCCGATGCCGGCCACCACCGAAATGGCAGCATCACGCCAGCGCCGCGCTGCGCTGCTGTCCCATGGGGTCTCGGTCGGCAGGAAGTTCAGCGACAGCAGCAGCAGGATCATCGTGACGACTTCGACCGAGATCTGCGTCAGGGCCAGATCAGGCGCGGACAGATAGTTGAAGGCCATCGACACGATCAGGCCGACGACACCGATCAGGACCAGAGACAGCAAACGGTTCCGGTGGAACCACATGATGCCCATCGTCGCCACGATCAGGCACAGCCAGCCGATGATCGGAATGATCGGGGCCGGCAGCGGAACCCGCGTTTCAACGCCAATCGTGCCGGTCGAATAGGCATAGTATCCAAGGCCGACCGTAAAGGCGATCAGGATTATCGCATAGCGGCTGATGACACCGTTGTGCAACTCGTCCGTGATCCAGCGGCTGGCGGCGGTCAATCCGCCGATCACGGCGTCGAAGATGGTCTTGGCCTCGGGGCGGGGCAGGATATTCCAGAACTGCTCGCCGCGGCGGTGCAAAGCCAAAAGAAAGAGGCCGCCAAAAGTTGCGACGATCGACATGTACAGGGCGGGCGTGAACCCGTGCCACAGCTTCAGTGAGTAATAGGGCAGCTTCTCGCCACCTATGACCGCGGAAGACACAACCGCAACCAAGGGGCCGACGATGGCGGCCGAGTTTAGGCCGATCAGCACGACCAGCACGACCAGGAATGCCGGCGCCAGCCACAGCCCCACTGGCGGGTCATGCGGGTGCGCAGGGTAATCCTCGCGTTCAGGGCCCAGGAAGACGTGGGACACGAACCGGAAGGAATATGCGGCAGAGAAGATCGCGGCTACCAGGGCAAGGGCTGGCACCAGATAGTGCGAGTTTCGCCAGACCGTGTGCACGGTTTCTTCCAGCATCATTTCCTTCGACAGGAAACCGTTCAAAGGTGGAATCCCTGCCATGGACAAGGCAGCGATTGTTCCGATCGTAAAGGTGATCGGCATCAAATGGCGCAGCCCGCCCAGGCGCTTGATGTTCCGGGTGCCGGTTTCGTGGTCCACGATCCCGGCGGTCATGAACAGGGCGGCCTTGAAGGTGGCGTGGTTGATGATGTGAAAGATGGCGGCCACGACCGCGATCTTGGTGCCAAAGCCCAGCAGCATCGTGACCAGCCCCAGATGCGACACCGTCGAAAAGGCCAGCAACGCCTTGAGGTCATCCTTGAACAGCGCGATCACCGCGCCGATCAGCATGGTCACCAGGCCGGTGGTGGCGACGATGTAGAACCACGCCTCGGTTCCGGCCAGAACCGGCCACATGCGCGCCATCAGAAACAGGCCAGCCTTCACCATCGTGGCCGAGTGCAGATAGGCCGAAACCGGCGTTGGAGCGGCCATTGCATGCGGCAGCCAGAAATGGAACGGGAACTGGGCCGACTTGGTGAAACATCCCAGCAGGATCAGTATCAACGCCGGCAGGTAGTAGGGCGAAGACTGGATCAGTTCGCGGTTCTGGAGGATCACGCTCAGGTCATAGGACCCCACGATATTGCCGAGGATCAGCATCCCCGCAATCATCGCCAGCCCGCCGGACCCGGTGACCGCCAGCGCCATCCGCGCGCCCTGGCGGCCTTCGGGCAGGTGTTTCCAATAGCCGATGAGCAAGAACGAACTGAGCGAGGTCAATTCCCAGAAAACCAGCAAAAGCAGTATGTTGTCGGACAGAACGATACCGACCATCGCGCCCTGGAACAGCAGGAGATAGGTATAGAATTGCCCCATTGGGTCTTCACGCGACAGGTAGAACCGCGCGTACAGGATGATCAGCAGACCAATGCCAAGGATCAGCAGCGCGAACAGAAATCCCAGCCCGTCCAGCATGAAATTGGCATTCAACCCCAGCCCTGGAATCCAGTCGAACCGCGCGGTGACCACCGTGCCGTTCATGACGTCTGGGATATGAATCAGCAGCCCCATCAAGGCCAGAAACGTGGTCAATCCCGCTGCCGACGCGGCTGCGTTGCGCCCGGCGCGGATCAGCAGGGCGGGAAAGACAGCTCCGAGGAAGGGAAGGGCCGCGATAAGGAATAGGGACAACTGCGATACTCCGGGCTGAGCGGTCAGGGTGCTGTTGATTTTGTAAGGATAATTTATTGACTGTCCAGCTATTGCAAGTTTTTCACCTTGCACTACTCCCCGCGAATTTTTGGCCAAAGCCTGCGCGAAAATGACGCGAACTTGATCCGTACCCGGCTTTTCGACGCAGCGTCGGAGGCGGACCCGTGATAAAACCGGCTTGGAGAAACCGGAGGGTGCACATTGGCGATCACAACCAGGCTCAGCCGCAGAGGCGTGTTCCTTGGGGGCGCGGCCGCTGTTCTCGCGGGTTTTGCGATCCGTGAATACCGTCTGATCCCCGAAGACTTTTCTGGCGGTACGTTGACCGTCGCTCGGGCGCACGAAAAGGCTGTTGCAGGGGAAATCCTGTTGCTCGACATTCGGACCCCGCGCGAATGGCGGGCCTCAGGCATCGGGCAGGGCGCCCAACCGCTGGACATGCGCCGTGAAGACTTTCTGGATGTGTTGGATCGCCTGTCTGGCGGTGACAAGGGGCGGCCGATTGCCTTGATCTGCGCCCGTGGTGTGCGGTCAGCGCGGCTGGGCAACAGGTTGACCGAGGCGGGCTACGGCAACATTCTTGACGTGCCCGAAGGGATGCTGGGGTCAGCCGCAGGTCCGGGCTGGGTGCGGGCCGGGCTGCCGGTGCAGGCGTATTCGGAGGGGGCGTGATGAGGCTCAGGGATCTGTTGGCTGTGTTGATCGCAACCGCCGCAACTCCGGCATTGGCCGCGTGTGGGCAGGATCAGGGTGTTTGCGAGACTAAAACCGGAAGCTACCGCATCGAGCTGCCGGAAGACTCCAACCCGCCGTTGGTCGTGTTCCTGCACGGGTATGGCGGTAGCGCGCAGGGAACCATGAAAAACCGCGGCATGGTCGAACCCTTGCTGGCGCGGGGATATGCGGTCATGGCACCCGAGGGGGCCGAGCGCAACGGGCGAAAGAGCTGGAACTTCTATCCGGGGTGGGACGGGCGAGACGAAGCCGCGTTCCTGAAGGAGGTTGTTGCGGATGCGGTCCAACGGTTCGGGATCGATGACCATCGCGTGGTGCTGGGAGGATTCTCGGCCGGCGGCTTCATGGTGAACTATCTGGCCTGCGCCGATCCCGAGGCATTCTCGGCCTATGTGCCGGTCTCAGGCGGATTCTGGCGCCCGCATCCCGAAAGTTGTGCGGGGCCCGTGCGCCTGTTCCACACACATGGCTGGACCGACAACGTGGTGCCGCTGGAGGGGCGCGCACTGGGCGGCGGTCGGTTCCTTCAGGGCGACATCTTCGCCGGGCTTGAAATCTGGCGGCAGGCCAACGAATGCGCCGACAACCGTCCGGACGGGTATTCAACGACAGGCCAATTCATGCGCCGCAAGTGGACCGCCTGTGCTGACGGCAGCGCATTGGAGTTCGCTCTGTTTCCCGGCGGTCATACAGTTCCGCGGGGCTGGGCCGACATGATGCTGGATTGGTACGAAGGGTTGCCCGGCGGGTGATCATTCCGCCGGGGTCATGGTTCCTTTGCCCTCGATCAGGCGTTTCAACTCGTTGCGATGCGAACGTGCCGCCCGCGTGATGGCGGGCTCGTGGAAATCCTCGGGCATGCCGACCATGCGACGCGCTGCTGCCGCAGATACGCCGCTGAGTGCGGAGAGCGGTACCGCAAAGGTCAGGCTGATGGCGATCGGAGCCAACCAGACCGAGACCAACCCGGCCAGGATACCCGCGCTCAGCGCGAAGCCGCTGATGGTTTCGAGCGCGTGACACACGATCAGCGTCCGCAGCCCATAAGTGCCGCCATCCCGTGCCTGCGGGGTCCAGCCTTTTTGCACACCGAGAACGGTGCGGAACACGGCGATCATCTGCTGCACCATCAGGATCGGTGCGTACAGGATCGACAGCACGACCTCGAACAGGAGTGACGCAAGAAACCGGGTCCGGCCGCCGAAATCGTCATAGCGAACACCGCTGAGGGGCAATGCCAGGGCACCCAGAATCTTGGGGGCCAGCAGCATCGCGTACATGACAAGGATGATCAGAACATGCCGCGTTTCGGTCATTTCCGGCCACTGGGGGAACATCGGATTGTCCGGGCTGAAATAGTGCAGCACCGAAGCATCCTTGCCCTGACCGATCAACGCCCACATGACCAGCAGTGCGAACCACAAGGGTGACATCAGGTATCCGACGGCGCCGTGGAACAGATGAAACCGCGACACGGCCCGAAACCCGGTCGAGCCGAGCAGACGCAGATGCTGCAGATTGCCCTGGCACCAGCGGCGGTCGCGTAGGGCGTGGTCGATCAATGTCGGCGGTGTTTCCTCGTACGAGCCTCGGATGCGCGGCAGAAAGCGAACGCCCCAACCGGCGCGGCGCAGCAACCCGGCCTCGACGAAGTCGTGGCTCATGATCAGTTGTTCCTGGCCCGAGAGCGAGCGCAGCTTGGGCAGACCCGCGCAGGTCGCAAAGGCTTTGGTGCGGATGATGGCGTTGTGGCCCCAATAGTTGCCTTCCTGGCCGCACCAACGGGAGAGGCCCTCGGCGAACGCGATGCCGTACACACCATTGGCGAATTGCTGCATCCGGGCAAAGACGGACTGGGCACCAATCAGTTGCGGATAGCTTTGGATCAGGCCGGCGCCGGGATCGCGGGCCAGCGCGTCGGTCAGCCGCGCGATCGCACGCCCGGTCATCAGGCTGTCGGCGTCCAGAACCAGCATTGCATCCCAAGCGCCACCCCAGCGGCTGACCCAATCAGCAATATTGCCGACCTTGCGGTCCGTATTCTGTTCCCTGCGTCGGTAATACAGCTCAAGCCCCGGGGCGAGCGTGGTACGCAGCGCCTCGATGCTGGCCTGTTCCTGGGCCGCGATTTCCGGATCGCGGGTGTCGGACAGGATGAACATCGCATAGTGATGCTTGCCCCCTCGGGCGCGCAGTTCTTCCAGCATCGTGCGGGCATTGCCCAACACGTTCCACGGCACTTCGTTGTAGACCGGCATCAGCAAAGCGACCCGCAGTGGCTGCGCGCGACCCTGCCGTACCGGACGCTCTTGCCGGGCCAGAGAGACCATGCCCAGAAGGACGGTGCAGACCGTGAAGGAAATCCAGAAGAAATTGAACGAAATCAATGCCAAAAGGATCGCTTCGACCACGTTTATCCCTTCGGCGTCGAACCAGTCCGCCATGACCCACAGCAATGCAACCGAAGCCGCCATGGCCGGGGAAAACGCCAATGCGCGCCAAAGGCCAGCCGACGACCGGCGGGCATCCGCAGGTGCTTGGGCGTCCCGAAACCCGGCGCCAAAGTCCTGCTCCGGCATTGCCAGCTGTGCCTCGGGCGGCATGATTTTCAGGTCCGGGATTATGCTGTCCATCTGTACATCCAGACTTCCGAGGCGGGCTCGTCACCCAGCCTCAGTTGCGCGCGCAATTCTACGTGGTCGCGGTCGCCGGGTTGAAACGAAAAGGCCAGACGCAAACCGCCCGTATCCGGGTTGCGTTGCAGAACCCCGTCCGAGGTTTCCGCATGAGGCGACTGCACGAACACGCTGAGGGCGTCCGGATCGTCGAGCAACTCGCTGGCTTCGAAGTCGATCACCGCAAGCCGTCCTTCCCCGAAAGTGTTCTCGCCCATTGCGGTGTTGATCACCCGCGGCATGGCGGTCCGCTGAGGTTCCTCGCCCCAGATCAGGCGGTACGACAAGTCGAGCTGAGCACCGGCAGCGACCGGTTCAGCGGGACGCCAATAGGCGACAATGTTGTCGTAGATCTCCTGATCGGCCGGAATTTCGACCAGAGTGACCGTACCTTTACCCCAATCGCCCATCGGCTCGACCCAAAGGCCGGGGCGCTTGTGGTATTGCGCCTCGAGGTCGGCATAGTCGGAAAACGCGCGTTTGCGCTGCATCAGTCCGAACCCGCGAGGATTCATGTCGACGAATGAGGACACCTGCAATCTCTTGGGATTGGCGAGCGGGCGCCAAATCACTTCTCCCGCCCCGTTTCGGATCATCAGCCCGTCGCTGTCATGCACGGCCGGACGGAAATCGTCGAACCGGTTGTGATTGGTCTGATCGAACAGGAACATCGACGTCCCCGGAGCGATCCCGACATGGGGAAGTTCTTCCCGAGCAAACAAGGTTGCCTGCACCTCCATGATGCAGTCAGCGCCGGCCGAGATATCGAACCGGTAGGCGCCGGTCACACTGGGGCTGTCCATCAGGGCGTGAACGATCATGTTGCGCTGGCCGGGCTTTGGGCGCTCCAGCCAAAATCGGATGAAATCCGGAAATTCTTCGCCCTCGGGATCCCCGGTTTTTAGTGCAAGACCACGGGCCGACAGACCATAGACCTCGTGCAGGCCGATGGCACGGAAATAGCTGGCTCCCTGAAAGACGCAGAACTCGTCCGTCTTGCCAGGGCGATGCATCTCGGTGCGCAGCCGGAAACCCGAAAAACCCAGCGTTTCGTCCACGGGCAGATCGGGGACATCCTCGGCCCGGTCGAACATCTCGAGGTCGAAGGCAACTGGCGCGATCATCCCGTTCTCAACTGCCGAGACCTGAACGGTTCGCGGGAAGTAGAGGCCGGGGGTGAAGAAATCGACGTTGAACGGCGTATCGGTCCCGTACCAGAGTGCACGGTCCAGCCGGAAACGGATGGAGCGGTACTGTTCGTAAGTGAGGTCCTGCCACGCCTGCGGAACGGTTTCGCGCGCCTCGTAGGGGCGGCTGGCCAGATCGCGGGCAAGGGCGATGATGTCGGCCCGGTCGAATGGCACCTCGCCACCGGTGGCAAAGGTGGCCGGGGCGAAGGCCAGCGCCGTAGTCGACGCAAGGAATGCACGACGCGTGAACTTCATGACTTCGATTTCCATGGGTGTGATTTGAACCAAGCGGCCAGATAAGCCACGCCGATGATCAATGCAAATCCAATTAGATTTGCGGCCAGAACGGTGGCAAAATCCCGCCCAAATTCGTCGAGGAAAACGCCGATAAGTCGTGCTGCTGCCATGGAAAATACAAATACCGCCAAGGACTGCTGGCCCACTTTGGTGATCTGCTTCAGGATCCATCGCCACAGCTGCGCGCCGATCGTGTTGCCGGTGGCGATCAGGCGATGCCCATGTTGCCCTGCAGCCACCCACCCCAGGTAGGCCAGCGACAGGAAGTGCATGTACCGGAACAGGCCGAAATCGGTTTTTTCGCGCAGCTCGCTTGTAAGGGGCCAGACCTTTCGGATGTTCTCGGCAAGATCCGGGGCGGCCGCCTGCACCCACAAGAACACTTTCCACGATCCGAACGGGGCCGAGAGGACAAGGAACAATGCCGCGGCCCAGATCAGCGTCTTGGAAACCGGCGGCGCAGGAATCCAGCCCCGCATGAATGCAAAGCCCGTGAAAAACAGCAACTGCCATCCAAACGGGTTGAAGAACCACTGGCGGTCCGACCACGGTTCGGCCGGAAGCGCCAGCATACCGGTCTGCGCCACCAGCCAGATCGCGACCGAGACCAACCCGACCGCCCAGATGCTGAGGCGCGACAGGCCCATGAACATCGGCATCATTGCCAGAACGACCAGGTACATCGGCAGGATGTCGAAATAGTTCGGCACATAAGTCAGGGTGAACAGCCCCACCATCTGTGGCATCGGGTCGTTGAAGAAATGCTGCAGGTTCAATCCCGAGACATAGCTTTTGTCGAAGGCTCCGGACAGATCCAGTGCCGCCATGGACATGGCGACAAAGAAAAACAGGCAAATATGGGCCCAGTAGACCTGCCAGATGCGGAAGCTGACCCGGGCGGTACCCATCCACCAGCCCTTGCGCTCAAACGCGCCGCCAAAGGCGATCGCCGAAGCCATGCCCGAGCAGAAAACAAAGATTTCAGTCGCGTCCGAGAATCCAAACCGGGCCGGGATCCATCTGGCCCAAGGGTCGTTCGGGATGTGCGCGATCAGGATGATGAACATCGCAATACCGCGATAGAAATCCAGCCGCGGGTCGCGGGTTGCGGCAGCAGGGGCGGAGGATGCCGCCACCGGTGCAAAATCAGAAGCGGGCGATGCGGTCGCCATTCGTCTCTCTGTCCTTTGTGGTCGTCTTGTTATTCAGCCGGTACGCTTTGCACACCGGATTGGTCGCGGGCCGAACTGATCAGAGCGCGGCGCGCGAGGGCGTAATTGTCTTCGGTGCCGGACCGTTTGGCCTTGCGGTCGTCCAAAATGCGCTCGACAACATCGAGGCGTCCGGCACGCAGGCCGGAATCGATTGTAATGCGTTCAAAAACATCCCTCTGGGCGTGACTGCCGCCGGCCAATTGCATCGAATTTCGCGCATTTGCAAGATGCTCGAAGGCTTGGAGATAATCGCCTTTTCCAAATGCCTCAAGGCCAATGGCGGCGGCCAAGCCCGGGTCGGCCATGCGACGTGCCGTGTCGGTTGCGGGCTGTTGCGAGTCCTTGTGAATGCGGGCCAGCAACTTGGCGGTCGAGTCGGGCCTGTTGTCACCAGTCAGTGCCAGAAGGTAATGCAGATCGGCGAAAATCAGACAGCCGTCTTCGGTGCGGGCGGCGCTCAGGTCGGCCAGTTCTTCCCATCGGGTGCCGATGTCCACGCCTTCAAGCTCGAGCCGCGACAACAGCGAGGTCGCATTCGAAATATCGCGATAGTCATCTGTCTTGTCCTGGCGAATCTCGTGGTCGTACAGATCAAGCACCTGGTCGATCTGATCCAGATCCAGATGCATCAACGCTTTGTGCCACCACACGTGATACCGGAAGTTGTTGCAGTGGGACCAGGCAGCCTCGCGCCCGGCCAGCCAGTCCAGACCGGATTGCGCATTGCCCGTCATTTCGTGCACGTGGGCGACTGCGTGTAGGCCCCACGCATCGTCCGAGACCATCCACAGAGCCTGCCGCCCTGCGATTTCGGCCTTTTCGTAGGCACCGGTTTCTTCCAACGCAAAGGAATGGCACCCAAGCAGGTATCCACGACCGGGGTGATCAGGCGCATAAGCCGGCAGAACCCGTTCGATCGAGCGTCGCATCCCTGCGGAGTCACCCAACACGAAACGGGTCGCGTGGCTGAGTTTGATGGCCAGCGTGTCCTCGGGGTGGCTGCGCAGAATTGCCTCGAAGGTTTGCACGGCGCGGGTGGGCTGGCCTGCCAGCCAGTGATCCAGGGCCTCAAGATACAGTGTCTCGCGGGCCGAAATCGGCTGCTCAGCAGCCGCACTTTTTGCGGCGGCGGCGGCCTGATGGGCGACCTCCATCATTTCCCTGCGACCCAACAGAACCATGAACAGCCCCTTGATGGCATGTCCAAGCGCAAAGCCCGGTTCAAGCTCAAGCACCTTGCCCAGATGCTGAGGTGTGACCGCTGCGTGAGCCATGAAGCCAAGCAGAACACCATTCCACGCTTCGGCGCTGTCCGGGTGGGTCAGGGTGTTCATCTGTCCGAAAACATCTTGCTGCATGCTTGGGTCCAATCTGGTTGCAAAAACTCACACTCTTGGACTTAGCAGAGTGTGCAGACGGGACGTAACAGTATCGGGCCTGCTCTCGAATTGGTGAAAGCTTGTGTTCGCAAAAAGCGAAAAAAATCGCCGATTCAATGACATGTTTCAGCGACTTGCCGCCGAAAAAGGCAGAGTGTTTCAATCCTCGAAGGGGTTTTCCGCGTTCAGAACCGCTTGCGTGTCAGCGCCGAACTCGGGCGGAGCAGAGCGGTAGGTCACCGGGCTGCGGGACAACTTCAATGGATTCCCGATCAGACGCACCTGGCCGGGCCGGGCTGGCATATCCACTTGCATCCCCCGCGCCGCCACTTGGTCCGAGGCAAAGACCTGATCCAGCGTCTGAACCGGGCCGACCGGCACTTTCAGCGCCTCCAGGCCGTCGATGACGGCCTTGGTCTCCAGCCGCAGCAGCGCGGGCCGCAGAACGGCGTTCAATGCATCGCGGTGTTCCAGCCGAGCCGGGTTGGTGGCGAACCGCGCGTCGTCGGGCAGGTGGCTCAACTCCAGAAAACCGCAGAAGCGCCGGAACTGGCTGTCATTTCCCACGGCCAGAATGACGTGTCCATCGGCGGTTTCGTAGACATCGTAGGGCACGATGTTGGGGTGCCCATTCCCGCGCCGCTGTGGAACCTGGCCCGAGGTCAGATAGTTCACGCCCTCGTTGATCAGCCATGCGATCTGGCTGTCGACCAGCGCGATGTCGATCTGCTGGCCTTCGCCGGTCTGATCCCGGTGGCGCAGCGCCGCCAGAATGCCGACGGTCGCGTACATGCCGCACATCACGTCGGCGATGCCCACGCCGACTTTCATAGGGGCTCCGTCCGGTTCGCCCGTCAGCGACATGATCCCGCCATAGCCCTGCGCCATCAGGTCATAGCCCGGCTTGGCCGCGTTCGGGCCGGTCTGGCCGTAGCCCGAGATCGAACAGTAGATCAGCCCCGGAAAGTCCCGCGAGAGGGTTTCATGGTCCAGCCCGTATTTGGCCAGCCCGCCGGGTTTGAAATTCTCGATGAGGATGTCAGCATGAGAGGCCAGCCGCCGGATCTGTGCCTGCCCCTCTGGCGTGGCGATATCGATGGCGACGGACTTCTTGTTGCGGTTCGCGGCCATGAAATAGGCGCTCTGATCGGTCGGGTTGCCATCCGCATCGGTGACATAGGGCGGCCCCCACTGGCGGGTATCGTCGCCACCGGTGGCCGGGTTTTCCACCTTGATCACGCTGGCGCCCAGATCGCCAAGCAGCTGCGTGCAGGTCGGCCCGGCCAGAATGCGTGACAGATCCAGAACCTTGACGCCCTTCAGCGGCCCGTCAGATGCGGCCATCATAGCCTCCGCGGTCGATCTCGGCGGCGATCACGGTTAACGTGTCGGCGGCCATCGCGGCCTTCAGCGCAGCGCGCAGTTCGGCACGGTTGCGCACGGTGTGGCCGTTGCCGCCGAACGCCCGGCCCATCGCGGCATAGTCATGCCGGTCGAAATCGACGCCCCGGTTGCCCATCTGGCGCTGGCGCTGCTTCAGTTCGATCAGTGCCAGGCTGGCATCGACAAAGACCAGAAAGATCGGGTTTCCTCCCATTTCCGCGGCGGTCGACAACTCACCGGCCACCATCAGGAACCCGGCATCGCCGGAAAAGCTGATGACCGGGCGGCCGGGTTCGGCCAGTTTCAGGCCGATCGCCATCGGAACGGCGCAACCCATCGTGCACAGCGCCGAAGACTGGATCAGGTCGCGCGGCTGCAGGCACTGCCACATCTGGCTGAGAAGGATGCGGTGCGCGCCGCTGTCTGCGGTGGCCAAGGTTTCGGGGGGCAGGGTATCGCGAGCCTCGGCGATCACGGCGGCGGGGCCCCAGTCGTCATCGGTCGGAAAGGCTGCGGCCAAGGCGGCCTTGGCCTGCGCCGGCTGGCCTTGGGGCCAGGTCGGGCGGGCGGGGTTGCCCTTGGCGATCGCCTCAAGCGTGGCGCCGGTATCGGCCACCAGGTTCAGCCCCGCCTGATGCATGTAGTGGTCATTCACCACGGCCGAGATGTCGATCACGCGTTTCTCGTCCGGGTCCCAGATCTCGCGCCAGCCGGGGCGCATTTCGATGGGGTCATAGCCCAGGCACAGGATCAGGTCGGCCTGTTCGACCAGCGGCACAAGCTGCGTGTCGGCCAAGGGCGACAGCCCCGCGCCCCCCAGGCACAGCGGGTGATCCTCGGGCACCACGCCCTTGGCCTTGTAGGTCGTGACGAACGGGATGCCGAAATGCTCCAGAAACGCCCGCACCACGCTGCGCGAGTCGTCATACAGCACGTCCAGCCCGATGATCGCCAGCGGACGCTCGGCCTCGGCGACCCATCGGCGGGCCTTCTCCAGGCATGTGCCCTCGGGCGCGACGCGGGCGGCCCGGGTCAGCCGTCGGCGCTTGGCGGCCGACACCCGTGTATCGGCGACCGAGATCGGCACGTCGATATGCACCGGCCCGGGGCGTGGCTGCGTGGCCAGCGACACGGCCTTGTCGGCGATGATGTCGGCGCCCTTGGCCGTCAGGGTGAACGTACCCTTGGTGATCGAGCGATAGACCTGCGCATGATCCATGACCTGATGGGTGTAAGTCAGCGCCTCGTCGGCATCGACGCAGCCGGTCAGCACGATCATCGGTACCCGATCCTGCAGCGCGTTGGCCACGACATTGATGCCGTTCATGGCCCCAGGACCCAGGGTCGCCACCAGAACCGCCGGCGCGCCGTCGCGGTGGTGCACCGCCTCGGCCATGAAACCGGCCGAGTTTTCGTGCTTGGTCAGGTGAAAGGTGATCCCGGCCTGTTCCAGCGCATCGACCAGGGTCAACACCTCGCCACCGGGCATGCCGAATGCGTGGCGGCACCCGGCCTCGTACAGCCGTTGCGCCAGAAGGTCCGCAGCGCGGGGGGACAGGTCCTGCATCGAACAAGCTCCGTAAGTTCCGTTGCGCAGCAGATTGCGGAGGTTCCGGGCCGGTGCAAGCCGCATCACGTCAGTGTGACTATTTGACAGCCATCTGGGCGATGGCGGCGAATTTGGCGTCCAACTCTGCGGCAATCGCGGGCAAGGCGTCGGAGCCACCGTTGTAGGGGGCAAAGACCAAAGTGGGCGTTTTGTAGGACAGCGTCGCGGTCCCGTCCTCGTTTTCCGTGACGTACAGGCGGATCGGCGCCTCGATCATCGCGGGCACCGATTGTTCCAGAACCCGCACCGCATAGTCGTTGTTGAAGACGCCGATCACCCGATTGCCCGGAATGGTGATGCCGCGCGCGGCGGCGGCCTTGGTGGGCCCGGCCTGCGTTACCACGATCAGACCGTTTGCCTTGACTGCTGCGATCGTGTCGGCCACCAGCGCGTCATGGGTCTTGGTCGTCGGGTGGACGGCCCAACCCGGCCGTGGTTCGATATCGGCAGCAAGCGCGGGCAGCGCCAACAGGCCGAGGAAAAACATAAGACGTTTCATCACGGGCTCTCCAGGTCGTGGTTGGCCCAAGTCTTCCCGAATTCCCGGGTGCGTACAGTCACAATATCGTGGGCGGCGGGCTTGCGCCGGGGGTGCGAAACCCGCACAAGCGACAGTGTGAAACGGAAAAGGCAGGCGAGTGGCATGCGTGTTTTGATCTGCAGCAGCTGCGCGGGTGAGCGCGACTTGCCGGCCGAGCGTCAGGCCGTATTGGACGCCCTGCGCGCTGCGGGACTGGACGGGCAGATCGAGATCGCCGAGCACGCCTGTTTCAGCGGTTGCGACGAGCCGACCGTGGTGGCGATGCAGGGCGCGGGCCTCGCTTCCTATGTGTTTTCGGGAATCGATCCGGTCGCCGATGCCGATGACATTGCGGCGACCTGTCGGGCCATTCTGAACAGCCCGAATGGCTGGATCGAAGACGCCCGGCCGTGCGGGCGGCTTCGCTTGTGTCTGAGGGCGCGGATCCCTGCGTTTCAGTCCACCTGAACCGTGACGGCCGCGCTGACCGGCACCCCATCCACGGCCAGCAGGCTGTGGCTGTTGGCGTTCAGCGAGACCTCGATGGTAGTGTCGCCCTTGGGCAGGTCCGAAATGTGCATCCAGTTGCCATAAAGCCGGGCCAGCTTGACGCCGTTTACATAGACATGCGCATGGCCTTCGCCGGGCTTGTTGTCCAGCGAGGCGTTCTCCGGCGAGAAGCGGAAGTTTTTTGGCATCACATGCAGGTTCCAACCCGCCATCGGGTCGGGGGAGACGGCGATCTCCAGCCCCGGCGCGTCCGGTCCGGCGGGCAGGTTGATGGCGGCGCTGTGGTCATGGGCCATGGCCTCGGCGTGATGGCCGCCATGTTGGGCGGGGTCGGAATGGTCGTGGCCATCGAAGGTGACGCCGTTGGCCGCGGCCAGCACGAACCCGGCACCCCCACCAAAGACCAGACCGATCGCGAAAAGAGCAAGCGAGCGTGTCATCATGTTTCCTTGAAAAGCAAATGACCCGCCGGTTGGGCGCCGGCGGGTCGTGGGATTTCGGGGATCAGGCCGCGGCTTCGACGCGCTTGCCCTCGCTTTGCCAGAAATACCCGGCAAACGAACCCAGCAGCACCCAGGCCACAAGGCCGACGCCAAAGGCGCGTGCTGCGAACAGGGCCCCGATCTCGGTCGGAACCGGCCCAGTGAACACGTCGGGTTCCGGCGCGCCGATCAGGTGCGGGGCCATCAACAGCACGGCCGCAACCAGATAGCTGACGATGTTGCCACCAAAGGCGATCAGCCACATGGCCACACCAGCAGCCGCGACGGTTGCCCACCACCAGATCTGCCGCGCGAACACGTCGGCTGCGGCAACACCCGGAACCTCGGGGGCCAGGGTGAAGCCCGGCGCCAGGTGAAAGGCGATGAAACCGGCCAGGCCCCACAGCACGCCCGTGCGCCCGTCAACAGGGTGGCCTTGCGCTTCGGCCAGCGACATCAGGGCGACCAGAACCAGCGCATAGCCGGTATAGGTCAGCATGGTGAACACCACGCTCAGCCCGTCGCGGGTCAGGTCCGAGAACATACCCGGCAGTTCGGGATGGGCCGAGACGGCTTCGGCTCCGAAATGCACCAGCTCTCCGGATTCATAGAGTTCAGCATGCAGCAACACGGGTTGCACGAATAACAACTGCAGCAGGGCGACGATCAACCCGGCTGCAGCACCAGCGAACAACGCGCTGGTCAGAATGCGACTGAACATTGGTTTAGTGGCAGGGGAAGCCGGTTGCGTGGCGCACGTCATGCGCGGCGTCATGCAGCGCCGATGCCTGAACGTGACCAGCCAGGGTGATGATCCCCAGGCCCAGGGCTGCCGCGAACACTGCCGAAAGAATGCCAGCGCGTGCCGTTGATGCGGTTTGCGTTTGTGTCGTCATTTTCTGTCCTCCTGTGCCGCCGCACCCGACGGCCGGTGTTTCATTGTTCGCCTGGCAGGTCTCCTGGCTTGCGGGTCAGCGCCTCTGTTCGCCTTCCCCCCGAACGGATCGGGAGTGGCTGGTTGAACAGGGCTCACCGCTTACAGTCGCGGGGGCGGCTTCGGATTTGACCTGCGCGCAGGCCGCACCAAATTCCCTCTTAGCATCCGGATGTCTCCGGCAGGACCAGACCCGTCCATTTAGACGTGAATGCCGCTGTGGCGCAATCGCCATTTGCGACCTTTCGCGTCAATTCCCGCGCTTTTTCAGAACATAGATATCCATGATCCACCCGTGCCGGGCGCGGGCCTCGGCGCGGGTGCGCAGAATTTCGTCCGCCACATCGGCCAGCGGACCTTTGATCAGGATCTGCTCGGGCATACCCAAGTAAGCCCCCCACCAGATGTCAAAATCGGCCATGTCCAAAGTCTGGAACGAACATTCGCCATCCAGCATAACCGCAACCGTATCGGCGTTGCTGGGCCAGCCCTCGTCGCGGATGCGCCGGCCGGTGGTGACCAGATAGGGTGCGCCGATCTCGTTGATTGGTATGGCATGGGCCGCCGTCAGCGCCTGCAGCGCCGTGATGCCGGGGATCACCGTGGTGTTCGGCTGCGGGTCTAGCCGCGCCGCGATTCGCAGCGAACTGTCATAGAGCGACGGGTCGCCCCAGATCAGCAGGGCGACGGTGCGCGCCTCAGGGTGCCGGGCCATCGCCTCCTGCCAGCGCAGGGCGATTGCGTCGTGCCATTCATCCACGCCGCGCAGGTAGCCATCCTGCGACCGGCGCTCAGGGATGTCGAAATAGGCGATTTGGGGCGGTGTGCCGGTGACCTTGCGGATGATTTCCTCGCGCACGCCGGCCAGATCGGCCTTGTTGGCGCCCTTGCGCGGGATCAGGATCAGATCGGCCGCGCGGATCGCCTGCGCGCCCTGAAAGGTCACGTGGTCCGGGTTGCCGGTGCCGATCCCGATCAAGACCAGATCAATCATCGTCGAACTCCGCCAGCGGACCATAAAGGATCAGCGCTGGCGCGGTGCCGATCTCGGAACCCAGGCGCTCGGCCAAGGCACCGACGGTGGACCGGTGCAGCGACTGCTCAGGCGTCGAGACCGACTCGGCCATCAGCGCGGGGGTATCCAGCGGCAGCCCATGCGCGTGCAGCGCGCCGGCTAGCAGGGGAAAGGTGCGCTTGCCCATGAACACCACCGTCGTCGCACCCGGGTCGGCCAGCGCGGGCAGGTTCAAGTCCTCGGGAAGCTTCCCGCTGACATCGTGGCCGGTGACGAACTGCACGCGCCGCGCGGTCAGCCGCCGGGTCAGCGGGATGCCTGCCGCGGCAGCCGCGGCAAT
The DNA here is from genome assembly GCF_056535705.1 of Ruegeria sp. BC8. Classification (NCBI taxonomy): domain Bacteria; kingdom Pseudomonadati; phylum Pseudomonadota; class Alphaproteobacteria; order Rhodobacterales; family Roseobacteraceae; genus Ruegeria; species Ruegeria sp. BC8. The sequence goes on along the minus strand of NZ_JBQFIV010000001.1, from coordinate 2,098,895 downwards.
GGCTGAGGGGATGCCCGGAATGATCTCGTGGGCGACCCCGGCAGCGCGCAGGGCCACCAGTTCCTCCTCTAGCCGTCCGAACAGGCCGCCATCGCCCGATTTCAGCCGCACGATCCTTTGGCCGGTCTGGGCGTACTCGACCAGCAGGCGGCTGACATGGTCCTGCTTGGGCGAGGGTCGCCCGGCGCGCTTGCCCACGCCGACAAGGTCGGCGTCCGTGCGCGCATGGCTCAGGATCGGCCCGCTGCTGAGATCGTCGAACAGAACCGCATCGGCTTTTTGCAGCCGGTCCACGGCCTTGAGGGTCAACAATTCCGGGTCGCCGGGGCCGGACCCGATGAAGGAAACGAAACCGCTCATGCGCTGGCCTCTGCGATCAGATGGAAGAACGTACCGGTGACATGTCCGCGGCGCGATCCGGTCTGCGGGCCTTCGGCGCCTTCGGCGTCAAAAACCCGTGCCAGGGGCACGTCGGGTTGCTCGACGATCGAGGAATAGTGGAACTCGTGCCCCCGTAGCGCGGTCCCGGCCGAAAACCCGGGCATGTCGGCCAGCAACTCGGCCCGGCGATAGCCCAGGTTGAATTTGCGCTTCTCGTACGAAGTGACAAGGCCCAGCAGCCCGGCCATCCTATGGCGGGTGCCGTCCTTGTCGATCAGCCCTTCGCCCAGGGCCATGTAGCCGCCGCATTCGCCATGCACGGGCCGCGTTTCGGCATGTTTGCGCAATCCGGTCAGGAACCGCTCTGCCGCAGCCAGGGTTCCGGCGTGTAGTTCGGGGTACCCGCCGGGCAACCAGACCAGATCGGCATCCGGGGCCGGCGCCTCGTCCGCCAGCGGAGAAAACGGCAGGATCTCGGCCCCGGCCGCCCGCCAGCCTTCCAGAAGGTGCGGGTAGGTAAAGGAAAACGCCGAGTCTTGGGCCAAGGCGATCCTTTGCGCCGGAGGGCGCGGAAGCCCGGCCGACGACGGCCCCGCGGGGCCCGACGAGGCCGCCTGCTTGATCGACTCCAGATCCACATGCTCGCGCAGAAAGGCCGCGTAGCCGGCAATTGCGCTTTCCAGATCGGGGTGCTCGACCGCCTGGATCAGACCCAGATGCCGCTCGGGCAGGGTCAGGTCGCCGCGCCGGGGCAGCACGCCCAGAACGGGCAGGCCCGCGCGCTCCATTCCCAGACGGGTCAGGCGTTCGTGGCGCGGGCTGGCGCAGCGGTTCAGAATCACGCCGGCAAAGGGCAGGTCGGGGTTGTACATCCGGAACCCCAGCGCCGTTGCGGCGGCCGATTGCGCCTGACCACCCACATCCAGCACCAGAACCACCGGCCAGCCCATGCGCAGCGCGGTCTCGGCGCTGGACCCATGGCCCAGCTCGCCCGGCTTTGCGACCCCGTCGAACAGGCCCATCGACCCTTCGGCCACCACGATGTCGGCGCCTTTGGCCTGCGCCGAAATCGCGCCCAGCAACGGCGCGCCCATCGCCCAGCTGTCCAGGTTGAACGAGGCCCGCCCTGCCGCCGCCCGGTGAAAGGCCGGATCGATGTAGTCGGGACCGCTCTTGAAGGGTTGCACGGTCAGCCCGTCCTCGGCCAGCGCGCGCAGCAGGCCCAGCATCACAGTGGTCTTGCCCGTCCCCGAGGATGGGGCCGAGATCAGCAGTCCGGGCGGGTTAGTCATCGCCGTGACTCCAGCTCGACCACGGGCTGTCGGCGCTTTGCGGACGATAGCGACGATCATAGGTCTTGGAATACAGGCAGCTTTCATCGAAGCCTTCACCGGCCAGTGCCGGCCCGACCAGGATCAGCGCGGTGCGCGAGATGCTCTCGTCCAGCGAGTCCTTCAACGTGCCCAGCGTGGCGCGGATGATCCGCTCGTCCGGCCAGCTGGCGCGGTACACCACGGCCACGGGGCAGTCGGCGCCATAGGCGGGGGTCAGGTCAGACAAGACCTTGTCCAGATTGCCGATCGACAGGTGGATGGCCAACGTGGCGCCGGTGCGGGCGAAGTTTTCCAGCGTCTCGCCCTCAGGCATGGACGAGGCGCGCCCCGGGGTCCGAGTCAGCACCACCGATTGCGCCAGCCCGGGCAGGGTCAGTTCGGTGCCCAAAGCGGCTGCCGCGGCGGCAAAGGACGGAACGCCGGGGGTCACGCTGACGGGAATGCCCATCTGTTTCAGGCGCCGGATCTGTTCGCCCATCGCCGACCAGACCGACAGGTCGCCCGAATGCAGGCGGGCCACGTCCTGACCGGCATCATGGGCGGTTTTGATTTCGGCCATGATCTGATCCAGATCCATCGGCGCGGTGTTCACGATGCGCGCACCTTCGGGGCAGTGGGCCAGGATCTCTTCGGGCACCAGCGACCCGGCATACAGGCACACCGGGCAAGCGGCGATGATGTCGCGTCCGCGCAGGGTCAGAAGGTCGGCGGCGCCCGGTCCGGCGCCGATGAAATGAACGGTCATGTCTGTCCTCCGATGGCGACCGCGCAGGTGGCAAGCCGGTCGTCCGAGATCTGTCGGGGTGAAAGCAGCCGCGCGCCCGGTCCGGCGGCGGCAAGGGCGGAAGCTTCGGCCACGCTGCCAGTGCCATGACTGGCGCGGCTGCGGGGCGAGCAGGTGAGCGTGCGTTGCCCGGCCAGATCGGCCGAGTCCGCGAAATGCAGGGGCAGGGCGCAGGCGGCGGCAAATTCGGCCAGCGCCGGGTGGCCGGCCTTGTCGGCGGCGGTGGCCAGCGCGTCCACCGCCTGTCCGGCAGTGGCGCGGTCGAACGCTGCGCGCAGGCTGGCGCAGGTCGCGGCGGACGAAAACCCAAGCCCGGCCACGATCATAGGGTCACGCTCCACTGAACGACCGGATAGGCCGATTTCCAACCGCGCCGGGGGCCGAGGTCGCCGGCCTGCGCCAGCTCGATCCGCAGCAGGTCGCCGCCCAGCTTGGCGTGCCATTGGCTCAGCATCGCTTCGCTTTCCAGCGTAACGGCGTTGGCGACCAGCCGGGTGCCCGAGGGCAGGTTGGCGGCAAGCCAGTCCAGTAGCGCGTCGCTCAGCCCACCGCCGATGAACACCACGTCAGGCAAGGGCAGGCCGTCCAGCGCGTCAGGCGCCCGGCCATGGATGACCTGCAACCGATCTTGTCCCAGCGCGTCGGCATTGGCGCGGATGCGCGCGGCGCGGTCGGCGCGCGGCTCGATCGTTGTGGCAGTAAGGGACGGGTCGCACATCAGCCACTCGATGCCGATCGATCCGCTGCCGCCGCCGACGTCCCACAGATGCTCGCCCCGCGCGGGCGCCAGCGCCGACAGGGTCAACGCACGCACCGGCCGTTTGGTGATCTGCCCATCGGTTTCGAAAATCTCGTCGGGTTTGCCCGAGGCCAACGGCAGCGCAGGCCCGTCGCCCGCAACCTCAAGCGCCACGCAGACCGGATGCTCGAACGAGTCCAGCAGGGCTTCGGTCAGGGACATGCTGCGCGCGCGTTCCCGAGGGCCGCCGAGGGCCTCCATCACGTGCAGGGTCGTTTCGCCGAACCCGGTCTCGGTCAGATAGCGGGCCAGCTCGGCCACAGCGGCCCCGTCGCGCAGCAGGACGATGGCGCGCATGCCGCGTGACAGATGCGGACGCAGGCGGGTCAGGGGGGCGGCGTGCAGGCCGAAGGTGGCAGTGCCTTCCAACGGCCAGCCCAACCGCGCCGCCGCCAGCGAGAAGGTCGACTGCCCCGGCCGTGCCACCCAGTCTTCGGGGGCGAAATTGCGCGCGATCACCGACCCGGCGCCAAACCAGAACGGATCACCCGAGGCCAGAACCACCGTGCGCTGGCCCTTCAGCCCTTGCAGGATGGGTAGCCCGTCGGCGAACGGCACCGGCCATTCGATGCGTTCGGCTCCGGTTTCGGGAACTAGTGACAGGTGCCGGGGCGGGCCCATGATGACCTCGGCGCGCTCCAGCTCTTGACGGCTTGCGGCCGACAGGCCATCCAGTCCATCCTCGCCCAGGCCCAGAATGGTCAGCCACGGAGTTTCAGACATGCCCAACCTCCTGATCCTTGGCGGCACGACCGAGGCCAACGCATTGGCCCGCGCCGTGGCGGATTTGGGTGTGGCGGCAATCTATTCCTATGCGGGCCGGGTCGACAACCCGCGGCCGCAACCGCTGCCTACGCGCGTAGGTGGCTTCGGCGGGGCCGAGGGTCTGGCGCGTCACATCCGCGACAACGGCGTGACCCATGTGATCGACGCCACCCATCCCTTTGCCGCGCAGATGAGCCGCAATGCCATCGCCGCCTGCCAGCAGACGCAGACGCCGCTGGCCGCGCTGACCCGCGCAGAATGGACGGCCGCGCCCGGCGACCGGTGGCAACACGTGCCCGACATCGCCGGCGCCGTCGCCGCGCTGGCCGGTCCGCCGCGTCGGGTGTTCCTTGCGGTGGGGCGCATGCATCTTGAGGAATTCGCGGCGCAGCCCCAGCACCACTATCTTCTGCGGCTGGTCGATGAACCCGGCCCGCTGCCCTTCGCCGATTGCGACGTGGTCGTGTCGCGCGGGCCTTTTACGGTTGAAGAAGACACGGCGCTGATGCGCCGGCACCGAACTGAACTGGTGGTGTCCAAGAACGCCGGCGGCACCGGCGCGCGCGCCAAGCTGGACGCCGCGCGAGCGCTGGGCATCCCGGTGCTGATGATCGACCGGCCCAGGCTGCCCCGCCGGGTCGAGTTGACGAGCGTGCCGCGGGTTTTGGACTGGCTGGCTCATTCCGGCGTGGACCTTGGCGTATAGACGATGGGGCCTATGGGCCGGTCGATGACGCGGGTCAGCGACGAGCCGACGATCACCACCGTCTGCATGTCGGCCATGTCGGGCGTTGCCTCGGCCAGGGTCGCGATGTGGATCGCCTCGTCTGGGCGAGATACGGCGCGGGCGAACAGGATCAGGCGCTCGGGCTCGCATTCCTGTCGCAGGATTTCCAGTGTCTTCACAAAGCCTTCAGGCCGCGACTTCGAGCGTGGATTGTAGAAGGCCATTGCGAAATCGGCCTGCGCGGCCAGCCGCAGGCGTTTCTCGATCACGGCCCAGGGCTTGAGGTTGTCGCTGAGGTTGATGGCGCAGAAATCATGGCCCAGCGGCGCGCCCGCCCGGGCTGCCGCGGCCAGCATGGCGGTGATGCCGGGCAGAACCTCGACAGGGATTTCACGCCAGGTGTCCGGGCCGGTTTCCAGCGCCTCGAACACGGCGGCGGCCATGGCAAACACGCCCGGATCGCCCGACGAGACCACGACCACCCGCTTGCCCTCGACCGCCATGCGCAGCGCGTGCTGCGAGCGGTCGATCTCGACTCGGTTGTCGCTGGCGTGCAGGGTCAGGCCCGGCCGTTTGGCCACCCGCGCGACGTAGGGAATATAGCCCACCACATCAGTCGCCTCGGCCAAGGCGGCGGTCACCTCGGAGGTCACCAGCGCCTCGTTTCCGGGGCCAAGCCCGGCGATCTTGACCCAGCCGCTCATGGCCGCCGCCCCTGTCCGTGCACGATGATGATCGAGAAATAGGGTGTGACCTCGGTGCAGGCGTCGCTCAGCTTGCGAACGGTCTGGTTGGGCATCTGCGCGTATTCCACGATCCAGGCCCGGTCGAACAGGCCCGCCGTTTTCAGCGCGCGTTTCACCTTGTCGATGTTGCGGCCGATCTTCATCACCACCAGCGCGTCGGTGCGCGCCATGCGGTCGGCCAGAACATCTTCGGGAAGGGTTCCCATCAGCACCGTGAGGATGTCGTCGCCCCAGGTGATCGGATCGCCCGAGGCCGTCCACGCGCCCGACATGCCGGTGATCGCCGGCACCACCTCGATGGGCACCACGTCACGCAGGCGGCTGTAGAGATGCATGAACGAGCCATAGAAGAACGGGTCGCCCTCGCACAGCACCACCACGTCCTCGCCCTGATCGGCCAGTTCTTTCAGGCGTGCGGTGCAGCGTTCGTAGAACTCGGCCAGCAGTGCGTTGTAGCGCGGATCGGTGACCGGGATCTCGGTCGTGACCGGGTATTCCATGGGAAACTCGACCGCATCATCGCGGATCATCCCGTTCACGATCTTGCGCGCCTGCCCGGTGCGGCCGGGCTTGCGGAAATAGGCCACGTGTTTCGCGCCGCGCAACAGGCGGTCGGCCCGGACGCTCATCAAATCAGGATCGCCGGGGCCGAGGCCCACGCCATAGATCGTGCCCATGCTCATTCCGCCCGGCTTGCGATGGCGTTGATCGCGGCGACGGTGATGGCGCTGCCGCCCAGCCGGCCCTTGACGATGCAGCTGGGGACGGGCTGGGCCTCCCACAGGGCGTCCTTGGATTCGACCGCGCCGACAAAGCCCACCGGGCAGCCGATGATCGCGGCGGGGCGGGGGCAGTCGGGGTCTTCCAGCATGTTCAGCAGGTGAAACAGCGCTGTGGGCGCGTTGCCGATGGCCACCAGCGCGCCTTCCAGATGCGGGCGCCACAGTTCCAGCGCGGCCGCGGATCGGGTGTTGCCCATCTTCTCGGCCAGCGGGCGCACGCGCTCGTCATGCAGGGTGCAGATGACTTGGTTGTCGGCGGGCAGGCGAAAGCGCGTGACGCCTTCGGACACCATCCGCGCGTCGCACAGGATCGGCGCGCCGTTTTCCAGCGCGGTACGGGCGGTGCGCACGAAGCCGTCCGAGAAATGGATGAATTCTTCCAGCCCGACCATTCCGGCGGCATGGATCATGCGGACGGCGACCTGTTCTTCGTCGGGGTCGAAACGGGCCAGATCGGCCTCGGTCCGGATCGTGGCGAAGGATTGCTTGTAGATCGCCGCGCCGTCGGTTTCGTATTCATAGGGCATCAGGTCAGGTCCATGGTCTTCAGTGTTTCGGGGTCCAGCCCGCGCTGGAGGGGCTCATCCCCCGTGCGGCCGTGTTTTACAAGATCAAATCGCCCGTCGCGGCCCACCAGCGTTAGATCGGCCGCGCCCATGCGTGCGCAGCCCTTGGCGCAGCCCGAGACATGCAGGCTGCCGGACACGCGCGGGGCCAGTGCGCGGGCGATGGCCCGGGTTTCGGCCTGCGCCTGCGGGCAGAATGGCGCGCCGGGGCAGGCGTCGGTGGTCAACAGGGGGTCGGCGCCATCCGTCACGAAGGCCGAGGCGGGGATCGCCGCCCCGCCTTCCAGCAGGAACAGCCGCCAGGGCGTGACGCGCAGGGCGGTCGCGCCCGAGGCCTCGATCAGCGCGCGCAGATCGGCGGCTGGCAGTTGCCCGAAGGCTGCGCCGTAGATCGGGCCGATTGCGCTGTTGCCGGGTTGCAGCGCCGGTGACGTGGGGCCGATGGCGTGGCTCTGCCATTCGTCGGGCAGGTCGTGCACCGCCAGCAGACGGGCCATGCGGCGGGTGTCAGAAGTGAAGCGCTCGACGAACCACCTGGCCAGATCGATCACGCGGTCGATTGCCGTGTCCTCGTTCACCAAGCGGCCGGTCTCGGCCCCGTCGGCGCGCAGGATCAGGCCCAAAGGTCCTAGCTCCAGCCGGATATCGGCCGAGTCTCCGGCCAACAGCCGCGCCTCGCCGGTATCCACCGCAAAACCGAACTTGGCGGGCAGGGCGGGCAGATCGCCCAGCCGGTCGATCAATGCCTGCGTCAGGCGCGCGGTCAGGTCGCCCGGTTGGTACAGCGGCGACACAAGGATGTTGCGCCGGGTCTCAAGCCCGGGCTCTGCATCCAGCAGGTTCAGCGCCGACAACTCGGACAGCAGTGGCTGGTGATCGTCTTCGGCCACGCCGCGCAATTGCAGGTTAGCGCGGTTGGTCAGGTCGATGGTGCCGTTGCCGAAGCGCAGCGCCAGATCGCACAGCCCCAGCGTCTGGGCGGCGCTCAGCCGGGCCAGACGCGGGCGTACCCGCACCACCAACCCGTCGCCGGACATCATCGGGCGATGCGCGCCGGGGCACCAGCCCTGGACGACCGGGGCGCTCATCCCAACCCCTCCAGATCGGCGCGGATCGAGTTGCGGCGGGTGTTCCACAGCCCTGCCTCGTACAGCGCGCGGAACCGGTCCTGCATGGCCTGATGGGCCTGCGGATTGGCCTGCTGCAAAAAGGCGTCCACCTCCGGGTTGCCGAGGGTGGCATCGTGATAGAGGTCGAACAGGTGCGGGGCGACGCTGCCCGACAGATGTGCGAAAGACGCCATGTGATCCAGCGTCGCGGCGATCTCGGCCGCGCCGCGGAATCCGTGGCGCTGCATACCGGCGATCCAGTCGGGATTGGCGGCGCGGGCGTGGACCACGCGGCTGATTTCCTCGGGCAGGGTGCGGGCGCGGGGTGTTTCTGGGCGGGTATTGTCCAGGTGGTACAGATGCGCCTGGCCGCCGGTCAGCTTCTTGGCGGCGGCAAAGCCGGCCTCGTGCGTAGCATAGTCATTGGCCAGCAGCAGGTCGGTCTCGGTCAGGTCCTGCAGGTGCACGAAACTGTCGGCCTGCGCCACGCGCTGGGTGATCCCGTCGGGGTCGTGGCCAATGTGCTCGCCCTCGAAGGCAAAGGCGCTGGCATCCAGCCAGGCCTGACCGGCCTGCGCGCGTGCCTCGTCGGTGTAGGTTTCCGACAGGTGGGTCATGTTCAGCCCATAGCTGCCCGGCGCCGGGCCATAGACGCGGGCGGCGGGAGCGTGGCCGGCATAGGGGTTCCAGTCGGGCGCCTCGTCGCGTTCCGACAGCGCTCGGACCGCCTGTCCGAACAGGGCCGACAGGGTCGGGAACACGTCGCGGAACAGGCCCGAGACGCGCAGGGTCACGTCCAGCCGCGGGCGTTCCAGGTCGGTGATCGGCAGAACCTCGATCCCGCTCACGCGCTCGGAGCCCGGATCCCAGACCGGTTTGACGCCCAGCAGGTGCAATGCCATGGCGAATTCCTCGCCCGCCGTCCGCATCGTGGCCGAGCCCCACAGATCGACGATCAGGCCCTTGGGGTAGTCGCCCTCCTCCTGCAGGTGGCGGCGCACCAGTTCCTCGGCCAGTTTCACCCCCTGCGCAAAGGCGGCGCGGGTGGGGACCGATCGCGGATCGGTGGTGAACAGGTTGCGCCCGGTGGGCAGCACGTCGGTGCGCCCGCGATAGGGCGAGCCGGACGGGCCAGCCTCGATCCGTTTGCCGGCCAAGGCATCCAGCAGGGCCTGCCGTTCGGTCTGTGCTGACGCGGCAGTATCGAAATTGCCCGCAACCTGCGGCGCGCGGCCAAAGACGTGCAGCCCGTCGCCGAACTGGCTTTCCTTGATGTCACAGACGAAGCGGTCGATGCGGGTGATAGCCTCGGCGGTGCTGGTGGCCTGATCCAGCCCCAGATCGGCCTCGAGCCCGATGGCCTGCGCCTCATCACGGATATCGGCCTGCAACCGGTCGCGCCGTTTGGGGTCCAGCCCGTCGGCGTTCGAGAACTCGTCCAGCAGCGATTCCAGCCGCACCATGCGGTCGGGCGTGCTGCTTTGCTTCATCGGCGGAGGAATGTGGCCCAGCGTCACCGCCCCGATCCGGCGCTTGGCCTGCGCGGCCTCGCCCGGGTCGTTCACGATGAACGGATAGATCACCGGCAGATCGCCGATCAGCGCCTCGGGCCAGCATTCCGCCGAGAGCGCCACCGATTTGCCCGGCAGCCATTCCAGTGTTCCGTGGGCGCCGATATGGATCAGCGCATCGGCGCCCAACCCGTGCCGCAGCCACAGGTAGAAGGCTACGTAGCCGTGCCGGGGCGTGCGCGACAGGTCGTGGTATTCGTCGTCGCGCAGTTCCGGAGTGCCGCGTTCGGGCTGTAACGCCACCAGCGCCTTGCCGCGCCGAAGCGCGGTGAAGTGGAAGGCCCCATCGGCGCAGGCCGGGTCGTCCTCGGGTGCGCCCCAGACGGTTTCCAGATCGGCGCGCAACGCCTCGGGCAGTTGCGCCAGCGCCGCGCGGTAGGCCGAGACCGGCCAGGAAATCCGGGCGTCCAGCAGGGTATCGGCAATCGGTTCGGCGGGGGCGGTGTCATAGCCGGCGCCCTGCAGGTCGGACAGGATCGCCTCGGCCGAGGCCAGCGCGTCCAGCCCCACCGCATGGGCCATCTGCCAGTCTTTGCCCGGATAGGTGGACAAGACCAGCGCGGGGACCTGTTGCGCCTTTGGCTTCTCGGCCAGGTCCACCCAGGCCATCGCCCGGTCGACGATGGCGGTGATCCGGTCGGGCTCGGGCCGGTGGGCGAAACGGGAATATTCCAGTTGCGGGTCGCGCTTGCCCGGCTCCTTGAACGAGGCGACACCGGCTGTGATACGCCCGTCTACCTCGGGCAGGACCACATGCATGGCCAGATCGGCGGGCGACATGCCGCGTTCGGCCTCGGCCCAGGCCTTGCGGCGCGAAGTGGCCAGCGCGACCTGAAATACCGGCACGCCCGCCACGTCCAAGGGCGATGTGCCCGACGCGCCCTTGCCCGAAAACGAGGTGGCATTGATGATCGCCGAGGGCGTCATCTCGGGGATAATCTCGGCCAGCCATTCCGCCGCCGCAGGCGCCTTGAGCGAGGGCGCGAACAGCCCTACCGCCTGATGACCCCGCGCGCGGATTTCTCGGATCAGGGCCGCGACCGGCGCGGTATCGGCCGCGGTCAGGTAGGCGCGGTAGAACGTCACGATGATGCGCCGACCTTCGCCCGCGAATGCGTCCTCGGGCGCAATCACGCCGCGATCCGGGCACCACGCGCCGCAGTCGGGCAGAGTCTTGGCCCCCATCACCGGCCCGGCATAGAGCCCCGCCGCCAGCGCCATCTGCGCCAGCGCCGCCTGCGCGGCCACCTCGCCGCCGGTGTCGCACAGATGCGCCAGCCGCCGCAGGGTCGAGACCGGCAGGGTGGAATAGTCGTCCAGCCGCGTATCCTCGCGCCCGTCGGCGGGCAGCACCGCCAGCGCGATGCCCTTGGCCTGCGCCAGCGCCAGCACCTGCTGCAACCCGTAGGACCAATAGGGCACTCCGCCGATCAGCCGGATCAGGATGCCCTTGGCACCCTCCAGCGTCTGCTCGACATAGGTATCGACCGACAATGGGTGCTTCAGCGCCGTCAGGTTGGCCAGCCGCAACGAGGGCATCCGCCCCTCGGGCCCGCCGCCGCGATGCCAGCCGGCCGCGAAAGCACCCAGGTCGCTGTCCGAAAAGGACAGCACCACCAGATCCGCCGGACTCTGGCCCAGATCGGTCGGGGTCTCGGTTTCTTCGAGCCCGTGGCTTTCGCGGAAGACGACGTGCATCGGTGCTTACTCGGCGGCCTCGGTGACGCCCGTCAGGATGCCGCGGATCGCGGCCTCGTCGATGTCGTCATGCTCGGCGATGACCACAAGGCGCGAGCGGCGCTCTTCCTCGGGTTTCCACGGGCGGTCATACTGGTGCCGCACCCGCGCGCCGACCGCCTGGACCAGCAGGCGCATCGGCTTGCCCTGAACGGCGGCATAGCCCTTGACCCGCAGGATGTTCAGCTCGTTCGCCAGACGCTCGATATTGGCGACCAGCTGCGCCGGGTCGGTCTGTTCTGGCAGCTCGACCACAATGCTTTCGAAATCGTCATGTTCGTGGTCGTCATGGCCATCGTGATGCGAGGGGCGGGCGTCCATGTCGTCCTCGGCTGCGGCCTCCAGCCCCAGCACCACGCGCACGTCCACCGCACCCTCGGCCACTTCGACCACGGGCAGGGGGCGCGGCGCCTCGGCGGCGATGATCTCGCGCGCCTTGGCCACGCCTTCGGGGCCGGCCAGGTCGGGTTTGGTCAGAAGGATGATGTCGGCGCACGAGATCTGATCCTCGAACACCTCGGACAGGGGCGTTTCGTGGTCGATCGAGTCATCGGCCATGCGCTGGGCGTCCACCGCCGCGACATTCGGGGCGAAACGGCCTGCAGCCACGGCCTCGGCATCGGCCAGCGCGATCACGCCGTCCACAGTGATCTTGGAGCGGATATCGGGCCAGTCGAACGCCTTGAGCAGCGGTTTCGGCAGGGCCAGACCGCTGGTTTCGATCAGGATGTGATCGGGGCGCGGGTCGAGCGCCATCAGCGCCTCGATCGTGGGGATGAAGTCATCGGCCACGGTGCAGCAGATGCAGCCATTGGCCAGTTCCATGATGTTTTCCGCCGGGCAGTCGGGGATGGCGCAGCTTTTCAGGATTTCGCCATCGACGCCTACATCGCCGAATTCGTTGACCACCACGGCCAGCCGCTTGCCCTGCGGGTTTTGCATCAGATGGCGGATCAGCGTGGTCTTGCCCGAGCCGAGAAAGCCGGTGATGACGGTGACGGGAAGTTTTTCGAGGGTGCTCATGCTCAGGCTCCAATCGGGGGAATGCGGGCGGCGCAGTTCTTGCGGAAATGTTCAGGGCGGTCGCGCCATTTCACAAGGCCATCATCGGCGGCCAAATATTTGGTGGCGCCTTCGACGATGATCTCGACATGGTCGGATTCGTTCAGGTTTTCATAGACGAAGGTCCAGCGCGACGGCCCGCCGCGCAGAACGATAGAGCAGCCCTGATCGCAGTTCGACAGGCATTCGACCGGCTTCAGGGTGATGCCTTCGGGCAGGTCGGCAGCGGCCAGCGCCTTGTGCAGCAGCGTGCCGGGGCGCTGGGCGTCATCCTCGATGGGCAGCCCGCGTCGGCAGGTGGTGCAAACCAGCAGCTCGACTGGTGTGGTCTCGGTCACGTATCTCATCCCCCCTCACTCGGTTGTCGGGGGACGGGGTATGCGCGGGCCACGTTGCGGACATGGGCCCGACACCGGAACACCCCGTCCGGTTTGTCTTCGGGCGTTGGCAGGTCTCCCGGCTTGCGGATGTCAGAGCGGCGCTCTGTCGGATGTCCCGCCTTCCCGGCCAGCAGCCAGTGGCATTTGGGCACCCTCTCCGGTCACGGTCGCGGGGGCGGCTGCGTTTGACGGAAAACCGCTGACGCATTCCCTTTTCATCTGCTTGCACAGACACCAACGCAAGCGACATGCGGCACGGGCAGGGGGGTTGTCAAGCGCGCGGGGCCAAGTGCCTCGCGTCGGATAGAAAAAGCGACTTGCCGGGGTCAGTCCGCGGCATCACCGGCCAATCGGTCGCGCAACCACGCGAGGAACAACTGGGCGGGGATGGACGGAGGCGCCGCGCTGACGCTGCGGATCAGGTAGTGCGACTGGGCAAAGGGAATCGCCGGCCCTGCAACCCGGATCGGCGCGCCCTGCGCGATCGCGTTGCGCCCGAACCGCTCCAGAACGGTGGCGTAGCCCGCGCCGGCCATCACCAGTTGCAGCGCCGTGACGGTCGTATCCGCCGAATGGCGCGCGGGGCGGTCGGGCAGGTCGGTGTCCGTGGCCTCGAAGTACCGCGCCCAGTTGTCCTCGTACCCCAAAATGTGGATCAACGGGCCGTTGCGCAGGTCTGGCGCCGGGTCCTGCGCCCGGCAGACGGGCACCAGCCGTTCCGAGCACAGCCGTTCGGCCGCGACACCGGGCCAGTCGCCATGGCCCAGCCGGATTTCCACGTCCACATCCGCGGGCGCGGCCGAGTCGTTCCAGATATGCGACACCAGCCGCACCGGAATTTCGGGGTGCTGCGCGCTGAACGCGGGCAACTCGGTCGCGATCCAGTAGGTCATCGACGATATCGCCGCCCGGATGGTCAGCGCCTGCCGCGAGGCGGGGCCGAACAGGCTGTTGGTGGACAGCGCAATATCCGATAGCGCCCGGCGCACGGTCAGCGCATAGGACTGGCCCAGCTCGGTCAGCGACAGGTGCCGGGCGTTGCGGGCAAAAAGCGGCTGGCCGAGGTCCGCTTCGAGTGAGCGGATATGCAGCGACACCGCCGTCTGGGTCAGGCCCAGTTCCTGCGCGGCGGCGGTGAAATTCAGATGGCGGGCGGCAGCCTCGAAGCTGCGCAGCCAAGCCGGATTGGGCAAGCGGTCCATTCAGCACCAAAATATTTTGCATCTAGGTCGACTTTTTATTCGTTTCTTTTGTCGGTGGGCAACGGAAATACTCGGGCCAACGAAAACGCGCCTGCAGGAGGGCAGAACATGAAGGTCGGGTTCATCGGTTTGGGCAATGTGGGGGGCAAGCTGTCGGGGTCGCTACTGCGCAACGGTATCGACCTGACGGTATACGACCTGAACCCCGATCTTGTGGCGGAGTTCGCCGCCAATGGGGCAAAAGCCGGTGAAAGCCCGGCGCAGATGATGCGCGATTGCGATGCGGTGATCACCTGCCTGCCGTCGCCCGCTGCCTCGGACGCGGTGATGCAGCAGATGCTGCCTGAGGTGACCAAAGGCAAGATCTGGATGGAGATGTCCACCACCGACGAGGCCGAGGTCAAACGCCTGGGGGCCATGGTGATCGAACGCGGCGGGGCGGCGGTGGACTGCCCGGTTTCGGGCGGGTGCCACCGGGCGGCCACGGGCAATATCTCGATCTTCGCGGGCTGCGACCGGGCCACGTTCGAGCGTATCCTGCCGTTCCTTACGACCATGGGCCGGCGCATTCTGCATACCGGCGATCTGGGCACGGCCTCGGTTCTGAAGGTGCTGACCAACTATCTGGCCACTGCCAACCTGATCACCTGCGCCGAGGCGCTGGTGACCGCCAAGGCCGCCGGGATGGACCTGAACACCACCTACGAGGCGATCAAGATTTCGTCCGGCACGTCCTTCGTGCATGAGACCGAAAGCCAGGTGATCCTGAACGGCTCGCGCGATATTTCCTTCACCATGGACCTGGTGAAAAAGGATATCGGCCTGTTCCAGGAGGTCGCCGACCGCGCCGGCGTGCCGTTGGAGATGAACCCGTTGATGATCAAGATCTTCGACGACGCCATCGCCCGCTATGGCGCGCGCGAGCTGTCGCCCAACGTCATTCGACGGCTCGAGGATGCAACCGGGCTGAGCATTACCGCGCCCGGTTTTCCGGCCGAGATGCAGGACGATGAACCGGAAGAGCCGGGGTATGAGGTGATTCCTCAAGGCCGAAGCACGGTTTGAGCCGACGGTCAGCGCAAGGCACGCCCTTTCCGGGGGGGCTCGCATGTACCGACCGCGTCGCTGGTGACCCAGCGCGGACTAAATCCTTGCCCGGAAATTACTGGTTAGCTCGGCTGCGCTAACCATCTCCGCGCGTATTTTGGCGTTTCGTATCAACAAACTGGTCCAGGCGACTATCACAGGACCAGAGAACAGCGATGCAATGCGAGGCTGGAAAGTTGGAGGCGAGTACCGGAATCGAACCGGTGTACACGGATTTGCAATCCGCTGCGTCACCACTCCGCCAACTCGCCTTTTCAAGCAATTTCAATTACTTGACGTGGTGCAGACGCGGTTCTAGCAGCTTTCCCGAACAACGTCCAGAGGGTTGCTGAAAATTCCGCCGACCACAGCGTTGGATGGTCGGTCAGCGCAGTGGCAACTTTTGTCGCGGCCTGCAATTTTTGCCGGGCTGGCCGTTGCCGGGCGGGATCGGATGTGGCAAAAGCCGAGCAACCATGGGAAATATACGAGCGGTCACATGACGGATTTCGCAGCCCGACGCCACACGATGGTAGACACTCAGATCAGGCCCTCTGATGTCACCAAATTCCCGATCATCGATTCAATGCTGAAGGTCCAGCGTGAGAACTTCGTGCCGGATGCCAGTCGCGAAGTGGCCTATGCTGGCGACCTGATCGACCTGGGAAACGGGCGCTGCCTGCTGGAGCCGAGGACTCTGGCGAAGATGCTGGATGCATTGAATATTTCGAATGACGAGGTGGTTCTGGATATCGCCCCGGCGTTCGGATACTCGACCGCCGTCGCCGCGAACATGGCGCAGCTTGTGGTGGGCGTCGAGGATGACGAGGCCAACGCAGCCGACGCGCAGTCCCGCCTGATGGAGGCGGATATCGACAACGCGATCATTCATGTCGGACCTTTGGAGCAGGGGGCGGCCGAGCATGGCCCCTATGATGTCATCATCATCCAGGGCGGTGTGGAACGTCTGCCCGATGCCCTGCTCGATCAACTGAAAGATCATGGCCGCATCGCTTGCCTGTTCGTCGAAGGCAACCTGGGCACCGTTCGCATTGGTCGAAAGTCCGATGGGCGGGTGACATGGCGTCATGGCTTCAACGCAAACGCCCCGGTACTGCCGGCGTTTTCGGCCGAGTGTGCATTTTCGCTATAGTCGATCAGCGGTTTTCCGCGGTCCCTTGATTAGTTGAAAACAAAGACGCAAACTGCCTACGGGCTTGCGTTATTTTGATTTGAGAGGATTTGGGTATGCTTGGAACGGCTGGAGGGAAGCTGGTCAAGGCAGTCGCTCTGACGGCGGGAATCGCGCTGAGCGTGATACCGGGGCGCTCGGTTTTGGCGGACAATCTGACCGACGCGTTCATCGGTGCATACAACACAAGCGGGCTGTTGGAACAGAACCGCGCCTTGCTGCGCGCAGCCGATGAAGACGTTGCAATCGCGTTGTCGGCCCTGCGCCCGATCATCAACTGGACCGTCCGTGTCAGCCAGGATTATGCCAAGTCTCGCGCCGGAACAGTGGTGTCGACGGTCGAACCGTCGCGCTTCTTCTCGGGACTCACGCTGAGCCAGCTGGTCTATGACGGCGGTGCATCGATTCTCGGGAAACAGTCGGCTCAGGAAACAGTTCTGGCAACTCGCCAAGCATTGATCGATATTGAGCAACAGGTTCTGTTCCGCGCAACGACGGCTTATCTGAGTGTTCTGCTGCAGGAAGAAACGGTTCAGATTCGCCAGAACAACGTCAATCTCTCAGGCGAGGAACTGCGGGCCACGCAGGACCGTTTTGAAGTCGGTGAGGTCACCCGGACCGACGTCGCGCTGTCCGAAGCGCAGTTGGCAAGCTCGCAGGCTGATCTGGCCGATGCGCGAGGCGACCTGAGCACTGCCCAAGCGGAATATGTGAACGCCGTCGGCAAACAGCCGGGCCGTACTGCGGGCCAGCCGCGTCTGCCGAAGCTGCCCGGTTCTTTGGCCGAGGCCATCAGCCTGGCACAAAGAAACCACCCGGCAATCCTTTCGGCGCAGCATCAGGTGCGTGCCTTGGATCTGACCGTGCAACAGCAGCGCGCGGGCCTGGGTCCGAATGTAAGCCTGAACGCGGACGCGGGGATCACGGAAAGCTATGACAACGACGACTATACCAACGATGCGTCCATCTCGTTGAATTTCAATCAGCCCATCTATGCCGGTGGCCGATTGGCGGCCAACGTGCGCCGCGCAATGGCTCAGCGGGACGCATCGCGTGCCAATCTCCTGAATGTGCAGAAAGACATCACTCAGGGTGTGACGGACGCCTATGTGCGCTTTGAAACGGCCACTGCCAGCCTGCGGGCATCCGTCGAACGGGTACGCGCATCGCAGGTCGCCTTTGACGGGATTCGCGAGGAGGCCACCTTGGGGGCTCGGACCACACTGGACGTTCTGACCGCTCAGCAGGATTTGCTGGACGCACAATTGGCCGAAGTTGCCTCGCGGACGGAACGGTCTCTGGCTGCCTATCAGCTGTTGCAGGCGCAAGGTCTGTTGACCGCCGAGCGCCTTGGACTGGCAGTCCAGATTTACGACCCGACGCTCTACTACAACCTGGTCAAAAAAGCGCCAGCACAGATCAGCAAGCAAAGCCGCGACCTGGATCGAGTTCTCAAAGCTTTGCGGCGCGAGTGATCAGCCACACTATCTGTTGTTAGGTTCGACCGGATTGGATACACTGGTCCAAAAGGTCAGAGCGGTAGAGAACAATGACGGATAGCAGTGTCAAAGCAGGTGTCGAAGACGTATTGTCGTCGATCAAGCGTTTGGTCAGCGAAGAAGGGCGCAAGGTCCCGAACCTGATCAAAGCGACTGCGGCCCGCAAGCCGGGACGCCTGGTTTTGACGGATGCCCTGCGGGTTGGCACATCGGCCGAGGATCCAAAAGCACCTTTGAAACTGGCCCAAAAGATCTCGGCTGAGGCGGCCTCGCAGCATGCTGCGAATGTCGAGGCGGTGCGCCCGGCCAACGACCTGTCACAACCTATGCGGTTGCGGTCTTGCGATATCGTTCGTCCCGGAACGCCGGCAATCAATGACATTGGCGGTGAGTCTTCGGATGATCGCGAAGGCCGCAGGGATCTGGCCGGAAGCCTGAGCGCCAAGATCGCGGCTCTTGAGGCTGCGATTGCGCGGACCGAAGATCAGTGGGAGCCTGACGGTGAAAGCGACGACGCTTATTCCGGCACGCGCACCGACACGGTCAGTTGGGCCTCGGACACCGGGTTTTCGACGTCGAAGGATGCGGCTGCGTCCGAAGCTGAGATGGACGCTGACAGCGACGAGGAAACAACGCCTGCCACGTTTATCCGCGACAACCGGGATGCCTCAGAGGCCGAAGTAAAGCTGGATCAGGAAACGCCGGCGATGGCGACCGGCACGATGGATGAAGACGAATTGCGCGAGTTGATCGCAGACATCGTCCGTCAGGAACTGCAGGGCGCGCTGGGTGAACGTATCACCCGCAACATTCGCAAGCTGGTGCGGCGCGAGATCAACCGCGCTTTGGCCGCTCAGAATTTGGATTGAAGCTCAGCCGAACCGAGGCTCGGCTGCCAATGACAGCAGGGCATCAAGGTCCATATGCTGTTCGAGGTGATCGGCCAACGCCTCCAACGTTTGCTCAACACTGTCTTCGTATGCCAGTTCCGACCTGGCGCCAAACCGCTGCAGATACGACGCGCGGAAGGCGTCTGACGCGAAAATGCCGTGTAAATAGCTTCCCAGAACGCGCCCGTCTCTCGATGCGGCGCCTTCCGGGCGACCCTCCACCTGTAACCACGCACGGGCAGTATCCGGACCTTGGGTGCGTCCCATGTGGATTTCGTAGCCGGTGACAGGCTCGCCGCCGGGCAAGGCCTGCGCTGATCGCAGTTCGACCCGCTTTTCCCCGGACATAACCGTTTCCACGTCCAGCAAACCCAGCCCATCGACGCTGCCGGGTCTGCCGTCCACTCCGTCGGGGTCGGCGATCACCCGGCCCAGCATCTGATACCCGCCGCAAAGGCCAAGAACATGGCCGCCCCGCCGAACGTGTGCATACAGGTCGATGTCCCAACCCTGTTTGCGGAAAAAGGCCAAATCTCCAATCGTGGACTTGCTGCCCGGCAGAATCACCAGATCCGCGTCACCGGGAAGGGGGCGGCCAGCCGGAATGATCTCGACCGAAACACCCGGCTCGGCAGACAGCGGGTCCAAATCATCGAAATTCGCCATGCGCTCCAACTGCGGCACCGCAACCTTGCAGGTGCCGCCGGCGTGCGAGCGGATATCCATCATGTCTTCCGCCGGCAGTTTCCAGGCGTCCTCAAACCAGGGAACGACGCCCAGGCAAGGCCATCCGGTGCGTGCCGCAATGTCGTCGCGCCCGTCATCAAACAGGCTGACGTCTCCCTTGAAGCGATTGACCGCAAAGCCGCGGATCATTGCAAGGTCAGCGTTCTCCAGCACTGCATGGGTGCCGACGATCTGCGCTATGACGCCGCCCCGGTGAATGTCTCCCACCAGTATGACGGGCACATTTGCGGCGCAGGCAAAGCCCATGTTGGCGATGTCGCCTGCTCGCAGGTTGGTCTCGGCCGGACTGCCGGCGCCCTCGAGCAGCACAAGGTCGGCATCTTGGCAAAGCCTGGCAAAGCTTTCGAGCGCAGCGTTCAGAAGTTTGGATTTGTCCTTGCGATAGTCCTTGGCCCGCATCGTTCCCGCCCGCTTGCCCTGAACGATCACCTGCGCACCGGTATCGGTTTCCGGCTTCAGAAGGATTGGATTCATGTCCGTATGGGGCGCGCGCCCCGCCGCCCGGGCCTGCAGCGCCTGGGCGCGGCCAATCTCGCCTCCGTTTGCCGCCACTGCGGCGTTGTTGGACATGTTCTGCGGTTTGAAAGGGGCAACCTTCAACCCTCGCCGCGCAAAGGCCCGGGCCAGCCCGGCCACAAGCATCGACTTGCCGACATTGCTGCCGGTCCCCTGAATCATGATCGCGCGAACCATCTGAGCCTCCTGCGGATGTTGGCAGATGACCGCATTTATTCAGCCGACGAAAGCGTGGATCGGGCCATTTGCACGACGAATGCGACCATTCCGCTGCGTACAGGGCAAAAAAAAGCGCGCCGAAAGTACCGGCGCGCGTTTTTGGGTCGGGCAAAGCCTTAGGCGGCTTCGGCCTGCTGGGCAGCGTTGCGGCGTTCGCTTTCTTCGCGCGACAGGGCGACGGACGTACGCACGCCACGGCCAACGAACTCCATCAGTCCGTGGACAACCCGTTCGTTCGGGTCGATGCCAGCGCAGGACAGCACTTCGCGCCCATCGCGCGAGCGTGCCCAGCGGGCGATTTGTTCCGGGCCATTGCCGTATTTCTTGTCATCGGCGATGGCATCATCGAGTGCAGCCAGCACAACGGCCGCGAAAAGTTTGCGGGCACGGTTGCCTTGCTCATTGTTAAAGGCGGTGCCGTCAACGAAATCTCTCATCTCGTTTTCCTTGTTGTTCTTGCTCTTGTAATTTTCGGCGTGGCGGTCCTTATGACCTATTTAGTGCGATTCGGATACACCTAATTTGCATAGTTGCGTTGCGTCATTTGCATGGCTCTCTGCAGGTGCAGCACTAGGTTTCGTTGTATTGCATGGATCGGTCCCGCCAGATATAGGGACGACAACTGACGCATCAACCATGTGTGAAGGAAATATGTCATGCCCAAGATCAATGGGAACGAAATTCGCCCGGGCAATGTGCTTGAGCATAACGGCGGTCTGTGGGCGGCGGTCAAGGTCGATCACGTCAAACCGGGCAAAGGCGGTGCCTTTGCACAAGTAGAATTGCGGAACCTGCGCAACGGCTCGAAACTGAACGAGCGGTTCCGTTCCGCGGACAAGGTCGAGCGTGTTCGGTTGGAGCAGAAAGACCAGCAGTTCCTGTATGAAAGCGACGGGATGCTGGTATTCATGGATGCCGAGACCTATGAACAGATTGAATTGCCTGCAGAATTGCTGGGTGACCGTCGTCCGTTCCTTCAGGACGGGATGACCATCGTGGTCGAATTCTATGAAAGCGAGGCGCTGAACGCGACGCTGCCTCAGAAAGTCGTCTGCAAGGTCGTCGAAACCGAACCGGTCGTCAAAGGTCAGACTGCGGCGAACTCGTTCAAGCCGGCGGTTCTGGACAACGGGGTCAAAGTCATGGTGCCGCCGTTCATCGCGCAGGACGAGATGATCGTCGTGAACACCGAGACCATGGAGTATTCCGAGCGCGCGTAACGTCGCGTCATACTCGGAGAAAGACCAAGAAACCGCGCCGCTATTCGGCGCGGTTTTTTTCTTGCGAGGCGGCCCCGCCCCGGCGGTAGCGGGCGCGGTCCGGGCCGAACAGTTCCAGCAACAGCTCGAACTTGATGCGATTGGCGCTGACCTGCCGGTAAAAAGCGATGAGAAACCCGGTCGGCCCCTGGATCCGGGCCAGACCGCTGGTCGCGGCGACCACGGTTCCCACGTCGGTTTCTCCTTGCAGAACCAGCCATCCGCCCAGCATCAGAACACCGACGGTGCCTGCACCGTTGATCACGCTCAGCAGAAACTTGGCCGACAATTTCCACAGGAACATCCGCCGCCGGGTGTCGTAGATCGCGTCGAACTGGTCGTGCACTTCTTGAGTCACGGCCTCGATGTTTTCGATCGTCAGATGGTCGGTCGCGCTACGCAATATGCGGACGCGGTCCGCCACGAACACGTTCACCTTTCTCTGCGAGACGAGAACGATAAGGATCTGCGGTGCGATCATCGAAAGGGCAATCAGTCCCAGCCAGGGTTGCGTCGACGAGATGTAGCCAATCACGCTGACCAAGGTTCCGATTTGTACGACCGGGTCCGAGAACGCGCCGCCTGCGAATTTGCCCAGTTCTTCGGCTTCGGCAGAAATGGCCGTCGTCATGGTTCCCTTGCGGACATTCTCGCCCGACTCGTCCACGTCCACGGTGCGGGCGAGCAAAAGCTGACGGATCCGACGGATCATGTCTTCGCCCAATGTCCCCGCGCGATATCCCAGCACCCACTTCAGGGCGAGGCTCAGCAGGATCACCCCCATCATGCCGGCACCCAGCAGCAGGAGATGGGGCGCCTCGATATTGTCCGAGGTCAGATGGTTGATGATGTCCCGTTGAAACTCCAACGGGGCCGCGGCAAGAGCCGCGACCGACAAGGACAACAGGATCAGTATGACTTGCCGTCCGGCGCTGGCGCGCCAGATGGCTGAATACAGTTGGAGCATGCAGGCACCCGATCAGCCAAGTGCCTCAAGTCTTACCGTGTGGCCGGGCCGGATAAAACGTTTGCAAAGCAGCCCGGTCGGTGGTCGTGCCGGTTGGGCAACAGGCTCAATCCAGCAGACGCAGGCGGGCGTCTCCGGCCAGCATGTCGTCGCCCGCCCGATCAAGGCGCAGATAGGCGATGGCCTGTCCGTTTGATTGGGTGAACAGCGTACCAGCTGGCTTTCCCGCCGAGAGGATTTCGGAGCCGACCGGAGCCGCACCGTCGATGGCGACAACCCGCAGCCCCTTGCGCAACTGGGTCTTGTGCTTCATGCGGGCGGTTACCTCTTGCCCGACATAGCAACCCTTTTTGAAATCGACGCCGTTGAGCGGCTCGAATCCGGCCTCGAGGATATACGTGTCCGGTGTCAGCTCGATCCCGGTTTCCGGGATGCAATAACGCACCCGAATTGCGTCCCAATCCGTTCCATCATCGGCTTCGGGAGCGTCAGAATATGCGCGCCAGCCCATATCGGGGTGACGAGGATCGGGCAGGGCGCCTTCGGGTGCGGGCCCGGTTCCGCGTTGCAGGTGCAAGTTGGTTTCCTCGATACGCACGTCCGCCCGCAGCTTGTACATGTTCAGCCGCTTGATCAGTGCATCCGCCATCCCCTCAACCACGTCCAGCAGTACCGAGTCGCCATCGCGTTTCAGAAAGAAATCGGCCAGGTACTTGCCCTGCGGGGTCAGGATGGCCGCGTAGACAAGACCATCATCCAGCTTGCGGGTGTCATTGGTGACCAGACCTTGCAAGAAGCTGTCGGTATCCGTGCCGGTCAGGCGCAAAATGCGGCGGGTGCTCATCTTTGGGTCCTCGTCATTGCCCTGAGAGCGGTGATATAAGCGAACCCGTTGCCAAGACCAGAGGTTTCGAACGTGTCCGCCCCGATCAGTATCGTGATTCCGACATTCGATTCCCAAACCGAACTCGCGCGCACGCTGATGACCCTGATGGAAGGTCTGCACGCCGGTCTGATCCGCGAACTTGTCATCGCCGATGGAGGGTCGACCGATCATACGTTGCGTATTGCCGATGAAGCAGGTGCCCGGATCGTTGCCGGGGCCGGGTCCCGTACCGCGCAGCTGCGCGTGGGATGCGACGCCGCAGTGGGCGACTGGTTGCTGATCATCCTTCCGGGGACCGAGCTTGAGCCCGGATGGACCGACGCGGTGGCCGAGCACCTTGTAACGCGGCGTCCGGGTGTGTTCCGCCTTGGGTTCCGGTCCTCAGGCCTGAGCCCGAGTTTGACGGCAGGCTGGGCCAATCTGCGTAGCCGGGTCTTCGGACTGGCGTCTGGTGATCAGGGTCTGCTACTGCCGGCGCAATTGTACAAGGCCGCCGGCGGATATCCGGATCAACCGGGGAAGGAGGAGGCGCTCATGCGCTCTCTGCCGCGCGCGACTCTGTTGCGGGCGCGTGCCATTACAGGTGCCGGGCGCCGTGGTCGGACGCGTCCTGAGGCGCCACCTCAGTAACCCCGGTCCCAGATGCTTCAGGGGGTGGTTGCCGCGCCGTCGGCTCGGTGATGAGGTTGGACCGCAACTCGACAACAGATTTGCCCAACCGGAATGGTGCCGCAAAGCTGACAAGACACAGCGCGATGATCTGTAGCACGAGAATGTGGGCGTTTTCCTGAAGATACTCCCACTCTCCCTTCAGTTTGGCGACCTGAGCGATCAGGTCATCATAGCTTTGCGCGAGGATCATATAGTCTCCGGCGATTGCCGGCACTTTCCGCCGCATGTTGTCGATCGCGGTCTGCGTTTCTTCGTCCAGCGTGGTGAATACCAGGAATTGCTCGATGTCGAAGGCATCGGCTTTGGCAGCCATGTCCTGAATGTCACCCATCTGGTCTCGGGACCGTGCGCCGAAGATAAAGTTCAGGCCCTGCAGCGGCGCAACTTCGTTGGTGACGGCGATGAACAGCGGCAGGTCGGCGTTGCTGGCGGTCGAGGCCGACAGGAACTCGACCTTGTCGCACAAAACCGCCGTGTCCGGGTCGTAGGCCGGATCGCAGAACCGCAGCCGGAACCGCGCGGCGTCGCGATCGAAGGCCAGCGTCGCCGCATAGGCAACGTCGATCTGCCTGTCCAACCTTGAGCTGTCGGATTTGTAGAGCCCCGCCATGACCGCCACCAGCGCGCCCAGCCCACCCAACACGACCCACACGAGGTCGGCCAGCTTCCATGCCCGGTGACCGGCTGGTTTGCGAAACAGGAAAGCGGTGCCAATCGATCCGGCCAGAAAGAACAGCAACAGCAGGGGCAGCTGGTAGTCGGTGATGAAGCTCATATAGACGACCTCAAGGTAGAACTTGGGCCAAGAAAAAAGCAATCTATGCACTTTGCAAGCTTTGTTGCAGGTACACGGTATTCTGTGCATCCCGGCACCAAGTCGATTGCCTTCATAGCGGACTATCCTGTTCTCAGAAGTTCCTGAAAATAGCATACTGTCGAATGAAGGCCGTCTTCCAATTGTATCTGAGGGTTCCAACCGAGTACATTTTTGGCCAAAGTAATGTCTGGTCGACGCTGTTTTGGGTCGTCATCAGGTAGTGGTTTGTAGTCAATAGAGGTCTCAACCCCAGTAAGTCGTAGTACCGTATTCGCCAACTCGTTCATGGAGAACTCAACTGGATTCCCCAAATTTACTGGTCCAGTAACATCGTCCTCTGAGTTCATCAGTTTGATGATGCCGTCAATCAAATCATCTACGTAGCAAAAAGAACGGGTCTGAGTTCCGTCCCCGAAAATTGTTATTGGTCCGCCGGTCAATGCCTGTGTAACGAAATTGGATACAACTCGACCGTCCGAAGGGTGCATTCTAGGGCCGTAAGTGTTAAAGATCCGTGCGACCTTTATTTGAAGGCCTATTTGTCGATGGTAGTCGAAGAACAGTGTTTCGGCACAGCGTTTCCCCTCATCGTAACAAGAACGGATTCCTATTGGGTTGACGTTACCCCAATATTCCTCGCGCTGGGGGTGAATGGCTGGGTCTCCATACACTTCAGATGTAGAGGCTTGGAGTATCTTGCATTTTAGGCGCTTCGCAAGGCCAAGCATATTGATTGCCCCATGAACACTTGTTTTGGTGGTTTGGATTGGGTCATGCTGGTAGTGTACGGGAGAAGCCGGGCAAGCCAAATTGTAGATCTCGTCCACTTCGACGTAGAGTGGGAAAGTTACATCATGACGAAGAAATTCGAAGCGAGTATTGCCAAGCAAGTGTTCGATGTTTCGTTTGCTGCCAGTAAAAAGATTGTCTAGGCATAATACTTCGTGCCCCTGCTCTAACAGACGGTCGCAAAGATGGGAGCCGAGAAAGCCTGCGCCACCAGTAACAAGAATACGCTTGCGGCTGTCGTAGGTAGTAGTCATTCGATTTTCTTTCTATTACTCGTTTCGGTTTTCAGTCTCTTAACCAGCGCAAAATCTTTCGGTTTAAACGCTCTGGCTTTATTCGTAAGATCGAAAGAGCTTCATATTTGTCGCCGTCGATATAGCGCTGTAGTTCAGTCGGATGGATGTATGGCTGGTGTAACGGTTTGGCTCGAAGTGAAGCCTCCCACCCTCCGGAATTTTTTGTGTGCGTAGCCGTTTCGTCGAATCCAATGTTTTGCATCATATTTACTCTGGGGCAAATTGTGAGACCTGACTGATGCCATTGCGCTAATAACCACTGGTAGTCCCATGTGTCCACTTTTCCATTTCGAACTGAATGAAAAATCTCCATCCAATATCGAGTAGCCCCGGGAAACGGGCACATATTTGAAATAGCGTCCACCGTTTTTGGACTTTCGAGATTCATCATCGAAAAATCATAATATCGCCACGCTCGCCTCCAGCTGCCCCACCCCCAAATATGGCTGAATGCCGAAAAATAGTAGCTACATTTTGGAGACAATTCGGGGGGAAGAAAATTGCAAGCAGAGACTGTCATTACACGAGGCTCATCCCGGTAACGTTCTAACATTTCACCCGCGAAGTCAAAAAAACTTGGATCTACCAAAATGTCGTCTTCAATAATTACGCCCTCGGGTTCATTTTCAAAAAACCAACTAATTGCTTGCGAGACTGCTTTACCGCACCCCAAGTTTTCTTCCCGAAACAAAGTGTGAACTTCACAAGGCCAATCCACCTCATCAATTATTGCACGAGTCTGCAGGCAAAGTTCCGCTTCCGTTTTGTTTCTTGGGCCATCAGCTGCAACGTATAGTCGGCTCGGTTTTACAGCGCGAATGGTAGAAAAAACACTTCTGGTCTTTTCCGGTCGATTGAAAATAACAAATAGGATGGATGGAACCATTTTTCCGTTTCCTTAGTTTTTTCAGTAGTGTTGACAGTTTCGACCGTCTCGCGTCGGAGATAACTTTCCAGGCACTTTCTCCCAAGAACGCCTTCGGAGCTGCAGGTTGGGTTTGATTTGACGATCGCCGTCTGATTGTGATAGCAGCTCTGTTCGTTTGCAACGGTATGAGAGCGGAGAGTTTATCATATTTAGTTTAATATGAATGCGTGATAAGCGATCAAACATCCAACTCCTCCACGAACCGCGCGTTCTCCTGAATGTACTGGAACCGAAGTTCGGGTTTTTTGCCCATCAGGCGTTCGACCAGGTCGCCGGTCTCGCCGGGTTCGTCCTCGTCGATAGTGACGCGGATCAGCTTGCGGGAGGCCGGGTCCATCGTGGTTTCTTTCAGGTCCTTGGCGTCCATCTCGCCCAGACCCTTGAAGCGGCTGACGTCGATCTTGCCTTTGCCGCCCAGACCTTTCTCCAGCCATTCGTCGCGCTCGGCTTCGTCCAGGCAATAGACACGCTTGGCGCCTTGGGTCAGGCGGTAGAGCGGTGGGCAGGCCAGGTACAGGTGGCCTGCGTCGATCATCGGGCGCATCTGGGTGAAGAAGAAGGTCATTAATAGCGAGGCGATATGCGCGCCGTCCACGTCGGCGTCGGTCATGATAATGACCTTGTCATAGCGCAGGTCGTCGATGTTGAACTTGGTGCCCAGTCCTACGCCAAGCGCCTGCGTCAGGTCATTGATCTCGGCGTTGGTGCCCAGTTTCGAGCTGGCCGCGCCCAGTACGTTCAGGATCTTGCCGCGCAGGGGCAGCAGGGCCTGTGTCTTGCGGTCTCGGGCCATCTTGGCAGAGCCGCCGGCCGAGTCGCCCTCGACGATGAATAATTCGGTGCCGTCGCGTGTTGAACTACTACAGTCCACCAACTTGCCGGGAAGACGGAGTTTCTTAGTGGCGGACTTGCGTTGTGTTTCCTTCTCGGCCCGTCGGCGCAGGCGTTCCTCAGCCCGCAGGATGAGGAAATCCAGAATGGCGCCGGCGGATTTGGTGTCGGCGGCCAACCAATTGTCGAAATGGTCGCGGACCGAGTTTTCCACCAGCCGCTGCGCCTCGACCGTAGCAAGACGGTCTTTGGTCTGGCCGACGAATTCGGGTTCACGGATGAAGCACGAGACCAGCGCGCAGCCCCCGGTGATCAGGTCATCGCGGGTGATCTGGGCGGCCTTCTTGTTGTTGATCAGTTCACCGTAGGCCTTGATGCCCTTGAGGATCGCGGCCCAGAAGCCCGCCACGTGGGTGCCGCCCTCGGGCGTCGGAACGGTGTTACAGTAGGACTGGATGAAGCCATCGCGCGACGGCGTCCAGTTGATGGCCCATTCCACCTTGCCGGGGGTGCCGAATTTCTCGTTGAAATCGACGGTTCCGGCGAAGGGCTGTTCGGAATAGGTCGAGGAGCCGTTCATCGTCTCCTTGAGGTAGTCCGACAGGCCGCCGGGGAAGTGGAAGGTAGCCTCGGTGGGCGTCTCGCCGTCGTCGATGGCGGTTTTCCAGCGGATTTCAACGCCCGAGAACAGGTAGGCCTTGGAGCGGATCGATTTGAACAGGCGGGCGGGTTTGAACCTGTGGTGGCCGAAGATTTCGGGGTCGGCGTGGAAGGTGACGGTGGTGCCGCGCCGGTTGGGAGCCGAGCCCACCTTTTCGACCGGACCCCGCGGGATGCCGCGCGAAAAGCGCTGTTCGTACAGCTCCTTGTTGCGGGCCACCTGCACGACCATCGAATCCGACAGCGCGTTGACCACCGAGGCGCCCACGCCGTGCAGACCGCCCGAGGTCTGGTAGGTCTTGCCCGAGAACTTGCCGCCCGCGTGCAGGGTGCACAGGATCACCTCAAGCGCGGATTTGTCGGGGAACTTCGGGTGCGGGTCGATCGGAATACCGCGGCCGTTGTCCCGCACGGTCAGGGCGTAATCGTCGTGCAGTTCCACCTCGATACGGTTGGCATGGCCGGCAACGGCCTCGTCCATCGAGTTGTCGAGGATTTCGGCCACCATGTGGTGCAGTGCCCGTTCGTCGGTGCCGCCGATATACATGCCGGGGCGTTTGCGCACGGGCTCCAGACCTTCGAGGACCTCGATCGAGGAGGCGTCGTAGGTGGTGGTGGATTCGGGCGTCAACAGGTCGTCGGGCATGGGTGCTGCTCTTGTTTTTGGGTTTGGCCCATTATGGCAGGTGATGTGGGTCGGGGGAAGAGGGACGCGAGGTGTTGTATCAAACTTGCGGGCGGTGGCGGGTTGCAAAACGGGTGGTTTTGCCGCTGAGTTGCGGAAATCGTGGAGGAGCAGGTGATGAGCTGGATCAAGACGATACCATTCGACGAGGCACGCGGTCGGTTGAAGACGCTGTATGACCGGGTCACGGGGCCTGGGAACAATGTGGACAACATCATGATGGTGCATTCCCTGCGTCCACATTCGATGGAAGGTCACATGGCGCTCTACAAGAATGTGCTGCACCATTCAGGAAACTCGGTTCCCAAGTGGTTTCTGGAAGTGCTCGGGGTCTGGGTCAGCTCGTTGAATCGCTGCGGCTATTGTGTCGAGCATCATTTCAGCGGGTTGCAGCGACTCTTGGGTGACGAGCCGCGCGGTTTGGCCATCCGCGCGGCGGTCGAGGCGGAAACACCCGAGACGGCGCCGTTGGACCCCGCACAGATGGCGGCGATGGAATATGCCCGAAAACTGACCGAGAACCCGGCTGGCCTGGCGGCGGCGGATATCGACGCGTTGCGATCTGTTGGCTGGGATGATGGTGAGATCCTGGAAATCAATCAGGTTTGCGCCTATTTCTCCTATGCCAACCGCACCGTTCTGGGGCTTGGCTGTTCGACCAAGGGCGACATTCTGGGGTTGTCCCCGAACAATTCGGACAATCCGGATGACTGGGGCCATCGGTGAAGGGCGCTGCCTCTTGCGTCCTTTAGTGCAGGGCGAAGAGTTGGCTTAGTTGTCCTGAACCCAATCGAGAATAGCGTCGGCCACCGCCTGAGGTTTCTGGTGATGCAGCCAATGGTCTGTACCGTCGATCTGCATGCGGGTCAGGTTGGGTGCGAACTCCTCCAGCCCATCGGTGCATTCGGGAAGCAAGGCTTTGTCCCGCGGCCCCCACAGAAGCAAATGCGGGCAGCGGACCCTCAGCCTGTCAACGGGCAGTTCCGGCAGGTCCGTGCAGGGCGCGCCTGGCTCAGCCACCACAAGGGGTGAGGCCCGGTACCAGTTCAGCATGGCGTCGAGCCGTCCCGGGCGGGCCCATTCGGTGCGATAGTCGCCCATGCGCGCGTCGCTCAACCAGTCCAACCCCATGCCATGCCGAAAGAATTGTTCGAGCTTGGCGAAGTTGTCGGCCGAAAGAAATTCGGCTGCATCGGGCGCGCGCAGGCGGTTGATGTATTGCGAGGCCTCGGATTGTTTGCCACCTGCCGCAAGTTCGCGCTGGAACGGGACAGGGTGAACACCGTTGGCGATGACCAGGCGGCTGACCAAATTGGGGTGGAACATGGCAAGGCCGTAAGCCACCGAGGCGCCCCAATCATGTCCCAGCACAATGACAGGGCCGCCGAACTGCTCGATCAGCACGGCCATGTCCGACACCAGCCTGGACAGCGCATAGTTCGAAATACCCTCGGGGGCCCAGCTCTGACCATAGCCACGCTGGTCCGGCGCGATGCAGTGAAAGCGGTCCGACAGGTGCGGGGCCAGGTCGGACCACGCGCCGCCGTACTCCGGGAAACCGTGCAACATCAAAAGCGTAGGCAGGTTGGGATCGCCCCAGCGGCGGACGAAGAACGGGTGGCCGTTGAGGTCGAAGAATTCGCTGTCCATGCGGGATGCCCCTGACTGAGTTCACACCTGCAGAGTTTTCGGAGCTGTCGCCGAAGTCAACTTGATACGGATCAACGCGGAAAAGATGCAAATTTGCTAGGCGTTTCGGCGGACAGTGACACAGGAGAGAGCATATGGACGCAGTGACCCGAAAAAAGACGAACGCAGCCCCCGTGGCCGTCATGGCCAAACCGAACGCGGACACCGAAGCGCCCACTCGCGAAAAGATCCGGCAGGCCTTTGAAAGCGGGGAGTATCCGTATCGCTCGAAACTGTCGCGGGCGGCTTATGAAAAGCAGAAAGCCCAGTTGCAGGCCGAATTGTTGAAGGTGCAATTGTGGGCGCAGGAAACCGGGCAGAAGTTCGTGCTGCTGTTCGAGGGTCGCGACGCCGCCGGCAAGGGCGGCACCATCAAGCGGTTCATGGAGCATCTGAACCCGCGTCAGGCCCGGGTGGTGGCGCTGAACAAACCGACCTGGGAGGAGAAGGGCCAGTGGTATTACCAGCGCTATATCCAGGAATTGCCCACCGTCGGCGAAATGGTGTTTTATGACCGGTCCTGGTACAACCGGGCCGGGGTCGAGCGGGTAATGGGGTTCTGCACCCCGAACGAATACCTCGAGTTCATGCGCCAGACGCCCGAGTTGGAGCGTATGATGGTTCGGTCGGGAATCCAGCTGTACAAGTACTGGTTCTCGGTCACGCGGGACGAGCAGCTGCGCCGTTTCAAAAGCCGAGAGACAGACCCGCTGAAGCAGTGGAAACTGTCGCCCATCGACAAGGCCAGTCTGGACAAATGGGACGACTATACCGAGGCGAAAGAGGCGATGTTCTTCTATACCGACACCGCCGACGCGCCTTGGACCATCGTCAAGTCGAACGACAAGAAACGCGCCCGGCTGAACTGCATGCGGCATTTCCTGTCGACGCTGGACTATCCGGACAAGGATCATGACATCGTGGGCCAGCCCGATCCATTGATCGTGGGGCAGGCACATCATGTGGTCCACCGGTCGGATCACATCCTTGGTACGGCGATCCATCCCGAGGCGCGCGTCACCTGATTGGTCCGACGGGCGTCATCGAGGTCTCGAAGTGAAATTTCAGAGATCTCCCCTTGCCCCGGCTCGGGGCCGCGCATATGGCTGGCGGGATGAGAAAGGTCATGACATATCCCGCTCATTTCCGGGCCATTGCTGTGCTGGGGCTGCCGTTGATCGGTGGTCATCTGGCGCAATTCGCCATTGGCCTGACGGATACGATCATGCTGGGCTGGTATGGCGTCGAGGCACTGGCCGCGGTGACGCTGGCCAGCAGCTTTTACTTTGTTCTGTTTCTTTTCGGAGGCGGATTTGGCCTAGCCGTCATGCCGATGGTCGCGACCGCGGCTGCCGAGGAAGATGAAACCAGCATTCGCCGCAGCACCCGAATGGGTCTGTGGCTGTCGCTGCTGTATGGCATGCTGGTCATGCCGCTGTTGTGGTGGTCCTACCCGATTCTGATCGCCACGGATCAGGATCCGCAAGTGGCGCAAACCGCGTCCGAGTATCTGCGGGTCGCGGGCTGGGGCCTGTTCCCGGCGCTGGTGGTCATGGTTCTAAAATCCTATCTGGCCGCTCTGGAGCGCACGCAGATCGTGCTGTGGATCACCGTCGCGGCGGCAGTGGTCAACGGACTTACGAATTATGCGCTAATCTTCGGCAACTGGGGCGCGCCGGAACTGGGCGTGATGGGTGCCGCGATTGCGTCGGTGGTCACGCAGACCGTGTCGCTGGTGGCGGTGATCATTTACGCGGTGAAAGTCCTGCCGGAGCATAACCTGTTCCAGCGGTTCTGGCGCCCGGATTGGGAAATGTTGCTGAGCGTCCTGAAGCTGGGTGTGCCCATCGGTCTGACCTTGCTGGCCGAAGTGTCTCTGTTCGCCATGTCCGCCTTCATGATGGGATGGATCGGACAGGTGCCGCTGGCGGCGCACGGGATTGCGCTGAACCTGGCCTCGGCCACGTTCATGGTGCATCTGGGCCTGTCGAATGCAGCAACGATCCGGGCCGGTAACGCGCTGGGCCGCAAGGATCGACCGCATCTCGAGAAAGGCGCAATTGCGGTCACGGGCATGTCCCTTGTGGTGTCCGTGCTGACAATCATCCTGTTCCTGACCTGCGCCGAGCCGCTCATCTCGGTATTTGTCGAACCGGACGACCCGCAGCGTCCCCAGATTCTGGCAATCGGGACCGGTCTGCTGGCCATGGCGGCCCTGTTCCAGCTGGTGGACGGCGCGCAGGTAATCGCTCTGGGCCTTCTGCGCGGGTTGCAAGACGCCAAGGTGCCCATGGTTATGGCAGGCCTCAGCTATTGGGTCGTGGGGATCCCCGCATCCTACTACTTTGGTTTCGTGCAAGGCATGGCCGGGATCGGAGTCTGGCTTGGCCTTGTTCTGGGCCTTGCCTGCGCGGCGGTCATGCTGATGGGACGGTTCTGGCTGCGATCCGTCCGCGTGGTAGGTGCGCCCGCCGCGTAGCGACAACCGCCAGGCTCAACCCTTCTCCAGCCGGTCGGCCTTCTTGCGCACCAGTACCGTGCGCAAGTCGTGCATCGCCAGCAGCAACCGGTCCGTGATGTCTTCCAATTGGGTATCGGTCGCCTTGGACTGGGCCCATTGCGTGGTCAGGTTCAGGTGATCGATCGTGCGGTGGATGTCGTCGACGTCGCGCCGCGCAAGCAGGGCTTTGCGTTCGTCCATCCAACGGGCGATTTCGGTTTTGTCCGCTTCGGTCAGGGTACCCTGACCATGCGGCTTGACCTCGCCGTTGCGGATGTTGATCACCGCGATCTGGTCCATTTCGATCCGGCGCTGCCGGTTCTCCGTGTCGATCTTGAACACGACCGCGCCGTTCTCGCGGACGCGAAAGTAATATTCGGGCAGTGCTGCGGACATGTTGAACCTCGGTCTTAGCTCAGGGACGCGCAGAACCGCTGGATGCGGGTGCAGGCCTCGGTCAAGGCTTCGTCTGAAGTCGCGTAGCTGACGCGGAAATTGGGGCTGAGGCCGAACGCCGCTCCAAAAACTACGGCTACGTCGGCTTCCTCCAATAGGGCAGTCGCGAAGGCCTCGTCGGTGTCGATGACCGTGCCGGCCGGCGTGGTCTTGCCGATCAACCCGGCGATGGACGGATAGACGTAGAATGCGCCCTCGGGAGTGGGGCAGGTGATGCCGTCAATCTGGTTCAGCATCCCGACCACAAGATCGCGTCGGCGTTTGAAAGTTTCATTGTTCGGGGCAAGGAAGTCTTGGGTGCCGTTCAGGGCCTCGACCGCGGCCCACTGGCTGATCGAGCAAGGGTTCGACGTGGATTGCGACTGGATCTTGCGCATGGCCGCGATCAGCTCGACAGGGCCTGCGGCATAGCCGATACGCCAGCCGGTCATGGCATAGGCCTTGGAGACACCGTTGCACGTGAGCGTGCGATCATACAGCCCGGGTTCGACTTCGGCTGGCGTGCAGAATTCAAACCCGTCATAGGCGAGGTGTTCATACATGTCGTCCGACATGATCCAGACATGAGGATGCCGCATCAGAACATCGGTCAGAGCCTTGAGTTCGGCGCGGCTGTACCCTGCGCCGGTCGGGTTCGACGGCGAGTTGAAGATGAACCATTTGGTGTTTGGCGTGATTGCGGCTTCCAACTGGTCTGGGGTCAGCTTAAAGCTGTTTTCCAGTGTGGTCTCAACCACGACAGGCGAACCGCCCGCAAGCAGCACCATGTCCGGATAGCTGACCCAGTAGGGGGCGGGAATGATAACTTCGTCGCCCGGATTCATCGTCGCCATCAGCGCATTGTACAGCGTCTGCTTGCCACCTGTTCCGACCGAGATCTGTGCGGGCGTGTAGTCCAGCCCGTGGTCACGTTTCATCTTGGCGCAAGCGGCCTGTTTCAGCTCGGGAATGCCGTCAGGCGCGGTGTATTTCGTTTTACCGGCGGCGATTGCGGCAACGGCTGCGTCCTTGATGTTCTGCGGCGTGTCGAAATCGGGCTCACCTGCGCTGAGGCCGATGACGTCCCGTCCGGCGGCCTTCAACTCGGCGGCTTTGGCCGTCATGGCAATGGTCGGCGAAGGTTTGACGCGCGACAGTGTCGCAGACAGAAAGCTCATGGCGGGCCCCGGTTTGTATGTTGCTCAGGACTGTCATAGGGTGCCGCCGAAACACGATCAAGCGATATGCTTTTGAAGAACTGGAGAGTTTGATGAGCGACGAAACCGACTGGTTCGGACCCGAGGCCGCGACATTCGGAGACCGCGTGGCCGGCGCGCGCGAAGCCGCTGGTATGACCCAGACCCAACTGGCCCGTCGGCTGGGTGTCAAGAAGTCCACTGTGGTGGCCTGGGAGAATGACCTGTCCGAACCGCGCGCCAACAAGTTGTCGATGATGGCGGGCATGTTGAACGTGTCGATCATGTGGCTGCTGACCGGTGAAGGCGAGGGCATGGACGCTCCGGATGTTGCGGAAGCCGCGGATATGGAGCTGGCACCGCTGGTCGCGGAGTTGCGCGCCATCCGAGGTGAGATGCGCGCCAGTTCCGAGCGCCTTGCGCGGGTCGAGAAAACGCTGCGGCTGAAGCTGGAGAAAGGCGAATGAACGACATCCGGATCAAGCGGCTGAAGATGCGGTCGATGCGGCGCGGCATCAAGGAAATGGACATAATTCTGTCTGCCTATGCCGACCAGCGGCTTGAGCGGATGTCTGCGACCGAATTGGACCTGTACGAAGCTTTGTTGCACGAAAACGATCAGGACCTCTACCAATGGGTAACCGGGCAGGTCGCCGCCCCTGAACACTACGCGAGCATGATCTTCGATATCTCGCAAGTATTTCAAAAATAATGGCAAAACAGACTTAACAGATTCTTCGGGATTTCGCGTCAAAGTTTCCTGAACGGCGCGATTGAATCGGAGGATCGGATGAGTTTGGAATTGCAGGTCTCCGCACCCGGAACCAAGGGGTTCATGTCCAGCTATCTTGAGGCGCTGGCCTTGGTTGAACGTCTGCATCGGTTGCTTCTGGACGTCATCAAGGACGAGTTCGAGCGGGTCGGCGTACTGGAAATCAACGCGGTGCAGGCGCTGCTGCTGTTCAACATCGGTGACCACGAGGTGACTGCCGGTGAACTCAAAAGCCGCGGCTATTATCAAGGCAGCAACGTCAGTTACAACCTCAAGAAACTGGTCGAGATGGGGTTCATGCATCACCAGAGATGCGAGATTGACCGACGTTCGGTGCGGGTGCGTCTGACACCTCGGGGGCGGGAAATCCGTGACATCGTGGCCGATCTCTTCTCGCGCCACGCCGAAGGGCTGCAGGCCAAGGGTGTCCTGGGCACCGAAGGGATCGAAGAGATTACCAGCGCTTTGCGCCGAGTCGAACGGTATTGGACGGATCAGATCCGGTACATCTACTGACTACCGCCGTTCAATGGCAAAACTTGGGACAGGGTCAGCGAATCCAGCTCTCTGATCAGCTTGCGCGTCATCGCGTCTTCGTAGGCTTCAAATCCCAAAGCGGTTTCGACGAAGGCTCCGGGCCCCAGAATGACCCAAGCGTTGTAATAGGCCGACAACTCTCCGATTTGCACATATCGCTTGTCCCCGGTGCTGGGATCATCGGCTCCGATCACAAGCCCATTGATCGTGATGCCGGTTGCCTGCAGTTGGGCTTTGGCCTCTCTGGGATGGAGGCCGACATTGTGCTTACCATCTCCTGAGAGGTCCAGCGTTCGCTTCCAGCAGGCGGCTTGGGTATCCAACAAATCAGCCCCGTACTGCATGGCAGACCCCACCGCTGTGCCCTGAGGTGCCGATGACCGACGCGTGGATTGCAGACGTTGCGCAATCCCGGACAAATCGGTCGGGGACCGAATGTCGGTCCAGCCGACCAACAGCCGCTGGAAACCTGCTTCGCTCCATTCGAAAACGGCGATCCGAACGGGGGCTTCGGGATTCGACAGGATCAGCCGTTCCACCTCCGGCCGTTGCAATGCAGCGGCCAAGCCGTCCAATTGAAGTCGGTATTCGTTGCTGTCGACTGAGCCTGAAACATCCAACCCAAGCGCCAGGGCTTGCCGGCATTGAGCAGCGGCCGGGCTGCCCAAGGCCAAACAACACAGAGCCAGCGCACGGGTAATCATTTTGCGCTGCGCCCCAACGCGCCGACCTGAAGGCTGGTCAATTCCCGTTCCAGCTTGCGTCGCATGGCGCGCTCAAAGTCTTCGAACCCTTGCGCGATTTCCAAAAAGGCGTTTGGCCCATGCAAGACGTTGTTCTCAAAAAACGGGATGAGGAACAGCTCCCCTTCGAAATCCGCCGCATTTATGACCAACCCATTCACGGTTATGCGGTCGAAGGGAAAGTGGCGATAGGCGATCTGCGGACCGTAGCCGTCATTGTTCGAGCCGTCCCCGGACAGGTCAATCGTTTGAAACAGGCATTGCGGAGCCTGCTCCATCAGAGAGGCCCCGAAAGCCAGGGCATATCCCATGGCAGTGGCCGAGCCGCTGTCAGATCTTTGGGACTCGCTCACCTGTGTCGCTGCAACAAGCAGATCAGCCTCGGTCTCGATCAGGCGCCAGGGAAGGACGATGTACTGGGCGTCGCGACCGCTCCACTCATAAACCGTCAGGGCTACGGGCAGCGGCGAGGAAAAGAACGCTTTCCGGACTTCAGGAGCGATCAGGGCTGAAGCCAGGCCCTGCCGCTGCAGGGCGTCTTCTTTGGCGTCGACCGAAACGGATATGTCCAAAGCAAGCGCCAAGGCCAGCCGGCAGTTTTGGGCCTCAGCAGAGCTGGCCAGAACGGCCAGCCCCAATCCTGTCAGCCAGCGGATCACCAGTGGCCGGTGCTTTCCATGCTGGCCCAAGGTTCGGCCGGGGGCAAGGCATCGCCATTCTGCAGCAGTTCAACCGAAATGTTGTCAGGCGAGCGCACGAACGCCATACGCCCATCGCGGGGAGGGCGGTTGATGACGACGCCATTGTCGGCAAGGTGCTGACAGGTCTCGTAAATGTTGTCGACCCCATAGGCTAGGTGGCCGAAATGGCGGCTGTCGCTTGGCAAACCCTCATCGCCATCCCAGTTCCATGTCAGCTCGATCGGCCTGTCCTCCTGACCCGGAGGGGCCATGAAGATCAGCGAAAACCGCCCTTCCTCGCTGTCGTAACGGCGGGTTTCCTGGAGTCCCAGCAGCTTGTAGAAGGCCATGGATTTTTCCAAATCCTTCACGCGCACCATGGTGTGGAGGTATCTCAGCCCCATCTCAGCGATCCTTTCGGTGTTGATGATTGTGTGCAGCTTAGCGCGCTGCAGGGGCGTGTCGAGGGGGCGGTCGCAGAGAAACCGAAAAATGCGCGACGCAGCACACATATGGCGGTTTCAGTGCTGATGTTGCCGATATATAGTGGTCGGCGACTCATTTCAAAAACGAGGTATGTCCATGCCGCTGTCCGCCGAACAACTGGCCGAGATCGAAGAGCAACGCGCACAAACGCAGTCGACCCGCCGTGTTGTGGCTCCGGGTATGGAACAGCACCTCTACACTGCGCATCCTGTTCTGGACCACGGATTCGTGCGGGTCATCGACTATATGGGCGATGATGCTGCGATCTGCCAGGCGGCCCGCGTGTCCTATGGCAAAGGTACGAAGTCCGTACAGAATGACGAGGGGTTGATCCGCTATCTGATGCGCCATTGGCATTCGACCCCGTTCGAAATGTGCGAAGTGAAACTGCACGTGAAACTGCCGGTCTTCGTCGCCCGTCAGTGGATCCGCCACCGGACGGCCAACGTGAACGAATACTCGGCCCGCTATTCGATCCTAGACCGGGAATTCTACATTCCCGCGCCAGATCAATTGGCTGCGCAATCAGCGATCAACAATCAGGGGCGGGGCGAGGCGCTGCAGGGCGAAGAGGCTGCGCGCGTACTGGACATTCTCAAGGCCGACAGCGCCCGCTGCTACGACAATTACGAAGCGATGATCGGCCAGGATGGCCAGCAGGGTCTGGCGCGCGAACTGGCGCGGATGAACCTGCCGGCAAACATCTACACGCAGTGGTATTGGAAGGTGGACCTGCACAATCTGTTCCACTTCCTGCGCCTGCGGGCAGATCCGCATGCGCAATACGAGATCCGCGTCTATGCCGAAACCATGTGCAAGATCGTGGCCGACTGGGTACCATTCGCGTACAAGGCGTTCGAAGACTATCGCCTGGGTGCGGTCAACCTGTCGGCGCAGATGGTCGAAGCGCTGCGTCGAATGCTGAAGGGCGAGCAAGTGACGCAGGAAAACTCGGGCATGACCGCGCGCGAATGGCGTGAGTTCGAAGCGGTGATCCGAAAAGGCTGATCGCCACTTGTTCGGATTGTCATGATCCTGTTACGCTTGGAGCATGAGGTTCAGCTTGATGTCTAGAACTGCGGCGATCGCTTTGTTGCTGGGCCAGCCGGCCTACGCAAAGTCGCCAATCGCTGAGGTGATCTGCGAGCCCACGGCGCGGATGCATGACAAACTGCGCCACCAATTTGGGGCGCAGCAGACCGCCTCTGGTGTTCGGGGACCCGAGCAGATCATGGAGGTGTGGACCAGCCGTCGCGGTGACTGGACCCTTGTCGTAACCTATGCGACCGGGACGTCCTGCATTGTGGCCATGGGCGACAACTGGACAAACCGCACCGAGGCCGACCCGACGCGAGGCTAGATTATCCGGGAAGAGGGTGGACAACGGCCTGTCAATTGGCCGTTGACCTTGTTTCGTCGCACCCGCCAGTTGGCGGGCCCTTTTACAATGGCTTCAAATCAGCCGCCATTTGGCGGCCGTCACGTCCGTCCTGCAACTCGTACGAGACTTTCTGATTGTCGGCGAGTCCGGTCAGGCCGGATCGTTCTACGGCCGAGATATGCACAAACACATCCTTACCCCCTTCATCGGGGGCAATAAAACCATAGCCTTTGGTCGTATTGAACCACTTCACGGTGCCAGTTGGCATTTCCCGTGTCTCCTTCTCCTTGCGCGTCACCCAGCAAATCGGCAGGGCATAGTCAAAGCGACCACAAACCCACGCAGTTCCGAACGAACGAGACGGCGTAAATTGTGTGTTTCGCCTTTTTCAACATTGCACGGTGAAGTAAAAAATCAAGGAATACTGGGTTAACCTATTCGTTTTGCCCGAAATTGCTGCAACGACCGGAGTGGATACATCATGCGCCTTTTTGGCCTGAAGACCTGCGATACCTGCCGTAAGGCACTGAAATCACTGCCTGATGCCGAATTCATCGATGTCCGAGGTGCGGGTGTTCCTTCGAAGATGTTGGCCAAAGCGTTTGACCAGTTCGGCGAAGCCTTGCTCAACACCCGCTCGACAACTTGGCGTGGATTGGACGACGATCAACGCTCGCGACCACCGCTGGAACTACTGGCGGATCATCCTGCCCTGATGAAGCGTCCGCTGATCGAACGTGACGGGCACTTGTTCCTGGGCTGGACCCCGCAAACCCGCACAGCCCTTGGCATTGCTTGAACGGGTGACTATCTGAACCGGCGCAACAATCAGGAATACTTCATGCGAAACGCAGCCATGATATTGGGTGTCATTGCCGGTCTGGTCGGAATGATCGTCGGTTTTTTTGGGTACGGGTTTGTCGAGCTTGTGGATCGTTACGGCGAGATCGAGGGGTTGGCAGAGCAGGTGGAAAACCCCCAGCTTATCAAGACAGCATCGCTTTTGGCGCCGTTGCTGGCGATTGCCGGGGGGGCCATGGCGCATGCGCGTGCGCTGGTGGCGGGAGTGCTTCTGCTGATTTCCGCGGCGGGGATGTACTATGCCTTTGGCTTCGGCGTGTTCACCATGTTCCCGATTGCCTTCGCCGGCGTCGCGGGGCTGCTTGGGATCGCCGCGGGCAAGCCGGACGAACCCAAGGCGCATTTCTAGATCATTTCAGGCGCAGGACCCGGTCGAGCGAGAGTGGGCCCGCGCCGTTGATCACGATCACCACGAACAGGAAGGTCCACATGACCCGCTGATCCATCAGAGTGATGGTGTTGTCGAACAGACCACCCAGTTTGACCCCGTGCCCGGTGACATCGGTGAAGGTCTGGACCCAGACGAACCCGATCATGCCCAGGGCGGCAAGGCGGGTCAGCAGCCCCACCAGCAGCAACGCAGGTAGGACGAACTCGGCCCAGGTTCCGGCGACGGCAACGGGCCAGGTAAAGAACCCTAGCTGCGAGCTGTCGTAGCCGACGGCCTCCATGGCCTTGGGGAAGATCTGGACATAGGCCCCATCCGAGGGGAACAGGAACCCGAAAAAGCCGCTGCCCAGCTTGGTCATGGCCGAGTTCCAGTAATAGACCAGAAGAACCGCTATGAAAGTCAGCCGCGCCACGGTCGGTGTCAGCCAGTTCGAGGCGTGGTCCAGCTTTCCAAGTGCGGAATTATGCATAGAGATCAGGGCAGTCATGTTTCCGGCCTTTCGATAGTCATTGAAGTAATTGCACTGCCCTGCAACAGCAGTGCCAGGGTGGTTCCCAGGTCGAACGCGGGCGTCCGGGCGGTGGTTGCCTCGAAGGCCTGACCAATGGTCTGGCCGGCCTGCATGGCGGTGATCCAGTCGACCCCGCCGGGCGGCAGCAGGTGTGGCGACGGGTCGAATTCGGGGCGCGTGATCAGCACGTCCTGCGCACCGGGCTGAGGCTTTGGCGCGCCGTCTTCGGTGTTGAACCGCCAGATGGAGTGGATGGGCCAGTCGGATCGGATCAACTGCATGGCCGGGGCAAAGCCCAGCCGGGCCTGCATCAGGTCTTCGGGCGGCAGGGCGGCCAGCGCGTCGGGCGCGATCGGTTGGCTGTCGGCGGCGTGGTAGGACCGGCGCAATGCCAACTCCAGCCGTGCCACGTCGGGCAGATAGCCAAGATGCGCCAGTTGCTCGGTGTCGGCGAGGAATTCGGGGAAGTTCTCGCCGTAAAACATCATCAGCGGAGAGCTAGGCGGATGCTGACGCAGATAGATCCCGGCCAGACCGTCCATGTTCTGCGGACCCAGCAGCTTGGTTATGACCGGAAAGGCCTGGTGCATGGCCTCGGTCAGCGACACGGCCACGTTGTTGCGGTAGACGCTGAAGCGGCGTCCGGCGGGGCGGGCCTGGTCGTCCAGCAGCCCCTCGGGCACGGGCGCTGCCGGGTCCAGCAGGGCCGCCTGGAATTCTGATTGCGAAACGCTCATGCCGGGATCCGGTCCAGCGCGGATTGCGCGCGTTCGGCCTCGGAGCGCAGGGTGGACCAGTCGGGCACGTCATTGTCCCACTCGATCAGCACGGGTTTGGGGCCTGACTGGTCGAGCACATAATCCAGCAACGCCCAGACCGGATCGACGACGGCGCGGCCGTGGCTGTCGATCAGCAGGGGTTGGCCGTGATCGTCCTGATCCTCGTCATGGCCACCCAGGTGGATCTCGCCGACCTGGTCCAGAGGGTAGGTGTCCATATAGGCCTGCGGGCTGTAATTCAGATTGGTGGCCGAGACGAAGACGTTGTTGACGTCCAGCAGTAGGCCACATCCGGTCCGGCGCGCGACCTCGCGCAAGAAGTCGGGTTCAGACCACGTGCTTTCGGCAAAAGCGAGATAGCTGGAAGGGTTCTCCAGCAGCATCTGCCGGCCCATGGTCTCTTGCACCTGATCGATATGATCGCAGATGCGGGCCAGTGTGGCGTCGGTATAGGGCAGGGGCAGCAGATCGTTCAGGAACTGGCTGTCATGGGTAGACCATGCCAGATGCTCCGAAAAGCTGGCCGGGTTCAGCCAGCCGACAAGATGCTTCAGGCGGGCCAGGTGCTCGGCGTCCAGCGGGCCTTCGCCACCGATGGACAGGCCCACACCGTGCACCGAGATGGGAAACCGTTCGGACAGGTGACGCAGCTGCGCCAGCGGTCGGCCGCCGTC
Source organism: Ruegeria sp. BC8 (assembly GCF_056535705.1). NCBI lineage: Bacteria > Pseudomonadati > Pseudomonadota > Alphaproteobacteria > Rhodobacterales > Roseobacteraceae > Ruegeria > Ruegeria sp. BC8. Next base: position 2,056,376 of record NZ_JBQFIV010000001.1, on the reverse strand, counting down.
GCCCATGTAGTTTTCGGCATGGATTTCCAGCCAACCGACGGGGTCGGGCTGGTCAAGGATCTCGGCATAGTGCTGCGGCTTGTAGCCGACCCCGGGCGCGGCGGGCAGCCGTTGCATTCTGCGGGCGTCATCCAACATCGCGTGATCCTTCTCAGCAAGAAACAGGGCGGGCTGTTTGGTTTAGCCCGCCCCTGACATTCCTTCCCGTGCCTTATGCCGGCAGATCGCGTTCCAGCGGCTCGAGCGAGCCTTTGCGGGGCGTTCCATCCGCGGATTTAGGCAGTTCGATGTCGGCGCAGGTGCCCGCATCGACCAACGTCCAGGCGTTGCCTTGGTAGTCCACGGTCGAGGTGCCGGCACACGTGGTGCCCGGTCCGGCGGCGCAGTCGTTCTGGCCTGCCAGCGATACGCCATAGCATTTTTCTTTGGCCTGAGCGGCGGCGGTGGTTGCAGAGCCCGCAACGGCTGCGGCAACGGCGCTTGCGATTACGAGGGTTTTGGCGGTGTTCGACATCTCAGGTAATCCTTTTCGTGATTGCGTATGTCTGCTTGTGACAGTGACAAAGGTAACGGCTGACACTGCTCTGTTGAATTCACGAGCCCGTGTCTCACGGCTGTGTCAGGGAGCGTTAATGCCCCTTGCAAGTTAACACACTGTAATAAATTGGGAAATCCAGAAATGTTTCAATCCGGCCCCGTGCTGGGGGCCGGATTGGCGGCAAGACTGTGCCGATTGTTACAGAAGATCGGGGGGCGTTGCCGCGTGCGCCAGCTCTTTTGTTACAGCGTCAAGCGGCTGGACCTGTGTCTGCTTCTCGCCCAGACGGCGTACGCTGACTGTGCGCTCTTCGACCTCGCGGTGGCCGACGGCCAAGATCACCGGGACCTTGCCGACGGAATGTTCGCGGACCTTGTAGTTGATCTTCTCGTTGCGGATGTCGGCCTCGGCCCGGACGCCGGCAGCCTTGAGCGTTTCGACCACTTCCAAAACATAGTCATCGGCCTCGGAGGTGATCGAGGCCACGACGACCTGGCGGGGCGCCAGCCAGAAAGGCAGTTTGCCGGCATGTTCTTCGATCAGGATGCCGATGAACCGTTCGAACGACCCCAGGCAAGCGCGGTGCAGCATCACCGGACGGTGTTTGGCCCCATCGGCGCCGACATAGGTAGCATCCAGCCGTTCGGGCAGGACGAAATCGACCTGGAAGGTGCCGCATTGCCAGTCACGCCCGATTGCGTCGGTCAGGACGAATTCCAGCTTCGGCCCATAGAAAGCACCTTCGCCGGGGTTCAGTTCCGGCTCGACCCCCGCAGCGCGGGTGGCGGTCAGCAGGGCTTCTTCGGCCTTGTCCCAGACCTCGTCCGAGCCGGCGCGCTGTTCGGGGCGATCCGAGAATTTGACCTTGAAACTGTCAAAACCCAGATCCTTGTAGACATCGGTCAGAAACCCGATGAAGCGGGCACATTCATCGCCGATCTGGTCCTCGGTCGAGAAAATATGCGCGTCGTCCTGAGCAAAGCCGCGGACCCGCATGATGCCATGCAGCGCGCCCGAGGGTTCGTAGCGCGCGCAGGATCCGAACTCGGCCATGCGCAGCGGCAGGTCGCGGTAGGATTTCAGGCCCTGCTTGAAGATCTCCACGTGGCACGGACAGTTCATCGGTTTGAGCGCGTTCACGGCTTTTTCGCGGGCGTGTTCCTCGTCGACTTCGACGATGAACATGTTTTCCTGGTACTTGTCCCAGTGGCCCGAGCGTTCCCACAGCTTGCGGTCGACCACCTGAGGGGTGTTGACCTCGACATAGCCGCCGCGGTGCTGGGCACGCCGCATATAGTCCTGAAGCTGGGTGTAGATGGTCCAGCCGTTGGGGTGCCAGAAGATCTGGCCCGGGGCCTCTTCCTGCATGTGGAACAGGTCCATCTCGCGGCCCAGCTTGCGGTGGTCGCGCTTGGCGGCCTCTTCCAGCATGTGCAGGTGCGCCTTGAGCTTTTCCTTGCCGGTGAAGGCAACGCCATAGATACGCTGCAGCATCGGGCGGTTGCTGTCGCCACGCCAGTAGGCGCCGGCGATGGACATCAGCTTGAACGCGTCGCCGGGTAGTTGGCCGGTATGCTGCAGGTGCGGGCCGCGGCAGAGATCCTGCCAATGGCCGTGCCAATACATGCGCACCGGCTCGTCACCCGGAATCGCGTCGATCAGCTCGACCTTGTAAGGCTCGTTGTTGGCCTTGTAGAACGCGATGGCACGCTCGCGGTCCCAGATCTCGGTGGTGACCGGATCGCGCTTGTTGATGATCTCTTTCATCTTTTTCTCGATGAGGCCGAGATCTTCGGGCGTGAAGGGTTCTGCGCGGTCGAAATCGTAATACCAGCCGTTTTCGATGACCGGGCCGATGGTGACCTTGGTGTCGGGCCAGATTTCCTGCACCGCGCGGGCCATCACGTGGGCGAAGTCGTGGCGGATCAGCTCGTTGGCCTGGGCCTCGTCCTTCATCGTATGGAGAGCGATTTCGGCATCCTGTTCGATGGGCCACTGCAGGTCCCAGTGCTGGCCGTTGACGGTGGCCGAGATGGCCTTTTTCGCCAGCGAGGTGGAGATGTCGGCAGCGACCTCGGCCGGCGTGACGCCTGCCGCGTAGGATCGGGAATTGCCATCGGGGAAGGTAAGAGAGACGGATTTTGAATCCAGGGCCATGGTCTGGCTCTCCTCGTCGGTTTGGCGCCCACTGAACGCCCGGTTGCGGGTTATGGTGTCGGGTCCGTTTGGCAGGTGGTGGTGGCTGTGTCAAGCGTTGGCGGGCAGAGGGCTCTGCTCCGAGCGTGCCACGGGATATCTGCCGCCAGATGACGGAGGGGCGGGAATTGCACTTGGACGCGGCGCGTGCATGATGCTGGAAAAGCATGTGAGGATTTCATGGCAGCGACGACATTTCTGGAAACGCCACAGAGGCGGCGGCTGGCCTATCACAGGAGCGAAGGGGCGGGCCCCACGGTCGTTTTCTTGGGTGGCCTCAAGTCGGACATGGAGGGCACCAAGGCGGCGCATCTCGAGGACTGGGCGCGGGCACGTGGGCAGGCCTATCTGCGGTTCGACTATTCCGGGCATGGCGAAAGTTCCGGCCGGTTCGAGGAGGGGTGCATCGGGGATTGGCATGAGGACACGGTTGCGGCGGTTTCAGCGCTGACCGAAGGGCCGCTGATCGTGGTGGGTTCGTCCATGGGAGGCTGGCAGGCGTTGCTGCTGGCGCGGGTCATGCCCGAGCGGATCGCCGGCATGGTCACGATTGCGGCAGCGCCGGATTTCACAGAGGACGGCTATTGGGCCTCGTTCACCGATGCGCAGAAAGAGGCGTTGGAGACGGTCGGGCATGTTGAACTGCCCTCGGACTACATGGAGCCTTACATCATCACCAAGCGGATGATCGAGGATGGGCGGACGCGGCTGGTGTTGCGGTCGCCGTTGAACCTGCCGTTCCCGGTACGGTTTCTGCAAGGCACGGCGGATACGGCGGTTTCCACCGAGACGGCGGTACGGCTGCTCGACCATGCCAGCGGTCCGGACATGCGGCAGTTGTTGGTCAAGGATGCGGATCACCGGTTCTCGGACGGGCCGTGTCTGGGGCTGATCGAAGATGCGGTTCGCGACGTGATGGGGGCCAACTGATGCGGCGGCTGGGGTGGTTTCTCGGGCGGGTCTTGCTGGCGCTGGCGGTGGTCGGCGGGCTGATCTACTGGTTCGGCCCGCGCGAAGAGGTGGATCTGCACCCGCGGTTCGATCCGCGTAAGTTCGGCGAGGGGGTTCAGATCTATTTCGAAAGCATCGAGTCCGCCTATGACGATATCGTGCCGGGTGTCGAAAAGCGGGTGATCTGGCAGGACGGATTCAAAGAACGGCGCACGCCTTATTCGGTACTTTATGTGCACGGGTTCTCTGCCTCGTCCGAGGAAATCCGCCCGGTGCCCGACAGGATCGCCGACGCGCTGGGGGCCAATCTGGTCTATACGCGCCTGCAGGGGCACGGGCGCGACGGGCTGGCAATGGCCGAAGGGACGGCCTCGGGCTGGATGCGGGACATTGCCGAAGGCCTGGCCGCCGCCCGCGCCGTGGGCGACAAGGTTATCGTGATCTCGACCTCGACCGGGGGAACCCTGGCGGCAGCTGCGGCTTTGGACCCAGAGCTGACCAAGGACGTGGTCGGGATGGTTTTCATCTCGCCCAATTTCGGGGTGCAGGCGGCCGGATCCTGGATCCCGTCGCTGCCATGGGCGCGCGGCTGGCTGCCGTTGCTGATGGGCGAAACCCGCGACGTGTCGGGCCCTGATCCGGAAAAGAACCTGTACTGGTCGTCCTCTTATCCGTGGGAGGCGGTGGTTCCGATGTCAGTGCTGGTCGATACCGTCTACGAGCTGGATTTTTCGGGCGCACTGGTGCCGGCTCTGTTCTGGTTCTCGGATGACGATCAGGTGGTTCGGCCCGACCTGACTCACAAAGTTGCAGAAGACTGGGGGGCACCTGCGACCGTTCAGACCGTAACTATGGGGTCGGGTGACGACCCGCAATCGCACGTCATTGCCGGACGGCTGATGTCGCCGGGGCAGACCGATGCGACGGTGGCAGGTATTCTGCAATGGCTGAACGGTTTTGGGGTGGAGTGATGGAGCAACGCGTCAGCCTGATCACGATCGGGGCCGAAGATCCCGAAGCCGCAGCCCGCTTTTACGAGGCGCTGGGATGGCGCCGCACCGACAGCCCGGACGGGGTGATCGTTTTTGACCTGATCGGCCAGACGCTGGGTCTGTACCCATTGACCGCGCTGGCCGAAGAAATCGGAGTTGGCGTTGAAACCCTGGGTCGCGGCGCGATGACGCTCAGCCACAATTGCCGATCCAAGGAGGGTGTCGCCGAACTGTTGCAAGCTGCCGAGGCAGCGGGGGCCGAAATCCTGAAACCAGCCTCGGACGTGTTCTGGGGCGGGCACCATGGGTACTTTCGGGCACCGGATGGTACGATCTGGGAAGTTGCGTTCAACCCGTACTCGGCCCTCGCGCCGGATGGGGCCTTTCGTTGGAACGGGTACTGAAAATGCGCAGACCAGGCAGCATGTGGAGCCTCGAGACCTTGGGCCGCGTGCGCCTGTCGCGCCATTTCTTCATGCGCGATTTCCTGTATTCCGAGATCGGGAACTTTCACGAAAAACAGAACCTGCCGGACAACCCGGGTCTTGCCATCGAAACCGGCCGTGCATTTTGCGAAACCCTTCTGGACCCGTTGGAGGAAACATTCGGGCGTGTTGCCGTCCGGTCTGGATACCGGTCGCCCTCGCTGAACCGGTTTGGAAACGAGAACAAGTTGAACTGCGCCCGCAACGATCATCCCCTTGAATGCCACATCTGGGACCGCGGCACAGGCGAGGCGCGAATTGCCGGAGCCTCGATCGTGATCCCATGGTTTGCCGACCGTTACGCACAAGGCAGGGACTGGCGCGATCTGGCCTGGTGGATGCACGATCATCTGGATTATTCCGAGATCTGGTTCTTTCCCAAACTCTGCGCCTTCAATCTGGTGTGGCGGCCCACCCCGCTGCGCCGGATCGACAGCTACATTGCGCCCCGTGGCAGTCTGCTCAGGGCCGGTGCCGATCCGGATGAGACTCTGAGCGAACGCCGGCGGCGCTATGCGGACTTTCCCGAATTTCGCGCAATCCGCTATCCTTAAAGTTTTTCTTGCCCGTCTGCGCCGAAACTCTCATCCTGATCAACAAAACGGCCGAGCCGATCGGCCAGTACAAGGAGGCCCTGCGTGATCGAGCCGCTGGTCTTGTTGCCAGGATTGATGTGCGATGCACGGCTGTTTCAGCCACAGACAACCCGGCTGTCTCAGACCAGGCCGGTAATGGTCGCGCCGATCGGCGGCGGTGATCGGATCGAAGAGATTGCCTCGGCGCTTTTAGACCAGTTGCCGCACCGCTTTGCGTTGGCTGGTCTGAGCATGGGGGGCATTGTTGCGTTGGAACTGGTGCGCCGCGCCCCGGAACGCGTGACCCGCCTTTGCCTCATGGCGACGGATGCGCAGGCCGATACCCCCCAGATCGCCGCTGACCGCGAAGAGCTGATCGTTGCGGCACAGGCTGGCCGTCTTGAGGATGTCATGCGCAAGGTTCTGGGTTCGGACACGCTGGCCCCCGGACCGCAGCGGATCCCGATATTGAACGACATGCTGGAAATGGCGCTGGAGCTGGGACCGGAACTGTTCGTGCGCCAAATGCGCGCTCTGCAGCGCCGCCCGGATCAGCAGGGCACATTGCGGCGAATAAAGGTGCCGACATTGGTTCTGTGCGGGGCACACGACACTCTGACGCCGGTCAGAAAACACAGTTTCATGGCCGAGTTGATCCCCGGTGCAGCCTTGCATGTGGTGGACATGGCGGGGCATCTTCCGACGCTTGAAGCGCCGGGTGAAACCACCGACGCGCTGTCCGACTGGTTGAACATACCCGTGCGGGCTTTCTAGTCGTACAGCGCCTTGCGTTCTTCAAGGCTGATGACATGCGGAGCCACAACCGGATTGCCGGTTGCGACGTCGAAGAACGGCGTCTGCTTCCAACGACCGGAAAGGCGCGCCGAAATGACTCTGCGGATCATGCCGAGAACAGCAGGAGCCACATTCTCGTGTTTCCATTTCCCATTCGCCTGCGGGACATGGGCGCGGGTCTCCACCGGCCCCAGAGGGGATGGATCGGAAAACCTGGCGACATCAAATCCGGCAAAGGGGAATTTCATGCTGCTGGTGGTGGTAGCCACAGGCGCGTTGCAGCATTTGGCGTACCATCGAAACAGACCTTTGGGTCCTAGCCGCATCACGGCCAGGTTCTCGGCGCCTTTGGTGATGCGGATATATTCGGGCGACATCTGAAAAATATCGACCGGCCCGGGTGCGGGGTCAGGTTGACCAAAATACAGCTGTCCGGCGCGGCAATCTGGGCAGAAACAGACGACATGGGTGCCGCTGGACACCCCTTTGGCCGTGATCTCGCCGCTAAGCTTACCGCAGTTGCAGGCAAACGGAAGGGCAGGCGCCGGGTCTGCGGACATCAAGCAACCTTGTTGCTGTTGGCCGCGCGGCGGCGCGGTTTGCGGCTGTTTTCGTTCATGAAATCTATGACCAGCGGGCGGATATTGTCACGCCAACTGCGTCCGGCGAAGATACCGTAGTGGCCCGCGCCGGGTTCGACATGGCTGGCCTTCTTGCTGTCGGGCAGACCGGTGCACAAGTCCAGCGCCGCGATACACTGACCGGGGGCCGAGATGTCGTCATTGGCGCCTTCGACCGTCTTGACCGCCACATCCGTGATTTTGCCGATGTCGACTTTGTGACCAGCCACGATGAACTCATTCCGGGCGATCTCACGGTTCTTGAACACCCGCTCGACCGTCGAGAGGTAGAACTCTGCCGTCATGTCCATTACGGCCAGATATTCATCGTAGAAACGGTTGTGGGCGTCATGATCCGACGCCTCACCCCGCATGACGCGCTGGATCTGGTCGGAGAAAGCCTTGCCGTGGCGCTCGGCATTCATGGACATGAAGGATGCCAATTGAAGAAGCCCGGGATAAACCATGCGTCCCACGCCCTTGTATTTGAAGCCCACCCGCTGAATCATCGTTTCCTCAAGCTGGCCCATGGTCACGCGGCGGCCGAAATCGGTGACTTCGGTCGGGGTTGCATCAGGGTCAACCGGGCCACCGATCAGCGTCAGCGTGCTGGGCTGCTCCTTGGGGTCGGTTTCGGCAAGGTACGCCGTCGCTGCAAGGGTCAGGGGCGCGGGCTGGCAGACAGCGACGACATGCGTGTCCGGCCCAAGCTCCTTCATGAAATCGACAAGGTACAGGGTGTAGTCCTCGACATCGAACTTGCCTTCGGACACGGGGATGTCGCGCGCGTTATGCCAATCGGTCACATAGACTTCGCAATTGACCAGCAGGCTCTTGACGGTCGAGCGCAGCAGGGTGGCGTAGTGTCCGGACATCGGCGCAACCAACAGCACCTTGCGCGGTTGCTCTTTGCGGCCATTCACGCGAAAGTGGACCAGATCGCCAAACGGGCGTTCAAGCACGGAGGTGACATCCACCAGATGATCTTTGCCGTCTTCGCAGGTAAACGTTCGGATACCCCAATCGGGTTTCACGACCATGCGTTGAAACGTGCGTTCGGTTACTTCGCCCCACGCGGCCATCCAGTTGAATGCCGGATTGGGGATCATGGAAAACTGGGGGTAGGACGCCATCGCGCTTGCGGTTGCACCAAGCCATTGGTTGGTGTTGCGCATGGTTTCCATCAGGTCGTAGGTCATCATGTAACGCACGGGAATGGCCTCCTAAATGTCAGCCTGAGAGTTCGGACCATTCGTCGCTTTGCCCCCCGGTGCCCACGACGATATTCTGCACAGCAGCGAGGTTAGGGGGGATTTGTTAAAATGACAACAAGTGAAGGCCACATGCCCGACTTAAGCGACGAACACGTTGAACGCCTTAAGGAAAACATGCTGAAAGTCGAAGATCTGTCCAAGCGGCTGATCGAGGTGATGGCGTCGAAAAAAGCTCATACTCCCGCGCTGGACGGCCCGAATCAGGAACTTTTTGCAAGAGCAGCAACTGCTTATTGGGCCGAGGCCCTGCAGAACCCGGCCAAGTTGTTGGAACAACAGCTGGAATACTGGGGCAAGTCCGTCCTGAATTTTGCTGCGGCGCAGCAGGCCCTGCTGGCGGGTGAAGGCGAAGCGGACGAGGCTCCGAGCAAGGATAAACGTTTCTCGAACCCGCTGTGGGATACGAACCCCTATTTCCGTCTCGTCCGACAGCAATACCTGACCAATGCCGAAGCCATCGCGAACGCGGTGGAGACGGTCGAGGACTTGGACGCCAAGGACAAGCGGCGGCTGAAATACTTCTCGCAGCAGATTGTCGACATGATGTCGCCGACGAATTTCCTGCCGACCAACCCCGACGCTCTGCAGAAGGCGATAGAAACCGATGGCCAGTCGCTGATCCAGGGGCTGGAGAATCTTGTTGCCGATCTCGAAGCGAATGATGGCGAGTTGATCGTCAAGCTGGCGGACGAAAACGCGTTCAAGGTGGGCGGCAACCTGGCTACAACGCCCGGCGAAGTCGTCTATCGAAATCGGATGATGGAACTGATCCAGTACAGTCCCGCGACCGAGACAGTCTATGAAACCCCCGTCGTTCTGTTCCCGCCCTGGATCAACAAGTTCTACATCCTGGATCTGAAGGCACAGAACAGCTTGATCAAGTGGATCACCGATCAGGGCTATACCTTGTTCGTCGTCAGCTGGGTCAATCCGGATGCCAGCTATGCCGAAACGGGAATGGAAGACTACGTTCAGGACGGTTTCCTGACGGCGGTCGAAGAGGCCAAGAAGATCTGCAAGGTCAAACAAGTCAATGCGGTCGGGTACTGCATTGCCGGAACGACCTTGAGCCTCACTCTGTCGCTTTTGAAGCAGCGCGGTGACAAGTCGATCAAATCCGCCACGTTCTTTACGGCGCTGACCGATTTTTCGGATCAGGGCGAGTTTACCCCCTTCCTGCAGAATGATTTCATCGACGGGATCGAGGAAGAGGTGAACAAGGAAGGTGTGCTGCGGTCATGGATCATGGCGCGCACGATGTCGTTCCTTCGGTCTCGCGACCTGGTCTATGGACCGGCGATCCGCAGCTACATGCTGGGCGAGACGCCACCCGCCTTTGACCTGTTGTACTGGAATGGGGACGGCGCGAACCTGCCCGCGAAAATGGCTGTGCAGTATTTACGTGGCTTGTGTCAGCGCAACGAGTTCGCCTCGGACGGGTTCGAATTGATGGGCCACAAGCTGCATGTTCGCGACGTGGATGTGCCGTTGATGGCGATCACCTGCGAGACGGACCATATCGCCGCTTGGAAGGACTGCTATCGCGGCGTGCAGAAAATGGGGTCGCGCAGCAAAACCTTCATCGTTTCGGAATCGGGACATATTGCAGGCATCGTCAATCCGCCCAGCAAAAAGAAATACGGTCACTACACCAACCCCGATCTCAAGGCGGGTGCCGATACCTGGATGAAAGAGGCAAGCTTCCACGAAGGCTCGTGGTGGCCCCGCTGGGAGGCTTGGTTGAAGAAGCGGTCTGGCAAGCAGGTTCCGGCACGCGAACCGGGTGATTCGAGCCATCCACCGTTGGCTCCGGCGCCGGGAACCTATGTAGTCGCCAAACCAAAGTCTTGATTTCACATTGAAACTAAAAAATTCTGCGGTGCAGCAACAAAAAACTTGAAATGCTGCGCCGCAGCAATCATATTGTCCTCAAGCTGATGAAACCCGGGGTGGGCCCGGACCGGCTGAAAGGATTAGGACAATGGCAAAGACCCAAGACTTTACCGCGATCATGAAAGACATGATGGGCGCGTTCCCGGTGGACACCTCCGCCGTTGAAAATGCATTCAAATCGACCGCTTCGCTGAACGAAAAGCTGTCGGGTGTTGCTCTGGAAGCTGCCGAGAAATCGGCTGAAATCTCGAACAAATGGACCAAGGAAACTCTGGCCAAGCTGAGCGAGATGTCGAAAGCCAAAGCAGAGCCGGCCGACTACGCCAAAGCAGCAACCGATTTCGCCAGCGCTTCGGCTGAAGTTGCTGCCGAGAACCTGGCTGCTTTCGCTGAAATCGCCAAGAAAGTTCAGTCGGAAACTGTCGAGCTGCTGATGGCTGCTGGCAAAGAAGCTGCGGAAGAAACCACCGCGGCCGTCAAGAAAGCCACCAACGAAGTGACCGCTGCTGCCAAGAAAGCAACGGCTGCCAAGTAAGCAAGATCCGCGAAACGCACCCATCCCTCCCAAATTGGTGCAATCGCTAAGGGCAGGTCCATTGACCTGCCCTTTCTTTTTGTTCTGCAGTCGCATAACCTCTGCTGCAACGCATCATCCTTGGGGAGGGTAAACGGTGTCGGACAAAGATAAACCTCTGCTGATCAAGCGGTATGCCAGCCGTCGGCTGTATAACACCGAGACCAGCGACTACGTCACGCTTGAGGACATCGCTGGGTTCATCCGCGACGGGCGCGAGGTTCAGATCATCGACCTGAAAACCGGCGACGACCTGACACGACAGTATCTACTTCAAATCATTGCCGAACATGAAAGCCGGGGTGAAAACGTTCTGCCTGTGAACGTTCTGAATGACCTGGTGCGCAGCTACATGGTGCCGGGCGGGGGCATGATGCCTCAATTCCTGCAATCCAGCTTTGAGATGCTGCGCGAAAGCCAGGCCAAGATGATGGAAAACATGAATGCGATGAACCCCATGAGCAGCATGCCCGGGTTCGAAGCAATGCAGGCGCAGCAGCAAGCGTTCCTGAAGGCCATGACAGGCGGGCTGTCGGGCAATTGGTCCGGGCCGGACAAGGACGAAGAAGGCAAGTCCGAGTCCAAAGAAGACCTGGACGACATCAAAAAACAACTGGCTGAATTGCAGCAGAAGCTTTCCAAGCTCAGCTGATACCAGACAGGCCCGGACAACCCGGGCCTTCTCTTTACTGTGTTTGGGTCAGGTGCCGAAGGCCACTTCGGGCGCGGTAACCTCGCCGACCGAGGCTAGGATGATGTCGGCTATTACATCCAGTTCCGCGCGGGTCAGGCGCACCGGCAGGCGCACGTCACAGGCCGACATCAGCATTGCTCGTGTTCGAGGCAACTCGACCTGCTCTGGCAGAAACTGCCAGTTCCAGAAGGCGCGGGCGTTGTCCTCGCTCAGACCAAAGACCTGCACCTTGACGCCACGGCCCTCGGCGGCGGCGGCAAATGCCTTGATCTGATCTTTGTTCAGATCGACCAGGTTGAACTGGATCGAATCCGGCGCACGCCGTTCCGGTGTCAGCGGGTCGGGTACGTGGATATGCGGTGAGCTGTTCAGGCGCTGCGCGACATAATCGTGGTTGGCCAGCCCGTCCCGCACCCGCCGCGCCAATTCGGGCAGTTGGGGGCGGATCACCGCGGCACTGAGGTTGCTCATGCGCAGATTGTAGAGCGGCAGCTTGTTCTGCCATCGGGCAAAGGCCTGCTCCAGATCGGGCGTATTCTGGCCGTGCGGTCCTTTGTGCTTCTTCCAATTGTGCTCATAAGCGCCCGACATGATCACGGCGCGGGCGACCAGGTCGGCGTCGTCGGTGACAAGGATGCCTCCTTCGCCCGCGTTGATCATCTTGTAGGACTGGAACGAGAAACAGCCCACCTTGCCGATGGTGCCGATGTTGCGGCCATGCCAAGTGGTGCCCAGCGAATGGGCCGCGTCCTCGATCACCGGGATGTCGCGCGCGTCGCACAGCGCCATGATCGCGTCCATGTCCGAGGTATGGCCGCGCATGTGGCTGATGATCACCGCCTGAACCCCGTCGAGCTTGGCCGCGAAATCGTCGATGTCGACGCGGTAATTGTCGCCCACCTCGCACAGGACCGGAACGCAGTCTGCATGCACCACCGACGAGGGCACCGCCGCAAAGGTAAAGCCCGGGATCAGCACCCGCGCGTCCCGCGGCAGCCCCAGCGCCTTGAGCGACAGGAACAGAGCCGCCGAACAGGACGACACCGCCAGCGCGTATTTGCTGCCCAGCAACTCGGCGAACTCTGCCTCAAGCAAAGCAACCGGCGCGTCCTGCGGCGCGGTATAGCGGAACAGGTCCCCGGATTGCATCAGGGATTCGATCGCGTCTTTGGCAGCGGCAGGGATGGGTTCGGCGTCATGGACGTTGGGTGGTAGCATCATATTTGATAATTCCAAATTCTTTGTTTGGAAAAGATAAAATGAAAAGCTGAGCAAACCAAGCCTTCATTCGCCTGCTGGGCGAAATTTCACCGAACCGTCACAAGTGGTGGGTCAAAGGCCCAGCCGATCACGCAGGGCATACCAAGTCATCGCCAGCACCAGCAGAGGGCTGCGCAGGGCCGAGCCCCCGGGAAAAGGCAGAGCAGGCACGCGGGCCATCGTGTCGAACCCTTCGGCCTGACCTTGGATGGCCAGCGCCATCAACTGTCCGGCATGTGTCGCAGTGCCGACCCCATGACCGGAATAGCCTGAGGCCGACAGGATGTTTGGCGCCAGACGCGTCAGGTAGGGCATCCGCCGCATGGTGATGGCCAGCGTACCGCCCCAGGCATAGTCGATCCGAACGTCGCGCAGATGTGGAAAGATCTCGGTCATCGGTTTGCGGACCTTGGCGGCGATGTCGGATGGAAAGCGATAGCCATAGCTCTCGCCACCGCCGAACAACATCCGCCCATCGGCGCTGAGCCGGAAATAGTTCACCACGAATTTCGTGTCGGCAACGGCCACGTCCTGCGTCAGAACCTTTGCGGCCTCGGCGCCCAGCGGCTCGGTCGCGGCGATGAAATTGTTGATTGGCATGACCCGCGCAGCGACCTTGCGGTTCAGATTGCCTAGATAGCCATTGCAGGCCAGAACCAGATGGTCGGCCGTGACCGAACCCTGTTCGGTGCGAACGGTGACGCGTGGGCCTTCCTCGATGCCCAGAACCTCGGTGTTTTCGTGCAGCGTCAGGCCGGCGGCCAAGGCGGCCTCGGCCAGGCCAAGCGCATAGTTCAGCGGGTGCAGATGGGCCGCGCCCATGTCCAGATATCCGCCCGCATAGGCCGGCGAGGGGCAGAGCGCGCGCCCGGCTTCGGCATCTAGAAGCTCGATCTGGTCATAGCCATAGGCGGTTTTCAGGTGATCGGCGTGAGCGTGCAATTCGGCGCGTTCGCCGTCGCTGAAGCCCAACGTGGCGATGCCCGGTTTCAAGTCGCAATCGATGCCCTGGCGTTCGATCAGCGATTTGGTCAGCGTCTTGGCGTCTTCGGCCAGATCCCACAGCTTGGCCGCGTCGTCGCGCCCCACCAGCTTCTCCAGGTCTTCCTGATCCATGCGCTGGGCGCTGCCCAGTTGCCCGCCGTTGCGCCCCGAGGCGCCGAAGCCCACGCGGTGCGCTTCAAGCAGGACCACCCTGAACCCGGCCTCGGCCAGGTGCAGCGCGGTCGAGAGGCCCGTATACCCTCCACCCACGACGCAAACGTCGGCGGTGACATCGCCGCGCAGCGGCTCGGTCGGGATTCGCGGGTGCGCGGTGGCGGCATACCAGCTGGGCGGGTAGATGCCGCGTTTGTCATTGCTGTACAGCAGGTTCATAGCGCACATGGCTCAGACGTTCAGCAGCAGGTGTTCACGCTCCCACGGCGATATCACCTGCAGGAACTCCTCGTACTCGGCGCGTTTGACGATGCTGTAGACGCGGGCGAACTCGGGGCCCAGAACCTGATGCAAGGCGTCGGCCTCGTCGAACAGATCCAGCGCGTTGCCCATGACCTGAGGGATGTCGCCGTCACCTTCGTAAGCGTCGCCATAGAACTGACGGCGCGGCCGGTCCTGATTAACCAGGCCAAGATAGCCGCAGGCCAGCGACACGGCGATGCCCAGATAGGGGTTGCAATCCATCCCGGCGATGCGGTTTTCCACACGGCGGCTGTCGGGACCCGACAGCGGCACACGTATCCCCGTGGTACGGTTGTCGCGCGCCCATTCGAGGTTGATCGGGGCGGCATGGTCCTTGACGTAACGCCGGTACGAGTTGACGTAGGGCGCCATCACCGCCAGCCCGGCGGGCAGGTGCAGTTGCAAACCGGCGATGAAGTTGTAGAACGCGTCCGTCTCGCCGCCCTGAGGCCCCGAGAACAGGTTCTTGCCCGTCTCCATGTCGATGATCGAGTGATGGATGTGCATGGCCGATCCCGGCTCATCCTCGATCGGTTTGGCCATGAAGGTGGCAAAGCAGTTGTGGCGCAGCGCGGCCTCGCGGATCAGGCGTTTGAAATAGAACACCTCGTCTGCCAGCTTGACCGGATCGCCATGACGCAGGTTGATCTCAAGCTGACCGGCGCCGCCCTCCTGGGTGATGCCGTCGATCTCGAACCCTTGCGCCTCGGCGAAATCATAGATGTCGTCGATCACGGGGCCGAATTCATCCACGGCGGTCATGGAATAGGCCTGCCGCGCGGCAGCCGGACGGCCCGAGCGGCCCATCATCGGCTCGATCCCCTTGGCCGGGTCCACGTTGCGGGCGACCAGAAAGAACTCCATCTCGGGCGCGACAACCGGTTTCCACCCTTTGTCCTTGTACAGCTGGACCACGCGTTTGAGCACGTTGCGCGGGCTGAACGGAATCGGATCGCCGTCCCTGTCGTAGGCGTCATGGATCACCTGAAGAGTCCAGTCACCGGTCCACGGTGCCGCCGAGGCCGTGCTGAAATCGGGCTTGAGGATCATGTCGCGCTCGATGAACCCATCCTCGCCGGCGGCCTCACCCCAGTCGCCAGTGATGGTCTGGTAGAAGATGCTGTCGGGTAGATGGAAATAGGCCTGTTTGGCGAATTTCGATGCCGGAACCGCCTTGCCGCGGGCAATCCCCGGCAGGTCCGAGATGATGCATTCGACCTCGTCCAGCCGGTGCCCTTCTATGTAATCCCGTGCTGCTTGTGGAAGTTGGTCTGTCCAGTCGGCCATCAGGCCCTCTCTTTCTTCAGGAACTCTGCCATGAAACGCCCGATATTGGCGTTGTCATCCGGAGCGTTCCATCGGGTTTTTGCGTCGTCCATCAGGGCGTCGGGCACCACGCCTTTACCACGTGTCTCCATGAGGCCCTGAATGAAATCGTTTGAGTATTCGGGGTGTGCCTGCACCGTCCAGATCGTGTCCCCGTATGCAACCATCGCGATCTTGCAGAACGCGTTGCTACCCAATAGCTGGGCGCCGTCGGGCAAGGCCGTCACCTGATCCTGGTGCCATGCGTTCAACGAAACCTTGCGCCCGTCATAGTCATACTCGGTGCGTCCGATCGCCCAACCCTTGTCGAACTTTTCAACCTTGCCACCCAACGCCTGAGCGATGATCTGATGGCCGAAACAGACGCCGACCAGCGGTTTTCGTGCCGCTTGGATCTCGCGGATCAGTTGCTCGAGCTTGGGGATCCAGGGATGATCTTCGTAGGCGCCATGCCGCGAGCCGGTGATCACCCATCCATCGCAATCGCTTGCGCTGTCGGGGAACACATCATCCACCACCGCATAGGTCACGAACTCGAAATCGTTGCCGTCCAGAAGCTGTTGAAACATCAGGTCGTAGTCGCCGAACGATCGTTCCAGCGGTTCGGGCGCGTGGCCGGTCTGCAGTATGCCGATTTTCATGAGTCACCAAATTTGATCAAATTCAATCTACCCGAGTCTTGATCCACGGGCAAGAGGATCATACGGACTCCAGATAGCTCAGCCAGTGACTGTCGGGGTCCATGTCGGCAAAGCGTGCGGATTCCTGCCTTTTGGTCATCACCATGTTTCGGATCAGATCCTCGGAGAAGATGCGCGCGATGATCGGGTCCGTCTCGAATGCCGAAATGGCCGAATCCCAGTCCCCTGCCAATTGCGGAAGCCCTTCGATCTCGTAGGCATTTCCCGTGATCGGGGGCGGGGGTTGAAGGCCGTCCTCGATGCCGATCAGAGCCGCGCCCAGAACCGCGGCCAGCATCAGAAAAGGGTTGATGTCGCCGCCGGCCACGCGATGTTCGATCCGGCGGGCGGCGGGCGCACCGCCCGGAATGCGGATTGCCGCGGTCCGGTTCTCATAGGCCCAGGCCGCGCCAGTGGGGGCATGGGCTCCGGGCACGAGCCGCGTGTAAGAATTTCCATGCGGAGCAAAGATCAGCGTGCTGCCGGGCATGGCGGCCAGACAGCCGGCGACGGCAGAGCGCAGGATTTCGGTCCCTTCACGCCCGCCATTGTCAAAGACGTTGCGACCCTGGTCATCCAGCACCGAGAAGTGAACATGCATTCCGTTCCCCGCATCATCGGCATAGGGTTTGGCCATGAAGGTCGCGGTAAAGCCGTGCTTGCGGGCTAGCCCACGGGTCAATGCCTTGAAAAGCCACGTATCATCGGCGCAGCGCATGGCATTCTGATGGTTCAGATTGATTTCGAACTGGCCGATGCCGCTCTCTGAGATTGCCGTCTGGGCGGGAATTCCCATTTCGGCGCACCCATCATAAAGTTCGGTGAAGAAGGCGTCGAAGGCGTCCATTTCGGCCATCGACAGCACCGCCTCGCCGCGCAGCCGACGGCCGGTGACCGGGTTGTGCGGAGGCTTTGGCTGGGCGTCCGAGGAGTCAAGCAGGGTGAACTCCAACTCGGTCGCGGCAACAACCTTCCATCCGCGCTGGGCATAGCGCGACAGGACCGCGGCCAGCGCATGGCGGGGATCGCCGGCAAAGGGTGTGCCGTGATCGTCGTACAGGCACATGGGCACCAGCGCCGTGGGTGTGGTCAGCCAGGGCATCGGCACGGGGCCGCGCTCGGTCGGGCGCAGCACGCCATCGGCGTCGCCGGTTTCGAACACCAGCGGGCTGCCCTCGATATCGGCGCCCCACAGATCGACGTTCAGCGCCGAAAACGGCATGCGCACCGCGCCGCTGTCCAGCTTGTCGGCGTAAGACGGGGGCACGCGTTTGCCGCGCATCTGGCCGTTCAGGTCACAGGCGGCGACGCGAAATGTATGCAGGGCGGCAAGGTCCATCTGGGGCTCCGTAGCTGTGCTGCGGCAAACCTAGTCGAGCTTTCTGCCCTTGTCACGATTTTTGATCAAATTATTCGGGTGACAATCTCGGGCGCGGCAGGAATAAACGAAACATCAGGATATGTACCCATTCCAGCACATGCATTGCACGGTTTTTTGCAACTTCAATCGGCCGGCTCGGATCAACACTCGGTTGCGTATTTGTGGGAATCGCGAGGGCTGGGTTACGCTTTGATCCGCAGTCAGGAAAGTTTTGACAAGAAAGGAATGTTCGGATGTCGGAAAGAGATGTTTACGTCGAAAAAGCCAAGGCCATGCTGGACCAGTGGAACGCCGAAATCGACAAGACCAAGGCCAAAATCGACGAAGCCGCGGCGGACAGTAAAACCCAGTACCAAAAGCAGTTGGAAGAGATGCGGGCGCAGCGGGACAAGGCCGAAGCCGAATTGAAGGAAATGCGCAAGGCCAGTGACGCGGCCTGGGCCGATATGAAAGCCGGATTCGACAAGGCATGGGACAACATGTCCGAGGCTTTTGACTCCGCGATGGCGCGCTTTAAGTGAAACGACAGTTGAAGGGCTTGGCGCCTCAGCGCGCCAGGTTCAGGCGAAACCGAATCTTGGCCTTGCGCGCCACCGGCAGGTGCCGGTTCAGCCGCTTGTTGATCAGGCCGAACACGCCCACGATCACCAGCGTCAGCAGGATGAAATAGAACGCCAGGATCGGGTAGGGGACGAACGGGTTGAACGTCTTGTCGGCGAAATAGCTGGCATAGTACAGCGCGTCCCCGCGTTGTTGCCAGGCCGGGAAGGCCGAGAAGAAGACCAGCGTGGTGGCATGGAACAGGAAAATCGCCTCGTTCGTGTAGGCGGGCCAGGCCAGCCGCAGCATGGTGGGCCATACGACCCGGCGGAAGCGCGACCATCCTGACATGCCATAGGCATCGGCGGCCTCGATATCTCCCTTGGGGATCGACCGCAGCGCGCCATAGAAGATCTCGCCCGAATAGGCGGCGGTGTTCAGGAACAGCACGATCAGCGCCCCCAGCCAGGCCGAGGTGAAGGCATCGAACATCGGATAGGTCTTCTTGAGCGACAGGAACAGGAAGTAGGCAAAGAAGAACTGGATGAACAGTGGTGAGCCGCGGAAGATGAAGATGAACCACTCGGACGGTTTGCGCAGCCACTTGCGGCTGGACGCCTTGCCCAGGGCCACGGCCGTCGCCAGGAAGAACCCGGTGGCCAGCGCCATCACGCCGAAATAGATGTTCCAGATCATCCCCGAGCCGATCAGGGTGAACTGTTCGCACAGGGTGAAATCGCTGCGCGGCAGCAGGCGCTCGCCAAACCCGATCGAGCGCAGGCCGTAGTCGTGGATGGTCTGCAGGCAGCTCATGCGGTGGTCTCCTTGCGCAGCAGCTCTCCGCCCGATGTGGCCTGACCGTGCGACAGGCGGCGCATCAGCCGTTCCAGCCCGATCTCGGAGACGCGGGTCATGCCCAGGTAGAAGACCAGCAGAAACAGGAAGTACCACATGCGCCAGTCGCCATGCGGATAGGCGGTGAATTTCGACGTCTTGGTGCCGCCCAGCTCGCGCGCCCAATAGACGATGTCTTCGACCCCCAGCAGGAACAGCAGGGGCGTGGCCTTGATCAGTACCATCCACAGGTTCGACAGACCGGGCAGGGCATAGACCCACATCTGCGGCACGAGAATACGCCAGAAGGTCTGGCGGCGGGTCATGCCATAGGCCTCGGCGGTTTCAAGCTGCGCCAGCGGCACGGCGCGCATGCCGCCGAACAGCACGTTGGCGGCGAAGGCACCAAACACGATCGAGAAGGTGATGACGGCCAAGAAAAAGCCGTAGGTTTCGTGCACCCATTCCGGTGCGGTACCCAGCGGCAACTTGGCGGCGGGGCAGACGAGAAAGTCGTTGCCCTGGCGGATCGGGTCGGTCCAGTCGGGACACAGCACCTGATGCCGCATCCACTCGAACCCCTGGTCCAGGGCGATCACGAAGAACAGGAAAAACGCAATGTCGGGCACACCGCGCACGATGGCGATATAGCCCTTGCCCAGCCAACCGAGTGGCGGGACATGCGACCGCGCCGCCATGGCCCCCGCAAAGCCGAAAGCCAACGCCACCGGGGCCGTCACCGCCAGCAAGGCCAGAACCTTGATGAACGACAGGTAGAACGACCAGTGCACGCCGTTGGTCAGATAGCATGAAAACCAGCGGAACGTGCCGAGCGTGTCGGGATCAGCGCAGTAGGAAAACATGGGGCGTCTTTCGAACGTCGGGTCCGGCGCGGGCCGGGGTGGGTTCGGCGCGCGTGGCGCCGAACCGCAGGACCGGATGCTTAGTTGGTGACGACCGAGCCGTCAGGTGCGTAGGTGGCGGTGTCTTCACCAAACCACTTTTTCAGCATCTCGTTCAGGGTGCCGTCCTCTTTCATCGAGGTGATGGCGGCATCGAACTTGCCGCGCAGTTCGGCATCGCTTTCGCGCAGGCCCATGCCGACGCCACCGCCCAGCGGAACCGGATCGCCGACAAAGACCAGTTCGCCATTCGATTCCTCGACCAGCGGCACCAGGTAGTCGCGGTCGGCCAGAACGGCATCAGCCTCACCGTTGCGCACGGCGGCGATGGTTTCCTCGGGCGTCGCGAACTCAACCAGAGTTGCGCCCGACTCGGCCACGTGGCCGGCCTGGATGGTAGCGGTCTGTGCGGCGACCACGCCGCCGGTCACGTCAGCATCCGCCGAGGTTGCGACATAGGCCGAAGCGGTCGGCGGATAGTAGTCCTGGGTGAAGTCGATGACCTCATCACGCTCGGCCGTGATCGACATGCCCGCGATGATGGTGTCGTAGTTGCCCGAGACCAGGTTCGGAATGATCGAATCCCAGTCGTTCTTGACCCATTCGCATTCCAGCTGGGCGCGTTTGCACAGCTCGTCGCCGACCTCACGCTCGAAGCCGTCGATCTCGCCGGCGTCGTTGATGAAGTTGTACGGAGGATAGGCGCCCTCGGTGCCCATGCGGACCGTGTCGGCCATGGCCATACCAGCGCCAAGCGCCAGCGCTGCAGTGGTCAGAATCAGGTTTTTCATTGGTAACTCCCCTGTTTGGTTCTGTCCTGATTTTATGCCGCCTTTGTGGCGGAGAGAAAGCCCCGAAGCCTTTCGGATTCGGCAGCAGTGAAAATATCTTCGGGCGAGCCTTCTTCTTCAATCAGGCCCTGGTGCAGAAACACCACGTGGCTTGAGATGTCGGCGGCCATCTGCATGTCGTGCGTGACGATGATCATGGTGCGGCCTTCCGCGGCCAGATCCTTGATCACCTTGATCACTTCCTGTTCCAGCTCGGGATCGAGTGCCGAGGTCGGCTCGTCGAACAGCAGCGCCTCGGGCTCCATGCACAGGCCTCGCGCGATCGCGGCGCGCTGTTGCTGGCCGCCCGACAGTTGCGCGGGATAGGCGTCGCATTTGTCGCCGATGCCAACTTTGTCCAGGTATTTGCGGGCGCTGTCCTCGACCTCGTGCCGGTCACGGCCCAGCACGGTGATCGGGGCTTCCATCACGTTCTGCAAGATGGTCATGTGGGCCCAAAGGTTGAACTGCTGGAACACCATCGACAGGTTGGTACGGATGCGCAGCACCTGTTTGGGATCGGCGGGGCGGCGGTGATCGCGGGTTCCGGTCCAACGCACCGGCTCACCTTTGAACAGGATCTCGCCCTCCTGGCTGTCTTCCAGCAGGTTGCAACAGCGCAGCAGGGTGGACTTGCCCGACCCGGATGATCCGATCAGCGACACCACGTCGCCGCGATGGGCGGTGATGTCCACTCCTTTGAGGACTTCGAGATTGCCAAAGCTTTTGTGCAGGTTCTTGATCTCGATGACGGGAGTGCTGTCTGTCACGGGTCGTCCTGGTGTTGTTGATTGCGTTGGTGCGGTACTAGGGCCGAAAAACAAGAGCAATGCAATGCGCAAATGACAAGTTCAAGTCCCGAAACCTCCGATTCGGCCACGGTCAGTGGTCAAATTGGTCAGCTTTCAGGCAGCAAAGCCGCAGGCGATGGCGGGTTGGGAACGGCCAGGTAGAGATCGGCTGCAACGTCGATCAACCCGCGGATGTGCAGCGCTGCCCGATCAGCCGGGGAAAGGTCTGAAATCGCGGCGCGAACCGCGGTGGCGACCGGGACCGGATCGCGCGTGATCGCGGTGATGTAGGGCAACGCCGGGGTGGGGCGCGTGCTTTCCACCGGGCGCAGGCGCTTGCCCAGATCGGTATGCTCTTGCAGCAGCACCCATGTCAGCGCGTCCAGCGATGCGAAATCGGCATGTCCATCGGCCACGGCCTGCGCCGACAAAGCGTGTCCACCGGTTTCCAGCAGGCGCGCCGGAGCAAGGCCCAGTTCGGACAGATGCGTGACCGGGGCGGCCCAACCCGATTGGGATAGCGCCTCGTTAAAAGCAAAAAAACCGGCCGCCAGTTCAGGCAGATCGCGCACGTCTTCAGCGCGGGCCACGAAAACCGAGCAGTAGTGTCCCCGCGGACAGCCCGGCAGGTCATAATCTGGAGTGCCGACCAGATGCACCTTGCCGTGCAGGCGCGTGCGATAAGGCATGCCGCAGGTCTGGGCAAAGACAAGGTCAGGGTCCTGCCAGATCTCCCAGAAATCGCGATCACGGGTCAGATGGTTCGGACCTTCGCCCAAATGTGCGCGAATCAAACTCCAAAAGCGATCGTTGGCCGGTTGCAAAGCGGGCATGTCGTACATGCCCAGCATCGCCGTCACGATTTGGCGGCCTTCTGCCGGGCTAGAGCTGAATCCACGTCGCTGACGCCCAGGAGGCTGACGACCAGCCGCAGCAGCGAGTCCTCGTCCTGCGAGCGCTGACCGTCAGCCAGCGCCACCGACCACAGCGCCTGAACCACGCCGAGGCGATGGTCGTACGGCACCGCATCCTTGATCGCACGGGTAAAGCGGACGGTATCAGGGGCCTCGGCCTCCAGATCTTCGGCCTGGGCGCGCAGCCCTGCGGCCTCGAACGGGGACAGGCCGTAGCGCTCGGCCAGAACCTTGTCGATGCGCGACATCTCGGTATCGGCATAGTCATCATCGGACCGGGCAAGGCGAACCAGCAGAGCGGCCAAGGCCAGCCGGGCGTCGTCATCGGTCAGTGGGTCGGGTTGCGGCTGGGTCAGCCGGGACAGGAAGGCGTTGAACATGGCCTAGATATAGCCGTCACTCAGCCCGCGTCCAAGCGGCTTTGCACCCGTTCGCGCGCGGCCTGGCTGTCATTGTAGCTGAGGCCCATTGCGATACGCGCTTCTTCGACGATCTTGATCTCGCCCTCGTCCGAATTGCCGTCGGCCAGCACAACCTCCCAAAGGGCCTCCATCGCGGCCAGACGTTCGTGCAAATCCGTCGTTTCGCGGATCAGTTTGCCGAACGTATCCGTGTCGGGGGCTGCGGCGTGCAGCTTCTCGCAGGTGGCGCGGACCTTGGCGGCCTCGATCGCGTTGTGCTGGTACAGCCGTGCCAGGATGCGGTCGATCAGGCTGATTTCCTCGATCTTGTAGTCGCGGTCGGCCTGCGCAACACGCACCAGCAAAGCGCCAAGCGCCAGTTCCGCATCAGGGTCCGGCAGCGTGGTCTGCTGAGGAGGGCGCAAAGCCTGCAGGAAGTTCTTTAGCAGTGGCATTGGGGAATCCGTATTTCTGTCACCGTGTCCGTGCTAGGCGTCATACCCTTCGATGATCACCAGATCACCGGATGAAACTGGATCGCGCAAGGCTTTAGCCTTTTGGTACAGGTCGCTTTCATAGCAGGCCAGGGCGGCCTCGTAGCTGGGAAATTCGATAACGACGGTTCGCGCCCGCGCTGCGCCTTCCCGCACCTGCCGATCTCCACCGCGTACCAGAAAACGGGCACCGTATTCGGCAAACGCCTCGCCATTGGCAGCGATGTAGGTCTTGTAGGTCTCCATGTCGTCTACATCGACATGGGCCACCCAGTATCCTTTGCTCACGCGGTCGGCTCCTTTTGTCCGTTCCGGCTCAAACTGAACCGGAACGCTTTGCAAAGCAAGACCAAGCCGTACAGTCCGCTTCAGACCAGACGCGACGTGTCCTTGGCCGCGCGAACGAAGTCGCGGAACAACGGGTGCGGATCGAAAGGTTTGGATTTCAGTTCCGGGTGGTACTGCACGCCGATGAACCACGGGTGATCCGACCATTCGACGATCTCGGGCAGGCGTCCGTCGGGTGACATCCCCGAGAAGTTCAAACCCGCTTTCTCAAGCTGTTCGCGATACTTGGTGTCCACCTCATAGCGGTGGCGGTGTCGTTCTTCGATCTGGGTGCTGCCATAGACCTCGGCCACTTTCGAGCCTTCGGTCAGAACCGCGTTGTAGGCACCCAGACGCATGGTGCCGCCCTTATCGTCACCAACCTTGCGTTCGATCTTGGCGTTGCCCTGAACCCATTCCTTGAGGTGATAGACCACCGGTTCAAAGCGTTTTTTGCCGGCCTCGTGGTCGAATTCCTCGGACCCCGCGCCGGAAATGCCGGCCACGTTGCGCGCGGCCTCGATCACTGCCATCTGCATGCCCAGACAGATGCCCAGATACGGCACCTTGTGTTCGCGGGCATATTGCGCAGCCTTGATCTTGCCTTCGGTGCCGCGCTCGCCAAAGCCGCCGGGCACCAGAATGGCGTGGAACCCTTCCAGATGCGGGCCGGGGTCTTCGGTGTCAAAGATCTCGGCATCGACCCACTCAACCTTGACCCGGACGCGATTGGCCATGCCGCCATGGGTCAGCGCCTCGGCGATGGACTTATAGGCGTCTTCCAGCTGGGTGTACTTTCCGACGATCGCGACCTTCACTTCGCCCTCGGCGTTGTGGATGCGGTCGCTGACGTCTTCCCACTTCGACAGGTCGGGCTTGGGCGCCGGGCTGATCTGGAATGCGTCGAGCACGGCCTGATCGAGACCTTCGCGGTGATAGGCCAGCGGCGCGTCGTAAATGGTCGAGAGATCCTGCGCGGCGATCACCGCGTCGGGGCGCACGTTGCAGAACAGGGCCAGCTTTTCGCGCTCTTTCTGCGGGATCGGTCCTTCGGAACGGCAGACCAGAATGTCGGGCGCCAGGCCGATTGAGCGCAGTTCCTTGACCGAGTGCTGGGTGGGCTTGGTCTTCAGCTCGCCAGAGGCCTTGATGTAAGGCAACAGGGTCAGGTGCATGAAAATGCACTGGCCGCGCGGTTTGTCCTGACTGAACTGACGGATGGCTTCAAAGAAGGGCAGGCCTTCGATGTCGCCCACGGTGCCGCCGATCTCGCACAGCATGAAATCGACCTCATCCTCGCCGATGGCGATGAAGTCCTTGATCTCGTTGGTTACGTGCGGGATCACCTGAATGGTCTTGCCCAGATAGTCGCCGCGGCGTTCCTTTTCCAGAACGTTCGAATAGATCCGCCCTGAACTGACCGAGTCGGTCTTTCGTGCGGCAACACCCGTGAAGCGTTCGTAGTGTCCTAGGTCCAGATCGGTCTCGGCCCCGTCGTCGGTGACGAAGACTTCACCGTGTTCGAACGGCGACATCGTGCCAGGATCGACATTCAGGTAGGGATCCAGCTTGCGCAGCCGAACCGAGTATCCCCGAGCCTGCAGAAGCGAACCCAGAGCAGCGGACGCCAGCCCTTTGCCCAAGGATGAAACAACACCACCAGTGATGAAAATAAATCGCGCCATGTTTCTTCGGCTGCCCCCGTGAGACGTAAACATCAACTGCCCGGCGGTTCGAAAAAACCGCAGCATCACGGGACTTCACGTATAAAGGATTCGCGCAAAAAGCGCAAGAGAACCGCAAGATGCTGTTGTGGTTCTCTTTCAGATTTCTAGGTTTTGTGGATCAGTCGGCCTGTGGGATCAGCGGCGCGTTGTCGCCCTGCGCCGGCGGCAGCAGGTCCTCGGCCGAGGGAACAGCAGGTGTGCTCTCTTCGGTCGCGTCCTGAGCCGGAACGCCAAGTCGGTCGATGACCGAGCTTCCAGCCGATTTTTCCGCGGCAAGAATCGTCAGGGTGATCGAGGTGACGATGAAGCAGGCTGCAAGGATCCAGGTCACCTTTGCCAGTGCCGTCGTTGCCGAACGTCCTGCAATGGCGCCACCACCGCCGCCACCCATGCCCAGGCCACCGCCTTCGGACCGCTGCAGCAGAACAACGGCGATCAGGCCCAAAGCCAAAAGAAGGTGGATGATGAGAACGACGTTTTCCATGGTGTTCCTGTGCGGCGTGGCGTGTATCGCCGGGTACTTAAGCAAGTTTGAGGCCGGGGGCAAGCCACGAGTTGCCATCACCGCAGGGGATTGTGCCGAACAGGCCAAATGGGGCTGGACACCCGGCGGTGCCTGGCTCAGGCTGCGGCCATGCCACATGACGACCACGACCACCCGCACGCGTTGCTGCCCCCGGACCCCGCTTTGCGCGTCAAAGCGCTTGAGACAATCCTGACCCGCAAGGGTTTGATCGATCCGGCCGCTCTGGACGAGATCATCGACACCTATCAGAACCGGATCGGTCCGCAGAACGGTGCGAAGGTTGTCGCCAAAGCTTGGTCTGACCCGGACTTCAAACGCGCCCTGCTGGACGACGCCACGCCTGTGCTCTCTGAGATGGGGTTTTATGGCCGGCAGGGCGAGCATATGGTCGTGGTCGAGAATACTCCCCGGACGCACAACATGGTCGTCTGCACCTTGTGCAGCTGTTACCCATGGCCGCTGTTGGGTATCCCCCCGGGCTGGTACAAATCTGACGCTTACCGCGCCCGAGCCGTGCGCGAGCCGCGCCGCGTCCTGGCTGAGTTCGGAGTTGAACTGCCCGAAGGTACCACGGTTCGTGTCTGGGATTCGACTGCCGAAATACGGTATCTGGTCTTGCCCATGCGCCCAGAAGGCACTGACGGTTTGAGCGAAGAGGACTTGGCCGCGCTGGTCACGCGCGACAGCATGATCGGCACGGGTTTGCCGAAGGTGTCGGCATGACCCGTGTCCACGACATGGGCGGGCGGTTCGGTGACGGGCCGGTACGCCCCGAGCCTGAGGACGCGCCGGTTTTTGCCGAAGGCTGGCACGCGCGGGCCCTTGCCGTGACGCTGGCTGCGGGCGCGTTGGGCCAATGGAACATCGACACGTCGCGCCATGCGCGGGAAAGGCTGTCCCCCAAGGACTATGCCCGGTTTAGCTATTACGAGAAATGGATTTCGGCCCTGGCCAACCTGTTGATCGAGACCGGGGTTTTGCGGATCGAGGATCTGCGCGGGCAGGGCGTTGACGAGCCACATCCGCTTGCTCCGCGAAAACTGCCGGCAGATGCGGTGGCCAGAGTTCTGGCCAAAGGTGGACCGGCCGATCGCCCGTCGAACATCCCTGCCGCTTTTGAGGTCGGCCAGACCGTTCGCACGCTGCGCCCTTCGGCCAATCGTCTTGTTGAAGGGGGGCACACGCGGCTGCCCGCATACGGAGCGGGCGCGACCGGACGCATTTTGCGGTTTCACGGCTCACATGTCTTGCCGGACTCCAGCGCGCATGGTCTGGGTGAAGCGCCCGAGCCGCTTTATGCCGTTGCTTTTCCCGCGTCGGAACTGTGGGCCAATCCCGAACACCCGGACGACGAGGTGATTCTGGATCTCTGGCAAAGCTATCTGGAACCCGCATGAGCATCTGTCCCGATCACAACGCCCCAAGTCCGGTTTTTGAGAGCCCCTGGCACGCTCAGTTGTTTGCGGTGACGGTGGCGTTGAATGAGGCCGGCCGGATTTCCTGGAGCGATTGGGCCGCTCGGTTCTCCGAGACTTTGCGGCGCCACGGGCTGAACCGCGAGCTGGACGGGGGCGACGATTATTTCATGGCATGGCTCGAAACGCTCGAGTCCGTTTTGGCCGAGCAGGAAACGGCATTGCCCGAAGAAATCCACGAAATGCGCGCAGCTTGGGAGGAGGCGTATCTGAAGACGCCTCACGGAATGCCGGTACGCCTTTAACCCCGGGTGACTTGGCAGTTGCTGCCCGTTCCGGGGGTTATCCCGGTATCTTCTGGGTCAGATGAACAACGGCGCGGACTCCATCCGGTGGCCATGATCCCCGACAACAGCATTGCGCGTCGGCGCGATTGGTGGCTGCGGCGAATTACCGGTTTCCCTGTTGCCTGCACCCCGCTATATGGGCCGGGTTTGGTAATTCAGCGCAAAAAGGACCGGATATGGCCAATGTGGTTGTTGTCGGCGCCCAATGGGGTGACGAAGGAAAAGGCAAGATCGTCGACTGGCTCAGCGAGCGGGCAGACGTGATCGCGCGTTTTCAGGGCGGGCACAACGCCGGGCATACGCTGGTCATCGATGGCAAGGTCTACAAGCTGCATGCACTGCCGTCTGGTGTGGTGCGTGGTGGCAAGCTGAGCGTCATCGGCAACGGGGTTGTCCTGGATCCCTGGCATCTGCTGAAAGAGATCGAAACGATCCGCGCGCAAGGCGTCGAGATCACACCTGAAACGCTGATGATTGCGGAAAACACACCCTTGATCCTGCCGATCCACGGCGAGCTGGACCGCGCGCGCGAGGAAGCAGCGAGCAAGGGCACCAAGATTGGCACGACCGGGCGCGGGATCGGCCCGGCCTATGAAGACAAGGTTGGTCGCCGCTCGGTGCGTGTGGCCGATCTTGCGGATGAGGCGACTCTCGAGGCCCGGGTCGATAGGGCGTTGCAACACCACGACCCGCTGCGCAAGGGTTTGGGTATCGACGCCGTGGATCGTGACGCACTGATCGCCCAATTGAAGGAAATCGCGCCGCAGATCCTGCCTTTTGCGGCCCCCGTCTGGAAAGTGCTGAATGAAAAGCGCAAAGCGGGCAAGCGCATCCTGTTCGAAGGCGCTCAGGGTGCATTGCTGGATATCGATTTCGGCACGTATCCGTTTGTGACCTCGTCGAACGTGATTGCAGGGCAGGCGGCGACGGGCGTGGGGATCGGTCCGGGGTCGATCGACTTCGTTCTGGGTATCGTGAAGGCCTACACTACTCGTGTTGGCGAAGGCCCGTTCCCGACCGAACTGCACGACGCCGACGGGCAGCGACTAGGAGAGCGCGGACATGAATTCGGCACCACGACAGGCCGCAAGCGGCGCTGCGGCTGGTTTGACGCCTGCCTCGTGCGACAAACCTGCGCCACAAGTGGCGTCAACGGAATCTCTCTGACCAAGCTCGATGTTCTGGACGGGTTCGAGACACTGAAAATCTGTGTCGCTTACGAACTGGACGGCAAGCGTTTGGACTATTTGCCCACGGCTGCGGATCAGCAGGCGCGGTGCACACCGATCTATGAAGAAATGCCGGGCTGGAGCGAGTCCACCGAGGGCGCGCGCAGCTGGGCAGACTTGCCGGCAAACGCCATCAAATATGTCCGCCGGGTGGAAGAACTGATCGAATGCCCGGTGGCGCTGCTGTCTACCAGCCCGGAGCGGGACGACACCATCCTTGTGACCGACCCGTTTGCCGACTGATGGCAGGCGCGGACAAACCCGGCCTCAGCTACAAGGCCCGCAAACGGTGGTCACTGGTTCTGTTGCTGGTGGGGCTGCCGCTGTATATTGTGGCGGTGGTCACCATCGTGAACTGGCTGGACCGACCATCAATCCTGGTCGAACTGCTGGTCTATGTGGTTTTGGGTGTTCTGTGGGCGCTGCCATTTAAATTTGTGTTTCGTGGTGTTGGCAAAGAAGACCCGGATCAAGATCAGCAGTAGACCATACCGTTGTAAGAAACCTGCCGACGTGACAGGCTTGTCCGAAAAACAGTTTCGGTAAGCACAAGTCGGCAGGTGGATCCTTGATGAAAAATGCTGTTTTGGTCACATTGACCAGCCTCTCAACCTTGAGTTCGGGTGCCGTTTGGGCTGATGATTGGGAATTCGTCATTGCCCCTTACCTCTGGGGGCCGGATTTCAGAACCTCTCTGGACATTGGGCCGAACCC
The DNA here is from genome assembly GCF_056535705.1 of Ruegeria sp. BC8. NCBI lineage: Bacteria > Pseudomonadati > Pseudomonadota > Alphaproteobacteria > Rhodobacterales > Roseobacteraceae > Ruegeria > Ruegeria sp. BC8. The sequence goes on along the minus strand of NZ_JBQFIV010000001.1, from coordinate 2,026,690 downwards.
TCCGGTTGATGGCAGCAAATCCATCTTCGACATTCTAAACAGCGCATTCCTGATCGCGGGCGAGGCCCGGAAAGGGCGTTGGTCGATCGGAGGCGAGTTCAACTATCTGAATTTGGGCGACACCGTTTCCATCGGACCATTCAGCAACGCCGCGAGCTGGGAGCTGGACGGGATAATGACCTCGCTCGCGGGCAGCTACGCGGTGGCAGAGGACAGCCAGTCCCGAATTGAGGTGCTGGGCGGGCTGCGCCATTGGGATCTTGATCTGTCGACAACCGTGGCCGGTTTCACGGCAAGCACTGACCAAAGCTGGACAGATCCAATCATCGGGGCGCGATACTCTCGTGCGCTGAATGAGCGGTGGAAACTTGCGGCCATGGGCAACATCGGTGGTTTTGGCTATGGGTCGAAATTCCAGTGGGAGGCCCTCGTTCAAGCCAATTGGAGTTGGACCGAGACCATCGATGTTGCAGCCGGCTACCGTCATCTGAGCGTTGATTTTGAGGACGGCCGCAACGTTGTCGATCTTATACTGACCGGCCCGTACGTGGCGTTGGCGTTCAAGTTCTGAGCTTTCACGCAAAATGCAAAAAAAGGCCGGAGAGGATCTCCGGCCTGTCTTGGGCAGTTGGGGGGTCTTGTCAGCCCGCGGCGCGCTTGTCGTCGGGGCGGAAGCCGATCTGGTTCGAGGCGGCAAAGCGCCCTCCGCCGGCTTTTTCGATCTTTCCATCGCGCAGAAGCTGGCCGAACGAACGCAAGCTTTCTTCGCGGTTGAACTCATCCTGCTTGAGTGACCGCACCTTGTTCATCAGCTGTGGACGCGAGAACTGCTCCTGACCTTCGATGAAAGACAGGTAGGCCGCCGCCGCCTCCAGCAGGTCGGGCAGGGATTGTGCGCCCTGCTCCTGAGCGAAATGGGCAAAGCCGCCTTCTTCGGATGCGTCGTCGTCTTGTGCTGCAGTCACGCGGCGCGGGGTGACCGGACCGGCGTCCGCGTCCTGCGTATCGATACGCTGCTCGGCAACCAGCTTGAGCGGCGCGGCCGTATCCGACTCGGGGCGCATGCTGGTGACATGGATTTCCGGACGACGGGGGCTGACGACCGAGGCCAGGTCTCCACGATATTTCTGGTTTTCGTCCTCATCCGCATCGCGGGCCTTGCCGCCTTCAGCTTCGGTGGCTGCTACAGCTGTGCGCAGGTGGGAATAAGTTTCCCGCTTGTCCGAAGTGGCCGGGTCGTCCATTTGGGCGTCGGCCTTCTCCATCAGGCGCAACACGTCCGAGTCCACGTCCTGAGGCTTGTTTGCGTCGCGTTTCGAGCGCGCATCCATTTCCGCCTCTATTTCCGAGATCTCACCCAGGATGCTCTCTTCGTCTTCGGCAGTCAGGACGCCGTCTTCCGCGAGTTCAGAGACTTCCTCATCGGCATCTTCGGGCTGATCACCCAGAATGTTGAGGATGTCGTCAGCCTCGGGCTCCGAGTCGGTGTCCTCTTCAAGATCAGCAAAGAGAATCTCGGACGAGGCTTCTTCATCACTGGCGGCCTGGTCGTCTTCGGACGTTTCTTCCGCCGCGGCTTCCTCAGCCTCTTCCAGATCAGCTTCAACTTCCGGAGCATCCTCGGCGCCTTCATCAGCCTCCGCTTCGACTTCCGATGCTGCCGAGAATTCTTCTTCCGCTTCGAATTCGACCGCGGCCTGAGGTTCTTCCTCGGCCAGGTCGACAAACGGGTCCGTGGGCTGTTGTGTGGCTTCTACCGGAGCATCTTCCTGCATCACCTCTTCAGTTGCACCCAGATCTTCGGGGCTGAGCGCTCCGGCTTCGAATGCGGCCGAGATGGCGTCAATCTGGGGCTCGGGCGAGGCTAGAAAACCGCTGTCTTCGTCTTCGCTGTAGGCGGGGGGCGTCTGGTCATTATGCGAGACGACCGCGCGGATGCGCTGCAGCTTGGCGGCGATGCTGTCGGCGCCTTGGGGGGCTGCGGATTCGACTGGCTCGGCATCGGCAAAGAATGCGGCAGCACCAGCCGCCGGTGCTGTGTCGACCACGCTCAGGTCAGGGCTGGCGGGCGCCGGTGTGCTGGCTGCGGGTGCGGGTTGTTGCGGGGCCGCATCATGGGCTTCATCCGTGGCGCGCAGCAGCAGTCCGGTGTCGTTCTGCTTGGCTTCCACACGGCGCGAAGCGTCACGCTGAGCGATACGGGTCAACATTTCTGCGTCTGGTTGCGGAGGCTCGGAGCCGAAATACCTGTCATCCGCAGCAAGATCGCGGAAGTATTCGGCAATCGCCTTCATCGTCTCAAAGGAATCGTCAAAGCCTTCCAAAGTGCATGAGAAGGTTCCGTAGGAAACGGTCAATACCTTGTTGTTCTGTACCATCAGACGCACGTCCTCTACAAACTACACAGAGCCAACCCGCGCGACGCTGGGCGCGTCTGTCAGCTCGAACCTGTTCTAAAGAACCTATCATTTTGTGGTCTCAATGTGTCCAAAAGCGGGAAAAATGGTCAATCTTGGAAAAAACGGCGAAATTGTTCATTCCAAAAGACCAATTGCCCTGTTCGGCGGAGGGGAAATCGGCCCCGATGACCTGAATCTGGCGCTGAATCGCGTCAATGGCGCTGTAGCTGCGGATGGCGGGGCCGCCGCATTGATCGATTCGGGGCGCGTTCCGGATGCGGTGATCGGCGACTTCGATTCGTTGGAACGCGCCTATCTTGCACGGATACCAGAGGACCGTTTGTTTCCGATCCGGGAACAGGACAGCACTGATTTCGACAAGGCCCTACGCAATATTCGCGCGCCGCTGGTCTTGGGCGTCGGGTTTCTCGGAGGTCGGCTGGACCACCAGCTGGCGGTGCTCAATACGCTGGTTTGCCACCAAGACAGGCCGTGCGTCCTGCTGGGCGCACGCGAAGCGGTCTTTCACGCCCCGCCCAGCATATCACTGTCGCTCACGCCGGGCGACACAGTGTCATTGTTTCCATTTCAGCGTGTAACCGGACGCAGTTCGGGGTTGGAATGGCCGATCGACGGACTGGTGCTTGAGCCGGACGGGCGAGTCGGAACATCGAACCGTGCGCTGGCTCAGGTTACCCTCGAGGTCGACGGACCCGGGTTGCTGGTCATGGTGCCGCGCGACGCTCTTGATGCTGTCATGCGGGCGTTTGCGTCGGCGCAGACCGGGCGCTGGCCCGCTCGCGCAGGATGACATAAAGCCCGGCCGCGATCGTGATGGCGATCCCCAGGGCCGCCGGGCCGTTTGGCAGATCGTGAAAGATGAGCCAGCCGATCAGCGTCGCCACCGGAATCTCCAGATACTGCATCGGCGCCAGCGTTGCTGAAGGCGCGAACCGCAGCGCCCATGTCATCAGCAGATGTGCCACGGTTCCGAGAACACCGATGGCCAACAGCAACCAATGAGCGTTGTCTTGCGGCAGGGTCAGTGCCAGATCCGGAAGACCTGTCAGGGCCCCGATCGCAAGCACTGGAGCCAGGACCGCGGTGGCCAGCAGCCCGGACACGGCCTGCAGGGCAATCGGATCGGTTTCTTTGGCAATCTGCCGGGTCACCAGCATGAACAGGGCAAAGACGACAGCCACGATCAGCGGCAAAAGGGCCGGAGCACCAACCTCGGCAAAGCTGGGCTGGATGACCAGCAACGTGCCAGCAAAGCCGACAATGCAGGCGATCAGACGACGATGCCCGACTTCTTCACCCAGCACATACTTGCCCAGCAGCAGCATGATGAATGGCATGACAAAGGCGATGGCGACGGCATCGGCCAGCGGCAGATACTGCAGCGCACTGAACATCGCTGCGATTCCGACAATGTGCAGCAGAGTGCGCAGCACGGTCAGCCGCAGCACGCGCCCGCGCATTCGCCAGGTCCGACCCGTCAGCGCCACCAGCGGAATCAGGATGGCCGCCTGCACCGCAAAACGCACCAGCACCAGAACGCCAAGCGGAGTGGTTTCTCCCAACAGCTTGGCCAAGGCATCTCCCAGCGGTGCAAGCACGCAGAAACCAAGCATCAAAACGATGCCGAAGACGGGACGATCCTGTGTCATGGGCGCGACGCTAGACGTTTCCCGCAGAATGGGAAAGGCCCGTCGTCAGTCCTCGGGCAAGGGCTGAACCTTTGTGTAGTCCGGACCGATGCAAGTGGGCAGCTCGTCACCCAGTTCGAGCCACGTCAGTTTCTCTTCATAGGCGACATGCAGCGTTGGCCGCAGGGCTTCGGGGTTCTCCAGTGTCGCTACATAAAGGTGCAAAACGTCGGACATCGTAGTGGATCGGAACGAGATCGGCGTTCCGCAATGCGGGCAAAAGCTGCGCTCGACACCGGGGGAAGAGTTGAACCGCTTCGGTTCCTCTCCGGTCCAACGCCACTGACCGTCGCGCACCCCAAAATATGTGGTCATCGGCGCGGCACACTGGCGGCGGCAGCTGTCACAATGGCAGGAAACACAAGACAGGACTGGAGGGTCGACCTCGAACCCGATTCTGCCGCACAGGCAATGTCCATGCATTGAGCTGCCCTCCCTGTTTGTTCCCTCAGCAGTTTGGCACGTTGACGGCCAGACCACCCAGCGAGGTTTCCTTGTACTTTTCGTGCATGTCATGGCCGGTCTGGCGCATGGTCTCGATCACCGCATCCAGCGGCACGAAATGCTGCCCGTCTCCGCGCAGGGCCAGCGACGCCGCCGAAACCGCCTTGATCGCGCCCAGCCCGTTGCGCTCGATGCAGGGAACCTGCACCAGCCCGGCGACCGGGTCGCAGGTCATGCCCAGATGATGCTCCAGCGCGATCTCGGCGGCGTTTTCCACTTGTTCCGGTGTGCCGCCCATCACTGCGCAAAGACCAGCCGCGGCCATTGCGGCCGCGCTGCCGACCTCGGCCTGGCAGCCAGCCTCGGCACCCGAGATCGACGCGTTGTACTTCACCAGACCGCCGATGGCGGCGGCGGTCAGCAGGAAATCCTCGATATGGCTTTCCGACGCGCCTGGAACGTGATCGAGGTAGTAGCGCAGCACCGCCGGCAGTACGCCCGCCGCGCCATTGGTTGGGGCGGTGACGACCTGACCGCCGGCGGCGTTTTCCTCATTCACCGCCATCGCATAGACGCTCATCCAGTCGTTGATCGTGTGCGGCGCGTTCAGGTTCATGCCGCGTTCGGCCATCAGCGCATCGTGTATCGCCTTGGCGCGGCGCCGCACCTTGAGGCCGCCGGGCAGTGTGCCGTCGGTGCTCAGCCCGCGCTCGATACAGGCGTTCATCACCTCCCACAGTCGAGCGGTGCCCTTCGCGAAACTGTCGGCGCAGCCGCGCGCGATCTCGTTGGCGCGTTTCATTTCGGCGATGGTCTTGCCGCTGCTGCGCGCCATTTCCAGCATTTCGGCGGCGGTCTTGAACGGGAAAAGCACCGGCGGGCCGTCATTTGTGTCCTTGCCTTCGGCCAGTTCCTCTTCGGTCAGGACAAAGCCGCCGCCGACCGAGTAATAAACCTGCCGCAAGATCACGTCGCCCTGCGCGTCGGTGGCCATCAGGATCATGCCGTTGGCATGGCCGGGTAGGGTGTTGTCGTAGTCGAAGATCAGATCGGCCTTTGGGTCGAACCGCAGGGTCGGCAGACCCTCGGGTGTGACAGTGCCGGTTTCGGCAATTTCGGCCAGTGCCGCTTCGGCACGGCCGTGGTCATAGCTGTCGGGGACAAACCCAGCCAGCCCCAGGATCGTGGCGCGGTCCGTGGCGTGGCCGACGCCGGTGAAGGCCAAAGATCCATGCAGAGACGCGCGCAAGCCAGCGAATTCGAATGGCGAGGCGCGCATCAGATCGAGGAACCGCGCAGCCGCCACCATCGGCCCCATCGTGTGGGACGAGGATGGGCCAACGCCCACTTTGAACATATCGAAGACGGATAGAAACATGTCTGGTCGCTGAGCCTTGTGGCGAGTTGGCGGCCGGGCCGGTTTGAAGCGCCCGAACCGCTGGGAAACTGTATGCGCTTTATTTACACAACCGAGCCGACCACTGAAGATTTGATTGCGACGTTTCCGATGGGAAACGCGTATTCGTGTATCGATTATTGCGCCGGTCCCGCGGATTTTGGGCCTCGCAGTCGGGCAGGGCTTTCCGTATAAGTTCCCCAAAGAACTGAGGGGAAGCCGCAATGACAGCAGAGTTGTCACCCATCGACCGGGCCAAGAGTGTCGCCGCCTATCGCGCGGCCGAGATGGTCGAAGACGGGATGCGCGTGGGTCTGGGTACCGGATCGACCGCGGCATGGTTGGTGCGTCGTCTGGGAGAGCGGGTGCGGGACGAAGGTCTGCGGATAAAAGGCGTTCCGACGTCGACGGCTACGGCGCAGCTTGCGCGCGAGGTCGGGATCGAGGTTGTTTCGCTGGATCAGGCGGGTTGGCTGGACGTGACGATCGATGGCGCCGACGAGTTCGACGGCGAGCTGAACCTGATCAAGGGCGGCGGCGCGGCGTTGCTGCTGGAAAAGATCGTGGCCACGGCCAGCGACCAGATGATCGTGATCGCCGATGCAGGCAAAGAGGTTGAGGCGCTGGGCGCGTTCCCGCTGCCGGTCGAGGTCATTCCCTTTGGCTGGCAGACCACGCGCACGCTGATCGAGGAGTTGCTGGACACGATGGACGTGCTGGGCACGTCGGCGACCCTGCGGATGAACAGCGAGGCGCCGACCGTGACGGATGAGGGCAATCACATACTCGACCTGCACCTGCAACGCATCGGCAACCCGAGGCAACTGGCTTTGGTGCTGAACCAGATACCGGGTGTGGTCGAAAACGGGCTGTTCATCGACATCTGCGACAAGGTCGTGATCGGCCACGGCGACGGCCGGGTCGAGCTGCGCGATTTCAACAGCGGTACGATCGAGCTGGATCGGTTGGGCGACGAACACGACAACCTGTTTTCGGACCTGGCCGACTGAGCCAACCGCGCACCCGGCTTCACAGCGGTGTGCGATTTCCGGGCCAAGGGGTTGGCACGATCATTCACGCCCCCAAATACTCAGGGCAATTTCAGGCAGGCTGACAAAAGGAACGCGGCATGAGCTTTGACTATGATCTTTTCGTCATTGGAGGCGGCTCGGGCGGTGTCCGCGCGGCGCGTGTGGCGGCGGGCGAAAACGGCGCCAAGGTCGCGCTGGCCGAAGAGGACCGCTATGGCGGAACCTGCGTGATCCGCGGCTGCGTTCCCAAAAAGCTGATGGTGTTCGCCAGCGAATACGCGGGAATGGTCGAGGACGCTCGTGCCTATGGTTGGGATATTCAGCCGGGCGCTTTCGACTGGCCGCAGTTCCGCGGCAAGCTGCATGCCGAACTCGACCGGCTGGAAGGCATCTATCGCAATATCCTCAAGAACAACGGCGTCGAAACCTTTGACCAGCGCGCGAAACTGCTCGACCCGCATACGGTTGAACTGGCCGACGGCACTCGCAAGACCGCCAAGCACATCCTGATCGCCACCGGCGGGCGACCGGTTGTGCCGGAATTCCCCGGTTCAGATCTGGCCATCACCTCGAATGAGATCTTCCACCTTGAGAAGCTGCCCGAGACCATGCTGATCGTCGGCGGCGGCTATATCGCCTGCGAATTCGCCGGGATCATGAACGGCATGGGCGTCAAGACCACGCAGTTCTATCGCGGCGCGCAAATCCTGCGGGGTTTCGACGACGAGGCGCGCGGGCTGATCTGCGAAGAGATGTGCCAAAACGGGATCGATGTGCATCTGGGCACCAATGTGCTCGAGATGAAAAAACAGGGTGACAAGATCTGGGTCAAGGCGACCAACGGGTCTGAACAGCTGTTCGATGTGGTGATGTATGCCACGGGCCGGGCGCCAAATGCGGATGATCTGGGCCTTGAGGCGCTGGGCGTCGAACGTGGCCGCAAAGGGCAGATTGTCGTGGACGAATACAGCCAGACCGCGGTGCCCTCGATCTATGCCATCGGGGACGTGACCGACCGGGTGAACCTGACGCCGGTCGCCATCCGCGAGGGCATGGCCTTTGTCGAGACCGTATTCAAGGGCAATCCCACCCCAGTGGATCATGAGCTGATCCCGACCGCGATCTTCACCCAGCCCGAGATGGGAACCGTGGGCCTGAGCGAGGAGCAGGCCGCCGAGCAGGAGCCGATCGAGGTCTACGCGACCTCGTTCAAGCCGATGCAGAAGGCGTTCGCGGGCGGCACGCAACGGGTGTTGATGAAGCTGATCGTCAGCCAGGCCACCCGCAAGGTGCTGGGTTGTCACATTGTCGCCCCTGGCGCGGGTGAGATGATCCAGTTGGCGGGCATCGCGGTCAAAATGGGAGCGACAAAGGAAGATTTCGATCGCACGGTTGCGGTCCATCCGGTGATGGCCGAAGAACTGGTAACCATGCGGCAACCCGTGCGTACCGCTTGATTTGCAAGCGCGCGCACACAGGTTACAAGGGATCCCGTAAGCACACGGGCCAAAACAAGGGAAATGAAACACATGGCGGGCAACAGCGGAGGCCCCTGGGGGGGCGGAGGCTCATCCGGTGGCGGAGGAAACCGGGGAAACAATGGGGACGGGCGACGCCCGCCCGAAGGCGACGGGCCGCAGATCCCCGAGATCGACGAGTTGATGAAAAAAGGCCAGGAGCAGCTGCGCGTGCTGATGGGCGGGCGCGGCGGCGGGGGCCGAGGCGGCAACGGATCCGGCCAGGGCGGCGGTGGCGGCCCGGCAATTACCAAGGGCACCATCCTGCTGGGCGGGGTTGCCGCTCTGGTTCTGTGGGGCTTTGCCAGCGCCTATACGGTCAAACCCGAAGAGCAGTCGGTTGAACTGCTATTCGGTCGCTTTACCGGAATCGGCACCGAAGGTCTGAACTTTGCCCCGTGGCCTGTTGTCACGGCGGAAGTCATCCCGGTGAAGGTCGAACAGACCGAAACCATCGGATCGGGCGGTCGCGGTTCGGACGCCGGTCTGATGCTGACGGGCGACGAAAATATCGTCGATATCGATTTCCAGGTGGTCTGGAATATCTCGAATCCTGCGGACTACCTGTTCAACCTGCGCGACCCGAAACAAACTATCCAGGCCGTGTCTGAGTCGGCCATGCGCGAGATCATCGCGCAGTCGGACCTCGCGCCGATCCTGAACCGCGACCGTGCTATCATCGCCGAACGGCTTGAGGAACTGATCCAGTCGACTCTGGACAGTTACAACTCGGGTATCAACATCGTCCGTGTGAACTTTGACGGCGCCGACCCACCGGAACCGGTCAAGGATGCCTTCCGCGAGGTTCAGTCGGCTGGACAGGAACGCGACCGGCTTGAGAAGCAGGCCGATGCCTATGCGAACCGGGTTTTGGCCGGCGCGCGTGGTGAAGCCGCGCAGGTGCTGGAAGAGGCCGAAGGCTATCGGGCACAGGTCGTGAACGAAGCTCAGGGTGAGGCCAGCCGGTTTGGCGCGGTTCTCGAAGAATACTCGAAAGCTCCGGATGTGACCCGCAAACGTCTGTACCTTGAACGGATGGAGCAGGTTCTGGGCGACGTGGACAAGATCATCTTGGATGACAGCGCAACAGGCCAGGGGCAGGGCGTCGTGCCTTATCTGCCGCTGAACGAACTGCGCCGCAACTCGGGTGAGGGGAACTAAGACATGCGTAAATCAACCTTTCTCCTACCTGCCATTTTCGTGGTTATTGTGATCGCCCTCTCAGCGATCTTCATCGTGGACGAGCGTGAAAAAGCGCTGGTTCTGCAATTCGGTCGCGTGATCGACGTCAAGGAAGACCCGGGCCTGGCCTTCAAGATTCCGGTCATTCAGGAGGTCGTGCGCTACGATGACCGTATTCTAAGCCGCGAGGTCGGGCCGCTGGAAGTCACGCCGCTGGATGACCGCCGCCTGGTGGTCGACGCCTTCGCGCGCTATCGGATCACCGATGTGCGGCAGTTCCGTGAGGCCGTGGGTGCCGGCGGCATCGACACAGCGGAGCAGCGTCTGGATTCGATCCTGCGCGCCAAAACCCGCGAGGTTCTGGGTTCGGTAAGCTCGAATGACATTCTCAGCTCGGACCGGGCGGCGCTGATGCTGCGCATTCGCAACGGCGCGATCGCCGAGGCCCGCGATCTGGGCCTTGAGGTGATCGACGTTCGCCTGAAACGTACCGACCTGCCGCAGGCCAACCTCGAAGCGACCTTTGCCCGGATGCGCGCCGAGCGGGAACGCGAGGCGGCCGACGAAGTGGCGCGCGGTGAAGAAGCTGCACAGCGGATCCGTGCCCAGGCCGACCGGACCGTGGTCGAACTGGTCTCCGAGGCCCGCCGTGAGGCGGAGATCGTTCGCGGTGAGGCTGATGCCGAACGGAACGCGATCTTTGCCGAAGCCTATGGCAAGGACCCGGAGTTCTTCGAGTTCTACCGCTCGCTTTCGGCCTATGAGAACGCTCTGAAAGGCGGCAACAGCTCGCTGGTGCTCAGCCCGGATTCCGAGTTCTTCAACTACCTCGGATCTCCGCAAGGCCGTTCGGCGCCCGCCGCGCCGGCCTCCCAATAGTGGGTATGATCCTGCTGGCCTTCGGGCTGGTGTTGATTGTCGAGGGGCTGGCCTATGCGCTGGCCCCTTCGCTTGTCGAGCGGATGCTTGAGGCGTTGCGCAGCATCCCCGAACCGGCCCGCAGATTGGTCGGACTTCTGTGTGTGGTCAGTGGCTTCGTCCTGTTGTGGACGGCCAATCGGCTGGGGTTTTGATCGGTTGAAGTAAACTGGCAGTGAATTCCTCAACTTCCCGAGTTGCGGGCGGTCACAAACTGACTACATTGTTTCCCAGCAAGCTGCTCAGGCAGCCACCAACAGAACAATGTCGACAAGGAGAGACCAAGTGCAGGCAGTAGCACGCAGTGTATCCGTCCGCCGGGACGATGTGGTGACGATGGCGCGGCTTTTGTGGCTGGCCTTTGCCGCGGTTTCCCTTTTGTTGCTCCAGACGTTGGCTGCACAGGCCCGTCAGGAAAGCCTGGCGCCGCTGGTCAACCGGATCAGCCCGGCCGTGGTCAACATCACCACGACGACCCTGATCGAGGGGCAGTCGGGCGCGCAGGGGATCGTTCCCGAGGGTTCCCCGTTCGAGGACTTTTTCCGCGAGTTCCAGGACCGCAATGGCGACCAGGACAATCGCCCGCGCCGCAGCAATGCCTTGGGATCGGGGTTCGTGATTTCCGAGGATGGCTACATCGTCACCAACAATCACGTCATCGCAGAGGCGGATGAAATTCTGATCGAGTTCTTCCCCGGCGATGGTCAGCCGGTAAAAGAGCTGCCGGCCAAGGTCATCGGAACGGATGAGAAAACGGACATTGCGTTGCTCAAGGTCGAGGCGTCGGGTCCGCTGAAATACGTCACTTTCGGCGACAGCGACACAGCGCTTGTAGGGGACTGGGTGGTTGCCATGGGCAACCCGCTGGGCCAGGGGTTTTCGGTATCTGCCGGGATCGTGTCGGCGCGCAATCGCGAGCTCAGCGGTTCCTATGACGACTATATCCAGACGGATGCGGCCATCAACCGGGGCAACTCGGGCGGTCCTCTGTTCAACATGGACGGTCAGGTCATCGGTGTGAACACCGCGATCTTGTCGCCGAATGGCGGGTCGATCGGTATCGGGTTCTCGATGGCGTCGAACGTGGTGTCCAAGGTTGTCGATCAGTTGCGGGAATTCGGCGAAACCCGCCGCGGCTGGCTGGGTGTCCGCATTCAGGACGTGACCGAGGATATGGCCGAGGCGATGGGCCTGGACAAGCCGGGCGGCGCGCTGATCAGCGATGTGCCGGACGGCCCTGCCAAAGAGGCGGGTCTGCTCGCAGGGGATGTGATTCTCAGCTTTGATGGTGTCGAGGTGAAGGACACGCGCGGATTGGTGCGGCAGGTCGGTGAGACACCGGTCGGCAAGTCCGTGCGCGTGGTTGTTCAGCGGGACGGCAGCACTCAGACCGTGCTTGTCACTCTTGGGCGTCGCGAGGATGCCGAGCGTGCGGAAACCGGCGATGATGATGGTGCGGAAGAGGCGCCGCTGGACGAGAATGCAGACATCCTTGGCCTGACGATTTCGCCGCTGACCGACACGTTGCGCGAAGATCTGGGTCTGGACGCGGACGCAGATGGTCTGGTTGTGACGGATGTGGATGAGGCCTCCGAAGCCTATGCCAAGGGCCTGCGGGCAGGCGACCTGATCACCGAGGCTGGTCAGCAGAAAGTGTCGTCGATCTCCGATCTCGAGGATCGGATGGACGAGGCTCGGGAGGCAGGGCGCAAGTCGCTGCTGCTGCTGGTGCGCCGCGGTGGCGATCCGCGCTTCGTCGCGCTGAGCCTCGAAGAGTAGGGCAGCCAGTTTGGTCAACATGATCGGCCGGGGCAGATGCTCCGGCCGATTTTCGTTCTGGCTGCAGGAATCAAAAGAGCCACACGCCGGGGAGGCGCGTGGCTCTGGTGCAGGGAGATGCCAGTGGACAGATATCGGGGATGATACTCTGGCACCCTACGGTAACAATTCATTACCTAATGGAAGCGAATCCCGTTGTATGTGAAGCGGATCACATCCGGGTCATTTTCCGGGCAGCAGGTCAGATCAGATCAGATCGGATTCGGCGAGTTGGCGCAGGGCGTCAAAGTCGTGGATCTGCAGCCCACCGCGTGAGGCCTCGACCACGTTCGAGCGTTTCCACGTCGAGATCGTTTTGGATACCGCCTCGCGCGTCGCGCCGACAAACTCCGCTAGCTCGCTCTGCGACAGGGCGATGCGTTCGGACGGCGCGTCCTGCTGGTTGGCAAGAAGCAGAAGCTTTCGCGCAAGTCGCACAGGCATCGGCAGGAATACCTGCTCGTTCAACTGCGCCCCCATCCAGCGCATGCGCAGTCCGGCCAGCCGGATCATGTCCTCGGCCAGTTCGGGGTGCTTGCGGATTTGTTCCATCAGATCCTTGCGGCGCACGCGCAGTACACGCGACGGCTCGGCTGCGGTGATGGTGGCGGTGCGCGGGCCGCTGTCGAAGAGGGCGATTTCGCCGAACACTTCGCCCGGGCGCATCAGGCTGAGCGCCAACTTGCGCCCGCTCATGGCCAGGAAGGACACCTCCAAAGCGCCTTCCAGCAAGGCATAGAGGGCGTCACCCTCGTCGCCTTGTTCGAACAAGACCTCGCCGCGGTCCAGCGAGACAGAAGTGGCTAGCGCAGTGAGCATATCACGAAGCCGGTCTGAAGCTTCGGACAGGAACCCGCTGTTCGGAAAGGCGGTCATGGAAGACACGGTTCTCCGGATGAGTGGTGTGGGTGGTTTCCCAGCTTTCCACAGCTTTGGAGCTAAGCCAAGGATTTTATCCGGTTTTCCGAAGGTTTCCCCAAGGTTCGCCGGCCCGTGTCAGGGACGCATTACTGCTTGTCCGGATCGTCCATATAGCTTTGCAGGATGCTGAATTGCAGCATCAGGAACCCCATCAAAGCGATCGGAAAGCCAAAGGTTTCGATCTTGACCCACAAATCGGTGGACAGGGTGCGCCAGACCAGTTCATTGGCCACCGCCAGCACGGCGAAACAGGCGCAAAGGCGGCGGGTCAGGATCATCCAGCCCTCGTGGCGCATGGGCAGCATTTCGTCCAGCACATAGGCGAGGTAGGATTTGCCTTGCAGCAGGCCGATGCCCAGCATCAGCGAGAAGAACCCGTAGACCAGCGTGGTTTTCATCTTGAAGAACCGCTCGTCGTTGAACCAGGCGGTCAGGCCGCCGAAGAAGATGACCATAATGGCGGTGAAGATCTGCATCCGGCTGAGTTTGCCGGTCAGATACCACAGGACGCCCATCGCCCCCAGCATCAGCGGAACGAAGATGATGGTGGCCACGATGAAGCCGGAATATTCGGTGCCGCCGATCAGAAAGCTGTCGTCGCGAAGGCGCAGGTAGATGAAGAAGAAGGCCAGCGGTGGTCCCAGTTCCAGCACCTGTTTCAGAAACGGATTGATCTCTTTCTTGTCTGCCATGCCTGTCGTCCTGCTGTTCACCCGCCCATTTCAACTATTACCGCGCCCAATGCAATCAATGCCATCAGGATAATGCGCCGAGGCCCTACGGTCTCTTTCAGGGCCAGCCAGCCGATCAGGGCGGCAAAGACGGTCGAGGTTTCGCGCAGCACGGCGGCTTCGCCGACCTTGTCCAGCCGGGTGGCCAGCATGATCGCTCCGAAAGACATGGGGGCGATAAGCCCGCCTGCAAGCCCCCGCAGCATCAACGGCCCGATTGCCGGGCGGTGAATCATCGCCCGCCAGCGCAAGAAGGCGTAGATCGGCATTGTCGCCCCGTCGATCATGAAGAACCAGGCCAGAAAGGTGAACGGATCGGCCGTGGCGCGGATGCCGTAGGCGTCATAGGTGGTGTAGAGCGCCACGAAGAGTCCGGTTGCAACCGCAAGGGCCAATGCGATGCCCAGAGTTTCGCGGTTGGTTTCCAGGAAGCGGAAATTGTAGGCGGCCAACCCGAAGATGCCCGTCAGCAAAACGGCGACGCCCAGCCATTGGGTCGGCGAGAAGGTTTCATTGAACAGAAGATAGGCGCCTATGACCGTGAACAGCGGGCCGGTGCCGCGCACCACCGGGTAGACCACGGTATAGGACCCTTTGGTATAGGCCATCGCCTGCAGCGTCTTGTAAGCGACATGGATCAGCCAGACCACGGCGAATATCGGCCACATGAAGGGCTCGGGCCAGGGCACGACGAAGAACGCAAAGGGCGCGGCCATCAGGCAGTAACAGGCGTCGATCGCGCCACGCGACAGCCAGGGGTCGTGCCGACCCTTCTGCAGGGCCCCGAAAACCGCGTGCAGGAAGGCCGCCATCAGGGCGAGGCCAAGGGCCAGCCTGTGTCCGGCCTCGGTGCCTTCGAGGGAGATCAGCCAGTCGCTCACGCTGAGGGTCTTTCGCTGGTGGAGAGGCTGGGGGTTTTCCACCCCCAGACCCCCGAGGATATTTGGGGCCAGGTGAAGGTCAGTTGGAGTCGAGCCCGGTCAGGGCGGCGGCGAATTCCTCGGGGTCGAAGGGGGCCAGATCGTCGATCTGTTCGCCGACGCCGATGGCGTGGATCGGCAGGCCGAACTTGTCGGCCAGAGCAACCAGCACGCCGCCCTTGGCGGTGCCGTCGAGCTTGGTCATCACAAGGCCCGAGACATCGGCCAGCTTGCGGAAGGTTTCCACCTGGCTGAGCGCGTTCTGGCCGGTGGTGGCGTCGAGCACCAGCAGGGTGTTGTGGGGCGCGGTTTCGTCGATCTTGCGGATGACGCGGACGATCTTGGCCAGCTCCTCCATCAGGTCGGCGCGGTTCTGAAGGCGGCCGGCGGTGTCGATCATCAGCAGGTCGGCGCCTTCAGCTTGCGCCTTGGTCAGGGCGTCGAAAGCCAGCGAGGCGGGGTCGGAGCCTTCGGGCGCGGTGAGGACTGGAACTCCGGCGCGGTCGCCCCAGACCTGCAGCTGTTCCACGGCGGCGGCGCGGAAGGTGTCGCCCGCTGCGATGACCACCTTTTTGCCTGCTGCCTTGAACTGGCTGGCCAGCTTGCCGATGGTCGTCGTCTTGCCCGAGCCGTTGACGCCCACCACCAGCACCACCTGCGGGCGCTTGGGGTAGAGGGGCATCGGTTTGGCGACCGGCTCCATCACGCGGGCGATTTCCTGCGCCAGCAGTTGCTTGATTTCCTGGGTCGAGAGTTTGCGGCCATAGCGCCCCTCGGCCATGTTGGCGGTGACGCGCAAGGCAGTGTCGACACCCATGTCCGAGGCGATCAGCAGTTCCTCGAGCTGTTCGAGCATGTCGTCGTCCAGCGTGCGGCGCACCACCGGCCCGGCATCGCCGCGACCGAAGAGACGCCCGATCAGGCCCTTGGATTGCGCCTGTTCCGGCAGTTCTGGTGGAGGCGGGGCGGGCGTTGGATCGGCCGGCTCGGGCGACGGTGTCTCGACCGGTTGCGGTGTAGGTGCGGGTTCGGGGATTTCCGGGACCGGTTGCGGCTCGGGCTCGGGCTGGGGGATCACCGGGTCAGGGGCGGTGGTTTCTTCGCCGCCGTCCTCGACGATTGCCTCAAGCCCCTGTTCGAGGCGGGACGAGGATTTGAACAGCCGGTCCTTGAGCTTGGTAAAAAACGCCATCTTGGTCTCCGCAGGTGTTCCCTTCACCTAATGCGGATTGGCGGCAGTTGCAAAGGGTCAGGTGAAGGCCAGGAAAAAGCCGAACTGCGCGCCCCAGTAGAGCGGCCAGACCAGATAGGGCGTCAGCCGCAGGGCCGGGTGGCCGGACGGCAGCAGGAACCTTTCGGTCGCCAGGATCAGGTCCGAGGCGATGAAGGCCATCGCGGCCGGCAGCGCCCATCGCAGCGCTCCGGCCTCGGGCAGGGCCAGAACGGTGATGCCCATGCCCAGAATGATCGGGATATAGGCCAGGACCGGTCCGCGCAGATCACCGGCCCGCTGGGCCAGCAGCGTGGCCATCACGATGCCCAGAATGACCAGCGTCCAGGCGTATCCGGGTTTGTCCAGGATCAGGTCGGTGTCGCTTGACGGATGGGTCAGGAACAGGGCGATGTATACCAGATGCCCGGCGGCGAACACCCCGATGCCGGCCATGAAGGTGCCTTCGGTCTCGCGCGATAGAAGGGCGTCGCCCAAGGCGCAGAGAGACAGCGCGAGGATCAGAAGCAGAGGGCCGGACTGCACCGCCGCCTCGACCGCCAGCAGGGCGACGCTGGCGGTTTTCAACGCCGTGCGTAGCAGGCTGGCCGGACGGGCCGTCAGGGCCAGGTAGGCCAGGGCACAGGCTAGCGCCGCGAGTACGAGTATTGTCATGTCCTGCCTTCCGATGGCTCCGATGCAATGCAGTGTCGCCGCGGAGTGAGTTTACGCTCAACCCATAACGTTGGGGCAGTGCGTTCCAAGATTGGCGCGCGGCCGTGGCATCTGCCAGAATGAAACGATGTGGATACGTTCGTTGATTCTCGGATCTTTGCTGGCCCAGCCGGTCGTCGCGCAGTCTCTGTCAGGGGCGGAATTCGATGCCTACACGCGCGGTAAAACCCTGTTCTACGACTTTGGTGGAACGACTTATGGCGTCGAACGATATTTGCCCAACCGGCGCGTGGTCTGGTCGTTTCTGGATGGCGACTGCAAGGAGGGCATCTGGTACGAACAGAACGGCCAGATTTGCTTTGTTTACGAAGACCGCACCGACCCGCAATGCTGGGTCTTTACCCGCTCGTCCCAGGGGTTAATCGCGCAGTTCGAGGGCAACCCCGAAGCCACCGAACTGTACGAAGCAGCCGACGTCGACGAAGATATGATCTGTTACGGACCCGAGGTCGGCGTCTGAACGTGGGTCTTCGTCAGAACAACGATCCTTGATCCGGGGCCGGTGGCTTGGACGGTTTCTTGGCGGTCGGGGTTGTCCCGGACAGCGGTTCGGTCTTCAATTCTCCATCGGCAAACTCGATGGTCAGTGCAGCGTGCTTGCTGGCTTGCGCCTTTGTGGTGACCACGCCGCTTTCGGAATGCACCACGGCGTAGCCGCGTTGAAGCGTGGCTTTGTAGCTGAGCGTCTCGCGCAACCGGTCAGTCGCATCTAGTTGCTGGCGGAGCCGGTCCACCCGCAGAGTCTGCGCGGCCGTTATGCGCTGGGCCAGTTGGTTGACTCGGTCGCGCTGCTGCTGGATGTCGCGTTGGATCGGGCGGATCGACAGGCGCGAGGACAGGTTGCGCAGCGTGTCGCGCCGCGCGGCCACGAGGTTGCGCAACGTTGACGGGCGCAGGTGCCCCGACAGTTCCACCACCTGCAAGCGGCGGTTCTGCACACCGCGTTGCAACGCCGGGGCCAGACGATCGGCAATAAGGTCCAGTCGCTGGCGCGGCCCGTCTAGCAGGGTCTCGGGGCGCGGCAAGGCGCGCGATAGATCGCGCAGGCGTTGCGCCCGGCGTTGTACTGCGTCGGTGGCCGCGCGGGACAGACGCGCGCCCTGTTCGCCGGTCCAGGCCAGCAGCTCCATCCGTACCGGCACCGCCAGTTCGGCGGCGGCTGTGGGGGTCGGCGCGCGGCGGTCCGATACATAGTCGATCAGCGTGGTGTCGGTTTCGTGCCCCACGGCCGAGATCAGCGGAATCTCGGACGCGGCGGCGGCGCGGGCGACGATTTCCTCGTTGAAGCCCCACAGATCTTCGATCGAGCCACCACCGCGGGCGACGATGATCAGGTCGGGACGGGGCAGCGCGCCGCCGGGTGTCAGACGGTTGAAACCCTGGATCGCGTTGGCGACCTCGGGCGCGCAGTTGGCGCCCTGCACGGCCACTGGCCAGATCAGCACCTTGCGCGGGAAGCGGTCGCGCAGCCGGTGCAGGATGTCGCGGATCACCGCGCCCGAGGGCGAGGTGACGACGCCGATGATCTGCGGAAGGAAGGGCAGGGGTTTCTTGCGCTCGGGCGCGAACAGCCCTTCGGATTCGAGCTGTTTCTTGCGTTTTTCCAGCAGCGCCATCAGCGCGCCTTGCCCGGCTACGGCCACCTCGTCGACGTTCAGGTTGTATTTCGACTGCGCGCCAAATGCGGTGAGGCGGCCCGTGACGACGACTTCGAGCCCCTCTTCCGGCACCACCGACAGGCCCGCGATCTGGCCCTTCCACGTGGTGCAGGCCAGCACGTTCCGGTCGTCCTTGATGTCATAGTACAAATGCCCCGAGCGCGCCTTGAACACGCGCCCGACCTCGCCCCGCACGCGGATTCGGCCAAATGTGCCTTCCAGCGTGCGTTTTACCTCGCCCGAGATCTCGGACACGGAGTATTCGGGGGTATTCTGGCCGGGAATCGGATCGTCAAGCAGGTCGGACATTTCAGCGCCTTGTTTCGATTGCCCGCGCAGCTTAGAACGCCGCGCAGGCAAGGCCAAGCAGATCGGAGACTTTCATGAACATCCTCATTCTCGGCAGCGGCGGGCGCGAACACAGCCTGGCCTGGGCGGTGATGCAAAACCCCAAATGCGACCGCCTGATCGTGGCGCCGGGCAATGCCGGGATCGCGCAGATCGCCGATTGCGCCGCGCTGGATATCGAGAATGGCGGCGCGGTGGTCAGTTTCGCCGAGGAAAACGCGATTGATTTCGTGATCATCGGCCCCGAGGCGCCCTTGGCCGCCGGGGTGGCCGACCGGCTGCGCGAGGCGGGCATTCTGGTGTTCGGCCCCTCGGCCGAGGCGGCGCGGCTGGAAGCCTCGAAGAGTTTCACCAAGGAAATCTGCGATGCGGCCGGTGCACCGACCGCCGCCTATGCCCGGTTCACCGAGGCCGAGCCGGCCAAGGCCTATATCCGTCAGCAGGGCGCGCCGATCGTGGTCAAGGCCGACGGTCTGGCCGCGGGCAAGGGCGTGATCGTGGCGATGGATGAAGCGACCGCGCTGGAGGCCGTGGACGACATGTTCCGCGGCGCTTTCGGCGGAGCCGGGGCCGAGGTGGTGATCGAGGAGTTCATGGACGGCGAAGAAGCCTCGCTGTTCGTGCTTTGCGACGGCGAGAACATCCTGTCGGTCGGCACCGCGCAGGACCACAAGCGCGTGGGCGAGGGCGATACCGGCCTGAACACCGGCGGCATGGGCGCCTATTCTCCGGCACCGGTTCTGAGCCTCGAGGTCGAGGAGCGCGCGATGGAACAGATCGTGCGCCCGACGATGGCCGAGATGGCCCGGCGCGGCACGCCGTTTCAAGGCGTTCTCTATGCAGGGCTGATGATTAAGGACGGGCTGCCGAGGTTGGTGGAATACAACGTGCGCTTTGGCGACCCGGAATGTCAGGTGCTGATGATGCGGTTGGGGGCACAGGCGCTGGACCTGATGCATGCGGCGGCCGAGGGACGGCTGGACGAGGCGCGGGTCAACTGGGCCGACGATCACGCCTTGACCGTGGTGATGGCCGCGCAGGGCTATCCCGGGGCATATGAAAAAGGCAGCGTGATCCGGGGGCTGGATGACTTGCCCGAGGACAGCAGCTATATGGTTTTTCACGCAGGCACCAAAGCGCAGGACGGGCAGATTGTGGCCTCAGGGGGCCGGGTTCTGAACGTGACGGCGCGCGGAGCAACACTGCAGGAGGCGCGTGACAACGCTTATGCGATGGTCGAGGCCATCGATTGGCCGGGCGGCTTCCATCGCCGCGATATCGGGTGGCGGGCGCTTTGACGGTTTGAGGGCCCGCTGGTAAATGGGGGCTCGGCCGGCGGCCGCACCTTGGGATTTCTTGACCAGATGAATCCCCGGATCAGCAGTTCAGCGCGCTCATAAGGGCTTGTCGGTTTTTCAACGGGCCAAGATCCTGGGTTTGCCAGCCGCCATCGTAGCGGACGGCATTGATCCGGCGCCAATCGCCGCTGGCGACGATCAATTCAGGTTTGCCGTCGCAGGAGCGAAGCCCGCCTGAAATGAAATCCTCTCCGATCCGGTGGTTGGTCAGGCCGGGGAGCGCGGCGATTTCCGTCAGTTGGCCGTCGGCAAAGCGCCAGATGCGCAGGATTTTTGCCAAGTGGGGGCGATCGACATAGGCGATTTCGACATGTCCGTCGCCGTCGAGGTCGGCGGCTCCGACCGGGGCAAGCCAACGGAAACGGGTGCCGATATGCGGTGTCGCCGTCATGCGGCCCTGCGGGCCGTAGATGGCAAGGCGCGCGCCCTGTCGTGCGTCACTCTCCACCGCGATGACTTCTGGAAGACCGTCGCCCGTGACGTCGAACACGCGGGGCGCGAGATCTTCGAACACCAGATGATCGGGCAGCGCGAAGCTGCGGCGCTTGCCATTTGAAAGCGTGAGTTCAATCGAACCCCATTCGATCTGGTCACCCAGAACGCCGTGGGGATAGCGGTTGGTCGGATCCGTGTAGCGGGCGGTCGCTATGGTTTCGGCGGCCAAGGCAGGACCTGCCAGCCACAGGCATGCAGCCATCAGCGCGCCGCGCACCCGGCATGGCCAAAAGCGCACCGCCGGACGCGGCGCTTTGAAGCCGCAGCGCATGCCGCCGGACGAGCGGGGCATGCGTCGTCGCATCAGATCTGCTTTTCCGGCATCTGGACGACCAGCCCGTCCAGTTCGTCGGTCACCTTGATCTGGCAGGTCAGTCGCGAACGGGCCGGGTCGGGCTCGTAGGCGAAGTCCAGCATGTCTTCTTCCATGTCGTCCTTGGCAGGCAGTTTCTCGACCCAATCGGGATGGATGTAGACGTGACAGGTCGAGCAGGCGCAAGCGCCGCCGCAATCGGCCTCGATGCCGGGAATGTTGTTGTCACGGGCGCCTTCCATGACGGTCAGGCCGTTGGCGACCTCGACTGTGTGTTCGTTGCCGCCATGCTCGACATAGGTGATCTTTGCCATTGCTCGCGTCTTCCTTCTGCGGTGTTCAGGTTCCTCATTAGTCAAGGGATTTAGGTCTTTCCAGTGCCATTTGCGACCAATCGGGGCGTGATCGGGCAAACGGTCCGTCATTGTCGCCCAAATTCCACGCGTTCGCGCCGCAACCGAGTGGTTTGACCGGTTTATTCCATCAAAGGTTGAGGCTCGGATAGCGGTTTCGATTGTTGCGTGCATGGATTTGTGTTCTGGTCGTGTGACCGTGATTTGATAAGGGAGTGAGCAGATGCCGTTGACGGTTCAGGACGCAAAGATTGTGGTTGGGATGAACGAGCGGGGCGATGCCGAGCATGACATTGCCGCGTGGTTTGGCGAAAGCCAGGCGAAAATCGTGGAGGTGATCGACGGGATCAGCCATGGTGCATTGGCAGCAGCGAATGACGATGAGCTTCATCCGGTCGGAGCACCGGGCCCCAAGGCTCTGCGGTTGCGCAGTGACGTTTTACGGGCGCTGGATGCGTTGGACGGGGATGACCTGGCCAAGGCCAAGGCGGTTCTGCGGGAAGGTTTGGCCACGTTCAACGCGCATGACGCCAAGTGACCCTTGTCTGCGCTGCGGTCGCGCGTAGCGCATGACCTTTCTGGCTGTGGTTTCGGTCCCCTGCATCTGGACATTCAGGGCATTTGTTCTATTTTTGTTCTTATGCGTATCGCATCGACACCACAGCCCAGTTCGGGCCGCCCATGGCCCAGACCACCGGCTTGCCTTCCAGCCGACCGACTGGACGACCCGCCCGAGGGTGCGCGGGTTGCTGTGGCGGGATTGGTGATCCTGCGGCAGCGGCCTGGTACGGCCAAAGGGGTGATCTTCATCACGCTCGAAGACGAGACCGGCATCGTGAACGTGATTGTCTGGCGCAAGATCTATGAGCGGTTCCGCCGAGCGGTGATCTCGGGGCGGTTGCTGCGGGTAACCGGGCGGATGCAGCGGGCCCATGCGGTGACCCATGTGATCGCGGAAGAGATCGAGGACGTATCGGGCATGCTGGACCTGCTGGTGCGGGGTGACGGGGCGGATGCCTACCGGCCCCAGCCGACTGCAGAGCACAATGAGTTCGCCAAAACGCGCAATTTCGGCTAGTCTTTTGCATCATGCGGTTGCCGGGGGGGGAGCGCAGATGTCAACAAATTCGGCTGGTTTCGTGGGCAATATTCCAAGTCATTACGACGCGGGGTTGGGCCCGAATATCTTCACTGACTACGCAGACAGACTTGCTGCCCGTTGCGCCGAAGAGCCGGTGGCCAAGGCCATTGAACTGGCCGCGGGTACGGGGATCCTGAGCCGCAAGCTGTGCGATGTGCTGCCGAGCGAGGCCCAAGTTCTGATCTCGGACCTGAACGCGCCCATGCTGGAGGTTGCAAAGGCCAAATTCTCGGCGGCGGACAACGTCGAGTTCGCGGTCGTCAACGCGATGGATCTACCGTTCGAAGACGGCGCGTTCGACCTGATTACCTGCCAGTTCGGGGTCATGTTCTTTCCCGACAAACCCGCTTCGTTCCATGAGGCGGCGCGGGTGCTCAGACCGGGTGGGCGCTATGTTTTCAACGTGTGGAGCCCGATGTCCGAAAACCCGTTCTCGCAAGTCGCGCACGATGTGGGGGCGCATTTCTTTCCGCAGGATCCGCCGGGATTCTACAAGGTACCGTTTCACTATGGTGACCCCGAGGCTGTCCGGGCTGATCTGAGGGCCGCAGGCTGGACGGATATCGAACAAGAAACGATCCGGTTGACGAAGACCATCGTCAACCCGGAAGCCTTTGCCCACGCTCTGGTTTTTGGAAACCCGTTGGTCGATGAAATACGAGAGCGCGGCGGCGTGGATCCCACGGACGTGGCCGCGCGGATGTTCTCTGAATTGAAGCGCGTCTTTGGTCCGCAGGGCATGACGATGCCACTGTCAGCGACCACGTTCGTCTGCCGAAAGACCTGACGGTAGCTCGCGCACAATCCGACCCGGGTCAGAAAAAACCCAATGACGATCAGGCCAACAGCGCCTGACCGTTCTTGAGGTGACGCGAAATCAGACCGCGCTGCTTGTGACCTTTTGGAATCAGGGCGGCTGGCCGCGGTTCAAAGCCGGGGTCCTCAAGCTCGGGGAACAGGGCCAATATCTCGGCGCGAGCCGCCTCGGGGATGGATTTCAGCGCTTCGGGACCGGCGAACAGGCTTTCGCTTGGGGTGTCGTTGGCAAAGATGACCTGATGCGTGTCGAAAAGAAGGTGGAAATAGCAAACGGACTCCGTGGCACAGACCCGGTCAATGCCGTCCAGCGGCAGCAGCGACTTGGCCGAAACCAGCACCTCGTTGGTGTTGAACATGCGCTGCGCGATCTTTGACCGCACCAGAATGCGGTGCTGGGGTGAAACGATCAGGTCCTGTGTTGGCAGCCCTGCGCAGAGCGCGCCGGCGGAAATCCGGATTGGAACCAGTTTCGGATTGGCGGAGAAGTCGACGCTGTCCAGCTCACGGCGCCCGATCCAGCGGATCGGTTCATAGCTGCCGGCGTAGGTCAGAACCAGATCTCCGACCGACAAGTCTTCGATCCTTGTTGTCCCGTCCTTGGTGGTGATCAGTGTGCCGGCGGTAAAGCATGGGACATTCGAAATCGGCGATGCCTGACCATCACTGCTGCCGGCAACCTCATAGGTCGTACCGGGCGTTGGCAGGACGGGGCCGCTGATGCCGACATTCACGCCATCGATGCGAATGACCCAGAACGTGTCGCCGGAGGTTGTCGTAAAACCGAACTCAAGCTCGACCTGATCGCCGGGCTGAAAGGTCTGTCCGTTGATCGTCACCGCCTGGCTCAATACCTGGTCGTTGTTGGCCGTACTGGGCGACGACCCGTCGCCGGGCGTGTCGATGTAACCGTCCGAAAACAGCTGGCTGGCCGTGCCGTCGTCATCCTCGACGTTGATGACGGTCAGCGCTGCACCAGCATTCAGGGAAAAGGTCGTTCCGACAGGATAGCCGACAGTGTTGTTCGTCGATGCGCCGGTCCATTGGTCGAACCCGTAAATCGGAACCGTGAAATTGAATGTCGCCAAACCTTAACTCCTTGTTACCGCTTGTAGTTACAGAACGGCCAACGCGCAATTCAATTGTCGTCAGGGTCTTGATGCAGAAAGAGGTGCGATACGCTCCAAGTTGCCTGAAATTTCAGCATTTGGTGAACGCTACCGTTTGAACAGAACATTCTGCGCGTCTTTGCTGCGATGGTCTCCGCGCAGCTCGGCATGCAGGGCACGTCCCGCCTGAACTCCGGGGCGGGCTCCCACGGTTTCCAGCCACCGGGCAAAGTGGGGCTTGTCCTCCAGCGTCTGCTGTTGACCCTCCCACAGGCTGGCCCAGCCCCAAATCGACATATCGGCGATCGAATAGAAGTCGCCGGCAACATACTCGTTGTCGGCAAGGCGCCGGTCCAGAACGCCGTACAGGCGCGCAACCTCGGTGCGATAGCGGTC
Source organism: Ruegeria sp. BC8 (assembly GCF_056535705.1). Taxonomy (NCBI): domain Bacteria; kingdom Pseudomonadati; phylum Pseudomonadota; class Alphaproteobacteria; order Rhodobacterales; family Roseobacteraceae; genus Ruegeria; species Ruegeria sp. BC8. Next base: position 2,001,772 of record NZ_JBQFIV010000001.1, on the reverse strand, counting down.
CTTGGCATAGGGCAGGTCCTGCGGTGGCTCCAATTGGGGGGCATATTTCAGAAAGTGGTGCGCCTGTCCCGCCATCGGTCCGACGCCACCCATCTGCCACATCAGCCATTCCTCGACCGCGATCCGGTCACGCTCGGTCGACCCATAGAACCGGCCGGTCTTGCGGGCCAGATACATCAGGATCGCGCCGCTTTCGAAAACCGAGATCGGTGCGCCATCCGGGCCGTCTGGGTCGACGATCGCCGGCATCCGGTTGTTGGGCGAAATTTTCAGAAACTCGGGCGCGAACTGATCGCCTTTGCCGATGTTTATGAGGTGGGTCTGGTAGGGCAGCCCCATCTCTTCAAGGGCAATGGATACTTTCCAGCCATTTGGCGTGGGCCAGAAATACAGATCGATCGGGTGTGTCATGGGGCCTCCGTGTTGCGGGACGATCATGAGCCATTCGCTGCAAAGGGCAAGTGCGCGGTGGATGTCGCGGCTTGACGCCCGCGCGCCCGAGGCGTATGCGCAATCCAGAAACCACGTGGCGATTTGTTACCGGATTGCGGGCCACGCTAAACAACACCGCTAAAAGGTCAGGATGAAAGACCCCTTTCGCTTGACCGCGTCTGGGGTTTTTTTGATTTGCCCTCGGGTTTCGGGGCCGAAAGGTAAAGACATGAGCGAAAGCTGGAACAAACGCACCCAAGCCGTCCACGGCGGTATCCGTCGCAGCCAGTACAACGAAGTCAGCGAGGCGATTTTCCTGACGCAGGGGTTCGTCTACGACACCGCCGAGCAGGCCGAAGCTCGGTTCATCGAGACTGGCCCGGACGAGTTCATCTATGCCCGTTATGGCAACCCGACGGTTGCGATGTTCGAACAGCGCATCGCTGCGCTTGAGGGGGCCGAGGATGGTTTTGCGACGGCGTCCGGTATGGCGGCCGTGAACGGGGCGCTGACCTCGATGCTGAAGGCGGGCGATCACGTGGTTTCGGCCAAGGCCCTGTTCGGGTCGTGCCTGTACATTCTGGAGAATATCCTGACCCGCTATGGTGTCGAGGTGACCTTTGTCGACGGTACGGACATGGACCAATGGAAGGCCGCGATCCGGCCCGACACCAAGGCCGTGTTCTTCGAATCCATGTCGAACCCCACGCTCGAAGTCATCGACATTCGCGCGGTGGCAGAACTGGCCCATGCGGTGGGGGCCACAGTGATCGTCGACAACGTGTTCTCGACCCCGGTGTTCTCGCAAGCGATCGCGCAGGGCGCGGATGTGGTGGTTTACTCGGCCACCAAGCATATCGACGGGCAGGGACGCGCGCTGGGCGGCGTGATCCTGGGCGCCAAGGAGTTCATTCGCGGAACGGTCGAGCCGTACCTCAAACACACGGGCGGCGCACTCAGCCCGTTCAACGCCTGGATCATGCTCAAGGGGCTGGAAACGTTGGCCCTGCGAGTCAATGCCCAGGCCGAGACGGCGCAGAAACTGGCCGACGCGCTGGAAGGCCATGAGGCGCTGGAACGGATCATGTATCCGGGCCTGACATCTCATGCCCAGAACGCTCTGGTGCAGAGCCAGCTGGGGGGCAAGGGCGGTACGGTCCTGTCGCTGGACATCAAGGGGGGCAAGGACGCGGCCTTCCGGTTCCTGAACGCGCTGACGATCCCGGTGATTTCGAACAATCTGGGCGACGCCAAGTCCATCGCAACCCACCCCGCGACGACCACGCACCAGCGGTTGAGCGATGTGCAGAAAGTCGAATTGGGGATCACGCCCGGTTTGATCCGCTTTTCTGTCGGGCTCGAGGATGCCGACGATCTGCTGGAAGATATCCGGCAGGCATTGTCGGCTGCTGCGGTGTGACGGCGCACACGCGCCGTTGAACACATCGGCATCCGCGCAATGTCGTCCGGATAAAAGGGCGCAATCCGTTCGGAAATGGCGGTTTTGCGATGGTTTTTTCGATCCGGGCTGCTATCTCAACCGTATTGGGTTACACTGCGGTTTCCGCCGCAGCCAGAGATGGCCTGACGACACACCGAGGATACGCAGCCAATGAACATTCATTCGCGCGACATTGACGAAAAACCTGATCGGGACGAGGCCGCTGCGGCTCTCAAGGTCTTGCGGAAATGGGCAAAGGGCGCCAGCGAGGCCGAGATCAGCCAGCTTGATCCAGCCGTGGCGCGCTTGGTGCCCGGGTTGATGCCGGACAACTACCCTTCGATGTCACGTGAATACCCCGAAGACTTCAAGGTCGACGAAGCCTACAAATCTGCGTTGCCCGATCTTCAGAACGGCCCGTCCAGCCTGATCCGCGGTGCGAAACAGCAGATCCAGCATGTGGGCATCTCGAATTTCCGCCTGCCGATCCGGTTTCACAGCAAGAACGGTCCGGACCTGACGCTGGAAACCTCGGTTACGGGCACCGTCAGCCTCGAAGCCGAGAAAAAGGGCATCAACATGTCCCGGATCATGCGGTCCTTCTACAAGCATGCCGAGCGTACGTTCAGTTTCGAGGTGATGGAATCCGCGCTGAGCGATTATCTGACCGACCTCGACAGTTTCGATGCAAGGCTTCAGATGCGCTTCTCCTATCCCGATCGGGTCAAAAGCCTGCGTTCGGGTCTTGAGGGATATCAGTATTACGACATCGCGCTTGAACTGGTCGAACAGGGCGGCGTGCGTCAGAAGATCATGCATCTCGACTATGTCTATTCTTCGACCTGCCCATGCTCGCTGGAACTCAGCGAACACGCCCGGTCGGTGCGCGGACAGCTTGCGACGCCGCATTCGCAGCGTTCCGTGGCGCGCATTTCGGTCGCGGTCGATTGTGACGCCGATTGCCTGTGGTTCGAGGATCTGATCGCCCTGTGCCGCCGTGCCGTCCCCACCGAAACCCAGGTGATGGTCAAGCGCGAAGACGAACAGGCCTTTGCTGAGCTGAACGCCGCCAACCCCATCTTTGTCGAAGACGCCGCGCGTCTGTTCTGTGCCGAGCTGCTGGCCGATCATCACGTGGGTGACTTCCGCGTCATCGCCAGCCATCAGGAAAGTCTGCACAGCCACGATGCGGTGTCGATTCTGACCGAGGGGCCGACATTTGCATCCACCAGCTTGGACCCGCGCCTGTTCACGACGCTGTTCCACGTCGGCTGACCCAAAAAACGCCGCGAAAACCGGCGTATATTGGGCGGTAGGCGCCTTTTTGCCGCAATGCAGCGGAAAATGCTGCATGCGCGCGATTATTTGCATACATTGAAGATGAATGCAGCTGTGGCGCGCCATGTCAGTTGTGGCGCACCACCCCGAAAGGAAGCCGGGACGTGTTACGCCTTGGACTGCAATACACCTTCGTCCGTCCGCGCGATCGGAACGGCAAGGGCTTTTCTACCTCGGAAATCGGGCTGCTTCATTGCTACAGGAGAGACTTGGAATGAATCCCATTGCCCAACAGCTTGAGCTGCAGGCCGCCGCCGTGCGTCTGGCCGGCTATGCCGTGACCAGCCAGATGAAAATGATGCAGGCATTTGCTCAAACCGTGTTCCCGATCCCGGTTGCGTCGGTCACCGAACCAACGAAGCCGGCCGTGAAGTCGGCCAAGAAACCGGTGGCGCGAGCCACGGCCAAACCCGCCGCGAAGAAGGCGAAACCTGTGGTCCGGGCCAAGGCCAAGACGGTCGCAAAGCCGGCTCCGAAGCCGAAGGCACCCGCAAAAGCCGCACCGAAACCGGTCACGAAGGCCACAGCCAAGCCCAAAACGCCGCCTGCAACGGCTCAAAAACCGTCGCAGCCCGTCGCAACGGCCACCCCTGCACAGCGCGTCACTCCGGTCGCATCGGAAGAACCCGCAACGACCGTGACGCCCAAGGTCAAGCCCAGCGTGGCAAAACCCGCGGCTTCAACCGAAGAAGCCAAGGCCAAAAAAACCGTAGCGGTTGCAGCAACCAAACCCGCCGAGGCACCGAAACCGGCCACGCGCCGCACGCGTGCGCCGTCCAAGCCACCGGCCATGCCGCCCGTGGCTGAAAAAATGGACGACTGATCACAGATCATCTGCTTGACACTTTCGGGCCGGCGCGCCAACGCTGCCCGTCATGATGGATCTTCGCCCGGTCGGATATGTGATTGGCTTGCTGGTCGCCATACTTGGGGCGACCATGCTGTTGCCGATGCTTGCGGACATCATCGAGGGTCGGGGCGAGTGGAACGTTTTCTTTGAAAGCGGTGTCATCACGATCCTGACCGGCGTGGTTCTGGCCATGAGCTGCTCGAACGGTGTGGGCGAGGGGCTGACCATCCGTCAGACCTTTTTGCTGACCACCGGCGTCTGGGTCGCGCTGCCGCTTTTCGGGGCAATCCCCTTCGTGTTCGGTGAGACCGAACTGCGATTTGTCGATGCCTATTTCGAAGCCATGTCGGGGCTGACCACCACCGGTTCGACCGTTATTTCCGGGTTGGATGATCTGCCGCGTGGCCTGCTTTTGTGGCGCGGTTTGCTGCAATGGCTGGGCGGGATCGGCATCATCGTCGTGGCCATGGTCTTCCTGCCCGAGCTCAAGGTCGGCGGTATGCAGATCTTCCGCTCGGAAGGGTTTGAAACCATGGGGAAAATCCTTCCGCGCGCGCAAGAGATCGCGGGCCAGATTTCGCTGATCTATGTTTTCCTGACCGTAGCTTGCGCCTTGGTGTATGCCGGTTTGGGCATGAACTTTTTCGACGCGGTCGTTCATGCGTTCACAACCGTGTCCACTGGCGGGTTCTCGAACTATGATGCTTCGTTCGGAACGTTTTCGGGGCCCGCGGAATACGCCGCGTCCGTATTCATGATCCTGGCTGCGCTGCCGTTCGTGCGGTATGTGCAGTTCGTCAACGGCCGGACAAGCTCGATCCTGGAAGACAGCCAGATCAGGGCCTTTCTGGCCACGATTGCCGTTCTGGTGGTGATCATGGCGGTCTTTCTGACATCGGTCTTTCCGCACCACTGGGAACAGGCGGTGCGCGAGTCGTTGTTCAACATCACCTCGATCATTTCCGGCACTGGCTATGCCAGTGTCGATTACATGACCTGGGGCAGTTTTCCGATCATGATGTTTTTCATGATCGGTCTGATCGGTGGTTGCGCCGGTTCGACGGCCTGCTCCATCAAGATCTTCCGGTATCAGTTGCTGATTGCTTCCATCAAGGCTCAGATCAGCCGGATTCGGTCTCCGCACGGAGTGTTCGTGCCCAAATATGATGGCCGCGCCATCAGCCGCGATGTCCTGACATCGGTCATGAGCTTTTTCATGTTCTTCGCGCTGTCGCTGGGGGCGTTGTCGTGGGCGCTGGCGCTGACTGGTCTGGATTTCATCACGGCAGTATCCGGTGCAGCGACGGCGCTTGCCAATGTTGGCCCCGGCTTGGGTGACCAGATCGGCCCCGCAGGGAATTTCGCCGGGCTGAACGACACGGCCAAGTGGTTGCTGACCTTCGGAATGCTGACCGGCCGGCTGGAGCTGATGGCCGTGTATGTACTGTTCACCATTCGGTTCTGGAGAGGCTGATGAAAAGACCATTGGGCGCCCAAATCTCGCACATGCTCAAGGATCGGGGGGTCGAAGTCATTTTCGGCATTCCCGGTGTGCACAATCAGGAAATGTACCGTGGAATCGAAGAAGCGGGCATTACTCATGTGCTGGCGCGGCATGAGCAAGGCGCGGGCTTCATGGCTGACGGTTATGCAAGGGCGACGGGCAAGCCCGGCGTCGCCTACGTGATCACCGGTCCTGGCCTGTGCAACGTCATGACGCCGATGGGGCAGAGCTATACCGACTCGGTTCCGATGCTGGTTCTGTCGTCCTGTCTGGGCGAAACTCAGGCGCAGCGTGGCCAGTTGCACCAGATGAAAGATCAGCGCGCGGCCGCTGAATGCGTGACCGACTGGTCCTGTCAGGCAAACGACGCGCAATCAGCCTATGGCCTGATCGAACGCGCTTTTGAGGAGTTCGCGCTGAAACGCCCGCGCCCCAAGCATATCCAGGTCCCGATCGCGCAGTTGGAGGCCGAGGCCGACCCCGCTCCTTTTCCAAACCAGGACGCGGTGCGGGTCAAGGCTCTGGCGCCGGACATCTCGCCGGTTCTGTCGCTGCTGAACATCGCACGGCGGCCGCTGTTCATACTGGGTGGTGGGTCGAGGTCGAACCTGTGGCGCCAGATTCTGTCTCAGCTCGGTGCGGCCTGTTTCACCACTTATGCAGGGCGTGGGTTGGTCGGCACCGGCTATACCCTGGATTTCGGCGCTACCTTGCCGCGACCCGGCAGTGCCGAGGTGATTGGGTCGGCCGATCTGGTCATCGCGGTCGGTGCCGAATTGGGTGAGGTCGACCTTTGGCGCGATCAGTTGGGCCACAACGCGACCTTGGTGCGGGTTGACCTCGACCCCGAGGTGCTGGCCGACCGGCACCGGGCGGCCGTCAAGCTGCAGGCCGATGGCGAAAGCTTTGCCCATGCATTGTGGTCCGCGACCCAAGACTGCAAACCGGCCACCGGCTGGTCGCCGGAAGAGGTGGCCGAAGCCCGCGCGCGCTGGCGCGCCGAGGTCGACGCGGAAAGACCGGGTATCGTGCCGGTTGCCGACGCCTTGCGTGCAGCGATGCCCGCCGACACCATGATCTATTCCGACATGACCCAGTTCGCCTATGTTGCAAAAGAGGTCTGGGACATGGCGCGCCCATACCACTGGCACCACCCGACCGGGTTCGGCACCCTGGGCTATGCGCTGCCGGCCGGGATCGGCGGCGCGGTTGCGCGGCGCGGAAAGCCAACTGCCGTGATCGCCGGTGACTACGGGTTCCATTATACGATGCAGGAACTGGGTGCGGCGGTCGAGCTGGGGTTGTCGCTGCCAATCATCCTTTGGGACAACGGTAAGCTGAAAGAGATCGAGGACAGCATGGTCGGCAGCCAGATTGCTCCGAATGCGGTTGTCGCGCGCAACCCTGATTTCTGCAAGCTGGCCGAGGCTTTCGGAGCGCGGTCGGCCGCTCCGAACTCGCTGCCGGAAATGCAGGCTGCCGTTCGTGCGGCCTTTGACGCACCAGTGCCGACCCTTGTGCACGTCACGCCCGATATCTTGAAGGGATGAAAAAAAGGCGCCGCAACATCCTGCGGCGCCTTCAAATTCTGTTCGTGACTTTCGGTCAGCCCCAGCAATTCACCAGCACGGTCATGCCGGTCGCGCGGCGGTTCAACTCGTCAGGTGAAACCTGGCCGGTTTCCTTCGCAGTCTGGGCCGTGGCCCCGGCCTTTGAAAGGATCTCGTGAAGGCGGTCGGCCGCGGCAGCAAGGCTGACATCTCGGGGCAGGGTACGCCCCTCGGTCTGCGCAGGCAGCAGCATTCCGACCACGTTGCCGTGATCATCGAATACCGGGCCGCCAGCGTCTCCGGGTTGTGCGGTCAGGCTCAGGCGGGTCACGCCGGCCTCTCCGTTCAGCCCACGGATATCGGCGATCTTGCCGTAGGTCAGGGTCGGAGCCCCCAAAGCGCCCTCATATGAGTACCCCGCAACGGCCACTTCGGATTGCAGGCGAGGCTGGGCTTCATTCAAGGCCGCAACGGCCATCGGTGCCAGCGTCTTGTTGGGGCGCAGGACCGCAACGCCCAGTTCGGGATCGCTCCACGCGGTTTGCAGTTCCTGACCGTCTTCAAGGGTGACGCGGGTGCAGTTCTGCACCGCCTCGGCCACGGTCAGGACCAGACCGTTGGGATCGGCGAAAAAGCCCGATCGCGACAACCTTGGTTTTCTGAGTTGCAGACCGGACATCAAGTCGATGCTTTGCTCGGCATTGGCACCAGCCGCAGCATCAAGAACACCATCGGTGGTTTCAAAGCTGGCGATCATTGCCGCCAGAACCCGGGCGCGGCGTGCGTCATCGCCTTCGGGCCAGACAAGGGTGAAGCCTTTGATCTTGCCGTCGCTCAGATTGGCCTGTGTATAGGATACGATCCCGTTGCCACGGCCTTCGATGGTAAACCTGTCGCCACGCAGCTCACGCGGGCCGTTCAGCGGCACGATCTCGAGCGATTGCATCGCCTCGAACAGCGCGCGCAAAGTGGTTTTGCTGCCCTCCTGGCTGATCAAAACGACCCGTGCGTCCAGATCACCGCTGGAATTGAAATGCGCGAACGGCGCCTCGTATCGGTCGAAGGCAACTACCCCAAGCGGCAGGTCGACGGAAATCCCAGCGCGATCATCGACGTGACGGGCCATGCCGACGCTGATCAGCGGGGCATTGTAGTCATTCATCAAAGCCTTGCGCTGTGCCGTCGTCAGGACTCCGGTCGGTTCAAAGCCATTGAATCGCTGCCATTCCGCCATCGACCGACGTGTGCCCTGGCCGAATGCCCCGTCGATGGTCGAACTGTAAAACCCGGCAGCCTGCAATGCGGTTTGCAGGTCTTTTCGTTCCTGTCCGCTCAGCAGCCGCTCGGACTGCAGGGCCTGTGATCTCGTCTCGTCCGAAGGTTGCGGTGTCAGACCGGCCTGAGGCTGCTCTGGCTGCGGCTCGGGCTGAACGGGCGCTGTGATTGCGCCGCGGTTCAGGACATTGGCGCCGATTGGCCAGAACTGCTGCCCCAGGGCGCCTGAAAAGGTGATGAAACTGTCTGAGGGGATCTGCCGTTCGGCCCGGTAGACGCGCAGCACCTGCTCGGCGTCGGCCCGCAGATAGGGGCCGATCACTATGGCGTACCATCCGCTGTTCAGGCGGAACCCGTTCACGTCGGGCAGGGCATTGGCATAGACTTGCGCCCGGTCCTGCGCCTCGCGCAGCGATGGCTGCGCTTCGACCTGAACCCAGACGCCTGCGTCAGTCCCCTGTTGAGCATACGCAGCGCGCAGGCCGACTGTAATCAGTAAAAGAATTGCAACGAATATGCGTGTCATTTTCTGCCCGTTTTATGCGGTGTTTTGGCTTTGCCTCAACTTACGCGATTCAGGGGTGAAAACGCTATGCCCACGATACGGGGAATTTCTGGTGTGGCGGCACAGTGACAGCAGGCGGGCATTGGCCCGTTGACGCCCCTTGGCCCCTTGCATAGGAAGGGCAAAACCGACCGGAACCGGGCAAATCCGCGCCCAAAGGGAATGTCATGACCGAACCGTCCAGCGCACCACGTTCATTTCAGGAAATCATCCTGCGGCTTCAGAACTACTGGGCCTCGAAGGGCTGTGCCATCCTGCAGCCATACGACATGGAGGTCGGTGCCGGTACGTTCCACCCTGCAACCACCCTGCGGGCTTTGGGGTCCAAACCCTGGGCTGCGGCCTACGTTCAACCGTCGCGCCGTCCGACCGATGGGCGCTATGGCGAGAACCCCAACCGCTTGCAGCATTACTATCAGTACCAGGTGCTGATCAAACCCAGCCCTCCGGACCTGCAGGAGCTGTATCTGGGCAGCCTTCAGGCCATTGGCATCGACATGGACCTGCACGACATCCGTTTCGTCGAGGATGACTGGGAAAGCCCCACCCTTGGCGCATGGGGCCTGGGATGGGAGGTCTGGTGCGATGGCATGGAAGTCAGCCAGTTTACCTATTTCCAGCAGGTCGGCGGCCATGACTGCGCGCCGGTCTCGGGCGAGCTGACATATGGTCTGGAACGTCTGGCGATGTATGTTCTGGGCATCGACCACGTAATGGACATGCCCTTCAACGACCCGCAGTCACCCAGCCCGCTGACATATGGCGACATCTTCAAGCAAACCGAAGAGGAATACGCCCGTTGGAACTTTGATGTGGCCAACACTGAGGTTTTGCTGCGCCACTTCGAAGAGGCCGAGGAAGAATGCGCCGCGATCCTGAGCCAGGAGCACGTGGACCCCAAGACGGGCAAGCGCATCATCATGGCGCATCCTGCTTATGACCAGTGCATCAAGGCCAGCCATATCTTCAACCTCCTGGACGCGCGCGGCGTGATTTCGGTGACCGAGCGGCAGGCCTATATCGGGCGGGTGCGCGCGCTGGCCAAGCAATGCGCCGATGCTTTCGTGCAGACCGAGGCCGCGGGTTTCGAGGCTTGATGGCTCGTCGCACCCCACAGGAGGATCGCGCATGACCGGGAAAATGCTGGCAATTCTGTTGGTCGCTTGCGCCGTCATTGCTGGCGTCAGCATGTATTACCTGCAGGTCTACGGCTACTACTACGAGGTCGAACCCTCACCCGGTCAGGATGTTGTTCTGACCGAAACCGCGACCGGCCAACCGGTGCCAATTGCCTACAGCGCGTTTCAGGCGATCGACGCCGACAGCTCTCCGATCCGGTATCGGGCTTGTTTCCAGACAGATCTGAAGCCGGAACAGCTGGCCGTCCGCTACATGAGCGCCGAAGAGGCCGAGCCGCTGACGGCCCCGGGTTGGTTCGACTGCTATGATGCGGCTACTCTGGCCGAGGCGTTGGCGAACGGATCCGCCCGCGCGTTCGTAGGGGTCAAGAACATCCACTACGGCGTTGATCGGATCGTAGCTGTAACGCAGGACGGTTCGGGCTTTGCCTGGCATGCCCTGAACAACTGCGGCGAAAAGGCCTATGACGGAACGGTTGTCGGTGAAGAGTGCCCGCCCCAACCGGAAAACTGAGTGGTCGGGATGGGGTTCATCGTTGAAATCCCCGGATTTCTGACGGCAACGCTGGGCTTTGCCGTCTATCTGATGGGCGCCGAGATCAACGCCCGCGCCGAGATCCTGCGACGGTTCAACATCCCCGAACCCGTGACCGGCGGTCTGTTGGCCTCGCTGGTGGTTCTGACGCTGTATCTGCTGTTCGGTATGGAACTGGAGTTCGACCTGACCGCGCGGGATTTCCTGCTGGTGCTGTTCTTTGGCGGGATCGGCCTGAATGCCCGGCTGTCCGATCTGATCGCGGGCGGAAAGCCTCTGGTGCTGCTGCTGATCCTGACGTTGCTGACGATCGTGGCGCAGAACCTGATCGGCGCGGCGGGGGCGGCGGCCTTCGGCTATCCGGCGCAGTCCGGCGTTCTGTTCGGCTCGGCTGCCCTGATCGGCGGCCACGGCACCGCCATCGCCTGGGCGCCCGAGGTGGCGCAGGTCACCGGGCTTGAGGGCGCGACCGAGCTGGGCGTTGCGGTTGCAACCCTGGGCCTTGTCCTGGCTGCGCTGGTCGGCGGCCCCATCGCGCGACTGTTGATCGAAGGGCGCGACCTGTCGCCAAACCGCCCGGACGAGGAACATACCGTCGGCGTGCCCGACGAGCCGTCAGACGCAGCCGCGAAGATCGACCACCTGACGGTGATGCGGGTGCTGCTGTACCTGAACATGGCCATCATCGCGGGCTATGCTCTGTCCGAGGTGATCCTGGCCGCGGGTTTGAAACTGCCGCTGTTCGTGCCCTGCCTGATCATGGGTATCGTGATCGGCAACCTGCGCCCGCTGCTGGCCCCGCGCGCCGCGCCGGTGTCGCGCACGCCGTCGCTGGCGCTGATCTCGGAATTCGCGCTGGGCGCGTTTCTGGCCATGTCGCTGATGAGCCTGCAACTGTGGACCATCGCCGATCTGGGCCTGTCGATCGTGGTGATCATGACGGCGCAGACTTTGTTTGCGGTGGCTTTCGTGATCTGGGTTCTGTTCCCGGTCATGGGCGCGAACTACCGCGCGGCCGTGCTGGCGGCGGGGTTCGGTGGCTTCGCGTTGGGCGCAACACCGACCGCAATTGCCAATATGACCGCCGTAACCAAGCGATACGGGCCTTCGCCTATTGCCTTTATCGTGCTCCCCCTTGTATCCGCATTCTTCGTGGATATTGCCAATGCCATCGTCATCCAGACGATCGTCAATTTCTAAGGATCGAAAATGCCCGACCTGCTGATCGAACTGTTTTCCGAGGAAGTCCCCGCGCGCATGCAGACCCGCGCCGGCGAGGATTTGAAAAAACGGATCACCGACGGTCTGGTCGAGGCCGGTCTGACCTATGCCCATGCGCACGCCCTGACCACGCCGCGCCGCCTGACGCTGGCGGTCGAGGGGCTGCTGGCCGAAAGCCCCACCATCCGCGAAGAGCGCAAGGGCCCCAAGGTTGGCGCGCCGGACAAGGCCATCGAGGGCTTCCTGCGTGGCGCGGGGATTAGCCGCGACCAGCTCGAGGAACGGGACACGCCCAAGGGCGCGGTCTATTTTGCCACCATCGAGAAACCGGGTCGCCCGGCGGCCGAGATCGTGGCCGAGGTTCTGGCTGACACGATCCGCAACTTCCCCTGGCCGAAATCCATGCGCTGGGGCAGCGGAGCCCTGCGCTGGGTTCGGCCGCTGCATTCGATCCTGTGCATCCTCAGCGATGAAGCCGGCGCGCAGGTCGTGCCGATGGAGATCGACGGGATCACCGCCGGTGACACCACCGAGGGCCATCGCTTCATGGCGCCGGGCCGGTTTGCCGTGACCGGGTTCGAGGATTACGCCGCCAAGCTGAAGCGCGCCTTCGTCGTGCTGTCGCCCGAGGAACGGGCCGAGCACATCTGGAACGACGCACAGAACATGGCCTTTGCCGCCGGTCTGGAGGTGGTCGAGGACAAGAGCTTGCTGGCCGAGGTGGCCGGGCTGGTCGAATGGCCGGTGGTGCTGATGGGGCAGATCGACGATGAATTCCTCGACCTGCCGCCCGAGGTACTGCAGACCTCGATGAAAGAACACCAGAAGTTCTTCTCGGTCCGCAATCCCAAGACGGGCCGGATCGAACGGTTCATCACCGTGGCCAACCGCGAGACCACCGACAATGGTGCGACCATCCTGGCCGGAAACCAGAAGGTGCTGTCGGCGCGTCTGGCCGATGCGAAATTCTTCTGGGAGAACGACCTGCGGGTTGCCAAGGCAGACATCACGCAATGGACCCGTGCACTTGAAAACGTGACCTTCCACAACAAGCTGGGCACCCAGGCGCAGCGGATCGACCGCATTGCCGCGCTGGCCCGCGAACTGGCCACGGTCACGGGCGCCGACCCGGACCAGGCCGAGAAGGCCGCGCGGCTGGCCAAGGCCGATCTGAGTTCGGAGATGGTCTATGAATTCCCCGAACTTCAGGGGCTTATGGGGCGGTATTACATTGAGGCGGCTGGAGAAGACGCCGCCGTGGCCGCCGTGGCGCAGGAGCACTACTCGCCGCTGGGCCCGTCGGATGACGTGCCAACCGCGCCGCTCTCGGTGACCGTGGCGCTTGCCGACAAGCTGGACACGCTGACCGGGTTCTGGGCGATTGATGAAAAGCCCACCGGCTCAAAAGACCCGTTTGCTTTGCGTCGCGCTGCTTTGGGTATCTCTCGATTGGTTTTCGAAAACGATCTGCGGCTGTCGTTGGATCGCTTCTTTGACAGCCAACTTATTCGAGCAGAAAGCGCAATCAATGAGGCGTTGCCGGAAGCTAACGTTCTTGATCTGTTGGAAGAAATTGCAGAGCGAGGTGTCTTTGGTGCTGCATTCCAAGCGGTCAAGGACAAAATCGGAGGATTGCCTGCCACGGCCTTTCTTGAACTTGAAAAAAAGGTCCCAGACGCATCTGACGATCTCCTCTCCTTTTTCCACGACCGCCTCAAAGTCTTCCTCCGCGACGAGGGCATTCGCCACGACGTGATCGACGCCTGCATCGCGATGGACGGCAATGACGACCTCAACCTGCTGGTCAAACGCGCCCGCGCGTTGAACGCGGTGATCGCGACCGAAGATGGCGAAAACCTGGTGCAGGGCTTCAAGCGCGCCAACAACATCCTGACCCAGGCCGAGGAGAAGGACGGGGTCGAATACTCGTTCGGTGCCGATCTGAAATTCGCCGAGACCGACAGCGAAAAGGCCCTGTTCGCCGCGCTGGATCAGGCACAGGCCAAGATTGCACCGGCACTCAAGGCCGAGGATTTCCCGGCGGCGATGGCGGCCATGGCCGCGCTGCGCGGGCCGATCGACGCGTTCTTCGAGGACGTCCAGGTCAATTCCGACAATGCCGTGCTGCGCCGCAACCGCCTGAATCTGCTGAGCCAGATCCGCCAGATCTGCTCCAGCGTCGCGGACCTGACCAAGATCGAAGGCTGACCCAAAGGGCGCGCTCTGGCGCGCCCACAAGGCCCTTGCGCGGAAGGCTGGGGCGCTTATGCTGCGGTGAAACCAAAAGGTGCCGCAGTGCAGAATAATCCGCATACCACGCTCATCACTCCTGATGCTCCTGTCGCCGCCGACACCCATGGCGGCCGGGCGAAATGTCTGCAGCGCCTCGTGCGGTTGGACCTTCCCGTACCGCGTACGGTGGCCCTGTCCTTCGATCAGGTGCGACGGATCGCTGACGGCGATATCCCGGCAATCGAAGCCATACTTGAACAGTTCGACGCATCGGCGTTGCTGTGCGTGCGCCCCAGTTCCGAGGACCCTGACTGGGGCGGCCCCGGCGCGGTTCTGAACATCGGGATGAACGATGCCCGTTTCGTGGAATTGTCCGACAAGATGGGCCCCGAGGCCGCCGCCGCACTGTATCTGCGGTTCGTCCAAAGCTATGCGATTCACGTTGCGCGTCTGGACGCGGACGTTTTCGACGACATCGAAGCCGATGGCCGCGAAGGCCTGCGCCAGACCCTGCGCGCCTATGAGGACGAAACCGACGAAGCGTTCCCCCAGGATCGCGGCGAGCAGTTGCTGGCGGTCCTGCGCTCGATGGCGCGGGCGTGGGATGGTACGTCCGCCCGCCTGTTGCGGCAGGCCAAGGGCGCTCCGGCGGATGCCGGGCTGGGCCTTGTCATTCAGGAGATGATCCCGGGCGTCGGTCAGGGCGAATGCGGATCGGGTGTGCTGCAGCTGGTGGATACCTCGACCGGCATGCCGCAGATCACAGGCCGCTACCTGAGCCAAAGCCAAGGGCGCGATGCGCTGGGCGAGGGGGTTGCGGCCCTCTACCTTGAAAAGGACCCGCGCGGGCAAGCGCTCGAGGATGTTGCGCCTCAGGCCTTTGCCGACCTCAAGGCCCATGCGGCGTTGATGCGGCGCAAATTGCGCGAAGAGATGCAGGTCGAATTCGTGATCGAAAACGGCAAGGTGCATATTCTGGATGGGGTCCGCGTTCAGCGCAGCGCCCGCGCCGCCATGCGGATCGCTGTTCGATTGGCCGAGGATGGCATCATCACCCCGCAGGAAGCCGTCATGCGGATCGACCCGCATTCTCTGAATGAGTTACTGCACCGTCAGGTGCATCCCGAGGCCAAGCGTGACGTGCTGACCACGGGTATTGGGGCCAGTCCCGGGGCGGCCACCGGCCGGATCGTTTTCACTTCGGCCGAGGCACAGGCCAGCGCGGCGCGCGGCGAGCCCTGCATTCTGGTGCGCCGTGAAACCTCGCCCGAGGATGTGCGCGGCATGCACGCCGCGGTAGCCGTACTGACCGAAAAGGGTGGCATGACCAGCCATGCGGCCGTGATCGGGCGCGGGCTGGGGCTGCCCTGTATCGTCGGCGCGTCCGAGATGCGGTTCCAGACCAAGAAAAAGCAGCTTACCGTTCCGGACGGCCGCGTTTTCACCACAGGCGACATTCTGACGATTGACGGAAGCTCGGGCCAGGTGTTGGCGGGCGAGCCGGCGATGCTCGAAGCTGCACTGGATGACTGTTTTCAGACCTTGATGAGCTGGGCCGACGCCGAGCGAGACATATCAATTCGTGCCAATGCCGACACTCCTGCCGACGCGCAGGCTGCGCGAAACTTCCAGGCGCAGGGGATTGGGTTGTGCCGAACCGAGCATATGTTTTTCGACCCCGGTCGTCTGATCGTGATGCGCGAGATGATTTTCGCTCAGACTTCATCGGGACGCGCGGCGGTTTTGGAGCGGTTGCTTCCGATGCAACGCGATGATTTTGTGCAGATTTTCCGGATCATGGAAGGGCAGCCCGTCTGCATCCGACTGTTCGATCCGCCTCTGCACGAGTTTCTGCCGACCACGCGCAGCGGGCAGCGCGAACTGGCCGAAGCGCTGGATCTTCCGGTTTCGGATGTGGAGCGTCGGGTGGACGAAATGAGCGAATACAACCCCATGCTGGGGTTGCGGGGCGTACGCCTTGGCATCACGGTGCCCGAGATCTATGACATGCAAGCCCGCGCGATCTTCGAGGCGACGCTCGAAGCCAGCAAAAATGGCGCGCCGGTGGTGCCCGAGGTCATGATTCCGCTGGTTTCGGCCAAGCGCGAGGTCGAACTGATCAAGGCGCGGGTGGACACGGTTGCCGCAGCCGTTGCGGCCGAGCGTGGTCAGGAGTTCGAATACCGGTTGGGTGTGATGGTCGAAACGCCCCGGGCCTGTTTGCGCGCCGAGGAAATCGCTCCTCATGCCTCGTTCCTGAGTTTCGGCACCAATGACCTGACGCAGATGACCTATGGTCTGTCACGCGACGACGCGGGACGCTTCATGTCAGCCTATGTTCGGCAGGGGGTGTTCACCGAGGATCCGTTCCATGTTCTGGACGCCGATGGGGTCGGCGAACTGCTCAAGCTGGGCTCGGAGCGGGGGCGTACAGCTCGGCCCGATGTCACGCTTTCGGTCTGTGGTGAACATGGCGGCAACCCCGAATCAATCGCCCTTTGTCGGGATTTGGGGTTCGATTATGTGTCCTGTTCACCCTTCCGAGTCCCGGTCGCTCGGCTGGCTGCCGCTCAGTTGGCGATTTCGTCAAAACTTGGGGGTTGACAGGCCGTCAAAGCCCTAGGAATAGTGGTTTCGGGATGGACCTGTGGCCGATTAATTTTGGCCCCGCGGGCAAGATTTTTCTTGCTTTTTCCTCAGAACTGGACCTTTCGCGCCTTCTGCGTTAAGACCCCGTCGCGCCCGCCGGGGGAGGGTATGGCGCGTGAAGTGCCTGTGCGAGGTTATCTGATGCTACGATATATACTGGCTGTTGCCATTGCGGCGGCAACCGTGATGCCGAGTGCGTCCGTTGCCGAGAGGGAAGCCACCGAGACTGCCAAGCGCGAACTGGTGTCGCGCAACCAAGTGACGGGACAAAGCTTTCGCGACTATCTGAAGCTGTTCCAACCAAGGAAAGAGGTCCAACCGGTCGAGATTTCCTACACCAAGGCCTGGCTGGACCAACAGCCCAAAGCCAGCGGTGGCGAAGATCTGAAATGCTTGGCCGAGGCCCTGTATTTCGAAGCGCGCGGAGAGAGCGTGCGCGGCCAATTCGCGGTTGCCGAGGTGATTTTGAACCGGGTGGAAAGCACCCGTTTCCCGAACACCGTCTGCGGCGTGATCCGTCAGGGAACAGGCAAGAAATATCAGTGCCAGTTCACCTATACCTGTGACGGCCGCAAGGAAGTCATTCACGAGAAGAAAGCCTATGAGCGCGTGGCCAAAGTTGCCAAGGCGGCGATCGAGGGGGTCAGCGACCCGCTGACGTCGGGGGCCACGCATTACCACACCAAGGCGGTGCGCCCGTCGTGGTCGCGCGTTTACAAGGAAACTGCGCGCATCGGTGTGCATATCTTCTACCGCCACAACTACCGCACTGCGAGCAACTAGCGCGCATTGACGCACCCGCGCTGGAACGTTGATGGCGCGGGTGAAACCAAGGGCTATATTGCGGTCAAGGAGATCCGCAATGAATCTGAGCCGCCGAAGCCTTTTGAAATCTGCCGCCGCGCTTGCGGTGTTTCCAACGCTGGCGCGCTCCGCGCCGCTGACCCTGACTGCGCGCGAGGGCGCTCAGTTGATTGCCCCTCCGGGGTATCCGGAAACCGATATCTGGGGCTTTGATGGGTCGGTGCCAGGCAGCCCAATCCATCTGCAGCAAGGCGAGCGGGTTCAGCGCCGCTTGGTGAACGAATTACCGCAAGCCACCTCGGTTCATTGGCATGGTATCCGCATCGACAACGCTATGGATGGCGTGCCGGGTCTTACTCAGGAAGCGGTTCCAAGCGGCGCGACCTTCGACTATGATTTCATCGTGCCGGACGCCGGAACCTATTGGTATCATGCGCATAACAAGTCAGTCGAACAGGTGGCACGTGGCCTCTATGGCCCTTTGATCGTGCACGAGTCCGAGGCGCCGGATGTGGAGCAGGATCTGGTGCTGATGCTCGATGATTGGCGACTTGATCCGGAAACGGCCCAGATTACCCAAGACTTCGACAACGGTCATGACCTCAGCCATGCTGGTCGGCTGGGAAACCTCACTACCGTCAATGGAGCATTCGACCCATCCTTTCCTGTTCAACAAAACCAACGCCTGCGTCTGAGGTTGGTCAACGCCGCGAATGCGCGTGTCTTCACCGTGGGCCTCGACGGAATGTCCGGATGGATCGTCGCGCTGGATGGAATGCCTTTGGCCGAGCCGATCCCGATTGAGGACACGTTCCCGCTGGCCCCGGCACAACGTGCGGATTTGTTGGTGGATGTGCTGGCTGCGGATGCGGAAACGGCCAGCCTGTTCAGTCAGGAACGTGACGGCGCCTTTGGTTTGGCCCGATTTTCTGTGGCAGGGCAGGCGGCTTCCACTCCCCGGTCGGGAGTTCGGCCATTGCCGCCGAACCCGCTTCCGGAATTGACGGATATCAACAACGTACCGCGGCACGAGATGAGGCTGCAGGGCGGTGCCATGCGCTGGCTTGAAAGCGCGCGGATTGGCGAGACCGAGCTCTCGGGCCGGGAGCTGGCTCAGCTGGGCCGGTTCTGGGCGTTGAACGGTTATGCCGAACGCCCCGAGGACCCGTTTCTGGATGCGTCCTTGGGAAGCGTTCACCGGATCGCCTTCGTGAACGAAACGGTATTCCCGCACGCGATGCACCTGCATGGCCACCACTTTCGGCTGATCTTGCCGGACGGAAGTCTTGGGCCATGGCGCGACACGGTTCTGGTCGAACGCGGCGAGACTCGCGAGATCGCGCTGGTCACCGACAACCCGGGCAACTGGCTGCTGCATTGCCATATGCTTGGACACGCCGCATCGGGTATGATGAGTTGGTACCGCGTCACCTGACGCCGCATTCGGCGGCTGGAATGGCGTTTGCTTGAATGCTATAGCCGCGCGGAACCACTAAATTGGGCAAACCTGTCCAAGCTGCCCGAAAAGGCCCGTGCCATGAGTACTGAAATCCGCCTTGCCTTTGCGCACCCGTCCGAACGGTCCGAGGCGACTGCGCCACGCGGGCCACTGGATCGTATCTCGTTGCGCGACCACATTGTCGAGGTCGAGATCGGCGCTTTTCAGGCCGAACGGGGCACCACCCAGCGCATCTGTTTCAACATCGTGGTCGAGGTGCGCCCGCTGACTGAAAACATCGACGATGATGTCGATCGCATCCTGTCCTATGACCGGGTGACCGAGGCCATCGCCTATGAACTGGCGGCCGAGCGTCTGAACTTGCTCGAGACACTGGCGGATCGAATAGCCGAGCGGATCCTGCTTGAACCTCAGGCGGTAAGAGCTTTTGTCCGCATTGAAAAACTGGATCGCGGTCCGGGTGCTTTGGGTGTCGAGATCGTTCGTGGCAAGGATGCGGTCCATCACGATGTCATCGAGGAAGAGCGCCCACATCCCCGGCTGGTCTTTCTGTCGAACGCAGCGATTGAGTCCGAAAATTTGTCGGGCTGGATCGACCAGTTGGAAAACCGACAGCGACCGCTGATTCTGTGCGTAGGCGCCTCCGATCTGCCGGTGCCGCAGACCGGCCATGCCATGACCCAGCGCCGGATCGACCTGTTGGCGATCGAGCAGAACGCCTGGGTGCTGGCCGCGCGTGATCATCGCTGCGTCGTCGTCTCGACCCGGACCGAACTGGACTGGGCCATGAAGAACGGTCAGATCTGTGTCTGGGCACCGTCCAAGATCGTGCTGGATGCGGTCGATGGGCCTTCGGCGGCGCCGTCCGATGCGGTGGCCTTGGCCGCCTGGTTCGCCGCCACCTTTGAGGCCAGCGAAATGCTGGTCATTGGCGGGGAACTGCCCGAGTCGCCCAAAACGCCGCTTCGGGCGGTTCCGGTGGAGCAGGCGCAACTGTGACCAGCTACTATCGCCCATTGGTGCAACACGGGCCTGTGCGCCCGGACGGGGCCTTGCTGCTGGCGGGGCAGGACCTGTGGTTCACCCATGCCGAATGTCTGCAGCGTGACGCGGCACCCCGGATCGTTGCGGCTGCCGATATCCCTGAAACGTGGCTGGACCGGCTGACGCAACCGCGCGCCGCGATTGCCGGACTGGATATGGCGCAGCCGCAGATCATGGGCATTCTGAACGCCACGCCCGACAGCTTTTCCGACGGTGGCAAGCACAACACCCCCGACGCCGCGTGTACAGCAGCCCGGGAAATGGTCGCGCACGGTGCGACCATTCTGGACATCGGTGGTGAATCCACTCGCCCCGGTGCGGATTTTGTACCCGAGGACGAAGAGATCGCCCGCACCCAGCCCTTGATCCGCGCGATCCGGGCCGAGACACCGGCGCTGATCTCGATCGACACGCGCAAATCCGCCGTGGCCAGGGCCGCAGTCGAGGCCGGGGCAGGGCTGATCAACGATGTTTCAGGCTTTACCTTCGATCCCGCGCTTGGGGCTTTCTGCGCTGAAATCAATGCGCCGGTCTGCGTGATGCACATGCAAGGCGACCCGGCCACGATGCAGGACAACCCGACCTATGACAACGTTCTGCTGGACGTCTACGATTTCCTGTCCGGGCAGGTGGCCCGGCTGGAAGGCCTCGGGCTGGATCGGGGCCGGATCATCGTTGATCCGGGCATAGGCTTTGGCAAGACTGAGGAACACAACCTAAGCCTACTCCGCAATCTCAGCCTGTTTCACGGGTTGGGCTGCCCGATCCTCCTAGGAGTGTCACGCAAGGGCTTCATCGGCCGGATCGGTGCGGAACCGCGCAAGGATGCCCGCGCGCCGGGATCAATCGCCGTTGCGTTGGCAGGATTGTCGCAAGGTGTGCAGATCATCCGGGTGCATGACGTGGCCGAGACCGCTCAGGCCTTGCGCCTGTGGGCCGCTGTCCGGTAATCGGGTCGCAGGCAGGACTTTGTGGAGTAACAGGTATGCGCAAGCTGTTCGGAACCGACGGGGTGCGGGGCACCGCCAACACCTATCCGATGACGGCCGAGATGGCGTTGCGGATCGGCGCGGCGGTGGGGCGGTACTTCCGCCGGGATGGCTCGGGCGTTCACCGGGTGGTGATCGGAAAAGATACGCGCCTGTCGGGCTATATGCTGGAAAACGCGCTGACGGCGGGTCTGACGTCGACCGGCATGAACGTGCTGCTGCTAGGGCCGGTGCCGACACCGGCGGTCGGGCTGATGACCCGGTCGATGCGGGCCGATCTGGGTGTGATGATCTCGGCCAGCCACAACCCGGCCGAAGACAATGGGATCAAGTTCTTCGGACCCGATGGGTTCAAACTGTCCGACCAGGCCGAACTTGAAATCGAACAGCTGATCGAAGAGGGGGTCAAACCCGCGCAGGCGCAGAATATCGGGCGCGCCCGGCGCGTCGATGACGCGCGGTTCCGCTATGGCGAGCGGGTCAAGTCATCTCTGCCGCGCGAGCTGCGTCTGGATG
Organism: Ruegeria sp. BC8; assembly: GCF_056535705.1. Taxonomy (NCBI): domain Bacteria; kingdom Pseudomonadati; phylum Pseudomonadota; class Alphaproteobacteria; order Rhodobacterales; family Roseobacteraceae; genus Ruegeria; species Ruegeria sp. BC8. The sequence continues at coordinate 1,980,229 of NZ_JBQFIV010000001.1, read as the reverse complement.
GCCTCAAGGTGGTGATCGACTGCGCCAACGGCGCCGCGCACCGCACCGCGCCCGAGGTCCTGTGGGAGCTGGGGGCCGAGGTGATCCCGGTGGGAACGGCACCCAACGGCAAGAACATCAACCTGGGCTGCGGCTCGACCCAGCCGCGTGTGGCGGCCGAGGCCGTCGTGGCGCATGGGGCGGATGTGGGCATCTGCCTCGACGGCGATGCCGACCGGGTGGTGATCGTGGATGAGACCGGGCAGGTCGCCGATGGTGATCAACTCATGGCCCTTCTGGCTACCGCTTGGGCCACTTCCGAACGGCTGAAAGGCGGCGCGCTTGTTGCGACCGTCATGTCGAACCTGGGGCTGGAACGGTTTCTGGGCGCGCGCGGGCTGCGGCTGGAACGGACGGCGGTCGGAGACCGCTATGTGGTCGAGCGTATGCGGGAAGGCGGGTTCAACCTTGGCGGCGAGCAATCCGGCCATATCGTCATGAGCGACTATGCCACCACGGGTGATGGCCTGATGGCGGGGTTGCATTTCCTGGCCGAGATGGTGAATTCGGGGCGCAAAGCCTCGGATCTGGCGCAGCAGTTCGAGACGGTGCCGCAACTGTTGAAAAACGTGCGCTATGGCGAGGGGCAGGCTCCGCTGGAAGCGGACACGGTCAAGGCCGCGATTGCCGATGCCGAGGCGCGGCTGAACGGGCAGGGGCGGTTGCTGATCCGCAAGTCGGGCACCGAGCCGTTGATCCGCGTGATGGCGGAATGCGAGGATGACGCCCTTTTGGCGCAGGTCGTCGATGGGATCGTGGCCGAGGTCGAAGCCGCCGCGCGTCAGTAGCCCAACAGCAACTTGCGCAGGCTGAACCATTGGCTGATGGCCATTCCAGTCAGGATCAGCGCCAATGCAATGTAAAACCGCAGCGGCAGTGCCTCGGACAGGATCCACGCGCCGAAGATCATCGACCAGACCGGCACCTGATAGTTCACCAGCGTCATGAAGACCGACCCGGCGCTGCGAATGATCGACACCCGCAGCAGGGTCGCAAATGCCGTAGGCACAAGCCCCAGCACGATCAAGGCAAGCGTGGGGCGCAGACCCTGTGGGGCGGGCACGCCCTCGGTCGCCATCATGATCGGCAGCAGGATCACCGCACCCACCACCAATGTCAGTGCGGCCAGAACCACCGGGTCGATTGGCGGGCAGCGCCGGGTCAGGATCGACGCCACCGAATAGCAGAACGCCGCCCCGATGCAGGCCAGTTGGGCCAGCGGCTCGGCCCCGCTGCCCAGTTGCGCCAGCCCTGGGCCGATAAGCACCAGCGCTCCGGTGAAGCCCAGGGATACCCCGACTAAACGACGTGCGTTCAGGGGTTCGTCCGAGAAGAAATGCGCCAGCGGAAGAACCATCAGCGGAATCGCCGCCATGGACAGCCCGGCAAAGGCCGAGGGTACATATTGCTGCCCCCAGCTGAGCAGCACGAAAGGCAGTGCGGTGGACAGGATGCCGATCAGGATCACCGACCACGCCAGACTCGGTGTCAGGCTGGGGATGCGCCGCCCGGTCAGCCCCATCAAGGCCAACAGCATCACCGCGCCCAGCGTCGTCCGCGCTGTGGCCACCGTGATCGGGCCATAGCCTTCCAACGCCATCGCGACGACCATGAAGGTGCCGCCCCAGATCAGGCCCAGGGCAATGACGCCGCTCCAGTCGCGTATGTCGGGTTGAGGCACCATCGCTGCCTGTTCATCCGTTCTGCATGAAAAGGGCGGCCTCCGGGGCCGCCCTTGGGTTAAAGCCGTTCGGGCTTAGTTCTTTTCCTGATCGACCAGCTTGCCGGCCGAAATCCAGGGCATCATGCCCCGCAGCTTTTTGCCGACTTCTTCGATCTGGTGTTCGTCATTGGCACGGCGCGAGGCCTTGATCGTGGGCTGACCGACCTGATTTTCCAGCATGAAGTCGCGCACGAACTTGCCCTGCTGGATGTCGTTCAGAACCTCTTTCATCGCCTTTTTGGTCTGCTCATAGGGCAGGATGCGCGGGCCGGTCACGTATTGACCGTATTCCGCGGTGTTCGAGATCGAGTAGTCCATGTTGGCGATGCCGCCTTCATAGATCAGGTCCACGATCAGCTTCACCTCGTGCAGACACTCGAAATAGGCCATCTCGGGCGCATAGCCGGCCTCGACCAGGGTTTCAAAGCCGCAGCGGATCAGTTCGACCAGACCGCCGCAAAGAACGGCCTGCTCGCCGAACAGGTCGGTTTCGCATTCCTCGCGGAAGTTGGTCTCGATGATGCCCGAACGGCCGCCGCCGATGGCCGAGCAGTAGGACAGGCCGATTTCCAGCGCCTTGCCGGTCGCGTCGGTGTGAACGGCCACCAGGCAGGGCACGCCGCCGCCTTTGACATATTCGCCGCGTACGGTGTGGCCGGGGCCTTTGGGGGCCATCATGATGACGTCCACGCCCTCTTTCGGCTCGATCAGGCCGAAATGCACGTTCAGGCCGTGGGCAAAGGCGATTGCCGCGCCGGGCTTGATGTTGTCATGCACGTATTTCTTGTAAGTCTCGGCCTGAAGCTCGTCGGGCATGGTGAACATGATGACGTCGCACCAGGCCGCGGCCTCGGCAATGCCCATCACCTGCAGACCTTCGGCTTCGGCTTTCTTGGCCGAGGGCGAGCCTTCGCGCAGGGCGACGACCAGGTTCTTGGCGCCCGAGTCGCGCAGGTTCAGCGCGTGGGCGTGACCTTGAGAGCCATAGCCCAAGATGGCCACTTTCTTGTCCTTGATCAGGTTGATGTCGCAATCGCGATCGTAATAGACGCGCATTTTGCCGGTCCTTTCTGTTTCGATTGCTGCGTTTCTATCTGCGGCGATTGCTATTGGCGAGAGCGATGAGATTGGATATCGATGAAAGAAGCGAAGAATAATTCTTGGAAATCGGGAAACCTAAAAAATTCATGCTTGACGACATCGACCGCCGCATCCTGCGCCATTTTCAGGCCGACCCAAGCCTGAGCACCGCCGAACTGGCCGAGCGTTGCCGGATCAGCAATGGCGTGTGCTGGCGCCGGATCGAGAAGATGCAGGCCGCCGGGATCATTCAGGGGCAGGAGGCCGTGATCGACTGGTCCGCCATGGGCTATGCGGTCGAGGTGTCGCTGCGGGTGACCCTGGACAAGACCCAGCCGCGCGCCTTCGACGAATTCACCGAAGCCGCCCGCAAGGTGCCCGAGGTGATCGAGATCCAGACCTTTCTGGGTCGGGTGGATGTCCGTCTGTCCGTCATCGCGCGGGACATGGCGCATTATCAGCAGGTCTATCGCGACCGAATCCTGACCCTGCCGCATATCGCCGACATCGAGGCCCTGATGCACATCGCGCGTGTCAAGCGGGACGAGGTGTTGCCGGTATGATAGAACTGGATGAACTGGACCGCAAACTGCTGCGCGCCTTGGCCCAAGACGCCACTCAAAGCGCGGGCGCCTTGGGCCGGCGGTTCGGGCTGTCGCAGCCCGCCACATGGCGCCGGATCCGGCGGCTGGAGCAGGCGGGCGTCATCAAGGGGCGCCGGCTGCGCCTGAACGCCGAGGCGCTGGGGTTCGGCGTCACCGTATTCTTGGGCGTCAAGCTGGCGCGTAAAGGGCAGGTCAGCCTCGAAGATTTCGAACGCGCCGTCAGCGCCATTCCCGAAGTCCAAACCGTGGAACACGTACTGGGCCTGTATGACTACCGACTGCGGGTGGTGGCACGCGACCTGGCGGACTTTGAGCGGGTCCTGCGGCGTCGTATCATGACCCTGCCGGGGGCCGGGGATGTCGAAGCAAATGTACTGCTGAGCGAAGAACGCCTGCCCGGGCCGATTGGCTAGCGGTCAGTAACGGGTACGGATGCAATAGCCCGGATGGTGGGTCAGGCGGGCAAACGAAACCGGCTGTCCGTCTTTCCAGGTCGTGCGCTCAAGCTGAATCATCGCGGCCCCGGTCGTCGTTCCCATATAATCTGCCAAGTGGCTGTCGGCGGAAATGGCGTAAAGTGCAAGCTCGGCGTCAATGAAGGGGTTCGCATTCAACAGCCATTCATGCGGCCCGACCTCTTCCAGATTGGCATCTTCAACCTCGGGGACGGTCGAAATGTTGATCCAGCGTTCTTCGTGCTGAAACGGGCGGTTGTCGGCATAGTGCATGCACACCAGATGCAGGATCTGCGATTGCGGCGGCAGACCCAGTTGCGAGCTGAGCCAGCCGGGGCTCTTGTCGATGCTGCGCTCGACCAGGGCATAGCGGTAGGTCTGGTTCTGGTCTTCGACGATCTGACGGGCCAGCGACAGTTCCAGCTTGGCCTGTTTGCTGGGTGATTTCTTGACCCGCGTTCCGCTCTTGCGCTTGCGCTCGACGAACCCTTGCTCGGCCAGTTCGCGCAGCGCACGGTTGACGGTTGCGCGCGCGCAGTTGAACTCTTCGGCAAGCTGGGTTTCGGTCGGCAGCAAGGAACCTTGGGGCCAGACCCGTGTCTCGATCCGCCGCTTCACTTCGTCCCGAACGAATTGAAAACTGATCCGCTTTTGAACGTTCACGGTCTAAAATATCCTTTCAAGCTCAAGATGTGCGTATCTGTTCAGAAACACGTCAAGGTGTAAAGAGAGAGGTGACACTAATTGGCGTCAATTCGGCCTATCAGGCTGCTGAGACGGGTGTGCAGCCGAGCTTCTGACCGTTGACTTAGGGGGAGCGCATGAGGGTCAATGAGCACTTTACCAACAGGTGCAAAGCCTTCAGAAAGTGAGCAACCCAGAAAAGGAGACAGCATGCCTGCATTGTTGAATACAGTCGATCCGGACGGGCTCGAAGAATTCTCGGTCGTGTTCACCGACCGCTCGCTCAACCACATGTCGCAGGCGTTCCAGCAGGTGATGCGCGACATCTCAGGGATGCTGCGCAAGGTCTATGGCGCGGACGGCGTGGCCGTGGTGCCGGGTGGCGGAACCTATGCGATGGAGGCCGTGGCCCGACAGTACGCCCGCGGCGCCGACGTGCTAGTGGTGCGCAACGGCTGGTTTTCGTATCGCTGGAGCCAGATCATCGAAACCGGAGGGCTGACGGCCTCGGCCACCGTATTGAAGGCTCGTCAAACGGGGAATTCCAGCCCGTCGCCCTTTGCGCCGGCGCCGATCGACGAGGTGGTCGAAACCATTCGCAGCCAGCGACCCAGCGTGGTGTTTGCGCCGCATGTGGAAACCTCGGCCGGGGTCATTCTGCCGGATGACTATGTCACCGCGATGGCCGCTGCCGCGCACGAGGTCGGCGCGTTGATGGTGCTCGACTGCATCGCCTCGGGCTGTGCCTGGATCGACATGAAGGCCGCCGGCGTGGACGTTCTGATCTCGGCCCCGCAAAAGGGTTGGAGCGCCTCGCCCTGCGCCGGTCTGGTCATGCTGTCCGATCGCGCCGAGGCGCGGCTGACCGAGACCACCTCGGACAGTTTCGCGCTGGACCTGAAGAAATGGCGCCAGATCATGCAGGCCTATGAAGGCGGCGGCCATGCCTATCACGCCACCATGCCCACCGATGCGCTGCGGGCGTTCCGCGATACGATGCAGGAGACCCGGGACTATGGGTTCGACAAGCTGCGCGAAGCGCAATGGCGGCTGGGAAATGCGGTGCGGGCGATGCTGCGCGACAAGGGGGTCGTTTCGGTTGCTGCCGAAGGCTTTGGCGCGCCGGGGGTTGTGGTCAGCTATATCGACGACCCCGAGGTGCAGAACGGCAAGAAATTCGCCGCGCTAGGCATGCAGATTGCCGCCGGCGTGCCGCTGCAATGTGACGAGCCCGAAGGGTTCAGCACCTTTCGCCTGGGCCTGTTCGGGTTGGACAAGCTGTATGATGTCGACGGAACGGTGGCCCGGCTGAAGCGGGTTCTGGATCAGGTGCTGTAGGCCGGTACGGGCCTCAGCGCACGCCGAGGCCCATCTGCATCAACGTCTTGCGCACCACCGGCATCGAATAAAGCGCGTTCAGCCCGGCAGCGCGCGCATCGCGCAACGGCCGTGCCTCGACCATCGAGGCGCGGTTCAGCAGGTCGATCCCCTTGACGCGCAGTTCGATCTCGGCATGGCGGGACTTGTGATAGGCATCGAGCATCTGGGCATCTCCCAGACCCTCGGGTCGGGCCTGGGCCAGGTCCAGCAGGCTGCGTAGATCCCCCAGTGACATGTTCAGCCCCTGCGCCCCGATCGGGGGCACCACATGGGCGGCCTCGGCCATCAGGGCCACGCGCTGGGCCGACAGACGCTCGGCCGATTGGCTGATGATCGGCCAGATCGTCCGGCGCGAGGCCAGTTTCAGCGGTCCGAACAGGCCACAGGACCGCTCGGTCATTGCGGCCTCGAATTCTGCCTCTGGCAGGTTCAGCAGGTCGACAGCACGCGGGCCGCGCTCCATCCACACGATCGCCGACGAGGGTTGACCCTGCCAATCGGGCAGGGGGACCAGCGTGAACGGCCCGCCGGACCGGTGGATCTCGGTCGAGACGTTTTCATGGGCGATCGGATGGGTCACTGCAAAGGCCAGTGCCTTTTGCCCGTATCGCGTGGTTTGGACCTTGATCCCCGCAGCCTCGCGCATGGGCGAGTTGCGGCCATCGGCGGCGATCACCAGCTTGGTGCGGATGCGCGTGCCGTCCGACAGGCCCACACGGGCCTCGGCGGTGCGGGTGAACAGGCTGACGGTGCCGGTGCCGGGGCGGAAATCGACATTCGGCAGTTCGTGCAGCCGGGCCACCATCTCGCGCCGCAGCAGCCAGTTGGGCAGGTTCCAGCCAAAGGGTTGATCCGAGATATCGGCGGCGTTGAAATCGCGCACAACGCGCGGCTCGGGGATGTCGCCGCCTGCGTCCACGATGCGCATGATCTGCAGGGGCGCGGCGTGGGGTTCCAGCCGGTCCCACAACCCGCAGTGCTGCAGTAGGCCGTGCGCCGGTTGCAGAAACGCAGTGGTGCGCAGGTCGGACCCGTCGGCGTCGCGGTCGGTGACGGGCGGGGTCGGGTCCACGCAGATCACGTCGAACCCTGCGGCGCCAAATACGGCCGCCGCGGTCAGCCCGGCGATGCCGCCGCCGGAAATCAGGATGTCACAACTGTCGGTCATCGCGTCACTCTCCGTTGCCTGCGGACCCTAGTGCGGTTCTAGGGCCTGCGCCAAGTGACATCCTGTCCCGTGGTCTAGCCGCGTGAAATCAGGACCAGAATCAGGAACATCACCGGCACCATCGCCAGGGCCGGCAGATACAGGCCCGGCAGGCCGAACAACAGGGCCGAACAGCCCCACATGCTGACCAGCGCCGCAACGGTATAGCCGAGATCCTCGGGCTTGCCATTGGCCGCATCGCGGGCCAGCCAGCCAAACAGGGGAATTGCAAAAAGCAGGCGCTGCCAAAAAGGCAGGCGGCCGGGCATCTCGATCGCGGTCATCGGGCGTCTCCAGTTCTGTTCGTCGCTGAGCCTGATGTAGGAACGACTTTGCAGCTGCAGAATGCGCGGATCGTCGCAGTTTCGGGCTGCGCGCAGGCGCATTTCGTCGCAGTTTCGGGTGATTCAGATCAGGCGCGCGAGAAAGGCGGTCAGGTCATCGGTGTGGTGGTGGATATGATCCGCGTCATGCGGATCGGGGGCAACATGCACGGTACGCATGCCCATGTCATGCGGGGCCTTCAGGTTGCGAGGCTCGTCTTCGAACATAGCGGCGCGGTCGGGGTGGATGCCGTCGCGGGCAAAGACCGTTTCAAACGCGGCCTTGTCCGGTTTGGGCCGATATCCCGCATGTTCGACCCCATAGATCGCGTCAAACAGCCCATCCAGCCCGCGTGAGGCCAGAACCCGCTCGGCATAGGGCGCGCTGCCGTTGGTGTAGACGATGCGCCGCCCGGGCAGGGCCCGGATATGCGCGGCCAGCGCGGGGTCGGGTTCCATGTGGCTCAGGTCGACCTGATGAACCGCGTGCAAGTAGGGCTCGGGGTCCAGGTCATGTTCCGCCATCAGCCCGGCCAGCGTGGTGCCGTGTTCGCGCCAATAGTGCTGGCGTAGCCGGTCAGCCTCGGCCCGGTCGACGCGCAGGGCTTCGACGACGTATTCGGTCATCAGCACCTCGATCTGATCGAACAGGCGCATCTGTGGCGGATACAGGGTATTGTCTAGATCGAACACCCATTGGGTGACATGTGAAAATGCAGGCTTGACCATAGGCTTGGGTTTAGGCCGCGGCCACCGGGTTTTCAATGGCGCACTTGATTGCAGACCCATGGCCCGGATAGACAGGTTCGAACGAGGAGAGACCCGACCCAATGAACCAGTCCCGACAGCCCCAGACCGATGCCTACAGCCTGATCCTCGAAGCGATCGACGTGGGGGTGTACAAACCCGGCGACCGGCTGGTGGAAAGCGAACTGGCCGAGCGGTTCGGCGTGTCGCGCACCCCGATCCGCGAGGCGCTGCAGCGGCTCGAGACGCAATCGCTGCTGGAACGTGACGGGCGGTCGCTCATCGTGGCCTCGCTGGACCACAACCAGATGGCCGAGCTGTATGTCGTGCGGCGTGAGTTGGAAGGGCTGGCGGCCCGACTGGCCGCGCGCCACGCCACGGATGAGGAAATCAAAGTCCTGCAGGATATGGTCGAAGCCGATGACGCGCTTGTGGATGATCCAGTGGCTCTTTCCCGGGCCAACCGGCGGTTCCACGAGCAGATCCACCTTGCGTCGCACAACCGCTACCTTGTTCAGCAATTGGACCTTGTCCATCGCACCATGGCTCTGATGGCAACGACTTCATTGGCCGCGCAGGGCCGCGGTGAGATCGCTCAGAGTGAGCACAAGGGGATCGTCGAGGCGATCGCGGCTCATGACGAAGAAGCCGCCGGCCGGGCATTGAAGGAACATATCTCGGTCGCGTTCATGACCCGGCTGAAGCAGGATGCAATCCGGCGCGAGAAATAGCTTCGTCGTCTGGCTGCACTTCTTCGCTGGCCTGTCCGTGCTGGGTCTTGTCCCAGAAGAACGGTCTGACCGCCAGTTCCCACAGCGCCTTGTAGGCTGCTGCCACGCCCAAGGGGTAGTAGAGTGCCATGGTCGGGACCCACGGCAGCAGGAAACGGCGACCGCCGGCGATCACGCCCAAGCCTCCGACAAGGATGTTCGCGGCCTCGGCGGTCAGGAACAGGAAGACACAGGCGTGCAAGATTTGCGGAGCCAATACAGCTTCGAAAGGGTTCGTCAGCCCCAAAAAGGTCAGCCAGAAGACCCACAGCACCGGGGCAAGCAGGAATTGTCCGACCGTTCCCAGGAAAAAGGCTTGGACACCCAGAAAGCGCCACATCCCCAGATCGCGCATCAATGCCAGGGGCGAGCGCATGTGGACAAGGTATGTGACCATGAACCCTTTCAGCCAGCGCGAGCGTTGCTTCACCCAAGGCCAGGCGCGGAAATTGGCCTCTTCATACGTGGCGGTTTTCACTATTTCGGTGCGATAGCCCGCGCGGCTGAGCCGAACCCCCAAATCCGCGTCCTCGGTCACGTTGTGAGCGTCCCAGCCTCCCAATTCCAACAGCTTGTCCCTGCGGAAGAAGAACGTCGTTCCACCCAGCGGCACCACAAGACCCAACCGCGCGATTCCGGGCAGGATCACGCGGAACCAACCGCTGTATTCGATGGTGAAGCAACGCGAGCGCCAGTTGGTGCGCGGGTTGTAGTAGTCCAGAACACCCTGCAGGCAGACCACATCATCGGGCGCGCGGGCGAATTGCTCCACCACGGTCTCGATTTGGTCTGGCAGAGGCGCATCCTCGGCGTCCCAGACGCCCAAAATCTCTCCTCGGCAGAAATCCAGCGCATAGTTCATCGCCCGTGGTTTGGTGGTCAGGTTGCCAAGATCGGGCACCTCCAGCGTTCGGATCCAGCTGGGCAGGGTGGTCTGCGCAAGCGCTGACCGGGTGACGTCATCATGCTCTTCCAAGACCAGGATCACGTCCAACAGCGCCTTTGGATAGGTCAGGCGTGTTAGCCGTTGGATCAGCGCACCGGCGATTTCCCGTTCCTTGTGCAGCGGCACCAGGATGGACACGCAGGGCAGGCGGTGTTGCGCAAGCAAACCGTCTGGGTTTTTGGCCTTTTGGGGGAAGAGATACGATATCAACCCGGCCAGCCGAAGAATCAGGAACAGGATCAGCGTTGAAACTGCGGCCCAGAACAGCAGGGATAGCCCGGCATTCGGTTGCAGACCCAGGCCCACAAGCGCGGCCAGCGCCAAGAGGGTCGGCAGGAGACGTGAACTCGCAGTCCATGAGCGGCAGCTTTGCGATAGCGGCGCCCGCGTTTCCGCCGCCTCAGCCAAAGGTTTTGCGTAATGTCGGGCGATGGCTTGGTCGATGTCATCGGGTGCGGCCAGCACAGGCAGGACTGTCTGGGCGCAATCTGCCAACCCGTACCGTATTTCATCAAAGCGGTCTGGGTATGCCGTCGCGACCAAAAGCACGGGCCCGACTCGCAGCCACGGAATGGCGTTGTGCGTCAGCCAGAACCGCATCGGGCGCAGCGCGCAAAGGTCAGCGGGTGGCGGCGTGTTTTCCAGATCGGCGATCTGCAGCCCATGTTGTTGGCCCAGCGCCAACAACACATCGCCGCGCGAGGCCATATGCTCGCCAACCAGAATTTCGCCCAGAGGAGCGTTCTGCCGCTCCTGCAGTTTCAGGGCGTGATCCAGTTGAGCGGGGGTAATCACCCCCAAGTCGATCAGGCAAGTGCCCAAAGGTTTGCGGGGGCCAATGCCGGAAACCGGGGTCGCAGGCCCGTGACCCAGAAAATTCAATTCAACCATCATAGAACCCTGCCCGAAGTGTCGGGTCAGAGTTGCTCAATCAAGGTTAATTCCGGGTTAACGTTGATGCGGTCCGCAAACCTGCGGGATTAAGCGCGCACTTTTCGGTCGGCCATGGCCGCGGCAAACCGTTCAAACAGGTAAAAGCTGTCTTGCGGGCCGGGCGAGGCTTCGGGGTGATACTGAACCGAATACACCGGGCGATCGGACATGCGGATGCCGCAGTTCGAGCCATCGAAAAGCGACCGGTGGGTTTCAACCACCCCCGCAGGCAACGATTGGGCGTCGACCGCGAATCCGTGGTTCATCGAGGTGATCTCGACCTTGCCGGTTTCCAGGTCCTTGACCGGGTGGTTCGCGCCGTGGTGCCCGTGGTTCATCTTGATAGTCTTGCCGCCCAACGCCAGTGCCAGCATCTGGTGACCAAGGCAGATCCCGAAAATCGGCAGATCCGTGGTTTCAAGTATTTCCTTGATCATCGGCACAGCATAAGTGCCTGTCGCCGCCGGGTCTCCCGGGCCGTTGGACAGAAATACGCCATCAGGGTCGTGCGCCAGTACCTCAGCCGCGGTTGCGGTTGCAGGCAGGACCGTCACGTCGCAACCGGCCGAGGCCAGGCAGCGCAGGATGTTCCGTTTTGCGCCGTAGTCCAACGCGACCACCTTGTGCACCGGCGCTTCCTGCCGCTGGTAACCGTCCGGCCAGGCCCAGCGCATTTCGTCCCAGCGGTAGCTTTGGGCGCAGGTCACATCCTTGGCCAGATCCATGCCCTCCAGCCCGACGAAACCACGCGCCGCTGCTACCAGGGCTTCGATGTCGAAATTGCCCTGCGGATCATGGGCCAACGCGACATGCGGAGCGCCTTGCTGGCGGATCGCACGGGTCAACCGGCGGGTATCGACGCCACCGATGGCGATCCGGCCACGGCGGGCCAGCCAGTCGGTCAGCCGCTCGGCCGAGCGCCAGTTCGACGGCTCGGTCGGATCCCATTTCACGACCATGCCCGCGGCCACCGGATCGGCGGTTTCGTCATCGTCGGGATTGACGCCAACATTTCCGATATGTGGGAAGGTGAAGGTCACGATCTGCCCGGCATAGGACGGGTCGGTCATTATTTCCTGATATCCGGTCATCGCGGTATTGAAACACAGCTCGGCCTCGGTTTGCCCCGTGGCGCCGAACCCGGTTCCGAAGAAGAGCGTTCCGTCGGCCAGAGCCAGACATGCGGTGGGCTTGGACGTGGCTTGATGGGCCATGGCGCGACTCTCCTATCGGGTAAATCGGCGCATAACTAAGGGGGTTGGTGCCTCGGGTCAACCCTGTTCAAATTTTGGGCTATTGTTGTTTTTCAATGATTTAGCCTTATCTGTCTGCTGTTGTGCCTCGGATTTTGTTTAGATATGTTCGGGGTTCCGTTGCCATGGGGATGGACAGAACAGATGGATATGCGAACTCGGGTGACCACTGCCCTGAAGCAAGCAATGAAGGACAAGGATGCCGAGCGTCTGTCGACGCTGCGGCTGGTCAATGCCGCGATCAAGGATCGGGACATCGCGCTGCGCGCGGCCGGAAACGAAGAGGCCAAGGGCTGCGATGACGCGGATGTTCTTGAAATTCTTGGGAAAATGAGCAAGCAGCGCAAAGAAAGCGCGCGGGCCTATGAGGAAGGCGGTCGTTTGGACCTGGCCGAGCGCGAACTGCGCGAGGTAAAGATCATCGAGGAATTCCTGCCCAAGCAGTTGGATGATGATGAGGTCGCAAAGGCCATCCAGACGGCGATCACGGCGACCGGTGCCGGGTCGATCCGGGACATGGGCAAGGTCATGGGCGAGCTCAAGGCCAACTACACAGGCCAGATGGACTTTGGAAAGGTGGGGCCGCTGGTCAAAGACCACCTGTGCGCCGCCTCCAACGGCGACTGCTGACGCGCTTTATTCAAGCGCCGGTTCGCGCAGCCGTTTTACCAGATCATCATACAAGGCAATGCGTTCCTCCTCTGAGAGGAACGCGCCAATCTCGACCACCCGTCCTTCACCCGACAGGGTCACATAGTTCGGGACGGGTCCGCCGGCCTTGTGCATTTCCGGACGGGCCCAGTATCGATTGCAAGTCCATTCCTGCTGGCCGGTCCGGGCGCTGTGATGGATCAGGCGTGCTTGGGTTCCGGTAAGGGTCAGTACCTCAAACACGTTTCGGGACCGATAGTTCGCCTGGATCGCAAGCCATAGGCCCGCCACCGTCAACAGAAGGAACGGCAATAGCCCCCACAGCAGAACCGATCCCAGAACTGCCAGCAGGGGTATCAGTCCAAACAGGAAAACCGATAGCACGACGGCTATCGCGCCGCGCGGTGGCAGTGAATTGTGCGGCCAAAGGCGCAATTCCTGTTCCGAGTTCGAGCTGTCGTTCCAATGGTAGGGCATATTGCAAAAATAGCGCCTGCTGATCCGGTGTCGATTGCCAATTTCAAACGACGTGTCCGACCCTCGCCCAGGACAGCGCATCCTCAAGCCGGTCGTCGCCCCAGAACACTTCGCCCCGCGTGACAAAGCTGGGCGCGCCGAATACGCCCAGGCCCACCGCCGTTTCGGTTTCAGCTTTCAACGCGGTTTCGATTTCGGGGCTGCGCGCGCGGGCTAGGACCGGCAGCGGGTCCAGCTGGCAGCGGAACAGAGCCTCGGACATGGCGGTTTCACTGCCGGCTTCGATACCGTCCTCAAACCAGATCCTGTAAAGGTTTTGGGTAAAGCTCTTGCCCCATCCTTCCCGGATTCCCAGCAGCGCGACCTGGTTGGCCAATTCGAGGTTCGAAATCGGATAGGGGGCCGGCAGCTTGGCGTGGATATGGTACTTGGCTGCCCGGCGTTCGATGTCGCGCCACATATAGGCCGACTTGACGGGTTTGCCCGCAAACGGAATGTTCTTCTGTTCAGACATGACCGCGCGCACGTCGAAAGGGCGCCAGTTAACCTGTGCCTGGTGTTCTGCGCACCAATCGTCCAGACGCATGATGGTCAGGAAACTGTAAGTGCTGCCGATGGAGTACCAGAAATCAATATCGGGCATGGTGACCTCGGAGATTGGCCGGACATGCGGCGCCCCAAGGATACCCGATTTTCAACGATATTGCGACCGCCCGCGGAATGCGATGGCCGATAGAGCGCGAACAGTAAAAGAAAAACCCCGCCGTGAAGGCGGGGTTTCCTGTTTTCGGGAAGGGATCAGTGCGCGTGGCCTTTGTCCCAGTCTTCCTGCTTGGGCAGCTGCTCGAACGTGTGCTCGGGCGGCGGCGAGGGCAGGGTCCATTCCAGCGTATCCGCGTATTCGTTCCACGGGTTCGGGCGTGTTTCCTTGGCGCCCCGGAACAGGGCGTAGAACACGATCCCGAAGAACAGCAGGAACGAAGCGAACGAGACGAACGCACCGATCGACGAGACGAAGTTCCACTGAGCGAAGGCTTCGGGATAGTCGATATACCGGCGCGGCATGCCCTGACGGCCCAGAAAGTGCTGCGGGAAGAAGGTTAGGTTTGCACCGATGAAGAACATCCAGAAGTGCACCTTGCCCCAGAACTCCGAGTACTGACGGCCCGTCATCTTCGAGAAGTAGAAGTACACCCCGGCAAAGATGGCGAAGACTGCACCCAGGCTCATCACGTAGTGGAAGTGCGCGACGACATAGTAGGTGTCGTGGTAGGCACGGTCGATACCGGCCTGCGACAGAACCACACCGGTCACACCGCCGACGGTGAACAGGAACAGAAAGCCGAAGGCGAACAGCATCGGCGTCTTGAACTCGATCGAGCCGCCCCACATGGTGGCGATCCACGAGAACACCTTGACCCCCGTCGGAACCGCGATGACCATCGTGGCCAGCATGAAGTACGCCTGCTGGCGCAGCGACATTCCGACGGTGTACATGTGGTGTGCCCACACGACGAAGCCCAGTGCGCCGATTGCGATGATCGCCCAGACCATCGGCAGATAGCCAAAGATCGGCTTGCGCGAGAAAGTGGCGATCACGTGGCTGATGATGCCGAAGCCTGGCAGGATCACGATGTACACTTCGGGGTGTCCAAAGAACCACAGGATATGCTGGTACAGGATCGGGTCACCGCCACCGGCCGGATCAAAGAAGGTGAAGCCGAAGTTGCGGTCCATCAGCAGCATGGTGATCGCGCCCGCCAGAACCGGCAGCGACAGCAGAATCAGCCACGAGGTGACGAAGATCGACCAGCTGAACAGCGGCACCTTGAACAGGGTCATGCCCGGGGCACGCATGTTCAGGAAGGTGGTGATCATGTTGATCGCGCCGAGGATCGAGGAGGCGCCCGATACGTGCACGGCAAAGATCGCCAGGTCCATGGACATGCCGCCTTCGGTCGTCGACAGCGGCGGGTAAAGAACCCAGCCCACGCCCGAGCCGGCCTGGTCGTTACCGCCTGGGGCCAGCAGCGAGGCGATGCCCAGCGAGGTGCCGGCGACATACAGCCAGAAGGACAGGTTGTTCATCCGGGGGAACGCCATGTCCGGCGCGCCGATCTGCAACGGCATGAAATAGTTGCCAAAACCGCCGAACAGGGCGGGAATGACCACAAAGAACATCATCAGGACACCGTGATAGGTGATCATCACGTTCCAAAGGTGTCCGTTGGGCGTGCAGGGGTCGGCCATGAAGCCTTCCAGGCACATGTACTGAACGCCCGGATGCATCAGTTCAAGCCGCATGTAGATGGTCATCGCGACCGAGATGAACCCGGCAAAGGCCGAGAAGATCAGGTAAAGGATCCCGATATCCTTGTGGTTGGTCGACATGAACCACCGGGTAAAGAATCCGCGCTGGTCTTCATGATCGTGACCATGAATGGCTGCGTCTGCCATTTAGGTGCCTCCTGTTGCAAATAGACCGCGCAGCCGGACCTCTCCGGCGCGCGGGATTCCTGCTGGTTTTAGAATGCAAGGGGGCGGCCTTCAATGGCCGAGTTTGATCTGGATCAAGAATAATTGTCGCGGGGCAGGAGGACACCCGCGCGATATCGGCCTTGGATGACCGGTATCTGGGGATGATCGGGCGAATTGCAAGGACAGGGGCTGTCCAAGGGCGGAATCACGCCTTGACCCGCTGCGGGCTTGGCCGCAGAACAGCACGCAGCCCCTTTGTCGGAGACCCACCATGACCGCTTATGATCCCGAAAACATCTTTGCCAAGATCCTGCGGGGCGAGATCCCCTCGACCCGCGTCTACGAGGATGAGGACACGCTGGCTTTCATGGATATCATGCCGCGTGCGGACGGGCACCTTCTGGTGATCCCGAAAACGCCTTGCCGCAACGTGCTGGATGCCACACCCGAGCAATTGGCCGCCGTCATGACCACGGTTCAGAAACTGGCGCGTGCGGTCATGCGCGCCTTTGACGCCGAAGGGGTGACCATCCAGCAGTTCAACGAGGCGGCCGGAGGGCAGGAGGTGTTTCACCTGCATTTCCATGTCCTGCCCCGGCACGAGGGCGTCTCTCTGCGCCCGCCTGGTAAGATGGGCGATTTCGACGAGATCGCCAAACACGCCGAGCGCATCAGGGCTGCGCTGGCGTGACGGGTGGGGGGGCCTGATGCGTCCCTGAACAGGCATCGTGATCCCCAAGCGCCTGCAAGACTGAACAGACATGGTCGTGCTGCCCGTCGCAGGCGGCCGCGATCCGGGCAAGTTCGGTCTCGAGCCGGTGCAGTTTTGCAATCCGATCCTGCAGGTCCGCCAGTTGCCGCTCGGCGATTTCGTGTGCCCGGTTCAGATCGGCGCCTTGGGCGCCTTCCAATGACAGCAGGGCCTCGACATCGGCCAATGGCAGTCCAAGATCGCGCGTGTGTTTGACAAAGCGCAGCCGCTCGAGCGCAGCGCGGTCATAACGCCGTTGGTTGCCGGCGGTCCGTTCCGGCGGCGGCAGCAGGCCCCTGTCTTCGTAAAACCGGATCGTGGCGGTTTTGACGCCTGTGCGCCGGGACAAATCCCCGATCGAGAACATTTTCTGCAATCCCCCTTGAACCTCTAGTCACTAGAGGAATTAGGTATGGACCATGACCCAGACAAGGACACGACATCATGGCGCATGATCATTCCCACGCCGGACACAAACACCACGCCCAAATCGACGCCGATGCCGGAGACGCGCGGGTGGCATGGGCCATCGCGGTCAACATGTTTCTGACGCTGGCACAGGTGGTCGGCGGGATCTTTTCGGGGTCGCTGGCGCTCATCGCTGACGCGCTGCACAATTTTTCCGACGCGATTGCACTGATCATCGCGTTCTTTGCCCGCAAGATCGCGCGACGCCCAGCCGACCCGCGCATGAGCTTCGGATACGGTCGGGCCGAAGTGGTCGCGGCGCTGGTCAACTATACAACGCTGATCGTCATCGCCGTGTACCTGATGTACGAAGGGGTGACCCGGTTCTTTCAGCCCGAGCCGATTGATGGCTGGCTTGTGGTCTGGATTGCCATGCTGGCGTTGTTGGTGGATCTGATCACCGCGCTTTTGACCTATAGCATGGCCAAAACCAGCATGAATATCCGCGCGGCTTTTCTGCACAACGTTGCTGACGCGCTGGGATCGGTTGCAGTGATCGTGGCCGGGGTGGCTGTGATCCTGTTCAACTGGACCTGGGTCGACCCGGCCGTCACCATTCTGATTTCGCTCTACATCCTGTGGCATGTCCAAAGCGAGATCGGAGAAACGATCCGTGTTCTCATGCTTGGCGCGCCGCCCGATCTGGACCCCGAGGAGGTCGCCTCGGCCATTGAGGCAACGGACGGCGTGCGCGAGGTTCACCATGTCCACTTGTGGAGCATGCAGGAAAACCAGCCCGCTCTTACCGCGCATCTGGTGGTCGAAGACTGCGCCTGGTCGCAGGCTGACGAGGTGCGCGGTCTGGTGAAACAAACTATGCGCAACAGTTTTGGGATCGGCCACCTGACGCTTGAGGTGGAAATGGCCGGTCGGGCCTGCCCACAGACCATGCGGTTCGGCCATGCCACAGACCAATCAGGCGAAAACTGAGGCCCCAAAAACGAGAATTGCCGTTCCGATATGGGGTCGGAACGGCAGACTCGTAACCAAACACTTGATCGATTTTCGCGGGCTGGCCGCGATCACCGGTTAACATACCACTCACTCTTGAACGGTATATTCATGATACCTCAAACTGCGGCTGTTGTGTGGAAGGAAGAAGGAGATTCCCTAAATTTTATGGCAATTCGCGGCAATCTTCGGAAATTTGCGACCGTATTGAGAAACAGAAGAACCCTGCATCGAGGATTGTCGTTCCGCAGCGTCAGATTCTGCGATTCGAGACCATGGTCGATGCGAGGGGGTCAGGCCACCTCGGGGCCAAAAGCCTCAGTAAAGGTTTTGCGCAGAGCCACATCGACATCGGCCATTGTCACCGGCAATCCCAGATCCACCAACGAGGTCACGCCGAACTCCCGGATACCGCAGGGAACGATGCCCGAAAAATGCTCCAGGTCGGGTTCCACGTTGATCGAGATGCCGTGGAAGCTGATCCATTTCCGCAAGCGGATGCCGATCGCCGCGATTTTGTCCTCGGCTGGTTCGCCGCTGACGGTCAGCGGCTTGTCCTTACGCGGCACCCACACACCGACACGGCCTTCGCGGATTTCTCCGTGGACGTTGAACTCGGCCAGTGCCGAGATCACCCAGGTTTCCAGCTGTTTGACAAAGCGGCGGACATCATGGCCGCGCTTTCCGACATCCAGCATGACATACACGACCCGCTGGCCAGGTCCGTGATAGGTGTATTCGCCCCCGCGCTTGCTGGCATAGACCGGAAATCGATCCGGGTCGGTCAGGTCTTGGGGTTTGGCTGATGTTCCGGCCGTATAGAGCGGGGGATGCTCCAAGAACCAGATGCACTCGTCCGCAGTTCCGGCCGCAATCTCGGCCACCCGCGCCTCCATGAAGGCGACGGCGGTGTCATAGTCGGTCAGTCCGTCGGTGATCTTCCATTCCATGCGCGCCTCATAGCCGTCCTGCTGTCCAAGCGAAAGAGGTTAGGCGGCCTCGGCCCGGCATCGCTGCAGGACCTGAGCGTAGGTCTCGTTGCCCTGCGCACCCGTCAGCAGGTACTTGCCGCCAAAAACCATTGCCGGAACTCCGGTGATGCCTCGGCTGGTCCAGAATTGTTGCTTTTGCCGTACCGGGCCTGCATGCGCGCCCGATTCCAACGCCGCGCGGGCGGCGTCTGGGTCGAGCCCGGCGGTCTGAGCGGCATCCAGCAATACCTCAATTTTCGAAACATCCCGCTGATCTGTGAAATAGGCCTTGAACAACGCCAGCTTCAGCGGGTGTTGCCTGCCATGCGTTTCGGCCCAGTCCAGAAGTTGATGCGCAGCAAAGGTGTTCACGATCCGGCTGTCATCATTGAAATTGAACGTGAAACCCAAATCTGCACCCAACGCGGTCAACCGGTCTCGGGCCTGCTGGCTCTGCTCGGCGGTCGAGCCGTACTTTTCCATGATGTGCTCTCGCAGGTTCTGGCCATCTGGCCCCATTGCGGGGTTCAACTCGAACGGGTGCCACCGGAGCTGCGCCAGCACGTTCTCCTGCTCCAGCGCCAGATCAAGCTGGCGAAACCCGACGATGCACCACGGGCATACGACATCGGATACGATGTCGACTTGGATGACGGGGCGGGGATCGGGTGTGGTCATCGGATGCTCCTGCTGCGATGTGGCATCGGGTTTCATGACCCCACAGATATGGTTGCGGGCCGGGAATTCCAATGCGGTTGCTTTTGCCTCTTCACATCCTTTTGCCAAGCGTCTATACGCCGCCTACCAAGTCACAGGCAGTGCGGCCGTGGCGGAATTGGTAGACGCGCAGCGTTGAGGTCGCTGTGGGGTAACACCCGTGGAAGTTCGAGTCTTCTCGGCCGCACCATTTTCTTCAATATCAATTCACCCGTCGTTCCGTTTTGGGCGAGGGGCATCTTTGTGGCCAATCGTAAAATCTTGCCTGCGGTTTAAACGCGCCAAAAACGGGCACTTGATTTCGTCTGTAATTCGAATATCCATGAATTATGGAAAAAGTGATTCCCGACCGCCTGTCCACCTTGGGTCATCCGGCTCGGTTGGCCGTTTTCCGGCTGTTGATGCGCCGGTATCCCGATCGCATACCCGCGACCGAGATTGCCATGGCGTTGGACCTCAAGCCGAATACGCTGTCCAACTACGTAAACGCGCTGATGCAGGCCGGCCTTGTGACGCAGGAAAGGGTCGGGACGTCCTTGCGCTACTCGGTGGATATGGACGCCGTGCGGCAGACGTTCGATTACCTTCTGCTGGATTGCTGCCGTGGGCGTCCGGAACTCTGCGCGCCCAGTCCACTCAACGGCGTTGACGCGCATGCGGCCAAGGCCCCGCGTACCTACAACGTATTGTTCATATGCACCGGGAATTCCGCGCGTTCGATTTTCGCCGAGGCCCTGTTGAAGCAGCTTGGCGGCGACCGGTTCAACGTGTTTTCTGCCGGTACACGTCCGCGGTCCCAGTTGAACCCAGCGGCGCTTGAGGTGCTGCGGCAGAATGGGCACGACATCTCGGACCTGCGCGCCAAGAATGTAAGCGAGTTCCAGGCCCCGGGCGCGCCGAAGTTCGATTTCGTGTTCACCGTATGCAATCAGGCTGCGAACGAAGACTGCCCCGCCTGGCCCGGGCAGCCGGTCAGCGCGCATTGGGGTATGCCCGACCCGGTGAAGGCCGAGGGAACAGAGGCCCAAAAAAGCTTTGCCTTCCAGCAGGCCTATGGTGCGCTGCGCAACCGGATCCTGACCTTTTCCTCGCTGCCGTTCGAAACCCTAGACCGTATGTCCCTTCAGAAGGCCGTGGATGACATCGGCCAGATCCATACCGGAGAAACCGCATGACTGTTTATGCTCTCAACGGCCTTGGCCGCATCGGCAAGCTGGCCTTGAAACCCCTGCTTGAGAAAGGGGCGCAGATCGCTTGGATCAATGATGCGGTTGGGGACCCCGCGATGCACGCGCATCTGCTGGAATTCGACACCGTGCATGGCCGCTGGGCCGCCGAGTTTCGCCATGACGAAAGCTCGGTCACCATCGACGGCGTGCGGTTGCCTTTCATCGGAACCCGCAACCTGTCTGATCTGCCGCTTGAAGGCGTCGACGTCGTCATAGACTGCACCGGGGTCTTCAAGACCGAGGCAAAGCTGGCCCCTTACTTTGACGCCGTTGTGAAGAAGGTGGTGGTCTCGGCGCCTGTCAAAGATGGTGATGCGGCCAATATCGTCTTTGGCGTGAACGAAGGCACCTATGACCCGGCGCGCCACCGCATCGTGACCGCGGCCAGCTGCACCACGAACTGCCTGGCCCCGGTGGTCAAGGTCATCCACGAGAGCCTGGGCATCCGGCACGGCTCGATCACCACGATTCATGACGTCACCAACACGCAGACGATCGTGGACCGTCCGGCCAAGGACCTGCGCCGTGCCCGGTCGGCGCTGAACTCGCTGATCCCCACGACAACCGGCAGCGCCACGGCGATCACCCTTATCTATCCCGAACTGACGGGTCGGCTGAACGGGCATGCGGTGCGGGTGCCGCTGCTGAATGCCTCGCTGACCGATTGCGTGTTTGAGGTGGAACGCGAAACCACCGCCGAAGAGGTGAACGCCCTGTTCAAGGCCGCGGCCGAAGGGCCCCTGGCCGGCGTTCTGGGCTATGAGGCACGCCCGTTGGTCTCGACCGACTATACCAATGACACCCGGTCCAGCATCGTGGATGCACCATCGACCATGGTGGTGAATGGAACGCAGGTAAAGGTCTATGCTTGGTACGACAACGAGATGGGCTATGCGCACCGTCTGGTGGATGTCGCGATGATGGTCGGGGCATCGCTTTGACCAGCGCTTCCCAACGTCCGGACGGGCTGTCGGCCTATATCTCCGTCACGGCAGCCTATTGGGCCTTCATGCTGACCGACGGTGCCCTGCGGATGCTGGTGCTGCTGCATTTTCACACGCTGGGCTTTTCGCCGGTTCAGCTGGCCTATCTGTTCGTGCTGTACGAGATCGCCGGGATGGCCACCAACTTGGCCGCCGGGTGGATCGCCGCGCGGTTCGGTCTGACCGCGACCCTGTACGCGGGGCTGACGATACAGGTGCTGGCCTTGCTGGCGCTAGCGCAGTTGGATCCGGGCTGGACCATCGGTATGTCCGTCGCCTTCGTGATGGTCGTGCAGGGTGCCAGCGGCGTGGCCAAGGACCTGACCAAGATGTCGTCGAAATCGGCGGTCAAGCTGTTGGCCCCCACCGAAGGTGGCGGGTTGTTCCGCTGGGTCGCGGTGCTGACCGGGTCGAAGAACGCGGTCAAAGGGGTGGGCTTCCTGCTGGGAGCGGCCTTGTTGGCCGGGTTCGGCTTCACGGGTGCCGTGGTGGGCATGGCGGGGGTCTTGTTCCTGATCCTGGTGGCGGTGCTGCTGGCGATGCCGCCGGGGCTGCCCAAGGGCCGCAAGGGCGCTAAATTTTCCGAGGTCTTTTCGAAATCGGCCAATGTGAACTGGCTGTCCGCGGCGCGGGTCTTCCTGTTCGGGGCGCGCGACGTCTGGTTCGTCGTCGGCATCCCGATCTATTTCTACGCCGTGCTGTCGGATGGCAGCGAAGCCGGCAACCGCTCGGCCTTTTTTCTGGTCGGCGGGTTCATGGCCTTGTGGATCATTCTGTACGGCATTGTTCAGGCTGCCGCCCCGCGTCTGCTGCGGGCAGGGGCGCGGGATGAGGCCGATCTGGTCGCAGCAGCGCGCAGCTGGGCCTGGGGGCTGGCCTGCGTGCCGGCCGTCCTGACGGTGGCTGCGCTGATGTCCTCTGGGCCCGCGCCGTGGCTGACGCTGACGCTGGTGGGTGGACTGCTGGCCTTTGGCGCGGTCTTTGCGGTGAATTCCTCGCTGCATTCCTATCTGATCCTGGCCTTCACCCGGGCCGAGCGGGTGACGATGGATGTGGGCTTCTACTACATGGCCAATGCGGGCGGGCGGCTGTTGGGTACGCTGCTGTCCGGCCTGACCTATCAATGGGGCGGGTTGCCCTTGATGCTCGGGACGGCGGCCGCCATGGTCGCGCTTTCCGCCTTGGCTGCGGGGCGCTTGCAGCCCCACACAACTTCGGAGATCTCTGCATGAGCGTATTTGAACGGTATCTGTCCCTGTGGATCGCGCTGGCAATGGCCGCCGGGATCGCCATCGGCTCATTCGCGCCGGGTTTGGTCCAGGCCATCGCGGCGGCCGAGGTGGCCAATGTCAACCTGGTGGTGGCGGTGCTGATCTGGGCCATGGTCTATCCGATGATGGTGGGGGTGGACCCAAGCAGCCTGCGCGACGTGGTAAAACAGCCCAAGGGGCTGGCGATCACGCTGGTGGTCAACTGGCTGATCAAACCCTTTACCATGGCGGCGCTGGGCGTGCTGTTCTTCGAATACGTCTTCGCCGACCTGATCGCGCCCGCCGATGCCCAGCAATATATCGCGGGGCTGATCCTGCTGGGTGCGGCGCCCTGCACGGCAATGGTGTTCGTCTGGTCGCATCTGACCAAGGGGGACGAGAACTATACCCTGCTGCAGGTGTCGGTGAATGACATCGTGATGGTCTTTGCTTTCGCCCCGATCGTGGCCTTCCTGCTGGGTGTGACCGACATTTCGGTTCCGTGGCAGACGCTGGTCCTGTCGGTTGTCCTGTTCGTGGCGCTGCCCCTGGCGGTAGGTGTCTGGACGCGCAACCGGCTGGGCTCGGCCGAGCGGATCGAGGCGTTCCGCGACCGGGTCAAATCATGGGGCGTTGTCGGCCTGATCGCGACCGTCGTCATCCTGTTCGGCCTGCAGGGGCAAGTGATCTTGGACCGCCCGATGGTTATCGCGCTGATCGCCGTGCCCATCCTGATCCAGTCCTACGGGATCTTTGCGGTGGCTTATGCGGCGGCTTTTGCCCTGCGCGTGCCGCACCGGATTGCGGCGCCCTGCGCACTGATCGGCACGTCCAACTTCTTTGAACTGGCGGTGGCCGTCGCCATCAGCCTGTTCGGCCTGAATTCGGGTGCGGCTCTGGCCACGGTGGTGGGCGTTCTGGTCGAGGTGCCGGTGATGCTGTCGCTGGTGGCTTTCGCCAACCGGACGCGCGGCAGTTTTGCCGAGCGCTCGGAACAATCTCCAAAGGACGTCCGGGCCTAGCAATCCGATGGTGGAAATCTGGCGTCAAACAGTGGTAGACGCCTAGCGCGGACCCGGCTTGGCCGGGCGCCGCACTTTTGTCTGGGCCACAAAAAGGAACGTGCACTGATGGCTGGGTTTCAATCTCGGGCACATGCTGATCGCAGCGAAGTCACTCGCGCTGCGCGCTTGTCGGTTGCGCCGATGATGGATTGGACCGATCGGCACTGTCGGTATCTGCACCGTTTGCTCAGTGCTGAAACGCTTTTGTACACGGAAATGGTGACGGCCCCTGCTCTGGTACGGGGTGGAGCGCTGCATCTTCTGGACCATAGCCCCGAGGAACATTCCGTCGCTCTGCAATTGGGCGGATCTGACCCGCAGGAGCTGGCTCAGGCGGCCGCATTGGGGGCTGAGGCCGGATATGACGAGATCAACCTGAACTGCGGCTGCCCGTCGGATCGGGTTCAATCAGGAACGTTTGGAGCCGTCTTGATGAAAGAGGCGGGCCGGGTCGCCGATTGCGTGGCCTCCATGCGGGAAGTTGTTGATGTCGATGTCACGGTCAAATGTCGGATCGGCGTGGATGACCAAAACCCCGAGGACGTATTGCCCGACTTTCTGGATCGGATTCGCGCTGCCGGCTGTCGGCGCGTGACGATCCACGCCCGCAAGGCTTGGCTTCAGGGGCTTAGCCCCAAAGAAAACAGGGACATACCGCCGCTGGACTACGACCTGGTTCACCGGATGAAGGCTGATTTTCCGGATCTCCACATCTCGATCAACGGAGGCATCACGACACTGGCCGAAGCCCAGGTGCATCTGGACGCCGGACTGGACGGAGTGATGATCGGCCGGGCTGCTTATCATCAGCCGACCGATATTCTGGCCGATGCCGACCCGCTGATCTACGGGTCGGGGCAAAAGGCGGACCCGGTTGAAGTCGTGATGAAAATGCTGCCCTATATCGATCGGCATCTTGCCGGCGGGGGGCGGTTGCACCAGATCACCCGACATATGCTGGGATTGTTCGCAGGACGCCCGGGTGCTCGTGGTTGGAGGCGCGCTTTGTCCGAAGGCGCGGTCAAAGACCATGCCGGACCTGACGTGGTTCTGGACGCGCTGTCCCGCGTGGCACCGGATGCCGAGGCGGCGCAGGTAATTTAAGACGGCCCACGGGCCGGGGACCAAGGGGGACGGATGCCCGATACGATGTTGCTGGCCCAGATGCTGGGCCTTTTGCTTGTGATCGGCGCGCTGGCCGGTGTTTTGGCTGGCCTTTTGGGAGTCGGTGGCGGGATCGTTCTGGTGCCGGCCTTCTTCTACGCTTTTCAAACGCTGGGATATGGTGGCCCGCAGCTGATGCAGCTGTGTCTTGCGACGTCACTTGCCACGATCATCGTGACTTCGGTTCGTTCGGTGCTGAGTCACAACAAGAAAGGCGCCGTCGATTGGGATATTCTACGCGGTTGGGGTCCGGGTATCGCTGTCGGTGCGATTGTTGGCGTACTGGTCGCCTCGGCCCTGCGCACGGAAGCGTTGCAGGCGCTGTTCGGTATCCTTGGAATGGTGATTGGCGCCTATCTGGGACTTGGCAAGTCCGAATGGCGATTGGGTGATGCCATGCCCGGCGGGCTGAAGCGGTTGGTGATTTCGCCTTTGGTCGGGTTTCTGTCGGTGCTGATGGGAATTGGCGGCGGCAGCTTTGGGGTGCCCCTGATGAGCCTCTACAACACACCGATCCATCGGGCCGTTGCGACGGCCGCGGGCTTTGGCGTGATCATCGCCGTACCCTCGGTACTGGGCTTTCTGTTTCTGCCGATCGCAGCTGAACACCGTCCGCCGCTGACCATCGGCGCCGTCAATCTTGTGGCCTTTGGCGTGGTTGTTGCGATGACGATGATCACCGCGCCCTGGGGGGTGAAACTGGCCCATGCGATGGACCCCAAGCCGCTCAAACGCGTGTTTGCCGTGTTCCTCACGTTGGTGGCGCTGAATATGCTGCGCAAGGCAGTGGGGTGGTAAGGCCTTTTTGGTCACGGGGGTGGGAAGTATTCCCCTACGACCAGCCCATAGCAGACTGGGTGGCCCACGCCCTACCACTGGCGCAGCAGGCCGCCAGTGACCCAGCCCACCGGCAGTGGTTGGATTGCGAAGGCACCTGGTTCATCGGCGTCGATGCTCTGCCCAATGACGGGGCAGGGCGTGTCGGGGCCTCAGCCCCGTTGAGCGGGCAGGCTGTCGCGTTTCTGGTTGAACACTATGAATCGATCAAATTGCACAAGGGGCAGGTCTCGGTCGTCTATCCCGGCTATCCGCGCCCGCGCAGGGGCGAGAACGAGGCGGCGGCCCGATACCGGGCCAAGCGCGACGCGGCGCATGTGGATGGTCTGAAACCCGGCGGCCCGGACCGTCGGCGCAAGATCGACGAAACTCACGCATGGGTCCTGGGTATTCCTCTGACACAGGCGAGCGCAGATGCCGCGCCTCTGGTCGTTTGGGATGGCAGCCACAAGATCATGGGCGCGGCTTTCAAGGCTGCGTTGGCCGGTGTTCCGCGCACCCGGTGGGCGCAGACCGATATCACCGAGGCCTATCAGGCCGCTCGTCGCGAAGTGTTCGAGACCTGCCCGCGTATCGAAGTGTCGGCCTCGCCCGGCGAAACCTACGTGTTGCATCGCCATTGTCTGCATGGGGTCGCGCCTTGGGGGGCGGGGGCAACGGCGGGGCCGGACGGACGGATGATTGCCTATTTCCGGCCCGAGCTGCCGGGCGGTGTGGCCGAATGGATCGAATCCCCGTAACCTTCTGCCATTCTTTGGCTTTGGAGGCTCAAAATGATTACGGTCCACAAGAATTCCGACGGAGCATTGATCGAAATCGAATTGTCCGGCGAAGTAACAAGCGCCGATTACACAAGCACTCTGGTTCCCGCAATCGAGGCTGCGCTGGCGGAACATGACGCCGTCCGCCTGCTGGTTATCGTCGGCCCCGAGTTCAAAGGCTACGATCTGGGCGCTGCTTGGGAAGATACCAAGCTGGGCCTAAGCCATTGGCGCGGCTTCGATCGCGCCGCGGTCGTCGCAGACAAGGGATGGGTCCAGACCAGCGTGCGCCTGGCTGCGCCGCTGATGCCCTGTCCGGTGCAGGTATTCGAGCTGGCCGAGCTGGAAGAAGCGCGCCGCTGGATCCGAGAATCTCTGGGCGCGATCCACATAGTGGATTTGGGCGGGCCATGCGTGCAGGTCAGCCTGATGGGTAAGCTGGACCCCGAGGAATACGAAAAGGCCGAAGCCGATTTGGATGCCATCCTCGGCGACCGGGATGCGTTCCGGTTGCTGATCGATCTGAGGGAATTCGATGGCTGGCAAGGGCTGACCGCTCTGGCCGCGCATTTCCGTCTGGCCCGCGGTCACGTGGGAATGCTGGATCGGGCAGCCATCGTCGGCGACAAGGCATGGCAGAACATCGCGCAGCGCGTGGGTGGCCACATTCTGGGTACACGTACCCAGTTTTTCCCGTCCGAAGAGATTGAAAACGCCAAAGCGTGGCTGGCTGCCGGATGACGGTTGCGCGCGGCCC
The DNA here is from genome assembly GCF_056535705.1 of Ruegeria sp. BC8. Taxonomy (NCBI): domain Bacteria; kingdom Pseudomonadati; phylum Pseudomonadota; class Alphaproteobacteria; order Rhodobacterales; family Roseobacteraceae; genus Ruegeria; species Ruegeria sp. BC8. The sequence continues at coordinate 1,952,575 of NZ_JBQFIV010000001.1, read as the reverse complement.
GAAAGAATGGGCCGCGCTGCGCGTCCGGGGGTAAATCCTGGATTGACACCTGACGCTGTCGCGGGCCGGTCCAACTTGTTACGTTACGTCCTTTTCGCCCAGCCGCGGTGCGCGAAGGCATTGTAACTGTTGAGTCTCTCCGGCTGATTTGTCTAATTGGTAAAAAAATTGAAGCGCGACGGCAGGTTTTCCCCCTTTCTCAAAAGCCTGACTCCGGTATGCGCAAATCGTCGCTGCGGGCCGCCACTCACTCACGCATAGTCATACGGCTCGACCCCCCTTTTTCCGAGCTCTCGACCGGCCCGCAGCGACGCAGATTTATTCAGGAAGGCTCGTATGCGGCTGATCAAGTTTTTGAAAAGAAAATCCATGACCAGCGCGGCTGTCGAAGTTGATTTTCAGGAAGCCAGTCTTCGACGGTCGCAGACCAGCAAGTCGGAAATCACCCGTTTGTTCCGCAGTGAATTGAAGGCCGGGCAACGGTCCGGTGTGAAGACATGCGCAGACTCTGCGAAAGATGAAGAAGACGGTCGGAAGACCGACAAAGCCCTTTGATTGTCAGGATTTGTCCAGACGGGCCGCGCGACCACCCCGTCTCTTGGCCAAGCGAGGCTTGCGGGCAGGCAGGTCATTCATGATTTCGGCGCGTTCCGAGCTGTCCATTTTCGACCAGCGCGTGATTTCGTCGATGGTGCGATAGCAGCCCGTACAGATACGCTCGGTCGGATGCACGACGCAGATCTGGACACAGGGGCTTTCGACCTCGTTCCTTTTCCAAATCATGTTCGTCATCGCCGGTCTCCGGGCTCGTTAAAGAAAGCGCAGCCTGTCCAGCGCTCCTTGCAGGATATAACCCGCCGCGACGTGGTCGATAACCTGTCCGCGACGTTTTCGTGTCGTATCCGCCTCCAAAAGTGCCTTTTCTGCCGCAACTGTGCTCAGACGCTCGTCCCAGAACCCGATCGGGATGTCGGTCAGTTGGGACAGGTTGCGGGCAAACGCGCGGGTTGATTGGCACCTTGGACCCTCGGATCCGTCCATATTCATGGGCAGACCAAGGACGATCCCTCCGATCTCGCGATCGGCGGCGATCTCCAGAAGGCGGGCAGAGTCCAGCTTGAATTTCTTGCGGCGCACGGTCTCAAGTGGGCTGGCCACACCGCGCATGCGGTCGGAAACAGCCACGCCGATCGTCTTTTCGCCCAGGTCCAGACCCATCAGCGCCTGCATCGGGGGCAATGCGGCTGCGAAATCCTCGAACACGTCCTGGATCATTGCGACAGACCAGCCTGCTGCGCGGCCGAGTTGATCAGTTCAAGCGCGGCGGGGTCTTCGGCAAACTTGGTCGCGGCTTCATCCCGGATCGCGGCGGCCTGCTCGGTTTCTCCCAGCACCCCCAGCGCCGAGATCAGTCGGGCCCATTCCTGCGGAGAACCACCTTCGGTCGCCAGCCGGTCCGATAATCCGTCAACCATGCCGCGGATCATCTCCTGACGCTCCTCGGGCGTCATTTCTGCCGCGGCTTCCATATCCGACTGGCTGGGGCCCGCACCTGCCGGAGCAGCTGCCATTTCGGGCGCGTTGAAGACGCCGGCGCGCCAGGCAAGTTCGTCGATCTGGGCGCGAATGGCGTTGGCCCAAGGCGCCCCCGGTGGCGACGTGCGCAGCGTGTCCATCCAGACGCGATAGGCCTGGTCCGGCCGTCCGATCTGCAGCAGCATCTGTCCCCAGTAATAGCGCGCCGGTCCCGATTGTGGGTCGCGTTCCAGTGCCTGTCGCAAGGCCGCTTCGGCTTCGGGAGAGACATAGCCCCCTGCCGCCAGGATCAGCATTTCTGCCAGGTTCGAATAGGCGTCCGCCGGAGCCTCATCCCCCATCAACTCGATTGCACGGCGTTGGGCTGCATAACCGGCCTGAAAATTGCCCGCGTTGGTTTCGTGCTGCGCCAATAGAATGTGACCCTGAAGATCGTCCGGTCGGTCGGCCACGGTCGTGCGCAGCTGGTTCAGAAGGTTGGCATAGCTGTCTTCAAGCTGAGGCGCTTCGACGGGTGGGGCCATCTGCTCGGCCTCTTCCTGGCCGGGTCTGTTCTCACGCAGTTCGGCGGCCATTTCCATGCGCGCTGAAAGCGGCTGATCAGGGTATCCGGCAGCACCCAGCTGGCGGTACAGAGCAAACGCTCCGCCGATCAGAACCAGGGCAACGAACCCGATGGCGGCCACCCGAACAGTGGTCGACGGCCCGGTCGCCGCGTCACCCGTGCGGATTTGCGCGTCGGCAGCCAGGATACGGCGCGAAATCTCGGTCCGGACCCGCTCGGCGTCGGCTTTGGCGATCACACCGCGGGCCAGATCGCGGTCAACGCTGGCCAGCTGTTCCTTGTAAACCCGCAGATCGTAGGCCGCCGGATGTTCCTGTCGCCGGCGGGTTCGGGTCAGGCCAAAGGCCAGGAATGCGGTGATCGACAGCGCAAAGAGCAGAAGCAGAACCCAGAATGTCATGATCTCTCCGGAATTGTTGCCCTCACTTAGACCTGCGCGCGCCCGGAAAAAAGGGACAAATGGCCGCGAATGGCCTACATGTCGCAATAGTGCGATATTGCGGCGCTGCACGGCAGGGGTAATCTGTCGCCGCACGGCATATCTTCGGCCAATCACGAACCGGACGGATTCGCTCATGAAACACTATTCAGCCTTTGCCGTAGCGCGAGAGGCGCTGCGCTATCACACCGGATGGGAGCGCGCGTGGCGTTCGCCAGAACCCAAGAAACGGTATGACGTGATCATCGTCGGTGCCGGCGGACACGGTTTGGCGACGGCGTATTATCTGGGCAAGAATTACGGTATCCAGAACGTCGCAGTGATCGAAAAGGGCTGGCTGGGCGGCGGCAATACCGGGCGGAACACGACCATCATCCGCTCGAACTATCTGCAGGACCCGTCGGCGGCGATATACGAAAAATCGCGCAGCTTGTACGAGGATCTGAGCCAGGATCTGAACTACAACGTGATGTTCAGCCCGCGCGGCGTGATGATGCTGGCGCAAACCCAGCACGAAGTGCGCGGCTATCAGCGTACGGCGCATGCCAACGCGCTGCAGGGGGTCAAGACCGAATGGATCGAGCCCGAGCGCGTAAAGCAGCTGGTCCCGATCATCAACATCGACGGCCCGCGCTATCCGGTCCTGGGTGCGCTGTGGCAAGAGCGCGGCGGCACCGCACGCCACGATGCGGTGGCCTGGGGCTATGCCCGGACCTGCTCGAATATGGGTATGGACATCATCCAGCAGTGTGAGGTCACGGGCGTCCGGTCCGAAAACGGTCGCGTCACAGGGGTCGAGACGACCAAGGGCGCCATCGAATGTGACAAGTTGGGCATCGTTGTCGCGGGTCACTCGGGCCAACTGGCCGAGATGGCGGGCTTCCGCCTTCCGGTTGAGGCGCTGGCCCTGCAGGCGCTGGTGTCCGAGCCGATCAAGCCCTGCATGGACGTGGTGGTGATGGCCAACACCGTACACGGCTACATGTCGCAATCCGACAAGGGCGAGATGGTGATCGGGGGTGGCACCGACGGGTTCAACAACTACACCCAGCGCGGTTCGTTCCACCATATCGAGGAAACCGTCCGCGCCCTGGTCGAGACCTTCCCGATGATCTCGCGCCTCAAGATGCTGCGGCAATGGGGTGGGATCGTCGACATGACCGGCGACCGTTCGCCCATCCTGTCCAAGACGCCCTTGGGCGGTTGTTTCATCAACTGCGGTTGGGGGACCGGCGGGTTCAAGGCCATCCCGGGCTCGGGCTGGGGCATGGCGCAGCTGATGGCCACCGGGCATTCCCCGTTGACCGAGGCGTTCTCGCTGGACCGGTTCAAAGAGGGCCGCTTCATCGACGAAAGCGTCGCCGCCGGGGTCGCGCACTGATGTCAGTCGCCCCAATGTGCTCCGTGAATGGTTTCAGAGCTTTTCGGGCTGTCGGATTTTGGCTTGATGGCCTTCTTTTCCTCAGACCGGAAAATGAAAAACGCGATCAGCCCAAAGACGGCAAGCGTGCCTGCAACGGTCAGAATTATGGTCAAAATATCCATACACTCGACTTGGGCGTGTGGTCGAAAGAATTCAAGCAAGGAGTAGCCACATGCTGATCCTGAAATGCCCCTATTGCGGCGTCGACGCCGAAGAGACCGAACTGACCGCCGGTGGCGAAGCGCATCTGAAACGCTTCGGTCCCGGGTCGTCGGACGACGATTTCCATGACTATCTGTTCATGCGCGAAAACCCCAAGGGCGTGCATTTCGAACGCTGGCGCCACAGCAACGGCTGTGGCAAGTGGTTCCATGCCGCGCGCTGCACCGCCACGCTCGAGGTGTTCGGCACCTATTCGGCCCAGGTCACTGAGCCGCCGAAGGAGATCCGCGATGCGATTTCGGCCAAACGGCCGGGTTGGACGTGGAGAGAGTTCTCCTGATGCTTCGTCTTCTCATGAATACATCTGCCGGAGGCCTTGGTGCCTCCACCTGCGAAAGGTCCGCAACATGAGCACCCGTCTCGCAAATCAAGGTCGCCTGATCGACAGGTCGAAACCGGTCACGTTTTCCTTCAACGGTACCTCGATGCAGGGCTATCAGGGTGACACGCTGGCCTCGGCCCTGCTGGCTAATGATCAGATGATGGTCGGCCGGTCGTTCAAATACCACCGTCCGCGCGGCGTCGTGGCCAGCGGTGCCGAGGAGCCCAACGCGCTGGTCGGTCTGGGGCAGGGCAACCGGTTCGAGCCGAACCAGCGTGCCACCACGACCGAGCTGTTCAACGGCCTGACCGCGATCTCGCAGAACCACTGGCCCAGCCTGGAATATGACATCGGCGCGGTGAACACGGCTCTGGCGCGGTTCCTGCCGGCGGGCTTCTACTACAAGACGTTCATCCACCCCAAACCGTTCTGGAAACATGTGTACGAGCCGTTCATCCGCCAGTCCGCCGGTCTGGGCAAGGCGCCCGATAAGGACAGCCGCGACGCGGATACCTATGAACACTTCTATGCCTTCACCGACGTATTGGTGATCGGCGGCGGTGTTGCGGGCCTGCAGGCGGCCAAAGCCGCCGCGCAATCGGGCGCCAGGGTCATGCTGATCGAGCAGACCGCCTATTGGGGGGGGCGCGCGCCTGTCGACGGCGGCACCGTCAACGACGAGCCTGTGGATAAGTTCGTGGAACAATTGGTTTCCGAACTCGAAACAATGGGCAACGTCACCATGCGGTCGCGCTGCATGGGGGCTGGGGTCTATGATCACGGTTACGTGCTGGGATACGAGCGTCTGAACGACCACAAACCGGGCACCCAGGGCCCGCGCCACCGCCTTTGGCGCATACGCGCCAAACAGGTCGTTACGGCGACCGGTGCGATCGAGCGCCCGCTGTCCTTTGCCGGCAATGACGTGCCGGGGGTGATGTTGGCCTCGGCCATGCGCGACTATGTGGTCAACTGGGGCGTGACCCCGGGCGAGCGCGTGATCGTCGCCACCAACAATGACGACGCCTACCGCACCGCGATCATCCTGAAACAGGCTGGCGTGGATGTGTTGCGCGTCGTCGATGCCCGTCCCTCGGCCGGGCCGCTGGCGGACGAGGCGCGCAGCCTCGGTATCCGGGTCGATCCCGGCAAGGCCATCGCCAAGGTCAAGGGCGGCAAGCGGGTCAAGAAGGTCGCGATCTGCAACCAGGAAGGCATCGGCGGCGCTCGGGAAGAGGTCGAATGTGATGCGGTCGCCATGTCGGGCGGCTGGTCTCCGGTGGTGCACATGTGGTCCCATTGCGGTGGCAAGCTGATCTGGGACGAAGCCAACGCCCATTTCCGCCCCGACCCCGACCGTCCGCCGCTGGGCGCAGATGGCGCAGGCTTTGTTGTGGCCGCAGGCTCGGCAAGCGGGCCGCTGGCGCTGGGCGAGGTGCTGGCCGATGCCCACGCCGCGGGCAAGGCCGCGGCCAAGGCAGCCGGCTTCAAGCCGAAGAACACCAAGGCACCGCAGGGCGAGGCCGAGACCGAAGCGCCCATGCAGGCCGTTTGGCTGATGCCCGCCAAGGCCGAGGTGCAGCTGCGCATGAAGTCGTGGCTGGACTTCCAGAACGACGTGAAGGTCTCGGATGTGCAATTGGCCGCGCGCGAAGGCTATGAAAGCGTCGAGCACACCAAGCGTTATACCACGCTGGGCATGGCGACGGATCAAGGTAAGCTGAGCAATATCAACGGTCTGGCGATCCTTGCTGATGCGCTGGAGTCGGAGATTCCCAAGGTCGGCACCACCACTTTCCGCCCGCCTTATACGCCCATCTCGATGGGAGCCATCGCGGGCGAGGCGCGCGGCGAGGTGTTCCAGCCGATCCGCCGCACGCCCATGCATGACTGGCATGACCGGAATGGTGCCGATTGGGAGCCGGTGGGCCACTGGCGTCGCCCTTACGCCTATGTCCGAGCCGGGGAATCCGTGCATGACGCGGTGAACCGCGAGGTCAAGAACACCCGTGAAAACCTCGGGCTGTTGGATGCCTCGACCCTGGGCAAGCTGATCGTCAAGGGCCCGGACGCGGGCAAGTTTCTGGACATGATGTACACCAACATGATGTCCACGCTGAAGGCCGGCAAATGCCGCTATGGCCTGATGTGCTCGGAAAACGGCTTCCTGATCGACGACGGCGTCGTGGCCCGCATCGACGAGGACACCTGGCTGTGCCACACCACCACCGGCGGAGCCGAACGCATCCATGCCCATATGGAGGAATGGCTGCAATGCGAGTGGTGGGATTGGAAGGTCTATGTCGCCAACGTGACCGAGCAATACGCCCAGGTCGCCGTGGTGGGCCCCAACGCCCGAAAGGTGCTGGAGAAGCTGGGCGGCATGGATGTCAGCCGCGAGGCGCTGCCGTTCATGGAGTGGCGCGACGGCCAGATCGGCGGCTTTGATTGCCGGGCCTACCGCATCTCGTTCTCGGGCGAGCTGTCCTATGAAATCGCGGTGCCCGCCAGCCAGGGTCAGGCCTTCTGGGATGCCCTGATGGAGGCCGGGGAAAAGTTCGGCGTGATGCCTTATGGCACGGAATGTCTGCACATTCTGCGGGCGGAAAAGGGTTTCATCATGATCGGGGACGAGACCGACGGCACCGTGATCCCGCAGGATCTGGGGCTGCACTGGGCGATCTCGAAGAAGAAAGAGGATTTCCTGGGCAAGCGGGCGCAGGAACGCTCTCACATGACCGACCCGGACCGCTGGAAACTGGTGGGTCTGGAAACTGTGGATGGATCGGTTCTGCCCGACGGTGCCTATGCGGTGGGCGAAGGCGTGAATGCCAACGGCCAGCGCAACGTGATCGGGCGCGTCACCTCGACCTATTACTCGGCCAACCTGGGCCGGGGCATCGCCATGGGGCTGGTCAAGAACGGGCCGAACCGCATGGGCGAAGTGATCGAAACCCCGGGCACCGACGAGAAAATCTACAAGGCCAAGATCGTGGACCCGGTGTTCTACGACAAGGACGGGGAGAAGCAGAATGTCTGAACCCATCAGCGCACTGAACCACGCAAGCTTTGACGGCATCGCCCGGATCGAGGAATGCGGCCTGCAGGGGATGATCACCCTGCGCGGCGACCTGTCCGACAAAGTCGTGATCAAGGCGGTCAAGGACGCCACCGGCCAGAAGATGCCCGGCCAGCGCGAGGCTTTCGTCGATGGCGAAACCGGCGTCTGCTGGATGTCGCCGGACGAGCTGCTGGTGCTTGTTCCCTACGCCGAGGTCGAGGAAAAACTGGCCGCCATGCAGGGCGCGCTGAGCGGCGTTCACGCGCTGGCGGTCAACGTCTCGGACGCGCGGGCGGTGTTCCGGGTCTCGGGATCGACCGCGCGTGAGGTGCTGGGCAAGGTTGCGCCCGTCGATTTCTCGTCCGATGTCTTCCAGCCCGGTCAGATCCGGCGCACGCGCCTGGCGCAGGTTGCGGGGGCGTTCTGGATGGACGACGCGGAATCCTTTCGCGTGGTGTGCTTCCGATCGGTGGCGGATTACGTGTTCAAGCTGTTGAAGGTTGCGGCGCAGCCCGGCAGCGAGGTCGGATACTACTGAACCCGACTCCACCTTGGCAGAAAGAACAAGCCCCGGACATCACCGGGGCTTTTCATTATTTGACGGCCTCGCATCTGCCGGTTCCGTAGGGTTTGTTCGATGCCCCGAAATTCACGAAACTGCCGCTCACCTTTAGCCCACCGTCTGTTGCAAGATTCGCCTGATAGCGCATTCGAATGGCCTGACCTTCGGTACTCTTGAGCGTCACGTTCCAGATCATCCGATAGCCCTTGGCCCCACGATCCCGAAGCTGCGCGTTGGTCCAGTCATGGTAGTTGCTGGCGGCTTGGGCCGTGCTGGCCGTGGGGTCGATTTGAAAGGCATATTCGGGTGCAACCCAGCCGTGGCTATCCTTTTTCGTGATCGTGCACTTGTAAGCCGTGGGGGATGCGGCGGCCGCCTGTGCTGTCAGGACCGCGGCGAGAAATGGAATAAGTCGCAAGTCAATTTTCCTGTAATTTCAATGATCAATACAGGAAAATGAACACTGCGTCGTCGGGTGTTCAAGGGCAAACTCTCGTTTGGGTAGAGTTTCCGTTGCGGAACTCTATTCCGTGAACAGGACGCTGCGGTACTGGGGCAAGGCGCTCGGGTCCAGCAAGTCCTGGGCCGAGATTGGGCGCCCGGCTTCATCGTGCATGTTTGAGTAGAAAGACAACGTCGCAAGCAGGGCTTCGACCCGTTCGGCGCGATTGTTTTCGTCCAGCAGGGGCGCGTGCAGCGACAGATACAGGGCTGGCTTCTGCTCCCGCAGCCAGTCGGCGAGCGTCGGCAGAACCGCAAACTCCGCCCCTTCGATGTCCATTTTGACCAGCGAAATGCCTGTCAGGTCCGTCGCTGTGGTGAACTGGTCCCAGGCGATGGTCAGGGCATCGGTTCCATGCGCGCCGTCATGCAGGAGCGAGCTGGTGGAGTCGCCGCGCTCGCCCCTGACTGAAGCCATGCGCGCCACGCCGAACCGGTCGGACAAAGCCACGCCAAAGGCCGAGACATTGCGGATGTCGTTCAGGTCTAGGTTCCAGGCCAGATGGCGAAAGGCGGTGGGGTCGGGTTCGAAACACCAGACATGCCGGGCCTTGCGCGCGCCATAGAGAACCGTCGGGCCGATCCAGGCGCCGATGTCCAGATAGTCGCGGTCGGGCGACAGGTGCTGGTCCAGGACCGCGAAAGTCTCGGGCTCCCACGCGCCGCTTGAGGCCTTGCGCCAGAATTTCGAATGGTAGGGGTCCAGCCGGAACACCTCGCCATTCAGGTTGCCTGCATAATGACCGCGAGCACGGTAGAACATCTTGCGCGCCTGCGTCAGCATCGCGGACCTCCGGGTTTTCTGCGCTCGGGCCTTGACCTGCGGCGGTTGCCAAAGCATTTAACCTTGGGAACGCAACACAAATTTACAGGGGGCCGAGATGGCTTTTGAACTTCCTGATCTTCCTTATGCACATGACGCGCTGGCAGCCAAGGGCATGTCGGCGGAAACGCTGGAATATCACCATGATCTGCACCACAAGGCCTATGTCGACAACGGCAACAAGCTGATCGCCGGGACCGAGTGGGACGGCAAGACGCTGGAAGAGATCATCGTCGGCACTTATGACAAGTCGGCCGTCGCACAGAACGGGATCTTCAACAACATCAGCCAGCTTTGGAACCACAACCAGTTTTGGGAAATGATGGGTCCGGGCGAGTCGAAGATGCCGGGCGAGCTGGAAAAGGCGTTGGTTGAAAGCTTCGGTTCGGTCGAGGAGTTCAAATCGCAGTTCAGCGCGGCGGGAGCCGGTCAGTTCGGTTCGGGCTGGGCGTGGCTGGTCAAGAATGCCGACGGCTCGCTGGCGGTTACCAAAACCGAAAACGGTGTGAACCCGCTGTGCTTCGGCCAGACGGCACTGCTGGGTTGCGACGTGTGGGAGCACTCCTACTACATTGACTTCCGCAACAAGCGCCCGGCTTACCTCTCGAACTTCCTCGACAACCTGGTGAACTGGGAAAACGTTGCATCGCGGATGTAACTCTTGACCCGACGAGGGTTCATCAAGGGCCTGCTGGCGGTGACGCTGGCAGGCCTTGTTGTTTCGCTGTACGGGTTCTTTATCGAACCGGCTATGCGGCTGCGGGTTCGCAAATGGAAGCTCAAGCGCGCGGACTGGACGGCGCCTCCGCTGCGGATCGCGGTCATCGCCGACCTTCATGCCGGCGAGCCATTCGTTACCGTAAAGCGTATCAAGCAGGTCGTAAGGCGAACAAATGCGCTGGATGCCGATCTGGTCTTGCTGCTGGGGGATTTCACCGCCAGCCACAGGATGGTTTCGAAACCTGTCGCGATGGCGGACATCACCTCGGTTCTTGCCGGACTGACCGCGCGCCATGGGGTTTTCGCGGTGCTGGGAAACCATGACTGGTGGGATGATACGGCCGCGCAACGCCGGGGCGGTGGGCCCAACTTATATGCCGATGCATTGGCCGCGAGTGGCATCCCGGTCCTGTCCAATTCTGCGCAGAAACTGGATGGTCCGGGAATCTGGCTGGCGGGCCTCGAAGACCAACTGGCCATCGTGGAGGGCAATGGGCGATACCGCGGCCTGGACGATCTGTCCGGCACGTTGCGGCAGATTACCGATGACGCGCCCGTCATCCTGATGGCGCATGAACCGGACATATTTCCCCAAGTGCCAGATCGCGTCGCCTTGACACTGTCCGGTCACACGCATGGTGGTCAAATCAGACTGTTTGGGTGGTCGCCCGTGGTGCCCTCGCTGTTTGGCAATCGCTATGCCTACGGCCCGGTGCGCGAAGGTGGAAAGGATCTGGTAGTTTCCGGCGGCATTGGGTGCTCGATCCTTCCGGTCCGGTTTGGTGTTACACCCGAGATTACGCTTGTCGAAATTTCGGCCTGATCTGCGCTTCGGGTGGAAACTTGCCGATACGTCAACTTTTGCACGCATGCGCCGTTGCAAGACGCCAAAGAGTGATTAGCTGTTAGTTGCGGGAGGAGAGAACCGCCAAAACCAAAACAATGAGGGAATAGCTGCCAAATTGTGCCGTGGGTGCAAGATGTTGGCTGTTCTTGTCGGGCGGGGGACGGCCACGAAAACCACAACGGGAGATCGCAATGGTCGCACTTGCACAGGGTACTTGGGTCATCATCGCCGACGGGGAAAAAGCACTGTTCACTGAAAACGTGACGGATGCCGAGAACCCCAATCTGGTGGTCGTATCGGTTGAGGAACATGATCATCTCGCCGCGCGGAGCAAGCCCTCGGATCGGGCGGGACGGCGAAATGATACCGGGCCGAACCAGAAATCTGCGGTGGAGGAAGACACCTGGCGCACTCACGCCAAATCCCTGTTCGTCCAGGATGTGGCCAACCTGCTCAACAAAAAAGGGCTGAAGGGCGCGTACAAGCGGCTTGTTCTGGTTGCCAGCCCACAGGTCCTGGGCCTGCTGCGCCGGCGCCTTCACAGCGAAGTTCTGGCCAAAGTCGTAGCCGAAGTCGACAAGACCCTGACCAATCATCCACTGCACAAGGTCGAAAAGGTGCTGCAACGCCAACTGCGCACCTCGACCGCCTGATCTAGCTAGTTCGGGACTCACGGGCGGGGAAGCCGCCCGTGACGCCTATTATTTCAATAACTTGCGCAATTCGTTCACCGCGGAATCGGCGTCGTCTACCCATGTGATGAAACGGGCCAAGGAGGCATCCGCAAAACCTGCGTCGATCACCTGATCCAAAAGCGTGTGAAGCGCGTCCCAGTATCCGTCCACATTCATCACCAGAATGGGTTTGTCATGCAGGCCCAACTGGCGCCAGGTCAGCGCTTCGAACAGCTCGTCCAACGACCCTGGTCCGCCGGGCAGCACGACCACGGCATCCGCATTCATGATCATGACTTTCTTGCGTTCGTGCATCGTTTCGGTGACCACGAAACGCGTCAGATCTGTTTTTCCCACTTCCCGCCGGAGCAGATGAACCGGTATCACCCCGAAGGTTTCGCCTCCGGCCGCTTGCGTGGCCCGGGCGACTTCGCCCATCAGGCCCACGTCACCCGCACCGTAGACCAGCCGCCAGCCTTCGGCGGCCAGCAGCCGTCCAAAGGTGCCTGCGGCCTTTGTGTAGGCCGAATTCCCGCCATTGCGTGACCCGCAATACACACAGATCGATTTCTGGGACATCAAACAGCGACTCCGGGGTTGTGTCAGAGGTTTTGACCCGTGATAGCGGGATTGGTAAATTGGCTCAACCGTTCGGCGGAAAGCTTTTGAGTCAAGGCATTTGCGCTGCGGAGTGAAGGAAAAAACATGGACGCCAAATCGGGAAGCGGTAGGTCGGGTGCATTCGTCTGGGGTATCCTTGCGGGTATCTTGGCTGTGATTGGCGCCGGGGGCTTGTATCTTTCGGGTGTCTTCGGTCCTGCGCCGCAGTCTGAACAATCCACTACGGAAGAGGCCGTCGCCGAAAGCGCCAGCGAAGAGACGACTGAGCCAGCCGCCACACCGGCACCAAGCCCGGATGCAGAGGACTCGCAGGTCGTTGCGGAACCTGACAACGCGGACGAGGTTCAGACCTCGACCGAGACCGAAGAAGCAACCGCGCCGGAAGCCGAAGAGACAACCGCGACCGACGAGCAGACTGCGCAGGACGCGACGGTTGAAGAACAGCCGGCAGAGGCTGCTCCCTCACCCGAGGCTAACGCGGCCGCAATTGCTCCGACGCTCGACCAGATATTCGTGGAGCCCGACGGCAATGCGCTTCTGTCCGGCAAAGGCGACCCGGGCAGTCAAATTCGTATCCTGCTGGATGGCGAGCCGATCCACAGCTTCACGGTCGATGGCAGCGGCCAGTTCGCCGAGTTCGTCACCATCCCCTTCAGCGAGGCCGCGCGAGGTCTGGTTCTTGAAGCCGGTGACGGTACCCGGTCTGCGCAATCGGATGACTATCTGATTGCCGCGTTGCCCAAGCCGCCTGCGCCACCCGCTACGAACGAGCAAGTCGCCAGCACAGACACCGAAGCGCAGGACGAAACGGCGGAACAGCCGTCTGCGGCCGCAGACGCAGAGGACACCGAGGTCGCGCAAGCGGACGAGACCGTTACCGGGGCGCAGGACGAAGAAGCAACCTCACCCGAGGCCACGACCGAGACTCAATCCAGCGAAAGCCAGCAGGTGGCCGTTTTGCGGTCCGGTGAGGAAGGGGTTGAGCTTGTCCAGTCGCCGTCGTCCGAAGACACGTCGCCCGAGCAGGTTGCGCTTGATACGATCGGCTATTCCGACGCTGGCGATGTCCAATTGTCCGGCCGTGTGTCCGAGGGTGCTGCGGTTCGGCTCTATCTGAACAACAAGCTGGTGGCCGACATCACGCCAGGACAGGACGGTGATTGGCGCGGGGAGATCCAGGAAGTCGATCCCGGTGTCTATACCCTGCGTGTTGACGAAGTCGACACGGACGGAACGGTGCTGAGTCGTCTTGAAACGCCATTCAAGCGCGAGCCGGTTGAAGTTCTGCAGGCGGCCGAGGCGCAGGATGCGTTGCCGGGCGCCGACCAAAGCACGCCGATCCGGTCCGTTACCGTGCAGAAGGGCGACACCCTGTGGGCGATCTCGCGAGAGCGTTTTGGCGACGGTGTTCTGTATGTCCGCCTGTTCGATGCGAACCGCGACCTGATCCGCGACCCCGACCTGATTTATCCGGGCCAGGTCTTCACCATCCCGGAATAAAGGCTTAGGTCTTGCGAGGCCGGGTTTTCGCCCGGCCTCGAAGCTTTCCGGGTCAGACATGAGAAGACTTGCGCCTATGCATTCCGCAGACATGCCACAGATGGACGAACGCAAGTCGGGTTGGCTGACCATCCGAAAAGTGGCTCCGTACCTGTGGCCCGAAGATGAGCCGTGGGTCAAACGGCGGGTGGTCTTCGCGATGGCCATGCTGGTTCTCGCGAAGTTGATCGCGGTCTATACGCCGATCCTGTACAAGGGCGCGGTCGATGCTTTGGCGGGCGAGGGCGTGCCGCCGCTGGCGCTGGGCGCCGTAGGTCTGACGGTGGCCTATGGCGTGGCGCGGATGATGACGGTGGGGTTCCAGCAGTTGCGCGATGCGCTGTTCGCGCCGGTGGGGCAACGCGCGCTGCGGGCGCTGGCGCTGGAAACCTTCCAGCACATCCACCAGCTGTCGATGCGCTATCATGTGACCCGCCGGACGGGCGGCCTCAGCCGGATCATCGAGCGTGGGGTCAAGGGCGTGGAGTTCCTGCTGCGCTTCCTTTTGTTTTCGATCGGACCGTTGATCCTTGAACTGCTGCTGGTGGCGGTGGTTCTGATGTGGCTGTTCGACGTCTGGTACCTGGTCGTGGTGGCCGTCACCATCGCGCTGTACATCTGGTTCACCTTCACGGTCACCGAATGGCGCGTGAAGCTGCGGCGCGAGATGAATGACCAGGATACCGAGGCCAACCAGCGCGCCATCGACAGCCTGCTGAATTTCGAAACCGTCAAGTATTTCAACGCCGAACGGCGCGAAGCTGAACGATATGACGTGTCGATGAAGGCCTATGCGCAGGCCGCGTTGAAAACGGCATACTCGCTGGCCTTCCTGAATTTTGGTCAGTCCTTCCTGATCACTTGTGGCCTGATCGGAGTGATGGTTCTGGCCGCGATCGGCGTTCAGAACGGGCAGTTGACGGTGGGCGATTTCGTGATGGTCAACGCCTACATGATCCAGATCACCGTGCCGTTGAACTTTCTGGGCACCGTCTATCGCGAGATCCGGCAGGCCTTGGTTGATATGGGCCAGATGTTCCAGCTGCTGGAGCAGCCGGCCGAGGTAGTGGACAAGCCAGACGCCAAACCGCTGCAGATTACCGAAGGCCGGGTCGAACTGGACGATGTGCATTTCGGCTATGACCCAGACCGCGAGATCCTGCGCGGCGTCTCTCTGGTGGTGCCGGGGGGGCAGACCGTGGCCATCGTGGGCGCGACCGGCTCGGGCAAATCCACCATCGGTCGGTTGCTGTTCCGGTTCTACGACGTGACCCAGGGCGCGTTGCGGATCGACGGGCAGGATGTGCGCGACGTGACGCAGGAAAGCTTGCACGCCGCCATCGGCGTGGTGCCGCAGGATACAGTGCTGTTCAACGACACTATCCGGTACAACATCGCCTATGGCCGCGAGGGGGCCTCGCAGGCCGAGATCGAAGCCGCCGCAAAAGCCGCCCAAATCCACGACTTCATCATCTCTCTGCCCGAGGGGTACGAGACCAAGGTGGGAGAGCGTGGCCTGAAGCTCTCTGGCGGCGAGAAGCAGCGCGTGGGCATTGCGCGGACGCTGTTGAAGAACCCGCCGATCCTGCTGTTGGACGAGGCCACGAGCGCGCTGGATACCGACACCGAGCAGGACATCAAGGATGCCCTGGCCCGCGCCGGCGAGGGGCGCACGGTGATCACCATCGCCCACCGCCTGAGTACCATCGCCGAGGCCGACCAGATCGTCGTTCTGGAAAAGGGCGAGATCATCGAGCGGGGCACCCACGACGAGTTGTTGCACCGTGAAGGGCGTTATGCCCAGCTGTGGAACCGCCAACAGTCGGATACGCAGGCGGCCTGAAACCTCTTCGGCTAAGGTCTCAAACGAAAACGGGCCGGCAGTACCGGCCCGTTTCTTGTGTTACTCGGCCGCTTTCAGCGGATGCCCCGGTGTGTCGCCCGGGCTTTCCTCGGCATCGGCAGCCTCATCCTCGGTCCAGACGATTTCCGTCGCCTGCATCCGGCGGGCCGAGTCTCCGATCGCCATATCCTGCGCGATCTGGCTGGAACGGCCGGCGGTCACGCGGGCCAACAGTTTGCCCAGCCATATGGCATAGGTGGTCACCCACACCCGCAACGCCAGGAACGAGGGCGTCACGATCAGCGTCAGAACCGTGGCGATCCCCAGGCCAAACACCACTGCCGTCGCCAGCTGCTTCCACCACAGAGCGGTGGGGCTGTCGATGGAATAGCCGCCATTGATGAAGTCCAGCGACAGGCCGAACATCATCGGTGTCAGGCCGGCCATCGTGGTCAGGGTGGTCAGCAGAACCGGACGGATCCGCGCCTCGGCCGTGCGCACGATGGCGTCGATCCGGGGCATGTAGCGGCTGTATTCCTGATAGGTGTCGATCAGAACGATGTTGTTGTTCACCACGATCCCCGCCAGCGCCACGATGCCGGTGCCGGTCATGATGATCGAGAAGGGCTGTTGCATCACCATCATCCCGATCAGCACCCCGGTGGTGGACAGAACCACCGCCAGCAGCACCAGCACCGAGTTGTAGAACGAGTTGAACTGCGCCAACAGGATCACGAACATCAGACCCAGCGCGGCCAGAAAGGCGCTGGAGAGGAAGGCCTGGCTCTCGGCTTGGTCTTCCTGGTCTCCGGTCCATTCCCAGGTGATCGTGTTGGCAAAGGGCTGAGTGTCCAGCCACTCGGTCAGTACCGCGATCCGCTCGTTCGGGTTGATCAGCGTCAGGCGGGCGTCGCCGTCATCAATAGCGGCCTGCACCTCCTGCAAGCTGTCCGCACCGGTCAACTGAACCAGAGTATAGGCCGTACCATCGGCACCGTTGATCGTCGCACCTTCGGGTTCCGAGCCTTCGGTCACTTCGCGCACCACGGCCAGCCGCTGTTCTCCATCCGGGGTGTCGATCACCACTTTGCTCAGACCGGACTCCACGTCGGCCTTGACGTCGTAATAGCGCTCTTGATCCACGCGGTTGATTTCGGCCAGCTTTGCCACCGGTTTGCGGGTGATGAAGTTCGACAAGGGCACCAGCCCGTCCGGAGTACGCACCTTGAGCGTATCCAACGTGGACAGGACCCGATCCTGATCGGGCAGGCGGACGCGGATCTCGATCTCTTCATCCACGCTTTCGGGGCGCATTTCGCCCAGCAGGATGCCACGGGTCACCAACTGCACCATCGCGCCCACGGTCGCCACGTCGGCCCCGAACCGTCCTGCCTTGGCCACGTCGACGTCGATCTGCCAGTCGATACCGGGCAAGGGCAGGGTGTCCTCGATCTTGATCAGGCCCGGGGTGTTTTCAAACACCTCGCGCGCGGTCAGCGTGGCGCGGGTCAGGTCATCCCAGTTGTCGCCCTTGATCCGCAGGTGCACGGGCTTAGCCGAGGCCGGACCTTGTTCCAGCGGCAGGATCTCGACAACGAAACCCGGCAGCTTGGCAAGCTCGGCGTTCAACTGCTCGATCACGAAATCGCCGTCATACTCGGGCGCGACGGTGTGCTTGTCGAACAATCCGCCTGCGACAGGTTCCGACACGTTCGGGCGATCCTCCCACGGGATGATCTCGAACTGCACGCGGCCCACCGTGTCCGCCGGAGCCTGCGCCCCACCGTTGTTCTGGTTCAGGCCGCCTTCACCGGCGAACGAGAACACGTTGATCACTGCCGGATGCTGGCTGATCACCTGTTCGGCCTCGAAAACCAGCGCGTCCTTTTCGGCCAGCGACAGGTTGCCCCGTGCGCGGACATAGGCGGTGGCCTGTTCCGGCTCGCTTTCGACGAAGAATTCAACACCGCGGTTGTTCTGACCGTACATGGTCATCACCGTCATCACCGCAAAGCCTACTGCCACGATCGAGACGATCGGCATGATCGGATTGCCGACCAAGAACTTGATGACATAACCGAAGGGCGTATGTTCCTTGGCCGTGTGGACACGTTCGTCCGGCTTGCGCTCGATCCGGGCTGCGCTCAGCGTGACCGATCCGGCGAAGGCGCCGAACAGGAACAGAACCGCGCCCAGCAAGAACCCACCGCCTGCGCCTTCCGGCAGCAGATACGTGGGGTTCAGCAGCTGCATAGCGCCCAGGAAGATCATGTAGACCGACGGCGGAACCATGACGGCACGCACCCACCAGGGCGTCCGCGCGCGCAACCAATCCGAGCTGCGGTCGAACACGCGGCTCAACCGGCCCGAGACACCGCCCATCACCGGCAGGTAGATCAGCGCCACGATCAGCGAGGCCGACAGAACGAAGATCAGCGTGACCGGCAGCATCCCCATGAATTCACCCGGAATGCCCGGCCAGAACAGCATGGGCAGAAAGGCGCACAGCGTCGTGGCGGTTGACGAGACGATGGGCCAGAACATCCGCTGGGCTGCCTCGACATAGGCGTGCATCGGGCCGACGCCTTCCTTGATGCGTTTGTCGGCATACTCCACGACCACGATCGCGCCATCGACCAGGATCCCCACCGCAAGGATCAGGCCGAACATGACGATGTTCGAGATGCTGACCCCCATGATGGCCAGGAATGCGAAACACAGCAGGAACGAGGTCGGAATCGCGAAGCCCACCAGCAGTGCCGCACGGGTACCCAGCGAAGCCAGAACCACGATCATCACAAGCGCGATGGCTGTCAGGACCGAACCTTCCAGCTGGCTGACCATCGAGCCGACGATGCGGCTCTGGTCATTCGACGTGCCGACATTCACGGCAGCCTGCAGCTCGGCTGGCCACTTGGTCTCGGCCTTGGCGACGGTCTCTTTCACCTGCGCCACGGTGTCGATCAGGTTGAAACCCTTGCGTTTGACGACCTGCAGCGCCACCGTCGGTTCGCCGTTGAACCGGGCGGTCCCTTCGCGGTCTTCGAAGGTATAGTTGATCTCGGCCAGTTCGCCCAAAGTCACGACCCGGTCGCCATTGACCTTGATCGGCAGTCCATAGACATCCTGTGCGGTCTTGAAGGACGAAGGAATCTTGACCGAAAACGCACCCTGTTCGGTCTCGACCTCACCAGCGGCGATCAGCTGGTTGTTGTTCTGCACGACGTTGATCAGCTCGGCCGCGGTGACGTTGTACGCCTCAAGCCGCAGCGGATCGATGACCACTTCCAGCATTTCATCGCGATTGCCGGCGATCCCGGCCTCAAGGACCGAATCCATCGCCTCTAGCTCATCCTGGAGGTCCTTGGCGACCCGCGCCATCGTGCGTTCGGGCACGGCACCCGAAAGGTTCACGATGACGATCGGGAATTCCGAGAAGTTGATCTCGGTCAGCGTGTATTGCTCGGCGCCTTCGGGAAAGTCGGCCTGTGCACTGTTCATCGCGTCGCGCACGTCAGCGGTAATGGCTGTCTTGTCCCAGCCAAAGTCGAACTCAAGCGCGATCCCCGCATAGCCCTCGGCGGCGGTGGCGGTCATCTCCTTCAGGCCGTCCAGATCCGCAAGCTCGGTTTCCATCGGCTTGATCAGCAGGTTTTCACTGTCTTCGGCCGAAATGCCCGGAAACTGAACCGACACGAACAGGGCCGGAATCTCGATGTCCGGCTCGCCTTCTTTGGGCAGGCTGACATAGGCAAACCCGCCGATGATCAGCGAGATGGCAATGAATGCCAGAACCATTCGGGCCCTGTCGGCGGCCCAGCTGACTATGCCAGTCATTGGGAAACGTCCTTGTAGGTGGGCGCTACGACCACACCGGCGGTCACGAACTCTTGTCCGACCACGATGATGTCTACGGTTTCCGCAAGACCGCCGACCCATACACCGTCGGCCGTGTCACGCAACAGGCGGATGGGTACGAAATCGACGACATTACCGGCTCCGACCGTCCGAACGCCCAGCTGACCTTCATTGTTCAGCGTCAACGCCGATTGCGGCAGCAAGTGAGCCTTGGCGCCTTCGGCCGCGATGCGGATACTTGCGGTCTGCCCGTCCCGGATCAGAAGCTCGGGGTTCGGAACGGTGATTTCCACCTCGAATGTGCGGGTGGTTTCGTCCGCCGAACGGCTGAGGAAGGTCACACGGCCCTCGACCTGCAGTCCGGTCACCAGTTGTGCCTGCGCCGGAGCGCCGACGGTGACACGGTTCACTTCGGTTTCAGGAACGAAGCCGACCAGCTTGATCGGATCAAGCTGGATCACGGTCGCGCACAGTGATCCGGGCTGCATCAGACTGCCCAATTCGGCGGCATCGCTTTCCAGAAGGCCCTGAAACGGGGCCTCGATGGTGATGCGGTCCAATTCCAGTTCGGCAGCCGCAACCGCCGCTTCCGCGGCCTCGATGCCGGCTTCGGTGGCCTTCAACTCGGCCTCGGCCGCCTTGATACCGGCCTTTGCGGTACTCATCTCGGCCTCGGCCGCGATCCGCCGGGTTTCGGAGCCGAAGCCAGTTTCCGACAGTTTGCGGGCTGCAATCAGGTTTATTTCGGCCTCGGCAACGCGCGCATGCGCTTCTTCCAGCCGTGCTTCGGCTTCGGGCACACGGCTTTCCGCCTCCAGCTTGGCCGCCTTGGCTTGGGCAAGCTGTGCCGGGCGTGAGCCGGGATCCAATTCGCACAGCAGATCGCCGGCCTCGACGAAGGTGCCTTTGCGCTTGGGTTCCGAAATGACGGTCGACGTGGTTTCCGCCAGAACTTCGACCTGACGGATTGCTTTGGTTTCACCGCGCAGCAGAACGGCGCTGTCGATTTCGCGCGCAGTGGAGCGCAGCGCAACAACCCCAACGGCCTGCACGGCAGAGGCGTCGCTTGCCTCAGCGCCAGCGTCAGACTGGCTCGCAGCATCTTCGCGACCGGCAAATGCAAACAGGGCATCGCGCTCGAAAACCACGAAATACAATGCAACGATGACCAATACGGCGTTGACGAGGGATATCAATCGCATGCCGTCATTCTCCTTAAAATATTATGTCCGCACAAATGCCGGTGGGCTCGCAATGACATGGGTGTGTGCGTGCGCGAAGTCCATACTGAACTGAATAGTTTGGTTTGATTTTTTTCGCAAGAGCGCCCTGACGCTGAGCAATTGTGCATTTCGGGTACTTGGCTTGCTGATGGCGCCGGGGTATGACATGGCGCCAGAAAGCTGAATGCAACGCCCGGGGGCAGGAATGAGCGACGTCGACAGTTTCATTGATGAGGTCACCGAGGAGGTGCGCCGCGACCGGCTTTACCTGCAGCTGCGTCGATGGGGCTGGGTCGGTGTTCTGGCCGTTGTTCTGATCGTGGGCGGTGCGGCTTTCAATGAATATCGCAAGGCGCGCGACGCCAGTCAGGCGCAGAAGCTGGGCGACGATATTCTGGCCGCGATGCAGCTGAACGACGCTTCCGCACGTGCCGGTGCGTTGGCGCAGGTCACGGCCAATTCGGCCGGCGAGCAGTCTGTTTTGGGCTTTCTCCTCTCGGGCGCATTGTCCGAGTCGGGATCGGCCGAACAGGCCGTTGAACAGCTGAACGCGATTGCTGTTCAGGGTGATCTGCCGGAAATCTACCGCTCGATCGCTGTATTCAAGGCCCTGTTGTTGCAGTCCGAAACCATGCCCGCCGCCGAGCGCCGGCAACAGTTCGAGTCGCTGGCCGCTCCGGGCGCGCCGCTGCGTCTGTTGGCAGAGGAGCAACTGGCCCTGATCGACCTCACCGATGGTGACACTCAGGCCGCGCTGGAACGTCTGCAGGCCATCCGTCAGGATGCAGAGGTCAGTGCCGACATCCAGCAGCGTGCAACCCAATTGATCGTCGCGCTGGGCGGAACGCCCGAACCGATCACCGCACAGCAGGGTTGATACGCGGCCCATTTCAGTGAACCAAGACAGGCGAGTTCGGAGTTTCATGGAAAAAAGATTATTTTCCCGATTTGGTTTGCCGGTTGCAGCCCTGGCGCTGACGGCGCTGAGCGCCTGCGAGGAACCCGAAGTGATCCTGCCCGGCGAGCGTGAAGACATCCGCCCGGCCCAGGATCTGGAAACCGTTCAGACAACCGGTGCCAAACCGATCAGCTTGCCGGCCGCAAAGCGCAACGCCGAATGGGCACAGAGCCCGGGAACCGCGGCTTTCCGTACCACCAACGCGGCGCTCAGCCCCGCGCCGCAGCGCATCTGGTCAACCTCGATCGGGGCCGGCGACGGGCGCAAACAAAGGATCACTGCTGATCCGGTTGTCGCAGGTGGCCTGATCTACACCCTGGACGCGGCGGCAACCGTTTCCGCGGTTTCTCCTCAGGGGCAACTGGTCTGGAGCACAAACCTGGTCCCCGCCACGGATGGCGAAGAGCAGGCAACCGGGGGCGGCATCGCCTACGCAGACAACACGTTGTACGTTTCGTCCGGTTTCGGCCGTCTGACCGCTCTGGATGCGCGCACCGGTGGTATTCGCTGGCAAAAGAAACTGAACGCGACCGGTAGCGGAGCGCCGCTGGTATCTGGCGGCCTGCTTTACCTTGTGGCGGGGGATCAGACTGGCTGGGCGGTTGATGCAAAGGACGGGCGCATTGCCTGGCAGATCGAGGGCACGCCCAGCGTCGGCAATGTCCTGGGAGCTCCGGCGCCGGTATTGGCGAACGAGTTCGCAGTCTTTGCGTTTGGGTCCGGTGATGTGGCGGCTGCTTTCCGCAAAGGCGGTATCCGTCGCTGGAACGCGTCGGTCGCCGGCGGCCGCAGAGGGCGGGCCGCAGCGCAGATCGTGGATGTGACAGGCGGCCCGATCGTATCCGGAAGCTCGATCTACATCGGCAACCACTCGGGACGCACGGTCGCCTTCGACGCCAGCTCGGGCGAACGGATCTGGACCGCTTTCGAAGGCGCGGTCGATACCGTCTGGCCGGTCGGCAACAGCGTATTCCTGATCAGCGACCGCAGCCAGTTGGTGCGGTTGGACGTGTCAAACGGGTCTGTGGTCTGGGCCATCGACCTGCCGGGCTTCGTCAAGGACAAGCCCAACCGTCGCGGACCGATCTTTGCGCATTACGGCCCCATCATGGCGGGTGGACGCATCGTCATCGGCTCGAACGACGGTTATCTGCGGTTCTATAACCCTGTCGACGGCACGCTGGTGCATCAGGTCGAGGTTCCGGGCGGGGCGACAACGGCACCGGTGGTTGCGAACCAGACCCTCTACGTGGTTTCGACCAAAGGGCAACTGCACGCTTTCCGTTGACGACAAGATGCGTTAAAGGGCGCGTCTGAGTCTTGAAAGTTGAGTATCATGTCTTTGACCCTCGCCATCGTGGGGCGCCCCAATGTGGGCAAATCCACCCTGTTCAATCGCCTTGTGGGCAAGCGCCTTGCGCTGGTGGACGACCAGCCCGGCGTTACCCGCGATCTGCGTGAGGGCGAAGGGCGGCTGGGTGACCTGCGCTTTACCGTGATCGACACGGCCGGGCTGGAGGATGCCACCGACGACAGCCTGCAGGGCCGGATGCGGCGCCTGACCGAGCGTGCCGTAGACATGGCCGATGTCTGCCTGTTCATGATCGACGCCCGTGTGGGCCTGACCCCGACCGACGAGATGTTTGCCGAGATTCTGCGCAAGCGCTCCAAGCATGTGATCCTGGCGGCCAACAAGGCCGAGGGGGCGGCGGCGGATGCCGGTGTTCTCGAGGCCTACAACCTGGGTCTGGGCGAGCCGATCCGTCTGTCGGGCGAGCATGGCGAAGGCATGACCGACCTTTACGCGGCGTTGATGCCTTTGGCTGACGCCATGGAAGAAAAGCAGCCAGAGGACGTTCCGCAAACGGATATCGATCTGGACGAGGATGGGGAAACCGAGGGCGAAACCCCTGCAATTACGCCGGACAAGCCGTTGCAGGTGGCCGTTGTTGGGCGTCCGAATGCGGGCAAGTCCACACTGATCAACAAGATCCTGGGTGAAGATCGTCTTCTGACCGGTCCCGAGGCCGGCATTACCCGTGACGCCATCAGTCTGAAGTTGGACTGGGGTGGCACCCCCATGCGCATCTTTGACACCGCCGGTATGCGCAAGAAGGCCAAGGTACAGGAAAAGCTCGAGAAACTCTCGGTGTCGGACGGCCTGCGCGCCGTCAAGTTCGCCGAAGTCGTGGTTGTCCTGCTGGATGCGGCGATCCCGTTCGAGCAGCAGGACCTGCGCATTGCCGATCTGGCCGAGCGTGAAGGACGTGCCGTGGTGATCGCGGTGAACAAGTGGGATGTCGAGGATAACAAGCAGGAGAAGTTGCGCGAGCTCAAAACCTCGTTCGAACGCCTGCTTCCCCAACTGCGCGGCGCGCCTCTGGTGACTGTGTCGGCAAAGACGGGAAGGGGGTTGGATCGGCTGCGTGATGCGATCCTGCGCGCCCACGATGTCTGGAACCGTCGGGTTCCCACCGCGGCCTTGAACCGCTGGCTGACCGCCATGTTGGAGCAACACCCACCGCCAGCCCCCCAGGGGCGCAGGATCAAGCTGCGCTACATGACCCAGGCAAAGACGCGCCCGCCGGGCTTTGTCGTCATGTGCTCGCACCCGGACAAGATGCCGGAAAGCTACTCGCGGTATCTGGTCAACGGTCTGCGCGAGGATTTCGACATGCCCGGAACCCCGATCCGGCTTACACTGCGCGGCCAGGGGGACAAGAACCCCTACAAGGGGCGCCGCAAGAAAAACGCGGGTGCGCTGGCCAAACATCTCAAGGGCAAGGCGTAACTGCGCCAATTTTCAGCATTTTCGGGCTTGGGGCGTGACAGCCCCCAAGCATCGCGCTAGCATTCGCATGCGTGCATTCATTTCGCGCGCGATTTGCACGTGCCTGTGACGTGCAAAATTTCGCAAGGACTATTGAACCGGACCATCGTGGGGAGCGGGCTGGATGGACCTGAGAGAATATACGAGACAGTACGCGGTGCAGGACAATCGGCTGGCCGCGCTCAGCTATTTCGGGACGTTCGTGGTGTATTTCGCATCGCTGACGCTGGCGATCGTCTATGTGGATCAGTGGTTCATGATGATCCCGGCCGGGATCGTGTTCGCCTTTTCGGCAGTGCGTCTCTATGTTCTTCAGCATGATTGCGGTCATCATTCGCTGTTCGAAACCCGACGGCAGAATGAATGGGCTGGCCACGTGCTGTCGCCGTTCACCTTCGCTCCGTTCGAAGTGATGAAACAGAACCACAATCTGCATCACGCGGGCATCGGCAATCTTGAACATCGGGAGACCGGTGAAATCAACACGATGACCTTGCGGGAATGGAATGAAGCGGATTGGAAAACCCGTCTGTTCTACAGGCTTTACCGCAATCCCTTCATCTTGGTGCCGGTCGGGGCCCTGTTCACGTATTTCATCCGCTATCGCTGGCCCAAAAACACGGTGCGGTTCGGCGTTCGTGGGGTCGTGCTGCACAACTTGTCCATCGTGGTTTTCCTCGGGTTGTTGTATTGGATTGCTGGCATGACAGGCATACTCGTCTGGCTGGCCTTCTCGTTCCTCGGCGGAATGCTGGGCGTGTTTCTGGTGTATCTTCAGCACAATTTCGAGGACACCTACTGGGATCGCCGCCCGGATCTGGACCCGCAACTGGCGGCGCTGCAGGGCTCGTCAGCGCTGGATTTCGGATGGTGGTTCGACAATGCGGTCGCCTGCATAACGCTGCATGACATCCACCATTTCAATGCCCGCATCCCGTCCTACCGGCTGCGCGCCTGTCACTACAACTTGCCACCCGAATACACACCCCGCCGGATCAAGTTTCCCGAGGCGGTGGCCGCGCTGAACCTGAAGCTGTGGGATGAAGATGCCAAGCGGCTGGTTCCCTTTCCGCGGCAGGGTGAAACCGGTGAGCTGGCCCGGGGCAGTTAAGGACGGTTTTCCAAAGGTTGTGCAGACCAAAGCCTTGTCTTGCGGCCTGTCGGACGTAGTTTTTAAGTTGGATCGTTTAGGAGTTTTGGAATGACAGCGGTGACCAAGGTTCGCGGCATCGGAGAAGCACTTGGCCGCGCTCTCAACGACAATGGCTTCAAGACGGCCGAGGACCTGGCCAGGGCCAAGCCGGCTGTGCTGGTCGCCGTTCCCGGTATCGGAGCGCGCCGGGCGCCCGGATTGATCGCCGCCGCCAAACAGGCCACCTCCGGCGCTGCACCCGTGGCCAAGACCCGACCACCGAAGGCCCCAACGCGCCAGACGGCGCAATCTCGGACCTCAGCTGCTGCGGGCAAGGCCGACGCAGAGGCCAAGGTGGCAGCTGAGCAGGCTGAAGCAGAGACCAAGGCCCGGAAGAAGGCCAAGGCCAAAGCCAAGGCCGAAAAGGCAGCAAAGAAAAAGAAAGAGATGGAAGCGGCGATCTCGAAGGCGAAGGAAAAGATAAAATCCAAGGCCAAGTCGAAAAAAGACAAGAAATCCAAGAAGGCAAAAGAGAAGGCCGACGGTAAGTCCAAGAAAGACAAAAAGGACAAGAAGGCCAAGAAAAAGGCAAAGAAGTAGTCACTTCCTTGCCTTGATCTGAAGCAATGCGGTCGCGGCTGGGGTGACCGCCAAAGGTTACGCCAGCGTGCCGTCAGCCTGCAGGGTCAGCTTGCCGCCAAGATACGGCGAAAGAACCTCGGGCAAGGTCACGGTGCCATCGGCGTTCTGGCCGTTTTCCAGAACCGCAATCAAGCAGCGACCCACAGCCAGGCCCGATCCGTTCAGCGTGTGCACGAATTCAGGTTTGCCCCCGCCCTCAGGCCGGAAGCGCGCATTCATGCGACGGGCCTGGAAATCACCGCAGGTCGAAACCGAGCTGATCTCGCGATAGGTGTTCTGGCCGGGCAGCCAGGCCTCGATGTCGAAAGTCCGGCGCGCGCCAAACCCCATGTCGCCGGTGCACAAGACGACGGTACGATAGGGAATGCCCAGCTTTTCCAGGATGCCTTCGGCACAGCGCAGCATGCGCTGCTGTTCGTCGTCCGATTTGTCGGGATGCGTGACCGAGACCATCTCGACCTTTTCAAACTGGTGCTGGCGCAGCATGCCGCGCGTGTCCTTGCCGGCCGAGCCCGCCTCGGAGCGGAAGCACAGCGAATGTGCCGTGTAGCGGCGCGGCAGATAGCTTTCCTCGATGACGCAATTGTTGACGATGTTGGTCAGCGACACTTCGGACGTCGGGATCAGCCACCACCCCTCGCGGGTTTGGTAGCTGTCCTCGCCGAACTTCGGCAGCTGGCCGGTGCCCTGCATCATCTCGGAGAGCACCAGAACCGGACCATTCACTTCGGTCAGACCGTTCTCATTGGTATGCGTATCCAGCATGAACTGCGCGAGCGCCCGGTGAATGCGCGCCACACCGCCCGACAGCAGCACGAAACGAGATCCTGCCAGTTTGGCCGCGGTTTCGAAATCCATGCCGTTCTGAACCGAGGCGATCTCGAAGTGTTCTTTCGGTTCAAAGTCATAGTCCCGCGGCGTGCCCCAGCGTTTAACTTCGACATTGTCATTCTCGTCTTTGCCGTCGGGTACGTCCTCGGCCGGCAGGTTCGGGATGCGAACCAACTGGTCAGTCAGAAGGGCGTCGATATCCTTGGCCTCGGTCTGCATACGGGCGATTTCGGCCTTTTTCTCGGCCACAAGTGCCCGAAGACGCTCGAACTCGGCTTCGTCGCCGCGCGCCTTGGCTGCGCCGACTTCCTTGCTGGCCTTGTTCTGTTCGGCCTGCGCCGTTTCGGCTGCCAGGATCTTTGCCCGGCGGCTTTCATCCAGGCGCAGCAGGTCTGACGATACCGGAGCTTCCCCCCGGCGCGCGAGCGCGGCGTCGAAAGCTGCTGGGTTTTCGCGAATTGCGCGGATGTCGTGCATAGGTCAGATCCTTGGCAAATGAATCACTAGGGCCGCTTATGCACCATCTGACGGGCAGGGTGTAGCACCGGGTTGGAAAAACGGCCTAGTTGTCCGTGTCTTCAACCGTGTTATGTGCCAGTCGACCGTCCCATGGATGGGTCGGGATCTTCGGCTCGGGAGGGTCGGCAACGTAGGACGGCGTCATGATCTGAACACTGTTCTCGTTGAACACGTCAACGATGTTGCGGTGCAGGTCGGACTTGATCCGCGGGATCGAGTTGCCACGGGTCGTGTAGGCGTTGATCTGGTAATTGATCGCGTAATCGGCCAGCGCGGTCCACAGGACAAAGGGCTCGGGGCGGGCGCGAAGCCCATCGGTGCGACGGGCTGCCTCGATCAGCATCGCTTCGACCTTTTCGGGGGGCTCTTCATAGCCGATCCCAACGGTCGTGTGCAAAAGCAGGCCCTTGCCGTCGGTCTGCTTGGAAAAATTGACCACGTCCGAGTTCATCAATTGGGCGTTGGGGATCGAGATCAGCTCGTTCTTGATGGACTTCAGGTGGGTTTCCATAAGTTTGATCTGCACCACATCACCGATGTGTTCACCGATTTGGATGCGGTCACCGATCGAGGTCGACCGGCGATAGATTACGAACAGTCCAGCCAGCATGTTGCTGACAACCGAGTTCGCGCCAAGAGAGAGCATTGCCCCAACCAGGATGGTCAGACCCTGAAAGGCCGCCGAATCCGAGCCCGGAATGTAGGGAACCGCAAAGACAAGGGCGATCAGGATCACCACGACACGCGCGATATTGAACGTGGGATTGACCCAGTGTTTCTCGAAATCGCCCATGTCGAAAGTGCCGGCCTCGACCGCGTCGAAGAATACCCGCATGCCTTTGATGATGTACATCGTCACCCAGGCGATCAACGCCAGCATGATCATGTTCGGGATGTAGCTGAGGATACCCCGGAAGATCAGCAGAACCGGTTCGGTCAGGTAGGTCAGTAGCAGCTGCGCAAAGTACCGCGACTCGGCAAATGCCAGCAGAACGAACGACAGATAGTAATAGAAACCCAGAAAGAAGATGATCAGCAGGCCAAAATTCAGCCCGTATCGGATCAGTGCGGCAATCGCCTCGGCCTGTACACTTTTCGCGGTGGCTTCCTCCACGTCCCTAAGGTATCGCCGGACAAAGATCAGCGTGCGTCGCCGAATGCGCCTGTGCAGCCACAGGATCACCAGGACGAAGACGATGAACCCCAACGTCCACGCCGCCGCTTCGATCGCACCGGACACACGCGCCTCGTCCGTGCGGTTTGCCCGGTAAGCCATGATCGCGTCCCGGATGGCGTCGCCATGCAAGACCGTCAGGACGCTCAGTTCCATTTGCTCCAGCTCGGCATCGGCCTCGGTGACGATGGTGACCATCTGACCGTCCGCCAGAATGCGGGTGCCTATCTCGGTGTCCTGATAGGTGATGTCGACATCCGTGGCATCCGAGGATTCGGCGACCTTGATGATCGCGTCCTGAATGTTCTCGGCCCTTTCCGGCGCGGGCAGGGCGCTGGAGCCTCGAATGTGGAACAAGGTGTCGCCGTCAACGATGACCGGAGCCATGAAGGTCTCGGCGGCGGCGCTGTCGGCTTCGGGTCCGTCCTGCGGGGCATCCTGCGCCATGACAGGCACCGAAAAGGCCCAAGCCGCAAACAGCATGGACAGCAAAACACCCAATGGAAATGGGGTCTTGACGAAACTCCGCATGGGTCCTCCCTGACTTTGACTATACCCAAAGCCCCGCACCATCCTAGTGGATATCTGCGGTGTAATTCATCATCTTCGGGGATCGTGACACTGTTGCACGGCATGCCAAGTCGGCCATCGCTTGCAAAGGTTGATTTCAAGGCATAGTTTCCCGGCAAATTCGCGGTGCTCACTCCGCGACCTCAAGAAAAAAGGAATGTCCCATGGAAGGTGGCGCAATCGCCCAGTTTCTCCCGCTCATCCTGATCTTCGCGATCATGTACTTCCTGCTGATCCGTCCGCAGCAGAAGAAGATGAAGGAACATCAGGCCATGGTCGAGGCAGTGCGCCGCGGCGATCAGGTCGTCACTCAGGGTGGCCTCATCGGCAAAGTGTCGAAGGTCAAGGAAGGCGAAAACGAGATCGAGGTCGAGATCGCGGACGGCGTCCGGGTTCGTGTGGTCAAGTCGACCATCGCTCAGGTGCTGAACAAGACCGAACCGGCGAAGTAACTTCGCGTCGCAACTTCCTGAAAAGGCAGGGTAATGCTGCAAATTGATACCTGGAAACGGGTCCTGATCTGGCTGGTCTGCGTGGTTGGCCTGCTGATGGCCCTGCCGAACGCGTTTTACACGCGGGTCGAACAATCGAACGACGCCAAGGCCGCCATCGAACTGGGCATCGACACGCCCGAGATGCAGGCGCAAGCGGGGCAATGGCCCGATTGGCTGCCGTCGTCATTGGTCAACCTGGGGCTTGATCTTCGCGGTGGGGCGCATCTGTTGGCCGAAGTTCAGGTTGGCGATGTCTACGAGACGCGGATGGAGGCCATGTGGCCCGAAGTTCGTGATGCCCTGCGGGACGAACGGGCGACGGTCGGAACGATCCGCCGTCAACCCTCGGCCCCGGATGAGATTCGCGTTCGTATCAGCCAGCCGGACGGAATGCCAAGCGCTCTGGAAGCGGTGCGCGGGCTGGCCCGTCAGGTGCAGACGCTGACCGGGGTCGGCGCCACGGATATCGAAGTCAGCGCCGACGGCGACACCCTGATCGTAAAACTGTCCGAGGCGGAGAAACTGGCCTCGGATGATCGAACGGTGCGTCAGGCACTTGAAATCGTGCGCCGCCGGATCGACGAGGTTGGCACGCGTGAGCCGACCATCCAGCGTCAGGGCACCGACCGGATCCTGATTCAGGTGCCCGGGATCGGCAGTGCCAGCGAGTTGAAGGACATCATTGGTACCACGGCGCAACTGACCTTCAATCCGGTCGTGGCCCGCGGCACCGATCCGGACGTCGTGCCCGGCGTCGGTGAAGAGGTCGTGCCGTCGATCGACGAAAACGGCGTGTACTACACCATCGAATCCGCACCCGTCGTGACGGGCGAGGAATTGGTCGACGCCCAGCCTTCATTCGATCAGAACGGACGCCCGGCGGTCAGCTTCCGGTTCAACACATCCGGCGCCCGCAAATTCGGCGATTACACCCGTGACAATATCGGTGCTCCGTTTGCGATCGTGCTGGATGACGAGGTGATCTCGGCTCCGGTGATCCAAAGCCATATCCCCGGCGGTTCCGGCATCATCACCGGCAACTTCACCGTCGAAGAAAGCACGAACCTTGCAGTTCTGCTGCGTGCAGGCGCGCTGCCGGCGGGTCTTGAGTTCCTCGAAGAACGTACGATCGGCCCCGAACTGGGCCAAGACAGCATCGACGCGGGTAAGGTCGCCACCACGGTCGCTTTTGCGGCAGTCTTGATCTTCATGGCGCTCAGCTATGGTCTTTTTGGCATCTTCGCCAACATCGCTTTGCTGATTAACGTCGGGCTGATCTTTGGGCTGTTGTCACTGATTGGCGCGACATTGACGTTGCCGGGCATTGCCGGGATCGTGTTGACGGTCGGTATGGCGGTGGATGCCAATGTGCTGATCTTCGAACGTATTCGAGAAGAGCTGAAATCGGCCAAAGGCCCCGCTCGGGCAATCGACCTGGGCTATGAAAAGGCCCTGTCGGCCATTCTGGATGCCAACATCACGACCTTCATCACCGCCGTTATCCTGTTCGCCATCGGCAGCGGCCCGGTTCGCGGCTTTGCCATCACGCTTGGCCTGGGCATTCTGACGTCGGTCTTCACCGCGATCTTCGTGACGCGACTGATGATCATCATGTGGTTCGAACGGCGCCGCCCGAAAACGATCGAGGTTTGACATGAGACTGAAACTCGTACCCGAAAACACCTCGTTCGATTTCTTCAGCCGCTGGAAGGTCTGGCTGGGCATTTCGGGCCTGATGATGGTCATCGCATTCGCTTCGTTCATGCTCCAAGGTTTGAACTTCGGGATCGACTTCCGGGGCGGTACCACGATCCGGACCCAGAGCACGCAGGAATTGGATGTCGGTGTTTACCGCGACGCCATTGCGCCGCTGGGCCTCGGGGATGTCACCATCACCGAAATCTTCGACCCGACATTCGGGCCTGATGAGAACGTGGCCATGATCCGCATTCAAGCGCAGGACGGTGCCGAATCTGTCACGGCCGAAACCATCGCGGCAGTCGAAGGCGCCTTGCAGGCTGTAATCCCAGATATCCAGTTCGTTTCGGTGGAATCCGTGGGCCCGAAAGTCTCGGGCGAGCTGATCCAAACCGCCGTGATTGCCGTGGTTTTGGCGATCGGAGCGGTGCTGGTCTACATCTGGCTGCGGTTCGAATGGCAGTTCGCGTTGGGGGCGGTCGCCGCGCTGGTGCATGACGTGTTGCTGACGATCGGTATTTTTTCCGAGCTGCAGATCCGCTTCGACCTCGCGATTATCGCCGCGCTTCTGACAATCGTCGGTTACTCGCTGAACGATACCGTGGTCGTATTCGACCGGGTGCGTGAGAACCTGCGTAAATACAAGAAGAAGGACCTGAAAGAGGTGCTGAACCTCTCGATCAATGAAACGCTCAGCCGAACCGTCATGACCTCGGTCACCACGTTGCTGGCGCTTGTCTCGCTGTATGTGCTCGGCGGTGACGTGATCCGCGGGTTCGTCTTCGCGATGATCTGGGGCGTGATCGTAGGGACCTATTCGTCGGTTTTCGTGGCCTCGACCATCCTGCTGTGGCTGGGGGTCAAACGCGATTGGTCCAAGCCATCGAACACGGCCGGCAACCAGTTTGCCAATATTGATGCCTGATGTGTTCGGCCAATCCCCAACGGGATTGGCCGTCATCATTTTTGCAGCCCTCGCGGGTGGAATCGTTCGAGGGTTTTCCGGGTTCGGCACCGCGCTGATCTTTCTGCCGCTGTCGACGCCTTATCTTGGTCCGTTCGGGGCTTTGATCGCGTTGACCTGCATGGATGTCTTCGGGCCACTTCCCAATCTGCGCCGCGCCTGGGTTGATGTCGACAAACGCGATCTCGTGCGACTTGTCGTCGGGTGTGCACTTTTGCTGCCGGTCGGACTGTCGATATTGACCCGAGTCCAGCCTGAGGTTTTTCGCTACGCCGTCAGCCTCGTGACCCTGTTCATGCTGGTCGTGCTGATTTCGGGGCTGCGGTACAACGGCGAAGTCCGGCGCAACATGGTAACTGCCATCGGCGCTGCGGCCGGCTTTTTGGGGGGCGTTGCAGGCATCCCGGGTCCGGCGGTAATCCTGTTCTACATGTCTCGCCCGTTGCCTGTGGCAGTTGTTCGGGCCACGATCCTGCTGTTCCTTCTGGCCTTTGATTTTCTGATCTTCGGGTATCTCGCTGCGTTCGGGCAATTGACCTGGTCAACGGTTGGGTTGGGGCTGGCGCTTGCCGTTCCGAATCTGGCAGGAAATTGGCTGGGCGGCTGGATGTTTCAGCCTGCTAGGGAACAGGTCTACCGCGTGATCGCGTATGCAGTCATCGCTGCTGCGGCCTTGTCGGGCTTGCCGCTTTGGGGATAGAAGATCACATGCGCCTGAACGAGATCACATATACCAACGCAGTTCCGATTGATGGCTATGGGCCGGGATTTTTCCGGATAGGCGGCGAGGTTTACGAAGGCAGTGTTCTGACAGGGCCCGGAGGGACCGGACCGTGGGGCGGTTTCACGGACAGCCAGAGCCTTCTTGAACTGGCCAATCAGGTTGACGTTCTGTTCATCGGCACCGGCGCTGATCTGTCTCACATACCCTCTGATTTGCGGTCGACCCTCGAAGACGCCGGCATCGGGGTTGAGATCATGAACTCGCCCGCCGCCTGCCGTACCTACAACGTGCTCTTGTCCGAGGGGCGCCGCATCGCTCTGGCCCTGTTGCCGGTCTGACCGCTTCATCTGGCCCCTCACATCCCGCCCCGCCAAAAGGCCCTGCGGCAAATCCGTCCTTTTTCCCCCGCAACCAATCGGATAAGCGGGTCTCATGACACTGACCGTGACCGATCTTGCCATTGCCCGAGGGGGCGTGCCCGTGCTCGAAGGCCTCAGTTTCGCGCTGCCCCCGGGCAAGGCGCTGATCCTGCGCGGCCCGAACGGGATCGGCAAGACCACCCTTCTGCGCACGCTGGCCGGGCTGCAACCGCCGCTCTCGGGCCGGATCGAGGGGGCCGAGGACCGGATCGCCTATGCCGCCCATTCCGACGGGCTGAAACCCACCCTGACCGTAACCGAGAACCTGACCTTTTGGGCCTCGGTCTTTGGCACGCGTGACATACAGCCGGCGCTGGAGGCCTTCGCCCTGAACGAACTGGCCGATCGTCACGCAGGCAACCTGTCGGCGGGCCAGAAACGCCGCCTGGGTCTGGCCCGAATGCTGGTGACCGGCCGACCGATCTGGATGCTGGACGAACCCACCGTGTCACTGGACAAGACCGCCGTGGCAATGTTCGCCGATGCAGTGCGGGCGCATCTGGGGCAGGGCGGCTCGGCCCTGATTGCCACCCATATCGACCTGGGTCTCGATGGTGAGGTCCTGGATGTCGGCCCCAACAAGGCGCGACCAAAAGCGCTGGATGACTTCGACGGAGGCTTCCTGTGATCGCCCTGCTGTTGCGTGACCTGAAACTGTCCTTCCGCGCGGGGGGAGGGTTCGGCCTCGGGTTGGCCTTCTTCCTGATCGTCACCGTTCTCGTGCCGTTTTCGGTGGGTCCGCAATCCTCGCTGTTGGCGACCATCGCGCCGGGGGTGCTGTGGCTGGGCGCATTGCTGGCCTGTCTGCTGTCGCTCGATCGCCTGCTGGCACTGGATTGGGAGGACGGGTCGCTCGATCTGCTGGCCACCGCGCCGCTGCCGTTGGAATCGGTGGTCACGATCAAGGCGCTGGCGCATTGGATCACCACCGGCCTGCCGCTGGTGCTGGCCGCGCCGGTGCTTGGGGTGCTGCTGAATCTGCCCGGCCCCGGCTTCGGCTGGCTAGTCGTCTCTCTGCTGATCGGCACGCCCGCGCTCAGCGTGATCGGCACTTTCGGCGCAGCCCTGACTGTGGGGCTCAAGCGCGGGGGCCTGCTGCTGTCGCTGCTGGTGCTGCCGCTTTACGTGCCCACGCTGATCTTCGGGGCCGAGGTCGCGCGCCGCGGTGCCACCGGGATGGAGGTTCAGACCCCGCTGCTGATGCTGGCCGGGATTACCGCCGCCACGGTCGCCCTTCTGCCTTTTGCCAGCGCGGCGGTTCTGCGCATCAACCTCAGATGATTGGGGCACGTTGACCGATGTCAATTGAGAACGCCCCCGACTCGGACTAGATAAGGCCCATGTCGATAGCAGCCAAAGCCAACGCCCTGTGGGAATACGCCAACCCGCGCAAGTTCCTCGCCACCAGCGAGCGGGTCCTGCCGTTCTTCTGGATCAGCTCGGCCCTGTTTCTGGTCGTCGGGCTGGTGTGGGGGTTCTTCTTCACGCCGGATGACTACAAGCAGGGGTCTACCGTCAAGATCATCTACCTGCATGTGCCATCGGCGCTGATGGCCATCAATTGCTGGCTGATGATGCTGGTCACCTCGCTGGTCTGGCTGGTGCGCAGGCACCATGTCAGTGCCCTTGCCGCACGCGCCGCAGCGCCGATCGGCATCGTGATGACCCTGATCGCGCTGGCCACCGGCGCCATCTGGGGGCAGCCCATGTGGGGCACCTGGTGGGCCTGGGATCCGCGCCTGACCTCGTTCCTGATCCTGTTCCTGTTCTATCTGGGCTACATCGCCCTGTGGGAGGCGATCGAAGACCCCGACACGGCGGCGGACCTGACCTCGGTCCTGTGCATCGTGGGCTCGGTCTTTGCCATCCTCAGCCGCTATGCGGTGAATTTCTGGAACCAGGGCCTGCATCAGGGCGCATCGGTGATGCGCGCAGGGGCGATAACCGGCACGGACACCACCGAGAAGGTCAGCAACGTGTACTTCTACCCGCTGCTGACCTGCATCATCGGCTTCGTGCTGCTGTTCATCGCGCTGGTCCTGTACCGGACCGGCACCGAAATCCGCGCGCGGCGCATCAAGGCGCTGCTGGCACGGGAAAGGGTAAACGGATGATGCCTGATCTGGGAAAATACGCGGAAACGGTTCTGTCTTCCTACGCGGCCTCGATCGTTTTGCTGGTGGCACTGGTGGTTTTCAGCATCCTGCGTGGTCGCAAGGTCCGGGCCGAGATGGAAAAGATCGAACAGAGGATGTCGCGCAATGGCTAAGATCTCGCCGTTGATGATTGCTCCACCACTGATTTTCGGAGCCTTTGCAGTGCTGGCGGCCATTGGCATGTTCCGCGAAGATCCCAACGCGCTGCCCTCGGCCCGCGAAGGCCAGCCCGCGCCGCCCGTTG
Source organism: Ruegeria sp. BC8 (assembly GCF_056535705.1). Taxonomy (NCBI): domain Bacteria; kingdom Pseudomonadati; phylum Pseudomonadota; class Alphaproteobacteria; order Rhodobacterales; family Roseobacteraceae; genus Ruegeria; species Ruegeria sp. BC8. Next base: position 1,916,441 of record NZ_JBQFIV010000001.1, on the reverse strand, counting down.
TTCTGGCCGAGTTTCCTGGCAAACAGAGGTTCGACGACGCAACCCTGCGCGACGGCCAGGTCAAGCTGGTGAACTATTGGGCCAGCTGGTGTGCTCCCTGCCGCGCCGAGCATCCGAACCTCGAGAAACTGGCGCAGGAAGGTATTCCGGTCTACGGCATCAACTACAAAGACAAACTGACCAACGCCGACGCTTTCCTAAGCGAACTGGGTGATCCTTATGCCGCCATCGGGCGCGATGAAAATGGCCGCATGGGATTGGACTGGGGCGTCTACGGCGTGCCCGAGACCTACGTGATCGACGGTGACGGCACGATCATCCTGCGGTTTGCCGGCCCGATCACCCAGCGCGTGATCGAGAGCACTATCCGACCCGCATTGGAAAAAGCCGCCGCGCAATAACGCTGGGGTTAAAGGCGATACCCGCCAGAGACGGTCAGCACCTCTCCGGTGACGAAGGACGCGTCTTCGGATGCTAGAAAGCGAACTGCGCGCGCTATGTCCTCGGGTATCCCAACACGCCCCAGCGCTGTGTTCTGAACGAACAGGTCGGTCAGATCGTCGGGCCTTGGGGCTTCGGGGATGTTGATCGCGCCGGGTGCCACCGCGTTGACGCGAATGCCGTCCGGACCCAATTCTTTCGCCATGGCGCGGGTCCACAAGTTCAGCGCGGCTTTGCTGGCCCCATAGGTCGCGGCGTCGCGCGGGGGAAGCTCGGCGTTGACTGACGAGATACTGACGACCGACGCTCCCGGCTGCAGGTGAGGCAACGCGGCAGCCAGCAGCGCGGCCGGAACCAGCAGGTTTAGATCAAGAATGGCCCTGTGGTCCTTTCGGCTGAACCGGTCCTTTGGTGTGGCCTGAACCAGCCCGGCATTGTTGATGATCACATCCAGCCGCCCGAACCTGTCGATGACGCGGCGCACCACGTCTTCGGGCTGACCTTCTTGGGTCAGATCGCTTTGCAGGGTCAGGGCCGGTCGGTCATCGGGCAAGGGCTGCGGTTCGGTCTTGTGCCACGTCAGGGCGACGCGATGATCCACGGCCAGATCAACCGCGATGGCCCGGCCAATTCCGCGAGCACCACCAGTTATCAAGGCAACTTTTTCCATGCCCCCAGCAGACCGCTTATCTGCACGGAACACAACGCGATAGTGGCCAGACGTGAAACGAAAAAGGGCGCCCGGTCGGGGCGCCCTTGCGTTCTTGGCTTGGTGCCGGCTTAGCTGGCCTTGGCCAGGTTCCGCAGCACATAGTGCAGCACGCCGCCGTTTTCGATGTATTCGATCTCGGGCGCGGTATCGATGCGGCACTTGAGCGTGATGGTCTTCTCGGTTCCGTCCGCATAGGTGATGGTGCAGGGCACCTCTTGCAGCGGCTGGATCGTGTCCAGACCGTGGATCGAGAAGGTCTCGTCGCCTTTCAAGCCCAGCGTCTTGCGGTTGTCGCCGGCGGTGAACTCGAACGGGATGACCCCCATGCCCACCAGGTTCGAGCGGTGGATACGTTCGAAGCTTTCTGCGATCACGGCTTTGACGCCCAGCAGTGCGGTGCCCTTGGCCGCCCAGTCCCGCGAGGAACCGGCGCCATACTGCTCGCCACCGATCACGACCAGCGGAGTGCCTTCTGCCTGATAGGCCATCGATGCGTCATAGATCGAGGTCTGCTGCCCATCGGGGCCTTTGGTGTAACCACCCTCGACACCGTCCAGCATCTCGTTCTTGATGCGGATGTTGGCGAAGGTGCCGCGCATCATGACCTCGTGGTTGCCGCGGCGCGATCCGTACGAGTTGAACTCGCGTGGTTGCACCTGGCGCTCCAGCAGGTATTTGCCCGCGGGGCTGGTGGTTGCAAACGAACCAGCCGGCGAGATGTGGTCGGTGGTGACCATGTCACCCAGAATGGCCAGAACCTTGGCGCCTTCGATGTTCGAGATGGTGCCCGGCTGTGCTCCCATACCCTGGAAGTAGGGCGGGTTCTGGATGTAGGTCGACGTCGGCGGCCAGTCATAGGTCTCGGCATCGGTGGTTTCGACCGATTGCCATTTCTCGTCGCCTTTGAAGACATCAGCATATTTCGACTGGAATGCCTCGCGGGTTACGGTTGCCTCGACCAGTTCGGCGATCTCTTTCTGGGTCGGCCAGATGTCTTTCATGTAGACGTCGTTGCCGTCCTTGTCCTGACCGATCGGTTCCGAAGTCAGGTCGATGTCCAGCGTACCGGCCAGTGCATAAACCACCACCAGCGGCGGCGAAGCCAGGTAGTTGGCGCGCACGTCCGGCGAGATCCGGCCTTCGAAGTTGCGGTTGCCCGACAGGACCGAGGTCGCCACAAGGTCGCCCTCGGCGATGGCTTCCGAGATCTCTTTCTGGATCGGGCCCGAGTTGCCGATGCAGGTGGTGCAGCCATAACCAACGAGGTTGAAGCCGATCTTGTCCAGATCTTCCTGCAGGCCAGCGGCCTCAAGATATGCGGATACGACCTGCGATCCCGGGGCCAGCGAGGTTTTGACCCACGGTTGGCGGTTCAGGCCCAAAGCCGCCGCCTTGCGTGCGACAAGGCCCGCACCGATCATCACATAGGGGTTCGAGGTGTTGGTGCACGACGTGATCGAAGCGATCACGACCTTGCCCGATTCCATGGTGTAGTCTTCGCCTTTGACCGGCACTTCCTTGCCCATCGGGCGCTTGAAAGTGTTTTCCATTTCCTGGCGGAAGGCAGCCTTGGCGTTGGTCAGCGGCACATAATCCTGCGGACGCTTGGGACCCGAAATCGCGGGAACGATCGTGCTCATGTCCAGGGACAGCGTGTCGGTGTAGACCGGAGCATAGTCCGCCCCACGCCAGAACCCGTTTTCCTTGGCATAGGCTTCGACCAGCGCGATGCGGTCCTCGTCACGGCCGGTGTTGCGCAGGTAGCGCAAGGTTTCGTTGTCGATCGGGAAGAAGCCGCAGGTCGCGCCGTATTCCGGCGCCATGTTGGCGATGGTTGCGCGGTCGGCCAGCGGCAGACGGTCCAGGCCTTCGCCGTAGAATTCGACGAACTTGCCCACCACGCCCTTGGCGCGCAGCATCTCCACGACCTTCAGAACCAGGTCGGTGCCGGTGGTGCCTTCGACCATCTCGCCGGTCAGTTCGAACCCGATCACTTCGGGGATCAGCATCGAGATCGGCTGACCCAGCATCGCGGCCTCGGCCTCGATCCCGCCAACGCCCCAGCCCAGAACGGCCATGCCGTTGACCATGGTGGTGTGGCTGTCGGTGCCGACCAGCGTGTCGGGATAGGCGACTTCTTCGCCGTTCTGGTCAGTGTCGGTCCAGACGGTCTGGGCTAGGTATTCCAGGTTCACCTGGTGGCAGATGCCGGTGCCCGGCGGTACCACGCGGAAGTTGTTGAACGCGCTCTGGCCCCATTTCAGGAACTGGTAGCGCTCCATGTTGCGTTCATATTCGCGGTCCACGTTCATCTGGAAGGCGCGCGGGTTGCCGAATTCGTCGATCATGACCGAGTGGTCGATGACCAGGTCTACGGGGTTCAGCGGGTTGATCTTCTGCGGATCGCCCCCCAGCGCCTTGATGCCGTCGCGCATCGCGGCCAGGTCGACAACGGCCGGAACGCCGGTGAAGTCCTGCATCAGCACGCGGGCAGGGCGGTAAGCGATCTCGCGCGGGTTCTTCCCGTTGTTGGCGCCCCATTCGGCAAAGGCCTTGATGTCATCGACGGAAACCGAAAAACCGCCGTCCTCGAACCGCAGCATGTTTTCCAGCACCACTTTCAGCGCGGCGGGAAGCTTGGAGAAATCGCCCAGGCCGGCCTCTTGCGCGGCGGGGATCGAGTAATACGAGATGGACTTGCCATTCACGCTCAGGCTGCGGCGTGTCTTGGCGGTATCCTGTCCGACTTTGATGGGCATCTGTGGCCTCCCTCTCAAATGACGTGGAATTGGGATTCGCTGAGCGGTATCTGCATCACCATGGCCTGCGGTTCAAGGTCCAACAGGGCGGGTGCGGCAATTTTTGTATACCATTGCACACATTTTTGCGAATTGCCGCCGAAACCTGTCTCAAGAAACCTTGATTGGCGCTTGATCCGGTGGCGGAGTACACCGGTGCTTGCAGGCTCCTCAAACCGAGAGTGAAATGAAAAGATCAGCCCTGACCACAGTTCTTGCGTCCGTATTCCTGTCGGCGTCTTCGGCCTGGGCGGACAGCCCGGTGGTGGTCGAATTGTTTACCTCGCAGGGGTGTTCGTCCTGCCCGCCGGCAGATGCGATCATGCACGATCTCGCCAAGCGCGACGACGTGATCGGCTTGGCGCTGCACGTGGACTATTGGGACTACATCGGTTGGAAGGACGAGTATGCCGATCCGGCGCATACGGACCGTCAACGAGCGTATGCGCGGCGCGGCGGCCGTTCGATGATCTATACCCCTCAGATGGTGATCAACGGACAGCAGGATGTCGTTGGTGCCAAATCCCGTGACTTGAACCGATTGATCGACGCGCATTTGACTGCTGCGCCCACCGCGTCGGTTTCGGCGCAGAGGTCCGGGAACACGGTTACGGTCCGCGTTGCCCCGGTCGACCTCGTCGACGCGAAAAACTATGACGTCGTGGTCGTGCAATACACGCCCTTGCGCCACGCGTCGATTCGACGGGGCGAGCTGGCCGGACACGATCTGGACTACGCGAATGTCGTTGAGGAATGGCACGAAGCCGGCCGATGGAACGGGTCGGCTGAACAGGATTTTCAGATCGAACTGTCTTCGGACCTGCCCGCGGTGGTTCTGATTCAGGGCACCGGCAGTGGCCCGATCATCGCCTCAACAAGGGTGAAGTAGAGGGCGGCTCAGGGCATGTCCTGAGGCTGCACACCCAGCCCATTCCAGGCTTTCCACCGTCGGTGAATCCAGAACCATTGGCCCATGTGTTTCCGCACCATGCCTTCGAGGTCATCGTTGATGAATTGGGTCATGGTCTTGGGGTCCGTATGCGGCACCGGATCATGCAAAACGATCTCGAAATCGATACCGTTGGCTTGGCGCACCGCGTAACAAGGAATGAGAACGGCATCGTATTTCATCGCCAATTCCGCGTTCAAAACCGACGTGACTGCGGGTTTGCCAAAAAACGTCAATTCTTCACCGCCATGGGCGTGCAGGTCCGATACGATGGCGATGATGCCGCCCTTTTTCAGGGACCGAACCATTTCCACCATGCCGCGCCGACCTTGTTCGAACATCGGCTCGCCGGTTTTGTGGAAGGCGTCGACATACATCTCGTTGAAATACGGATTGGCCATGCGGCGGTACAGGCAGCCAATCGGCTTGCCGCTGCGCGCCTGCAAAGCGATCCGCGCAGCAAGGTAGTGGCCGAAATGTGCCGTGATCATCATCACCGGCCGACCTTCGGCCACCGCTTGTTCAAATGCGGCGATTCCTGAACCTGATACTTTTGCGTTCTTCTGCCGTTCAGTGAAATCCTCGGGCGAGAAGTGTTCCATGATCGCGCGGCCTGCGTTGTCGGGCACCGCACGGCAAATGCGTTTGACTTCGGCTGCAGGCAGGTCAGGGCAGGTCAGTTTCAGGTTGCTTCGCACACGTTTGGTGAACCCAACTGCCGGGGCCAACCCGCGCACGATCGCCCCCATCGTCGCAATGCGCCGTTCATAGGGCAAAAGGCGCATTGCGCCGATCATGCCTTTCAGGAACAGGTTGGCGACATAGTATTGACCAAGCTCAAAGCGGCTCAGTTCCGACTTTTCGACGGGCATCGGGGGATCTCACCGGGTGTTGCGAATTGCGGATTCAGACATACAGCCGGCGCGCAACAACCACAAGCATTGTCCCGATCCCTTGTTCTAGGGCATCCGAGCCAGCGGCGGGCAGCCCTTAGTCGTCGTTGCCATCGGCGTCCGCTTCGACCAAGGTGATTGTGCCTGCGTCCACGAGTGTGCGGATCGCACCGACAATCTGGGTCATGGCCTCCTCTGCTTCGGCCTGCTTGACCTTGCCGCGTTCAGCAATTTCCTCGCGCAGGTTGTCGGCCATCCGTGCGGATATGTTGGACAGCAGATGGTCGACCGAGGCCTTGTCATCCTCGGTTCTTGCGCCAGCCAGAGCAGTTATCAAAACCGGCTGATCGACTTCGCGCAGGATGGCAGGCACATCCCGTGCAGCTATACGCGTGGCGATGTGCGCAAAGGTGAAGATGGACTTTCGAACAGCGCTGGCGAACTCAGTATCCTCCTCATCGAGCGCGTCCAGCAGTCCGTCACGCGTGGATGCGGGGGATTGGTTCAAGATCGCCCCGACGCGCGTGTCGGGTGAATCGGTGAAGGCCGGAACTGGGCGTTGATCCAATTGCGCGGCCAGTGACCAGCCGATCCGCTCCACCGCCTCGGGCGTCACGTTGGCGGTTTTTGACACGGCATAGGTTATCCGTCTGGCCACCGGCCCGGGCAATTGCGCCAACAACTGTGCTGCTTTCGCCGTATCAAGCTTGGATAGCATGACGGCTGCAACTTCGGTGCTTTCGGCCTGAGCCATACGCGCAAGGTCTTCGGCAGGGGTGTCACGCAGGCGCAGCCATGGATCGCCGACCTGGCGCACACCCGCGACCTTGCGCAGCCGGGCGGCGGTCGCCGGGGCAATCTTGCCATTTACCGCGTCCAGCGCCCCGGCCAAGCCGTGCGGAAAGGCAAGTCCGACGCTGTCCAGCGCATCTGCGAATTCTTGCGCGACCGCTGCGAGGGTTACGCGGTCAACCAGCCCCATCCGGCCCAGTTGGAGAGTCAGCCGTTCCTGCAGTTCGTCGGGCAACTCCTCCAACGGAAGATCGGCCCCCTCGTTCAACAGCAGGCGTACGATGATGGCGGCCTTCTGGCCGGGCGTGAGTTTGCGAGGAACGAGGCGAGAGGCGTCATCCGTCTGTTTCTCGGCCGGAGCAGAATTGCCCGGTGCGGTCTGTACCAAAGCATGTGAATCTTGCATCTGCCTGCGGTGTCAACTTTTGTTCCGCAGGCAGATTAGCGAGAGTCGAGTAAAGAAAGACTGAACCTAGTAGCTGTGAGTCAGCCCCGTGCGGATCGCCTCGCGCAGAGACGCTTCGGCCCAGGTGCCTTCTCCTCCGCGTGCCTTGATCTCGCGCCATTGCGCGATGGCCAGTTCGGTTTTCCCTTCGGTGACATATCCTTGGCCCATATAGCTGCGGGCCAGAATGTTGTCAGGATTGGTTTCGATTGCGCGTTGGTAATAGGTGTTGGCCAGCTCGGCTTCGCCCATTTTGCGGTAGGTGAAACCCCAATACGTCAAAACGCGATCATCGTCTTGATCCATGACGCGCAACACGTTCTGCGCATTTTCGAACTGGCCGTCATAAGCAAGCTCGCGCACGGCCTGATACAATTGCTCTTCGCTGAAATTGGTCTTGTTCGGCTTGACGCAACGGCCGGCTGCTTCGTCATAGACGCGGCCGAACAGGCATTTCTTGGTGGTATTCGTCGGTTTTGGGGGGCTGCTGTCACCGCCGGCGGCACTGACCGCGGGGGCAAAGGCAAATGTCTGAAGGGCTAGTGCCGTGGCCATCAAAAGGCGCATTGTCCTACTCCGTTCCAAGGGCTGCTCGCAAGAAGCATAGTGCGTTCTTCAAAAAAGCTAACAGCCAATGGCTCGCTTTTATTCACAAGTAGGACAAGAATTCAGCTGCTGGCGTTTTTCACGCAGCTTTCCGAGGCCGAATCCCAAGTCGTACCGGGCGCACAGGATTGCGATTGCTTGCTGTGGCCTTGGCAGGCGAATGCGGACGAGGCGGACAGGGCAAGGGCCAGTGCGCAGAGTGTCGTGCGGATCATGATGGGCTCTCCTTGAACGGAAATTGCCCATTCAGCATAGCCGATTTCGGACGTTTCCGCAAAAGACAGGGGCCCGGATCGCGCAGCGCGACCCGGGCCCCGGCAAAAGCCGTTCCTGCGTCGAGGGTTACTCGCCGAACACCCGCTCGAAGATCGTGTCGACATGTTTGGTGTGATAACCAAGGTCGAATTTTTCTTCGATCTCTTCCTTGCTCAGCGCTGCGGTCACATCCGGGTCGGCCAGCAGTTCGGTTTTGAAGTCCTTGCCTTCTTCCCAGACCTTCATCGCGTTGCGCTGCACCAGGCGATAGGCGTCCTCGCGGCTGACGCCGGCCTGAGTCAGGGCCAGCAGCACGCGCTGGCTCATGACCAGACCGCGGAACTTGTTCATGTTGGCCAGCATGTTGTCCGGATAGACCACCAGCTTGTCGATCACCCCGGTCAGGCGCGACAGGGCGAAATCCAGGGTCACGGTGGCGTCGGGGCCGATGTTGCGCTCGACCGAGCTGTGGCTGATGTCGCGCTCGTGCCATAGGGCCACGTTCTCCATCGCCGGGATCACGGTCATGCGCACCAACCGGGCCAGGCCGGTCAGGTTCTCGGTCAGCACCGGGTTGCGTTTGTGCGGCATCGCCGACGAGCCCTTCTGGCCTTTCGAGAAGAACTCCTCGGCCTCCAGAACCTCGGTGCGCTGCATGTGGCGGATTTCGATCGCGATGTTCTCGATGCTGCTGGCGATCACGCCCAGCGTGGCAAAGAAGGCCGCGTGGCGATCGCGCGGGATGACCTGCGTGCTGATCGGCTCGGGCACCAGGCCCAGCTTTTCGCAGACATGTTCTTCGACGCGGGGGTCGATATTGGCGAAGGTGCCGACCGCGCCGCTGATGGCGCCGGTGGCGATCTCGGCGCGGGCGTCGCGCATCCGCGACAGGTTGCGGTCCATCTCGGCGTAGAAGCGCGCGAAGGTCAGGCCCATGGTGGTGGGCTCGGCATGAATGCCGTGGCTGCGGCCAATGCGGACGGTGTCCTTGTGCTCGTAGGCGCGGCACTTGAGCGCGGCCAGCAGGCCTTCGAGATCGGCGATCAGGATGTCGGCGGCGCGGGTCAGTTGCACGTTGAAGCAGGTATCCAGCACGTCCGAGCTGGTCATGCCCTGGTGGACAAAGCGGGCCTCATCGCTGCCGACATGCTCGGCCAGATGGGTCAGAAAGGCGATGACGTCATGCTTGGTCACGGCCTCGATCTCGTCGATGCGGGCCACGTCGAATTCCACGTCCTTAGCCTTCCAGACGGCCTCGGCGTTTTCGCGCGGGATGACGCCCAGATCGGCCATCGCGTCGCAGGCATGGGCCTCGATCTCGTACCAGATGCGGAACTTGGTCTCGGGCGACCAGACGGCAACCATTTCGGGGCGGGAATAGCGGGGAATCATGGGCGGCGGCACCTTTTTCGGTTGGCAATGGGTGTTGGCGCGGGTGATAGACTCGCCGGACCGTTGGGACAAGGCAGGAGACGCGGGATGAGACGGTTTGCCCTGATTTTGTTGGTTTGGCCCGGAATTCTGGCGGCCGACACGTTCCGACCGCTGACGGGCGCGCAGATTCTCGACGTCCTGTCGGGCCGGACGCTGGCTTATGACAACGGAGCCACACAGGTCTTCGAGCCGTCTATGGCCACGCAGTATTTCTCGGGTCGACCCAGCTCGGGGCGCTGGGCGGTGCGGGATGACAGATACTGTTCGATCTGGCCACCGTCTGACTTTTGGGCCTGTTACGATGTTCAGTCGGACGGTACGCGGATCCGATTTGTGGGAGAGGCCGGCGATGCGACAGTCGGCGTATATGCAGACTAGGCGGCAACGCAGGTCGGGCGGGCCCCCTTAGCAAAACTCTTTAAAAACTGGACAAGCGCGGGTTGCATCGCTCATCCTCAGGACGATGACACTAACAAATAGAGATATCAGCTTGTTTAAGAAAAACCTTTTTGCCATCGGCGCGGCTCTTTGGGTCGGCATGACGGGTGCGGGGCTGAGCGATACGCCGGTCACCTACACCGAAGGGGGGCGTGCGCTGTTTCAGTTCGATGTCCCGGATTTCTGGATGCTGCGCACGGGCGGCCCACGCGATCTTGAGGATACACAACTGGGCGATACCCGGTCCGTAAGCCGGGTGATGGCTGCGCGCCCGGTCACAGATGACTCGGTCTGGATCGGGTTCGTTTCGCCGTTCGGCGTTGCCAGCATCGAGGACGGGGTCCGTTACTTGCAGGATGTCGACAAGTTTCTGGTGAAAAACCCAGAGGTGACAAGTGATGCGAACATGCGCATCGGCGGTTTGCCGGCCCGGGTCATTCGCGGCACCGGCACCCGTGACGGGCGCGGGATCAACTTCACCGCGACGGTGATCGACCTGCCGCGCAACCGTGTTGCGGTTGTGGTGACCATCCTGCGCGACGGTGCAGATCCTGGCTATGTCGAGGATCTGAATGCCATCTTCGCGTCATTCCGGTCAGTGCAGTGAGGGCGTGAAAATGGCAGGAACCTTTTTGAAGCGATCCGTCATCGTTCTGGGGCTTGGGGCCGGGGGATTCACCCTCTCGGGCTGTGAAGGCGTCACGGTCGGTGTAGGATACGGATATGACCCGTTCTATGACTCGATGCTGTGGAACGACTATTACCGCAACGTGAATGTCGACATTGACGTGGACCGCCCTCCGCCGCCAGGCAAACCGCCGGGTGGAAAACCGCCGCCCAAACCCAAGCCGCCAATTGCGAAACCGCCTGCGCGGCCCAAACCTCCGATCGCCAAGCCGCCGGCGCGTCCTCGACCGCCCGTGGCCCGCCCACCAGCGGCACGGCCCCCGATCCACAGGCCTGCGCCTCGGCGATAGGCCATCCGGACTGGATATCGGTTCACGCCGGAGCCGCAACAGGTTCCGGCGGCAGCAGTTCGGTGGTGATATGCGCCGAATTTTCAAGCGTGCGGTGCACCGGGCATTTGTCGGCAATCTCAAGAAGCTTGGTCCGCTGGTCATTGTCCAGCGGTCCGTCCAGTCGGATCTTGCGGCGGAACTGGTCGACCTTTCCATCCCCCGCCAACCCCGCGTCCTGCGCGTGCACCTTGTTGTGACAGACATCCACGCTGATCCCGGTCAGGGGCCATTGCTTGCGTCGCGCATACATTCGGATGGTCATCGAAGTGCACGCCCCAAGCCCGGCAGAAACAAAGCCATAAGGCGACATGCCGCGATCAGTCCCGCCGTAAGAGGCCGGCTCATCCGCCACGGCATGATGGCTTGGACCTGATTGAATGTCCTGAAGAAAACCACCCGGGTCCACTTCGGTCACGCGCACAACGCCTTCGGGCGCGCCCGGCGGCGGGGCGGGCGGCGACAGCGGCACATAGCGCGATACCCAGGCGGCGATGACGTCGGCGGCGTATTCTGCATCCTTCGGACGGGTGATCAGGTGGTCTGCGTCGTCCAGCGTGACAAAGCTTTTGGGGTGCTTGGCGGCCAGAAAGATCGTGCTGGCATTGTCGATGCTTACGGTTTCGTCGCGCGGCGCATGCAGGATCAGCAGCGCGGCCTTCAACTCGGCAATCGAGGGCGTCAGTTCGGATTCAGAGATGTCGCGCACAAACTCTCGACCGATGCGGATGGGGCGCCCACCCAGCAGAACTTCCGCGCTGCCATCCTGTTCGATCTGGCCCCGCGCGTCTTCAAAGTGATGAGCCACATGGCCGGGGTCGGCCGGGGCGCCGATCGTAACCACCGCCTTGACAGATGGGATTCCGGCCCGCGCCCGCAAGACTGCGGCCCCGCCCAAAGAATGCCCGACAAGCAGGTCGGGCGCCATGTTCCGGCCCGCAAGAAACTGCGCAGCGGCGATCAGATCTTCAACGTTCGAAGTGAACGTCGTGTTGGCGAACTCGCCTTCGGAATGGCCCAGCCCGGTGAAGTCGAACCGTAGAACGGCAAATCCCATCGCTGCAAGCCGCGCGCTGATGCGCCGGGCCGCAGGTATGTCCTTGGAGCAGGTAAAGCAATGAGCAAAAAGCGCAGTTGCCAGCACCGGCCCATCGGGGAGATCCAGCCGAGCAGCCAGTTTGCCGCCATCGTGACCGGAAAATGTGACGCGTTCTGTGGGCATGTCGGGAGTCCTCGCTGTGTGTCTCTAGACTTGGACAGCTCCTGTTGTGTTCTCAAGCATAGTGAGGGTTCCATCACGAGGAGGTGATGGGAACAACATCTAAGTAGAGAAACCATTCTGGCGTGAAAGCACAACAAGCCTCCCCGCAGGAGGCTTCCGGCAGTGAGAATGCGCGAAATAGTAAATTCTTGAGGTCGGCTCTAGCGGATTTTCTTGGCCTCGTACCGTCCGCCCTGCGAGTTGATTAATACCAATTTCCCCGAGTTAATAACGTAGAAGTCAAACCGTGGTTGATCGTAGTCGATGCAGCGGGCTCCGTTGTCATAAAACCGATAAGCGGGCGCTTTGAACGAACCTCCACCTGATTTGTAGATATAGGAGCCATTCTTGTGATACTGTTCGACGCCGCCGTCAAAATGGACTTTTTTTCCCGCAAGATTCTGTTGCAACCACTGCGCGTTTACCTTTTGGTCATTGGAATGAAAGTTCACCTTCGACGAAGATGGTGGGTTTGAGGGACATGCAGCGATGGCTGTGCCCGCACCCAGCATTAACACGAAGACCGAAAGAACCAGTTTATGCATTATGTTATTACCCTTTACTCAACGCTAATCGTCGGATGATAGCTGTCATATTTTTTTATGCAATGACTTGGCCGATGCCAGCGTTGCTCAGCCCAATCCCATAAGCGCCGCATCGAACGGATAGCGGGTCAGGTTCTCGTGGCCGTCTTCGGTGATCAGAACCTGATCTTCCAGCTTGATCGAGAAATCGCCGCCGACTTCGCCCACGGCTGCCTCGACACACAGCACCATGCCGGGTTCCAGCGGATAGTCATAGGCGCCGGGCACTGCCTTGTCCGGATAGGCGACCAACGGCCATTCATCACACAGGCCCACGCCATGCATCAGGCAGCCGTATTTCTGCGCCTGAAACTTGTCGTCCAGCTTGTGGCAGTTGGCGGTCAACTCGGGAATCATCACGCCGGGCTTCAGCATCTCCATGTTGGTCATGATGTGCTCGTGCGCGTGCTGCATGGCATAGACCATGTCGGGGCGGGGTTTTTCATCCCCGATCCACCAGGTGCGCGAAATGTCGACGCAGATGCCGTAGCTGCCGATCAGATCGGTATCAAAGGCGATGATCTCGTTTCTCTGCGTGATCCGCGGTCCGCATTCCTGAAACCACGGGTTGGTGCGCGGCCCCGAGGCCAGCAGACGGGTTTCGATCCACTCGCCGCCGCGCTTGATGTTCTCGGCGTGCAGAACGGCCCAGATGTCATCTTCGGACGTCTTGCCGTCGCCCACATGGGCACGGGCGAACTTCTCCATCTCGGCCACGGCGGTTTCGCAGGCGTGGCTGGCGCAGCGCATGGCCAGGATCTCGTCAGGGCCCTTGATGGCGCGGGTCTTTTCGGTGACCTCTTCGCCCTCCATGATCTCGAAGCCCTGCGCCTCGAGCGCGCGGAGGCCGTGGAGCATGATCTTGTCCACCGCCAGCCGGGTGTGGCCGGGGGCGTGGTCTTGCATCAGCACGCGCACCTCATTGGCGAACACGTCCGCCTGTACGTCCACCTTGTCGCCGCGGTCGAAATAGAACAGGTCCGCGCCCGAGCGCTGCTCGCGCACCAGCGGGTTGAATTTCGACAGGAAGGGCGAGTTCTTGTAGTCCCAGATCACCATGTAGCCATCGGCGCACAGCAGTACCGCCCGGAACGGGTTGTGCGTGTTCCACAGCTGCATGTTGGTGCTGTCGGTCGCATAGCGGATGTTGAGCGGGTCGAACATCAGCAGCCCGCCATAGCCCCGATCGACGATCGCCTGGGTCAACCGCTTCCAGCGATATTCGCGCATCCGGTCCAGGTTGGGCAACTGCAAACCGGCGGCGGCCCATTCGTTGAATGCAAGTTGGGTGGGGCCGATCTCGATCCGGTCATTGTCGTTCGGCGTGCCGTCGCCCAGCGTCGCGCCGCGGCTGGGGTCGATCTTGCGGGTGTCTCGGTAGTGGTGGTTCACGGCGCGCCTCCCTGCTTGCCGGTTCAGCCTGACGGGGCACGGCGGCCCCGTCTGGGTGAATTGCGACGATTTGCCAGTCGCTTTTTGACCGACATGGCCTGTTTTGAGTGCTAACCCAACGCCATGACAGTCATTCTGCAACAGACACTGCCCTACGATCCGACCCAACAGCGCCCGCTGCCGGGGATCGCGCCGACCACGATGGAGGACTGGCTGCATCGCGATGATGCCTTTGCCGCGCAGATGCGCCACCGCCAACAACTGCTTGAAACCCGCCGGGGCGACGTTCTGGCGCTGGACGCGCAGGCGCACCCGGCCGCCGTCGAACTGCTGGATCTGGTCTTGGCGCAGGCCTATCCCGAGGCGACCGACACCGCGCAGCGCCCGGACGGGGTCGCTGTGCCGATTGACCGCGACACCCCTTTGGATACGCTTTGCCTTCTGGCGCAGGAGGATTTCTGCATCCTGCAGAAACAGGGCGACGAGCATGTACTGACCGGTGCCATCCTGTGCTTTCCCGCCAGCTGGCGTCTGTCCGAGAAATTCATGCGCCCGCTAATTGCCATTCACGAGCCGGTCGACAGCTATGACCCCAACATCGCGCGCCGGGTTCAGCGCCTGTTCGACGGGATTCAGGTCGACCGGCCTTTGTGGCGCTTCAACGCGCTGTGGTACGACGACCCCGAGTTGCACCAGCCCCGCAGCGCCAGCGCCCCGCGCGAGATCCGTGACCGTGGTACCACCCGGTATCTGCGCAGCGAGCGGCAAACGCTTTTGCGGTTGCCCGAGACACGGGCCGTGGTGTTCTCGATCCACACCTATGTCGTGCCGGTCGAGCACCTGCCAGAAATGGAAAACCCCGCCTGATGGCGGGGCCTCCAAGGAGGGTCTTCTGGTAATTCAGTTACAGTCCGATCGCATTGGCGACATCGGCAAAGGCGCCACTTGAGTTCAGCGACACGATGGCGACCGTATAGGCCAGGACCTGAGTGTTCAGGCGAAAGTCTTCGCCCCGGATGAGGTTCACAGCGGCCATCGACAGAGCGATCGGCGCCGACAGGCTGGCCACGGCACCGGTCAGGGCCCAGCTGGTCAGTCGCAACGCGTCACTGGGCCGGTCTTCATCGCCATCCGTCGCGGCCGGTGCATCGGAAACGGGTGCGTCGGCCTCGTCGGAACGGAAGGCGATGCTGAGCAATTGCTCATCGGTCAATTGAATCGGGCGCGGCGGCTTTGCCGGCGATTTGACGGCCTCCTGGTCATCAGTTGCAGCGGGCTCAAGGCCCGCGAAAGGTCCGCTGACCGCCTCGAACGCCTCGCGGCGGTTCCGCTGCTTGCGTGGCATCAACGAGTCAAACGCGCCCATGAACTGTTCGATCGTCAAAACGGTTTTCGGCGACAGCCATTCCACTCGTTGCGTCGAGCAGATGTCGACCATCCGATACAGCATGACGACAAGCATCAATTCGGAGATCTCGGGGTCATCCACCAGGCCGGAAACAGGCGAGACCGAGATCACCAATCGGTTGCGCGGTCGTGCAGCCGCTGGGCGCACCATGGTCTTCAGACCAACCGTACGGTCCAGACGCCCATAGCGGTCGCTGGTCTCCCTGGGTTCGGACTCGAGGGTCAAACGAACAAGGTACTGGCTGGACACGATGGTTGCCTCGGTCTGGCTCAGCAGGGTCTTGCGTTCCACAAGATGCCCGTAGTCCTCAAGAGTTGCCACCACGATATGGCCGAACCGCTCCAACGCGCCGTTCGTGTCGCCGTTGAATTGCAGGCCACCGTGGTATCTGTGCTTCGTGGTCACAGTCTTGCCCTCTGCCGTACGAATACTGAACCAACACTCTAGTTGGTGATGAGGGTTAAATTTTGACCATATTGCAAAAAAATGAATTTTTGCGACGATTGATTACGCTTTGGAAACCAAGAAATTAGAGCTTTCCGCCCGACACTGTGGCAGCAATGTGGCGGAATTGAGTGCGGCGGTCAGGTTGCTGACAAAGCCTCAGTTGTCGATTCGAGCGGCCATGATCGCAATTGATTTTTGGTAAACCGATGCGGCATTCCATTGCTGGATCACCGCAAAATTCGGTTCGCCGGGTTGATAGCCCCGGCCGGGTTTCCACCCTTTCTGCCGAAGAAAATTTGCGGTTGAGGCCAACGCATCCGTCATGTTGTAGAAGTCCACGCGCCCGTCACCCGTGGCGTCCACGCCATAGGTCAGAGCATTGCCGGGCAGAAACTGGGTGTGGCCCAACTCGCCATGTTTTGCCCCTTTTGTTGCCACCGTGATCGCCCCCTGATCGACCAGTTTCAGCGCTCCGATGGCATGGGGAACAAAGAAGTCGGACCGGCGACAATCGTAGGCCAATGTTGTGATTGCGGAAACAACCTGGCTGTCGCCCATGAAGTTTCCGAACCCGGTTTCCATGCCGTGAATGGCAATCAGAACGCCGGCCGGGACACCGTACTGACGCTCCAGCGCCGCGTAGAATTCCGGGTTTCGGGCCTTTCGCTTGCGGCCCTGGGCCACGATCGTATCCGCCCCTCGAACCTTCATGAACTTGTCGAGGGAGTATTTGAAGCTTTTTTGCCCCCGATCCGCGGCGATGGTTCGCGTGGCGTATTGGGTTTGCGCCAGAGCCTGCAGCCCTTTTTTCTTTACTCCGGCTTTGCGCGCCTGCTTGGCAAAATCGGCCTTCCAGGCTTCAAAACCAGCGCCTGTGTTCCCGCAGGGAGCGGACTGCGCCGCAATGGGTGCACTCAGTGCAATGAAAACGGACAGGACCGTAAGGCGCATGGAGACCTCCTGGAAATCAGGGCAGGGTGGGTGCGATAACGTACAGGGCTTTCAGGGCCTCGCTGGGTTCAATCCCGGGGAGTGCGGCGCGAAATATCTCTTCCATCGTGCCTTGTGCATACATCTGCGACAGGATCTCATCGACCATCAGGCGAAAGTCATCATCACCGCGTGCAAGGGCCAGGCCCTGTTTTTCAATCGTCAGAATCTCCTGCGAGATTTTGAAGTCGTCCTTCAATCCAGCTGCTAGATAATTCACCAAAAGGATGGATTGGTCGGCGAAATAGGCGTCGATCTCTCCGTCCCGCAAAGCCTTGATCCCGTCGGGATGCGAGGCGAACCGAACGAGCTTTGCCTCGATCCCCGCTGATCCGAACGAGTTGAACACGGCTTCTTCGGTGGTCGTGCTGCTGCGCATGCCGACTTTCTTGCCGGAAAGCGATGCCATCGTGGTTTCCGCATCTATCGGCAGCAAAACGGATGTTCCGTCTACGAAGATCGGGATCGAGAAATCAACGGTTTCCCGCCGCGACAGGGTGATTGTCGCCGCGCCGCACAACAGGTCGATCTGGCCAGAGGCGACCATGCCAAAGCGTGTATCCGACTGCACCGGAATGAACTGTGCGGTGAGGTCATCCGCACCCAGTCGGCTGGCGATGGCTCGGGCAACCTGATCGCAGACCATCACGGACAACCCGTCGGGTCGCTCCTGGTCGTTGATGTAAGAAAGTGGGGCGGCATCTGTACGAAACCCAAACCGGATTTCGCGCGTTTCTTTGATCCGGTCGATCGTCTGCGCCGCAGCGCCTGAAACAAGAAGTGCAGCAGAGAGGGTCAGGGCGAGAAGGCGCATGAAAAATCCTGATAATTGAATTGATCTTCAGCCTAGCGGCAAAGGCGCCTGTGACAAAGGGAAATATCGGGGCCCTGCACCACTGAAAAGGGGCGCCCGACAGGACGCCCCCAAGGTCTTTTCATTGGACTTCCGACCGGGGTCAGCAGCTGTAGTACATGCCGTATTCGACCGGGTGCGGAGTGTGCTCGTAGGTTTCGACCTCTTCCATCTTCAGTGCGATGTAGCCGTCGATCTGGTCTTTGGTGAACACGTCGCCCTGCAGCAGGAAGTCGTGATCGGCCGCCAGACATTCCAGCGCCTCGCGCAGGCTGCCGCAGACGGTCGGGATACCGGCCAGTTCTTCGGCGGGCAGATCGTACAGGTTCTTGTCCATGGCTTCGCCCGGATCGATCTTGTTCTTGATGCCGTCCAGGCCGGCCATCAGCAGTGCCGCAAACGCCAGGTAGGGGTTTGCCGACGGATCGGGGAAGCGGGCCTCGACGCGCTTGGCCTTCGGCGATTCAGTCCACGGGATACGGACGCAACCCGAACGGTTGCGGGCCGAGTAGGCGCGCAGAACGGGGGCTTCGAAGCCCGGGATCAGGCGCTTGTAGCTGTTGGTCGACGGGTTGGTGAAAGCGTTCAGGGTCTTGGCGTGCTTGAGGATACCGCCAATGAACCACAGGGCTTCGTCCGACAGATCGGCATATTTGTCGCCTGCAAACAGCGGCTTGCCGTCCTTCCAGATCGACATGTTGACGTGCATACCGGTGCCATTGTCGCCTGCGATCGGCTTCGGCATGAAAGTGGCCGACTTGCCGTAGGCGTGCGCGACGTTGTGGATGACGTACTTGTATTTCTGCAGCTCGTCGGCCTGCTTGGTCAGGCTGTCGAAGATCAGGCCCAGCTCGTGCTGGCACGAGGCCACTTCGTGGTGGTGCTTGTCGACCTTCATGCCCAGACGCTTCATGGTCGACAGCATTTCCGAACGCAGGTCCTGCGCCTCGTCGATCGGGTTGACCGGGAAGTAGCCGCCCTTGACGCCCGGACGATGGCCCATGTTGCCCATCTCGTATTCGGTGTCGGTGTTCCAGGACGCATCGGTTGCATCAACTTCGTAGGATACCTTGTTGATGCTGTTCGAGAAGCGCACGTCGTCGAACAGGAAGAACTCGGCCTCGGGGCCCATGTAAGCCACGTCGCCAACGCCCGAAGACTTCAGGTAGGCTTCGGCCTTCTGCGCGGTGCCGCGGGGGTCACGCTCATAGGCTTCGCCGGTATCGGGTTCCACGACCGAGCAGTGCAGGCAGATAGTCTTTTCCGCATAGAAGGGATCGACATAAGCGCTTTCGGTATCGGGCATCAGTTTCATGTCCGATGCTTCGATCGACTTCCAGCCGGCGATGGACGAACCGTCGAACATGAAGCCTTCCTCAAGGAAGTCTTCGTCGACCTGGTCGGCCATGACGGTCACGTGCTGAAGCTTGCCACGCGGATCGGTGAAGCGGATGTCGACATACTCGGCACCCTCGTCTTTGATCAGCTGAAGAACTGCGTCCTTGCTCATTACTATGTTCCTCTAGATTGCAGAATTGGTTTTACAGCGCGTCCGAGCCGGTCTCGCCGGTCCGGATGCGAATGGCTTGTTCAACGGACGAGACAAAGATCTTGCCGTCCCCGATCTTGTCGGTCTTGGCGGCCGACACGATGGCTTCGATGGCCGCATCGACCTGATCGGCATCCAGAACGACCTCGACTTTGACCTTGGGCAGAAAGTCCACCACATATTCCGCGCCGCGGTACAGTTCGGTGTGTCCTTTCTGGCGTCCGAAGCCCTTGACTTCGATCACGCTGAGGCCCTGGACGCCAACGTCCTGCAGGGCCTCTTTCACTTCGTCCAATTTGAACGGCTTGATGATCGCTTCGATCTTTTTCATCCGGGCTCACCTCGCATGGTTGTCAGAATGGCAGTGATCACGTCTAAGATCGGGCGGCAATGCGATTGCCGAATTGACCGTCTGCTGGTGAAGGGATTCTGGGTGGAGGGCCAATTTTTAGGCAAGTTGCACAAAAAGTAATCAGATTTGAATCGCGCGAGGGTTTCGGATGCCAAAACTGTTGAGTTCGTCCCAGATGAGGGCGGCTGAACGCGCCGCAATCGAATCCGGGTTTGTCACCGGCCTTGAGCTGATGGAGAGCGCAGGCCGCGGGGTGGTCGAGGCCGTCTTTGAAACCTGGCCTGACCTGGCGGCGGGGTCAGGGCGGGCCGTTGTGTTGTGCGGGCCGGGCAACAACGGCGGCGACGGTTTTGTAGTTGCGCGCATTCTGAAAGAGTGGGGGTGGGTCGTGGACCTCTTCCTGTTGGGCGACCCCGAGAAGTTGCCTGCAGACGCGCGGTCGAATTATGAGCGCTGGTGCGCGATGGGTTCGTGCCATGCGCTGTCCGATGACGCGCTTGATGCCTACGCCGCGGCCCGTTCGGATACTGTTCTGGCGGTAGATGCCTTGTTCGGAACCGGGCTGACGAGACCGGTAGCCGGGCTGCCACGGACAATCTGTAAATTGGGCCAGTGGAAAGCGTCACAGTCGGAAGTTGGTTACCCACGTGTCGTTTGTGTGGACATTCCCAGCGGCCTATGTGCGGACAGTGGTCGACGTTTGGTGTCAGAGGGATTTGCCCCCGAAGATTGCGCCGCTTCGGCCAACCTGACGGTGACGTTTCATACCGCAAAGCCGGGCCATTATCTGGCCGAGGGACCAGAATGCTGTGGTAGGGTGTCCGTTGTCGATATCGGTCTGCCGGCTCTGTCAGTTGAAGAAACACCAGATGGCCGGCCGAGCGTGTTGCTGGACCCGGAAAACCTGCCTGATCTGCAGAAATCGGCTTTCGATCACAAATACGGTCACGGTCATGCGCTGATCCTGACGGGCGAAACTGGAAAAACAGGCGCTGCGCGATTGGCTGCGCGCGGAGCGTTGCGCGTAGGTGCTGGTCTTATCACGCTGGGTGTCCCTCCCGCCGCATTGCAGGAAGTCGCCAGCCAAGTCACCGCGGTCATGATTGAGCAGATCGAAGGCGCGGATGGGCTGGCCATTGCATTGCGGGACCAACGCCTGAACGCGCTGTGCCTGGGGCCCGGATTGGGCCTGGACAAGGCCCGATCGCTGGTCCCCGTGGCATTGGAGTCTGGAAGGGCAACCGTGCTGGATGCCGACGCTCTTTCGGCATTTGCCGAGGATCCAGCGTCACTGATGGCGATCCTGCATGAAAACTGCGTCCTGACACCTCACGGCGGTGAATTCGCCCGTCTGTTCCCCGACATCTCGGCCAAGCTTTCCGTGCACCCCAAGGATGGACCAGCTTTCTCAAAGGTTGATGCCGTGCGCGAGGCGGCCAGCAGGGCAGGGTGCGTGGTTCTTTTCAAGGGACCGGACACTGTGATTGCGGGTCCGGACGGTCGGTGCTCGATCCATTCAGCCCACTATGATCGGGCCGCGCCGTGGCTGGCGACCGCAGGAGCGGGCGACGTGTTGGCGGGTTTTTTGACCGGGCTGCTGGCACGTGGATTGCACCCGCTGAATGCCGCCGAAACCGCCGTCTGGCTTCACGTGGAATGCGCGCGCGCTTTTGGCCCGGGATTGATCGCGGAAGACCTTCCCGAGCAACTGCCCGGTGTGCTCAAACGTCTTCAGATATGAAGTTCTTGCGTGTTCCCAAGGCGCAAGGCTAGAATATCGGCAGGATTTTGCTGTCAAGACTGCGCAAATGCATAGCGAGTGTTTGCCAAACGCATGGCCGGATGGCAGAATTCTCTTGCGGGCCGTCTGAAGCCTGCATGCGTTTGTTGTTAAAATATTGATAACACGGACATTTTGCTTTGCTGCCACTCTGTCTTTGTGGCGGATTTGCAATGATCGAGCTGAATGGCGTAGGGGCCTCTGGAACCGGACAGTTCCACTGAACATCTGGGCAGTACCTGAAACCCGAACCTTTCATGGTGAGTGCTATGACATTGAATATCAAACTCTCCTCAGTCGCCGCTGTTCTGGCAGCCACCACGGCCATCCCCGCCGCGGCAGAGCTGAAATACGAGAACAACAGCGGTGGCTATGTTCTGCTGTATGGGCAGTTCAACCCGGCAATCATCTCGGTTGACGACGGCCAAGAGACCGATACCCGCCTGCTGGACAACGATCTGTCCAACAGCCGCGTCGGCCTGAGCCTGATGCAGCCGTTTGGCCAGAACGAATTCACCTTCCGCTTTGAAACCGCGCTGGGTCTGCCGAACTCCAGTGAGTGGAACCAGTTGGGCACCGATTTCAGCGGCTGGACCCGGGAAGACATTCGTCACGTGGATTTTGCGCTGAAAGGTGGCTGGGGTAAATTCTCGGCCGGTCAGGGCAGCATGGCGTCTGACGGTGCAGCGGAAACTGACCTGTCTTATGTCGGCACCGCGCTGTATTCGTTCACCAACGATGAAAACTCGGGCTTCTTCTACCGCGGAACCGACGGAACCCTCAGCGACATCACCGTCGGCGACTCCAGCAGCAACTTTGACGGCGCGCGCCGTGGCCGCGTGCGGTATGACACGCCGGATTTCAGCGGCTTTTCGGCAAGCTTCGCCTATGGTCAGAACATCCTGTCCAGTAGTGATGACGACGACTATTACGACGTTGCACTGAACTACAACAACACCTTTGCCGGTGGCGTCGAGTTCGCGGCAAGCGTGGCCTATGCGGTGCGTGATTTCGACGATGGTTCCGGCGACCGTGAAGACACGATCGGCTCGGCGTCGGTGCTGCTGCCCAGCGGCTTCAGCTTCACCGCTGCTGCCGGTACCCGAAACAACGTGTCGGGCGAAAGCGATCCCAACTTTTGGTACACCAAGATCGCCTATGAGGATAATTGGGTGTCCTGGGGCAAGACCGGTATCGGCATCGACTACTATGATGGTTCCGATTTCAACACGGACGGGTCCAGCACCGAGTCCTGGGGTATCGCAGTGGTGCAGCGCATCGACAGCATCAACACCGATGCCTACCTGAAGTATCGCAACCACGACTTCAACGACGGGACGTCGTTTGACAAGAACGAAGCTTGGGTCCTGGGGGCCCGCTGGAAGTTCTGATCCTGATGTTGTTGTGAATTCATGGCGCCCCGGCTCTGTCCGGGGCGTTTTTTGTGGGGCAGGGTGGCAAAACAAGGCCAATCGGGCACCTTGCCCCTTGCCCTTCGGCGGCTAGGCAAATAGAAGGCGTCAAATTTGCCCGGCGCGCCCGTTTTGCGCGCCCCGAATCCTATGGGGACTACCAGAATGCAGGTTACCGAGACGCTGAACGAGGGTCTGAAACGCGGCTACAACATCGTTGTCACCGCCGCCGAGCTGGACGAGAAGGTCAATGAGAAACTGATCGAAGCTCAGTCGGAAATCGAGATGAAAGGCTTCCGCAAGGGCAAGGTTCCCATGGCACTGCTGAAAAAGCAGTTTGGCCAGCGCCTGTTGGGCGAAGCAATGCAGGAAACCATCGACGGTGCGATGAACAAGCACTTCGAAGACAGTGGTGATCGTCCGGCGCTTCAGCCTCAGGTCAAGATGACCAACGAAGACTGGAAAGAAGGCGACGACGTTCACGTCGAAATGTCCTATGAAGCTCTGCCGGAAATCCCCGAAGTTGATCTGAAATCGGTCGAGCTGGAAAAGCTGGTCGTCAAGGCGGACGACGCAGCTGTGGAAGAAGCCCTGCAGAACCTGGCTGAAACCGCTCAGGATTTCAAAGCCCGCCGCAAGGGATCAAAGGCGAAGGAAGGCGATCAGGTCGTCATCGATTTCGTCGGCAAAGTTGACGGCGAGGCCTTCGAAGGCGGTTCGGCCGAGGATTACCCGCTGGTGCTGGGCTCGAACAGCTTCATCCCCGGTTTCGAGGATCAGCTGGTTGGCGTGAAGGCCGAGGAAGTCAAGGACGTCACCGTTACCTTCCCCGAAGAATACGGTGCCGAGCACCTGGCCGGCAAAGAGGCCGTGTTTACCTGCACCATCAAAGAGGTGAAGGAACCTGTTGCCGCCGAGATCAACGACGAACTGGCACAGAAGTTTGGCGCTGAGGATCTGGCTGCGTTGAAGGCACAGATTGCCGAACGTCTGGAAGCTGAGTACGCGGGTGCGTCGCGCGCGGTGATGAAGCGCGCTCTGCTGGACGCGCTGGACGAGAAAGTGTCGTTCGACCTGCCGCCGACCCTGGTCGAAGCCGAAGCCAAGCAAATCGCGCATCAGCTGTGGCATGAAGAAAACCCCGAGGTGACCGATCACAACCACGATGAGATCGAGCCGACCGAAGAGCACAACAAACTGGCTGAGCGCCGTGTACGTTTGGGCCTGTTGCTCGCCGAGCTGGGCCAGAAGGCTGAAGTCGAAGTCACCGACGCCGAGATGACCCAGGCGATCATGAACCAGGCTCGCCAGTACCCGGGTCAGGAGCGTCAGTTCTTCGAGTTCGTTCAGCAGAACGCTCAGATGCAGCAGCAACTGCGCGCGCCGATCTTTGAGGACAAGGTTGTAGACTACGTGGTCGAGCTGGCCAAAGTGACCGAAAAGGAAGTCAGCAAGGAAGAGCTGCAGAAGGCAATCGAAGCCCTCGAAGAGGAATAAGCCGCGTTTTCAGGTCGGTCCGGGTGCCGCCGCACCCGGCCGGTCAAACGGCGTTTGTCCGGACAGAATGAAATGAAAACAGGCCCTCTTCGGAGGGCCTTTTTTGTTGCCGCCGAGAACCGGAACGTATGGCGTCAGCGGCGGATCGGTTGCAAAAATTAGAGCGGAGCCGCCTGGAATGGGACGGCTCCGCATGGGTGGCTTTTGGACTTATGAGGTGAGGGGGTCAGGCCTCATGAGCAAAAGCACGGGGGGTTTGCAACAGAGCGGTTTTCTGCTCTGGGGTAAATCGGTCCGACAGGCTCTCGATCAATTTGAGTACGGCCTGGACCTCTTCTTTCGTCGTCGCAGCGTGCATCTGCTCGACGAAGTATTTCTCAAGATCGGTCAGTGGCTGGTGGTCAAGATTGGCGGCACCGGCCTGTGCCATCTTGGCTTGATGACCCGAATTGAACAGTTCGAGCGCCTTATCGTCGGTCAGGAATACGTCGTAGTCGATACTCGAATACTCGCGGATCGATTGGATACGCTCGTCCGAGCAATCCATCAGAGCGGCCATTGCGACCACTTTGCCCATCGGCTTGGCCGTTCCGACATAGTCGTACGGAGCATTTCCGGACCGTTGCAGCACCCGGTTCATAACCGGATCAATGACCGCGACCGAGTCGAGCACTCCAGCTTCCTGGGCGTATTCGAATGACCCAATCATGACCTCGCTGGTCACGTAGGATACGGAATTTTTGCCACGTCCCCGGCCGAGCCGTTTCGTGTCGACGCAGAACCGCGTGGCCTCCCAGACCTGGGCGCTGCGGATTGGCGGCTCGCCATCAAGGATCGAGCTGAACACATCGGCCAGCATGTGCGGGCCGGTCGTCTGCAAGAGGCGCATGCACCCAACGACGTCCCCCTCGTCGTTGATGCTGACCACGTGTGCAGGATTGAGCGAGTCGAACTGATCGAATTCGCGCCCGTCCTGGATGTTCACTTCCCAGCCCAAGCGATCCCCGAACACGCGTGCGCGCAGCTTGAACATCTCATCCAAGACGTCTTTGAACTTATGCTGGTTGATGCCATCAATAACGATGATCATTCCATCCCCCTACAGTTTGGTTACCGTAAGGAGCAGATTAACCGAGTTTCGAAACAAGACTATTGGGGATATCCCGTATTTTTCTGCCTTAATTGTTAACCGGGGTAAATTAACCCCAGACCAATGGCACGGCCGATCGCCTGGGCGGTCGTGAGTGCGCCCAGTTTCTCCCGTCCGGAACGCATGTGCACCTCGACCGTCCGGTGCGAAATGCACAGGATATCTCCGATATCCTGCTGGGACTTGCCCTCGGCGACCCATTGCAGGATTTCTTTTTCGCGCGAGGATAGCGTTGGAAGGTATAGAGCCTTGGCCAAAAGGCCAGATTGCATGACGGTGTCATGCGCGTGAACCGCGGCCATCTGCAGGTCGCCCATCACGTGCTTTTTAAGCTTTTTCCATTCCTCGTCCGTGCAATCCTTGGTCACGCTGAGCAAGCCAGTTTCGCCATAAGGTCCCCGAACC
This sequence comes from Ruegeria sp. BC8, assembly GCF_056535705.1. Taxonomy (NCBI): domain Bacteria; kingdom Pseudomonadati; phylum Pseudomonadota; class Alphaproteobacteria; order Rhodobacterales; family Roseobacteraceae; genus Ruegeria; species Ruegeria sp. BC8. Next base: position 1,890,582 of record NZ_JBQFIV010000001.1, on the reverse strand, counting down.
GGAACCGTCAGGCCGCGGTCGGTGATCCCGAAATCATGAGCGTCACGGAACACCGCGTTGAACTTGTCGTCGTGATTGAAGCGGCCCCAGTCCACCGGCGCGATGCTGAGCGCCGACTGATATAGGGTGGGATCAAGGTGATGGTAGCCTTGCGTGGCGTAGTGGATCTTCCACTCGTCCGGGTAGTTCGCGTAACCTTGGACGTCACCATTAACGGGATGGGTCGTCGCATAGGACGCATAGTCGAACCCAAGTTCGTTGCAGACAGAATTGATGATGTCGTAAGCCGACCGTTCATCATGATCAATTGTGGCCAAGTCAATAAGTTTCACTCGTCCAACCTCTGTCCCTACGGCATTTCCCCCGAAAAATGCCGTATCTGCCCGTATCACAGCCTACGTTGCGTCAATCTGAACAGATTGCGCAACCCATTTGTACATATCACATGGAGTTATTGAGTGCTAATGGCAACAGACAACCTCCGGATTATTTCGTCCTGTGAGGTATTCTCGGTCAAATTGAATGCTGTATAGACCGGGGTCGATTGCCCCGTTCAAGCTATTCAGACCGCAAGCCAGTTTCAACCAGCATTCCGCGAGCCTTGGCTTCGGGGTAGTACCCCTTTGCATAGAGGAAGATCGCGCGCTGCTGGTCGCCGTCGGCCAACATCCATGCGCCGCGAAGATACTTGCCCGCATACTCCAGGTTGGTGTCAGCATCCAGAAGACCTTTGGCGTCGCCCTTGTAGCCCATCGAACGAGCGGTGGCGGGAAGGATCTGCAGCAGGCCGTAATATGGCCGGTTCGTCGCCCAGGGGCGATGCGTGCTTTCGCGGATCGCCAGCTTATGGACCAACTCTCGCGGAAGTTCGTAGTGATCAGCCCATTTGTTGATCGATTCGCGCAATTCGGGCGTTTCGTTGGGGTGGAGCGGCGGCTCGAATGCCTGTTCCTTCGTCGCTTTGCCAGATGGGTCGCTGCAGGCGGCAATCGGGGCAGCCAGAAGCACTGAAAGCATTATTCGACGCAGTACCTTTGCCATGCAACTTCTCCGGATTGTTACGCGGCTGGATGATACGAAAGTGGCCCGGGGTCGCAAGTCCGGCGCGCTGTGGTGGCCAAAAATTGCCAGTCGAAAGAAAAAGGCCGCGCAATGCAGCGCGGCCTTTGAGATTAACAGACCTGATCGGATCAGGCTTTGGGTTCGTCTTCCTCGGTCGAAGCATCGGCGGCAACCAGTTCTTCGTCTTCCGAAGCGGCCGAGCCGATGTCGTCGAACAGTTCCGCGATTTCAAAATCTGCGGCGGCCTCTTCTTCAGCGGCCAGTTCCTGGATCGACTTGCCCGATGCCTGAAGTTCGGCTTCTTCTTCCGAGCGGGCAACGTTCAGTTTTATTTCGACTTCGACTTCGGGGTGCAGCTTGACGGAAACCGTGTGCAGACCCAGCTCTTTGATCGGCGAGACCAGAACGACCTGCTTCTTGTCAACAGTGAAGCCAGCAGCGGTCGCGGCATCGGCTGCGTCACGCGGGGTGACCGAGCCGTACAGCGCACCGGCGTCCGATGCCGAGCGAATCACGATGAACTGCTGACCGTCCAGCTTTTCAGCCAGAGCTTCAGCTTCTTTCTTGGTTTCCAGGTTGCGGGCTTCCAGCTGCGCTTTCTGGGCTTCGAACGAGGCGATGTTGGCCTCGGACGCGCTCAGCGCTTTGCCTTGCGGCAGCAGGAAGTTGCGGGCGTATCCGGGCTTGACGTCGACGACATCGCCCATCTGACCCAGTTTCGCAACGCGTTCCAGAAGGATAACTTGCATATCAGTATCTCCTTACTTCACGGCGTAGGGCAGCAGGGCGAGGAAGCGGGCGCGCTTGATGGCGCGGGCCAGTTCACGCTGCTTCTTTGCCGAAACGGCGGTGATGCGCGAAGGCACGATCTTGCCGCGCTCGGAAATGTAGCGCTGCAGCAGACGGGTGTCTTTGTAGTCGATCTTCGGCGCGTTCTCGCCCGAGAACGGGCAGACCTTGCGGCGGCGGAAAAACGGTTTTGCGGCCATGGTTTGGTGTCCTTTCCTCAGGCGTTGATCAACGGCGCTCGCGGCGGCCATCGCGCTCATCGCGCTTCTGCATCTGGACCGAGGGGCCCTCGGGATGTTCGTCGACCTTGATGGTCAGAACGCGCATCACGTCTTCATGCAGGCGCATCAGGCGCTCCATTTCCTGAACGGCGCCCGACGGAGCGTCGGTCTTCAGGAAGGCATAGTGGCCCTTGCGGTTTTTGTTGATCTTGTAGGCCATCGTTTTGACGCCCCAGTACTCGCTGTCGACGATCTTGCCGCCGTTGTCAGCCAATACGGTGCCAAAGTGTTCGATCAGGCCCTCGGCCTGCGCGTTGGACAGATCCTGACGCGCGATCATTACATGCTCATACAGTGGCATGTTCACTCCTGTTTATATCAAGGCGCATTTCATAGGCGGGGCCAGCAACCCTTCGCGACCCTGCCACGAGAGGCTGCGCGGTTCATGCGTATTGCGAAGGATGGCCCCGTATACACGTTTCTGGATGGGGGGCAAGCCCTGCCATGAATGCCTTTCTCACGCCGCCCAATTACCTTTGGGCCGCCCAAATCCTGACGCTTTTCGGCTTGAGGTTGTTTGCAAGCCCGGCGTTACCCGGGGGGTCTCAAGAAACTTGGACAGGGCAAAAGCGATGGCCGTCATGAACACGAACACATTTCAACAGTCCGCAGCCGGCGCAGCATACGACAAGTCGGTGCCCGTGCTTATTTCCTTTGCACCGAATTGGAAGGCCCGGTTGGTCCTGTTCCGTGTGCTGGGTGCATTTCTGATCGTATCGGCCTTTTCGATGTGGCTGATGCCGGGTTCGGTCATCGGGGCCGACGTCTGGACCATCAAGCTGGCCGCGTCTCTGATGTTCCTGATCCTCGGGGTGAGCCTGCTGACCATCGAGGTTCTGGATCCGCGCCCCGACGCATATTTCGACCCGATCCGCCGCGAGGTTCGGGTGCTGCAGAAGAACGAAAACGGGCGTCCGCAGACCGTACTGCGCCGCAGCTACGATACTTTGGGCGGAGCCCGGTTCGTGGACGACCAGGTTGAACTCTTTGAAGTCGATGGCAGCCTTCTGATGAAGCTGCCGCTGGAATCGGCGGATGTCAGCCGAGCGCTGAAAGGGCAACTCAGCGGAAGCGTAACAATTTTCGCCTGAATTTTATTCTGTTCATTGAGGAACAGAATTTGTGAGAGAATGAAGGTTGTGTGCCGCCCATGGGCGGCACATCTTTGTTTTGGAGCATCCCAACCGGTTTGCGCTTTGAAAACTTTCGGAGATTGTCATGAAATCCACCCTTATTGCAGCAGCACTTGCCACGGCGGCGACCTCGGCCATCGCGGCCCCGGAAAAATACGTTCTGGACCCGAGCCACAGCCAGGTTGTTTTCAGCTACAACCATCTTGGCTTTTCGACCACCACCGGCATGTTCTCGGGTTTCGAGGGCGAAATCATGTTTGATCAGGAAGATCCTGCAGCGTCGAGCGTGACGGTTTCGATGCCCGTGGTCGAGATGATCACCGGCTGGAAACCCCGTGAAGATCATTTCATGTCCGAAGATTTCTTCGCGGCGACTGCCGAGGAAATGGTGACATTTACCTCGACCTCGATCGAGGTGACGGGTGAGAACACCGCAAAGATCACCGGGGACCTGACCTTGAATGGTGTGACCAAGCCAGTGGTTCTGGACGCCAAGCTGAATCAGGTCGGCGAGCATCCGATGGCGGGCAAGCCTTGGGCCGGGTTCGATGCCACCACCACCCTGGTGCGCAGCGATTTCGAACTGGGCAAGTTCGCGCCTTTCGTCGGAGATGAAGTTGCCATCGCGATTTCGATCGAGGCGCAGAAGGCCGACTGATCCGGGCTTCAGAACTAGAGAAACCGCCGGTGGCCGATGCCCCGGCGGTTTTTTCGTGTCGTCGGCTTACTGAGCGTTGCGTGTTGCCGTCAACTCGACCGAAACGGTGACGGCGAAGGCCAGCGAATCCTCTTTCGGCATCGATTGGCCAACGCCGAAGTCGAGGCGGTTGAGGTCCATCGTGCCGGACATTTTGGCAGTCTCGCCTTGGATGTCCAAAGAGAAGGGCAATACAACGTCCAGTGTTTGATCGCGGATGGTCAGCGGACCCCTTGCTTCATACCCCGTTTCGGTATTGTAGATCTCGGCATCGAACTTGGCCGTCGGGAATTGCGCCTTGTCGAAGAAATCAGCTCCCATGGCCTGATCGGTCACGGTACCCAGGCTCAAAGATCCGATGGAGACCGTGACCTCTGCCGACCCGGCCGGACCGGGTTCGACGGGGTCGTCAAACGTGATTGCGGCGGTCCAGTCTGAAAACTGACCGGTAACAGGGTTGCCCAACTGTGTGATCGTGATGGCTAGCGTGCCTTCTTCCACCTGCCAATCCGATTGAACGGCCGCCAACTCGGCCGTTGCAACCTCGGCATCAGGCTTGTCTGAAAAACTGCCGGTCAGCAGGCCGGCTGACAGAACGCCAACCCATACAAGCCCAGCAGTTGCGGCGGGAGTCATCGAGTGCTTCTGTTCCGGCGGAACCGGCGCAGCGGACGCCCCGGGCAACATTCGCCGCAGGGTGCTGTCCTTGTCGATGACGTGGTGTTTCAGTGCTCCGGCGATGTGCAGAGTCAAAGCTGCGACGAGAACCAGCATGAAAAGCCAGTGCAGCGTTGCCATCACCTCGGCCAGATGCTCGGACTTGGGCACCAGTGGTAGGTTCTGCCCAAATGGCCAAAGGATGGGTGCAAAGCCTTCGGTTGCAGCGTGGTCGATCCAACCCGACAGAGGAACCAGAACCAAGGACCCGTACAGCAGCCAATGGACCGTCTCGGCCGCAAAGGCCTCCGGCTTGTTGTCGGCGTTCAGCAGTCCGGGCTTGGTTTGGGTGAGCGACCAGAGAATGCGTGCCAGCGCAACGAAGAAGACGGTGATCCCAACGGTTTTGTGCAGGGAAAACAGCCGTGCGGCTTGGGCAAGATCGGCCTCGGTGGTGGGGATGGTCGGGTCATAGATTGCATGGGCCAGGTTGTTGGCGAACCACCCCAACGGCAAGGCGGTGAAGATCAACAATGCGGTCAGCCAGTGGAATGTCTTGGTCACGCTGCCATAGCTGACATTGGTGTTGGTTAGGGACATTGATCTTGCGCTCCGGGTTTTCTGCTGTGGCCAAGGTAACCGTGTGACGCACATAGACAATAGCGTGTGGCGCACAGACCCGGTGCCGTCACGCAGAGTGCAGGCAGTGCTTGTGCCGGAACCTCACTCGGTTTACACCCCGGCGCAACCTAACGTCATCCAAGAGGTTGCAATGACACTTGCGTTCGTTTTTCCGGGGCAGGGCGCCCAGACCATCGGCATGGGCAAGGCGCTGGCCGACGCTTTTCCGGCCGCCAAGGCCGTGTTTGACGAGGTGGACGAAGCGCTGGGCGAAAGCCTCAGCAGCCTGATCTGGGATGGCGACATCGAGACCCTGACTCTGACGCAGAACGCGCAGCCGGCGTTGATGGCCACATCGATGGCGGCGATGCGCGCGCTTGAGGCCGAAGGGGTCGATGTGACAAGGGCCGCCTTCGTGGCCGGTCATTCGCTGGGCGAATACTCGGCCCTTGCCGCAGCCGGCGCGCTGAGTGTCGCGGACACTGCTCGCCTGCTGCGCACCCGCGGTCAAGCCATGCAGAGCGCCGTTCCGGTGGGCGAGGGCGCGATGGCCGCGATCCTGGGACTGGACCTCGACGCCGTTCGCGCCGTGGCCGAAGAGGCCGCACAGGGCGAGGTGTGCCAGGCTGCCAATGACAATGACCCTACGCAGGTCGTGGTTTCAGGTGCCAAAGCCGCCGTTGAACGCGCCGCTGAAATCGCCAAGGAAAAGGGCGCGAAGCGCGCTGTGATGCTGCCGGTCAGCGCTCCGTTCCATTGTGCCCTGATGCAGCCTGCCGCCGACGTGATGGCCGAAGCTCTGGCGGGTGTCGAAATCAAGGCGCCGGCGGTTCCACTGGTTGCCAATGTCCGCGCCGAGGCGGTGACCGATCCCGACCTGATCCGGCAATTGCTGGTCGAACAGGTTACCGGTTCGGTCCGGTGGCGCGAATCCGTTCAGTACATGGTGGCGCTGGGTGTGACCGAAGCGTGGGAGATCGGTGCGGGCAAGGCTCTGTCGGGCATGATCCGCAAGATCGACCGAGCCGTGGCCTGCTCCGCCGTTGGTACGCCGGAAGACGTTCAAAAAACGCTGCAGGCAGGCGATTAACTCAAAGCTGGTCCGACAGGACACTCGAAAAGGATACCGGTATGTTTGATTTGACTGGAAAATGCGCCCTTATCACCGGGGCTTCGGGCGGGATCGGGGGCGAGATTGCACGCACCTTGCACGCCGCAGGGGCTACTGTTGGTCTGTCCGGCACGCGCGTCGAACCGCTGCAGAAGCTGGCGGATGAACTGGGCGAGCGCGCTCATGTCCTGCCGTGCAATCTGGGTGATCCCGAGGCCGTGGCCGCGTTGCCGAAACAGGCCGCCGATGCCATGGGGTCCGTTGATATTCTGGTCAACAATGCAGGCATCACCCGCGACAACATCTTCATGCGCATGTCCGACGAGGAATGGCAGAGCGTGATCGACGTGAACCTGACCGCTACCGCCAAGCTGTGCAAGGGTGTGCTGCGGGGCATGATGAAGGCGCGCTGGGGCCGCATCATCAACATCTCGTCCGTTGTTGGTGCAACCGGCAACCCGGGTCAGGTGAACTATGCCGCGTCCAAGGCGGGCATGGTCGGCATGACCAAGTCGCTGGCCTACGAGGTCGCGAGCCGTGGCATCACCGCCAATGCCGTCGCGCCGGGTTTCATTACGACCGCGATGACCGACAAGCTGACCGATGAGCAGAAATCCGGCATCCTGACGCAAGTTCCCGCCGGTCGGATGGGCGAGCCATCTGAAATTGCGGCGGCCGTTCTGTACCTTGCAAGCCCCGAAGCGGGCTATGTTACCGGAACCACCTTGCATGTGAACGGCGGCATGGCCATGTTGTAGGCGCAGCCAGGGGCAGATGCGAAAGCGTTTGCCTCTTGCGTCGTCTGTGCTATAGGCGGCGCATGTAATCAGGGGCCGGTCGTTCAGGTCGGCCTTCTACTTTCCCGGAGACCCGGGACCCAAACCGCCCGGATCGGGCAAACCAAGGCCACCCCGAGCGGGCAAGGGCAGAACCGGGCAGACCGCCCTGAAATGGAATGAGGAATAGACATGAGCGACGTCGCAGATCGCGTTAAAAAGATCGTTGTTGAGCACCTGGGTGTTGAAGAGGACAAAGTCACCGAGAACGCGTCCTTCATCGACGATCTGGGCGCGGACAGCCTGGACACCGTTGAGCTGGTCATGGCTTTCGAAGAAGAGTTCGGCATCGAGATCCCCGATGATGCAGCCGAGACCATCCAAACCTTCGGCGACGCCGTGAAGTTCATCAGCGAAGCTTCCTGATCGCTTTGAATTTGACCGAAAACGGCGCTTCCGGGCAACGGAAGCGCCGTTTTTTTTTGCCCGCTCGAATTCCCGCTTGCCTCGTGGAAAATCGGTTTGCACTGTTTGCGATGAGGCAACAAAACACCGGGTAAGGGCATGAAAAGATCCGCCCCGATGATCAACACCGCGCGCCTGATGATGTGCGCAATGCGCCCCGAGGACTTTGAACGGTTCGCGGAGATTTGGCGTGACCCCTGCGTGGTGCGTCATATCGGGGGCAAACCCCGCACCCGTGGCGAGGCGTGGGACGCGTTCCTGCGCAATGCGGGACACTGGCAGATGGCTGGATTCGGGCAATGGGCCGTGTTCTTGCAGGCGAATCGCAAATTGATAGGTCAGGCAGGGTTCTTTTACGGCAACCGCTGTCTGGGCGAGGATTTCGACACCTTCCCCGAGGCCGGTTGGGTGTTGGCGCCCGAGGCGCATGGCCTGGGATACGGGCACGAGGCCGTTCAGGCCGCGCATGACTGGTTCGACCGGATCATGCCCGGGCCGTTGGTGTCGATGATTGACGCGGATCATGAGGCCTCGCAAAAGTTGGCGGCCAAGCTTGGGTATAAATTGCTTCGCGAGACAGAGTATCGGGACAGCCCGGTGAAACTGTTTCGACGCGACGGCCCTCCGGCCCGGAACTGAAACGCTTCTTTTTTCGCGGTGACGCAAACGGATCGTCGTTTGCCGAAACTGAGAAACGCGAACCTGCGCGCGACCAGTATGCTATTGTGGATATCCGGAACGATTGAGCGGAGGAGTGTGCTCATGAGGGTTTATCCTACAATGGAATTGCAGAACGGCCGCTGTGTCACGCTGGACAAGGGCCGTCTGGACGAACCGATGATCTGGCATGTCGATCCAGTGGAAACGGCCCAAGGCTGGGCCGCCGCAGGTGCCGAGTGGATGCACCTGACCGATTTCGATGCGATCGAGGGGCGGGACACGAACTCTGCGCTGGTCGAACAGATCATCCGCAGCGCCGAGCTGCCTGTTCAGTTGGCGGGCGGGTTCCGCTCGCGCGAGCAGGTCGAGCGTTGGATCGACAAAGGGGCAGGCCGCATCGTGATCGGCACCCTGGCGGCGCGTGATCCCCATCTGTTCAAAGAGTTGGCCAAGCTATACCCGGACCAAATCGTATTGGCCGTGGACGTATGGCAGGGCTACGTGATGACGGACGGCTGGCGCACCCAAAGCGCGTTCACCCCGGAGGCTTTCATCGAAGCGTTTGCCGATGCTCCACTGGCTGCCATTCTGGTCACCGATATCGATAGCGACATGGTGGATGTCGAGGCGCAGCTGGGCCTGATTTCGGGGCTGGCCGCGCATTCGCGCACACCGGTGATCGCCAGCGGCGTCGTGCGCAGCAGCGACGACATCTCGCGTCTGGCGTATATTCCCAATATCTCGGGTGCGTTGGTCGGACGGGCGCTGTTCCGCAAGACGGTCGACCTGTCCGAGGCATTGGCAGTGGCCAAAACCGCCCATGAACCAGTGGCACAGTTCCAGTAACGCAGCCTGATCCGTCCGAGCCGCCCTTGACAGGTCGTCGGGGGCGGCTCGTGTGATTCTGCTCTGGCCGGGCGCGGCGTGCGGCGCGGAGGCAGGCGGCAAGCTGCCGGTGCGGAATACGCTGTTGCTCTTGCCCCCGGACCCCGGGCCGGGGTATGAGCGTTTCTCAAACAGGAAGCAGGCAAGAGGCATTTCATGCGCAGAGTCGTTGTAACCGGTCTGGGATTGGTCACTCCACTGGCCAGCGGGGTCGAGGAAACCTGGTCGCGGCTGCTGGCCGGAGAGTCGGGTGCCGGCCCGATCACCTTGTTCGATGCCGAAGCTGCAGGGGTCACCACGACCTATGCCTGCGAGGTGCCTCGCGGTGACGGGACCAACGGGACTTTCAACCCCGATGACTGGATGCCGCCCAAGGAACAGCGCAAGATCGAGGACTTCATCCTGTATTCGATCGCCGCAGCCGAGATGGCCTGCAAGGACGCGAACTGGCTGCCCGAGGACGAGGAAGAACGTCTGCGCACCGGCGTTCTGATCGGGTCGGGTATCGGTGGTCTGGGGTCGATCGCGGAAACCGCCAACCTGATCCGTGACAAGGGTCCGCGCCGCGTGTCGCCGTTCTTCATCCCGGGCGCGCTGATCAACCTGGCCTCGGGTCAGGTCTCGATCCGCTTTGGCTTCAAAGGGCCGAACCATTCGGTGGTCACCGCCTGTTCGACCGGTGCCCACGCGATCGGCGATGCCAGCCGTATCATCCGGTCGGGCGATGCCGACGTTATGATCGCCGGCGGCGGCGAGGGCTGCATCTGCGAGATCGGTATTGCCGGTTTCAACGCATGCAAGGCGCTGTCGACCAAATATGCCGACAACCCCAAGGCCGCCAGCCGCCCCTATGACGTCGACCGCGACGGTTTCGTAATGGGCGAGGGCGCCGGTATCGTGGTTCTGGAAGAATACGAGCACGCCGTGGCCCGCGGCGCCAAGATCTATGCCGAGGTTCTGGGCTATGGCATGTCGGGCGATGCCTATCACATCACGGCGCCGGCCGAGGATGGCGACGGGGCGGAGCGCTCGATGAAGGCGGCGCTGCGCAGCGCAGGGCTCGAACCGAAGGATCTGGACTATATCAACGCGCATGGCACCTCGACCATGGCGGACACGATCGAACTGGGGGCCGTTGAACGGCTGCTCGGCGAACATGCCAGCAAGGCGACGATGAGTTCGACCAAATCGGCCACAGGACACCTGCTGGGGGCCGCGGGCGCGATCGAGGCGATCTTCTCGATCCTGGCGATCCGCGATCAGGTGGCCCCGCCGACGATCAACCTGGACAACCCGGCGGTGGAAACGCCGATCGACCTGGCGCCGAATGCCAAGCGCGAGCGTGAAATCAATGTGGCGCTGTCGAACTCGTTCGGCTTCGGTGGCACCAATGCCAGCGTGATTTTCGGGAAAGCATCTTAAATGTGGCGGGCTCTGGCATCCAATGCGCTGACCTTTCTTGTGGTTGCCATGTTTCTTCTTGGCGGTCTGATCCTTTGGGGGCAGTCGCAGTACAAGGCCGAGGGCCCGCTCGATACCGCCATTTGCCTTCGGGTGAAGGGTGGTTCGAACATGAACAAGGTCAGCCGTGACCTGGAGGATCAGGGCGCGATCAGCAGCGCAACGATCTTTCGTATGGCGGCAGACTACACCGACAAGTCGCAGCAGCTGAAAGCGGGTAGTTTTCTGATCCCCGAAGGCGCTTCGATGGCGGAAATCATCGACGAAGTCACCCGCAGCGGCGCCAGCACATGCGGAACCGAGGTCGAGTACCGCATCGGTGTGACCCGCACTCAGACACGGGTTCGCGAGCTGGACCCTGCAACACTGAATTTCGTCGAGGTCGCATCTTTTGTCGTTGGTGAGGACGAAGTCCCTGAAGTCTATCAGGAAAAGCGGAACCAAGCCGATACGCGATACCGCGTTTCCTTGGCAGAAGGTGTCACCAGTTGGCAGGTCGTTGAGGGGCTGAAGGCCGTGGATGCCCTGACCGGAGAGGTCTCGGAAATTCCGCCTGAAGGCATGTTGGCCCCGGACAGCTACGAAATCTCACCGGGTAATGAGCGAACGGCTTTGCTGCAAAACATGCAGGACCGACAGCAAGAGCGGATTGCCCGGGTTTGGGAGACGCGTCAAGACGGGTTGCCCCTGTCCAGCCCCGAAGAAATGCTGATCCTCGCCTCGATCATCGAGAAGGAGACAGGCATTCCGGAAGAGCGCGGTCAGGTTGCCAGTGTCTTTGTGAACCGCCTGAAGCAAGGCATGAAGCTGCAGACGGATCCCACAGTGATCTACGGCGTGACCAAGGGTCAGGGTACGCTGGGCCGAGGCCTTCGCCGCAGCGAGCTTCGGCGGAACACGCCCTGGAACACCTATTTGATAGACGGTTTGCCGCCCACGCCGATTGCCAACCCGGGACTGGCCAGCTTGCAAGCTGCCGTGGCGCCAGACGAGACCGATTTCGTGTTCTTCGTCGCAGATGGAACCGGCGGCCATGCCTTCGCCAAGACGCTGCAGGAACACAACCGAAACGTTGCCAAATGGCGTGAGATCGAAGCCGAGAGGAACAATTCGGGTAACTGATCCGCTCGCTGGTCGAGCGCAGAGCCAGCATAAATCAGGCGGAGAACCCGCCTGAGAAATGAAAAGTCAAAATCCTGGAAAAAGACTGCGCACATGGAGACATGCGCGCAGTTTTTTATGCGGCCGATTTGCGGCGCGGACGGCGCCGACGGTTGGCGGGGCCATTTGCGCCCTGCGGTTTCGGGCCACGGCGTCGATTGCGCTGGCGATTGCCGGGCTTGGCGGCCTCTGCGGCTTCGGGTGCCGCTCCGCTGGCGACCGGGATCTCGATCTTCATCAATTTCTGAATCTGACGCAGCAGATCAAATTCATCCGGTGCGCAGAAGGCGATGGCTTCGCCTTCGCGGCCGGCCCGAGCGGTGCGGCCAATGCGGTGCACATAGTTGTCAGGAACGTCCGGCAGGTCATAGTTGATGACATAGGCCACCCCAGGAATGTCGATGCCACGGGCCGCCACATCTGTGGCAACCAGAACTGTGATCTCGCCGGCGCGGAAGGCCTTGATCGCGCGGTCCCGCTGGCCCTGGCTTTTGTTGCCATGGATCGATGCTGCGTTGTAGCCGTCGGCGACCAGCCCCTTCATCAGCTTTTCTGCGCCGTGCTTGGTGCGCGAGAACACAAGCGTCAGGGCGTCGGTATCACGCGAAAGGATTTCGCGCAGCTTGGCGGGTTTTCCCGGCTTTTCAACGAAATGCACCGACTGGGTGATCTTGTCGGCCGCCTTGCCCGGAGGCGAGACCTGTACCCGTTGCGGGTTGGTCAGGTAGGCGCGGCTGAGTTCCTCCATCTGCTTCGGCATGGTGGCCGAGAACAGCATCGTCTGGCGCGGAGTGCCCAGTTGCGGCGCGATTTTGCGCAGAGCGTGGATGAAGCCGAGGTCCAGCATCTGGTCAGCCTCATCCAGAACTAGGTGCCGAACCGAGCCGAGATCGACCGCGCCACGTTCCATCAGGTCGATCAAACGACCTGGGGTCGCGACAAGAATATCGGTCCCACGCGACAGGAACATGATCTGTTTGTTGATCGACTGTCCGCCCACAACTGTGGCCACGCGCAGTTTCGTCTTTTTGGTAAGCGTGCGGAGGCTGTCAGCGATCTGGTTCACCAGTTCGCGGGTTGGGGCGAGGATCAGGGCCTTGGCAGTCTTCGGCGCCGGTTTGCCGGGCTGCGCCAGAAGGTGGTCGATCAGCGGCAGGCCAAAGGCCAGCGTCTTGCCGGTGCCGGTCTGTGCAAGACCCAGAATGTCGTGTCCTTCCAAGGCCAACGGGATGGCCTGATTCTGGATCGGTGTGGGTTGAGTGAAATTTGCGCGCTCGAGCGCGTCGTTCAGTGCCGGCGCGAGGCCGAGCATGTCGAAATCGAACAAGTCGTCTTCCTTTGTGATCCGCGCCGGCATTGGCCGTACGCGAACAAGAGTAGCTGGCCGCGCGGATTGCACGACCGGCAGGGAGTGTGCGCAGCCTCAGGATTTGCGGGCGAGTCCCGCAACGTCCGGCTTTTGCGTCAAGAACCCTGCGTGAATGGGAACTGGGAAAATTGGGCGCTATCTCGGACCTCGGTTCGGTCCGCGTGCTCACGCGGCAGCGCTGTGGCGTAGATGAGCGCTGCTGAGGCGAATGTCAAGCCAACACCGGCAGTCAAGGCTGCCGGTGTCCTATCCGTTGCAAATGGATGGTCAACGACGAGGCGTCGGGGCGGCGGCAGCCAGCGCCTTTTCGACTGCCTGTGCGGTGGAGGGGTGCCCGGCCTTGGACAGGCACGAAGCAATTATACCCGCGTCAGGGCGCTCGGGGCGCTTGCCGGGCTTGGGACGATCGCCCAGGCAGCTTTGGAGCGCAGATTGCGGAACGCCAATCTCGCTGGCGATCTTGCCAAGATCAGGTCCGCGGTGCCCTGTCTGAGCCTGCGCCACTGTGCCGAAGAGCATCAGGCCTCCCAGACAGATTACCGAGACATAGCTGAGGGGATGGTACATTTTTTGTCCTTCAGAAGTTTTTCGTATGTTTGCGGTTCTTGGTGTTTATGCAGATTGCGTGTGCAATCCGTTTTTGAAACGCACGACGGGAATTACTCCGTCGCGGAAATCTTGCCGATCACAGAATTGGTTGCGGTCCCTGAGCTGGATTAGGATTTTGTTAACACTGGCAGTGCGTTACTTGTTGCGCGCTGTTGCGTCGGAGCTTGACTGAGCGCCCGATTTCGCGTATAAGTTGTGTCATGCTAGAAGAAGTGGGCAACGGCCCCGGGGCGACCCGGCGGCCGTTTTTCATTTCTCTCGTGCGGAGATCACTCACGCATGAGGTCACAGGCAAACATGACTTTGATTACCCCGGAAGAGCGGATGTCCCGGACGGCCGAGCTATTGCAGTCGTTGGAGGTGTCCATTCGCGGTTTGCGGCAAGCGGCGGAAGACCTGCGCAAGCGGATCGAGACCGGGGAGGATGCAGACCTGGCGAGTTCAGCCAGACAACTCGGGCAGCTAGAGGGGCTGATCCGAAGTTGCCAGAAAGTGGAGACAAGCTTTGTCGAACAATGTCACAGACAAGCGGGAATTGCCCAAGGGGGCTATGCGCTCGACCTGGAGCGGGCCCGATCTGAGATCGGGTGCCGATTGGCTCGCCTCCGCGCCTGCTGCGGTGCGGGACAGGTTTCTGAGTGAGATCGTGGAGGGAGGGCTATGTGCCCTCCCTTTCCTGTTCGAGTTCTGGGCGCTGCCGCATCAACTGCCGCCCGAGGGCGACTGGCGGTCTTGGGTTATCATGGGCGGGCGTGGCGCGGGCAAGACGCGGGCCGGGGCAGAGTGGGTGCGATCCGTGGTCGAGGGGGCCAAGCCGTTTGATGAGGGTGAGGCCCGGCGCGTGGCGCTGGTGGGTGAGACCTTTGACCAGGTGCGGGACGTGATGATCTTTGGCGACAGCGGAATCATGCAGTGCTCTCCGCCTGACCGGCGACCGCAGTGGAAGGCGTCGGAACGCAAGCTGGTCTGGCCCAACGGTGCCGAGGCACAGGCCTTTTCGGCTCATGACCCCGAGGGGCTGCGGGGGCCGCAGTTCGATGCGGCTTGGGTGGATGAGCTGGCCAAGTGGAAAAAGGCAGGCGAGACCTGGGACATGCTGCAATTCGCGCTGCGACTGGGCGAGCGGCCGCGGGTCTGCGTGACCACGACGCCGCGCAACGTGAAGGTGCTGAAGGACCTGTTGGCGGCACCGTCGACGGTGATGACCCATGCGCCGACCGAGGCGAACCGGGCCAACCTGGCGGAGTCCTTTTTGCAGGAGGTGCGCGCGCGTTATGCGGGCACCCGGCTGGGGCGGCAGGAGTTGGACGGGGTGCTGCTGGCCGATGCCGAGGGGGCGTTGTGGACTGGCTCGATGCTGGATGCGGCGCGGGTCAAGGCGGTGCCCGAGCTGGACCGCGTGGTGGTGGCGCTGGACCCGGCGGTGACGAGCGGATCGGGCGCGGATGCCTGCGGGATCGTGGTGGTCGGCGCGCAGGTGCAGGGGCCGCCCGAGGACTGGCGCGCCTATGTGCTGGCCGACCGGACGGTGCAGGGCGCTGGCCCGGCGGGCTGGGCGCGCGCGGCGATCGACGCGATGGACGAATTCGGGGCCGAGCGGCTGGTGGCCGAGGTCAATCAGGGTGGGCAGTTGGTAGAAGAGGTGGTGCGGCAGGTGGACCCTCTGGTCCCGTTCCGGGCGGTGCGGGCCTCGCGCGGGAAGGTGGCGCGGGCCGAGCCGGTGGCGGCGCTCTATGAGCAGGGGCGGGTGTTCCATGTGGCCGGGTTGGAGGCGCTGGAGGAGCAGATGTGCCAGATGACCGCGCGGGGGTTTGAGGGGCAGGGCTCGCCCGACCGGGTCGATGCGCTGGTCTGGGCGCTGCATGAGCTGGTGGTGGGACCGGCGGCGGCATACCGGCGGCCCAGGGTGCGGGTTTTGTGATCAGCCCTTGGGCTTTTCGAACTTCGCGAAGGCCTCGGCATAGTCGGGGTGCCAGCGCGAGAGGGCAGGGCGGTTGTGGATGATGTCCTCGGCGGCCCATTGAACGCGACAGCGGTCGCGTTCGGCATCGACGTCGTTGTCGGGGCAGAGGATGTAGAAGTCGCCGTGGGCCATGCGGTCGAGGAAATAGTCGACGGTCTGCTCGCTGGTCCAGGCGGCGGCCGGTTTTTCGGGCAGGAATGACGCGACCATGCCGGTATAGGTAAAGCCCGGAACGAAGAGATGCGCGGTGATCGGTGCGCCGGCCTCGCGCAGCTCGTGCGCGAGCTGTTCGGTCAGCGTTTTGACGGCGGCCTTGGACACGTTGTAGCCGGGGTTGCCTGGCGGAGATGTTATCCCCTGCTTTGACCCGGTGTTGATGACGACGGCCGGGCGGTCAGCCTCGATCATGCGGGGCAAAAAGGCTTGGACGCCGCGCAGCACCCCCAGAAAGTTCACGTCGAGAATTTTCCGCCAGTTGTCGAATGACTCCCATGTTTTCGTCGGCAGGCTGATCCCTGCATTGTTCATCAAGACGGCGACCTGCCCGGCGGCGAAAGCTGTGTCGGCCAGATTTTCCATATCGGCTTGAGAGGTGACATCCGTCGGCACCGCGGTGATGTTTGCCGCGTCAAAGCCTGCCTTCAGGTCTTGCGTCGTTTCGTCCAGCGCCTGTCCCGGAAGATCGGCCAGTATGACGTCCAGCCCGGCCTGGGCAAAACGCTGTGCCGCGACGCGACCGACTCCGCTGGCGGCGCCGGTCACGACGGCGATCCCTCCGGTTTTCACTGCGCTTTCATACATGGCTGGTCCCTCGTGATGCTCAGATGCAGAGGGTAGCGCATTTCTGTCGGATGCCGAGGTTTATCCTGCGGGCACATGTTCCCCAGCCGTTGCACAACGGCCGTACGCCCCATTCCCGAGGCTTAAAGATCTTTCCGTCATAACTCCTTTCAACAAGCCGGGCAGAGCGGCGGCAGAAAGGAGCATCTGGACATGGTATTCGATTTCTTGCGTCGTGGATCGGCTGAGAAAGCCCCCGAGGCAAAAGCAAGCGCAGCCGGGCCGGTGGTGGCCTGGCAGACCGGCGGACGCGTGGCCTGGAGCCCGCGTGACAGCGCCTCGCTGACGCGCACGGGGTTCTCGGGCAATCCGGTGGGGTTCCGGTCGGTGAAGCTGATTGCCGAGGCCGCGGCGGCGCTGCCCTTGGTTCTGCAGGACGACGCGCAGCGGTATGAGACGCATCCGGTTCTGCGCCTGATGCGCCGCCCGAACGCGGCGCAGGGCAAGGCCGAGCTGCTGGAGGCGCTGTTCGGGCAGCTGCTGTTGTCGGGCAACGCATATGTCGAGGCGGTGCAGGCCGAAGGCGGGTTGCCGGTTGAACTGCACGTGCTGCGCTCGGACCGGATGAGCGTGGTGCCGGGGGCGGATGGCTGGCCCAGGGCCTATGACTATACCGCCGGGGGAAAGACGCACCGGTTCCCGGCCAAGGCCATCTGCCACATCAAGTCGTTCCACCCGCAGGATGACCACTATGGCTTCTCGCCCCTGCAGGCGGCGGCGATGGCGATCGACGTGCACAACAGTGCCTCGCGCTGGTCGAAATCGCTGTTGGACAACGCTGCGCGGCCCTCGGGCGCGCTGGTGTGGAAGGGCGGCGACGGACAGGGCGTGATGGCCGAAGAGCAGTTCCGCCGCCTGAGCGACGAGATCGAGGCGAACTATCGCGGGGCGCGGAATGCCGGGCGTCCGATGGTTTTGGAAGGGGGGCTGGATTGGAAGCCAATGGGCTTTTCCCCCTCGGACATGGAGTTTCAGAAGACCAAGGAAGCCGCCGCCCGCGAGATCGCGCTGGCCTTCGGTGTCCCGCCGATGCTGCTGGGGATCCAGGGTGACGCGACCTATTCGAACTATCAGGAGGCCAACCGGGCGTTCTATCGCCTGACCGTTCTGCCCCTGGTGACGCGGGTGGCGGCGGCGTTGTCGGACTGGCTGTCGGGCTTTACCGGCGAAGATCTGGTGCTGAAGCCCGATCTGGACCAGGTGTCGGCGCTGGCGGCGGAGCGTGACGCGCAATGGGCGCGGGTGGCCAACGCCGATTTCCTGGCGGATGCCGAAAAGCGTGCTCTGCTGGGCCTGCCGGCGCTGGCGGAGACGGCGGATGGCTGACACGCCGGGATACCCGCCCTTTGACTGCGCGCCGGGCCTGCGTCTGGCCGCGCACGAGAGGGTGGCCGAGATCCAGCATGCGCATCTGTGCAGGCGACTGGATCAGATCGAGGAAATGATGGAACGGCTGGAGCGGCGGTTGTGGCTGACGGTCTATGGCGTGACGGCGGTGATCCTGGCGCAGGCGTTCCAGTCTTTCCTGACGGTGGCGCCATGAATTCAGTGGCTTACGAGGAGTTGTTCATGGATTTGGAACGCAAGTTCGCGCGGTTCGGCGATGGGCTGTCGGTGACCGAAGACGCGGTGATCGAGGGCTATGCCAGCCTGTTCGGCCAGGTCGATCAGGGCCGCGACGTGGTGCAGAAAGGTGCCTATGCCGCGTCGCTGGCCGGGCTTAAGGCGGCCGGTCAGCGGGTCAAGATGTTGTGGCAGCACGACCCGGCCCAGCCCATCGGCGTGTGGGACGAGGTGCGCGAGGATGAGCGCGGCCTGTGGGTCAAGGGGCGGTTGCTGGAGAGCACCCAGAAGGGGCGCGAAGCGGCCGAGCTGATCCGCGCGGGTGCGCTGGACGGGCTGTCGATCGGCTATCGCACCAAGCGGGCCGTGAAGGACGACAAGGGCCGGCGGCTCTTGACGGAACTGGAGCTGTGGGAGGTGTCGCTGGTGACCTTCCCGATGCTGCCCAGTGCGCGGGTGGCGGCAAAGGGGACGGACCCCGATGCCGAGGACACCTGGCGCAGTATCGCCGAGGTGTTCGAGAACGCCCGGCAGGAGCTGGCGCGAACCTAGCGCGCCTCAACCCCCACCCAGAAAGGAAGTGTTGATGAGCAAGACCGAGACCGCGGCCTTGACCGGAGAGGGTGTGCCCCTGGTTCAGGAGGTGAAGCAGGCGATGGCTGGCTTCGTAAGAGAATTCAGGGGCCTGAAGGCTGAAGTTCAACACAAACTGCAACAGACAGAAGAGCGACTGACCATGCTGGATCGTAAATCAACCATCGCGGCGCGCCCGCATCTTGCGGCCTCGACCCTGGAGGAGGCGCCGCACCAGAAGGCCTTTGATGCCTATGTGCGCTCGGGCGATGACGATGCCCTGCGCGGGCTGGAGATCGAGGCCAAGTCGCTGTCGACGGCCGTCAACAGCGATGGCGGCTACCTTGTCGATCCGCAGACCGCCGAGATGATCAAGTCGGTGCTGAAATCCACCGCGTCGATCCGTTCGATCGCGTCGGTCGTGAATGTCGAGGCGAATTCGTTCGACGTGCTGATCGATCATACCGATGTGGGCGCGGGCTGGGCTGCCGAGAACGCCACCGCCGCCGAGACCGGCACCCCGTCGATCGACCGCATCTCGATCCCGCTGCACGAGCTGAGCGCGCTGCCCAAGGCCTCGCAGCGGCTGCTGGATGACAGCGCATTCGACGTCGAGGGCTGGCTGGCTGGCCGTATCGCCGACAAGTTCGCCCGCGCCGAGGCGGCGGCTTTCATCAACGGCGACGGCATCGACAAGCCCAAGGGCATCCTGAGCCATCCGGCGGTGGACAACGACGTCTGGACCTGGGGCAACCTGGGCTATGTGCCCACCGGTGTCGCGGGCGGCATCGATGCGGATGCGATCGTGGACGTGGTCTATGCGCTGGGCGCGCAGTACCGCGTGAACGGTACCTTCGTGATGAACTCGAAAACCGCGGGCGTGATCCGCAAGCTGAAGGATGCCGACGGCCGCTTCCTGTGGTCGGACGGCCTGGCCGCCGGTGAGCCCGCGCGCCTGATGGGCTATCCGGTGCTGATCGCCGAGGATATGCCCGATCCGGGCACCGACAGTTTCTCGATCGCCTTCGGTGACTTCTCGGCCGGTTACACCATCGCCGAGCGCCCCGACCTACGCGTGCTGCGCGATCCGTTCAGCGCCAAGCCGCATGTCCTGTTCTATGCCACCAAGCGCGTGGGCGGCGACATCAGCGACTTTGCCGCGATCAAGCTGGTGAAATTCGGCACCGCCTAAGCGGTGACGGATCCGGGGGGCCGGTGGGCCGGTCCCTCGGGCGGCGGGCGCGGGCCGGGGTGAGATCCCCCGCGTTGTCTAGCTGCTCCCCTCCGTCCGAGCAACGTGGGGCGGCACGTGCCCGCCATTTTCCAAGGATGCGGCCCCCGGAGGGGTCCGAGATTGCGGAGTGAATGGATGATGTTGATCGAAGAAACCGCCATCGCGGATGCGGCGCTGCCGGTGGATCAGTTCAAGGCGCATCTGCGGCTGGGCACGGGATTTGCCGAGACCAGCCTGCAAGACGACGTGTTGAAGGGGTTCCTGAGGGCGGCGATGGCCGCGATCGAGGCGCGCACGAGCAAGGCGCTGATATCGCGCAGTTTCACCTGGACGCTAAGCCGGTGGCGCAACGACGCGGGCGAGGTCCTGCCGGTTGCGCCGGTGACGAGTATCGACGCGGTGATGCTGACTGACGCGCTGGGCGCCGAGCAGGTGGTGGCGCCCGGGACCTACCGCCTGGAGCGCGACAGCCAGCGCCCTTGCCTGCGGCCGATTGGGGCCTGTCTGCCCGCCATTCCCACCGGTGGAGAGGCGACCATCGCGCTGACGGCCGGGATGGCGGCGGACTGGGGCGGACTGCCGGCCGATCTGGGGCAGGCGGTGCTGCTGCTGGCGGCGCATTACTATGAATACCGCGACGAGACCAGCCTGGGCGACGGTTGCATGCCCTTCGGCGTGACCAGCCTGATCCAGCGCTTTCGCATGGTGCGCTTTGGCGCGGGGGTGATGCAATGAGCGCGCTCCGCCTGAACCGGCAGTTGGTGCTGGAGGCCCCGGTGCGGGTGGCCGACGGTGCGGGCGGCTATGCCGAGACATGGACACCTCTGGGCACGCTGTGGGCCAAGGTGACGGCCCGGACCGGCACCGAGCGCGCGATCGCGAATGTGGCAGTCTCGCGCGTGAGTTACCGCATCGTCGTGCGTAGCGCGCCCGAGGGGTCGTCGATGCGCCCGGCGCCCGATCAGAGGTTTCGCGAGGGCGAGCGGCGCTTCGTGATCCGCGCCGTGGCCGAATACGACGCGGCCGGGCGCTATCTGACCTGTTTCGCGGATGAAGAGGTGGCGGCATGAGCTATGGCGTTTCGGCCGCGCTGCAGGCGGCCGTGTTCCAGCAACTTGTCAATGACAGGGTCATATCGTCCCAGGTCGGCGACGCGATCTATGACGCGGTGCCTTCGGGGACATTGCCGCAGACCTACATCACCCTGGGTCCGGAAGAGGTGCGCGACGCCTCGGACAATACGGGGCAGGGCACTTTGCATCGGTTCACCGTATCGGTGGTCTCGGAGGCCGCCGGGTTCGGCGTGGCCAAGACCCAGGCCGGGGCCGTGTGCGACGCGCTGGACGGCGCCGCACTGACGCTGGAACGGGGGCGGCTGGTGGGGCTGTGGTTCGAGCGGGCCTCGGCCCGGCGCAGCGGGACAGGTGGCGCGATCCGGCAGGTCGACCTGAGATTCCGCGCCCGCGTGGAAGACAACTAAGCAATCAATGGAGAGAGCATATGGGTGCCCAGAACGGTAAGGACCTGCTGGTCAAGGTGGACATGAACGGCACGGGTCTGTTCGAAACAATCGCGGGGCTGCGGGCCACGCGGATCAGTTTCAACGCGGAAAGCGTGGATGTCACCTCGTTGGAGAGCCAAGGCGGCTGGCGCGAGCTGCTGTCGGGGGCGGGGGTCAAGTCGGCCTCGATTTCCGGATCGGGCGTGTTCAAGGACGCCGGCACGGATGAACGCGCGCGGCAGTTGTTCTTTGACGGCGAAACGCCCGCCTTTCAGGTGATCATCCCTGATTTCGGCATCGTCGAAGGACCTTTCCAGGTGACCGGGATCGAGTATGCGGGCTCGCACAATGGCGAGGCGACCTATGAGATGAGCCTGGCCAGCGCCGGCGCCCTGACCTTTGTGGCGCTGTGATGGTCAATCCGTGGGCGGGAGAAGTGGCGCTGGTGGTCGATGGCCAGCGCCGGGTGCTCAAGCTGACGTTGGGCGCGCTGGCCGAGCTGGAGCAGGAGCTGGGCGCAGGGTCGCTGGTGGAGCTGGTGCAGCGGTTCGAGAGCGGCGCCTATTCCAGCGGTGACGTGCTGGCGCTGATCTTGGCGGGGCTGCGCGGTGGCGGGATGGATGTGACCCGCGCCGACATGTTGCGGGCCGAGATCGAGGGCGGCCCGATGGCTGCGGCGCGAGCGGCGGCCGAGCTGCTGGCGCGGGCCTTCATGGTGCCGGGTGAGTCATGAGCGGCTTTGACTGGCCCGGCCTGATGCGGGCCGGCCTGCACGGGCTGCGGCTGACGCCGGATCAGTTCTGGCGTCTGACCCCGGCGGAACTGCGGCTGATGCTGGGGCAGGGCCACGGGATGCCGGCGATGAACCGGGCACGGCTGGACAAGCTGCTGGCCGCCTGGCCCGACAAGATACAAGGAGAGCGTGATGACGGATCGGGACGGGTTTGACGACCTGCAGGAGCGCGGCGAGGCGCTGGGCGATGCCCTGGGCGATGCCGCCACGATGGCGGCGGCCTTCGACGCCCAGATGAAGCGGATCAGCGCCGCCTTTGAAGAGACCGGGAAGGATGTCGCTACCCTGGAGCGGGGCATGTCGAGCGGCCTGCGCAAGGCCTTCGACGGCGTGGTTCTGGATGGCATGAACCTGTCGGACGCGCTGGACGTGCTGAAGAACTCGATGATCCGCACGGCCTATTCGGCAGCGATCAAGCCGGTGACGGATCATTTCGGCGGCATGCTGGCCAATACGGTCGGCGGCCTGGTGCAGGGGCTGCTGCCCTTTGCCGACGGCGGCAGTTTCGCCCAAGGGCGCGTCATGCCCTTTGCCAATGGCGGCGTGGTTACCGGGCCCACCACTTTTCCGATGCGCGGTGCGACCGGGTTGATGGGCGAGGCCGGCCCCGAGGCGATCATGCCGCTGGCGCGCGGCCCGGACGGCAAGCTGGGCGTGCGCAACTCGGGCGGCGGACGGGCGGTGAACGTGGTGATGAACATCACCACACCCGACGTTCAGGGCTTTCGCCGCAGCCAGGGCCAGATCGCGGCCCAGATGAACCGTGCCCTGGGGCGCGGCAATCGCAACCGGTAGTTTGGGGAGCAGGACATGAATTTCCACGAAGTCAGATTTCCCGCCAGCCTGAGTTTCGGCTCGGTTGGCGGACCCGAACGGCGCACGGATATCGTGACGCTGGCCAACGGGTTCGAAGAACGCAACACGCCTTGGGCGCATTCGCGACGGCGCTATGACGCCGGTTTGGGGATGCGGTCGCTGGACGACATCCAGACGTTGATCGCCTTTTTCGAAGCGCGTCAGGGGCAGATGTACGGGTTCCGCTGGAAGGACTGGTCGGACTACAAGTCCTGCGCCGCCACTGCCGAGGCCGACAAGGGCGACCAGGTGATCGGGCAAGGCGACGGGGTCACGACCGCGTTCCAACTGGTCAAGACCTATGCCTCAGGCGGGGTCAGCTATGTCAGGCCCATCGTCAAGCTGGTGCTAGGCACGGTCAAGGTTGGGCTGGAGCAGGATGAGGCACGAGAAGGCGTCGATTTCGAGGTGGACCTCAATCGCGGTCTGGTCCAATTCGCGGTCCCGCCAGCCGAGGGGGTCGAGGTGACAGCCGGGTTCGAGTTCGACGTGCCGGTGCGGTTTGACACCGACAGGATCCAGGTCAGCGTGGCCAGCTTTCAGGCAGGCGACGTACCCAATGTTCCGGTGGTTGAGGTGCGGGTCTGATGAGTGGCGACAAGCAGGCATTGCTGACCCATCTTCAGTCCGGCATGACTACGGTCTGCCGCTGTTGGGCGATCACCCGAACCGATGGCGTGTCCTTCGGGTTCACCGACCATGACCGCGGACTGGCCTTTGACGGGCTGGTGTTCAAGGCAAGCACCGGTCTCACGGCCTCGGCCATCGAACAGGCGACGGGCCTGTCGATTGACAACTCCGAGGCCATGGGGGCGCTGTCTGATGCGGCCGTGCGCGACGAGGATATCGAAGACGGCCGCTTTGACGGTGCCGATGTCCGAGCATGGCTGGTCAACTGGGCCGCGCCGGAACAGCGCATGTTGCAGTTCCGTGGCTCAATCGGCGAGCTGCGCCGCGCAGGGGGCGCGTTTCACGCCGAATTGCGCGGGCTGACCGATCTGCTGAACCGACCCTTGGGGCGGATCTACCAAAAACCCTGTACGGCCGTTTTGGGTGACAAAGCCTGCGGCTTCGACAGGTTGACGCCCGGCTACTGGGCCGAGGCCGAGATTGCCGAGATCGACGAGGGTCCGATCCTCAGACTGCAGGGGGCGGAGGCGTTTGAGGACGGCTGGTTTGAACGCGGCCGCGTCGATGTGCTGACCGGCCGCTCTCAGGGTCTTTGGGCTTCGGTGAAGACGGACCGGAGCATCAAGATCGGGCGGGAATTGCACCTTTGGACTGCCTTGGGCTCGGGACTGGTCGTCGGTGACCGTGTGCGGGTGCTGGCGGGCTGCGACAAGCGGATGGACACCTGTCGTTTGAAATTCAACAACATCATAAATTTCCAGGGTTTGCCGGATCTGCCGAGCGAAGACTGGGTGATGGCCGTGCCGAAACAGGGCAACGCGAACAATGGAGGCAGCAGACGGTGATGGTGACGGCGCAGGATATCGTGGACGAAGCGCGAGGCTGGCTGGGAACGCCCTATGTGCATCAGGCCTCGGTCAAGGGAGCGGGAACCGATTGCTTGGGATTGCTGCGCGGCGTCTGGCGATCCGTCATCGGCCACGAGCCCGAGGCGGTGCCTACCTACAGCATGAACTGGTCTGAACCGCAGGGTGAAGAGCGCATGTGGGCGGCTGCGCGGCGCAATCTGGTCGAACGTCCGCGCAACTTACTGGCCCCTGGATGCGTGCTGCTGTTTCGGATGCGCGATGCCGGTGTGGCCAAACACCTTGGTATCGTGAGTGAAGCGGGCGCCGTGCCACGCTTTATCCATGCCTATTCCGGACATGGCGTTGTCGAGAACACTCTGAGCGACCCCTGGCGCCGCCGGGTGGTCGCCTGCTTTGAATTTCCTTTGGAGGGCAACTGATGGCGACGATAGTTTTATCTGCGGCGGGGGCCGCGCTGGGCGGGTCCATCGGTGGAACCGTTGCCGGGCTGTCAACGGCCATCGTGGGGCGGGCAGTCGGCGCGACGCTCGGGCGGGTTATCGACCAGCGATTGATGAGCCAGTCGGTCATGGGTGCCGGAAGCGAGGTGGTCGAGTCCGGCCGGCTGGACCGGTTCAGACTTACGGAAACAGGCGAGGGCGCGCCGCTGTCCACCGTGTTCGGCCGAATGCGGGTCGGTGGGCAGGTGATCTGGGCGTCGGATTTCCTTGAGACCCGCAAAACCACGACGTCTACGCAGTCTGCTGGCGGCAAAGGAACCCCTAAACCCGCCGAAGTCACCACGACCACCAATAGCTACAGCTATTCGATATCACTGGCGATTGCTGTCGGCGTCGGAGAGATCGCGGACATCGCGCGGATATGGGTCGATGGGGAAGAGCTTGAGCGCAACAGCCTGAACATGCGGGTTTATACCGGTAGCCAGGATCAGCTGCCGGATCCACTGATCGAAACGATCGAAGGTGCCGGAACGGTTCCGGCCTATCGCGGCACTGCGTATGTGGTGATCGAAGACCTGCCGCTGGCGCAATTTGGCAATCGCGTTCCCCAGTTCTCCTTCGAGGTTGTTCGGCCTGACCAGAAATCCGCACCAGACTACGAATCCGAATTGCAACGGATTGTCCGGGCCGTGGCCCTGATGCCTGGCACCGGGGAATACACGCTGGCCAGCACGCAGGTAAACTATTCCAAAGGGTCGGGCCAAAGCTGGGCCGCCAACGTCAATTCGCCCTCGGGCGAGCCCGATCTGGTGGCCTCGATGCGTACCCTGAACAAAGAACTTCCGGGCTGCAAGGCTGCGTCGCTTGTGGTCTCTTGGTTCGGAGATGACTTGCGTTGCGGCGCTTGCAGCGTTCGACCCAAGGTGATCCGCGACGACGTGGACGGCGTCAACATGCCGTGGAAAGTCTCTGGGCTGAAGCGCAAATCGGCCCAGGTCGTGCAACAGGTGGACGGGCGACCGATCTATGGCGGTACCCCGGCCGATGCGTCGGTGGTTCAGGCCATTCAACACCTCAAGGGCTCCGGCAGCCGGGTGATGTTTTATCCTTTCATCCTGATGGATCAGATGCAGGGTAATGGTCTTCCAGACCCATGGTCGGATGCCGGCGATCAGCCGCATCTGCCGTGGCGCGGCCGGATCACGCTGGACGTGGCTCCGGGGCGTCCCGGGTCCTTGGACGGAACCGCAGGTGCGGACGCTCAGGTGGCAAGCTTTTTTGGTGCAGCCCAAGCCTCGGATTTCATCATCGGTAATGGCAGCGTTACCTATACCGGCCCGGAAGAATGGAGCATGCGCCGTTTCATTCTTCACTACGCGGCGTTGTGCAAGGCCGCAGGCGGGGTCGAGGCGTTCTGCATCGGCTCGGAAATGCGTGGCCTTACCCAGATACGCGGCGCGTCCGGGTTCGCGGCCGTCGCTCAGTTGAAGGCACTGGCGGCGGAAGCGCGGCAGATACTGGGGCCAGTCACCAAGATAGGCTACGCCGCGGATTGGACAGAGTATTTCGGGTACCAGCCTGCCGACGGCAGCGGTGACCGATACTTCCATCTGGACCCACTGTGGGCAGACGAAAACATCGATTTCGTCGGGATCGACAACTACATGCCGGTCTCGGACTGGCGGGATGGCGACGATCATCGTGATGCGATGGATGGTGCCCGTTCAATCTACGACCTGGATTATTTGCGCGGCAACATCGAAGGCGGTGAAGGATACGACTGGTACTATCCAACGCCCGAGGAACAGGACGCGCAGATAAGGTATCCGATCGAGGATGGCGAACATGCAGAGCCATGGGTGTGGCGATACAAAGACATCCGCAACTGGTGGTCGAACTTGCACCACGAACGGATCGGAGGAGTGCGCAAAGCTGACCCGACCGATTGGGTTCCGGGATCAAAGCCGATCTGGTTCACGGAATTGGGCTGTGCGGCCATAGACAAGGGAACGAACCAGCCCAACAAGTTTTTGGATCCGAAATCCTCGGAATCCGATCTGCCTAAATACTCGAACGGTCAACGCGACGATTTCATTCAGGTTCAGTATTTGAAGGCAGTTCTTGGATATTGGACCGATCCGCAGATCAACCCAGTTTCGGACATCTACGATGGTCCGATGGTGGACGTTTCGAACGCCTATGTATGGGCGTGGGACGCGAGACCTTTCCCGACATTCCCGAACCTGCGTTCACAGTGGAGCGACGGCGAAAACTACGCCCGTGGTCATTGGTTGAACGGACGTTCTGGTGCCAGGACACTGGCCTCGGTGGTGGCCGAGATTTGTCAGGCTGCCGGCGTCTCCGATTTTGATGTGTCTGCGCTGGACGGAGTTGTCCGTGGATACGTGATCGAAGATGTTTCGGACGCGCGGGCGGCCCTTCAGCCACTGATGCTGCGCTACGGATTTGATGCGATCGAGCGAGACGGTGTTCTGACATTCCGCATGAGGGCCGGGCGCCGGGCATTCGATCTGTCGCTGGATCAGGTCGCGGAAAGCCCCGAGGTCGATGGCAGGGTCCAGTACCAGCGCGAAGCCGAGGCCGAAATGGCCGGCCGCGTGCGTCTGCGTTTTGTTCAGTCGGATGCGGACCATGATGTGGTAGCGGAGGAGGCCGTGCTGCCCGATGATCGGACCCATTCTGTAGCCGTGAACGAAATGCCTCTGTCGATGACCCGCTCCGAAGGACGGCAGACGGTCGAACGCTGGCTGGCCGAGGCCCGCGTCGCGCGCAATACCGCT
Organism: Ruegeria sp. BC8; assembly: GCF_056535705.1. NCBI lineage: Bacteria > Pseudomonadati > Pseudomonadota > Alphaproteobacteria > Rhodobacterales > Roseobacteraceae > Ruegeria > Ruegeria sp. BC8. The sequence continues at coordinate 1,862,783 of NZ_JBQFIV010000001.1, read as the reverse complement.
CGCTTTGCGCTGCCGCCGTCGCAGATGAATCTGGGCGCCGGCGACATTGTTCGACTTCCATCCTGGAATGGGGGAGCCGGTGCGCTGTATCGCATAGACAGGTTGGAACAGGCTGACATCCAGCTGGCAGATGCCGTGCGGATCGAGCCCGGGGTCTATTCGCCGTCCGATATGGCGGATGATGGGTTTGTCTCTCAACCCTTTGTGGCCCCAGTCCCGGTTCTTCCGATTTTTCTGGATCTGCCACTCATTACCGGCGCCGAAGAGCCGCACGCGCCTTATCTGGCCGTCACGGCCGATCCCTGGCAAGGCAGCGTCGCCGTCTATTCTTCGGACGCCGACGAGGGCTACGCGTTGCGCGATCTGGTGACTGGTCAGGCTGTGATCGGGTTCACCGAATCCGCCTTGCCGTCCGCGAGCGCAGGGGTATGGGATGAAGGTGCGCCGCTGCGCGTGCGCATTGTCGATGGCGTCTTGCAGTCGCGGTCGCGTGACTCGCTTCTGACCGGCGCCAACTTGGCGGCGATCGGAGACGGCACGCGCGGAAATTGGGAAGTGTTTCAATTCGCGGATGCCGCCCTGCAGGAACCCGGTGTTTATGCCCTGTCTGGCCGCCTGCGCGGTCAATTGGGTACGGACGCAATCATGCCCGAAATCTGGCCGGAGGGTTCCGTGTTCGTGTTGCTCGACGAGAGGGTTCTTCAGACCAGCCTGCTGCGGACCGAACGCCGAATTGCGCGGCACTACCGGATCGGGCCCGCAACTCGCGGATACGACGACGATTCTTATGTCCATAAGGTCGAGGCCTTTGATGGAAACGGTCTGCGACCCTACGCTCCAGTTCATCTGAAGGTCGAAAGACACGGGGGCGATGACCTGTTCACTTGGGTGCGCCGAACCCGGATCGACGGCGACGATTGGGACGTGCTGGATGTGCCGCTGGGCGAGGAGTCCGAGACCTATTTGATCCGGATTCGGTCAGGTGGCGCACTTGTTCGGGAAGAGATCACCATGACGCCAAGTTGGATCTATTCCGCGGTAACAAAGTCTTCGGACGGTGTCGTGGGCCCCTACGAGGTCGAGGTGGCGCATGTTTCGGCCAGCTACGGGCCGGGCGCGGCCGCGCGGCTGAGTGTGGGGTAGAGGGACCATGCGCCCTGTTTTGCACGGCGATGTCAGTTCTGCGGCGCGGGTTTTGCTGACCGTGCCGCAAGCCCAGCGTGAGCGGCTGTGCGCGCGCATGATCGCCGAGGCCGAGTTGGCTGACCGTCACGTAACCGCGACGGGTCGTTTGCATCCTGTTTACGGGAACGGAGCATTGATGGCAGCGGCACGCAGCCGCCCGCTGGCAGATGAGCCGAGCTTTAGCGACACCGAGTATTGCCGGTGTTTCGAGGCGGTACTGCGCCAACTTATCCGGTTTCAACTCAACCGGCCGCGCAGCTGACGCACTTGCTGGCGGCCGGGTCCAGGTCCAGCCGCCTGCGCGGAATGTCGTCACCGCAATCCTCGCAATACCCGAATTCGCCCTCGGCTATCCGGTCGAGGGCGGCTCTCAGCCGTCGGGCTTCGAGATCTCGTCGCGTTTGTTGCGCCTTGGCCATGGCCTGATTCTGCAGCGCATCCATTCGGCTGAGCCGCCCGACTGCCTGCTGGTCAAGCTCGACCACGGATTGAGCGTCCTGACCGGCGAGGGAATTGCGTTCCAATTCCTCCAGCCGGGACAGGATAAGCGTTTCAAATTCCCTGAGTTCGGACCGGTTCATTTTCTGTTGTGTTGCACATCAAGGGTTTGCGTTTGGCCTTTTTGGGCCTAGATGGCTATTCTAGGCGCAGCAGAGGATCAAAAGCCATGTTTGAAACGCGCACCCAAGTAACGTCAGTTGACCCCGTCTGGGACCGGATTACGGCCGAAGCACAGGCCGCCGTCGAAAAAGAGCCTTTGATGGGCGGACTGGTGCATGCCTGTATCCTGCACCACAAGTCTCTGGAACGTGCGTTGTCCTACAGGATCTCGGCCAAGCTGTGCTCGAACGAGATGTCGATGATGGTTCTCCGTGAAATCGTCGAAGAGGCCTATGCCGATGACAAGGCGCTGATGAATGCCGCCCGCGCGGACCTGATGGCCGTGTACGAGCGCGACCCGGCCTGCCATCGTCTGCTACAGCCAATCCTGTATTTCAAAGGCTACCAGGCCATGCAGGCCTATCGCGTGGCTCACTGGCTGTGGCAGAAGGGCCGGCACGATCTGGCCTATTTCTTCCAGATGCGCAGTTCGGAAATCTTCGGGATCGACATCCACCCCGCCGCGAAGATCGGCAAGGGCATCATGATCGATCACGCGCATTCCATCGTGATTGGCGAAACTGCGGTTGTGGGTGACAACGTCTCGATGCTGCATTCGGTGACCCTGGGCGGGACCGGCAAGGAAGAAGAGGATCGTCATCCCAAAATCGAGGATGGCGTTCTGATCGGGGCCGGGGCCAAGGTTCTTGGCAACATCCGCGTGGGTCATTGCAGCCGCATCGCCGCCGGTTCGGTGGTGCTGCAGGATGTGCCCCCCTGCAAGACCGTGGCCGGCATCCCCGCCAAGATCGTGGGTGAGGCGGGATGCGACCAGCCCTCGATCTCTATGGATCACATGCTGGGCAAGGATCAGTAAGCCTGTTCTCAGGCGCGACAAAAGCCGCCTCGGGGTCCGAGGCGGCTTTTTTTGATTTTTGTGACGTGGATCAGGCCAGCATGACCATGGGGTTTTCCAGGTTGTCCACGATGGCCTGCAGGAGCTGTGCTCCAAGCGCGCCGTCGATCACCCGGTGATCGACCGACATGGTAACCGACATCACGGTCGCCACGGTCAGCTCGCCGTCCTCGCCCACGACCGGCTTCTTGGCGCCGGTGCCGACGGCCAGAATGCCCGCATGCGGCGGGTTCACGATGGCGTCGAAATTGTCGATGCCATACATGCCCAGGTTCGAGATCGCGAAGGTGCCGCCCTGGTATTCATGCGGGGCCAGCTTGCGCTCGCGCGCACGCGCGGCCAGGTCCTTCATCTCGGTCGAAAGGGCCGACAAAGATTTGGTGTCGGCGTCCTGCAGGACCGGGGTGAACAGGCCGCCTTCGATCGCTACGGCCACGGCCACGTCCGAAGGTTTCAACTGCAGAACCCGGTCGCCCGCCCATACGGCGTTGCACTCGGGCACCTGCTGCAGCGCGTTGGCGACGGCCTTGATTATGAAGTCGTTGACGCTCAGCTTCACGCCGCGGGCTTCCAACTGCTTGTTCAGCTGGCTGCGGAATTTCAGCAGCGCGTCCAGCTTGATGTCGCGGCGCAGGTAGAAATGCGGGATGGTCTGCTTGGCCTCGGCCAGACGGGCGGCGATGGTCTTGCGCATGCCGTCCAGCTTGACCTCTTCGTACTCGCGGCCTTCGTACATGCGGGCCACCATGTCGGCCGAGGGGCCTGCAGGAGCAGCAGCAGGGGCGGGCGCCGCGCTTGCCGAAGCAGCCGGTGCCGCTGTCGGAGCGGTTGCGCCTTCGACATCCGCTTTGACTATGCGGCCATGCGGGCCCGAGCCCTTGATCTGCGCCAGGTCCAGACCCTTTTGGGCGGCAATGCGACGGGCCAGCGGCGAGGCAAAGATGCGTCCGCCATCGGCTTTGACCGGGGCCGCCGGTGCCGGGGCAGGGGCGGGCGCCTCGGATGCCGCAGGGGCGGCAGCCTCGTTGCCCGCGTCGGCTGCGGGCGCAGCCTCGGGTGCCTTGGTCGGGGCTTCGGCGATGTCATCGGCGCTTTCGCCTTCTTCCAGCAGCACGGCGATGGGGGTGTTCACCTTGACCCCCTCGGTGCCTTCATGAACCAGGATCTTGCCGACGACGCCTTCGTCGACAGCTTCGAACTCCATCGTGGCCTTGTCGGTCTCGATCTCGGCCAGCAGGTCGCCGGAGGAGACGGTGTCGCCTTCCTTGACCAGCCATTTGGCAAGCGTGCCTTCCTCCATGGTCGGCGAAAGGGCGGGCATCAGGATTTCGGTGGGCATCTGTCAGTCGCTCCTTACCGATAGGTCACTTGTTTGACGGCTGCGATCACCTCGTCGGTGGTCACCAGCGCCAGTTTTTCCAGATTCGCGGCATAGGGCATGGGCACGTCCTTGCCGGTCAGCGTGATGACGGGCGCGTCGAGATAGTCGAACGCTTCCTGCATGACCACGGAACTGATGTAGCTGCCGACGGAACCTTGCGGCCAGCCTTCCTCGACGGTGACCAGACGGTTGGTTTTCATCACCGAGTTGATGATCGCACCGGTGTCCATCGGGCGGATGGTGCGCAGGTCGATCACCTCGGCGCTGATGCCATCCTCAGCCAGCTTGTCGGCGGCTTCCAATGCGTATTGCATACCGATCCCAAAGCTGACGATGGTCACATCGGTGCCTTCGCGCCAGATGCGGGCCTTGCCCAGCGGCACGGTCAGCTCATCGACCTGCGGCACATCGAACGACCGACCATAAAGGATTTCGTTTTCCAGGAACACGACCGGGTTGGGATCGCGGATCGCCGATTTCAGCAGACCTTTGGCATCGGCTGCCGAATAAGGCATCACCACCTTAAGGCCCGGGATCTGCATGTACCAGGCGGCATAGTCCTGAGAGTGCTGGGCCGCCACGCGCGCGGCGGCGCCGTTGGGGCCGCGGAACACGATCGGACAGCCCATCTGACCGCCGGACATATAAAGCGTTTTGGCAGCCGAGTTGATGATCTGGTCGATCGCCTGCATGGCGAAGTTAAAAGTCATGAACTCGACGATCGGCTTCAGGCCGCCAAAGGCGGAACCCACGGCAATGCCGGTAAAGCCATGCTCGGTGATCGGCGTGTCGATCACACGTTTTGCGCCGAATTCGTCCAGCAGGCCCTGGCTCACCTTGTAGGCGCCTTGGTATTCACCGACTTCTTCGCCCATCAGGTAGACGTCTTCGTCCGAGCGCATTTCCTCGGCCATCGCGTCGCGCAGAGCCTCGCGGACCGTCATCGATTTCATCTCGGCATCTGCTGGCCAGTCCGGCGACAGGTCCACGGTTGGCACGGCCGGTGCAGCAGGGGCAGAAGCGGGGGCCTCAACCGCCGCCGGGGCGGCTTCGGCCTCCGCTGCGGCTGCGGGGGCAGCCGCGGTCACGGCCGAGGCGTCTTCGCCCTCTTCGACCAGGATCGCGATCGGCGTGTTAACCTTCACGCCTTCGGTGCCCTCGGCAATCAGGATTTTGCCGACGATGCCTTCATCGACGGCTTCGAACTCCATCGTGGCCTTGTCGGTTTCGATCTCGGCCAGAATGTCGCCAGAGCTTACGGTGTCGCCTTCCTTGACCAGCCACTTGGCCAGTGTGCCTTCCTCCATGGTCGGCGAAAGGGCGGGCATGAGAATTTCGGTTGCCATGTCTTATTCGTCCTCTCAGGCGTAAATGTCGGTCCAGAGCTCGTCCAGCGACGGCTCGGGGCTTTCCTTGGCGAACTCGGCGGCCTGGTTGACGACCTCCTTGATTTCCTTGTCGATCGCCTTCAGGTCATCCTCGGTGGCGTGCTTGCCGGTCAGCAGCAGCTCGCGCACGTGTTCGATCGGGTCGCTCTGCTCGCGCACCTTCTGCACCTCTTCGCGGGTGCGGTACTTGGCGGGATCCGACATCGAGTGGCCGCGGTAACGGTAGGTCTTGACCTCGAGGATGTAAGGGCCCTTCCCAGCCCGGCAGTGCGCCACGGCCTTTTCGCCGGCCTCTTTCACTGCCAGCACGTCCATTCCGTTGACGATTTCGCCAGGGATGCCGAACGCCTCACCGCGGTGATAGATGTCCTTGGTCGAGGTTGAGCGCGATTGCGCCGTGCCCATCGCGTACTGGTTGTTCTCGATCACGAAGACCACCGGCAATTGCCAAATGGCCGCCATGTTGAAGGTTTCATAGACTTGACCCTGGTTCGCTGCACCGTCACCGAAATAGGTAAAGGTCACGCGGCCGTTGTCTTTGTACTTGTCTGCAAAGGCAAGGCCCGCACCCAGCGGAACCTGTGCGCCGACGATTCCATGGCCACCGTAGAAATGCTTTTCTTTTGAGAACATGTGCATCGAGCCGCCCTTGCCCTTGGACAAGCCGCCTTCGCGTCCGGTCAATTCAGCCATGACGCCGCCCGGATCCATGCCGCAGGCCAGCATATGGCCGTGGTCGCGGTAGGAGGTGATGCGCTTGTCGCCATCCTCGGCCGCAGCTTCGAGCCCCACAACGACGGCTTCCTGACCGATGTAAAGGTGGCAAAAACCGCCGATCAGACCCATGCCGTATAGTTGACCTGCCTTTTCCTCGAATCGGCGGATCAACAGCATCTCGCGGTAGTAGGTTTTGAGTTCTTCCGCAGAAACATTTGGTTTCTTTGTGGTTTTTCGCGCAGCCATCGTGGCGACCTCTCCCTTCCGGCAAGATAGTTTAGCGTTAAACTATTTCATAAAGCATTTCGCGCTTTCTGGCGAGCGGAAATGTGACGCAGCGTCCTGGACGGGGTGGAGTATCTGTTTCTACCCGAAATCCGGCAGGTTTTCGCCTTTCAGATAGGCAGTTAACAGACCGAGCCAAGGGCGAAGTCCATGCTCGCTACCCTCACAATGGGATCGGTGTGGTCAATCGGTATCTGTCCGATATTGCGGAGGGCTGCAGCAGCATTTGCGTTGAGAGAAATCCCTGGGACAAGGCTGTCTCAGCGTTCTATTTCTAGATGCATCAACGCGGAACACAGATCAACGACGCAAATGCACTGTTCCTGAGTTTTTGCCGGACTCGCTTGGATTTCTTCTCTGACTTCCATCTTCATTCTGAGGGCGGGGAGATCGCGGTTGATCGGGTGTTGCGATACGAAAGCCTGGACAGCGATTTGGCGCAGGTGCTGGATGACTTCGGACTTGGCGATGTCAGTCTCGGCGACAAGCGTTTGAATTCCGGCATTCGAAAATCAAAGCAGTTCGATGTCTTCTACGGTGAAAACTGGGACGGCGAAGCCGTGGACCTGGTGGCTGACCTGTTCCGACGGGAAATCGACGCTTTCGGGTATCAGTTGCCAACTACAGAGGAAGCCGGGGCGGTCGGGCAAACAGCTAGTTAACGGATGACGATTTCATCAGCCCGGATCATTCCCAAAACGGTTCGGGCCTGTTGATCCAGCAGGTCGAGATCCAGGTAGGTGTCTGAAAGGCGCCGGGTCAGGTTTTCCATCCGAGCGATGTCGGCGTTCAGCGCCGCAAGGTCGCGTGACAGAGCGTCCCGTTCCGCTGAAATCTCGATCCGTCGGAACAGGCCGTAGTCGCCCTGAACGGCAGCAAAGGTGAAATAGACACCCAGCATGAAGGCCACCGAGAAGAATGCGACTGCGCCCAGACCGGGCCGATTGGAACGGGACACTCTGTTGACCGCCGTATGAATACTGCCTCAAAAACGTGCCCTTTGTGGGCATCTGTCGGCACTATGTCACAGGTGATTCGGGTTGTGAATCCCCCGATTCGCACTTTTTGCAATTCGACGAAAAAAGTGATGCTCGAAGAGCCATGACCACGTAGGTATCCGCTCAACGCAAAGCGGACAGTTCCTGATTTCGATTCAGGGTCTGTTCTTCCATGCAAGACCAATAGAACATTTGCGCGGCACTGCCATAGTTTTTCAGTTCGGGGTCACAAGTTGCATCCCTTCGTTTCAACCAAGCGCGCTGTTCGTTCAACAAAGCCTCGCCGTTTCCGCGCTTATCCGCCGCTGATTTGACCTCTCTCCAGAGGCGGTTCAGTTCTTTATCAGCGATTTCCCATTTCTCTTTGGCACAGAAAGTGGCGTCGATCTGAGTTTGCCCGGCGCAATGGGACTGCGCGCTAGAAACACTGGGCAAGAGGATAACAGCAAACGTGGCAACGGCTTTCATGGCCCATCTCCCGGTCTGTGAGAGAATACCACGAATGCCGATCGCCAACTAGAATGGGGTTATTGGGCCAGCGCTGCCACACCGGGCAGGGTTTTGCCTTCCATCCATTCCAGGAACGCACCGCCGGCCGTCGAGATGTAGGTGAAGTCCTGCGCGGCGCCCGAGGCGTTGAGGGCTGCAACCGTATCGCCGCCACCGGCGACCGAAACCAGTTTGCCCGCCCGCGTCAGTTCTGCGGCTTTCAATGCAGCGGTATTTGTCGCCGCGTCGAAGGGTTCCAGTTCGAATGCCCCCAATGGGCCGTTCCAGATCAGAGTCTTGCTCTGTTCGAAGATGGTGCAGATTGCGGCGACGCTGTCCGGCCCGGCGTCCAGGATCATCGAATCTGCGGGGCACTTGTTCGCTGGGACGACCTTGTGTGGGGCGTGTGCTTCGAATTTCTCGGCAACGACAACATCGCTGGGCAGGACGATCCGGCAGCCTGCCTTGTCTGCTTTTGACATGATTTCGGCTGCAGTATCGGTCATCGCGTGCTCGGCCAACGATTTGCCAACGTCCAGCCCTTTGGCCAACAGAAAGGTGTTGGCCATGCCGCCGCCGATGATCAGGTTGTCGACCTTCTCGATCAGGTTGCCCAGTAGATCCAGCTTGGTTGATACCTTGGCCCCACCGACCACGGCGGTCACCGGACGCTGAGGATTGCCCAGAGCGGCTTCGAGTGCGCTGAGCTCTGCCTGCATCAGGCGCCCGGCGCAGGAGGGCAAAAGGCGCGCCAGTGCCTCGGTCGAACTGTGCGCCCGATGAGCCGCCGAGAAAGCGTCGTTGCAGTAGATGTCTCCCATCTTGGCCATACCTTCGGCCAAGGTCATGCTGTTCTGGGTCTCCTCGGCGTGAAAGCGGGTGTTCTCCAGCAGCAAGACCTCGCCGTCACCTTGGTTTGCCGCGGCGATTTCAGCCTCGTATCCGACGCAATCCTCTCCGAAGCGGACCTTGGTTCCAAAGGCGGCTTCCAGCGCGGGCACCAGCTGTTTCAGCGACAGGTTCTGCCGACGCTCACCGCCGGGCCGGCCGAAATGGGCCAGCAGGATGGGTTTGCCGCCAGCGGCCAGAATGTCGCGCACCGTGGGCACGATCCGCTGGATCCGCGTGTCATCGGTCACGGCGCCATCCAGAACCGGGACGTTGATGTCTACGCGCACAAGAACGCGTTTGCCCTGCAAATCCATGTCGTCCAGAGTTTTCCAGCCCATCGTGTCATCCTCGCCGTTGTCACCACGCGTAAGCGGTTCTTTTCCTGCATTTTGCCCTCAGGTCAATGCGTCACTTGGCTTTCGCGCGTCCGGCGCATAGGTATTTGCGCAAATCAATTCCACAGGAGGGCCCCATGGCCGAGATCAAGGATCCCGAAAACACCATCATCATCGAGCTGAAGGACGGTAACGTCGTCATCGAACTGCTGCCGGACGTGGCGCCTCAGCACAGCGAGCGCATGAAGGAACTCGCGCGCGCGGGCGAGTATGACAACGTGGCCTTTCACCGGGTGATCGACGGCTTCATGGCCCAGACCGGCGACGTGCAGCACGGCGACATGGAAGACGGCTTCAACATCCGCATGGCAGGCACCGGCGGGTCGTCCTTGCCGAACCTTCCAGCCGAGTTTTCCAAGCTGCCGCATGACCGGGGCACCCTGGGTGCCGCTCGTTCGGCCAACCCGAACTCGGCCAACTCGCAGTTCTTCATCAACTTCAAGGACAACCATTTCCTGAACGGCCAATACACCGTCTATGGCCGCGTGATCGAGGGGATGGAGCATGTCGACGCCATCACCCGCGGCGAGCCGCCCGCGAACCCCGACCGCATGATCAGCGTCAAGGTGGCCGCCGATGTATAAGCTGGCCACCGTTTTTACCTTGTTGGCCAGCCCCGCGCTGGCCGCGGGCCTGCAGATCGAAGTCGAGGGCGAGGCCAACGGCACGATCACCATCGACCTGTTCGAAGACGTCGCGCCCAAGCATGTCGAGCAGATCACCGCTCTGGCCGCCGAAGGCAAGTATGACGGGGTGGTGTTCCACCGTGTGATCGAGGGGTTCATGGCACAGACCGGGGACGTGGAATACGGTAAACTGGGCAGCGACATGCGTCGCGCCGGTACCGGCGGTTCAAGCCGTCCGGACCTGCCTGCCGAGTTTTCCGAAGTTCCGTACGAGCGCGGCATTGTCGGAATGGCTCGCGCCAGCAATCCGAACAGCGCAAATTCGCAGTTCTTCATCATGTTCGAACCGGCCCCGACCCTGAATGGCCAGTACACGGTGGTGGGCAAGGTGACCGACGGCATGGACGTTGTTGATGCGATCAAACGCGGCACAGGCCCGAACGGCGCGGTGGTCGGCCAACCGGACGTCATGACCAAGGTGACCGTCACCGAATGATCCCTAGACCCGGCGCGGATTGCGCGCCGGGTTGTCCGCGCACGGCGCTTCACGTCCCTGTGTAAGGGGCTTGGCCCGGCCGCACGGCTGACGCACGATGGCAGGTAGCCAAAGGTGCCTCATGCGATGCCGTCTGTTTGCCCTTCTGCTGTTCTGCGCAACCGCGGTGTCCGCGGACCCGAACCTGTGGCGCGACGAATGGCCCAAAACCGATTTTGCGGTCACCTCGATCGGTGACTGGTCTGAAGTCCGGTCCGGCGGACCGCCGAAAGACGGCATCCCGGCCATCGACAAGCCCGAGTTTGTCCCAGCTACGGCGGAAACCGGGCTGGGGCTGACCGAGGCCGTGATCACGGTGGAACTGCCCGGTACGCGCCCGCGCGCCTATCCCCTGCGTTACCTGATCTGGCATGAAATCGTGAATGATCGGATCGGTAACCGTCCAGTCGCGGTTACCTATTGTCCACTGTGCAATTCGGGGCTGGTTTTTGATCGGCGTATCCCGGGACGGGTTCTCAGTTTCGGCGTGTCCGGCAAGCTGCGAAATTCGGACATGATCATGTATGACCGCGAAACCGAAAGCTGGTGGCAGCAAGCCACCGGCGAGGCGATCGTGGGCCAGTTGACCGGTGCTCAGTTGACAGCGCTGCCAGCGTGGATGGAAGGGTGGGATCAGTTCCGCAAGCGCAATCCCGACGGTCTGGTGATGGCCGAGCCGAATTTTGCGCGGGACTACGGGCGCAACCCTTATCGCGGGTATGACAGCGCGCGCAGACCGTTCCTGTATGACGGCGCGCTGCCTCCGCATGGTATTCAACCGCTCGAACGGGTGGTGCGTGTCGGTGAGCGGGCCTGGCCTCTGACGCGATTGCGTGCGGCTGGGCGATTGTTAGAAGCAGGCGTTGTCATCGTTTGGTCGGCGGGGCAGGCTTCGGCTCTGGACGCCGGGCGCGTCGACAAGGGACGCGACATAGGATCGATCCGCGTCACGGATGGTGCCGGACGGGATGTCGTGCATGATGTGATGTTCGCGTTTGCCTTCCACGCCTTCTGGCCCGACGGTATCTGGATGACAGGGCGCTGACCCGCGCGCCGCGCGATCAATTCACCTGTCTGGCAACGCTCCGGGTCCAGCCGCTCAGGCCGCGTCGGATGCGGGCCAGAAGACCGTATTCGTTCACGTGCTTTTTGTAGGCTCGGTAGGACGGCGCGCGTGACAGGCAGCGCTCTTCGTGCCAGGCCCGTGCGAAATAGATCAGGTTCACACCCAGCAGGGCCAGACAGTTGGCCAGGCCTGCCCAAAAGTCGACCGCGATGAACGGGATCGAAATCATCCACCAGGTGATGTTCTTGCTGATGTAGGACGGGTGTTTGCTGATGTTGTAGGGAAAGTCGCAGGCCAGCCCGCGATAGGTCAGGTTCGAGAACCGCAGACCCATGCGCGCGGCGGTCAGGCAATAGACCGCCAGGAAGAACAGGATGGTGCCGCCCCACAATCCGTAGAGGACAGGGTAGTCCCACAGCCAGACACCCCAGGCGAAGCCATCCTCGACATAGTTGAAATAGCTGCGCGACAGCAGTTGCCAGAACGGGGCATAGCAGATCACGCAGACCAGCCATCCGCTCACCGTCGTTTCGGTCCAGCGGATATGAGAGGTCAGAAGCCGGGTGGCGGTGGCATAGCCGATGGTGACGATCGTCAGGTCCAGAAAGAAGGCAAAGCGGTAGAGATATGCGTAGATCTGCTGAAAGTCCTGCGCGTCCCACAGCGAACGGGTCTGCAGAAAGCTCCAGTCATAAACCAGATAGCAGAACATCAGTGGCAAAAAGAACCCTTTGACGCCCAGCCCAAGAAGGAAGGATTTCAACTCGCGGGCCCCGGTGGATTGGCGACCGAAAGACAAAACCACACGTCCCAGATGCCACATGCCGTCGCGAGGATGTCGCATCGAGAAATGAACCGCCGTGACAACGGAAAGGACAATCGCAAGGATCAGCGGCCAGTAGTCGCCGAACAGCGAAAAGAACGGCTGATACCATTCATCCCGGTAGAGGTCGGCGGTGGAGTAGAACAGCGCAAGCAGCGCAAGACTGGTCGCCAGACCAATGAGTTTGATCCAGAAATCAGCCAGATACGCCGGGTTTTTGAAGTTTTCCGGTTTGTAGACCAAGCCGCTGCCCGGCTTGCGATGGATTCGCGCTATGAAAATCTCGGATAGGGCCAGAATGGAAAAGATCGTCAGAGCGAACAGAACAGTCTGATCCCGATCGGAGATCGCGCCGAGGTCTGGCCAGAAATTATGAACCAGCGGAATACTGGCCATCGCAATCCATGCGGTGGATGCGGGAATTGCGGAAGCAGGGCGCCGGAACTTTGGCCAGGAAATCATGATCAGGTCTTTCACAGAGTTCTGCGAATTCTGGCGGTTCGTTCCGGAAATTCAACCACCCTGACCCGACCGGTCGAATTCTTGCCGCGGGTGTGGCCCACGCAACCGGAAAACAGGGTCACCTCCCGGCGTGGGCCGGGAGGGGTTTTGCATTAGTAGGACGAGTTCCTATTCGTCCGAGGCCATCATCTTCCAGATCGCGGCCCCCAAAGCGCCACCGATCAGCGGGGCGACCCAGAACAGCCACAGCTGCGCCAAAGCGGGGCCATCGGCAAACAGCGCCACCCCGGTCGAGCGGGCCGGGTTCACCGACGTATTGGTGACCGGGATCGAAATCAGGTGGATCAGCGTCAGCCCAAGACCGATGGCAATGGGCGCGAACCCGGCTGGAGCCTTTTCGGATGTCGCGCCCAGAATGATGATAAGGAAGAAGGCGGTCAAAACGATCTCGATCACCAGCGCCGACATCATCGAATACCCTTCGGGCGAGGCCTCGCCATACCCGTTCGAGGCAAAGCTGCCAACGCCTTCGAAGCCGGGTGCGCCGCTGACGATCACGTACAGAACGGCTGCGGCCAGTATCGCTCCAAGCACCTGCGCAGCCCAGTAGGGCAGCAGATCCTTGGACGGGAAACGCCCACCGATCATCAGCCCGAGGCTGACGGCGGGGTTGAAGTGACCACCCGATATGTGGCCGACCGCAAAGGCCATGGTCAGGACCGTCAGGCCGAAGGCGAACGACACGCCCAGCCATCCGATGCCCACATCGGCGACCCCGGCAGCCAGCACCGCGCTGCCACAACCGCCGAGAACCAGCCAGAACGTGCCGAAGAATTCGGCCATCAGTTTTGCTCGCATGATAAAACCTCCCAATTTCAACGAGGTGAAGTTTAATTCAAAAAACACCTTTTGTGAAAATGTATCGCGCGTGCAGGGCTTTGCGGCCCTGATAGGGGTCCGGATTGTTGCCTGATGGGCATAGAAAAACGCCGCGGACAGTGGCCGCGGCGTTCTTGGAATTCGGTACTCGGAGCGGTTTACTGGCTGACTTCAGCCGCCGGATTGGCTCCGGTTTTGCCGCTGCGTCCCGGGTTCAGCGGATCGTCCTGACGCTGAACCGAGCCTTCGAAATGCGCGCCGCTTTCGATGGCGATTGTCTTGTGGATGATGTCGCCCTCAACCCGGGCGGTCGAGGTCAGACGTACTTTCAAACCTCGTACACGACCCACGATGCGGCCGTTCACAACCACGTCGTCCGCGGTCACTTCGCCTTTGATGGTCGCGGTTTCGCCGATAGTCAGCAGATGCGCGCGGATGTCGCCTTCGACGGTTCCTTCGACCTGGATGTCACCGGTGGTCTTGATGTTGCCGGTGATATGCAGGTCCGACGACAGAACCGATGCCGGCGGCTTGGGCTTGGGCGCGGTGCTTGCGGCCTTCTGTTCGGTCGGGGCAGGGGTCGCCTGAGGCGCCGGGGCTGCCGGCTTGGCCGTTTCGGATGCCTTGGGTGCGGGCTCGTTGATTTTGCTTTTAGAAAACATTGTTCGCAGCCTTGATGAAGTCCATTGGGTTTACAGGTTTTCCGTTCACGCGCACCTCGTAGTGCAGATGCGTTCCGGTCGACCGTCCGGAATTACCCATATCAGCAATGTGATCCCCGCGCGAGACCCTTTGGCCGACCTTCACGCGGATCTTCGAGTTATGGGCATAAAGTGTCTCAACCCCGAAGGCGTGCTTTATCTTGATCAGACGGCCATAGCCGGATTGCCAGCCCGCATGGGTCACGACACCGTCGGCGGTGGCGAAGATATCCGTGCCTGTCGGAGCCGCAAAGTCGGTGCCCTTGTGCATCCGGCGCCCGCCGGTTTTGGGGTCGCGGCGATAACCATATCCGCTGGTGAACCGGAACGCCGATTTGACCGGTGTGGCAAACGGGGCCTTTTCGGCCGCTATGCGATACAGATTCAGCTGGTCCATCTGCTGCAGAAGCTGATTTGCGCGCACCTCATCTGCCGAAAGCTCTTCGCCGCGGGTGCTGAAGGAAATCGGCGTCAGCGGGCCGCCCATGCCGCTGTAGCCGCGCCGCACTTCGTCAAGCATCCGGTCGGTGGGCATTCCGGCCTCGCGGAACATCTTGTCCAGCGGTTCAACCGAGATCACCATGGCTTCTTCCAACTGGCGGAAGATCTCGTCATTGCGTTCCTGCATCAGCAGGATTTCCAGCTCAAGCTCATCGCGCTGGTCCAGTGCCGCCTGTGCATCAGTTGCGATCTGGTCCCGCTGCTGTGCTGTCCGGGTCAGGGCGTCGGCCATGAATTCGATCTGTGCCGGAGCGGCAGAGGCGAACATCGCAACCGATGCGCCATCGGATTTCTCCTGAAGCTCGGCGAGCTGCGCCCGGGCTTCCTCACGCTGCTTCATGGTCGACCGCAGGGTGGTCTGAATGACCTCGATGCCGGTTTCCAGCTCGCGTCGACGGTTTTCGGATTCCAGAAGTTCCGACTGCATCGCCGAGATCTGCTGAAGCGCCGAGTTGAACCGGGCGTGTGCGGCCAGTGCTTCCTGGGCCCGCACGTCGCGTTCCTGCGACAGGATGTTCAGCCGTTCCTGATAGGTCGCCTGATCGCGCTTGGCCTGTTCACGGAAGTTGCCCGACCCGATGCTGTCCATCAGCAGGATCGCCGTGGCGACCGCCGTCCAGCCGACCATGATCGAAACGCCAAGCGCTGCCACGATCTGCGTCTCCGAGCTGAGCCGGATGAAGCGTGTGTCATTGTCGGATTTCAGGAAGACCCGGCGTTCCGGGAAGTGCCGTTCGAGCAGTGAGTGTAGTTTGATTGCCAGACGGGTTCTCACGCGCCTTACCTCTCATCCCCAATGTCGGGACCGGTCGTGAGTGGATCGCCGCCCCTTGGGCCGATTGCTTAAAGGGCCGGTCCCGGTTGGGCAAGTTTGTTAACCGATTGGTCGACAATTACGGTGTTTTCCCGCACGTCATCGGCAGAAAATTGCCGAAAGCGGCGCGATTCCGTCAGCGTTTCGCGTCTCCCGGGGGCGGCAGATCCTCGGTCAAAGGCCAGTAGAAATCGGGCGGCAGGCCGGCTTCGGCCCGCTTTTCCTCGTTGAAGGGCGGCTTGAGCGCGCCATGAAAATAGCGCCGGACCAGTTGGTGGAACACGTCCTTGGGGTCGGCATTCTCGCGGCCGCACAGAAAGTGGAACCATTTCGAGCCATAGGCTACATGCCCGACTTCTTCGGCATAGATCACTTCAAGCGCGGCCACGGCCTGATCGGCCTTGGCCTTGCGGAAGATGTCGATCATGCCCGGTGTCACGTCGAGGCCGCGCGCCTCGAGCACCATCGGCACCACCGCCAGCCGGCCCATCAGGTCTTCGGCGGTGTCCTCGGCCGCACGCCACATCCCGGCATGGGCCGGGAGGTCGCCGTAGTGGCTGCCCATCGCTTCCAGGCAGTCGCAGATCATTTCGAAATGGCGCGATTCCTCCTCGGCGCATTTTACCCAGTCGTCGTAGAAACCGACCGGCATCGGCACATGCCCGAACCGGGCGATGATGTCCCAGTGCAGGTCCACGGCATTCAACTCGATATGGGCCACAGCGTGCAGCAGCGCGATGCGTCCAGCCTCCGAGCCGGGGCGACGGCGCGGCACGTCGCGCGGCGACAGCAGCTCGGGCTTGTCAGGACGCGACGGATGCAACGGTGGCGTAGCTGTCCCGACATCGATCGCGGGGGCGTCGCTGTTGCGCGCCGCAAACCATTCGGCGGCATAGCGTTTGGAAAGGGCGGTCTTGGACCGCCCATCCGCAGTGGTCAGAACCTCGGTTGCCATCTGGGTCAGGGTTTTGGCCACGGTAATCCTCGGGTTGGATGAAAACTGCCGCCTCTTAGACCGGATGGCCCGCAGCGTCAAAGCGCGCGTACGGCCTCCAGCACCTCATCCACATGGCCGGGAACTTTGACCTTGCGCCAGACGCGGGCGATCTTTCCGTCGGCGTCGATCAGGAAGGTCGAGCGCTCGATCCCCATCGACTTTTTGCCATACATGTTTTTTTCGACCCAGACGCCGTAATCCTCGCACACGGTCGAACCTTCGTCGGACAGCAGCGGAGTGGTCAGCCTGTGCTTGGCGACGAACTTGTCGTGCTTGGCGACGCTGTCGCGAGAGATGCCGAAAACCTGTGCGCCGGCGTCGGCAAAGGATTGAAGCTGCTCCGAGAAACCGATGGATTCCTTGGTGCAGCCCGGCGTATCATCGCGGGGATAAAAGAACAGAACAACGGGACGACCGCGCAGGTCCGACAGGGTAACCGTGCCGCCGCCATCGCGGGGCAAGGTGAAATCGGGGGCGATGTCTGCAACGTCAGGCATTTTGAACTCCGGTCAGGATTTGTAGGTGATGCCGCGTATCATAGGGCGGCTCGGGCAGGTTGAAAGACGTGGACGGCAAATTGGCGCAAGACGAACAGGACCAGGCAGAGAAGGGCGGGAAGCCGCCGCGCCGCCGATCCCGTCGGCGGACAGCCGGGCTGTGGGCCTTGCGCGGGGTGTTCCTGCTGGTGTTTCTGGCCGTCCTGTCCGGGGTCATGGTGTTCGGCCATCGGATCCATGCGCCGGAATGGCTGCGCGACCGGGTCGAAACGCGGCTGGAAAACGCCCTGGGCGGTTTGCAGATCCGGTTCGGCGATGTCAGCTTTATCATCAATCAGGAATGGCGCCCGCGTCTGCGGCTCAGCGATGTTTCGATCAGCGACGCCGAGGGGCGCCAGATCGCTCAGGTCTCAAGCATGCAGGCCAGCCTGGCGATGCGCCCACTGCTGCGCGGCCATGTCCGGCCCAAACGGATCACCCTCAACGGCGCGCAGATCGCATTGACCCGAGCCGAGGACGGATCGCTCTCGCTGACCGTCGGTTCCGGCAGCGCGCCCGTGCAGAATGCGCCGACCTTGGCCGAATTGATCGAACAGTCCGATCAGGTGTTCCTGTCACCGGTCCTGTCGTCTCTGACCTCGGTCGAGCTTGACGCCATTACGCTGGATTACCGCGACTTGCGCCTTGGGCGGTCCTGGGTTCTGGACGGCGGGCATATTCTGGCGACGCGGAGCGAAGGCGCCCTGCGCCTGGCGACCGGGTTTTCGGTGCTGGCGGGCCGTGACTATGTCAGCATGATCGAAGCGAACTACACCAGCACGCTCGGCTCACCCGAGGCGCAGTTCGGGATTTCGATCACCGATCTTCCGGCGACCGACGTGGCGGCGCAAACCCCGGCACTGGCCTGGTTGCAGGTATTGGACACGCCGATCTCGGGCGCATTGCGCGGCAGTATCGACGGGGCCGGCGCGCTCGGGCCGGTATTTGCAACCTTGAACCTTGGGGCCGGGGCCGTTCAGCCCAACCCCGAGACCCGACCGGTTCCGTTCGACTCGGCCCGCACGTATTTCACCTATGACCCGGCGCAGCAGGTTCTGGATTTCAACGAGGTTTCCGTGGTGTCGGGCTGGGGCAGCGTACAGGGCGAGGGCAAAGCCTATCTGAAGGGTGTAGAGGCCGGCGCGCTGGAAAGCATGGCGGTGCAGTTCCGTCTGAACGGTATCCGGGTGAACCCAGCCGACCTGTTCGTTGATGCGCTAGAGGTCAAGCAGGCCGATCTGGACTTTCAAGTGCGCCTGAACCCCTTCCGGCTGCAGCTGGGGCAGGTCGTGGTCGAGGATGGCGAAGACCTATTGCGCGCCTCGGGCGAGCTTGTGGGCCTGCCGGAGGGGTGGAGCGTGGATCTGAACGCGCGGCTGGGGCACATGGCTTCGGACAAGCTGCTGCATTACTGGCCGCCCCGATTGGCTCCGAAGCCGCGCAAATGGGTTACCGAGAACCTGTACGAAGGCAATCTGTCGGACATGGACTTCGTTCTGAGGCTGCGGCCCGGAGACCCCAAGCCCGAACTGTATCTTGATTTCGATTTCGATGATGCGCTGGTTCGGTTTGCCAAGACCTTGCCGCCGATCCAAGGCGGGCGTGGGCAGGCCACGCTGATTGGCCGTCGGTTCACGGTGACCGCCCGCAAGGGCGTGGTGATCGCCGATGACGGTGGCGCGGTTGATGCCTCTGGGACGTCGTTCATCATCCCGGATACAGACATCAAAAAGAATACACCGGGCATTGTGCGTGTTCAGGCCAGTGGCAGTGTGACCTCGGCCTTGTCGTTGCTTGACCGGGCGCCGCTGCAATTGCTGACCAAGGCAAATCTTCCGGTTGATCTGGCTTCGGGCAGCGTGCGACTGGGCGGCACTCTGTCTCTGCCCTTGATCAAGGGATTGAAATTCGAGGACACGCAATTTCACTTTCTGGGAGAATTGATTGATCTGGATACGGAAAAACTGGTTCCGGGCTTCCGCATCAGCGCCGCCAAACTGCGCCTGAGCGGGGATCAGACCCAGGTGGCCATAGACGGAGACGGTCTGTTCGGTGAGGTGCCGATACAGGCGACTTGGCGACAACCGATCGGCGGCAAGACAGCACAACGCAGCACACTCAGTGGGCAGATCGAACTGTCCCCGCGGTTGATGGATGAACTGAAGGCCGGATTGCCGTCCGGTATGCTGACCGGGCAAGGCGTGGCTGAGATCAGTCTTGGAATTGGAGGGGGAGAGCCGACAAAGCTGACCGCGACCTCTGATCTGGTCGGCGTCGGAATGGCAATTCCCGAACTGGGGTGGCAAAAATCCGCAGCCACTGCCGGGACGTTGGCCACCGAGGCGACGCTGGGCGATCAACTGCGAGTGGACAGCCTGCGGATTGATGCCGCCGGATTGCGCGCGGTGGCCTCGATCTCGATCGCAAATGGCGCTTTGGATCGGGTTCAGTTCAGTTCTTTTGAACTGGGCGATTGGTTGGCTGTTCCGGCCGAGTTGATCGGCCGTGGTGCCGCGGCGCCGGATATCCGCGTTTTGGGCGGCGTTCTCAACCTGGGCAAAGCGACGTTCGGCAGCGGCAGCGGCGGCGGCGCGTCATCGGGTCGAGGTCCGAACCTTGACGTGGCGCTGGACCGGCTGCAGGTGACCGAGGAAGTGGCCCTGACCGGTTTGAAGGGCAATTTCGAAACGACCGGAGGGTTGAAGGGTGGATTTTCCGCTCAGGTCAACGGAGGCGCCCCGGTCCAGGGGCAGGTTGTGCCCAGCGGATCGCGCAATGCGGTCAGCCTGCAATCCGTGGACGCCGGTGCGGTACTGCGGTCTGCCGGTTTGTTGACCCAGGCCAGAGGAGGAAAGCTGCAACTCCGGTTGAATCCGGTGGCTGGCCCGGGCAACTACGATCTGACCCTGAAAATCACGGACACGCGGATCCAGGATGCTCCGGCCATGGCGGCGTTGCTGAATGCCATCAGTCTGGTCGGTCTACTGACCGAGATGGCCGGGCAGGGGATCTACTTCTCATCAATCGACAGCGAGATGCGGATCACGCCGACCGAGGTCAAGATTCTCAGCGGCAGTGCGGTTGGACCGTCGATGGGGCTGTCCTTCGACGGGACGGTGGATACCGAACGAAAGTTCCTGAACCTGCGCGGCGCGATCTCTCCGATCTATATGGTGAACGCGATTGGCAGCGTCCTGACCAAGAAGGGCGAGGGCGTATTCGCGTTCAACTATACGCTGGTGGGCCCGATCTCGGCCCCGCAAGTGTCCGTGAACCCGCTGTCCGGTCTGGCGCCACTGTTTCTGCGCAACTTGCTACGAGAACCTGCCCCAACCGTTTCCGACGGCCCCAACGCAACGCCTGTCGCACCGGACGGACCCAGCCCGTCGGTGGGAAGCCGGGGCGAGGACCGCTGACGCAGAGTGTGGCCGAATCTGTTCGGGCGATGTATGGCGCGGCCATGAAGCTGAGTGATTTCGATTTCTACCTGCCTGATGACCTGATTGCCACGCGGCCCGCCAGCCCGCGGTCTTCGGCGCGCCTGCTGGTGGCACAGGGTGACGCGATCTCGGATGATCGGGTGTTCAACCTGCCCGACTGGCTTCGCCCCGGTGATCGGCTGGTGCTGAACGACACGCGCGTCATCCCGGCCCGGCTGAGCGGCCGGCGTCACCGTGACAGCGCCCAGGGTCCGGTCTCGGCCGCGATCGAGGCCACCTTGCTGGAGCCCCGCGCCGACGGCACCTGGGGCGCATTGCTGAAACCGCTCAAGAAGCTCCGGGTGGGCGAAGAGATCGTGTTCTCCGACGACCTCAGCGCGGTTCTGGAAGGGGTTGCCGACGGCCAGGCCCATCTGCGCTTCAATCTGAAGGGCGATGATTTCGACCGGGCGCTCGAGCAGGCCGGAGCAATGCCTTTGCCCCCCTACATCGCGGCCAAGCGTCCGGCGGACGAGCGTGACAAGACCGATTACCAGACCGTTTGGGCGCGGCAGGCCGGGGCCGTGGCGGCACCGACCGCCTCTCTGCACTTTGACGAGCCATTGTTGCAGGCCCTTGCGGATCGAGGTGTCGAGTTCACCCATGTTACCCTGCACGTCGGGGCCGGAACGTTCCTGCCGGTCAAGGTCGAGGATGTGACGACCCACAAGATGCACGCCGAATGGGGACAGGTCAGCCCGCAGGCCGCAGCCGAGATTCAGGCGACCAAAGCCTCGGGTGGTCGCGTCATCCCGGTCGGCACCACCGCCTTGCGACTGATCGAAAGTGCCGCGCGCGATGGATCGATCCAGCCTTGGGAGGGGGAGACCGACATCTTCATCTACCCCGGCTTCCAGTTTCAGGTCATCGACGCGCTGATGACCAATTTCCATCTGCCGAAATCGACGCTTCTGATGCTGGTTTCGGCGCTGATGGGAAGGGACAGGATGTTGAGGGTCTATGATCATGCGATCAAAAGTGGCTATCGCTTCTTTTCCTATGGTGACGCGTCGCTTTTGATCCCTTAGAGGGCGGGATCGCGGGATCGAATCTGGTGAATGTCGTAGACAAGCGCGACCGGGACATCGTTTGATCCTTTAACGAAAGCCATTGTTCAGCGGATTTGGAGTGCAAACATGCTTCAGGTACTTGCCAGCGCGTGGGCGCTTCTACTCGGAATGGGTCTGCTGATGATCGGCAACGGCCTGCAGGGCACCTTGTTGGGTGTCCGGGGCGAGATCGAAGGGTTTTCGACCCTGCAGATGTCATTTGTCATGTCCGCGTATTTCGTCGGCTTTCTGGGCGGATCCCGACTTGCACCCGAGATGATACGGCGGGTCGGGCACGTGCGGGTCTTCGCGGCGCTGGCGTCCTTCATCTCTGCCGTGATGATCAGCTATCCGATGCTGACCGATCCGATCGCGTGGTCGCTGGGCCGTGTGGTGATCGGGTTCTGCTTTTCCGGCGTTTACGTGACCGCCGAAAGCTGGCTGAACAACGCCGCGAGCAACGAAAACCGTGGCCAGGCTTTGTCGCTTTACATGATCGTCCAGATGATCGGCATTGTCAGCGCTCAGGCACTGATGCTTGCGGGTGACCCGGCCGGGTACGAAACCTTTGTGATTGCCTCGATCCTGGTTTCCGTTTCCTTTGCACCGATCCTGTTGTCGATTTCTCCGACCCCGGCGTTTGATACGACCAAGCCGATGACGCTCAGGCAGTTGATGGACACGTCGCCCTTGGGCTGTGTCGGCATGTTCCTGTTGGGTGGCATCTTCTCGGCTCAGTTCGGCATGGCCGCGGTTTATGGCGCGCGGGCAGGGCTGACGCTGGTCGAGATTTCAACCTTCGTGGCGTCATTCTACATTGGCGCTTTGGTTCTGCAGTACCCGTTGGGCTGGTTTTCGGACCGTATGGACCGGCGCCTGTTGATCCTGCTGGTGTCGGTCGTGGGCGGCATCAGTGCGGCGGTGGGCATGGTTTTCGGGGTCGACTTCCCGGTTTTGCTGGCTGCGGCCTTTGTCATCGGCGGCATGTCCAATCCGCTGTATTCCCTGCTGATCGCCTACACCAACGACTACCTCGAGCACGAAGATATGGCGGCCGCGTCCGGCGGGCTGATTTTCATCAACGGGCTCGGCGCAATTGCCGGCCCGCTGATCACCGGTTGGCTGATGGGGGATGCCGTGTTCGGGCCGTCTGGCTTCTTCCTGTTCATTGCCGCACTACTGTTTGCCATGGCGGTCTATGCGGTCTACCGGATGACCCAGCGGGCCTCGGTGCCCGTGGACGAGACCGGCACCATGTCGCCGCTGTACCCCACGGCATCGCCGGTCGCACTGGAAGTTGCGCAAGAAGTCGCGATCGAAGCGGCGCAGGACGAAGAGGAAGAGCACCAACCTGCCTGACCGCCGGATTTGTGTCGTCAATGTTGCAATATGTTACTGTAACAGGTCTGTAAAACCGACTTATATGACGTTACGTCCCTCGGGGGGGAACAGACGGAGTCAAGGGCAATGGTTGGTCCTGAAGAAGTACTGAGTTTCTGGTTGGATGAAGTAGGCCCCGAGGGGTGGTACCGCGAAGATGAAGCGCTGGATGCGCGGATACGGGACCGCTTCCTTGAGACATGGCAAGCCGCGTGCGAGGGTAAGTTCTCTCTGTGGTTGACATATCCCAGCGGATCGCTGGCCTACATCATCCTCATGGACCAGTTTCCGCGCAACATGTTCCGAGGCAGCGGCAAAGCCTTCTCATCCGACAAGGCGGCACTGGCAGCAGCGAAATGTGCCGTCGACAAGGAATGGGATCTGAAGATCGACGAGCCAGCCCGACAGTTCTTCTACCTGCCGATGATGCACTCAGAGAACCTGTGCGATCAGGAGCGCTGTGTGCGCCTGATGTGCCAGCGCATGCCGGAACATGGTGCAAGCAATCTGCTGCATGCCCGCGCCCATCGTGAGGTGATCCGCAAGTTTGGGCGTTTCCCATACCGCAACGCGGCGCTTGCCCGTGAGACCACGGCACCCGAAGCCGCATATGTCAGCGGCGGCGGATACGGCACAACGGTGCGTGAGTTGCAGGCGGCGGGTTAAGCCGCCTCTCCACATCCGCGCAATTCGATCAGCCTGGCCGTTGTGGCATCGACGGCCGTGGTGATTGCGTAATCAATCAGTAGCTGAGGGTTTTCGACCAGTTCGTTGAGGCGGGCCTGCGTGGTTTCCAGCTTGGCCTGGACCTCGTCCAATCGCACCAGCGCCTGCTGAAGCTTCTGCTTCAACTCCGGCTCATCATCTCCCAGGATGCGAATACCGGACAGATCAGCGCGCAGACTTGCAAGATCCTCTCGGACGCCCTGCGCCTGTTCACGCAGCGGCTGAACGATTTGCAGGCTTTCTCTGAAGTTGTCCTGAATATTCTCGACGCTTCGCGCCAGCTTCCAACCAAGGAACAGACACAGAGCCACAAGGATCAGTGTGGCGTTCAAAAGGGCAAGCAACAAATCTTTGAGAGTCTTGGCCATGATTGGTTTCCCTAAAATCTGCAGATCCGAAATTCGAACATGGTTGCAGGTCTTTTCTAGCCTTCAAGGGACGCGGGGTATAGGCTGAATACCGCGCGCTCTTGTTTTGATGACCCTGCGTCACATATGTCGCGGGGCAGCATATTGATGCGTTCAAAAATATAGTTTAACGGTAAACTAGTTTTCAATCGACCTGCGCCGAGAGGTAAACATGGCTGCACAATCCTTTGATCTGATCGTAATCGGTGCGGGCCCCGGCGGCTATGTGGCTGCCATTCGTGCGGCCCAACTGGGCCTCAAGACCGCCGTGGTCGAGCGCGAGCATCTGGGCGGCATCTGCCTGAACTGGGGCTGCATCCCGACCAAGGCCTTGCTGCGGTCGGCCGAAGTGTTCCACCTGATGGAGCGCGCAAAGGACTTCGGTCTGAGTGCCGACAAGATCGGTTACGATCTGGACGCGGTCGTCAAACGCTCGCGCGGGGTTGCCAAGCAACTGACCAGCGGCGTCGGTCATCTGCTGAAGAAGAACAAAGTCACCGTTGTGATGGGCGAGGCGACAATCCCGTCGAAAGGCAAGGTGACGGTCAAGACCGACAAGGGCACCGAGGATCTGACGGCGAAGAACATCATCTTGGCCACCGGTGCCCGTGCGCGCGAGTTGCCGGGCCTGGAAGCAGATGGCGATCTGGTCTGGACCTACAAACATGCGCTGCAACCGGCCCGGATGCCGAAAAAGCTGCTTGTTATCGGATCCGGAGCGATCGGGATCGAGTTTGCCAGCTTCTACAATACGTTGGGTGCAGACACGACCGTGGTCGAAGTGATGGATCGGGTCTTGCCGGTCGAAGATGCCGAGATCAGCGCGTTCGCCAAGAAATCGTTTGTCAAACAGGGCATGAAGATCATGGAGAAATCCATGGTCAAGCAGCTGGATCGCGGCAAAGGCAAGGTGACGGCTCATATCGAAACCGGCGGCAAGGTCGAAAAGCACGATTTCGATACTGTCATCTCTGCCGTTGGGATCGTCGGAAATGTCGAGAACCTCGGGCTTGAGGCGCTGGGCGTCAAAATTGACCGCACCCATGTGGTGACGGATGCATACTGCCGGACCGGGGTCGATGGCCTCTATGCAATCGGCGACATCGCCGGGGCGCCTTGGCTTGCGCACAAGGCCAGCCACGAAGGCGTGATGGTCGCAGAACTCATCGCTGGCAAACATGCCCATCCCGTGAAACCGGAGAGCATCGCTGGATGTACCTATTGTCATCCCCAGGTCGCGTCGGTTGGCTATACCGAGGCCAAGGCCAAGGAGGTTGGCTTTGATGTCAAGGTGGGCCGCTTCCCGTTCATCGGCAATGGCAAGGCAATTGCATTGGGCGAGCCGGAAGGCATGATAAAAACCGTATTCGACGCGAAAACCGGCGAGTTGCTGGGCGCCCATATGGTTGGTGCGGAAGTGACCGAACTGATTCAGGGCTATGTCGTCGGTCGCCAGTTGGAGACTACCGAAGAAGACCTGATGAATACAGTCTTCCCGCACCCGACCTTGTCGGAAATGATGCATGAATCGGTTTTGGACGCCTACGGGCGCGTGATCCACATGTAAAACGGTCTGTCCGCGGGCTGCGGCTTATGGGGGCGGTGCCCCCGGCCGCGTTGCCCGCGACACCCCCGGGATACTGCCGGCCAGATGAAGTTCGCATCCGCGCTTCACCCGGCTCGGAGTATCCCGGAGCGCAAGGCAGCGCCTTGCGATATTCGCGGCTATCGGCTCAGAGCGTCCAGAATTCGGGCCCACGAGCGGATCCCTTTGTGAAAGCTCTTCACGTCGTATTTTTCATTGGGCGAATGGATTGCGTCATCGTCGTTGGCATAGCCGACCAACATTGAATCCAGACCCAGGACCGTATTGAAATACCCCACCACCGGGATCGATCCTCCCATGCCGGTGAAAACGGCTTCGCGCCCCCATTCGTCGGACAGTGCGGCGCGTGCCGCTTCGAATTCCGGGCGATCCAGGTTCATCACGGATGCGGGGGAGCCTTCGAGATCATTGTCCCAGACGACTTTGGCGTCAGCAGAGAGCCGGTCTTCAACATGCTTCCGGATCTTGTCGCGCAGTTTGTCCGGGTCCATTTCACCGACCAGGCGACAGGTGATCTTGCAATGTGCCTGGCTGGGGATCACCGTTTTCGAACCGGCGCCGTTGTAGCCGCCCCACAATCCGTTGATCTCCAGCGTCGGGCGCGCCCACTGCTGTTCCAGGGTCGAGTACCCTTTCTCACCATGCGGTCGCGTGTAGCCCACCGAGTTGAGGTATTCGGCCTCGTCGAAACCACAGTTCTCCCACTGGCGCAGCTGCTCGGCGGAGACTTCGTGGACCCCTTCGTAGAAACCTTCCACAGCGACCCGTCCGGTTTCCTCATCGTAGAACGAGGCAACGATCCGCGAGATTTCCCGCAGCGGGTTCAAGCCGGGGCCGCCGTAGTGGCCGGAATGCAGGTCGATGCGCGGACCGATGATGGTGAATTCGTCCTTGAGCATGCCGCGCAGTTGCGATGCGATCGAGGGCACACCGCGTGAGACCATCGAGGTGTCGCAGACCAGCGCCAGATCGGCCTTCAACTCTTCCTTGTTGGCCTCGAGAAATGGGACCAGCGAAGGTGAACCGGATTCCTCTTCGCCTTCGAAGAAAAATGTGATGCGGCAAGGCAGCTTGCCGTTGACCGCCTTCCAGGCGCGGCAAGCTTCGACAAATGTCATCAACTGGCCCTTGTCATCCGAAGAGCCCCGTCCGCGGATGACCTGACCGTATTCTGTCTCTTCCAGCGCCGGGTCGAACGGGTCACGGTTCCACAGGTCCAAGGGATCAACGGGCTGCACATCATAATGGCCGTAGAACAACACGTGCGGGGCGTCCGCGTCGTCGCCGACATGGCCCACGACCATCGGGTGGCCCGGGGTCGGGTGCTTTTTCGCATCGATCCCGATGCTTCTTAGGTCGTCGACCAACCAGTCGGCTGCCTTGTCCACGTCTTTCTTGAAGGCCGGATCGGTGGAAATCGACGGGATTCGCAGAAACTCCATCAGCCGCTCGATGGAGGCTGAGAGGTCAGAGTCGATTTTGCTCAGAGTGGCGTCAAGCGACATGGGTGTACTCCTGAATGGATGAGTTATTGCGGCGGACCCTAACAGCGCTGGCAGCGCCGTCCAGCCCGTAGCGGCGGGAAAACGCGCGTCTGATCGGAAACATTCTGCGCGAAACGGCACGTAACCTGCGTCGTTTCCTCGCGCCTTATGGTCTCAACTTTACTTGTCGCTGCGGGTTCAAGGCGATAATTGATGCAAATCAAAGTTGCGACCCCTGTCTGGGCGTTAGGCAGGAAACCTGAAAATAGGCGCGGATGCGGCCGAAAAATCGGTTATGATACGCATCGGAACACAGCCTTGCCGTGCAATCACCCTGCGGCGGGGTCACGAAGGAGGGTCCTTTGGACTACACTGCTCAGCTCGACTCAGCGATTGCCAGGCTGCACGACGAAGGCCGTTACCGGACCTTCATCGACATCGAACGCCGCAACGGACATTTTCCCCATGCCGTGCGTACGCGTCCGGACGGGTCAAAGCAGAACATCACCGTCTGGTGCGGCAACGACTACCTTGGCATGGGGCAGCACCCCGTCGTGCTGGAGGCGATGCACGAGGCGATCGACGCAGCCGGAGCGGGCTCTGGCGGGACGCGCAACATCTCGGGGACAACCGTCTACCACAAGCGACTGGAGGCCGAACTGGCCGACCTGCACGGCAAGGAAGCGGCCCTGCTGTTCACCAGCGCCTACATCGCCAATGACGCCACGCTCAGCACGCTGCCCAAGTTGTTTCCCGGGCTGATCATCTATTCCGACGAACTGAACCACGCGTCGATGATCGAAGGCGTGCGCCGCAATGGCGGGGCCAAGCGGATCTTCCGTCACAATGACGTTGAGCACCTGCGCGAGTTGCTGCAAGCCGACGACCCGGCGGCGCCGAAGCTGATCGCGTTCGAGTCGGTCTACTCGATGGATGGCGACTTCGGTCCGATCGAACAGATCTGTGATCTGGCAGACGAATTCGGCGCGCTGACCTATATCGACGAAGTGCACGCAGTTGGCATGTATGGCCCGCGCGGCGGCGGTGTGACCGAGAGGGACCGCCTGGCGCATCGGATCGACATCATCAATGGCACTTTGGCCAAAGCCTACGGCGTGATGGGTGGGTATATCGCAGCAAGCGCGAAGATGTGCGATGCGGTCCGTTCTTATGCGCCGGGATTCATCTTCACCACCTCGCTGCCACCATCGGTCGCGGCCGGTGCTGCGGCCTCGGTGGCGTATCTCAAGACAGCGTCCGAACTGCGTGAGCAGCATCAGACCCAAGCCAAGATCCTCAAGCTGCGACTGAAGGGTCTGGGCTTGCCGCTGATCGATCACGGCAGCCACATCGTTCCGGTGATCGTGGGCAACCCGGTGCACACCAAAAAGCTCAGCGATATGCTGCTGGACGACTACGGGATCTACGTGCAGCCGATCAATTTCCCGACCGTTCCGCGGGGGACGGAGCGTTTGCGCTTTACGCCTTCGCCGGTTCATGGACCCAACGAGATGAACCGTCTGGTCCAGGCCATGGACGAACTTTGGTCACATTGTGCGCTAAATCGCGCCGAACTTGCTGGTTAACCTAACGCCGACATGTGCAACTTGTTTGCCGCGTGTTAAGCTTACGCTAACAAAAGTAGCGGACGAATCGTTATGGGGATGATTCGCCGTTAGCGTGAAACACGCGATGGGCAGAATGGGGCAGCAGGAATGATTGGGCGCAGAACACAGCGCAATTCCGAAGAAGACGTGGACGTCAGGCCCAAGGGGTTCGACGACTACGAAGTACGGCTTGGCGACGTGATGCGCGGTGAGCGCGCGACGATGGGCAAGTCTCTTCTCGACGTACAGCGCGAACTGCGGATCAAGGCCAACTACATCGCTGCCATCGAGAATGCCGATCCCGACGCATTCGACACACCCGGCTTCATCGCCGGGTATGTGCGTTCTTACGCCCGTTATCTGGGGATGAACCCTGACGACACTTTTGCTGCGTTCTGCAAGGAAAGCGGGTTCGAAGTGGCCCATGGAATGTCCGCACAGGCATCGGTCGTCAAGAAATCGGTCGGGGACCTTCCGAACCGTGGCCCGATGGGGCGCGATCCGTTCATTTCGCCGAACACGCCCTACATTCCCGGCCGCGAGTCCGTGTTCAGCCAGATCGAGCCGCGCGCCGTAGGCTCGTCGCTTGTCCTCCTCGCGCTGATTGCCGGGATTGGGTACGGCGGCTGGTCGGTTCTGAACAAGATCCAGCAGGTTCAGGTCTCGCCCGTCGAACAGGCCCCGGTCGTGCTGTCCGATCTTGACCCGCTGTCGGCCATCCGGACCGAGTCCGGAACGACCGAGGTTGCGGCCGCTGAAATTCCCAGCCCCGAAGCGCTGGACCGTCTCTACCGCCCCCAAGCACTGGATGTACCGGTGATGGTTGCACGGGATGCCCCGATTTCCACACTCGATCCGCGGACCGTCGGAACGTTCCGTCCGCCGGAAGTCCCGGAAATCGCGCTGGCTGAAATTCATACCGTCGAAAGAACTGCCGCGACCCTTCCACAGGTGGTTGAAAAGGTCGACACGTCGCTGAAAATCGTCGCGGTCGAACCGGCCTGGATGCGGGTCACCGCAGCGGATGGCAGCGTGATCTTCGAAGGTACGTTGGGAACCGTCGAAAACGGCAAGAGCTTTGAGGTTCCCCTGACGGAAGAGCCGCCGCAACTGCGGGCCGGTGCGTCGGGCAACGTGTATTTCTCAATGAACGGCGAGCTCTATGGGCCGGCTGGTGCACCGGGAACCGTCGCCAAGGGTGTGGTTCTGTCCAAGGACGCTGTGGCCGAGACTTATGCCGTGGCGGATCTTGAGGCTGAGCAAAACATTGCGCTCAAACAGCTGGTGGCTGAGCTTCAGACACAATCCGCCGAGGCGCCGGCAGAGTGATCTTGCCATTGCGGCGAGCTTGCCCCCGGACTATCTAAAGGCCAGACCCCAGGCTGACGCGGATCCGTTTTCATGTCTCTGAACCATGTGCGCCCTTGGCGCGACATCTATCGCCGCAAATCCCGCCAGATCATGGTTGGCAATGTCCCGGTAGGTGGCGACGCGCCGATTGCCGTTCAGACCATGACCAACACGCTGACGACCGATGTCGCCGCGACCGTGGCGCAGGTACAAGCTGCGGCAGAGGCGGGGGCCGATATCGTGCGCGTTTCGGTCCCGGACGAGGCGTCGTCGAAAGCGTTGAAGGAGATCGTGCGCGAAAGCCCGGTGCCGATCGTGGCGGATATCCATTTCCACTATCGCCGCGGGATCGAGGCCGCCGAGGCCGGTGCCGCCTGCCTGCGCATCAATCCGGGCAATATTGGTGACGAGGCGCGGGTGAAAGAGGTCATCAAGGCCGCACGCGACCACAATTGCTCGATCCGCATCGGCGTGAACGCGGGCAGCCTGGAAAAACACCTGCTGGAGAAATACGGCGAGCCGTGCCCCGAGGCGATGGTGGAAAGCGGGCTGGAACATATCCGCATTCTGCAGGACAACGATTTCCACGAATTCAAGATCAGCGTGAAGGCCAGCGACGTGTTCCTGTCGGCCGCGGCCTATCAGGGCATCGCCGAGGCCACCGACGCCCCGATCCATCTGGGCATCACCGAGGCCGGTGGGCTGGTAAGCGGTACGATCAAATCGGCCATCGGGCTGGGCAACCTGCTGTGGATGGGGATCGGCGACACGATCCGCGTCAGCCTGTCCGCCGATCCGGTCGAAGAGGTGAAAGTCGGGTTCGAAATCCTCAAATCTCTTGGCCTGCGTCATCGGGGCGTGAACATCATCTCGTGCCCCTCCTGCGCGCGGCAGGGGTTCGACGTGATCAAGACGGTTGAGAAGCTGGAAAAGCGGCTGGAACACATCAAAACACCCATGAGCCTGTCGATCATCGGTTGCGTCGTGAACGGCCCCGGTGAGGCTCTGATGACCGATGTCGGTTTTACCGGCGGCGGCGCAGGCTCGGGCATGGTGTATCTGGCGGGCAAGGCCAGCCACAAGATGTCGAACGAACAAATGATCGACCACATTGTCGAGCAGGTGGAAAAGAAAGCGGCCGAGCTGGATGCCGCGGTCGAGGCGGCGGAGTAGTACTTTAACTTCGATCCGGAACTAATTCATCATAAGCCATTTTTAGGCCCATTTTTGCGGTATCAATCGCGATATCGACTGTCTGGACCGGAGTTCGATTCTTTGAAACCGATGCCTTTCGTGACGGCCCTTGCCGTCGTCCTTCTTTCTGCGTGCAGCAGCCCCTCTACCGGGTCGGACAAACGCCCCGGTTTCTTCAGTGTTCCAGTTCCGCAGTCTGCACCGGGGACGCAACTTGGGTATATGTCGGTGCATGTGTCCGGTTTCGGAAATGACGGAGTGACAACGCGCGCAGACGTCCGGCTCAGCCCGGGCGGGACCGGCAAACCGCGGGGCCGTTTGACCCCGATCATGAATGTCGACCCGCAGCTGGCGTCTCGGGTCGCGGTATCGTTCAAAACCGGTCAGGATGCCCAGGCGGCCTATGCTTTGGCGAAACAGATCGCCAGGGCGACCTACTGCCCAACCGGCCCAATTTCTGAAAACACCGGTATTCGCAAGTACGACAATCCTCAGGACCTGCAGGCAATTCTGGCTGAAAGCAAACGGCAGGGGCGTGACGTCATTCCATCGGGAATTCGGGGCAAATCCGTACCCGCGACCCAATTTAGAAAATCTGGAACTCCGACATGGGTCGTGTCGATGAAATGCGACGCCCCGTATCCAAACGACTAGGGCGTCGTTTCAACGGGGCGGCGATCAAGCCGCCCCAGCTGCTTCAGCCGCGTTCAGCCCGCACACCGTCAGCGATCTGTTTCATCTGATCTGCGGGCAGGAAGCCCCGCAGCATCTCGGTGCCCAGAACAAAGGATGGGGTGCCCGAAATCCGCATGCGCTGCGCCAGTGCCCGCGTCTTGGCAATTTCTTCGGTCACTTCGTCGCTGTCCATCGCCGCAAGGATGGCGTCACTGTCCAGTCCCAGCCCGTCCGAGATCCGGCGCAGCGTCACTTCCGAAGGCTCGCCCGTGAATTCCAGCAGGGCGTCATGGACTTGCTTGTACGCGTCATCCCCGGCGACCTGCTTGGTGGCGATGGCAAAGCGCGACGAAAGAACCGACGCATCGCCCAGAATTGGGAACTCCTTGATGATCAGGCGGATGTTGCCATCCTCGGCCAGCAGCGCGTCCACTTCGGGGACCGCGCGGCGACAGTATCCGCAACGGTAATCCATGAACTCGACGAGGGTGATGTCGCCGTCCGGGTTGCCACCGACCCAGCTATAGCCGTCATTGAACAGCTCGTCGGCGTTTTCAGCGATCAATTGCTGGTCGGCCTGTGCTTCGGCTGCGGCGTTGCGTTGCTCAAGGATGTTGATCGCCTCGAGAATGACTTCGGGATTTTCCAGAAGGTATTCCCGCACTTGCGCGCCGAACTCTGCTCTTTCGGATTCGGTCATCGAGGACAGATCCAGCGCATTGGCCGGACCGGTAATCAGGGAAAGCCCCAGAAGGGCAGGTGCTGCGTGTCTGAGGATCATTTCCGGTTCCTTTTCGATTTCTCAGCTTGTTCTGCGGCAATCAGCACATCCTGTGCCCGTTGCCAACCCGTCGAGCCTTCGGGCAACTGACCGATGGCTCGTCTTGCGTGAATTCCGGCATCCAGCAGGCGCCCCTCAAGAGCGAAACGCTCGGCAGTGACGGCGGATGCCATACCGTTGTTGCCGACCTTGGAATAGGCCATTCCCAGATCCTGCATCAGGCGGCCGTTCCGGTAGTCGCGGGCGCGTGCGCTTTCCAACACCTGCAGGGCCTTTTTGGTCTGTCCGTCAGCAAGCAGGGCGCGCCCGTAGCCAGCCATGATCAATGCGTCGGTCGGAGCCAGCTCGGACGCCCTGGCATAGGCCGTGACCGCCTCCGAGACCCGAAGGTTCTCCAAAAGGATCTGCCCCTTCAGTTCGTGATAGAACGGATCGTCAGGGCGGATGGCCAGCGCACCATCGATGGCTGCCCGCGCAGCCGAAAGGTTGCGGTTCTGATGATGGGCGGCAGCTTCGCGCATCAGGCGAATATCCTGCGCCGTTTCTTCCTTGGCCCGCCGCAGGGTCCAGCCGGGAGAGCGCAGAAACGCGGACAGCTTGCCCTTGACCCGCGCAAACCAGTAGTCGGCATTGGGGTTAGATTTCGCCCGATCCCCGAACTGGTAGAGAAATTCCTCGGAAGCGCGCAGGCGTTCACGGCTGGTCGGGTGCGAGCGCATATAGGGGTCCTGATTGATCTCGCTCAGCAATTCCTGGCCGGCGAATTTGCGGTGCAGTTCGACCATGCCGATGGGAGAAATCTCGGCCCAACGCAGGTAGCTGGCGGCGCTGCGATCCGCCGAGGATTCTTCGGCCCGCGTATGGCCCATAAAACTGCGGATTGCGGCCCCTTGGGTGCCGGCGGCAATGCCCGCGGCGGCCTCTCCGCCGCCCGCAGCGGCGGCAATCAGAGCCAGCGCGGTACCGAAACCGGCCGCGCGTTGAGCCGCCCGAAGGTTCTCGGCCCGGCGGGCAAGGTGCCCGTTGGCGATATGGGCCGCCTCATGGGCGATCACGGCCTGCAGCATCTCGGGGCTGTCAACCGTCAGGATCAATCCGTGGTTCAGGTAGATCGTGTTGTAGTCGATGACGAACGCGTTGAACGTGCCGTCCTTGACGACCATCACCCGCACGCGGTTGGTGTTCAGGCCGGCAGCGCGCAAGATCGGAAAGGCCAGTTCTCGCAACCCGTGTTCGATATCGGGGTCGCGGATCAGGCTTTGCGCGTGGCTTTGCGCGGTCGACGCCATCCACAGCGCCACCGCCAGCAGAATTGCCGGGATTGACGCCAGCCGGGATCCGCGTTCAAAAGCCATGGTCGCAACATGGGAGATGGGCATGCGAAACTCAACCCGGTCGGGCGTTGATCCCTTCATCGTGATGGACGTGATGGAGGCTGCGCGCCGCGCCGAAGAGGCCGGGCGCCACATCATCCACATGGAGGTCGGCCAACCCGGAACCGGCGCCCCGCAAGGCGCGCTGGAGGCGCTGGCCAACGCGATGCGGCAAGGCCCGCTGGGCTATACCGTCGCGCTGGGCCTGCCGGCGCTGCGGCAACGCATCGCACGGATGTACGGCGAGTGGTACGACGTCGACCTGAACCCCGAGCGGGTGGTCATCACGCCCGGATCCTCGGGCGGATTCCTGCTGGCCTTCACTGCGCTGTTCGACAGCGGCGACCGGGTGGGGATCGGCGCGCCAGGCTATCCGTCCTATCGGCAGATTCTGCGGGCGCTGGGTCTGGTGCCGGTCGATCTGCCGACCGCGCCGGAAAACCGCCTGCAACCGGTGCCACAGGACTTTGCCGGGCTCGACCTCCGGGGGCTGATGGTGGCCTCGCCCGCGAACCCGACCGGAACCATGCTGGATCACGCCGCCATGGGCGCGCTGATCGAGGCCGCACAGGGGCAGGGGGCCTCGTTCATCAGCGACGAAATCTATCACGGGCTGGAATACGAGGCTAAGGCGGTCACTGCGCTGGAATTGACCGACGAGTGCTATGTCATCAACTCTTTTTCCAAGTATTTCTCGATGACCGGCTGGCGGGTCGGCTGGATGGTGGTGCCCGAAGATCAGGTGCGCGTGGTCGAGCGCATCGCCCAGAACATGTTCATCTGCGCGCCCCATGCCAGCCAAGTCGCCGCGCTGGCCGCGATGGATTGCGAGGACGAACTGCAGGGCAACCTGGCCGTCTATCGCCGCAACCGCGACCTGATGCTGAAGGGCCTGCCCGAGGCCGGGTTCACCAACATCGCGCCACCCGACGGGGCGTTCTATGTCTATGCCGATGTCTCGGACCTGACCCAGGACAGCCGCGCCTTTGCCGCCGAGATCCTGGACAAAGCCGGCGTCGCCGTGACGCCGGGGCTTGATTTCGACCCGGTGCGCGGCCACACGACCCTGCGCTTTTCCTACGCCCGGTCGACCGAGGACATCGAGCAAGGCCTTGAACGGTTGCGCAGCTTCATGGCGGATCGCCAGACCGCGCAGAAGTCGGCCTGAGGCGTTCACAAACCGGCCACGCTGCGATAGGCTCCTGCCAAACGATCTCGGGAAAACTTGAGGCCATGAGCAGGATCTTCTTCGTATGTGCGCTGATTTGGGCGCTGGCCGGAGCCGTTTGGGCGCAGGACTTCAACGCCTTGGCGCGGGTCCTGCCCGAGCAGAGCCGGATCACTGACGGCAAGGGTGCGGGGGTGACGCTTGAGCTGGGGCTCAGTCAGGGCGTCCCGTATCGCGTTTTCACGCTTCAAGACCCTTACCGTATGGTCATCGATTTCCAGGAGGTCGACTGGAGCGGCCTTGATCGGGCCAAGCTGTTGCAGACCCGTCGGATCAGCGGGGTCCAGTTCGGCGCCTATGTGCCCGGATGGTCCCGGATGGTGCTGGATTTGGGGGCGCCCTTGGCCGTCGATAAGGCGGCCATGCGCGTGGACCCCGACAGCGGGGCCGCGGTTCTGACGCTGAATCTGAAAGGTACGGATTTCGACAATTTTGCCGCCAGCGCGGGTGCGCCGCGCAATCCGGGCTGGGATTTGCCTGCGCCTGCCGTCACGCCCCCGGTCGTGCCGCGAGATGGCGAAAGACCGCTGCGCGTGATGCTGGACCCGGGGCATGGTGGCATCGACCCCGGCGCGGAATCGGGTGGCGTTAACGAAAAAACCCTGATGCTCACGTTTGCGCGCGAACTGCGGGAACACTTGCTGCGCGCTGGCGGATACGAGGTCGTGATGACCCGGGTGGACGATCACTTCGTGTCGCTCGAACGCCGAATATCTCTGGCCCATCGGGCCAGCGCCGATGTGTTCATTTCGTTGCACGCGGATGCATTGTCCGAGGGGCAGGCTCATGGGGCCACTGTCTATTTCCTCTCCGATGAGGCCTCGGACGTGGCCAGCCAGAAACTGGCCGAGCGGCACGACCGCAGCGACCTGATCGCGGGTATCGACCTGAGCGGCTCGGACGACCAGATCGCTGACGTTTTGCTGGACATGGCACGGCAGGAGACCCAGCCGCGCTCGGAAGCTTTGGCCCATGCGCTGGCGCACGGCATGGGGCAGCAGGGCGGCCCCATGAATCGGCGCCCGATCCGCAGTGCGTCGTTTTCCGTCCTCAAGGCAGCCGACATTCCCTCGGTTCTGGTCGAGATCGGATTCATCTCCAGCCCCAGAGACCTGAAAAACCTTGTAAATCCCGAGTGGCGCATCGGAATGGCGCAGGGAATCCACCAAGGTCTTGAAGCCTGGCGCCAGCAGGATCTGATCCGCCGCGGCTTGATTGGGCAGTGACCCTGCGGCGCAAAGTGGCTAGAATGCGCCCGTGTGTTTTGACCCTTGGGTGCAGCGACACTATATAGGCGTCACCGCGAACAAAAGGCAGCAACGTGATCCGGTTCATTCTTTCGATTTTCGGGGCGGTTTTCAGCCTCGTCACCTTGGGTATTTTCATGGTCGCGCTGGTGATTGGCGCGGTCTTCTGGATGTATGGCCGCGACCTGCCCAGCCACGAGTCGCTGGCCCAGTACAAGCCGCCCACCATCAGCCGTATCTATTCGGGCAAGGGTCAACTGATCGACGAATTCGCGCAGGAGCGCCGTCTGTTCACCCCGTCCGAAGAAATCC
Source organism: Ruegeria sp. BC8 (assembly GCF_056535705.1). Taxonomy (NCBI): domain Bacteria; kingdom Pseudomonadati; phylum Pseudomonadota; class Alphaproteobacteria; order Rhodobacterales; family Roseobacteraceae; genus Ruegeria; species Ruegeria sp. BC8. The sequence goes on along the minus strand of NZ_JBQFIV010000001.1, from coordinate 1,825,700 downwards.
CGGACCTAGTGAAGCACGCGTTTATCTCGGCGGAAGACAAGAACTTCTATTCCCATCAGGGGTACGACCCACGCGGGATCATCGCAGCCGGAATCGAGGCGGTCCAATCCAAGGGCGAGACGCTGCGCGGCGCGTCGACCATCACCCAGCAGGTGATGAAGAATTTCCTGCTGTCCGGCGACCGGCGGGTCGAACGCAAGATTCAGGAAATCATCCTCGCGACCAGATTGGAAAAAACGCTGAACAAGGAACAGATCCTTGAGCTGTATCTCAACGAGATCTTCCTTGGCCAAAACTCCTACGGCGTGACCGCCGCTGCACAGACGTATTTCAACAAGACTTTGCAGGAACTGGCCCCGCATGAAGCCGCGACGCTGGCTGCGATGCCCAAGGCGCCTTCGGACTATCACCCGGTGCGCCAGAAACAGCGTCTGTTGGATCGCCGCAACTACGTGCTGCGCGAGATGTATCAGAACGGATATATCGATCAGGCAACCTATGAGACTGAAGTGGCGCAACCGCTGCGTTCGGTTCAGAACGGTGATTTCGAAAGCTTCCGCACCGCACTGCCACCGCGCGACTATTTCACCGACGAAATCCGCCGCCAGCTGAGCGAGGACTTCGGCGAGGGTGAGTTCTTTACCGGTGGTTTCACCGTCCGGGCCTCAGTTGACGAGGAGATGCAGGTTGAAGCCGCACGCGCCCTGCGCGAGGCGCTTCAGAAGTATGACCAGTCGCGCGGCAAGTGGCGCGGCACGGGTGAAACCATCCCCGAGGAAAAACTGGCAGACGAAGCGCAGTGGCGCGAAGCTCTGGCGATCATGGAAATTCCGCGGGACGTGGTGCTGCCCACGCAATGGTACCCCGCGGTGGTGCTGGATGTGGCCGATCAGCAGTTGACGGTAGGGATCGAGAACGGTCCGGCTGACGGCATCATCCCGCGCAGCGACATCAAATGGATGCAGGGTGACTTCAAGGCAAACTTCAAACGCGGCGACGTGATCCTGGTCGTTGCCGGGGAAGAGGGCCAGTGGTCCGCCCGTCAAGTTCCCGAGGTCCAAGGCGGCTTCGTGGCGATGGATGTGAACTCGGGCCGCGTTCTGGCGATGCAGGGCGGGTTCTCGTACCAGGACTCGGTGTTCAACCGGGCAACCCAGGCGCAGCGCCAACCGGGATCGGCCTTCAAGCCTTTCGTCTATGCGGCAGCACTGGACAGTGGCTACAGCCCAGCGACCATCGTCGTAGACGCCCCGATCGAGGTGAACACACCGCAGGGCTTGTGGACCCCGAAGAACTCGACCAACAAATTCTACGGGCCGACGCCCCTGCGCACCGGGATCGAGCAGTCGCGAAACCTGATGACCATCCGACTGGCGCAAGAGGTTTCGATGCCGGTGGTTGCGGGATACGCGGAGCGGTTCGGTGTGTATGACAACATGGGTCCCTACCTGGCCAATGCGCTGGGGGCCGAGGAGACGACGCTCTACAAGATGGTGGCGGCCTATGCGATGTTCGCCAACGGCGGCGAGCGGGTCGAACCGACTCTGGTCGACCGGATCCAGGACCGGTTCGGCAAAACGATCTATCGGCATGATGACCGGCAGTGCCTGGATTGCAACTCCAGCTGGCTGGAGCCCGACGCCTCACCCACGATCGTGACCGACCGAGAGCAGGTGATGGATGCAATCACGGCCTATCAGCTGACGTCGATGATGAAGGGCGTGGTTGATCGCGGCACCGCGTCACGTGTGGTCAATCTGCCGGTTCCGACGGCTGGCAAGACCGGTACGACCAACGAATCCAAGGACGCCTGGTTCATCGGCTTCACCTCGAACATCGTTGCCGGGTGCTACATCGGGTATGATCGCCCGCGCCCGATGGGGCGGGGTGCTTACGGCGGCACGCTGTGCGGTCCGGTCTTCCAGAGCTTTATGGAAAAGGCCGTCGAGAAATACGGCGGCGGTCCGTTCGAAGTGCCGCCGGGTGGGCACTTCATCAAGATCGACCGTTTCAGCGGTGCCCGTCTGCCGGATGACGCATCGGGTGACTATGTGGTGGCCGAGTATTTCCGTGATGGCGTCGACGGGTTCATCGACCGTGTCTATGACGGTGGTTTTGCGATGGGGTCCGATCTGCCGTTGTTCGAAGAAGTGACCAATGGCGGGCGCCAGGTCCAGACCTCGACCGGGCAGACCATCATCGTGGGGCCCAAGGCCAGCCAGGGTGACCTTCAGGGCGGCGGACTTTACTGATCTGCAGCGCTTAGAAACAGGCGCAGCAGATCGGCCTCCGGGTCACTCTCGACCGATCCGCCGGACCGCCAGCATATGGACAGGGCGCATTTGGCCGCCGCCCATCGGGCCAGACGCGCCCGCGAAACATTCATCGCCGCGGCGTACAGATCCAGACACGCGGAAATCTGCCCGACTTCGCGCACAAGGTCCGGCATGCCTTTTGGGTGCCGCAGCGCATTTGCCAGTTCGAACGCCGGATCCCCGACATAACCCTTGGCATCGATCACGCACGGGCCGGACGCGGTCAGGATGACATTGTCGGGGTGCAGGTCTCCATGCAGGGGGAGATGCACGGGTTGCGTCTGCAGCAGATCCTGAGCCAAAGCTATGGCGCGCCGCATATCGGTTTGCAGGGGCCGCGTACATTGATCGGTAAATCCGACGTCGAAAAGCGGTGCAAACACTTGCTCCAAAGGCCTCAGCCCGCTCACTTCGACAATCGGATCAGCATGCAGGTTCCGCGCCGTTTCAGCCAGTAGTGTCAGTGCGTCGGCCACGTTGCCCGCCCGTGCATGATCGCCGAGGGTCGGACCCTCGAGCCACTCCATCATGACCGCCCGGCGGTCTTCGGCCAGGATCGCGACGGCGCCCTGGTTGCGCCAGGCAGCCAGCAGGCGGCATCCCGGCGCCTCGTTGCCGCGATCGGCGCGGCGATAGAGTTTGAGCGCGACTTCAGACCCGTCCTCACGTTTGGCCCGCCAGACACGCGCCGCGCCGGTATCCGCCACCAGCCGCGGGTCGGCCAGATGCCATTTCTTCAGGAACTGCTCCGGTCCGTGCTGCATTTGCCTTTCGGGTCATCTTGTGGTGGCCTGAACCTCTTGCTATCACGCAGGCCTGATTGAGCAAGTTGGGACCTGACCATGCGCGCCGAAATCCAGAACATCGTGGCCGAGATCCAAAAATCGCTGGAGCTGCTGGCCCAGCGTATGGACTATGAAACCGCGCCGCACCGGCTGGAGGAATTCAACGCCCGCGTCGAGGACCCCAACCTGTGGGACAACCCCGAAAACGCGCAGAAGCTGATGCGCGAACGGCAGGTTCTGGTCGATGCCATCGAAACCTACGAGTCGATCAAGACTGATCTGAACGACAACACCGAACTGATCGAACTGGGCGAGATGGAGGACGACGAAGAGGTCGTCAAGGATGCCGAAGAGGCCCTGAAGAAACTGCGCGACAAGGCGGCCGAAAAAGAGCTCGAGGCGCTGCTGGACGGCGAGGCCGACGCCAATGACACCTTCCTTGAAATCAACGCGGGCGCCGGGGGGACCGAAAGCTGCGACTGGGCTTCGATGCTGGCGCGGATGTATGTCCGCTGGGCCGAGAAGAAGGGCTACAAGGTCGAACTGCAGTCGGAAACCCCGGGCGAAGAGGCGGGGATCAAGTCGGCGGCCTACAAGATCTCGGGCCATAACGCCTATGGCTGGCTGAAGTCCGAAAGCGGCGTGCACCGGCTGGTGCGCATCTCGCCCTATGACTCGGCGGCCAAGCGGCACACGTCGTTCAGCTCGGTCTGGGTCTATCCGGTGGTGGACGACAATATCGAGATCGAAGTGAACCCGGCCGATATCCGCGTCGATACCTACCGGTCCTCGGGGGCGGGCGGTCAGCACGTAAACACCACAGACTCGGCGGTGCGGATCACCCACATCCCGACCGGCATCGTGGTGACCAGTTCGGAAAAATCGCAGCACCAGAACCGCGACATCGCTATGAAGGCGCTGAAATCGCGCCTGTACCAGATGGAACTGGACCGCCGCAACGCCGAGATCAACGCCGCGCACGAAGCCAAGGGCGATGCCGGCTGGGGCAACCAGATCCGGTCCTATGTCCTGCAGCCCTATCAGATGGTCAAAGACCTGCGCACCAGCTACGAGACGTCGGACACCAAAGGGGTCCTGGACGGTGATCTGGATGCATTCATGGCAGCCACTCTGGCCCTCAAGGTCTCGGGCAAAAGCCGGGCCGAGGCGCAGTCGGACGACTGATGCCGCGCAGTTGAACTGCGTGGAAAAGATATATCCAAAACACCGGGTTTAAATGCACACATGGGGTCGCTAGGCTGAGCGCAAGCAAAGCTCGGACGTAACCCCATGAACCTAAGCGATACTTCAGCCGCTGATCTTCTCGAGAAACTCGCGACAGGGCATTTGTCAGCCGCTGAGTTGATGCGCGCGACGCTCGACCGGATTGCCCAGGTGAACGGGCAGGTCAATGCAATCGTCGCGCTGCAGGACGAGGATGTGCTTATGGCACAAGCCCGGGCCGCCGACGAAAAGTCGGGCCGCGGGCCGCTTCATGGGCTTCCGATTGCCGTCAAAGACCTGGTCAATGTGGCTGGCATCGCGTCGACCCAGGGGTCGCCGGTTTTTCGCAATCACGTCCCAGCCGTCGACGACCTGATCGCAGCACGGTTGCGGGCTGCCGGGGCTATCCTGATCGGAAAGACGAACACACCGGAGTTCGGGTTGGGCTCGCACACCTTCAATCCGGTCTATGGCGCAACCCGGAACCCATACGATCCGGCCCGGTCCTGCGGTGGGTCGTCGGGTGGCGCAGCGGTGGCCTTGGCCACTGGGATGGTCGCGCTGGCGGATGGGTCGGACATGATGGGCAGCCTGCGCAATCCGGCCGCGTGGAACAACGTGTACGGTTTCCGGCCCAGCTGGGGCCGGGTTCCCTCGGAACCACAGGGTGATTTGTTCCTGCACCAGCTCTCGACCTTGGGACCGATGGCCCGCAGCCCGCAGGATATCGGACTATTGCTGGATGTGATCTCTGGCCCCGATCCGAGGCAGCCTTTGAGCGTTCCCTGCGAACCCGTCACCCCATTGTCTGTCGAAAGCCTGGACGGGATGCGGATCGGATGGCTGGGAGATTGGGGAGGCGCATTCCCGACTGAGGAAGGGATTTTGACCCAATGCAGCAACGAGTTGGCGATTTTTGAAGGCCTCGGCGCAACCGTCGAGGACGTACCGCCGCCCTTCGATGCCGAGCGCCTGTGGGACAGCTGGATCACCCTGCGGTCGTGGAACGTGGCAGCAAGTCTGCTGCCTTTGGCCGACCGGAAAGACGTCCTGAAGGACACCGCGCAATGGGAGCTGGAGCGGGGTCTGGCCCTGACGGCGATGGAGGTCCATGCAGCCAGCGTCATCCGTTCGGATTGGTACCGTCGGGCGGTTGAACTGTTCGCCGCGTATGATGCGCTGGTGTTGCCGGCGGCTCAGGTGTGGCCGTTCCCTGTAGACCAGCCGTATCCGCGCAGCATTGGTGGGGTCGCGATGGACACCTATCATCGTTGGATGCAGGTGGTCACGCCGGTCAGCCTGATTGGTCTGCCTTGCCTTTCGATACCGGCGGGGTTTGGCCCCGGAGGGCTGCCGATGGGAATGCAACTGTTCGGGCCGCGCGGCAGCGACGCGCAACTGCTGGCTTTGGGGGCCGCCTATCACGCCGTGACGCATTGGCCGCAAAAACGCCCGGCCATGGCCTGAGGGCAAGGGGAGGAGAAACGGAACATGGAAAAGCCATTCGGAGTGCCAACGCTGAAACCGGCGGATATCGGCATGTTGCGCACGGCGCTGCATCGCGCCTGGCAGGATTATCGCCGCGCACCGGTCTTTGGCCTGCTGTTCGGCGGCTTCTACGTTCTGGTCGGGTGGTTGATGGCCTGGGTAACCGTGCAAACGGGCACCTCGTTCTGGCTGGTGCTGGCTGCCATCGGCTTTCCGCTGATCGGGCCATTCGCCGCCGTGGGTTTGTACGAGGTATCGCACCGGCTCGAGCGGAATGAGCCTTTGGACTATGGCGCCATCTTCGGTGTCGTGATCCAGCAGAGCCGCCGTCAGTTGCCGTCGATCTGCGCGATCATCGTCGTGATGTTTCTGTTCTGGTTCTTTCTCGGCCACATGATATTTGCGCTGTTCATGGGGCTGTCGACAATGACAAACGTGTCGTCATCGCTTGAGGTATTTCTGACACCCAACGGTCTGGCCATGCTGGCTGTCGGCACTGCTGTAGGCGCGATCTTTGCCATCCTGCTTTACATGATCACCGTGTTGTCGATCCCGATGCTGCTGGACCGGGAACTCGACTTCGTCACTGCCATGATCTCAAGCTATGCATATGTCAGCGTGAACAAGCGGGTCATGTTGGGCTGGGGTGCCTTCATTGCGGTCACGACCTTTGTCGCCATGGTGCCCTGGTTTTTGGGATTGCTGATCGTGTTGCCTCTGTTCGGTCATGCCAGCTGGCACCTGTATCGGCAGATCACCGAAGACGATGCAGCGGCGGGGCCGGTCGCCGAGCCGGCCCAAGCCTAGGTTCTCGGGGTCAGGAATCAGGCACTTCGCGGCCCATGTCGACCAGCATCTGACGCAGACGTCCCGCGCCGGGCAGGTTGGCTTCAAGCGCATGGACATAGGCGTGGGTCAGAAAAAAGCTCCGGGCGTCGTCGTCCTGCTGGCTGGCGGCGGCCAATTCGTACAATTCAGCCAAAGCCGTGATGTCACCCGCCGCATGCGCCTGCAGAAGGCGGGTGTGCAGGTCGGTCATTCAGCGGCCAGTTCGTTGCGATGTGCCATCAGACGCTGCGCCACCCAGTCGTGGAACAGATGGGTCGGCCCGTCCATCGCCGGCGAGAAATGTCCGCCGTCAAACCCCGGCGCCGCGCGGCCACGCTGCATCCCTTCTACGACGAACACATCCTCTTCAAAGACCACTTTCCACTGCTCGGCATTGCGGGCGCGCAGATCCGCATCGGTATCCGGCGCCGAATAGAACAGGTGGATGTGTTCCGAGGTCCGGTTCTGGGCCTCGGGCCGCAGAATGATGGCGAAGGCGTGGTCCCGGTGCACGCCCAGCAGCACGTTGGGGAAGGCGGCAATGTATTCGGCTGCGGTGTCCCATTTCTCGCTGAGACCTTCGAAATCGGGAAAAACCCGACCGTCCTCAGTTTTCAGTTGCCGATAGACCAAGGTTCCCTGACCGGAATAAAGGCCGGGCTCCTGGATGTGATAGTGATCCTCAAGCCGCGAGTAACTGTTCAACCCGGGATGCACCCACGGCAGGTGATAGCTTTCACAGTAGTTCTCGACCGCCAGCTTCCAGTTGCAATTGACGTCCAACCGAAAGGAACTTTCCGGGCCGCCGTGGTACAGCGGCTTGTCGAACTCGGCCCAACGCTCGATCAGCCTGGCGTTGGCATCCTCGAACGTCGGCGCGTCGCCCGAGACGTTGATCCAAACCACGTCGCGCCATATATGGCTACGCACCTCGATCAGGCCGAGTTCCGATTTGCTGACCGCGTTATGTGCGTTCTGGCCCGGGCCGCCCACATGCGGCGTGGCGACCAGCCGGCCTTCGGTGGAATAGCACCAGCTGTGATAGGGGCAGCGAATGGCGCCTTCGATCTTGCGGGGCTCTTCGACCAGGATCATGCCGCGGTGACGGCAGATATTCTGAAACACACGGACCGTACCGGAACGGTCACACAGCAACAGGAGCGGAATACCCATGAACTCCAGCGGAACCGCGTCACCGGGCTCGGGGACATCGGCGGTGACCGCGAGACCGGCCCAGCCATCCAGCAGCAGGGCGCGAGTTTCTTCGGCGTGCAGGGCAGGGTCCGTATAATGTGCGTTGGGCAGGCCCAGAGCGGTTTCAATGCTCTGACGAACAGCCGACAGTTCGGTTGGGGTGCTGGCCATCTGGTTCTCCTCGCTTCTCCACCAACCTAGGCATCCGGGGCCAGCCCTCGCTTACACTTCTGCGACTCCGGCTTTTCTCACAACGACATGCACGGGAGTTTGGGCGGTTTCCTATGTCCGGCGCGCCAGTCTTGCTGCCTCCAGCGTTGCCCGGAAATCGTGGCCCAAATGGCGGATTTCCAATCTGTAGATGTGCGGAGTAGCCGCAGAGTGCTCCATGCACGAACCGATCCAGACGCCGTTGCCATCGGTCATGTCCTTGCGGATCACCATCGTCTTGCTGTCACGACCAGCCTCGCGCGACAAGACTGCGTAGATATTGGGTCCGGCGCAGGCGGCGAAGCCACGAAGTTCACGGCCCGTGGCGGAACGCGTACCGGCCATGGCCGGCGGCAGGAAGCCGCGCAGGACAGCACACTGATGCAGGTGCCGGGTTTGAACCAGCCAATGATGGGCGCGTGGATCGGCTTCGCCGCCATGTTGCGTCACAAGATAGACGCCGCTTGGAAACGTGTCCTCGGTCAAGGCTGCCAGTCCGGGCCGAAGGAACTGAACCACGCTTTCAGGCAGGTCACAGCGCCGGGGCGCGGGGATTTCCTCAAGCGGTTTCAGCAGAATGCGGGCGTCCACGTCAAAGAACCGGCAGATCCGGTCCAGAACGTCCGGGCGTGGAAAACTCTCGCCAGAAAGATACCGGTTGAACTGCGTTCGGTTGACGCCCAGCTGTCTGCACAGTTCGGCGACCGAAGGATAGCGGTCGGCAAGCTGCCTGAGATTCGCCCCCAGCATGCTGCGCAGCTCGGCGGGCGTGCGAGTGTCTACGGCCATGTCTCACTCTGGTTTGCAACGGTTCGGGAAACACGACCGGAGCGGCCAGAAAGGCCGGTTGCCAGTCAAGAAATCGTAAAATTGACCCCATGGAACACGCAGCTTGCGTATTCTGGTCCAAGCGTAACGCGCTCAGGCGCGAACGCAATAGGCATTAAGCCCATTTGTATGGTCTTTTTCCTGTCAGTGCTCAGTTGTGCACCTGCAGGAAACGATCCGAAAACGCAAAACGCCCCGTCGATCTGCGCGACGGGGCGTTTTGATGGGTTCGCGAAAAATCAGTTGCCGCGCAGCAGGGCCGCGACGCCTGTCCGTGCAACCTCGACAGAGCCCAGCGGGCGCATCAGATCGGCAAATGCATCGATCTTGTCCGGCGCGCCGGTGATTTCGAAGATGAACGAATTCAACGTGCTGTCCACGACATTGGCCCGGAAAATGTCGGCAAGGCGCAACGCCTCGACCCGCTTGTCGCCTTCGCCGACGACCTTGATGATGGCCAGTTCCCGTTCGACCGAAGGGCCTTCGACTGTCAGGTCATGCACGTCATGCACCGGGACGATACGGCCCAGCTGAGCCTTGATCTGTTCGATCACCTGCGGTGTACCGGTGGTGACGATCGTGATGCGGCTGAGGTGCCCGGTGTGGTCGACCTCGGCCACGGTCAGGCTTTCGATGTTGTAGCCGCGCCCCGAGAACAGCCCGATGACCCGGGCTAGAACCCCCGGTTCGTTTTCGACCAAAACAGCAATCGTGTGGCGTTCCTGCACGTCCGAGAAGGTTGGGCGCAGGTTGTAGGCCGAGTGGCGGGTGGAACCTTTTTTGATATGTAGGGCAGACATTTACGTCCCTTTCTTCAACTTTCGTGCGCCGGAAACCGGCAAGGGGCGATGGATCGATCAGACCAGAACCGAGCCCTTGGAGTCGATCACACCCTTCGTTTCGGCCTCGCCCAGCAGCATCTCGTTATGGGCCTTGCCCGACGGGATCATGGGGAAGCAGTTCTCGTGCTTTTCGACGAGGCAGTCAAAGATCACCGGACCGTCGTAACTGATCATCTCCATGATCGCGTCATCCAGATCGGCGGGGTCTTTACAGATGATCCCCTTGGCCCCGAAGGCCTCGGCCAGCTTGACGAAATCGGGCAGGGCCTCGGACCACGAATGCGAGTAGCGTTCGCCATGCAGCAGTTCCTGCCACTGGCGCACCATGCCCAGGCGTTCGTTGTTCAGGATGAACTGCTTCACCGGCAGGCGGTATTGGACGGCGGTGCCCATCTCCTGCATGTTCATCAGCCAGCTGGCCTCGCCCGCGACGTTGATCACCAGTGCGTCCGGATGTGCCATCTGCACACCAATCGAAGCCGGGAAGCCATAGCCCATCGTGCCCAGCCCGCCCGAGGTCATCCAGCGGTTGGGGTCTTCGAACCCAAGGAATTGCGCTGCCCACATCTGGTGCTGGCCCACCTCGGTACAGACATAGCGATCGTGATCCTTGGTCAGCGCCTCGAGCCGTTCCAGCGCGTATTGGGGTTTGATCGCCTTTTCGCTGTTGGTGTAGGCAAGGCAGTTGACCTTGCGCCAGTCCGAGATCTGAGATTGCCACTTGGCGATCGCTTCGGTGTTGGTTTTGCGGCCACGCGCTTTCCAGACCTTCAGCACGTCTTCCAGAACATGCGCCACGTCCCCTACGATGGGGATGTCCACCCGGATCACCTTGTTGATCGAGGACGGGTCGATGTCGATATGCGCCTTTTTCGACTTGGGCGAAAACGCGTCGATACGCCCCGTGATCCGATCGTCGAACCTGGCGCCGACATTGATCATCAGATCACAGTCATGCATGGCCATGTTCGCCTCGTAGAGGCCGTGCATGCCCAGCATCCCGATCCAGTTCTTGCCCGATGCGGGGTAGGCGCCCAGTCCCATCAGGGTCGAGGTGATGGGGAACCCGGTCGCGTCGACCAGCTCGCGCAGCAGTTGGCTGGCAGCGGGGCCTGAGTTGATCACGCCGCCGCCGGTGTAGAACACGGGCCGCTTGGCGGTTTCGATGGCGGCGACCAGTTCGGTGATCTCTTCGATGTCGCCCTTGAGCGCCGGTTGATAATGCGAGGTCGATGGTTTCGGCGCGTTGTATTTGCCGGTGGCAAACTGAACGTCTTTGGGGATGTCGATCAACACAGGACCGGGACGGCCCGCGGTGGCGACATGAAACGCCTCGTGCATGGTTTCCGCCAACGAGTTGGTGTCTTTGACCAGCCAATTGTGCTTGGTGCAGGGCCGGGTGATGCCCACCGTGTCCGCCTCTTGGAACGCATCCGAGCCGATCATGAACGTCGGCACCTGACCGGTCAGAACCACGATCGGGATCGAATCCAGAAGCGCGTCGGTCAGGCCGGTTACCGCGTTGGTCGCGCCGGGCCCCGAGGTCACCAGTGCGACACCGGGTTTGCCGGTTGAACGGGCGTAGCCCTCGGCGGCATGTATCGCGCCCTGTTCATGCCGCACCAGGATGTGACGGATGTCATTTTGCAGAAAGATCTCGTCATAGATCGGTAGCACGGCGCCGCCGGGGTATCCGAATACCGTGTCCACGCCCTGATCCTTGAGGGCCTGGACCACCATCTTTGCGCCGGTCATCTCACGTGTCATCTGCTTTGCTCCGTTCGCGACATGTGTCTTGCGTTTGACAAAAAAAAGCCCCCGAAGTTTCGGAGGCGCATGGGTTCGATTATGGTTTACCGTTACCGGCCCATGCGCGTGGTTCCTACGATTACGACTAGCGTTCTCATCGCCAGAGGCTCCTTTTTGCGTGGGGCAGACATTATGGGCGGCGCGAAGGGGCGTCAACAGGCAATCTGGCCAATTTCCTGACTCTGATGTCGAATTTTGCGACATTTTGTTGCGCAGATTGCCGCATGTGGAGAAATTTCCGGAAATACTGGCCGAGTTTTGCCGAGTTCCGAGCGGTGGTCGAGGTCAGAATGCGTCAGAGCGATGTCTGAAACGGGCATGATGCGGGGTCCGGGCTGGGTCAGGCTGGGGCTGCGAACAAGTCAGGGAGGACGGCATGCTGGTGGATCTGGTAGACCTAGGGCGCTATCCGATCGATCGTCCGAATTCGGCGGCCTATGATCGGTTGATCGATGACATTCGTCGTGACCTCGACAAAGATGGTTGCGCAGTTTTACCCGGATTTGTCCACGAAGACGGGTTGAGTCAGTTGCTGACCGAAGCCGAAGCCGTCGCGCCGAGTGCGCATCGCAGTTTCAACCGGACCAACGCCTATTTCACCAAGGACGATCCCCGCTTTGGTATCGCCCACCCGATCCGTCGGTTCTATGACCGGTCGAACGCCTTTGTTCCGGCCGACAATTTCCCGTCTACCGGCCCCCTGCGCAGAATCTACGAGTTCGAAGGATTTCTGCCCTTCATCCGCGACGCGTTGAATGAACCCGCGGATCGGTTCTTTCGCTACGATGATCCATTGGCGGATGTGATCATCAACGTGGTCGAAGAGGGGCAGGGCTTTCCGTGGCATTTCGACACGAACAACTACACGGTTACTCTGGCGATCCAGAATGGCGAGCAAGGCGGCGCCTTTGAATACGCGCCGAACCTGCGCACCGCTGAGGAGGAGAACTTTGACAAGGTGGCCTCGGTTCTAGACGGCAATATGGGAATGGTGCGCCAGTTGGAGCTCAATCCCGGTGATCTGCAGATCTTTCGGGGGCGCTATTCCTTGCATCGCGTGGCGCCAGTGTCGGGTGCACGGCCGCGCTACGTGGGGATATTCTCCTTTGTCGAGGCCGAAGGCATGTGTGGCGGGGTCGAGCGTACCCGGCAGCTCTATGGCCGTGTGCTGCCGTGTCATCGCGACAGGGAGGGGGTGCGAAACGATGAGCTTCTGGACTGACCCGTGCTAGGGTGGAGCAGTCAGATCCTGCCAGGGAGTGCAAGGTGCCACGTATTGTTCAGCTGACCCCCTTTGTCTTGTGTTCCTCGCTGAGCCGACAAATTGCATTCTACTGTGATCGTCTGGGTTTCGCGTGTGGGTTCACGCAAGACAACTATGCTTTTCTCAGGCTTGGCCCGGTTGCAATTCGCCTGCTGGAATGCCCGCCGCGCGCGGATGACTTGCCGCTGGGCCACGAGCAATCCTTCTATATCGATGTCGAGGATATAGACGACTTGTACGAAAGCCTGCGTCCCAAACTCGAAGACCTGCCCGAAGGGCGGGTTCGTGCGCCATTCGATCAGCCATATCAACAGCGAGAGTTTCACGTTCTGGATGAGGACGGCACGCTGATCTTTTTCGGCGAAGGAATCCGTTGAAGCGCGGAAGCTGCGCTGATGGCGCGGCCGTCAGAAGGCCACGCCGGTTCCTTGCAGAACGCCATGTTCCAGCGCGTATCGGGTCAGGCCGGCGGTTGATGAGATGCCCAGCTTGCGCTTGATGTTTTTGCGATGGGTTTCGACCGTGCGAACCGAGATATCCAGCGCCAGCGCGACTTCCTTGTTCGACTTGCCCTGCGCCAGTTCCAGGAGGATCGTCTGCTCGCGTCCGGTGAGCGCTTCGCGCGCCGCATCCTCTTTCGGTTCCAGCGATCCGATCGCCCCGGTGCACAAATACCGCTCTCCCCGCATGACCGCGTCTATGGCCTGCTTGATTTCGTCCGTCGGCACATCCTTGAGAACATAGCCTTTGGCCCCATGGCTCAATGCGGTCGAGATGTACTCCGGGCTGTCATGCATCGAAAGAATGAGAATGCGGGTGTCGGGCAACTGTTCTAGGATCAGCTCCGTGGCGCTGAGCCCCCCGAGCCCCGGCATGTTCAGATCCATCAGGATGACATCGGGCTGCAAGTGCGCGGCCTGATCCACCGCGTCTCGGCCATTGCCCAACGTGCCGACGACTTTGATGTCGTCAAAACTCTCGAGGATCGACTGGATGCCCTCGGCGACCATGGGGTGATCATCGACGATAAGGACTCGGATCGTTTCGGTCATCAGGAACCGGCCTTTCCTTTGGGTGTCGCGTCTTCCTGCGGCGGCAAAAGGTGGCTCAGCGGCAGGCTGACTTCGATCACTGTACCACTTTGTGCGCCGCGTGATGACAGGATACGCAGGGATCCGTCAAGCTGTTCTATGCGCTCTTGCATGTTGCGCAGCCCGATCCCGGTGCTGACCCGGCCCGGTCGTGACCGAAGGCCACGGCCGTTGTCGGTGATGCGCATGGTCGCGCCCTTCTTGTGGCCGCGCAGGTCGATCGTGACGCGGGTTGCGCCAGAATGGCGTTCGATATTCGTCAGCGCCTCTTGCGCGATACGGTAGAGGGCGATCTTGCTGTCCTGGTCAAGACGATTGCGGAACACGACGGTCGAGAACTCGGTCTCGATCCCGGTCCGTTCGCGGAAATCATCGGTCAGCGCCTTCAGGGCCGGGCCAAGGCCCAAGTCATCCAATACGCCGGGCCGCAGGTCGCGACTGATGCGACGCACTTCGGTAATCGCGGTGCCCAGGTTGTCGATGCCCTTGTCCAGCGGCGCACGTGCGCCGTCATGATCGCCCTTGGACAGGCGCCGCCGGGCATTGTCCAGCGCATAGCGCACCCCGACCAGGATCTGGCTGATCCCGTCATGCAGTTCACGCGCCACGCGGCCGCGCTCTTCCTCCTGCGCGTCGATGACCCGCTTGGTCAGTTCCTTCAGCTTGGCATCCGCAAGCCGGCGTTCGCGGATGTTCAACAGCATCCCCGAGGCGAAGACGATCAGAACCGCCGCCAGAACGATACCGCCGATATACAGGAACGTGCGTTGTACGCGCGCTTCGACTTCGGCGCGGGCATTTGCAACGGTGGCCACGATGTCGTCGATGAATACACCGGTTCCCACGGCCCAACGCCAATCCTGCAGGCCGACGACATAGGCGATCATCATCGCCTCTTCCCCGGTCGAGGGCTTCTGCCACATGAAACTGTGCCATCCGGCACCCTGCCGGGCCAGGCGGATGAACTCGTCGACGACCGGAACACCCTCGCTGTCCGTCAGGCCTTCCCAGTTCTGATTGATGAACTCAGTCTGGCGCGGGCTGACAAGGTTGTTGCCGTCATAATCATATACGAAGAAGAACCCGTCCTTTCCGTAAATCATCGCCGACAGGATCTGGGTCACCAGATTCTGGGCGACCTTGTCATCCGGAGACGCGCGTCCGTAGATATAAGCGAACCCGTTTCGGGCCTGTGTCACGTAATTGCGCAGCTCTTCCTTCTTGGCCTCGATCAGCCGACGTTCCAACGCCTTGATCTCGCGTTCAGCCGTCGCGCGGGCTTCGTAGGCCACCATGACCGCGATCGCGGCCACGGCCACGACCAGCGGAATGGCCGCAACCAGCGACAGCTTCTGAGCGTAGGTCAGTGAAAGCAGAGCGCGGAGTTTCCCCATGGTCGAATCGATACGCAAGCGGGGGTGAAATTGCAAAGAGATTGGGCATTCCGGTGCTCGAAACGCCCAGGAGTCGCGGTTCGCGGGTCAAAATGAGCCCCTCAATTGCGCGTTCCGCAGAAAAAACCATCTGATCTACGTAGTAATAGGTATTCCTTTTCAAACGGCCTTCATTAGGGTGACGCTACCGTAAACGACTGGCTCGGGCGCTGCCTGAGTCGTGACTATGAAGGGGAGGATTACTCTTATGGATCGTCGTAAGTTTCTAAAGACGTCGGCACTGGGCGGCTCGGCCGCAGCGGCAACCGCATTGGCGGCACCCGCCTATGCGCAGGGCAAGCGCACGCTGACCATGGTTACCTCGTGGGGCCGCGGTCTGGCTGGCGTGTTCGACAGCGCGCAGCGTTGCGCCGACAGCATCACCGCAATGTCCGACGGCAACCTGACGGTTGACATCAAGGCAGCGGGCGAACTGGTGGGCGCGTTCGAAGTGTTCGACGCCGTCTCGTCGGGTCAGGCTGACATGTACCATGCCGCCGACTATTACTTTGTCGGTCAGCACCCGGGCTACGCGTTCTTCACGGCCGTTCCGTTCGGTATGACCGCGCAGGAACTGGTGAACTGGTACTATTTCGATGGCGGCATGGAGCTGCATGACGAACTGGGCCAGATCTTCGGCCTGAAATCGTTCCTGGCAGGCAACACCGGTGCGCAGGCCGGCGGCTGGTACTCGAAAGAGATCAACAGCCCCGAAGACTTCAACGGCCTGAAGTTCCGTATGCCGGGTCTGGGCGGCAAGGCGCTGGGCAAGCTGGGTGCCTCGGTTCAGAACATTCCGGGTTCGGAAGTGTACCAGGCGCTGTCCTCGGGTGCCATCGACGGCACCGAGTGGATCGGTCCCTGGGCCGACGAAAAGGCCGGTTTCCAGGAGATCACCAAGATCTACTACACCGCTGGTTTCCACGAGCCGGGCGCAGGCCTGTCGCTGGCCACCAACCGCGACGTGTTCGAAAGCCTCTCGCCGGCGCACCAGAAGATCATCGAGATTGCTGCCGCCGAAGCGCACCAGTGGAACCTGGCACAGTTCCTGGCCAACAACGGCGCGGCGCTGCAGCGTCTGCAGGCCGGTGGCGTGAAGGTCATGGAGTTCCCCGACAGCGTCTGGGATGCCTTCGGACAAGCCAGCCAGGAAGTTCTGGCCGAGAACATGAGCGACGAGCTGTTCAAGAAGATCCACGACAGCGCGATGGCATCGATGAAGGCCTCGTCGTCGTGGCTGAACATGTCGTCGGGCGTCTACACCGCGCAGCGCGACCGCGTTCTGGGCTAACTGGCCGTCTGGCAATCAAACGGTTTCCCCGCCACGTGCGGGGAAGCCTTTCCTGTTGCAGATGCGCGGATCGCACGGTTTTCCGCTATAATCAGCGTCGCAACCAACGGGACCTGGGGACATTATGCAGGACGAAAACGGTATCTCGTTCTTCGGCGCC
The DNA here is from genome assembly GCF_056535705.1 of Ruegeria sp. BC8. NCBI lineage: Bacteria > Pseudomonadati > Pseudomonadota > Alphaproteobacteria > Rhodobacterales > Roseobacteraceae > Ruegeria > Ruegeria sp. BC8. The sequence goes on along the minus strand of NZ_JBQFIV010000001.1, from coordinate 1,808,938 downwards.
CTGTGGAACGGACTGGTCTGGTTCGTTCAGAGCATCGCCGAAGCCTTCTATAATTTCGGATACGCCATCACGCATCCGCAGCTGTGGCTGAACTGGTCGGACAAAGAAGCAATTATGCGCTTTGTCTACTACGGCGGGTCGGTCGAGTTCTTTTTCGTGGTCTTCACGATCTTCCTCGTGCTGACCGCGATCGGGCTTTACTTCCGCGGCTTCATGTGGGGCATGGTGCGCGTTTTGGAAGGGTTCGCCAACACGACCGGGCGCTTCTTTGCCTGGGCGGGCCTGCTGATGGTGATCCAGCAAATCGTCATCGTATTCATGCAGCGTGTGTTCGCGCGGCCTGACATGGCGTTTGGTCTGGGTATCCCGTTCCAGATGGATATCAGCTGGTATGCCGAAGAGCTGAAGCTGTACAACGCGCTCGTCGTTTGCCTGTGCTGCACGTACACATTCGTGCAGGGCGGCCACGTCCGTGTGGACCTTGTTTATGCCGGCATCTCGCACCGGGCCAAGCGCGTGGTCGACATGCTGGGCTCGATCCTGTTCATGATGCCCATCGCCGTGCTGACCTGGATGTATGGCTGGTACTTCATGTGGCGTCACCTGATCGTGCCGAAGCCCTCGGCCAGCGACACGCTGGATCGGCTGGTGATGAAATCCCGCGCGCTGCGCTGGAACGTCGAAACCATCGGCTTCAGCCCCAACGGCTTCAATGCCTACTTCCTGTTCAAGATCCTGCTTGTGGCCTTTGCCGCGATGGTGTTCCTGCACGCGATCGCGTTCTTCTACCGGTCCTATCTCGAATATGTCGAAGGCCCGGAAAGCGCTGGAAAATACCTCGACAAGGACAGCCTTGGCGAGGGTGAAGAAGCCTACGAAGGCACACATTAAGGACGGAGACCAAGACAATGCTATTCGGACTTGATGGCGTCGAGATAGGCCTCATTATCGTATTCCTCTGCCTGTTTGGCGGAATTCTCAGCGGCTTTCCGGTGGCGTTTGCCATTGGCGGGGCCGGCATCATCTCTTTCGGGATCATCGCCGCGCTGGACAGCGCCGGATTGCTGATCCACCAGGCGATCGACACAAGCTCGCAAGCCTATCGGGACATCGTGAATTCGGGCGTGAAACCCGATGTGATATCCGTGTTCCGATACCCGGACCTGCCAAGGATCGCCGAGCCGGTCTTTGTTCAGGGTTGGGAAACCGCGTTGGACCGCAACGTGTCCTTCATCGTGAACCGCATCAACGAACGGGTTCTGGCCGGTCAGTCGATCGAGACTCTGCTGGCGGTGCTGATGTTCGTGCTGATGGGCATCACGCTGGAACGCTCGAAAATCGCCAACGATCTGCTGACCACAATGGCGCGCGTCTTTGGCCCGCTGCCGGGCGGTCTGGCGGTGTCGATCGTGGTCGTGGGGGCATTCCTGGCGGCCTCAACCGGGATTGTGGGCGCGACCGTGGTGACGATGGGCCTGCTGGCCCTGCCGACCATGCTGCGCAACAACTATTCGCCGGAACTGGCGACGGGCGTGATTGCGGCCTCGGGCACGCTGGGGCAGATCATTCCGCCGTCGATCGTGATCGTTCTGCTGGGCACGCTGGCGGGTGACCTGTATTCGACGGCGCAGGAGACTCGCGCGGTCGAAGCGGGCTGTACCGACGCGCTGACCTATCTGGGCGAGCCGGCCGTGGTTTCGGTTGGTACGCTGTTCCAGGCGGCGCTGCTGCCGGGGATCATGCTGGCGCTGCTCTATGCGCTTTATGCCTTTGGCTACGCGCTACTCAACCCGCACAAGGCACCTGCGGTCGAACTGTCAGGCGGCAGCGGCGAGCCGATCACCCGCTCGGAAGGCCTGACCTGGCTTCTGGGTGCCCCTGTCGCTCTGATCGTGGGCGCGGTGCTGCTGGGCAACCTGGGCGCCATCGGCAGCCAAAATATCACGGTTTCGGGCTTCTCGGATATCGGTGAGGCAGCCACGCTGCGCACCAACGTGTCCGAAGAGTGCAAGGCCTCGATGATCGAACTGCATGGTCAGGAGGCCTGGGACATGGCCGTGGCCGAGCAGGAAGCCATCGACGCTGCCGGCGGAGTGTCCGAGTCGCAGCGACTGAGCGAGGAAGAACTGGCCGCAGCGCGTGAAGCCAAGATCGCCGCCGCGGCTCCGATCGGCACCGGTGTTGCGGTGATTGTCGTGCTGCTGGGTCTGACGCTGGTGATGGGCCGGGGCATTGCGCCGTCGCAATCGCCGCAGCCGTTGATCGTGGGGGGGATCGGGCTTGTCTTGATGCTGCTGGTCGATGTGCTGCTGATCGCGCCGACCACCTCGTCGGGGGCCACGTTCCTGCTGTTGGCGGTGCCGTTCGCGCTGGCCATGTATGGCTGCAAAGCCGCGGCGGCGCGCTGTGCCACCAATGATCTGATCCGCGTGGTTTTCCCGCCGCTGGTTCTGATCATCGCGGTTCTAGGCTCGATCCTGGGTGGTGTGACCAACCCGACGCCGGCTGCGGCGCTGGGGGCAGGCGGCGCTATCATGCTGGCGGCCTATCGCAAGCTGCAGGATCAGGGGCGATCCGGCAAGGTGATCATCTGGTCGACCTTCGCGGTCGTCATCTGCCTGTTGATGGGCGTAAACTTCGATCTGCGCGTCAACCAGGGTGGCGTGACCGTGGAAAGCTGGATCGCGTTCATCCTGGCCTACGCCGCGTATCTGTACGCGCTGTTCGGGCTGCTGTTCGCGTGCTGGGTGCTGTTCACCAGCGGTGTTCTGACTCCGGTGGTGCGGGAAACCGCCAAGGTGACCTCGATGGTCTTCACCATCCTGATCGGCTCGCAGCTGCTAAACCTGGTGGTGATCTCGTTCGGCGGGGAACACTACATCCAGCAGTTCCTCAAAAGCTTTGACAACGAGTTCACGGTCTTCCTGATCGTGATGTTGGTGCTGTTCATCCTGGGCTTTGTGCTGGACTTCCTCGAGATCATCTACATCGTGATCCCGATCGTGGGTCCGGTGATCTATGGCGGGTCGTTCGACCCGAAATGGGTGACGATCATGGTGGCGGTGAACCTGCAGACCTCGTTCCTGACACCGCCATTCGGGTTTGCGCTGTTCTATCTGCGCGGCGTGGCGCCGAAAGAAGTGACGACGGGCCATATTTACCGCGGGATCATCCCCTTCGTGTTGATCCAGGTGGTGGGCATCGGAATCCTGTGGTTCTTCCCGTCGATCGTGACGATCGTGCCGGACCTGATTCCGAACTGATCGGTGATGGCGTTATCAAACTGAAAAGGGGGCCGCGAGGCCCCCTTTGCTTTGGTCCCGGCTGACGCCGGTTGTCAGGTGAACTGGATCAGGTCCCAACGGTTCCCGAACGGATCCTGCCAGACGGCAACGATGCCATAGGGTTCATGGCGGGGCTCTTCCTCGAACCGGACCCCGTTGGCCAGCATGTCTGCGTGATCGCGGGCGAAATCATCGGTTCTGAGGAAAAACCCGACACGACCACCGGTCTGATTACCGATTGCGGCCCGTTGGCTGTCTCCGTCAGCCTTGGCCAACAGCAGAGCTGCCCCTTCGCTGCCGGGGGGCGCAACCAAAACCCATCGTTTGCCTTCGCCAAGATCGACGTCCTGGGTCAGCCGGAACCGAAGCGTCTTGGTGTAGAACGCGATCGCGTCATCATAGTCCGGCACCACCAGGGTGACGGCGTGCAAACCTTGCTGCATCAGAATTCAACCTTTGGTGGGGTGGCGATCGGGAAGTTGGATATTCGCGACCTGCTCGGCAATCGGAGCCGTCGAAAGCGGGTGATGCGTTGAGTCGGTGAACGCCTCCGGGTCGTCCACACGCTGCCACCCGCCTTTCACATAGACCTCGAGCCCGGCGAATTTCACCTTGTAGCCCATCTTGGGGCTGCCGGGGACCCAATAGCCCAGATATACATATGGCAGCCCGGCCTCGCGCGCGATGTCGATATGATCGAGGATCATATAGGTTCCCAGCGAGCTTTGCGGCTGGTTCGGGTCATAGAACGAATAGACCATGCTCAACCCGTCATCCAGAACATCGGTCAGGCTGACGGCGATCAGGTTTCCGGTTTTGGGGTCGGCATATTCAACGACGCGGCTGCGGATCGGGGTCTCTTCGATCATCGCGGCGAATTCGAACACGTCCATATCCGCCATGCCGCCATCAGCGTGCCGTGTGTCCAGGTACCGCCGAAACAGCTCGTACTGGTCGTCGGTGGCCCAAGGTGAGGTCGCGCGTCGCTGAAGGTGCGCATTGCGCCGCGCCGCGCGTTTCTGGCTTTTGGTCGGAGAAAAGGCCGAGACGTCGATCCGGGCCGACAGGCAGGCCGCACAATCGGTGCAAGAGGGCCGGTACAGAACGTTTTGAGACCTGCGAAAACCCTGCTGCGACAGAGAGTTGTTCAGCTGATCCGCGCCTTCGCCCTGCAGGGCGGTGAACAGCTTACGCTCGATCCTGCCCTCGAGATAAGGGCAGGGCTGTGGTGCAGTCACATAGAACTGCGGCGCAATCGGCAGCGTGTGTCGCATGAAGGCCCCGTGTTTCCTCGGGGCCGATGATAGCAACCGTTTCTGGGGTCGCCAAGTCCCAGAAACGGGCCGTGTCAGGCGCGCTGGTTCAGCATTACGGTGCCGAGGAAGGCATCGGTCAGGCCCTGGTTGCGGGCACTGGTCAGCATCATGATGACCGAGATGATCTGCAGGATCGGAAACGCCATGCTGACAAAGTAACCGGCTGTATGCGCGACGGCCTTGCCGGTATCCATGCGTTCGCCAAATGCGTCGCGCAGCTCGATCCCCATAAAGCGCATACCCAGCGTGGCAGACCCGTTTGCGATGGTGACGACACGGTAGATGAAACTGACGACCGCATAGATCAGCGCGATGACGAACAGGCCCATACCGAAGGTCAGCAGAATGGCAACCGTGCACAGCAGCGAAATGAAGGCGATATCGAACAGCCACGCGAAAAAGCGTTTGATCGCCACGGATTTGTAGAAGTCCGGCTGACGATCCGGGTCGGGCAGATGAGACATGAAGGAATTTCCGGTCGGTTGTTGAGGTTTGCCCTGTCCCACAGAGAGGGGCAGGGCGGTAGGGTATCAGGCGGTTTCGTCCTTGTCGTCCGCCGTATTCTCCTGAGTGCGTTCGTTCATGAACTGGTCGAACTCGGCCTTGTCCTTGGCTTCACGCAGGCGGTGCAGGAAGGCTTCGAAATCCTGTTGTTCCCGTTCCAGGCGGGCCAGCGTGTCTGCCTTGTAGGCGTCGAATGCGCTGTTGCCCGAGGGCTTCATCGCGCTCATGTGACTGTGCCAGGAATGGCGGCGGCTGCAGGATTTGCTGAACATGCGTTTGCTCCAGATCATATAGGCCAGAAGGGCCAGGCCAACGGGCCAGAAGAAGATGAAACCAAGGACCATGGCAGCGATCCAGGCGCCTTTGCCCTTGTCGTCAAGCCAGGCCTCTGCACGGTGCAACCATCCCGGGTTGCGGGGGACGGCGTGTTCGGACAATGCGGTCATTTGGGCTCTCCAGGTTGATGTAAATTGTGTTCACATTGATCTAGATGGGGTGGCCCGGCCCGGATGCAAGGGGTGATGTGAAAAAGATTTACATTTAGTGCCCCGGTTGACGGCAGTTCCGATCCTGCGCAACGTGCGGGCATGAACACGCACGACGACAAGCCCGCCCCGACGCTTGAAGAAATCCTGAACCTGGAGCAGCAGGTCTGGACCGCTTTGGTCGAGGGTGATGCGCAGGCGGACCGGGCGTTGCTGAGCGCCGATTTTCTGGGCGTCTACCCATCCGGTTTCGCCAATCGCGACGATCATGTGGGTCAGTTCGCAGACAGCCCGACAATGGAGTCATATGAGTTGAGCGCGGCGCAAATGCGCGTTCTGACCGCGGATATCGTCCTGTTGTCCTACCGGGCGGACTATCGGCGGCCGGGTGCGTCCGAGCGCGAGGCGATGCTGATCTCTTCGTTGTGGGAACGCCGGGATGATGGCTGGATCAATACCTTCAGCCAGGACACTCCGGTCAACGTTAACTGACCGGAATTCGCCCATGACCGACAGTCTTGCCATCCACCGCGTCCCGCGACCCTACGACCCCGAATTGGGGCGAGAGGCCTGCGCCGCAGTGCCGGATCTGACCGCTGATCAGTCCGAACTGGTGACCGGTGCCGCAGGCAGCAGCCCGTACCTCAAGAGCTTGATCGACCGTGAGCGCAATTGGCTGGCCCCGGCGCTGGATCGGCCGCAGCACGCCCTTGCGCAGATCATGGACGACGCGCGTGCGTTGGCTCCTGACCAGTTGAAACCGGGCCTGAGGCAGGCCAAGCATCGGCTTGCCTTGCTGACGGCCCTAGCCGACCTGTCCGGAGCCTGGAACCTCGAGCAGGTCACGACGGCACTGACCGACTTTGCGGCGCTTGCCGTGGACATCGCGGCCAAGGCCGAGATCGCGGCGCTGATCCGGCGCAAGAAGCTGCCCGGCATGACCGAAGACGACGTCGAAACCGCCGCCGGGATGGTGATCCTGGCGATGGGCAAGATGGGTGCGCACGAACTGAACTACAGCTCGGATATCGACCTGATCGTGCTGTTCGACGAAACCCGGTACGATCCCGACGATTTCTATGAGGCGCGGCAGGGCATGGTGCGGGCCACGCGCAATTTCTGCGCCACGCTCAGCGACAAGACGGCCGATGGGTACGTGTTCCGCACCGATCTGCGGCTGCGCCCCGATCCTGCGGTTACGCCCGTCTGCATGGCGACCGAGGCGGCCGAGCGCTATTACGAAAGCCTGGGCCGCACATGGGAGCGTGCAGCCTATATCAAGGCCCGCCCTTGCGCCGGCGACATCGCCGCCGGACAGCGGTTTCTGGAAACCCTGCGGCCCTTCGTCTGGCGCCGCCATCTGGATTTCGCCGCCATCCAGGACGCCCACGACATGCGCCTGCGCATACGCGAGAACAAGGGCACCGGGGGGGCTCTGACGATCCCCGGCCATGACATGAAGCTGGGGCAGGGCGGCATTCGCGAAATTGAGTTCTTTACCCAGACGCGGCAGTTGATTGCCGGGGGCCGCGACCCCGACCTGCGGGTGCGTGGCACGGTGCCGGGGCTGGCGGCGCTGGCGGCCAAGGGCTGGGTGCCGCAGGACGTGGCCGACAAGCTGACCGACCATTACCGCGCCCATCGCGAGGTCGAACACCGCATTCAGATGGTGCATGACGCGCAGACCCACACGGTGCCGCAGTCGCCCGACGGGATCGAGCGCATCGCCTGCCTGATGGGCACCACCAGCGCCGACCTGACAGCCGATCTGACCCTCCGCCTGACCGAGGTGCACGAGCTGACCGAGGGCTTTTTTGCACCCGGCGCCGGCCCCGCGCCGACCGCAGCGCCCCCGGTCGAGTTCGACGCCGGCGTTCTGGCCCGGTGGACAACCTATCCCGCGCTGCGTTCGCAACGGGGCGCGCGCATTTTCGAGCGGCTCAAACCCGAATTGCTGGCCCGGCTGGCCAAGACCGCCCGTCCCGACGAGGCGCTGCTGGCGCTGGATGGGTTTCTGGCCGGATTGCCCGCTGGTGTGCAGCTGTTTTCGCTGTTCGAAGCCAACCCGCATCTGATCGACCTGCTGGTCGACATCGTCGGAACCTCGCATGCACTGGCCGCGCACCTGTCGCGCAATGCGCAGGTGTTCGACGCGGTGATCGGTGGCAGCTTCTTTGCCGATTGGCCCGGTCAGTCCGCCTTGCAGGCTGAACTGTCCCACGCGCTGGCGGCTGAGTCGGACTATGAAACGCAGCTGGATCTGGCGCGGCGCTGGTGCAAGGAATGGCATTTCCGTATCGGTGTGCACCACCTGCGCGGTCTGATCGACGGGTTGCAGGCCGGGCGGCAATACGCGGACCTCGCGCAGGTTGTCATCGCCGCGATCTTACCCTGCGTAGAGCGGCAGTTTTCGCAGAAGCACGGCTCCCCCCCAGGGCGTGGCGCTGTGGTGCTGGGCATGGGGTCGTTGGGGGCCGCTCGGCTGAACTCGCAATCCGATCTGGACATGATCGTGATCTACGACCCGCAAGCGGTGGACATGTCCGACGGCCCCAAGCCACTGGCCACGCGCACCTACTATGCGCGCTTTACACAGGCGCTGATTACCGCCCTGTCGGCACCGATGGCGCAAGGACGGTTGTACGAGGTCGACATGCGACTGCGGCCGTCCGGCAATCAGGGGCCAGTCGCCACAAGCTGGGCCAGCTTCACTCATTACCAACAAGAGGAAGCCTGGGTTTGGGAGCATCTGGCCTTGACCCGCGCGCGTGCAGTCGCAGGCAACACGGATCTGGCAGACGATTTCGAAGCTTTCCGCACGCAATTCCTGTCTCGCCCGCGCTACAAGGATCAGGTCCTGCGCGAAGTGTCCGACATGCGCGCACGCCTCGCGGCTGCGAAATCTCCCGCCGGTGTCTGGGATGTCAAGAATGGCCCCGGCCGTCTGCTGGATATCGAACTGATGGCCGAAACCGGCGCACTGTTGTCCGGCGCGCCACAGCGCGACGTCGACTCGGGCTTGGACGGAGCGGTCGCTGCGGGTCTCTTGGATGTCGCTCAGGCGCAGGTGTTGAAGGACGCATATGACCTATGCTGGTCGGTGCAATGCGCGGCGCGGCTACTGTCGGGCAAGGTGATCGAGGCCGACAAGATTGGGCAGGGGGGCACGGCCTTTCTGTGTCGGGCGACCGGGTTCGAGCAGGTCGAGCAGTTACAGTCCGCCTTGCAGGACAGCTATGCTGCCGCAGCCGAAGTGATCGGCGCGGTGATCGAGGAGAGTGCGGATGGCGCGCAGTGACGACCCCAACGACCCCAAGGGCCTGATCCGCGAGGCCTATCGCATCGACGGAATCACGCTGCCCGAGTGTCGCAGCATCTTTTTGGACTGGGCGCTCAGCCTGCCGGACGGGCGCGACCAGAAGCAGGCGCTGACCGAGTTGCATGCTGTCTATACCGCACAGGATGCCGACCATCCCATGACACAGGTTCTGCGCGAAGGGCTGGACACCGCGCAGGCTCCGCGCCGGCGCGGCGGTTGGCGGGCGCGCCAACGCTGACGGATCGCCGGAGGGGCTTTTCTGCCCGCGCAATCGCGACTATGAGGGCGCCATGACCCATGCCGACATGCCCGACCGCCCCAGAATCCGTTTGAAACCCAAAGCCAATGCGCGCGGTCTGCGCCACGGCTTTCCCTGGGTCTATGCCAATGACATCGTCACCGACCGGCGCACCCGCAAGATCGCGCCGGGTGCGCTGGCCGTGCTTGAGGATGACAAACGCGCCCCGATCGCGTTGGTGGCAGTGAACCCGGATTCCAAGATCATGTGCCGGGTGTTGGATCGTGACCTGTCGGCACAGCTGGACGCCGGGTGGTTCGAAACCCGCCTGCGCCGCGCGCTCGACCTGCGCGAACGGCTGTTCGATGCGCCTTTTTATCGGCTGGTCCATGCCGAGGCCGACGGTTTTCCCGGTGTCATCATTGACCGGTTCGGAGACGCCTGCGTGATCCAGCCCAATGCCGCCTGGGCCGAGGCGCATCTGGACCTTCTGACCGACGCGTTGGTCGCGGTGACGGGGGTGACGTCCGTGCTCAAGAATGCCTCGGGCCGCACCCGCGGGCTGGAAGGTCTGGATGACGTGAACCAGACCCTGCGCGGCACCGCGCCCGATGCCCCGCTGCCCGTTCCGATGAATGGCGCAACCTACATGGCCGACCTGACCGGGGGCCAGAAAACAGGGCTGTTCTACGACCAGCGCCCCAACCACGCCTTTGCCGCTCGGCTGGCGGGCCCCGGTGGGCATGTGCTGGACGTGTTCAGCCACGTGGGCGGATTTGGTCTGGCCATGCTGGCCGGTGGGGCCGACCACGCGCTGTCGGTCGATGGCTCGGCCGCCGCGCTAACCCTGGCCAAGCAGGGCGCCGTTGCCTCGGGCTTTGGCGACCGCTTGGAAACCCGGCAGGGCGATGCCTTCGACGTTCTGACCCAACTGGGCGAGGAAGGCGCGCAGTTCGACGTGGTCATCTGCGATCCGCCGGCCTTTGCGCCGTCGAAACAGGCGCTGGATGCCGGGCTGCGGGCCTATGAGCGGATCGCCCGTCTGGCCGCGCCGCTTGTCAAACCGGGTGGGTATCTGGGTCTGTGTTCCTGCTCGCATGCCGTCGACCTGACCCGTTTTCGCGAGGCCTGCGCCCGTGGCATCGGCCGGGCCGGGCGTCAGGCGCAGATGATCCACACCGGCTTTGCCGGACCCGATCACCCGCAACTGCCGCAGCTGGCCGAGAGCGGCTATCTGAAATCCGTGTTCTACCGGCTGTGAAGGCGGTTCTCGACACCTGCGTCATCTATCCGACGGTGATGCGCGAGATGCTGCTGGGCGCGGCGGCGCGGGGCCACTTCACCCCGCTCTGGTCAGCTCGCATCCTAGAGGAATGGGCCCGCGCCGCCCGCAAACTCGGCCCCGAGGGCGAGGCACAGGCCCGGGCCGAAATCGCCTTGGTGCAGGCACATTGGCCGCAGGCCGAACGCCCCGAGGCACCCGGCCTCGAACAGCGCCTCTGGCTTCCCGATCCGGCCGACACGCATGTGTTGGCCACCGCGGTCGCCGCTTCGGCCGATACGATCATCACCGTGAATGCCAAGGACTTTCCAAGGAATGTCCTGGCGGAAGAGGGCCTTGCCCGCATCGACCCCGACAGTTTCCTTCACGGCATCTGGCAGAATGATCCGACCAGTGTCGAACAGGTGGCTCAATCGGTCCTGACCGAAGCCAACCGCCTGTCGGGCGACAGCTGGACTCTGCGCGCATTGATGAAAAAGGCCCGGCTGCCGCGTCTCGGCAAGGCTTTGGCGGCCTGACCTCTTCCCCTGGCTCCAAATATCGCGAGAGGGTGGCCTCTCGCACCCTGACCCTCAGCCACGCTCCCAACGTTGTTCAAGGGCCTCCAACGCGGCAATCCGCTCGTCCGTCTTGGGATGGCTCATCAGCCAGGCCGGAACCACGCCCGCCCGCTGCTGGGTCAGATCCTCAAGCTTGTGAAACAGGGATTTCTGCGGCCCGATCCCGATTCCGGCCTTGGTCAGCAGGGCGGCTGCGTATTCGTCCGCCTCGTATTCGTCTGCCCGCGACAGGCGCGAGGCCAGCAGCGCGGTCAGCGCATTTGCGATCCACGCGCCGATGAAGGGAATGAACCGGTTGAGCAGCATCATCAGCGCCGCCCGCATCGCGTTCTGACCGGAAAAATCGATCATCCGCCGCCGGGCGTGGCCCAGCGCAACATGTCCCAGCTCGTGCGCGATGACGCTGGCCATCTCCTCGGCTGAGACCTCGCCGTTGCGGAACTTGCGATAGAAGCCTCGGGTGATGAAAATGCGCCCGTCCGGTGCGGCCAGCCCGTTCACCGGGTCGATTTCATAGATATAGACCGGCACGCGCGCCACATCCAAGGCGGCGGCCAGGCGGTCGGTCATACGCTTCAACTCGGGATCAGCCAGTTCGGTCGACTTCGCATCCAGCTCGCGATGGGTGCGCCAGACGGAAATCCGATACATCACAATGGCATAGGCGATCGCCAGCAGAATTGGGGTCAGACGCAACATATCTCAGATATGGGCGGATCGGGATGCGGGGGCAAGTCGTTCCTCATCACTTTCGGGCAACATGGGCGACCTGGGGCAGTTCGTGAGACGGAAATCGCGCGGCGTCAGATCGCAGTTTCCATATTTCAAAGGTTGAAATGAAGGCAAAAGCCTTCTAGGGCACGGCGCACGCTGTGCGAGCGCGCGCTATGCAAGAGGGACAAATGGCCAACAATGATTTAGAAGCCCGGCACCTTGAAACACTGGATCGTGACCTGCGGCGGTTTTCCCGCCTCGAGGTTGCAACGGCGCAGGTCGGGCGGCCGTTCGTCGGATCGGGCATCGCCTTCGTGTTCATCGTGATCGCCGGGATCACGGCTGCTTTGTTGTTCGGACAGGCCAGCAACACGATGATCGTCGTGATTGCGGCCATGTTCGGAGCCTACATGGCGCTCAACATCGGGGCGAACGATGTGGCCAACAACATGGCCCCGGCGGTGGGCGCGAACACCCTGACCATGGGCGGCGCCATCGCGATTGCCGCAGTTTTCGAAAGCGCCGGCGCCCTGATCGCGGGTGGAGACGTGGTCTCGACCATCGCCAAGGGCATCATCAATACCGAAAGCATGGGAACGGCAACCGTCTTCATCTGGGCCATGATGGCCGCGCTGTTGTCTGCTGCGCTTTGGATCAACCTGGCCACCTGGGTTGGCGCTCCGGTCTCGACCACGCATTCGGTCGTGGGGGGCGTCATGGGGGCAGGGATCGCGGCGGCGGGGTTCGGCGCGGTCAGCTGGGTCAAGATGAGCCAGATCGCTGCAAGCTGGGTCATCTCGCCGCTTCTGGGCGGCATCATCGCCGCCGGATTCCTGTGGTTCATCAAGGCGCGGATCATCTACCAGGACGACAAGATCGCCGCTGCGCGCAAATGGGTTCCAGTTCTGGTCGGCATCATGGCCGGGGCGTTTGCCTCGTACCTTGCGCTGAAAGGCCTGAAACACCTGTTCAAGATCAACCTGCAGACGGCCCTGGTGATCGGTCTGGTCAGCGGAGTGCTGATCTGGATGGTGACGATTCCTGTCATTCGCCGTCAGGCCGAAGGGCTGGAGAACCGCAACAAATCGCTCAAGATCCTGTTCGGCATCCCGCTGATCATTTCGGCGGCGCTGCTCAGCTTTGCGCATGGGGCCAATGACGTGGCAAATGCCGTCGGACCTCTGGCCGCCATCGTTCAGGCTTCGGCGGTGGGTGATTTCACCCATGCGGTGAGCATTCCGCCCTGGGTCATGATCATCGGCGCCTTCGGCATTTCGTTCGGCCTGTTCCTGTTCGGGCCCAAGCTGATCCGGGTGGTCGGCAGCCAGATCACCAAGCTGAACCCGATGCGCGCCTATTGTGTGGCGCTGTCGGCGGCGATCACCGTGATCGTGGCCAGCTGGCTTGGCCTGCCGGTCAGTTCGACCCACATCGCCGTGGGCGCAGTGTTCGGTGTCGGGTTCTTCCGGGAATGGGACGCCGAGCGGCGCCTGATCAAGGCGCGCGGCGCTGTGCCGGAACGCCCGGTGCTGGCCCCCGAAGAGCGCCGCCGCCGCAAGCTGGTGCGCCGGTCGCATTTCCTGACGATCATCGCGGCTTGGGTGATCACCGTGCCCGCGGCGGCCCTGCTGTCAGGTCTGCTGTTCCTGGGAATTCAAGCAATCGCCGGATAAAAGCAAAGCCGGGCTGGCGCTATCGCGTCAGCTCGCGCATGCCGCGTTCCAGCCCGGCCAGCGTCATTGGCACCATCCGGTCTTCGAAGATCTCGCGGATCATGCCGATGGAATGGGTGTATTCCCAATATTTCTCGGGCACCGGGTTGATCCACAGGTTCGACGTCCACTGTTCGCGCGCGCGCTGCAGCCAGACCTGACCGGCCTCGGCGTTCCAGTGCTCGTTGGCGCCGCCGGGATAGGCGATCTCGTAAGGCGACATCGACGCATCACCCACGAAGATGCACTTGTAGTCGGGGCCGTAGGTCCGCAGCACCTCATGCGTGGGGGTCTGCGCATCCCACCGGCGGCGATTGTCGCGCCAGACGCCTTCGTACAGGCAGTTGTGGAAATAGAAATATTCCAGGTGCTTGAACTCGGACCGCGCGGCCGAGAACAATTCCTCGACCACCTTGATATGCGGGTCCATCGAGCCGCCCACATCGAGAAACAGCAGCACTTTCACCGCATTGTGCCGCTCGGGCCGGGTCTTGACGTCCAGGTACCCGTGCTCGGCCGTGGCGCGGATGGTGCCGTCCAGGTCCAGCTCTTCGGCGGCCCCCTCGCGGGCCCAGCGGCGCAGGCGTTTCAGCGCGACCTTGATGTTGCGGGTGCCCAGTTCGACCGTGTCGTCCAGATTGCGGAACTCGCGCTTGTCCCAGACCTTGACCGCGCGCTGGTGGCGGCTTTCCTTCTGGCCGATGCGTACGCCCTCGGGGTTGTAGCCGTAGGCGCCGAAGGGCGAGGTGCCCGCCGTTCCGATCCACTTGTTGCCGCCCTGGTGGCGGCCTTGCTGATCCTTCAGCCGCTCGCGCAGCGTCTCCATCAGCTTGTCGAAACCGCCAAGCGCTTCGATCTCGGCCTTTTCTTCGTCCGAGAGATGTTTCTCGGCCGTTTTTGCAAGCCAGTCGGCCGGGATGTCCACGGCCTCCAGCACCTGATCGAAGGTGATCTCGGACAGCCCTTCGAAGCTGGCGGCAAAGGCGCGGTCGAACTTGTCGATGTTGCGCTCGTCCTTCACCATCGAGACACGGGCGAGGTAGTAGAACGCCTCAATGTCGTAGGTGGCCAGCCCTTTTTTCATCCCTTCCAGAAACGTCAGGTATTCCCGCAACGAGACGGGGATGCCGGCCTTTCTGAGGTTCTCAAAAAAGGGGATGAACATCGGCTCAGCCTATCACCCGCACCAGAACAAGCGAAATGGCCAGTCCCGCCAATGCAAATGCAATGCCGTAGCCGGCCGCATATTGGGCGATATCGGCGCCGCTGCCTTTGCGTTTCCGTGCCGTCAGCGCGCCCAGAGCCGCCCCCAGGACCGCCATTCCCACAACCACTAGCATGTGTTCGTCATCCGCCTTTTGCGATGTTACGGGGCCCCCAGCGCGACGTCCTGCATCAACGAGCTGACCACCAATTCCGAGCCAAACCCGTAGCGCGCCCACCCCAGACTGTCCAGCCTGACGGAGCGTGCCTGTTCGGGTTTGTCGGCCTGCTTCAGGGCCTCGGCCTTCAGCAGCAGCAGCGTCGCCAACATCGAGGCGTTTTCGGCCCGCGTCATCGTCGCGATGGCCCGGTCGAGGTCCGGCAGGGCTTCGGGGCCGCGCCCCTGGGTCAGGGCATAGGCCGCCGTCTGAACCGAGATATGCGCGCGCTGAAGCTCGGTTCCGGGGGTCGCGCGCAGGTATTTCAGGGCAATGGCATATTCGCGCTGCGCTTCCTCGGGGGCGTCGAATTCGCCCAAACGGGCCTTCAGATAATGGGGGTACGCCCGGCGGTGATCGGTCCAACCTTGCTCTCGGCCGATCCGCATCGCGCGGTCGATGGCCCGCATTTGCCGCGGCGAGGCCCGGCCCTTGCCGACCGCCAGTTGCACGGCGTCGATCCATTCACGCGGGGTTTCCGAGATTGGCTGAACGGGCAGGTTGGCGCCAAGCGGGTTCAGGCGTGCGATGACCCCGGGTATGACCTGCGCCACCTGTTCCCGGGCCATTCCGGTCTGTAGTTCCGGCGCATAGGTCGCGCGCAGGATCAGCATGTCGAACCCGGTCAGGACAGTGTGGAAATTATCGTCGTTGAAGACCGAATCCGGCAGGCGGTACATGTCGTTCAGAGGCCCGATCGCCTGTGCAAGCTCTTCGTGAAGGCAATCCCGCATTTCCTGGGGACTGACATCGTTGGGAATGAAGATCGCCAGCCGCTCGCGGCTGCGCAGCGCGCGCCAACTGCTTTTGGTCTTGCGCTTGTCTCGGTTGTATTCCTCGAGGCTGGACGCGTTGGGCACGACGAAACATGCGGCTTGCGGCAGCAGCCGCTGGATCTGGCGCTGGGTCACTGCTTCGATCGTGATGTTGGCCTGCCCATCGTTGACCTGGCGGATGTCGATCCGGGCTTCGCGCTGCAGTCTGGTCAGCAGACGCGTCAGGTCGGATTGCATCGTGGGGGCAGGGGCGCCCGTCAGCCGAACTGTGATCGGACCCTCGAACCGCGTGAACACGGGCAGGGCCGTGCCGCTTTCAAGCGAGAAATGCAGGTCCACGAAATCCGCCGCGATGTTCGTATTCGACCGGGCCGGCGGGAAAGGACGTGGCGTGCCGAAAGCCTGAGTCACCGGTGCCGCGGCCTCGGTCACCTTGATTTCATCGGGCAACTCAATCCGGTCGACCGAACTGCATCCGGCAAGGACAAAGCCAAGAAATATGCCGGCCAGACGTTTCATGGACGCCGATACTTGAGGAAAGGCGTCAGTTGGCCGACGCGGTCATAAAGCTGGCGCGCCGTATGGTTGAACTCCTGCGTCAGCCAATAGACATCGGGCGCACCTTTTCGATCGGCTTCGGCATAGACGGCCTCGATCAACGCCCGACCGACACCGGTGCCGCGCACATGCGGGCTGGCATAGAGATCCTGCAGATAGCAGACGTTTTCGATCTTCCAGGCATGGCGATGAAACAGGAAGTGGGTCAGCCCGATCAATTCGCCGTCCAACTCGGCCACTAGGCATGAAAAGTCCTGCGGATCATCCCCCAGCAGGCGCGCAAACGTGCTGTCGTAGACCTCGTCGGGCAATACCGTTTCGTAGAATTCAAGATACGCCCGCCACAACAAGTCCCAGCTCGGCCGGTCTTCGGGCTTGAGGGGACGAATGCGCGGCGCTTGGGTCAATTCGGGTGGTCCTGCTCTACAGCGTGCTCGGTGTCATGTTCTTTGATCTTTGTTGCAGCAATGCTGGCATCAGGCTTGCCGCAAGGCAAGCCGTGATCACCAAGTATTCATGAATGGGCGGGCTTCAGCGCTTGGCGCGCGCCATGAAGGCCAGCCGTTCGAACAGATGCACGTCCTGCTCGTTCTTCAGCAGGGCGCCGTGCAGCTTGGGCAGGGCATTGACGCCATCGCGCTTCAGGTCTTCGGCATCCAGATCCTCGGCCAGGAGCAGCTTGAGCCAGTCCAGCACCTCGGAGGTCGAGGGTTTTTTCTTCAGCCCCTGCGTCTCGCGGATCTCGTAGAACTGGGTCAGGGCGGTGGTCAGCAACGCCTCTTTGATGCCGGGGTGATGCACTTCGACGATGCGACGCATCGTGGCTTCATCGGGGAAGCGGATGTAGTGGAAGAAACAGCGGCGCAGGAAGGCGTCTGGCAGTTCCTTTTCATTGTTCGAGGTGATGATCACGATGGGGCGGTGTTTGGCCCGGATCGTTTCACCGGTCTCGTAGACATGGAACTCCATCTTGTCGAGTTCCTGCAGCAGGTCGTTGGGGAACTCGATATCGGCCTTGTCGATCTCGTCGATCAGCAGCACGACCTTTTCATCGGCGTCGAAGGCCTGCCACAGCTTGCCCTTCTTGATGTAGTTGCGGACGTCGTTCACGCGCTCGTCGCCCAGCTGGCTGTCGCGCAGACGGCTGACTGCGTCATATTCGTAGAGACCCTGCTGCGCGCGGGTGGTCGACTTGACGTTCCACTCGATCATCCTGAGACCCAGTGCGCCGGCGACCTGTTTGGCCAGTTCGGTTTTGCCCGTGCCGGGTTCACCCTTGACCAGCAGCGGTCGTTCCAGCGTGACGGCTGCGTTTACGGCAATGGTCAGGTCGTCGGTGGCAACGTATTCGGCTGTGCCTTTGAAACGTGCGGTCATGGGGCCCTCGTATGATGGTCGCAGCAACAGGAGACGGAAACCGGGTTACCTAGGGCGGGGCCGAATGACAAGCCGGGCCGCAGCGTCGCAGGCTGCCAACGACGGGCGCGAGGGACGAATCGCACCGATTCCATCATCCGCTCGCGGGTGTTCTGCCGCAAAATAGTCCTTTCGCTTTCACAGAATGGCAACGATTTGGTGCCCAAAGTCTCATGTTTATACCGGTTCTCATAACGGCGCGTCGGGGTTGCGTTTGGATAGTGACATTCCCCGTCCCGTCAGTTAAACGCTGCGCAGAAGGGGGTGCCAAATGTCAGGCGACACGACCGCAAAAGACGTTTCTGGCCATACCGAGGGAGCCAATATGAAGCAGGAAGTTTTTCTGCCGGAGGACTATCGCCCGGCCGAAGATGAACCTTTCATGAATGAACGCCAGCTTGAGTATTTCCGCCGCAAGCTGCTGAACTGGAAAAACGAACTTTTGGCAGGCAGCCGGGACACGATCGAGGGGCTGCAGGACAGCACCCGTAACATTCCCGACGTTGCAGACCGCGCCAGCGAGGAAACCGACCGTGCGCTGGAACTGCGCACCCGGGACCGACAGCGCAAGCTGGTTGCCAAGATCGACGCCGCTCTGCGCCGGATCGACGAGGGCGAATACGGTTACTGCGAAAAGACCGGTGACCCGATCTCGCTCAAGCGTCTGGATGCGCGTCCGATCGCGACCATGACGCTGGAAGCGCAAGAGCGTCACGAGCGTCGCGAAAAAGTTCACCGCGACGATTGATCGCTGGGTTCTTTCAAAAAAGACAAGCGCCGGGGCCTGTGGCTCCGGCCTTTTTGCGTTAGGCCCGTGTCATGAAGATCGACGGTTTGCAAATCTGTGTCATCGGCGGCGGGATCGGCGGAATGGCCGCTGCGCTGGCCTTGCAGCAACGCGGTGCACGGGTGACCGTGCTCGAGCAGGCCGAGGCCTTGACCGAGGTCGGGGCCGGCCTGCAAATCAGCGCCAACGGCATGGCGGTCCTGCGTGCGCTGGGTGTCGTGGATGATCCCGGTCGGGTCGCACAACTCTCTCACGGCACTCTTCTGCGCGATTATCGGCGGGGCCGCGTCGTCAGCCGTCTTCCCGCACCTTCGGCCGGACCCACGTGGTATTTCCATCGCGCTGACCTTCTGGACGTGTTGCAAAAGGCGGCCGAGCGCGCAGGGGTGTCGATCAGACTGAATGCCCGCGTCACCAATGTTCGGAAGCATCCAGCCGAAGCCGAGATTGCGCTGCAGGATGGCACCCGGCTGCGCGCTGAATTCGCCGTTGCAGCGGATGGCGGGCGCAGCGGTATCCGGCCCATCCTGAACGGAACCGAAGCGCCCGCGTTCACGCATCAGGTGGCCTGGCGGTCAACTGTGCCCTGGACCGACCACGAAGCCGAGCCCATGGCATCGCTGACGATGGGCCCCGGGCGTCATGTCGTGACCTATCCGCTGCGAAAGCAGTCCATGTTGAACATCGTGGCGGTAGAAGAGCGGTCCGACTGGCGGGAAGAGGACTGGCGCCTGCGCGGTGACCCCGAGGACCTGCGGGCGCGTTTTTCCGATTTCGGCGGTCCGGCCGGCGCCGCGCTTGCGCAGGTGCAGGATGTCCATCTGTGGGCTTTGTTTCTGCGCCCCGTGGCACAGAAATGGCAGAATGGTCGCGTTGTCCTTCTGGGGGACGCCGCGCATCCCACATTGCCGTTTATGGCTCAAGGGGCGTGCCTCGCGCTTGAGGATGCTTGGATCTTGGCCCGATCTTTTGACGAACAGTCGGGTGTCCGCCGGGCACTCGAAGCCTATGAAAGCAAGAGGAAAACCCGCGCGCGCAAGGTGGTCGCAGCCGCCGGTGCCAACGCGCGGAACTTTCATTTGCGCGGTCCCGCACGTCTGGCGGCGCAGGCGGCCTTGGCCCTGATCGGTCCGCGCCTGACGCGTCGATACGACTGGATCTACGACTACGATCCGACGGCCTGACGAGTCAGATGTCGAGGTCCACCCAGACAGGGACGTGATCGGACGGTTTTTCATGTCCGCGCACTGCGGCGTCGATCTGGCAATCGCGCATCAGGTCCGCCGCTTGCGGTGTCAGAAGGAAATGGTCAATGCGAATGCCGTCATTCCGGTTCCACGCGCCGGCCTGATAATCCCAAAACGAATAGTGGCCCGGGCCTTGTGTCCGCGCACGGAACGCTTCGGTGAAGCCAAGGTTCAGCACCTTGCGAAACGCCGCGCGGCTTTCCGGCCGAAACAGGGCGTCTTCGCGCCAGGCCTCCGGGCGTTTCGCGTCCTCGGCTTGCGGAATGATGTTGTAGTCCCCGGCCATGAGGGCCGGCTCTTCCGTGGCCAGAAGATCGCGGGCGCGCTCATACAGCCGCTCCATCCACGCAAGCTTGTAGTCGAACTTCGGCCCCGGAGCAGGGTTCCCGTTGGGAAGATAAAGCCCGCAAATCCGCAGTGCCCGCTTGCCGATGACGGTAGCTTCGATCCATCGCGCCTGCTCGTCCTCTTCATCCCCGGGCAGCCCGCGCGAGACGTCTTCGAGCGGATATTTCGAAAGTATCGCCACGCCGTTGAAGCTTTTCTGACCATGGGTTTCGACGTTGTAACCGCGTTCCTCAAAGATCTCGCGGGGAAAGTTTTCGTCGACGGATTTGATTTCCTGCAGCAGGACCACATCGGGCTGGGCTTCGTCCAACCAGCGGGGCAGAGCCTCGGCCCGCGCCTTGATGCCGTTGATGTTGAATGTTGCGATTTTCATCCCGGTCCCTCCGAAGCTCTGCCGAAACCTATCGCCCAGAACGGAGACCATCACAAGGTGTCAGTCAGGTCTGCCGCGGGTACCGGGGCGTACGGGGACGGATGACGCGATGACGAACTGGGCCAATTGGCGCGGGGCCAAAAACGGTCAACCGCGCCGTAAGGCCTGATCGCGGGACAGCGGGCGCTCCTGCAGATCAAAGAGATATTCAGAGGACAAGGGCGCAACGCCCCCACGATTGATCACATCGAAAAAGACGTGCCGCACCCGCAGGAAGAGGTTGCGTTGGGGTTGTCGATCACGAACCGGGCGCCGATCAGTTCCTGCGTGAAATCAATCGTCGCATTTTCCAGGAACGGCAAAGAAATTTCGTCGACGACAACCTTCTGGCCTTTGCCTTCCAGCACCAAATCATCGTCCTTGGGCTCGTCCAAGGCGATTTCGTACTGAAAGCCTGAACACCCTCCGCCTTCAACGGCTATGCGCAGGGCCTTGCCGTTGTCGGCGGCACCTATCTCTGCAAGCCTCTCGAAGGCGCGTTCTGTGACTCTCGGAGGCAGATTCATGCCATGCTCCAAAGGTTTATTTCCTCGTCGGTCTACAATATAGAAACCCTGGAGACAGGCGACAAGGACAAGACCATTGGAGCGAGCAGGATTTGCTGCCGATCCGGGCCGGGCGCGCGGGCGGCTGGTGCCAGAGGAAGAAAGCAGTTTCCGGTCGTGCTTTCAGCGGGACCGGGACAGGATCATACACGCCAGCGCGTTCCGACGTCTTAAGCACAAGACACAGGTTTTTGTCGAGCATGAGGGCGACAGCTATCGCACGCGCCTGACCCATTCGATCGAGGTGGCGCAGGTCGCGCGCACGATCTCGGGGGCATTGGGGCTGAACCCCGAGCTGACCGAGGCCGTGGCCCTGGCGCATGATCTGGGCCACACGCCGTTTGGCCATACCGGCGAGGACGCTCTGCATGCGCTGATGGCGCCCTACGGGGGCTTCGACCACAACGCTCAAGCGATCCGCATCGTCACCAAGCTGGAACAGCATTACGCGGATTTCGACGGGTGCAACCTGACATGGGAATGCCTTGAGGGCATCGCCAAGCACAACGGCCCGGTTACGGGCGAGCTGCCCTGGGCGCTGGCCGAGTGCAATGCCGATTTTGACCTTGAACTGCACACCCATGCCAGCGCAGAGGCGCAGGTTGCGGCACTGTCCGACGACATCGCCTACAACAATCATGACCTGTTCGACGGCCTGCGGGCCGGACTTTTTACCGACGACGAGATCGCCCAATTGCCGATTGTCCGGGAGTGTTATGCCGAGGTGGATCGCAAGTACCCCGGGTTGGATTTCTACCGGCGTCGTCACGAGGCGCTGAGGCGGGTGTTCGGCGTGATGGTTTCGGATGTAATCGACACCTCGCGCGAGGTTCTGGAGAGATCAGGAGCGCAAACAGTCGAAGATGTTCGTCACCTCGGGGCTCCTGTCATCCGCTTCTCGGATGATCTTTGGGCGCAGCTCGACGATATCCGGGCGTTTCTGTTCACCCGCATGTACCGGGCGCCCAGCGTCATGGAGGTGCGCGCCAAGGTCAGTCGCGTAGTCGAGGAGCTGTTCCCGATCTATCTGAGCGACCCGCGCCAGATGCCTCGGCATTGGCATTCGGATATCGAAGCGGCGCCGGACGAGACCGCGCTGGCCCGGATCGTATCAGACTATATTGCGGGCATGACCGATCGGTTTGCCTTGCAGGATCATGCCCGTCTGACCGGCACGCAGCCCCCGCAGGTTTAGGGCTGCATGCTACGAATGCTGGTTTGGACCGCTTGCCCGCATTGACCTTGCCGCCTTGCGTGGTAAACCGCTGCGCAAGCGAAAGGACATCCGAAATGAACCTGTTCTCCGAGATCCGCGGCCTTGTTCTGGACGCGCTGACGCAGATGCAGTCCGAAGGCGCGCTGCCCAAGGGGCTGAGCTTTGACAACGTTGCGGTCGAACCCCCGCGCGACGCCGCCCATGGAGACATGGCGACCAATGCCGCGATGGTGTTGGCCAAGCCGGCCAAGATGAAGCCGCGTGACATTGCCGATGCGCTGGCCGCGAAACTGGCCGCAGATGAGCGGATCACGAGTGCCGAGGTTGCAGGTCCGGGCTTTCTCAACCTGCGGCTTGCTCCGTCGGTCTGGCAGGGCGTTCTGGGTGCGGTGTTGGAACAGGGCACGGACTATGGTCGCTCGACCATGGGGCAGGGGTTGAAGGTGAACGTGGAATACGTCTCGGCCAACCCCACGGGACCGCTGCATGTGGGCCACACACGTGGCGCAGTGTTCGGCGACGCGCTGGCCAGCCTGTTGGCCTATTCCGGCCACGACGTGACCCGTGAATACTACATCAACGATGGCGGTGCGCAGGTGGATGTGCTGGCCCGGTCCGCGTTTGAGCGGTACCGCGAGGCCAACGGCCTAAGCCCGGAGATCGCCGAAGGCCTTTACCCGGGCGACTACCTGATTCCGATCGGTGAGGCGCTGAAGGAAAAATACGGCGACAGCTTGCTGGACAAGCCTGAAAGCGAGTGGCTGGCCGAGGTCCGCGTTTTCGCAACCGATGCGATGATGGATCTGATCCGCGCCGACCTGAAGGCGCTGGGCGTCGAGATGGACGTGTTCTTCTCGGAGAAGTCGCTGTACGGAACCGGCAAGATCGAGGCTGCACTGAAGTCGCTCAGCGACAAGGGTCTTATCTATGAAGGCGTTCTTGAGCCGCCCAAGGGCAAAACCCCCGAAGACTGGGAACCCCGCGAGCAGACCCTGTTCAAGTCTACCGCGCATGGCGACGATGTGGATCGCCCTGTCAAGAAATCCGACGGCAGCTGGACCTATTTTGCTCCGGACATCGCTTATCACTACGACAAGGTGAGCCGCGGATTCGACGCGCTGATCGACGTGTTCGGCGCAGATCACGGTGGCTACGTCAAGCGGATGAAGGCCGCCGTTTCGGCCTTGTCGGACGGCAAGGTGCCGCTGGACATCAAGCTGACCCAGTTGGTGAAACTGTGGAAAAACGGTGAGCCGTTCAAGATGTCCAAGCGGGCCGGCAATTTCGTCACGCTACGTGATGTGGTTGACCAGGTTGGCCCGGACGTGACCCGGTTCGTGATGCTGACCCGCAAGAACGATGCGCCGTTGGACTTCGATTTCGACAAGGTGCTTGAGCAGAGCCGCGAGAACCCCGTGTTCTACGTGCAATACGCCCATGCCCGGGTCAGGAGCTTGCTGCGCCGGGCCGCCGAAGCGGGCATTGCCGCGGACGACGCGACCCTCAAGGCTGCCGATCTGAGCAAGATCGACCACGCGGCCGAGTTGGTTGTTGCCAAAAAGCTGGCCGAATGGCCACGGCTGGTCGAGATCGCTGCGCGTACCAACGAACCGCATCGCGTTGCCTTCTATCTGTATGAACTTGCAGGGGATTTTCATGCGTTGTGGAACAAGGGCAACGAAGAAATGTCGCTGCGCTTCCTGCAAGATGGTGACGCGGCAACAAGCCAGGCAAAAATCGCGCTGGCCCGGGCCGTTTCTGTTGTGATTTCAGCAGGCTTGGGTATTCTTGGTGTCACGCCGGCGAAGGAGATGCGGTAACCAACACTGCCCGAACCGCCGGCCCGAGGTAGGCAAGAAATGACCCGCGCGCCCCAATTTCAGGCGCGAAACGGGCAGTGAGGCGGATATGACCAGTTACGATTTCTCGGGGCAGACCAGCCCCGAGCACGCGCATTACTCGAATCAGTTCCACCCCGAAGATGGGTATGAATATCCCGACAACATGATGGACCAGGCTGAGGGTGTGCCGGCGGACGCGGTCCTCGGGCGGGTCGTCAACCTGCTGGGTGCTGCCGCGTCTCTGGCGCTTGTCGCTGGCGTCGCGATCTGGGGGTACAAGCTGGTCATGCGCGATGTGAGCGGCGTACCGGTCGTACGCGCGGCCGAGGGGCCGATGCGGGTGCAGCCGGAAACTCCCGGGGGCACACCCGCCGATCACCAGGGTCTTGCGGTCAATGCAGTTGCGGCGGTTGGAACCGCGGCGCCTCCGGCCGACCGGCTGATCCTTGCGCCGCGGCCCGTTTCCCTGACGGATGAAGACGTGGCGATGGGCGAGCTGAAGCCGACCCCCGCCGTGCATGTTGTCGAACAAGAAATCTCGAACCAGGAAGCGGCCGAACTGCGTCAAGGCGCAGTTGACGCCGTGGTGGCCGAACTGTCCGGCGCGCCTGCCGTTGAGACACCGCAGACCGATGCGGGTGTGCAGCTTGCATCCCTGAACTTGGCCGATGACGAGCCAGCCATTGATCCGGCCGATCTCGCCGCTCAGTTGCCGGATCCCGAAATCGCGGCCCTGCCGGGCGTGCGCCGGTCTCTGCGTCCGCTCCGCCGCCCGGCGCGCGCGGCGTCCGCTGTGCGCCCTGCGGTCAACGAAGCCGCGATCAACGCCGCGGTCAAGGCTGCTGTAGGGTTGGATGTCGACCCGAACACCTTGACCAAGGGTACCCGGCTGGCGCAGCTGGGTGCGTTTGAAAGCCCCGAGGTCGCGCAGGCCGAATGGGACAGGCTGTATCGTCGGTTTGGCGAATATATGGATGGAAAGCAGAGGGTTATCCAGAAAACCTCAAGCGGAGGCCGCACGTTTTACCGTCTGCGGGTCCTGGGGTTCGATGACCTGAGCGACTCGCGCCAGTTCTGCGCCGCCCTTGTCGCACAGGACGCTGACTGTATCCCGGTTGCCGTGCGGTGAGGTTTGGCGCCACGATCACGGATGCGGCCGGGCTGCGATTGACACCCGAAGAAAAGGCCTTGTTTCGCCAAATGAACCCGTTCGGGTTCATTCTGTTTGCCCGCAACATCGAAACCGCGGATCAGGTCCGTGCCTTGTGTGGCGACTTTCGCGAGGCTGTCGGCCGAAACTGTCCGATCACCATCGATCAAGAAGGCGGACGGGTCCAACGTTTGCGCGCGCCACTTGCCCGGCAATGGATGCCCCCATTGGATCATGCGGAACGTGCCGGCGACCATGCCGAGCGGGCCATGTACCTGCGGTACCGCCTGATCGCGCATGAACTGTATTCCATGGGGATCGACAGCAACTGCGCACCGATGGTGGATCTGGCGCGTCCAGACACCCACGCGTTTTTGCGCAACCGGTGCTACGGTGGCGATGCTGCTACGGTCGCAAAAATCGGCCGGGCCGTTGCGCAGGGTCATTTGGACGGTGGCGTGTTGCCCATCGTCAAGCATATTCCCGGCCACGGGCGGGCGACCTTGGACAGCCATTTCGATCTGCCACACGTCAATGCGCCGTTGGTCGATCTGTTGCAGACCGATTTTGCCCCGTTTCGCGCCTTGAACGACCTGCCGATGGGCATGACAGCCCATTTGGTCTTTGAGCAGCTCGATGAACGACCGGCAACGATCTCTCCGCAGATGATGGCTGTGATCCGGGATCAGATCGGGTTTGATGGCCTGATCATGACCGACGACATCTCGATGAAGGCGCTCAGCGGGTCTTTGGCCGACCTGTCATGTCAGGCGCTGGCCGCAGGATGCGATGTTGTGCTGCACTGCAACGGCTCGCTTGCCGACAGGGCGGCGGTCATGGAAGCTGCGGGCGAGATGTCGGAGGCGGCACAAGCCCGCGCAGACAAGGCGCTGGCACAGCGGCAATCGCCCGAGGAACTTGACATCCGTGCCGCCGAGACGGAACTATCCCGTCTGATGGGCGGGCAGGTATATGACGGATAACCTTTTCAGCGAAGACCCGGTTTCGGTCGCCGATCGGCTGGCCGCAGAGGCGCTGATCGTGGACGTCGACGGGTTTGAAGGCCCGCTGGACGTTCTGCTGACCCTGTCGCGGACGCAAAAGGTCGATCTGCGCAAGATCTCGGTTCTGGCGCTGGCGCAGCAATATCTGGCCTTTGTCGAACGGGCCCGCGCCCTGCGGATCGAACTGGCCGCCGACTACCTGGTGATGGCCGCATGGCTGGCCTTTTTGAAATCCCGGCTGTTGCTGCCGCCCGACCCCGACGAAGAGGGGCCGACGGGCGAGGAACTGGCCGCTCACCTGGCCTTTCAGCTGGAACGCCTGCAGGCGATGCGCGACGCGGCGGCGCGCCTGATGGCGCGCGACCAACTCGGGCGCGATTTCTTCAGGCGCGGGCAGGGCGAGGATGTCACCCGCATCCGCACGGTCACTTATTCCGCGACCTTGCTGGACCTGATGCAGGGCTATGCCCGCATCCGCACCCGAGACGAGTTCCGGCCCTTCGTGATGGACCGCGACGCCGTTTTCACGATGGAACAGGCGCTGGAACGGATGCGCCCGCTGATCGGATTTGCCGGAACCTGGACCGACATGGAAACCTACCTGCCCGAGGGATGGGACGTTGACCCGGTGCGGCGGCGCTCGGCCACGGCGGCGACGTTTGCGGCCTCGCTGGAACTGGTCAAGGAAGGACATATGGAGATCAAGCAAAGCGAGACCTTTGCCCCGATCCAACTGCGCAGAAGGACTGACAAACGTGACTGACGCCCCCGAAGACGACGGCACCGGCACCCTGTTCGAAGCGCCTCCGCTGGCTGAGCAGGAGCGTATGGTCGAGGCGGTACTGTTCGCCAGCGCTGAGCCGGTGACAGTGGCCGATCTCGAGGCGCGGATGCCGCATGGCTGCGACGCCGCGCAAGCGCTGGAACTGCTGCAGAAACGTTATGAAGGGCGCGGAGTTCGCGTGGTCAAAGTGGGCGAGGCGTGGGCCATCCGCACGGCTCCCGATCTGGGCTTCCTGATGCAGAAGGAAACAGTCGAGACCCGCAAGCTGAGCCGCGCCGCCATCGAGACCCTGGCGATCGTGGCCTATCATCAGCCCTGCACCCGCGCCGAGATCGAAGAAATCCGCGGCGTGTCCGTGTCGCGGGGCACCATCGACCAGCTGCTGGAGATGGAGTGGATCCGGCTGGGCCGTCGCCGCATGACGCCGGGCCGTCCGGTGACTTTCGTCGTAACGCCTCAGTTCCTGGACCATTTCGGCCTGGAAAGCGCCCGAGACCTGCCGGGCCTGAAGGAACTGCGCGCTGCTGGCTTGCTGGAAAACCGGCCGCCGCCGGGGGCGATGCCGATCGGCGAGGCCAACGAAGATGAAACGGGTGACGAAGATCAGTCCGAACTGTTCGAGGAAGATTGATTGCGTCGCCCATTTGTCGGCGCATATCGCCGTTAGGTTCGGCGCAGAGGAACGGAGACCGAAATGAACGCAAACCGCATCATCGACATGATCGTTCGGCAAGTCATGCGCAGGCTGGTCACGCGTGGTGTCGACAAAGGTTTTGACCTTGCCGATCGTGCGACCCGCAAGCCGGGCCAACAGAGCCAGGCGCGCGATCCTCAGACCGACCGGCGCATGGCGCAAAGTGCAGGCGGACAGAGCCCGAGCATGAAACAGGCCAAGCAGCTGACCCGCCAGATGCGGCGGTTCATGCGGTTCTGAGGTTTACTGTGCGGACTTGAAATGCTTCGATAATTTCAGGCCCTGGCCCTGATAGTTCGAAGCAATTCCTGCGCCGTACAGCTGTGTCGGCATCTCGGCCATACGCTCGTAGACCAGCCGCCCGACGACCTGTCCATGCTCCAGTACGAAGGGCGCTTCGTGACAGCGAACTTCCAGAACTCCACGTGAACCGGCGCCTCCGGCTTCGGCATGACCGAAGCCCGGATCGAAAAAGCCCGCGTAGTGCACCCGGAATTCGCCCACCATCGCCAGATAGGGCGCCATTTCGGCCGCGTACATCGGTGGGATGTGAACCGCCTCTCGGCTGACCAGGATATAGAATGCGCCCGGATCCAGAATGATCCGCCCGTCCTTGGTACGCACCTCTTCCCAGTATTCCTGCGGGTCGTATTCGCCGATCCGGTCAAGGTCGATCACGCCGGTATGCGGTTTCGCGCGATAGCCAACAAGGTCAGTGTTGGGCAGGCGCAGGTCGACCGAAAACCCCAGACCGTCCTGAATGACGGCCGGACCATCGACCAATGGTGATTCCGCATGCAGAGCGGTCAGGTCTGCATCGGACAAAACCGCCTGGCCTTGCCGGAAACGGATCTGGTTCAGCCGCATGCCCGGACGCACCAGAACAGAAAAGGACCGCGGGCAGATTTCGGCGTAGAGGGGCCCCGAATAGCCTGCGGGCACCCGGTCGAACTCGGTTCCGCCGTCGGTGATGGTACGGGTCAGAAGGTCCAGACGCCCGGTCGAGCTTTTGGCGTTGGCGACAGCGGTCACGTCACCGGGCAGGGACAACGCTTCCATCAGGGGCACAAGGTAGACGCAACCTTTTTCGAGAACGGCGCCGTCGGTGATGTCGATCCGGTGCATTTCGAACTCGGCCAGCCGTTCGGACACCGAACGGCCTTCGCCCGCCAGAAATGACGCACGGACGCGGTAAGCAACTGTTCCCAAACGAAGATCAAGGCTGGCGGGCTGGATCTGAGCGGGCAGAATGGCCGGCTCGGCGGAGATCTCACCGCGCGCGATCATCGCCTCGATTTGCTGGTTCGGGCATACACCTGTCATTCCGATCCCCCCTGGTGCCAGAGCGGGATCTGGCCTGTCTGCCATAAACGTCGGTGTGAATTGGTCGGGCTAGCAGGACTCGAACCTGCGACCTTCCGTCCCCCAGACGGACGCGCTACCAGGCTGCGCCATAGCCCGACGTTGGGCTGTTCATAATGATTTTCCCGGCAGGGGCAAGAGGAAAACATTGCCTTTCTTCTTATCCCGCCTTTTGACCTTCGACCCGGCTGAGCCATGCCCTGAGGTCCCTCGCGATCGGGGCGATCTGGCGCAGCGCCTCAGCGTCAAAATCCGTAGTCTGCCAAGCTTTGGAGGCGATGCCGCCGAACAGCGGGGCAGGGCTGATGCCATCGTCCCCGTTGACCGCAGCGGGCGCGGGCGCCGGCTCGGGGTGTGGCGAACTGGGTGTTACCTGAGGCTCTGGCGATCCGGGACCATCAGTGTCGGCCTGTAGATCGAGGTCGATTTGCTGGCCGGTCGATTTGGGCGGAAAAGACACCACCACGTCCTGTGGCGTCTGTGGTGATTCTGCGCTGACATCGATGTCGGGTGACAGCGCCGCCACGTGGGCCACGCCCTGTTCCCTCAGGATGCGTTGGACGCCCTTGATCGTGATGCCGTCCTCGTGCAGCAGTTTCTTGATGCCACCCAGAAGGCGCATGTCGTTGGGGCGGTAGTAACGGCGACCGCCTGCACGTTTCACTGGCTTGACCTGTGCAAACCGGCTTTCCCAGAAGCGCAGGACATGGGCCTGAACACCGAGCCAATCCGCAACTTCACTGATGGTGCGAAACGCGTCGGGTGACTTGCTCATATCCTCCTGGCCCCGGGTTTACTTGCGATTCCCGGCGGCGACGCGATCCTTCATCAGATGCGACGGGCGGAAAGTCAGCACGCGGCGCGGCTGGATTGGAACTTCTTCACCGGTTTTAGGGTTGCGTCCAATACGGGCTGATTTGTCACGAACGCTGAAAGTGCCGAAGGACGAAATCTTGACCTGTTCGCCACGCACCAGCGCGTCCGACATGTGGTTCAGAATGCTTTCGACAAGCTGTGCACTTTCGTTGCGTGACAGCCCAACTTCGCGAAACACGGCTTCGCTCAGATCCATTCGCGTCAGTGTATTATCGCCCATGACATTTCCCCTATTGATTTTCGAGCATAGGGGTAGCGCAAATTCGCTGTCAATATCAATGAATTGCGGGCGGCTGTGTAAGCCGGATTGCGCCGGTTACCAGCGCAGGACCACCGAGCCCCATGCCAAACCGCCGCCAATCGCCTCGGTCACGATCAAATCACCTTGCTTGATCTGGCCCCGTTCCTTGCCCACCGACAGGGCCAGGGGAATCGAGGCGGCCGATGTGTTTCCGTGGTCCTGAACGGTCACCACAACGTGATCCATGGGCAGGCCCATCTTCTTTGCGGTGCCCTGAATGATGCGGATATTGGCCTGATGCGGCACGATCCAGTCGACGTCCTGGCTGTTCAGTCCGGCGCGTTCCAGGGCGGTTTCGGCCGTGGCGGTGAGCTTTTCGACCGCATGGCGGAACACCTGGTTGCCCTGCATCCGAAGATGGCCCGTCGATTGCGTCGACACCCCGCCGTCCACGTACAGAAGGTCCTTGTAACGTCCATCCGAATGCAGATCCGTGGACAGGATACCTCGATCATCGCTTGTTCCGGCACCGTCCTGCGCCTCGAGCACGAGAGCACCGGCCCCATCCCCGAACAACACGCAAGTCGATCTGTCGGTCCAGTCCATGATCCGCGAAAAAGTTTCGGCGCCGATCACCAGCACCCGCTTGGCCTGACCCGAAAGGATCAGGGCGTTGGCGTTGCTCAGCGCAAACACGAAACCGGCGCAGACGGCCTGAACATCAAAGGCAAACCCCCGGGTCATGCCCAGATTGGCTTGAACCATGGTTGCGGCCGACGGGAACGTCAGATCCGCGGTCGAGGTCGCCAGTACGATTGCGTCAATGTCATCAGCTGTAAGGCCGGCGTCCTGCAAAGCGGCTTTGGCCGCATAGGTTGCCAGATCGGACGTGGTTTCATCTTCGGCCGCAAAGTGCCGACGTTCGATACCGGAACGGGTGCGAATCCATTCATCGGTCGTATCAAGCGTCTTTTCGAATTCGGAGTTCGGAACCACCCGCTTGGGCAGGTAATGCCCGACACCTACAACGACTGAACGGCCTGCCATCTGGGGTACTGCCTTCTTTGTTCTTATTTGGTCTGCAGCGCAGATTGCGCTGCATCTTGTTCAAGCTCAGCCGTGGATGCAACCCGTGCTGCCAATTTTTCCGCAAAGCCGGACTTGGCCAGGGTGAAAGCCAGCTTGATCGCGGCAGACACGCCGGTGGCGTCGGCGCCTCCGTGGGATTTGATGACAGTGCCGTTCAGGCCAAGAAAGACCCCGCCGTTGACGCGGCGCGGGTCGATGCGTTTCTTCAATCGCTGCAGAGAGGTGATGGCCAGAACCGAGGCCAGGCGAGATAGGGGCGAATACTTGAAGGCCTCGCGGAGCAGGTCACCGATCAGGCTGGCCGTGCCTTCTCCGGTCTTGATGGCAACGTTTCCGGTAAACCCATCCGTAACAATGACATCCGCCTTGTCGCCTGGAATGTCGCTGCCTTCCACGAAGCCCACGAAATCAAAGTTTGCCTGATCCGCGAATTCGGTGATCAGGGCATGGGCTTCCTTGAGTTCGGCGCGGCCTTTGTGCTCTTCGGTGCCGACGTTCAGCAGTCCGATACGCGGGCGGGTCAGTTCCATGCCGTTGCGCGCATAAGAAGCGCCCATCAGTGCAAACTGCAGCAGATCCTTGGCGTCGGCCCGCACATCCGCGCCCACGTCCAGCATGACGTTGAAACCCTGAGGGTTGCGGGATGGCCACAGAATCGCGATGGCGGGGCGGTTTACCCCGGGCAGTTTGCGCAGTCGTATCATCGACAGCGCCATCAGCGCGCCGGTATTGCCGCAGGACACGGCACCATGGGCCTCGCCCTGACGCACGGATTCCAGCGCCGACCACATCGAGGTGTTCTTGCCGCTGCGCACCACCTGGCTGGGCTTGTCCTGCATCGTGACCACGTCCGGGCAATCACGAAAAACGACGCGTCCGTCGAGGACACGCCGTTTCGATACAAGCTTGCTCAGCACATCTTCCGGGCCGTGCAGAAGAAATCCGATCTCGGGGTTCTTCTTTGCTGACTTCGCGATTCCAGCCACGACCACGCCGGGACCTGAAT
Organism: Ruegeria sp. BC8; assembly: GCF_056535705.1. Classification (NCBI taxonomy): domain Bacteria; kingdom Pseudomonadati; phylum Pseudomonadota; class Alphaproteobacteria; order Rhodobacterales; family Roseobacteraceae; genus Ruegeria; species Ruegeria sp. BC8. Next base: position 1,776,730 of record NZ_JBQFIV010000001.1, on the reverse strand, counting down.
CCCCGCCCATTGCGTCAACCGAGATGATGATCTTTCCGGTCTGCGTGGGCTGCGCTGTCATGCCAGGACCTGCGTTCAATCAGGCTTAGGCCGCGTCTTCGTCCAGGTCGATGTCGTCGGCCTGAGCGACGACTTCACGATCGTCATAGTGGCCGCAGGCTGCGCAAACGTGGTGCGGGCGCTTCAGCTCGCCGCAGTTCGCGCATTCGTTCGGGTTTGCAGCAACCAGAGCGTCGTGTGCGCGGCGGTTGTTGCGACGCGACTTGGAAACTTTGTTCTGTTGGACGGCCATGGTCTCAACCTTTGTCTACTAAGGGCCAGCAGATTCGCTGCAGGCCGGGTTTCATTCTTCGTTTTCTCGTGGTGTGACGTGCGTTTAGGGAACAAGCCCCGCGATGTCCAACCCAAATTCCGATGAGCGCGCGAAAATACTGCGATTCTCGACATGTTCAAGCGATTTTTCTGAGCGCCTGCTATGACAGGAAATCGATCCCCTGTCACTCGTCTTTTTTCAGTGCGTCACGCAGGGACGCCAGCCCGGCAAAGGGTTTGGCATCGTCGTCGGTCATCGCCTGTTTGCCCGGTTCGGTATAGTTCGCGTCGCCCAAATGTGCACCGTCTTTCCGGGGGTATTGGGGCAACGCAAGGGACAATGCCTCGCGCATCACCTGGTCCAGATCGATTTCCGGGCCCAAGGCTTCGGTCTCGTCATCTTCGGGCATTTCGAATTCGGGTTCGTCGGGTTCGGTCCAATTGGCCAGGAAAACGCGCCGTACCGGGGCCTCGATCCTGGTCGTGACCGGGTCCAGCGTCACCACGCAGGGCTGAATGACGGTTGCGCCCAGCTTGGCGGTCAACACCCAATCACGCTTGCCCTTCGCGCGCAGCTCGCCGACAAAACTCAGCTTGCGCAGCCCGAGCAGGCCCAACGCATCACGAATTTCCTCGAGTTGCCGGGCAGGGGGGCGCAATTCGAACGCGGTCGGGCTGTTTTGCGGCAGATCGGCGACGCGCAATGTTGAGAGGTCGGACATTGTGACCCTTTCCTGTGTTGAACCGGGGCATGGGTTTCTGTAATCGGATAGAAGCCGCAAGGGACCAAGGCAAGAGGGTGAACATGTTGAAAGTACTGAACAGGCTGAAACCGGCGTCCAGGGCGGTTGCCTGCACGCTTGTTCTGGCCACCGCTGTTGCCTGTACCCCGGTCTACAAGAAACACGGCTATATCCCCACCCCGGAAGAGCTGGCCGAGATCAAGGTTGGCGTCGATACCCGCGACACGGTTCTGGAAAAGGCTGGCGCGCCCAGCTCGTCAGGTGTGTTGAAGGATTCGGGTTTCTATTATGTGGCGTCGCGCGTTCGCCACTATGGCCCCAAACGCCCCGAGGTCGTCTCGCGCGAATTGGTGGCGATCAGCTTTGACCAGCGTGGCGTCGTCCGCAATATCGAGAAATTCGGTCTCGAAGACGGCTATGTCATCGTGCTGGATCGCCGTGTGACGGACTCCAGTGTTCAGGACAAAGGCTTCCTGCGGCAACTGCTGGGCAACATCGGCCAATTCAGCCCGTCGAACATCCCGGGAGCCAGCTAATATCCGGCCGCCGGTTGAAAGCTTCACACGGCGGTCACACTATTGGTGCATGGGATCAGGCAGATCGCAATCGGTGAGAAACCGTGGAGGGTGCGACCATGGCCGATGATATTTTGCTGGACAAGGGCCGCTACCGCGCGCGCCTGGCGCGGTGTCCCGAGGACGTGCGGGCGGCCCAGAATCTTCGTACACTTGCATTCCGAACAGCCGAGACGGATCAGGACGACTTCGACGTTTCCTGCGCCCATGTTCTGGTCGAGGATTCGCAGGCAGGCGGCCAGTTAGTCTGCTGTTTCCGGATGCTGGTCATGGACAGCGGCAGAGAAATCAGCCGCAGCTATTCGGCCCAGTTCTATGACCTTTCCGCTTTGCAAAGCTTTGATGGGCGCATGGTGGAAATGGGGCGGTTCTGCATCCATCCCGATTGGACGGATCCAGATATCCTGAGGGTGGCCTGGGGCGCGATGACGGCCTTCGTCGACCGCAACGGCGTCCAGTTGCTGTTTGGATGCTCGTCCTTCGCAGGGACTGAGACCGCGGAATACCTGGATGCCTTCGCGATGCTCAAACATCGCCACCTTGCGCCCAAGCGCTGGTTGCCGCGGGTCAAGGCGCCGGACGTGTTCCGCTTTGCCGCGCGGCTGCGGCGACGCCCGGATGCCAGAAAGGCCATGCTGCGGATGCCACCGTTGCTGCGTACCTATCTAATGATGGGCGGTTGGGTCAGCGATCATGCGGTGGTGGACCGCCAGCTGAACACCCTGCATGTCTTCACCGGCGTTGAGATCGGCGCGATTCCCGCGGCGCGGAAGCGCCTCTTGCGGATGATCGCGGGCTGAAGCCGCGCTGCTGTCAAAAGGTGAGGCAGGGGCGTTGACGCCCAATGCCTGCCGGTTTAGCTGGCGCTTATGGCACGTATTCCTTTGTTGCAGATGTCCGGTATCTCGCTGACCTTCGGGGGCGAGCCGGTGTTTTCCGACCTGGACCTGGTGGTTCAGCCCGGCGACCGCGTTGCGCTGGTCGGGCGGAACGGCTCGGGCAAATCCACCCTGATGAAGGTCATGGCCGGTTTGGTCGAGCCGGACCGGGGCGACATCGTGGTGCCGCCCGGCAAATCCGCGGGCTACATGGAGCAGGACCCGACGATGGAGGGCTTTGCCACGCTGGGCGATTATGCGGCCAGCGGGCTGGAACCAGGTGAGCTGTACAAGGTGGAACGGGCCGGGGAAGGGTTGAAATTCGACCCCTCGCGCGCGGTTCAGACCGCCTCGGGCGGAGAACGGCGGCGTGCGGCGCTGGCCAAGCTGATGGCCGAGGCCCCCGACCTGATGCTGCTGGACGAGCCGACCAACCATCTGGACATCGAGGCCATCGGCTGGCTTGAACGTGAACTGGGCGCGACACGGGCGGCCTTCGTCCTGATCTCGCATGACCGCGCGTTCCTGCGAGCGCTGACCCGGGCAACACTGTGGATCGACCGCGGTGTGGTGCGCCGGCAGGAGCAGGGGTTCGAGGCCTTCGAGGCCTGGCGCGACAGGATCTGGGAAGAGGAAGATCAGCAACGCCACAAGCTGGACCGGCTGATCAAATCCGAGGCGCGTTGGGCAGTCGAGGGGATCAGTGCCCGCCGCAAGCGCAACCAGGGCCGGGTGCGGGCGCTGCAGGCCTTGCGGGCCGAACGCGCCGCGCAGATCAAGCGTCAGGGGTCGGCGGCCATGTCCTTGGACTCCGGTCCGAAATCGGGGCGCAAGGTGATCGAGGCACGCGGTCTCAGCAAGGCATTCGACGGCAAGCCCATCGTGCGCAACCTGGACCTGCTGGTACAGCGCGGCGACCGGGTGGCCTTTGTCGGTCCGAACGGCGTTGGCAAGACTACCGTTCTGAAGATGCTGCTGGGCGAGGTCGCGCCGGATGAAGGCACCGTGAGCCTGGGTACCAATCTGGAAATCGCGGTCTTCGACCAGACCCGCGCGCAGCTGGACAACGAGATGACCCTGTGGGACAGCCTGACCGGCGACCCCGAGATGCGCGTCTCGGGCAAGGCCGATCAGGTGATGGTGCGCGGCCAGCCCAAGCATGTCGTGGGTTACCTCAAGGAATTCCTGTTCGACGAGCGGCAGGCACGAGCGGCCGTCAAGTCCTTGTCGGGCGGGGAAAAAGCGCGGTTGCTGCTGGCGAAGCTGATGGCGAAACCGTCGAACCTGCTGGTGCTGGACGAACCGACCAACGACCTGGATGTCGAGACACTGGACCTGTTGCAGGAGTTGCTGGACGACTATGACGGCACCGTGCTGCTGGTCAGCCACGACCGGGATTTCCTGGATCGTGTGGCGACCACTACGATCGCCATGGAGGGCAACGGCCGCGCGACCGTCTATGCGGGCGGCTGGTCGGACTATGTCGCGCAGCGTGGCGAATTGGCCGAGAAAAAGCCTGAGAAATCAAAAGAGAACAAGCCGAAGGTCAAGCAAGAATCCAAGCCGAAAACCGGCCTGTCCTTTTCCGAAAAGCACCGGCTGGAGAAGCTGCCCGCCGAGATCGCGCGGCTGGAAGCCGAGATCGCCAAGCTGGAGGAGCTGATGTCGGACCCCGAGCTGTTCACCCGCGAGCCGGTGAAGTTCCAGAAGGCGACCGAAGCCCTTGTCGAGCGGCAGGAGAAGCTGGCCGCCGCCGAGGAGGAATGGCTGGAACTGGAAGAAAAGGCCGAGGCCGGGGCCTAGCCAGGCTCGACCCGAGGCGCGGGCAGATCGGCTCTGCCCACGCCATGCGGTTATGTCAGCGCATCCGCAGGGCGCCGTCGATGCGGATGACTTCGCCGTTCAGATAGCCCATCTCGACGATGAACCCGGCCAGCCGGCCGTATTCGCGCGGGTCACCCAGGCGGGCGGGGTTCGGCACGTCGGCGGCCAACTGCTGCTGCACCTCTTCGGGCAGGCCGGCCAGCATCGGCGTCATGAAGATGCCGGGCGCGATGGTCATCACCCGGATACCGGTCGAGGCCAGATCGCGCGCCATCGGCAGGGTCATGCCCACGACACCGCCCTTGGACGCCGCATAGGCCGCCTGACCTTTCTGTCCGTCAAACGCGGCAATCGAGGCGGTGTTGATGATCACGCCACGCGCGCCATATGACTCGGGCGCGTTCTTGGCCATCTCGGCGGCGGCCAGACGCGACACGTTGAAGGTGCCCACCAGGTTGATGTCGATGGTGCGCTGAAAGGCGTCCAGCGGATGCGGGCCGTCCTTGGCGACGGTTTTGATGCCATAGGCGATGCCGGCACAGTTCACGCAGGCGGTGATCTTGCCCATCTTCTCCATCGCCAGCGCAATGGCCGCGGCCACCGAGTTCTCGTCCGTCACGTCGGTCTGGGCGAAATGTCCGCCGATCTCGGTCGCGACCTGCGCGCCATGCTCGGCATCGCGGTCGAGGATGGTGACCTGCGCGCCGTTCTCGGCAAAGTAACGGGCGGTGGCCTCTCCGAGGCCCGAGGCGCCGCCGGTGATGACGGCAGCGGTGGTGGACAATTGCATGGCGGGCTCCTCCCCAGTGATCTGAACGTTCGTTCAAATAATCCGAGATGGCACGTCCTGTCCAGTCGGCAGTGACTCAGTCCAGCCGGCTGCGCTGCTGCATCGGGGTGACGCCGAAGGCGGCGCGGTACACGCGTGAAAAATGGCCCGGGCTTTCAAAGCCGCAGGCAAAGGCCACGTCGGTGACCGAGGATTCGGTCTGCAACAACAGGTTGCGCGCGCGGTCCAGCCGCAGTTCCACAAAGTATTTCTTGGGCGAGGCGTTGAGGTATTTGCCGAAGAGCCGTTCCAGCTGGCGGGTCGAGATGCCGATCTGTTCGGCGATCACCGCCGGCGAGATCGGGTCGTTGATGCGGTCGGCCATGATCTGGATCGCCTTGGCCAGATGCGCGTTGCGCATGCCGTTGCGCGATTGCAGCGACACACGCTGATCGGCGGTCGCGTTGCGCACGGCGTTGTAGACCATCTGGTCGGCCACCGCGATCGACAGGTCCTGCCCGTGGTCGCGCTCGATCAGGTGCAGCATCAGGTCGGCCGTTGCGGTGCCGCCCGAGGCGGTCATGTGCTTTTCATCGGCCACGAAGACGCTGCGCACCAGATTCACGTCCGGGAAAGCCTCCATGAAGGCGTCGTGATATTCCCAATGGATCGCCGCCTGCATCCCGTTCAGGAACCCGGCCTCGGCCAGCAGCCACGCACCCGAACACAGCGCCCCGATGGCCGTGCCGCGCGCCCGTTCGCGGCGCAGCGCGGCCAGCAGGAGTCGGCTGACGTGATCGCGCATGTGAATGCCCGACAAAACAAAGATCTGGTCGCATTTCGGCAGGTCCGCCAACCCGCCATGCACCAGTGTCACGGACCCGTTCGAACACACCGCCTGCGCGCCGTCCTCCGAGGCGAAGGACCAGCGGTACAGTTCCTCGCCGCTGACCCAGTTGGCGATCCGCAGCGGCTCGACCGCGCAGGAGAAGGCCAGGTGCGAGAACTCGGGAACGAGGATGAAACAGAAATGTTGCGGGCGGGTCATGCGCTCAGTCTATCACGGGCGGTCAGACTGATTGTGTACAAGTTGCATTTTATCGGGCAAGAGCAGAGGCGACATCCTGGGTGTCGCGATTCGCCCAAAGCGAAGGTTGGGGATGAAAGACGACACGAAAAGCCGCAAGGCGGCGCTGGCCGCGCATCTGAAGGCGGCGGTGATGACGCTGAAACTGCGCCCTGGCGATGATCTGGACGAGGCGCAGCTGTCCGAGGCGTTCGGCCTGTCGCGCACGCCACTGCGCGAAGTGTTCCGGCATCTGGCCGGGCTGGGCTATCTTGAACTGCGTGAAAACCGGGGCGCGCGGGTGTCGCAGATGTCCTATGCCACGCTGCGCGATTTCTTCCTGGTGGCGCCGATGATCTATGGCGCGGTGCTTCGGCTGGCGGCGCAGAACGCGACAGGTGACCAGATCGATCGGTTGAAGGCGGCGCAGGCGGCGTTTCGGGAAACGTTGCGGGCGAGCTCGGCCGAAGATCGCGCGCTGGCCAACAACCAGTTCCACGAGATCACCGGCGAGATGGCGGCGAATGTCTACCTGCTGCCGTCGTTTCAGCGGCTGCTGATCGACCATGCGCGCATCGGCATGACCTTCTACCGCCCGGGTCAAGGCGGGATGGGCGAAAGCCTCGATCTGGCCTGCGCCCAGCATGACGCCATCATCGCCGCGATCGAGGCGCGCGACGAGGCGGCGGCGGGGCAGCTGGCGGCCGATCACTGGGCGCTGTCGCGCGATCAGATCGAGCTGTTCGTGACGCCGGCCGGTCTGGACCTTCCGCTGGGCTCGGTCGAGCGCGGATAGAAAAACGGCCGCCCCAGGGCGGCCGTTGTGTTCAGGGTCAGGCCGGTTCAGCCCAGTTGCACCAGCGCGTGCCGCTTCTTGCCCGCGCTCAGCTTGATGGGCGAGGAAAGGGCCGCTGCGTCGATCATCAGCCCGGCATCGGTCAGCGGTGCGTCGTCCAGACGGGCGCCGTTTTCGGAAATCAAGCGCTTGGCCTCCTTGCCCGATTTCGCCAGGCCCGACTTCACGATCAGCTGCACGACCGAGATGCCGTCGCCCAGATCCTCGGCTGTCAGGGTCAGGGTGGGCAGGTCGCCGCCCACGCCGCCCTTTTCGAACACCTCGCGCGCGGTGGCCTCGGCCTTGGCCGCGGCCTCGGCCCCGTGCAGCAGGGTCGTCACCTCGTTGGCCAGACGGATCTTGGCCTCGTTGATCTCGGACCCCTGCAGCGCGCCCATGCGGTCGCATTCGTCCACGGGAAGCTCGGTGAAGATCTTCAGGAAGCGGCCCACATCGGCGTCGGTGGTGTTGCGCCAGAACTGCCAGAACTCGTAGGGCGACAGCATGTCGCCGTTCAGCCAGATGGCGCCGCCCTGGCTTTTGCCCATCTTGCGCCCATCGCTGGTGGTCAGCAGGGGCGTGGTCAGGCCATAGATCTCGTGATCCAGCACGCGGCGGGTCAGGTCGATGCCGTTGACGATGTTGCCCCACTGGTCCGATCCGCCCATCTGCAGGATGCAGCCATAGCGGCGGTTCAGTTCCAGAAAGTCATAGGCCTGCAGGATCATGTAGTTGAACTCGAGGAACGACAGGGACTGTTCCCGGTCCAGCCGCGATTTCACCGATTCAAAGGACAGCATCCGGTTGACCGAGAAATGCCGCCCGATGTCCCGCAGGAAATCGAGATAGTTCAGGTCGTCCAGCCATTCGGCATTGTTCAGCATCAGCGCGCCGGTGTCGCTGTCGTCATAGGACAGGTACTTGTCGAACACCTTCTGCATGCCGGCGATGTTGGCGTCGATCTGCTCGGGGCCCAGCAGGGGGCGTTCGTCCGAGCGGAAAGACGGATCGCCCACCTTGGTGGTGCCGCCGCCCATCAGGGTGATCGGCTTGTGCCCCAGCTTCTGGAACCAGCGCAGAACCATGATGTTCATCAGGTGTCCGACATGCAGGGATTGGGCGGTGGCGTCATACCCGATATAGGCTGTCTGCACCCCGCTTGTCAGAGCATCGTCAAGGCCCTGATAATCGGTGCAATCGGCCAAAAAGCCGCGCTCGATCATCGTGGCGATGAAATCCGATTTGGGGTGATACGTCATGTCTTGCCTCGGGGTTGAATTGCGGGGCACGTTATAGGCGGCGAACGAGGGAAGGAAAAGGCCATGAATAAGGCCCGAGGCAAAGTTGGGGCAGTGCGGGCACTGGGGGCCATGTCGGGCACCTCGCTCGATGGGGTCGACGCGGCGGTGGTGGAAACCGACGGGCGGCAGATCCTGCGGTTCGGCGACAGTGCCTACCGGCCCTATACCGAGGACGAGCGCAAGCTGCTGCGCGCCGCGCTGGGCAAATGGAGTGGCCCCGAGGTGCACGCCGCCGAAGATCTGGTGACCCGCGCCCATGCCGAGCTGCTGTCGGAATTCGAGGACGTGGAACTGATCGGCTTTCACGGCCAGACCCTTGCGCATGAGCCGCGCGGCAAGGGCACGTTGCAGGTGGGCGATGGCGAGGGGTTGGCGGTCGCGCTGGGTGTACCGGTGGTCTGGGATTTCCGCAGCGATGACGTGGCCATGGGCGGCGAGGGCGCGCCACTGGCGCCGTTCTTCCACTTTGCCTGCGCAAAATATGTCGGGGCCACGGCGCCCTTGTGCTTTCTGAACCTGGGCGGTGTCGGCAACCTGACCTATGTGGACCCGTCCTTTGACGGACCCGAGGCGCCCGGTGCGCTGCTGGCCTTTGACACCGGCCCGGCCAATGCGCCGATCGACGATCTGGTGCAGGCGCGGCTGGGCCTGCCCATGGACCGCGACGCCGCGCTGGCCCGGCAAGGCACAGTCGAGACCGGGGCGCTGGAGCTGTTTCTAGCCGAGCCCTATTTCAACCGTCTGCCGCCCAAATCTCTGGACCGCAACGATTTCGCCGAGATGATCGGGCTGGTGAAGGAATTGAGCGACGCTGACGCCGTCGCCACCCTGACAGGCATGAGTGCGGCGGCGGTGGTGCAGGGGATGGAGCATTGCCCCAGACCGCCCGCGCGGGTGCTGGTCACCGGCGGCGGGCGCAGGAACCCGGTTTTGATGGAGATGCTGCGCGTGGCGATGGACTGCCCGGTCGATCCGGTCGAGGCCGTAGGTCTGGATGGCGACATGCTCGAGGCGCAGGCCTTTGCCTATCTGGCGGTGCGCGTGGCGCGGGGGATGCCGACCTCTTGCCCCGGCACCACCGGGGTAAAGGCGTTGGTTGGCGGGGGGACGGTCAGCCGGGTGTCGCAGGGCGCACCGCGCTGAAACGCAGCGAAAAATGATCCTGCCAATGCGCTCGCGCGTAATTGTAGCAGTAGCCACAACAACGCCGGAGATGAAGATGATCGGTTGCCTTGTCAAAAATGCGGCCGGTTGTGCCGCCGCGTTCATGCTCGCAGTGCCTGCCATGGCCGACGTGCAGGTTGAGTTCGTCGAGGGAGCGCCAAAGGACCGCTTCGTTCTTCGCAACGCCAGCGATTGCAGCCTGTCTGCGGCAACGGTGCGTCTGGATTTGTCCTCGTCGCAGGGCGGGCTGATCTTTGATGTCACCGGTGCGGGGGCAGGGGTTGAAGTATTTCAGCCCTTTGAAATGGTTTCGGGGTCCGAGTTTCTGAACGGGTTGCCTCAGGTTCAGGACGGGCAGTCAATGGTCGATCTGGACATCCGTGCCATGCCGCCCGGTGCGGAAATCGCCTTTACGATCGACGTGGATGACACGGGCGGCGGACGCGAGATCACCGTGTCGGGGGCTGAGATTCAGGGCGCGACGGTCTCTCTGGAAGGCGCGAAGAACCCGCAGCGTGGTGTCTTTTCGTCGGCGGCCCGCGCGGCTATACCGGTCGGGACCTGCTGAGGGGCAGTGCACCTGCGGATGGAACCGGCATGACCAAGACCCTGACACGTATCGCATTTCTGGTTCTGGTACTGGGTGGCGGCATACTGATCGGCACTCTGACGGGGCCGGGGGAGTGGTATGCAAACCTGAACAAACCGGTCTTCAACCCGCCGGGCTGGGTATTCGGCCCGGTCTGGACGGTTCTGTACGTGCTGATTGCGATGGCGGGATGGCGGCAGTTCGAACGCGACCGGGGATCGCCCGCAATGCGCCTGTGGTGGGCGCAGCTGGGCCTGAACTTCCTGTGGTCGCCCGCATTCTTCGTGCTGCACCAGCCGTGGCTGGCATTGGTAGTGATACTGGCGCTTCTGGTGGTGATTGTTCTGTTCATCACACGTGTCCGCCCTGTGGATCGCGTTTCGGCATGGGCGTTCGTGCCCTATCTGGCATGGGTGGCATTTGCGACCGTTCTGAACCTGTCGATCGCGATCCTGAACTGACGCCGGCGGTGGTCAGAGCATCCACTCGACCGGCAGCCATCTGACGACGGCGGCAAGGCCGCGCTGGAACCGCGAGGTGTTCGGGTCGGTCTCAAAGGTCGTGGTCGTCCCGTCCTTGGTCTGCTGAACCCAGACCAGCCCACCGTCATCATCCATCTCGACGCGATAGGCAAATTCCGGCTTGTCCAGTTGCCGGGCCAGATCTGTCGCGATCGTGGGGCTCTCGATCAGCAGGCCCATCTCGGTGTTCAACCGGGCCGAACGCGGGTCCAGATTGTATGAGCCGATAAAGATCCGTTTGCCATCCGAGCCAAAAACCTTTGCATGCAGGCCCGAAGCGGAGCCTGCAAGAATTTCGGGCAGGCTGCGTTCCTTGTGCTCGTCGCGCAACGCGCGCAGCTCCAGCAACTGAACCCCGCTTGCCAGCAGGTCGTCGCGATAGGCCATGTAGGCCGCATGAACAGGCATCACATCTGTTGCATCCAGTGAGTTGGTCAGGACCCGGACTTTGACCCCGGATGACGACAACCGCTCGAGCAGCTCGGCCCCGCGGGGACCGGGAATGAAATAGGCCGAGACCAGATCGAGCGAAGTCTCCGAGCTTTCGGCAAAGGTGATGAGACGCTCGACCATGAGGTTCTCGTCCTCGACCTCTCCAAGCCCCTTGGCCGGGTCATCGACAAAAAGTTCGACCGCGCTCCATTCGAACGGCAGATCGCGGGCGGCGATGCGGTCGGCCAGCTCATTGTCGCGGATCGCCTTTTGGTATCCGGCCCCGGCCGCGGTCTGACGCGCGGCCTCGGCCAGTGCTTTCAGGCTTGGGGCGGTCGCAGCGGGCAGGAACAACGCGGCATCATAGGCCGAGCCGCTGTTCCAGTAGGCATCGAACGATGCTGCAACCTCGTCCACGATCGGACCGATCGCGATGGTATCGACATCCAGATAGTGCGTCCCGGCACCGTAGTCGAAATAGATGTCGCCGATGTTTCGGCCCCCGACAATCGTGGCCACACCGTCCACCGTCATGGACTTGTTATGCATGCGGCGGTTCAACCGGCCGAAATCGAACGCATAGGACAGCAGCTTGGGATTGCGCAGCGTGAACGGGTTGAAGATGCGGACATGGGCCGTTGGCATGGCATCCAGTTCAGCCAGAAGCGGGTCCAGCCCCGAGATGCCGTTGTCATCGACCAGAAGGCGCACGCGTACGCCCCGTTCCGCCGCCGCACGCAATTCGTCCAGCAACATCAGGCCGGTCACGTCATCCTGCCAGATGTAGTATTGGGCATCTATGGACGAGACCGCCTCACGCGCGAGAATGGCGCGGGCAGCAAATGCGGTATGCCCCTGACCAAGGGGGCGGACGCCGTCCAGTCCGGGGTTGCGCTGCATCGCCGGCTCGATGGCTTGGCCCAGCGGACCAGTCCAATCCGCGGGTTGGCGGTGTGTCCGCTCCGAGAAATTGGTCTCGGGCAGCGGAAAAGCCAACCGCATCCCAAGCACGCCCAGGCCGAGGATCACAGCCACGGTCACCAAAGTCTTGATCAGCCGCATCGCGCCCTCGTCTTTGCCCAATCATACACACGCGAACCTTGCCGCATCGGGCAGGGCAAGTTCAAGCATGGTTCGGCAGGGGCTTGAGGTTTAGTTCCTGGGAATGTCGAACTCCGGCGGCGCCAATTCGAACCCGTCGAACTGGAACCCGGGCGAGACGACGCAGCTGACCAGCGTGTAGTCCCCGGTGCTGCGGGCAGCCTGCCAATGCCCGGCGGGTACGATGACCTGCGGCGCGCCCGCGCTCAGGTCAGGGGACAGCATGTGATCGCTTGCCGGTCCAGTATCGGTTTCACTGATCGACAGGATCAGCGGCGCGCCGGCGTGAAACAGCCAGATCTCGGTTGCATCGACCCGGTGCCAGTGGCTGGCCTCGTCCCGTTTCAGCAGGAAATAGATGCAAGTCGCGGTGGGGCGGCCTGTGTTGTCTGCGCGCCAGGTCTCGGCATACCAGCCGCCTTCGGGGTGGGGCTGCAGTTGCAGGTGGTCGATGATCTGGTCGGCGGTCATGGCGGGCCTTTCACGGCGATGGGATTTGGTGCTGGCAATACTGTGCACAGATCATATGTTTGCGCCATGACCCTGACGATCCCGTTCGACAATTCCTATGCCCGGCTGCCCGGTGCGTTTTATGCGCGCCAGTCGCCCGAGCCCGTACGCGCGCCGCGGCTGGTGGCTTTCAATGACGATCTGGCGCAGGTGCTGGGTATCTCGCCCGGTGACGCGCAGGACATGGCCCAGGTTTTTGCGGGCAACACCCTGCCGGACGGGGCCGAGCCGCTGGCGCAGCTGTATTCCGGTCACCAGTTCGGCAATTACAACCCGCAGCTGGGGGACGGGCGCGCGGTGCTTCTGGGCGAGGTGGTGGGCACGGACGGGATTCGCCGCGACATTCAGCTCAAGGGCTCGGGGCGCACGCCGTTTTCGCGGCAGGGCGACGGGCGGGCTTGGCTGGGGCCGGTTCTGCGGGAATATGTCGTGTCCGAGGCGATGCACGCGCTGGGTATTCCCACCACGCGGGCGCTGGCGGCGGTGGAAACCGGCGAGGTCGTGCTGCGCGAAGGCCCGATGCCCGGCGCGGTACTGACCCGCGTGGCGCAAAGCCATCTGCGGGTGGGTACGTTTCAGGTGTTCGCCGCACGCGGCCAGATCGCCGACCTGCAGCGGCTGACCGACTATGCCATCGCGCGCCACTACCCGGACGCCGTCGGGCCGATGGGCCTGCTGCGCGCCGTGCGTGACGCGCAGGCCGCGCTGATCGCGCAGTGGATGGCGGTGGGCTTCATCCACGGGGTGATGAACACCGACAACTGCGCCATTTCGGGCGAAACCATCGACTATGGCCCCTGCGCCTTCATGGACAGCTATCATCCGAACACCGTCTACAGTTCGATCGACCGGATGGGGCGCTATGCCTATTCCAACCAGCCCGAGATCGCGGTGTGGAACCTGGCGCAGCTGGCGACGGCGCTGATCCAGCAGATCGAGGACAAGCAGGCCGCCGTGGAAGAGGCGACCGAGATCGTACATGCCATGCCCGATTTGATGCAGAAGCACTGGCTGCGCCGGTTCCGGGCCAAGATCGGCCTGACCACCGAGGAGGACGGCGACCTTGCGCTGATCTCGGACCTGCTGACGCGGATGGCGCAGAATCAGGCCGATTTCACCAATACCTTCCGCGCGCTGGGCAGCGATGCGGCGCGGGACCAGTTCACCGATCCAGCGGCTTTCGACAGCTGGGCCGAGGGGTGGCGCGCGCGACTGACGCGCGAGGCGGACCCGGCCGCGGTGATGCACGCGGCCAACCCCGCCTTCATCCCGCGCAACCACCGCGTCGAACAGATGATCCAGGCCGCCGTTCAGGGCGACTATGCCCCGTTCCACCGGCTGAATGCAGTGCTGGCTCGGCCCTGTGGCGACCAGCCCGACGCCGCCGACCTGATACGCCCGCCCACGCAGGACGAGGTAGTGCATGCCACCTTTTGCGGGACCTGAGCGGGTTTCGGCATCTGTGCTGAACTATCGGCTTGCGTCCAGGCGCGATCCTGCGAATCCTGACGGGGTACAACCGTAGAAAACCGATGACCACTTTGCCCAAGCTGCGCCTTGCCAGCTACAACATCCAGAAATGCGTCGGACTGGACCTGCGACGCCAGCCGCAGCGCATCCTGCAGGTGCTGGACCGGCTGGGCGCCGATATCGTGGTGCTTCAAGAGGCCGACAAACGCCTGCCGCCGCGCCCGGCGGCGCTGCCGCATTTCATGCTGGACGAGGCCGGGTGGAAGATCGTCGATCTGGGCGGTGCGGGCAGTCTGGGCTGGCATGGCAACGCGGTGATCTGGCGGGGCGACCACATCCGGGTGCGCTGCGCCGCGCATCACGATCTGCCGGGGCTGGAGCCGCGCGGGGCGGTCCGGGTCGAGTTCGACACCCATATCGGGCCTTTGCGGGTGATGGGGATGCATCTGGGGCTGTTCTCGGCGTGGCGCCGTCAGCAGATCATCCACCTGCGGCAGGACGGCCGCGCGCTGGACCGGATGCCCACCGTCTGGGCAGGGGATTTCAACGAATGGTCACGCCAACCGATTCTTGACCGTCTGGCTCCCGACATGCGGTTCCTGCCGCCTGTGCCCAGCTTTCCCGCCGCGCAGCCTCTGGGCGCGCTGGACCGGATCGCGCTGGGCGGTGGGCTCGAGGCGCTGGCCCACGGCGTGCACGGGGAACGGCCCGCGCATATCGCCTCGGACCACCTGCCGGTCTGGGCCGATCTGCGGCTGGCGGGCTAAGGCGCAGCGGGCGCAAATCACAGTGGCGAAATCTGCGCGGACGTACTAAGACAGAAACCCGAACGGATTCTGGGGGATGACATGGCGGACACGATCATCGCGCGTTGCGAAGCTAAAGGCCTGCGCATGACCGGCCAGCGTCGAACCATCGCGCAGGTACTGCAGGACAGTGATGATCATCCCGATGTCGAGGAACTGTACGCACGCGCCTCGGCGCTGGATGCGGGCATTTCGATCGCAACCGTCTATCGCACCGTCAAACTTTTCGAAGAGGCCGGCATTCTCGAACGGCTGGAATTCGGCGACGGGCGTGCGCGCTATGAGGACGCCGAGCGCGACCACCACGATCACCTGATCGACATGAACTCGGGCGAGGTGATTGAATTCGTGGACCCCGAGATCGAAGCCCTGCAGGAAAAGATCGCCTCGAAGCTGGGCTATCGCCTGAAAGGTCATCGGCTGGAGTTGTACGGAGTTCCGCTGGACAAGGACTGATCCGGCCGGGACACATCACCAAAAGCGATTGGTCATCTAAAATCTATTCATGATTCCAAGCCCTCTTCGCGCTTGCCACGGGGGCGCGATCCGGGTCTTCTGCGTTGCGACGCGGCAATTAAGCCGTCCGAATTCAATAGGCAATGACATGAACAACGCGAACGGCATCCTGCTGGTCATCGGCGCTATGGCCGCCTTCACGCTTGAGGACATGTTCATCAAGCATTTGTCGGTCACCGTGCCGACCGGTCAGGTCATGATCGTGTTGGGGCTGTTCTGCGCGCTAGTCTTTGCCGCCATGGCCATCGTGACACGCAAACCGATCTTTGACTCGGCCGCCTGGCAACCGCTGTTCGTGATCCGCGCGTGCACCGAGGCGGTCGGGGCGCTGAGCTTTGTCACCGCCTTGTCCCTGGTCGACCTGTCGACCGTTGCGGCCGTGTTCCAGGCGATGCCGCTGGTGGTCACGATGGGGGCCGCACTCTTCCTGCGCGAACAGGTCGGCTGGCGCCGTTGGAGCGCAATCGGTGTCGGGTTTATCGGCGTTCTGATGATCATCCGCCCCGGTCTGGACGGGTTTCGGCCCGAGGCTCTGTTCGTGGTGGCCAGCGTCATCGCCATTGCCGCGCGGGACCTGATCACCCGCCGGCTGGACGCGCGCGTGGCCTCGGCCGTGGTGGCGCTGCAGGCCTATGCAGCGGTCGCGATTGCCGGCGGCGTGCTGATGCTGACCTCGGCGCAGCCTCTGGCGCCGCTGCAGATGGGGCAGATCGGACCCTATTTCGGTGCCGTTGGTTTTGGTGTTCTAGGCTATCTGGGGATCGTGACCGCAATGCGCGTGGGCGAGGCCTCGGCCCTGACGCCGTTCCGCTATACGCGGCTGCTGTTTTCGATCTTGGCAGGGATGTGGATGTTCGGCGAACGGCCGGACCTGATGACCATGATCGGCGCGTCGCTGATCATCGGGTCGGGCATGTACACGTTCATCCGCGAACGGCGCATTGCGCGGGCCATGGCTCCGGCGGTCTGCTGACCTGTTGGCGCAAACACGCCGCTGTTGGCGCTAAAGGCCGGAAAATATGCGTGTTAGCGATAACGGACCCGGTTTACTTTTCCCCGCGTGCTGGTATGAGGCATGCAACCGAACGCATTTTCAGGGACCGGTATCATGAGCACCATCATCGACATCCACGCACGCGAAATCCTGGACAGCCGGGGCAACCCCACCGTCGAGGTGGACGTGGTTCTGGAAGACGGCACCATGGGCCGGGCCGCCGTGCCTTCGGGCGCATCGACCGGCGCCTATGAGGCGGTGGAAAAGCGCGATGGCGACAAGTCCCGTTACATGGGCAAGGGCGTGCTCGAAGCCGTGGCCGCCGTGAACGGCGAGATCGCCGAAGAGCTGGTGGGCTTTGACGCGACCGAGCAGGTGGCGATCGACGCCGCCATGATCGAGCTGGACGGCACCCCGAACAAGGGCCGCCTGGGCGCCAACGCCATTCTGGGCGTGTCGCTGGCCGTGGCCAAGGCGGCGGCGGATTTCACCACCCAGCCGCTCTATCGCTACGTGGGGGGCACCTCGGCGCGGGTTCTGCCGGTGCCGATGATGAACATCATCAATGGCGGCGAACATGCCGACAACCCGATCGACATCCAGGAATTCATGATCATGCCCGTGGCCGCCAGCAACATCCGCGAAGCGGTGCGCATGGGTTCGGAAGTGTTCCACACTCTGAAAAAGGAACTATCGGCCGCCGGGCTGGCCACCGGTGTCGGCGACGAGGGCGGGTTTGCCCCCAACATCGCCTCGACCCGCGAGGCACTGGATTTCATCCTCAAGTCGATCGAGAAGGCGGGCTACAAGCCGGGTGACGAGATCTACCTGGCGCTCGATTGCGCCGCCACCGAGTATTACAAGGACGGCAAATACGTCCTGTCGGGCGAGGGCAAGACCCTCAGCAGCGACGAGAACGTGGCCTATCTGGCAGCCCTGGTGAACGACTATCCGATCATCTCGATCGAGGATGGCATGTCCGAGGATGACTGGGACGGCTGGAAGGCGCTGACCGACGAGCTGGACGGCAAGGTGCAGCTGGTAGGTGACGACCTGTTCGTGACCAACCCCGCGCGTCTGGCCGAAGGGATCGAGAAGGGCTGCGCCAACTCGATGCTGGTCAAGGTGAACCAGATCGGTTCGCTGACCGAGACCCTGCGCGCCGTGGATATGGCGCACCGCGCCCGCTATACCAACGTGATGTCGCACCGCTCGGGCGAGACCGAGGACGCCACCATCGCCGATCTGGCCGTGGCCACCAACTGCGGTCAGATCAAAACCGGCTCGCTGGCGCGGTCGGACCGGCTGGCCAAGTACAACCAGCTGATCCGCATCGAGGAAACGCTGGGCGAGGTCGCCGAATACGCGGGGCGTTCGATCCTTCGCAAGTAAGGCACAAGCTGCTAGGCTGACCCCCGACATTGGCCGGGGGTCCGTCATGCTTAGTATCGTTGAACCAAGAACGCCGGACCAGTTCGATGCTGTCCGGCGTTTGTGTTGGGATTATCACGCCTATCTGCTGACGTTGGATGAACGATCGCGGCAGGTCGTGAACACGTTCTATCCACCCAAGAAATATGCGGCTGTTCTGTCCGCCATCGAAGTCGAGCATATGCCACCCAAGGGCGGGACCCGGCTGGCGATGCTGGACGGGCAGGCGGTGGGCTGCGGGATGTTCCAGACGATCGGTCCGGGTATCGCCGAGATCAAGCGCGTGTTCGTGACCGATGACGCTCGGGGCACTGGCGCGGGGTGTGCGATCATGCAGGCGCTGATTGCCCAGTGCCGCAAGGACGGGTTTGAGATGATCCGGATGGACACCGGAAAACCGCTGGAAGCGGCGACTCGGCTGTATCTGTCGCTGGGGTTCAAGCTGCGCGATGCCTATTCGGATATACCCAAGATCGCCCAAGGCCAGCTGTTGTTCTTCGAAATGTCACTGGCGGGTGACTCTGCCGAACCCGATGGAATTGCAGGGTAATCTCCCTTTACGCCCGAGTTTGGGGCAGGCAGGGAGAAAAAATGCAAACATAAATGTGATTATGTGTGAACTTGTTCCTACAAGTGCGACGTTGTCGGGCGTAGCTTGACGGTACAGCAGAAAAGGAGAACGTGATGTCCGCTTCAAGAATCCTTCTCGTTATTTCCGTGCTTTCCGTCGGGGTTCTGGCGGCCTGCGCAGGGCCTGACACCTACCCGATCACCGGCGAGCCGGTGTCGCAGAACGATCCGGTGCAAGAGATGTACTACAATCCCGGGCTGATCTTCCGCGGCGAGTCACGCTAGAGCTTTTTGCTCATCAACATGTAACGGTCGCGCGGTTTGAAACCGGTCCGAAGGTAGAGTTTCTGCGCGGCCTCGTTGGTTCGATCCACTTCCAGATGCAGGGCCGTGAGGCCGGCACCGGCCAGCGCTTTGGGCAAGTCCAATAGAACCTCGGTGGCAATTCCGCGGCCGCGAATTGCAGGCCGGATGTAGATTTCGTCCACGAACCCGTCCATCCCCCCGAACTCGACCGACCAACCGAAGGTCAGGATGATGTAGCCCAGCGGCGCGCGCGACGGGCCGATCAGATAGATGCAGCCATGCGGGATGCCTTCCAGCAGCGGCGTCAGCGCATCGCGCCTTTGGTCGGGGTCCTGTTCGATCCCGGCCTCAGCGTGAAAGGCCGCGACCAAGCCCATCAGCCGGTCAAGGTCGTCGGGGCGGGCAAGGCGCAGGGCGGCGCTCATAGCCGCGCCAGCCGTTCGGTCAGCAGGGCAAAGAACCCGTCGGCATCCACGTCGCCGATGAACAGCGCGTTGGGCTTGCGGTCGGTGACGCCCCACCAGTCGGCGACGGTCATGCCGAGCGTGAGGTCCGACTGGGTTTCGATCTCGACGTTCACATGGCGGCCCGAGAACAGCTCGGGGCGGATCAGATAGGCGGTCACGCAGGGATCGTGCAGGGGCGCGCCCTCGCTGCCGTATTTTTCCTTGTCAAAACGTTCGAAGAAATCGGTCATCTCGGCCACGGCGATGCCGACCTTGGTGCCAAGGGCCCGGAACGCGTCGTTGCGCGGTTTGGTGACCAGGGCCTTGTGCGTCACATCCAGCGGCATCACCACGATCGGAACGCCGGATTTGAACACGATATCAGCGGCCTCGGGGTCGACATGGATGTTGAATTCAGCGGTGGGTGTGATGTTTCCGACTTCGAAGTAAGCACCACCCATCAGCACGATTTCCTGCACGCGCTCAACAATGTCGGGCGCCTTCTGAAAAGCCGTGGCGATGTTGGTCAGCGGCCCCAGCGGGCAGAGGGTGACGGTGCCGGGATCCTGCGCGCGCAGCGTATCGATGATGAAATCGACGCCATGCCCCTCGGCCAACGGCATCTGCGGGTCAGGCAGGACGGGGCCGTCCAGCCCGGTCTTGCCATGCACGTGCTCGGCGGTGATCAGAGGACGTTTCAACGGGCGGCCGCACCCGGCAAAGACCGGAGTGTCCGTGCGCCCGGCCAGTTCGCAGACGATGCGCGCATTCTTTGCAGTCAGCTCCAGCGGCACGTTTCCGGCGACGGCGGTTATGCCCAGAACCTCGATCTCGTCGGGGCTGGCCAGGGCCAGCAGGATGGCGACGGCGTCGTCCTGTCCGGGGTCGGTGTCGATGATGATCTTGCGCGCGGTCATGGGGCCTCCGGGGTCTTGAAGGGCGGACACTGGCAAGCGCGGCCCGGCTTGTCCAGCGGTTTCAGGCGTCGCTTGCGGCCTTGAGCGGCGGGAGTTTGCCGTTGGCGCGGTGTTCTTCGGTTTTCACCGCGTCCCACAGGGCGTCCATATCTTCCAGCGTGCTGTCTGACGGCGTCTTGCCACGTGCGGCCAGCCGGGCTTCGACCTGTTCGAACCGGCGGGTGAACTTGGCGTTGGTGCGACGCAAGGCGGCCTCGGGCTCGATGCCCAGATGGCGACCGAGATTGACCATCACGAAGAGCAGGTCGCCGAACTCGTCCTCGAGCGCGTCCGCGTCCATGCTATCGCGCGCCTCTTCCAGTTCGGCGGCCTCTTCGGTGATCTTGTCTAGCACATGGCTGACATCGGGCCAGTCAAACCCCACCCGAGCGGCGCGTTTCTGCAGCTTGTAGGCGCGCAGCAGGGCGGGCAGGTTGGCGGCCACCCCGTCCAGAGCGCCTTTCTGTTCCTTGCCCGCGCGCTCCGCGGCCTTGATCGCCTCCCAGTCGCGGGTCTGTTGTTCGGCAGACTTGTCGCGGGATTCGTCGCCGAAGACATGCGGGTGGCGGGCCACCATCTTGTTGGACATGGTGCGCACCACGTCCTGAAAGGTGAAATGCCCGGCCTCTTCGGCCATCTGCGCGTGAAAGACCGACTGGAACAGCAGATCTCCTAGCTCGCCCTTGAGCTCGTCCCAGGCCTGGCGTTCGATGGCGTCGGCGACCTCATAGGCCTCTTCGATCGTGTAGGGGGCGATGGTGGCGAAATCCTGTTCGATGTCCCACGGGCAGCCGGTTTCCGGGTCGCGCAGGCGGCGCATGATCTCCAGCAGCCGCTCGATTCCGGCGTCGGTATCGTGGATCAGTGGATTTTCAGCCATTGCGAAGCCCCTTGTTCCGGTGTCAGATGCATCCATCCCGCAGCTTGGATCAGGAGTCCACCCCCGATGCCCGTCGTCAACCGCATTGCCGATTACGCCGCCGACATGGCCGAATGGCGCCAGCACCTGCACACGATCCCGGAACTGGAGTTCGACTGCCACCAGACCGCCGCCTTCGTGGCCGAGCGGCTGCGTGAATTCGGCGTGGACGAATTGCACGAAGGGATCGCGCAGACAGGGATCGTGGCGATCATCACCGGGCAGGGCGATGGCCCCACGATCGGGCTGCGCGCCGACATGGATGCGCTGCCGATCGCTGAAGAAACGGGTGTGGACTATGCCTCGAAGACACCGGGCATGATGCATGCTTGCGGGCATGACGGGCACACCACTATGCTGCTGGGCGCGGCGCGGTATCTGGCCGAGACGCGGAATTTCCGGGGCCGGGTGGCGTTGCTGTTCCAACCCGCCGAGGAAGAGGGCGGTGGTGCCGATATCATGGTCAAAGAGGGTGTGATGGACCGGTTCGACATCGCTCAGGTCTATGCCCTGCACAATGCGCCGGGCTTTGCCGAGGGCGCGTTCTATACTACGCCCGGGCCGATCATGGCGGCGGTCGATACGTTCGACATCCACATTCAGGGCGTGGGTGGCCACGGCGCCATGCCACACGAGACGCGCGACCCGGTCATGGCCGCCAGCGGAATCGCGCAGGCGATCCAGACCATCGTCAGCCGCAACCACTATGCGCTGGACGATCTGGTGATCTCGGTCACCCAGATCCACACCGGAACCGTGAACAACGTGATCCCCGACACCGCCTATCTGAACGGCACCGTTCGGACCTTCGATCCGGCGGTGCAGCAGATGGTGATGGCCCGGCTTGAGGAAATCGTGCAGGGGCAGGCGGCATCCTACGGGGTCACGGCGACCCTGGATTATGTCGTCGGCTATCCGGCCACGGTGAACGATGCGGACAAGACCGGTTTCGCCGCCGAGGTGGCGCGCGAGGTGGCAGGCACCGATCGGGTGATCGCCAATTCGGGCCGCGAGATGGGGGCCGAAGATTTCTCGTACATGCTGCAGGAACGTCCGGGCGCCTATCTGTTCCTGGGGCAGGGCGACGGGCCGGGGTTGCACCACCCCAAGTATAATTTCAACGACGAGATCGCACCGGTGGGTGCCTCGTTCTTTGCGCGCATCGTCGAAAAGGCGCAGCCGTTGACCTGACGGTCCGGTCAATATCAGGGAGGAAACGGGCCAAAATGGCATTGGAAGACGCAAAAAACCAGGTCGATGAGGCCTTTACCAACCCCGACCTGAAGGGGTTGAGCTATGAAAACACCTTTGGCGGGGCCACGTCCTTTCTGCGGCGGCTGTACACCAAGGATCTGACCGGCGCCGATATCGCGGTGACCGGCGTGCCGTTCGATCAGGCGGTGACCAACCGCCCCGGCACCCGTCTGGGTCCGCGCGCGATCCGCGAGGCCAGCGCCCTGCAATCGCCCGATGCGCCTTATGGCTGGCCCTTCGATGCGCTCAGCGAGCTGGCGATCATCGACTATGGCGACATGGCCTATGACTATGCCAACATCCCGGCCTTTCCCGACACGCTGACCAATCATATCCGTACCATTCTGGCGGCGGATGTGGCCTCGGTCACGCTGGGGGGCGACCACTATATCAGCTTTCCGATCCTCAAGGCCTATGCCGAGAAATACGGTCCGATGTCGCTGTTGCAGTTCGATGCCCATACCGACACCTGGGCCGATGACGACATGAGCCGGGTGGACCACGGAACCATGTTCTACAAGGCGGTGAAGTCGGGGATCGTGGACCCGAAACGCTCCGTTCAGGTGGGGATCCGCACCACCAACGAAGACACGCTGGGCGTCAACATCATCGACGCGCGCGAGGTCTATGAATCCGGCCCCGCCGCCGTGGCGCAGAAGATCAAGGGCATCCTGGGCGACAGTCCGGTCTATCTGAGCTTTGACATCGACGGGCTGGACCCGGCCTTTGCGCCTGGCACCGGCACGCCGGTCTGGGGTGGGCTCAGCTCGATTCAGGCACAGATCATTCTGCGCGACATCGCCGGGATCAA
Organism: Ruegeria sp. BC8; assembly: GCF_056535705.1. Taxonomy (NCBI): domain Bacteria; kingdom Pseudomonadati; phylum Pseudomonadota; class Alphaproteobacteria; order Rhodobacterales; family Roseobacteraceae; genus Ruegeria; species Ruegeria sp. BC8. Next base: position 1,753,631 of record NZ_JBQFIV010000001.1, on the reverse strand, counting down.
CATCAAGGGCGGCGACGTGGTCGAGGTGTCTCCGCCGTATGATACGTCCGGTGCAACGGCGATCGCGGGGGCGCATGTGGCGACCCAGATCATCTGCCTGCTGGGATGGACCAAGCTAGCGAAAGACGGGCGGCTTTAACCATTGGTTAGCCTTGGTTTTGCTATGGCCGGTATCAGGTGAACCAACGGGACAGGGGGCGCGCACGCCATGAGCCAATTCAACCAACCCATCAGCGGCAATGATCTGGCGCGGTTTTCCGGGCCGAACACCTTCATGCGGTTGCCCGCGGCCGATACGCTGGCGGGGCTGGACGTGGCGGTGCTGGGCGTGCCGATGGATATCGGAACCTCATGGCGGTCGGGCACCCGATTCGGCCCCAAACAGATCCGCGCCGAAAGCGCGATGATCCGGCCCTACAACATGGCTACCTTCGCCGCGCCTTTCGACAGCCTCCAGATCGCCGATATCGGAGATCTGGCGATCAACACCTTCTCGCTGGCCGACAGCCTTCGGATCATCAAGGAAAGCTATGACGCGATCCTGGCGGAGGGCGTGATCCCGGTGGCGATGGGGGGCGACCATTCGATCACCTTGCCGATCCTGCGGGCCGTTGCCGCGAAACACGGGCCCGTTGCCTTGGTGCATGTGGACGCCCATGCCGACGTCAATGATGAGATGTTCGGCGAGTGCGAAACCCACGGAACCGTCTTCCGCCGCGCGTATGAAGAGGGGCTGATCGTGCCCGACAAGACCTTTCAGGTCGGTATCCGCGGGTCGGGCTATGCGGCCAGCGATTTCACCGAGGCCAAGGGCTGGGGGTTCCGGCAGTTTCCTGCGTGGGAGTTGTGGCAACAAAACCTGACTCAAATCGGAGCGTTGATCCGCAAGGAAATCGGCGAGCATCCGGTTTATGTCACCTACGACATCGACAGCCTGGACCCGGCCTATGCCCCCGGCACCGGTACGCCCGAGATCGGCGGGCTGACCACGCCGCAAGCGCTGCAGCTGATCCACGCGCTGGGGGGCATGAACGTGGTGGGCTGCGATCTGGTCGAGGTCTCGCCGCCCTATGACCCGTCGGGCAACACCGCGCTGACGGCGGCAAATCTGCTGTTCGAACTGCTGTGCATTCTGCCCGGCGTGACGTCACGGTAGGCAGCGCCGGCAGGTCTTGCCCCTTACCAGCGGGCGGCTAGGGTTCTGCCGGAAGGTCTGATTGGAATGAAACGCATGGTTCTTTGGTTGATCGTCGCCGCGGTTGTCGGGCTTGGCCTCTATGTGCGGCTGGCACCGGCCGATCCCGCGCGCTGGCATGTGCCAGTCGTGGCCGAGGCAGATCGTGACCTGCCCGGAGGCGTGATCCGCGTGGTGCAGACCGGGCCGGACGGCCTCGCGCGGCTGGACAAGATGGCGCGGGCGACGCCGCGTACGACGGTGCTGGCCGGATCGGTGGATGAGGGTCTGATCACCTATGTGTCCCGCAGCCGGGTGTTCGGCTTTCCCGACTACACTACCGCCCAGCAGGACGGCGACTCGTTGCGCATCTATGGACGGTTACGATTTGGCCGACGGGATTTCGACGTCAACCGCACCCGGGTCGACGGTTGGCTGGCGGCTCTGCAGTCCTGAAGACAGGCACCCCTCGGACACCTCGCGCCACATCGGCACGTTCAGCGACATCTGGCATTGGGCCATGAACATGCGGCCATCGACCTGCAGGCAGACCATTTCGCCCAGTTCCACCCGCGCGCCGGAGGTGTCGGTGCAATAGCAATCCTGCACCTTGCCACCGGGGCCGATGACATCGGCCAGACCGGGCGTTGCGCAGACGATCAGCAGGGCCATGATCCGTTTCATGGGCATAGCTTAGCACAAGCCGGGGCCTTGACCAAAGCCGTCGGATGATAGACACCGCCCCAATGATCCCCGAAGAACGTCTTGAACAGATCACCCAGCGATTCCAGTACCTCGAAGCGGCCATGTCCGATGGCGCCTCGGCCGGCGATATCGCGGCTTTGGCCAAGGAATATTCCGACCTCAAGCCGGTGGTCGAACAGATCGCAGCCTGGCGCCAGCTGCGGGCCGATCTGGCCGAGGCCGAGGCGATGCTGGACGACCCCGACATGAAAGAGCTGGCTGAGGAGGAGATCCCGCAGCTCAAGGCGCACATCCCCGAAGCCGAGCATGCGCTGCAACTGGCGCTGCTGCCCAAGGACGCGGCCGATGCGCGGCCGGCGATGCTGGAGATCCGCCCCGGCACCGGCGGCGACGAGGCGGCGCTTTTCGCGGGCGACCTGCTGCGGATGTATCAGCGCTACGCCGAAGCGCGCGGCTGGCAGTTCGAGATCATCGAAGAACAGCAGACCGAACTGGGCGGCATCAAGGAAGTGGTGGCCCATATCAAGGGCGACAACGTCTTTGCCCGGCTGAAATACGAATCCGGCGTGCACCGCGTACAGCGTGTACCCGAAACCGAGAGCGGCGGGCGCATCCACACCTCGGCGGCGACTGTGGCGGTTCTGCCCGAGGCCGAGGATGTGGACATCCAGATCGACCCGAATGACATTCGCATCGACACGATGCGCAGCTCGGGCGCGGGTGGGCAGCATGTGAACACCACCGACTCGGCGGTGCGGATCACCCACCTGCCCACGGGAATCGTGGTGACGAGTTCCGAGAAATCACAGCACCGCAACCGCGAGATCGCGATGCAGGTGCTCAAGACGCGTCTCTATGACCTCGAACGTCAGCGGATCGACAGCGAACGCTCGGCCGACCGGGCCAGCCAGGTGGGGTCGGGCGACCGATCCGAGCGCATCCGGACCTACAATTTCCCGCAGGGCCGGATGACCGATCACCGGATCAACCTGACGCTCTACAAGCTCGATCAGATCATGCAGGGCGATCTGGATGAGGTGATCGACGCGCTAACCGCCGACGATCAGGCGCGCCTGTTGGCGGAGATGGCGCAATGATCGCGGCGCTGACAGCGGCACAGGCCATGGTGGCCGCCACCGCGCGCCTGCGGGCCGCAGGTGTGGACGACCCGGCGCGGGACGCCCGGGTTCTGCTGGCCCATGCCGCCCGGATCGAGGCCAGCCGCGTGACCCTGATCGCGCCCGAAGAGCTCTCGCCCGAGATCGCCGAACGGTATGAGCAACTGGTGTCGCTGCGCGCGATCCGGGTGCCGGTTTCCCATCTGCTGGGCGAGCGCGAATTCTACGGCCGACGCTTCCGCGTCAGCCGCGACGTTCTGGACCCGCGCCCCGAAACCGAGGCGCTGATCGAAGCGGCCCTGAGCCAGCCGTTTGACCGGGTGCTCGACCTGGGCGTCGGCTCAGGCTGCATCCTGATCACCCTGCTGGCAGAACGCACCAGCGCAACCGGGCTGGGCGTCGATCTGAGCGAGGCAGCCTGTCTGCAGGCAAGTGCGAATGCGGTGGCCCACGGGGTGCAGGATCGGGCGGAAATCCAACGCTCGGACTGGTTTGACAACATTGGTGGCCATTTCGACCTGATCGTTTCCAATCCGCCCTATATCGCGCTCGACGAAATGGATGACTTGTCGCCCGAAGTGCGCGAGCACGAGCCGCGTCTGGCTTTGACGGATGAAGCGGACGGGCTGGACGCCTATCGCCGGATTGCGGCCGGTGCCCCCGATCACCTTGTTCCCGGCGGGCGGCTTTTGGTGGAAATCGGTCCGACACAGGCGCAGGCGGTTAGCGCGTTGTTCGACGCGGCGGGGCTGGCGGATATCCGTGTCGTTCCTGATCTGGACGGGCGGGACCGGGTGGTGGGCGCCAGAATGCCGGGCTAGCCGCGGATTCTGAGGCCGATTTACGCCGGTCGGGGTAAAAAACCCGGCATTTGGTGTATTAACCCCTTGTCTGCGCCGTCAGGACATGCTTACTCAGAGTAGTCAGCGCGGTTGACGCCCCTTCGGCGCACCCCTGACGCCAAGCCCAAAAAAGTCGACATCCCGTGACGGCACAGGCCACAGAGCAGCGCAGAATACGGGTGGATCGACAGTGCAAGACAAGGCTGACGTACAGTAAGATGAGATCCTCCAAATCCCGCTCGCGGGCAAAGAACAACCGCAATCGTCCCTCTGGTGGAAACGTCGTTAACCGGGTTTTCGACAGCTCGGGGCCCGAGGGCAAGGTGCGCGGCACGCCGCAGCAGATCATTGACAAGTACAACCAGCTGGCGCGCGATGCACAGCTGGCCAATGACCGCGTCGCTGCCGAAAACTTTCAGCAACATGCCGAGCATTACCTGCGCCTGCTGAGCGAGGCGCAACGCGAAATGGAAGCGCGTCGGGAGGAGCAGGAACGCCAGAACCGCGAGCGTCAGGCCGAACGCGATCGGGAGCGGGCGGAACGGCAGGAACGTGAAGCCGCACGCCAGGCGGACCCGGCCGAGGCTCCGCAGCCGGACATCGTTGATCTGAACGCCGATTCGGATACTCCTGAATCCGGGCTTGTCGAGACGCCCGAAAGCGCGGGCGCCAAGGCCGAAGCGGCCGAGCGCAAGGACAAACCTGCCCGGAGACCGCGCGCACGCAAGCCTAAGGCCGTAGAAGAGCAGGCCCCCCAAGGCGGCGGTGATGCACCAGAGGCTGCCGAATAAGCCATAGCGGTTGCGCACAGAGTTCAAAGGCCCCGGTCAGAGATGTCCGGGGCCGTTTTCGTTCGGGATCAGGTTTTTTGTATCTCACGCGCCAGCGCGCAGAACGCTTCGAGTGATATCTGCTCGGCACGGTCGGTGGGCTTGATGCCGGCGGCGTTCAGGCGGTCCTCGATATCTGGGGCCATCCCCTTGAGCGACGCGCGCAGCATCTTGCGGCGTTGATTGAACGCAGCGGCCACGACACGTGACAGAATACCGGCATCGGCCGGAAAGCGGGGTTCGGGCAGGGCGGTCAGGTGGACCACGGCGCTGCTGACCTTGGGCGGCGGCGTGAACGCACCGGGGGGCAGGGACATGGCGATGCGCGCCTCGGCCCGCCACTGGGCCAGGATCGCCAGCCGCCCATAAGCCTTGGTGCCGGGCTGCGCCACGATGCGCTCGGCCACCTCGCGCTGGAACATCAGGGTCAGGCTCTGCCAGAAGGGTGGCCATTCCGGCGGGGTCAGCCAGCGCACCAGCAGTTCCGTGCCCACATTGTAGGGCAGATTGGCCGCCACGCGGATGGGCGGGTTCAGATGTTCAAGCGGATCGATTTCAAGAGCGTCGCCATTGATGACCTCGAGCCGCCCGGGATAGGCAGCGGCGATTTCCTGAAGCGCGGCGATGCAGCGGGTATCTTTTTCCACCGCCACCACCTTGCGCGCACCTTCGGTCAGCAAACCGCGGGTCAGGCCTCCGGGGCCGGGGCCGATCTCCAGCACGTCGCATTGGCTCAGGTCGCCGGCCTGCCGGGCGATCTTGGCCGTCAGGTTGAGATCGAGCAGGAAGTTCTGACCCAGCGACTTGCGCGCCGAGAGCTGGTGCTTGGCGATGACCTCGCGCAGCGGGGGGAGGGTGTCGATTGCGCTCATGATCCGGTTACCGTGGCGCGAGGGGCAGGCGGTGCGCCAGAGAATTTTTGCCTCCGGCGGGGATATTTGGCGCCAGATGAAGGATCAAGTGCTTTGTGCCATGCGTTGGGCGAGTTTCAGCGCCTCGATCAGGCTGGTGGGGTTTGCGATGCCCTGTCCGGCGATGTCGAGCGCGGTGCCATGGTCGGGCGAGGTGCGGATGAAGGGCAGGCCCAGGGTCACGTTCACGCCACGGTCGAAGTCGAGGGTCTTGATCGGGATCAGCGCCTGATCGTGATACATGGCGATGGCGGCGTCATAGCGGGCGCGTGCGGCGGCGTGGAACATCGTGTCTGCCGGGTGCGGGCCGGTGACGGTGTAGCCCTCGGGGGTGAGATCGGCCAGCAGAGGGGCGATCCAGTCCAGTTCCTCGCGGCCCATCTTGCCACCCTCGCCAGCATGGGGGTTGAGACCGGCTACCGCGATGCGAGGATGCGGGATACCGAATTGGCGGCGCAGGCCGTCGGCGGTAATCTGGATCGTGTCGCGCAGCAGATCGGGCGTGAGCCGCGAGGGCACCTGCGACAGCGGGATGTGGATCGTGGCGGGCACCACGCGGAGTTGCTCGCTGGCTAGCATCATCACCACGCGGGAACGGCCTGCCAGCGCCGCCAGAAATTCGGTATGGCCAGGATAGGCGAAATCGGCGCCGTCGATCAGGGCCTTCTTGTGGATCGGTGCCGTGCAGAGGGCCGAGGCCGCGCCCGATTGCACCAGTGACACGCCGGTTTCGATGGCGTCTATCACCGAAGGCGCATTGGCTGGATCGGGGTGACCGGGCAGGTTCGGGGCCGGAAAGGTCAGCGGCAGCACCGGCAGCGCATCTGCGCAGATGTCGGCCACCTGGGCGAGGTCTACGATTTCGGTCTTGGGGATGTCGTCGGGCAGGTGGCCGAGATCGCCGATGTAAAAGAATGGGCAGCTGTCGCGCAATGCGGCCCAGGCCTTGGCGGCGATCTCCGGACCGATGCCCGAAGGTTCTCCGCAGCTGAGCGCGATGGGCGCGGTCATTGCTCGATGATGGTGGCGTCGGCGCGCAGCTGTTCGACGAGGCTGTTGGCGAATGCTTGCAGGCGTTGCTGCGTCAGCGCGTTGGCCACGTCCTCGCGCGACGTGTCCTCACCCAGATCGCGCGTCCTATTGCACAGCATGAGGAACACCAGCGTCTGGCCGTTGTTTCGGGTCAGAGAGGTCGACACCTCGTTGGGGTCCAGCTTGGCGAGTTCCAGCGCGATGTCGCGCGGGATTTCGGACGGACTTGCCGAGACTCGGTCGAGTACCTCGGGCGGTTGCCCCTTGGCGATGCCGTACAGGTCGTCGCAGGTATCCACCGTTTCCTTCAGTTCAGCGGCTCTTTGCAACGTTTCGGGGCTGAGCCCGCCAGGCAGGTAATAGGCCGCATAGTCGATCTTGGAGAACCGCGGCGTGCTGGCGGCCACTTCTCGCAGGCCGCGCATCTGGAACAGCGCTACGGCGTTTGGCAGGCTCAGCGGCGCCGTGACTTCGCCATTCTTCAGGCCAAGGATAACCGGTTGCAGCGCCGGAGGCAGGTTGGTGACGTTCAACCAGTCCAGGCGTCCGCCATTTTCGCGTGTCGGCGCTGCCGAGTACTGCGTGGCGGCGGCCGAAAACGCATCGATGGTTTCGACACGGGCGATCTCGTCGGCCAAGGCTTCGGCCTGTGCCAAGGTCTGCGCATTCACGGGGATGATGATTTCGGACAGCAAAACCTGGAGACCGCCACCGCCGGTCTGACCCATTGCACGGTCAATTTCGTCGTCCGTCGGACGGGCCTGAGAGATAAAGCGGGCGCTGACATAGTCGCGCCATGCCAGCTGACTGGATACATAATCCCGCACGGTTTCCCGGTCGATGCCCGCATCAGCCAGTGCCTTCAGGAACTGATCCGGGGTCAGCTGACCACGCGAAGCGAATTCGTCGATCGCAACCTGAATGTCTTCGGGAGTGGGCTGGATGCCGGCTTCGCGCATGGCCTGTTTGCGCAGGCGCTCGTCGATCAGCGCCTTGCGGACTTCGGCCTCCGAGCTGCCCGGGATACCCAGAATTTCGAGAAACCGCTGGCGCTGATCCAGTTCGTACCAGGTGACGATATCCTGATTCACGCGGATAGCCGGCGAAAACAAGCTTTGCGCGGGGGCTTGCTGAGGCGCAACTGTCAGCATGGCGACCGCGAGGCCGGGCGCAAATGCCGTTAGCCAACGGGAACGAAAGAACCTGGAAAAACCTGAAATCAGCTGCATTTTCTTTTATACTTCTTGCCCCCGCCTTCAACGGCGTATCCTGTCAGTGCAACGGTAAAGCCGAATTCCGTCGAAGGCTCAATACTTGATGTCGAAGTATATCGCCGGCTGACGGACATGTTAACCTGCACACATTCATTTTCATACGTCACACCCAAGCCCAGCCGCAGCGGTTCGGATTCTGCCAGATCATAGCGGGCCAGGGCGTTGGCTCTCCAGTTTTCATCCAGTCGTTGACGTGCGGTCAACCGTATCTCGGATGTCTCCATGTCAAGGTTTTCGGCCGGGTCCGGCTGCTGCCAGATATAGCTTCCGCCCAGTTGGGTCCCCTCGTTGGCCCAGGTTCCGCGCAATTCAGCCTTGGTAAAGCTGAAATCTCCATCCATCAATCCGCGTGCGGCCAGTGTAAGGCCATTGTTCGTCTTGATCTGCCCTGCCAGCAGCAGGTCGGACGAAGTTCCCTGCAGGCCGGACGTAGCGGTGAAGTTCGGATCGGCGGTCGAGCGGAAGACCTGGCCGACCGTGGCCAATGCCCGCCAACCGCCCGGGGCATACCGAGCCCAGTTCACGCCCACGACCGCGGTCGTGCCGTCTTCGCGTCGGTCCTCGGCCGGAAAGCGCGACAGGGACAACAGGTTGCCCTGGTCAAATTCCTGGAAGGTGCTTTCGTCATCGGGCAAATCGGTGTCCGAAACATGAGTCCAGCCAAACTGCGCGATCGGCTCAAGAAACTGGGTCGCGCCAGAGGCTTCGCGCCGGGTCATCGGATAGCGCAGTGTCAAAGCCGCACGCGGGGTCGACCGGGTGATCTGGTCGGGGTAGGCGCTGTCATTGCGAATGTCGAACGTGTCGACTGAAGCCCCCAGTTCCGCATCCGCGCGCAGCCCGGAGGCAAAGGTCCAGCTGCGCAGCCACTGGGCGTCGAATGTGGCGCGGGCCACATCGCCCCCGATGGTATCCTCGTCGCTGGTCCGGGTGTGGGTGTGGGTGACGAAGCCCAACCGCACCTCACCGCCGACAGCGGACGCGGGGAAATAGCGTTTCTGGTAGAACAGATCGAAAACCTGCGACGGGATCTCATCCTGTTCCTCGCTGTCGCGAAGGGTCTTGTAGTGAATGAAGCTGGTCCGAAACGCTGTGTCGCGTTTGATGCGCTCAAGCGCGATCTCGCTGCGCAGGCGGTCATAGTCAGGCAGCCCATAGTCCGCCAAGTACGAGTCGTCCGATGCGGTCTGGACGTCAAAGGTCAGCCGGAAGTCGTTCGGCAGATTGAACCAGCCATTTGCAAAGAAATAGCCCCGATCCTGCTCCTGCTGTACATCGTCGCGGGTATAGGCCCCTTCAAACTGGATGCGGCCGTTCTTGAAGGCCTGCCGGTAGCGATAGCCAAGCGTCGTGGTCTTGGACGACAGGTAGGGGGTCAGCGTCAGATCCCTGTGATCGCCCAGTTTGAAGAAATACGGCGTTTTGACGCCGGTACCCAACTGCGAGGTCGTGCGGATTGACGGCACCAGAAATCCGGTTGCCCGGTCCAGTGTCGGGTCCGGCAGACGCAGGGTTGGAAAGTAGAAAACCGGCACATCCAGAATGCGGAACTGGGCGCCCTCGAAATACAACTGCCGTTCGAGCTGATCATGCGTGACCTTGCGCGCCCGGATCTGCCAGAGGGGCGGCCGACCATCGGCGCAGACATGGCAGGACGTGGCCGAGACTTTGCTGAACTGCGTGTAGCGTCCTGCCGCGCGGGTTGCCTGAACCGACGCGATCTGTACCTGCTGGTCGAACACCAGCCGTGCGCCGGTCAACAACCCGTTCTGGATGCCGTCATCCAGCTGCGCTGAGTCCGCAAGGACGGTCGAGCGTCCGCCCTGATCGATCCGGATCGGACCCTCCAGCGTCAGCTCGCCCGACTCGCGGTCAAACACCACGCGCTGTGCGGACAGTTTGACGTCGCCCTGAAAGGCTTCGACATTGCCCTCGGCCACCAGTTTGCGATCCGGGGTGATGAAGATCCTGTCAGCCACCAGCAGGGCAGGCTGATCCTGTTGTTGTGCCGTGTCAGACGCGGGCGTACTGGTCTCCGAGGTTTGGGCCAATGCCAGCCCCGGACCGGAAAAGAACACAGCACTGGACAAAAGAAGGGGCAGAAGGCGCCGCATCAGCCGTCCTCCGCGTGCAGCAGAAGGCCGAGCGACAGCAATATGGCCGCAAACGGCGGTGCCCAGGCCGCAATCACAATTGGCAATTGGCCGTTCTCTCCCAAAATCTGAGCGAAATTGCGCACGAAGTATACGCCGAACCCCAGAAGAACAGCCGTCAGCACGGCGACGCCGGTGCCGCCGAACCGCACGTGCCGCATGGTGAAAGCCGCGCCGATCAACACCATCGAAATCAGGAAGAATGGGCGCGCCAGCTGCACCTGCAGCCAAACCTCGTATTGCTTGGTTGAAAAGCCCGCCTCGCGCAGGTCGCGGATCAGTTGGGGCAGGTCATAGACCGAGACGCTGTCCTGTTGGCCCAAGGTTTCAAGGATGCGCTGACGGGTCAGCGAAGTGGGCAGCCGCAGGGTCTCATGCGTGACGGCGTGGGTCTCGGGGTTGGTGTCGCTGGACAGGGGCCATTCCTTGGTGTTGCGCAGGATCCAGGCCCCGTCGTCGAGGCGAGCGCCGTCGGCGATGATCTGACGGGTCGGAAGACCTTCGGGCGAAAACGTGATGATGGACACGTCGATCAATTCAAGCTCGGCGTCGTTGGTCGATGCGCGGGCATGGATCACCGATTGGCCCTGCGGCGAGCCCTGACGCAGCCAAAGCCCATCGCGGCTGATCGACAGGGCGGAACTGCCACCGTTTTTGTATAGATCCGAGAAATGCCGGTACTGCTCGGACGTGGCCGCCGCAATCGGGTTCAGCAGGGCCACCGCCAGAGTTCCGATTATCAGCGCCAGAAGGACCGGTGCCAACAGCGCGCGGATACCCGAGCGGCCGATCGCCCGGGTCACCACCAACTCCGAGCTGCGTGCGAGGCCGACAAACAGGGCAATGGTCGACAGGATCATCAACAGCGGCAGCATCTCGCTTATCGCAGCGGGTGTGTTCAACAGCGTCAGCTGCAGAACCTGGCCAAATGACAGGTCGGCGTCATTGAACCGACGGGCCTGTTCGATCAGGTCGATCAGGATCATCAGTGTCAGGAAGATGGCCCCAATCACCAGAAAGCTCTGCAAAAAGCGGCGGGCGAAGTACCGGTCCAGAATCACGGCCGCATCCCCGGCACGTGGCGTCCAGCAGGCCTGTTGCCAGAATCGCCAAGGCACAAAAACATGCGCGACGGCCTATGCCTGCCGAATGATGCCAAGTTTTCTCCCCCGAGCCTGCCGGTCATTTTGGCGCGACCTTAATGCAATTGGCGGGCGGGGAAAACTGCTATCTGGTCAATGGCGGCGGCGCGGGCTAGGTCTGTGGGCAGAGTTTTTCAGGAGCAAGAAATGAGCAGTCTGGTACCGATCCGTTTTCAAGCCTTCGAACTGGACCTGATGGCGCAGGCCCAAGGCCGGGTGGCCATTCTCATTCCCGCCGATGGCAAGATGAACCCCGCCGCGCGCCGCGCAAACCGACTGACCCGTGGTGCCGTGGCCCGGCTGGTGGAAAGTGACCGTTTCGCCAAGGTCAAGACTGGCGACGTGATCTCGTTGGCTTGGCCCGGCGGGATGGAGGCAGAGGCATTGGACATTCTCGTCCTGCCACGCCGCCCCGAACCGGACGAAGCCCGCAAGGGCGGTGCTGCGCTGGCCAAGCTGGCAGGTGGCAAGGACCTGCTGGTCATGGCGGGCAACCAGGTACGGACCGAGGAACTGGCCTTGGGCATTGCTTTGCGCAGCTATGATTTTGACGCGCACAAAACCACGGACGATGACGCAAAAGGCGCGGTGTCCATCTGCCACGCCAAGCCCGACGACGCCAAGGCCGCCTTCGCACCGCTCTATGCGGTTGCTGATGGTGTGCGCATGACCCGCGACCTGACGAACGAACCCGCCAACATCCTGACAACGAGCGAATTTGCCAACCGTCTGAAAGAGATGGAGGAGTTGGGCCTGAAGGTCGAGGTGCTGGAGGAAGACAAGCTGGCCGAGTTGGGCATGCGGACCCTGCTGAGCGTCGGGCAAGGGTCGGACAGCCCCTCGAAAGTCGTCGTGATGCAGTGGAATGGCGGCGATGCTGATGACGCACCGCTGGCTCTGGTCGGCAAGGGGGTCGTTTTCGACACCGGCGGTATTTCGATCAAACCGGCCGCTGGTATGGAAGATATGACCATGGACATGGGCGGCGCAGGCGTCGTTGCGGGCACCATGCGCGCATTGGCCAAGCGTAAGGCCAAGGCCAATGTCGTGGGCCTGGTCGGACTGGTCGAGAACATGCCCTCGGGCAGCGCCACGCGGCCGGGCGACGTGGTCAAGTCGATGAAGGGCGATACGGTCGAGATCATCAACACCGACGCCGAAGGCCGTTTGGTGCTGTGTGACGTCATGTGGTACGCGCAGGAGAGGTTCAATCCGGTCGGCATGATCGATCTGGCCACCTTGACCGGCGCGATCATCATCGGGCTGGGGCATGAAAACGCAGGCGTGTTTTCCAACAACGACACATTCTGCGACGCGTTCCTGAAGGCGGCCCGGGCCGAGGATGAAGGCGCGTGGCGTATGCCGCTGGGGCAGGCTTATGACGATCTGCTGAAGTCGCGCATCGCGGACATGAAGAACGTGGGCGGCCGGCCGGCCGGTTCGATCACCGCAGCGCAGTTTCTGCAGCGTTTCGTCAAGGAAGAAACACCCTGGATCCATTTGGATATCGCGGGCGTGGCCTCGGTCGCGGCGGAAACGTCCTATGCGCCCAAGGGCGCCACGGGTTGGGGCGTCCGTGCGCTCAGCCGTTTCGTGCAGGACAATTTCGAGTAGGTCGATGGGCGCCGTCTACTTCTACCACCTGACCCGCCATCCACTTGAGCAGACCTTGCCGGTATTGCTGGACAAGGCACGACAGGCCGGGTGGCGGATTGCGGTGCGAGGCACTGACCCTGCGCGGATGGACTGGCTGGACGAAAGGCTTTGGCTGGGCCCCGAAGACGCGTTTCTGCCGCATGGGCAGGCAGGTGGGCCGTATGACGCGGTTCAGCCGATTCTGCTGACTACCGAGGCGGACGCTGCCAACAACCCGTCTTGCCTGATGGCGGTGGACGGGGCCGAGGTGACGCCGGATGAGGTGACCGCCTCGGAGCGGGTTTGCATCCTGTTCGATGGCAACGACCCAACCGCGGTGGATCATGCGCGTGGTCAATGGAAGACTCTGACCGCGGCGGGTTGCGCGGCGCAGTATTGGTCGGAGGAATCCGGCCGTTGGGAGAAAAAGGCCGAATCCGGGTGACTCGGGACCGAAATCAGATTGCAGGCGTGGCGATCCGCGCGACAGGAGATTGATTGATGAAAATGAAACCGTTGGGCCGCACGGGGATCCAGGTCTCGGACCTGTGCCTCGGAACCATGACATTCGGCACGCAGACCCCCGAGGCGGACGCGCATCGTCAGATCGACACGGCGCTGGCGGCCGGGATCAATTTCCTTGATGCCGCCGAGATGTACCCGGTCAACCCGATCACCAAGGAGACCGTGGGCAAGACCGAGCAGATCATCGGCAACTGGAATGCGGCACACCCGGCCCGCCGCGGCAGCTATGTTCTGGCGACCAAGCATTCGGGCGCCGGCTTCGCGCATGCGCGGGACGGAGCACCGATCTCGGCCAGCACGATCCCCGGGGCCATCGAGGGATCGTTGCGGCGTCTGCAGACCGACTACATCGACCTGTACCAATTCCACTGGCCCAACCGCGGAAGTTACATGTTCCGGCAGAATTGGGACTACGACCCGTCGGGCGGTGATCGGCAGGCGGTTCTGGACAACATGCGCGAATGCCTCGAGGCGCTGCAGGTGCAGGTGGACAAGGGCAATATCCGCGCCTTCGGCCTGTCGAACGAAAGCGCCTGGGGTACCGCTCAGTGGTTGCGCCTGTCCGACGAGTTGGGGGCACCACGGGTCGCGTCGGTCCAGAACGAGTATTCCCTGCTGTGCCGCCTGTATGACACCGACATGGCCGAGTTGAGCGCCTATGAGGATGTGGGCCTGCTGGCCTTCTCGCCGCTGGCCGCCGGATTTCTGACCGGCAAGTATCAGGGCGGGGCTGTGCCCGAGGGATCGCGCATGTCGATCGTGCCGCAGATGGGCGGGCGCAAAGGCGACCGGGTTTTCGACGCGGTCGAAGCCTATCTGGCGATTGCCGCTAAACACGGGCTGGACCCGGTGCACATGGCGCTGGCCTGGTGCCAGGCGCGGCCGTTCATGACCTCGGTCATCTTCGGCGCGACCACGCAGGCGCAGCTGGAGCGGATCCTGGAGGGGCGGGATGTCGTGCTGTCGGATGAGATTTTGGCCGAGATCAACGCGGCCCATCGCGCGCATCCGATGCCGTATTGAGGGATGGGGGCGCTGCCCCCGTCGTCGCAGCCAACTCCCCCAATCTATGACCAAATCAAGCTCGCCCGTCAGTGATGGGTGGGCTGGGTGCGGTCCTGCCTGAGGTCGCGGGCGGATAGTCCATGCGCCGTACGGAAAGCGCGCGCAAAGCTGGATTGTGACGTGAACCCCGTGGCCAGTGCCACATCCATCAGCGGCATGTCGGTGTCGGTGACCAGGCGGCGGGCCTCGGCCAGGCGCAGTTGCAAATAGTGGTCCTGTGGCGTGGTGTTCAGCCGCAGGCGGAATTGCTGCTGCAGGGTGCGCGGGCTGGTTCCCAGGGCCTTTGCGATCTCGGCCAGGGGCAGCGGGTCGTCCAGCGCGGCCTGCATGATCGCGTTGGCGCGGGCGGTCAGGGCACTGTGGCGGTGTGGCGCCCCAGTACGGCTCTGTGGTCTGCCGGGTTCGGGGGCGCCTTCGTAGAGGAACAGGCCCGAGACACGGGCCGCGAAGCCGGCGCCGTGGCGTGCCGCGATGATTTGCAGCATCATCTCGACCGCGGGGATCGCGCCGCCCGAGGTCAGGCGGTTGCCCGACACGGTGAACCGGTCGGGGCGCACGTCGACTTCGGGGAAGCGGCTGGCGAAGGTCTCGAGATCTTCCCAATGGGTGGTGGCGGCGTGACCGTCAAGCAGCCCCGCTTCGGCCAACAGCCAGGGGCCTCCGTCGATGCCCGCCATCGTGGCGCCGGTATTGGCGATGCGGCGCAGCCCGGCCAGAAGGCTGGGGGTGGCGTGGCGCACCAGGTTGAACCCCGCGATCACGATCATCAGGTCGCAGTGGTCGAGACGCGCCAGCGGGATGCCCGGCACTTGCAACGCGCTGGTCAGCATCGCCGGCTCGGGCGTGGCGGTCACGTAGTCCCAGTCGAAGGCCGGGCGGTCGGCCAGCCGGTTGGCGGCGCGCATCGGGTCCACCGCCGAGGCGAAGCTGAGCGTGTTGCACTCGTCCAGCACCAGAACGGCGGTTTTCAGCGCGCGGTGCTCGGGCTGGAGGATGTTTTTTGCGGATTTCATCAAGTCTGATTCGCATTCTGGCAAGTTGTCTGGTCAAGGCTGCGCCAGAGTCGGGGCCAGACGCAAATCGGAATCCGGGGAGAAGCCTGGGGAAAACCCATGGCGAAGCCGTGTATAACTTGGGGATAACACCATGCCTTTGGAAATGAACCGCGAAGTATTCATCACTTGTGCCGTGACCGGCTCGGGTGGGACGCAGGATCGCAGCCCGCATGTGCCGCGTTCGCCCAAGCAGATCGCCGACAGTGCGATCGCGGCCGCCAAGGCCGGGGCGGCGGTGGTTCATTGCCATGTGCGCGACCCCGAAACCGGCGCGCCCAGCCGCCGTCTTGACCTGTATCGCGAGGTGACGGACCGCATCCGCGACGCCGAGGTGGACGTGGTTCTGAACCTGACCGCCGGCATGGGCGGTGACATCGTGTTCGGCGGAGTCGAAGCCCCGTTTCCCGTGGCCGAGGGGACCGACATGATCGGTGCCTCGGAACGCGTGGCCCATGTGGCCGAGTGTCTGCCCGAAATCTGCACGCTGGATTGCGGCACCATGAACTTTGCCGAGGCCGACTATGTGATGACCAACACGCCCGGCGCCTTGCGGGCGATGGGGCAGATGATGACCGATCTGGGCGTGAAGCCCGAGATCGAGGCCTTTGACACTGGCCATCTGTGGTTTGCCAAGCAACTGGTGAAAGAGGGCGTTCTGGCCCCGAATGCGCTGGTGCAGCTGTGCATGGGCGTGCCGTGGGGCGCGCCGGACGACCTGAACACCTTCATGGCGATGGTGAACAATGTGCCCGACGACTGGACCTTCAGCGCGTTCTCGCTGGGGCGGCATCAGATGGCCTATGTGGCGGCCTCGGTTCTGGCGGGCGGCAACGTGCGCGTGGGGCTCGAGGACAACCTGTGGCTGGACAAGGGGGTGCTGGCCGAGAACTGGCAACTGGTCGAGCGCGCCGGAACGATCATCGAGAACATGGGCGCGCGGGTGATCGGCCCGGCCGAGGTGCGCGAGAAACTGGGGCTGGTCAAACGGGCGCCTGTGGCGTCCTGACGGGCGGGGCGACCCTCGCAAAATCTGTCAAACAACGATGGCCCCCGGTGCGGCGTGAACGTTCGGGGCGAAGGAGAGAAGATGAAGACGGCAGCGATCATCGGTGGTGGCGTGATCGGCGGCGGATGGGCCGCGCGGTTTCTGCTGAATGGCTGGAACGTGCGGGTGTTCGACCCGGACCCCGAGGCCGAGCGAAAGATCGGCGAGGTCCTGGACAACGCGCGGCGGTCGCTGCCCGGGCTGAGCGATGTGCCGCTGCCGCCCGAAGGCGCGTTGAGCTTTCATGCCGACATGGCCGACGCGGTGCAGGGGGCAACGTGGATCCAGGAGAGCGTGCCCGAGCGGCTGGATCTGAAGCTGAAAGTTTATAAAGGGCTGCAGGAGGCCTGTGATCCAGCTGCGATCATCGGGTCCTCGACCAGCGGGTTCAAACCGTCCGAGTTGCAGGAAGGTGCGCTGCGGCCCGAACAGATCGTGGTGACGCACCCGTTCAACCCGGTCTACCTTCTGCCGCTGGTCGAGCTGGTACCCTCGGCCGCCAACCCGCCCGAACTGGTCGCGCAGGCCAAGGACGTGTTGCGTTCGGTCGGATTCTTCCCGCTGCAGGTCCGCAAGGAGATCGATGCGCATATCGCCGACCGGTTCCTCGAGGCCGTCTGGCGCGAGGCGCTGTGGCTGGTCAAGGACGGCGTGGCCACGACCGAGGAGGTGGACGAGGCAATCCGCATGGGCTTTGGCATCCGCTGGGCGCAGATGGGCCTGTTCGAGACCTATCGCGTGGCCGGGGGCGAGGCCGGGATGCGGCATTTCATGGCCCAGTTCGGCCCGGCGCTGAAATGGCCCTGGACCAAGCTGATGGATGTGCCCGAGTTCACCGACGCGTTGGTCGACATAATTGCCGACCAGTCGGACTCGCAATCGGGGATGCACTCGATCCGCGAGTTGGAGCGGATTCGGGACAACAATCTGGTGGGCATGATGCGGGCCTTGAAGGCGCGCGACTGGGGCGCGGGGGCGGTGCTAAACCAGCATGACGCGCTGTTGAAGCCGGGTGCCCTGCCGACGCTGGATCAGGCGGATCTGAGCCAGCCGATCCTGACACTGGCCCGCGCGGTGCCGCTGGACTGGACCGACTACAACGGCCACATGAACGAGGCGCGGTATCTCGAGGCCTTTGCCGCTGCGACCGACCGCTTCATGGAGATCATCGGCTGCGATGCCGACTACATCGCCTCGGGCGGCAGCTATTTCACCGCTGAAAATCACATCAGGTATCTGGACGAGGCCCATGCCGGGGCGAAAATCGAGGTGCGCACGCAGATGCTGTTGGGGCAGGGCAAGAAGCTGCACCTTTTCCATAGCATGTACGAGGGCGAGAAATTGCTGGCCACGGGCGAGAGCTTTCTGCTGCATGTCAGCCTGGAAACCCGTCGGCCCTGTGCGCCGTCGCAGCAGATTAAAGCCGCGATGGCCAGCATCGCCGAAGCGCAGGCCGGGTTGCCCTATCCCGAGGGCGCAGGGGCGGCGATCCGCAAACCGGTATGACCGGGCGGGTTCTGATCACCGCCGGTGCCTCGGGCGTGGGGCGCGCTATGGCCGAGGCGTTCGACGCCGCGGGCGCGCAGGTTTGGGTGGCCGATGTGGACGCGGCTGCGCTTCAGGCCTGCCCGGATCACTGGGGGCGATCGCAGGTCGATGTGTCGGATGAGGCCGCCGTCGCAGCGCTGTTCGCCGAGATCGCGGCGCAGTGGGGCGGTCTGGACTTTCTGTGCGCGAATGCGGGTATTGCGGGGCCGACCGCATTGGTCGAAGATGTTGCGCTAAACGATTGGCAAAAATGTATTTCCGTCAATCTGGATGGGGCGTTTCTGTGCGCGAAATACGCGGCGCCGATGCTCAAGCGGCAGGGGCGCGGCGCGGTGCTGATCACATCCTCGACCGCCGGGCAGTACGGCTATCCCAACCGCGCGCCTTATGCGGCGGCGAAATGGGCGGTGATCGGGCTGGGCAAGACCCTGGCGATGGAGCTGGGGCCGCACGGCGTGCGCTGCAACGTCATCTGCCCCGGCGCGGTGGAAGGCCCGCGGATGGAGGGCGTACTGCAGCGCGAAGCGACCGCCAAGGGCATGACCCGGGATCAGGTCTATCAGGGCTATGCGGCGGGCACTTCGATGGGCCGCTTCGTCGAAGCGCATGACATTGCCGCCATGGCAGTGTTCTTGGCCTCGGATGCGGCACGGTTGGTGTCGGGGCAGATCATCGCCGTCGATGGGCATACCGTTAACCCCGACCCCAAGCTTTAGCCCTGGTTTGGGCCGCGCATCTGGCGGATCGAGGCGCGGACGGCCTGCCAGTTCTGTGCCTCTTCCACGTTTCCTGCGGCTTCGAATTCGCGGGCTTTCTGGGCGGCTTCGGCCTCGGCCTTGTCGCCATGCGCCGAATACAGGGCGCGCGCGTATTGAGCGGTTTTGAGAGCGTCCATTCCTGATATCCTCCTTTGGGTCGGATCGTTCGGATTTTCGCGCACCTCAATATAGGGGATCAGGTGGGAAATTGCACCCGTGGACTGGCGTTACCCGGCCGAAATGGCCGCGCGCAGCTGGCGAAGATGGGTCGGAAAATGCCGGGCGGTAAGATCAGCTTCGCGGACCAAGGTATCGAAATGGCGCGTAAAAACCTCGATTCGGTCCCGGTCGCGGAAGGCCATGTAATGGCTGCCGGCATAGAACACGCAGAGCAGCGGACCAAAGATGGTGACCGGCGCGGAATAGAGCCGCTTGGCATCGAACAGGTAGATGCGCATGCGCGGATACAGCTGCTCGCACAGCTCCAGCATGTGATCGATCTGGTCCAGCCGCACATTCAGAGGCAGCCCGTCATAATAGCCGTTGCCATGCGCAAAGCTGTGAATCTCGTACAGCGGCATGGCGATTTCATAGTCAGACTGGGCGCCGCGCATCCAGGTCAGGCGGTCTTCGGAGGCGCCGATGGCCTGGTCAGCGGTTCGGCCCAGATGCGGCGCGTATTCCCATTCCAGCACGGCGCGGGTTTTCAGCATGTCGGGCAGGGTGGCCGGAACATAGCGGATTTTGTAGCCCGCGGCCTCCTGATGCCACTCAAAGATGCGTTCGTCGACCAGCGCGCGGGGTGCCTCGGTCATGGTCAGAGAACTGGCCAGCAGCTCGGCCGCGCTCTCGGGTCGGTTCGAGAGGCTGAGCAGCCAATCCGCCGACACCCCCAGAGCCGAGGCGCAGCTGCCCACCACATGGGCGTTGGGCAGGCGTGCGCCCGTATCGGTCAGCAACTGGGAAACGGTCGAGCGATCGACCCCGATGGTGCGCGCCAGCGCGCTTTGGCTCATGCTCCGCTGCGCCATAGCCCGGGCCAGGCGCAGGCGGAACTGCGCGGCGCGGTCTCGTTTGTCGAAATTTTCCTGCATGTGATGATAAATATCACGGTCGCTGAGATTTGTTAATCATATTCGGAATTCTCGACAGGGCCACTGGCAGGTAACGCTTGTGTGAAAAGCAAAAAAGACTGGGGACCGGAATGGAAACGCGGCGAAGATCTGTCGTGAAGGCAATCATTTGGAATGCGATGGGCCTTGCGGTCATGACCGTGGTGGGGCTGGTCGCCACCGGTTCGGCCGCCGTCGGTGGCGCATTGGCGGTGATGAACACGGCCATCGGGCTGACGCTCTACGTGATTTACGAACGCATCTGGACCGGAATTTCCTGGGGGCGGCATGGCTGAGGCGACCACTCCCAAGTCCCCCGAATGGCCGACCTTTGCTCTGATCTTTGCCTGCTATGCCCTTTGGCTGATCGCGAACTTCGGCGTGGCGGCGTGGTCGCTGTGGCTGGCGGTGCCGATGATGGGTGGTGTCGCGGCGCTGCACTCGTCCCTGACGCATGAGGCGCTGCACGGCCACCCGTTCCGCGCAAAGTGGCTGAACGAGGCGCTGATGGCGCTGCCGCTGACCCTGTTCATCCCCTTCAACCGCTTTCGCGATCTGCACCTGGCGCACCATCAGGATGCCAACCTGACCGACCCCTATGACGATCCGGAGTCCAACTATCTGGACCCGGCGGTCTGGGTCAGGCTGCCGCAGTGGCAGCGGTGGGTCTATCAGGCGAACAACACGCTGTTGGGGCGCATGGTGCTGGGTCCGATCATCGGGCAGTTGGCCTTTCTGCGCGACGACTGGCGCGGAGCGATGCGAGGGGACCGCGACATCTGGTTGGCCTGGGCCCTGCATCTGCCGGGCGTGGCGGTGGTTCTGTGGATCGTGGCGCGATCAGCGATGCCGGTCTGGGCCTTTGTCCTGGCGGCCTATCTGGGGCTGGCGCTGGTCAAGATCCGTACCTTTCTGGAACACCGCGCGCACGAAAAATCGCGCGCCCGCACGGTGATCGTCGAAGACCGCGGACCGCTTGCGTTTCTGTTTCTGAACAACAACCTGCACGTCGTTCATCACATGAACCCGGCGGCACCATGGTATCGGCTGCCTGCGCTCTATCGCCGAGGGAAAGAACGCTATCTTGCCTGCAATGAGGCCTATGTCTATCGCTCGTACGGGCAGGTTTTCCGGCAGTATTTCTGGCGTGCCAAAGATCCTGTGGAACATCCGCTCTGGCCAAAACCCTGATTTGACGACAGAAGGGAAGCCATGAGTTTGTGGATTCCCGTAACCTTGGCCGCCGCCACCTTTCAGACGGTGCGCTTCATGCTGCAGAAATCGCTGAGCAGCGTGAAGCTGTCGGCGACCGGCGCGACCTTTGCGCGCTTTGCCTATTCGATGCCTCTGGTGCTGCTGGGTCTGGTGGTGGCGATGCGTCTCAGCGGTCTGCCGCTGCCTGCGCTGCCGCCTCTGTTCTGGCTCTATGCCGCCATCGGTGGGGTGTCCCAGATCCTCGCCACGATCTGCGTCGTGGCGCTGTTCAAACAGCGCAACTTTGCCGTTGGCATCACCTTCAAGAAAACCGAGGTGATCCAGACCGCAATCGTCGGTTTCGTCGTGCTGGGCGACCGGGTTTCGGCCGGTGCCTTCGGGGCCATCCTGCTGGGGCTTCTGGCGGTTCTGCTGTTGTCGAAAACGCCGGGCGGCAGTGGGGCGTGGTGGCGTCACCTGACCAACCGCGCCTCGCAATTGGGGTTGGGATCGGGCGTCTTGTTCGCCTTTTCCGCGGTCAGTTACCGTGGCGCGTCGCTGCAACTGGGCGATGGCGAGGCCTGGTTTCGGGCGCTGGTGACGCTGGCGGTCGTGGTCTCGATCCAGTTCCTGTCGATGGCGCTGTGGCTGGCTTGGCGCGACCGGGCCGAGCTGCGCGCGGTGTGGGACACGCGGCGCACCGGTATCTTCGTCGGGCTGACCAGTCTGGGCGGGTCGTTCTGCTGGTTCTGGGCCTTCAGCCTGCAGAACGCGGCCTACGTCAAGGCGCTGGGGCAGGTTGAGCTGATTTTCAGCCTCATGGCCTCGGTTCTGGTGTTCCGCGAGACGGTGACACGGCGCGAGATTGCGGGGATGGTCCTGCTGGGCCTTTCGATCCTGATCCTGGTCGCCGCGATCTGAGATGCAAAAAAAGGCGCGCGGAGGTCCGTGCGCCTTCTGAACTTTTTGCCATGCAGGCGGGTCAGCCCGCGCGGCGTTCGTCAAAGCTGAGTGCGATGAAGCTGGGCAAGTGATCGCCCATGCCGACGACGGCCGGACCGCCATCGTCGCGACGTCCACGGCCTTTGCCACGCTTTTCCTTGGCAGGTTTGTCGTTCGATGCGGCGTCCTTGGCGGGCTTGTCCTTCTTGACCTCGTCCTTGCGGGTCGAGGCGCGCGATTTCTTTTCGGGCTTTTTGTCCTCGGCCTCGGCCGGTTCGGCCTGAACCGGGTTGTCCAGACGCGGGATTTCCTTCTGGATCAGTTTCTCGATCGCATCCAGCGCCTTTTCATCGCGGGCCGAGCAGATGGTGATCGCCTTGCCCTCGCGCCCGGCGCGGCCGGTGCGGCCGATGCGGTGCACATAGTCCTCGGGGTGGCCGGGCACGTCGAAGTTGAACACATGGCTGACCGACGGAATGTCGAGCCCGCGCGCGGCCACGTCAGACGCCACCAGCAAACGTACCGAGCCGTCGCGGAACCCGTCCAGCGTCTTCATCCGCTGCGACTGGTCCAGATCGCCGTGGATCGGTGCGGCGTTGTAGCCGTATTTCTTGAGCGATTTCGCGGTGATGTCCACATCGGTCTTGCGGTTGCAGAAGATGATGGCGTTGGTGCATTTGTCACCTTCGGCATCGATCAGTGCGCGCAGGACCTTGCGCTTGGTGCTGCCCTCGCGGTCGCGGCGGCCGCCTTTGACCATCACGACACCCTGTTCGATGGTCTCGGACGCGGTGGCCTGACGGGCCACTTCGATCCGGGCCGGGGCGGACAGGAACGTGTCGGTGATCCGCTCGATCTCGGGCGCCATGGTAGCCGAGAAAAACAGCGTTTGCCGGGTAAAGGGCGTCAGCGAGAAGATGCGTTCGATATCGGGAATGAACCCCATGTCCAGCATCCGGTCAGCCTCGTCCACGACCATGATCTGCACGCCGGTCAGCAGCAGCTTGCCACGTTCGAAATGGTCCAGCAGACGGCCGGGCGTGGCGATCAGCACGTCGACGCCGCGGTCGATCAGGGCCTCTTGTTCCTTGAAGCTGACGCCGCCGATCAGCAGCGCCTTGGTCAGCTTCAGATGCTTAGTGTAGGTGTCGAAGTTTTCCGCCACCTGCGCCGCCAGTTCCCGCGTCGGGCACAACACCAGCGAACGCGGCATCCGCGCCCGGGCGCGGCCGCGCGCCAGCAGAGTGATCATCGGCAGGGTAAAGCTGGCGGTCTTGCCAGTGCCGGTCTGGGCGATGCCCAGAACGTCTCGCCCTTCCAGCGCCGGTGGGATGGCGCCTTCCTGGATCGGGGTCGGGGTTTCGTAGCCGGCTTCCTCAATAGCTTTGAGGACCTTGGGGTTCAGGTTCAGATCGTTGAATTTCGTCATGTATGTCCGGTTCATGCGGACACTGACCTAGCCCGCGCGTATGAAAAATGCCGGGCCCGGATGGCCATGCGCACCATGCGCGTTTCGGCTTGGATGCGGACATAACAAAAAGGTGTGGCAGGGTCAAATGAAGACAGTTTCATCTATACCGCTACATCGCGTCACTGGCGATTTCGTGCAACAATTCAGCAGCTTCCGGGAAAGTGTTTCTGCAGCTTTTCCTCAAGATCAAGCGGTCGGTGCTTGATGAGGCCCCGTTCCTGCAGGCGCGCGCGAACCTTCGGGTCGGTGGCGCTGAGTTCGTCAAAGAACTTGCGCAGACCTTGCTCGCCTTCTTCGGCCTCGATCCAACTGAGCAGTTCGTTCATGTTCAACCCGCCCCGATCGCGATGTACGTTCGGAGCCATGCCGGGCTGGTACGAGCCGCGTTCCAGTCGAAACCGATAGTGTGACCACCAATGCTCCCAATCCGGGGCGTGGCGGTGGCACAGGTCGATCTGCGGCATCTCGATCTTGCAGGGCAAGATGACCTTGTTCTGAAACAGATTGTGGATGCGATAATTGAGGTTCTCCATCCCCGTGCGCACGAACAGCTTGCCCTGTACGTGGCTCAGAAAGCCGCCCAGAACGAAAGCGCCGTAGTTTGGATAGATCGTCTCGACAAGCGCTTCGCGTTCGGGGCCCTGGGGGATGAACGCTTTGTAGAGATCGTTGCCGCAGGCCAGGGCCTCGATCGGACGAACCCGAACCGCGTGCACCGTTTCGGGCACTTCGCCCAGCAAGTCCGCGATGGGGGCCGTGGGCCACAGGAACTCGTCCACATCTATATGCGCTAGCCAATCGAGATCGGTGTGGCGATAGGTAAAGGTCGCATGAACGGTCTGGCGGACCTGGTGGCGCTCGGGCTTGTCTCGTTTGCGCGCTGCCCAGAACGCATCGTCGCAAATGCGGACGGTCACCTTGGGGTGGCGGCGCAGGGGGCGAAAAGCCCGCCGGTTGGGCTCATCAAGGTAGAGGTAGAGGTGATCCGCGCCCAGATCCAGGTGGTAGGCCGCAAAACTCAGAATGTCGCGGGCCGATCCACGCACCGTCGAGACGATGCCCCAGCTCGGCCCGGCTGCGGTCATGCGATGACGGCCTCTGTTGCTTTGGCGGGGGGCGGGGTCAGCATCAGGTCATCATTTCCTTGGTCGCGGTAAGCGTCAGTTTGGGATAATCGCGCACCACGCGGTCGATGTCCCATTGCAGGCGGGTGAGATAGACGATGTCGCCATCGTGATCGAGGGCAATGTGCTGCTTGTTCGCATTTACGAACTTCTCGACCTCAGCCTTGTCGCCCGACACCCAGCGCGCACTGGTGAATTGCGAGGCCTCGAACCGCACCGGCAGGCCGTATTCCAGCTCGATCCGGCTGGCCAGCACCTCGAACTGCAGCGCGCCCACCACGCCGACGATAAAGCCCGAGCCGATCGAGGGTTTGAACACCTTGGCCGCGCCTTCCTCGGCAAACTGCATCAGCGCCTTTTCCAGATGCTTGGCCTTCATCGGGTCGCCCGCGCGCACGCCCTGCAGCAGTTCGGGCGCGAAGGACGGGATGCCGGTCACGCGGATCGCCTCTCCCTCGGTCAGGGTGTCGCCGATGCGCAGCTGCCCGTGGTTGGGGATGCCGATGATATCGCCGGCCCAGGCCTCGTCGGCCAGTTCCCGGTCGGACGCAAGGAACAGCACCGGGTTCGTGATCGCCATGGGCTTCTTGCTGCGCACATGGGTCAGCTTCATGCCGCGCTTGAAGTGGCCGCTGGCCATGCGGACAAAGGCCACCCGGTCGCGGTGCTTGGGGTCCATGTTGGCCTGCACCTTGAAGACAAAGCCCGCCACCTTTTTCTCGTCCGGCGAAATCTGGCGCGGTTCGGCCGATTGCACCTGCGGCTGCGGTCCATAGGCACCGATGCCTTCCATCAGTTCCTTGACGCCGAAGGAGTTGATGGCCGAGCCGAACCAGATCGGGGTCATGTGGCCTTCAAGCACCGCCTGCGGGTCCAGCGCAGGCAGCAATTCGCGCGCCATCTCGACCTCTTCCAGCAGCTTGTCCAGCAGTTCTGCGGGCACATGCTCGGCCAGTTTGGGGTCGTCCAGCCCGTTGATCTCGATGCTTTCGGCCACCTTGTTGCGGTCGGCGCGGTCCATGAGTTCGAGCCGATCGCGCAGCATGTCGTAGCAGCCGATGAAATCGCGCCCCACGCCGATGGGCCAGCTGGCCGGGGTCACGTCGATGGCCAGCATTTCCTGGATCTCGTCGATGATTTCGAACGTATCGCGGCTCTCACGGTCCATCTTGTTACAGAAGGTCAGGATTGGCAGGTCGCGCAGGCGGCAGACCTCGAACAGCTTCTGCGTCTGGCTTTCAACGCCCTTGGCCCCGTCGATCACCATGACCGCGGCGTCAACGGCCGTCAGCGTGCGATAGGTGTCTTCTGAAAAGTCCGAGTGGCCGGGCGTGTCCACCAGGTTGAACCGGTAGGGGCCGTAGTCGAACGACATGGCTGAGGCCGAGACCGAAATGCCCCGGTCCTTTTCCATCTGCATAAAGTCCGACCGCGTACGCCGTGCCTCGCCCTTGGCCCGAACCTGTCCGGCCATCTGGATAGCACCCCCATACAGAAGGAACTTTTCGGTCAGGGTCGTCTTGCCCGCATCCGGGTGCGAGATGATGGCAAACGTGCGGCGCCGTGCGATCTCGGGCGGCAGGGTGGGCTGGTTCGAGGCAGTATCAAGCATGAAGGCGCGTATAGGCGGGGAATCCTGCCGAGGCAAGACAAAGGGGGTGGTTCGAATCGGGTGGATATGCCAATAAGAACATATAGTGAACAAATAATGGAGTCGATCAATGAATTTGAAAGAAATCGCCCAGGAACTGGTGGCGGGTTGCCGCGAAAACCGCGCCAAGGAGAATCTGGACAAGTTGTATGCAGCCGATGCCGTCTCGGTCGAGGCGATGGACATGCAGGGCATGGGCCGCGAGACCCACGGCATCGAGGGCATCCGCGGCAAACATGATTGGTGGGAAAGCGCGCACGAGGTCTCGAGCGCGTCGGTCAGCGACCCGTTCCTGCATGGTGAAAACAGCTTTGCCGTGATTTTTGAAGTGCAGGGCAAGGTGAAGGAAAGCGGTGAAGCTTTCGACATGCGCGAGGTCGGCGTCTATCACGTGGTCAACGGCAAGATCGTGCGGGAAGAGTTCTTCTACTGATTTGCCGACGCCAATCTGGTCTTCCCTGTCTGGCCGGTGCTAGACATGTGGGTAACAACTGACAGGGGGGATCACATGGATCTGGGACTAAAAGGAAAACGCGCGCTGGTCTGTGCCAGCAGCAAGGGCTTGGGGCTGGGCTGCGCCGAGGCGCTGGCCGCCGAGGGTGTCGATTTGGTGATGAACGCACGTGGGCCTGACGCGCTGGAGGCGCAGGCCGACCGGTTGCGCGCCGAACATGGCGTCGAGGTGCAGACCGTGGCCTGCGATGTGACCACCCCCGAAGGCCAGGCGCAGGTGATCGAGGCCGCGCAGGGCGTTGATATCCTTGTGACAAACGCCGGTGGCCCGCCGCCGGGCCTGTGGTCGGACTGGGACCGCGAGGATTTCATCAAGGCGCTGGATGCCAACATGCTGACGCCGATCGCCTTAATGAAGGCGCTGTTGCCGTCAATGATGGACAAGGGTTGGGGCCGGGTGGTGAACATCACCTCGCAATCTGTGCGGGCGCCCATCGCGGTGCTGGGCCTGTCGAACGCTGCGCGCACGGGGCTGACCGGCTATGTGGCCGGAACCGCGCGGCAGGTTGCGCCCTACGGCGTGACCATCAACAACCTGTTGCCCGGCATTCATGCCACCGACCGGGCGGACTCGCTGGATGCCGGGGTTTCGGCGCAGAAGGGCATCTCGCTGGACGAGGCACGGGCCGAGCGCGCGGCCACGATCCCGGCGCGGCGCTATGGTACGCGGCAGGAATTCGGCGCGACTTGCGCGTTTCTGTGCTCGCAACATGCCGGGTTCATCGTGGGGCAGAACATCCTGCTGGATGGTGGCGCGACCAACCTGACGATGTGACCGTGGCGCAGGGGTTTTCGCTGAAGGATCAGCTGTTCAACGCGGAAAAGGCCCGTTACCTGGCCGGCCTGTTCACGCAGGCCGACCCCGGTTTTGACGGTGAGTCGTTCGAGGCTCGGGTCATGTCGCGCCTACCGGAGCTGGAGCTGAAGCAGCGGATCGCGTGGATTGCCGATTGTTTGCAGACGGCCTTTCCCGGCGCGCTGCCCGACGTGGCCCCGGTGATCCTGCGCGCCTTGCCGCCGCCTTTGGATCCGACCCTGAGCGATGATGATTTCGGTGACTTCATCTTTGCCCCATTGGGTGAGTGGGTGGTGCAGGTCGGCGCGGACCATCCCGACGTGGCGCTGGATGTGCTTGCAGAGATCACTCAGCGATTTTCGATGGAATGGGCGATCCGGCCTTTTCTGAACAGTCATCCCAATCTGGTGCTGGATCGGATGCAGGACTGGTGCGGGCATTCCAGCTATCACGTCCGGCGGCTGGTCTCCGAAGGCACGCGCCCACGGCTGCCCTGGGGGCAGGCGGTCGGGCTGGACCTGTCTGACCCGCTGCCGCTGCTGGATCGGTTGCACTCGGATCCGACGCGTTATGTCATACGGTCGGTGGCGAACCATCTCAACGACATCACCAAGAAAGACCCCGACTTGGCATTGAACCGCCTGAAGGCGTGGCATGCCTCGGGCGCGCAAGACAGCGACGAGATGCGGTGGATCACCGCACATGCGCTGCGCGGGCTGGTCAAGTCCGGCCATGGCGGGGCGATGGCGCTGCTGGGTTATGATCCCGACGCACCGCTGGAGGTGAATGTTGAGGTGATTGGCGAGGCCCGCATCGGCGGGGTTCTGGAGTTCACCGTCTCGGTTTCAGGTCCCGATGATCAGCCGGTCTTGATTGACTATATCGTGCATTTTCAACGACCTGGCGGGAAAATCTCACCCAAGGTTCACAAGCTCAAGCAAGCCAATCTGTCAGATGGCCGCCTGCGGCTGAGCAAGCGTCACAAACTCAAGGGCGACGCCACCACGTTTCGGCTGGTTCCGGGGCCGCACAGGCTTGAGATTCAGGTCAACGGCAAGGTCCGCGCGGGCGTTCCGTTCGAGCTGCTGACCTAGCGCCTCTCTTGCGCCCGATGGGCGGGGTTGTTATCCCGGCGCAAGCCCGATGAATTTGATCGGGAAAAGGCAATTGGGGTCCGTCGGTGGCAATCAACACAGCTCCTCCGCGATTGGAAATCCGCAATCTGGTCTGTCGGTTCGGCGGGCGCACGGTGGTGGATAATGTCTCGCTGACCGTTCAGGCGGGGCAGGTGACCTGTCTGCTGGGCCCGTCGGGCTGCGGCAAATCCACTACGTTGCGGATGATTGCCGGCGTCGAAATGCAGGACTCGGGCGAAATCTACGTCGATGGCAAGCTGGTCTGTGACACGGTGTTCAGGGTGCCGCCGGAACGTCGCGAGATCGGACTGATGTTCCAGGATTTCGCTTTGTTTCCGCACCTCAGCGTGGCCGACAACGTGGCTTTTGGCCTGAAGGGGGCCAAAGAGCAAAAACGGGAACGTGTCGAAGAGTTGCTGAGAAAGGTCGACCTGATCCGCCATATCGACGGGTTTCCGCATCAACTGTCAGGGGGCGAGCAGCAGCGGGTCGCGCTGGCCCGAGCGTTGGCGCCGCGTCCGCGGATCATGCTGATGGACGAGCCGTTTTCTGGCCTCGACAACCGTCTGCGCGACGGCATCCGCGACGAGACCCTCGCCATCCTCAAGGAAGAGGACGCCGCCGTGCTGCTGGTCACGCACGAGCCCGAAGAAGCGATGCGCATGGCCGACGAGATTGCACTGATGCGCCGCGGCAAGATCGTGCAGCAGGGCGCGCCCTACAATGTCTACACCCGACCCGTAGACAAGGCTGCCGTGGCATTTTTTAGTGATGTCAATGTGTTGCAGTCCCAGGTGAATGGAGCATTGGCGCAAACGCCATTTGGTCAATTCCTGGCGCCGGGTGTTCCTGATGGCACTGACGTCGAAATCGTTTTCCGCCCTCAGCATGTGCGGCTGGACTTTGATCGCAATGGCAAGGGACCGCTGCCGACGGCGACCGATGGCGTTGCAGCCCGCGGCGTGGTCGAACGCGCTCGCTTTCTGGGCAACGAAAGCCTGATCGAGTTTCGGATGGACTATGACGGCTCGATCCTCAAGGCGACCGTCCCGAACGTGTTCGTGCCCAATCCGGGCCGGGTGATGTGGTTGACCATCCGGCGGGATCGCTGCTTCGTTTTTCCAGCCTAGGCGCCGCAACCGGTCGATTTCCCGGCGAGTGGTGCGCGAATGCCGCAGAATGCGCCGGGGCATCGCTTGCCGCATCCTTTGGGGCCGTCTATCAAGGGCGAAACGCGGGGGCACAGGCAGGCAATGCGCATACTTCTGACAAATGACGACGGGATCAACGCCCCAGGCCTGATCGCGCTCGAGGCGATTGCTGCGGATGTGGCCGGCCCGGATGGTGAGGTCTGGATCGTGGCTCCGGCTTTCGAACAGTCAGGGGTCGGGCATTGCATCAGCTATACCCATCCCATGATGGTGGCCAAACTGGGCGAGCGTCGTTACGCGGCCGAAGGGTCGCCGGCCGACTGCGTACTGGCCGGGCTTCATGACGTGATGAAAGACGCGCGACCTGATCTGGTTCTTTCAGGCGTGAACCGGGGCAACAATTCGGCCGAGAACACTTTGTACTCAGGCACGATCGGCGGCGCGATGGAGGCCGCACTTCAGGGCATTCCGGCGATCGCCTTGTCGCAGTACTTTGGCCCGCGCAATCTTGGGCTGGACGACCCGTTCGAGGCCGCCACACGGTTCGGAGCGGACCTGGTACGACGCATCCTTGAGGCCGATCCGCCCGCGCAGGAAGACTACCGCCTGTTTTACAACGTGAATTTCCCTCCGGTGCCTGCCGATGAAGTTCTGGGTACCCGCGTCGTGCGTCAGGGATTCCGACGCGACACGCATTTTGGGGTGGAACCGCACAGCTCGCCCTCGGGCCGCCGTTTCCTGTGGATCAAGGGGGGCTATCAGCACAACCCGACGGCTCCGGGAACGGATGCTGCGGCGAACCTGGACGGCTATATCTCGATCACGCCGATGCGGGCCGACCTGACCGCCGATGATGCGCTGGAGGCGTTGAAGACGATCGAATGACCGGACTGGACCCCGAAACCAAGATGCAGTTCCTGTTCGCCCTGCGGTCGCGCGGGGTGACGGATGCGCGTGTTCTGGACGCGATGGAGCAGATCGACCGCGGCAAGTTCGTGCGCGGCCTGTTCGCCGAGCGTGCCTACGAGGACACGCCGCTGCCGATTGCATGCGGCCAGACGATCAGCCAGCCCTCGGTCGTGGGTCTGATGACGCAGGCGCTGCAGGTCACGCCGCGCGACAAGGTGCTCGAGGTGGGGACGGGTTCGGGGTATCAGGCTGCGGTGCTGTCCAAGCTGGCGCGGCGGGTCTACACCGTGGAACGCCACAAGCGTCTGGTGCGCGAAACCGGTGAGCTGTTTCGCGAGTTGGGTCTGACGAATATCACGGCGATGCTGTCGGATGGATCTTTCGGGTTGCCCGAACAGGCTCCTTTTGACCGCATCATCGTCACCGCCGCGGCCGAGGACCCACCGGGCCCGCTCTTGGCGCAGCTCAAAATCGGCGGTATCATGGTCTTGCCCGTTGGGCAGTCGGATGCGGTTCAGACCCTGATACGGGTCACCAGAACCGAGACCGGGCTGGAATATGACGAACTGTTGCCTGTTCGGTTCGTGCCCTTGCTGGAAGGGCTTGGAAAGGACGAGGCGTAACGTAGGTTTAGGAATTGGGCGCCAGAACCCCGGCAAACAGGGGCAGGTGTTGAGGACAGTGATATGAGAGCAGTTTCCAAGTCAGTCTTGGGTCGTGGAACAACGGCGATGGTTGCCGCGCTGGTGCTTGCCGGTTGCGAAGGCCCGCTGGATTACGACCTGCGCGGTCAGGTCGGCGGTTTTTCGACCACTCCGGCCGCACAATCAGCCACCACGAACCGACCGGCGCCGGACAGCCGTGGCGTGATCACCTATCCGACATATCAGGTTGCCGTCGCGCAACGGGGTGACAACGTCGCCGCCGTGGCTGCGCGGGTCGGTCTGCCCGAGGCCGAGCTGGCCCGGTTCAACGGTCTCAAGCCCACCGACCAGCTGCGCGAGGGCGAGGTGCTGGCCTTGCCACGGTCCGTCGGCGCCGGAGCGGGGAACGTCGATATCGCCTCGATTGCCACGACCGCGATTGATCAGGCGCCGGACACGGGCGGCGTGCGGGTCACGAACCTTGAGCCGGCCAAACCGGCACCCGTCACCTCGACGGACGAGCCGATCCGGCACAAGGTCAAGCGGGGTGAGACGGCCTATACCATTTCCCGCCTGTATCAGGTTCCGGTCGATGCGCTTGCTGAATGGAACGGTTTGGGTTCGGACTTCGCCGTGCGCGAAGGGCAGTTTCTGCTGATCCCCGTCAAGAATCAGGCTGCACCGCGCCAAGCTGCCGCCGCAGCGCCCACGGCGACCACCGAACCGGGGCAGGGATCGCCCACCCCGACACCGCCCAGTGCAACGCAGCCGTTGCCGGACGAAAAAGTTGCGCCGTTGACGCCCGCTCCGGACGTGACGGCCGAGGCCCCGACGAATTCCAGCTCGTCAGCCTTGGCTCTGCCGGTAACTGGCAAGATCATTCGCCCTTATGCCAAGGGTAAGAACGAAGGGATCGACATCGCCGGTTCGCCCGGTGCATCGGTCAAGGCGGCTGAAGCCGGTACCGTGGCGGCCATTACGGCGGATGCGGATCAGATCCCGATCATCGTCGTCAAGCACACCAACGATTTGCTGACGGTCTACGCGAATGTCGAGAACATCTCGGTCAAGAAGGGCGACCGGGTCAGCCGCGGCCAGAGCATTGCCAAGCTGCGCGGGGGTGAGAACGCCTATGTGCACTTCGAGGTACGCAAAGGGTTCGAGTCCGTCGACCCCGAAACCTATCTGCGCTGAGGGTCTGAGCGCCGTTCCAAGTAGCCTTGCGCGAAAAACGGGATCAGGCGGTCGGGTTGTAGTCAGCCAGCCGCTTTCCGGGTTCGTCCGCAAATATCTCGGGCAGCGGTGTGACGCTTTCGATCAGGTCGATGCGGAACACGCGGAAGGCGTCGCGCAGCTCGCACCAGGCGGTCAGGGTCCAGACCCGGCCCCAGTATTCCATGTGCAGGGGGCGGATCGTGCGTTCGGTCAGGGTTCCGTCGATGCGCCGGTAGGTCAGCCGCAGTTTCTGGCGCGATTTGATGGCCGCCCGGATCGGAGCCATATGCGCCAGCCCGCGCGCGGCATCGGCAAAGGGGTAGACGGCGAATTTCCACGCATCCGCCTCGGCCACCACCTGGGTGGGCAGTACCGCGTCGATCTTGGCGGCCAGCGCCTCGGCGGCGGCCTTCAGGTCGGGGTCGGCGGCCTCGGCCACGATCGCCATGCCGAGGTTCAGGGCCTCAAGCTCGGCTGGGGTGAGGTTCAGCGGGGGCAGGGTGATCTGCTCGCGCACCATGTACCCCACGCCGCGTTCGCCCTCGACCGGGACGCCAGACGCCACCAGCGTGTCCATGTCGCGATAGATGGTGCGGACCGAAACCTCGAGCCGGTCCGCGATGTCCTGCGCGCGGTGCAGTTTGCCGTCGCGCAGGATCTGGATGATGTCGAACAGGCGATCAGTGCGGCGCATGACACGCCGTCCGGACCGCGATCAGGCGGTCATGTTCCATAGCACTTTCTCGTGACGCATCTGGATGCTGGAGGGGTCGATGGCCGCCATCAGACCGGCGGCAAAATCCTGCTGCGGGAACTGCGCGGCGGCGTCCTGCGCGGCCTTCATGTCGGTCCAGATGACATAATCGGTCCAGCGGCCATCCTCGCCCTGGCTCAGCTGTCGGTGGGCAAAGCCCGGGGCCGCGCGCACGAAGGCCTCGGTCGTCTGGCTGAGCCTGACGAACTCCTTCGGCGTGGTGCCATCGGCGAGGGTGAAGGTGACGATTTCAGCAACATGGGTCATGTGAGTCTCCGTTGACCAGGTTTCGATGCCCTGTTCCTAGTCGCCTGCAACTGACATAAACCTGTCAGTAGAGAATTGCCAGCCCGCAAAAAGCGCCCGAGCGGCCCGGATTTGAACGCGGATTTGACTTGCGTCACTTTTTTCGGCTGCCCGGTGGGCGTAGACAGGCTTCCAGATCACATTCCCGGCGCGGCGCGCCGACGTAGAAGGAGAAGAGACATGCTCAACAATATCGGCCTTCCCGGCCTGCTGCTGATCGCCGTCGTGGTGCTGGTGCTGTTCGGCCGCGGCAAGATCAGCTCGTTGATGGGTGAAGTGGGCAAGGGCATCACCGCATTCAAGAAAGGCGTCAAGGACGGTACCGAAGAGATCGAACAGGACGCGTCCGAGCTGGCCAAGGATGTCACGCCCGAGTCCGACAAAGACAAGGTCTAATCGCCCATGTTTGATCTGGGCTGGACCGAGCTTCTTGTCATCGGCATCGTTGCCCTGATCGTCGTGGGGCCCAAGGACCTGCCGGTTCTGTTCCGCAATGTCGGACGGTTCGTCGGCAAGGCCCGCGGCATGGCGCGCGAGTTCTCAAGCGCCATGAACGAGGCGGCCGACCAGGCGGGCGTGAATGACATAAAGAAAGGACTGGACGCGGCCACCAACCCGGTGGGCAGTGCGATGGACGGCGTCAAGCAGGCGGCCCAGGACATGGCCAAGAGCATGGACCCGACCAAGTTCGACCCCGACAGCGAAACCGGCAAACTGGCCGCTGAGCGCGCCGAGCAGGCCAAGAAGATCCAGGCCTCAACCGCCCGTGCGGCTGCCGAGCGCAAAGCGAAAGAAGCCGCCGAGGCCCTGGCCAAGGCTGAAGAGGCCGAAGCCGCGCTGAGAACCGAAGGCAAGACATGAGCAAGACCGACGAGATCGAAGATACCTCGGCCCCCCTGATCGAGCATCTGGCCGAGCTGCGCACGCGGCTGATCCACAGCGTCGTGGCATTTTTGATCGGTATGATCATCTGTTTCACGGTAGCCACGCCGATCTTCAACTTTCTGACCCAGCCCCTGTGCGATGTTCTGTCCGAGCGGGGACAGGACTGCGACCTGATCTTCATTTCGCCGCAGGAGGGCTTCTTCGTGGCGATCAAGGTCTCGCTCTTGGGTGGGTTCATTCTGGCCTTTCCGTATATCGGTATGCAGATGTGGCGGTTCGTGGCGCCGGGGCTCTACCGGTCCGAGAAGAACGCCTTCCTGCCGTTCCTGCTGGCCTCGCCCTTCATGTTCCTGCTGGGCGCGAGCTTTGCCTTTTACGTGGTCACGCCGCTGGCCTATGACTTCTTCCTTGGGTTCCAGCAATTCGGGGCCGAGGGCGAGGCCTTGGCGGATGATGCCACTGCGCCGCTGAGCGTGGTGTTCCAGGGATCGGCGCAGGAATATCTGAACCTGACGATCAAGTTCATCGTGGCCTTTGGCCTGTGTTTCCAGCTGCCGGTTCTGTTGACCCTGATGGGCAAGGCCGGGCTGGTCAGCGCCGAAGGTTTGGGCGCGGTGCGCAAATATGCCGTGGTGGGCATTCTGGTTCTGGCCGCCATCGTGACCCCGCCGGACGTGATCACCCAGATCATCCTGTTCGTTGTGGTCTATGGCCTGTACGAGATTTCGATCTTCCTGGTGGCCCGGGTCGAGAGAAAGCGTGAAGAACAGCTGCGCGAGGAGGGCTATTACGACGATGAAGAAGCCGCCGATGATGCGATGATGGACGAGTTTGACGCAGAAGACGGCAAATAAACCCGACAAGTAAACGGGGAAGGGCGTGCCTTGACGGGTGCGCCCTTTCTTCATGCGGGTCTTGTTGGCGGCCCGTGAACGTGGTTGAAATCGGCCGCAAGACTTCGGAGGACCCATGGACGACCAAGCCCTGAACCGCATCGCCGACGCCTTGGAGCGCATGGTCCCGGCGCCGTTGGCCGCGCCCGATTTCTCGACCGCCCCCGCCTTTGTCTGGCACATCGGGCCCGACCGGCTGGAGCCGGTGCACCATGTCAACCGCGTCGATCTGGATCTACTGGTGGGCATCAACCGGTCGCGCGATACGCTGCTGGACAACACGCGCCGCTTCGCCGCCGGGTACAAGGCCAACAACGCGCTGCTGTGGGGTGCGCGCGGCATGGGCAAGTCCAGCCTGGTCAAGGCGGTGCACGGCACCCTTCAGACCGAGTTTCCCGACCTGAAGCTGGTTGAACTTCAGCGCGAGGACATGGGCTCGGTCGCGCGGCTGCTGAACCACCTGCGCGCCGCACCTTACCGGTTCATCCTGTTCTGCGATGACCTGTCGTTCAGCCATGACGACCAGCACTACAAGTCGCTGAAGGCCGTGCTGGATGGCGGGATCGAGGGCCGGCCCGAAAACGTGGTGTTCTATGCCACGTCAAACCGCCGCCACCTGATGCCGCGCGACATGATCGAGAACGAACGCTCGAGCGCGATCAACCCGTCCGAGGCGGTCGAGGAAAAGGTTTCGCTGTCCGACCGGTTCGGCCTGTGGCTGGGGTTCCACCCCTGCGATCAGGACGAATACCTTGCTATGATCGACCGGTATTGCGCGGCTTATGGCGTCAGCGTCGATGCCGACGTTCTGCGGGCCGAGGCGATCGAATGGCAAGCCACGCGCGGCGCACGTTCGGGCCGCGTGGCGTGGCAGTTCTTTGTCGATCTGGCGGGCCGAAAGGGCGTTCACATCGAATGAAAACGGCGCCCGCTTGGGGCGCCGCTACATCTTTCCCGTCGATCTGACCGAAAGGTCTCAGTCCAGCATGGACAGCAGGCGCGCTGCCTCGTCCGAGGGGCTGGCCAGCTTCGACCGGTCCTCACCGGGGAAGAAACGCGCGCGCAGGGCTGTGGCCATCGGCTGGGGCTGCAATACATGAACCTTCGGCCCGGTGCGCACGGTTTCGGCGGCCCAGCTGCGCGCCATGGCGATCTGCGCGGCCTTGGTTGCACCATAGGTGGCGCAGAACTTCTCGCCCGCGCGGGGGTCATCAAAGAACACAGCCTGTCCAGCCTCACCTAGCAAGGGCGCGACATAGGGGATCAGCACCGAAGTTGCCGAGGCGTTCACGTCCACGGACTTTTGCCAATCCTTGGGGTCGATGAAATTTGCGGGCGTCAGCGGTGCGGTGTGGATGGCCGTATGCAGCCACAGGTCCAGCTTGCCCCAGCGGTCATGGATGCCCCGGCAGAGCGAGGCCATGGCATTGGGGTCGGCGATGTCCATCGGGGCCAGGGTGGCCGCGCCCCCTTTGGCCTTGATGCGGTCATCCAGGTCTTCCAGCCCGCCGGTGGTACGGGCAACGGCGACGATGTGATACTCGGGCGCCAGCGCCTCGGCCAGAGCGGCACCAAGGCCGCGCGACGCGCCGGTAACAAGTGCGATTTTGGTCTGATCGGTCATGCGCGGGGTTTGAACCCAAGCGCGCAGCCCGTCAAGCCCGGATCAGCTTCCGGGGATGGCGATGCGCTGGGTCTGGCCGCTTTGTCGCAGCATGATGCCGTCTTTGTCGATGGCCACGATCGTGCCCGAACCAAAACGGCTGCCGGTCTTGACCTCTTTCACCCGTCCAGACGATGAGCGCATCAGGGCGCGCATGTCGTTCTGCGGGCCAAAGACGCCCAAGACGGTCGTACCATTCTTGCTGAGCGCGCCCTTTTGGGTGGCCGCGCTGTCGACTCTGGGATTTGCCATGTAAACTGGCCGGCCCGGTGGCCCGGCCTCCGTGTGATTGCGTGAGTGAGCAGCCGGTTGGCTAGCAGAGCCAAAGGGGAAGGAAAAGCCGATGCAGCAGGTTTCGGCCATGTTTCGCCACGCTGATCCGGACCATGAAAAAAGGGGCCATGCGGCCCCTTTGCGAAGTCTCTGAATTTCGGCCTTATTCGGCCGCCGGTTGCATCTTGAACCCTTGTTCAACCATGTCCGCCGGAGTGACGGGATACTCGCCCGAGAAGCATGCGTCGCAGTATTGCGGGCAGTCCTTGCTGCGGCCCTGCGATTCGCCGACCGCCCGGTACAGCCCGTCCAGCGAGATGAACTTGAGGCTGTCGACCGCCAGATGCTTGGTCATTTCTTCCTCGGTCATCGTGGCGGCCAGCAGCTTTTCGCGCTGTGGGGTGTCCACGCCGTAGAAACAGGGCCAGGCCGTGGGCGGCGAGGCGATGCGGAAATGCACCTCTTTCGCGCCGGCATCCAGGATCATTTCCTTGATCTTGCGGCTGGTCGTGCCGCGCACGACCGAGTCGTCGACCAGTATCACCCGCTTGCCCTCGATCAGGGCGCGGTTCACGTTCAGCTTGAGCCGCACGCCCATGTTGCGGATCTGTTCGGTGGGTTCGATGAAGGTGCGGCCCATGTATTGGTTGCGGATGATCCCCATCGCATAGGGGATGCCCGACTCCAGCGAGTAGCCAATGGCCGCGGGCGTGCCGCTGTCGGGCACGGGGCAGACCAGATCCGCCTCGACGGGGCTTTCCTTGGCCAGTTCGCGCCCGATGGCTTCGCGTGTCTCATAGACCGAGCGTCCACCCAGAATCGAGTCTGGGCGCGAGAAGTAGACATGCTCGAAGATACAGAACTTGCTGGGTTGCCGGCGGAACGGGAAGTGGCTCTCAACACCGTTCTGGGCATTGATCACAACCATTTCGCCGGGTTCGATCTCGCGCAGGAATTCGGCACCGATGATGTCCAGGGCACAAGTTTCCGAGGCCAGGCACCAGCCATCGCCGATTTTGCCCAATACCAGCGGGCGCACACCCAGAGGATCGCGGACGCCGATCAGCTTCGTGCGGGTCATGGCGACCACCGAGAAGGCACCCTCGACCCGGCGCAGCGCGTCTTCCATCCGTTCGGGGATGTTGCGCTGCAACGAGCGGGCCATCAGGTGGATGATGCATTCGCTGTCGGACGAACTTTGGAAGATCGAGCCGCGCTCGATCAGCTCGCGCCGCAGGGCATTGGCGTTCGTGATGTTGCCATTGTGCGCAATCGCGGCGCCGCCCATCGAAAACTCGCCAAAAAACGGCTGGACGTCACGGATGGCGGTTTGGCCCTTGGACCCGGCCGTGGAATAGCGCACATGGCCGATCCCGATCGGTCCGGGCAGGCTTTCCATCACGTCGGACGAGGTGAAATTGTCGCGCACATAGCCAAATCGACGGGCCGAGTTGAAACCGAGTTCGGGATCATGGGTGACGATCCCGCCGGCTTCCTGCCCGCGGTGCTGCAGGGCATGCAGACCAAGAGCAACGAAATTGGCGGCATCCTTGACGCCGACGACCCCGAAAATCCCGCATTCCTCGCGGAGCTTGTCATCATCGAACGGGTGGGC
This sequence comes from Ruegeria sp. BC8, assembly GCF_056535705.1. Lineage (NCBI taxonomy): Bacteria > Pseudomonadati > Pseudomonadota > Alphaproteobacteria > Rhodobacterales > Roseobacteraceae > Ruegeria > Ruegeria sp. BC8. Next base: position 1,714,572 of record NZ_JBQFIV010000001.1, on the reverse strand, counting down.
GGGGGGCATCTGCGGGCTATGCAAGACAGGCAGCTCCGATTCCATGGCGAGTTGGCCCTCACATAAAGCCTAATGCCCCCCATGTCACCAAAGGATCATAATTCGTTTTGCCGCAGGCCGGGTTTCTGGTTTGATGGGGCCGCGAACATGAGTGTTTCCCGTGTTTTGAACGCGCTGCGTGGAAAGTTGCCGGCAGCATTTGACCGAGGGCAAAACAGGTATGTGGCAGGGACGACCGGGCCAGAAAAAGGAAGAGCACGACAAACGCCGGTGCCATCGATGCCGCGGAATGGGACGTGCACCTTGCCAGATATGCAACGGCAAGGGCGAAGTCCTGAAGGGCCGAGATCAATTGGGCAAGCCCCAGTTCAGCCGGTGTGACGGATGCTTTGGCCTGAAAACCAACCGCTGCTCGGTTTGTGGGGGCGAAGGGTTCGTCTGACCCTCTGACAAAAGAAAAGCCCGGCTGGCAGCCGGGCTGGTTCGTTTTGCTTGGCTGGCGGCTGTTACTGGCCCTGCGAATCCGCGGTGCAGGATGCAACGAGCTCTTCGTACTGGGTGGTCACCCAACCCAGGGCGGCCTCGGGGTTCTGCTCTTCGATCCTGTCGCTGAACTGCTCAAACACCTTAGCCGAGCGGCTTTCGTCGACGATCGTGTAGGACTGGCCGGTCATCACGGTGTCGTAGACAAAGAAGGCGATGGCAACCAGCAGAATGCCGCGGGCAATGCCGAAGAAGAAACCCAGCGCCTGATCCAGCCCACCCAGTGCCGAGCGCTGTACCAAGGACGAGAACAACGGAGTGAAGATGCTGACCACGATCAGCGCAATGGCAAACACCGCGGCAAAGCCCGTAATCACCGACAATTCGCAGCTGTCACGCAAGAAGTCTCCGACCACAGGGATTTCCTTGACCAGCGGCACGGCTTGCGGTGCAAAGATGAAGGCCAGAACTGCGGCGGCGACCCAACCTGCAATGGCCATGACCTCGCGCATGAAGCCGCGCGAATAGGCCAGAATCCCCGACAGCACGATGATCAGGGCAACGAGCCCGTCAATTATTGTAAAACCTTCCATGGCCCTCGCCTGTTCTTTTTCTGCCCCTCGAGGCGCGACTTTAACCTGCTCCGAAGGTTTCGCCAACAAACCCGACCAAATCAGAGGGTCGGGTGAGTGTCAGACCTGCCACAGTACCGGTTTTGCCGCCTGCCGGAGCAATTGCTGCTGTGAAACCAAGTTTTTGCGCTTCTTTCAACCTGTTTTCGGTCTGCGGCGCTGGTCTAAGTGCCCCGGATAGCGAGATTTCTCCGAAAACCACGGTGTCGGCGGGCAGGGCGGTGTCCTCGCGCGCGCTCAGCAGGGCGGCAGCCACGGCAAGGTCGGCCGCGGGCTCGCTGATCTTCAGGCCCCCGGCCACGTTCAGATAGACGTCGAGCCCCGCAAAGGGGATGCCGCAGCGCGCTTCGAGCACGGCGAGGATCATCGCAAGCCGTCCGCTGTCCCAGCCGACGACCGTGCGGCGGGGCTGTGAATGGGGCGAGGGCGCGACCAGCGCCTGCAGTTCGACCAGAACCGGCCGGGTGCCCTCGATGCCTGCGAAAACGGCCGAGCCGGGGGTGGGTGTGCCGCGTTCCGACAGAAACAGGGCCGAGGGGTTGGTGACCTGTGCCAGACCCTTGCCCGTCATCTCGAACACGCCGATCTCGTCGGCGGGGCCAAAGCGGTTCTTGACCGCGCGCAGGATGCGGAATTGGTGGCCGCGCTCGCCCTCGAAATAGAGGACGGTATCGACCATGTGTTCGACCACGCGGGGGCCGGCGATCTGGCCTTCCTTGGTGACATGGCCGACCATGATGATGGACACGCCGTGGCGCTTGGCAAAGCTGGTCAGCTCGTGCGCGGCGGCGCGGACCTGACTGACTGATCCCGGTGCGCTATCGACATTGTCAGCCCACATTGTCTGGATCGAGTCGATGATGGCAAGGCCGGGTTTCTCGGCCTCGAGCGTGGTGAGAATGTCGCGAAGGTTGGTCTCGGTCGCCAGTTGAACCGGCGCGTCCTCGAGCCCCAGACGGCGCGCGCGCATGCGAACTTGCGCACTGGCTTCCTCGCCCGAGACATAGATGGTTTTTAGCCCCGACCGGGCAAAGCGCGCGGCGGCCTGCAACAGCAGGGTGGATTTGCCGATGCCCGGATCGCCGCCCACCAGCAGGGCCGAGGCCGGGACCAGCCCGCCGCCCAGGACACGGTCCAGTTCTTCGACACCGCAGACTGTGCGGGGCGGCGGGGCCTCCTCGGTGGAGAGGTCAGTCAAGGTGACGGCCTGGCCGCGTTTGCCGCCCAGAGATTTCTTGGCTGGGCCCGCCGACAACGGGGCCTCTTGAACTATGGTGTTCCACTCGCCACAGCCATCGCAGCGGCCGGACCAGCGGGAATGCGAGGCGCCACAGGCCGAGCAGGTGAAAGTCGTCGTCTTTGCCATGGCGCAATTCGTGCCCGAGCTTGCGCGGTTCTTCAAGCCCTTCCGGTGTTCAATCCGGACTGACGGGCCGCGGCGTCAGGCCCGGGCGGGCCATCCTTCGCGGCGGGTGCTGGCGCACCTGGTGAGTGAGTGGCTATTCGGCGGCGCGGGGCGGGGGCATGGCGATGACGCTCGACGCGGTCGGGTCGCTGTCGTCCGGCGGTGTCTGCAACTGGGCGGAAAGCTCGGGCAAAAGCTCGAACAATTCTTCGCGCAGGCGGGCCAGTTGCGCCTTGGCGATGGACTCCTCGATCTCGATGTCGCGGGTCCATTGGCGCAATTCATGCTGTATGGTCTGGGCGTCTTCGATCCTTTGCTGGAACAGTTCGACCTCTTCCTGCCGCTGTTGCAGGAACGCCCGCGCTCGGGCGACTTTGGCCGCGCCGTAGGTTTCGGCCAGTTCGTGGCTGACCTGGCTCATCTGCGCGGCCAGTTCAAGGATCTCGGGCTCCAGCGATTGCAGGTCGGGGTGATCGCGCAGGAAGGCCATGCGCTCCTTGACCGCGTCAAATTCCGAGGCCAGCGCGAACACGCCGCTGCGGTCAGCCGCATGGGCGATCTGGTAGGCATCGACCACGTCCTGCATTTGCAGCGAGAACTTCCGATGCGCGTTTTCCAACGCCATCATGCGCGCGCTGGAGGGCAGGTAGAAGGCGAGCATCAGAACCAGAGCGGTCAGGCCGATCTGGATGTAGACGCCGGCGTTCGGAATGTCCTGACCGCCCAATCCAGCCTGCATCGTCAGCCAAGGCCAGACATTCACGGCGGCAAGCAGGGTGGCGGATACGGCAAACAGAGCGGCGGCGCAGATCAGGAAAAAAGTCAGTCGCAGGAATACGTTCTGGAAATGAATTGAAATCGAATGGAGGGCGGCCATGGCAGTCCTACTCCTTTGGAAACCGGCAAAACCGGGCCCGGGCGGAGTATCCATCAAACGTGCAAGACGGTCCGCGTCGGACCCTGAAACAAAAATGACTTGGCTGCTCGAATACTGGCCATCATAGCCAGAAATGCGTTTTCAATCAATCAGGTCCGGAGGTTTCGTGAACCAAGTTTCACTTCGGTAACGTATCCCAGCGCGATCGACGCAAGGATGCAGCCGGTGAAAAGGTACAGGCCCCACGCTGTTTCGATCGTTGCGTATGAGATGCCCTTGGCCAACGTGATGTAGAGCGCGATGAGGAAGATATCGGCCATGGCGAGCTTGCCCATGATGTTCAGCGCGGGTTGGACACGCGGGTCCAGCAGGTCCCATTGGACCAGCGCGGTGCCGATGGTTTTGACGTACGGGGCGAACAGGGCAAAGACGGTGACGACCAGCGCGAGGAAGATGTCGGATTTCCACAAGGACTGGAGGCCGGTGATGACGCTGATCTCGCTGAGGCCGAAGATCGGCAGCAGGCCCGCGCGCATCAGCGGGGCGAACCACGCGATAGGGTAGAGGATCAGGAGCGAGAGGGTGGCGAGGCGGAGGGTCATTATGCTTAAATCGTAGGGTTTATGGACGACGCTTTCTTCGACTGAATGATGTGATAACGTGTACAAGTGAAGTCATGTAAAGTCATTCGGCAAGGAGATAATTTCTATGCCCGCCTATTTGGCGTTCAAGTCGGTTGTTGATCCTTCCGATTGCGATTTCCTTGGGCACATGAATGTATCCAGGTATTTTGCAGCATGTTCAGATTCCGTTTTCGCCATGCAGGCAGAAATGGGTTTGACGGCAGACGATATGCGGAGCGGTAGGCGGCTTTCCTTCGCAGTGGTGAATATCAACAGCGACTTCCGGCAGGAACTTGGTTCGGGCGAAGCGATCCAAATGGAGAGCGAAATTCTGGAAATTGGAAAGAAATCCATGACTTTCCGCCACACGCTTAGAAAAGTAGCGGACGGTGAAACGGCTTTCACCGCTGTGTTTAAATGTGTTTTGCTGAACTTGGAAACACGCCGGGCTGAGGTGTTGCCCGGTGATGTTTCAGAAAAAGCGAAACTGTGGATGGATGTAGAATAGACCTACCGCACCGCCTCAATCGGCCCTTCCGCACTCCCACTGATGAACTGTTCGACATAAGGATCGCCCGAGGAATCCATCTGGCTGACCGGTCCGGTCCACTGGATCACCCCGTCATGCAGCATCGCCACGTTGTCGGCAATCGCGCGGACCGAGCTCATGTCGTGCGTGATGGTCATTGCGGTGGCGCCCATTTCGGTCACGATCTCGCGGATCAGGTCATTGATGACGCCCGACATGATCGGGTCCAGCCCCGTAGTGGGTTCGTCGAAGAAAATGATCTCGGGTTCGGCGGCGATGGCGCGGGCCAGACCTACACGTTTCTGCATGCCGCCCGACAGTTCGGACGGGTAGAGATCTGCCACCTTGGCGCGCAGGCCCACGCGGCGCAGTTTTTCTATCGCGATTTCACGTGCCTCGTCCGTCGGTCGTTTCAACGAGCCGCGCAGCAGGCGGAAGGCCACGTTCTGCCAGACGGGCAACGAGTCAAACAGGGCCGCGCCTTGAAACAGCATCCCGAACCTGGCCAGAAAGGCGTCTCGGTCACCGGTCTGGGCGTCCTGCCCATCGACAAAAATCTTGCCGCTGTCGGGTTTGATCAGACCAAGGATGCATTTCAGCGCCACGGATTTTCCGGTGCCCGAGCCACCGATGATCACCATGGACGTGCCTTTGGCAATCTCGAGGTTCATGCCCCTGAGCACGTGGTTGTCGCCGAAGGCCTTGTGTACGTTCTCCATCCGGATCATAGCGAGAAGAACACCCCTGTAAGAACGAAGTTGGCGGCAAGGATCAGGACAGCGGCGGCCTCGACCGAGCCCTTGGTTGCGCGGCCCACGCCTTGCGCGCCGCGCCCCGAATGCATGCCGAAATAGCAGCCCATGATGGCCGCGATCATGCCGAACGCCGCTCCTTTGACCAGCGAGGACAGGATGTCGAGCGGCTCGAGGAAATCGACCGTGTTTTTCAGATAGGCTGCCGGGTTGAAGCCGAGGTTCTGCGTCGCCACGGCGTAGCCGCCCGCGATGCCGATGATGTCGCCCACGGCAACCAGAACAGGGACGGTGATCAATGCGGCCAGAACGCGCGGGGCCGCCAGGTATTTCATCGGGTGGGTCGACAGGGTGACCAGGGCGTCGATCTGCTCGGTCACCTTCATTGTGGCGATCTCGGCGGCGATCGACGAGGTGACGCGCGCCGCAATCATCAGGCCGACCATGACAGGACCCAACTCGCGGACCATGCCGATGGCCACGATCTGGGGCACGACGGCTTCGGCGTTGAAACGCGCGCCGCCGGCGTAGATCTGAAGCGCCAGCGCGCCGCCGGTGAATATGGTCGTCAGGCCTACGACCGGCAGCGACAGCCAGCCGATGTTCAGCAGAGCCATGCCCAGTTCACGCGGGTAGAACGGCGGTCGAAAGATGTGTGACAGAGCATCCAATGCAAACAGCGCCACGCGGCCGAACGCCGCCAGCAGGTTCAGGACCGCGCGGCCCAGTTCGCCAAGCCATGCGAGTGGATTCATTCGACATAGCCCCGCGAATAGCGGCTGCCGAGTGAGGTCAGGATCTCGTACCCGATGGTGCCCGCGGCCTCGGCCAGGTCGTCCACCGTCTGATGGCCGTTCAGAATGCGCAGACGTTCGGGCGTGTGCGGCAGGTCGGTCACGTCGACGGTGATCAGATCCATCGAGATGCGTCCGACGACGGGGCAGGGCAGGTCGCCGGCAAACGTGTCGATGCCGCCACCGATGGCGCGATGCAGTCCGTCGGCATAGCCCGCGGCCACGGTTGCGATCCGCGAGGGGCGCCGGGCCTTCCACGTGTTGCCGTAGCCGACGGTTTCTCCGACTGCCAGGTCGCGCACTTGTATCACCGGCAGATCGACGGTGACCACAGGTTTGGCGCCCGCAAAGGGCAAGCCGCCATACAGGCCGATGCCGGGCCGACAGAAATCAAAGTGGAATTCCGGCCCCAGCAGCAGGCCACCGGTGGCCGCCAACGAACGCGGAGCCGATACGCCATCGGTCATCTCGCGGAAGGTTTTCAGCTGTTGCCGGTTCATGGGATGGTCCGGTTCGTCCGAACAGGCTAGGTGCGACATGACCACGACAGGGTTCAGCGCCTCGGTCCGGCTGCGCAGAGCGGCCCAGTCGGAAGGCTCCAGCCCGAGGCGGTTCATGCCACTGTCCAACTGAATCCCGAACGGATGGACCGGCAGCGCCTGCAGGTGGCGTTGGAATTGCTCGGGCGAGTTGATCAGCGGCACAAGGTCGTGATCGCGCAACAGGTCGGCGTCGCCCTCCATATGGCCTGAAAAGACGCAGATCAGCGGGCCGGGGCCAATCGCCTGACGGACGGCTGCACCTTCCTCGGCAACGGCGACAAAGAACTTGCGGACGCCTTCTTCGGCCAGCGTGTTGGCAACTGGTCCGGCGCCCAGACCATAGGCGTCGGCCTTGACCACGGCTCCGGTCTCGACATCGGTTTTTGCGTCCAGCGCCCGCCAGTTACTGGCCAGCGCATGAAGGTTGATCGTCAAACGTGCAGTACTCATGACCCGTTCATGACATTGCGCCGCACGAGGTCAAGGGGGAATGCGCTGCAAACGCGCGTAAAGTCCTTGCCATGGGCGGCTTGTAGCCGGGTTGCGCAGGTCCGTGCGGGCTTGAACGCGGGCAAGACAGCCTGCCAGCATTGTCCGCCTATCCGGGCCAAAACCGTTGGCTGATCCAGATCGTTCATCCGGCGCATTGGGCCGCGGCACATGGATTCGGGCCTGATGGGCTTAGTAGCCTTCGATCTGGCCACCCTGCTGCCAGGGTTTGACAAGGTTGCCAAATCGGGTGAACTGCGCCTCGAAGGACAGTTCGACCGTGCCGATGGGGCCGTGGCGCTGCTTGCCGACGATGACTTCGGCCTTGCCGTGCAGGCGCTCCATCGCCTGCTTCCACTCTTCCATCTTCTCCAGCTCGTGATCGCCGGGCTTTTCGCGCTCTTTGTAGTATTCCTCGCGGAACACGAACATCACCACGTCGGCGTCCTGCTCGATCGAGCCGGATTCGCGCAGGTCGGACAGCTGCGGGCGCTTATCGTCGCGGTTTTCCACCTGACGCGACAACTGCGACAGGGCGATGACGGGAATATTCAGCTCTTTCGCGATGGCCTTCATGCCCATCGAGATCTCGGCGATCTCGTTCACGCGGTTGTCGGACATGCCGCGGCACAGCTGCAGATAGTCGATGACCAGCAGGTCCAGCCCATGCGTCCGCTTGAGCCGCCGCGCCCGGGCCGCCAATTGTGAGATCGGTAGAGCCGGTGTGTCGTCGATGTAAAGCGGACAGGCTTCCAGCGCTTTGGCCGCATCGACGAAACGGCGGAACTCGTCCTCAGTCATGTCGCCTTGACGGATCTTGTGGCTGGAGATTTCGGACGCCTCGGCCAGAACCCGTCCGGCCAGCTGCTCGGCGCTCATTTCCAGCGAGAAGAAACCGACGACGCCGCCGTCCACCGCACCCTCGGTGCCATCGGCGCGCTGACCCCGCTTATAGGCTTTGGCCACGTTGAACGCGATGTTGGTCGCCAGCGAGGTCTTACCCATCGACGGACGCCCGGCAAGGATGATCAGGTCCGACGGGTGCAACCCGCCCAGCTGTTTGTCCAGATCGGCCAGCCCGGTCGAAATCCCGGCCATGCCGCCGCCGCGCTGATAGGCCTCGTTGGTGACATTCACCGCCTCGGTCACGGCCTTGAGGAAGGATTTGAACCCCTGTTCGGTCTGGCCCTGTTCGGACAGCTTGTAGAGCTTCTGCTCGGCCTCGACGATCTGTTCCTTGGGCTCACTGGCCACTTCGACCCGCGCGGCCTTGTCCGAGATGTCGCGACCAAGCCGGATCAGTTCGCGCCGGATCGCCAGATCATAGATCATCTGGGCATAGTCATGCACGGCGAAGGCGCTGATCGAGGCCCCGGCCAGCTTGACCAGATAGGCCGGGCCGCCGAGTTCCTTCAAACCCTCGTCCTCGGCCATGAAGGATTTCAGCGTCACCGGCGATGCCAGCGCGTTCTTGGCGATGCGCGCGGCGGCGACCTCATAGATGCGGGCATGGACCGGGTCATAGAAATGCTCGGGCCCGATGATCGAGGCGACCCGGTCATACAGGTCGTTGTTGGTCAGGATCGCGCCCAGAAGCTGCTGTTCGGCCTCGATGGAATGCGGCATGGTCTCGGCGTTCTGAATCTGCGCCGCTGCCTGCTCGATACTGCTGATCTCGTTCATTGCTGCTCTCGCTGTCCCCATGGGACAAAGGTCATATCGCGGCCCCGTGAGTCGGGGCAAATTGTATGTTTTCTGGGGATATGCTGTGCATATCTTCCGCTCCTGCATCTTGCCGCAGGGATCGGTCATTCGTCAACATCTTGTGGATAGGTAGCAAGGCTGACGGCCAGTGTTTCCTGGCCGGCAACAATGGCTCAACAGTCAGCTCTTGTTGGCGTCCTGCCAGCCGCGCGGGTCGTTCAGGAAGGCTTCGACCCCGTCCAGCGTTTCGGCGTCGAACGTGCCCTGTGCCTTGGCCTCGGCCAGAACGTCCCACCAGGTGCACAGGTGGTGCAGTTGCACACCGTGATCGCCCAGCGTCTTTTCGGTTTCTGGGAAGATGCCATAATAGAAGATCACCGCCGTATGCCCACAGGTGGCGCCGGTTTCGCGGATTGCGTCCACGAAGGACAGTTTTGAGCCGCCGTCGGTGGTCAGGTCCTCGACCAGCAGCACGCGCTGGCCTTCGGTCATGGCCCCTTCGATCCGGGCGTTGCGGCCATAGCCCTTGGGCTTCTTGCGCACATAGGTCATCGGCAGGGCCATGCGCTCGGCCACCATCGCGGCGAAGGGGATGCCCGCGGTCTCACCACCGGCGATGTTGTCGAAGGCTTCGAACCCGGCATTCCGCATGATGGTGACCGTCAGGAAGTCCATAAGGGTCGACCGGATGCGCGGGTACGAGATCAGCCTGCGGCAATCGATATAGGTGGGGCTGGGCAGGCCACTGGCCAGCGTGAACGGCTCGCGCGCGTTGAAATGCACCGCCTTGATCTCCAGCAGCATCCGCGCGGTCAGGCGGGCGATTTCCGTGCTGTCGGGAAAGGAACTGGGGATCATGGCGGGACCTCGGCGCTGAAATGACGTTGCGGGCTGATAGCCTGCCGACCGGCCCGATGTCGAGAGGGGTTGGCGCAAAAGAAAAGCGGACCTCCCAAGAGGTCCGCTTGATGCCCGGATGGGCAGTCGAGCCAGCCAAGGTGGGCTTAGCTGCTCATGTCATAGGCCCGTTCGCCGTGGACCGACAGGTCGAGCCCGTTCGTTTCGGTCTCGGCGTCTACGCGAAGCGGGGTGACAAGCGCAACCACTTTGATCAGCACAAACGTGACAACTGACGTAAAGACACCCACGATCACCAGCCCGCCCAACTGCGCGGTCCAGGCGCCCAAGCCGAAGACGGCGATCATGATGGTGCCGAAAATGCCGCCCACGCCATGCACGGCGAACACGTCCAGCGTATCGTCGATGTTCAACACGTTGCGGACCACGTTTACCGCCTCCTGGCACAGGATGCCGGCGACCGCGCCGATGATCAGCGCCTGAATAGGATCGACATAGCCCGAGGCCGGAGTGATCGAGGCCAGACCCGCGATGGTCCCGGTGACCAGACCGACCAGCGAGGCCTTACCGTATTTGATCCGCTCCCACAGCGCCCAGCTGAGCGATGCGGTGGCGGCCGAGATATGCGTGACCGTCAGCGCCATGGCCGCGCCGCCATCGGCGGCCAGTTGCGAGCCGCCGTTGAATCCGAACCAGCCGACCCACAGCATCGCGGCCCCGATCATGACGTATCCGGGGTTGTGCGGCGGGGTGGTGCGGTTCTTGCGCGGCCCCAGGACCCACGCGATGATCAGAGCGGCCAGACCAGCAGTTTCGTGCACCACGATGCCACCGGCGAAATCGCGCACGCCGATTTCACCCAGAATGCCGCCATCGGTCAGGATGCCACCGCCCCAGATCCAATGCACCACCGGCGCATAGCACAGCAGCATCCAAAGGCCCGAAAAGACCAGCACGAAACCAAAGCCCACGCGTTCCACATAGGCGCCGACGATCAGGGCCGGGGTGATGATGGCAAAGGTCATCTGGAAGGCAAAGAACAGCACCTCGGGCAGGGTGCCCGACAGGCTGTCGGCATCAACGCCGTTCAGAAACGCCTTGCCCAGCCCGCCCCACAGGCCTGAACCGCCGTCACCGAAGGCGATCGAATACCCGGCGACCAGCCACAGGATGCTCATCAAGCAGGCGATCGCGAAGCAGTGCATGAAAACGCTCAGCACGTTGCGGGCGCGCACCAGCCCGCCATAGAACAGGGCCAGGCCCGGCAAAGTCATGAACAGGACCAGCGCCGTCGCGACGATGATCCAGGCGGTATCGGCTCCGTTCATTGGGCCGTTCTCCTCTTTCCTGAAGCTGCGCCAAGGGGCGCGGTGTGAGTGACGTGCCGTGGGTTCAACCGAACGGCGGCCGAGGAAAAAAGAGGCAGGGTGCGAAAAAGGTGCCTGTTTTGGCGTCCTTTTTCCAAGTGGTGACAAAAAGTGCGCCGTATCCGGGCAGGTGCCAAAAATTTAGGCGAGTTCGGAAAGGCCGTTTTCCAGCAGTTTCAGCGCATGATCTCGCGCCGCGCGTCGGACATTGGCGCGGCCTGCGGCGCCGAACTCGACGGTTTCGGTCAGGGTGGGGCGGCCTGTGACGGCAAGGCCGAAACAGACCCGGCCCTCGGGCTTGAACTCGGACCCGCCGGGCCCCGCGATGCCGGTGATCGAGACCGCAAGCTGCGCCTGGGAATGCGCCAGCGCACCCTCGGCCATTTCGCGGGCGACCTCTTCAGAAACGGCACCATGGGCCGCCAGCGTCTCGGCACGCACGCCCAGCATGTCCTGCTTGGCGGCGTTGGTATAGGTGACGAAGCCTCGGTCAACCACGGCCGAACTGCCGGGAATGTCGGTCAGCGCGGCGGCGACCATGCCGCCCGTGCAACTTTCGGCGGTGGCGATCATGACCTTCAGCGCCTTGGCGCGGTCGAGCAGTTTGGCGACGGTCATAGGCCCAGTACTCCATGTGCGATCCCGGCCAGGATCAAAACGCCCACGGCCGCGAACACGCCTGCAATCACGTCGTCCAGCATTACGCCCAAGGGGTCGCCGCGCCGGTCGGCCCAGCCGACGGGGCCGGGCTTGGTGATGTCGAACAGGCGGAACAGCAAGAACGCGGCGATCCAGCCCGGCCACAGGGCGGTGACCGCGATGTCATGCGCCCAGGCGGGATAGGACACGGCCCAAATGGCGATGAATTGGCCCGCGACCTCGTCGATGACGATCTCCGAAGGGTCGTGATCGTCCTGCCCGGCAGTCATGACGCCCGTGGCCCACGTGCCGGCCGCAAAAACGGCGACGGTTGCGACGGCCAGCAGCGGGAAGCCGCCCAGCAGGTGCAGCGCCAAGGCCAAAGGCAGGGCGGCCAGCGAACCCCAGGTGCCGGGGGCAGGGCGAAGGTAACCGATCCCGCCGACGGTTCCGATCAGGCGCGCCAGGGTCATGGTTTCACCAGACTGGCGGTCGCGATAGCGGCGATGCCTTCCTTGCGGCCGGTAAAGCCCAGCCGCTCGGACGTGGTGGCCTTGATTGACACGCGGTCGGCCTCCAGCTCCATGATTTCGCTAATTTTCTGCCGCATCGCCGCAGCGTGCGGGCCGATCTTGGGGTATTCGCAGACCAGCGTGCAGTCGATGTTCGAGATGCGAAAGCCCATGCGCGTGGCCAGATCCACCGCATGGCGCAGAAATATCTCGCTGGCGGCGCCCTTCCATTGCGGGTCGGATGGGGGGAAGTGCTGACCGATATCGCCCTGCGCCAGCGCGCCATAGATCGCGTCGGTGACGGCGTGCATGCCCACATCCGCGTCGGAATGGCCCTGCAGCCCCCGATCATGCGGGACCTCGACGCCGCACAGGATCACGTGATCGCCCGGCCCGAACCGGTGCACGTCATATCCGTTGCCCAGCCTTACATCCATGTCTGACCTCAATATCCTTTCGGCCCGGGCAAAATCCTCGGGCCGTGTGATTTTCAGATTGTCCGCGTCGCCCGGCACGATGGCCACGTTGATCCCGGCGGCGCGGGCAACCTCGACATCGTCGGCGGCCCCACCGGGATGCGCGGCATGCGCGGCGACGATGGCGTCATAGCGGAACCCCTGCGGCGTCTGCGCGGCATACAGGCCCGCGCGATCTCGGGTGCCGGTAACTTGGTCGTCGGCCCCGGTCCACAGCGCATCGGTGACCGGCAGCCCCGGCGCCGCAGCGGCGTGGGTGTCGAGGGCCGCCAGCACGTCACCAATGACCCGCGCGCTGACACAGGGCCGGGCGACGTCATGGATCAGAACCTTGCTGACGCCGCGGTCGGCCAGCGCCTGCAACCCGTTGCGCACGGATTCGGCTCGGTCGGCGCCGCCGGGCGCAAGGATCAGGCCGCTGTCGGCGAATTCCGTCCAGGCCTCGGGGTCGTCGGGGGACAGGACCAGCACGACCAGCGGGACCTGCGCCTTGATCCGTTCGATCGTCCAGTCGGCCACACGCCGCCCGGCCAAGGGGCGCCACTGCTTGGGCTGGCCTCCTCCGGCGCGCAGGCCGCGCCCGGCGGCGACGATGATGGCGGCGGTTGTCATGTTTGAATTTCCGACCTTCGTTTGGCTTCCGTGTTTAGGCGGCGGTGAAAGCAGAGGCAATCACTCGCGGTAAGCTGATTAAAAAATAGGCATATGATGATTTTGCGGGCTTGTTGGTCGCGGATTTGTTGTTCATACGCCCCGTATTCGATATGAAAACCGCAATTGCTCAAGGATTAGGCACGTTGACGCTGCGCATTGCCGAGAAAACTTTGACCCCGCCGGTTCTGCTGGCGCCGATGGCCGGAATCACCGACCGGCCGTTTCGCGACCTCGTCATGCGGTTCGGCGCCGGCATGGTGGTCAGCGAGATGGTCGCCAGCCAAGAGATGGTGCAGGCCAAGCCCGGCGTGCGCGAACGGGCCGAGTTGTCGGCGGATGTGGAAAACACCGCCGTACAGCTCGCCGGGCGCGACGCCTATTGGATGGCCGAGGCCGCGCGGCAGGTTGCCGACCGGGGTGCGCGGGTGATCGACATCAATATGGGCTGCCCGGCCAAGAAGGTGACGAACGGCTATTCCGGCTCGGCGCTGCTGAAGACGCCCGACCACGCCCTGACCCTGATCGATGCGGTCGTGGACGCAGTGGACGTTCCGGTGACGCTCAAGACCCGGCTGGGGTGGGACGACACGCTGCTGAACGCGCCGGACGTGGCGCGGCGGGCGCAGGAGGCCGGCGTTCAGATGGTGACGATCCACGGGCGCACGCGCTGTCAGTTCTACAAGGGCGAGGCGGATTGGGCCGCGATCCGCGCGGTCAAGGATGCCGTCAGCATTCCGGTCGTGGCCAATGGCGATATCACCAGCCCCGAGCGTGCGCAGACAGCGCTAGGGCAGTCGGGCGCGGATGGCGTCATGGTGGGCCGTGGCGCGCAGGGCAAACCTTGGCTGCTGGCGCAGATCGCGCACGCGCTGTGGGAAACGCCGGCGCCAGAGGTTCCCGAGGGCGACGATCTGGCCGATATGGTGCGGGCGCATTACGAGGCGATGCTGGGGTTCTACGGCGCCGACCTGGGGCTGCGTGTCGCGCGCAAGCATCTGGGCTGGTACATGGACGAGGCCAGAACGCCGGCGTCCCTGCGCCGCGCGGTCCTGACCTCGCGCGATCCGGCCGAGGTTCTGCGGCTGATCGGCGACGCGTTGACGGAAAATTCCGAGGTGGCAGCATGATTTCGGATCAGGTCGTCTGGGCTTCGCTGCCGGTTCCCGCCTTCATCATCGACCCCGAGGATCGCATCGCGGATGTCAATTCCTCGGGTGAGGGGTTCCTGAACGCTTCGCGCAAATCGGTGGTCGGGCATCCGGTCTGGGACCAGATCGCCGTGGACGCGCCGCTGGAAGAGGCGTTCACGCGCGCCCGCGCGCAGGGCACGCCGTTGTTCGTGAATGACGTGGATGTGGGTTCGGGCAATCGCGCGCCGCTGCAATGCGCGCTGCAGATCGCGCCTCTGCTGGGGCATCCGGGGTCGATGATCATGATCGTCTCGCCGCGCGAACTGGCCACCCGCATGACTCGCGGCAACACGGTCAAATCGGCGGCGCAGTCGGCGATCGGCATGGCCGAGATGCTGGCGCATGAAATCAAGAACCCGCTGGCTGGGATCACCGGTGCTGCACAGTTGCTGAGCATGAATATCGGCCCGCAAGATCTTGAGTTGACAGACCTTATCGTGGCCGAGAGTCGCCGGATCGTGAAGCTGCTTGAGCAGGTCGAGCAGTTCGGAAACCTCTCGCGGCCCGAGTTCAAGCCGGTCAACATCCACGATGTTCTGGACCGCGCGCGCCGCTCGGCGCTGCTGGGCTTTGGCGCGGACATGACTATCATCGAGGACTACGACCCGTCGCTGCCATTGGCCTATGGTGATCCGGATCAGCTGTTGCAGGTGGTTCTGAACCTGCTCAAGAACGCGTCCGAGGCCGCCGGCCCCGAGGGCGGGACGATCCGCCTGCACACCTATTTCGAACATTCCTTCCGTCTGCGGCGCAGTGATGGCTCGGGTCACTCGTTGCCGTTGCAGATCGAGATCATCGACGATGGCCCGGGCCTGCCCGAGGACATCCGCGGCGATATTTTCGACCCGTTCGTTTCCGGCAAGGAAAACGGCACCGGCCTTGGCTTGGCGCTGGTCAGCAAGATCGTGTCCGACCACGACGGTTGGATCACGGCCGAGTCGGTGCCGGGGCGGACAGTCTTCCGGCTGTCGCTGCGCCGCGCGCCGCGCGAGGCAGGGCAGGACAAAGAATAATCAAGGAGAACACCAGATGGATGGCACGGTACTGGTTGCAGATGATGACAGAACGATCCGGACGGTTCTGACCCAGGCCCTGACGCGGGCGGGCTGCAAAGTGCATGCGACCTCGTCCCTGACGACGCTGATGCGTTGGGTCGGCGAGGGCAAGGGCGACGTGGTGATCTCGGACGTGGTCATGCCCGATGGCAACGGGTTGGAAATGCTGCCCAAAATCGCGCAGGACCGGCCGGGCCTGCCGGTGATCGTGATCTCGGCCCAGAACACGATCATGACGGCGATCCAGGCGGCCGAGGCGGATGCCTATGACTATCTGCCCAAACCGTTCGACCTGCCGGATCTGATGAAGCGCACCGCCCGGGCGCTGGACCGCAAGCAGCGGGTTCAGATCGAACCCGCGGACACATCCGAAGACCGCCCCGACGAGTTGCCATTGGTCGGTCGAACTCCGGTGATGCAAGCCCTGTACAGGTTGGTCGCCCGGGTCATGAACACCGATCTTTCGGTCATGATTTCCGGTGAAAGTGGCACGGGCAAGTCGTTGATTGCGAGGGCAATTCACGATTTCTCAGACCGGCGGACACTGCCCTTTGTGACTGCTACTGCAGCGGACCTGCGCGACTTGGAGGGTCCGGCCCGGGTCATGGCCCGGGTGCGCGGCGGTACCTTGCTGATCGACGAAATTGCAGACCTGGACGATGAAATCCAGGCCCGGATCGTGCGGATGATGGACACGCCCGGCGACCACGTTCCGCGCTTCATGGCGACCAGCCAGTCGGACCTGACCGAGGCGATGGAAAGCGGGCGGGTGCGGCAGGACCTTTATTACCGCCTCTGCGGTGCCACCATCCATGTGCCAGCCTTGCGCGAGCGGGTCGACGACATCCTGTTGCTGGCCGAGCATTTTCTGGCCCGCGAAGAACGCGAAAACGGCACAAAGCGGCGGTTGGGCCCTGACGCGATCGAGCTTGTGCGCCGGTATTCCTGGCCCGGCAACGTGCGCCAACTGGAAAACGCTATCCGGCGGCTGAGCCTGACAAGCCGATCCGACGAAATCACCAAGTCCGAGGTCGAGGCCGTCTTGGGCAGTCAGCCCGAGGCCGAACCACTGCTGAGCGGGAGCGAACGAGAGAAGCTGTCTTCGTCGGTTGCGCGGCATCTGCGGCGTTACTTCGACCTTCATGGAAACATGCTGCCGCCACCGGGTCTGTACCAGCGCATTCTGCGCGAGGTTGAGGCTCCGCTGATCGAAATCGCGCTGGATGCGACCGGAGGAAATCAGGCAAAATGTGCCGATTTGCTGGGGATCAACCGGAATACGCTGCGCAAAAAAATCACTGATCTCGATATTCAGGTGACACGTCGACGCAAACTGATGTAATCTCGCCACACAAACCGTGGCATCCGAGCACAGTCCCGGAAAAGACCACGACATATGGCGGTACGCCGCGAAAGCGGCACATCAGGATGAGGGCAGACGGTGGTATCCCGGGCACAGAAACGGCCGGTATTATCCCTGAATCGGTGGCGTAAGTCCCGGAAACTGCGCAATTTCGGCACATTGGGGCTGGTTGTGTTGGGGCCGGTGCTGACCCTTGCGACCTACCTTGTTATCGGGCCGTTTGATCTGGGTGCGAATGCGCCCACGCTTCGGCTGATTCTGCTTGCAGACCTTGTTTACATTCTGGTCGTTGCGGCCCTGGTTCTGGGGCAGTTGGGCAATCTGGTTGCGGCGCGCCGGGCCAAATCGGCGGGCTCTCGCCTGCACCTGAGGCTGATCGGGGCGTTCACGCTGTTGGCGCTGGTGCCCACGGTGACGGTGGCAATTTTTGCCGGTCTGACCGTGAACATCGGGCTTGAGGGATGGTTCTCGGACCGGGTCAGGCAGGTGGTCGGATCTTCGCTGACGGCGGCCGAGGCATATGAACAAGAGCACGAACAGGGTCTGACGCAGGATGCCTCGGTTCTTGCGCGGTTTCTGGACAATGCACGCAAGCTGGACTTCTACATCTCGGATGCCGAGCTGCGCGAGGTGCTGGCCCAGGGGCAGGCACAGATTCAGCGCGGACTGCGCGAAGCCTACGTGATTGACGGCAGTGGCGAAATCCGGGCCCGCGGAGACAGGTCTTATCTGTTCAACTACGAACCGCCGACACCCGAGCAGTTGGAGCAGGCCCGAGACGAGGGGCTGTTGATCATCGCGGACTGGCCCAACAACGAATTCCGGGCTCTGGTGCCGCTGCGAGCCTATCTGGACCGATATCTGTATGTCAGCCGCGCAGTAGATGGCCAGTTGTTGACCCTTTTGGATGACACCAAGGAAACCGCGCAGTTTTATCAACAGTTGGAAAACGAACGGGGCAGGGTGCTGTTCGAGTTCGGGCTGTTGTATCTGGGGTTCGCGGTAATCCTCATCTTGGCGGCCGTTTCGCTGGGCATGTGGTTCGCCGAGCGGCTCTCGCGCCCGGTTGGTCGTCTGACCACGGCCGCGCAGCGGGTCGGGGCCGGTGATCTGGACGTGCAGGTCATCGAGGAGGCCAGCGACGACGAAATCGCCATGCTGGGGCGGTATTTCAACCAGATGACTCGGCAATTGAAGGCGCAGCGGGGTACGCTGCTGGAAAACACCCGCCAGATCGAAAGCCGCCGCCGGTTGTTCGACTCGGTGCTCAGTTCGGTGACTTCGGGCGTTGTCGGGGTGGATCCGGATGGTCAGGTGACATTCGTCAACCGCTCGGCCGAGCGCTTGCTTGACTGGAAAGGCCATGAGCAACAACTGGCTATCGGCATCGCCGTGCCCGAGTTCCTGCCTTTGTTCGAAGCGCTGAAAGAAGGCAACCAGGAAGCAATTCAGGACGAAATCAAGGTCACCCGCAAGGGACAGTTGGAAAACCTGCTGGTCCGGATGGCGACCCGACGCGGCGAGGACGGCAGGCTGGAAGGTTACGTGGTCGCCTTTGACGACGTTACCGATCTGGTCAGTGCCCAGCGTATGGCGGCCTGGGGGGACGTAGCCCGCCGCATCGCGCATGAGATCAAGAACCCGCTGACCCCCATTCAGCTGAGCGCCGAACGCATCCGGCGGAAGTTTGCGCGGAAGCTGGATGAAGAGGACAGCGCCAGCCTGGAATCCATGACCGACGTGATCGTCCGTCAGACCAACGATCTGCGCCGGATCGTCGACGAGTTCTCGAAGTTCGCCCGTATGCCCGAGCCCGACCGGCACGAGGAAGACATCGCGGGCTTGGTGCGTGAGGCGGTTCTGCTGCAGCAGGCCGGTCAGCCGGGCGTTCAGATCGATGCGGAGATCCCGGACCAGCCAGTATTGGCTGATGTGGACGCGACGATGTTGAACCAAGCGCTCACGAATCTGATCAAGAACGCCGGCGAAGCGATCGAAACCCTGAAAAAGAAGGGCCCGCCCGACAACCTCAGCCCGCAGATCAAGGTGCGCCTGTCCACGGATGACGACGGAACACTGATCACCATCGCGGACAACGGCATCGGGCTGCCGGAAGACCGGGCGCGGCTGTTCGAGCCCTATGTGACGACGCGCGACGAAGGGACTGGCCTGGGCCTTCCCATCGTCAAGAAAATTATTGAAGAACACGGCGGCACGCTGACCCTTGAGGATGCGCCCGTGTTCGACGGACAGGACCATTTTGGCGCAATGGCCGTGATCCGGTTGCCGAAGGCCAACACGGCCCCGGTCGCAGCGCCGCAAAAGCAGGCAATTAAATCCAAGACACTGAAAGCAGGCCAAAGATGAGCGACATTCTGATCGTAGATGACGAGCGCGATATTCGCGAACTGGTGTCCGACATTCTGGAGGACGAAGGATATTCCACCCGGCTGGCCGGCAACTCGGACGAGTGCATGGCTGCGATCAACGCGGAACCACCCGGGCTGTTGATCCTGGACATCTGGCTCAAGGACAGCCGCATGGATGGGATCGACATTCTGAAGGCGGTCAAACGCGACAATCCGGATGTTCCGGTGGTGATCATATCGGGGCACGGAAATATCGAAATCGCCGTCGCTGCGATCAAGCAGGGGGCATATGATTTTATCGAAAAACCCTTCAACATCGATCAGTTGATGGTGGTGATCCGCCGCGCGATGGAAACGTCGCGCCTTCGTCGCGAGAATGCCTCGCTCAAGCGCAAGGAAGTCAGCAATTCCGATATGATCGGCAAGTCGGCTGCGTTCCGCGCGATGCTGAGCCAGTTGGACAAGGTGACCAAATCCAACGGTCGGGTCATGCTGCGCGGTCCCGCCGGATCGGGCAAGGAAATCGCCGCGCGCTACATTCATGCGCACTCGAACCGGGCGAACGCGCCCTTTGTCACGGTCAACTGCGCCGGCGTCGAGCCCGAGCGCATGGAAGAAGTTCTGTTCGGCCGTGAATCCGCCGAGCGTGGCGTTGAATCCGGTCTGCTCGAACAGGCCCATGGCGGTGTGGTCTATTTCGACGAGGTTGCCGACATGCCGTTGGGCACGCAGTCCAAGATCTTGCGCGTTCTCGTTGATCAGCAGTTTCAGCGGGTGGGTGGCTCGGACAACGTGCGTGTCGATCTGCGGGTGATCTCTTCCACCAACCGCGACCTTGAATCCGAGATTG
Organism: Ruegeria sp. BC8; assembly: GCF_056535705.1. Lineage (NCBI taxonomy): Bacteria > Pseudomonadati > Pseudomonadota > Alphaproteobacteria > Rhodobacterales > Roseobacteraceae > Ruegeria > Ruegeria sp. BC8. The sequence continues at coordinate 1,694,409 of NZ_JBQFIV010000001.1, read as the reverse complement.
CCGCGGACCGGTTCCGCGAAGAGCTGTATCACCGCCTCAATGTCGTCCCGATCGCAGTGCCGTCTTTGGAAGAACGGCGCGAGGATATTCCTGTTCTCGCCAAGCATTTCATCGAGATGTGCAACGAAACCCAGGGCCTCCCTGTGCGCGAGTTGTCGGAAGAGGCCGTGGCCCTGCTGCAGACGATGAGTTGGCCCGGCAACGTGCGCCAGTTGAAGAACCTGGTCGAGCGGGTCTTGATCCTTGGTGATGGCACCGGACCGATCGAAGCGCGGGAATTGCCGAATGAGGAGGAAAAGGCCGACGATTCCGGCCGGGTCGTGCTGTCGGGCGCTCTGGCAACGCTGCCACTGCGCGAGGCACGAGAGGCGTTCGAGCGTGAGTATCTGCTGACCCAGATCAATCGCTTTGGCGGCAATATCAGCCGCACGGCCAGTTTCGTTGGAATGGAACGCAGCGCCTTGCACCGCAAGCTGAAATCGCTGGGTGTGGTGACGTCGAACAAGTCGGGCGCGCGGGTGGCGCAACTGGACGAGCCTGAACCGGCGGAATAGGGGCCGGCCATACAGGCAGGACGACGGGAGGCGCCCGGCCATGACGCTATCGATGATCCAGCAGGGATTTCCCGCCTTTGGTCGTCGTCTCAAACGGCTTCGGCGGGCCACCGGGATGAAGCAGTCGGCGCTTGCACATGTGATGCGCGTCGATCAGGCCACGGTGTCGCGCTGGGAAAACGGGGTACAGACCCCAAGCCCTGAACAACAAGCTGCGGTTTTCTCGGCGCTTTCGGATCACCGCGCCGACGATGCAGCACTGAAGCGGCTTGTCGGCAGTTCGCAAGCCTGTCTGCATCTGGTGGACGAAGCGAGCCATGTTTGTCTGGCCTATTCACCCAGCCGCGCACGGGATTGGTCAACCAGCCAGCACTCGTTGTTGGGGGTGTCGCTGTGGCAGTTTGCGACCGACGAGATCCGCCAGGCCGAAATGGAGCTGACGGACGAGGGTTGGTGGGACCTGCAGGTGCCAAATCCCAAAGCATTCATTACTTCTCAGGCCGTGCACGACCAGATCACCATCAGCGCAGGCCAAATCGTATGGGAGCGGCTGTATCTGGCCGATGGAACTCCAGTGCGCCTTGTCAGCGGCACGCGCGTACGCGCCGCATAATATATGCGTTCACCTCGCCGGAGGCCGAGGGTAGAACGCGGGTGTGAATCAATCTTTTCGCATATTCCTGCAGGTGATCCTGTTATGGGTGGCCGGACTGGGCGCGGCCACGCAGTTCGCCAAGATCGCCGTTGCCTTCGACGCGGTCGGTGCATTGTACCCAGGCTATGGGGATTCGATCGGCTGGTTGTTGTCGATCATCAGTTTGATGGGCGCCGTGTTGGGGGCCATGTCAGGCGCCATTACCGCGCAGTTCGGACCGGTCCGCCTGCTGGTGTTCGGTTTGCTGCTGGGCGGCGTTGTATCGGTGTTCCAGTCCACCATGCCCGGTTTTCAAGTGATGCTGGCCAGCCGGATCATCGAGGGCGTTTCGCATCTGGCGATCGTGGTTGCCGCTCCAACGCTGATCGCACAGATCACACGCGGAGCCTCGCGCAATGCCGCCATGGTGTTGTGGAGTTCTTTCTTTGGAGTTGCCTTTGCGCTGAACGCTTGGTTCGGTCTTCCGTTGATCCAGCGTTTTGGATTGGCGGATTTCTTCATGGGCCACGGGTTCCTGATGGCGCTGATTGCTGGACTGGTCGCCGTGTTTCCGCCAAAGGTTCCACCCATCGCGACGGAACGGCATGGGTGGGGGCTGGGATCCATCCTGCAGACGCATCTAGAAACCTACCGCTCGCCCCGCATGGCAGCACCGGCGATCGGATGGTTCTTCTACACTCTGACCTTCGTGTCGTTGCTGGCGATCCTACCCGGCCGTATGCCCGAGGATCAGTCGATTCTTGTAGCCAGTCTGATGCCGCTGGCAGGTATCGTGCTGTCGTGGGTCGCGGTGCCCGTGCTCTTGATGTTCCTGACCGCGGTCACGGTTGTAAATCTTGGTTTTGCGGCCGGGATGGTTGCCTTGGCTCTGCTGTTTTTTGGAGCGCCTCTGCCCGTTGTCGGCATTGCGCTGTTTGCGGTGTTGGGCCTGGTGCAGGGCGGTAGTTTCGCGGCGGTTCCTCAACTGAATGGCTCGGCCCGGGATCAGGCGCTGAGCTATGGGGCGATGGCGCAGATGGGAAATGCGGGCAACCTGCTGGGCACACCTGTTCTGCTTGCAATCCTTTGGCGTGCCGGAGAGGGCTCGATGTTCGTGGCTGTACTTGTATTCTATGCAGCCGCCATCGCAGCACATCTGTTCCTGTCACTCCGCCGGCGATCGTCACCCGACGATCTGGGCTGAGGTCAGTCGGTCAGCCCGGCAACCCCGGCGTGATGATCTGGAATGACCCGTCGTCGAATTTGACGAAACAAGAGGCCGTGCCCAATGGTGGCAGGACGGTTGTTCGGGTCGGCGGAACGCCCGATTTGACCGACTGTTTGCAGGGCGGCAGGCTGATGGGGCGGTATCCCTTCTTGGCCATGCACTGCGCCTCGACCGTGTTTCGCAGCCCCTGATTTACATCTACGGTGTAAACGCGGCCCGGCTCCCACCATCCTCCGGTGCGGTAGCATCGCCCGCGCCCGTCGCAATAGGTGCGGCCCGGCCAATAGGTGGGGGGGCTTTGGCGCACCTGGTTTGCAACCGGTGCATCCTTCAGCGCCTGCACTTGGCATTCGGTCGTTTCGGCCTGCATCCGCGAGACGCTTTCGCCTTCGCGATAATACATAGACAACGGCCCGCATCCGGCCAGCAGGGCAAGGGGAACAAGCAATCGAAGCACTGTTTTCATTCGCTTATCTTGCATCACACAGGCCGTCATGACAATTCGATTGACCGCTCTGTGGGCATCTGTCATTCAAAACGCTCAGGCAGAAAGGCCAAAGGCATGAAGGTCATCATTTGTGGCGCCGGCCAGGTGGGCTGGCAGATTGCTCGGCACCTTTCGGGCGAGTTGAATGACGTCACCGTTGTGGACAACAACCCTGACCTGGTACGCCGGGCGACCGAGACGCTGGACGTTCAGGGCATCGCCGGCTTTGCCAGCTATCCCGACGTGCTCGAGCGGGCCGGAGCCCGTGACGCCGACATGATCATCGCCGCGACCCATTCTGACGAGGTGAACATGGTCACCTGCCAGATGGCGCACTCGGTGTTCTCGATCCAGCGCAAGATCGCGCGGTTGCGGTCGAAATCCTACCTCGAAGCGATCCATCGCGACCTGTACCGCCGCGACCATCTTCCGATCGACGTGGTGATCAGCCCCGAACGTGAAGTGGCCGCCGCAGCCATGCGCCGCCTGTCGGCGCCTGCGGCTTTTGACACGGAACTGTTCATGGATGGCAAGGCGCAGCTTCTGGGTATTCGGATCGCCGAGGATTGCCCGATCGTCAACACGCCCTTGCGCCAACTGACAGACCTTTTTTCAACGCTCAGCGCCATCGTGGTGGGTATTCGCCGCGACGGAACACTGTTCGCGCCGGAATCCGAGGACCAATTGTTCGTCGGTGACGAATGCTATGTCTTTACCATCGTTCAAGACGTTGATCGTACGATGGAAGTCTTTGGTAAATCACAGAAAAAGCAGGATCGTGTGGTTATCGTGGGCGGCGGAAACGTCGGCCTCGAAGTCGCCCGGACGCTGGAAGAACGCGAGGGTCGCATCCGTGCAAAGGTTATCGAGCGTGACCGGAGCTGTGCGGAACTGGCCGCCGAGTCGCTGGAGCGTACGATCGTTCTGAACGGTGACGGTCTGGATTCCGCGCTGTTGAGCGAAGCGGGGATCGAGCGCGCGGACGCGATGCTGGCCGTCACCGATGATGATCGGACCAACATGCTGGCTGCGGTACGGGCCAAGGCCGAAGGTTGTCCGCTGGCGATTGCGCTGATCAACGACCCCAGCATGGTGGCCTTGATGGGGCCATTGGGGATTGACGCCTATATCAACCCGCGGGCCACGACCGTCAGTTCGATCCTTCGCCATATCCGGCATGGCCGGGTGCGACAGGTCTATTCGATCGGCGATGCCGAGGCCGAAGTGATCGAGGCCGAAGTGCTGTCGACCTCGCCAATGGCCGGGCAGAAACTGCGCGACATCGACTTTCCCGAAGGCGTCCTGGTCGGCGCGGTGCGCAAGGGCGACGAGGTCCTGCGGCCCACTGGCAGTCTGCGGATTGACGAAAAGGACGTGGTTGCGATTTTTGCAATGGCCAATGATGTACCCGAGGTCGAACGCCTGATGCAGGTTTCGATCGACTTTTTCTGATGGCTGTCGCCCGCGCACCCAAAATCAGCGTAATTCGGCGGCTGCCGCTGTTTCTGTTGATCTCGGCGGTTGTGTCCTTGGCGATGTGGATCCCGGCGATCTACGCCCTTGCCTTGGATGACCATCCAACGTCGCGGTCGTTCTTCTATTCGGGTTTGGTCGGGCTGTTCCTGGTTACGATCGTAGGTCTGGCGACGGCCAGCCGGCAACCGCGGCGCGGAACCTTGGGGCAGTTGGCGGTCCTGCTGGGCTCGTTGACGGTATTGCCGTTGTTTCTGGCCGTTCCGGTCCATGACGCGTTGGGGAACACGACCTTTCTGAACGCCTATTTTGACATGGTCAGCGCCATCACCACCACCGGAGCGGACCTGTTTCCCGACCCCGAGCGCCTGTCGGCGCCGGTTCACCTGTGGCGGGCACTCGTCGGCTGGATGGGTGGGCTGCTGATGTGGATCTCGGCGGCTGCGATCCTGGCGCCTCTGTCGTTGGGCGGGTTCGAGATTACCGCGCGCGGACAGCCGGGCCGCCCGGTTTCCGGCGTAGCCCAGAGCGAAAAGGTTGACCCGCGGGGGCGACTGCTCCGTGTGACGGCGACATTGACCCCGGTTTACGCCAGCCTCACAGCGGTAATCTGGGTCTTGCTGTTGATCGCCGGAGAAAAGGGCCTGACGGCCATCTGCCACGCAATGTCGGTGATGGCCACGTCCGGCATATCGCCAGTGGGCGGGTTGGAAGGGTCCACCGCCGGGATCACCGGCGAGGCCATCCTGTTTCTGTTCCTGTTCTTTGCCTTGTCCCGCCTGACGTTTTCAAAGGACACCGCAACAACGGGCTATTCCCGGCTGGACCACGATCCGGAATTCCGGATCGGCCTGATGATCGTCGTCGGCGTGGCGGCACTGTTGGTCTTCCGAGTGCTGGCGGGGGTTGCCGAGATCGGCGGGCAGGTGACGGGCCTGCAAACGCTGAACGTCATCTGGGGCATGTTGTTCACGGTGATGTCGTTCCTGACGACGGCCGGGTTCGAAAGCGCTTATTGGAACGACGCGCAACAGTTGTCCGGCCTGGGCACACCGGGGCTTGTGTTGATGGGGCTTGCGCTTATCGGGGGCGGGGTCGCCACCACCGCCGGCGGGGTCAAGCTGTTGCGGGTCTATGCGCTTTACCTGAATGGCGCGCGTGAACTGGACAGGCTGATCCACCCGTCATCGGTCAGCGGGGCGGGCGGTGGCAACCGCCGCATCCAAAGCCAGGGTGCCTTCATCGCGTGGGTCTTTCTGATGATGTTCGCGCTGACGCTTGCGTTGCTTGATGTCGTTCTCGCTGCCGAGGGGGTTGGGTTTGAACGCGCCATGGTGCTGAGCGTCGCGGTGCTGAGCACGACCGGTCCGTTGATCGAACTGGCCACCGATCTGCCGATCCGTCTGATCGATCTGTCGGCCGGAGCCAAGCTGACCATGTGCGCCGGCATGGTAATCGGCCGGCTAGAGACTCTGGCGATCATCGCGTTGATCACTCCGGCCCTGTGGCGGGATTGAACCGCCAATTCGAGCCTTCACGTTACTGCCTGATTTTTCATCTGGAATATCTCTGCGCGTCACTCCATACTCGCGCGGAGGGAGCGCGTTGGTCCGCAGCGCGTAAGCAAGAACAACGGCGAGATAACAAAATATGGCTTCGGACAGACAGAATCTTCAGGATGCCTTCCTGAACAATGTACGGAAAGCAAAGGTTCCCGTTACAATTTTCCTGATCAACGGTGTGAAATTGCAGGGTGTCATCACCTGGTTCGACAATTTTTGCGTATTGTTGCGCCGCGACGGACAGTCGCAGCTTGTCTACAAGCACGCGATCTCGACCATCATGCCGTCGCAGCCGATCAACCTGTATGAGGGCGAAGACGCCTCTTGATGGAACATGACCGGAGGCGCACTCGGGCTTGGGTGCTGCATCCCGATATCAAGTCAGATGACCAGCGCCGCGACCCCGTTCCGGCGTTGGAAGAGGCGGTGGCACTGGCTGCCGCTTTGCCCGATCTGGATGTGATCGGGTCGGAAATCGTGCGCCTGCCGCGGGCGCAGCCCGGCCTGCTGTTCGGCAGCGGCAAGATCGAGGAGCTAGGCGCGCGTTTTGCTGAAAACGAGATCGAGCTGGTTCTGATCGACGGGCCGGTCACCCCGGTTCAGCAGCGCAACTTGGAAAAGGCGTGGAAGGTCAAGATCCTCGACCGGACGGGGTTGATTCTGGAAATCTTCTCGGACCGCGCCCGCACGCGCGAGGGTGTGCTGCAGGTCGAGATGGCCGCGCTGAGCTATCAGCGGACGCGGCTGGTGCGAGCCTGGACCCACCTGGAACGTCAGCGCGGTGGGCTGGGCTTTGTCGGCGGACCGGGGGAAACCCAGATCGAGGCCGACCGGCGTGCGATCGACGATCAATTGGTGCGCTTGCGTCGCCAGTTGCAGAAGGTCGTGAAGACACGGACGCTCCACCGGGCCGCGCGGGCCAAGGTGCCCTATCCGATCGTGGCGCTGGTGGGCTACACAAACGCGGGCAAATCCACGCTGTTCAATCGCCTGACCGGGGCTGAAGTCATGGCCAAGGACATGCTGTTTGCCACGCTGGACCCGACCATGCGCCGGATCGAACTGCCCGACGGACCCGAGGTGATCCTGTCAGACACGGTGGGTTTCATCTCGAACCTGCCGACCGAACTGGTCGCGGCCTTCCGCGCCACGCTCGAGGAGGTTCTGGCCGCCGACCTGATCGTGCATGTGCGCGACATCAGCCATGCCGAGACCGAAGAGCAGGCCGAGGATGTGCGCACGATCATGGCCTCGCTGGGTGTGGACGATACCCGCCCTCAGCTTGAAGTCTGGAACAAGATCGACCTGCTGTCCGATGAGGACCGCGATGCCGTGCAGGCCCGGGCCGAGCGCGATCCGGCGGTGTTCCCGATATCGGCCGTGACCGGCGAGGGGATCGACCCGCTGTTGACCGAGATCGCCACGATCCTGCAGGGCGTGCGCCGGGAAGAGGTTTTGAAGCTGGGCTTTGCCGACGGCGACAAACGCGCCTGGCTGTTCCGTCAGGACGTGGTGCGCGATGAAAAACAGACCGAGGACGGGTTCGAGATCACCGTTCTGTGGACCGACAAGCAGGCCAATCAGTTCGCGGGCCTCTGACGATCAGGCCCCGTCGATCTGGCGCTGATGGTCGTCGGCATCGAACCAGCACAACGACGACCGGATCTTGTACTCCGCGTCCAGCTCCCATTCTTCCCAGCCGCGTGTGGTGACTGCATTCCCGGTCTGTGCATGGTGCCCTTCAAGGGTCCAGACGAAGATGGCGTGGGGACCGGCCCATCGCAGCATGTCGCAGCGCACCTCAAGATCGGGAAAGTCGGTATGAAACCCGCGCGCCATGTCGGCGATGGCTGCCCGCCCGACAATGGGGTCGCCGCGATTGATCGTGATCTGCCCGTCCGACGTAAAGAATTCGGCCACGGCATCGGCGTCACCCGAGCTCCAGGCGATGGCATAGTCGCGGGCTAGATTGTTCAGGGTATCGCGCAAACTGGCCATGATTTTCCCCCTCGCGCTGCGGTCCGGGCGCTCCGGAATGGTAGGCCAAGCCACGGGGCCACGTCCACGGGGCCACAAAAAAGGGGCGGGGGTCCGCCGAAATCCCGCCTATTGCGGCATCAGACGGGTGGTCCCGACAGCGGCGGCGCGGGCCAGATCCAGATCCAGCGACATTGGAATGTACTCACCCCGGCGCCACAGTTGCGCCTGATCGTCATAGTAGCGCGACAGGAAGTGGCCCGATTGCCCGGTGGCCGTGATGAAGACCGAGCTGTCGGGGTCGGCAAAGTCATAAACCCCACGATAGCCCGCGCCGTGCACGTTCTGGAACGGGTCCGGTCCTTCGCCCGAGGTGCGTCCGCGCAGCAGGGTGTTGTCGCCGCCGCTGGTCGATTGGCGGATGTTGACGAAATAGCGCAGCACCGGAACCTCGCCCAGCACCGGGTGGTCATGGGTGGCCTGGTGGGCATCGCCCCAGCGCAGGGATTCCAGTTGGCTGCCATAGCGCTCGGAAATCCAGACCAGTGCATCGTCCAAGGCCAGCCGGGCCATGTCGGTGCAGGTTTCCACCGGCGCGCTCTGCCGGACGTCGCACCAGGCCGAGGCCCCGTCGATGTCGCGGAAGACGCGTTCGATGAACAGGGGCTCGACATGTTTGAATTCCTTGGCCAGCGGCCCGAGGTCATCGGCGATCAGGCGTTTTTGCAGCGCGCGGACCCAGGCCGCGTAGATCAGCGGCTCGGGCAGGTGCTCGTTCATCTCGCCGTTCCATTCGGCCAGCAAGGTCAGGGCGATCTGGCGCTGGCGTTCGAGGGTGCCCTCGGGCGCGGCCTCGCCGGTGAACCACAGGTCGGCCCCGATCAGCGGCAGCAGTGACCGCGCGGTGAAGCTGACCGTGTCCAGCTGCGCCTCGATGAAGCTGTCGCGGGTGTGCACCTCGCGCGATTGCATCAGGAATTCCCAGCGGTGGACGCGCTGCGTATCGCCCCATTCATAGGACACATGCAGGGGGAAGGGGCGGTCGATGATCTTGTTGTTGGTGTTGCCCAGAACGCCGCCGGCGGGGGCCACGAATTCGGGGTTGTCGGAATAGGGCAGACGCCCCTGCCAGCGGTTTGCCGCGATCCAGCCCGGGGTCGGGATGCGCCCCCGGCTCTGGTTGTTGAGGTCGCGGCTGGGCATGGCGCCGATGAGTTTCATGCCGACGGTCGTCTTGTCGACCACCGACAGGTTTTGCGACGGCGCGATGAACCGCTCGGCAGCTTCGATCGCTTCACGCACGGTATCCGCGCTCATCAGCGCCATCGACGCGCTGATCGAGGTGTCGCGCGGGCTGAGCGCCGTCCAGGACAGCGAGGCGACATGCCCCGGCGGTGTGATGGTTTCCAGGTTGTAATGGGTGCCGGGCAGGACGGGGCCGTTCTCGGTCCAGCGCAGAGTCAGAGTGATCGGTGGGGCGTCCTTGATCTCGATGATTGAAGGGCGCGACTTGAAGGGTTTGAAGCCTTCGGGCGTCAGGTATTCCTCGGGGTTGTCGGGATTCACTCTTTCGATATGCACGTCCTGATCGTCCAGATAGGAAGAGGTCAGGCCCCATCCCAGCCGGTCGCTGCGGCCGGACATAACCGCCGGAATGCCGGGGATGGTGGCGCCGATCACGCCGCCCTTGGCCAGTTCAAGACGCGCCAGATACCAGATCCCCGGCGCAGTCAGGCCCAGATGCGGATCGTTGGCCAACAGGGTTCCACCGGTGGCCGAACGCGAAGGAGCCGCAGACCATGCATTCGAGGCACCCGCCAACCCGCGCTGCGGGACCGGGTTCAGCCATGCGGCCGCGGGTTCAGAACTGGCGGCATAGCGGGGCAGGTCGGGAAACAACGCCGCATATTCGGGCAGCGCTGCAATGCCCGCACCAGGCACGTCGGGCAGAATATCTGACAGCCGCTGCGGATCGTTCAGCATCAACGAGGTGCGCGCCCGCAGCACTTCGTCCTGCAAGTGCCCGGACAGCTGAACCGCCATCAGCTTGATCATGGCTATGCTGTCACCCGGTTGCCAAGGAGCAACCGGTGCATTGAACAAGAACATTTCGGGCGCGCCGCGGCCCAGGGCGTTTTCGTTGATTTCGTCCAGCCGTGCATTGACACCCGCGGCATAGGCGCGCAGAGCGGCCTTGGTGTAATCGTCCTGAACCTCGAAGGACTGATGCGCCAGCCCGTATAGATCCAGCCGACGCATGAGCTTGTCGATATGCACGGTTCGCTGGCCAAAAACCTCGGACAGGCGCCCCTGCACGGTCCGGCGCATGACTGTCATCTGCCACAACCGGTCCTGGGCATGCGCATAGCCCAGACCGAAGAACACGTCGGGGTCGGTCCGCCCCAGGATGTGAGGCACGTTGGCGGTGTCGCGCACGATCTCGACCGGGGCATTCAGGCCTTTGACCTGCAGCGTTTGATCGTAGTCAGGCAGCGACTGGCTGGCCAGGAAATACACCAGACCGATCGCCGCGAGGGTCAGCAGGACCAGACCCGAGGCGATACGCATCAACCAGCGAAAGACGACACCCATCAGCAGCGCACCATTTGAATTTGCAGATCAGGCGAAGGTTAATTCATGGCTCTGGCGACCGAAAGAGGCCGCGCCGCGGAATCTGCGTCTGAAACGAAAAACTCCGCCACGGCATTGGCCAGTGACGGAGTTTTCTTGAGGGGGGGCAGGGGGTCAGGGAATAATGCGCGTGTATTTGATGCCCTCGACCGTCGCGCCCAATTGCAGCCCAGCCTGACCGAAGACCGCCGCCAGCACAGGTTTGCGCAGGGTAGTCAGGTCGGTCGACAACTGGTCCGCCTGGTCGCTGACGACATATCCAATGTCCGCGCCGGCGGTCCATCCGCTTGAGCGGCGGAAATCGTTCAGGGCGTCCTCGGTCATGAAGAACAGGACATGGGCATATTGCTGGGCGCCAATCTGCAGCCCCGCGGTACCTTTGACGGCCGAGTAGTAGTCGACCGTGGCACCATTGATGCGCAATGCGCCTTGTCCGTAGCCGCCGCCAAAGACGAACCCCGCCTCGGTGATAAGCGGCATGACCAGCATCCCGTTGGCCTTGTTGGCGATTTCCTGGGTGTTCGGGTAGCGGGTATACATCTCGGTCAGCGTCGCATCGACGCGGGCATCGATCGTTGCCGCGTTCGAGTTTCCGACGCCGTTGCCGCAAGCGGCGGTCAGGGTCAGTCCGGCCATGCCAAAGGCAAAGCCGCGACGGCTCAGTCGTGGTGTGTTGGAACTGCTCATGTTTCTTTTTCTCTGTCGATGTGCCTGAAAAGCCGGGTGGTCCCGGTCTTGTGTGCAAGAATACGCCGAACGGCGTCGGGTGTCACGGGAAAACCGGCAGGCCAAGGCCGGCCGATCGGCGAAAAATCGCGGAGTCCCGTGGGATTAGCCTTGCAGCAGCCGGGCGACCTGCGGCGCGAAATAGGTCAGGATGCCGTCACAGCCTGCGCGTTTGAAGGCCAGCAGGCTTTCCAGCATCACCTTTTCGCCGTCGATCCACCCGTTCTGCGCTGCGGCCTGGATCATCGCGTATTCACCCGACACCTGATAGGCATAGGTGGGTGCGCCGAACGTGTCTTTGACCCGCCTGCAGATGTCCAGATAGGGCATGCCGGGCTTGATCATAACCATGTCGGCGCCCTCGGTCAGGTCGCGTTCGATCAAGCGCAGCGCCTCGTTCGAGTTGGCCGGGTCCATCTGATAGGTCTTCTTGTCGCCGGTCAACGCGCCCGAGGCGCCCACCGCATCGCGGAAAGGTCCGTAGAAGGCGCTGGCATATTTCGCGGCATAGCTGAGGATCATGACGTCGCGATGGCCGGCGGCTTCGAGCGCCTGGCGCATCGCGCCGATCCGGCCGTCCATCATGTCGGACGGGCCGATGATGTCGGCTCCGGCCTCGGCCTGGGCCAGCGTCATCTTGACCAGCGCCTCGACCGTTTCGTCATTCACGATTTTGCCGTCCACCACGTATCCGTCATGGCCGTTGATGTTGTAGGGGTCCAGCGCGACGTCGGTCATCACCGCGATTTCAGGTGCGGCCTGCTTGATCGAGCGGATGGCGCGGTTCGAAAGGTTGTCGGGGTTCCACGCCTCGGCGCAATCCTGCGTCTTGAGGGCGGGATCGGTGTAGGGAAACAGGCAGATCGCCGGGATGCCCATCGCCTGCGCCTCGGCCGCCGCCTTGGCGATCAGATCGACCGAGCGGCGCACCACGCCGGGCATCGAGGGCACGGGCTCTTCGATGCCCTCGCCGTCGCGCACGAACACCGGCCAGATCAGGTCATCCACGGTCAGGGTGTTCTCGCGCACCAAGCCCCGGATCGCCTCGGACTGGCGGGCGCGACGAAAGCGGCCGTGGGGGTAGGGAGCGATTGTCGGTTTCATGGCGCGTTCTCCTTGAACATTCGCGCATTGGGTGGCATGAATTTGCACAGGTCTCAAGGGTACCAATAGCCGCGCCGTTGCGATAGAACCGCCTGAGAATTTTGAATTAAAGGACCGAGTTTGGACTGGTACTCCTCGATTTTCGAACTCATCGACATGCGCAGCTTTTCGAATCTGTGGTACTGGATCGCGCTTGCGGTGCTGTGGTCGACAGCCAGCCATTGGGTGATGGGCGTTCCCTATGATCTGGTCGTGCGCGCCCGCCGCGTTGGCGGGCAGGCCGAGACCGACCTTCTGGACATCGTGCGGATCAACACCAATCGCATCCTCTACATTGCCGACGTTTCGGGGGTCGTGATCTTGGCGCTGTGTTGTTTCCTGTTCGCAGGGCTGGCGACGCTGGGGTTTTACTATCAGGTCGAGTTCGCCCAGGCCGTGTTCCTGCTGTTATTCCCGATGGTTCTTGTCGGCGCAAACAACCTGCGGGTGGCCCGGAACCTGCAGCGGCAGGAGTTGACGATTGAAGCTGTGTCCAAGGCGCTGCATCGATGCCGGCTGGCGACTCAGGTCATCGGCATGTTTGCGATACTGGTCACTTCGATGTGGGGCATGTATCAGAACCTTTCACTGGGCGTTCTGGGATAGAAAATTCAGAAAGGCGAGGCGATGAAGGCTCCGAACCACGTGACAGTCGGCGGCGCCCCCGAGGGGCTTGACGCGCAGCAGGTGCTGAACGAGGTTGCCCGCTCGGGCGGGCCGGTTCTGCATGTGGCGCGCGACGACAAACGTGCCGAGGCGATGCGCGCCGCGCTGCGTTTCTTTGCGCCCGACATGCCGGTGATCCTGTTTCCCGGCTGGGATTGCCTGCCTTTTGACCGGGTGTCGCCCAACCCCGACATCGCGGCGGCGCGGGTGGCGACCCTGGCGGCACTGGTGCACCAGATGCCCGAGCGGTTCGTTCTGCTGACCACGCTGAACGCGGCCACCCAGCGCGTGCCGGCGCGCGACGTGCTGAGGCAGGCGGCGTTCACCGCTCGGGTCGGCCAGCGCATCGACGAGGCCGCGCTGCGCGATTTTCTGGTGCGCATGGGTTTCAGCCAAAGCCCCACGGTGATGGAGCCCGGCGACTATGCCGTGCGCGGCGGGATCATCGACATCTTCCCGCCGGGCGAGGCAGGGCCGGTGCGGCTGGACCTGTTCGGAGACGTGCTGGACGGCGCGCGCCGGTTCGATCCGGCCACTCAGCGCACCACCGAAAAGCTTGATCTGGTCGAATTGGCCCCGGTTTCCGAGGTGATCCTGGACGAGGCCGCCATCACCCGGTTCCGTCAGAACTATCGCATCGAATTCGGTGCGGCCGGCACGGATGATCCGCTGTACGAGGCGGTCAGCGCCGGGCGCAAGCATCAGGGCATGGAGCACTGGCTGCCCCTGTTCCACGAAAAGCTGGAAACGCTGTTCGACTATCTGCCGGATGCGACGATCACGCTGGACGATCAGGTCACGCCCGCGCGTCTGGCCCGGTGGGACAGCATCGCCGATCAATACGAAACCCGGCGTCTGGCGCTCGAGAACCGCTCACGGATGGATTCGGTCTACAAACCCACGCCGCCGAGCCTGCTGTATCTGGACGATGACGCCTGGACCCGGGCGGTGGCGCAGCGGCGGGTGCTGCAGTTCAGCCCCCTGCCGCAGGCCAGCGGCCCGGGGGTGATCGACGCGGGCGGTCGGATCGGGCGCAACTTTGCCCCCGAGCGCCAGCAGGAAAGCATCAGCCTGTTCGGCGCGCTGGCAAGCCACATCAAGAACAAGCTTGAGAAGGGGCCGGTTCTGGTCGCTTCGTACTCCGAGGGCGCGCGCGAACGCCTGACCGGGTTGATCGAGGATGAGGGCCTGGCCGAGGCAATTCCCGTTTCCGACGGCTCGCGCATCGGCAAACGCGGCCTGCACTTGGCGGTCTGGGCGTTGGAGCACGGCTTCGAGACGCCCGACATGACCGTGATCTCGGAACAGGACGTGCTGGGCGACCGCCTGATCCGCCAGCCCAAGAAACGCCGCAAGGCCGAGAATTTCCTGACCGAGACCCAGTCGCTCAGCCCCGGCGATTTGGTGGTGCATGTCGATCACGGCATCGGCCGGTACATGGGCATGGAGGTCGTGAGCGCCCTGGGCGCCGCGCATGAATGCCTGCTGCTGGAATATGCCGAAGGCGCCAAGCTGTACCTACCGGTCGAAAACATCGAACTGCTATCGAAATACGGGCACGAGGAAGGCCTGCTCGACAAGCTGGGCGGTGGTGCGTGGCAGGCCAAGAAGGCCAAGTTGAAAGAGCGGATCCGCGAGATGGCCGACCGGCTGATCCGCATCGCCGCCGAACGCGCCCTGCGCAAGGCCCCGATCATGGACCCGCCGCCCCACGCGTGGGAGGAGTTCAGCGCCCGCTTCCCCTATCAGGAAACCGAGGATCAGCTGCGCGCCATCGCCGACGTAATGGAGGACCTGCACTCGGGCACGCCGATGGATCGCCTGATCTGCGGCGACGTGGGGTTCGGCAAGACCGAGGTCGCCATGCGCGCGGCCTTTGTTGCGGCCATGTCCGGCCTGCAGGTGGCGGTGATCGCGCCCACCACGCTGCTGGCGCGTCAGCACGCCGCCAGCTTCAACGACCGGTTCCGGGGCTTCCCGCTGGAAGTCCGGCAATTGTCACGCTTCGTCTCGGCCAAAGAGGCGCAGCAAACCCGCGAGGGGCTGGCAAAGGGCACGGTCGATATCGTGATCGGCACCCATGCGTTGCTGGCCAAGGGCATTCGGTTCCAGAACCTCGGCCTGCTGATCATCGACGAAGAACAACATTTCGGCGTGGCCCACAAGGAGCGGCTGAAGCAGCTGCGTTCCGACGTGCATGTGCTGACGCTGACAGCGACGCCGATCCCGCGCACGCTGCAACTGAGCCTGACCGGAGTGCGCGACCTGTCGATCATCGGCACGCCGCCCGTCGATCGTTTGGCGATCCGCACCTATGTCAGCGAGTTCGACGCCGTCACCATCCGCGAGGCGCTGCTGCGCGAGCACTATCGCGGCGGGCAGAGTTTCTATGTGGTGCCGCGCATCTCGGACCTGCCCGAGATCGAGGAATTCCTGAAAGATCAGCTGCCGGAACTGAGCTATGTGGTGGCCCATGGCCAGATGGCGGCGGGCGAGTTGGACGACCGGATGAATGCCTTCTATGACGGCAAGTATGACATCCTGCTGGCCACCACGATCGTGGAAAGCGGCCTAGACATTCCCACCGCGAACACGATGGTCGTTCACCGGGCCGACATGTTCGGGCTGGCGCAGCTCTATCAGATCCGGGGCCGGGTGGGGCGGTCCAAGACCCGCGCCTACGCCTATCTGACCACCAAGCCGCGCGCGCGGTTGACGCCGGCCGCCGAAAAGCGGCTGCGGGTTCTGGGCTCGCTCGATACGCTGGGGGCGGGGTTCACGCTGGCCAGCCAGGATCTGGACATTCGCGGCGCGGGCAACCTGCTGGGCGAGGAACAGTCGGGCCAGATGCGCGACGTGGGATACGAGCTCTACCAGTCGATGCTGGAAGAGGCGATCGCCAAGATCAAGGCCGGCGAGATGGAAGGGTTGAGCGAGGCCGACGATCAGTGGGCGCCGCAGATCAACCTGGGCGTTCCGGTACTGATCCCCGAAGACTATGTGCCCGATCTGGACGTGCGGCTGGGCCTCTACCGCCGCCTGTCGTCGCTGTCGACCAAGGTCGAACTGGAGGGCTTTGCCGCCGAGTTGATCGACAGGTTCGGCCCGCTGCCGAAAGAGGTGAACACGCTGCTGCTGGTGGTGCGGATCAAGGCCATGTGCAAACGCGCCGGCATCGCCAAGCTGGACGGCGGACCGAAGGGAGCAACGATCCAGTTCCACAATGACAAGTTCGCCTCACCGCAAGGTCTGGTCGAGTTCATCCAGAACCAGCGCGGGCTGGCCAAGGTCAAGGACAACAAGATCGTGGTGCGGCGCGACTGGAAGAAGGACAGCGACAAGATCAAGGGCGCCTTTGCCATTGCCCGCGATCTGGCCGAGAAGGTCGCCGCCGAGAAAAAGAAGAAGGCCAGCGCCTGAGGGCGCGGCCTAGTCCCCGGCCACGAACGTACACAGCTGCCAGTCACCGCTGTCCGACTTCACGAAGGCCGCGCGATAGCCGACCATCGACCACAGGAATTCGGAATAGATATAGCCGCGCGTTCCGTCGGTCAGGATGACGCCCTGATATTCGGCCTCTTCCAGATAGTCCGGCACGATCACCACCTCGTGGCTGATCAGGTCCAGAATGGGCGCGCCGCGGCTTGGGGCCTGGCGCAGGGTGACATCCTGACCGGTCACGAAATAGGCGGTGAACGGATCCAGCTTCGCTGGCAGGGTAAGCCGCCACTGGTGCGGCATCCAGAATTCGCCATCCTCGTCGAAATAGCCGGGCTGGGCCAGCGTGGTCTCGAGGTCGCGCCAGTAGTCCTCGCGGATGGTAGCGGCGTGGCGGCGGTCGGCCTCGGGCAGGGTTTCGGGATCGACCGTCAGATTGGCGCGGAACGTCTCGGGGCCGTCCTCGTCGCCGTGGCTGGTGTAGATCTCGGGGCAGGTGGCGGCCATCACGCCCCCGAGGTCGCGGGCGGCGACCTTTGCGCGCAGGTCCGCACGAAAGGCTTCCAGTGCCGGGTCTTGGCTGGCCTCGTCCACAGGCGGAAAGGTCTGACGGTCGGCCCAAGCGGGACCGCAGCACAGCGCGATCAGCGCAGCGTTCAACAGTTTCATTCGGCGGTTCTCATCGCGGCCTGGGCGCAGAAGCACGAGGCGCCGACGCTGCGGTCGGCCCGCGCCAGGGCCAGGTCAAGTCGTTGTCGGATCAGCTGCAATTCCTCTACCGCGCCGCGCGCCTTGAGGCAATCGTGCAAGCCCTTGAGGCTCCAGACATTGTCGGGATGGATCGAGGCGCGGCTGAGGGTGCCGCCCAGACCCAGATCCTCGCGATAGACGGCTTCGGCCTCGGCCACGTGGCCCTGCTCGAACAGCAGCGCCCCCAGCGCGTGGCGGGTGGGCTGCATCCAGCCCCAGGGCTCGTCATAGGGCAGATTGTCGTCCAGCTCGACCGAGCGGCGCAGGTGGGCGAAGGCCGTGTCGAAATTGCCTTTGCGGTACTCGATCTCGCCCCGCAGCATCTCGCGCGCGATCTCCAGCAGGTCAATCACGCGGTTGTTGTGCAGCAGGCGGGTTTCGGGCACGCGGTCCTTGGCGGCGAGGAACAGCAGTTCCTCGGCCTCGGCCTCGGCCACGTCGCCGGTGGCGGCATGGGCGATGGCGCGGGCGTAATGCGTGGTGGCCGTCACCGTCAGATACAGGTCGGGATCGGGGGGCAGGGGCAGGGCCTTGGCTTCCTCCCACCGGCCAAAGCGGATCAGGATATGCGGCCCCATGGCCATGTAGCTTTCGAAGTAATCCGCCATCGGCGGGCTTTCGATGCGCAGCATTTCCTCGGGCGTGGTGTTCCACAGGCCCTTGTTGGCGCGCAGGGCGGGCTCCATCTGGCCCAGGAACAACGCGCCATAGATGACGAAGTGGTAATTGTGCTGGCGATAGCCGGTATAGATGTTGAACGCGCCTTCGCGCTGGTAATATTTCAGATCAGCGATGACGGCCTGTTCGTTCCAGTGGACGACGTTCTGGTAGTGGCCGCACAGCACGTCGATATGGGTGGGCATGTGCACCAGATGCCCGGCATCCGGCACCAACGTGCGCAGCACGTCACCGGCCTTCAGCGCCTTTTCCGGCGTGGGCGACATCTCCATCAGATGCACATAGAGGTGCAGCAGACCCGGATGCGACATCGCCGCCGGATCGTTGGCCATGGCCCATTCCAGCGCTTCCTTCGCTTCAAGCGTCGCGGCACCCTCGGCAGGCTGGCCTGTCCTGAGGTCCCACATCTGCCAAGGGGTCAGATTCAGCAGCGACTCGACATAGATGGTGCGCAGGTCCAGATGGTCGGTCTGGGCCACGAAGGCGGCGCGCATGGCGTCGGCGAAGTCGTGGTCCCAGCGGTGCATGTCGGGCGCCGGATCCCGCTGGGGATAGCGGGCAGGCAGGGCGCGGATCAGTTCGCGTTCGACCGGCGTGCAGCGATCCAGCAGGGCCAGTGCGCACTGGGTTGCGTCATAGGCGCAGTTCAGGGCCTTGGCCTTACCGCGGTCGTCCAGCAGATCCCAGGGCAGGTTGTAGTTGGGCCCGGCGGCATAGGCCACGCCCCAATGGGCCATGGCGCAGTCGGGGTCATGCTCCAGTGCGCGCTGGAAACACACGACCGCCTCTTCGTGGTTGTAGCCGTAGGTCCAGACAAGGCCCCGGTCGAACCACAGCTGCGCCTGACCCGAGGACGTGGTGACGGGGCAGCTATGCGTGCCCAGATCGTAATAGTCGCTCATGCCGAACCCTCCCTGACTGGGGTGAGCCTAGCGCAGTTCGGGCGCGCGGGACAGGTCAGGCGGGAACGCGGTCTTCGATCCGGCCCATATGGACCATCAGCCCGAAGGCCAGCACACACATGGTCAGGATGCCGAAGGTCAGCGGCCCCAGCGTACCGTCAAACAGCAGCCCCACAGGCGCGGCGATCGCGGCGGCCAGCACGGTCGAGATCGACCCGATGACCGAGGCCGCCATGCCGGCGATATGGCCCATCGGCTCCATCGCGATGGCATTCAGGTTGCCCATGGTGACGCCGGCCATGAAAAAGACCGTGGTCTGCCAGAACACGAAAAGCGCAAACGAGGCCTGGGACGACAGGTTCGACATGTTGAGGGCAATCACCAACGAGGTGATCAGGATCTGTCCGGCCAGCGCCCAGGTCACCATCCGGCGCATGCCCACGCGCACCACGACGGCCGCGTTCAGCAGGCTGGCCGAGCCGGACATCAGCGCCACGAATCCGAACCAGAAAGGGAAGCTGTCGGCGCGGTCGTGGATCACGTCATAGACCGGCTGCACCATGGTCAGCATGGTGAACAGCATGCCCATGCACAGGGTCTGGACAAAGATCGACAGGCGCACGGTGGGGTGGGCAAACATCTCTTTCACGGCACCGACCATCAGTGGCAGGCGGAACGGGCGGCGGTTTTTCGGCGCGAGGGACTCCGGCAGACGGAACCCCATCCAGACAATGATGACCAACGCAAAAAGGATAAACGACATGAACACGCCGCGCCAACCGGCAAAGGCGATCACGGCGGCACCGGCCATGGGCGCGATGGCGGGCACCAGGGTGAAGATCATCATCGCGATGGACACGATCCGCGCCATTTCCCGGCCCGAGAACAGATCGCGGATGATCGCCATCGCGACTACGCGGGGCCCGGCGGCCCCCAGTCCCTGAACCACCCGGGCAGCCAGAACCAACTCCAGCGATGAACTGGCCCAAGCCACGGCCGATGCCAGAATATAGACTGCTGCTCCGGCGAAGATCACCGGCCTGCGTCCGACCGCATCCGAGATCGGGCCGGTGAAGAATGTGCCGATCCCCATTCCCAGAACAAAGCTGGTCAGGATCAACTGCGCCCGGTTCACGTCATCAGGGCTGAGCTGCGCGCCGATCTCGGGCAGGGCAGGCAGCATTGAATCAATCGAAAATGCGATGGTGGCAAACATCATCGCGATCAGCGCGATGAATTCGGCCTTGGAAATACGGTCAGCCATGCGGGGACTCCTTGCCCCAACGCGCTAACACGACAGGGCAAGGTGGGCTAGGTGCAATCGCGCACAGAACTCTGTGCTATTCTGCAGAGGAAGGCTCAAGCTGAGACATGATTTCGCCGATCACTTGCGCCCACAATTCTGGTGGTTGTGCCCCCGGGACCGCGTGCTGGTTGGCGACGATGAAGGTGGGGACCGAGTTTACGCCCACCTCGCGCGAGTGCGTATCCCGCTGGCGAATGTCGTCCCGGTCGGCGTCGGATTTCAGCAGCTTCAGGACAACTGCGGCGTCCATGCCCACGCTGTCGGCGATGTCGGCCAAAACCTCGTGGTCGCCGATGTCGCGGCCCTGCACGAAATACGCAGTGAACAGCGCATCCACCACCTGGTTCTGCTTGCCCTCGATCCCGGCCCAATGGATCAGGCGATGGGCGTCCAGCGTGTTCGGGGTGCGTTTCATGGCCTCGAAATCGATGTTCAGGCCGGCCTTTTCGGCATGCTCCACCACCGGCGCATAGGCTTTGACCGCACCTTCCTTGCCACCGAACTTGCGTTCCAGATATTCGCGCCTGTCCATGCCGCCTTCGGGCATGTCGGGGTTCAGCTGGAACGGATGCCATTCGATCACGAAGGGATGGTCCGGGACCGAGGCCAGCGCCTTGTCCAAGTTGGTCTTGCCGATATAGCACCACGGGCAGATCGGGTCGGACAGGATATCAAGCTTGACGGTCTGGGTCATTCTTCGGGTGCCTTGAAATAGGCCGGCAATGCGCGGCGCAGGAGTTTTCCGTTGCCCCCGGTGGGCAGTTCGGGAAGATGAATGAAGGCGCGGGGTTGCTTATAGCGCGCCAGGTTGGCCTCGACATAAGCGCGCAGGGCGGTTTCGTCCAGTTTTTCCGGGCCGGAATAAAAGGCGGTGATCACGAAGGTGTCCGGTTTGACCTCGACCGCCGCCGCGCCGACCTGAGCGATTCCGGGAAACCGCGACAGGACGGATTCGACCTCGACCGGGGACACCCGGTAGCCGCCGGCGTTCATCATGTCGTCGTCGCGCCCCAGATAGGTGATCTGCCCATCCACGGCCATCGCGCCCTGATCGCCGGTCAGGAACCAGTCGCCCTGCATGCGCGCGCGGGCCTCGTCCGGGGCGTTGAGATAGGTCAGCATCAGCCCCGGGTCCGAGCGGTGAATGGCGATGGTGCCTTCCTGCCCCTGCGGAACCGGCCCGTCAGGCCCCAGGATCGCCACGCGGCGCCCCGGTTGCGGCCGTCCCAGCGCATCGCCGCGCGCGGGGTGGGACGGGCTGGATGAGATGAAGGTCGAGCATTCCGACATGCCGTAGGCCTCGTACAGCTCGGTCCCGGTGGCCTGTACCCAGCGTTCGTGCAGGGCGCGCGACAGTTTCTCGCCGGCGCTTAGGCCGTGGCGCAGATCGGGCAGGGGCAGCGTGTCCGCCGCGTTCAGCATCTTGCGGTACACGCCGGGGGCGGCCGCAAAGATCGAGGCGCGGTGGCGGCGCAGCAACCCGGGCAGGGCGGCCGGGTCGGTTCCGGGTTCGGGGATCAGCGCGGTGGCGCCGATGGTCCACGGGTCCATCAGGCCGGTGCCCAGCGTGTAGGTCCAGTTGAACGCGCCCGCGTGGCACAGGCGGTCAGCCTCACGCAGGCCGTACCAGCCATCGACCATCATCTGCCGCGCCCAGATCGCGCGATGCGCATGGGCCACGGCGCGTGGCTTGCCCGAGGTGCCCGAGGTATAGACGACATAGGCCATGCGTTCCGGATCGCCCATGTCGAACGACGCGGGCGGCAGGTCGCGCATGGCGGCAAGGTCGGCCAGGCCGATCTGGTTGGGGTGCGCGGCACAGGCCACGGACGGATCGCGCAGAATGGCGGCTGGAGACAGTTCCCGGATCATCCGCTCCGTTTCCGGCTCGGTCAGTTGCGAGGAGGTCGGTACCGGGATCAGCCCGACGGCGATCGCCCCCAGATAGGCTATGGGAAAATCGACCGTATTGCCCAGACGCATCAGCACGATGTCGCCGGGCACCAGGCCCGCACGCAGCAGCCCGGTTCCGGTGCCCAGAACCGCGGATTTCAACTTCGCAAAGGTCCAGTCGTCCGAACCGTCAGGGCGCAGCACGGACAGGGCCACCTTGTCGGGCGTGGCATCGGCGCGGCGCAGCACATGGGCGGCCAGGTTGAACAGCGCGGGGCAGGGCGTCGGCGGCCCCTGATCGAAGATCGACAACATGCGCCTTGGCTATTGCCCTTTGTCACGCGTTGCAAGCGCGCGGCGCTGGCCCTATAGAATGACGCATGACGAGCAAAGACCACAAATCCATCGTACGCATCGCCCGCGACAACGGTTCCCGCACCGAGCTGGAACCGGTAGATCTGGGTGCCCGCGTGCGTGAACTGCGCAAGGCGCGGAAATGGACCCTCGAGCAGGCGGCGAACCAAGCCGGGTTGGCCCGGTCCACGCTCAGCAAGATCGAAAATGGCCAAATGTCGCCGACCTATGATGCGCTCAAGAAGCTGGCGATCGGGCTCGAAATCTCTGTGCCGCAGTTGTTCACCCCGCCCGAGCGGGATCAAGTGATCGGTCGCATGGCAGTGACCAAGATGGGTGAAGGCACCGCGCACGCCACAACGACCTACGAGCACGAGTTGCTGGCCGAAACGCTGACCAAGAAGCAGATGCTGCCCTATCGGGCCCGCGTGCGCGCCCGGTCAATGGACGAGTTCGACGGCTGGGTGCGTCACGATGGCGAAGAATTCCTGTATGTGCTGACCGGCGTGATCCGCTTGTACACCGAGTTTTATGAACCGGTTGAAATGCGTCGGGGCGACAGCGCCTATTACGACGGCAGCATGGGGCACAACGTGATCTCGGTAAGCGATGAGGACGCGACCATCCTGTGGGTCACGTCGCTGGCCTAACGCCGGGCAAGCTCGCGGTTCAGGCCCTCGGTGTAAAGGAAATCCTCGACCTCTTCATGGGCCTCGTTCACCGTCAGGTGGTGCCGCTCGGCCAGATAGGCCTCAAAGCGTTTCCTGTCCGTCCTCACGCGCGCCATATCCTGATCGCGCAGGTTCGGAAAACGGCGCTTGGCACGTGCGTAGGACGCGCTCCAGTCTTGTGTCAAATCAGTCCAGTTCAACATCTGCGAGCCTTCCGTGGTTCGGGTTTCAGGACTGCTCTTCCCCAGACCAGCGTACGGAGCGCGCAGCCCGCGCGAAGACATGACAAAATGTCGCAGGTCGGGGTGCTGGAAAATCAAAGCGGTTTTTCACGCCGTGCTCGGCCCGTTTTCCCACTCACTGTCGGTTTTGGCGATCGTTCAAATGCTCGCACTCTGGACTGCGCCGAATACAGGGCTTTGTTCTATCTAAGAAATCTGTTTTCGGTGCGGGTGTCCGTTGCGTCGATCCTCACTTGGATTGCAAGATATCGTGGTAACAAGCGTTCCACCCGCAAAAAGTAGTCAAATGCTCTAGAAGTAGCGGTCGGCGGGGTTGTTCGGTCGCCTTTTGGTGTTTGGTCACATGTGCTGAAAATTGCCGACGCCCGCGCGGCGTCCGATCCGCGCCAAGTGCTTCACTTGAAATGGGCAGGGGCACAAGCCCCCACCGGCTGCCTGCTACTCCTCGTACCACCAGACATCGGGCATGAACTGCGGCCCGTCGCCGTAGATTGGCAAGATCTGAGGATGCTTCATTTCCTTCACATGGGCGATGCGGCCAACATCAAAGCTCCAGATTGGAATGACATACCGTCCGGCGGTCAGAACCCTGTCAAGCGCGCGGGTGGCGGCCACGAAATCCTCACGGCTTTCCGAGGCCAGCATCGCATCGATCAGCCCATCCACTGCCGGAGAGGTGACCCCCATCAGGTTGCGTGTCCCTGAAGCATCCGCGCCTTCGCTGCCCCAGTAGAGGCGTTGCTCGTTGCCCGGCGACAGCGACAGCGCGCGGCGGAACGGGGTCATGTCGAAATCCAGCTCGGACACCCGCTGGGTGTATTGTGCGTCATCCACCTTATCGACGGTAAGCTCGATCCCCAGCCGTTCCAGCGCGCGGGCATACATCTCGGCGATCGCATCCACGTTCTGAACCACATTCAAGCTCCCCTGACTGATGACCAGGGTTATCTTGAGCGGCTCTCCCGCTGCGTTCTTCAACACGCCGTCCTGGATTGTCCATCCGGCTTGCTCCAGCAGATCAGCGGCCTTGCGGATGTCCTTTCGGTTGCGAACCGAGTCGTCGCCCTCGGGCAGAACATACCCTTCCAGAGTTCCCGACGGCAGATCAGCCGCGTAGGGCTGCAGCATCTCAGCCACCCGGCCCTTTGCCGGTCCGGGCTGCATCGCCAGTTCAGACCCCGAGAAATACGAGGTGATCCGAGGTTGAGCTCCGCCTGTGATCGTGCCGTTGATGAATTCAAAGTTGAACGCAAGGGTCAGTGCCTCACGCACGCGCCAATCGTCAAAAGGCGCTTTGCGCGTGTTCATGACCAGACCTGTCATGCCCGAGGGCTTTTTGTGCGGGATATCGGTTTTGATGACATCGCCGCGCTGAACGGCCGGGAAATCGTATTGCGTGGCCCATTTGTCGGCGTTGAACTCGCGGACGGCCGACAGCGCGCCGGCCTTGAAGGCCTCGAACAAAACCGTCTGGTCGCCGTAGAACTCCAACCGCATCTCGTCGAAATTCATGGTGCCCCGGCGGAACGGCACATCGTTGCCCCAATAATCCGGATTGCGTTTGAGGTTCACGAAACGCCCGGCCTCGTAGTCATCGATGACATAGGGGCCGGTGCCGATCGGGACATCTTGCAGCGCTGCTTCGGCGAAATCCTTTCCCTCCCATTGGGCCTTCTTGAGGATCGGCCGCAGCCCAGCGATCAGGGCGAGCTCGCGGTCTGGCTCGTTGAAGATGATCCGGACCGAGCGTGGTCCGGTCTGCTGAATACTGTCGATCTTGGACCACAGACCGCGATAGCGCAGATGCCCCTGCGTTCCGAGGGTCTCGTAGGACCAGATCACATCGTCAACCGTGACCGGCGATCCGTCAGAGAATCGGGCATTCTCGCGCAGGGTGAATTCGACCCAGGATCGGTCCGGCGCGGTGTCGATTGATTCGGCCAAAAGCCCGTAAAGAGTGAAAGGTTCGTCCCAGGAACGGCCCATCAACCCCTCGTGCGTCCAAAATCTCAGCTGCCACGGGGCGGTGCCTTTTTGCACAAACGGGTTGAGACTGTTATAGCCGCCGGTGTTGCCGAACACGACCTTGCCGCCCTTGGGCGCGTCGGGGTTGGCGTAAGGCAGCGACACAAAATCCGGTGGTAGGGCCGGGTCTCCATACATAGCTATGCCATGGGTCGATTCTGCTTGCGCTAACGTGGCGACAACCGAGGCAGCGATTCCCGCGATCAGCGGGCGGATGGGACGGAGAATATCGGGGCTCATTTTGGAAACAATCCTGCTCTGGCCTTATTTTGTTGGGATTCACCGTACCGATGATTTTTCTTATTATCAAACTTTTAGCTTGGATGACGGCGCGGAATTGCTTATAAAGGTTCCACTGCTCGATAGGTTTCTTGCCTGTATGAAACCTGCCTCAATAACTTAACGCCCGCTTCGTGCGGGCGTTTTTTTCTGCCTCGAGCTCCGAGATTCCAGCCCATAAATCGACCGTGTCCGCAACCGGGTCTTTCCCCGTTTATTTTGCAGGTGCAGCATGGCACTGTGTCTCCAAATCATGAGTCTGTGGGAGACCCCAAATGAGCTTGTCGGGAAAAACAGCAATCATCACCGGATCGAATTCGGGCATCGGGTTGGGCATTGCGCGCGAATTGGCCAAGGCGGGGGCCGATGTGGTTCTGAACTCGTTCACCGACCGCGATGAAGATCACGCGCTTGCGGCCGAGATCGGCAAGGAAACCGGAACCAACGCGCGCTACATCAAGGCCGACATGTCCAAGGGCGAGGAATGCCGGGCGTTGATCGAACAGGCCGGAGCCTGCGATATCCTGGTCAACAACGCAGGCATTCAGCACGTGGCACCGATCGACCAGTTTCCGGTCGAAAAATGGGACGCGATCATCGCCATCAACATGAACTCGGCCTTCCACACTATGGCGGCGGCGCTGCCGATGATGCGCAAGGCCGGGTGGGGGCGGATCGTCAACATCGCCTCGGCGCATGGGCTGACGGCGTCGCCGTACAAGGCGGCCTATGTGGCGGCCAAGCACGGGGTCGTCGGCATGACTAAGACCGTCGCGCTGGAAACCGCGCAGGAGCCGATCACATGCAACGCCATCTGTCCGGGCTATGTGTTGACGCCGCTGGTCGAGGCGCAGATCCCGGACACGATGAAGGAATACAACATGAGCCGCGAGGACGTGATCAAGAACGTTATGCTCGAACGGCAACCCTCGAAAGAGTTCGCGACCGTCGAACAACTGGGTGGAACCACTGTGTTCCTGTGCTCGGACGCGGCGGCCCAGATCACCGGCACCACGATCTCGGTCGACGGCGGCTGGACCGCGCTGTGATCCGCGGCACGCACCAGGGCCGGCGGACATGGTAAAGCGCATCAATCTTGCCCTTCAGGGCGGCGGCGCGCATGGCGCCTTTTCCTGGGGCGTGTTGGACCGTCTGCTGGACGATGAAGGCATCGAAGTTGCGGCGATCACCGGAACCTCGGCCGGGGCGCTGAACGGGGCGGCGTTCAAGGCCGGCATGGTCCATGCCGGTCGTGATGGCGCGCGCGAGACGCTGAACGCCCTGTGGGAGAGGATGGGCGCGGTGGGCGACATGCGCATCGCCAACTGGCTGGCCGGGATGGAACCCGCCCAGATCGCGCAGGCGATGGAGTATTCCTTGCCGTTCTCGGTAGCCGATACCTGGTCGCGGATGGTGTCGCCCTATGCCTATGGGCCGTTCTACCGCAATCCGCTGGCCCCGGTGGTCGAGGCGTTTGATTTTAGCGAAGTCTACGCCGATCAGGGGCCGCGCCTGTTCGTCTGCGCCACCTGCGTGCGCAGCGGCAAGATCCGGGTGTTCACGGGCGATGAGGTGACGACCGACGCGATCCTCGCCTCGGCCTGCCTGCCGAACCTGTTCCAGGCGGTTGAAATCCACGACCCCGAAACCGACCGGACCGAAGCCTATTGGGATGGCGGCTATACCGGCAACCCGGCGCTGTTTCCGCTGTTCAACGCGGGCCTGCCCGAAGATGTGGTGATCGTGAACATCAACCCGCTGGAGCGCGACGAGGTTCCCAAGACCCCGCAGCAGATTCAGAACCGGATCAACGAGATCAGCTTCAATTCGTCCCTTCTGCGCGAGTTGCGGGCGATCAACTTCGTGCAGCGCCTGCTGGCCGAGGGCAAACTGCAGGCGGGCGAGATGAGCCGGGTCTTCGTGCACATGATTGCGGATGACGCCCTGATGAACAGCCTGTCGGTGGCGACCAAGACGGTGCCCAACCCGGTGGTTCTGCACGGCTTGAAACAGGCCGGACGGGCCGCGGCCGACCGGTTTCTGGCCGATCACAAGCCCGATCTGGGAGTGCGCAGCACCGTTGATCTGCCCGCGATGTTCGGCTGATCACTCGGGTGGCTGGGTTGGGTCTTTCTGGTTCGGATAGACCAGCCCGGCCGAGATCACCAGCTTGGCGGCATCCTCGATCGACATGTCCAGCAGGATCACGTCTTCCTCGGGGAAGAACAGCAGAAAACCCGAGGTTGGGTTCGGCGTGGTTGGGATGAACACGCTCAGCAGACCGCCGCCGGTTTCGGCGCGTTTGTTGATCTCGCCCTTGGCCTCGGTCGAGACGAAGCCGATGGCCCAGATGCCCCGGCGGGGATACTGCACCAAACAGGCTTTCTCGAACGACCGCTCGGTCTGGGCAAAGACGGTTTCCGAGATCTGCTTGATCCCGGAATAGATCGACCGGACG
This sequence comes from Ruegeria sp. BC8, assembly GCF_056535705.1. Classification (NCBI taxonomy): domain Bacteria; kingdom Pseudomonadati; phylum Pseudomonadota; class Alphaproteobacteria; order Rhodobacterales; family Roseobacteraceae; genus Ruegeria; species Ruegeria sp. BC8. Next base: position 1,666,332 of record NZ_JBQFIV010000001.1, on the reverse strand, counting down.
ACGGGCATTCGGTTGACCAGGCTTTCGGCAAAATGGATCAGTGACCGGCCCAGGATACCTTTGGCGATCCAGCCGACCAGAACCGTGAAGATCAGGAAGAACAGCACGCCCACGCCGCGTAGGTTGATGCCAACATATTGCTCGGGGCGGAACTGGTGTGGGATCAGGGGCAGGACCGCGCTGTCGATCCAACCGACCACCGACAGGATCAGCCACAGCGTCAGCCAGACCGGTGCGATGACGACGATACCCGTCAGAAACGACGCGCGTAGCCGCGACAGCAGGCCGGGGCGGCGGTGTGGTTCTTCATCAAACGGTGTGTTCATCGCGGTTCCGAGCGGTTTGCCGGACTAGTTAATCAGTCCGGCGCCTTGGTACAATAGGTCCGTTTGACGTTCAGCCAGCCTGAGCCTTCAATGCCTTGGCGATACCAGCCGCAAGGCGGGCATTGTTGCGCACCAGGGCGATGTTGGCGATCAGGGATCGGCCCTCGGTCCGCTCGTAGATGCGCTGCAGTAGATAGGGCGTGACGGCCTTGCCGGTGATGCGATGCGCTTCGGCGTCCTGTTGGGCCGAGGCGATGATCGGGTCCAGTTCCTCGGACGGGATCTGATCGGCCAGCGGGATCGGATTGGCCACCAGTTGCCCGCCGGGCAGACCCAGCGCGCGGCGCGTGGCATGGGCCTTGGCGATCTGCTCGGCTGTGTCCATCCGCAGGGGCGCGGCAAAGGGCGACTTGGCCGACCAGAAGGCTGGGAATTCATCCTGCCCATGGGCGATGACCGGCACGCCCAGTGTCTCAAGCACTTCGAGCGTTTTGGCCAGATCGAGGATGGCCTTGGCCCCGGCAGCCACGACCGTGACCGGCGTCTGCGCCAGTTCGTGCAGGTCGGCCGAGATGTCAAAGCTGGTTTCCGCGCCGCGATGCACCCCGCCGATGCCGCCGGTGGCAAAGACCTGGATCCCCGCGAAATGGGCGGCGATCATCGTGGCGGCAACGGTGGTGGCCCCGGTTCCGCCCGAAGCGATGCAGGCTGCCATATCCGCGCGCGAAATCTTGGCCACGCCCTGCGCCTGTCCCAGATCCTTCAACTGATCGGGTTCCAGCCCCACATGCAGCCGGCCGTCGATCACCGCGATCGTGGCCGGAACGGCGCCCGCGTCGCGGATGTCCTGCTCGACCTGGGCCGCCACCTCGATGTTCTGAGGGTGGGGCATGCCGTGGGTGATGATGGTGCTTTCCAGGGCAACGATGGGGGATCCGTCGTCCTTGGCCGCGCGGACTTCGGCGGAATACTGGATGTCGATCACAGGGGGGTCTCTCCGGATACATAGGTTGCGGCGGCATGCAAGGCGCGGGTCAGCGCCTCGTCAATGCTGGCGCCATTGGCTTCGGCGGCGATATGGGCCGCCATGAACGTGTCGCCCGCACCGGTCACGCGCGTGACCAGAACCGACGGGGGTTTCTGGGTGATCACCGCCTGGGCACTGGCCACGGTGGCCGAGTTGCCCCCGTCGGTCACCAGCGCACGCAGCGCGCCCCGGTCCAGCAGAGCGCGGGCGGCGGTTTCGGAATCGGCGAACTCGCGCTGGCACAGCAGCCCGGCTTCTTCGAGGTTCACATACAGCGTGGCCCGGCCGTGCTTGAGGAAAGGCAGCAGCCGCTCGGCCTTGCCGGGCGAGGCTGGGGCCACGCGCAGGTCGGCACGGGCGAAGGCCGGGCTGACGGCGATTTCTTCCAGAAGGTCCAGCGTCAGGTTGCCGTCCAGCGCGATCTGCCCTTCGAACGGGGTGTTTTCATAGCCCAGCGGGCCATGGATCAACGGGCGCAGGATCTTGGCACCGGCGGCCTCCAGCGAATGGGCGTCGGCGATGGCGGCGATCAGTCCGTTTGCGCCTTCGACCGCCATGTACCGGTCGGTGGGCAGGTCCTGCGAGCGATAGATATGGGTCGTGTCCATGCCCAGCCGCTTGCAGGCGTGAACCAGCTCGTCGCCCTCGGGGTCGCTGCCGATGGCGGTCAGCAGAGTCGGGGTCATGCCAAAGCGCACAAGCGTCATGGCGATGTTCATCGCCACGCCACCGGGCAGGCGCGTGATGCGGCCGGGCACGTCCGACCCTTGCCGCATGTGGCTGGCGGATCGTCCGATCACGTCCCACAGGACGGATCCGATACACAGGATGTCGCTGTTCTGAGTCATTTCCTCGTCATGCCGCAGGCGCAGGGCGCGCGCAAGCCGGAAGCTGCGCAGGCTGGGTCCACGTCGGCGATTTGGCTTGCCAATTGTTTGGAAGGACGAAACACTCGGACCCAGTGTTTTTTGGTTCTTTTGGATATTTTCGGATGGGTCTCAATATCCGTTTGCTGACCTTCCTGCGGTTTCGCGCCTGGATCATTGCGCCATTGCTGGCATGTATTTTTTTGGCAATGCCAGCATGGGCGCAACAGAGCGGACGGACAATCGTTGACTTTCAGGTCCGGGACGGTCGGCTTCTGGTCGAAATCGCCATGAACGCCGAGGCCGTTCTGGCCGGGGTCGATCCGCAAGACGTCGCGCAGGGCGGCGACGGCGGGAGCGCGCGATACGCGCAGTTGCGCCGGCTTGTCTCGTCCGAGCTTGAGGAACACGTCCACGATTTTGTGACGGATTGGAAGAAATCCCTGCAGATCGACGTGAACGGGCCGGTTGCGTTGTCCTATGAAGGCGCAAGTATTCCGGTGGTCGGTAACCCTGACGTGCCGCGGATTTCCCGAGTGCTGTTGGCCGGTCCTCTGCCGCCTGATGCAAGCAGCCTGCGCCTGACCTGGCCCGAAGGGATCGGCCCCGTGGTTCTGCGCCAGCAAGGGGTCGAGGCGCCTTATACCGGGTTTCTGAGCGGCGGCGAGGTCAGTCCTCGCATTCCTTTGGCGGGCGGAGCCGGGCTGGGTGCCCAGCAAGCGGCCGAGGCTTTTTTCCGTGCCGGGCTGCTGCATGTCGCGGGCGCGGGGGCACAGCTTCTGGCGCTGGCTTCGGTGCTGGTTTTCTTGTCACTGAAGTTGCGCCCAGTCCTTTTTCAGCTTGCCGCGCTGGGGCTGGGCATTCTGGTGACGCTGCCGCTTGGGATGTTCGACGTGTTGAATGCGAGGCCGTTCCTGCCGTGGCCGGTCGTGCCGGCAGCCATCGCCTTGTTGGCGCTTGGGAACCTCGTCACCGACCGGTTGGGGCTCTGGCGCGTGCTGTTCCTTTTGGCGACCGGTGCGGTCCTTGGCCTGACCCTGTCAGAAACATCGTCGCGCCTGGGTGTTCCGCCGCACCATGTCGCGCCGGCGGTGCTGGGTTTTGCCGCTGGCATCCTGTTGGCGCTGAGCGGAGTCGCGATCCTGATCCTGGCCACCCTGACCGTGCTCTTGCCGGATTCGCCCAGGCTGCGTGGCCGTATTTCCACAGTCGCCTCGCTGTTGTTGGCGGGCTTGGGGCTATACTGGGCGGTTATGTCCTAACCGCCGGTTTTCATCGGCGCGATCAGCGTGTTCAGCGCGCTTAGCGGGTCCTCTGCGGTCCAGATCTCGTCTCCGATACCGAAGAAGTCGGTACATTCAGCCAGTTCGGCAACCAGTTCGGGTGTCAGGCCGCCTTCGGCGACAACCGGAACCTCGATCATCTCGGACCACCATTGGAACAGATCACGCTCGGCGCGGGTCCCTTTGCCCAACGACACATCCCCCACGGGTCCGAAAGCCACATAGTCGGCGCCAGCTTCGCCCGCGGTCATCCCGTCATGGCGCGAGGTTCCGCAGAAACTGCCCACGATGGCATCCGCCCCCAGCTCTTTGCGCGCGGCCCGGACCGAGCGGGCCGCATCGTCCAGATGCACCCCGTCCAGCCCCAGCCGTTGCGCCAGCAGGACATGGTTCGAGATCACCAGGGCCACGTCGCGCGCATGGGCCACCTCGCGGCAGGTGTCGGCGGCGCGGGCGATGGCGTCCTCGTCGCTGCCGGCCAGCGCCAGCCGGATGCAGGCGATCTCGGTCCCGTCCAGAACGCGGGCCAGCCGGTCAGGGAAGGTGGCCGGGTCGATGGTCGGCGGGGTGATCAGATAGATCTGAGGCTGCTCGGGGGTGTCCATTGGCGGATCCTTCGCGGTTGGTCTTTGGCGCGGTTTAGCCGATTGCGGCGGGGAAGCAAACTTTATTGCCCGCAGAGCGCGTGATTTGCAATCGGGCAGGGCGGCCGGGCTTGCCCTGTGGCAAAGGCGGCAGTATGGCAGGCGCAACTTTCGGAGATCAGGATGCCTAGCGACAGACCCCAGCCCTCATTCGTGCTTGTCCGCCCGCAGATGGGCGAAAACATCGGCGCCGCGGCGCGGGCGATGTGGAATTTCGGTCTGGACCGGATGCGCATCGTCGCCCCGCGCGACGGCTGGCCCAACCCCAAGGCCGTGGCCATGTCGAGCGGTGCCGGGCGGCTGCTGGACGAGGCTCAGCTGTTCGACGATCTGGCCGGCGCGTTGGGCGACCGCACATACGTCTTTGCCACCACCGCCCGTCAGCGCGGCCTGACCAAACCCGTCTACAGCCCCGAGCGCGCCATGCAGATCGCAGCCCAAAAGGTGGCGGCGGGCGAAAAGGTGGCCGTGCTGTTCGGGCCGGAGCGGGCCGGGTTGGAGAATGAAGACATCGCCAAGGCCAATGCGATCATCTCGGTGCCGGTGAACCCCGAATATGCCTCGCTGAACCTAGGGCAGTGCGTGTTGCTGACCGCCTATGAGTGGATGCGCCAGACCGGCGACGTGGTGCACGAGGCCACCGATCTGGGCAAAGGCGACTGGGCCACCGGCATCGAGGTCGAGAAACTGGTCGAACACTACGAACAGCGGCTGGAGGAGGCCGGGTTCTTCTACCCGCCGGAAAAGGCCGAAGGGATGAAGGTGAATCTGCGCAACCTATGGTCGCGCATGCGCATGACGCGGGCCGATGTGCAGATGCTGCACGGGATCATGCGTCAGATGGTCCGCTGGAAGGACAAGGGCTGAGGCTGGACCTTCCCGGGCACTGGCCCTAGCTTGCGGGAAAATCAAGGACATGAGGACGGCATGAGCGGCAAGCGCAGCATCTTCGAAGAAGTCTCGGGTGAACAAAGGCAGGAAACGGTCCAGCCCGGCATGATCGACCGCGGCCGGGGTGGCGCGCGCAAGGCCATCCGTGTCTGGCTGATGATCCTGTTCGCGCTTGTCGTCGTGATGATCGCGGTGGGCGGGCTGACCCGCCTGACCGACAGCGGCCTGTCGATCACCGAATGGCGCCCGGTCACCGGGGCGATCCCGCCGATGTCCGAGGCCGACTGGCAGGCCGAGTTCGACAAGTACAAACAGATCGACCAGTGGCGGATCATGAACCAGTGGATGGAGTTGGAGGACTTCAAAACCATCTACTGGTGGGAATGGGGTCACCGGCAGCTGGGCCGTGTGATCGGCCTGGTCTGGGCGCTTGGGTTCTTTGGCTTTCTGGTGCTGCGCAAGATCCCCGCAGGCTGGACCGGGCGCCTTGCGATCCCCGGACTGCTGGGCGGCGTTCAGGGCGCCGTCGGTTGGTGGATGGTGGCCTCGGGCGTGACGCAGGGCGAGGGGATGACCGCGGTTGCCAGTTATCGCCTGGCCACCCATCTTGGCCTCGCGTTCGTGATCCTGGGCTTTTTGGCCTGGTACATCTTCATGCTGGGGCGCGAGGAACGCGACCTGATGCAGGCCCGCCGCGCGAAAGAGGCGCGGCTGTTCTCCCTGTCGACCGGGCTGCTGCACTTTGCCTTTCTGCAGATCCTGATCGGCGCATTGGTAGCGGGCATCGATGCGGGGCGGTCCTTTACCGACTGGCCGTTGATCGGCGGGCAACTGCTGCCGCCGGACGCTACCGCACTAGACCCGATGTGGCGCAATTTCTTTGAAAGCCCGGGGCTGGTGCAGTTCATCCACCGCTGTGTGGGCTATGTGCTGTTCGCCTTTGGCATCTTCGTCTGGCGGCGCGGCAGCAGCAGCGCCCACCCGCAGACCCGGTTCGCCTTCAACGCCATGTTCGCGGCGCTGTCGCTGCAGGTGGTCGTGGGCATCCTCACCGTGGTCTATGGCGCGCCCTGGAAGATCGCCATCTTTCACCAGTTTATGGCCGTGGTCGTCTGGACCCTGATCCTGCGCGCCCGGTTCCTGACCGCTTATCCCATCGCAACCTCGCTGCGCGGAGCTTGACCCAATGACTGCATTCAATGACCTGATGGCCTTTCAGCGCGAAACCTCGGCCGTGGCACAGATCGCCGGGCGCCTGGGCTGGGACCAAGAGACCGTCATGCCGCGCGGGGCCGCCAACCAGCGCGCCGAGGAGATGGCCGCAATCGAAGCCGTGTTGCATGCGCGCCGTTCGGATCCGCGCGTGGCCGAGTGGCTGGAAAACGCCCATGCCGACACCGAGGTCGGTCAGGCGCAACTGCGCGAAATCCGCCGCACATACGAGCGCACGGTCAAGGTGCCCGCTGATCTGGCCACGGCCATCGCCCGCGTGACATCGGCCGCGCAGGGCAAGTGGGCACAGGCCCGCGCCGACGAGGATGTTGCCGCGTTTCTTCCGGTTCTGGAGGAAGTCGTGGCGCTGCGGCGCGAGGAAGGGGCGGCTCTGGCGCAGGGCGGCGATGTCTATGACGCGCTGGTCGAGGATTACGAGCCCTACACGACCGCTGCCCAGATCGCCGACATCTTCGACGCCCTGCGCCCGCGTCTGGTTGCGCTGCGCTCCGCGGTTCTTGACCGGCCGTCCCCCGCGGGCGTGACCGGAACGTTCGACGAAGCGGCCCAGATGAAGCTGGCGCAAAAGCTGGCGGAGACTTTCGGGTACGACTTGAACCGGGGGCGGGTGGACAAGGCCGTACACCCGTTCTGTTCGGGCAGCGGCGACGACGTGCGCGTCACCACCCGGACCAGCGAAACCGACCCGTTCAACTGTTTCTATTCGACCATCCATGAGGTCGGGCACGCCTGCTATGAGCAGGGCATCGATCCGGCCTACGCGCTGACACCGCTGGGTGAGGGCGTTTCGATGGGCGTTCATGAAAGCCAGAGCCGTATCTATGAGAATCAACTGGGCCGCTCGCGTGCCTTCACGGGCTGGCTGTTCCGGCAGATGACGGACACCTTCGGTGATTTCGGCATAGCGGATGAAGATGCCTTCTATGCCGCCGTCAACCGGGTGCACAACGGATACATCCGCACCGAGGCGGACGAAGTTCAGTACAATCTGCACGTCATGCTGCGGTTCGATCTGGAACGCGCGCTGATGTCGGGCGAACTGCAGGTGAAGGACCTCGAGGCCGCGTGGAACGACCGCTTCCATGCCGATTTCGGCTATGCGGTCGACAAGCCTTCGAACGGGTGTCTGCAGGACGTGCATTGGTCGGTCGGTCTGTTTGGCTACTTCCCGACCTATTCGCTGGGCAATGTGTACGCAGGCTGTCTGTATCAGGCTCTCCGAGCGGCAGTTCCAAGCTTGGACGATCAACTGGCGCAGGGCGATACCGCCACTGCAACCGGCTGGCTGCGCGAGCATGTTCAGCAGCATGGCGGTCTGTATGCCCCACGCGACGTCATCCGCCGCGCCAGCGGCATGGAGCCCGGACCCGAGCCGTTGTTGGCTTATCTCGAAGACAAATTCGGCACGCTCTACGGTCTATGACCTGGAAAGATGACCGCTATGGGTATGATAGGGGTCATCTAGCTGCGGTGTGCATCAGGCACCCAGTCTTCCAGAGGCCGGTTCCAGAACCGGTTCGGGTTGTCTTCGTCCTGCCCGCGGATGTGCAGCGTTCGAAAACACGGGTGCAGAAAGATCACCGGTTCTTCATAGGGATGGGCCGCGTAGATTGCGCGCAGCACCTTCGAACGCACGCCGTCCGACACATCCAGAAAGAACGAGACTTCGACGCAGGGAACATCCACCGTGTCGCAGGTGACGGCATTGCGTCCGGTCCCGAGTGACCGAAAGCTCTGAGTTCCTGGCGTCGACCGGGAGGTGACGCGATCATAATCGCCATAAACAAGGTTGGCTTCCGCCAGAACGGCATCAATCACCGCCTGCGCGCGGTCCTCGGGAACCTGGACGATCACGCGCCAACCTTCGTCTGTCAGATATCGTTCGGTGTCCTGTGGTTTTTGGGTCATTCCAGTCTCCTAAACAAGCAACGTCAGAATGACCGGGTTTGCACCTCAAGTGTGACTTATCGCTTCGCCATCGACCGAACCGACGGCCCGAGGCAATCAAACGCGGAGTCCGACAGGCCGAAATGGCGAGCCAGAGCGATCTTGCCTTCCGGTGTTACGGTCAGGGCGCGGCTGGACCTCTGGCGCGCCAACCATTTGTCTTTCAGAGCTTTTTCCAGAATCGAGATTCCCAAGGGACCCGAGATGTGATTTCGGCGCTCCGTCCAATCCAGACAGAATTTGGCGACCGGCCGGTGGGCGCTGACCCGCGGTGGGTCCAGGTCGAGATCGGTCAGAAACGCGTGATATCGCGGACCCGGCGCCAGTGCCCCATGTGCCAGTTGCAGAACGCCCGTATCCAGCAGGTTGTCCGTGATCCACACACCGAGACGCCCGGCAAGATGGTTATAGCAGCAACGGGCCAACAGAACGCCCAAGTCCGGTTTCGCGGCCCGCCGGACATGATCGCTGGGGGTTAGCGTGGACAGCTTTTCCAAAGCCGATGCGACCTGTGCGCTTGCGATCCGGTGATAGACATGCCTGCCGCTGCGTATCGAAGTGGTCAGGCCGGTCCGCTCCAACTGCTTGAGATGGGAGGTCGCAGTTGGCGGCGTTATGTTGGCAGCGCAGGACAACTCTTTGTTGGTGAACGCCCGCCCGTCCATCAGTTTGCACAGGATGCGTGCGCGGGTTGGGTCGGCGAGGGCGGCGCCGATGATGTCCAGTCTGGGTTCGGGTCTCATTGGATGAGCCTACCGCAAAACCCGGCTTGACCCCAGAAAGAACGCTTCGACATTCGCCGAAACGAAAAGGAGCGGCTGCTGTTGCAGAGCCGCTCCGTCGTCGTTGAAATAAGGGCCGCCGATCAGAGGCGGCCATCCTTACGTTTCGCTATCGTCTTCCTCGTCACCTTGGTCTGCGATCCAAGCGACGCTGACGACTTCCTCGCCTTTGCCGGTGTTGAACACCTTGACCCCGCCCGCACTGCGGGACCGGAACGATATACCGTCGACCGGAACCCGGATCGACTGCCCCTTGGACGTGGCCAGCATGATCTGGTCGTCGATTTCGACGGGGAACGAGGCCACCAGCGGGCCGCCCCGCATCGCCTTGTCCATCGCCATCACGCCCATTCCACCGCGGCCGCGCACCGGGTAGTCATGCGACGAGCTGAGCTTGCCCGACCCGCCGGCCGTGATAGTCAGGATAAGGTTTTCCGCCGCAGACATCTCGGCATAGCGCTCCTGAGGCAGGATGCTGTCTGCGTTGCCTTCGTCTTCGTCGGTTTCGGTCTCTTCGGTGACGCCTGCCATCAGGCGGCGCATCTTCAGGTAGGCGGCGCGCTCGTCTGCCGTGGCCTCGAAGTGGCGAATGACGGACATCGAGACGACTCGATCGCCATTCGTCAGTTTGATGCCGCGCACACCGGTCGATTTGCGGCCCTTGAACACGCGCACGGCAGTGGTCGGGAAGCGGATTGCCCGGCCGGAGTTGGTGACCAGCATCACGTCGTCATCCTCGGAACAGATGCGCGCGTTGACCAGTTCCACACCCTCGGGCAGATCCATCGCGATCTTGCCGTTGCGCTTGACGTTGGTGAAATCGCTCAGCGCGTTTCGGCGCACGTCACCGGCACTGGTGGCGAAGACGATCTGCAGGTTTTCCCATTCTTCATCCGGCACATCGACCGGCATGATCGCCGCAATCGAAACACCGGTGGGAATCGGCAGGATGTTGACGATGGCCTTGCCCTTGCCGGTGCGCCCCGATTGGGGCAGGCGCCAGGTCTTGAGCTTGTAGACCATCCCGTCGGTGGTGAAGAACAGCAGTTGCGTATGCGTGTTCGCCACGAACAGATTGGTTACGACGTCCTCTTCCTTGGTCTGCATCCCCGACAGACCCTTGCCGCCGCGCTTCTGCGCGCGGAAGTCGGCCAGCGGCGTACGCTTGATGTAGCCGCCCGAGGTCACGGTGACGACCATGTCCTCGCGTTCGATCAGGTCCTCGTCTTCCATATCGCCGGACCAGTCGACGATTTCAGTGCGGCGCGGCACTGCGAACTGCTCTCGAACCTCCCGCAGCTCGTCGGCGATGATGCTCATGATGCGCTCGCGCGAGGACAGAATGTCCAGGTATTCCTTGATCTTGGCGGCCAGGTCTTCCAGCTCGTCCGTGACCTCTTTGACACCAATCTGGGTCAGGCGTTGCAGGCGCAGATCAAGGATCGCGCGGGCCTGAACCTCGGTCAGGTTGTAGGTGCCGTCGTCGTTCATCTTTGACAGCGGATCGTCGATCAGCCGCAGATAGCTCTCGATCTCGGCTGCGGGCCAGCGGCGGGTCATCAGCTTTTCGCGCGCCTCTGCCGCGTCGGCCGAGGACCGGATCGTGGCAACGACCTCGTCCACGTTCGAGACCGCTACGGCCAGACCGCACAGGATATGGCTGCGTTCCCGTGCCTTGCGCAGGTCGTATGCAGTGCGGCGGGCAACGACATCTTCGCGGAAGTCGATGAAGCTGGTCAGGAACCGGCGCAGGGTCAGCTGCTCAGGGCGACCGCCATTCAGCGCCAGCATGTTGCAGCCGAATGAGGTCTGCATCGGCGTGAACCGGTAAAGTTGGTTCAGCACCACCTCGGGCGTTGCGTCGCGCTTCAGCTCGACCACCACCCGCACGCCGTTGCGGTCAGATTCGTCCTGAACGTGGCTGACGCCTTCGATGCGCTTTTCACGCACGGCTTCGGCGATCTTCTCGATCATCGAGGCCTTGTTCACCTGATAGGGGATCTCGTCCACGATGATGGCATAGCGGTCTTTGCGCAACTCCTCGACGCGGGTTTTGGCGCGGATAATGACGCTGCCACGGCCTTCCAGATAGGCCTTCCGCGCGCCGGAACGGCCCAGCATCACGCCGCCGGTCGGGAAATCGGGGCCGGGGATGTATTCGATCAGCTGTTCGCTGGTCAGGTCCGGGTCTTCGATCAGTGCCAGCGTCGCGTCGACCACTTCGCCCAGGTTGTGCGGCGGGATGTTGGTGGCCATACCCACCGCGATGCCGCCGGCTCCGTTGACCAGCATGTTCGGGAACCGCGCGGGCAGGACGGTGGGTTCCTTGTCCTTGCCGTCGTAGTTGTCCTGGAAATCTACCGTCTCTTTCTCAATATCCGCCAGCAGCGCGGCGGCAGGCTTGTCCATGCGGACCTCGGTGTAGCGCATGGCCGCCGGGTTGTCGCCGTCCATCGAGCCGAAGTTGCCCTGACCATCCAGCAGCGGCAGCGACATCGAGAAATCCTGCGCCATCCGCACCAGCGCGTCATAGATCGCGCTGTCACCGTGCGGGTGGTATTTACCCATCACATCGCCTACGGGACGGGCCGATTTGCGGTAAGCTTTGTCGTGGGTGTTCCCGGTCTCGTGCATCGCATAGAGGATGCGCCGATGCACCGGTTTCAAGCCGTCGCGCAGATCGGGGATCGCACGGGACACGATGACCGACATGGCATAGTCCAGATAGGACGTCCGCATCTCGGATTCGATGGATACCGTCGGGCCGTCGTAAACCGGGCGCTCGGGCGGGGTTTCATCCATGTTTTCGGGGATTTCTGGCGTATCGCTCACGTAAACTGCCCGTTTATTGTGCTGGGTCTATATCTTGTGGATGCATCTTATCAGACCCGGCACATAGGGTGCAAGCAAGCAACCCGGAAGTGGCCAGAAACCGCGGTGTTATTCGGGTAACACATTGTTTTAATACGGATTGAAAAGGAATCATGGTACCCTGAAGGGACCTTTGAGGAAATCTGGAGGTCTGAATGGAGAAAAACGAAACCGAATTGATGCTGAAGGGGTATGGCCTGACAACGGCTGAAATCTTCTATCGCATGCCGGATTACATCCATGTTCTGAACACGTTCATCTGGCAGGATTACGACTTGGCGCCGGATCATCCCAAGTTGTTCAATTTCATCGAGTTCTGGCAGCGCGAAATCGAGGGTCCGCTGCATTCGGTGCGCTTTACCCACCGCAAGATGATCGCGCCTGGAGAATGGCAGAACGTCGTCGGAGAATACCGGCTGAACTAGTGTTTCGGCCAGGTTGCGCTCAAGGCCAATGCGCCTTGACCCGGCCGATGGATCATCGAATGAATGCCGACCTGCGTTTCGGCGCAGGTTACTCACTCTCATAATTTCACAACACAACCAGATCTTGGCAATCCGTTGACGGTGGACGCGCTGAGCGGTTGAATATTCTTATGCGTTTCGGTGGCGGTCCGGTGCGGCGCACACGATTGGTACAGATTGGAAAACCAGAGAAAGTCCAGGATATGATTGCGCTAACATTGGACATGCCGGCGATGGCGCGTTAAGGACGGCTCATGGTTTCTCGCGTTATACCCGTCGACCCATTTGATCTGGTCATTTTTGGTGGCACCGGGGATCTGGCGCAGCGCAAGATTTTGCCTGCCTTGTTTCGTCGTTATTGCGCGGGACAGTGGAATGACGATGTTCGGATAATCGCCGCAGCAAGGTCCGCACATGATCAGGCGGGCTATCGTGCGATCGTCACCGAGTCGCTGGCCCAGCACGCACCTCGTCATGCGGCAGATCCCGGCAACCTTGATGGGTTCCTGAACCGGCTGCAGTATCTGCGGTTGGATGCCAGCTCTGATGATGGGTGGGAAAACCTTTCAGGTCTGTTGACGGATTCGCGGATCCGCGCCTTCTATTTCTCGGTTGGACCCGGATTGTTCGCACCGTTGGCGGAAAAAATCCGCCAGCACGGTCTGGCAAACGAGCAGACGAGGATCGTCGTCGAAAAGCCGTTCGGTCACGACCTGGACAGCGCGCGGGCGTTGAATGCCACGCTGGCCTCATATTTCAGCGAAAACCAAATCTACCGGATCGATCATTATCTGGGCAAGGAAACCGTCCAGAACCTGATGGCAGTCCGGTTCGGCAACATGCTGTTCGAGCCGCTGTGGAACAGTCAGTATGTCGACCATATCCAGATCACCGTCGCCGAGACCGTCGGCGTGGATGGTCGCGAAGAGTATTACGAGCGCGCTGGGGCAATGCGCGACATGGTGCAAAACCACCTGATGCAGCTTCTGTGCCTGATCGCGATGGAGCCGCCTGCCAAGTTCGATTCGGACGCCGTGCGCGATGAAAAGCTCAAGGTAATCCGCGCGCTGGACCCGGTGCAGCCGCACCACATCGTGCGTGGGCAGTATTCGGGTGGTCCCGACGGGCCGGGCTACCGCGAAGCGGTGGGCAATCCACGCTCGACCACCGAAAGCTATGTGGCGCTGCGAGCGCATGTCAGCAATTGGCGGTGGGCGGGGACTCCGTTTTATCTGCGCACCGGCAAGCGGCTGGTGGCAAGGTCCTCGGTCATCAACGTGATTTTCAAGGACGCCCCGCATTCCATATTTGGGGCCGAGGCCGGTCGGCATGCCAACACGCTTTCGATCCGGCTGCAGCCGAACGAAGGCATAACGCTGAAAGTTACGATCAAAGAGCCGGGGCAGGGCGGAATGCGTTTGATCGACGTCCCGTTGGATATGAGCTTTGCCGAAGCGCTCGGGCCCGAAAACCAGGAAGCGCCGGATGCTTATGAGCGTTTGGTGATGGACGTGATCCGGGGCAATCAAACCCTGTTCATGCGTGGAGACGAGGTCGAGGCCGCCTGGGCCTGGACCGACCCGATCATTGCGGGGTGGAAGGCGCGCGGCGACGTGCCAAAACCCTATGACAGCGGCAGTACCGGTCCCGGCGACGCCGAACTGCTGATGAAACGCGACGGTCGCCATTGGCAAGGGATCAAGCCATGAAGATTCAGGAATACGCTGACAGGGACATGCTGGCCATTGATGTTGCCAACGTTCTGGCCGGAGAGTTGGAGGCCGCGCTGCTGCACAACGATGTCGTGGCTTTTGCGGTTCCCGGCGGCACCACGCCCGGACCGATCTTCGACAGCCTGTGCGCCGCGGACCTTGAATGGGAGCGTGTCCGTGTGCTGCCCACCGACGAGCGCTGCGTCCCTGCAGACAGTGACCGGTCGAACGAACGCCTGATCCGCGACCGACTTCTGACCAACCGGGCGGCGGCGGCGGACTATGTCCCGCTCTATATTCCCGGCAAGACGCCCGAAGAGGTTCTGCCCCAAATCGAAGCTCTGATCGAGCCGCTGCGCCCGTTGGCGGTGCTGGTTCTTGGAATGGGCGACGACATGCATACGGCCTCGTTGTTTCCGGGGATGGAGGGGCTGGCGCAGGCATTGGCCAGCAACGCACCGGCGTTGGCCGTTGCTCGGCCCCAGACGCAGCCCGAGACGCGGATCACCCTGACGGGTCCGGTTCTGGATGGCGCCCTTTCCAAACACCTGGTCATCTATGGTGAAAAAAAGCGCGCAGCGCTTGAGCGTGCCATGAGCCTGCCGCCCGAGGAGGCGCCAATTGCGGCAGTCTTGGATGGAATGACGGTACACTGGGCGGATTGATCTCATGCAACTGGACACTCTAAGAACTCTAGCGGCCAAAGGCGCGGACACCCGAATCGTCGATTTGTTCGCGCAAGATCCCGGCCGGGCGCAGAGCTTCTCGGCCTCGACCGGCGATTTGCTGTTCGACTATTCTAAAACCCTGATCGACGCGGATATCCGTGCGGCGCTGATCGACCTGTGCGATCAGGCCGGTCTGGCCGAGCGGCGCGACGCGATGTTCCGGGGCGACAAGATCAACGAGACCGAGGGCCGCGCTGTACTGCATACGGCGCTACGCAATCTGGATGGCGGCCCAATCGAGGTTGATGGCCAGGACGTCATGCCCGAAGTGTTGGACACCCTGCAGCGCATGCGCGTGTTCGCCGAAGAGGTCCGGGGTGGAACGGCCCAGGGGGCCGGGGGCAGCTTTTCCGACGTCGTGAATATCGGCATCGGCGGTTCGGACCTTGGGCCGGTGATGGCGACGCTGGCGCTGGCGCCCTATCACGATGGGCCGCGCCTGCACTATGTCTCGAACGTGGATGGCGCGCACATCGCCGACACGCTGCGCGAACTGGACCCGACGCGGACGCTGGTGATCGTGGCGTCCAAGACCTTTACCACCATCGAAACCATGACCAACGCGCGGACCGCGCGGGCCTGGATGCTGGACGGCGGCGGTGACCCGGGGCGGCAGTTCGCGGCCGTGTCCAGCGCCGTGGACAAGACGGCGGACTTCGGCATCCCGTTTGACCGCGTGTTCGGCTTTGCCGATTGGGTTGGCGGGCGCTATTCGGTCTGGGGGCCGGTGGGACTGCCGGTGATGATCGCGGTGGGCTCGAACGCCTTCGACGCGTTCCTGCGCGGCGGGCAGGCGATGGACGTGCATTTCCGCGCCGCGGGCTGGGCCGAGAACATGCCGGTGATGCTGGCGCTGGTGGGCTTCTGGCACCGTCAGGTGCTGGGTCATGCCAGCCGCGCGGTTCTGCCCTATGACCAACGGCTGCTGCGGCTGCCGGCCTACTTCCAGCAGCTCGAGATGGAATCGAACGGCAAATCGGTGGCCATGGACGGCTCGGCGTTGAGCGTGCCTTCGGGGCCGGTGGTCTGGGGTGAGCCCGGCACCAACGGGCAGCACGCGTTTTACCAACTGATCCATCAGGGCACCGACGTGATCCCCTGCGAATTCATGGTGGCCGCCGAAGGCCACGAGCCCGAACTGGCCCATCATCACCGTCTGCTGCTGGCCAACTGCCTGGCTCAGTCCGAGGCGTTGATGCGTGGCCGGTCGCTTGAGGAAGCGCGAGCGCGCATGGCCGAGATGGGCCTGCATGGCGACGAGTTGGAGCGTCAGGCCCGGCATCGCGTGTTCCCGGGCAACCGGCCCTCGACCACGCTGATCTATCCGCAGCTGACGCCCTTCGTTCTGGGCCAGATCATTGCGCTGTATGAACACCGGGTGTTCGTCGAAGGCGTGCTGTTGGGCATCAACTCGTTCGACCAGTGGGGGGTGGAGCTGGGCAAGGAGTTGGCCACCTCGCTGGGGCCAATCGTCGATGGCGATGCGGGCACCGAGGGCAAGGACGGCTCGACCGCCGCACTTGTGGCCTATGCGCTGCGGCACCGGGGCTGAAGCCCTGCAAATCTGACGGCCTGCCGCCACGGCAGGCCGCATTCTTTTATTGTCAGACAATTAAATGATTGGCAGGATCGGCCCCGAGGAGAAGCCCTGGGGCCGGCCATGCCGCCGTGTCGCCTGGCCGCAACAGACGCCGCATCAGGCCGGCGCGATGAATGGGAGGATGTCCATGCTGGGACAGATGATGACGCAGCCGCTGTTGATTTCGTCACTGATCGATCATGCTGCGCGCTATCATGGTCAGACCGAGATCGTGTCGGTCGAAACCGACGGAACCGTCACCCGGACGAACTGGGGCGAGATCGCCGCCAATGCCGGGCGCATGGGGTCAGCGCTGACCAAACTGGGCCTGCAGCCGCAGGATCGGATCGGCACTCTGGCCTGGAACAACCGCCGGCATCTGGAAATCTACTATGCCGCCTCGGGTGCCGGGTTCGTCTGCCACACGATCAATCCGCGCCTGTTCCCCGAACAGCTGGTTTACATCATCAACCATGCGCAGGACCGGGTGCTGTTCTTCGACGCCACCTTCATCCCGCTGGTTGCCGCGATCCGCGATCAATTGACCGAAGTGAAGCATTTCGTCCTGATGGGACCGCGCAGCGAGGACGCACTGCAGCAGATCCCTGGACTGGAATTCTATGACGACTTGATCGAGACCGGCGACGCCGATTTCGAATGGCCGGTCTTCGATGAAAACACCGCCTCGAGCCTGTGCTACACCTCGGGCACGACCGGCCACCCCAAAGGCGTGCTGTATTCGCACCGTTCGACCGTTCTGCACAGCTTTGCCTCGAACACCCGCGACGTGATCGGGTATTCGGCGATGGATGTGGTGATGCCGGTGGTGCCCATGTTCCACGTCAATGCCTGGGGGTCGCCCTATGGCTGCGCCATGTCCGGTTCGCAGATGGTGTTGCCCGGGCCGGACCTGCATGGCGAGGCGCTGGTGAACCTGATCGACACCTATGGCGTGACTCTGGCGATGGGGGTTCCCACGATCTGGCAGGGTTTGCTGGCCCATGCCGCCAAATGCGGCACCAAGCTGGAAAGCCTCGAACGTACGGTGATCGGCGGCGCGGCGTGCCCGCCCTCGATGATCGCGACCTTCCGGGAAAAATACGGCGTCGACACCGTGCATGCCTGGGGGATGAGCGAGATGAGCCCGCTGGGCACTGCCAACATTCCGCTGGCCAAGCATCGCAAGCTGCCGATCGAGGAACAGCACAAACTGCGCGAGAATCAGGGTCGTCCGCCCTTTGGGGTCGAGCTGAAGATCGTCGATGACGACGGCAACGACCTGCCGCATGACGGGGTCACGCAGGGCGACCTGATGGTGCGCGGCCATTGGGTGTTGGACAGCTATTTTCAGCTGCAGGATCAAGATCTTCTGCAGGATGGCTGGTTCGCCACCGGCGATGTGGCGACGTTGGACCCCGATGGCTACATGACCATCCGCGACCGCTCCAAGGACATCATCAAGTCGGGCGGTGAGTGGATCAGCTCGGTCGAGCTGGAAAACATCGCCGTAGCGCACCCGAAACTGGCCACCGCGGCGGTGATCGGCGTGCCGCATCCCAAATGGGACGAACGCCCGCTGCTGGTGGCGGTCAAGGCCGAGGGCGAAGATCCGTCCGAGGCCGAGCTGCTGGAGTTTTTCGACGGCAAGATTGCCAAGTGGCAGGTGCCGGACAAAGTGGTCTTCGTCGACGCGCTGCCACTCAATGCGACGGGCAAGGTCCTGAAACGCAAACTGCGGGATGAATTCAAGGACGCCTTGGCAGGTTAACGCTTGATTTCTAAGGATTTTTGGCTCCGGCGGTAGGGATCGAACCTACGACCAATTGATTAACAGTCAACTGCTCTACCGCTGAGCTACGCCGGAACTGAGGGGCGTGTACCAATCTGCAAAGACGAGGTCCAGACGAAAATTGCTTTCTCCGGACGAATTGCGCGCTCCAGGTTTCCGTTTCGGATTTCAATCGGGCTGCACAGGTTTGTTGTTTCCTGCGGCAGTGAATCGTTGCGTTGATCTACGCGCCGGCCGCGACGTGATCGTTTCATCCGGATCAGAAAGAGACTAGCCTCTCGATAATGCACCATGCTTCGGTGAACCTGTTGAAACCGGAAAGGAACCCAAGATGCGGACAGCTTGCAGGATTGTAGCGAAGCTTTTCTTCTTTGTTCTTGCCGCGCCGGGGATCGCCCAAGAGGCCGGAACCCTGATCACCGGCGCTCGGATTTTCGACGGGGTCAGTTCCGACCTGATCGAGGGTCAGGACGTTTTGATCCAAGACGGCATGATCACGGCCCTTGGTCCTGATCTGGATGCGCCGGAGGGGGCGACGGTGATCGATGCGCAGGGTCGGTTCCTGATGCCCGGATTTGCCGACATGCATGCGCATCTGATGTTTCAGATGCCGTTCGGTATCGCATTCAATGCCGATCGCGAATACTGGGCCTATGTTGCCGCAACCGTCGCCGAACAATACCTGATGCAGGGGTTCACGACGGTCCGCGATGTCGGCGGGAACTCGTTTTCACTGAAACGCGCCATAGACGAGGGCATCCTGAGGGGGCCTCGGGTCTATCCTTCGGGTCCCATGATCTCGCAGAGCTCGGGCCACTCGGATCATCGGTCGGACGCAAACGAGCCCGGTTCATTGGTGTTCGAGCCCAGCATTCCGATGAAATACTTCCATGTCGCAGTTGCCGATGGGCGTGACGAGGTTCTGAAGACCGTACGCGAGGTGTTGCGCCGCAGGGCCTCGCAGATCAAGATTTCGGTCGGTGGCGGTACCGGGTCATTTGCTGATCCATTGGACACCACGCAGTACACGGAAGACGAAATCCGTGCAGCCGTCGAGGCGGCCGAAGACTGGAACACCTACGTTACCGCCCATGTCTACAACTCGGATGGCATCATCCGCGCCGTCGAGAATGGGGTGAAGTCCATCGAGCATGGCAATCTGATGAGCGAAGAGGCTATGCGCGTGATGATGGAGCATGATGCCTGGCTGTCGCCGCAGGTCATCGTCTACACATTCCATCCGGCAGGCTACAACGACGAACAAAAAGCCAAGCATGACGAAGCCTATGACGGCATCAACCAGATGTTCACCATGGCCAAGGAGCTTGGATTCGAGAATATCGTCTTCGGCACGGACGTGATCACTTCTCCTGAGATGATCAAGCGCGCAAACGAGGAGTTCGTTCTGAGAACGGAATGGTTCGACAAAGCCGAAATACTCCGTCAGGCAACCTCGAAATCAGCCGAGTTGCTTGCCTTGTCGGGGCCGCGCAATCCTTATCCCGGGGCGCTGGGTGTCATTGCGGAAGGTGCTCATGCGGATATCCTTTTGATCGACGGCAACCCCCTTGAGGACATGTCTGTCATGACCGAATACGAAGAGCGCTTCGATCTGATCATGAAGGGCGGGGTGATCTACAAAAACGAACTGTAGCGGACGATCTGCTGTGCAAATGCATGGCGGACCAAACTTGCGTCACAGGCGCTGAAAAATTCTCTGATGTTTCGCGGGTGTGATTGACAGGATTGGGCTGATCGAAAGACCAACTCCAAACTAACGGCGCAGGTCCTTGGGAGCAGGCTGATTGTATGCCTGGAACCAGCTGAAAACCCGGCCTGTCGGATCGGCAACCGACCATACACGGGACGCGAGCGGTTGGGTGCGCCACAAACTTCTGAAATCAGAGGATTTTGGCTCCGGCGGTAGGGATCGAACCTACGACCAATTGATTAACAGTCAACTGCTCTACCGCTGAGCTACGCCGGAACTGAGGCGCATATAGCAATCCGGTTTTTCGGCGTCCAGAGGGGAAAAGCACCGAGGGCGAATTTTTTGTGCGTTCAGGAGATGCGATGAAAACTGGTCTGCACCGACAGCGCGCCCCGGGGGGCGACGCGGTCTTTTCCGGTCAGGTCCACCAGATGGGCAAACACGTTGCGCTCGGCCGCTGGAAGCAGGGCAGGCGGGGTTTCGACATAGATCCGCTGGGCCAGATCCCGGGCTGTGCCCGGGCGCTCGGCCAGCGCGTCGAGGATTTGTGCCTCGCGTTCCAGCCGATGGCGGATCAACCAGTCAAGCCTTCCCGAGGGGTCTGTGATCGGCGCGCCGTGTCCGGCATGGAAGATGGACCAGTCGCGGGCGCGTAGCCGGTGGCAGGCCTTCATGAAGTCTGTCAGATCACCATCCGGAGGCGAAACCAGCGAACTGGCCCAGCCCATCACGTGATCGGCGGTGAAACACACGTCTCCCCAGGCCAGCGCGATGTGATTGCCCAGATGACCCGGCGTGTGAATGACCTCAAGGCCCCATCCGTCCCCCTCGATCCTGTCGCCGTCCGCCAACTCGATGTCCAGGCGGAATTCCGAGTCGATTCCCTCGCCGCCGCCGGCGAGGCCTTGCTCGGCCAGTTGGGACATGATCGCGCTGCGCCCTGCCTGTGGCCCGCCAAAGGCGTAGATCGGGGCACCTGTCCGCTCTGACAGCGGAGCAGCCAGCGGCGAATGGTCCAGGTGGCTGTGGGTGACCACGATATGGCTGATCTTTTGCCCGGGCTGCAGCGCATCCAGAATGGCTTGCATGTGACTGTCGCTCAACGGTCCGGGGTCGATTACGGCAAGGTCGCTGGTGCCCAGGAGGTATGTATTTGTCCCCAGATAGGTCATCGGCGACGGGTTTGGGGCCAGCAAGAGCCTGAGGCCCGGCTGCAGGGCGACAGGGATCCCCGGTTTCGGGTTGAAATCGTCTGCTTGCAGCATCTTGGCCTCTTTCTCTTGGCGGGGCAGCCCGCTAGGTTTAGCGCATGTCCTCGCGCTGGCTCAAATCCTATTTGCCCCGCAGCTTGTATGCCCGGGCGGCCCTGATTCTGGTGCTGCCGGTGATCGTGGTTCTGTTGGTGGTGTCGGTGGCATTCGTGCGTGAACACCTCGAGGATGTGACCGGTCAGATGACCCGCGCGGCGTCGCGCGAAGTGCGGCTGGTTCTGGAAGATATTCAGGGTGCCGAAACCCAACAGCAGGCGCTGGCCGCGGTGCGCCCGGATCTAAGGGTGCTGGACATGCAGGCCCGCTTTCTGGGGATCAACGAAACGCCGACGATTGAACCGCGACGCTGGTATGATTTCATCGCGCCGCAGATCGACGCTGATCTTCGAGAGCTGCTGCCGAACCTCGTAGCGGTATCGTTGCCGGACAGTCAGGTCGCGACTTTGTTCTTGAACACCCATCTGGGTGTTTTGGAGCTTGGCTTTGATCGCCGGCGTCTGTCGACGGTCGCTCCGCACCAGTTGATCGTCACGATGCTGTTCTTTGCGGTGATCATGACCTCGATTTCGTTCTTGTACATGCGCAATCAGTTGCGGCCGATCACTCGGCTGGCCGACGCGGCGCAGGCTTTTGGTCGCGGTCGGGTCGTGCCGTTCACCCCCGGAGGGGCCGTCGAGGTGCGGGCCGCTGGCAGCGCGTTTCTTGACATGCGTGCCCGGATCGAGCGGCAGATCGAGCAGCGGACATTGATGCTGTCGGGTGTCAGCCATGACCTGCGAACGCCTCTGACCCGGCTCAAGCTTGGCCTGTCGATGTTGCCCGAGGAAGATGCCAAGCCGCTGCTTCAGGACGTGAACGAAATGCAGTCACTCCTGGATGCCTTCCTTGATTTCTCGCGTGGCGCGTCCGAGGGCGAGCAGGTCGAGGTTCGTCCGGATGAGCTTTTGCGCTCGATCGTGGATGATGCGCAACGGGCCGGACAAAGTGTCGAGTTGCTGCCGCCCGAAGGGCAGGGTGCAGTGATGCTGCGTCCAACTGCGATCCGCCGCGCCGTGGAAAACCTGATCGGCAATGCGGTGCGCTACGGGTCGCACGCGATGGTCAGCATGACCCTGACTGACAAATCGCTGCGCATTCGGGTTGAGGATGATGGCCCCGGCATCCCGCCCGAGCAGCGGACCGAGGCGGTGAAGCCATTCAGCCGGTTGGACCCGTCGCGGAACCAGAATCAGGGCAGCGGGGTGGGCCTCGGGCTGGCGATCGTTGCAGATATCGCCCGTGTCCACGGCGGTGTTTTACGCCTCGGCCAAAGCGAACGCTTGGGCGGTTTGTGCGCAGACATCATCATCGGGCGGTAATTTCGGCCGTATTTGGTAGGCCCGGAGGGACTCGAACCCCCAACCAAAGCGTTATGAGCGCTCTGCTCTAACCAATTGAGCTACAGGCCCGCCTGAGCGCTTGGGTACCATGCAGAACGGCCGCGTCAAGCCTGACCGTTGCAACGCGGCGCACAATCGACTAACCCGCGCTGAAAGCATTCATGAGGGAACGGCCATGACAGCGGGCAAGAACGGCATCACCTATGCAGATGCGGGCGTGGATATCGATGCGGGCAACGCGCTGGTCGACCGGATCAAGCCCGCCGCCAAGCGGACGAACCGCCCCGGCGTCATGAGCGGCCTTGGCGGGTTCGGCGCGCTGTTCGACCTGAAAGGGGCAGGGTATTCCGACCCGATCCTGGTGGGGGCAACCGATGGCGTGGGTACCAAGCTGCGGATTGCGATCGACACGGGCGTGGTGGATGGTGTGGGGATCGACCTGGTGGCCATGTGCGTGAACGACCTGATCTGCCAGGGGGCCGAGCCGTTGTTCTTTCTAGATTACTTCGCCACGGGCAAGCTGGACACCGACACCGCCGCGCGGATCATCGAAGGCATCGCCGAGGGCTGCGTCCGCTCGGGCTGTGCCTTGATCGGGGGTGAAACCGCCGAGATGCCGGGGATGTACCCCGATGGCGATTTCGACCTGGCAGGCTTTGCTGTCGGCGCGATGGAGCGCGGCAGCGATCTGCCCGCCGGTGTGCAGGCCGGGGATGTTCTGCTGGGGCTGGCCTCGGACGGGGTGCATTCCAACGGCTACTCGCTGGTGCGTAAACTGGTTCAGATCTCGGGCCTGGGATGGGACGCGGACTCGCCCTTCTGCGACGGGCCTTTGGGAGAGGCGCTGCTGACGCCCACGCGGCTCTATGTCAAACCCGCCTTGGCCGCGATCCGGGCCGGTGGCGTGCACGCGCTGGCTCATATCACCGGCGGCGGGCTGACCGAGAACCTGCCGCGCGTGCTGCCCGACGACCTGGGTGCGCAAATCGACCTGAACGCCTGGGATCTGCCGCCGGTGTTCCGTTGGCTGGCGGAAACCGGGGGCATCGCCGAGGCGGAAATGCTCAAGACCTTCAACTGCGGGATCGGCATGATCGTCGTCTGTGCCGCCGACCGCGCAGATGACCTGGCCGCCCTGCTGACGGATGCCGGCGAGAGCGTCGCGCGCATCGGATCGGTCACCGAAGGGGCGGGCGTCAGCTACGCAGGCAAGCTGCTGTGAGCCACAAGCGCGTCGCCATCCTGATTTCCGGGGGCGGGTCGAACATGGTGTCGCTGGTCGACAGCATGACAGGCGACCACCCGGCGCGCCCCTGTCTGGTTCTGTCGAACAATGCAGATGCTGGCGGCTTGGCCAA
Source organism: Ruegeria sp. BC8 (assembly GCF_056535705.1). Lineage (NCBI taxonomy): Bacteria > Pseudomonadati > Pseudomonadota > Alphaproteobacteria > Rhodobacterales > Roseobacteraceae > Ruegeria > Ruegeria sp. BC8. The sequence goes on along the minus strand of NZ_JBQFIV010000001.1, from coordinate 1,642,471 downwards.
GGCGGCGGATCGCGGGATTGCCACAGCCGTGGTCGATCACCGGCCGTTCGGCGGTGACCGCGCCGCGTTTGAGGCCGAGTTGTGCAAGCCGCTGCTCGAGACGCAGCCAGACATCGTCTGCCTGGCGGGGTTCATGCGCGTGCTGACGGGCGATTTCGTGTCCCGGTTTCAGGGGCGGATGCTGAATATCCACCCCTCGCTGCTGCCCAAGTACAAAGGGCTCAACACCCACGCCCGCGCCATCGCCGCCGGGGATGCCGAACACGGCTGCACCGTCCACGAGGTCACCGCGGCGCTGGATGATGGTCCGATCCTGGGGCAGGCCCGGGTTCCGGTCGAACCCGGCGACACCCCGGATTCGCTTGCACGGAAGGTGCTGGCCTGGGAACACAAGCTGTATCCGGCGGTTCTGGAGCGCTTTGCCCGTGGCGATCGCGCACCGGTGTTACTCCCCTGATCTTGCGCCAGAGATTTACATGAGCGGCCAATTCGGCCTATGGTCTGGCCAAGCGCTCGGGGCAGAAGAAACCAACGGGCAATGACCAGAGCAAGAGCAAGAATAGCAAGCGCATGAAGACCCTCAAAACCACGCGAGAGTTGGCTGACTTCTGCAAGGCTGCCGCCCAACACCCCTATGTGACCGTCGACACCGAATTCCTGCGCGAGCGGACCTACTACTCCAAGCTATGTCTGGTCCAGTTGGCCGTGCCCTCTGAAGACGAGGACAGCGCGGTATTGGTCGATCCGCTGGCAGACGGCTTGTCGCTTGAGCCGCTTTACGAATTGTTCCAGAACGAAAACGTCGTCAAAGTGTTCCATGCTGCCCGCCAGGACCTTGAGATTTTCTGGGTGGAGGCCGGTATTTTCCCCAAGCCGCTATTCGACACGCAGGTCGCTGCAATGGTTTGTGGTTTCGGGGAACAGGTTGGCTATGAAACGCTGGTTCGCAAAATCTGCAAACAGGGTCTGGACAAGACCTCGCGGTTTACTGATTGGTCGCGGCGCCCGCTGAGCGAGGCCCAGCAGACCTATGCGCTGGCGGACGTAACGCATTTGCGCAAAATCTATGAACATCTGGCCGCAGAGCTGGAAAAATCCAAGCGCAGCCATTGGGTAGCGGAGGAGTTGCGCGTTCTGACCGATCCGGCAACCTATGACATCCGCCCCGAAGAGGCATGGCGGCGGGTCAAGACCCGAACCAACTCGGCCAAGTTCCTTGCGGTGGTGCGGGAGCTTGCCCGGTTCCGTGAGGAATATGCCCAGCAGAACAACGTGCCACGCAGCCGTGTATTCAAGGATGATGCGCTGGTCGAGCTGGCGTCGACCAAACCACGCACGCATGCTGATCTGGGCAGCTCGCGTTTGCTGCTGCGCGAAGCGCGCAAAGGTGCCATCGCCGACGGTATTCTGGCCGCCGTTCAGGCCGGTGTGAATTGCCCGCCTGAGGATCTCCCACGGGTGGACAACAGCCGGGACAAGATCAAGGTGAACCCCGCGCTGGCTGACCTGCTGCGGGTATTGCTGAAGTCAAAGACGGAAACCGCAGGGGTCGCGGCCAAGCTCATCGCGACCAGCTCGGAGCTGGATCAGATCGCGGCTGGGGACCGTGACGTTGCTGCGATGTCCGGCTGGCGGTTCGAGGTTTTTGGCGAGGACGCGCTCAAACTCTGCAGAGGCGAGATTGCCTTGGCAGCGAAGGGACAAACTGTTCAGGTTGTCCCCCTGTAAGATCGAATTCAGCGCCGACGCGATTCCAGGGCGTTCTGCTGACCGACTACGCGGATCAAACGAATGCCTTCAAGGTCCTGACGGCTGACATTGACCGCATCGGTCACTTCACGCGTACGTTCGGGGCCCTGCGCAGTGGCATAGGTCGGGTAGTTCACGCGGAAAACGAACTCCATAACGCCGTTCTTCCGGTTTTCCTCGGATTCGACGAAGGTGAGCTTTGCGTCATAGGCGCCCTGGCGGAAGGCGGTGCCTTGCGCGACAACGATGGCACCCGAGGCGTTCGGCTCGATCCGCAGCTCGGTGATGGTGGTGATCGGTACGCTGGTATCTTCGGGTTCAGGGCGCGCGAACAGTCCCCGGCCCGAGCTTTGCTTCGGCACCAACGCATCTGCGTCGCTGGCCGATGTCTCGACCGGGGCAGGCGTGCTGTTCCCGAACCAGTTCGACGGGTTTGCCCGGGAATCGCGCCAGCTGCTGCAGGCGGACAGGGTCAACAGGGCGACAAGAAGGACGGAAACAGTTTTTTGCATGGACCCAAAGCTTTGCAAGGTATTACCCGCACTGGGTTAGCCTACTTTCGGTCGTTTGAAAAGCCGCCCATGGGGGTGGACACCGGACATCGGGCGACTTAGGTCAGAACCAGAACCGCAACCAGAGGACCCACGTTCATGGCCACGCCTGCCTTTGAGGAGATTGTCGAGGATTTCGAGTTCCTTGAGGACTGGGAAGACCGGTACCGCCACGTGATCGAGCAGGGCAAGGCGATGGAGCCGCTGGATGACGCCTTGAAGGTGCCGGCAACCAAAGTCCATGGCTGCGCCAGTCAGGTCTGGCTTCATCCGGTGATCGAATATGGTGTTTTTCGGTTTGACGGCGACAGCGACGCGCTGATCGTGCGCGGTCTGATCGCTGTATTGCGCTCGCTTTACAACGGTTTGCCCGTTGCCGAAGTGGAGAAGGTCGACGCCGCGGCCGAGCTTGCCCGATTGGGGTTGAATGAACATCTGTCGGCCCAGCGGTCGAACGGTGTGCGTGCGATGATCGACCGAATCCGAGACGTAGCGCGCGAAAACGCCTGAGCCGGTTTTGCCATTCGGGGGCCAATCAGGAAGAATTGGGGCGTGCGTCGGCCCAGTCTTTCAGCGCGGTCTCGAGATCGCCATATCCGGTAAAACGGCGTTCGAACTCCAGCCCCATCCGATCGGCGCATTCCTGTGCCCGACGGGTCAGTTCGGGGTCATCTGTCTGCGCTTGGTAGATCAGCTTGGTGTAATTTCCGAAATACATGTCGCGCAGTTCCGGGTGCCGATCCAGCCCCAGCGGTTTCCAGACGAACGCATCAAATTGTCTGGCCAGAAAGTCGGTCAGGTAAAAGGCCGTAGTCTCATCGTCGTCGCGTTCGGCGAATTTGTCGTTACCTTCGAAGAAGGAATAACAGTGCGGTCCCCGCACCATTTCGACACCCAGTCGTTTACAGGCCTGCTCCAACAGTCCGCCGGTCCCGCAATCGGCATAGACGACAAAAATCCGGTCATACTGGTCGCGATGCTTGGCGACGGCATCCTCGACGGCCTGAGTGATCCGTTCGGGATAGACATGCAGGATGGCGGGCAGGCACGTCAGTGCAAGGTGGTCCCAGCCGTTGCGTGACTTCAGGTCCAGAATCTCGCGCGCCAACGCACCGCAGGCGATCAACAGGATGCTTTGTTGTGCGTCCATCTCGTCAAACCCCTGTTCCGTCAGGCGTTTGTCGTCAGGTATGTCGTGCTGCGGCATGTGTCGCCTCCGCAAGGTTCCAATGTCAAATGACTGCGAAATAGCCCCCGATGCAAGTTCGCGTCCTTTGGGATCACACACTTGGCACCTGAGTTTCGATCTCGCTGTGATGCCACGGCCCGGAAATGAAAAAGCCGCCCGTACAGGCGGCTTTGACAAAACAAGGCGTGCAGGATCAACCCGCCAGTTGGTTGTGCTTGCGCGAGACGAACTCCTTGGCGGTTTCGACCGCAACCGCCGCGTCCCGGCAATAGGCGTCAGCGCCGATCGCCTTGCCGAACTCTTCGTTCAGCGGGGCGCCGCCGACCAGTACGATGTAATCGTCACGCTTGCCCTGTTCGACCAACGTGTCGATGACCACTTTCATGTACGGCATGGTCGTCGTCAGCAGGGCCGACATGCCCAGAATATCAGGCTGCTCGGTTTCAAGCGCTTCCAGGTAGTTTTCGACCGGATTGTTGATGCCGATATCGACAACCTCGAAACCGGCGCCTTCCATCATCATCGAGACGAGGTTCTTGCCGATGTCGTGGATGTCGCCCTTGACGGTGCCGATCACCATCTTGCCAACGCGCGGAGCGCCCGTTTCCGCCAGCAGAGGCTTGAGGATGGCCATGCCGCCCTTCATCGCGTTGGCGGCCAGCAGAACTTCGGGCACGAACAGGATGCCGTCGCGGAAATCCTGGCCGACGATAGTCATGCCGCCGACAAGCGCCTTGGTCAGAATGTCATAAGGTGCCCATCCACGTTCCAGCAGGATGTTCACGCCTTCTTCGATCTCTTCCTTCAGACCATCGTAGAGGTCATCAAACATCTGTTCGACGAGTTCGTCGTCGTTGAGTTCCGACAGGACGATGTCTTCTTCATCGGACATGGGTCATTTCCCTGAGCTGGCGGGCCTTGCGCCCTTGGTGGCTGTTTTTCCCGTTTTGGCCATTTCGCCGCAGTTAGACTGTGACGATTGCGACCTCGGCGGTTCCGAGACCGACCTATAGGTGAAAATCTTGCCGCGCTCGACGCCAAATTTCACATGATCTTTCTGAGCGGTATTCATGGGTTCTGTGCTTGAGACAAGGCCGGCAACTGTGATGGCAGACTTGCCGCGGAAACCCGCAGATGCTAGGAATTACGTGAACAAAGAGGGAACAAATATGCCGTTGCGCCACACTATTTCCGGGCGAGGTGCCGTATCGAACGATGCTGGTCGGTACGAGGCGTATGCGCACGAAGCGGTCGATGACGGCTGGGAGGATCCAGAACCTCTCCCTCCCCTGCGAACCTCGGTTCGGGACGAGGTCGCGAAGTCTCTGATCACCTACAACAAGTCACCGGATCTGCCATTTGACCGGTCGATCAACCCGTATCGCGGGTGCGAACACGGTTGCGTCTACTGCTTTGCCCGACCCACCCATGCATATCTCGGTCTATCTGCCGGGTTGGATTTCGAAACGCGTCTGATCGCACGTCCGAACGCTCCGGATGTGCTTGCGCGCGAGCTTTCGTCCGCGCGGTACAAGGTGGCGCCGATTGCGCTGGGTACAAATACGGACCCGTATCAGCCGATTGAAAAAACACGTTCGATCACAAGGGCATGCCTGGAGGTTCTGAGAGATTTCAACCACCCGGTTGCGATCGTGACCAAGGGTGCTTTGATCGAACGGGATATCGACATTCTCGCGCCCATGGCCGCCCTTGGGCTGGTCAGGGTTGGCATCTCGCTGACTACGTTGGATGATGGTCTGTCGCGGCGGATGGAACCGCGTGCCCCTGCACCAAGACGCCGGCTGCGCACGATCCGAAAGTTGACCCAGGCCGGGATTCCCGTGCGCGTCATGACGTCCCCGATCATTCCGGGACTGACCGATCACGAGCTTGAAGCGCTGTTGGAGGCGGGCTGCGACGCAGGCGCGGATGCGGCCAGTTGGATCATGCTACGGTTGCCCCGCGAAGTCTCTCAACTGTGGCAGGAGTGGTTGTCCGAGCACGAGCCTGGTCGCGCCGAAAAGGTCATGGCGCGGTTGCGCGAAATGCACGGGGGCAGGGACTACGACCCGCGGTGGGGGCATCGGATGCGCGGCGAGGGGGTCTACGCCGAAATGGTCGCCAAGCGGTTCAAGTCTGCGATTGCGCGACTTGGCTTGGCGACCACAACTCCCAAACTGCGTTGCGACCTCTTTGCACGGCCTGCGCGGGCCGGGGATCAATTGTCACTGTTCCAATAAGAAAAGACCCCGCTCGATGGCGGGGCCTTTTGTCTGTCTCAGCGGTTTTCGATGTCGACGTAGTCGCGCAGAGTTTCGCCCAGGTACAGCTGGCGCGGGCGGCCAATCTTGTTCTGAGGATCGGCGATCATTTCTTTCCACTGGCTGACCCAGCCAACGGTGCGCGACAGCGCGAAGATCGGGGTGAACATCGAGGTCGGGAAACCCATCGCCTCGAGAATGATGCCCGAGTAGAAATCGACGTTCGGGAACAGCTTCTTGTCGACGAAATACGGATCTTCCAGTGCTTGTTTCTCAAGCGCCTTGGCGACCTGCAGTTTCGGGTTGTTCTCGATGCCCAGCAAGTCCAGAACCTCATCGGCCGACTGCTTCATCACTTTGGCGCGCGGGTCAAAGTTCTTGTACACGCGGTGACCAAAGCCCATCAGGCGGAACGGATCGTTCTTGTCCTTGGCGCGTTCGATGAACTCGGGGATGCGGTCGACGCTGCCGATCTCTTCCAGCATCTCGAGGCAGGCCTGGTTGGCGCCGCCGTGCGCCGGGCCCCAGAGGCAGGCGATACCGGCCGCGATGCAGGCGAACGGGTTCGCGCCCGACGACGAAGCCAGACGCACGGTCGAGGTCGAGGCGTTCTGCTCGTGATCGGCGTGCAGGGTGAAAATCCGGTCCATGGCGCGGCTGAGGATCGGGTTGACGACGTAATCCTCGGCCGGAACGGCGAAGCACATGTACAGGAAATTCGACGCGTAGTCCAAGTCATTGCGCGGGTAGATGAACGGCTGACCGATCGAGTATTTGTATGCCATCGCCGCAATTGTCGGCATTTTGGCGATCAGGCGGTGCGTCGCGATTTCGCGCTGGCGCTCGTCGCCCACGTCAGTCGAGTCGTGATAGAAAGCCGACATGGCTCCGACCACGCCCACCATCGTAGCCATCGGATGCGCGTCGCGGCGGAAGCCACGGAAGAAATAGTGCATCTGCTCGTGGATCATGGTGTGGCGGGTGATGGTCGTTTCGAACTCTTCCAGTTCGTCGGCCTTGGGCAGGTACCCGTACAGCAGCAGGAAGCACACTTCGAGGAAGTGCGATTTCTCGGCCAGTTGGTCGATCGGATAGCCACGGTGCAGCAATTCGCCCTTTTCACCGTCGATATAGGTGATGGTGCTGTCGCAGCTTGCGGTCGAAGTGAAGCCCGGGTCGTAGGTGAACACGCCGGCCTGACCGTAGAGCTTGCGGATGTCGACTACGTCGGGTCCGGCCGTTGGCGAATGAACCGGCAACTCATAGGTTTTTCCGTGGACGGTCAGAGTCGCTGTCTTGTTGCTCTCGGTCATGTTTTCCCTTCCTCAATCAACGAATGCCGGCTCGCTGACCGACAAAACGGGCGGTGATCGCGCAAGACTGCGCGAGTCAGGTCGTAGCGGAGCAGCGTTACCCGAATGTGAAGTCAGGACTGTGCCGCTGCATCAGAAATCCGTGCAATGGTCTCATCCCGACCCAGCACGAGCATCATGTCAAAAACCGAAGGTGTGACGGCCCGACCCGCCAACGCAGCCCTGAGGGGGCCAGCCAGCTTGCCGAACTTCAACCCGTTTGCCTCGGCAAACGAATTGAGGGTCTCCTCCAGTTCGTTCCGTGTCCAGCTAGCATTTTGCAGCTGCGGCGTCAATTGATCCAGTATACCGTCGGATACAGAACTCAGCGCCTTTTCTGCTTTCTCATCGCGCTCGATCGGTCGCGAGGTCAGTGCAAAATGCGCCTTTTCAAGGAGTTCCGGAAATGTACGCGCCCGATCCTTGAGGCAATACATCGCACGTTCCAAATCACCCGATTGTGTTTCTGTCAGCGCAGGCAGTCCAGCGGCGTCCAGATATTCTTCGATTTCTTGCCGCAATGCAGCATCATCGGATATGGCGATGTGCTGTCCGCACAAGTTCTCGAGCTTTTTCAGATCGAACCGCGCCGGGCTTTTCCCGATTCCGTCCAGGTCGAACCATTCCTTGGCCTGTTCATCGGTAAAGAACTCGTCGTCCCCGTGGCTCCAGCCCAGGCGCGCCAGATAGTTTCGCATACCGGCGGCAGGATAGCCCATGGCCTGATACTCCTGCGCGCCCAATGCGCCGTGCCGCTTGCTGAGTTTCTTGCCGTCAGGGCCATGGATCAGCGGGATGTGCGCCAAAACCGGAACCTTCCAGCCCATGGCTTCATAGATCATCATCTGCCGCGCCGCGTTGTTCAGGTGGTCGTCGCCACGAATGACATGCGTCACACCCATGTCGTGGTCATCAACGACCACTGCCAGCATATAGACCGGCGTACCGTCCGAACGCAGGAGGACCATGTCGTCCAGCTGATCGTTTCGGATGGTTACGTCACCTTGGACCTTGTCGCGGATGATCGTTGTGCCATCCTGCGGAGCCTTGATCCGCACAACGAAGGGGCGGTCGGGGTGGGTGCTGGGGTCGGCGTCGCGCCACGGGCTACGGAACAGGGTCGACTTGCCTTCAGCCCGGGCCTGTTCACGAAAGGCCGCGATTTCTTCTTGGGTCGCAAAGCACTTGTATGCTTTGCCTTCTGCCAGCAGCTGATGCGCGACTTCGGCGTGACGAGCTGCGCCCTCGAACTGGCTGATGACATCTCCGTCGTGGTCGAGCCCGAGCCAGCTCATGCCCTTGAGGATTGCCTCTGTCGCTTCGGGCGTTGACCGTTCGCGGTCCGTGTCTTCGATCCGCAGCAGGAACTTTCCGCCACGACCGCGGGCGTAAAGCCAATTGAACAGCGCAGTACGGGCTCCGCCAATGTGCAGATAGCCGGTGGGCGAGGGTGCAAATCGGGTGACGACCTGATCGGACATTGTAGTGATTAACCTTTTCGTAACCGCGTTGAGCGTAGAGTTGAGCCTGTCTAACGAGCCTCAAGGACGGGGGCAACCATGCGTGTTGTGGCGTGGGTCGAAGGTGCGTTGCTAAACCAGCGAGGGCACCTTTTGCCTTGGTCTCCGGTTTGTCTGGCCATTGGCATAGGCCTGTATTTCGCAATCCGGTTCGAGCCGGATGCGCGGATTTATTCGGGCCTGTCCGGGTTGGTCCTGCTTGCCATTTGGGCCAGCCGCCGGATGTCGTCTGCCTGGGCTCCGTTGGCAATAGGGGGGGCGCTGGTCGCCGTCGGGTTCATCTTGGCGGGTGCTCGCGCTCACATGGTTGCAGAGCCGGTTTTGAAATGGCGCTATTACGGCCCGGTTGAGGGGAGGGTCGTGGCGTTGGATCGCTCTGCTTCGGATGCGCTGCGGGTTACGCTGGACCAGGTGCGGATCGGGGACGTGCCGCCGGACCAAACCCCGCGGCGCATCCGACTTTCTTTGCATGGCGACCATGTACCGATTGTGCCTGGTCAACGCATTATGACAACGGCCCATCTGTCACCGCCGCAAGGACCCGTCGAGCCTGGCGGCTTTGACTTTCGTCGGCACGCTTGGTTTCAGCGCTTGGGCGCGGTCGGATACGCGCGCACGCCAGTGGTCACCGCTGCTCCGGCCCGCTTTGAGGCCGGGGTGCGTGTCGCTGCCGTACGCATGGCCATTTCCGACAGAGTGAGAGAAGTGCTGCCAGGTGATGTCGGCGGCTTTGCCGCGTCTGTTTCGACCGGGGATCGCAGCGGCATCAGCGCCGCCGCTTTGGACAATTTGCGTGCGTCGAACCTTGCTCATCTGCTTGCAATCTCAGGCCTGCATATGGGGTTGTTGACGGGGTTCGTCTTTGTGACTTGCCGGGTACTGCTTGCGGCCTTGCCCGCGTTGGCATTGCGGTGGCCGGTTCGCAAGGTTGCCGCGGTCTGCGCGCTGATCGCTGCAACGCTCTATCTGTTGCTTTCTGGGGGCAATGTCGCGACCGAGCGCGCCTTCGTGATGGTATCGGTTCTGTTTGGGGCGGTTTTTATCGATCGGCGTGCCATATCGTTGCGGGCCGTCGCGGTTGCCGCGCTGTTGGTGCTGTTTCTTCGCCCCGAATCATTGCTCAGCCCCGGTTTTCAGATGTCCTTTGCCGCCACGACAGCACTGGTCGCGGTTTTCGGTGCCCTTCGCGACGTCGAGGTTCCAAGAGTACCCAAGTGGTTGCGCCCGGCGGGTGGGCTTCTGTGCTCCTCGGCAGTCGCTGGTTTGGCGACGGCCCCAATTGGTGCGGCACATTTCAACATGGTGTCGCACTATGGCTTGCTGGCTAACACCCTGTCCGTGCCGGTTATGGGATCCGTCGTGGTTCCCTCGGCAGTTCTGGCAGCGATCCTCGCGCCTTTCGGGCTCGAGGCCGTGGCGATCCATGTGATGGGAATCGGGCTGGCGTGGATCCTGGCCGTCTCGGACTGGGTGTCCGGCCTGGATGGTGCACGGGGCTTCGTTGCCAGCTCGCCCGGTTTTGTCCTGCCGCTGTTTTCCTTGGGTGCGCTGTGGGCCATCTTGTGGCAGGGACGCAGCCGCTGGGTCGGAGTTTTTCCGATGGCGTTCGCCGCAGTATTCTGGGGGCAAGGCCAGCGGCCCGAGGTGCTGATCGCCGATTCAGGTGGTTTGGTCGGGGTGATGACCGAGCAGGGCCGCGCGTTGAGCAAGGAAAAAGGCGCTGGGTTCGTCGCTTCGGTCTGGCTTGAAAACGATGGAGACGGAGCAACCCAGCCGGAGGCTGCGGGCCGGTGGCCATCGGCCCCAGATCTTGTTCAGCGCTATCCTTTAGAGGATTTCCAGCTGGTCCACATCACGGGCAAGCGCGCGGCGCAGCAGGTCAGCGTTTGCCGACCGGGCGAACTCGTGGTCACTGCCGTGCCGATCAAACTGACTGGTGACTGCGCCGTTTTTGATCCAGACCGACTGCGAAAGACCGGAAGCCTTGCGATCCGCCAAGGAAAGTTGTTCAGCAGCGCTGATGCGACGGGGCCGCGCCTTTGGTCACCGGCTCGGCCCGACGGCTTCAGTAAGTCCGAATAAGTCCGACCAGACGCCCTTGAACCTTGACCTTGTCCTCGGGCAATACCCGCGTTTCGTAAGCGGGGTTGGCGGCCTCGAGCGCGATCGCCTGGCCGCGCCGGAAGAACCTTTTGAGGGTTGCTTCCTGGTCTTCGACCAAAGCCACGACGATGTCGCCATTGTCTGCCGAAGACGTTTCGCGGATGACGACCACGTCCCCGTCATTGATACCGGCGTCGATCATGGAGTCTCCCCGCACCTCAAGGGCATAGTGTTCGCCACGGCCCGATACCATCGTGCCCGGTACCGCAACATGATGGGAAATGTGGCTGATCGCCTCGATAGGAACACCGGCGGCAATTCTGCCCATCACCGGAAGTTCGAGAGCGTCCACCGACACAGGATCGACATTGGCGGGGCGGGGCACGCTGGGCTTGTCACCTTCGATCACGCGAGGCGTGAAGCCGGCGGTCGGCTCGCCTCCAAGACTCTCGGGCAGTTTCACGATCTCGATCGCGCGCGCCCTGTGGGCGAGACGCCGGATGAACCCACGCTCTTCCAGTGCAGTAATCAACCGATGGATGCCGGATTTGGATCTCAGGTCCAACGCCGTTTTCATTTCGTCAAAGCTGGGTGGAACACCGTCCGCCTGAACGCGTTTGTGGATGAATTCCAGCAAATCCAATTGCTTCTTGGTCAGCATCGCTCACACCTCGTTGCCCATGCGTTTTCTTTTGTTCTACGCATGTTCACGTTTTGTGTCAATGGATTTGCCGGCTGAACCTAAATCGGCAGGTAGGACACCGTTTCCCCCGCAGCCCGTGCGGGATCGTTTGGAGGACGCATCAACAAGGCGTTCGACCGCGCCAGAACGCTGAGCAGCGAACTGTCCTGATCCTCGAACGCGCGTATTCCATCGCTTTCCAATCGAGCGCGCATGTAATGCTCGCGCGGGCCGTTTGGTGGAAGGGCATCCGACAAGATGGCCTGATGGAGAATCGGGTCAACAGTCTGGATGCCCAGCATCTTTTTGACCAAGGGGACCAGGAAGAGATATCCGCAAACCATCGCGCTGACTGGGTTGCCGGGCAACCCGATCATCGCTGCATCACCCAGCCGCCCGGCCATCAGCGGCTTGCCGGGGCGCATCAGGACCTTGTAGAAGGATTGCTCGAGCCCCAGCCGATGCGATGCTTCGGCCACAAGGTCGTAGTCACCCACCGACGCTCCGCCAATTGTCACGACCAGATCGGAGCCTTCGGCCAAGCCAAACGCGGTTTCCAGCGATGACAGGGTGTCCTGTGCCACTGGCAACATGCGAACATGTGCGCCAGCTTTCTCGAGCAACGCTTTGATGCCAAACGAGTTCGAGGCAATGATCTGGTCAGGTCCCGGAGTTTCGCCCGGCATGACCAGCTCGTTTCCCGTGGCGATCAGCGCGATCTGAGGTTTGGTGGCCACGGAGACGGTTGGAACATTCATCGCCGCCAGCAATGCAAGATCTTCGGGCGAGAGGACTCGCGGCGCACTAACTACATCGCCGATGGTGAAGTCCACGCCTGCCGGTCGGATGTTGGTTTTTTGGCCGGGATCTTCCGTGATCGTCAACAGATCGCCGCGCAGGTCGGTATCTTCCTGGATGACGACGAAATCTGCCCCGTCGGGGACCGGAGCCCCGGTGAAGATTCGAACCGCCTGGCCCGGGCCAACCTTGCCGGTGAAACGCTGGCCAGCGGCGGCCTCACCGATGACCTTGAACATCGCGTGACGTTCCACTTCGGCTGACTTCAGCGCATATCCATCCATTGAAGAGGCGGCAAACGGGGGTTGGTCCCGCTCGGCTTTTACATCCCGCATCAGCACTCGACCGGCCGCGTCAGCAAGCGCAATCTGCTCTTCGGGCATGGTGGCTACCAGGCCGAACAGCAGCTGTCGGGCTTCTTCAACCGTTATCATTTCGCCTCGTAACGACCTGATTTGCCGCCATCTTTCAGCAGAACGCGGATGCCGCCGATTTCCATTGCCTTGTCAACGGCTTTGGCCATGTCATAGACGGTCAGTGCTGCGGTAGACACGGCTGTCAAGGCCTCCATCTCGACGCCAGTCTGTCCAGTGGTCTTGACCGTCGCTTCGATCTGCACGCCCGGCAGGTCCGGGTCCAATGTCAGGTCAACCGACACCTTGGTGACAGGCAAGGGATGGCACAGCGGAATCAGGTCCGGTGTCTTCTTTGCCCCCATGATCCCGGCCAACCGGGCAACCCCCAGAACATCGCCCTTCTTCGCGCGGCCTTCGGAAATGATTTCAAAGGTTTGTTGCGCCATTTTCACGTAACCCGCGGCAACGGCGACGCGGTTCGTCGTGTCCTTGTCCGATACATCGACCATATGGGCCTGGCCGTCGCTGTCAAAATGCGTCAGGGGCATCACATGACCCCCGGCACCAGCGGGTTCGACAGAATGTGACGGGTTGCGGCGGCGACGTCCTGCTGCCGCATGAGGCTTTCTCCGATCAGGAAACACCGAGCACCATAGCGGGCGATATCCGCAAGGTCTTCCGGGGTGTTCAGCCCGCTTTCGCACACGATCATGCGGTCAGCAGGAACCAGCTTGGACAAGCGACGAGTGGTATCAAGCGAGGTCTCGAAGGTCTTGAGATTGCGGTTGTTTATCCCGATGAGGGGGCTTTTGAGATCGGCCGCGCGCTCAAGCTCGGCCTCGTCATGTACCTCGATCAGGACATCCATGTCCCAGTCAAACGCGGTCTGTTCCAGTTCGGCGGCTTGCTGATCGTCGACCGATGCCATGATGATCAGGATACAGTCGGCACCCAGTGCACGCGCTTCGACCACTTGATAGGGATCATACATGAAGTCCTTGCGCAGCGCCGGAAGCGAGCATGCATCCCGGGCAGCGGTCAGGAATTCCTTGGCACCCTGAAAGCTGGGCGTGTCGGTCAAAACCGAAAGGCAGGCAGCGCCACCTTCTTCATAGGCTTTTGCCAGCGCGGGCGGATCGAAATCCTCACGGATCAACCCCTTGGACGGGCTTGCCTTCTTGATTTCGGCGATCAGACCATAACCGCGGCGACTTGCCGTGCGCAGAGCATCCACAAAGCCGCGCGTTTCAGACGCTTCTCGGGCTTGTTGCTCGACCTCGTCCAGAGAAACTTGGGCTTTGTCGGCGGCGACTTCTTCCAGCTTGTAGGCCTTGATCTTGTCCAAAACGGTTTCGGTCATGCGGCTTCCTGTGTGAGTTGTGCCAGAGCAGCAATCTTGTCTTTCGCCTTGCCGCTGTCGATGCTTTCGGCGGCCATTTCGACGCCTTGTTTCAGGTTCGGTGCAGCTTCGGCGACCACAAGGGCCGCAGCCGCGTTCAACAGGACCGCATCCCGGTAGGCCGACGGCGCGCCATCCAGCAATGCGCGGAACGCAACGGCGTTTTCCTCGGGTGTGCCGCCCAGAATATCTTCAAACGGATGAACCGGCAGGCCCGCATCTTCGGGATGCAGTTCGACCTCTTTCACCCGTCCGTCCTCAAGCGACGCGACCCAGCTGATGCCAGTAATCGTCAACTCGTCGGTCCCGTCCGAGCCATGTACCAGCCAGGCGTGCTCGGCCCCGAGCAAGCCAAGAGTCTCGGCCATCGGTCGGATCAGGTCGCGGCTGAAGGCTCCGGTCAGCTGCCGCTTGACACCGGCGGGGTTGGTCAGGGGGCCAAGGATATTGAAAATGGTTCGGGTGCCAAGCTCTTGCCGGGTGGGCATGACATGGGCGATGGCCGGGTGATGCATGGGCGCCATCATGAACCCGATGCCGACGGACTGCAAAGCCTTTTCAACAACTTGCGGCCCGACCATCACGTTGATTCCCATCTGTCCCAATGCATCGGCGGCCCCGGATTTCGAGCTGAGATTCCGGTTGCCGTGCTTGGCCACGGTCACACCCGCGCCAGCCACGACAAAGGCCGTCGCGGTCGAGATATTGAGCGTGCCTTTCCCGTCGCCGCCGGTTCCCACGATGTCGATCGCGCCCGCTGGTGCTTTGACCGCGTTGCATTTCGCGCGCATCACGGCGGCGGCGGCGGCATATTCCTCGACCGTTTCGCCGCGCGTCCGCATGGCCATCAACAGACCGCCGATCTGGCTGGGCGTCGCGCGACCCTCAAACAGGATCTCAAAGGCCTGTTCGGCTTCGGCACGGGTCAGGGCGCGATCGGCCGCAGCTCCGATCAGCGGTTTCAGCGCGTCACTCATGCGGGGACTTTCATTTCGTTCAGGAAATTCTTCAGCAGCGCGTGGCCGTGTTCCGAGGCGATCGATTCCGGGTGGAATTGAACACCGTGGATCGGCAGCTTTTTGTGTTGCAGGCCCATGATGGTGCCGTCTTCCAACTCGGCCGTGATTTCAAGGCAATCGGGCAGGGTATCCCGATCGACGACCAGTGAGTGGTAGCGGGTCGCCTCAAACGGTGACGGCAGGCCGGCGAACAGACCTTTGCCAGTGTGATGCATGGTTCCCATTTTACCGTGCACGATTTCATGGCACCGCACGACCTTGCCGCCAAAGGCCTGACCAATGGTCTGGTGACCCAGACATACACCCATCAAAGGCGTGCGCGTTTCCGCAGCTGCCTCGGTCAGCGCGAGGCAGATCCCGGCCTGGTCAGGATCACAAGGGCCGGGGCTCAGCAAGATGCCGGCAGGGTTCATGGCCATCGCTTCCTGCACATCCAGCGCATCATTGCGGCGCACGACCATTTCCGCGCCCAATTCGCCCAAATAGTGGACAAGGTTGTAGGTAAACGAGTCGTAGTTGTCGATCAGCAGCAGCATTTGGCACTTGTCTTGTGTTTGGGCAATTCGGACTGGCGATACAGCCCCGCGCCACGGTATAGTGTTGGGACATACATGCTCAGGCTTGTGCGGCAGCGTCAAGGGGACAACCCCAACAAGGCGACCGGACGGGTGAGTGCCGCAAAGACGGTGCACGGGCTGCCGAGGCAGGATGAAAGACGAGAGGCAAGAACAGATGGGCGGATTTATCGGTGGAATGATCGCCGGCGCGGTCGTTGTGTTGGTTCTGGGCGCAGTGCTTTCCCTGAACACGCCACTTGGCAGCAAACCGGATATTCAGACAGCGGCGCCAGCCGCGGTGGAAGCCGATCTGCCCAAGGCGGATACGGAAGTGCAGGGCGCTGGTCCGGATTCCGATCTTGTCGAAATCGCACCACGAGCGTTGGAGGCGCTGGACGATACGGCGGATGGGGCCACTGGACTGGATGGCATTCAGGCCGAGCCGGATGATCGTCCGCAGGTCGGTGACACCGTGGCAGGCCTGAACGACCCGGGTGCGGGAGACGCCGCTTCGGTCGATGTGACGACCGACGCGCCAGCCGCGCCCCCGGCGCCCGGACCGGTTCCCTCCAGTCCGGACGAGGAGGTCCAGCCCGTTACCGTGGACGCGACACCGCCGGCCGCACCACAGCCCCCGGCGCAAGAGGTCACGACCGTCGAGCCAGAGACCGCCGAACCAGAGACTGCGGCAAATGCGGAACCCGAGGCGACCCCGGCGCCGGAAACAGCCGCGCTGCCGTCGACACCTGAGCCGGATCAACCGACCGGAACCGGCGACAGCCCGATCGCGGTCGAGGGGGACGAAGACACGCAGCCCCGCAAACGGGCCCGGATCGCGGCCTTGCCCCAGATCGGCGGCGAACAGGCAACGGCCTCATCTTCGATTGCCGGCAAACGCGTGATCCCGCTGACCGAACGCGATGATTCCCCGGCCGATCAGCCGGCAGAGGGTGAGGGCATGCCCGGTAAGCCGATCGATGCTTATGCCGCCGCCTTTGACAACCCGGATGCCAAACCGCTGATGTCGATCATCCTGATCGATGACGAAGGTGCGTTCGGGGCTGAGGCGCTGAAGGATTTTCCGTATCCGCTGAGCTTTGCGGTCAGCCCTTCGGATCCGCAAGCGGCGGAGAAGATGAAGCGCTATCGCGAGGCTGGGTTCGAAGTTCTTGCCTTGACCGACCTGCCAAAGGCGGCCAGCGCGCAGGATGCCGAAGTTTCGCTGGCGGTCTGGCTTGAAACCTTGCCTGAAACCGTTGGCCTGCTCGAGGGCGTGAACACCGGGATACAGGGCAACCGCAAGTTGGCCGATCAGGTGGCTGCCATCGCGGCAGGAACGGGCCGTGGGCTGGTCGTGCAGGACAACGGGTTGAACACCGTCCAAAAGCTGGCCGCGCGGAATGGCATTCCATCCAGTGTGGTGTTCCGCGACATCGACGGTGCGCGTCAGGATCCAACGGTCATGCGCCGGTTCCTGGACCAGGCCGCTTTTCGTGCCGGGCAGGAAGGCGCAGTTGTGATGCTGGGCCGATTGCGGCCCGAGACAATTTCGGCGTTGTTGCTCTGGGGGCTTGAGGATCGCGGCAACCGAGTTGCCCTGGCCCCGATCTCGGCGGTGATGAAAAGCCAGATCCAGTAATCAATGCAGAAAAAGAAGAAAAGGCGGCCAGATTGGCCGCCTTTTATTATGAATTCCCGGATCCGGTGAACCGCGCCGCATCCGCCGCGGCGCGCCTGATGGCATTCGATTTGTGCACGGTTTCCATGTATTCGGCCTCGGGGTCGCTGTCATAGACGACACCACCACCGGCCTGGATATACAGTTTCTGGTCCTTCACGATGGCTGTACGCAGCGCAATGCACATGTCCATGTCGCCACCGGCGCTGAAATAGCCGACACCGCCGCCGTAGACACCGCGCTTTTCGGGTTCCAACTCGTCGATGATCTGCATCGCCCGGACCTTCGGTGCACCTGAAACCGTGCCCGCCGGCATCCCGGCAAAGAAGGCGTCCAGGGCATCCTTGTCGTCGGCCAACTCGCCCACAACGTTCGACACGATGTGCATCACGTGGCTATAGCGCTCGATGATGAATTCCTCGGTCGGGCGGACGGTGCCGATTTTGGACACGCGTCCTGTGTCGTTGCGGCCCAGGTCCAGCAGCATGAGGTGCTCGGCCAGTTCCTTTTTGTCGGCCAGCAAATCCAGTTCGTTGGCCTTGTCCTCTTCGGGGGTCGCACCGCGAGGACGTGTTCCGGCGATCGGCCGGATGGTCACCTCGTTGCCGAACACGCGCACGAGTATCTCCGGGCTGGCGCCGATCACCTGGAAGCCACCGAAGTTGAAATAGAACATGAACGGCGACGGATTCGTGCGGCGCAAGGAACGATACAGCGCAAAGGGCGGCAGCGGAAAATCTTGTGTCCAGCGTTGTGCCGGAACCACCTGGAAGATGTCACCAGCCCGGATGTACTCCTTGGCCTTTTCCACGGCTTCCATGTAGCCCGACTTGGTGAAGTTGGATACCGGCGGCGCGATCTCGTGTGCTTCGCCCAGATCTCTAGACTCCGAGGGCATCGCGCGTTCCAGGTCGCGCACCGCGTCCATCACACGCTCGGCCGCCTGTGCATATGCGGCCTTGGCTGACTGCCCGTCGCTGGCCCAGGCCGGAGACACAATGGTGACTTCGCCTTTCACGCCGTCCAGGACCGCAACCACCGACGGGCGCAGCAGTATCGCATCCGGCAGGACCAAAGGATCGGGGTTCACATCCGGCAGGTATTCGACAAGGCGCACCATATCGTATCCCAGATAGCCGAACAGGCCGGCGGCTGCCTGGGGCAGGTCATCGGGCAGGTCGATGCGGCTTTCGGCGAGCAGCGCGCGCAGGTTGTCCATCGGGTTGCCATCTTGCGCGTCGAACGCATCCGCATCAAACCGCGCCGAACGGTTCAATTCCGAGGTTTCGCCCCGACAGCGCCAGATCAGATCCGGCTTCATCCCGATGATCGAATACCGCCCGCGAACTTCGCCTCCGGTCACCGATTCAAGGACGAAGGCGTCCTTCTGGGCGCCCGTCAGCTTGAGCATCAACGAAACCGGTGTGTCCAGATCAGCGGCCAGACGGGTATAAACGACCTGGTTCTGTCCGGCCTCATAGGCGCGGGCAAAGCTGTCGAAATCGGGTGTCAGAGCCATTTTCGTTCCGGTCAGAAGTTGGCCTGAACCGCGTTCAGCGCGCGTTGGTCCAGGGTCGGCCGCGCGCGTGTCTGAGCGTCGCGCACATAGATGTCGAAGATGTTTTGGGCCAGTGCCTGGTTCAGCTGAGCGGCAGCGGCCTCTTGCATCAGGCGCTGTTCGTCGGTTTCCGCAGGCGGAAGAACCTCGTCCAGCCGCACGATGAATGCCGCATCCGGTCCCGCGATCACGCGCAGTTCATTGGGCTCCATCTCAAAGATCTGGGTCATGAAATCGGCCGGAACGTTATCCAAAAACGCGGTACGGGTCAGCGCGTTTTCGACACGGAATGGCAGCCCGGTCGCCGTGAAATCACCGTCGACGGCCAATTGAGTCACGATGCCGTTGGCCTGTTCCTCAAGCGCCTTGGCCGTCTGTTCCTGTACCCATGCGGCGGCGACGCGGTCGCGTGCGGACTCCAGCGGCTCGGGGCGCGGCGGAAGAACCTCATCCAGCCGCAAGGCAAAGATCGAACCATCCTCGAGGAATCCGATTTCAGGGAAGTCATCTTCGCGGACGGCCTGCGCAGCCTGGCGGAAGCCGTCATACGCGGCGATGCCGTCATCGCTTTGACGGGTCCAGTCAATCTTGCCAAGCTCCATTTCGGTTTCGTTGGCCAATTCTTCCAGCGTGGCGCCGCCGGCCAGCATGTCGTTGATGTCTTCGGCCTGGCTCTCAATCAGGCGCCGGGCGCGTTCGCCGGCCAGCTCTGCACGCAGTTCCGGTTCGGCGTCCTCAAAGCTCACGTTCTGTTCGGCCAGCGATCCGTTGACCCGGAACAGGGCCGGACCAAAGACCGAGGGCAGGGGGCCCACGACCTGATCAATCTCTGCGGCAAAAACGGCATCCGCGGCCTCGCCCAGATCTTCGCGGGTCACATCACCCAGATCGACGCTGCTCAGTTCAAGTTCGCGCTCGCGTACCAGCTGCTCAAAATCCGCTCCGCCGACTTCCAGCTGCGCCATCGCCGCAGTCGCCTCTTCCTCCGAGGGGTAGACCAGCCGCTCAACCAGACGACGTTCGGGTTGCTGATACTGGTCCTTGCGCTGCTCATACAGACGCTTGAGCGCGTCTTCGTCGATTTCGACCGTATCCTGCAGCATCTCCGGCGACAGAACGGCGTAGGTGATCTTTTTGGTGCGCGGCAGGGTGAACCGATCGGTATTCGCGTCGTAATACGCTTGGACCTCGGCGTCTGTCGGCTCGGGGATCGGAGTCGTCAGAGCGTCCGGCGACAGGGTTGCGACGGTAAAGCTGCGGCGAGCGAGAACATAGTCGGCCAGGGCTTTGGTCATGATCGCGGGCATTTCAACACCGTCCATCACCGCGCCTTGGACGATTGTCCGCGCTGTTTCCTTTCGCAGGTCTTCCTCGAACTCGGTTTCGGTCATGCCGATCTGTTCCAGCTGGAACCGGTAGGCTTCGCGGTCAAAAGATCCGTCAGGGCCCTGAAAGGCCTGAATGCCGACGACTTCCTTCTGCAGGTTGGCATCACCGATCGAAACACCCAGCTGTGCGACCTCATTGTTCAGGGCTGCCAGCGAAACCAGACGCCCCAAGGCCCGCTGATCCAGCCCCAGCTCGCGGGCCTGTGACATCTGCATCGGTTGACCAGTCTGCGCCTCGACAGCGCGGATTTCGCGCTGCAGCTCGCGGACATAGGCATCGACTGAAACGTCCTCATCCCCGACCTGGGCGACTGTGCGTACCGTTCCGCTGAGGTTGACGGCGCCAAAACCGGCAAGACCCAGCATCAGCATGCCCATGAGAATCCAGACGAAGGTTTTGGAGAGTTTGTTAATGCCTGCGGCCATAGTGCCCTCTTGGATCTTGCGGCAGGGTTCTGCCGTGACTGTTGCGGCCCTGAATACGACGCGGGATGCCGGGGGGCAAGCTCAGAAGGACAGGGCCTTCAGGCGGTCGAACAATAACCCGATTCCAGCACGGTCCAGATTGGCGAAAGCAATGCGCACCTGACGTTTCCCGGCGGGGTCGTGGTCGGGCATGAACATGGTGCCCGGCAACAGCAGAATACCGGCCTCGGAGACCAATCTGCGCGCCAGTTCGTCCGACGGCATGTCGAACGGATGTTCGAGATAGGCGAAATAAGCCCCCAGACCCAGCAGCCGCCAACCCTTGTCGGTCAGGCGGGGCATGTTCTCGGTGATTGCGGCACGGCGATCCAGAATCTCGGCGCGTTCCCCGGCCAGCCATTGAGACAGGTTCCGCATCCCCCACAGCGCCGCGAACTGGCCCATCTGGCCGGGGCAGATGGCGACGGTGTCGAGGAATTTCTCGACCTCGGCCAGCAGCGGCGCTCCGGTGGCGATCGCGCCCACACGGTGGCCGGTCAGGCGGTAGGCCTTCGAGAAGGAATAGAGATGCACCAGCGTCCGATCCCAGTCGGGCTGCTGGAACAGCGCGTGTGGCGGGCCGCTGCGGCTGTCGAAATCACGATAGGTTTCATCGACCAGCAGGCGCAGGCCATGCTGTTGCGCCAGGTCATAGAAGGCACGGACCAGATCCGCCGGGTATTCGACGCCACCCGGGTTGTTGGGTGTGACCAACGCGATCGCGCGCGTGCGCTTGGTGATCAGCGCGCGCGCCTGTTCCGGATCGGGCAGCAGGTCCGACCCGGTCGGCAGATCAACCGTTTTGACACCGGCCATGTCCAACCACATTTTATGGTTGAAATACCAAGGCGTTGGCAGGATGACCTCATCCTCTTGATCCGTGATCGCCGAGATGACCGAGGCAAAGGCCTGATTGCAGCCCGAGGTGATGGCTGTCTGCTCCGGCCGAACCTCGGCAGCGTAGTGATCGCCGATCTCACGCGCGAGCTCCGCGCGCAGATCGGGGTTGCCCAATACCGGGCCGTAGAGATGTGCGGCGTCCTGATTGATCGCGAAATCGGCCATCGCCTGCCGCAGCGCCAGCGGCGGCGGATCGACCGGCGCCGCCTGGCTGACGTTGATCAGCGGGCGGTCATCCGAGAACGTGACCCCTTCGAGCCAACGCCGCGCCTCCATCACCGGAGGGGCGAAGGTGGCGGCGGTGCGGGTCAATGTCATCGGGTGTCCGGTCTTGCTGATTTGTGGTGGATAAGTGGGATCAGTCGGTGCCGCGATAGGGTTCGACATATTGCAGGGCCATATCCCAAGGGAAGAAGATCCAGGTGTCTTGGCTGACCTCAGTGATATAGGTGTCAACCATCGGGCGGCCCTTGGGCTTGGCATAGACCGTGGCGAAATGGGCCTTGGGGTACATCTTGCGCACCAGTTCCAGCGTCTTGCCGCTGTCGACCAGATCATCGATGATCAGCACGCCCTCACCATCCCCCATCAGATCGGCATCGGGGGCCTTGAGCACCTCTGCCTCGCCACGCTCCTGATGGTGATAGGATTTGACGCTGATCGTATCTACGGTGCGGATGTCCAGCTCTCGGCTGACGATCATCGCCGGTGCCATGCCGCCGCGCGTGATCGC
The DNA here is from genome assembly GCF_056535705.1 of Ruegeria sp. BC8. NCBI lineage: Bacteria > Pseudomonadati > Pseudomonadota > Alphaproteobacteria > Rhodobacterales > Roseobacteraceae > Ruegeria > Ruegeria sp. BC8. The sequence continues at coordinate 1,620,213 of NZ_JBQFIV010000001.1, read as the reverse complement.
GACGACGGCGCGCCATGCGCCCTCATCCGGTCCCTGACCGTCCAGCCGCCAGGCCAGCGCGCGCGAGTCGCGGTGAATCTGGTCCCAGCTGATATGAAAGCCTTTTTCGTGGGGCAGGCGGTCCTTTGCGCTCATGGTCTTATCCCTTTTCCACATCCGGCGCGTCGACTGCTTTCATGCCGACGATGTGATAACCCGAGTCAACGTGCAGGTTTTCACCGGTCACGCCGCTGCTGAGATCCGACAGAAGATAAAGGGCCGATTTGCCCACGTCATCGATGGTCACGTTGCGGCGCAGGGGCGAGTTGTACTCGTTCCACTTCATGATGTAGCGGAAGTCGCCGATGCCGCTGGCGGCGAGGGTCTTGATCGGCCCGGCCGAGATCGCGTTGATGCGGATGTTGTCCTTGCCCAGGTCCTCGGCCAGGTATTTCACCGACGCCTCGAGCGCGGCCTTGGCAACACCCATGACATTGTAATGCGGCATGACCTGCTCAGCACCATAATAGGTCAGGGTAATGGCGCTGCCGCCGTCGGTCATCAGCTTCTCGGCGCGTTGCATCACCGCGGTGAAAGAGTAGACCGACACGTCCATCGTCAGCTTGAAATTCGCGCGCGACGTGTCGACATAGCGGCCGCGAAGTTCGTTCTTGTCGGAGAAACCAATGGCGTGGACGACGAAATCCAGCTTGCCCCATTTCTCTTTCAGCGCTGCGAACAGTCCATCGATCGACTCTTCGTTGCTGACGTCACACGGCAGGACGATTTCGCTCCCCAGTTGGGCCGCCAACGGGTCGACCCGTTTTTTCAGTGCATCCCCCTGATAAGAGAAAGCCAGTTCGGCTCCGGCTTCGGACAAGGCGCGGGCGATTCCCCATGCGATTGATTTGTCATTGGCCAGTCCCATGATGAGGCCGCGCTTGCCGGCCATCAACTGATTTGACATGTTCGGTTCTCCGCCTGTCGTCGCGATGTGTTGCGTTGGTTTATGCCATTGATTGCGCTGCATCAAGGCCATGCACTCTTGCCCGGGGCGGGTTCTCGCCGTAGGGTCATGTTCAATTCGTTCCAGGGGATGGACATGAGTGAGCGAAACGGCATCTTTGCCGGTGACGATCCGTTCGTGATCGCGGCCCGTTGGTTGGCCGAGGCCGAAAAGACGGAACCGAACGATCCGAACGCGATTGCCCTGGCGACCGTGGACCCCGATGGTATGCCGAACGCACGGATGGTGTTGCTGAAGGATATCGAGGCGGACTCCTTCGTTTTCTATACCAACTATCACAGTGCCAAGGCCCAAGAGCTGGATGCGGCCGGCAAAGCCGCCTTTGTGATGCACTGGAAATCACTGCGGCGTCAGATCCGGGTTCGTGGTACAATCACCAAAGAAGACGGTCCCTTGGCCGACGAATATTATGCGTCACGCTCGCTGAAAAGCCGGCTGGGTGCTTGGGCATCGCGACAGTCGGAACCTCTGAGCAGCCGGGCTGCTTTGATGGCCGAAGTTGCAAAGGTGACGGCAAAGCTGGGATCCAACCCGCCTAGGCCCGAATTCTGGGGTGGCTACAGGCTGACGCCGGTTGAAATCGAGTTTTGGGCGGATGGTGCCTTTCGGCTGCACGACAGGTTCCGCTGGCGGCGCGACCCGTCCGAGCAAAAGTGGAACGTACAGAGGTTGAATCCATGACGTTCGCGTATCGTGAAATGCAACACCCGGAAATGTCTGAATTTTTTCAGCTTGAATTTGCCCGACGTTTCCATACACATCAGACCCCTAACGACCCTTTGAATCTCGTGATGGGAACACCGTGCCAGAAGACCTGAACAGCATGTACCGCGTTCGTGGACACGTAAAATGGTTTGACCCTGCAAAGGGGTATGGCTTTGTCGTGTCCGACGATGGCGGTCCTGATATCCTGCTGCACGTGAACGTTCTGAGGAACTTCGGGCAAAGCTCGGTCGCGGATGGCGCGGGCATTGAGATCATGACTCACCGCACCGATCGTGGCGTTCAAGCGGTTGAGGTCGTGAGCATTGATCCGCCCGAGCGGGCCGACTCGGTGATGCTGGCGGATTTCGCCGAAATGGATCCCAATGAGATCGCACATGCGCCGCTCGAGGCCGCGCGGGTCAAGTGGTTCGACAAGAGCAAGGGTTTCGGCTTTGCCAATGTCTTTGGTCGCAGCGAGGACGTGTTTCTGCATATCGAAGTTCTGCGCCGGTCCGGGTTGGCGGATCTCCAACCGGGCGAGGCGCTGGCGATGCGGGTCATCGACGGCAAGCGGGGCCGCATGGCCGCACAAGTGCTTGCGTGGGAATCCGCGCTCAATGACTGAGCGCTGCGCGTGATGCGGATTCTGGCCGGTCTTCTTCTGAGTATTTTTCTGTCACAAGGCGCCTTTGCTGAATGCCGGTCTGACCGGGTGGACCTTCGCAATGACAAGGCACAGGTCCGGTTTCTGGTCGAATTGGCAGTTTCCCCGCAGGAGCGGGCAAAGGGTTTGATGTTCCGCGAAAGCATGCCTCAGGGCGAAGGGATGCTGTTCGTGTTCGATCCGCCCCAGCCGGTCGCATTCTGGATGAAGAACACCTTGATCCCGCTGGACATGATCTTTCTGGATCGCACAGGTTTGGTGACCCGTGTTCATTCCGATGCAGTACCGGGGGATCTGACCCCAATCGAGGGCGGCGATTCGGTCTTTGCGGTTCTTGAGGTGAATGCGGGGCTTGCCGCCCGTTACTCGATCGCACCAGGTACGGTCATGCGGCACGAAATTTTTTCGCAAGGCCCTGCAATCTGGCCCTGTTAGGGCTTTTCAAATCCGAATGACGCCGTTAGGAAGGCGCACGGTCCGGGGCGTGGCGCAGTCTGGTAGCGCACCTGTTTTGGGTACAGGGGGTCGTGAGTTCGAATCTCGCCGCCCCGACCACTTTCCTTACAACGGAGTTCCACCGAAATACCGGTAGAGCCGCGTCAACTCATCATCCAGAACCGAGCTTTCGACGGGAACCTTGATCGTCGCTCCGTCCTTCTGGGGGACCAGGAAAAACAACTCGGCATCGACCCGGTAACCGGCCTGATTGCGGGTCGAAGACATGCGGCGCACCCCTTTGGGCAAGTCCTGCGGGTAACCGTCATAGTTGAGGATCAAGAACGCGGTGGTTTCCGGAGGCAGAGAGGAACGGCACTCGAAACTGCTGCGCTCGGGGCGTGTGAACCGTTCCTCCGGACCTTCGCAGCTGATCTCGAACGTGCTGAATAACTGATCGGGGTATTCGGCGAACTGAGCGCTGCGTGAAGATTGTTCCGGCTCGGGCGTCGCACAAGCGGCCAGCAAGGTAAGGACCGGAAACAAACGGATAATCGAGGTTTTCACGGCGCACTCCGTCATTTGTGTGTCGTGATGCGTCGCGTTGCGCTGCCACGAAGATTGGTGATTCTCCTCACAGTATGGGGCACGGGCGGGCAGGTGACCATTTTCTCGTAACCGGGCCGGGAAAAAAGAAAATCCGATTTGACCGAACTGCACGGTTTTGTGGACAGCGTTGTGGAGGAATCGGCGCGTTCTGTCTTGGCCCATCCTGCGGTTTTGCGGTCAACAGAAAAGTTTTGGTTCGGAGCCAAAAAATGCCGTTGACCAACTATGGGTAGATACGCCAGATTGTATGGGCCGAGTGAGTTGCCACTAAATCTGGTAGGAATAGCCGGAGTTGGCATAGGGCGAGGGTCGGAAAGCACTCCAAACTGACGTGCAACCGTGCGAACGGGTTTGCGCTGCCAAAGGCAGCGTCCGGTCCTTTGCGTCCCTGATCGGCGGTCAAGGCGGGCGGCACCCCGCCAAAAAACGGAATTGGTGCCGGACAACCGAATTTGGGCTGATTGATCTAGGGCGGCGGACATGAAGATTGAAAGAACATTTACCAAGGCAGGGCAGGACGCATACGCAGAGTTGGACTTCGTGTCCGTCACGTCCGAGATCCGCAATCCGGATGGAACGATCGTGTTCCGCCTTGATAACATCGAGGTCCCCTCTCGGTGGAGCCAGGTCGCCAGCGACGTGATCGCTCAGAAGTATTTCCGCAAGGCCGGCGTTCCCAGCAAACTGAAAAAAGTTCGTGAGAAGGACGTGCCCGAGTTTTTGTGGCGCTCGGTTCCGGCCGATGATGCCGAATTCGGTGGCGAGACGTCTTCGAAGCAGGTGTTTGACCGCCTGGCGGGTGCGTGGGCCTATTGGGGCTGGAAGGGCGGTTACTTCTCGACCGAGGAAGACGCGCGCGCCTATTTCGACGAGATGCGCTACATGCTGGCGACCCAGCGCGCCGCGCCGAACAGCCCGCAATGGTTCAACACCGGTCTGCACTGGGCCTATGGGATCGACGGTCCGGCCCAAGGTCACCACTATGTGGACTACAAAACCGGCAAGCTGACCAAGTCGAAATCGGCCTATGAACATCCGCAGCCGCACGCGTGCTTCATCCAGTCGGTCGATGACGACCTGGTGAACGAAGGCGGCATCATGGATCTGTGGGTGCGCGAGGCGCGCCTGTTCAAATACGGCTCGGGTACCGGGACCAACTTCAGCCATCTGCGCGCAGAAGGTGAAGCGCTGTCGGGTGGCGGCAAGTCCTCGGGCCTCATGGGCTTTCTCAAGATCGGCGACCGCGCCGCTGGCGCGATCAAATCAGGCGGGACAACCCGTCGGGCAGCAAAGATGGTGATCGTCGATGCAGATCACCCTGACATCGAGCAATTCATCGAATGGAAGGTGATCGAAGAGCAGAAGGTGGCCTCGATCGTTGCCGGATCGAAGATGCACGAGAAGATGCTGAACGGCATTTTCGAGGCCATCCGCGCCTGGGACGGCGCGCAAGCGGATGCCTATGATCCCAAGAAGAATGACGCGCTGAAAACGGCGATCCGCGAGGCGAAAAAGGTCGCGATACCAGAGACTTACATCAAGCGCGTGCTGGATTACGCCAAGCAGGGCCACGACAGCATCGAGTTCCCGACCTATGATACCGATTGGGACTCTGAGGCCTACAGCTCGGTCTCGGGGCAGAACTCGAACAACTCGATCCGTGTGACCAATGCCTTCCTGAAGGCGGTCGAGAAAGATGCCGATTGGGAGCTGATCAATCGTACCGACGGCAAGGTTGCCCGCACGGTCAAAGCACGCGATCTGTGGGAAAAAGTCGGCCACGCGGCCTGGGCCTGCGCCGATCCGGGCATTCAATTCCACGACACGGTCAACGAATGGCACACTTGCCCCGAAGACGGCGAGATTCGCGGCTCGAACCCGTGCTCGGAATACATGTTCCTGGATGACACGGCCTGCAACCTGGCGTCGATGAACCTGCTGACCTTCCTGAAGGATGGCGAGTTCCAGGCGGCCGACTACATGCACGCGGCCCGTCTTTGGACGCTGACGCTGGAAATCTCGGTGACGATGGCGCAGTTCCCGTCGAAAGAGATCGCGCAGTTGTCTTATGACTTCCGTACGCTGGGTCTGGGATATGCCAACATCGGCGGGCTGCTGATGAACATGGGTTATGGCTACGACTCGGACGAAGGTCGGGCGATCTGTGGCGCACTGACCGCAATCATGACCGGCGTTGCCTACGCCACCTCGGCCGAGATCGCCGGAGAGCTGGGGCCGTTCGCTGGCTACAAGCGCAATGCCGAGCACATGCTGCGTGTCATCCGCAACCACCGTCGCGCTGCCCAGGGTGTGACCGAGGGCTATGAGAAGCTGTCGGTCAAGCCGGTGCCGCTGGATCACGCCAACTGTCCGGACAAACGCCTGATCGATCTGGCCATGAGCGCCTGGGATGAAGCGTTGAGCCTGGGCGAGAAGAACGGCTACCGCAACGCGCAGGCCACGGTGATCGCGCCGACCGGCACGATCGGACTGGTGATGGACTGCGACACCACCGGCATCGAGCCCGACTTTGCGCTGGTCAAGTTCAAGAAGCTGGCCGGGGGCGGCTACTTCAAGATCATCAACCGCTCGGTGCCGTCGGCGCTGGAAAAGCTTGGCTATTCCTCGGCACAGATCGAGGAGATCGTGTCCTACGCAGTCGGGCATGGCACCATCGGCAACGCGCCGGGGATCAACCACACCTCGCTGACCGGTCACGGGTTCGGCCCGAACGAGCTGGCCAAGATCGACGCAGCGCTGGAAAGCGCGTTCGACATCCGGTTTGTCTTCAACCAGTGGACGCTGGGCGAGGATTTCTGCACCGGCGTCCTGGGCATCCCGGCCAGCAAGCTGAACGATCCGACCTTTGACATGCTGCGCCATCTGGGTTTCAGCAAGTCGGATATCGACGCGGCCAACGACCATGTCTGCGGCACCATGACCCTGGAAGGGGCCCCGCATCTGAAGCCCGAGCACTATGCAATCTTCGACTGCGCCAACCCGTGTGGAAAGAAGGGCAAGCGGTTCCTGGGTGTTGACAGCCACATCACCATGATGGCTGCGGCGCAAAGCTTCATCTCGGGCGCGATCAGCAAGACGATCAACATGCCCAATGACGCTACGATCGAAGATTGCCAGAAGGCCTACGAGCTGTCCTGGAGCCTGGGTGTCAAGGCCAACGCGCTGTATCGCGACGGGTCCAAGCTCAGCCAGCCGCTGGCAGCGGCGCTGGTCGAGGATGATGACGAAGCGGCTGAAATCCTCGAAAGCGGCTCGATCCAGGAAAAGGCCGTGACCCTGGCCGAGAAGGTCGTCGAAAAGGTGGTGGTCAAAGAGATCATCCGCAGTCACCGCGAAAAGTTGCCGCATCGTCGCAAGGGGTATACCCAAAAGGCGATCGTGGGCGGGCACAAGGTCTATCTGCGCACCGGCGAATTCGAAGACGGGCAGTTGGGAGAGATCTTCATCGACATGCACAAGGAAGGCGCTGGCTTCCGTGCGATGATGAACAACTTCGCCATCGCCGTCTCGGTCGGTCTGCAATATGGCGTGCCGCTGGAAGAGTTTGTCGATGCCTTCACCTTCACCAAGTTCGAACCGGCCGGGATGGTTCAGGGCAACGACTCGATCAAAAACGCGACGTCGATCCTCGACTACATCTTCCGCGAACTGGCCGTGTCGTACCTCGATCGCACCGACCTGGCGCATGTGAAACCCGAGGGCGCAACATTCGACGACTTGGGTCGTGGCGAAGAAGAGGGTGTATCGAACGTCTCGGAGATCAGCGACAGCGCGGCTTCGAAATCCTTGGAGGTTCTGAAACAGATCAGCTCGACCGGTTATTTGCGCAAGCGTTTGCCGCAGGACCTGATGATGTTCAACGGCGCCGCCGGCGAAGCGACCGGACTGTCCGAGGCGGCCGTGACCTTTGAAACCAAGAGCGAAACCACCGTCGTCACCGAAACGGCTACCGGGATGGATGCCCGGACCAAAGCCAAAATGCAGGGATACGAGGGTGATCCTTGTGGCGAATGCGGAAACTACACGCTGGTGCGCAACGGCACCTGCATGAAATGCAACACCTGCGGGGCAACCAGCGGGTGTAGCTAAGGCAAACGCCCCGCCAAGCGGGGTGTAGGGACCTGGATTTCCCCCCGGACTTCCGGTCCCGACGAATACGGATCAGGGCGTTGAGACTTACCCTAGGTCGCCCTGGTCCACTCGGCCGGCATGCCCGTGCTGGCCGGGAACAGGGTGGGGCGGAATATCGGTCCTTCCCACTCTCTCACGGGGCGGGTGCGCTCGTCCCATGTGCAGTCCAGGCCGCAGGCAAAAAAACACCGGGCGGTCAACGAATTGAGCCTGGACGGCAAAACTGACAGGGGGCTTCGGCCCCCTTTCTTTTTTCGACTCGGTCGGGCTGAGCGACAGATTGCCGGGAATAGGGGTACGGATGAGGGAAGATGTGCCGATGCGCCAGCAGGCGGCTTGGCACAGCGAAAGCTTGCGACTCCAAATGGCCCAAACGGGCAGGGATTGGCGCGAATTGCGGGAAAATCTTTGCGGCCGATGACAGTGCGGCTGAGCAGGTGTTTTGTGTGCCTGTCCGGACAGACTACCACAAACCCCCTATCAGGAGACTGACAATGAACTCTCAGAAACTGGCCGTTCTGGCCGCAGTTGCCCTCGGGTTCCCTGCGCTTGCATTCGCGCAGAGCTCGGCTGACGCAAATGGCGACGGCGTTCTGACCATCGAAGAGGTTCAGGCCGTTGTGCCCGACATGGATGCCGATGCGTTCTCGCTTTTGGACGCAAATGGTGACGGCGCTCTGGATGAGGCCGAAATCGCAGCCGGGCAAGAAGCCGGTCTGCTGCCGCCCAGCAACGGTTAACAGCTTGAAGCACGAGGCAGCCCAGAGTGATCTGGGCTGCTTTTCAATTTGTTATGCAGGCAAGTGAATGTTGAACCTGCTTCTGAGTTCCGCATCCAGCACCGGATCGAAACGCGCCGGAGACGGGGCGCCAAGGATCTCTTCTTTGCGTGCTGTGGCCTTTTCGACCAGGTCCGGCTTGCCCAGTTCTGCCCATTCCTTGGGCGAGGTCCGGTCGCCAAACGCCGGATAGACATAGTCGGCCTGCATCCGGCTGAGTGTTGCGTCCGTTCCCAGGTAGTGACCCGGGCCACCGAGACACACCGACGCGATCTGGTCCAGCGCCAGCGTGTCGTCCGTGACCTCGATCCCACGAACGCATCGCAGGGCCTGACCGATCAGATCGTCACCGAGGATCAGGCTTTCAAAGCAAAAACCCAGCAGCGAAGCGTGCATGCCCGCTGCTTCGTAGACCATGTTCAGGCCGGACAGCCCGGCCATGACGTTCGAACACATCTGCTCCCATCCGGCTTGCATGTCGGGCAGTTTGGAGTCCGAAGCGCCTGCTGCAGCGCCGCCGGGCAGGTCATAGAATTTGTGCATCTGGGCGCAGCCTGCCGTCAACAGGGCCTGCTCGCCAGACCCGACGCTCATCGCACCGGTCCTGAGATCAAGGCCAAAGGGCCAAGTGCCAAAAACCGCCGGAGCGCCTGGGCTTACGGCGTTTACATAAACCAGACCGGCCAAGCATTCCGCCGTAGCCTGGACAATCGCACCAGCCACCGTTGACGGGGCCGTGGCGCCCGCCATCCCAGCGGATAGCAACAGGACCGGCATCCCCGCCTTGATGCATTCTTCCATCACCTGGCAGCTCTCGGTCGCGAATTTCATCGGTGGCACGACAAAGCAGTTCGAGTTCGAGACGAAGGGCCGCTCACGCCATTTATCCTCGCCGCCAGCGATCATATGCAGCATTTCCATGGCCGGAGCTACATAGCTGGGGTCTGTGAAGGATGTTCCGATATGCTTGTGAGTTCCAGAACAACAAGCATAAATCGTGTTCAGATCCATTTCGCGGTTGTCGGTGATGTCGCGGCAGACCATGGGGCGCTGCACGAAATGGATATTGTCCAGTTGTTCGCAAATCCGCGCGGCATCGTGCAAGTCCTGCACAGTCGAGTCGCGGTAATTGCGTCCCTGGGCGTCGACCATGCTGACGGCTGCCCCGGCGGTTCCATAATGAACACGTCCGCCGGACAGTTCGAGATCGGTTTTGCCGTCGCGGCTGTACAGCGTGACCGAGCGGTTGGCGCGGGCGATCGTGTCCTCGACCAGCGCACGGGGAAAACGGATGCGTCCGTCATCGCCCAGCGTACAGCCGGCATTGACCAGGTAATCGATCCCGCTGGGTGGTGCGTCGGCCAGACCGATGGTTTCGAGCGCATCGAGCGCGGCAGAGTGAATACGCTCCATGTCCTGTTGGCTGAGCGGTTTGTAGGTGCCGCCCTCAAGCCCCGGGCGGACGGGGCGCAGATGTTCGGGCAGGGCCGCGGCACGGGCGGCCCGACGGGCGGCACGGCCGCCACTGCGGGACGTTGAGCGGGATTGGTCGTTCATGGTGAGGATTCCAAATTGAAAGTCAGGTCAAAGGGGGGAAGCTTCAACCCGTCACGGCCGTCCTCGTGCCGCACGCCCCCGATCGGCACCGATGGTGCGGCTGATCAGGCAAATCTTCCAAATATCGTTTGGCATGTGGTCCTCAACTCCTGCGACGAATGGTGTCAGGGTCCGAGCAAGCAATCTGTCCTGTTTGCGACCGATGTCGCTTTTGGCCTCGAAAATTTGGAACGTCGATGAACGCCGCAGGAAATCCTCACGCAAAGGGCGAAATATGTTATGCTTCCATTACTTATTGTTAAGATTTGCGTGACTTGAATTGATCTGACGGCACCAAAGCACATGTGTAATTGAGGTGCACATCACCGCATCTGTTGCAATCGCAAAGGGTGCTGAACGAAAACCGGAGGTCTGCATGAAACTGATCCGCGCCTTGCTGTCGGCCCTGCTGATTCCAGCGGCGCAGGTGGCGTTGGCCGAGGATTGGACCGGACCTTATGCCGGGTTCACCTTCGGTTATACCGACGCGGACGGCCCCGGCGGCAGTGGAGGCAATTCGGGCAGCATCGGCGCGAATATCGGATACGATCTGGATCTGGGCAGCTTCGTCGTCGGGGGTGAGTTGGAGTATGATCGACTGAATCTCGACCTGGGCGCCTCGGAGGGCAGTTTGGACAGCGTGTCCCGCGTGAAACTGCGCGGCGGGTACGAGTTCGGGCGCGCTTTGGGCTACGTCGTGGTGGGTGCCGCGCGGGCGAATACTTCGGGCGACAGCGACACGGCGGCCGTCTACGGGATCGGCGTAGCCTATCCTCTGGGCGACCGGCTGATCATCAGTGGCGAAGCCTTGCGGCAGAATTTCAACGATGTCACGCGGTCGCGCGGCGATCTGGATACCAACACCTTCAATCTGCGCACGACCTTCCGGTTCTGAACAAAACCCGTCTCGGTCACTCGGCCGCCGTCTGGCTCGCCAACCGGGCGGCGAAATCGCATAGGGTCTGAAGGGCGGCGGCGAACCGGTCATCGTCAATGGTCATGGCCACGCGCACATGTCCAGCGGCGGCTTGGCCGAAGCTTTCTCCGGGCATGACCGCGATGGCGTGGGTGTCCAGCAGCGCATTGGCGAAGTCTTCGCCGCTTTGCCCCGTCGCGCGGAGGTCCAGCATCAGATACATCGCGCCTTGAGCCGGGATCAGGCCCACCGTGTTCTGTCGGGCCAGAACCTGCATCGCCAGGGCGCGGCGGCGGCGGAAGGGGGCCGCGACCTCTTCCTCCAGTTCGTCCCCGGCGGTCAGCGCAAAGCTGGCAGCGTCCTGAATGAATCCCGGAACCCCGTAGGTGGTGTGCGTGGCGAGGTTGATCAAATGGTCGATGGCCTCTTCGGGGCCAACGATCCAGCCACAGCGCGACCCGGTCATGGCGTGGGATTTCGACATCGAGCCCACGACCAGGGTGCGGTCGGCCATACCGGGCAGGGCGCGGGGCGACAGGTGTGCGCCGTCCCAGACCTGCGTGTCATAGACCTCGTCCGAAATCAGCCAGATGTCGCGTTCGCGGCACAGATCGGCGATCTCGGTCAGGGTCTCGCGGGAATAGACGACCCCGGTCGGGTTGTTTGGCGTGTTGATCAGCAGCGAAGCGGCACCCTCGGCCTGTTCCGTGATCAAGGCTGCGTCGGGCTGAAAGGCATCCTCGGCCCGGGTCTGAACCGCGCGCGCGGTCGCGCCGGCTCCGCGGATCGTGCCGGGATAGGTCGCGTAGAATGGATCGAGATAGAGACCCACATCGCCCGGGTCGCACGCTGCCATATGCGCGGCGAACAGTGCGGCTTGTCCGCCCGGGGTGATCAGCACGTTGTGGCGCGTGGTGGGAACGCCCGTGCGGGTCTGCACCCGCGCGGCTACGGTATCGCGCAGCAGATCCGTGCCCGGCACCATGGCGTATCCGGTATGGCCCGCGCGCGCCGACCGGTCCATCTCGGCCAGGATCGAGGGGTGGGTGCGGATGTCATGCTCGCCGATGGTCAGTTCGGTCACGGCTTGGCCTTCGGCAATCATGCGGCGCGCGCGATAGAACACGTCCCACCCGTCCGAACCGCCTCCGGTCAGATGCGTGATGCGGTGCGAAAGTTTCATGGCGCGCCTCCGTTGCAGCAAGTCCGCCGAATGGGTCAGAGCCGCGATGATTTGTCAATCAGCTTCCCCCGCCGGCAATAGAAGTCTTGGCGCGCGGGACCGGGCGTGTTATGCGATGGGCCATGAACCGGAAGACCTGCATCATTATCTGCTGCATTCCCTGCTGAACTTTCACGCGGGCCGGTTTCTTTCGTTTTCTTCCCTGAGACAAGTTGCTAAGCCCGCGTCAACGCGCACGCTATTGCTGTATCCAGGAGCCAGACGCATGACGACGATCAAACTGCACAACACGCGGACCCGGACGAAGGAAGATTTCGTTCCGATCGATCCCGACAACGTGCGGATGTATGTCTGTGGTCCCACCGTGTATGACCGGGCGCATCTGGGCAATGCACGGCCCGTGGTGGTGTTTGACGTGCTGTACCGTCTGCTGCGTCACGTCTACGGGCCCGCGCATGTGACCTATGTGCGCAACTTCACAGACGTCGATGACAAGATCAACGCGACGGCCCTGGCGCGCAAGCGGGCCGGGGCCGAAGGAACGCTCGAGCAGTTGGTGCAGGAGCGGTCGGACGAGACGATCGGCTGGTACCTGCATGACATGGGCGCGCTGGGGGCGCTGGAGCCCGACCAGATGCCGCGGGCCACGCGGTATATCGACCAGATGATCGCCATGATCGAGGACCTGATCGCCAAGGGGCACGCCTATGAGGCCGAGGGGCATGTTCTGTTCGCGGTGGACAGCTGGCGCGACGAGTATGGCAAGCTGTCAGGCCGTTCGGTCGACGACATGATCGCAGGCGCGCGGGTCGAGGTGGCGCCCTATAAGAAGAACCCGATGGATTTCGTGCTGTGGAAGCCTTCGGACGATGAACTGCCCGGTTGGGAGTCGCCCTGGGGCCGGGGGCGTCCGGGCTGGCACATCGAATGCTCGGCCATGAGCTATGAGTTGCTGGGCGAGAGTTTCGACATCCATGGCGGCGGCAATGACCTGATGTTCCCGCACCACGAAAACGAGATTGCCCAGAGCAAATGCGCCCATCCGCACGGCGAATTTGCGCGCTATTGGCTGCATAACGAGATGCTGCAGGTCGAAGGCAAGAAGATGTCCAAATCACTGGGCAATTTCTTCACCGTGCATGACCTGCTGGATCAGGGCGTGCCTGGCGAGGTGATCCGGTTCGTCTTCCTGCAGACCCACTATCGCAAGCCGATGGACTGGACCGAGAAGAAGGCGCGCGAGGCCGAGGCCACGTTGCGCAAGTGGCGGGCGCTGACTGCGGGCATCGAGCCCGCACCCAGCGCGGCGCCCGAGGTGATCGAGGCGCTTGCCGATGACCTCAACACGGCGGGCGCCCTGGCCGAGCTGCATCGGCTGGCCTCGGACGGCGACGCCGCGACCTTGCTGGCCAGTGCGCGGGTCCTGGGCCTGTTGGAGCCTGACATGGGGGCCTGGGCCGAAACCGACGACGTGGATCTGTCGGCCCATGCCGACCGGCTGGCCCGTGTTCGGGCCGAGGCGATGCAGACCAAGGATTTCTCGGAAGTGGATCGGTTGAAGGCCGCTTATCTGGCGGCTGGTCTGGAAGTGCGGATGAGCAAGGACGGGGTCGAACTGGTGCCCGGCGCTGGCTTTGATGCCAGCAGGCTGGAGGGCGTGGAATGACCAAAGAGCGCCTGTACCTCTATGACACCACGCTGCGCGACGGGCAGCAGACGCAGGGCGTTCAGTTCTCGACCGCCGAAAAGGTCCAGATCGCGCAGGCGCTGGATGCTTTGGGGGTGGACTATATCGAAGGCGGCTGGCCCGGTGCGAACCCCACCGACAGCGCGTTTTTCGACGCCGCGCCCAAGACGCGCGCCTGCCTGACCGCCTTTGGCATGACCAAGCGGGCCGGGCGCTCGGCCGAGAATGACGACGTGCTGGCCGCCGTCATGAACGCCGGCACGCGGGCGGTCTGTCTGGTCGGAAAGTCGCATGACTATCACGTGACCGACGCGCTGGGGATCTCGCTGGAGGAGAATGTCGAGAACGTCCGCGCCTCGGTCGCGCATATCGTGGCGCAGGGGCGCGAGGCGTTGTTCGACGCCGAGCATTTCTTTGACGGCTACAAGGACAACCCTGCCTATGCGATGCAGGTCTGCCAGGCGGCGCTGGAGTCCGGTGCCCGCTGGGTGGTGTTGTGCGACACCAATGGCGGCGCGCTGCCGGCCGAAGTGGGGCGGATCGTGTCCGAGCTGATAGCGGCGGGTTTTCCCGGCGACCGGCTGGGCATCCACACCCACAACGACACCGAAAATGCCGTGGCCTGTTCCTTGGCGGCCGTGGATGCCGGCGCACGCCAGATCCAAGGCACGCTGAACGGGCTGGGTGAGCGGTGCGGCAACGCAAACCTGACCGCGCTGATCCCGACGCTGCTGTTGAAGGAACCCTATGCCTCGGCCTTCGAGATCGGGGTCAGCCGCGACGCGCTGACCGGTCTGACCCGCATCAGTCGCATGCTGGACGACATCCTGAACCGGGTGCCCAGCAAACAGGCAGCCTATGTCGGGGCCTCGGCCTTTGCGCACAAGGCGGGGCTGCATGCCAGCGCGATCCTCAAGGACCCTTCGACCTATGAACATGTCGATCCGGCCACCGTGGGCAATGCGCGGATCATTCCGATGTCGAACCAGGCCGGCCAGTCGAACCTGCGCAAACGCCTGACCGAGGCCGGGTTGCAGGTGGAGCCGGGCGACCCGGCGTTGGGGCGCATCCTTGAACGGATCAAGGCGCGCGAGGCCGAGGGGTATTCCTATGACACAGCGCAGGCCAGTTTCGAGCTGTTGGCCCGCGATGAACTGGGCCAGCTGCCGCAATTCTTCGAGGTCAAGCGCTACAAGGTCACAGTCGAGCGGCGCAAGAACAAGTACAACCAGATGGTCAGCCTGTCCGAGGCGGTCGTCGTGGTGAAGGTGGACGGTGAGAAGAAGTTGTCGGTCAGTGAGTCGATGGACGAGAGCGGCAGCGACCGTGGCCCGGTGAACGCGCTGGCCAAGGCGCTGGCCAAGGATCTGGGGCAGTACTCGCCCATCCTGGACGATATGCACCTGGTGGACTTCAAGGTGCGCATCACCCAAGGCGGGACCGAGGCGGTGACCCGCGTCATCATTGACAGCGAAGACGGGCAGGGGCGGCGTTGGTCCACGGTTGGGGTCAGCGCGAACATCGTCGATGCCTCGTTCGAGGCGCTGCTGGAAGCGATCCAGTGGAAGCTGGTGCGCGATTGCAGCCCGCAATCGGTGGTGGCCGAGTGAGCGTGCCCTTCGACGACGACGTCAAGGCCTGCGCGGCGCTGGTCCACCGGGCCGACCCTGATCGGTTCATGGCCGCGATGGCGGCGCCGGTTCAGGCGCGGGCTGTGCTATTTCCCATCTATGCGATGAATATCGAGGTCGCCCGCGCGCCGTGGGTCACCCAAGAGCCGATGATCGCGGAAATGCGCCTGCAATGGTGGCGCGACGCGCTGCAGGAGATCGCTGAAGGACCCACGGTGCGGCGGCACGAGGTGGTCACGCCCCTGTCGCGCGTCCTGTCCCCGCATCTGGCGGCGATTCTGGATGAATATGTGGCCGTAAGGCGTTGGGATATCTACCGGGATCCGTTCGAGGATAAGGAACACTTCGAGGCATACCTGACCCACAGCGCGGGCTCGCTGATGGTCGCCTCGGCGCAAGCCCTGGGTGCCGCCGACGAAACGGTCCTGCGCGACTTTGGCTATGCGGTCGGTGTGGCGAACTGGTTTCGCGCCATCCCCGAGCTTGAAGCCCGCGGGCGCGTCCCCCTGTTGGACGGGACACCGGACGGGGTGCGCCAATTGGCCGAGCGCGCGCTGGACCGGATGGCCGCGGCCCGGGCGCGTCGCGCCGATGTTTCGGATCAGGCGCGCCCTGCGCTTTATGGCGGCTGGCAGGCAGACCGCGTCCTGCGTCATGTGCTGGCTGAGCCCGGTCGGGTCGCTGCTGGTGCGCTGAACGTGGGCGAGATCCGACGGCGCGTGTCACTGATCTGGACCGCGACCACCGGTCGGTGGTGATCAGGAGAGTTTGGCCTCGCGGGGTCTGAGCACCAGCCACAGCAGCGCGCCGCCCGCCAAAGTCAGCAACGGCACCATCGCCAGGTTGACGGCGGTCCATCCCTCGACCGGGGACCCGCCAGAACAGTTCATCAATCCGCCCGAGGCCAGCGACGCAATCGTCACGCCTCCGAACACCAGCAGGTCGTTCAGGCCCTGCACGCGGCCGCGTTCATGCACATCGTGCTCGGCCGCCAGCATGCTGGTGGCACCGATGAAGCCGAAGTTCCAGCCGATGCCAAGCAGCACGAGGGCCAGAAAGAAGTTCCCGATCTCAACGCCCTGCAGCGCGACGACACCCGCGCCGCCCAAAATCGCCAACCCGATGGCAACCATCTTCTCGGCCCCGAACCGGGCGATCAGATGGCCGGTGAAGAAACTGGGAACGTACATCGCCAAAACGTGGCTGGTGACCACATCCGCCGCATCACCTTCGGAGAAGCCACAGCCGACAACGGCCAGCGGCGTCGAAGTCATCACAAGGTTCATCAGCGCGTATGAGACCATGGCACAGATGATGGCCACGGCGATGCGCGGGGTTTTAAGCAGTTCGAGCCGCGACCGGCCTTTGGGTTCATCCTGCGATGGGCGGTCGGGTGTCGGTATGTCCAGAAACAGGAACAGGACCGAACCGATGACGTTCACCGCGATCACCGCGAAATAGGTGCCCAGGAACGGAATGACATAGGCCTGCGAGGTCAGTTTGACGATCTGCGGCCCGATGATGGCCGCAGCCAGACCGCCAGCCATGACGTAAGAGATCGCCTTGGGCCGGAATGCGTCCGACGCGGTATCGGCGGCGGCAAAGCGATAGAAGCCATGTGCGCTCATGTAGATGCCGGTCAGCAGGCTGCCGACAAGAAAGACGGGGAACGACCCTAGGTACAGGCCATAGGCTCCTACGGCGCCGCCCACCGCTCCGGCGGTTGCGCCGACGAGGAACCCGGCGCGGCGGCCCCAGCGCTGCATGATGGCCGAGACCGGCGTGGCCGCCAGCATCGACCCCAGAACGATCAGCGAAATCGGCAGCGTGGCGAGGCAGGCGTTGCTGGCCAGCGACTGGCCCGCCAATCCGCCGACGATGAAGATCATCGGCATCTGTGCGCCCAGAATCGCCTGCGCCGCCACCAGAACGGCAACGTTGCGCTTGGCGCGGGTATCGTCGGGGGCGGTGCTGGTCATCGTCATGCGCAAATGGGTATCGGCGAACCGGCGGACATACAAGCGGGTTGCATATGCGACAAAGCAGCCTAACCTGCGCCCCGAACCGCCACCCGGAGCAGCCATGACCGTTGGTCGAATTATCGAGACACCAGAATGCGTTGCGGAAGGGGCCGAGTGGCTGTCTGACGCCTGTCCGCGCATGGCGCACGTGATCGAACTGACCCGCCCGCTGCCCCTGCGCCGCCGGCCCGACGGCTTCGCGCAACTGCTCAGCGCCATCATCAGCCAGCAGGTCAGTGTGGCCTCGGCCAACGCGATCTGGGGGCGGATGCAGCAGGCCGGCCTGACCGGGCCGCGCAAGATCAAATGGGCCACCGATGATGAGCTGCGCGCCGTGGGGCTGAGCCGCCAGAAGATCCGCTATGCCCGTGCGCTGGCCGATGCGCGGATCGACTACAAGGCCCTGCGCCAGGCACCCGATGACGTGGTCATTGCGACCCTGACGCAAGTGCCGGGCATCGGGGTCTGGACGGCCGAGATCTATGCCATGTTCTCGCTGGGGCGGGCGGATGTGATCGCGCCCGGCGATCTGGCCCTGCAGGAGGCCGCACGGATGCTGTACGGCCTGCCGGATCGGCCGACCGACAAGGCGCTGCGGCAAATGGCCGAGGCGTGGTCGCCGTGGCGGTCGGTTGCAGCCCGGGTTCTGTGGGCCTATTACCGCGTGGCCAAGGATAGGGAAGGGATCAGATGACACGGGTTTTGAACGCGCTCCGCAAAGAGCCGGTTTCGGGCGACACGCGCTCGGTCGTGGTGTTCGTGCATGGCTATGGCGCCAACGGGGCCGATCTGCTGGGCCTTGCGGATGTTCTGGGCGAACACCTGCCCGACACGCTGTTCGTGGCCCCCGACGCGCCCGAGCAGATCCCCGGCATGCCCAACGGGTTCCAGTGGTTTCCGATCCCGTGGATCGACGGCTCGTCCGAGGAAGAGGCCCGGCGCGGCATGGAAATGGCAGTCGAGGATTTCAACGCATTTCTCGACGCCCTGATGGTGGACGAAGACGTGCTGCCCGAGCAGGTGGTGCTGTTCGGCTTTTCCCAGGGCAGCATGATGAGCCTGCACGTGGCCCCGCGTCGCGAAGATCCGGTGGCTGGCGTGATCGCGTTTTCCGGCCGCCTGCTGGAGCCTGACCTGCTGGCCGACGAGGTGGTCAGCCGGATGCCGGTGCTGCTGGTCCATGGCGATGCCGATGACGTGGTGCCGCCGCAATCGCTGCCCGAGGCCGCCGAGGCCCTGCAGCGTGCGGGCTTCAAGGAGGTCTATGCCCACATCATGAAGGGCACCGGCCACGGTATCGCACCCGACGGGCTGGGCGTCGCGTTGGCCTTCATGCGGGACAAGCTGAGTCTGTAACGCGGAAGGGTCACCCCCACAGGTGCCCCTCGGCAAACTCCACCGAATTACCGGCCGGGTCACGCACATAGAGCGACCGAGCCCCGTTGGGCCAGTCAAACTCGGCCTCGACCGGGACGTTCCAGTCCAGCAGATGCTTGCGCATCAACGCGATCTGGTCGCGCGTCAGGATCAGGCACACATGCCCCGGACCGCGTGCGCCATGCGGCGGCACCGGCAGGTCAGGGTTGGTCGTGGGCTGTTTCGTCTGGTCCGGGTTGAACAACAGCAACACCGAGGCGCCGACCCGAAAGAACACATGCCGACCTTTGACGCGCTGAATGCGTTCCAAGCCCAGTACCTCGCCATAGAACCGTTCGGCGGCGTCCAGATCATCGACATACAGCGCGGCCTCGAGAATGCCCGAAGGCGACGGGATTCCGGCTGCTACTTTCATGGAGATATGATAGCGAAAATCGCCGAAAAAGTCACCGCCGCGGTCGCCGGTCCCGCTTGCGTTGGGGGGCGGTTTCCAGAACGGGCATCGGCAAGCTGTCCCAGCTGCCGGGTGCGAGATCGTCCAGTGTCCAGTCTCCGATCTGGGCGCGGATCAGGCGCAGGGTGGGGTGGCCCACGGCGGCCGTCATGCGGCGCACCTGCCGGTTGCGCCCCTCGCGCAGGGTCAGTTCCAGCCAGCAATCCGACACCGTCTTGCGTTCGCGGATTGGGGGCGTGCGTGGCCACAGACCCTCGGGTTCGTCGATCAGCCGCGCCTTGGCTGGGCGGGTCATGCCGTCATTCAACTCGACCCCGTCGCGCAGGGCCCGAATGGCAGCCGCATCCGGGATGCCCTCGACCTGGACCCAATAGGTTTTGGGCATTTTGTGCTTGGGATCCGAGATCTGGGATTGCAGCCGCCCATTGTCGGTCAACAGCATCAGCCCCTCGCTGTCACGGTCCAGCCGCCCGGCCGGATAGACCCCCGGCAGGTCGATGAAATCCGACAGGGTGCTGCGAGGCGAGTCGGCATTTTGCCGGTCGGTGAACTGCGGCAGCACGTCAAAGGGTTTGTTGAAGCGGATGAACCATGACATGAGCTCCGCCATACTCTCAGTTCCGGACCTGCGCAAGCTGTGGATAACTGTCACGTGATTGTTACGGATTCAGAATAGTCCGTTACCGAGATGTTGTGGAAAAACAGGACTTGTCAGAGTTTTAACACGATATATAGTTAAGTTAAGACCGGGGCGGGTGCTCCCCGCTCTGGTGTCCCATACAGGCAGCCGAGAGCGAGGAGCGATTCAGCCATGGACGGAGATTTCAGGACCGAATTTGTCAGGGAGCCAGGTGCCCTCAAGCACCATCCGGCATTGGTTTTGAACGCCGATTACCGCCCGCTTTCCTACTATCCGCTGTCGCTGTGGCCCTGGCAGGAGGCGATAAAGGCCGCCTGGCTGGACCGGGTCGATATCGTCGCCGAGTATGACGAAGTGGTCCGCAGCCCGAGTACGGTGATCCGAATACCGTCGGTGGTTGTCCTGAAAGACTATGTGAAACCCAGAAAGCGCGTGGCCTTCACGCGCTTTAATTTATTTCTTAGGGATGAATTCCGCTGCCAGTACTGCGGCAGCCGGGGCGAACTGACTTTCGACCATGTCGTGCCGCGTGCAGCAGGGGGTGTCACAAGTTGGCAGAACGTGGTGGCCGCCTGCAGTCCATGCAATCTGCGCAAGGGGTCGAAATCGCTGCGTCAGGCGGGGATGAGCCTGCGCAAGCCGCCTCGGCAGCCTGACGCCAGTATGCTGCAGAATATCGGACGGAAATTTCCGCCGAACCACCTGCACGAAAGCTGGATCGACTTTCTGTACTGGGACGCGGAACTGGACGCCTAATAGGGTCAGCGCGCGCGCCAGGCGGCCAGCCACACCAGAACCAGACCTGCGGACAGCAGTGCGTTCCACCCAGCCATAGACAGCCCGAACATTTCCCACGGGATATCATCGCACCGTACCAACGGGGCGGCCATGATCTGCTCCATCAACTCCACGGCGGACAGGCCACTGATACTGCCCGATGTGCAACTGGACGGGCCTTCCCACAGGCCGCGCTCGACCCCGGCGTGATAGACGCCGATGCCGGACGTGGCGGCGGCAGCGGCTGCGCCGAGGAGGGGCAGCAGGCGCACGCCCGGAAATGCAAAAGCCAGCACGCCGAGCAGCACAGCCGCACCATGCGGGTAGCGTTGCCAGATGCACAATTTACACGGGGCCATGCCGCCCAGATACTGGAACCCCCAAGCCGCAAGAAGCAAAGCTGCAGACCCACCCGCGGCCAGCAAAATGAGTGTCCGTTTCCGCGTCATATGTATTTCACCACCAGAAATCCGCCGATCAGAAGAATGATGAACAATGTGAACATCAGCCCGAGCCGCTTTTCGATGAAGTCCCGGATAGGCTCGCCAAAGCCCCAAAGCAACCCGGCGACGATGTAGAACCGCAAAGCGCGGGCGAGAATGGAAGTGGCGATGAAAGTTCCCAGCGGCATTCCCGTCCAACCGGACATGATCGTGATGACCTTGTACGGGAAAGGCGTGACACCGGCGGTCAGAACGGCCCAGAACCCGAAATCGTTGAACCGCTGGTTGAATTCCTGCATCGCGTGACCCTTGCCCATCGCTTCGAGGATGGGTTGTCCGATGCTGTCGTAGAAGAACGCGCCGATTGCGTATCCCAAAAGCCCGCCCAAGACCGAAAAAACCAGCGCAACGGTGGCAATCAGCCATGCCCGCGATGGGCGGGCCAGAATCATAGGGATCATCAGCACGTCGGGTGGAATCGGAAAGACCGAGCTTTCGATGAATGCCACAAATGCCAACACCCACAGGGCGCGCGGGTGGTCGGCCAGTCGGATCGTCCGATCATAAAGCGATTGCAGCATCAGCGCGTGTTCCCAAGCTTTGTCATGACGAGGCAAACCACGCGTCCAACGGGGCGTCAACCGATCTGTCTCGGGCTGATCGTCGATTGACCGATTTTTGCCTCTGGACCTTCGGCCAGATGGGCGGTAATTCAATGCGCGTGGCCCAAGTGGCGGAATGGTAGACGCAGGGGATTCAAAATCCCCCGCCTTCACGGGCGTGAGAGTTCGAGTCTCTCCTTGGGCACCACATTGATTGCAAATGAATAAATTTCATTGTGAGCGCACTTCTTTCTAGGAGTGTGGTGCAATAAACTGGACCAGTATTTCGGTGAATGGTGCCCAACTTATTCATTTATCCCTAAATCGACGACTGCCGGGCGGGTTCAGTTGTTTCGGTTGAGTAGAAGTCTTGCTTCGACGAAAGCATAGTCGGTCTCGACCGAGTGGATAGACACCTTGCTGTCCGCACCTAGAGTCCCTCACTGCCGTGTCGGATGTGGCAATGGGGAAATTTTCGGGTTCTACGTCATATGTGCGTCCCGGCGCCGGGGTCGGGCGCATAACGCTTGACAACAGCGGTACGGGCAACAAACCATCGTGACTGTTGGGAGAATTCGGGAAAATTTGAGCTCATCCGTTGCCTGCTCATGCGGATTGTCATAATGGCTCGTCCCCCGGACAAGGGGCCTTTGGCCTGTCTTCCGTCCACAATAAGAATCTTGGGAGTTCCTAAATGATCAAGAAAAGCAAGCTCAGCCTCGGCGCGGTCGTGACCGCTGCCCTCATGGCTCCGGCGGCTTATGCCGAAGAATTCATCACCATCGGCACCGGCGGTGTGACCGGCGTGTACTATCCCACCGGTGGCGCGATCTGCCGTCTGGTGAACAAGGGCCGCAAAGAACATGGCGTGCGTTGCTCGGTCGAATCGACGGGTGGATCGGTCTACAACATCAACACCATTCGCGAAGGCGAGCTGGAATTCGGTGTGGCCCAGTCCGACTGGCAGTACCATGCCTACAACGGCACCTCGAAATTCGAGGAAAACGGCCCGTTCGAAGAGCTGCGCGCCGTATTCTCTGTTCACCCCGAGCCGTTTACCGTGGTGGCCCGTGCCGATTCCGGCATCAAGAACTTCGAAGACCTGAAGGGCAAGCGCGTCAACATCGGCAACCCCGGTTCGGGTCAGCGCGGCACCATGGAAGTTCTGATGGAAGCCCTGGGTTGGACCACGGATGACTTCGAACTGGCAACCGAGCTGAAGGCCGCCGAACAGTCGGCCGCGCTGTGTGACAACCAGATCGATGCGATGGTCTACACCGTCGGCCACCCGTCCGGTTCGATCCAGGAAGCCACCACTGCGTGCGACTCGGTTCTGGTGAACGTCAGCGGCGAAGCCGTTGACAAGCTGGTTGCCGACAACTCGTTCTACCGTACGGCCACCATCCCCGGCGGCATGTATCGCGGTTCGGACGCTGACACCCAGACCTTCGGTGTGGGCGCGACCTTCGTGACTTCGGCAAACGTGTCTGACGATGCGGTGTACGCGGTTGTCAGCTCGGTCTTCGAAAACTTCGACGACTTCAAAAAGCTGCACCCGGCCTTCGCCAACCTCAAGCCTGAAGAAATGATCAAGGACGGTCTGTCGGCCCCGCTGCATCCGGGCGCCGAGAAGTACTACAAGGAAAAAGGCTGGATCCAGTAATCCACCTTCAAGTCCAGAAACGAGGCGCTGTTCGCGCCTCGTTTTCACCGGTGAGAGGCCGGTAATGCCAAAACTGCGCCGGAAACCGGCCGTTGGACGGGGAGACATTTGATGAGCGCTGATCAACAGGGCAATCGTCCGTTATCCGAAGAAGAACTGCAGGAACTGGTCGCGTCCTCTGATGCGGGGGCGCGGGACCCGGCTGGCAATGTCGGCTTGTTCCTGGCCATCGTGGCCGCGATCTGGTCGATCTTTCAAGTCGTTCTGGCGTCACCGATTGCCAACTACGTGCTGCCCGGCAGCGTTGTGAACAACGCGCGTCAGTTTCATTTGGCCTTCGCGATGTTCCTGGCCTTCGCGGCTTATCCAGCGCTTAAATCCAGTCCGCGAAACTACATTCCGATCCAGGATTGGATCATGGGTGTTCTGGGGGCCGGTGTCGCCCTTTACGGTTATTTCTTCTACGACAAGATCGTCAATGCGGGCGGTCTGGCGGATGATGTCGATAAATGGATCGCCCTCGGTGGCTTGATCCTGTTGTTCGAAGCCGCGCGACGCGCGCTTGGCCCCGCCATGGCGATCATCGCGACGATCTTCCTGGCCTATGTGTTCTTCGGCTCGTCCGAGTGGGTGCCCGAGGTGATCCGGTGGAAAGGCGCCAGCCTGAAAAAGGCGATGAGCCACATGTGGATCACGTCCGAGGGCGTGTTCGGTATCGCCTTGGGTGTTTCGACGAAATTCGTGTTCCTCTTCGTTCTGTTCGGCGCTTTGTTGGATAAGGCCGGGGCAGGGAATTACTTCATCAAGATGGCCTTCGGCGCGCTGGGTCACCTGCGCGGCGGTCCGGCGAAGGCCGCCGTTGTCGGCTCGGCCGCGACCGGCCTGATTTCGGGCTCGTCCATCGCCAATGTCGTCACCACCGGCACCTTCACCATCCCGCTGATGAAGCGCGTAGGCTTTACCAGCGAGCAGGCGGGCTCGGTCGAGGTCGCCAGCTCGGTCAACGGCCAGATCATGCCGCCCGTGATGGGCGCCGCCGCCTTCCTGATGGTGGAGTACGTGGGCATCTCGTATGTCGAGGTCATCACCCACGCCTTCCTTCCGGCGGCGATTTCCTACATTGCGCTGGTCTACATCGTGCATCTCGAGGCCGTGAAGCGGAACATGCCCACCCTGGGCGACCGCGACGTGCATCTGGCGCGCACGGTCGTGGGAATGCTGATGTTCTTCCTAGTGTTTGCGGGGCTCTGCTATGGTTCGCAGTTCCCAGTGGATGCTGTCACAAGCTGGGCGCCGTCCAGCGCTGGTCTGATCCTGAGCCTGGCGGTGTGCGTCATCTATGTTGCTCTGCTGTACCTGGCCGCTCAGGTTCCGGACCTTGAGCCCGATGACCCGAACGCGACCGAAGTTAAGCTGCCGGTGATCTCCGAGATCTACAAGGCCGGCCTGCATTATCTGCTGCCGATCATCGTTCTGGTCTACTTCCTGATGATCGAACAGAAGTCGCCGGGTCTGTCGGCCTTCTGGGCAACCGCGCTGCTGTTCGTGATCCTGCTGACGCAGAAACCGCTCAAGGCGATTTTCCGGGGTCAAAGCGATCTGGCAAACTCCTTTGTCGATGGGGTTGCCGATCTGTGGCAGGGCCTGATCGACGGCGCGCGCAACATGATCGGCATTGCGCTGGCCACGGCCACGGCCGGCGTTATCGTCGGTACCGTGACCCTGACCGGTGTGGGGCAGGTGATGGCCGATCTGGTCGAGTTCCTGTCCGGCGGCAATCTGATCCTGATGCTGGTGATGGTCGGGCTGCTCAGCCTGATCCTGGGCATGGGTCTGCCGACCACGGCAAACTATATCGTCGTCAGCTCGCTGATGGCGGGCGTTGTGGTCGAACTGGGCGCGCAAAGCGGCCTGATCGTGCCGCTGATCGCGGTGCACCTGTTCGTGTTCTACTTCGGCATCATGGCCGACGTGACGCCTCCTGTGGGTCTGGCCAGCTTTGCTGCGGCCGCCGTATCGGGCGGTGACGCGATCAAGACCGGCTTCACTGCGTTCTTCTACAGCCTGCGTACCGTGGCGCTGCCTTTCGTGTTCATCTTCAACACCGACCTGCTGCTGATCGATGTCACCTGGGTTGAGGGGATCATAGTGGCCATATTCGCCACGATTGCGATCCTCGTGTTCACGGCCGGAACGATGGGCTACTTCCTCACCCACAGCCGAATCTACGAAAGCGTTGCGCTGATTGCGATCGCCTTCGCGCTGTTCCGGCCGGACTATTTCATGGATCGCATCTCGCCCTCGCACCTCGAGGTCGAGCCGGCCGGATTCGTGCAGGCCATTGGTGAGGCTGAACCCGGCACCGACGTGCGGGTGGTGGTCAGTGGTCCGGATTTCGACACCGGCAACATGACCGAGACCACGGTCGTCGTCACCGTAGGGTCCGAACCTGATGGTGCGGCGCGTGTTGATGCCATGGGCTTTTTGCTGATCGAGGAAGATGGCCTGGTGAAGATGGACGAGCCGATGTTCGGCGCGCCCATCGCCGATGACCTGGCCAATTTCGACTATTACGCGGACGAGCCGGTGCGTATCGCATCCGCCGATCTGCCGGTCAGCCAGCCGCCAAAACAGTTGATCTATATCCCGGCCATGCTGTTGCTGGGGTTGATCGCCTTCCTGCAACGCGGCCGTGCCGCCAGACAAGAGGTGCCCGCATGACCAAGTCCGTCCTGTGCGCCGTTGATATCAGCAACGGCAATATCGATGCTCCTGTCCTGAAAATTGCCGCGAAACTTGCCGATCTCGACGGGGCGCAGCTGGACGTGGTGACCGTACTGCCGGATTTCGGTGAAAGCTGGGTGTCCGGCTTTTTCCGGCCCGACTTCCACGACAAGGCGCAGCACGAAGCGCATGACAAGCTGGTTGAGCTGTGTGTCGATGCAATTGGGTCGGAGCGCAACGCCACGATCCGCCATGTCGTTGCAACCGGCACGGCCTATCAGGAGATCCTGAAGACCGCCGAAAGTGCCGGCAGCGATCTGATCGTGATTGGCGCACACAAGCCGGATTTCAAGGATTACCTGTTGGGGCCGAACGCGGCGCGAGTGGTGCGCCACTCGAACGTTTCGGTCTACGTGGTCCGCTAAGTCGCGCTAATACCCGGTCATCTCAAGGTAGCCGCGCCCCTTGTGGCTGCCTGACACAGTGACCGGGCCCTCCCAGTATTGAAAGCGCGTTTCCATCCAGGCTTGGGTGTTCTTAGCCTGAACGCGTATGTCAAGATCCTCGTCCGGGATGGACACACGCCAATCCGTCGGAACATCGCGGTCCGCGACCCGGCTGGTTTCCAGTGGCGTGAAGATAACCGACCCGTCCGGCAGGCTATGGCTGGAACCATCCGCGTTGATCCAGGTGGCCGAGGTATAGTCCCCACGTCCGCCGCGCAGGCGAAACGCCATCAACTTGTCGCCGTCCTCGAAGCTGAGTGAGAACCAGTCCCACCCTGATTGATCGGCGGACAGAGGCTGTGAAGACCACTCGCGGTCCAGCCATCCGTTCCCGGTGACCGCCACATCGCCGTCGGGCAGATGCAGCGTTCCCTGAACGGCGTAGCCCGGCTGTGAATAGTAGTAGCTGGCTTGCCCATCAGCGGATTTCACGGAAAACCCATTCTCTCCATGAAAAACCAGCGGCCCCGAAGCAGACAGGTTCAGGTCGTACTCGAAATCGGCTCCGTTTGCAGTCAGGGTCAGGGTCTGGAGCGTTGGTCCTGCCATGCGCCATTCGTCGATCCATGCTTCGAACGGGTCGGCTGTGACACCGGCCTGTCCAATCCCGCCACGAGACAGGCGCTCGGCAAAGAAGTGGTGTTCCGGAGTTGTCAGCGCGGCATGGCCCATCCAGATCTGTGGGCTTTGCCAGCCGGCGGTTTCAAATGGCTTCAAGGCTGAGCGAAACAGGGTCCACTGTATGCCGTAGTCCCGACCGTCCTCTCCGGTCAGGTTGGCCGTCAGGTACCACCATTCGATCCGATAGGACGGATGCGGGCCGTGGTCGGCGGGGAATTCGAACTGGTACTCTGGCTGTGGTACGTCAAACCCGTCGGCAGAACCGCCCAAACCGGCAAACCCCTGCGCCATTGCCGCAAGTGGCCAGAACAGTGCACACACAAGTAGTTTAGCGTTCATTGGCAAAAACCCTCAGCAAATCGGCCGGCGGCACCCGCCGAAGCCGCCAGGCAGGCAGCGCCGCGGCAAGGGCGGCGGCCACAAGTGTCCACAGCATGAGCTGCACCCATGACAACGGGAAAAGGTGCATGGGTAGCCGCCATCCGAACGCCTCGACATTGATGACAGCCAGCAGAATCCAAGCCAGCGCCAGGCCCAGCGGCAAGGCGAGGCAGGCGGTAAGGAAAGCCAGAACCATGCTGCGCGCCAGTTCCAGTTTGGACAAATGCGACAGCGTCAGCCCCATTGCCCAGACCGGAGCGATCTGAGGCAGCCGCTGGGTCCAGAGCGTCAGCAAGCTGGTCAGAATCGCAAAGCCGGCCACGCCAAGCGTCAGGATGTTCAGCGCGGATGTCACGACAAATGTCTTTTCGAAGATCGCCATGGACTGCGCCTTCAGCGCGGCCTGCCGGATGATCGCGCCGGGATCCAGATCAAACCTGTTCTGCAGATCCGCCGCCAGCTCATCTACGCGCTCCGGAGCGATACGAATACCAAACCGTCGGTTTTCGGCATTTGGCGCGATCCTGCCGAACAGGTCCATTGAGACGATCGCTTGCCCGGTCGGATTGCCGTAGTCGGAATAGACGCCAGCGATTGCCAGAGTGTGATCGGCGGTGAGCGCAATCGAATCCCCGGGCCACAGATCAGCACGGCGGGCCAGCTGTTCATTGATCAATATGGCGCCGTCGGACATAATCTTGGTCCATACGTCCGGGGCCGCGGCGACAAGGGGCCAGTTGTCCCGGTAGGTCGCGTGATCGACCACTCCGTACAGAAAAAGCGGGCCTGTGGGATGATCCAGCTCCACATTCCGTATCGGTAGGACTGCGTCCACGCGCGGGGTCAGCCATGTCTCGATCTCGCGTCCTTGATCCGAGTCCTTTGCCGTGATGTACAGCTCAGCCATCAGGCGCTGGTCCAGCCAACCGACGAAGGTAAGCCGGAAGCTGGAAACCATGGTTCCGACACCGATATTGGCGGCCAGGGCCAGCAGCAGGGCCATCAGCGCAAGCGACAGGCCCGGCAGCTGGGCCTGCATGTCGGCCAGCACCCACTGCCGCACCGGGTCACGGACGCGCCCTGCACACAGGTGCAATATGCTGGACAAAACCAAAGGTAGCAAAAGGGCGCTGCCGGTCAGAATGCCTGCCATCAGAGCGAAACCAGCGACCAATCCGTCAAAGAGCAGAAAGATCACGACCCCGCCAAGAGCGAGCCCCACACCCGCCAGTCCGGTCACGACGGCTCGTGTGCTGCGTCCACGCCATGCCTGCAGGCCGGGGCCGGACAATATCGGCATTCGGCTCAGACGCCACAGGGCGTATCCGCTGGCCGCCAGGGTCCCTGCGATGGACATACCCAGCCCGGCCAGCACCCAACCGACCCTCAGTTGCAACTGGCCATCCACCGGAGCCCCATAGAGCCCGCGCAGGGTTGCGGCGACATCGGGCAACAATGCTCCGGCCAGGAAAAAACCCAGCAGCAGGCCCATGGATCCACCGATCAAAGCCAGACCTACAAGTTCGGCCAGAATGATGCGGGAAAGCGTGCCCATCGGGACACCCATCGCACGCAGACTGCGCACCATTCCGCGGCGCTGCGCAAAGGCCAGCCCAACCGTTCCATGTACAATGAACAGCCCGACGGCGAAGGACAGCAGACCGAACGCGGAAAGGTTCAGGTGGAAGCTGTCGGTCAGGCGGGCGGTGTCGACGCTGTTTCCGGGGGGCTGGCGGTTCAGCTCTGGCGCAACCTGGGACAGGGGCGCAACTCCGCGAGGCTGATCGGGCAGGATGGCAAGTCGCGAAATCTCACCCGGTTTGTTCAGCAACGTCTCAGCTATGCCGATATCGGTCAGAACCACATTGGGGGGAAGCGCAGTGCTGGCGATCGCCGGTGGAAGATCGGGCCGATCCTCCAGCATCGGCACCAAGTCTGGTGGCGCCAGCAGTCGGCCGGGCGCGGTCAGCATGGCCGCCGGGTCGGGTGGGGCTTCTTCCTGTTCCAGTTGCGTTACCGCCGGAAGCGGGGGGTAGGAGACAAGGTCCACTCCAGTCAAAAGAACCGAGCGATCCCCAACCCTGTACCGACCTTCCAGAACGGCCGCGACCTGCCATCCGGCGCGACGCAGATTTACGTATGTTTCCAAAGGAATGTGGCCGGATGGATGCCGCAGCATCTCCATCTGCCCAAGCGCCAATTGTTGGTTGGCACGCGCATAGCTGGCCCGGGCTTCGGCGTTGATGGCCTGGACCGCCGACCAAAGGCCTGTCGCAAGCGCGATTCCGATCAGCAGCGTGGCCAGTTGGATGCGGTGCCAACGCCAATGCGACCAGAGGGCCTGGATCACGGTGCGAGTCATGCGATCCGACCGTTTGCCAGATGCGCCGTTCGATCAAGCCGAGCCGCGATCACGGGCGAATGCGTGACCAGCAGCAGGGCTGCCCCGGTATCCGCGACCAAGGACAGCATAAGGTCCAGAACCGCCGCGCTTGCAGTCTCGTCCAGGTTTCCCGTCGGCTCGTCCGCCAGCAGCAGCTTGGGCCGGACGGCAAGGGCCCGGCCAATCGCGACCCGCTGTTGCTGGCCGCCCGACAGATGTTCGGGATAGCGTTGGGTC
The DNA here is from genome assembly GCF_056535705.1 of Ruegeria sp. BC8. NCBI lineage: Bacteria > Pseudomonadati > Pseudomonadota > Alphaproteobacteria > Rhodobacterales > Roseobacteraceae > Ruegeria > Ruegeria sp. BC8. The sequence goes on along the minus strand of NZ_JBQFIV010000001.1, from coordinate 1,590,021 downwards.
AAATCGGCGAGACCGAGCGTCGCGGTCAGATGCGCGAGCCACTCGGGGTCAACTCGATTTGCCAGCCGGGCATGAAATGACAGGTTCTGCGCAACCGTCAGTGACGGGATCAGATTGAATTGCTGGAACACCAGGGACACGTCTTCGCGCCGTAGCAATGTGCGGCCGCGATCGTCCAGTCGCGACAACGCCGTGCCATCCAGAACGATCTCACCGCTGTCAAAACTGTCCAGCGCGCCGGCAAGGTTCAGCAACGTGCTTTTGCCGCTGCCACTTTCGCCGGTGATGGCAAGCGTCTGACCGCGTTCCAGCGACAACGAAACGTCGTTCAGGACAGGCCGCCCGCGCGGGTAGGTTTTGTGGATATTCTGTATTTCCAACAACATGATCAGTCTCACCTGGTGCGCTCTACAATGTGCGGCGCGCCGATCCGCTGTCCAGCCTTCAAAAAGTTTCGGTTCTTTTCGTCGCACGGCCGCCCGCTGTCCGGCCTTGTGCCTTGAGAGCAGAGCCGCCATTGTGCAGTTTCAGTTTCCGGGCCGATGCAGGGTATTACCATGACATTGTCGCAGCAGATCCTTTGGGGCAGCTTCTATCTGGGGCTGTGTTTCCTGATCGAGATCGGGCTGCTCACATGGTGCACCATCCTGGTGCGCAAGGTGATCGACAGGTGGGAAGGGCAGGGAACCTTTCTGCCCACGGCAGGCCCGATCGCCTTGGCGCTGGCCGTCATCGTGGCGACGCATACGATTCAGGTGTGGATCTGGGCGATCGTCTGGGTGATGGGAGATGTCCTGCCGGACTGGAACTCGGCCCTGTACTTCTCGCTCGTGACCTTCACGACGCTGGGCTATGGCGACATTGTATTGGGCGAGGGGTTGCGGATATTCGGGGCCTTCGCCTCGGTCACCGGATTATTGGCCTTCGGTCTTTCCACGGCATTCATGGTCGCGCTCATGACGCGCGTGTTCCAAGAGCGGTTTCTGACCTAGAGGATCGGCGAGAACAACCGCGCCAAAGGCGCACCATAGCGGATATGCGGCGGTTGCTGGGCAAGGCTTCTGGTCATTTCGTAGCTGGCTTCGAAATCGGTCTTCAGCATGTCCTCGGTGGCAGCGGCTGCCCGGCTGTCGAAGAACAGCGCCATCGCTTCGAAATTCAGACGGAACGAGCGGTTGTCCAGGTTCGTGGTGCCAACTGCGGCCAACGTATCGTCCACCAGAATGACCTTTTGGTGCATGAACCCGTCGGTGTAGCGGAATACGCGCACGCCGGAATCCCGGATTTCATCGAAATAGGCAAAGGCGGCCAACCAAGGCAGGCGGTGGTCGATCATGTCCGGCACCAGAATGCGGACGTCAACGCCGCGCAGCGCGGCATGTTCCAGTGCCGTCATCACGTCGATATCCGGCACGAAATAGGGTGATGCGATCCACAACCGCTCCTGTGCCGCAGCGATCGTGGAAAAGAACATCAACGACCCCGTTTCAGTCGCGTCGCCCGGTCCGGTGGCGACCAGCAGCGCGTTCATGTCCTGATCGGATTCCGATCCGGCCCAGTCCAGCACGTCAATCAGGTCTTCTCCGCGGGCCCAGTGCCAGTCCTCGGTGAAAATCAGCTGCAACTGACGAACGATATGGCCGGTCATCTTGATGTGGGTGTCCCGCCAGCGGCCAAAATACGGATCCTGCCCCAGGTATTCGACGCCCACATTGTGCCCGCCGATGAACCCGGTTTCGCCGTCGATGATCACGGTCTTGCGGTGGTTGCGGTAATTCAGCTGAAACCGGAACTTCGGCCCGCGCTGGTCCCGTGGATCAGCGACATCCACACCGGCCGAGCGCAGCTCCTCCAAGTATGAGGACGGCAGGCCATAGCTGCCCACCGCGTCAGTCATGAACCGGACGCTGACCCCGCGTTTGGCCGCATCGATCAGCCTGTCTTGCAGCTCCAGCCCCAGTGCGTCATCGCGCACGATGTAGAACTGAATGAGGACATAGTTTTTGGCCGCATCGATCGCACGGAAGATGGATTGGAACGTCGCCTCTCCGTCGATCAATAGTTCGGCCCCGTTGCCGCGGGACAGGGGCAGGTGAGCCAGCGCCTCAAACGGGCGCGGATTGACGGTCAGCGTCGCGGGATCGGGTTTTGAGTGATCGGCAAAGCTGCGGATCCCTTCGACCACGCGCTCGCTTTCCTTGCGGGCGATCCGATACCCTTTGAACCGGTGATGTCCCAGGAACAGGTATAGCGGCACCGCCAGAAACGGTGCCGAAAGCAGAAACACCACCCATCCCACGGCGCCCTGCGGGGTGCGCGCCGTCTGAGCGGCCCGTACTGCAAAAAAAACCGCGACGCAGTAGATGGCAAAGACGGACAGCGAGGCGATGAATGTCCACATGTGTGTGCCGACCTTTCCGCGCTTTAGTTCGAGCCGGTGAAAACCCGGGACCAGTCTTTGGCCATGTCCACGATAACCCAGCCCATTTCAGGGCCTTTGTCCAGCCCGTCGACAAGCCGCCCGATGTGGCTGTCGCGATCATAGGCCCATTCCCGTTCGGCATCTGTGTGGTGGATCAGAACGCCCATCCGCGGCCCGTCGCCAGCGGTAGTCCATTCCAGCATGGCAAAATCACCGTCCGAGTTCCCGACCGCCAGGATCGGGCGTTTCCCGATCGTACGCTCGATATTGATCGGTTTGCCCTCCTTATCGTCGATGAACGCCAGCGCGGGCGCCTTCATGATCGTGGGCGTGCCGTCAACAATTTCGTAGGTGCTGTCCGCATAGGTTCCCAAAATCTGGTTGGGTGGTATTCCATAGGCGTCCTCGGCGAACACGCGCATGAAATGCAGGCCTCCGCCCGAAACTATGTAGGTCGTGAACCCCTCGTCACGCAGATACCGGAGCAGTTCGACCATGGGCTGATACGTCATCTGGTCATAGGCCAGCCCCGTATCGGGATGGCGTTCCGTCTGAAGCCATTCGGCGACGGAAGCCTGGAACGCATCGACGCTGAGCCCCGAATGCGTGGCGCTGACGACTTCGATCAAGGCATCTTCACCGCCCTTCAGCACGGTTTCGGCGTCGCCCTTGGCCGCTGCCTCCAAGGTCGGCGTGGTCAGGATCGAGGGATCGTCCTGCGCCATCTCGGCCAACTCATCCATGGCGTAGATGAACTGGAAATAGACCGGCTGCTCGGCCCAGAGCGTTCCGTCATTGTCAAACACCGCCACCCTGTCTGCAGGGGTGACATAACCGTCCGAGTTCGGCGTCGTCACCGTATCGACAAAGGCGATGATCCGTTCCTTGGCCGGACTGTCGGTCCAACTGGGCAGAGGGTCCGCCGCAAGGCCCGCAGGCAACGCGAAAACGGCGGCTGAGAAGATCAGGCGGAACATGAAATATCCTTTCGCATCAAAGAAATGAGGGTCGCCGATCAAGCCGGCGACCCTCGAGAGTAGAACCGACCTTTATCAGTTGTTGGTCGGCGTCAGCATCTTTTCCATCACCTGATCCAGGCTGAAGCTCGCCGCCTTCTGGCGCGGCGGGAACTCCTGGAAGGTTGCGAGGAAATTCGCCACGTATTGCTGCGCGGGCACCAAGAAATACACGCGGTCGATCATCCAGTCATAGTAGGTGTTGGACGTGCGATATCCGCGTTCATAGGGATCGCGGCGCAGGTTCACGATGATCGGAACGCGCAGTTCGGTCCATGGCTCCATCCAGGCGCGCAGGGTGGCCCAAGCCTTCTGCTCCAGGAAGATCAGCTTCCAGTCTCCGAAGCGCAGCGCCGTCATGTCGCCGTCATCCGAAAAATAGAAGATCTCCTTGCGCGGGCTTTCTGTGGTTTCACCCGTCAAGAGTGGCAGGATGTTGTAGCCGTCCAGATGCACCTTGTAGTCGCGACCCATCCCCGAGGACGAATAGCCTGCCTTCAGCTTGTCCTTGATCTCGGGGTCTCCGGCCGCCGCCAGATAGGTCGGGAGCCAATCCATGTGATGCACGATCTCGTTGGTGACCGATCCAGGTTCGATCTTGCCGGGCCAACGCACCATCGAGGGCACGCGCCAGCCGCCTTCCCAGTTGGTGTTCTTTTCGCCCCAGAACGGCGTGGACGCAGCATCGGGCCACGTATTGTAGTGCGGTCCGTTGTCTGTCGAGTAATGAACGATCGTGTTGTCGGCGATGCCCAACTCGTCCAGCAGATCGAGCAACTGGCCTACATGCATGTCATGTTCGATCATGCCGGCCGAGTATTCGTCCATCACACGACCGGTCATGTCATTGGCCTGCTGGCGCATCTCGTCTTTGACATGAGTGCGGAAGTGCATGCGCGTTCCGTTCCACCAGACATAGAAGGGCTGGCCTTGCTCGTGGGCCCGCTTGATGAAGTCGATCGCCGCAGCCACCGTTTCCTCATCCACGGTCTCCATCCGCTTCTTGGTCAGCGGTCCGGTATCTTCGATGGTTCCGTCGGCCTTGGACTTGATGACGCCACGGGGACCAAAGGCTTCGCGGAAAGTCCGGCCATCGGGCAAAACGGTGTCACCCGGATAGTCTTCGTTCTCGGGCTCCTCTTCCGCGTTCAGGTGGTAGAGATTTCCGAAAAACTCGTCAAATCCGTGGTTTGTCGGAAGATGTTCATCTTTGTCGCCCAGGTGGTTCTTGCCGAATTGACCGGTGGCATAGCCGTGGTCCTTCAACAACCCAGCAATGGTCGGATCTTCGACCTGCATACCAAGATCGGCACCTGGCAGGCCAACCTTCGACAGCCCTGTGCGGAACACTGACTGACCCATGATGTAAGACGACCGCCCTGCGGTACAGGACTGCTCACCATAATAGTCGGTGAAGATCATACCTTCATTCGCGACCCGGTCGATATTGGGCGTACGGTATCCCATCATGCCTTTGGTATAGGCCGAGATGTTCGACTGACCGATGTCGTCGCCCCAGATGACCAGAATGTTGGGTTTCTGATCTTGCGCCCAGGCCGGCGCGGCCAGCGCGACAGAAACCGTAGCAACTGCCAATCGTCGCAGTCCTCTGCGCCATAGATGCGTTAAATTTCCCTGTGATGACATCTTTTTCTCCTTATGTGGTCAGGCAAAAACGGCCTTGCAGGAAAGTCAAAAAGGGGAAAATGCGTCCCCCGATCCGTCAATCATTCAACACGCCCTTCGCAGGTCAGGCGGTTCGGCAAAAAGGGGGAATCAAGACAAGCCCCTCTAGGCAATTGATAACTATCACAAAGACCAATCTAAAAATACTTATGTTTGAAGATAGCGCCCTGGGATTTGGCTCAGATTGGGTTGACGTAAGGTAAGTAATTGGCAGCCGCGTCAGGGATTGAGCTGAGGCAAAGCGGATTGAGAGTGGCCTAGGGGGCGGGCGATACGGTCAAGGCAATCTCGGACCTTGCTCCAGTTTTCCGCTTGCTGATCGCCGCCGCCATATCTGGACGCGCCGATTTCGGCCAGAGAAGCCTCGAATTCAGCAGTGTCTGGCGGGTCGGCCAGTCGCCGTTTCCAGACTTCCAACTTTTGATAAACACGGGCCAAGTCTTGTCGGCGCACAGCCTGCTTGAGTTCCGAAAAGGCATGCGCTGCCGAGGCCAGCCTGCGTTGCCTGGCCGCTGCCCAGCGTGCCAAAAGAACCGGATGTAGTTTGCGAAAAACAAACCATAATATCACGACCCCAATGAAGAAATAGCCGACCAGCTGCAGAACGGTTTCCCGGTCCGGAGGCTGCCAAGGCGGCGGCGCAAGAACGAGGTCGACGGAATCGGCGCGCGCAGTTTCAACCTTGTTGGTCTTGAGGTTGAACCAATCGATCTCGACAGCCGGCAATTGGGTCTGTCCGCCGTCCTGAGCCACATAGGTCACGCGGTCGGTTCGTTGGCCGGACAAAACACCCCGGTCTTCGGTTTCCGTCAATCGGGGCTCATTGGGATAGGCTCGCAACAATGGGTCCTCGATCTCGGGCAACAAAGGCGGGATCATGATCGGGGTCGTTCCGGTGATCTTTGCCGTCAGGGTGCGGGTCAGTGCGTCTCCGGTTTGAAGGCTGGTATCGCCCTCAATCTCCTGCGACAGTTCGAACCCGTCAGCGATTATCAGGGGATCCAATCCTCGGGCTGCGTCAGGAATCCCGACTGTCAGGCGAACGGCAGGCAGGGGAACCGAGACCTGAACGGGATCGTTGGTTTCGGGATCGGCAAATGTCACCTGCACCTCGGCCGCCGCAAATTCATACGTACCGGGGGCCAACGGATACAGCCGATAGCTGCGCTGAACCCCGGACCATGTTTGGCCTTCGACGCTCTCGCTGACCGGCCCCGAAGCGCGATCGGGCAGGCGTACCAGAAGGTTTTCCTGTTCAAGCGATGGAAAGACCGGCGGATTTGGCATGTAGGTCGGCACCAGCACCTTCAGGCGAACGATAGCGGGCTGGCCGACGATTGTCGGATCCGGTGGCACTTCGATCGTGACGCGGGGCTGGATGTCTGGTGCTTGCGCCGAAGCCTGGGCGGGCCACAGAAGCAGCATCAAGAGCGCGAAGTACCTCATTGGGAACGCTCCTGATTTTCAAGAACAAACCGGCTGCGCAGGAAGTCCTGCATGTCGGTGTCGATGGCGCTGATCCACTGGTCGGCCGACAAGGGCGCGGCGTCCCCGGTCTCGGCCTGTTGCGTGGTGTCCGCGCCCAAACCGGCTTCGTTGTCGAACACCACGTCATCCGCCCCGATGCCCGCCTCCTCGCCGGTATCGGATTGCTCGCGGGTGGATTCGACCTCGGCCAGAATGGCCTGGGCGACGGCCAGGTTGTACGCGGCCTCCGGCCAATCCGGGCGGCGCTCCAGCGCGGTTTCAAAGGCTGCGATGGCCGGGCGATACTCTCGATTTCGGATGCGGGCCATGCCTTCGGCAAACGCTGCTTCGGGCGTGGAAAGCTGGGCAAAGGTCTCGGAGGCTTCGGCATATTGCCCGGCTTTCAACTGGGCGTAGCCTCGGTGATACGGATCGTTAAACAGCGTGCTGGCGGCGGCGTAGTCCTTGCGGTTCATGGCGATCTGGCCCTGCTGGTCCGGGGTCAGGAACCAGTCCCGCCAACCGTCTGCGCGCGCGCCGGTCGGTGGCAGTAACAGCAATGTCACAAACCCCCAGCGGATGACCCAGCCGCGTCGGAACCACAGCAGCGCGATCAAGGCGACGGGCCAGGCCAGGATCCAGGCGCGGTCCTGCCAGTCGACGCGGTCATCCTCGCCCAATGCCGCGGAAAAACTGCGGGTGATCGCGCGGTTCAGCCGGGAGACGTCACGGTCGTCGCCCGAGAAGGGAACGATCGTGGCGCTGCGCAGGCCGTCCAGTTGCGGAATCTGGCGGCCATTCGGAAGCATTGTCAGAAAAAACAAAGGGGTATCAGATTGTCCCAACGCGGAAACCTGTTGCGGATCGATATCGTCGAGTACGAAGAGAACCGCGCCTGTGCCTGTCTGATCGCCCAGAATGTCCTGCGCCAGCGTCAGCGCGTCACCGGCGGCATCGCCCGCGACCGGCATGACCGCCGGGGTCAACCCTTCGAGCAAGGGGCGCAGGATGTTGGCGTCTTCGGTCAGCGGCGCGACCCGGTGCGCCGTTCCGGCATAGGCGATCAGGGCGGTGGGCGCACCTGCGCGGGTGTTGATCAGATCGGTGATCTTCAACTTTGCACGGTCCAGCCGTGACGGCGCCAGGTCGGCCTCCTCCATGCTGTCGGTGACCTTGAGCGCGATCACCAGCGGCGCGGTGTCCGCGATCAGAGGGTTCGGCGCCCGTGACCATGTCGGCCCCGCCACGGCAAGGGTCAGAAGGCCGGCGGCGAGCGCGGCGAGGTCCGGCGGACCGACTCGCCGTTGATCTTGGGCCCCCAGACGCAGTGCCTGCGCCAGGTGGGGCGCGATGCCCGCAGGCAGGTCCGAGCTGCCCGATCTGCGCGGCCGGGTCAGCCGCCAGACAGCGGCAATAGGCAGCAACAGCAGCAACCAGTAGGGGCGCAGGAAATGAAACTGGGCCAGAGCGTCGATCATGCCGCGCGCCTCCGGCCCTGTGAAAGGCGAAAGCCCAGGGTGCTGGCGAGGATGAGGAGCAGCGCCGCCGCCAGTGGATAATGCGCAAGGCTGACCCTCGGGCGGTAGCTTTGGGTTTCCACCACGCGGGGGTTCTGGGCGTCGATCTGTTGGTAGACCTCGGCCAGGGCGGTCTCATCATCGGCAAAGAAATATTGGCCTTGGGTTTTGTTGGCGATGTCCTTCAGCGCGTCCAGGTCGACCCGGTCTTCGCCCGTGGCATTCGGGTCGCCGACGCCAATCGTGTAGATCACGACCCCCTTGTCCGCCGCAATCGACGCGGCATTGACCGGCGTCATGCGGCTTGAGGTGTCGGCACCGTCCGACAGGACGATCATCAGGCGTTGGTCCACCTCGCTCGACTCGAAGGTGCGGATGCCCAGCCCGATCGCATCGCCCAGCGCCGTGTTCGGACCCGCCATGCCGACGGCGGTCTGATCCAGAAAGCCGTTGAGGCTTTGCAAATCCTCGGTGAACGGGGCCTGAACGAAAGCGCGGGTGCCGAAGATGATCAGCGCCATCCGGTCGCCTTCGCGCGCGGCGATGAAGGCGCGCAGAACGTCCTTGACGGCCTCCAGCCGCTGCTTGGGCGAGCCATCTGCGGCCTTGAAGTCGCGCTGGTCCATCGAACCCGAGATGTCCACGGCCAGCACCACGTCGCGGGCGGATTTCTCGATGACGATCGGGTCGCCCAACCGTTCGGGCCGGGCCATTGCCAGAACCAGCAGCACCCAGATCAGGATCGCCAGACCGGTTTGCAGCCGCGTCCGTCTCAGGGTGACCGAGCCGGATTGCGGCTCGGCCCCGGCCGCTTGGGCGACGTGGCGAAAGAACGGGATGCGAATGGCATCGACCCGTTGCCGGTGTGGCGGAGCAAAGAAATAGACCAGTGCCGGCAGTGGCAGCAGAAGAAACACCCAAGGCGCGGCGAAACTGAACATCAGACCGCCCCCTTGGCCCGATGCGACTTGATCCAGTGCCGCGCCAATTCGGCGGCATCCGGGTCGGTGACCCCCTTGCGGTATGGGGCGGCCGCCAGATTGCCGAGGGCCGAGGCGGAAAACCCGGACAGGTCAGCGGTTTGGCCAAGAAAATTCGCCCAGTCGGCACCGGTTAAACCGGCCACTTGAGACCGGGGAAAGGCGACAAGCGCCGCGCGGCGCACGATCTCGGCGGTTTTGGCCGGGTCATTCTGGCACCGGTCCAATTCCTTCAGTGCAAACCGCCGATAGGCATTTGCCTGCCGGTGCCGCCAGATCGTTACGAGGACCATACCAAGCACCAGCAACAGCGCCACCGCCAGAACAACCCAGCCCCAGGTCTGCGGCACCATGGAAATCGGTGCCGGCTCGGGCGCCGGTTTCAGCATGTCCAGCAGTTCGACCAGCGATTTGGCTTCGGTGTCCGGGGTCATGACCGCCCCCGTTGGTGGCCGAACAGCCTCAGGATCTGGGCCAAAGCGGGCTCGGCCGTTGTCAGCGGGACGACGGGAAACCCGTATCGGCGCGACCAGGATTGCAGCTGCGCCAGCCGCTGCTCCATCGCCTGGGTCACGCGGTCCGACATTTGGCGGTCTGACGCGTCCAGTTCGATCTGCTGGTCGCCGTCCGAGACCGTCAGCCGAAGCTCGGGCGGCATATGGCGCGAGATTGGGTCGGAGATGTCGAACAGGATCAGGTCATTGGAATGGGCAAGGCGGCGCAGCAGCCGTTCGGACCCGTCGGTCAGGCCGTCAAAATCCGAGAATACACAGACCAAGGCATTGGTATGTGCGATGCGAGCAGCCTGTTGCAGCACCTGGTTCAGCGAGACCGTGGCTTGTGGGCGCAACCCAGCGTGCAGGCTGCAGTTGAGCGCGCCGAGCGAGGACAGAAACCGCCGCAAGGCCGCCGGGCGGCGCTGTGGCCGATGTTCGGCCAGGTCGGTATCGCCGAACACGATACCGCCGACGCGGTCGCCTTGCGCCAGAACCCGATGAGCAGCGATGGCCGCGGCCTCGGCTGCCACTACCGATTTCATGTAGACTTGTGTGCCGAAGAACATCGAAACCCGCTGATCCACCAGCAGCAGCGCCGGGCGGTCACGCTCTTCGGTATAGACGCGCACATGCGGCTCGCCCGTTCGGGCCGTCACTTTCCAGTCGATCGTGCGGATGTCGTCGCCGGGCAGATAGGTGCGCAGTTCCTCGAAATTCAGGCCGCGCCCGCGCAGGCGCGAGGCATGGCGGCCGTTCAGCACCGAACGGGCAGGCTGTCGCGGCAAAAGGCTGAGTGCGCCGCTGCGTCCGCCGAGGCTCAGCAGGTGGCGGGCATCGACGTGGATGCGTGGGTCGCGGGATGTCGCTGCGGTCGGGGACACGCGGCTCTCCTTTGTTGCGATCAGGGCAGGGCGACGAGCTTCAGGATCTCGTCGATCACGTCATCGGCGGTCTTGGCGTCCCCCTGCGCTTCGAAACTCAGCGTGACGCGGTGGCGGAACACGTCATGGGCAATGGCACGGATGTCGGCCGGGTCGACATAGTCGCGCCCGTTCATCCAGGCATGGGCCCGGCCGCATTTGTCCAGCGCCAGCGACGCCCGCGGGCTGGCGCCGATCTCGATCCAGGCGGCGAGGTCATCGCTGAGCGCGGACGGCGTCCGGGTGGCCTGAACCAGATCGGCCATGTACCGATCCATCGCATCCGAGACATGTATCTGCCCGATCTCCTGCCGGGCGGCAAAGACGGCATCTTGCGGGATCGGTGAGGGTTTCTCGGCGGTGGTTCCGGAATTGGCGGCGGTGTCCTCGCCGCGGACCAGACGGATCACCAGCACCTCGTCCTCTACCGGGGGGTAGGTGATCTGCACATGCATCAGGAACCGGTCCATCTGCGCCTCGGGCAGCGGATAGGTACCTTCCTGCTCGATCGGGTTCTGGGTGGCCATCACGATGAACAGCGGCTCCATCTTGTGGGTGGTGCCGGACACGGTGACCTGCCGTTCCTCCATCGCCTCAAGCAGCGCGGCCTGAACCTTGGCCGGCGCGCGGTTGATCTCGTCCGCCAGGACGATGTTGGCGAAGATCGGACCAGGCTCGAACCGAAAGGTGCCGCCCGCGTCGGTCTGGGTATAGACCTCGGTCCCGGTCACGTCGGACGGCAGCAGGTCGGGCGTGAACTGGATGCGGCTGAATTCGGCATCAAGATTGCGCGCCATCGCCTTGACGGCACGGGTTTTGGCCAGGCCGGGCAAACCTTCGATCAGCAGGTTCCCGTTGGCCAGCAGCCCGATCAGAAGGCGGTCGATGACCTGTGTCTGTCCAATGATCGATTGGGCCATCCGGGCTTTGAGATCGTTGATTTGGTCAAGCGGTGTCATGGCGGTCCAATCATCAGAAATGGTCAATCATGCGTTTGCGCCGGACCCGCTGGATCTTTTCGGTCAATCCATTGCAATATTTGAAAGTTAGCAGCGCACCTCGGGCCGATCCACCCCCGATTTCAGGGCGTTCAGCCCCGATCAGGACCGTGCGACTTGACGTCGTCGGCCAGACGTCCATCCAGCGACATGAGGACGGCGATAGGGCGCAGGGCCGGAATGTGGCTGAAGATGATCAGAATGCACACGGTCAACGGAACGCTGAGAAACGCGCCGATCAGGCCCCAGACTGTCGTCCAGAACGTCAGTGCGAGGATGACAAGAAAGGTCGACATGTTCAGCGAGCGGCCCAGCAGGGCCGGATCAAGGAAGTTGCCGATCAGGAATTGGATGGTACCGCACCCGAAGACGATGATCAGGAACGGGCCGATCGTCTCGAATTGAACAAGTGCGATCATCGCGGGAAAGATCACCGCGATGATCGACCCGATTGATGGGATGAAGTTCAGGGCAAACGTCAGAACGGCCCAGGTTTCCGCGTATTCCAGACCCAACACGCGAAAAACCGAATAGCTGATTCCAGCGGTAACGAGGCTGATGAATGTCTTGACCCCGACATAGCGCTGCAAGCTGAAGGTTATCGCATCCAGAACCGAAGAAAGCTCGGCTCCGGTGACGGGGTTGCCGGCTGCAATCCGCAGCTTTTTGCGGAATGCCAGCCGTTCGGCCATAAGGAAGGCCACATAAAGGCTGATCAGGAAAAACTGGTTCAGCATCGAGGTGGCGCTGCCCAGCAAAATCCGGGCGACCGAGGTCATGTCGATGCTGATCAGGTTGTCCCGGACAAAAGAGGTGACATCATTCCCGACCAGACCGGTGACGCGGTTGATCACGCCGTCGAACTGGCTTTCATAGGTACCCGCAGTTCGCGCGAACTGCGTGGCCTGACTGCCCAGGATGTAGGTGATCATGAACAAGCCTGCCAGAACCACTGTGACGGCGGCCAGGTTGGCAAGCCAGACCGGAGCACGGGTCAGCGCGATAACCCGATCGCTGAGTGCGATGATCAGCACGTTGATCAGCAAGGCCATGGTCAGCGGAATCAGAAAGCTGGCGCCGGCGTAAAGCCCCAGAACCACAAGCGTCAGCACGATGGTGACGTCGCGTACGACACTCAACCTCAGCGGTGTGCGGGTGGGGGGCTCTGATGGCGTCATGCGGGGCCTCGGCTATACCGGCGCAAGCCGGCAGCGATTGGAGTTTTGTGGGGCAATCCTGCACAGGCGGCGGGCTTTATGCAATCGGGCCAGACAGTTATTCGGAAGAATCTCGTGCAATTGGCACATTGGCTGGTTCTTCCAACGCGGATTGCAGGCTAGAGTTTCCCAATGACACGTCTTTCGATTCCCGTTTTTGGCCGGTTTGGCCGGGCGCTGTGGCTGGCGGTCCAACGCTTCGGCGACAAAAACGGTTTCGTCATGAGCAGCCATGTGGCGATGTCGCTGATGCTGGCGCTGTTTCCGTTTGTTCTGTTCACCGTCGCTTTGGCCGGATCGTTGTCGCAGGGATATGTGACGGACGAACTGATCGAATTGATATTCGGTGCGTGGCCACAGGACGTAGCCCAACCCATCGTGGCCGAATTGCGCGCGGTTCTGGACGGGTCGGGTTCCGGTGTGATCACGCTGGGCGGTCTGCTGGCCGTGTACTTCGCCTCGAACGGAGTGGCGGCCGTACGTGCCGCCATGAACCAGGCTTATCATGACAATGACAGCTGGCCATTCTGGAAGACGCGCCTGCTGTGCCTCGGGTTGGTCATTTTGGGCGGAGCCGCGATCCTGCTGATCGCGGCGGTTGAACTGGTGCTGCCGGTCTACACACGTCTGGTGTCCGAGAATACTGCCGTGGACGTGGGCGAATGGCTGTCGGTTGACCGTTTGCGGTGGACCTTCACGGTGGCGGTGCCGGCGGGAACGGTTCTGCTGGCCCATCTGATCCTGCCGACAAAGCGTCACCGCATCATGCAAATCCTGCCCGGTGTGGCGCTGACCCTTCTGTTGTGGGCGGCCGGAGGGTGGGGGTTCTCGGTCTATATCGCGCAATTCGCGACCTACAGCGCCACCTATGCTGGCCTGGCGGGGGCCATGGCCGCGTTGATTTTCATGTATCTGTGCGCCGCCATCCTTATTTTCGGCGCAGAGTTCAACGGCGCGCTGATGGACATCGACAACCAGGGCGAGGTCGGACCTTCATGAGAAATTGGCACCGCATCGCCTGGATCATTGCGTTTTCCGGATGCGCCCTCTTGCAAAACAGCGGTTGGGCGTGGGCGCAGGACTATGTCGGCTCGGACGCTTGTCGCGATTGTCATGACGAACAGGTGCAAGCCTGGGCGGGATCCCACCACGCCTTGGCCTGGACAGAGCCCACACCTGACAGCGTTGTGGCCGATTTCGATGATACGACCTTTTCTCATGATGGCATGACCGTCACGTTTCGGCGGGAGGGGTCGGACTATCTTGCCGACGTGACCGAGAAGGACGGCCAAAGCCAGCAATACAGGGTTCATTCCGTCGCTGGGATCGAGCCGTTGCAGCAATATCTGTTTGAAACCGAGCCCGGCCGATTGCAGAGCTTTGATGTGGTCTGGGACACGCAGGCCGGGCGCTGGTACCACCTGTATCCGGATCAGGACTTGCCGCCAGACGATGGGCTGCACTGGACCGGCCCCTACAAGAATTGGAACGGCCGCTGCGCGGAGTGTCACGCGACAGGGTTCGAAAAGAACTTTCAGCCGCAGACCCAGTCCTTTGCTTCCGAGCAGGTTGAGATCGGCGTGGGCTGTGAGGCTTGCCATGGCCCCGGCTCGGCTCATCTGGATTGGACAAAAGGTCAGCCCGCGCCTGCCGGGCTGAACGAGTTTGGGTTTCCTGCCATCTGGGGTACGGGCGACACCGAGATCGAGATTCAGCAATGCGCCGGCTGTCATTCCCGCCGCGAAGCGCTGGAGGACGGAAACCCGCTGCCCGGCACGCCATTCCACGATGCCTACAATCTGGCGCTTCTGCGTCCGGGTCTCTACCACTCCGACGGCCAGATACTGGACGAGGTCTATGTCTATGGATCTTTTCTGCAGTCCAAAATGTATGCGCAAGGCGTCGGCTGCCTGAATTGCCATGAGGCGCACAGTGCAACCTTGAAGGCTGAGGACAATGCGGTCTGTACGCAGTGCCATTCCCCGGCTGGCAACCCCGATTTTCCGTCACTGCGAAAGGCGCAATACGACGATCCCTCACACCATCACCACCCGGAGGGAGGCGAGGGGGCGCAGTGCAAAAGCTGCCACATGATCGAACGTCTCTATATGGGCGTCGATGGCCGACGCGATCACAGTTTCCGTGTACCGCGCCCCGATCTGAGCTTGGGAGAGGATGCCTGCACTGATTGCCACACGGATCAGAATCAGCCCTGGGCCGCCGCCGCCATAAATGACTGGTTCCCGGACTCCGATCATAGTACGCCCCATTTCGGGATTGCATTCGCCCCCGCATTCGCCGGAGAGGTCGAGGACCCGGCCGCGTTGCTGGCTGTTGCTCAGGACGGCGCGCAGCCCGGCATTGTGCGGGCGACGGCCGTCTATCTGCTGCAACCTTTCGCGACCCCCGAAATGGCCGAGCAAACAGCAGCGATGCTGACGGACGAAGACCCATTGGTTCGCGCCAACGCGGCGGTGTTGCAGCGGGCGGCAGGGCTGGACGACAGGGTGGCCCGTTTGTCGCCGCTGTTGTACGACCCAGTGCGAAGCGTACGCCTTGCCGCTGCCAAGGAGTTCCTGCCCATTCCCGCCGCGGCATTGACACCCCTGCAGCGCAACAACGCGCGTGAGAACATGGCGGATTGGCAGCGCTCTTTGTCCAATCGTCTGGATTTCCCGGAAACCCACCTGGTCCTTGGGGGGATGGCGCTGACGCTGAGAAACCCTGTGGCCGCCGAACAGGCATTTCGTCAGGCGGTATCCATGGATCCCCAGCGCGAGGATGCTTGGCCAATGCTGATCCAGCTGGCCCAAATCAACCGCGGCACGGATGCAGCCCGTCAGGTGTTGGATGAGGGTCTTCGGACTCTGCCCGACAGCCCAGCGCTTCAGGATCTTGCGCGGCAACTGGGCCGGTAAACCGGCATCGAAGCGACGCAGTTGCGCCATTTTGCAGTCCCATTTGCCGGCCAACATCCATGGTCAAGTCATTGACCAGTTCAGGATGTGGTTATCCATGTTGTATTTGAAACGCCCGTCGACAAAGCTCGACCAACCTGTGGCAACGCGCCGGGTCTCGCTGGATCAGCGGATCGACGAGTTGCGCAACAAGCCGGCCACGTATCTCAACCATGGCGAGGCGTTGCTGCTGCAGGGAATGGCGGCGGCGTCGTTGCGGCCGCAGCGGATTGTGGCCGACAAAATCGCCCTGGACGACGACTGATCAGCCCCGAAAACCGGTTGCCACCACGAATTTTTCCGAACTGTCCGACCGTGAAGCTGGCGGTTTGACATTTGACACTTTCTCGAACTTCTGCTTCAGCAGTTTCTGCAGATCGCCTTCGGCGCCACCTGCCAGAACTTTTGCGACAAAGGTTCCTCCGACCTCCAGCACGTCAAAGGCGAAGTAGGCGGCGGTTTCGCACAGCGCCATGATCCGCAGGTGGTCGGTCTGCTTGTGCCCGGAGGACGCGGCGGCCATGTCCGACATGACAACGTCGGCCTTGCCGCCAAGCCACTGTTTTACCTTCTCGTCGGCATCGTCTTCCATGAAGTCCAGAACGTGGGTTTCGGCACCCGCCACGGGCTCGACCTCTTGCAGGTCGACGCCCAGAACCGTCCCGATCCGTTTGCCCGATTTCTCGCCCAGCGCATTCACGCGTTTGACCGCGACCTGGCACCAGCCACCGGGCGCGCAGCCAAGGTCGACCACGCGTGCGCCCGGAACCAGAAAGCGGAACTTGTCGTCCAACTCCAGAATCTTGTAGGCCGCGCGACCCCGATACCCCTCGGCCTGCGCACGCTTGACATACGGATCATTCAGCTGCCGCTCGAGCCAGCGGGTCGAGCTGAGCTTGCGTCCGCGCGCGGTTTTGACCTTGACCTTCAGGTCACGCTGCCCGCGTCCCGAAGTGTTTTTGCCGCTGGGTTTCTTGGCCATTGAAAAGGTCTCCTGAAGACTGCGAGGCCTTTACCCGCTTGTTCATGTGGCATCAAGCCGATGATATCGACCGCTCCCTCAATAGCAGATCGGGCCAGGGCGTAGAAACACCAAATGCCGCCCATCCCAGACCGTTCAAGACCTTCCCGCCGAGGGTGCCGGATGTCGGCGGTGACGCCGAAAAACTGTGCAGCAGTTCTAGTGCCTCTGCCGAGTCGACCGCTGGCACGGCGATCCCAATGCCGCCAATCGCCAAAGCATAATGCGGAACGGTGTTGGCGATGTGAAAACTCGGGCTGAATACCTTGAACCCGGCAGCCTCAAGCGCACAGATCGTGGTTGCGGCCGTCGAAACCCGGTAGGCAATCGCTATGGTCGCAAGCGGCATTCAGCGCAGAGCTTTCTCAAAACGGCCCGTCTTCCAGGACGCCATCGGCGCTCATCTGTGCATAAAGCAAACCCTCGCGCAGCCCGCGGTCCGCCACCGAGAGGCGGTCGGTCGGCCAGCAGCGCAACAGCGCCTGCAAGATGGCAGATCCGGACATGATCAGGGCCTGCCTGTCCTCGCCGATGCGCGGATCGCGACGGCGGCCTTGAGGACCAAGCTCCAGATAGCCGCGAATGACCTTGTCGATCTGATCGCTGGTCATGCGCAGGCCGTCCACCTTGGTTCGGTCATAGCGCTTCAGGCCCAGATGAGAGGCAGCGACGGTTGTGACGGTGCCACTGGTGCCAACGATCTGAAACCCCTCGCGGGCCTGTTCGTCCTTATAGGGCGCAAAATCAGCGAGGTTTTCTTCAAAAAACCAACTCATCAGGGCAAAGCGGGCAGCATCGTCTTCGACATCGTGGAACTGATCGCGCAGTGTGGCGACGCCCAGTGGAACGCTGATCCAATCCACCACCTTGGCCGCCGGAAAGGGACTGTCGACCGTGTGAAAGCCGTTGTGCAGCCGCATGATCGCCGTTGAACGGTCGCGTCGCGGCACCGAGGACAGGTCGATCCAGACCAGCTCGGTCGAGCCGCCGCCGATATCGACGACCAGCAACTGCTCGGTCTTGGTGCTGACCAGCGGAGCACAGGAAATGACCGCCAGACGGGCTTCTTCCTCGGGTTGGATGATTTCAAGGGTCAGGCCGGTCTCACGCTTCACCTGACGTATGAAGTCGCGTGAGTTTCGGGCGCGGCGGCAGGCTTCGGTCGCCACAAGCCGCATACGCTTGACCTTGTTCCGTTTCAGCTTTTGCTGGCAAATCCGAAGGGCTTGGATGGTGCGCGCCATAGAGGACCGCGACAGCCGTCCGGTCCTTTCAAGCCCGGCACCAAGCTGCACGGACTTCGAGAAGCTGTCGACCACATGAAAGCCGCTGCCCTTGGGCTGGGCGATCAGCATGCGACAACTGTTAGTCCCCAAATCCAGCGCGGCATACAGGGCATCTGGATCGGGTCTTGCCGGCGCGGGGCTTTCGACCACCTTCGGGAACGCGCCCGCACCTTTGGGACGCTTGGGCGCCATCGTCACGCCCTCCGATTTTCGAGTTACCCCGACCTTAGGTCGCGGGCGCGCGTCGTGCAAGACGCTCATTAAAGTCATGAGGATTTTGATGGACCCCGACACTGGAGAAACCGGTGCAGGGCCTGTATCCCGAACTGCAAAACGTCGCTGTAAAAGCCCCGGGTGTCGAAATCCGACCGACCCGCCCCCACATAGCCGTTTAGAACCGGACCATCTGGTTAGGAGGAATCAAGATCAATGCCTGACGTCACCATCGTTTACTGGCGCGACATCCCCGCTCAGGTCATCGTGGGCAAGGGCCGCCGTGGCGCAAAGCGACAGTTGGATATGCGGTTCGAGCAAGCCATCGACCGCGCCGCCATGAAGGTGAACGCCAAGGACAGTGATGCCTATCTGGCCGAGTGGCGCAAAGCCGAGCCGTTCGAGGTTGAGGGTGACCCGACCGAGATCGCCGAGGCTGAAGCGCTACGCCTGGAAACGGAATACGATCAGGACCGCATCAAGGCCCTGATCGCAAATGACGGTTGGGCATGAGCCCCAGATCTTTATGGGAGGCCGCAATGGCTTTGCTGAACTTCAAGAAACGTGATGCGGCCGACAAGGCCCCGGTGAACCCGACCGTCGAAGCCTTTTTGCAGGGTTATTCGATCGAAGTCATGCCGCGCACAGCCGAGAAGGTCGAGGATTTCCGCGACCTGCTGCCCGAAGGCACGCGCGTGTACATCGCCCATATCGAGGGCACACCCATCGAGGACATGGTCAAGACCGCCAAGCGGATTGCGGCCGAGGGCTATCCTGTCATGCCGCATTTCCCGGCCCGCATCATAAAGGACGCGGCGACGTTGGAGAACTGGATCGCCATGTATCAGGGCGAGGCGGGTGTCGAGCAGGCGTTGCTGCTGGCAGGCGGCGTGGACAAGCCGCATGGCGACTTCGACAGCTCGATGCAGTTGCTGGAAACGGGGCTGTTCGACAAGGCGGGCTTCAAGCGCCTGCACGTCGCAGGCCACCCCGAGGGCAACAAGGACATCGACCCGGACGGTTCGACCAAAAACGTGGACGAGGCGTTGCGCTGGAAGCAGAAATTCAGCGAAACCACTGACGCTGAAATGGCGCTGGCCACCCAGTTTGCCTTTGACGCCAAACCGATCATCGCTTGGGCCGACGGCCTGAAGGCGGCCGGGATCGAACTGCCGATCCACATCGGCATCGCCGGTCCGGCCAAGCTGCAGACCCTGATCAAATTCGCGATCGCCTGCGGTGTGGGCCCGTCGCTGAAGGTGCTGCAAAAGCGCGCCATGGACGTGTCCAAGCTGCTGCTGCCCTACGAGCCGACCGACGTGATCACCGCGCTGGCCGAGCACAAGGCGGCCAACCCCGACTTCAACATCACCAACGTGCACTTCTTCCCGCTTGGCGGCATCAAGACCAATGCCAACTGGGCCATCGAAAACGGCGGCGCCTCGGCGAAGCCTGTAAACGCTTAAGGACCGGACATGACCCGTACAGTCGTAGAATCAAAGACCAAAACAGCGATCATCGGCTTCGATCAGCCGTTCTGCGTGATCGGCGAGCGGATCAATCCGACCGGCCGCAAGAAGCTGGCCGCCGAGCTGGAAGCGGGCGATTTCTCGACCGTCGAACAAGACGCGCTGGCGCAGGTCGCGGCCGGGGCGACCGTGCTCGATATCAACGCAGGCGTGGTTTACAACTCGAACCCCAACCCGAACGAGACCGAACCGCCGCTGATGCGACAGATCGTCGAGCTGGTGCAGGGTCTGGTCGACGTGCCGCTGTGCATCGACAGCTCGGTTCCGGGTGCGTTGGAGGCCGGGCTGGAGGCCGCCGAAGGCCGCCCGCTGCTGAACTCGGTCACCGGTGAGGAGGACCGCCTGGAACTGGTTCTGCCGCTGGTCAAGAAATACAACGTGCCGGTCGTAGCGATCTCGAACGACGACACGGGCATTTCCGAAGACCCCGACGTGCGCTTTGAAGTTGCCAAGAAGATCGTTCAGCGCGCAGCTGACTACGGCATTCCGGCCCACGACATCGTTGTGGACCCGTTGGTAATGCCGATCGGCGCGATGGCTACTGCCGGCCAGCAGGTCTTTGCCCTGGTACGCCGCCTGCGCGAGGAGCTGGGCGTGAACACCACCTGCGGCGCGTCCAACATCTCGTTCGGTCTGCCGAACCGTCACGGCATCAACAACGCCTTCCTGCCGATGGCGATGGGCGCGGGCATGACCTCGGCCATCATGAACCCGGTGGCGCTGCCGGTAACGCAGAAGAAGATCGCCGAGAAAAAGGTCGAGGTTGCAGCGGCGGGCATCATCCTGCCCGACGGCATGGACGACGAAACCTTCGTTCAGATGTTCGGTCTGGGCTCGACCAAGCCGCGCGCCGGCAAGGAGATGGAGGCCATTCGCGCCGCCAACCTGCTGACCAACAACGACCCGCATGGCGGCGAGTGGATCAAGTTCAACAAACCTGCCGATGCTGCAGGCGCCGAAGGCGAGAGCGCACGTGGCCGTCGGGGCGGTGCTCGACGTCGTCGGGCCTGAGTAGGCTGCTTTGTCAACGGGCCGGGCAATCTGCCCGGCCTTTTTGTTTGCCGCGCTGGTCGAAGCATCTTGAACTCTGCAAAGGACGGGTGATATTCAGCACCGAGCGGCGGGTATGATGTAATGGTAGCCTGTCAGCTTCCCAAGCTGAACGCGCGGGTTCGATTCCCGCTACCCGCTCCAAGCACTTTGATATTGGCCCGCTTGAAGCTCGAAAGCTGAGGTGGACTCGGACTATTTCGCGCCAAAATCCCGCCACAAAAAAGCCAAAATGAACGAATTCTCGCGTTAAACGGGAAATCCTTTTCGTTTGTGGGGAGGTTTGCGAGATGCGGGCTCGATACGATTTGAACTGACGGGGGAACCCTCGTTCCTGTGCGAAATTCGCACATTAATGAGTACAAACTGGAGTTCAAATCATGTCAAAGGCAATTCGTAGTCTATTTATTCGTCTGCGCCGTGACGAGCGTGGCGCCACTCTTGTCGAATACGGTATCGCACTGTTCATCGCGATCGCTGTTGGCGGGACCCTGCTGACCGGTCTGGGCGGCACAACCAACGGCAACTTCGATGCTGCCAACACGGCTGCAACACGGTAATCCTGCTGTTTTGGCCTGAAAAGCAACTGGTTTTCCGCCGCGAGGACGGCGGGAAGCCAGAACCAGCCCAGTCTCGGCATTCGGCGTCCCGCGTGACGCAGTTTGGGCCGAGGACTGGCCCCACGTTTTCAGAATGACCGGCCCGGCTATTTGGAGGGACCTATGCGATTGAAATCATTGATGATAACTATTCTTGGCGTGGGTCTGGCGGGTGGCGCCGTGATGATCGCGCAGGAGCAGCTGAGACGCAGCCAGGCCGCCGCTGATCCGACGATCGTTCGCGTGGTCGCAGCAGCAGAAGAGATCCCGTTCGGATCTCCGATTGAAGGTCACAAGCTGACCGCCATCGACTGGCCGGCGGATTCCGTGCCGGCAGGTGTATTTACAAGTTTCGAAGATGTTCTGCCCACAGCAGGTGTCGACCCGCGACGCGCCAAGCGCGCGTTGGCGCAGGGTGAAATCCTGTTGGCGTCAAAGGTTTCTGACTTCGGTGAGAAGGTCACCATCGTTCAGACCTTGGGCGAGAACAATCGTGCAATGGCCATCAATGTGGATGCGCAGACCGGTGTTGGCGGGTTCGTCACACCAGGTGACTTTGTTGATATCGTGCTGACGCAGGGCAAGAACGAGTCGCTGCGGGCGGTGACGATCCTGCAAAACATCCGTGTCATTGGGGTTGATCAGACGGCTGATGAAGATGTCGACCAGCCCGGGATTGCCCGAACGGTGACTGTCGAAGTCACGCCGGACCAGGGACAGCGGTTGGCATTGGCTCAGAAGGCCGGGCAACTCAGCCTGTCGCTGCGGTCCCTGCAAATCCAGGAAGACAAGCCCTTGGAGGCCATCCGCCTCAGCGACATTCTGCTTGAAAAGTCGCCGGTTGCAGAGGGCGCGCCCAAGCCGATCGTGAAGGTGCGTCGGGGTACCACGGACGTCCAGGAAGTTCCTGTTGCCGGCAACCCCTCGAATGCAACCGTGTCCAACTGATCGCTCGCGAGGTCTGTTCATGCCCACGTTGCGCAACATAAAGGACGACGAACAGGGGACCATTCTGGTTTTCGTCGGAATTTGCATGACCGTGATCGTTGGCATGGCGGCGTTGACCTTTGATCTTGGGCGACTGGCTTCTACGCAGACCGACCTGCAGGCTTATACCGATCACGTGGCTCTGGCTGCCGCCGGAGAACTGGATGGCGGCAGTGACGCGATCACACGCGCCACGGCCGCTGCAGCCGGAATGATCGAAGACTCCCAGTTCTTTGCCGAGGGCAGCCAAGATCTGGGGACGGCCGCAGATTATTCGCTGCGGTTTCTGTCGGGACTGCCCGATCCTGCCGCCGATCCGGATGACAATGATCCAGTCGATGGGTTTGTTACGACCGATCCCGCTCTTGCCGTTCTGGTTGAGGTGACCGCGACCCCTAGAACCGTTTTCCTTCCGTTCGGTCGGGCCCTCGCGGATCTGTTGGGGGTGACGCGCCCGGATGAGGATGTCGAGGCCGTCGCGATTGCGGGTTACACCCAATATGCCTGTGATGTGACGCCGTTGATGTTCTGCATCCCTCCCGGCTGGACAGCGAATGCAAACAAAGGGTCAACCATCAAGTTGCGCACTGGAGGTAACGGTGCCGCTTGGGGGCCGGGGAATTTTGGTTTCCTCGACCCGACGGACATCGGCATAAACCCCAACGGTCCTTGCGCGGGGCAGACCGGATCAAAACTCTATATCTGCCTGATCGCGGCGCATGGAAACCTGACGCAATGCGTGTCTCAGCGCGGTGTTGATACCGAGCCCGGTCAGCGCAATGGCATTGGCAGTGCAATCTACAATTCACGGTTCGATATTTTCCACTCGACGATGAGCAACCTCAAGAATGATGAAGACTATGCGCCCGGACCGCAGGTCATCGCGGGCTGGGAAAACTCTGGCGGAAGCTGTCTGAAAAACAATCCCGAGGTTTCGACCGACTCGATGCCGTTTCCGCCCGACGATTGCTTCGCCGCAGGCACCTGCGCGCATGGCGGCCGTTTTGGAAACGGTGTCTGGACCTCCGGCAAAGCGGCTTATCTGGACATGAACTATGGCGACGGTCCGGCCAATGATCTGACGCCGCACCCGCTGGGTAACCCGACGGGTAACACGCGATACGAAATGTATCTCGACGAGATCGCCAGGGCTGGTACGGGTGATGTGCTGTTTGGGCGCAGCGAGTCCGGCCGCCCGCAATGCGCGAGCACAACGCTGGACGACCCTGACCGCCGCACATTTATCGCAGCCGCCATAAACTGCGGTGCCAATCCGGTCGCGGGACGCGCGGAGAACGTTCCGGTGCAGGAGTTTGTAAAGGTTTTCCTGATCCAGCCGCTCGAAGAATCCTCGGGGACTGATTTTGACATCTATGTCGAGGTGGTCGAGCAGGTCGGTGGTGGAGTCGGTGGCAGCAGCGATGATGGCATCTTTCGCGATGTCGTGAGGTTGTATCGATGACTCGGCTTGTTCGGCATATCCGACGGTTGCGGTCGTGCGAGGCCGGCGCCCCGATGGTCGAGTTCGGGATCGTACTGCCGTTGATCCTGCTGTTCTTTGCCGTGATCATCGAAGGTGGGCGTATCACCTGGATTCATCAGGCAACATCGGCCGGGGTGCGCGATGCCTCGCGTATGATCGCGCGGATCGCACCGTTGGACTTGTGCGCAGCGGGCGGAGTCGGCAGCTATGACGCTCTGGCCACGGACATCGTCCAAAACCAGTTGGGCGGTTCGTCGATCATGCCGCATGGCACAACCGTCATCGACGTCACACCGCGCTGTATCTCGCGGGCTGGCGTGTACCGGATCAATCCGACTTCGGTGGTCGAGGTCACGGCTCAGATCCGGATCGAGTACCTTTTTGGAAACGTTTTCAGCCTTTTCGGGGCAGCGCTGGGGCCTCTCGACACCGAGATCTCGGATCAGAGCCGGGTGTTTGGGGTATGACGGGTAACCTGCATATGCTGCGCGCTTTCTGGCGACGTGAAAACGGATCGGCCCTGGTCGAGCTGGGCATGGTCATTCCGTTGTTCCTGGTGCTCGTGTTTGGAATTCTCGAGTACGGACGGCTCTACTGGTCCACGACGATGGCGCAGAAAGCGATGCAAAAAGCCTCTCGGCTTGCCACGGTCGGGCCGCCACTGTGTGGCGCGATGCCAGCCACGCACACGCTGGCCGGTGGCGCCCCCGCAACAACCAAGTTCGGCGCGCTGTGCCGCAGTGGCAGCATCTGCGCCACTCCGAACCTGCCGGCGCCGTGTCAGCTTGACGCATCAACCGCCTATGGCAGCCGGATCTGGGACGAGATCGAAATGCTGCTGCCGCCCGGAGCCACCGCGGCAAATGTGCAAATCACCTATTCGCACGATCCTCGTCTTGGTTTTCTTGGTGGACCCTATACGCCGGTAGTTACAGCCGAACTGGTAAACCTGGACTACGATTTCGCGCTGCCAATTGGGCCGCTGGTCGCCCTTGCTGCTGGCAACCCTGCCATATCCGCCAGCAGCCCCAACACCATTTCAATCCCAACGATGAGCACATCCGTCCCGGCCGAGGATCTTGCCATCGGTGCCGTTGAGTAAGGAGAAGAGTCATGAGTGCCAAGCAGATTTCAGTGCTGTTGATTTCACCGGACGAAGAGATTTTCGCGGCAATCGAAACCTCGTTGGAGGGGCTGAGCAATTGCCGCTTTACGGGCCGCAAGGACACTGTCGCGCGGGTCAACGGGACGGCCGTTGCCTTGTCAGCGCGTCATGACGTGGTTCTGTTTGATGTGGATGACAGTTCGCCCGAGCTGTTGCAGACCGCACAGCAAATTTGTGATGCGCGCATGCCCAATGCGATCATTATCGCGCTGGCGTCCGAAGATCTGCCGCTTGAGAAGGCCCGACAGCTCAAAAAGCTTGGAGTTGATGACGTGCTGCCGCGCAATGCAATCCATGAGGAGATCATTCCGCAGGTGGATGCGATCCGTGCCCGGCGGCAGGCGCAGCTTCCCGCCGTTTGGGGTGGACAAGCCACACTTGGCAAGTTGATCGCGGTTGGCAAATCTCGTGGTGGCGTCGGATCGTCCTTGGTTGCGGCCAATATGGCGAACGAGCTTCAATCCAAGGCCGGATTCCTGAAAAAGACGGCGTCGAACTCGGTTGCGCTGGTGGATCTGGACTTTCAGTTCGGCTCGATTGCGGCCCTGATGGATGTCGCCGAAAGCGACGCGATGTGGCGTATGGCCATGGAAGGCAGCATTCCCGACAGTGCCTTTTTGGAGCAGGCGATGGTCAAGTCGCCCTGCGGGGTCGATATCCTGGCGGCTCCGTCGCGCTATGGTCCGTTGACTGCGATCAAAGAAGAGCAGATATCGGCCATTCTGGATTCCCTGAAACGTACCCATGACTACGTCGTGGTAGATTTGCCGCGGGCGCTGGTGGAATGGATTACGCCCGTCCTGACGCAAGCGGACCGCCTATATTTGGTGACGGACGTTGCTGTTCCGTCTGTTCGCTCGGCCCGCAAGCTGATGGATTTCTACCAAGCGGAAAATCCAGCACTGGAAATTCAACTGGTCGCCAACCTTGAAAAGAAACCCATCATTCCGGCGGCGCACCACAGAGCGGCGGCAAAACTCCTTGAAAAGGACTTTGCATTTTGGGTGCCGCGCGACGAGCGCACAGTACGCGAGTCAGTCGATCGGGGCGTGCCGTTGGAAGATGTTTCATCCCGCGCACCCATGACACGCGCAATCCGAAAGCTGGCACACGAGACATGCCTGTCTTTGCCGCCTCGGGTCGGCCAGCACTGAGGCAGAGTGTTTCGGAATAGTTAAATATTTGCAGAAGGTTAAGTAGATGTTTCGAGAATTCGACCGACCAGGCCAGGAAAAACCGGACGCTTCGAAAGTTGTGCCGTTGGACACCAAGCAGTTTGCTCAGATCGGCAAGCCGGTTCATGGCTCCGGCGATGACCTCGTATTGATGCATGACATCCAGAACGATCGGATAGATCTCAAGGCACGACTGCATAACTCGTTGCTGGACAAGCTGAACCTCGCCGTTATCGAAAAGGTCGAGGAAGAAACACTGCGGGGTGAAATTGGGCGACATGTCACCGAACTGCTGCGCGCCGAAGGCCGTGCGATGCGCAGCGAGGAGGTCAAGCAGCTTGTCGAAGAGCTGATGCACGAGGTGCTTGGCCTGGGCCCGCTGGAACCGTTGTTGGCCGACCCCACGATCAACGATATCCTCGTGAACGGCCACACGCAGATTTTTGTCGAGCGCTCGGGCATCCTCGAAAAGACATCGGCACGTTTCCGTGACGAACGTCATCTGCTGCGGATCATCGACAAGATCGTCAGCCGGATCGGTCGCCGTATTGATGAACGGCAACCGTGGGTGGATGCGCGGTTGGAAGATGGCAGCCGCGTCAACGCGATCATTCGGCCCTGCGCACTGGACGGGCCGGCGCTTTCCATTCGAAAATTCTCGCGGGTTCCGCTGACGATGGAACGCCTGATCAAGAATGAGGCCTTGAACGAAAGCGCGGCCAAACTGCTGCGGGGATTGGTTGAAGCCAAGATGAACGTGCTGATCTCGGGCGGAACCGGATCGGGCAAGACCACGATGCTGAATGCATTGTCGTCGTATATCAGCCCTCGGGAGCGGATCGTCACGATTGAAGACGCGGCCGAACTTCAGCTTCAGCAGGAACATGTCTTGCGCATGGAAACGCGGCCTGCTGGCCTCGACGGTACTGGCGCCGTTGCCCAACGAGACCTTGTGCGAAACGCGCTGCGGATGCGTCCGGATCGGATCATCATCGGCGAGGTGCGCGGCTCCGAAGCATTCGATATGTTGCAGGCGATGAATACCGGCCATGACGGGTCGATGACGACGGTACACGCCAACAGCCCACGCGATGCACTTTCCCGGGTCGAGCAGATGGTGCAAATGGGCGGGCTGGAGCTGCCGCATGCAGCAATCCGCGCGACTATCGCTTCGGCAATTCACTTTGTTCTGCAATTGAACCGCCTGTCTGATGGTACCCGCCGTGTCACCTCGATTGCCGAGATCACCGGCATGGAGGGCGATATCGTGACCATGCAGGACATCTTCGTCTTCAAACGTGAAGGCAAGGACGAGGCCGGCAACATCCTCGGGCGCTTCATGCCGACCGGTATCCGACCGAAATCCAGCGATGCGCTGGCGGCGGCGGGTGTCGACCTTTCATCGATCAAGTTCAACTGAGGGACCCGGCCATGTTGGAAGATCTCAGATCCTTCTTTTCGACGCACAGCATAGACTCGTTGATCGGACCAGAGATGGAAGTGGGCGGTTACGATGTCCGCTTTGTTCTGTCACTCTTGATATTTCTCGGCGCCCTGATTGCTTTCGAAGGGGTCCGTCAGCTTTTGAAGCGCGGAGAAAACCGGGAAGAGGCGATAAACCGGCGCATCCAGATGCTGAACCAGGGAAAGACTGGCGAGGACGTTCTGGAATTGCTCAAACCGCGGGAGAGCAAACCACTCATGAAGTCGTTTCCGCTGGTCGGCGACTTGCCGGGTGCCCTTGCGGCATCGGGCCTGCACATGGTGCCGGAAATGTTCCTGTTGGGATGTGGGGGTGCTTTTCTGGTTTCGGCGATCGGAGGCTCACTGGTGGCCAACCCACTGACGGTCATACCTGTGAGCGCTGTGTGCTTCCTGTTGGCCCCGTTGGTCTACCTTGGCGCCAACCTCAGACGGCGCAAGGCCGCGCTGATCAAGCAGTTGCCGGATGCGTTGGACCTGATGTCGCGTGGGTTGAAGGTCGGACATCCGTTGAACACGACCTTGCAGAGCGTGGCAAACGAAATGCCCGATCCGATCGGAACTGAATTCGGTCTGGTCGTCGACCAAGTCGCTTATGGGGAAGAGTTGACGACCGCCATTCGCAACATGGCAGACCGGGTAGATGAAGAAGATATCCAGTACCTCTCGGTCGCGCTGACGATGCAGCACGGCACTGGTGGCGATCTGGCCGGCATTCTGCGAACATTGGCGCGCGTCATCCGTGCCCGCATGTCTCTGCGGCGCAAGATCAAGGCCATTTCTGCCGAGGGTCGGATGACCGCCTATATCCTGTCGTTCATTCCTGTCGGGATTGCCCTCGTGATGACGGTCATGACGCCGGACTATTATGGAAGCGTGGTGCAATACCCGATTTTCTGGCCCGTCATGAGCGTCATATCAGCGGCCATCGTTCTGAACGCCATCGTTTTGTTCAAGCTTGTCAATTTCCGGATCTGAGGGAGGGTTGTCGAAATGGAAATCGTGAACTCGCTACTCGACACTGGTCTCTTTTCCCAACTCATGATCCTGGGCGTTGTTGCCGCCGGCGCGATCGTTGCATTCTTTGGGATATCATCGTCGCTCGGCGATCGGTCTACAGCAGCCGAACGGATGCTGCCCAAACGAACAAGGGGCCAGAGCCTTGCACGTCTTGTGCCGGAAAAGGTGGAGGGCGATACACCGACCGGGCTGAGCGCCGCACTTATCCCCAGTGATGCAAGTGTCAGGTTCGAAGTTGGCCAAGTGCTTGCGCGCTCAGGGTTTCGCGGCCGGAATGCAATCGCCAATTTCTATCTGATCCGTTTGGGCTTGGCGACGTTTCTGCCGCTCGTCTTTCTTGTCCTCATGTCTTGGCAGCCTGCGTCCAGTATCGGCGCCACGATCAACGATTATGTGTCTGGTCTGAATTCATTTCAGATCTTGCGGAACCTCGGCATCCTCTGCGGCATCGGGTTCTTCATCCCCCAGCTTTGGATGAGCGCTCGGATCAAGGAGCGTAAACGTCGGATGGAAAATGCGTTCCCGAACATGCTGGACTTGCTCCAGATTGGGATCGAGGCGGGAATGGGCTTTGACCAGGCGCTTCTCAAAGTTGCAGTGGAAATGCAGACTGTATCGCCCGAAATGTCCGAGGAAATTCTGATTGCCCTGAGCGAGATTCAGGCCGGGCGCGACCGTGAAGTTGCGTTGATGAGAATGGCGCGCCGGACGGGGATCGACGAAATGAGTTCGTTCGTGAGCGTCGTCCTCCAGTCGTCCCGGTTCGGCGTCCCGTTGTCGGCCGCCTTGACTACGTATTCCGAAGAAATGCGCGAACTGAGAGAGCTTCGCGCGCAGGAGAAAGCCAACAAGTTGCCGGTGCAGATGTCCGCGGTCATGGCGAGCCTGATGTTGCCCTCGATCGCGGGGCTGATCCTTGCACCGATCATCATTCGATACGTCGAAACCTTCGTGAAATGACGTTGTTTTTGTGGGTGCGGCGCTCCCGGGTCCACACGAGGTCAACTGTGCGTCCCCGACTTGGGTCGCGTTCTTTCAGGCGCTGTAAAGCAGCATCGACCAGCCGGCCAGGATCAGGCCCGAAAGGCCTATGGCAATCCCAAGAGGAAACTCGCGTCCGCTGAGCGTTGCTGCAAGCTTTCCTGTCGGTTGTCGGACGAACAGGCGCAGCAGGGTCAAGCTGGTCAGTCCAAACGCCATCGCGGCAGAAAGCAGCAGCATATATGTCGAAAGGGCTTGGGTCGGTATCGCCAGAAAAACCACCGGTAGCATCTTGGCGTCTCCGCCCCCCAGCCAACCGGCGGCGAAAAGGGCAAAACAGATCCCAAAGCAAAGCCCGGCGGCGATCAATCGCAATCCAACTTCATGCAAACCGAGGGCAGGGGACCCTACCAGAAACAGGGCAACCCCTATCAGGCAGTACAGGTTCGGTATCCGGTATTCGGTTAGGTCCGTCCACGCCACCGCCACAAACAGCGGCACCATCAACCACAGAGGTACCCAACTATGCCAAGGCAGATCAATCATAATGCGCGTGCCTGATTGTGTCTGCCGTGCAAGGCTTCGCGTTCTTCGATCGAAACCAGCCGTCTGGCCAACATGTGGAAGTTCTCCATTCCTGTCTTGCCGTAGATATGCTTGAGATGCGTTCTCACAGTCGCGGGACCAATCTCGAGCTCGGATCCAATGGACTGTTGCGACAGTCCCCGGGAAATCAGAACGCAGACCCGCCATTCGGCCCGTGTCAGGCCCGCTGGGTTTTCGAGGCTCATCAGCGGCGCGTCATTCACCGCCCTTTGGATGGTTGTTACGGATTGGCGGGACAGTGCTTCGGTAATCAGACCGGCGCGTCTGTTGCGGTAGATCTCGGAGATTTCGGGTGCGATTGTCTCTATCGCTTCGCGCCAGCCGGGTTCGAGGCCTTTGGCGAAATGCAGCTCCAGAAAATCGATTTCGCAGCCTTGGTTGTCGAGACAGACGAACAGGATATCGTGCAGCTTGCGGTGCGAGATCCAGTCCAGAACAACGGCAGAAAACTCGTTTACGGGTTTCCCGTGATCCTTGAGACTGAAGACGACGCCTTTCTTTGGCTTGCTCGCAAACGGACCAATCACGTCGTTCGTGAAGGAAAGGAAAAGCGGCCGACTTATTGTCTGGTCACGGGTATCTGCGCGCGCAGCTACTCGGCTGCCACCTTTTTTGAGCCAGACACGGCTGAGGGTACCACAATCGGCTCCAAACGCGTTGACAACTTCGGTCAACGCAGCGTCCAGAACCACTCCGCCCTGGCTCCATTGAATGAAACTGATCAATGCGCGTGTGTGTTGCGTGTTCGGTAGCCACGCACCTGCACGGCCCATCCCCCTGTCCATATAGCACCAACTGGTAAACGTCTTACTCACTAAAGCGAGCCGGTTCAGCGGCTTCTGTAGATTTGAATTACTCTGCCCAATACATTCATATTTTACGATTTTTACGCAAAAATCACCAAGAATCTTATTAAGTTTCCGGATGGTGAGAAAAACACCGGCAAAAACGCAGACAATTAGGCTCAAAAGGCTGAAAAGAGTTGACGATCAGAAACAATAACAGTCAGCGGGTGTGATTGGCCAAGGGCGACACGCTCTGGTATTTCAGGAGGGCTTACGGGCCTGAAAGACGTTGATGACTGCCGGGATGCCAAACCCATCTGCCGTTTGAAAACTCGAAAACTCCTGGGCCACGGCGCTCTGGATTTTTCGTTCGTCGGCCTCATCGCCTTTAAAATGCGCTATCACGCGCGCGGCCGGCCCGACCCGGGTGCAAAGCTCAGCGGTGGCCTCCACCGATCCAAGCCCCGGTAGTCGGAGGCTTACGGGGTTGGCGAAGATGTCATCCAAACCCGCCGTTGCCATCATGCCGGTCACATGGTCGATGTCATGAAAGGCCAGTGGTCCCGGTGCGTACCGACCATATTTTGGTGGGTGGCCCAGATGCGATGTGGCGGCCATGTGGGGAATCCTGAACCAGGGATTGTCAGCCAGAGGTCCCCATGCGGCAAAAGTCATTTGTCCGCCGGGGGCCAGAGCCTTGGCGATGTTGGCGAACGCCGCAACCGAATCCTGAAAGAACATGACACCGAACCGCGATATCGCAGCGTCGAACGCGCCCTCGGGGAACCGGGCGACCTGAGCGTCGACGCATTGGAAATCGACGTTTTCAACACCCGCGGAAAAGGCCCTTTCCTGCGCTCGGCTTAGGAACGGCTCAGAAATGTCGCCGCCAAGAACATGGCCCTGCGGTCCGACACGCTGGGCGGCCGCGATGGTGCTGGCGCCGGTCCCGCAGCCGATGTCCAGCACGCGCATTCCGGGTTCCAGTTCGGCCTGATCCAGAACGAGGTCCAGAACCGGGGCCAGCATGTGGTCCAGTTTGTCCTCAAAAGTCAGCCACTTGGTGCCGGATTCGGAGTTGCCCCAGTATTCAGCCTGATCTTCGTTTGCTGTTTGCATGGGGGTCCTCCACAGTTTTTCGGACTATGCCTTTCTGCGGCGACGGCGGCCAGTTTTTTCCGCATCGCCTCCGGTGTTGAAGGACGGAGCGGGCAGGGTGACGATCTTGGCCAGTTCCGGGAACGGGTCGGTCTTGTGCGGGATCGCGTTGGCGGCCACGAAATGCTCCTGAAATTTCGGCTCGATCGCGGTTTCGACCTTGGTGATCTCGCGCACCACACGTTCGATCTCGGCCCGGGCGGCGATGTTGCACAGCGCGATGCGCGCGCCGGTACCGGCGGCGTTGCCCGCGCTTTGGACCTTGTCCAGCGGCGCGTCGGGGATCATGCCCAGAACCATCGCGTGTTTGGTCGAGATATGGGCGCCGAACGCCCCGGCCAGCACTACGCGATCCACACGGTCCACGCCCATCTCGTCCATCAGCAGCCGCGCCCCGGCATAGAGCGCGGATTTCGCAAGCTGGATCGCCCGAATGTCGCCCTGTGTCACGGTGATGCGCGGGCCGCCCTCGGCGCTGGCGTCATGGATCAGATAGGAATGGGTTCGGCCCTCGGGGATGCAGCGGCTGGTGCCGGTCTGCTCGGCCGAGCCGATCAGGCCGCTCTCGTCCAGCAGGCCGGCCATGCGCAGTTCGGCCACCGCCTCGATGATGCCCGACCCGCAGATGCCGGTGATGCCGGTAGTGGCGATATCGGTCTCGAATCCGTCTTCGTCGGACCACTTGTCCGAGCCGATCACGCGGAACCGGGGTTCCTTGGTCACCGGGTCGATCTGAATGCGCTCGATCGCGCCGGGCGCGGCACGCTGGCCCGAGCTGATCTGCGCACCTTCGAAGGCCGGTCCGGTGGGCGAGGAACAGGCCAGCACGCGGGTCGTGTTGCCCAGCAGGATCTCGGCATTGGTTCCGACGTCCACGATCAAAACCAGATCCTGCGACTTGCCCGGCTCTTCGCTCAGCGCCACGGCGGCGCAGTCGGCCCCCACATGGCCCGCGATGCAGGGCAGGATGTAGACCTGCGCACGGGGGTTCATCGTGGTCAGATCCATCTCGCGTGCGTGCAGCGTGACGCTTTCCGACGTGGCCAGCGCAAACGGCGCCTGGCCCAGTTCAACCGGGTCCAGACCCAGCAGAAGATGGTGCATGACCGGGTTGCAGACGAACACAGTTTCCATGATCAGGGCCGGGTCGATCCCTGCCTCGTCGGCGATCGAGGTGACCAGATCGTTGATCGCCTCACGCACGGTCCGGGTCATCTCCTGATCACCGCCGGGGTTCATCATCGCGTACGACACACGGCTCATGAGGTCTTCGCCGAACCGGATCTGCGGGTTCATCAGTCCCGACGAGGCCTTGACCTCACCGGTGTCCAGATCGGTCAGATGCGCGGCGATGGTGGTCGAGCCCAAATCGATGGCCAGCCCGTACAGCCCGTTTTCGTGCAGTCCGGGCCAGATTTCGACGATGCGCGCCACGCTGTCCTTGTGGCCCTTGTGCAGGGCGACCGTGACCTCCCACTTGCCTTTGCGCAGGGTCGGCTGCAGTTTGGACAGAAGCGACAGGTCGGCGGTGATGGCGTCGATCTGCCACTGCTCGCGCAGGGCGCGCTCCAGACGTTCCAGATCGCCGGTGGGCGAGTGCATATCGGGTTCTTCGACCACCACGAAATAAAGGCGCGTGGCCGGGTCCATCGTGATGGCGCGCGCGGCGGCGGCCTTGCGCACCACCTGGCGGTGAACCTGGCTTTCGGGTGGAACGTCGATCACCACGTCGCCTTGAACGGTGGCCTGACAGCCCAGCCGCCGGCCCGGTTTCAGACCGCGCTTGTCGTCATAGCGCTGCTCGACCGCGTTCCATTCGCTCAACGCGTCTTCGCGGACCGTGACGCCGTGTTTGGGAAACTCGCCATAGCTGGGTGTGATCTGGCATTTCGAGCAGATCCCGCGCCCACCGCAGACCGAATCCAGATCGACCCCCAGTTGCCGGGCCGCCGTCAGGATCGGAGTGCCAACGGGGAAATGTCCGCGTTTGCCCGAAGGGGTAAAGACGACAAGGGGATCGGTGGTCATGACGGATGCCTTTTTGGTGTTCGCGCGTATGGCGGCAAGATATGGGTTTCGCGGCAAAGGGAAAGGCCAATCCGCGGCAGGTTTTGCGCGGCTTGCGTCGTTTTCCGCGCCATCGCGGCGGTTTGTGGGCGAACAAGTTGGGGCAGGGGCTTTTCCTTTGGTCGAAACCATGCAATAGGGTCACCGCCAAACGGGGTTTTGCATGGGGTTAGCAGATGCAGATTCGTGAGGCACTCACCTTTGATGACGTTCTTTTGGTTCCGGCGGCCTCGTCGGTGCTGCCGGCAACGGCGGACACGTCGACGCGCGTGACGCGCGCGATCACCATGAACATACCGCTGCTCAGCTCGGCCATGGACACGGTGACCGAGGCGCGGATGGCCATCGCAATGGCCCAGGCCGGGGGCATTGGGGTGATCCACAAGAACCTGACCGTCGAGGAGCAATCGCGTGAGGTGCGCCGGGTCAAACGCTTCGAATCCGGCATCGTCTACAACCCAGTCACCCTGCGCGCCGATCAAACGCTGGCCGATGCCAAGGCCTTGGTCGAGCGCTACAACTTCACCGGCTTCCCGGTGGTGGATGACGACGGCCGCGTCGTGGGTATCGTGACCAACCGCGACATGCGTTTTGCCACGTCGGACGACCAGCCGATCCGCGCGATGATGACCACGGATAATCTGGCGATGCTGCAGGAGCCGGCCGACCTGGAAGAGGCAAAGAGCCTGATGAAGGCTCGCCGGATTGAAAAGCTGCTGGTCGTCGACGGATCGGGCAAACTGACCGGTCTGCTGACCTTGAAGGATACGGAACAAGCGGTGCTGAACCCCACGGCCTGCAAAGACCATCTGGGTCGGCTGCGGGTTGCGGCAGCCACGTCGGTTGGCGATGCCGGCTTTGAACGGTCCGAGCAACTTGTCGACTCTGGCGTCGACATCATCGTGGTCGACACGGCGCACGGCCATTCCCAAGGGGTGCTGGACGCAGTGAAGCGGATCAAGGCCCTGTCGAACGAAGTGCAGATCATCGCGGGCAACGTCGCAACGGGCGACGCAACCAAGGCCCTGATCGACGCTGGCGCCGATGCGGTCAAGGTCGGGATCGGGCCGGGTTCGATCTGCACCACGCGCATGGTGGCCGGTGTCGGCGTGCCCCAGTTGACGGCAATCATGGATTGCTCGGCTGCGGCTGGCGACGTGCCGGTCATCGCCGATGGTGGTATCAAGTTCTCGGGCGATTTCGCCAAGGCCATCGCGGCGGGCGCGTCCTGCGCTATGGTTGGCTCGATGATCGCCGGCACCGACGAAAGCCCGGGCGAGGTGATCTTGTATCAGGGCCGCTCTTTCAAATCCTATCGCGGCATGGGCAGCCTGGGCGCGATGGCGCGCGGCTCGGCCGATCGTTATTTCCAGAAAGACGCCGCGAATGACAAGTTGGTGCCCGAGGGGATCGAGGGACAGGTGCCCTACAAGGGCTCGGCCAGCGCCGTCGTTCATCAACTGGTCGGCGGTCTGCGTGCGGCCATGGGCTATACCGGCTGCGCGACTGTTGATGAAATGCGCCGCAATTGTCAGTTCGTGAAGATCACCGGAGCGGGTCTGAAGGAAAGCCACGTGCATGACGTGCAGATCACACGCGAAAGCCCCAACTACCGCGTGATGTGATGGTTTCCGTCGGACTCAGGACCTCGACATGACCCCAGGCGCGCGCGTTCAGGCCGCTATCGAAATCCTAGACGATTTTCTGGGCGGAACTCCCGCCGAGAAAGCGTTGACGGGTTGGGCGCGGCGCAGCCGTTTTGCGGGATCGAAGGACAGGGCGGCGATCCGCGACCATGTCTTTGACGCGCTTCGGCATCTTCGGTCTTTCGCTGCGATCGGCGGTGCAAGGACCGGGCGAGGCCTGATGTTGGGCGCTCTGCGGTCCCGGGGCCAGGACCCGGTCGATCTGTTCAACGGAGTTGGTCACGCCCCAGACCCCGTCACGGCGGACGAGGTCGGACGTCCATTCGAAACGGAAGCCGAACAGTTTGACATACCCGAGTGGCTTTGGCCGGTGTTCGAGCGGTCGCTTGGTGAAAGTGCCGGAGAAGCCGCCGCCGCGCTGCAATCACGCGCTCCGGTTCACCTGCGCGTCAATCTGGCCCGCACGAGCATGCAAGAGGCAGTGGATGCGCTGGCGCGGGAAGGGATTTCCACTGCGCCGCACCCGGCTTGCGAGACGGCGCTTGAAGTTGTCGATGGTGCCCGGAAGGTTTCGCAATCCCAAAGCTATCGTGACGGCTTGGTCGAGTTGCAGGATGCGGCGAGCCAGGCTGTCGTTGCTGCATTGAACCTAAGACCCGGCATGAGGGTTCTGGATTATTGTGCCGGGGGTGGCGGCAAGGCGTTGGCCATGGCCGCCTCTGGCGGTGTCGAAGTCTTCGCCCATGACGCCAACCCCGGGCGCATGCGTGACCTTCCTGACCGAGCACGACGGGCGGGAGCGCGCATTACGATCCTGTCCACAGATGACCTGGAAAAACTCGGCCCGTTTGACGTGGTGCTGACTGACGCCCCCTGTTCCGGGAGCGGCTCGTGGCGGCGCGCACCCGCGGGCAAATGGGCATTGACGCCCGAGCAATTGACCCAGTTGCCTCAGACACAATTGTCCATTCTGGACGCAGCCGCACCCCTCGTCTGTGATGACGGTGTATTGGCCTACGCCACCTGTTCGATGCTGGATGTCGAAAACAGAGGAGTCATAGACACGTTCCTGTCGTCGCATCCGGAATGGCAATGCATGTTCAGCCGATTGTGGCAGGTTGTACACGGCACCGACGGCTTCTATTCCGCCCACTTGACGCGACGCTGATACGCTGAAAACAACTTAAAGGGGAATATCCGCTGGATTCCTTAAGCGGATATTAACTCTTTGTGCCACGATATGCCGTGGATTGATTTTGAATCGAGTTGTTGATGACCGAAGTCGCTCAATTTACGCCAAGCTTGACCGGGCGACATTTTCCGAGCTGGTCGCGGGCCATTTCTCTGGTCGGTGTCGCGCTTTTGTTGGTCATTCTCGCCCAACTCTTTCCGTTCTCACCTCAGTTGGTTTCGGGCCTGCTGGCGGTTGGAGGGTCTTTTCTGGCCGTTGGCGCGTTTGTTCTGTTGCGCGGATGGTTCTCGTACCGCGTTGACAAACAGGCGCAAACCATTCTCGCATCGTTTCTGGAAAAAGAGCCCGCCCCGGGTTTCATCACGGATGCCAACGGGCGGGTGCTGATCGTGAACTCCGCGGCGCGGGACAGGTTCAACGCCTCGACGGGCGCAAGGCTGGACATGTGTTTGCGGTCCGTTTTCGCCAATCCTGCGGCAATACTGGTTCGGATGCAGTCATTGGCGCAAGTCGAAGGGCGCGCGGCAGAAGACATCGTGACAAAGGGTACGACAATTCCAGTTCTGGCGATCGACCTTGGCGATGATCTGTACCTGTGGCGGATCAAGGCCTCGGGTCGGCAACCTTGGGCGTATACTTCGCTTCCGATCGTGACGCTCGGGCGAAATGACGTGGTCCTGAACATGAATGCTGCGGCCGAGGCGATGCTCCGAGGCAGCGAGGTTGGTGCGGCCGAGGCTCTGACGCCGGAGGTCATATCCGGTGAAACGGTTCTGCGCCTGCCTGCTCAAGAAGGTTCGCGGCGGGTATTCGTGTGCGAGGTTCAAAAAACCAGCGCGGGCCGGGACATAGCGCTGGTCGTGCTTGACGACGTGCCTGTAGATCAGTGGACCACGACTTTCGCCGACGTCCCGGTGCCCATGATGCACCTCGCTCCGGGCGGAGAGATTCTGGATGCCAATCGATTGGCGCGCAAGCTGATCGGTGATGTTGAACCTGGTCAGACCAATATCGACACGATTCTGAGCGGATTGGGGCATCCCTTGCGGGACTGGCTGCTTCAGGTCGCCGCGTGCGATGGGCCACCACGTTCCGAATTCCTGCGGCTGGGTGGAAAGGACCGAGAGGTCTTCGTACAACTGACCTTGACCCGCATCGTCAAGAACGGTGAGGTGCGCCTTGTTGCCGTGCTGAACGACGCGACCGAACTCAAGACTCTGGAGGCTCAGTTCGTCCAAGGGCAAAAGATGCAGGCGGTCGGGCAGCTGGCAGGCGGTGTGGCGCATGATTTCAACAACCTACTGACCGCCATTTCCGGACATTGCGACCTGCTGCTGCTGCGCCATGATCAAAGTGATCCGAACTACGGCGATCTCGTCCAGATAAACCAGAATGCCAACCGGGCCGCTGCGTTGGTCAGCCAGTTGCTGGCCTTTTCCCGAAAACAGACTCTGCGACCCGAAGTACTGGATCTGCGCGATACCATTTCCGACCTGATCCACTTGTTGAACCGCCTGGTGGGCGAGAAGGTCAAGCTGATCCTCAGTCATGATCCGGTTCTCAAGCCCGTTCGCGCAGACAAGAGGCAGTTGGAACAGGTCATCATGAACCTGGTGGTGAACGCGCGCGATGCGATGCCCGACGGCGGAGAAATCCGTATCGAAACCGAGGTGTTTTCTTTGACCGAGCCGCTGATGCGGGACAGGGCGACGGTTCCGGTGGGTGAATATGTTTCGGTCAAGGTCATCGACAGTGGCGTCGGTATTCCGTCAGACAAGCTGCAGAAGATTTTCGAACCCTTCTACACGACCAAACGGACAGGCGAGGGGACCGGGCTGGGTTTGTCGACGGTCTATGGCATCGTCAAGCAAACCGGCGGCTTCATCTTCGTGGACAGCGCCGAAGGGCGTGGGACCGAATTCAACGTCATGCTGCCGGTCTGCTTGGCACGGGACACCGAGGTTGCGATCGAACTGCCGGCACAACCGGAACCGAACGCGCATCAAGGCGAAGGTGTCGTTTTGCTGGTCGAGGATGAGGCGCCGGTACGCGCCTTTGCCACACGTGCCTTGCGCCTCAAGGGCTATACCGTCTTTGAGGCGGGCTCGGCCGAGGACGCGTTGCGCATTCTCGAGGATCAGAACCTGCGCGTCGACGTCTTCGTCACGGACGTGGTCATGCCCGGAATGGATGGTCCAACCTGGGTTGCCAAGGCGCTGGAAAGCCGGCCCGATGTGCGGGTGGTCTTCATGTCGGGCTATACCGAAGGCGCGTTTGGCGATGCTGGGCCGGAGATCAGACACTCGACCTTCCTGCCCAAGCCCTTTTCACTGACACAATTGACCGAGGCGGTGTTTCAGCACCTCAATTAACGCGCCTGCTGATGCAGACGAAACTCGGCGGCATGAGCCTTGCGGAATGTATCCAAGGTCTGGTCCGAAAGTATCAGTTCCCGCTTGGGCGATACATTTTCGCGGGTCAGATCGATCCGGGCGTTCAGTCGATCTTGAAGGAAGTTCAGAATCTCGTCCTGGTGTTCGTAGCGAAAGATATGCGAAGCACCGGCGCCGTTGCTGCGGGTCCGGAAGAATTCAGTTTGGCTGCCGACATCGGCAAACGCGGGACGGGGCGACTGCATATAAGCTTGGACAAACTTGTCGAAAGACATGCCGTCGGTCGAATGCGGGTGGCCCGTCAATTCGGTGCGCGTCCTGTACCGATACCAGCTGCCCAGCCAATCGACGGGTTCGCGCACGACGGCCATGATTTCCATTTCCGTGTCGTACATCTTGCGGAAAATGTTCTGGAAGAAACGGTCGTAGCGACGCACCGGCGCATGTTTCAGATCCGGTGGACCCGACACCACGATATCCGCCCGGTCCCGCAACGCGACCTGATAGGCGGTGCTTCCGGTTTTGGGCAGGGACAGAAGCGCAAGGCGTTCCTTGAAGAAGATCAGCATTTCATGTCTTTCCTGCGCCGAAGGCTGTCGTGCCACATGATTGTCCGCCCCGGCGGCCGAGGTCAATTGCTTCCGCACAAAATCGCCAGCCTGTGCAAGCAAAGTTTCATTGCAAAGACAGAGCCTTGGGCATGATTGAGAAGTTTCGAGGTCTGAGTAAACGACTCTTTAACCTCTTCATCGAAAGGTAAGGAAAGAAAGTTTTTGTTGAAATGTTCTCTTTTTGATCTCATAAGGAACAAGAGGCGAACAAAGCAGCGATTGCCGCCCGGTGATGGGTGTGACAAAAGGGAAGGCGACAGGACAATGGCGGATCTTCTGACAATGAACGACAAGAAAAACCCCGACAAGCAAAAGGCGCTGGACAGCGCGTTGGCGCAGATCGAGCGGCAGTTCGGCAAGGGCTCGATCATGAAACTGGGCGATGGTGCCCGGCAGGAGATCGAGGCCAGTTCGACCGGGTCGCTTGGGCTGGATATCGCCCTTGGCATCGGCGGACTTCCGATGGGTCGGATTGTCGAAATCTACGGCCCGGAGAGCTCGGGCAAGACGACCCTGACCCTGCATTGTATCGCCGAGCAGCAGAAACGCGGCGGCGTCTGTGCATTCGTCGATGCGGAACATGCGCTGGACCCGCAATACGCCCGCAAGCTGGGGGTGGATCTGGACGAACTGCTGATCTCGCAGCCCGATACGGGTGAACAGGCGCTGGAAATCACCGATACGCTGGTGCGTTCCGGGGCGGTCAACATGGTCGTGGTGGACTCGGTGGCGGCGCTGACGCCGAAATCCGAGCTGGAAGGCGACATGGGCGACAGCAACGTGGGTGTGCAGGCCCGGCTGATGAGCCAGGCGATGCGCAAACTGACCGGCTCGATCGCCCGCAGCAACTGCATGGTGATTTTCATCAACCAGATCCGCATGAAGATCGGCGTCATGTTCGGCAGCCCGGAAACTACGACCGGGGGCAACGCCCTGAAATTCTACAGCTCGGTCCGTCTGGACATCCGCCGCATCGGCGCGATCAAGGACCGCGATGAGGTGGTCGGTAACCAGACCCGCGTGAAGGTGGTCAAGAACAAGGTGGCCCCGCCGTTCAAGCAGGTGGAGTTCGACATCATGTATGGTGAGGGCATCAGCAAGATGGGCGAACTGCTGGATCTAGGCGTCAAAGCCGGTGTGGTCGAAAAGTCCGGCTCGTGGTTCAGCTATGGGGATGAGCGGATCGGGCAGGGGCGTGAAAACGCCAAGCAATACCTGCGGGACAACAGTCGGGTTGCGCTGGAAATCGAGGATAAGATCCGTGCCGCGCACGGACTTGATTTCGACATGCCGCCTGCGGCGGATGAGGATGATATTCTCGAAGCCTGATCGGAAGAGCCGAGAGAACACTGGCAAGGTGATCCTTCGGGTTCACCTTGTTTCGTTTGCGGTGCAGCAATCCTGTGGACTATCGGCGGGCAGGGGGCTAAACCGTCGCGATAGATCATGAATGCGCGCTGAGAGAGCCCAATGCCCACGCTGAACGATATCCGCTCAACCTTTCTGAACTACTTTGCCAAACAAGGGCACGAAGTGGTCGCGTCGAGCCCGCTTGTGCCGCGCAACGACCCGACGCTGATGTTCGTTAACTCGGGCATGGTGCAGTTCAAGAACCTGTTCACCGGCCTTGAGACCCGCGACTACACACGTGCTACCACGGCGCAGAAATGCGTGCGCGCCGGCGGCAAGCACAACGACCTGGACAATGTCGGTTACACGGCCCGCCACCACACGTTCTTCGAGATGCTGGGCAACTTCTCGTTCGGCGATTATTTCAAATCGGAAGCGATTCCGTTCGCTTGGGAGTTGATCACCAAGGAGTTCGGGATCGACAAGAACCGTCTGCTGACGACGGTCTATCATACCGATGACGAGGCGTTTGAAATCTGGAAGAAAGTCGGCGTTCCCGAGGACCGGATCATCCGCATCGCCACCAGCGACAATTTCTGGCAAATGGGCCCGACCGGTCCCTGCGGCCCCTGTACCGAGATCTTCTATGATCATGGCGACCACATCTGGGGCGGACCTCCGGGATCGGCCGAGGAAGACGGTGACCGGTTCATCGAGATCTGGAATATCGTTTTCATGCAGAACGAGCAGTTCGAGGACGGCTCGATGCGTGAACTGGACATGCAGTCGATCGATACCGGCATGGGTCTGGAACGGATCGGCGCGTTGCTGCAGGGCAGCCATGACAACTATGACACCGACCTTTTCAAGACACTGATCGAGGCCTCGGCCGAAGTCACGCATGTGGACCCCTACGGCGATCAGAATGTGCACCATCGGGTAATTGCCGACCACTTGCGGTCGACCTCTTTCCTGATTGCTGACGGGGTCATGCCCTCGAATGATGGTCGCGGTTATGTCCTGCGCCGGATCATGCGCCGGGCCATGCGCCACGCGCATCTTCTGGGCGCCAAGGATCCGGTCATGCACAAACTTGTTCCGACACTGGTTCAATTGATGGGCGCGC
Source organism: Ruegeria sp. BC8 (assembly GCF_056535705.1). NCBI lineage: Bacteria > Pseudomonadati > Pseudomonadota > Alphaproteobacteria > Rhodobacterales > Roseobacteraceae > Ruegeria > Ruegeria sp. BC8. Next base: position 1,547,419 of record NZ_JBQFIV010000001.1, on the reverse strand, counting down.
AGTATTCCGAGCTGGGTCGTGCTCAGGCTCTGATCGAAGAGACGTTGTTGTTGGAGGAAACCCGGTTCAAGCAGACGTTGGACCGGGGGCTCAAGCTGCTGGATGACGAAGTGGCGGGCCTGCCGGACGGGGCGCCGCTGCCCGGGGATGCCGCTTTCAAGCTGTATGACACCTATGGCTTCCCGCTTGACCTGACCCAGGATGCCCTGCGCGAAAAAGGTCGGACGGTTGATACCGATGGGTTCGACACCGCCATGGCCGAGCAGAAGGCGAAGGCGCGCGCCGCCTGGGCTGGTTCGGGCGAGGCAGCAGATCAGGCGGTCTGGTTCGACATACTGGACGCAAGCGGTGCGACCGATTTTCTGGGCTACGAAACGGAAATGGCTGAGGGCCAGGTTGTGGCCCTGGTGGTCGACGGTGACCTTGTAGACCGTATCGAGCAGGGCGGATCCGGCTGGGTGGTCGTAAACCAGACACCCTTCTACGGCGAGGCGGGTGGCCAAGTTGGCGATTCCGGCAGCATCCGCCGTCTTGAAGATCGCACCCAGAGCGCGACGGTCGAAGACACCCGGAAGTTCGCGGATGGCAAGGTCTATGCACACAAGATCGTCGTGGACAGCGGTGCGATCGCCAAAGGAGATGCCGTCGAGCTCGAAGTTGATCACAACCGGCGTTCGGCCATCCGAGCGAACCACTCGGCGACCCACCTGCTGCACGAAGCGCTGCGAGAAACCCTTGGCGATCATGTTGCACAGCGCGGATCGTTGAATGCTGCCGACCGTCTGCGGTTTGATTTCAGCCACGCCAAAGCGCTGACACAGGCTGAGTTGCAGACCGTGGAACGCGAGGTGAATGAGTTCATTCGTCAGAACTCGACGGTCGAAACCCGTATCATGACCCCGGACGATGCCCGCGCCTTGGGGGCACAGGCGTTGTTCGGTGAGAAATACGGCGACGAAGTCCGGGTCGTCTCGATGGGCAAGGCCCAGACCGGCAAGGGCCACGACGGCCAAACCTGGTCGATCGAACTGTGTGGCGGTACGCATGTGCGCCAGACAGGAGATATCGGGACCTTTGTCATTCTGGGTGACAGTGCAAGCAGCGCGGGCGTGCGGCGGATCGAGGCTCTGACCGGGGACTCTGCATTGCGGTACTTGACCGAGCAGGATCGGCGGCTTGGCCAGATTGCTGCCGAGTTGAAGGCGCAGCCGGATGATGTCGTCGATCGCATCAAAGCTCTGCTGGACGAGCGCAAGTCGTTGCAGAACGAAGTGGCGCAACTGCGCCGCGATCTGGCGATGGCCGGTGGAGCCGGTCAAGGCGGCGGCGCGGAAGCCAAAGAGATCAACGGCGTCAAGTTCCTGGCACAGGCTCTGAATGGTGTGTCGGGCAAGGATCTGCCGGCCCTCATTGATGAGCACAAAGCGCGGCTGGGATCGGGCGCCGTTCTTCTGATCGCCGACACGGGCGGCAAGGCTGCAGTTGCTGCCGGTGTCACAAGCGACCTGACGCAGTCGATATCGGCCGTCGATCTGGTCAAGGCCGCCGTGCAGGAACTGGGCGGCAAGGGCGGCGGCGGGCGTCCCGACATGGCGCAGGGCGGTGGTCGCGATGCCGCCAACGCCGCGGCGGCCATCAAGGCCGCGGAAGAGGTTTTGGGAGGATAACATGCCAGCACTCTGGATTGCACATGTCACGGTTACTGATGCCGAAGCTTATGGCAAATACGCCGAGCTTGCCGGCCCGGCCATTTCCAAACATGGGGGCACGTTCATTGCCCGTGCAGGACGCTATGTCCAACTGGAAGGCAAAGAGCGGCCCCGCAATGTCGTGGCGAAGTTCCCGTCGGTTGAAGCCGCCGTCGCCTGTTACAACTCGGCTGAATACCAAGAAGCCCTGAGCCACGCCCGGGGCGCAAGCGAGCGCGAATTGCTGGTCGTCGAAACGACCGAGTGAGAATCAACCGGATCCGGTCTTGGATTGGCTCCGGAACCCGCTTTGGGTGACGCAACGTCAGCCAAAGTTGCGACGCCGATCCTGTAATTGGGCCGATAGTGTTCCGGTGATCACGTCCCGCAACAAAATTTCCCTCATACTTTCAATGGGTTGAGCTTTTTTGTGGCGGCGAAACTATGACGTTCTACCTCTAATTGTGTCAGGCTTCGCCATTTTCTTGCGCGGAAAAGGTCATATTGAGTTACGAATTTCCGCCGTTTTTTGCCGACAACCTGACCGAGGATTGCCAGAGCCAGTCTGTTAACGGATAGTTTCCAAAAGCAGAATATGGTCCTCAGAAGCGGCAGTCAGTCGAACGTATGGGATCGAGGGACAGGCATGAAACGGGTTTTGGACAGGCTCAACACAGTGGCAAGTCGCGCGGCCAGCAAGGCCACATTGGCTCTGGGTGTGTTGGGAGTGATCGGCGGTGCCGTTCTTGCGACAGGACAAGCCAGCGCTTCAGAGACAGCTTTCATTTCGGGGTTTTCGGCTTCGCCACCGCCGTCGGGCGCACGGACCTTGTGCCGCCAGTATGCTTGGGCTTGTGCGAACAAGAAGTCGGTTTCGCTGCCCAGCCATCAGGAATTGCGACTGGTCAAGCAAATCAATGCCCAGGTCAATGCGACAACGCGTGAGGTCACGGACCAAGTGCAGTACAAGACGCGGGAGCGTTGGGCCCTGCCAACATCGCGCGGCGGTGATTGCGAGGATTTTGCGCTGCTGAAAAAGCGTGACCTGATCAAGGCTGGAATTGATCCCAACAAGCTTTTGCTGGCGACCGTTTTGGACACCCGCCGCGGCCCTCACGCGGTTCTGGTTTACCGCTCCAATCAAGGTGATCTCGTGCTGGACAACCTGACCAATCGGATCAAACCCTGGTCGGCCACACGCTATTTGTTCCTGCGGATGCAGGACCCGAAACAGCCCCAGCGTTGGGTTGGGATCTACGGGCGAAGCTAAGAAGCAACAGCGAATTTGAGTTTCTTGAAGGCTCCAGCAAAAAAGGGCGATGAATTCATCGCCCTTTGTCATTTGTATGCCAGACTGCCACTCAAACGTGGCATCACGACCAAAGGCGGTTAGTCCTCGTCGTTGTTGGCGTTGTTGCCCTGACCAGGGCTTGCGCCTTCCGATCCATTTCCACCGCCATTATTGCCGTTAACGCCGCCGCCGTTACCGTTGCCATTGCCGCCGCTTGAGCCGCCGCTATCGCCGCCTCCGGATCCACCGTCACCTGAGCCGCCACCGTCGCCGGAGCCGCCACCGTCGCCGGAGCCGCCACCGTCGCCGGAGCCGCCACCGTCACCGGAGCCGCCACCGTCACCGGAGCCGCCACCGTCACCGGAGCCGCCACCGTCGCCGGAGCCGCCACCGTCGCCGGAGCCGCCACCGTCGCCGGAGCCGCCACCGTCGCCGGAGCCGCCACCGTCGCCGGAGCCGCCACCGTCGCCGGAGCCGCCACCGTCACCGGAGCCGCCACCGTCACCAGAGCCGCCACCATCACCGGAGCCACCGCTGGAGCTGCCGCCGCTCGAGCTGCCACCGCCGTCGCCGGACCCACCGCTGGAGCTGCCACCGCTTGAACTGCCACCACCATCGCCGGACCCGCCACTGGAGCTACCGCCACTGGAACTGCCACCGTCACCGGAACCGCCGCTTGAGCTGCCACCGCCATCACCGGACCCACCGCTGGAGCTGCCACCACTGGAGCTACCGCCTGAACCTCCCGGAGGTGCCGCCGGTGGAGGATTGCCACCACTGGAACCGCCTCCACTGGAGCTGCCACCGCTGGAGCTACCGCCGCTGGAGCTACCACCGCCTGAGCTCCCGCTCTGTTCCGAAGGGCCGTCGCCGGATCTTTGATCAACCGTACCAATCGACGCGGTCGGGAAATCCGTCAGTACGGCCGCAAAGGCAGGACAGGTCTGCAAAGTGCGGGCAAGAATATCTTCGAAATCGGCACGACGCTGGATGTAACGCAGCATCCGTGCATCCACGACCGTACAGGCACACAGGGTTTCTGTGGAAACCGACTGCCGGGCTGTCTGGATCGTACACTTGTCCGCGGCGACAACAGGTCCGCCGGACATCAGAGGCAATGAAGCTGAAGCAAATACTATTGTCAGTAGACGGGATTTGATGCGCATATCGCGCCTCCTTAAACTCGTTAAACTCATCACCGAACAACCTGGCGATGACACACTTTGAACACAAATACACCCCTATCACGGCGCATTTTCAAGGGCAACACCGCGATAGCGATGCGGAATTAACTCATCTTATGGACGAAATTGCAGGTAAAACAAAAGGGAAGCCATGAACCATTCATGGCTTCCCTGAGAAAACACCGCTTCAGATGGACGCAAAAATGTCACATTCGCGCCATTGTTTCCGACCCGTTCAAAATCGAACGGACCGAAGTCAGGCTGACTTGGCCATGCGCTTGCGTTCGTGCGGGTCAAGGAACCGCTTTCGCAGCCGGATCGCGTTCGGAGTTACTTCGACCAGCTCATCGTCATCGATGTAGGCGATTGCCTCCTCCAGCGAGAACTGGACATGCGGTGTCAGGCGAACGGCATCGTCCGAACCGCTGGCCCGCACGTTGGTCAGTTTCTTGCCTTTCAGCGGGTTCACCTCAAGGTCATTGTCCCGCGAGTGTTCGCCGATGATCATGCCCTGGTACACATCGGTCTGGGGGCCGACGAACATCCGCCCACGCTCCTCCAGGTTCCACAGCGCATATGCGACGGCCTGGCCGTTCTCCATCGAGATCAGAACGCCGGCGCGGCGGCCGGGGATCGGGCCCTTGTGCGGTGCCCAGCCCTGGAAAACGCGGTTCAGAACGCCGGTGCCGCGGGTGTCGGTCAGGAATTCACCGTGATAGCCAATCAGACCGCGCGACGGCACATGCGCGATAATGCGGGTTTTGCCAACGCCTGCGGGGCGCATCTCAACCAACTCGCCCTTGCGCGCGCCTGTCACCTTTTCGATGACTGCGCCCGAGAATTCGTCATCCACGTCGATGGTGACTTCCTCGATAGGCTCCAGGCGTTGGCCGTCTTCCTCGCGGAACAGAACCTGCGGACGCGAGATGCTGAGTTCGAACCCTTCGCGACGCATGTTCTCGATCAGAACGCCCATCTGCAATTCACCGCGGCCCGCGACCTCGAAGGCTTCGCCGCCGGGGGTGTCCGTGATCTGGATGGCCACGTTCGATTCGGCCTCTTTCATCAGGCGGTCGCGGATGACGCGCGACTGGACCTTCTTGCCGTCCCGCCCCGCCAGCGGCGAGTCGTTGATGCCGAAGGTCACCGTGATGGTCGGCGGGTCGATCGGCTGGGCGGGCAGGGCCTCATCCACCTGGGGCGCCACCAGCGAATCCGCCACGGTGGCCTTGCTCATGCCTGCGATGGTTACGATGTCGCCCGCTTCGGCGACGTCGATCGGTTGCTGGCTGAGACCACGGAAGGCCAGGATCTTGGTGGCCCGGAAATTCTCGATCAGCTTGCCGTCACGGCTGAGCGCTTTGAGGCTGTCACCCGCTTTGAGCGTGCCGCTTTCCACACGGCCGGTCAGAATGCGACCGATGAACGGGTCGCTGCCCAGCGTGGTCGCCAACATGCGGAAGGGTTCATCCTTGCGCTCAGCTTGTTTGGGGGCGGGAACGTGGTCGACTACCAGATCGAACAGGGCGGACAGGTCCTTGCGTGGGCCGTCCAGTTCCATGTCGGCCCAGCCCGACCGCCCCGAGGCATACATGGCGGGGAAATCCAACTGGTCATCGTCGGCGCCGAGGTTGGCGAACAGGTCAAAGCACTCGTCCAGCGCGCGGTCGGGCTCGGCATCAGGCTTGTCGACCTTGTTCAGCACCACGATCGGACGCAGACCCAGCGCCAGCGCCTTCGAGGTCACGAATTTCGTCTGGGGCATCGGGCCTTCGGCGGCATCGACCAGCAGCACGACGCCGTCAACCATGCTGAGAATACGCTCGACCTCGCCGCCGAAATCGGCGTGGCCGGGGGTGTCAACGATGTTGATGCGCGTGCCTTTCCACTCGACACTGGTGGCTTTGGCCAGAATGGTGATGCCGCGTTCACGTTCGAGATCGTTGCTGTCCATGGCGCGCTCGGCCACGGCCTGGTTTTCCCGGAATGCACCGGATTGTTTCAGTAGCTCGTCCACCAGGGTCGTTTTGCCGTGGTCCACGTGAGCGATGATTGCGATGTTGCGCAGGTCCATGAGGTCAGCCTTTGAACGGGAAGTTGCCGCGCGCATAACGCGGCGCGGCACAAGTTACCAGCCCTAACGCGCGATCAGTGGCCCGCAGTCTGCGAAAAGAGGTGGATGACCAGAATGCCGCCTAGAATCATCGCAAGGCCCAGAACCGCGGGCCAGTCCAGCCGTTGGCCAAAAACCACAAAGCCGATCAGCGCAATCAGAGCGATGCCAAGCCCGGACCAGATTGCATAAACGATGCCGACGGGCATTACCTTCAGCGTCAGCGCCATCAGGTAAAAGGCAAACCCATAGCCCACCACCACCAGCACCGAGGGCCAGAACCGGGTGAATTGCTGGCTGGCCTGCAGTGCGGTCGTTCCGATTGTCTCGGCAATAACAGCGAGAAGGAGGATCAGGTAGGCTTGGGGCATGGTTCTTGAACCCTTGATGCATCTGCTGCGACGTTGAGCACAGAACTCAGAAACGGCGCAAGGAAATTCAGGCAGTCGCCCCTTTCGTTGGTTCACCTAGGGTCAGGTAAACCCGACTATGGCAAGGCCGTAAAGCGTGTAGACTAATACACGTTTTCGATTACTTTTTTAACGAGTGTGTTTCATGACGACATTTGCAAAAACGGTCGTATTTGCTTCGGCAATAATCGTGGCGATTGGGTGGCTTGCTGACGGGGGGTCCGTCGATACTGACGCAGCCAAATTGGTTGATAGGTCAAGCGCAACAACAGTTTGAACGCCACGAATGAAACGAAAAAGGAGCCCGCGGGCTCCTTTTTTGTGCGCCTATTGCTTTTCGATCGCCTTCACCTTGGACCGGTGATCCGACAGCCTCTTGATCAGGAATTGCCGCGCCTTGCGCTCGGCCAACCGGACGCGGATTTCGGTAAGGAAAGCCTCCTCAAGCGATTGGGAGGCTGCGCCCAGCACGTCACCGACTTCGACGTAGAACCGATCCTGGCCGGTTTCGTCCATGACCTTCATCGTATCCTCGGCCAGTTTCGCCGCGAGAATGGTGATGGTGTCGGACATCAGCGTGTGTTCTCGGTCAGGCGGCGTTTGACGTAGTCGGTCACGTTGGTCATCAGCGTATCCATGTGCTCACCCTGGAAGAAGTGGTCGGCTCCTTCAACCTCGGTATGGGTGATGGTGATACCCTTCTGTTCGTGCAGTTTTCCGACCAGTGCGGTGGTGTCCGCCGGCGGTGCTACACGGTCGGCCGTCCCGTTGATGATCAGCCCGGACGAGGGGCAGGGGGCAAGGAACGAAAAATCATACATGTTCGCGGGCGGCGACACGCTGATGAAGCCGGTGATCTCGGGGCGACGCATCAGCAACTGCATGCCGATCCAGGCTCCGAACGAAAAGCCTGCAACCCAGCAATGTTTCGAGTTGTTGTTCATCGACTGCAGATAGTCCAACGCCGATGCCGCGTCGCTGAGTTCTCCGACTCCCTGGTCATACTCGCCCTGGCTGCGGCCGACGCCCCGGAAATTGAAGCGCAGGACCGTAAAACCCATGTTGTAGAACGCGTAGTGCAGGTTGTAGACGACCTTGTTGTTCATGGTCCCGCCGAACTGGGGGTGCGGGTGCAGCACGATGGCGATCGGTGCGTCTTTTTCCTTTTGGGGGTGGTAACGGCCTTCCAGTCGGCCTTCAGGTCCGGGAAAAATCACCTCGGGCATGTGTGCGGTTGTCCTGTCTTTTTCTCGCGGGCGCCGGGATATACTTGACGGTTATCGTCAGGCACCTTAGAACGGTTCTAATTGAGTATCGCAGCGTGAACACGCTGTCAGTCGGAGATACGCACTGACCGCGGCGACGTCAATGTTTTCACGCGGTTCAAGCCACGAGGATCGAAGAATGAAGCTGTCAACCAAGGGCCGTTACGCGATGGTGGCGTTGGCGGACATAGCGCTTCAACCCGCCGACACGCTGGTGACCCTGGGAGAGATTTCCGAGCGTCAGGACATTTCGCTGCCCTATCTGGAGCAGCTGTTCGTCAAGCTGCGCCGTGCCGATCTGGTTGCATCGGTGCGCGGGCCGGGCGGCGGCTATCGTTTGGCGCGGCCGGCGTCGGAGATCCGCGTGGTCGAGATTCTGTCAGCCGTGGATGAAACAGTTGATGCCATGCACAAGGGGGCCGGGGCTTCGGGGGGATCCTCGGGCAGCCGGGCGCAGTCGCTGACCAACCGCCTGTGGGAAAGTCTCAGCGCGCATGTCTACGTGTTCCTGCACCAGACACGCTTGTCCGATGTGATCCAGAACGACCTTGCGCCGTGTCCAGCGGTGCCTGGGCTGTTCTCGGTCGTGGATGATTGACCGGTGAGCGGATCGGGTCTCTCGAAGGGTGTGGCTGTGGATGAAAAGGTGAGTCCATGAAACGTGTTTACCTGGATCACAACGCCACGACCCGGCTGCGCCCCGAGGCGCGCGACGCGATGATCGCGGCGATGGAGGTCTGCGGGAACCCCTCCTCGGTCCATGCTGAGGGGCGAGCGGCCAAGGCTGTCATCGAAAAGGCGCGTGCGCAGGTGGCCGCGGCCTTTGGGGCGGATGGGGCCGATATCGTGTTCACATCCGGGTCGACCGAAGGCGCGGCGCTGGCCTTGGAAGGGCGCAACCTGCATGGCGCGGCGATCGAACATGATGCCGTAAGGGCCTGGACTGTCGAGGATTTGCCGGTTTCGCACCAAGGCGCTGTCGCCGTAGCCGACCCGGACCGGTCCACGTTGCAACTCGCCAATTCTGAAACCGGGATCATTCAGGCCTTGCCCAAGGGTCTAGCCGTCACCGATGCCACGCAGGCGTTCGGGAAACTGCCGATCGCCTTCAACTGGCTGGATGTGCAGATGGCGTTGGTCTCGGCGCACAAGCTGGGCGGGCCAAAGGGTGTGGGTGCCGTGGTGATGAAACGCGGCACGGATCTGGAGGCCCGGATCAAGGGCGGTGGCCAGGAAATGGGGCGCCGGTCGGGGACGGAAAATGTCATTGGAATCGCTGGGTTCGGCGCTGCGGCTGAAGCGGCGGCGCGGGATCTGGCAAACGGAGTTTGGGAAAAGGTTGCAGAGCTTAGAAATATTCTAGAAAAGGCCCTTGAGGCTGGTTCTAAATCTACTATTTTTGTCGGGAAAGATCAGGATCGGTTGCCCAACACCCTGTGCTTTGCGACGCCCGGCTGGAAGGGCGAAACGCAGGTGATGCAGATGGATCTGTCGGGCTTTGCGATCAGCGCCGGTTCGGCCTGCTCCAGCGGCAAGGTGAGGGCAAGCGCGGTACTGACCGCGATGGGATATGACGAGGCCACGGCGGCCAGCGCGGTACGCGTTTCGCTGGGCCCCGAGACGAGTGAAGAAGACGTGCTGCGTTTCGCCGAGACGTGGCTGGAAAAAGAGAAAAAGCATCGCGCGCGGGCCGCGTGATCTGACGGAGGGTGGAACATGGCCGCTTTGGACCAGACCCAGGTAAAAGAAGGTGTCGATCAGGAAACCGTTGACGCGGTGCGCGAGGTCGGGACCTACAAATACGGGTGGGATACGGATATCGAGATGGAGTACGCGCCCAAGGGCGTGAACCCCGATATCGTCAAGCTGATCTCGGAAAAGAACGAAGAGCCCGAGTGGATGACCGAATGGCGTCTGAAAGCCTTCGAGCGTTGGACCCAGATGGAAGAGCCAAAATGGGCCATGGTCCACTATCCTGAAATCGATTTTCAGGACCAGTATTACTATGCCCGGCCCAAGTCGATGGAGACCAAGCCCAAGTCTCTGGACGAGGTCGATCCGAAACTGCTGGCCACTTACGAGAAGCTCGGTATCCCGCTGAAAGAACAGATGATTCTGGCCGGCGTGGAAGGGGCCGAGGATGCCCCGGCCGAGGGCCGCAAGGTCGCGGTGGATGCGGTGTTCGACTCGGTTTCGGTTGGCACGACCTTCCAAGCCGAGCTGAAGAAGGCCGGCGTCATCTTCTGCTCGATCTCCGAGGCGATCAAGGAACACCCTGAACTGGTCAAGAAATACCTGGGCTCGGTGGTTCCGGTGTCGGACAATTTCTATGCCACGCTGAACTCGGCCGTGTTCTCGGACGGCTCGTTCGTCTATGTGCCGCCCGGCGTGCGCTGCCCGATGGAGTTGAGCACCTATTTCCGCATCAACGCGGAAAACACGGGCCAATTCGAGCGGACTCTGATCATCGCCGACAAGGGCTCGTACGTGTCCTATCTGGAAGGCTGCACCGCGCCGCAGCGTGATACCGCGCAGCTGCATGCCGCAGTGGTCGAGATCATCGTCGAGGAAGACGCCGAGGTGAAATACTCGACCGTCCAGAACTGGTTCCCGGGCGATGAGAACGGCAAAGGCGGCATCTACAACTTCGTGACCAAGCGCGCGGATTGCCGGGGCGACCGGTCCAAGGTGATGTGGACGCAGGTCGAGACCGGCAGTGCCGTGACCTGGAAATACCCGTCCTGCATCCTGCGGGGTGATGACAGCCAAGGCGAGTTCTACTCGATCGCCATCACCAACAATATGCAGCAGGCCGATACCGGCACCAAGATGATCCATTTGGGCAAGAACACCAAGTCGCGCATCGTGTCCAAGGGCATCAGCGCGGGCAAGGCCCAGAACACCTATCGCGGGCTGGTGTCGATGCACCCCAAGGCCAAGAACAGCCGCAACTATACCCAGTGCGACAGCCTGCTGATCGGCGACAAATGCGGGGCGCATACCGTTCCGTATATCGAGGTCAAGAACAACAGCAGTCGGGTCGAGCACGAGGCTACCACCTCGAAGGTCGATGAGGATCAGCTGTTCTATTGCCGCCAGCGCGGCATGGACGAGGAAGAAGCCGTGGCGCTGGTGGTCAACGGGTTCTGCAAGGACGTGCTGCAGGCGCTGCCGATGGAGTTCGCCATGGAAGCCCAGCAGCTGGTCGCGATCTCGCTGGAAGGCTCGGTCGGCTGATGGCCCGCTCGCCGCGCACCCGCAGGGATGATGTCCTGACCGCGGCGTCTTATGCGCTGCCGGTTCTGGGCGGCTTGCTGGGCGTGGCCTATGTCAACGTCAACTACACCGATTTCATCAACCCGGTCTGGGCAATCGGCGGCGGGGCGGTCCTGGGATGGATCGCGGCGCGGCTGCTGCGCAGGGTGCTGGGATAGGAACAGACCGGGGCCGGCGCGTCCCGACGATACGCAAAAGGACAAAACATGCTGGAAATCAAGAACCTGCACGTCAAACTTGAGGAAGAGGAAAAGCAGATCCTCAAGGGCGTGGACCTGACGGTCGAGGCCGGGAAGGTACACGCGATCATGGGGCCGAACGGCTCGGGCAAGTCGACGCTCAGCTATGTGCTGTCGGGCCGTGACGGGTATGAGGTCACCGAGGGTTCGGCGACTCTGGATGGCGCGGACCTGCTGGAGATGGAGCCGGAAGAGCGTGCCGCCGCCGGTCTGTTTCTGGCGTTCCAGTACCCGGTCGAGATCCCGGGCGTGGGCAACATGACCTTTCTGCGGACCGCCGTGAACGCCCAGCGCAAGGCGCGCGGCGAAGAAGAACTGTCGGCCGCGGATTTCCTCAAGCTGGTGCGCGAAAAGGCCAAGTCACTGAAAATCGACGCCGACATGCTGAAGCGCCCCGTAAACGTTGGTTTCTCGGGTGGCGAGAAGAAGCGCAACGAAATCCTGCAGATGGCGATGCTCGAGCCCAAGATGTGCATCCTGGACGAGACCGACTCGGGCCTTGACGTGGATGCCATGAAGCTGGTGGCCGAGGGCGTGAACGCGCTGCGCGACGAAGGCCGCGGGTTCCTGGTGATCACCCACTATCAGCGTCTGCTGGACCACATCAAACCCGACGTGGTGCACATCATGGCCGATGGCCGGATCGTCAAGACCGGCGGGCCCGAGCTGGCGCTGGAAGTCGAAAACAACGGTTACGCCGACATTCTTGCCGAGGTGAACTGATGGCCTTGCCCGACGTGAAACAATCCGCGACCGAAGCGCGGCTGGCCACGCTGCGCATGCCCGAAGCCGGCTGCACCCGCGACGCACGCGAGGCGGCCCTGGCCCGGCTGCGCGCCATGGGTTTGCCCGGGCGGCGCGACGAGTATTGGAAATACACGCGTCCCGATACGCTTACCTCGCCCGAGGCCCCAACGGCCGAGGTATTCCACACCGACGAACCGATGGTCTTTGACGGGTTCGACCGCCTTAAAATCGTCTTCGTCGATGGCGTGTTCAGCCCCGAGGACAGCGATGACCTGACGCTGGAAGGCGTGAGCATCGACCGGCTCGAGGATATCTGCTGCAAGGACATCCACTGGGCCAAGCAACTGTACGGCGTGCTCGAGGAGCGGGGCCAGACCCCGGTTCAACGCCCGCTGGCGGCGCTGAACACCGCCTTTGCGCAGGACGGCGTGGCGATCCATGTGACCGGCAACCCGTCCAAGCCGATCAGTCTGATCTATCGCCACGACTCCGAGACCTCGGACGCGATCCTGCACCACGTGATCCGCGTGGAAAGCGGCGCCGAGGTGACGATTCTCGAGAATGGCCCGGCGGCCTCGCGGTTCAACAAGTGCATCGAGATCGACATCGCCGATGGCGGCACGCTGCACCATGTCCGGGCGCAGGGCAGGGACCATCAGCGCCGTGCCGCGACGCATATGTTCACCCGGTTGGGCAAGGACTCCGTCTACAAGTCTTTCACCCTGACCGTGAATGGTGTGCTGACGCGCAATGAACAGGTGGTCGAGCTAACCGGCGACGATGCGGTGGCGCATGTGGCCGGCGCCTGCGTGGGCGATGGCGACTTCCACCATGACGACACGGTGTTCATCACCCATGACGCGGTGAACTGCGAAAGCCGTCAGGTGTTCAAGAAGGTTCTGCGCAACGGCGCGACCGGCGTGTTCCAAGGCAAGATCCTGGTCAAGGAAGGCGCTCAGAAGACCGATGGCTACCAGATCAGCCAGTCTTTGCTGCTGGATGACGACAGTCAGTTCCTGGCCAAGCCCGAGCTTGAGATCTATGCCGACGACGTGGCCTGCTCGCACGGGTCGACCTCGGGTGCCATCGACGAGACCGCGATGTTCTACCTGCGCTCGCGCGGGGTTCCGGCCAAGGAAGCGACCAACATGCTGACGCTGGCCTTTTTGGCAGAAGCCGTGGAAGAGATCGAAGACGAAGCGCTGGCCGAGGACATCGTCTCGCGGCTGGAAGGCTGGTTGGCGCGGCACAGCTGATGCCGGTGACCACCGATATCGTCGCCTCCTATCGCGGGCCCGGTCGAGTTGTGCGTCGACTTCTGGACATGGGCCCGCGCGAAGACCGCGCGCTGGCCTTTGTCATGGCGTTCTGTGTGATTGGCTTTATCGCACAGTTGCCGGGCCTTGCGCGCCGTGCCCATCTTGAGGGGCTGGACCTGAACATGCTGATGGGTGGGGCCCTGTTGGGGTCGGTCTTCATTCTACCGTTGCTGTTTTACGTCCTTGCATGGGGGACTCACCTGATTTCTCGCATGTTCGGCGGTGCAACCACGTCCTATCAGGCGCGGCTTGCGCTGTTCTGGGCTCTGCTCGCCTCATCACCGCTGGTGTTGTTGAACGGGCTGGTGGCTGGTTTCATCGGTCCGGGCCCTGTCCAGACACTGACCGGAGCCCTTTGGGTTGCGGTATTCGTCTGGTTCTGGTTTTCCGGGTTTTCTCAAACACGAAGGGCGCGGGCATGAACGCCGCATTTCTGGGACATCTGGCCGTTCTGACATTGGCAAATCCGGCCGAGGCGGCAAGGCGTCTGTTGGCCGGAGTACCCGGTCGGGATGTGCTTTGGACAGCGCTGGCATTGGTCGTTGTCCTGAACGCTTTGTCTCAATCACTATCGACCCTTGTGTTTCCGGCGCTTGATCCATCGCTGGATATGGCGTTTGAACCGGTCGTGCAGTCGTTGGCGACTTCGGCCGGAGCCGTTCTCTTGGGCATCTTCGCGTTTCATTTTGTCGGCAGGATGATTGGCGGCACCGGCAGCCTGGACGGTATGATGCTGCTGATGGTCTGGCTGCAATTCCTGCAGATTCTGGGCCAATTGATCATCTTCGTCATGGTGATGATTGCGCCGACTATGTTCCTGATCCTCGTATTGGGGATGAGCCTGTACAGCCTCTACATCAGCCTGCATTTCATCAATCAGGCGCACCATTTCGACTCGCTGGGCAAATCCTTTGTGGTCATCCTCATCTCGGGATTGCTGGCGATACCTTTCGTCCTGTTGATGACCCCAAGCGGGCCTGTTTAGGGAATTCGATCATGTATGACGTCCAGAAAATCCGCGCCGATTTCCCGATGCTCTCGCGTGAGGTGAACGGGAAACCCCTGACCTATCTCGACAACGGGGCCTCGGCGCAGAAACCTCAGGTGGTGATAGATGCGGTTACCAATGCCTATGCGCACGAGTATTCGAACGTGCATCGCGGATTGCACTACCTGTCGAACCTAGCGACCGAAAAATACGAATCCGTGCGCGGGACCGTCGCCCGGTTTTTGAATGTCGCGAATGAGGATGAGATCGTCCTGAATTCCGGGACGACCGAGGGGATCAACCTTGTCGCATATGGATGGGCCATGCCACGGATGCAGGCCGGTGACGAAATTGTTCTGAGCGTCATGGAGCATCATGCCAACATCGTACCCTGGCATTTCCTGCGCGAACGCCAGGGCGTCGTTCTGAAATGGGTGGACGTGGATGCAAGTGGTGCGCTGGATCCGCAGGCCGTGATCGACGCCATCGGGCCCAAGACCAAACTGGTGGCGGTGACCCAGTGTTCCAACGTTCTGGGTACCGTGGTTGACGTAAAGGCGATCACCGAAGGCGCCCATGCCAAAGGCGTGCCTGTGCTGGTCGACGGAAGCCAAGGCGCGGTTCACATGCCGGTGGATCTGCAGGATATCGGGTGTGATTTCTATGCTATCACCGGGCACAAGCTGTACGGCCCCTCGGGATCTGGCGCCATTTTCATCAAGTCCGAACGGATGGCGGAAATGCGCCCCTTCATCGGCGGTGGAGACATGATCAAGGAGGTCTCGAAGGAGACGGTGATCTACAACGATCCGCCGATGAAATTCGAAGCCGGCACTCCGGGTATCGTCCAGACGATCGGCATGGGCGTTGCGCTGGACTACATGATGGGTTTGGGGATGGACAACATCGCGGCCCATGAGGCGGGCTTGCGCGACTATGCAATGCAGCGCCTGACCGGGCTGAACTGGCTGCAGGTTCAGGGGACGACGCCCGACAAGGCCGCTATCTTCAGCTTTACGCTGGATGGTGCGGGCCACGCGCACGATGTATCCACTATTCTCGACAAGAAGGGCGTCGCCGTTCGGGCGGGGCACCATTGCGCCGGACCGTTGATGGATCATCTCGGGGTTACGGCCACCTGCCGCGCGAGTTTTGGTCTGTACAACACCACCGATGAGGTCGACACGCTGATCGATGCGCTGGAACTGGCGCACGAATTGTTTGCCTGATTGTTCGTCGCTAAACCGAGTTCCGACATGCAAAATCCAGTTGCACCCGGATCGGAACAAGGTTAGCTAACGGCCAACGCACCTGTAGCTCAGCTGGATAGAGCGCTGCCCTCCGAAGGCAGAGGCCAGAGGTTCGAATCCTCTCAGGTGCGCCACTTTCTTCCAGAGTTTTAAGGCGTAGCGCTTCTACGCCTGTGTCCGTCATTGCCAGATGGGCGCTGCGCAGCAAAAAGCCCCGGGCAGTGATGCGCCGGGGCTTTTTGCGGGGTTGGTGAGTGGTAGTGAATTAGCCGCGCCAGGAGCGAACGTCGCCGCAATCCATGTGCACGAAATTTGATCCATAGTATTGGCCGACACCGCCGGCACGGCACGAAATGGCTGCCTTGGCCATCTGTGAGACCGAGCGGGAGGCAAGCCGCAGGTCCGCAGCCTGACCTTTAACGTGGAGAGAGTTCTTGGCGACACCGCGCGACCGACGGCGCAGCATGGCGTTGGTCTGCGGAGAGCGGTAGCCCGACAACAGCATGTAGGGCTCGTTCACATCCAGCAGGTTGTGGGCCGCGGCCATGATGTCGATCGTGCGCAGATCCATGTCCTTTGACTGATCGGTGCGCCAGTCACGCATGAAGTGGTTGATTTCCTTGACCGCGTCTTTGACGTATTTACCATCGACCCAGTAGATCATGTCCAAGCGCTCGCCGGTGCGACCCGAATACATACGGATCCTGCGGATGTCTCCACCCCCGCGAAGGAAGCCTGCTGCGTTTGAGTAGGTTGGTGCTGCAACAACTGCCGTTGCCGCGAATGCGCCCAATAGGGCACGCCGGGTCATCCCCGAGGTACTGCTCTTGGTCATAGCGTGTTTCGTCCCGTACAGTTCCTGCCTGCACACGATGTTACGTGCGCTTTCTTAATTCTTTCCCATCCCAGATGCGGATTTTATGCCACAGAGGGATTCTTGCGCCAAGTGATCTTTTGGTCTTGTGCTTTCTTACGGGGAATTTTCGGCGAAAATCTGCGCAAGTGACAAAAAATGTGGCGAACAGGCCTGAATCCCTTTCGTTTTTTTTCAGACGATGCAAACGCGCATCAGGGGGCCAGCGGTGTGATGTGCTGTTGGAAATGTGAGTGGACAATCCCCCGAGGCGTGAAACATAATTGTCGGGCGCAAAAACTAGTGTTCCAAGTTATTGAAAACCAAGGCTATCCCATGAATTCTGTCCGTCGGACCTGTGCGATTTTTCTGTTTGCCGCCAGCATCGCCGTGTCGGCCACATCCGTTCAGGCGGCTCCGACCCAGGCTGAGAGCTTCGCGTTTCGGATGGCTGTCGCGGAAAGCGCAGGGACAACCCCGGAAATCGCGTCCTTTTATCGAGAACAGGAATTCGCGCCGATTTGGGTCGGTCCTACCTCTGATCACGCGGCGCGTCGGTCGGCACTTATCAAAGCATTGTCCCATGCTCAGATGCATGGGCTTCCGGCCGAACGATATGACGTTGATGGCCTGATGGCGAAGATGCAGAGCGCTCGGTCAAACCGCGATCTCGGGGCGCTTGAGGCTGCGCTGAGCGAGGCGTTTGTCCGCTATGCGCAGGATATTCAGTCCGGGCTGCTGCGCCCGGCTCAGATCGACGCCGGCCTCGTGCGTGCGGTCGAACGGAAGCCAGCCTCGGATCATCTTGCGGCGATGATGAAATCCACCGACGGCTCTTATCTCGCGCAGCTTCCGCCGCAGTCCAGCCAGTACCGGGCGCTGCTCAAGCAGAAGATGGCGCTGCAGTCACTGAACGAACATGGCGAATGGGGGCCGACCGTTCCAACCGGAAAATACGAGCGCGGCGATACGGGGCTGAGCGTCATAAAGCTGCGTAACCGTCTGGTTGCGATGGGGTTCCTCAAGCCCACGGCCAGCCCGGAATATGACGACTCCATGGTGGCAGCGGTGCAAGCCTTCCAACGCGCCCATGGACTTGAACCAGATGGTGTCGCCGGCCAGGGAACGATTGCCGAAATCAACCGGTCACCTTCTGACCGACTCAAGGCGGTGATGGTTGCGATGGAACGTGAACGCTGGCTCCCTCGCGAGAGGGGTGCACGGCATGTTCTGGTCAATCAGGCCGACTTTTCCGCGAAAATCGTCGACGATGGTCGGGTGACATTTGAAACACGTGCGGTGATCGGCAAAAACACCAGCGATCGTCAAAGCCCCGAGTTTTCGGATGTGATGGAGCACATGGTGATCAATCCCAGCTGGCATGTGCCGCGCTCGATCATCACCAAGGAATACCTGCCGAAGTTGCGGGCCAACCCCAATGCCGTCCGGCATCTTGAGATCACCGATCGGCGTGGACGGCAGGTGAACCGCAATGCGGTGGACTTCAACCAGTTCACGGCTCGCAGCTTCCCGTTTGCGATGCGCCAGCCTCCTGGGCAAAGCAACGCTCTGGGGCTGGTCAAGTTCATGTTCCCCAACAAGTACAACATCTATCTGCACGACACCCCGCAAAAGAGCCTGTTCGCACGCGAAGTGCGCGCCTTCTCTCACGGGTGCATTCGTTTGGCGCAACCTTTTGATTTCGCCTATGCTTTGCTGGCAAAACAGGAAGAGGACCCCAAGGCCTTTTTCCACAGGGTGCTGGGTACCGGACGTGAAACCAAGGTTGACCTCAAACAGCCGGTTCCGGTTCATCTGATTTACCGCACCGCGTTCGTCGGGCCGAAGGGCGACGTGCAGTATCGTCGCGATGTCTACGGGCGGGATCAGAAGATTTGGGATGCCCTGCAAAAAGCAGGGGTGGCCCTGCCGAACGTTCAGGGGTAAGCACAGGGCGCAAAATCCTGCGACAAGGAAGCCCGCGATGCAGTTCACCTTACAGCAAATCGCCGATGCTCTGGGGGCGCCGGCCGAGGGAAACACCAGCCTGACGATTCTGAGGGCGGCCGAGCCCAAGGATGCTGGTCCGACCGATTTGGCTATGGCGATGGCTCCGAAATACGCCGAGGCGCTTGCTGAGGGTCAGGCGCGCTGTGCCGTTCTGTGGGAGGGTGCCGACTGGCGCGCACTGGGTCTGGAGGGCGCCGTGTTCGTCGGCCGCCCCCGTATGGCAATGGCCGGAATTACCACGATGTTGGACCGGGGGCAGGGTGTCGCGCCCGGGATCCATCCTTCGGCGGTCGTGGACCCGACGGCCGAGATCGCCGGAGATGTGTCCATCGGGCCTCTGGCCGTTGTCGGCCCCCGGGCCCGCATCGGATCCGGAACGGTGATCGGCGCCCAGTGCCACGTTGGTATGGATGTCGTGTTGGGCCAGAACTGCCTGTTGCGCGAGATGGTCAGCATCGGCGCGCGTTCCATCATCGGCGATCGCTTTATTGCGCAACCCGGAGCCAGGATCGGCGGGGATGGGTTCAGCTTTGTCACGCCCGAGGTTTCTGGTGTGGAAAACGTGCGCAAGACCATGGGCGACGCCGGAGACGCCAAGGCGCAGAGTTGGTTGCGCATCCATTCTCTGGGTGCGGTCCAGATCGGCAATGATGTCGAGGTTGGCGCGAACTGCACCATCGACAACGGCACAATCCGCAACACCGTCATCGGAGACGGCTCCAAGTTGGACAACCTTGTTCATGTCGGGCACAACACCCAGGTCGGCAGAGACTGTCTGCTGTGCGGTCAAACCGGAGTGTCCGGTTCAGTCGAGATCGGCAACAACGTGGTTTTGGGTGGCCAGACCGGAGTCGTCGACAATATTTTCATCGGTGACGGCGTGATCGCGGGCGGCGGAACCAAGATACTTTCGAATGTCCCGGCAGGTCGTGTGATCATGGGCTATCCGGGCGTGAAAATGGAAACGCACACCGAAATCTACAAGGCGCAGCGTCGGCTTCCACGCATTGCCCGTGACGTAGAGGCGCTTAAAAAGACGGTTTTCAAACCCTCGTCGAGCGATTAAATCAACCGCAACGCGACAATCAGGGGAACGACATGAGCATCAGCGACCGCGTCATCGCAATCATTGCAGAGCAGGCCGTGCTGGAGCCGTCCGACGTGACGCCCGAAAGCTCTCTGGAAGATCTCGGAATCGATAGCATGGGCCTGGTTGAAAGCATCTTTGCCATCGAGGAAGAATTCGACATCTCGATCCCCTTCAACGCCAACGAACCGACGGCAAGTGATTTCGACATTTCGAATGTTGCGGCGATCATTGCCGGGATCGAAAAGCTGGTCGCGGAAAAGGTTTGATCCGCGGTCATGAAACGGGTTGTCATCACCGGCGCTGGCACGATCAATTCGCTGGGCCATTCCGTGCCCGACACCCTGGAAGCGATGCGCGAAGGCCGTTGCGGCATTTCCGAGCTTGAATTTCGTGATGTCGACCGACTGAGCATCAAAATTGGCGGCCAGGTCCGCGGGTTCGAGGCCGAGGGTCGGTTCAATCGCCAGCAGATGGCGCTGTATGACCGTTTCACGCAATTCACTCTGACTGCGGCCAAAGAGGCGATCGACCAGTCGGGGCTGGAGTTTCATGGCGAATTGGCCGTTCGGTCGGGGGTCGTTCTGGGAACGGCCGGCGGTGGTGTTTCGACCTGGGATGACAACTACCGCTCGGTCTACGAAGACGGGAAGAACCGGGTCCATCCATTCGTCGTGCCGAAGCTGATGAACAACGCGGCGGCAAGCCACATTTCGATGGAGCACAACCTCAAAGGCCCCAGCTTCACCGTTTCGACGGCCTGTGCATCGTCCAACCACGCGATGGCGCTGGCGTTCCAGATGGTGCGCAGTGGCGCCGCCCCGGCGATGATTACCGGCGGGTCGGAATCCATGTTGTGTTTTGGCGGGGTCAAGGCCTGGGAAGGCCTTCGGGTTATGTCGAAGGACGCCTGCCGGCCGTTCAGCGCAAATCGCAATGGCATGGTTCAGGGCGAGGGCGCCGGTGTGTTCGTATTCGAGGAATACGAACATGCGCGTGCTCGAGGCGCTGAAATTCTGTGTGAGGTTGCGGGCTATGCGATGTCTTCGGACGCGACGGATATCGTGATGCCCAGCAAGCAGGGCGCGGCCCGTGCCATGGCCGGGGCCTTGAAGGACGCCGGGCTGAACGCAAGTGACGTGGGCTATATCAACGCCCACGGCACCGGAACCGCCGCCAATGACAAGACCGAATGCGCAGCAGTAGCGGATGTGTTCGGACGCCATGCCGACGATCTGATGATCTCGTCGACCAAATCCATGCACGGCCACCTTATCGGCGGAACCGGCGCGGTTGAACTGCTGGCCTGTATCATGGCTGTCCGTGACGGCGTGATAGCGCCGACCATAGGGTATGAAGAACCCGACCCGGAATGCGCTTTGGACGTCGTACCAAACGAGGCGCGCGAGGCCGAGGTGAATGTGGCATTGAGCAACGCCTTTGCGTTTGGCGGTCTGAACGCGGTCTTAGCCCTCAAGAAGGTATGAAAAAAGCCGCCATCGGGGGATGGCGGCTTTGGTCATTCATCTTGGCGTGATCAGTTGGTGTTGACCTCCAGGCCGTCAAAGGCAGCGGTAAATCCGCTCAGCGACAGATCCATGTTGATAACCTGATCGGGCGCGCGTGCGGGCACCAGTGAAATGGTAGCCTTCGTTCCCGCTTTCATCGCGTCAATGTCGCCCTGGGTCAGACCCAGCTGCGCAACACAACCGACCGGAACACAGTGATGATAGTTGTACAGCTTGCGAGGTGCGCCATCGATCGAGATGGCCAGTTGTGCTTGCAGCAGAGTTTCCAGAGGAACAATGACGTTCGCCCAGGCCGCGGCGGCACCACCGGCGGGCAGCTTGCCAACGGTGATCTCGGCCAGAGGTTCATTCTGCGCACCGTTGAGAATCTGAACCATCGCACAGGGGTCATCGCCGGATTGCGCCTTGATGCAGGAGATCTCCCAGTCGCCCGACTTCTCGCGGACATATTGCTCGCCGACACGCGGGCCGCTTTGACCCAGATCCAAGTCGGAGCCGGTATCCGTGGTCTGACCGGTTTGGGTCTGCTCTTGAGTTTCAGTCGTGGTTTCCTGGGCGAACGCGCCTGAGCCCAGCAATGCAGCCGTTACCAGGGTGGCTGGAACAAGTTTGGTGATCATCAGTGCCTCATTGTGCTGATACAGCTTTTTCAAACGTCTCTAGCATTCCTGCTCCGCCATGTCAGTCGCAAAGCGCGCGCTGCACAAGGGATTGGACGGATTTTCGCCGACCCATCATAGGTCACCTGAAGTGACGCCGGGAAGCCTTTGAGTACAAACGACAAAGGGAGCCGTACGTGCGGCTCCCTTCAATCAATGTATCTCCCCGTCGGACTGGCCGACTTAGTTATGCCCGAACGTTACGAGAGGCGAACCCAGTGGTCAACTGCTAACAGCGAAATTTAATGTTTCCACAAGCAGAAACTTGGCAATTTCAAAAAAAAGGGCTGTGCCCGAAAGCACAGCCAGTCGACAGGGAGGAAGTTTGCCCACCACCCGAGGGAATTGCGAGGCGGGCAAAATCACTATCGCAGTCAAAGGTTAAGTTTGTATGGTGGTGCCGGGACGCTAAGTTTTGGGACGTATCAATATGACGGAAAACGTTTTTGTCGGCGGTGGCGGTGTTGATTA
The DNA here is from genome assembly GCF_056535705.1 of Ruegeria sp. BC8. Taxonomy (NCBI): domain Bacteria; kingdom Pseudomonadati; phylum Pseudomonadota; class Alphaproteobacteria; order Rhodobacterales; family Roseobacteraceae; genus Ruegeria; species Ruegeria sp. BC8. The sequence continues at coordinate 1,525,040 of NZ_JBQFIV010000001.1, read as the reverse complement.
CAAGCAGCCGCAGGGTTTGACGCTGAAATATTCAAACAGGCACGGCTTGATTGCCGGTGCAACGGGGACGGGCAAGACCGTGACCCTGCAAATCCTGGCCGAAGGGTTCTCGCAGCAGGGTGTTCCTGTTTTCCTGTCTGACGTCAAAGGTGACCTGTCCGGACTGGCGCGTCCCGGCAGCCCCGATCACAAGTTGCATCAGGCCTTCATGGACCGTGCCCAGCGTATCGGGTTTGCCGATTACTCCTATGCCGCGTGCCCGGTCACGTTCTGGGATCTGTTTGGTGAGCAGGGCCACCCTGTCCGGACAACGGTTACCGAGATGGGGCCGCTGCTGTTTTCCCGGCTTCTGGACCTGAGCGAAGCGCAGGAAGGTGTGCTGAACATCGCCTTCCGGGTTGCGGATGAAGAGGGAATGCCGCTGCTGGATCTCAAGGACTTGCAGGCTCTTCTGGTCTGGATTGGTGAAAACCGGTCGCAGCTGTCCCTGCGCTATGGAAATGTCTCGACCGCTTCGATCGGTGCCATACAGCGACGATTGCTGGTGTTGGAAAACCAAGGCGGCGCACGGCTGTTTGGTGAGCCCGCGCTCGAACTGTCGGATTTGATGCGCCTGGATGAAAACGGCCACGGGATGGTCAACATCCTGGCTTCTGACAAGCTGATGGGCGCGCCCGGGCTGTATGCCACGTTCCTTTTGTGGCTGCTGAGCGAACTGTTTGAGGAACTTCCCGAAGTCGGCGATCCCGACAAGCCCAAGCTGGTCTTTTTCTTCGACGAAGCCCATCTGCTGTTCGACGATGCGCCCAAGGTTCTGGTGGACAAGGTCGAGCAGGTCGCGCGATTGATCCGATCCAAAGGCGTTGGGGTTTACTTCATTACTCAGAACCCGGCCGACATTCCCGAAGATATCCTCGGGCAGTTGGGCAATCGCGTCCAACATGCTTTGCGCGCCTTCACCGCGCGGGATCGCAAGAATTTGCGGCTGGCCGCGGAAACCTATCGGGAAAACCCGGCCTTCGACACGGAAACCGCGATCCGGGAGGTCGGAGTGGGCGAGGCGTTGACCTCGATGCTCGAACGAAAGGGCGCCCCCGGTATGGTCGAGCGAACATTGATACGTCCGCCGGGTTCACAACTGGGCCCGATTACCGACGCCGAGCGCAAGGCTGTGATGGAGGCGTCTCCGATGGCCGGAAAGTACGAAACGCTTCTGGATCGCAAATCGGCATTCGAAATCCTGCAGGCGCGCGCGGCCAAGGCCGCGGCCGAGGCCGAGGAAGCCGAACCCGAGGAGCAAGACGACACCCGGTCGGTGTCCGAGCGGGAGTATTCGGCGGCGCGCAGATACAGCGGCAGCAGAGTAGGGCGATCGTCTGCACGATCGGTCCGAAAGCAAGACAGCTTTGCCTCTGCCATGAGCGAGGCAGTCATCAAAGAGCTGAAAGGAACCACAGGACGCCGCATCGTTCGCGGCATTCTGGGCGGGCTGTTTCGCAACCGTTGAGTTTCATCGCCCTGCCAGCCGGAACTGGCTGGGCGTGCCGCGTCAGCGCTTGAGGCGCCGCTGTCCTTCCTGCTGGCAATAGGCGTCAGCTTCGGGAACCGACATCTTGGTGGCCGGGAAATCAATCGCGCGATCCCAGTCAACCCGATCCTGGCGATACAGTTGGCAGGTCACGACGCCCTTGGGCGTCTGTACCTGGACGGGTGTGGTTTCCAGTTCACGGGGGCTTGGGATACATCCGGCCACAACAGCCAGGACCGGAACCATAAGGGCAATTTTCTTTGTGGAAGTCTTCATGGTGCAAGAACTTTTCTTCTGGGTCAGAGTTTACTCGTTAAGATCGGCGCATCAGGTGAGTGGTGTTTCGAACAATATGCGCCGATATGGTTCATAGAGTGTGAATGCGTCTATTGATTTTTCAAGCCGCAATCAAGAAACCGCGCCATTCGCATGGCGCGGCCTGACGGTTTCGTGATGAAAGATGTCTACTTCTCGGGGATCAGGCCCCTTGGGCTGAATCTGAGAACAATCAGCAGGATAAGCCCCATCGTGAACAGGCGCATATGTGCCGTGCTTTCGATCAGGTGGGCCTTAAGCGCGCTGCCATCTGGCATGCTGGAAGTGATCAGGTTCATAAGCCACAGACCGATCGGTTCGACCTCGACCCACAGGAACCAGATCAGAAAGGCCCCCAGGACCGAGCCGAAATTGTTGCCGGAACCGCCGACGATCACCATCACCCAGACAAGGAAGGTGAACCGGAGCGGTTGGTAGGCGCTGGGTGTCAGCTGGCCGTCCAGCGTCGTCATCATCGCCCCGGCAATGCCACAGATGGCTGAGCCCAGAACGAAGATCTGCAGATGACGGCGGGTGACGTCCTTGCCCATGGCTTCGGCGGCGACCTCGTTGTCGCGGATCGCGCGCATCATGCGGCCCCACGGGCTTTTGAGCGCCATCTGAGCCATCCAGAGCAGGATGAGAAGCACGATCAGAAACAGGAATGCATAACCCAGTTTCACCCACAGGGTCGAAGCGGTCACCGGGTCCAGCCCGAATGAGGCTGCACGTTCGACGAAGGACGGGTCGCTCTGCAGGTCAATCTCATAGCCCACGATAGGTGAGGGGCGCGGGATGCCGTAGACGTTCTTGACCCCACGGGCCAGCCAGTCCTCGTTTTTCATGATCGCAATGATGATCTCGGCGATGCCCAGCGTGGCAATCGCAAGGTAGTCCGAGCGCAGACCCAACGCCGTCTTGCCAATCAGCCAGGCAGCGCCCGCGGCCAATAGCCCACCCGCCGGCCACGCAAGCAGCACCGGAAGATTAAGCCCGCCGATATTTCCCGCAATGGCTGGGTCGATGGCTTCGACGGCAGCGATGCTCGGGTCGAACACCGCGCGATAGACGAAGAACCCGACGACGAGGATTGCGATGATCGCCAGCGTTCGTGCCCGGCCCTTGGGCATTTTTTGCGCGGCCATCACGGCTGCGACAACGGTCGCCGCCCCCAGCAGAAGCGCCAGCACGATCCCGTACCCGCCCGCGGACCAGGCTCCGGGTGTCGGAGGGGTCGAGACCAGCACAACCGCAAGTCCGCCCAGCGCAACAAAACCCATGACGCCGACATTGAACAGTCCGGCAAAGCCCCATTGCAGGTTCACACCGATCGCCATGATCGCGGAAATCAGACCCATGTTCAGAATCAAGATCGCCGTGTTCCAGCTTTGAACGAAACCGGTCAGCAGGATCAGCCCGCCGACAATCACGAAAAGCAGGGTGTTTTTGACTGCTTCGTTCATACCGCTTTCCCCTTGAACAGACCTGTTGGCTTGAACAGAAGCACGATCAGCAGAATGACGAAGCTGACGGCGAATTTGTAATCGGTGGACAGGAACTGCACCAGGCCCGAAGGTTCGAGGCTTTCCGGGGCAAGGTAAGTCAGCACCTTCTTCCAGGCATAAGTGATCGTGACTTCGGAAAAGGCGATAATGAATCCGCCTGCGATAGCCCCAATCGGGTTACCCAATCCGCCCACGATGGCCGAGGCAAAGATCGGCAGAAGCAGCTGGAAATAGACGAATGGCTTGAAGCTCTTGTCCAGCCCATAGAGAACCCCGGCCGTCGTGGCCAGTGCCGCAACGATGATCCAGGTGATCATCACCACACGTTCCGGGTTGATGCCGGACAACAAGGCCAGATCCTCGTTGTCGGAATAAGCGCGCATCGACTTACCGGTGCGGGTCTTGTTGAGGAACCAGAACAGCAAGGCGACGGCAACGACGGCGACGATCACGGTGATACCCTGCGAGGTCTTGATCGCAAGCCCCTCATCCAGCCCGGTCATCTTTTTGAAATCCCGCGCAGAAATCAGGAACCGTGCCCCATCCGAGAACCTTTGGTCATCGGGACCGATGATGAAGCGCACCAGCCCATTCATGATGAACATCACACCCATGGACACGATCACAAGGATCACAGGTTTGGCCTTTTGCTCGCGGTAGAACCGATAGACCAGCCTGTCGGTGATCAGCACCAGAAGGATGCACCCGAGGATCGCAAACGGAAGCGCCAGAAGCGCCGTCGGCAGGGGCCCGAACCCGATCCCTGCCGCCTGAAGACCCCAGGTGACCAGCACGGCAATCATTGCGCCGAAGGCCATCGTATCCCCGTGGGCAAAGTTGGAAAATCGCAGGATGCCGTAGATCAGGGTGACCCCCAGCGCCCCAAGTGCCAACTGGCTGCCATAGGCAACCGCAGGCACGATCACAAAGTTCGCAAGCGCAACAAGCGCATTCAGTAGGTCCATTATGTTCTTCTCACTGTCCGGGTGCGGCTTTATGGCATGACGCCGACGAAAGACACAACAATTTGGAGCATGATTTTTGCGGCTTTGTGCATGTTTTTATGCGGTTTGGCGAACATTGATCATGCGCGCTCCAACCGTCTGCTGATCCCCGAAAGAAAAAGACCGCGCCACCATGTGGGACGCGGCCTGAAATCACAGATGATTGCGGGGCTAGGCACCGGTTTCCGTGCATTGGCCGCGGTCATTCTGAAGGACCGGACGGCGAATGGACAGGTTGTAGGACAGATCCGGGCTTTTGACGAAGAAGGTCATGACATGCTGTTCGGTCGCCAGGATGAACGTCATGTTGTTCAGGCCAGGAAACACCTGAGCATCCCCGGTCGTGTCACCGAATTTGACCGATCCCTTTTGCTTGCCTTCAAGCCGCGTCAGCCGGTACTCGGTTCCATCAATATCCGATATGCACACAAACTCGCGTTGCTGAGCCACAGCGCCAGTTGCCAAGTGTGCGACCAGTGCGGCGATCATCCATTTCTTCATTTTGACTTCCAATTTCTGTGCCCCCAACTGGGGCGCGTTTCTGGGATTGGTGTAGTGGTTCGGGCGCAGCGATATTTTTGAAATTTGACCTGATTAAAGCAGCAGATTGGCATTGCGGGAATTTCCACAGGCTTTTTGAACCGGTGGGCTTCAGAGAAATAAACTATATTTTACAGATACCTAATAATGGTTCTCAGGAAGGAGGGCGTGGCCTAAAGTACCGATTGCCATCTTCTGGCCTTCAATTTTGCGCAATGCGATCAAGCAAAAGGGCCAGTCGAGAATCCCGACTGGCCCCATGAAAAACCGATTTCTGAAAAGCGTCGGTTAGCCGCCCAAAAACGACTTGCGTACTTCCTCGTCCGCCAGGAGTTCCTTGCCGGTTCCCGTGTATGCGTTGCGCCCCTGGACCAGCACATAACCCTTGTCGGCGATCTCAAGTGCCTGGCGTGCATTCTGCTCGACCATCAGGATCGGAAGGCCGGTGCGCGACACTTCGATGATGCGGTCAAACAGCTCGTCCATCACGATCGGCGAAACGCCCGCAGTCGGTTCGTCCAGCATCAACACCTTCGGCTTGGTCATAAGCGCGCGGCCGACGGCCACTTGCTGGCGCTGTCCGCCCGAGAGCTCGCCCGCCGCCTGGTTGCGTTTGTCTCTCAGGATCGGGAACAGCTCGAACACCTGTTCCATCGTGTCCGAGAAATCATCCGTGCGGATGAACGCGCCCATTTCCAAGTTTTCCTGAACCGTCATCGAGGTGAAAATGTTCTGCGTTTGGGGTACAAAGCCCATGCCCTTGATCACCCGGTCCTGCGGGCTGAGGTTGGTGATGTCCTCTCCATCCAACCGCACCGATCCGGCGCGCACGTCCAGCATGCCGAAGACGGCCTTCATCGCGGTGGATTTGCCAGCGCCGTTGGGGCCGACGATCACGGCGATTTCGCCCTTGTCCACGGCGATCGTGCAATCGTGCAGAATGTCGGGGCCTTTGCCGTACCCGCCGGTCATGGTGTCACCGATCAGGAATGGACCGCCTTCTACACGGTGGGTCTTGCCGCTTACCCGATGGGCCGGCGTCATCGTGCCGATCCCATGCGTGTTGGTGATCGAGGCGTCCTTGTTGCCTTTGGCATCCTGATAGGGATTGTCGCTCATGCCCCGGCCTCCAACTGGTCTTTGTTTTTGAGCCCAGTGCCCAGATAGGCCTCGATGACGTGCTCGTTGGCCTTGATCTCGTCCAGCGTGCCTTGCGCCAGAACCTTGCCCTCGGCCATGCAGATCACCGGATCGCAGATCTTGCCGATGAAATCCATGTCGTGTTCGATCACGACGAAGGTATAACCGCGTTCCTTGTTCAGACGCAGGATCGTATCGGCGATGGTCATAAGCAGGGTGCGGTTCACGCCTGCGCCGACCTCGTCCAGGAACACGATCTTGGCGTCCACCATCATCGTGCGACCCAGTTCCAGCAGCTTTTTCTGGCCGCCCGAGACCTGACCCGCCTTGTGGTCGGCCAAGTGTTCGATAGTCAGGAACTCCAGCACCTCGTCGGCCTTGGCGCGCAGGGCGCGTTCCTCATCCGCAATCCGCTTGCGGCCGAACCATGTGTTCCACAGCGATTCACCGGATTGGCCACCGGGGACCATCATCAGGTTTTCGCGGCACGTCATCGACGAGAACTCATGCGCGATCTGGAAGGTGCGCAACAGCCCCTTGTGAAACAGATCATGGGGCGGCAGGCCGGTGATGTCTTCGCCATCCATCCAGACCTTGCCGCTGGTCGGAGGCAGAACACCCGCGATCACATTGAAAAGAGTGGTTTTTCCGGCCCCGTTTGGACCGATCAGGCCAGTAATCGAGCCCTTTTCGATCTCCAGCGATGCCCCGTCCACCGCATGGAAACCGCCGAAATGCTTGTGCACGTCCTCGACGACGATCATGTGTTCCCCTGTCCGCGGCTTTCGCGGTTCTTCGTGTTGCCCCATCCCAAAGATAAGGTGGCGCCTTTTGTCATTGAAACAGCCCGGGCACAAGGCCCGGGCTGCTTGGTATCATGCGGTCAGCTGACGGATCAACGGAACTTGACGGTCTCGTTCTTGCCGTCTTTCACTTCGATCTCGCGGTAGGACCCAGCGCTTTCGCCCGGACCGATCAGTTCGACACCCGAAGCGCCGACATAGTCGATGTCCTGACCAGCGGCCAGCAGTTCCAGACCCTTGGCCAGTTCACCCGGGTAGATCTTCTCGCCGGGGGCGTTGGCCACATCCAGGATCTTGCCACCGTACTGGGCCGGATCGGCCGACCCTGCGGCCTGCATGGCCAGCATGAACAGCGCGGCAGCGTCATAGCTTTCGGGCGAGTAGGGCGACGAGCCGTCAAAGCCCGCGGCTTCGGCCATCGCGAAATATTTCTCGGCGCCTTCACCGCCGGAACCGGCGATCTGACCAAACGAGCCGTCCAGATCGGGGCCGACATTCGCAGGCAGCGAGTCACCGATCATGCCGCCCGGCAGACCGAACGTGTCGAACGCGCCGCTGTCCAGAGCGGACTGGATGATGCCCAGACCACCCTGATCCAGGTAACCGGCAACCACGAGGATGTCCCCACCCGCCGAGGCCAATGCGCCGACTTCGGCCGAATAGTCCGCCTTGCCGTCTTCATGTGCTGCGACGATGGTCACTTCACCGCCCACGGCCTCGAACGACGACTGGATCGCGTCGGCCAGACCTTTGCCGTAGTCGTTGTTGGTATAGGTCAGAGCGATCGAGTTGATGCCGCGATCTTTCAGAATGTCGGCCATAACCTGACCTTCACGCGCATCCGACGGGGCGGTGCGGAAGAACAGCCCGTTGTCTTCCATCGTCGAAAGACCGGGCGAGGTCGCCGACGGCGAGATCATGACCATGCCATTCGGAATAGCGACGTTCTGCAGGATTGCGCCAGTCACACCGGAACAGTCGCCGCCGATGATGCCGGCAACGCCATCGGCGATCATGCGTTCGCCGTTCGAGGTGGCCAGACCGTTGTCGATGCAGCCGGTATCGGCACGCGACGGGGTGACGGTGGCGCCGCCCAGCAGCTTGCCGGATTCGGTCACTTCGGCCATCGCCAGTTCGGCGCCCGAACCCATTGCCGGGGCCAGCGATTCAATCGGCCCGGTAAATCCGAACAGAACGCCCAGTTTGACGTCTTCGGCCATTGCGGCACCGGCCAGCAATGCGGTTGCTGCAGTCGCAGTAAGCAGCTTTTTCATTAGGTTACTCCCTTGTTGGAACGTATTCGTTCTGAGCAAGACCCTAGGCAAGCTGTTCAGAAAAGAAAAGTCCAAACAGGAATGTGTCTTTTGGCTGAACAACTCTATTTGTTTTCTAGGGTTTGGTTCCCGGGCGGCTCATTCTGACCGGGATTGGAGCGATAGATATGATCAGGGTTTTCACGATTCTCATTCTGATGATTTGCGGCAGCGTCGCGTCGGGCGAGTCATTGAAGACATCCGCAGGCGAGGTCTCGGTCACGACCATGCTTGCCGGCCTCGATACGCCCTGGGCGATCGGCCTGCTGCCCGATGGCAGTTTTTTGGTTACCGAGCGCGACGGCCAGTTGCTTTTGGCACGTGACGGCAAGGCCACCAAGGTCCGGGGCGTTCCGAAAGTCGCGGCGCAGGGGCAGGGCGGTCTGCTGGACGTAACCATAGCCCGCGATTTTGACCGCACCAGAGAGGTGTTCCTCACATTCTCGAAGCCGCAGAGCGGCGGGGCCGGTACGGCGGTTGCCGTGGCGCGCCTGTCCGAGAACGGCAAGCGGCTGACCAACTTTAAGGTGATATTCGAAGCGGTTCCCGGCGGCTCGGGTGGCCGGCATTTCGGATCGCGCGTGGTCGAGGCGCAGGACGGGACGCTGTTCATCACTTTGGGGGATCGTGGCGACAGGCCGACCGCACAGGACCGCTCGAACCACATGGGGACGGTTATTCGGATCAACCGCGATGGCTCGATCCCGGCGGATAATCCGTTTGTCGCGCAAGAAGGCATCCGCCCCGAGATCTGGTCCTTTGGTCATCGCAACCCGCAAGGCGCTGATGTTGATGCGAGCGGCCGGTTGTGGGTCTCGGAACATGGCGCAAAGGGCGGGGACGAGGTGAACCTTGTGAAACCCGGCGCCAACTACGGTTGGCCGGTCATTTCCTACGGGACGCATTATTCCGGCGAGAAGATTGGCGAAGGCACCAGCAAAGACGGAATGGAACAGCCGCGCTTGTATTGGGATCCGTCTATAGCGCCGTCGGGCTTGATGGTCTATTCCGGCGGGATGTTTCCCGAATGGCGGGGTGACATCTTCGTGGGTTCGCTGAAATTCGACTATATCGCACGGCTGTCCGGAAACCCGTTGCGCGAGGTCGAGCAGATCAAAGGCCCCGAGACCGAGCGGGTCCGCGACATCTTGCAGGCACCAGACGGTGCGATCTGGTTCATCTCGGTCGGGCAGGGTGCGGTTTACAGGATTTCCCGTTCGTCCTAGGAGTGCAGCGATACACTTCTATGAGGATTGATATGTTCCGCATTCTCGCAGCGATATTTTTGTCCCTTTCGACACTTCCTGCCGCGGCCGACGAGGTTTTTGCGACCTATGCCGGTTACGAAGCCTTCGTCGACACCAAGATCAAGAACCGCGAGTTCTCGAACGTCATCACCCGGCTGGGCGGCGCCGACGAATACACGCCGCAGCAGATGCAAGTCCTGCAAGGGCAGCTGCGTGACCTTGTTCCGTACTACCTGGCCAATGCCGACGTTGCCAAACGGGTCGAGCTTGAGAACGGGTTCGCGCAGGAAATGCGGATCTACTGGAACGACAAGAACAGCTATCTCTACTATTACGCCCTTCTGCACCAACGTGACGACGGCGTGATGGTTCTGCAGTTCAGCATCAACACCAGCGCCGAGCCCATTCTGGCGAAGTTCTAGGCGTCAGACCGACAGCCGTCCGCTCTGTGTTCCACGCTCGCGATAGGGCGTGGTGTTGTAATGCGCGCGGTAGCATTTCGAGAAATGGCTGGGGCTGGCAAAACCGCAGGCCAAGGCCACGTTGATCACGCTCATGTCGGTCTGCATCAGCAGGTTGCGCGCCTTGTGCAGCCGCAGTTCCATGTAATAGCGCTTGGGCGAACGGCTCAGATACCGGCGGAACAGCCGCTCGAGCTGGCGGGTCGACATGCCAACATCCTTGGCCAGGATCGAGGGCGAAATCGGCTCCTCGATGTTCTTCTCCATCATCAGGATGACCTGGCTCAGCTTGGGGTGGCGCACACCGATCCGCGTGGGCGTCGACAGGCGCTGGGTGTCCTGATCGGTGCGGATAGAGGAATAGATCATCTGGTCGGCCACTGCATTGGCCAACTCCTCACCGTAATCGTCGGCAATCAGTTTCAGCATCAGGTCGATTGACGAGGTGCCACCGGCCGTTGTCATCCGGTTGCCGTCGATCAGAAAGACGGATTTCGTCAGTTCGACGTTTTCGAACTCTTCCGCAAAGCTGTCGGCGTTTTCCCAGTGGATGGTGGCGCGTTTGCCGTCCAGCAGGCCGGCCTTGGCGAGGGTATAGGCCGCCGTGCACAAGCCACCGATCTTCAAACCTTTGCGCGCTTCGCGGCGCAGCCAGTTCAGGACTTTTTTGGTGGTCGCCGCCTGAACATCGACGCCGCCACATACAAGGATCACCTCGTCCCGCTGCAGTTCGTCCAGATCGCGGTCAAGCTCGAACGTCGTCCCGGCCGAGCAGCTGACCACCTCTCCGCCTTCACCGGCCAGCGACCAGGTATAGATCTGCTGATCCGCCATCCGATTGGCAATCCGAAGGCTGTCCAGTGCCGAGGCAAAAGACAGCAACGAAAACTTGTCGAGCAACACGAATACGAAATTGAGCGGCTTGGCCGCGCGCTTGTCCACAGTGACAACTTGGCGTTGCTCTTGCATGGCGAACTGTCCTTGATTCGGCGGGCCGAGGCCCGAGGCCTGCGGCGAATTTGACCGACACCATGCTCAAAGCTTGTTTCCGACGTCAAGAGGCGCAAATCGGATATGGTCTCTGGTCTATGGATTTTGTATAGAGACCACCTGAATTACCTCAGCGGAGATCAAAGCTATGACCGAGTGGCAAAAAACGAACTGGCGCAGCAAGCCGCGGGTTCAGATGCCAGACTATACCGACGCGGCCGCGCTGGCCAAAGTCGAGGCCAAGCTTTCGCAGTATCCCCCGCTGGTTTTTGCGGGCGAGGCCCGGCGTCTGAAACAGCACTTGGGTGCGGCCGGCCGTGGCGAGGCCTTCCTGCTGCAGGGTGGGGACTGCGCCGAAAGCTTCGACCAGTTCAGCGCCGATGCGATCCGCGACACCTTCAAGGTGATGCTGCAGATGGCGATGGTTCTGACCTACGGTGCCAAGGTTCCGGTGGTCAAGGTGGGCCGTATGGCCGGCCAGTTCGCCAAGCCGCGCAGCGCGCCGACCGAAGTGGTCGATGGCGTAGAACTGCCAAGCTACCGTGGTGACATCATCAACGAACTGGCCTTCACGCCCGAGGCGCGTATCCCGAACCCGGAAAAGATGCTGCAGGCCTATACCCAGGCTGCAGCCACTCTGAACCTGCTGCGCGCGTTCTCGACCGGCGGTTTCGCGGACATGAGCCGTGTGCATTCCTGGACCTTGGGCTTCACCAACGAACAGGACGTGCAGAAGTATTCCGAGATCGCCGACCGCATTCAGGACACGATCGACTTCATGGAGGCCGCCGGCATCACCGCGGATACCACGCATGAATTCTCGACCGTCGAGTTCTACACCAGCCACGAAGGACTGCTGTTGGAGTACGAAGAAGCGCTGACGCGACTGGATTCGACTTCGGGCAAATGGCTGGCCGGCTCGGGCCATATGATCTGGATCGGCGACCGCACCCGTCAGCCCGACGGCGCGCATGTCGAATTCTGCCGCGGCGTGCTGAACCCGATCGGTCTGAAATGCGGCCCGACGACAACGGCCGAAGACCTCAAGGTTCTGATGTCCAAGCTGAACCCGGACAACGAAGAAGGCCGCCTGACCCTGATCGCGCGCTTCGGCGCGGGCAAAGCGGGCGAGCACCTGCCGCGCCTGATCAAGGCCGTCAAGGAAGAGGGCGCCAAGGTGACCTGGGTCTGCGACCCGATGCACGGCAACACGATCAAGTCGGCCACCGGCTACAAGACCCGTCCGTTCGAATCGGTCCTGCGCGAGGTGCGGGATTTCTTCGGCGTGCATCAGGCCGAGGGCACGATCCCCGGCGGCGTGCATTTCGAGATGACCGGTCTGGACGTGACCGAATGCACCGGCGGCGTCCGCGCCGTCAGCGAAGAGGACCTGTCGGACCGCTACCACACCGCCTGCGACCCGCGCCTGAACGCATCGCAGTCGCTGGAGCTGGCGTTCCTGGTGGCTGAAGAGCTGACCAACCTGCGCCGTGACCGAAAGGACCGCGCGGCAAGCTGAGGCATGTCGGATTGAAACGCAAACGGCGGGCCCTCGGGTCCGCCGTTCTGCTTTTCACTCGTCGCGAGAGAAGACCAGCCGCAGGTGTTTCGCCGGTCTCTGGAAATCGGCCTGATCCTCGGCAAAGCCCGCCTCGATAGGCCGGCTGTTGTGGGCCTGATCCTGAATGTTCACCAGTGCGCGGATCCGCGTGTCCTCGATTCCGAACCGGCGCGGAGTAGCGCCGATCGTGCCATCGCTGACCATCACACCCAGCACCCGGCTGACATCCCCCAGATCGCTTCTGAGGGGCAACAGGATCATGCGGGCCTGCAGCCGCGTTCGGCCGAGCTTGCCTTTTGAAACAAGGCTGAACTCACCGATCGCCGGAGCGGCGAACACCTCTTCCAGCGCCTCTGACACCTGATCACGGGCGCTGGGATCAAAGAAGGCGGTCAGAGGCATTCCGCGCACCTCCATCCCCGCGATCTTGTTCAGATGGCTTCCCGCCAGTCGAAACCGGGCGAGGCCGGGCGCGATGCGTTCCAGAATGAATGTGTATTCCAGAATGTTCTCGAGGCCGCGTGGGTCGATCTGGGAACGCTTGGGAACGCCGTCGCCGCTCAGCAGCGCGGTCCAATACGCCTCAGCCTGACGGATGGGGAACAGACTGCGCCCACTGTCAAAGCGATCCATTGCGATGATCTTTCCAGCTTTCGACCCGGAACCATTCCAGAAGAAGGTTTTCATTACCATGCACCTCGTGTCGATTGGCGGCCATCCGGTCCGTGCGCCATGCAAAGCGATAGCGGCCGACCCATCCTTCGACTGACAGATTGACACGGGTTTATTCAATTTTGGACCAAATCTTTAAGGAATGGTTAACTTCTTGCGATGAATTGCACATCCGGCAAGGTCTTGCCCTATGGGGTACGATAGCTTTAGGTGCAGCAGAACAAGGCTGCGCAGCAGTGGGAAAGGGCAGGCATGATCAAATCCATGACCGGTTTCGCATCCGGAAAGGGCGCATTGGGGCCGCACAGCTGGAGCTGGGAGCTGCGCAGTGTCAACGGCAAGGGTCTGGACATGCGGTTGCGGGTGCCGGACTGGCTGACGGGACTTGAGGCTGCGCTGCGCGCGGATATGTCCAAACAGATCAGCCGGGGCAACGTGACGCTGAGCTTGCGCGTCGCCCGCGAAGAAACCGCCGCGGAACTGAAGCTGAACGAAGGCGCAATGAGCGCCGCGCTGGAGGCGTTGGCGCAGGCCGAGGAATTGGCGGTCAACAAGGGTGTCGCGCTTGCTCCGTCAAAGGCCAGCGATCTGCTGATGCTCAAGGGGATGCTGGACGCGGCAGCCGAAGACGACGATCCCGCTCCGCTGGTCGAGGCGTTGAAATCCGAATTTGGCAGTCTGCTGGCCGAGTTTGTGACAATGCGCCGGGATGAGGGGCAAGCCCTGGCTTCCGTCCTGTCGGCCCAGTTGGATCAGATCCAGACCCTGACCGAGCAGGCCAGCGAGCTGGCCGAGCGGCGCAAGGAAGCCATGGCCGACACTCTGCGCCAGAACCTTGCGCGGGTAATGGAAAACAGCCAGGGCGCAGATCCCGACCGGGTGGCGCAGGAGTTGGCCCTGATCGCGGTCAAGGCGGACATCACCGAAGAACTGGACCGCCTGGCCGCCCATGTCGTAGCCGCGCGCGCTCTGCTGGAGCAGGAGGCCCCGGTCGGCCGCAAGTTGGATTTCCTGATGCAGGAGTTCAACCGCGAGGCCAACACGCTGTGCTCCAAATCCCAGAATTCGGACCTGACAACGATCGGACTGGAGTTGAAGGCGGTGATCGATCAGTTGAGAGAGCAGGTGCAAAATGTCGAATAAGCAAGGAAAAGTGTAATGGCGGATCGCCGCGGTCTACTCATCATCCTTTCGTCGCCCTCGGGTGCCGGAAAATCCACTTTGGCCCGTCGCCTGATGGAGTGGGACACCGATCTCGAGTTTTCGATCTCGGCCACTACCCGCGCCCCGCGCCCGGGTGAGGAACATGGACGCGAATACTATTTTCTCAGCGAAGATGATTTCCGCCAGCAGGTATCAAATGGGCAGATGCTGGAACATGCCCATGTGTTCGGCAATTTCTACGGTTCACCAGCTGGACCAGTGCGCGAAGCGATCCAGAGCGGGCGGGACGTGCTGTTTGACGTGGACTGGCAGGGTGAAGTGCAGATCCGGAATTCCGAGCTGGGCAAACATGCTTTGTCCATTTTCATTCTGCCGCCATCGATCAAAGAGCTGCGCCGCCGGCTTGAAACCCGTGGTCAGGACAGCGCCGACGTCATTTCCAAGCGCATGATGAAAAGCTGGGACGAAATCAGCCATTGGGGCTACTACGACTATGTGTTGATCAATGACGATCTGGCCGCAACCGAGGAAAAGCTGAAGACGATCGTCAGCGCCGAGCGGATGCGCCGTATTCAGCAGCCCCGGTTGCAGGATCACGTCCGCGCCCTGCAATACGAATTCGAGAGCATGTCATGACCATTTACGCATTGGGACAGGACGTCCCGCAGATCCACGAAGACAGCTGGGTTGCACCGGACGCGAACCTGATCGGCAAAGTCGTCCTTGAGCAAGGTGCATCCGTCTGGTTCGGGTGCACGATCCGAGCCGATCACGAAGAAATCCGCGTGGGCGAGGGCAGCAACGTTCAGGAGAACTGCGTGATGCATATCGACGCCGGTTTTCCTCTGACGATCGGAAAGAATTGCACCATCGGCCACAAAGTGATGCTGCATGGCTGCACTATCGGTGACAACAGCCTGATTGGTATGGGAGCCATCGTCCTGAACGGCGCGAAGATCGGCCGGAACTGCCTGATCGGGGCAGGGGCCCTGATCACGGAAGGCAAGGAGATCCCCGACAACTCGCTGGTGATGGGAGCCCCTGGCAAGGTGGTCCGGCAACTGGACGAAGCGGCGGCCCGGCGGATCACGTTCAGCGCGCTCCACTATCAAGAGAACATGCGCAAGTTCCGGGAAACGCTGACGCCCGTTTCGCCCGTCGCATAGGTCCTGTGAACCGGTCATGAGCAACGAACTGCTTGCCGAAGTCGTCTCTGCTTTGCCGATGCCCGCATTGATGGTCGATCAGACCGAGCGGATCATCGCCTCGAACGCGGATGCGCGTGCGCTGTTGGGCCGAAACATCGACGGTCGCCATTTTGCGACGATCCTGCGACAGCCGCAGGTCATCGAAGCGATGGAGAAAAGCTTGCGGAGCAAGGGGCCGGCCAACAGCCGGCATCTGGCGAACGACGGCGCACAGGACACTGCGTTTCAGGTTCACTGTCGGTACATGCAGGGCGTCGGCGCGGTTTCCGGTGGCGCGGTTCTGGCAACGTTCATGGATGTGACCCACCTCGAGCAGGCCAGCCAGATGCGCCGTGACTTCGTTGCCAATGTCAGCCACGAACTTCGTACCCCACTGACCGCCCTGATGGGCTTCATCGAGACCTTGCAAGGACCGGCGAAGAATGACGCGGCGGCCCGGGACAGATTCTTGAAGATCATGACAGCCGAGGCTAACCGGATGAACCGTCTGGTCGGTGACCTGCTGTCGTTGAATCGGGTCGAAAGCGAAGAGCGCATTCGGCCAAGGCAGCAGATCGAACTGATCGAGCTGCTGCACGTGACGCTCGAGACGCTACGCCCCTTGGCTGATGACGCGGGCGTTTCCCTGACTCTGAGCGCCCCGGAAAACCCCGTTCGCCTTCCGGGCGACAATGATCAGCTGCGGCAGGTCTTCACCAACCTGATTGAAAACGCCATCAAATATGGCGGCAGCGGTGGCAGTGTCGATGTGCAAGTCTCGGTCTCAGGTCAGGATACCGCCATCCGGGGACCGGCCGCCCGGGTGAGGGTCATCGACAAGGGCCCTGGCATCGATCCGGTTCATCTGCCTCGACTTACCGAACGGTTTTACCGCGCCGACAGCCACCGCTCGCGCGAATTGGGGGGGACAGGGCTAGGCCTTGCAATCGTCAAGCACATCATCAACCGCCACCGCGGTCGGTTGCGGGTGGAAAGTGATTTGGGAAAGGGCGCGGTGTTCACCGTCATTTTGCCCATGTAAGACTGGAGCGTGATAGGCTAGGAACGGTCAAGCCGAGTACTCGGACCAAAAAACGAAGGACCCGCCACCCGTGGATAGCGCATTGGAAACCGAAACCCTCAAGGTCTCAGCCAGGAACGTGAACGTGTTCTATGGTGACACGCACGCCATCAAGGACGTGAATGTAGAAATCCAGGACAAGACCGTCACGGCGTTCATCGGGCCCTCGGGGTGCGGCAAGTCTACCTTTTTGCGGTGTCTGAACCGGATGAACGACACCATCGACATCTGTCGGGTCGAGGGTGAAATCCGCCTGGACGGGGAGGACATCTATGACAAGCGGATCGACCCCGTACAACTGCGCGCCAAGGTCGGCATGGTGTTTCAGAAACCCAACCCTTTTCCAAAGTCGATCTATGACAACATCGCATACGGCCCGCGCATTCATGGTCTGGCCAAGACCAAGGCCGAACTTGACGAGATCGTCGAGAAATCCCTGCGTCGCGGCGCCATCTGGGACGAGGTGAAGGATCGCCTGGATGCCCCTGGCACTGGTCTGTCAGGAGGGCAACAACAGCGCCTGTGTATTGCCCGCGCCATCGCCACGGCACCCGAAGTTCTGTTGATGGACGAGCCCTGTTCGGCGCTGGACCCGATTGCCACCGCCCAGGTCGAAGAGCTGATCGATGAACTGCGTGAGAGGTTCTCGGTCGTGATCGTCACCCATTCGATGCAACAGGCGGCGCGCGTCAGCCAGAAAACGGCCTTTTTTCACTTGGGCGATCTTGTCGAGTTTGGTGATACCGCCCAAATCTTCACCAACCCCGAAGACCCGCGTACCGAAAGCTACATCACCGGCCGCATCGGCTGAGAACAGGTAAAAGACCATGAGCGAACAACATATTGCATCTGCCTTCGACCGCGATCTTGAGGCGGTTCAAGCCCACATCATGAAAATGGGTGGTCTGGTCGAGGCCGCGATTACAGGTGCGGCCCGTTCGCTGGAAACGCGGGATGAGGAGCTTGCACAGCAGGTACGGCAGGGCGACAAGGCGATTGATGCGCTTGAGGACCTGATCAACGAAGAAACCGCCCGGGTGATCGCTCTGCGGGCGCCCACCGCCGGCGACCTACGGTTGGTGCTGTCCGTTCTCAAGGTTTCGGCTAACCTGGAACGCATCGGCGATTACGCAAAGAACATCGCCAAGCGCACCACCATTCTGGTCGAGGCCAACCAGATCGGCGGCAGCACCGCCGCACTGCGCCGCATGGCGCGTGAGGTTGAGCGGATGCTGCGTGACGCATTGGACGCCTATATTCAAAGGGATGCTGAGCTGGCCCGTGACGTTATCGATCGGGACCAGGAGGTGGACCAGATGTACAACGGCCTGTTCCGCGAGTTGCTGACCTTCATGGCTGAAGACCCGCGCAACATCACGGCCTGCATGCATCTGCATTTCATCGCCAAGAACATCGAGCGGATGGGCGACCACGTCACTGCCATCGCCGAACAGGTGATCTATCTGGTGACCGGCGAACGGCCGACCGAAGCCCGCCCGAAAGCAGACAACACCTCGCAATCTCTGTAAGTGGTGGCCGGCATGCCAATGGGCCAGCCGACTATCCTGATCGTCGATGATGAGCCCGCACTGCGCGAGGTGCTGGCGTACAACATGCAGTCCGCCGGGTACGAAGTGGTTCAGGCGGCAAGCGGCGAAGAAGCCCTGGTGCTGGTCCAAGAGGTGGCGCCTGATCTGATCGTGCTTGACTGGATGATGCCCAATCTCAGTGGGATTGAGCTGTGTCGTCAGCTAAAGGCACGCCCGCAGACCCGTACGATTCCGATCATCATGCTGTCGGCGCGGTCCGATGAGGCGGGCAAGGTGCGCGGTTTGGAGACGGGGGCCGATGACTATGTAGCCAAACCATATTCGATGGCGGAACTGATGGCGCGGATCCGAGCTCAACTGCGTCGGGTACGCCCGGCGGCGGCTGCGGAAACCCTGGAATATCACGACATCGTCGTGGACCTCGAAAGCCACAAGGCCAGTCGGGCGGGCAAGCCGCTCCGGATGGGGCCAACCGAATTCCGGCTGCTGTGCACCTTCATGGAAAAGCCGGGGCGCGTGTTCAGCCGCGATCAGCTATTGGACCGTGCCTGGGGGCGCGACGTCTATGTCGATTCCCGCACCGTGGATGTCCATATTGGTCGACTGCGCAAGGCGTTGACGGCGTTTGGCGGAGCCGACCCCCTTCGAACGGTTCGAGGTGCTGGATACGCGCTGGATTAGCCTATCTGGGCAGAGTTTCGTCGTTTTGGGCCTGCGACGCCAACCAGTGACGGAAGTGCCGAAGTGTCGGATCTTCGGACTTTGAGCTTGGCCAGACCAGATAATAGGCCCCCATGGTTTCAACCGGATCCTTGCAGGCTGCAACAAGTCTGCCGGTCGCCAGGTCTTGCTCGATCAGATAGTTGGGCAGCAGGGCGACGCCCAGCCCATGCAGGGCGGCTTGATTGATGGTCGTGAATTGATCGTGCACCGTACCGGGCAGGGCGCCTGAATGCGGAACGCCCATTTGTTTGAACCAGTCTTGCCAAGCGCGCGGGCGGGTCTGGATGTGAAGCAGGGGCAGTTTCAGCAATTCGCGCGGATCGTCCGGCGCGCCTCCTGGCAGTAGCGAGGGTGCACATACCGGTAGAACCCTTTCCACCTTCAGCAGCAGACGATCGGTTCCGGGCCAATCCGGTTCCCCGAAATGTAACGCAGCATCAAAGGGTTCCGACGAGAAGTTGAAAGGCCTCAGGCGCGTGGACATGTTGATCGTGATTTCAGGATGCAAACGGGCAAAATCCGGCAGCCGTGGCACCAGCCAACGCATTCCGAATGTCGGCAGGATTGCCAGATTCAACGTTCCACCCACTGGCGCGACGTGCAGTTTCAGGGAGGCCTGCGCAATTTGGTTCAGACCTTGCCGTATTTCCGCGACATAGTCCTGCGCCACCGACGTCAACGCCAATCGCTTCTTGTCACGCAGAATGAGTTGCACGCCCAGTTGGGTCTCGAGCGTCTGCAGTTGACGGGTTACGGCGCTCTGGGTCAGCGCAAGCTCTTCCGCGGCGGCCGAGGCGGACCCCAGCCTGTCCAATGCTTCGAGCGCGCGAAGCGAAGAAATTGACGGAAAAAGTCGACGAGGCGTATCCATCTATGCGTTTTACTCATGAAAACTTGCAAATGTCTCGCTGTTTTTTGCGTAAATTGCAGGGTAGGGTGCGTATGAACTTCAGTTTGGAGCCAGAAGATGAACGCCCCCGACACCAAACCTGCATTGCGCGCAAAGGATGCGCCTGATCTTGGCCGCTTTACCTGGGACGATCCGTTCCGCCTGTCTGATCAACTGACCGAGGATGAACGCCTGATCGCCGACAGCGCGCGTGCGTATGCGCAGGAAAAGCTGCAGCCTCGGGTAACTCAGGCGTTTCAGAACGAGGAAACCGATCCTGAAATCTTCCGTGAGATGGGCGAAATGGGCCTGCTGGGCACCACCATTCCCGAAGAATACGGCGGGATTGGCGCCGGTTACGTCACCTACGGTCTCGTCGCGCGCGAGGTCGAACGTGTGGATTCCGGCTATCGCTCGATGATGTCGGTGCAAAGCTCGCTGGTGATGTATCCGATCTATGCCTATGGCAGTGAAGAGCAGCGCCGGAAATACCTGCCGAAACTGGCCTGTGGTGAATGGATCGGTTGCTTTGGCCTGACCGAACCGGATGCGGGGTCTGATCCGGCGGGCATGAAAACCCGGGCGGAAAAGATCGACGGCGGCTACCGTCTGACCGGCAGCAAGATGTGGATTTCCAACGCGCCAATTGCCGATGTGTTTGTTGTCTGGGCCAAGTCCGATGCGCATGACGGAAAGATCCGCGGCTTCGTACTGGAAAAAGGCGCCAAAGGTCTGAGCGCGCCCAAGATCCAAAACAAGCTTAGCCTGCGCGCGTCAATCACCGGCGAAATCGTGATGGATGGCGTGGAGGTCGACGAAAGTGCCTTGCTGCCTCACGTCCAGGGCCTGAAAGGGCCGTTCGGATGCCTGAACCGAGCACGCTATGGCATCAGTTGGGGTGTCATGGGGGCCGCAGAATGCTGCTGGCACGCGGCGCGTCAGTATGGATTGGATCGCAAGCAGTTCAATCGTCCTTTGGCGCAGACACAGCTGTTCCAAAAGAAACTGGCGGACATGCAGACCGAAATCGCGTTGGGTTTGCAGGCCAGCTTGACGGTCGGACGGCTGATGGACAAAGCCGAAGCCGCGCCTGAGATGATCTCGATCATCAAGCGGAACAATTGCGGCAAGGCGTTGGATATCGCGCGGATGGCGCGGGACATGCATGGTGGCAACGGGATCTCGTTGGAGTTCCAAGTCATTCGTCACATGGTCAACCTTGAGACCGTTAATACCTACGAGGGCACGCATGATGTTCATGCGTTGATCTTGGGGCGGGCGCAGACCGGGTTGCAGGCATTCTACTGATCCTCAATCTAAAGTTCGCGTAATCGGTATTATGTAAATAAAGATGTAAAGTCTGGCACCGCTACGTTCGCGTTGGCGGTGCTATTTCAACCTGTTACGGTCCTGTGTGAACCCAAGACAGGATGCGCTGATGGACCTTCAGGGAAAAATCGTAGTTGTTACCGGTGCAGCCCAAGGCATCGGCAAAGGTATGGCGACGCGCTTCGCGGCGGACGGCGCGCGTGTGATCTGTGCGGATATTGATGAAGCCGGCGCCCTAGCAGTCGCCCAGGACATTGGCGGGCATTCGTTCAAATGCGATGTGGCCGACGAACACGATATCCAGCAAATGATCGAAAGCGTTGAATCCAGGATCGGCCCCATTGATCTGTTCTGTGCCAACGCCGGCATTCTGACGCTTGGCGGTCTCGATGTTCCCGATGCGCATTGGGACAGGATCTGGAAGATCAACGTCATGTCTCATGTGTGGACGGCACGCCATCTGGTGCCGCGGATGATTGCGCGCGGCGGCGGCTACATATTGATCACGGCTTCCGCTGCGGGGCTGCTCAACCAGCCCGGAGCCGCGCCATACGGAGTCACCAAACATGCGGCGGTTGGTTTCGCGGAATGGCTGGCTTTGACGTATGCCGACAAAGGTATCCGGGTTTCGGTCTTGTGTCCTCAGGCTGTCCGATCGGAAATGACCAAAGGGTTTGAAGACTCAGTTGCCGCGATTGATGGCATGCTTGAACCCGAGGACGTGGCACAGGCTTGTGTCGAGGCCATTGGCACCGAGACCTTTCTGGTTCTGCCGCACCCGCAGGTTCTGGACTACATGCGCTTGAAAACCGCCGATTACGACCGTTGGATTTCAGGAATGAACAAGTTGAATCAGCAGTTTGCAGGCGATACCTAGTCTTTCTTTCGTGCGCGGCGCAGAAGGCCTTCCTGCGCGACGGAGGCGACCAAGGTTCCGTCCTGCGCATAGATTGACCCGCGGTTGAAGCTGCGTCCCTGCCCCGTCCATGGCGACTCCATGGAATAGAGATGCCAGTTCTGGAAATGAACCGGTGCATGAAACCAGATCGCGTGATCCAGGCTCGCGCCATTGATTTCGCCCGTGAACCAGCTCAACCCGTGCGGCCGCATGCCGGAACTCAGCAGCGCCATGTCCGAGGCATAGGCCAGCAACAGGTGTTGGGTCACGTGATCAGCCTGTTCCGCTGCTCCCATGCGGAACCACAGATGGTTTCGGTCGTCGCTTTTCTCGGGCTGGAATATGTCCAAGGGATCAATCTCGCGCACCTCGATCGGACGTTCGCGCAGCAATTCGGCGCGCAGCCTTTCGGGAACGCGGTTCAGGTATTTCTGCCGCAATTCATCGCGGGACGGTTGCGTTTCGGGCGATGGGACATCAGGCATCGCGTGCTGATGGTTCCAGCCTTCATCCTGAATGTGGAACGAGGCCGACATGTTGAGGATCTGCTTTCCGTGCTGGATTGCAACCACGCGCCGTGTGGTGAACGACCCGCCATCCCGCGCGCGATCTACCTGATAGATAACCGGAATTTCCGGATCTCCCGGGCGGATGAAATAGGCATGCAGTGAATGGCAAAGGCGGTTTTCGACCGTTCGGTACGCCGCCGCCAGAGCCTGCGCAATGACCTGACCACCAAATATCCGCGTGGGCGTTTCACCGCCGGACCCGGTGCCTCGGAACAAGTCTACCTCAAGGCGTTCAATGTCCAGCAAATCCAACAAGATGCGTTCGGCTTCGGTCATTCGACTCTCTCTGGTTCTGTTCGCGATCGGCCTAGCAGGCCCGCGCGGGTCATTCAATGAGGGCGGCGTGAACCAGGGCTTTGAGTTCTGAGCGTGACGGGTAGGAGCTGGAGGGCGATAGCTGTGTAAAGAAAACAGCCGACAGGTCGTTCTTTTGGTCGACCCAGAAAAAGGTCGACGCCATTCCGCCCCAACTGAAGTCTCCAACCGATCCGGGGGTACGTGCACGGCCCGGGTCCAAAACCACAGCGCCGCCAAGCCCGAACCCCATGCCGTCCATCGGCTGTTCGGCAAAGCTTTGAGGACCCATGGACGCGATGTCGCCCGGCAAGTGGTTGCGCATCATGAAATCCACCGTGCTCGGGCCCAGCAGTCGTTGATCACCCACCTGCCCTTTGGCGCGAAGCATCTCGGCGAAACGGGCAAAATCGTCGATCGTGCTGACCAGCCCACCACCGCCGGAAAACAGCGTGGCCGCTTCGAATGGCGAGTTTCCGGCCTGATCCACCAATCGCAACGTTTCGCCGCCGGACCTGGCCGCGTTCAGGGCCATCGCGTCTCCCTCGAGCGGTGTGTAGAGCGAGGCGAACCGGTCCCCTGCCCCTTTGGGAACCGAAAACCCGGTTTCGGCCATCCCAAGCGGCCCAAAGATCTCATCGGCAGAGAATTGGTCCAAACTCCTGCCGGACACGACTTCGACTACCCGTCCGATAACGTCGATGCCGACCGAATACTCCCAGCGGCTGCCGGGTTGAAATGCCAGCGGCAATGCAGCCACGGCCCGAACCTGATCGGCCAGTGGACCCTGGTCCGGTTTAAACATCAGGTCCTGAGCATCCATCGCGGCGGGAAGAACGCCCGGATTGAACGGATAGCTTAGCCCGCTGGTGTGGGTCAGCAGTTGATGCAGGGTCGGCGGCGTCGAGTCTTCTGTTTGTTCAATGGATTGCGCGTCTTTCCGCAACGCCTTCATTTCGGCGAATTCCGGCAGAAACTCGGATACCGGCGCCTCAAGGTGCATCAGACCTTGTTCTACCAAGATCATCAGCGCTGTCGTGGTCACCGGCTTGGTCATCGAGTAGATGCGAACCAAGGTCTCGCGGTCGTACGGCAAATCACTCTCGAGACTGCGCAATCCGCAATCGTGAAAGAAAACTTCGCGCCCGTGCTGCTTCAACAGAAAGGCGCACCCGGGGTATTTTCGTTCGTCCACATACCTTTGCATCCATGTCTGAATGCGGTCCAGCCTCGTCCGATCAAATTGCATTGGCCGAAATTTCCCCGTTTTTTCTTTCATCTACGCGCAATCCTGCCGCCCCGTGGCAAAGAAAAACAGCCCAAAAACACAGCCGGCGAAAATTGCCGGGCGAGCGGTCTGCAAGTCTGCTCTCGGCCACGACCCGCGACGCTGCTAGACTGACGGCGTTCTGGATTCGTGATTTGCAGCCGTTACCCCTGAATTCGCCACCGGCCGGAGGTGCCAGATGACGCAGAACGTGGAATTCGTATACGACTTTTGCAGCCCGAACGCTTACCTCGCTCATAAGGTTTTGCCAGATCTCGCCGCGCGCCACGGGGCTGAGATTCGCTTTGTGCCGGTTCTGCTGAGTACAGTTTTCAAGGCTACCAACAACCAGAGCCCATTTCAGGCGTTCTCGGAAAATCGGAAGAAATCGGCGTATCTGACCCATGACCTGCACCGCTTTGCGCGGCGGCGCGGCTTGAACTTTCATATGAGCCCCTATTTTCCGCTGAACACGAAATTCGCCATGCGTGGGGCGGTCGCAGCGATGGGAAAATCATGGGAAGACAGATATGTAGACGCCGTTTTTGATGCAATATGGGTGCACGGGCAGAAGATTGACGACCTGAATGTGTTGACCGACATCATTCAAGAACGTGACCTGCCCGTACGAAAAATCCGTGAGGCGATCACCGGCGATTTGGCCAAGCAGACTCTGAAGGATCAGACAAAATCGGCCGTCCGCCGCGGAGTTTTTGGGGTGCCCAGCCTGTTTGTCGGGTCCGAGATGTTTTTTGGCAAGAACAGCCTGGCCAACGTAGAACTTGAACTCGAGGCGCTGCACTGAGGCTTCAGGGACGCAATCCCAATTGCCGGGCGGCATCTATCAGCTTGTGCGCGTGGTCTCCTTCAAGCTCTTCCGGGGTCACGTAAAAGCTGGGCCCACCGATATTCAATCCAAATACCCGCCCGTCGCTGGCGGTGGACACCGGAACGGAAATGGCATGGACGTCATCCCGCCACAGAGAATATCCGGTACAATAACCTTGTGTATCATACTCATCCAACGCGGTTTTTATCGAGTCGCGCAGGTGATCTTCGGGCAGGTTCAGATCGCGTCGAGCAGCGTCAATCGCCGTTTCCCTTTGATCCACGGTCATGCCAACCAGAATGGCCCGCCCCATGGCCGAGGAAAATAACGGCAGCCGGGATCCGACATGCATTGTAAGCGCCACGTTCTGCGTCGACCTGCTGACCGCGACATATACAACCTCGGCCCGATGCGCTTCGCCCAGGGCGGCCGTCAGGTACGGATTGGCTCCATCGCGCAGTTCCCTCAGTACCTCGACGGCACGCTCGCATATGTCAGCCGCCCCCAGAACTCCAAATCCCAGCCGCAGCACTCCGACGCCAAGCCGATAAGAACCGCCTGCGTGATCCTGAACAAGGTAACCCAGTTGGCAGAGCGTATGGGTCAACCGCGAGATCGTTGGCTTGGGCAGACCCGTGCGTTCGGCAAAATCCGTGTTAGTCAGGGCCGTTTCGCCGTGGCGAAAGCACCGCAGCAGTTCTAGCCCCCGCGCCAGTGCGGTGACGAAGTTCCGATCCTTGCCAGTGTCGGCGCTTGATGATGTCTCGGATACCACGCCTGCCCCTCTATCCCAGCGCTGCCAGACCATGTTTGGCGAACATCGGCACATAGGCTCCGAATGCGCGCGCTCGGGCCGGATCGGAGGCGTTCCCGTCCAGGGCGCGTTTGTAGACGCCTTGGAGAATTCCGGCCATGCGGAAGAAGTTGAACGCAAGATAGAAACCGAAATTGTCGATCCCCGGCAATCCGCGCCGCTGACAGTATGAGGCGATGAACTGCTGATCGCTGGGCAGCCCAAGGCCGCTTCGGTCAACACCAGCCAGCCCTCGACCCTCTTTGCCCGGCGGCATCTGCCATTGCATGATTACGGCCGCCAGATCGGCATAGGGATGGCCGATGGTGGACAACTCCCAATCCAGGACCCCGATGCAGCGGGTTCCGTCCCGCTCGAACATCAGATTGTCGATGCGATAGTCGCCATGAACCAGCGTTCGTTGACCATCATCCGCCGGGATCGAGCTTTCCAGTGCGTCGATCAGCGCATCCATGTCGGCAACCGTTTCGGTTTCCGAGGCGCGATACTGTTTGGTCCAGCGCGCGATCTGGCGTTCAAAGTAGTTGCCGGTCGGTCCGTAATCGGACAGGCCCACGGCGTCGATGTCGACCATGTGCAATTCGGCCAGAACCCGGTTCATCTCATCCAGAACAGCGCTGCGGGTTTCGTTGGTTTCGCCCTTCATAGTCGGTTCCAGAAAATTCCGACCGTCCAGACGCTCCATGACATAGAAGGCAGAGCCGATAATGCTGTCATCCTCGCACAGCACGTACATGCGCGGCACCGGTACTTTGCTGTGCGCCAACGCGGTCTGAACACGAAATTCGCGGTCGACCGCGTGTGCGGATTTCAGCAGAACCCCGGGCGGTTTGCGCCGCAGAACATAGGATTTGCCAGGCGTGCGCAGTTCGTAGGTCGGATTGGACTGACCCACCGTGAACTTCGTCGCCTCAAGCGGACCGGCATAGCCTTGCAGGTTGGCGCGCAGATAGTCATCTACGGCGACAAGGTCGAGAGTGTTCGGGTCATCGCTCATGCGATCGGCCTCGCTTGATACTGGACCGGGTTTCACAGGGCATCAGCAAAGATGTTTCCTCCGGTCAGAACGTTGATACCACCCGAGACCGGGATCACGGCGCCGGTCACGTAACTGCCGCCGCGCCCGCTGAGGAACAGCATACAGCCCGCGATGTCCTCGTCGCGCCCGACACGGCCCAGCGGGACCGACTTGCCCACTTTCTCGCGTTTTTCCTCGTCAGCGGTGGCAAAGGCGGTCATGCGCGAAACGAACGGTCCCGGTGCCAGAGCATTCACAGTCACGCGGTAGGGCGACAGCTCCTTTGCCATGATCTTGGTCAGATGGATGACGGCCGCCTTCGACGCGGAATAGCTGTAGGCGCCATCTCCCATGGGAACCTCTCCCATCACCGATGCGACGTTGATCACCCGTGCAGGATCATCGTCCGAACCCGATTGCATCAGCAGAGGAAGCAGCTTCTGGGTCAGATGAAAGATGCCGGCGACATTCACGGACATGACTTTGTCCCAGGCGTCATAGGGAAACTGTCCCATTGGCGCGCCCCACGAAACGCCGGCATTGTTCATAAGGATATCAAGCTTTTGGGTGCGGTTGTTCACCTCTTCGACCAGTGCGTCAATACCGGCCTCGCTGCTGACGTCACCGGCAAACCCTTCGGCGGTTCCGGGCGCATCCAGCGCGTTCAGTTCGGCGGCCACAGCTTCGCAGGCTTCGCCCTTGCGCGAAGCGATCAGCACCCGCGCTCCCGCGCGCAGCAGAGCCTCGGCTGCCATCCGACCAATGCCGGTCGCGCCGCCCGTGACCAGAGCAGTCTTGCCCGCTAGCGAAAATAAGTTCTCCGGTTTCATCAGCCTCTCCCCATAATTCGTTTTTGTTGCGTCCTGAGTTCTATTTCAGGTCGGGTCAGTTTCACTGTGCAGAATTGCATTTCACATCTGCCTTGACAACATAGTGTCAGGACCCGACCTTCGGGCCAACAAATGGCGGAGATCGGAAAACGAAATGCAAGCATTACTCAGCGTCGCCCCGGGTGGTCCGGAAACACTGGAACTGACCACCCTGCCCGATCCAACGCCCAAAAAGGGTCAGGTGCTGATCCGGGTACGTGCGGCAGGTGTGAATTTTCCGGACACGCTGATCATCCGCGATTTGTACCAGATGAAACCACCGCGCCCCTTCGCGCCCGGAGGGGAAGTGTCAGGCGATGTGATCGCCGTCGGAGATGGTGTTTCCGATCTGAAGGTCGGTGACCGCGTTCTGGCCCTGACAGGCCACGGAGGTTTCGCCGAGCAGCTGTGCATTCCGGCCGCCAGCGCCGTTCCGATCCCGGAGTCCATGCCGTACGAGGATGCGGCTTGTTTCATCTTCACCTACGGAACGTCCTACCATGCGCTGAAGGATCGCGCCGGGCTCAAGGGCGGTGAGACCTTGTTGGTTCTTGGGGCCGCCGGTGGTGTCGGCTCGGCCGCGGTTGAGTTGGGCAAAGCGATGGGCGCGCGTGTAATTGCCGCGGTGTCCACGGAAGACAAGGCTCAGTTTTGCAAGGATTTGGGCGCTGATGAGACGATCGTCTACTCCAAAGAGATGACGCGAGAGGCGCAAAAAGCGTTCTCGTCAGAAATCAAGAAGCTGGCGGGCGGTGATGGCGTTGATGTGGTCTATGATGCGGTTGGCGGCGACTACGCCGAGCCAGCATTGCGCGCGATGGCCTGGAAGGGGCGGTTTTTGGTCGTTGGCTTTCCGGCCGGTATCCCCAACATCCCGTTGAATCTGCCTTTGCTCAAAGGCTGTGAGATCGTCGGCGTGTTCTGGGGCGCGTCCGTATTCCGCGATCCGGCCGGACATGCCGAAAACTTGCGGGAACTGTTTGCCATGTATCATGGCGGCAAGATCAAGCCGCGTATCAGCGCCCGCTTTTCCTTGCCCCGCGCCGCCGAAGCTTTGGAGATGTTGGGCGACCGGTCGGTTCTCGGCAAAGTTGTCGTATCCATCGACTAGGAACGACATTCACGGTCGTTTCACCGCCTGTCCCCAGGATCGAACCTGCGCCCGCTCGCCTCATGAGAGCAAAGCCGGTAGACGCGTTTTCAATTCGCGGCTATGAAACAGGTATGGGGACAGAAAAATAATGCGTAGTATTCTTGTATTGAACGGACCGAACCTGAACCTGTTGGGCACACGGCAGCCCGAGGTTTACGGTCATACCACATTGAAGATGATCGAAGACTTGTGCGTTTCGCATGGCGCATCGATCGGGTTGCGTGTCGAGTGCGCTCAATCAAACCATGAAGGTGTGTTGATCGATGCCATCCACGCCGCGCGCGGGACCCATGACGGGATCGTTCTGAATGCCGGCGCGTATACCCACACGTCAATAGCATTGATGGATGCCATTTCGTCAGCTCAATTGCCGGTGGTCGAGGTTCACCTGTCCAATATCCACGCCCGCGAGGCATTTCGGCACAAGTCCTACATCTCGGCCGTCGCCATCGGGCAGATCTGCGGCTTTGGCGCTCAAAGCTATGTTCTGGCGCTGGAAGCGCTGGCCGCGCATCTTCAGGAGGGTGGCGGCGCATGATGACGCTCAAGGAATACCTCAACTTTCTGAGCTATGTAAAAACCCTCGAGGAGCTTTGGGCCGCGCACACCGAACAGATGGCCAAGTATGGTTTTGACCGCCTGTTGTACGGACACACACAATACCGCACCCAAACGTCTTTGGGCGACCCCGAAGACTTCGTGATCCTGACCAATCACTGCAAGGAATACATGGACGGTTTCCTTCGGGATGGTCTCTATTTCCATGCGCCCATGCTGAAATGGGCGCTGGATCACGAAGGGGCCGCAAGCTGGAGCATGATCCGCGAGATGATGTCCAGCGGCACGATGACCAACGAAGAACGCAAGGTGTACGAGTTCAACCGCTCGAAAGGGATCACCGTCGGCTACACGATCAGTTTCACTTCGGTGTCCATGCGGTCGAAGGGGGCAATTTCGCTGGCCGCTCTGAACCGCAGCCAGGACGAGATGGACGAGATGTGGGCTGAGCACGGCGATGATATCCTGCTGATGAACAACATCGCCCACCTCAAAATTCTGACCCTGCCCTACAATCCCCCGAACCGCGCCTTGACCAAGCGGCAGCGTGAGGCTTTGGAATGGGTGGGTGACGGCAAAACGACCCAGGACATTGCCCTGCTGATGGGACTGACTTCGGCAACTGTTGAAAAACACCTCAGGCTGGCGCGCGAGGCTCTCTCTGTCGAGACGACTGCACAGGCGGTTTTGAAGGCTTCGCTGCAGAATCAGATGTTCGTCATGGAGGTCTGAATCCGCTGTCGCGCGGCAGTTGACCTTAGGTAAGGAATACATGACTTCCTAAAACCGCGCAGAAATTGCACATTGATCCTGTTCCGTGAGTGGTGGCTTTAGCCAAGGAACATTTGGACGGATCTTTGTATTGCCAAGGCTCTCCGTTCGCTCTGACAAAGGGCGCTTATTCGTCCGCGTGCCGATGTCGGAAATTTTGGGGGGCCTCGACCATCCCCATCTTGCGGGGCCCTCCAATTACTACTCTGATCAATCGGAAAATTCGCCAATAAAAAACCGGTCGCGCGTCGCGCAACCGGTTTCGGGTGTTTTTGGTTCAGCCCGGAAAACCCGGGCTGAACAGGCGTCAGCCCTGAGCCGCTTTGGCGACTTCAGCGGCAAAGTCTTCTTTTTCGACCACGATGCCTTCGCCAACTTCGAGGCGAACAAAACCGGTGATGGTTGCGCCGGCTTCCTTGGCCGCTGCTTCCACGGTCAGGTCGGGGTTCACAACGAACTGCTGGCTCAGCAGGGTCGATTCCGCGACGAATTTCTTCATGCGGCCCTCGATCATCTTTTCGATGACCTGCTCGGGCTTGCCGGACTCGCGCGCGATGTCCATCTGGACCTGCTTTTCTTTTTCGACAACGGCCGGATTTAGGTCGGCTTCGGACAGAGCGGCCGGGTTCACGGCTGCGATGTGCATCGCGACCTGCTTGCCGATGGCTTCATCGCCGCCCGACAGAGCAACCAGAACACCGATTTTGCCCATGCCGTTGGTTGCAGCGTTGTGGACATACGAGACCACGGTGTCGCCCGACAGTTTGGCCATGCGGCGGACCGACATGTTTTCGCCGATGGTGGCGATCTTGTCGGTCAGCGTGTCGGCAACCGACTTGCCGCCCAGATCAGCGGCCAGCAGTTCCTCAACCGAGTCAACGCCCTGGGCTGCGTAGGTGATCTTGCCGACCATTTCCTGGAACTCGGCGTTCTTCGCGACAAAGTCGGTTTCCGAGTTCACTTCGACAGCAACACCGTTGCCACCTTCGACGTGAACGGCAACCAGGCCTTCTGCTGCGGTACGGCCGGATTTCTTTGCGGCCTTCGCCAGACCTTTGGTGCGCAGCCAATCAACGGCCTCGTCCATGTTGCCGCCGGTTTCGGTTAGCGCTTTTTTCGCGTCCATCATGCCTGCGCCGGTCGAGTCGCGCAGTTCTTTCACCATTGCTGCAGTGATTGCCATCTCTTGGCTCTCCTCAATTCAAACGGAATTGGGGCAGGTCTACCCTGCCCCATATGTCATTTACGTGACGGGCAGCTTACGCTTCGGCCGACGCTTCGGCTTCTTCTGCAACGGCTTCTTCAACCGGTGCTTCTTCGAACTCGCCCAGGTCGACGCCGGCGGCGCCCAGCTGTGCGGTCATGCCGTCCAGCGCAGCACGTGCGGCCAGATCGCAATACAGTGCGATTGCACGGGCAGCATCGTCGTTGCCGGGGATGATGTAGTCGACACCATCCGGCGAGCAGTTGGTGTCGACGACGGCCACAACCGGAATACCCAGCTTGTTGGCTTCGGCGATGGCCAGAGCTTCTTTCTTGACGTCGATGACGAACAGCAGGTCAGGAACGCCGCCCATCTCGCGGATGCCGCCCAGCGAAGCCTGCAGCTTGGCCTGGTCACGCTCCATGCCCAGACGCTCTTTCTTGGTCAGGCCTTCAGCGCCCGATTCCATGGCTTCGTCGATCTGGTTCAGACGGTTGATCGACTGGGAAACGGTTTTCCAGTTAGTCAGCGTGCCGCCCAGCCAGCGGTGGTTCATGTAATACTGGGCCGATTTTTCAGCGGCTTCGGCGATCGGCTGTGCAGCCTGACGCTTGGTACCGACAAACAGAACGCGGCCACCTTTGGCGACGGTGTCACGTACCGCCTGCAGCGCCTGGTCCAGCATCGGAACGGTCTGGGTCAGGTCCATGATGTGGATGCCGTTGCGTGCGCCATAGATGAAAGGCGCCATGCGGGGGTTCCAACGCTGTGTCTGGTGACCAAAGTGAACGCCAGCTTCCAGCAGCTGACGCATGGTGAACTCGGGAAGAGCCATGCTATGTTTTCCTTTTCCGGTTTTCGCCTTGGCGGGGGTGAAAGAAGCGTTTGCTCCAACCGGCGGCCTTGATGAGGATGTCTCCCTCAAAACGACCAAACCCCGCCTGCGGATTTGAATGCCGCGCGTATACGTCAGGTTGACTGACGGTGCAAGGGGCTTTTGCCCCTATTTTTCTGGCCGCGCCAAGGCATGCCCGTGGCGAACGGCCTGCTCGCAATGCGCGGCCAAAGCCTTGCGGTTGTCGAAGTCGCTGACCCGCGCCGGAGAATGATAGATCAATTCGACCCGCCCCTGCCGCCGCGCGCCCAGCGTCTTCAGAAGATGCGGGGCAAAATCCATGTCCCCCCACCAACCATAGAACCGGTCCGGCTGCCCATCGGGCGCGTGGTAGACCACCGAGACCGGCTGAACATACATGAAATCACGCAGTTCATCTGCAAAGAATGCCGCAAAAAGCGTTGTTTTGAATGGCAAAACCCGTAGGCCGTCCGTCGATGTGCCCTCTGGGAAAAACAACAGCTTGTGCCCGGCCTTCAGACGGTCTTCGAACAATCTGGTCTGCTCGCGCGCTTGCTTGGGATTGCGTTCGATGAACACGGTTCCGGTGGCCCGGGCCAGCCAACCGATGCCGGGCCATTTCGCCACCTCGGCCTTGGACACGAAGTATACACGCTTGCGGGCGTTGAGCGCGAAGATGTCCAGCCAAGACGCGTGGTTGGCCACGACGGCCCCGCGCTGCTGCATCAGCTCACCCGAGCTTGAAAATCCGATCCCAAGAATTCGAAACGCATTGCGACACACGAATTGGGCAATGAAGGGCGTTACTGGTCGACGCAGGCCAAAGATGGGTCTTTCGACCAGGCGCACAAGCAAAAGAACGATCAGACCACCGAACACCAGCACAGCCAGAGGAAGCCCCCGGAGGATCACCAAAATCCAACCCCACACGCCCAACTCAACCGGGTCCGGGTCGTCCGAGCTGTGCCAGACAGCACCGTTTGGCACGTCACGCTCCGCCATAGATGCGTCTCTGTCTTTCGTTCATCCGAGTGGTGTCGAGGATCAGGCAAACGTCGGTGGTGTTGAAGGCATGGTCGATGAATGCGCCCTCGCCCACAAACCCGCCCAATCGAAGATAGGCCTTGATCAAGGCCGGAACTTGCAACATCGCACTCCGTCGATCCAGCGCATCTTTCGGAACCAGGTTCATGTTCTGATAAACATCCGGCTGCGCACGCACCCGCAGTTCGGGTGGAGCCAGGTGGTTGTGATGCAGCATCGACAGAGGCTGGGCAAGGTGCTTGACGTCAGTGCCGTGAAAACTGGCAACGCCGAACAGAACCTCGATCTCCCGTTCGGACACATATTTCGCGAGGCCATTCCACAAATGATACATTGCGGTTCCGCCGCGATAGTCCGGATGCAGGCAGGACCGGCCGAGTTCCAGCAATTTGCGGCCGCTGTTTTTCAGAACGGTAAGGTCGTATTCATCCTCAGAGTAGAACCGTCCGACTTCAGCTACGCGGTCACCCGGCAACAGGCGGTAGACTCCGACCACTTCTCCGGTGACGTCGTCATAGGCCAGCATGTGATCAAAATACGGGTCGAACTGGTCGCGTTCCAGGCCCTCCGCATGATCGACCATCTCTCCGCCACCGCCCAATTCACGCACGAAGACGTCATAACGCAGCCGCTGCGCCGCGCGCAGTTCCTCGTCGGTTTCGGCAAGTTTGACAGTGAATGAAGGGCCCGTATCCGGCATGTGGAATGGTCGTCGTCTTGTTGCGATCCCAGCGCTGATACCGCAGCTGCGCGGCGAATGGCAACACGAACCGGGTGGCGAGCCCCGTTAACCTTTCCTAAACCAGTTTCATGGATCAAGAACCGGCATCAAGGCGATGCGTGTTCCGTCAATCACCACTTTGCCCTGGTCGCGAAAGTTCACGGTGATCTTGCCCCCGATGTTGGACTGGACCTGTCCAACGCCCCAGTCGGGGAAATCTGGGTGGCGGACAAACATGCCCGGTGCAAGAATGGCATTCAGATCTGTCATGCGGCGGCTCCGGGTCGGGCATGGGGGATACCACAGGAGGTACGCATGGGCGACACCAACGTCAACCTGGCCGAGTTGATCGGCTCTCGGATCTGCCACGATCTGATCAGCCCGATCGGCGCGATCACGAACGGTCTGGAACTGTTGGAGATAGTTGGCGGCACCCAGGGCCCGGAGATGGAGCTGATTACCGGCAGCGTTGGCAGCGCAGGGGCGCGGATCCGGTTCTTTCGCGTGGCCTTTGGCGCGGCCAGCGATCAGCCGCTGGGCCGCAGCGAAGTGACGGACCTGCTGCGCGATGTCAACCACGCGGGCCGTGTCCGGGTGCATTGGAACGTCACCGAGGCGATGCCGCGCAATCAGATCAAACTGGCCTTTCTGGCCATCATGTGCTGCGAAAGCGCCATGCCGATGGGCGGCGAGGTCAAGATCGACAGCGTGGGCGACAAATGGACGGTCACTGGTACGGCCGACCGCATGAATGTCGATCCCGACCTGTGGAAAGGCCTCCCAACCGGCACATTCGCCAACAAGGTCACGCCGGCGCAGGTGCAGTTCGCCCTGCTGCCGCAGACGGCGGCCGCTCAGGGCCGCCGGGTTTCGGCCGAGACGGGCGCAACCCGCGTGGTGCTGCGGTTCTGACGCAGCGCCTCAGGCGCGCGTCGTGCCGTTGCCGCGCACCAGGTATTTGAAACTGGTCAACTGCGCCGCCCCCACCGGGCCGCGCGCGTGCATCTTGCCCGTGGCGATTCCGATCTCGGCGCCCATTCCGAACTCACCCCCGTCGGCAAATTGGGTCGAGGCGTTGTGCATCAGGATCGCACTGTCGAGCCGTTCAAAGAAGCGGTCGGCGGCGGACTGATCCTCGGTCATGATGCAATCGGTGTGGTTCGATCCGTATTGCCGGATATGCGCGATTGCTTCATCGATATCGGTCACCGGTTTTGCGGCGATGATGCTGTCCAGAAACTCCTTGCCCCAGTCGGCATCGGTGGCCGGCACGGTGCCGTCGATGGCCAGCGCACCCGCGGCATGGACCTCGACGCCAGCGGCCAGCAGCGCGGCGATCACGTCGCGCCCCAGCGTTTCCGCGATATCCTGATGCACCAGCAGGCATTCGGCCGCCCCGCAGATGCCAGTGCGGCGGGTCTTTGCGTTCAGCACCACGTCCAGCGTTTTCTGCGGATCCGCAGCCTTGTCGATGTAGATGTGCACGATCCCTTCAAGATGGGCAAAGACCGGCACCCGCGCCTCGCGCTGGACCAACCCGACCAGCCCCTTGCCACCACGCGGCACGATGACGTCGACGTAGTCGGTCATGGTCAGCAATTCCTGCACCGCCGCCCGGTCACGGGTCGGCACCAGCTGGATCGCATCCTCGGGCAGGTTAGCAGCCTTCAGACCCTCGACCAGGCAGGCGTGGATCGCGGTCGAGGAATGAAAGCTTTCGGATCCGCCGCGCAGGATCACGGCATTGCCCGACTTGAGGCACAGCGCCCCGGCATCCGCGGTCACGTTCGGGCGGCTTTCATAGATCACGCCGATCACGCCCAGCGGGGTGCGTACCCTGCGGATGTTCAGCCCCGAGGGCATATCCCATTCGGCCAGAACCTCACCCACCGGATCGGTCTGTTCGGCCACGGTGCGCAACCCGTCGACCATGCCCTGAATGCGCGCCTCGTCCAGCATCAACCGGTCCATCATGGCCGGGCTCAGACCCTTGTCGCGGCCATAGTCCAGGTCTTTCTTGTTGGCCTCGATGATCTGTGCGCGGTTCTTCCACACGGCGTCGGCCGCGGCGATCAACGCGGCGTGTTTGCGCTCGGCCGAGGCGAAAGCCAGATCCCGAGACGCATCCTTGGCGCGCTTGCCAAGATCGGCCATCAGGGCGGGAATGCTGTCAAAGTCCTTCATGTCATCTGCCTTTCCGGTCGTCGGACCAGCCAAATCTATCAGTTTTCGCAGCTACAAAGCCAGATCGTCACGGTGGATCATCACCGCACGGCCGGGATAGCCGAGTGCGTCCTCGATCTCGGAGGATTTGCGCCCCTTGATGGTGTCGGCCTCGTGCGCGGTATAGCGGCTGAGGCCCAATCCCAAACGCCGGCCTTCGTGATCCTTGATGGCCACCGGGTCGCCCCGTCCAAAATCGCCCGTCACTTCGACGATGCCGGCCGGCAACAGGCTTTTGCCATTCTCCAGCGCCTGCGCTGCCCCTGCATCGACCGTGATCTCGCCCCGCGGCTTCATCGCCGAGATCCAGCGTTTGCGCGCCGCATGCGGGTCCAGCTTGGCCTTGAACCAAGT
This sequence comes from Ruegeria sp. BC8, assembly GCF_056535705.1. Lineage (NCBI taxonomy): Bacteria > Pseudomonadati > Pseudomonadota > Alphaproteobacteria > Rhodobacterales > Roseobacteraceae > Ruegeria > Ruegeria sp. BC8. The sequence continues at coordinate 1,488,596 of NZ_JBQFIV010000001.1, read as the reverse complement.
GCTGTTCGCGCCATTGTTCAGCAGTTTCAGCGGGTTCAAAGGCGATCCTTCCGTAATCGCCATGTCACAGCCCGCCGCCGTCGCCATCTGCGCGGCCATCAGCTTGGTCTTCATGCCGCCCTTGGACAGCCCCGAACCGGCGTCACCGGCCATCGCCTCGATCTCGGGCGTGATCGCGTCGATCACGTCAAACCGGGTGGCGGATGGGTCTTCGGCTGGATTGCCGGTGTAGAACCCATCGACATCGGACAGCAGGATCAACTGATCCGCACCGACGGTCACGGCGATCTGCGCGGCCAGTCGATCATTGTCGCCGTATCGGATTTCATCCGTGGCCACCGTGTCATTTTCGTTCACGATGGGCACGACGCCCAACCCCAGCAGAGTTTCCAGCGTCGCGCGCGAGTTCAGGTACCGGCGGCGGTTCTCGCTGTCTTCCAGCGTCACCAGAACCTGCGCCGTGGTGATGTCGTGCGGGGCCAACGCCTCTTCATAGGCCCGCGCCAGCCGGATCTGACCGACGGCGGCAGCGGCCTGGGACTGCTCCAGCGACAGTGCGGTTGCGGGCAGACCCAGAACGCCGCGCCCCAGCGCGATCGAACCGGACGAGACCAGAACCACATCGGCGCCCTGCCCCTTGAGCCACGCCACGTCCTGCGCCAGCGAATGCAACCACTCCGAACGCAGCTTGCCGGTCGCACGATCGACCAGCAAAGCCGAGCCGATCTTGACCACCAGGCGCTTTGCGTCGGTCAGGGCTGCCACGTCTCGCGCTCCTCAGTGGGTTTCTGACGCAGGCGGTTTTCGTCGATCTGGGCGCGCAGGGCCCGCAGAACCTCGGTCACGCCCTGCCGGGCGACGCCCGACATGGTCATGACAGGGCCGCCCACGGCCTCTTCCAGCTCGGCCTTGGCCAGTTCGAGCTGTTCTTCGTCCAACGCGTCAATCTTGTTCAGCACGGTGATCCGGGGCTTGTCAGCCAACGCGCCGCCATAGGCCTCAAGCTCGTGGATGATGGTGTGATAATCCTGCGCGATGGTCTCGGACGTGCCGTCGACCAGATGCAGCAACACCGCGCAGCGTTCGACATGGCCCAGAAAACGGTCGCCGATGCCGCGGCCTTCGTGCGCGCCTTCGATCAGGCCGGGAATGTCGGCCACCACGAATTCCACGTTGTCCACGCCGACGACGCCCAGATTGGGATGCAGCGTGGTAAACGGATAATCGGCGATCTTGGGCCGGGCGTTCGATGTTGCGGCCAGAAAGGTCGATTTGCCCGCATTCGGCAGGCCCAGCAGACCCACGTCGGCGATCAGCTTCAGACGCAGCCAGATCGTGCGGTCCACGCCCGGCTGCCCCGGATTGGCCCGGCGCGGCGCCTGGTTTGTGGCCGATTTGAAATGCAGGTTGCCGAAACCGCCATTTCCGCCCCGCGCCAGCAGGACGCGTTGACCCACTTCGGTCAGGTCGGCGATCACCGTCTCCTGATCCTCGTCCAGGATCTCGGTTCCGACAGGCACGCGCAGAATGATGTCGTCGCCATCCTTGCCGGTGCGCTGCTGGCCCCGGCCGGGCTGTCCGTTCTTGGCAAAGAAATGCTGCTGATAGCGGAAGTCGATCAGGGTATTCAGCCCGTCCACGACCTCGGCCCAGACGGACCCGCCCTTGCCGCCGTCCCCGCCATCGGGGCCGCCGTATTCGATGTACTTTTCGCGTCGGAAGCTGACGCACCCGCTACCGCCGGCCCCGGACCGGATGTAGACCTTTGCAAGATCGAGAAATTTCATGTCAGTCCCCTACTGCAAAGGCCCCATCGGCCACAAGTCAGAGTTTTTTGCTGTACGTCCAGGTGGGCACATTTGCGTCGCGCGCCACCGAGAAGCTTTCGGCATCGCCAAGATACTGGAACCCGCAATGGGTCAGAACACGCGCCGAGGCGGGATTGTCCTGAAACACGCTGGCAAACATCGTGGCGTTTTCCAGCGGGTTCGCCTGAACCAGCGCTTCCACCGCCAGCGAGGCGATGCCCGTGTTCCAGTACAAGGGCGCGACCCAATAGCCGACTTCGGACTGGTTGCGATCAAGCCGCTTGAGCGAGATCACCCCGATCAACTCGGGCCCGCCATCCTTGGTGGCGTCCATGGCCCAGACGTCCTCGTCCCGGTCCTCGGCCATGGCGCGGGTTACGAAAGCCTCGATCAAACCGGGCGGCAAAGGGTGCGGGATCGACGTGGTCATGCGCGCCACGCGCTCGTCCCCGGCGTAGTGCTCGATCAGGCCCATGTCCGGCCGGCGCAGCGGGCGCAGGTCGAACCGCTCGGTTTCAATGACCGGCTGATTTATGATTGCCTCAAGTTTCATTGGTGTGTTCCTCCTCCGAACAACACGAAAAGTACGGATGCAACAGTCAGACCCGCGAGAGTCCACATCAGATATTTTTCCGCCGGCCGTCCCGCAACCACGCGTGCAATTCTATCGCCCGCAAAGGTCCAGATCGGGTGCAGGACCAACTGGCAGGTCAACAAAACGAGCGCGATCGTGAGCGTCGCACTCAGCACCGACGTTCCCGCCGCGACGAACCCGGTGAATCCCGCGATGATCATCGCCCAGGCCTTGGGGTTCAGCGGATGCACCACCAGCCCGGCCCAGAAACCCGGAACCGACTCGCCCGCGTCCTGATGGGACAGGCGCAGGTTGGCGATTTTCCACGCAAGCCAGCAAATATAGGCCGCGGAAGCATATTTCAGAACCGCAAACGCGGTGGGGGCCTGTTCCGCCAGTTGCAGAAGGCCAAAGCCCAACGGCCAGATGATCAGCTGCTTGCCCAGAATCACGCCTGCCACGAAGGGCAGCGCCGCGCGGAACCCATAGCGCGCACCCGTTCCCAACAGGACCATGTTAGCCGGTCCCGGCGTGCCGACCTGGCTGGCGGCAAAGATCAGGAAACTGGTGGTTGCAACGGGCATCGGGGCTTTCGATCAAATCTGCGTCAAAACGAGAAAGGGGACCGGCACTTTGTGCCGGTCCCCCATGAATTTTTCTTAAACCTTCTGGGTTTCGGCTTACTCTGCGGCCTCCGCCACTGGCAGGACCGAAATGAAGGTGCGGTTTTTCAGTCCCTTGTGGAACTTCACGGCGCCATCGACAGTTGCAAAGATGGTGTGATCCTTGCCCATGCCCACGCCTTCGCCCGGCCAGAACTTGGTGCCGCGCTGACGCACGATGATGTTGCCTGCAACGGCGGCCTGGCCACCATACAGTTTCACGCCAAGGCGACGACCCGCTGAGTCGCGGCCGTTACGGGAGGAACCGCCAGCTTTTTTATGTGCCATTCTCTCTCTCCTTAGCCTTTGGCCAGCTCTTTGGCCTGCTCAACCCATTCGGGTTTCACTTTGACCGTCTCGATAGCAGCAATCTGCTCGTCCGACAAGGCGGCCAGAGCGGCAAAGCTTTCGATACCGGCTTCGGCCAGTTTCTTGGCAGCTGCGGGACCAACACCGGTGATCTTGGTCAGATCGTCAGCGGCGGCAGCAGCGGCCGGGGCTTCTGCCTTGGCAGCGGCTTTCTTGGCGGGTTTCGCTGCTTTCGCAACTTCACCTGCCGGAGCCGAACCGGTTGCGGCCTTGACGCCCGACTTGTCCGCGCCCGAGGGCAGGATGTCGGTGATCTTGACCAGGGTCAGCTTCTGACGGTGGCCAACGGTGCGCTTCGAGCTGTGCTTGCGGCGGCGCTTGACGAATTTGATGACCTTGTCACCTTTGATCTGTTCGATCACTTCCGCCTGAACGGCCGCACCATCGATGAACGGCGCGCCGACCACCGGGGCGTCGCCACCCAGCATCAGAACGTCGTTGAATTGGACTTTTTCACCTGCGTCGGCAGCCAGCTTTTCAACGCGGAGCACGTCGCCCGCCTGAACCTTGTACTGCTTGCCGCCAGTCTTGAGGACTGCAAACATGCGTCTTTCCTTTTTCTACCGCGTTCTGTGGTCCCCGTCAGACGGTCGTTTCGGCCAAAGCCACCTCGAACAGCGCGCCCTTTTCGGGCGGATGAACGACCGTCAGGGCGCACCCGTCAGGCCAACAATAACGATACCCGGCGCGGAGGTTCCGGCCGGGATGCGCGCTTATCCACGGATCACACGGCAAAGTCAACAGCAAACCGGCCTAAAGATCCGACGCTTGCAGAACCTGAGCCACCGTCACGCCCAGCTGGTATGACAACTCGTTGAACATGGTGTCCAGACCTGCGAACAAGGCGTTGTTCAAGGCCTGCCCTGCCTCGGTACGTGAAAAGGCGATATTCTCGCGCAGCTGGGCCTCGCTGAGCGGTTGGTACGCAAACAGCAGGAACGAGTACAGCCACTCGCGGGTTTGTTGCTCGGACTGCGCTCCCTGCGCCAGCAATTGGGCCAACATTTCCCCGTCGTCGCCCGTGATGCCCTGCCCGTCCGCCAACCCACGGAAGAAATTGTAATCGGCCTGCAAAGCCCCGCGCACGTTCCGATCAACAAGGTCGTTGATCTCGACATACTCATCGATCAGACGAAAATAGGCCGCATCACGATCGGCCTCCCGATAGGCGGCCATGGCCATCTCTTCGATGGCTTCGTCGGAAAAAGTTCGACGGGCCGAGTTTTCCAGAGACACGACGGCGCGGCCCAGATCGCTTTCGAAAAACAGCGCAGCCTGCTCCAGTTGCCCTTCGGACATACCGCCAGCCAGCGCGTCATAAATCTTGGCCTGCATCCACGCCTTGTCGTACAAGTCTTCAACCTGGGCCTCGAAAAACGATCCGCCCTCACCGTCCAGCAGGCTTTTGTCCAGTTCGCGCCCCTGCGCGACACCCTCATCACGCAGAATCTGCATCACGTCGGACAAATGCATTGCCTTGGTCAGACGGTCGACCTGGTCCGCCGTGACCGCACTGGCCCAACCGGCCAAAACCAGCCACAGAGCCAGAAACAGCCGCATCAGATGTCCTGAGCCGGACGCAGTTCGGCCATGCGCGCCGCCAGCACTTCAAACCGCATGGCCATGATCTCGTACTGGATTGCGTTCAACAGTTCGTAGACTTCCTGCATCAGCGGCTGTTCCAGCGCTTTGGTATAGGCGTCGACATCCGCGTCAGAGAAATCCTGATAGGTGTAGGCCGCATTGGCCAAGGCGGACAGTTGCAATGACTGCCGCATCTCGGGTTCGTTCAGCTTCATCATCTGGCGCAGCCCGTCCGCGTCCAACTGCAGGTCGATCACTCCGGCGGCGCTGGCGGCCAGCAGGAACCGCAGCTGGATCTCCTGCAGCGCCCGCAACGAGGTTTCGCTGGCATCGATGGCGCTGTTCATCCGCTTCAGGCTTTCGATGCGGCTCGAACCGGACTTGACCAGATCGGATATGATCTCCTGCCCCTCAAGTTGCTTGGCTTCGTCATCCTCGACAAGGTGCGAGGCATTTTCCGCCTCGACAAGCCGTTGTCCCAGATCCGAGGCATAAAACTCGACCGCGTGGTTCAGGGCCTCGTCGCTCAGCGTCTGTTCGAGAATCGCAACCGCTGTTTCATGCATGTCGTCGGTGTCGAACACCTCTTCCGTCAGACGCGTCCATTGCGAGCCAAAACCCTCGGGGTCGATCCCCAGCATCTGAGGCGCCGAAGCCGAGGCCAATGCGATGCTTTCCAGCGCCACGTCAAAACCCGTCGTCGTCAGAAAAGCCTCAATCCGATCCCGGCTGGCGGACAAGGCGTTTTGAGCCGTCAGAGCGAACGCGAACACGGGCAGGATGAGCAGAAGCGAAATGCGGTGCAGAAGATGTCTCATACATGTCAGCCTAGGAGATTTCGTCGGACTGGCAATGGAAAATCCGCGGTTTGGCGAATTCGGGAATTTTCTGCTTGCACCCCTCGGCGATCACAACTAAATCCCCCCCTCACAGACCCCCGCGGAGAGGTGCCGGAGTGGTCGAACGGGGCGGTCTCGAAAACCGTTGTGGGTGCAAGCCCACCCAGGGTTCGAATCCCTGTCTCTCCGCCACTACTTCCCAATGATTCCCCCCCCTTTCTTGTTCGCCTGATGGTTGCAAGCGTGCATTTTCGCCGGTGGCGTGTTGTTGCCGCCGATCGTCTGACTGATCAGCGCCGAGTGGCCCAAACCCCGAACATGCGCCGAATCTTTGGGATTTCCCCTTTGATCTCAGGTAGTTTCCTCCCACATCAGCGGCACACATCCGAAAAGGAGACCCCAATGTCCCGCATTATCATCCTGATTATCATCGCCGGATTGGGTGCCGGCGCGTATTTCTACCTGAATCAGCCCGAGCCCACCCCGGCCGAGAAACTGCAATCTGCCGCCAAAGAAGCCGGCGAGGCCGTTGGCGAGGCCGCAACCGCAGCCCAGGAAGCTGCCAGCGAGGCTTTGTCGACGGCCACGCAGCAAGCTGGTGACGCAGCCTCGGCCGCCGTCGAACAGGCCGGTGAAGCCGCCGAGCAAGCCGGTCAGACAGCCACGGATCTGGCTAACCAGGCCGGCGATGCTGCGACGGATCTGGCCAACCAGGCAGGCGATCAGGTTGCAGCCCTCACTGCCCAAGGGCAGGAGTTGCTGAATACCTGGGTTGAAGAAGGCATGCTGTCGGCCGAGCAGTTCGACTATGACGCGATGGTTGAATCCGTGAAAAACAGCCAGCTGAGCCAGGAAATCCAGGACCAGGTGATCAAGATCCTCGATGGCATCAAGGAAGCGCCGGAGACGGCTGCGCTCAAAATCCAGGAACTGCGCAACCTGTTGACGCAATAAGATCATTCGACAAGGCCGGCATTTGTCCGGCCTTGTCACACCTGCACCGGCTTCCCAATTCCCCAACGTTAACCCTGTGGTCGATTGACGTGCCCGGTGCCATTTGTTTGGCTTGGCTCAACCAGTCGCATCAAGTCGGGACGACTTATTGTCGGCATCGGTGCGCCCTGCCCTGTGGCGTGCACTCGGATCGACCCGTTTACTTGAAAGTGTCGGAAACAAAGGAAAAAGAATGACTGACCTCCCCAAATCCATGTTTGCCGTGATTCAGAAATTTGACGGATACTCGGGTACCGCCACGGGCCCGGCGATCGAGGACGCCGCCGACTGGGTTGAGAATGCCGAGATCCCGGTGCCCACGCCTGGCCCCGGCCAGGTGCTGATCAAATTGCGCACCGCATCGGTGAACCCCTCAGACCTCCATTTCATCAAGGGTGAGTACGGTCAGCCGCGGGTCAAAGGTGCCCCGGCCGGTTTCGAAGGGTGCGGGGACGTCGTCGCCACTGGCGCGGACGCCGAAGCGCTGAAGGGGCAAAGGGTCGCCTTCGTCGCCTCCGGGTCCGGCGCATGGGCCGAGTTTGCCCTGACACAGGCCCAGATGTGTATTCCTTTGCGGCCCGAGATCTCGGACGATGACGGTGCTGCACAAATCGTCAATCCGCTGACCGCAATGGCAATGGTTGAGATCGCGCGCTCCGAAGGTGAGGCCTTTGTCGTTTCCGCGGCCACCAGCCAGTTGGGCAAGCTGATGTGCGGGCTGGGCCGAGACCTTGGCTTGAAGCCGATTGCGATGGTGCGGCGCCGTGAAACGGTCGAACTGCTCAAAAGCCACGGAGCGGCCGAGGTCATCGTAACCACCGAAGACGATGCCGTCTCCAAGTTTGCGGCCATCAGCGCACAGCTCAAGCCGCGAGTGTTTCTGGATGCGGTCTCGGATCAGCTGTCCGAGCAGGTCTTCTGCGCCATGCCCAACGGCGCGCGCTGGGTGTCTTATGGCAAACTCAGCAGCGAGCCTCCGAAGCTGACCCAGATGGGCCAGCTGATCTTTATGAGCAAACGGATCGAGGGCTTCTGGCTGACCAAATGGATGATGTCCACGCCACCCGAAGAGCAGATGCGCGCGGTTGCCGAGGTGCAGGCCCGCTTTGCGGACGGACGGTGGAAAACGGATGTCTCGGCGCATGTTCCGCTGAACAAAATCGTTTCCGATCTGGCAGTTGCACTGAAAAAGAGTGACGGTAAGGTAATAATCACGCCATAGTAGAACAGGCGCCCCGGTGATTGGAGGAGATCCGGGGCGTCAGGACGCCGGGCAAACCGGCACGGGGAGGAGAATTTGGACAACGCACAGCTGCTGATCAGCGGGCTGGCGAATGGCTGTGTCTACGGCCTGATCGCGCTTGGCTTCGTGTTGATCTACAAGGCGACCGAGGCCGTGAACTTCGCCCAGGGCGATTTCATGATGCTGGGCGCCTTCGTCACCATCGGGCTGACCAATACCGAATATATGGGCCTGCCCTTCTGGCTGGCCCTGCCCATCTCGCTGGGGATCATGGGCGCGCTGGGGTACCTGCTGGACAGGCTGATCATCCGCCGCCTGTTCGGGGAAAGCCAGACCGCCGTGGTCATCCTGACCATCGCCTTGGGCTTCGTGATCCGCTTTGTCGCCGGGCTGATCTGGGGTCACGAGCCGCAGACGCTGGAAAACCCGCTTGCCGGCAAGGAGGTCCGCTTTGGCGGCCTGGTTCTGGGGATGGAGGACGTGGCGGTCATCGTCGTGACCGTGCTGCTGACCTGGGCGCTGTACGTGTTTTTCAGCAAAACCAAGCTGGGTCTGGCGATGCAAGGCGCCTCGCAGAACCAGCTGGCGGCCTATTACATGGGGGTGCCGGTCAAGCGTGTGCAGGGTTTCATCTGGGGGCTGGCCGGTGTCGTGGCCGGGATCGCGGGGATCCTGTTCGCCGCCAAGGGCTCGGTCGATCCAACCACCGGGCTGCTGGGGATCAAGGCCTTTGCGGCGGCGGTCATCGGCGGGTTCGGTAGCCTGCCCGGAGCTTTGGCGGGCGGTCTGATCGTCGGCGTGATCGAACCCTTTGCCAGCCGCTACATCGCCGCGGGCTACAGCCAGATCGCGCCTTACGCGCTGTTGCTGGCGGTGCTGATCTTCCGTCCGCACGGCCTGTTCAGCCAGGTCCGGGTCAAGAAGGTCTGAGCGCATGAGGATCGTTTTCAAAACCGACTATATGCAGGACATCCGCCCGTGGAAGGACGGATACCAGTTGTCGCTCTACCTGATCCTGCTGGCGGTGGTCATTGCCGCGCCGTGGTGGCTGGACGCGTTTTATCTGGGTGAGCTGACCAACGTTCTGATCTGGGCCATCGCTGGGCTGGGGCTGATGATCCTGACCGGGCATACCGGCCAGGCCAGCCTGGGCCACGCGGCGTTTCTGGCCTTTGGCTGCTATGCCAACGTGATCCTGATCGAGTCTGGCGTGCCGTTTCTGGTGGCTTTTCCGCTTGCCGGCATTCTGACCGGCATCGCCGGGGTCACGGTTGCCATCCCTGCCCTGCGGCTGCACGGTATCTATCTTGCGATCTTCACCCTGGCCTTGTCGATCCTGATGGACGACCTCATCGTTCTGGCGGAACCGATCACCGGCGGCGTGGCGGGCAAGTACATGGGGGGGGTCGAGATTTTCGGCCATCTGGTCGATCGCTGGGGCACGCCCGAGCAGTTCTACTGGCTGGTGCTGGTCGTCACGGTTCTGGTCACGCTGGGCTACATTAACCTTTTGCGCACGCCGTTGGGGCGCAGCTTCATCGCGGTGCGCGACTCGGAAGTGTCCGCGCAGGCGATGGGCATCGACATCGCGCGCACCAAGACCGTGTCCTTTGCCCTGTCCTGCGCCGTAACCGGATGGGCGGGAGCGCTGATGGGCCTTTATGCCGGGGCCTTCAACAACGAAACCTTCAGCGTTGTGATCTCGATCCAGCTGCTGATGATGATCGTGATCGGCGGACTGGGCTCGATCCACGGCGCGTTTCTGGGCGCCATCGTCATCGGGTTTCTGCCGCAGTTCCTGTCGATCGCCAAGGAATACGCAGCCGCCCTGTTCGGTGGCGGAACCGTCGCCATTCCGGGGCTAGAATTCGGCATCTTCGGCATGATCCTGATCGGGTTCATCCTGTTCGAGCCGATGGGCATCTACGGCCGATGGCTGAAAATCCGCACCTGGTTCGAGCTGTTCCCCTTCTACCGCAAGGACATGTTCAAGCGGCAGAAATCCTATCTCAAGACGGAGCGCCTGAGATGAGCCTGCTGGAATTCGAGAACGTCACCCTGAAATTCGGTGGCCTGACGGCGGTGAACGATCTGTCCTTTTCGGTCGAAGAAGGCGAGGTCTTTGCCATCGTCGGCCCGAACGGGGCGGGCAAATCCACGGTGTTCAACCTGATCTCGCGTTTCTACGACCCATACGCGGGCCAGATCCGGTTCGACGGGCACGATCTGCTTCAGGTCAAGCCCTCGGGTGTGGCCGCCTATGGAGTTGCGCGGACCTTCCAGAACATCGAGCTGTTCGAACATGCAACCGTGTTGCAGAACCTGCTGGTCGGGCGGCACCGCCACCGGCGTACCAATCTGCTGTCCGAGGTGTTCTTTACCACCTCGGCCCGCCGGCAAGAGCTGGAGAACCGCGAGAAGGTCGAAGAGATCATCGATTTCCTCGACCTGCAGGCCTATCGCGACAAGATGATCGCCGGCCTGCCCTATGGCGTGCGCAAGGTGGTCGAGGTCGCGCGCGCACTGGCCACCGACCCCAAGCTGCTGCTGCTGGATGAACCGGCCTCGGGGCTGTCGGTCGAGGAAACAACCGACATGCGCTGGTGGATCGACGACATCCGGCGGCAGATGGGGATCACGGTGCTGATGGTCGAACATGACATGGGGCTGGTCTCGGGCGTGTCCGACCGGGTGCTGGCCATGGCCGACGGGGCGAAACTGGCCCTTGGGACACCGGCGCAGGTGCAATCGCACCCCGCCGTCGTAGAAGCCTATCTGGGGAAAGCCTCATGAGCGCACCGATCCTGAGCATCCGCAACATCGAAAGCTTCTATGGCCCGATCATGGCGATCCGCGGTGTGTCGCTGGACGTGCATCCCGGCCAGATCGTCTCGATCCTGGGCGCCAACGGGGCGGGCAAGACGACGCTGATGAAGACCGTCTCGGGCGTGATGGACCCGGAAAAGGGCACGATCACCTTCGACGGCGAGGAAATCCAGGGGCTGGAGCCGCACAAGATCGTCCAGAAGGGCATCGTGCATGTGCCCGAGGGGCGCGAGGTGTTCCCGCTGTTGACGGTGAACGAGAACCTCAGCCTGGGGGCCTATACCCTGCATGACAAGGCCCAGATCGAGCGCGACCGCGAGTTGGTGTTTTCCTACTTCCCGGTTCTGAAGGAACGCCGAAATCAAGAGGCCGGCACCCTGTCGGGCGGGCAGCAGCAGATGCTGGCCATCGGACGCGGTTTGATGGCCAACCCGCGCATCATGCTGCTGGATGAACCCTCGCTGGGCCTGTCGCCGCTGCTGGTCCAAGAGATCTTCGGCATCCTCAGACGTTTGAATGACGAGCAGAACATGACCATGATGCTGGTCGAGCAGAACGCCAACGCCGCGCTGGAACTGGCCGATCATGGCTATGTCATGGAGGTCGGGCGCATCGTGATGGACGGCCCCGCCGACGTGCTGATGCGATCCGAGGACATCCAGAACTTCTATCTGGGCGTGCAAGAGGAAGGCGCGCGGGAAAACCGCCGCTGGAAACGCAAGAAGACGTGGAGGTGAGCCGGATGAACATGACCACCCTGCCCCCGCAGACCACCATCAACGGCGTCCAGTTCAACGCCACCCCCGGCCAGCGCCCCGTGCGGGTCGATGGCTGCGTCACCATCCCCGAGCTGTTCCAGAAACGCTGCGCCGCCCTGGGCGACCGCACCGCGCATCGGGAGAAAGATCTGGGAATCTGGAAATCCTATTCCTGGGCCGACTACTGGCAGCACGCCAAGTGGATCGGGCTGGCGCTGCGCAAACTGGGGCTGCAGCGCGGCGAGGTCGTCTCGATCCTGTCCGAGGACCGCAAGGAATGGGCGTGGTTCGATCTTGGCATCCAATGCGTCGGCGGCATCGCCTCGGGCGTCTACACCACCGATTCCGCCAGCCAGCTGAAATACCTGGTCAATGACAGCGACAGCCGCTTTCTGATCGTCGAAGACGAAGAGCAGCTGGACAAATTCCTGGACATCGAAGACGAGGTGCCCGGCCTGTTGAAGGTCATCATCCTCGAGGACGAAGGCCTGCACGACTTGGCCCATCCCCGCTGCATGATGATCGAGGATCTCTATGCCCTCGGCCGGGAGGCCGAGCGCGAAGAACCGGGCCGGTTCGAAGCCGAAATCGCGCTGGCCACGCCGCAGGATACGGCGCTGCTGATCTATACCTCGGGCACCACTGGCATGCCCAAGGGCGCGATGCTGAGCAATGAAAACATCATGGCCGCGATCGAATGCGGCGCACGCTGCCTGCCCGCGCTGGAGACGGATGAGCAGCTCTGCTTTCTGCCGCTGTGCCATATCCTTGAACGCGACGTGTCGATCTATTTTCCGCTGGCTTCGAAATGCACGGTGAACTTCGCCGAAAGCCCCGAAACGGTCTTTGCCAACCTGCAGGAAGTGTCGCCCTCGACCTTCACCGCCGTCCCGCGCGTGTGGGAGAAAATCTATTCGCAGGTGCTGATCATGGCGCAAGAGGCCACCCCGGCCGGGCGCGCCGCCTTTGGCATGGCGCTGAAGGCCGGGATGAAGCGTGCCGAATACATCCTGCAGGGCAGACCGGTGCCGCCGGCGGTGGCCGCGAATTTCTGGCTGTGGGATCGGCTGGTGCTACGCAACCTGCGCCGGATGCTGGGCATGGACCGGCTGCGGCGCGGCGGGTCGGGCGCGGCCCCGATCTCGCCCGAGCTGCTGAAATGGTACTGGGCCATCGGCGTGCCGCTGGTCGAGGGCTTCGGCATGACCGAGACCTCGGGCATCGCCACGCTGAACACGCCCGAGGCCAACCACATCGGTACCATCGGCAAGCCCGCACCGGGGATCGACCTGCGCATCTCGGACGAGGGCGAAATCCAAATCCGCGGCCTGAACGTGTTCCAGGGCTATTGGCGCAACAATGCCAAGACCGCCGAGACCTTCACCGCCGATGGCTGGCTGCGCACCGGCGATATGGGGCACGTGGACGCGGACGGCTATGTCACCATCACCGGCCGCCTCAAGGACATCATCATCACCGCCGGCGGCAAGAACATAACCCCGGCCGAGCTCGAAAGCCGGTTGAAGTTCTCGCATTACATCTCGGACGCGGTGATCATCGGCGACCGCCGCAAGTACCTGACGGCGCTGGTGATGATAGATCAGGAAAACGTCGAGAAGTTCGCGCAGGACCGCAAGGTGCCGTTCTCGAACTTCGCCTCGCTCTGCGCTGCAGCCGAGGTGCGCGAACTGATCGGTGCCGAGGTTGCGGCTGTGAACAAGGAATTCGCGCGGGTCGAGCAGATCAAGGATTTCCGCCTGATCGACGTGCTCTTGACCGCCGAAGATGACGAACTGACCGCGACGATGAAACTGAAACGCAGCCTGGTGGAAAAGAAACACGCGCATCTCATTGAAGACATGTACAAATAGAACAGGGATCAATCCCAAGGGAGGAAAACACATGACCAAAGCAATCAGACGGCTGGCGGCAGCAACCGCCCTGTCCGCCCTGGCCTCGATGGGCTGGGCCGAAACGCAAGGCGTGACCGACGACGAAATCGTCATCGGCTCGGTCAATGACCTCAGCGGCATTTTCGCCGCCGTGGGGGTTCCGGCCACCAAGGGCGCGAACGTGGTGTTCGACCGGGTCAACGCCAATGGCGGCGTGCATGGCCGCATGATCCGCTATGTGGTCGAGGACAACGGATACCAGATGCCGCGCGCGATGCAGGGTTACAACAAGCTGCTGAACCGCGACAAGGTGTTTGCGATGCTGCAATCGCTGGGCACGCCGATGAACCTGGCTGGTTTCAAACTGCTGGATCCCAAAGGCATTCCCAACGTCGCCCCCCTGTCGGCCGCGCGGCAGATGTTGCAGGAGCCGATGAAGAACAAGTTCACCTCGTTTTCCAGCTATTACGACCAGGCGCGCGTGGGCGTGAAATATCTGGCGCAGGAATTCGGCGGCGACAAGGTCTGCACGATGTATCTGCCCACCGATTTCGGCAAGGAAATCCTGGAAGGCAGCCAGGAAGGCGCCAAGGAAGCCGGCATTACCTTTGCCGCGGAAACCACTCATAAACCTGACGAAACCGATTTCGTGGGCTCGCTCAGCAAGCTGAAGGAAGAAGGCTGCGACATCGTCACCATCGCCCTGGGCGTGCGGCAGGCCATCACCGTGGTCGGTACCGCCAAGAAGATGGGCCTGACCGACATGAAGTTCCTGGGCACCTCGGCCAGTTTCCTGACCGTGGTGGCCCAGGTGCCGGGTGGCGTGACCGACGGTTTCTACGCCGCCGCCTCCTGGCAGGACCTGTGGGCCCGCGCGGATCAACCCGCCCCCAAGGCCTTCATCGAGGAATACAAGGCCGCCACCGGCGAAGATCCGGTCGGCTTTTCGATGCTGGGCTATGCCGCGGCCGAGATGATGGTCAAGGCGCTGGAGGCGGCAGGCCCCGACCTGACCCAGGAAAGCTTTATCGCTGCAATGGAGACGCTGGACTATCAGGATGAACTGGTCGGCAACCACATGACCTTTGGCCCCGATGACCATCAGGGCGCCGATACGGTCTACGTCAACGTGGTGGAAAACGGCGCTTGGAAAATGGTCTACGAAGAGTAAGGCCGGAGAAAATCAACAAAAAAAGGGCTCGCGGTTGCGAGCCCTTTCCAATCGGTAAATTCGGCAGCGATTAACGCTTCGAGAACTGGAACGAACGGCGGGCTTTGCGCTTGCCGTATTTCTTGCGTTCCACGACGCGGCTGTCGCGGGTCAGGAAGCCCGCGGCTTTCAGGGCACCGCGCAGGCTGGGATCGTACAGCTGCAGCGCTTTCGAGATGCCGTGCTTGACCGCACCGGCCTGACCGGTCAGGCCACCGCCCTTGACGGTTGCCACAACGTCGAATTCACCTTCGACACCGGCAACCTGGAACGGCTGGCGCAGGATCAGCTGCAGAACGGGGCGTGCGAAATACACGTCCTGGTCCTTGCCGTTCACGGTGACCTTGCCGGAACCCGGCTTGATCCAAACGCGGGCAACAGCGTCTTTACGCTTGCCGGTTGCATAGGAGCGACCCAGTTCGTCACGCACGGGCTCGCGCACAACAACTTCTTCGGCCACGGTTTCAACGCCTGCGACGGCGCTCAGCTCTTCGAGAGTATTGATCTGATCAGCCATCGGTCATTAGCTCCGGGTGTTTTTCTTGTTCATGGATTTGACATCCAGAACTTCGGGGGCCTGGGCTTCGTGCGGGTGCTCGGCACCGGCATAGATGCGCAGATTGGTCATCTGCTGACGCGACAGACGGTTGCCCGGCAGCATGCGCTTGACGGCCTGAAAGACCACACGCTCGGGGTGCGCGCCTTCCAGGATCTGTTGCTTGGTGCGCGACTTGATGCCGCCCGGGTGGCCAGTGTGCCAGTAGAAGTGCTCGTCGCGCTTCTTGCCGGTCATCTGGATCTTGTCGGCGTTGATGACGATGACGTTGTCGCCCATGTCCATGTTCGGGGTGAACGACGGCTTGTGCTTGCCACGCAGGCGCATGGCGACGATCGAGGCAAGACGGCCCAGAACAACGCCCTCGGCGTCGATCAGGATCCACTTCTTGTCGATGTCTGCAGGAGTTGCAGAGAAGGTTTTCATGTCAGGACAATCCTGTTTGATGTGAAAGGCCGCCCCAAAGGTGGACCGGCCCGAATTCGATGGATGGGTATTTAGACGGCCCGTAAGTGCACGTCAAGAATGGTAGCGTCCAATTAATTATTATAAAACATTAGCTTATAAAATAGGTATCTATTTACCCCAAATCAAACGCTGATTTGTTCGGGCGGATTGTCCAGTAAGGCGCGCAGACGCAGCATGGCGGATTCGAACTGCTTCAGCGAGACATGCCCGTTCATGGCAATGCGCACGGCATTTGGCGCTCGTCCATCCCTCAGCGCGAATTCATCTGCCGATCGGAGTTGAATGCCCTCCCGCTCGGCGGCTCTGCTGAAGGCTGCAGCACGCCAGCCGGAGGGCAGGCTTAGCCAGACAAAGGGAATGTCGGCGTCCCAGTTCAGATTGAAGCCACCCAGTGCATTGACGGCCACCCGTACATACTCACCCATCTTCGCGCGAACATCCCGCGCCATTTGCCGGGATTGAGGGTGACTGAGGAGCAAGCGGGTCAGTTCGGCCAATGGCTGCGCCAACCCGAAGTACCCGTATTCCGCCGATCGGCGCAGGTCTCCGCTGCGTTCCCGCGGAGCGATGGCGAACCCCACGCGCAACGCCGGCGTAAGGGTCTTGGAAATCGACGACACGTGCCAGCCCCGTTCAGGCGCAAGAGCCCTGTAACTGGGTGCGCGCGCCTCGCCCATACGATAGCAATCGTCCTCGATGATTTGCAGATCGTGGCGGCGGGCGATCTCGATCACCTCGTTGCGGCGTTCAAGAGGAGAATGGCCACCGGTCGGATTCTGAACTTCGGGCGACACGCAGATCGCCTGCGCCCGAGTTTGACGAAGGATGTGGTCCAGCGCATCCGGGCTGATACCCCATTTGTCCATTTTCACACCGACAACTTCGGCGCGCATCAACTCACCGGCGCGACGGAATCCCGCATATGAGAGGTCCTCGACCAGAACAACGGGTTTCGGATCGCGCAGAACGGTCTGAAACACGACGCACAGTCCGCTTTGCCCGCCATGCGTAAGAACGATGTCATCGGCGTTCAAAGCGCCCAGCGGCAAGTCGGAGAGCCAATCAACGACCGCCTGGCGTACAGGCAGGTAAGCGTCGCGGGTGGGATAGTTCATGAACATCTTCGGATCCCCCTGCGCCACCTTGGCAAGGCATGACCGTATCAGGGACACCTGTCCGACATCTGGCAGTCGCGGGCTGAACAGGCTGACATTGGCGTCATACTTGTCGTCGCGAAGATGAAGCTGCCGTGACCAGACATCGTCCAGCAATGGCATTTTCGGTGGTGCCACGAATGTACCACGCCCCACCTCGGCCTGCAGCAACCCCTCCTCGGTCAGAATGGAATAGGCCCGGGCGACCGTTCCCGGTGTGATTTGCAATCGATACGCCAGTTCCCGCACCGGAGGAAGCTTCACCCCGACTTCCAGCTGCTTGTTTTCGATGGCTTTTCGAATTGTATCTGCGACCAGTGTGTACTTTGGCCCCTTGGATTTTGGCAGATCTGTCGGCCAAATTGTATCCATTACAATTCTTCCTTTGCGTTCAACACAATCGTGAATGTATCACAACAATGTACCGAACATTTATGCTTTGTGTCAATACAATTTGAAAGGATACTTACCATGACACGCGCAATGCACACCCCCGCCCTCTTGCTGCTGAACGACAGCCCCCGGCTGCCTCTGATCGCTGCGCTGGCCGTGCGTTTTGCGGCGACTGTCACCCAATGGGAACGCCGGCGCCGCAGTCGCGTCAACCTGAGCAGGCTGGACGACCGTCTGCTGAAGGATGTCGGACTGACGCGCTTTGAGGCTGACCGCGAAGCACGCCGCCAATTCTGGCTTGGCTAGAATATCCCCAGTCCCAATTACGGGACCTCTTCCTGTGCCGGGGCTTGTCCCCGGCATTTTTTTATCCGAACGCAGCTGCGGCGGACCCGGCAGGTGGCAGCGAGTAGGTCATGCTGGCGCGCGCCACCGGCGCCTCCTGCCCTTCCGAGTACATCAGGACGTCACCAACAGCCAGCGTACGCCCCAGTTTCAGCAACCTGCACTCGGCAATCATGTCGGCCCCACCGGCAGGTTTGCGCAGAAAATCCATGGAGCTGTTGGTGGTCACCGCCAGCGATTGCCGGCCCTTCCGCGCCAGAACCATCGAATAGACGCAGACATCGGCCAGGGCGAACATCGAAGGCCCGGACACGGTTCCGCCCGGACGCAGATGCCGATCTTCGACAACGAGACGCATGCGGATCGAGTCGTCGGTCAGATCCAGGACGACGAAATCCTTGTGCACCTGCGGGAAGACCTGCGCCAGATATTCCGTCAGCTCTTCCTTGTTCATTGCCAATGACATGCTTCCCCTCCTCGATTTGCCGACCTAGAGTTGGCCCCACAGCCGGCAGGAGGGCAAGATGGCAATTTTGGAACGTAACGACACGGGCGCGATCGCTCATCTGAAAATGAATACGCCCGAGCGGCTGAATGCGCTGAGCGACGAAATGCTGGAGGCGTTGCAATCTGAACTGGATACCCTGCGCGATGATCGCACGATCCGCGCCGTGATACTGTCCGGGGCAGGCAAGGCGTTTTGTGCCGGTCACGACCTCAAGCAGATGACCGCAGGTCGGCAGGCCGAAGATGGCGGCAAGGCCTACTTCACCGATCTGTTCAATCGCTGCGCCCGAATGATGATGTCGATCCAATCCCTGCCCCAACCGGTGATCGCGCAGGTCCATGGCATTGCAACGGCCGCCGGCTGCCAACTGGTGGCGACCTGCGATCTGGCCGTGGCAGCCGAAGGAACGCGATTCGGCGTCAATGGCGTGAATATCGGTCTCTTCTGCTCGACGCCGATGGTGGCGCTGAGCCGCAACATTCCGCGCAAACTGGCGTTTGAGATGCTGACTACCGGTGATTTCATACCAGCGGAGCGGGCCGCCGAGCTGGGCCTGGTCAATCGTGTCGTTCCGGAAACGCTGCTGGAGCATGAAACCCTGTCGTTGGCCGAGCAGTTGGCGTCCAAACTGGGCGCGGCGGTAAAGATCGGGAAACAGGCGTTTTATCAGCAGCTTCAGATGCCTTTGGATCAGGCATATGCCTATACCGGCGGCGTAATGGCCGAAAATATGCTGCACCGGGATACCGAGGAAGGTATTTCCGCATTTATCGAAAAACGTTCACCAAATTGGACCCAATGACGCAATTGTTATGGCTAAAATTATCGACTGTTCGCATTTTTGCACTTTTCAAAAGGGCATCTGTGTGGCAAAGCTGAGACAGGGCTGAGGCCCTCACTATCTTTTGGGTCGCCGTGGGCGGAAGGTCCCTCCAAGCTGGTTTCTCTCACCGGCGCAGACATTCCCGCAGCGGCGACCCCAAGACTTCCCAATAAAATCATAGCGTTACTGCAATGTTGGCGGCAGTTTTCGTTGGCCGTTGCACGCGCGGGCCACCTGCCCTATTTGGACGCACATGACACAGAAATTGCATATCGTTGGCGGCGGCATGGCCGGATCCGAGGCCGCATGGCAGGCCGCCGAAATGGGCGTGGACGTCGTGATTCACGAAATGCGCCCCAAAGTGGGCACTTTTGCGCATCAAACCGGCAACCTGGGCGAGATGGTCTGTTCCAACTCGTTCCGGTCTGATGATGACGAGCAGAATGCCGTTGGTTTACTGCACTGGGAAATGCGCGCGGCCAATGGGTTGATCATGACCACCGCTGACGCCCACCGACTTCCTGCGGGCGGCGCTCTTGCCGTAGACCGTGAACCCTTTGCCGAAACGGTGACCACCAAGCTGAAGGCGCACCCACGGGTCACGGTCACCGGTGAGGAAGTCACCGCGCTTCCGGACGATGGACATTGGATATTTGCCACCGGTCCGCTGACCTCGCCAGCGTTGGGCGCAGCGATCCAGCGCGAGACCGGGGCCGAAGCGCTGGCCTTTTTCGACGCGATTGCCCCGATCGTCTACGCTGACACGATCGACATGAGCAAGGCGTGGATGCAGTCGCGCTATGACAAAGGTGAGACCGAGGAAGAGCGTACCGCCTATCTGAACTGCCCGATGGACCGTGACCAGTACGAGGCTTTCATCGACGCGCTGCTGGCCGCTGACAAGACCGAGTTCCACGAAGGTGAAACAGCTGGCTATTTCGATGGCTGCCTGCCGATCGAGGTGATGGCCGAGCGTGGGCGCGAGACTCTCCGTCACGGGCCGATGAAACCGGTGGGCCTGACCAATCCACATCAGCCGGACGTAAAACCTCATGCCGTGGTTCAACTGCGTCGCGACAACGCTTTGGGCACGCTGTTCAACATCGTTGGGTTCCAGACCAAGATGAAATATGGCGCCCAGACCGAGGTGTTCCGGATGATTCCGGGGCTCGAGAATGCCAGTTTTGCCCGTCTGGGCGGCATCCATCGCAACACCTTCATCAACTCGCCCACCTTGCTGGATGCGCAGATGCGCCTGAAATCCAAGCCAAACATCCGATTTGCCGGGCAGATCACCGGGGTTGAGGGATATGTCGAGAGCGCCGCGATGGGCCTGCTGGCGGGTCGTCTCGCAGCGGCAGAGATCCTTGGCCACTCCCTGCCCCCGGTTCCACAGGACAGCGCCATGGGCGCGCTGATTCATCACATCACCGGCGGCGCAGAGGCCAAAACCTTTCAGCCTATGAACGTGAATTTTGGTTTGTTCCGACCGGTCGACGGGTTGAAAGGTGGGCGCCGTGGTCGCAAGGATCGCTACAAAGCCTATACCGATCGCGCCAAGGAGGCATGGCAGCAGTGGCTGACGCAAAGCTGACTGGACGCAGACCGGGCCGCGCGCCTAAACTGACGGCATGAGCGAGAAGTTCCTCAAAAACACATATGATCTGAACACGCCGCAGGAAACCCAGGCGCATTACCAGAAATGGGCGGCCTCTTACGAAGATGAGGTGGCCGAGCACGGGTATGCCACGCCCGGCCGCGTGGCCGAGGCGTTGTGGTCCAAGTTGCCGGAACCGGACACGCCTATCCTTGACTATGGCTGCGGGACCGGGTTGTCCGGTGTCGCCTTGCACAAGGCCGGATACCGGGCAATCGACGGCGTCGATCCGACACCCGAGATGCTGAAAGGTGCTGCTGCCAAGGGCGTCTACCGCAATCTTGCTGCCATCGACATCACCGATCCCAACCCGTTGGAGACGGGGGCATACAAGGCAATCGCCGCGATCGGAGTGATCGGCGCCGGCGCCGCGCCGCCCCAGACATTCGACATGCTTATGAAAGTCTTGCCAAAGAGTGGCCTGCTGGCGTTTTCGTTCAACGACCATACATTGGACGACCCCGGCTATACCGGGCGCCTGAACGAATGGCTGGACATGGGAGCGGCGCGCCTCCTGTTTCGTGAACACGGACCGCACCTGCCAGGTCTGGACTTGAAATCCGACGTATATATCGTTGAAAAGACGTGAAATTCACCACAAGATTTGCCCCATCTCCAACCGGGCCATTGCATCTTGGTCATGCGTATTCTGCATTGCTTGCGTATGGCCTCGCTGACCGAAACTCCGGCACGTTCCTGCTGCGGATCGAGGATATCGATCAGTCCCGGGCGCGTCGGCATTGGGAGGATCAGATCTATGACGATCTGACGTGGTTGGGTTTGACGTGGCCTGGCCCTGTGTT
Source organism: Ruegeria sp. BC8 (assembly GCF_056535705.1). Classification (NCBI taxonomy): domain Bacteria; kingdom Pseudomonadati; phylum Pseudomonadota; class Alphaproteobacteria; order Rhodobacterales; family Roseobacteraceae; genus Ruegeria; species Ruegeria sp. BC8. Next base: position 1,467,131 of record NZ_JBQFIV010000001.1, on the reverse strand, counting down.
GCGGCAATCCGATCGTATGCCGCTCTATCGGCGGGCCTTGAACCGGCTGTGGTCCCAAGGGCTGCTATATCCGTGCACCTGCAATCGCAAGGATATCGCGGCCGCCGCCAGTGCGCCGCAGGAAGGGTTTCCTCTGCACGGACCTGACGGCGTCATATATCCCGGAACATGCCGTAAAAAATGGGCACAGCAGGTGCAGTCCGCGATCCCGGAGGATGTGGCCCTGCGTCTCAATATGTCCGAAGCGCTGTGCCGGATCGCGAGGGACGCCACCGGGTTGAGGTTTCACGAGACCGGGTCCGGTCCGGATGGCGCGACTGGCTGGATAGAATTGTCGGACGAACAGATGCTGCACGGCGTCGGCGATGTCGTCCTCGCCCGGCGGGGTATGGGCACGTCCTATCACCTGTCAGTCGTTCTGGATGATGCCGCCCAGAACATCTCACATGTGGTTCGCGGTCAGGATCTGTTTGACGCAACCGGGATTCACGTGGTGCTGCAGCGCTTGTTGGGGTTGGAGACGCCCACCTATCACCATCACCGACTGATCCGGGACGAAACGGGAAAACGGCTGGCCAAGCGAGACGACGCCAGGGCGATTGCGAAATACCGGGCCGAAGGAGCGACGCCCGAAGACGTCCGCGCAATGGTCGGTCTTTAGGCCCGCTAGGCGCCCTCAGGCCATCGGCGACATCAATTCGACCTCTTCCCCGTCCCGGACGGCGGTGTAGAAGCAGCTTCGGCGGTTTGTGTGGCAAGCGGGGCCGCTTTGTCGTACCAGAACCAACAGGCAATCCCGATCGCAATCGACGCGAAAATCCACCAACTCTTGCACGTGGCCCGAGCTTTCTCCCTTGACCCAGAAGGACTGGCGCGAGCGCGACCAATAGGTGACGCGCCCGGTTTCCAGCGTCTTTCGGATCGCCTCGGCGTTCATCCAAGCCATCATGAGAACCTCGCCGGTGCTCTCCTCTTGCGCGATGGCCGGGACCAACCCAGCCTCATTGAACTTGAGCGTCGACGGGTCGAACGTAGCAGAGCGCGACATCGCAAAAACCTTTTGCATCCCAGAACATGGCCACTATGTATGGGGAACATCCACCGAGGGAAACCCATGTCCGGCGAAACCGACCTGATCAAGCTCTACTCCGGGCGCATTCTGGCGCTGGCGGCCGACATTCCGCACCTGCAGCGGTTGGAAGATCCGGATGCGACCGTCAAGAAACGGTCGCCCTTGTGCGGCTCGACGGTTGCCGTGGACATCAAAGTGCGGGACGGCCGGATTACCGAGTTTGGTCAGGACGTGAAAGCCTGCGCACTGGGTCAGGCCGCAGCGGCAGTGGTCGGTGCATCGGTCATCGGGGCAACCCGCCCCCAAATCGAAACCGCGCGCGACCAGCTGGCGGCCATGCTCAAGAGTGACGGCCCCACCCCGGACGCGCCGTTTGACGAACTGGAAGTTCTGCGGCCCGCCCGCGATTACAAGAACCGGCACGCGTCGATCATGCTTGCCCTGGACGCGATCGCCGAGGCTTTCGAGAAGGCCGAACAAGCCAACTGCGCCTGAACATGGTCTTTTGAATCGAAGGCGGCTAACCTCCTGACCAATTTGACGGAGAAGCCAATTGAACAACCTTCTGGAACATTTTGTAACCTTGTGGGTCGTCATCGACCCGATCGGAACCATCCCGGTTTTCATTGCCGTCACTGCGGGTATCGAAGCCGCCGCGCGCCGGCGCACTGCCTTGCTGGCCGCACTGATCAGCGCCGGCATCCTTCTGTTCTTTCTGGTCTTTGGACAATTGCTGATCGAGGCGCTGGATATCGGCCTCAACTCGTTTCAGGTCGCCGGCGGGATCATCCTGTTCCTGTTCGCGCTGACGATGATTTTTGGTGAAAGCAAACAGGAAATCGAACAGCGCCAGGCCGAAGAAGACATGGAAGACAAGCTGCACAGGCACAACCCGGCGATCTTCCCCTTGGCGGTCCCGTCATTGGCCTCACCCGGTGCTATGCTGGCCATCGTCATTCTGACGGACAACCACCGCTACAGCGTGGCGGATCAGGGCATTACTGCGCTGGTCATGCTGTCCGTGCTGGCCTGCGCCTTTGTGTTGATGCTACTGGCCGAGCCAATCATCCGGCTGATCGGTCATTCGGGGGCGGCAATCATCAGCCGGGTCATGGGAATGATTCTGGCCTCAGTGGCCGTCAACTCGGTCCTGTCAGCCCTGCTTGAGATCTTCAAAACCGGTCAATTGTAAAAAAACCGCCGCTCCTTCCGGGCGGAAAGGGCGGCGGCAGTCAATGCGTTTCTCGCGTGGGGTCCGGATTACCGCGTGGGGCCGAGGCACGGCCCCTTCAAGGGGTTTGGGACAGGCAGGTCACCCTTGACTGAAATGGGGATGACATACGCGGGTTGATCGGCACGAGATCGCAGGCAGAAAGGCTTAGAACCCGACGGGCACGTGAAGCGCCACCATCAGCATGACAACCAGCGAAGCTACGCCGGCTGCATCCTGCAAAAGCGTGGCTTGCGAACGGCTGAAAGCACTTTTGATCTGGGTCAGCATGTTTCACCTCCGGTCGGGAATTAATCCTTTGTTGACCTTTTGTTCTCATATTTCTGGGGATCAGTAAAGAACTTTATAAGAACATTTGTGAACTTTTTGCGCGAAACCCGCTAACCCACTGAAATCAAACGGATGGCCTGATCCTGTTTCATCAACCAAAGAAGAACACGCGCGGCCTGACCTCGTTCCGAGGTCAATTTCGGGTCCGAAGCCAGCAGTGCACGCGCGTCAGATTGGGCAACAGCCATAAGTCCAGCCTGCCGTTCCAGGTCGGCAATCTGGAACCGGGGAAGACCAGATTGAGCGGTCCCGATCAAGTCACCTGCCCCGCGCATCTCGAGGTCCGTTTCGGCAATTCTGAATCCATCTTCGGTTTCTCGCAGAACTTCCAGCCGTCTTCGGCCCCCTTCGCTGAGCGGCGCTTGATACATCAACAGACAGGTTGACGCGTCATGCCCGCGTCCGACCCGGCCGCGTAACTGGTGCAACTGGGCCAGCCCGAAGATTTCCGCCCGCTCAATGACCATGATCGTGGCGTTGGGGACGTTGACCCCCACCTCAATGACCGTCGTTGCAACCAAAACCTTGGTCCGCCCGTCCTGAAAAGCGGCCATTGCCGCATCTTTCTCGGCCGGGGGCATCTGTCCGTGCACAAGACCGACGATTCCGTCACCCAACTGGGCCCGCAAGTGTTTGAACCGTTCCTCGGCCGCGGTGAGGTCGGAGACCTCGGATTCGTCGACCAGTGGACAGACCCAATAACACTGCTTTCCGTCTTCGATCGCGCGGCGCAGATGATCGACCACCTCCTCCATGCGCGAACTGCTGACAATCGCCGTTTTGACCGGTTTGCGTCCCGGCGGTTTCTCATCCAGGACCGAGACGTCCATATCCCCATATTGTGCAAGCGCAAGGCTGCGTGGGATCGGTGTGGCTGTCATGACCAGAACATCGGCCCCCTGTCCCTTCTCAGAGAGCTCCATCCGCTGGCGAACACCGAACCTGTGCTGTTCGTCGACAATCGCCAGACGCAAGTCATGGAATGCCACATCGTTCTGGAAAACCGCGTGAGTGCCCACCAGAATTTGGATGTCACCCGCCTTGAGCGCGGCCAGCTTCGCCTTGCGCTCGGCCCCTTTGTCCCGTCCCGTCAGGATTTCGAGAACCACGCCGGCGTCTTCGGCCAGGGGGCGAAGGCCCTCCAGATGCTGGCGCGCAAGGATCTCGGTCGGAGCCATCATGACACCCTGACCACCGGCCTCTACCGCTACCAGAAGCGCCATGAACGCAACCAGTGTCTTGCCTGATCCGACGTCCCCCTGCAGCAAGCGGTTCATTCGGGTCGGAGCGCCCATGTCCTCGGTTATCTCTCGTATCGCACGCAACTGAGCCCCAGTGGGTTTGTACGGAAGCGCATCCATTACACGGGTCTGCAACGCCCCGGTTGCGTCGCTTATGGTCCCACGTGTTTTGCGTTCCCGCAGGCGGGCCAGAGCCAGAGTCAGTTGATGGGCGAACAATTCGTCATAGGCCAGACGTTCGCGCGCGGGAGCAAAGGCCGCCACGTCATCGGCACCTTGCGGTGTGTGGGCCGCCCGGACGGCATTGGCCCAGGTCGGCCAGTTTTGGCGGGCAACCTGTGCAGGATCCGCCCATTCCGCCAAATCTGGCAGGCGTGCCAGCGCGCTTTGCGCCGCCTTGTAGGCCGTTTTCTGACTGACACCTTGGGTTAGGTGGTAGACCGGTTCAAACTCGGGGATGCTGTGCGCCTGCTCGACCGGCAGAATGTGGTCCGGGTGAACCATCTGCGCAGTTCCGTCAAACAGTTCGAGCTTGCCGGACACCACCCGTCTCGCCCCTTCGGGCAGGACCTTTTTCAGGTAGTCGGCCCGGGCGTGAAAGAAGACCAGCTGGAAATCGGTCTGACTGTCCTGCACGAAAATTCGATAGGCTCCGCCCCTGTTGTGCGCCGCGCGGTGGGCGCCAACGGTGACTTCCACCGTAAGTGTTTTAGGTAAATCCACGCCCCGGATCGTATCACGCCGCCGCCGGTCAACCACCGCATATGGCAATGCAAACAGCAGATCGCGTGGCGTTTCCAGCCCGGTCTGCGCCAGCAGGCGTGCGGTCTTGGGACCGATACCATCCAGCGTCTCGAGCCCTGCAAAAAGCGGGTACAGTTGCTCTGGACGGCCGCTCATGCGTCCCCGATCAACTGCAGCCAGCTGTCTTCATCCAAGGTTTCGATCCCCAGCTCTGCCGCCTTCTTGGCTTTGGACCCTGCGCCGGGGCCGGCCACCAGATAATCCGTTTTTGCGCTGACCGACCCAGCCACTTTGGCCCCCAGGGCTTCCGCGCGGGCCTTTGCTTCGGCCCGGGTCATTTTTTCGAGCGTACCCGTAAAGACAACCGTTTTTCCCGCGACGGGGCTGCCCGATGTATCCGGCCGTTTGGCCTCTTGCACGTTCAGTTGGGCGACCAGCGCATCGATGCTTTGGCGCTCTGCGTCCTGAGCAAATGTTGAAACCAGGGTCCGGGCCATGACTTCACCGACACCGTCGATATTCAGCAGTTCATCCCATTCGGGTCCGCCGAATTGGCTGGCGGCCGTGACAGCCTGCTCGAACGCGTCCCACGTGCCGTAGTGATTGGCGATCAGGTTCGAGGCGGCTTCACCAAGGTGTCGAATACCCAGCGCAAACAGAAGGCGGCCCAGCGGAATTGTCCGCTTTTCCTCGATCGCGGCAAAGAGTTTTGCGGCGCTCTGACTGCCCCAGCCTTTTCGGTTGGCCAGCTTGTTCAGATTTGCAGCGTCCCGCTTTTGCAATGTGAAAATGTCTGCCGGCGTACGGATCGGCAGGTCCGGGTCGTTGTAGAACATTTCGATCTGCTTGGCCCCCAACCCATCGATGTCAAACGCCTTGCGGGAAACGAAGTGCTTCAGTTTCTCGACCGCTTGCGCCGGGCAGATCACCCCTCCGGTACAGCGGCGCACCGAGTCGCCTTCCTCGCGGATCGCGTCGCTGCCGCATTCCGGACATTTCGTCGGAAACTCAAACGGGACAGCTTGTTCCGGCCTTTTGCTCAGGTCGACGTCGGCTATTTTTGGGATCACATCGCCGGCGCGGTACACCTGCACCCAATCGCCAACACGTATATCTTTACCGTCGCGGATCTGCTCGCCTTTCGAATCCCGACCGGCGATGTAGTCTTCGTTGTGCAAGGTTGCATTGGACACGACCACACCGCCAACCGTCACCGGGTGCAGCCGCGCAACCGGGCTAAGCGCGCCGGTGCGGCCAACTTGAATGTCAATCGCCTCAAGCCGGGTCCAGGCGAGTTCGGCAGGAAATTTATGAGCGATCGCCCATCTTGGTGTGGTCGAGCGAAACCCAAGACGGGCCTGCAACGACAAATCGTTCACTTTGTAGACGACGCCGTCGATGTCATAGCCAAGCGTAGAGCGCTGCTCTTCGATTGCGCGGTAGTGCTCCAGCATTTGCGCGGTCGAGCTGCAAACGGCAGTCAGGTCGTTGGTGGAAAAGCCAAAGGACTTCAATCGATCCAACGCAGATGACTGGGTGGTTCCCAACGGCTCGGACAGTTCGCCCCAGGCATAGGCGAAGAACCGCAGGGGCCTTGCGCGCGTAACTTCTGGGTCAAGCTGGCGTAGCGAACCGGCAGCCGCATTTCTCGGATTCGCAAACAACTTCGCCCCCGCCTCTGCCTGCTTGGCATTCAGCTTCTCGAAATCGTCATGAGACATATAGACTTCGCCGCGAACCTCCAGGATCCCGGGCGCGTCGGCGATCTTTTGAGGGATATCTGAAACGGTCAACGCATTGGCCGTGACGTTTTCGCCAACTTCCCCATCGCCCCGTGTTGCCGCCTGCACCAGTTCGCCGTCCACATAACGCAGAGACAGCGACAAACCGTCGATCTTTGGTTCGGCCGTGAATTCGAGGGGCGCCTCTTCGCTCAGCCCAAGATAGTTTCGAACGGACCGAACGAAGTCTGCTACGTCCTCATCGTCGAATGCGTTGCCAAGCGACATCATGCGGACTGCATGGGTCACTTTGCCGAAACCGTCCACCGGCCGCGCACCAACCTGATCGCTGGGGCTGTCGGTGCGCTTTAGCTGCGGAAAGCGCGACTCGATTTCGAGATTCCGTAGTTTCAGGGCATCATATTCGGCATCCGAGATCTCGGGCGCGTCCTGACCGTGATACAGGTCGTTGGCCCGCTGCAAGAGTTCCGCAAGACGTGCCAACTCCTCTCGAGCCTGGTCCTCGGTCAGATCTTCTACTGCAATCGAATTGCTCATGGCCTCGCCCTGTCACATCGTCTTGGACCCCAGTGATAGGGCGAGGTCATGGTCAGGTCCAGATGTGCTGAGCCGTGAGTGCGAGTGCCACCCTGGACCGCGGTGGCAGATGGGTCAGGTTTTCAGGCGCCGACGGCCAAGCGAGTGTTTTCCACCGTGTCCGTCTGGGGATCGCGCAATACATATCCTCGGCCCCATACCGTTTCGATGTAGTTCTCGCCGCCCGTGGCATTGCTGAGCTTTTTGCGAAGCTTGCAGATGAAAACGTCGATGATTTTGAGTTCCGGCTCGTCCATGCCGCCGTAAAGGTGGTTGAGGAACATCTCCTTGGTCAGGGTCGTGCCCTTGCGCAGGCTCAGAAGCTCCAGCATCTGGTATTCCTTGCCGGTCAGATGCACCGCCTGATTGTCGACCTCGACCGTCTTGGCATCCAGATTGACCGCGATTCGTCCGGTTCGGATAATCGATTGCGAATGGCCTTTGGATCGGCGGATGATCGCATGGATCCGCGCCACCAACTCCTCGCGGTGGAACGGTTTGGTCAGGTAGTCGTCGGCCCCGAAACCGAAGCCCTTGATCTTGCTTTCGGTGTCGTCGGCTCCGGACAGGATCAGGATCGGTGTTTCAACCCTTGCAATGCGCAACTGACGCAGGACTTCATGTCCGTTCATGTCCGGCAGGTTCAGGTCAAGCAGGATCAGATCGTAGTCATACAGCTTGGCCAGATCTATGCCTTCTTCGCCCAGGTCCGTCGCATACACGTTCAGGTTGGCATGCGTCAGCATCAGCTCGATGCTTTTTGACGTGGTCGGATCATCCTCGACAAGAAGAATTCGCATTGCACTGCTCCAATTCAGGTCAACTATTCCAGTTCGGGTTAACCCTGATCACAAATGGTTAATCTGACGTTATCGTTGAATCATTTATTCGCTTTCGCCTTTAGGTTGTCTATATTTTTTTAGCGCCGTCACTTTCAAGGCCTCGATTCCGTGTTCGGCGACCGCAGACACCCATGTGTTGAACTCTTCGTCACTCAGGCCGTATCGTTTCTTGGCGTCCGACAAGGAGATCAATCCGTAAAGCACGCCTCGAACGACAATGGCCTTTCTTGATGCGACCCAGCGTTTCGTATCCGCAGGCGGCAAATCCGCTCGGGACAAAACAGACCCATCCGGCAGGGTAACTGACCTTGGTCCCTCAACTTTGTGCAAATACATCTTTCGACCCTTTTTCTGGTGCCACAAAGCTGACGGCAGTCTACTTAATGCGCGGTGAAACCGCCCCTTGAGAGTGCGTAGAATTTTCCTATATTCTGCCGGTCTTTCTTAACCCGGACTGGAACAGCCCATGGCCCTCGACACCGAGACCCCTCTGAACTCGCTTGGCTTCGCCAAACCCCCGTCGGAAACGCGGGTGGTCGTCGCCATGTCGGGGGGTGTCGACAGCTCGGTCGTGGCGGCGTATCTGGCGGATCAGGGCTATGACGTTGTTGGCGTAACCCTGCAGCTGTATGACCACGGGGCGGCGCTGGCCAAGAAGGGTGCGTGCTGTGCCGGGATCGACATCCACGACGCCCGCCGCGTGGCCGAGGAGCGCGGCTTCCCGCACTACGTTCTGGACTATGAAAACATCTTCAAGGACGCCGTGATCGACGAGTTCGCCGACAGCTATCTGGCTGGTGCGACTCCGGTGCCCTGCATCCGCTGCAACGAGCGCGTCAAGTTCAAGGACCTGCTGGAAACCGCCAAGGATCTCGAGGCCGACTGCATGGCGACCGGCCACTACATCCAGCGCAAGATGGGCCCGAGCGGCCCTGAACTGCACTGCGCCGAAGACGCCAACCGCGACCAGTCCTATTTCCTGTTCTCAACCACGCCCGAGCAGCTGGAATTCCTGCGCTTCCCGCTGGGTCACCTGCCTTCGAAGGACGCGACCCGCGAGATGGCCGCCCAATACGGGCTGAGCGTAGCCGACAAGCCCGACAGCCAGGACATCTGTTTCGTGCCCAACGGCAACTATGCCAACGTGATCGAGAAACTGCGCCCCGGCGCGGCCGAACCGGGCGAAATCGTTCACGCCGATGGCCGTGTTCTGGGCCAGCATGAGGGCGTGATCCACTACACGATCGGCCAGCGGCGCGGTCTGGGCATCGGCGGGCTCAGCGAGCCGCTCTATGTCGTCAAACTGGACGTGGACCGCAAACAGGTCGTCGTCGGCCCCAAGGAACTGTTGGCCACCCGCACCATCCCCGTGCGCGAGATCAACTGGCTGGGCGATGAGCCCTTCACCTCGCAGAAAGAATGGCATGTTTCGGTCAAGGTCCGCTCGACCCGCCCCCCGCGCGAGGCGATCATCCGTCCGCTGACCGACACCACCGCCGAGGTCGAGTTGCTGACGCCCGAAGAAGGTGTCTCGCCCGGGCAGGCCTGCGTGTTCTATGAAACCGAGGGCAGCCGCATCTTCGGCGGCGGCTGGATCTGGCGCGGTTACTGAACCGCGTCGGTCCACGAATTGCTGAGGATATAAAGCCCGGCGCAGATCATGACGTAAGGCACGAGGTACTCCAGCCGTTGCGCCAGACGTCCCGTCATGATCTGGGCGCGCCCACCGATCAGCCCCACGATCGCAAGGGAGAGCGCGGCGAGACCAGCCCCTAGCACACCTGCCAGCCGGAAATCGGGGGTCGAGTCCGCCAGCAAGGGGGCGAGGACCGCAAACGTGTCCATCGAAAGGCTTGTGAACAACAACATTGTCACAAGCGCCGAGGCGCTGCCCGGCACTGCGGGCGCGTCCTGCGCATTTGTTCCGCGAAGCTGTCGAGCGGCCCCAAAAAGCCCCAAGGCCAGAGGGATGGCGCCGAGGTAGCCCGCCCAGTGCGGCACAACATCTTCGACCCCCAGCGCCAGCAGGAAAGCCGCGCCGATCACAAACCCCTGTGCCAGCAGGAACCCCAGAACCGCGCGTTGCGGACCGGTGACGATCATCAGGGCGACCAGAGCCATGAGGTTGTCGAGATTGGTCAGCACCTGCGCCATGAAGGCCGAGGCCGCAAAGACCACATAGTCCAGCATCACGGCGTCATCCGCTCCAACACCGCGCGCGCGGCCCGAAGACCGGGCGCTTCGCCACTGCGGCCGAGACGTTCCATCGTGATGGCCATAGCCTGTTCCTGCGCGTCCGGCGCGGCCGACACGGAGGCAAGCGCGGCGGCGATGGCTTCGGGCGTGCAGTCATCCAGCAGGCATTCCGGCACTGTCCGGGTCTCGGACACCAGGTTGACCAGCGTGACCGTATCCAGCTTGACCATGCGCTCGGCGATCTTCTGGGTCAGCCAAGTCAGCTTGTAGGCAATCACCATCGGCGTGGATTGCGCCGCCAACTCCAGCGAGACCGTGCCGGACGCGGCCAAGGCGATCTCGGCGGCGGCGAAGGCTGCGCGCTTGCTGGCCACCGCCTGATCCGTGTCGACGTTGCGCGGGTCCACCACGACCGGCTGACCCGGCCAGGACCGGACATGGGCGGCCACGGTATCGGCCACATGCGCGACCGCCGGAACCACCACTCGCATGTCGGGGCGGTCTTTCAGGTACAGGTCAAGCGCCGCTCCGAATACGGGCGCCAGCCGATCGACCTCACCCCGGCGCGAGCCGGGCAACGCCAGCAGGATCGGCGCGTCGCCCAGCCCTTGATCGGCGCGGAACTGCGCGATCTGCGCGTCGGTTGCAACCGGCTCGCTGGCCACCGGGTGGCCCACGAAATCGCACTCCATTCCGGCGTTTTCCATATAGGGCGGCTCGAACGGCAGCAGGGCCAGAACATGGTCGATGACCTTGGCCATCTTGTCGGCCCGCCCAGGGCGCCAGGCCCACACGCTGGGCGCGACATAGTGCACGGTGCGTATGTTGCTGCGCGCCTTGACCTGCTTGGCCACGCGCAGCGAAAAGTCGGGACTGTCGATGGTGATCAGAACGTCGGGCTGGGTATCCAGAACGGCCTGAGCGGTTTCGGCTATGCGGCGCTTGAGGTGAAAGAACTTGGGCAAAACCTCGACCAGGCCCATCACGCTGAGCTCGGACATCGGAAAGCGGCTGACCAGTCCCTGAGCCTGCATCAGCGGCCCGCCAACCCCGTCGAATTCGATATCCGGAACAAGGGACTTCAACCCCTCCATCAGCGCACCGCCCAGACGGTCGCCCGACGGTTCACCGGCGACCAGAAAAACGCGCATCAGACGGCCCGCTCATGTACGTGCAGGAACAGGCCCAGGCGGTCGCATTCCGCGATCACTTGGGGCCGGTCCAACACGATCACCCCACCCTTTTCGATGACGATGCCGGACAAACCGGCCGCAACGGCGCTGGATACGGTGTCGGGGCCGATAGCAGGCAGATCGGCCCGTCGGTCTTGGCCCGGCTTGGGGCCCTTGAACAGAATACCACCGCCCGCATCAGGGCGAGCGGCCAGAGATTGCAGCATCCAGGTCGTGCCGAAGGCCCCTTCGACAACCAGAACTTGGCTTTTGTGAACAACGCAAGCCTGTCCGATATCCGCTGCCCCCATGGCACGCAGGACACCCACGGCCCGGTTCGCATCGCCCAGTTCCGCCTCGGTCGGCTGTGCCTGGGTCAGACACCCGAGAGGAGGCAACAGGTCCGGAGCGATCTCGTGTGCGGCCCGCACGCGCAGTCCGGCGCCCTCCAAAATGCCGATCACCGCCCGCAGGGCTCCGTCGTCACCCGACACCAGCGCCTGCTGGATGATCGGAACCAAGGGCATGGTCTGCGCGTCAATCCGGGCGGGGTTTATGTCTGGCCTGCGGACCGCACCTGCGAGGCATACATCTGTGACGCCGCGCGCTTTGAGCTCGGCGACAAAACTGCCCAACTGCTCCAGCGGGAAGGTCACGTCTGGCGTCAGAGTGTCGGGCTGAAATCCCTCCATCGCGCAAACCAAGGGGCGTTCCGGCAGGTGCGCAACCAGTTCGTCCGGCAAAACCCCTGTTCCCGCGATCAGAGCCAGCATGATCCTATTTCCTTGGTGTCAGGAACGAACGATCGCTTTCGCCCGTCACGAATTCCACGATCTGACGCACATAGTCGCTGTCTGTGCTGTCGCCCAGACGCTTGGCGCGGTCCATAAAGGTGCCCTCGCCTTCGGACAGCTCGCGAAAGGCCGCACGCAGCGCCGAAATGTCCGCGCGGGAAACGCCGCGGCGTTTCAGGCCAACAAGGTTCAGCCCCTCCAATTCGCCGCGCGAGGCCTGAACCAGGCCGTAAGGGATGACATCGTTGGGCACCATGGTCAGCGCACCGATGATGGCGCCGCGGCCCACGCGCACCCATTGATGCAATCCGGAAATGCCGCCGATGATCACGTCATCCTCGATGATGCAGTGGCCGGCGGCGCCGGAATGGTTCACCATGATCACCCGGTTGCCGATCTGCACGTCATGGGCCACATGGACCCCGGCCATCAGTAGGCAGTCATCGCCGATGCGAGTGACGCCGCCGCCACCCTCGGTGCCGGTATTGACCGTAACGTGTTCCCTGATGCGGTTTCGCTTGCCAATTTCCAGCCGCGTGTTTTCGCCCCCGAACTTGAGGTCCTGCGGGATTTCTCCAATCACCGAAAAGTTGAAGATGACGCAGTCGTCACCGATCGAGGTCTCCCCTGTGACAACCACATGCGACTTCAATTCGACGCGGTCGCCCAAACGCACCTGTGGCCCCACATGGCAGAACGGGCCGATTACGCAGTCCTGGCCGATCTGAGCGCCGTCTTCGATGATCGCGCTGGGATGAATTCGGCTCATGCTGTTTTTTCCATATCCCAATCGACATAGGCCGAAAACTCAGCCTCGGCCGCCACCTCGCCGTCAACGGTTGCGCGGCCGCTGAACTTGAAGATCTTGCCGCCCTTCTTGCCGCGCACGGTTTCGACATGCATTTTCAGCACGTCACCCGGCACCACTTTGCGTCGGAATTTGCACTTGTCGATATTCATGAAATAGATCAGCAGTTCGCTGTCGATGACATCCATGCCGACGCCCAGCATAACACCTGCGGTTTGTGCCATCGCTTCGACGATGGTCACGCCGGGCATGATCGGCGTTCCGGGGAAATGGCCCTGGAAATGCGGCTCGTTCATGGTGACGTTCTTGATACCAACCGCCGACTGATAGCCGTCAATCTCTTCCACCTTGTCAACCAGCAGGAACGGATAGCGATGCGGCAGGATCCGCTGGATCAGCTGAATGTCGGCGCTCTTGGTTTCCGTGGTCATTTTCAGGATGTCCTGTTCTCGAGGTCTCGTTCACGCGTGGTTAGCAATACCCGTACCCAAGGGCAAGCCACGCTATGGCTTGTCGCCCTCTTCCAGCTGCGATCCGTCGCCGATGGCCGCGTCGATCTTGCGGATGGCGATGGCCGTAACATCCGAGGCGTCCGAGCTGAGAAACACGTTGGATCGTTCGATGATCAGCGACGCGCCAGTTTCACGCAGCAGGTCGATGAGCACGGGCTGCGCCATCTCAAAGAACTGGTTGCGTGCCTCGTCACTGCGGCGGGCCAGAGCATCCAGTTTCGCGCGTTGCCCCTCGCGGTGAGACTGGACCTTTCGGTCGAAGGCTTCTGCAAGCGGGCGGAACTCCTCGGGGCTCAGGACTTCGCGCTTTTGCGTCAGCTCTTTTTCCTCGCGGCTCAGCTCGGCAACGATGCGTTCATTTTCAGCGGCCAGCGCAGCACTTTCTGCTTCGATCTCATCAAAAACCCGTCGCCCGAATGCTGACTCGGTAAATATCCGGTCGCTGGAGATGGTCAGCACGCCGGATTGCGGTACACCCAACTGCTGGGCGGCCAGTGGGAGCGACACCACCAGGAGGATCAAAACACACAGGGCCCGTGACGGGCCCTGTGCAAACTTCGATATTGCTTTAACCATGGACGTCAGAACCGTGCCTGAATGGTAAAGTCGAAGTTCTGCTCTTTGTCGAAGTCTTCCTTCTTCACGGCCTGCGAGAAGTTGAACCGCAGCGGACCGAACGGCGTATCCCACAGCAGCGAGACGCCGATGACCTGACGGATCGAGCCGTCTGCGCCGACGATATTGGCACCTGTCGTATCAACATTGTTGATGTTGTACAGGTTGCCGATGTCATAGAAGACACCGCCGCGCAGCCCCAGTTCCTCGGGCAGACCCAACGGGAAGTCCGACTCGAACCGAGCGACCCAGTAGTAGTTGCCGCCGATCGCATCATCCTGCCCGTTCGACAGGTCACGAGGACCGATACCGGCCGGCTCGAAGCCACGGAAAGTGTTTGGACCTAAGACAAAGCGATCAATGGTTCGGCTGAAATCATTGCCCTGCCAATGAAGCGCGCCGGCCTCGAAGGACGCACGCAGCGTCATCTCCTCGTTCAGCACCTTTGTTTGGGCAATCGCCCGGGTCGAAGTCTTGAAGTACTTGTTATCTCCACCAAGGCCAGCCGCGTCTACGCCGACTTCGAACAATACACCCGCATTCGGGTTCAGGCCGCCCAGTCGGCTATCATAGACGTATGCGAGTCCGAGAGAACTGGTTGAACGCTCCCCCTGTGCAATCTCCGATGCGATGACGGCCCCGTTGATTTCATCATCTTGCTGAGTCATTTCTGAGTTGTTCCAGTTGTACCGAAGCCGCAACGAGGAAAGTTCGCCAATCGCGTAACTGATCTGCGGATTGAAGAACACACTCTTGGTGTCATAGCTGGCAAAGCTGGAATTGGTCCTTGAAAGGCCAAAGCCCAGATCGAAACGCAGTTTCCGGCCCAACAGGTACGGTTCGGCAAAGTTGATGACGTACTGCTCAGAGTCCTGCGCAGTCGACAGCGTCAGGCCAAATTCCTGTCCGCGCCCGAGGAAGTTCCGTTCCTCAAGCCGGATGGCGATCCCGAAACCGTCGGAAACCGAGTAGCTGCCGCCCAACGCCAGCGAACCGGTCGGCTGCTCCTGGACATCCACGTCCACGATCACCTGGCTGGGGCTGGACCCTTCGCGAGTTTCCACATCCGCGACCGAGAAGAAACCCAAGGCCCGGATACGTTCGGCACTCTGCCGGATTTCGCGCGGGTTGAAGGGGTCACCCTCGACCGTGTCGAACTGGCGCCGGATGACCCGGTCCAGAGTGGTCGTGTTGCCCTCGATGTCGATCCGTTCGACGAAAATGCGCGGGCCTCTGGTCAGCACGAACTGAACGTCCAGCGTCAGGTCACGGTCGTTGCGGGTCACGCGCGGCTCAACGCGCAGGAAGTCGACGCCCTGCTTCAGGCCAAGACGTTCCTGCCGAGCGATCGAATTCTCAATAAGAGTTGGCGAATACGTGACACCAGGTTTGATCTTGAGGGCCTTCTGATACTCGGCCGCATCAACGCCCGGGATTTCGCTGACCGTCGAGATGTTGCCGAACGAGAATTTCTGACCTTCGGTGATGTTCATCACCAGATAGAAGGCGTCGCGCTCACGCGTGAACTCGACATTGGCGCTGTTGATCCGAAAATCGACATAGCCGCGCGACAGGTAGAAATCACGCAGAACCTGTTTGTCGAACTCGATGCGGTCGGCAATGAACGTGTCACCGCGCAGGAAGGTGCGCAGGATGTTGGCCTGCTTGGATTCAAGCACACGGCGCAGACGACGGTCGGAATAGGCGCGGTTTCCTACAAAGCTGACGCGCTCGATCTCAATCGTGGTGCCTTCTGCCACTTCAAAAACCAGATCCACCCGGTTGTCGCTGCGGCGGATGATCCGCGGAATGACAGTGGCCGACACACGCCCTTGCGCCGAGTAGATTTCGGCGATCTTGTCAGCGTCGGACTCCGCGACCTGCGGGGTGAACACCCGGCGAGGCTGCGACGAGATTGCCTGGATCAACACGTCGTCCTTGACGCGGCGATTGCCCTCGATGCTGATCTTGTTGATCGTCGGATACTCGGCGACCTCGATCACCAGAGTGTTCCCGCGCGGGGTCAATTCGACTGTCTCAAAAACACCACTGTCAAGCAAACGCTGGTAGGCGTCATTCAACTGGCCCGCAGTGACTGTCTGACCGGGTGTGATTCCTGTCCGGGCGATGATGGTGGACGTCTCAATGCGACGGTTGCCCTGAACATCGAACGACGAAATCGTGTAGGTCTGGGCCTGGGCGGCTTGCGGTACCGCCGTAAAACTCATTGCCGCAAAGAGGAAAAAAATCGTTAGTGCCCGCCACAAAATATTGTCGTGCGGTTGCGCAGTACCGCAGGATGTGCCCGCGCCTCTCCTGTAAGCCATTTTTGTCTCTACCTAGAATTTCGGACTTTAGAAGTTGAGTAGCCGCTCTGGTGGGCCTTGTCAAAAGCACAAACGAAAAACGCGACCGGATCGGTCGCGCTCGGGTCGTTCAGCTGGGTATGGGGAATCACATACCGGCCAGATATGCGGCGCCTGCCAGTGCCAAAGCGGTCAGCCCAAAGCTCAGCAACGCGTCCCAGTTCAATACGAACAGGAAGCTGAAGCCCCGATAGGAATTTCGCAATGCCTTGGTCATTGGTTACAGCCCGCTTAATTGCATGTCTCGGCAGAATTACCCCAAACAAACTAGGTTTGAATTGAGGCAATTTTGCGACCGCAACGCGTCAATGCCGCCACAATCAGCAGAACAGGTCGTTGCTTACCGAGAAGATCATGAGGCTGAGAATTAACGTGATGCCCACCGCCATCAACAGTTGCAAAGCTCGGTCGCTGGGCGGTTTCCCCGCGACTGCTTCGTAGGCGTAGAAAACAAGGTGCCCCCCGTCCAATGCCGGGATTGGGAACAGGTTCAGCAAGCCTACAGCAGTGGACAGAACCGCGATGAAGAAGATGAAGCTCTGTGCCCCTTGGCTCGCCATCGCGCCTGAGGTTTCCGCGATACCAATGGGTCCGGACATGTTGCAGGTGCTGATCGCACCGGTGACCATGTGCCAAATACCGGACAGCGACCCCTCGATGATGCGGCCGGTCTGGATGACACCGCCATGCAGCGAGTCAACGAGGCCCGCGGGTTCAGTCGCTGGCACCAGCATCATGCCGCCGACGATTCCAATCCGCCATTCGGTTTTGAAGCCGCCGTCCGCCTGCGGTTCATCCGTGCGACGCGGCGCCAGTGCAAATTCCAACTCGGCGCCGTCGCGCCAAACGTCCAGCAAAAGCACCTTCCCGTCCGAGCTTTCGACCTTTTCCTTCAGCTGTTCAAAGGCAAAAATCGGATCGCCATCAACCGAGGTGATGACGTCGCCCGCCTGCAACTGGATATCCATCGCAGCACTGCGCGGAGCGACCTGCTGGATCAAGGGCGGGAACAGCCACGGAGCCGACACGTCGAGGGTCTGGCCGTCGCGGATGACAGTGTATTCGAGAACCGGCTGCACCGGCAGCGCTTCGGTAAACTCGGTCCAAGCCCCCTCCTGATCGAAATCAGGCGTGGGGATGCCAGCGATCGCAACGATTTCGTCCCCCTCCTGAAGCTCCTGCACGGTGCCCGGCAGAGGTTTCAGCGATCCGACCGTCAGTGGCTCGCGGGTCACGCCTTGCGACCAGAAGATCAAACCGAAGACAAGGATCGACAGAACGAAATTGAAGACCGGCCCGGCTGCAACCGTGGCAGTCCGCGCCCAAAGCGGTGCGCCATGCATCGTCCGACGCAATTCTTCGGGGCTCTGCGTGGTGATTTCGGCCATCGTCTCGGTGTCCTTGCCCGAGGCCGCATTGGCATCGCCCAGGAATTTCACGTAACCGCCAAAAGGCAGCAGAGCGATCTGCCATTTGGTGCCGCGTTTGTCCATTCTGCTCCAAAGCACCGGACCAAACCCCAACGAGAACACCTCGGCATGGATCCCGGACCAGCGGCCAACGATGTAATGCCCGTATTCATGCACCGCCACGATGACGGACAGCGCCACGACGAATGCGGCAATCGTATAGACCAGCCCACCAAATTGCGGGATCAACGAGAGTATGTCCAAAATTCTATCCTGCTCTTCGTAGTACGGCGTCATCCACCCATTGACGTGCCAGATGGTCCGTTTTCAGGACGTTATCAAGGGTCAAAGGGGCATCAATAAGGCCGCCTGCGTCGTCGAAACGGTCCAGAACGGCGGCCACGGCGTCGGTCATGTCCAGAAAGCCGATGCGTTGGCCGATGAAATGATCCAACGCACGCTCCTTGGCGGCGTTGAAGATCGCGCCTGACAGGCCACCGCGTTGCATAACCTCGCGGGCCAGCCGCAGGGCCGGGTAACGCGCCGGGTCCGGATCACGAAAACGCAGCTGGCCCAACTTGGCCAGGTCCAGGCGCGGCACCGGCAGGTCGCGCCTTTCGGGCCAATGCAGCGCATAGCCGATCGCATGCCGCATATCAGGCGCTCCCAAATGCGCCATCACTGCGCCATCGCGAAATCCGACCAGAGCATGAACGATGGATTCCGGGTGAACCACAACCTCGATCCGGTCAGGGTTGATCCCGAAAAACTCTTTGGTCTCGATCACTTCCAACGCCTTGTTGAACATCGAGGCGCTGTCGATCGTTATCCGCTGTCCCATGTCCCAATTGGGGTGGCTCGAAGCTTGCTCGACCGTAGCGCCGGCCAGCTTCTCGACCGGCCAGTCGCGAAAGGCGCCGCCGCTGGCAGTGATGATGATGCGCTCGACCGCATCCATGTCTTCACCCACAAGCGCCTGAAAGACCGCCGAATGCTCGCTGTCGACAGGCAGCAGACGCGCGCCGTGGCGTTCCGCGGTTTCCAGAACGAGCGGGCCAGCACACACCAGAGTTTCCTTGTTTGCCAAGGCCAGGGTCGCGCCTTGCTTCAAAGCCTCAAGCCCCGGCGCCAAACCCGCCGAGCCAACAATGGCGGACATGACCCAGTCTGCTGGGCGAGCGGCCGCTTCGATCAGCGCGGTTGTGCCCGCTGCGGCCTCGATCCCTGTGCCGGACAATGCATCGCGAAGATCATCCAGATGCTGGTCAAAGGCGGTTACTGCCACTTCAGCGCCCAGCCGGCGGGCGTCCTGCGCCAACTGCCGGACATTCGCCCCGCCGGTGACGGCGACCACCTTGTAATCCTCCGGGGCCCGAGCAATCAGATCGATCGTATTCTGGCCAATCGATCCGGTCGCGCCGAATATCGAAACCTTTCGCATCAGATTTCCCCGGGCGAATAGACCAGCGACGCAATCAGAACCATCAGAGATGCACCCATCATGCCGTCAAATCGATCCAGAAAACCGCCATGTCCTGGCACCAGGTTCGAGCTGTCTTTGACCCCGAACCGCCGCTTGACGGCGCTTTCCACGATATCACCGGCCTGGCTGGCCATCGAGGCCAGGACCGAAACCAAAACAAACCGATAGCCAAACCCGGCATACGCGGCAACGGCTGCGCCCACCAGCGCGGCTGCCACCCAGCCGCCCGCCGTGCCCGACCAGGTTTTCTTGGGGCTGACCCGCGGCCAGAACTTCGGGCCACCGAACGTCTTTCCCACGAAGTACCCAGCTACGTCCGTGGCAACGACGACCAGGATCAACCAGACCATCCAGCCAAACCCCATCGTCTCGCGGATCTGGATAAACCCGTAACCCGCACAGGCAATCCACATGGCAAACAGCACGTAGATCCCGCGTGAGTGCGAGACCTGCCCTGCCCCGACCAGTGCGGGCGCGATCAGAAAGGGCAGTTTGTAGAGCGGCGGAACATGATAGCTGAGCATGACGGCAACGCCGGTCAGGATTCCCAATTGAACCGCGACGCCCATCCGATCGGAATCGATCATGCGAACCAGTTCCCAGGTCATCAGACCGCACGCTGCGGCAACAAATGTCTCGAACCATAGTCCGCCCAGCCAAACCTCGACCGCTCCAATAGCGACCAGTACCAGGGCAGACAACACCCGGGTGGTGAGGTCGGACCATCGGCCGTCCGTCATGCCGGAACTGCTCCGAACCGGCGTTCGCGCGACCCGAAGCTCTTGCACAGCCGTTCCAGCTCGGCCGCGGTGAAGTCGGGCCAGAGCGTGTCGATGAATTCGTATTCCGAGTAAGCGGATTGCCAGAGAAGGAAATTCGATATCCGCGCCTCGCCGCTGGTGCGAATGACCAAATCGGGGTCAGGCAGGACGCGCGTGTCCAGATATCTGGGCAGCGTTTCCTCGTCGACATCTTCTGGCCGCAGGTTGCCTGCGGCGACGTCCCGCGCCAGCCGCTTAGTTGCCCGGGCCACTTCGTCCCGACCACCATAATTGAGAGCGACGGTCAGGTGGACAAGGTCATTGTTGGCCGTCTCGCGCTCCAACGTGTCCATCAACTCGATCAGTTTGGCATCCAGCCGCACCCTGTCGCCGATGAATCGGACACGGATACCGTTTTGGGCCAGTGTTCGGGTTTCCTTGATGATGTAGCGCTTGAACAGGCTCATCAAACCGGCAACCTCGACTTGGGTCCGTTTCCAGTTTTCCGTCGAGAAGGCAAAAATCGTCAGGTACTTGATCCCCAGCCCCGGGCAGGCTTCGACCACTTCGCGCACCCGACGGGCACCGGCGTGATGCCCGTACAGCCGTGGCCGGCCGCGCGCCTGGGCCCACCTACCGTTGCCATCCATGATGATGGCCACGTGACGCGGACCACAGGGGGGCTCGTTTTGGGGATCAGCGGGCATGGCTTGCGCTCAAACCTGCATGATTTCGGCCTGCTTGGCCTCAAGGGCCGCATCTACGGCCTTGATCATCTGGTCGGTCAGTTCCTGAACCTCGGTTTCCCAGAACTTCTGATCGTCTTCCGACAGGCCGTCGGCCTTGGCTTTCTTGATTTGATCCATGCCATCGCGGCGCACGTTGCGAATGGCAACGCGGGCGTGTTCGGCGTATTGCCCGGCCACTTTGCCCAGCTCGCGGCGGCGCTCTTCGTTCAGCTCGGGGATAGGCAGCATGATGATCGTTCCGTTCAGCTGCGGATTGATGCCCAGTCCGCTTTCCCGGATTGCCTTTTCCACTTTGCCGACCAAAGACTTGTCCCAAACATTCACGGTGACCATGCGCGGCTCGGGAACGTTCACGGTGCCGACCTGGTTGATCGGTGTCATCGACCCATACGCATCCACCATAACCGGCTCGAGCATCGAAGCCGACGCACGCCCGGTGCGCAGCGACGCGAATTCGGTTCTGAGGTTGGCCATCGCGCCATCCATGCGGCGTTTCAGATCATCGGTGTCCAGTTCAAAATCGTCAGACATGCTGCTCACTCCCCGTCTTCAGGTGATGTTGGAATGGCTCTTACGCCATCGCACCTGGGATGTATAGCAATCATGATCGGGAAATGTGGCAATGACCAGAGTTGTTTCCGCGAAAAAACCGATCCCCCGGACGAAAAAGACCGGCCCTGTGGCGAGCCGGTCTGGCACAGAAAAAACCAAGGCTCAGGCGTTCAGGTCAACGACCACGCGCCCTTTGACCTGACCGTTGAGGATGTCGGCACCCAGCTTCGGAAGATCATTCAGAGTGGCCGGCTGAATCATCGCTTCCAGCTTGTCCATCGGCAGATCCGAAGCCACGCGCTGCCAGGCCCGCAGTCGGTTGTCGAACGGCTGCATCACGCTGTCGATTCCCAACAGGTTGACACCGCGCAGCAGGAACGGAATGACGGTCGCTGGCAGGCCCGCGCCACCGGCCAGACCGACCGCTGCCACCGAGGCGCCATACTTCATCTGACCCAGAACGCGCGCCAGCATTGCGCCCCCGACGGCATCAACGCAGCCAGCCCAGGTTTCGCTTTCCAGCGGACGTTTGGTGGTTTCGTTCAACTCGTCACGCGGCACGATCGACGTCGCACCAAGCGCCTTCAGATAGCCTTCGGTTTCTGGCCGCCCGGTCACAGCCGCAACTTCATATCCCAGATTGGCCAAAATCGCCGTGGCAACCGAGCCGACGCCCCCGGCAGCACCGGTTACCAGAACCGGCCCGCGGTCGGGCGTCAGACCGTGATCTTCCAGCGCCATCACCGCCAGCATCGCGGTAAAACCGGCAGTTCCCACGGCCATGGCCTGGCGCGTGCTCAACCCCTCGGGCAGAGGCACCAGCCAATCGGCCAGCGCGCTGGCCTTCTGGGCGTACCCGCCCCAATGTGCCTCACCCACGCGCCAACCGGTCAGTACAACCTTGTCGCCGGGCTTGTACCTGTCGTCCGAGGACTCTTCGACCGTTCCGGCATAATCGATCCCGGGCACATGCGGATAATTTCGGACCAGACCGCCGCCCTTGGGCGACATGCACAAACCATCCTTGTAGTTGACGGTCGAGAACTCGACGGCCACACGTACTTCACCATGCGGCAAGTCATCTTCCGAGATCTGCTTGATCACCGGGCTGGCCAGTCCGCTTTCCTCGTCCTTTTCCATCACCAAAGCGTTGAACATATTCCAATTCCTTTCATTGACCGTGGCCCGACCGATCTGTCATCTGGCCCAAATGCTTCCCGGGCGCGTCCCGCGCGCCCTTCCCGGCTCAAATCCAGAACTTGTCCTGCACGATTGCAGTCCGCATTCCAGACGGCGTTTCGACTTCAACCTGCGTTCCCGGATCCCAGTGGCTCAGCCGCAGCATACCGATCGACACGTTGGTTTGGAAATCCGGCGACCAAGTGGCCGAGGTCACCTGACCCACACGCTTGCCGCCGCCATAGACCGGCCACGGCCGATCACAGGGTGGCACCGCGTCTCCCTCGATCGCGATCGGGCGGATTTGCTGAACCGGCCCCTCCTTGGCCACCCGCAGCAGAGCATCCCGCCCGATGCAGCCAATGGCCGTATGCGTATTGCAGAACTTGCCCAACCCGCATTCATGGGGCGTGTTGTCGTCGGTCATGTCATTGCCGTAAGACAGCAACCCGCCCTCGATCCGCTCGATCAGATTGGGGCAGCCTGCCCGAACCTGCAGGTCCTCTCCGGCAGCAAACAGCGCATTCCATAAGGGCATGCCGATGTCGCTGCCTTCGACGTAGATCTCGAACCCGCCCTGTTTGGAATAACCCGACCGCGCAATCGCCAGATCACGCCCCTCGAACTGGAACATGTCGAACTTGAAGAAGCGGATGTCGCGCACCCGGTCGCCAAAGACCCGCGCCATCAGGTCATCCGACTTGGGTCCCTGCACCGCCAAGGGCGACACGTCCGGCTCATCCACCAGAACATCCAGTCGATATCCGTTGGCCAAGCCTTTGACCCACAATAGCAAATCGCTGTCTGCAATCGAAATCCACCAGCGGTCATCCGCGAGTTTCACCGCCACAGGATCGTTCAGCATTCCCCCGGTTTCGTCCACGATCGGCACATAGTAGCACTGGCCCGGCAACATGCCGCGCAGATCGCGCGGGGTCAGCATCTGCATCAGCCGCGCGGCATCGGGACCGCGCAGTTCGACCTGCCGCTCGCATGATACGTCCCAGACCTGCACGTGGGTCTTGAGATGCCGATAGTCGGCCTCGACGCTTTCAAATACCGTGGGCAGCAACATCCGGTTGTACACGGTATAGCCTTTGACACCGGCCGCCTCGACCCCATCGGAGAACGGCGTGCGCCGCAGCCGGCGCGACAAAGAAATCTGTGGCACTTAGACCTCCTCGGGCAAGAAAACGAGATCACTGACCGGAGCCTCAGACCCGGCCTCGGTCAGCATTTTGTGGATTTGTCCCCGGTGATGCGTTTGATGATTGAAAAAATGCATCACGCACACGGCGTAAGGTAGTGTAATGTTCTCTTCTTTTGCCGCGGAATACCATGTGAACGGGCCCGAGATTGGCTCGTCGCCCAGAGTATCAACCCAAGCATCGATCCGGAAATCGATGGTCTCGCGCAGTGGAAGCCAGTGCGCCAGATCCGGGCACAGGTGGACGCTTTCGTGAATACCGCCGCCCTTGCGGTGCGGATTGCTTTCAGGCCCCGGACCTTTGTCGAACCGGGACATCCAGATCCAGTCGCCCCACAGCAGATGGTTGGCAGTCCCCAAGATCGACCCGAAAAACGCACCGCGTTCCCGGGTCAACTCCTCGGGAGAAAGCTCTTGAAGAAAACCCGCCAACTGGCTGTTCTGCCAGCGGTTATAGCGGGCCATCTGCCGAGCATAGGCGCCGGTGATCATCACTTGGGTCCGTGCCAGTCGATCGGGCAGATTTCGGCAGATTTGCCGCCGAAATCCCAGACACGACCATAGTCGCGCACCTTCGACTTGGTGCCACGCGCCACGATGATGTCCGGACCCATCCAATACTTGGAATTGGACACCATGACCGGATGCTCGGGATCTTTGCCTGCCAGCATCTCGATCTCACCCTGGATCTTGCGGCCGATGACGATGCGGCGTTTGTTGCCGTCGCGCTCGATCTGCACCGGAGCACGCTCGGCGCCGATGATTTCACTCACCAGCATCGTGAACAGCCCAGTGGTGCCACCAGCCTGCCCGCTGAAAATCTGCAACAGGCCGTTGTACGCCTTGCCACTTGCGCGCTCATCCACGTACGCGGCGACCTTCCACTGGCCTTCGCCCATCCGGCCGGGAATATCGACCAGCAGACCAACGTTCAGACCCGACAGGTCCTCACCTTCATAGTGTCCCTCGTCGATGATCACACCCATCCACGCATGACAATGCCCTTCGGTCGGAGGGTGCGCCCCCAGCGAAACCACGCAGGGGCAGAACACGTCGCAGGAGCAGTTCAGGATAAGCTCACCCTTGATGGCCCAGTCCGTCGGGCTCATCTCGCGGCGCTTGGGATTTGGCATCCGGCTGTCAATTCGCTGACTGACCGGCAGCTTGTCGGCATCGGGTTTTCTGTTTTTTGCCATCGGCTTATCCTCCGTATGCAATTGGGTAGATCAGTAGCCCAAGGCCACCTGCAATCAAAGCGAAACCCAGCGGCCGTGTCAGAACATGACCGATCTGGGGCAATTTCTCCAACACCATGAACAGGGTCGCCAAACCCATCCACAGCAGGCTCATCACGCCTCCGACAAAGCCAAGCGCCATGAACCCCCAGCAGCAGCCGACACAAAAGGCGCCCAGCCCCAGCCCCATGCGCAGACCGCCAGAGAAGCCGGTGCGCCAGTGTCCAAGGAAATAGGTCATGGGTGCATGACACACCCCGTGGCACACCTCCTTGGCGCGCGTGAATTGAAAGGCACCGACGGCAATCAGAAGACCGGCGGCAAAAAGCGGAGACTTGGCAATGCCCAGCATGTCGATCACGCCCCCGAACAGCAACGCCAGCTGAACACCTGTGATCAACGCGGCGAACCCGGCCCAGACCACGAAATAACCCAACAGAACGCCGACCCACCCGAGCCTTGTTCCATTGGCGCTCTGGATCAAATCCTCATAGCTTCTCAGTGTTGGAACCAGCGTCGGAAGCATCATCGCGGCCATCATGATCGCCCACATCACGAACAGCGGGCCGAACTCGGCCATCGGCATGTACATGTCCATGCGGGGATCCATCGCACGCATCGCCTCGGCCATTGGCCCGGGTCGGCCAATCCAATCGACGCCCATGTCGCGGCTCATGGTGTACATCACCCACCAGGCCCACAGGATCAGGACGAAAAAGCCCAGCCACAAACCGCTGCGTAGAAGTGCCCGACTCATGTTCCCTCCCGACTCGGTGCTTGCTTTTCAAATGTCAGACTTTTAAATGTCAGACAAATAAATTTTTCACGGCGGCCTGCAGAAGATGAAAATCGATCCCCAGAAAAGCACCGACCTGTCCGCGCAGATCGCCCAGGCCATCCGCGATGCCATCGTATCAGGAGAGCTGATCGTGGACGAGCGCCTGCCCTCGGAATCCGAGCTTGCGGACCAGTTCCAGGTGTCGCGCCCCACCGTGCGCGAGGCGCTGAAACGGCTGGCGGCGCAATCGCTGATCCGTACCCAGCGCGGCGCGACGGGGGGTGCCTTCGTCAACCGGCTGAGTTTCCAGGACGCCTATTCTCAGCAGATCACGACTTCGACGCTGTTGCTGTCGATGAACGAGGTCAGCTTCGACACCGCTTGCGAGGCCCGCTATGCGTTGGAACGTGCCTGCGCGCGCCTGTCGGCCCAGCGGCGCACCGCCGATCAATTGGCCACCATGCGCGCGGAAATCTTCCGTCAGGCGCAGCCCGGTCTGACGGATGAGGCCTTCTGCGCCTCGGACGTGGCTTTTCACCGGGCACTGGTCGATGGCGCGGGCAACCCTGTCCTGTCCTATCAACTGGCCGGAGCCGTCGAGGCGATGCAGCCCCTGATGAACATGATCACCTTCACCGCCCGCTCGCGCGAGGAGATCATCCGCCTGCACAGCAAGATCGCCGACGCGCTGGAGGCGCAGGACGCCGAGACCGTCGACGCCGCGCTGGTCGAACTGGAAACCTACACCCGCCGCCTGGCCCATGATGTGGCCGAACGTCGGCGGAAACCGGCCTGAAGACACTCTGAATTCTTCTTGACGCATCACATCAACGGAAAGGACACTCGAGCAGGCAGACCATCATCCGGCGGGAAGACCGGCACTCTCAATAAAATTGATTTTCAATGACTTACGGGAGGACGTTATGAACAAAAGACCGGATCCAACATTCTATCCATCCGCCAAGATGGCCATGGAGGCCCCGCCCGAAACCTTGGCCTTCACGCTGATGCTCAGCCCCGATTTTTCGCAGCCCGATGGCTTGGCGGTTGTGAATGTCGACCCAACTTCGGGCGATTACGGAAAGATCGTTCACAAGGTGATGATGCCCAACAAGGGCGACGAGTTTCACCATTTCGGATGGAACGCCTGTTCTTCGGCCCTGTCTCCGCTGACCGGCCACGCTTTTCTTGAGCGCCGGTACCTGATCATCCCCGGTATCCGTTCCAGCCGGATCTACGTGATTGACGTGAAAGAGCCGCTGAAGGCCAAAATCCACAAAATCATCGAACCCGAAGAAGTCTTTGCAAAGACGGGGTATTCCCGCCCCCACACGATCCATTGCGGACCCGAAGGTATCTATGTCAGCACCTTGGGTGGCGGCGGACCGGATGGCACCGATGGGCCTCCGGGCATCTTCATCATGGATTGCGAGACCTTCGACATCATCGGGCGTTACGAGATCGAGCGCGGCGTGCAGGACAAGCACTATGATTTCTGGTGGAACCTGCCGCGTGACTACATGGTCAGTTCCGAATGGGGTCTGCCCCCGCAATTCGAAAACGGGATCGTGGCCGAAGATCTGCTGTCGAACAAATATGGCCACCGGATCCATTTCTGGAACCTGCGCGACCGCACCAACATCCAGACCATCGATTTGGGCGAGAACCACCAGATGGCGCTGGAAATCCGGCCGGCGCATGACCCGGTCAAGCAATACGGGTTCTGCGGCGTGGTGGTCGACACCACCAATCTTCAGGGCGCAATCTTTACCTGGTGGCGCAACAAGGATGGCAGTTTCGAGGCTAAGAAGACCATCACGATCGACCCGCAACCCGCTGATCCGGATGATCTTCCCGATCTGCTCAAAGGGTTCTCGGCGGTGCCGCCTCTGGTCACCGACATCGACTTGAGCTTGGACGACAAATACCTGTATGTCGCGTGCTGGGGCACCGGTGAAATGCACCAATACGATGTCTCGGACCCGATGAAGCCCAAGCTGGCCGGCAAGGTCGAGATCGGCGGAATCGTCAAGAAAACCAAGCATCCCAACGGCAAGGACTTTGGTTATGGCCCGCAGATGGTCGAGATCAGCCGTGACGGCAAACGCGTCTACTGGACCAATTCGCTCTATTCCACATGGGATGACCAATTCTATCCTGGCGATCGCGGCGCTGCGATGATCAAGGCGGATGTGGGCGACAAAGGCGGCCTGACACTGGACAAGGATTTCTGGGTGGACTTCCCGAAAGGGTATCGCAGCCACCAGATCCGGCTTGAGGGAGGAGACTGCTCCACCGACAGTTTCTGCTACCCTTCGGTCTGAATTGGACGTCTTGATGACATCGACGGCCGGCCTCTGGCTGGCCGTTGTTCTGAGCGGTGCCTATCACGGGTTGAACCCCGGTATGGGCTGGCCGTTGGCCGTGTCGGCGGCATTGATGGAGCAACGCCAATCCGCTCTCTGGCGCGCGTTGGCAGCGCTGGCGGGCGGGCATTTTGTGGCGATGCTGGGTGTTTTGCTGCCCTTTGCGCTGATGACCATCCTTGTAGACTATCAGCGCGAAATCCGGATCGGAGCGGCCCTGATCGTGATCGCTATGGGCCTCTACATCGCGATCGCCCGGCGCCACCCACGGTTTCTAGCGCGCGTACCGCCCAGTCGGCTGGCGCTGTGGTCGTTTCTGGTGGCGTTGGCGCATGGTGCGGCGCTGATGCTGGTCCCGATCTATCTGGGCCTGTGCGGGCTGGACGAGCTGGATACCGGCCACAGAGCCGTGTCAGAGATCATGGGCACCAATGGCCTGCTGGTTCTGGCTGTGGCCGCGGTCCATACGGGCGCTATGATGCTGGGCGGCGGTGCGCTGGCCTTCGCGGTCTATCGCTGGCTGGGCCTGCAGTTTCTGTCTCGCAGCTGGTTCAACCTGGAAATGGTCTGGGCGCTCAGCCTGATCCTTGTGGGGGTGCTCGGCCTCTGGGCCGCAATCTGAGGTCTTCCCCCTGCCCCGAAACAGATTAGGTTCGACGGGCAGGCATTTGAAAAGCGAGGCCCCAATGACCGGAATACTCAACATCATCGCAGCCCTTCTGACCATCGGCTTTGGCCTGTTCGGCTTTCTGGCTCCGGCCTGGACGGCGGCCTCGCTGGACCTTGCGCCCACCAACAGCACGATGGGCCTCAGCGAGATGCGGGCCTCGGTCGGCGGGCTGTTTGTCGTGACCGGCATCGCCGTATTGTGGCTGAACCACCCGATGGCCTACGCGATGTTGGGCGTGGTCTATGCGGGCGCGGCGCTGGGTCGGTTCGTGTCGGTTCTGCTGGACAATCCCCCCTTGGCCAAGGCGCTGACCTTCGGCGGAATCGAATTAGTGCTGGCAATCTGGTTGATTGCCGCCAACCTGACGAAGCCCGCGTGAAAGGTTGGAAAAATCGCCATGATCCCGCGCTTTGGGGGTTTGCATCCGCAAATATCCTCACCTATATAAATCCTGTCCTTCGGGACTATGGACATAAACGCGCTCGTAATAAGCGGATCGGACCCGGGGGCGGTACCCGGCGGCTCCACCATACATCCTTCATTTGGGGATCATGGGGCCGAAACAGGATCGACGAACGTCTAAAGGGGTTAGCTTTGTCTCGGCTGTCTGCCACCGTTACCGGCGAAAACAGTACAATTGCAAATGACAATCGTGCTCCGGTTGCCGTTGCTGCGTAAGCAGTAACCAGACCGAAACTTAAGTCCTTGCGCCTAGCCGCGTAAGGCGGGGTTCGCAGGTACCTGGCAACAGAAACCTGCATTTCCCAAGATTTTGTCTGGGTTTTTGCACCGAATTTGGCCGCCATTCAGAAACTGTTCACTCCTGTCATTCAAAGTAGCGGAAGACAGACAGGAGAGTTGGGATGACTCATTCAGAGATACTCAGGGCCTGGTATTCCGAGGTTTGGGAAAAAGGCAATATTGACGCGATCGACCAGTATTTTGCCCCGGAAACGATGGCCGAGGGGCTGATACCCGAAATGCAGGTCGGCGCGGACGACTTTCGCGACCTGGTCATGGCCTTTCGGCACGTTCTGGGCGAAATTCAGGTGGATTTGCCCAAAATTATCGAAAATGGCGATTGGGCGTCAGCCGTTCTGCATGTGCGGACCTCGCGGGCGGACAACGGCGCGCCCTTGGAGGTCACAGGCCAAGTGATGGCGCGCTTCAAAGGTGACAAGATGGTCGAAGCCTACAACCAGTTCGACTTCGTTTCCCTGTTCGAACAGCTCGGCCAGTTCCCGCAGGATACCTTGCCCGTTTGCATGACAGGGCAACGGCTGGACTGGGCCTGAACCGGTTCTTGACCGCGCGTGCTGACCCCGAGTAGCAAGAGCACACGGGGTCAGCATGTGAACGCCCTGCCCGGCGGCAGCCCGGGTTCGCATGTCTCCAAATCCAAAGGGGCACATGCCATGGCTGCGCAGTTTCCAATGATCGCTGGTGGTCGGATCAGCACCTATGCTCCGAATATCGGATGGAGCCGACCGAGGACCGCCGAAACCGGCGCATGCAGGGCGGAGCCCCGGTAGTGAACCCCCCACTGGCAGAACTGGTCCGGGTGTTCGGCCGCATTGGCCTCCTCTCATTTGGTGGCCCAGCGGCACAGATCTCATTGATGCACCAGGAATTGGTCGAACGGCGGCCATGGTTGGATGAGCAGAGCTTTCTGCGCGCGCTGTCGTTGTGCATGTTGCTGCCCGGCCCCGAAGCCATGCAACTGGCCACCTATGCCGGCTGGCGGCTGCGGGGCGTGCCGGGCGGGCTGATTGCCGGCGGCCTGTTTGTTCTGCCCGGAGCGCTGGTGATAGCTGTGCTGGTCGGCCTGTATGCTGCCTACGGAGATCTTCCCCTGGTTCAGGCTGCATTTCTCGGGATCAAGGCCACGGTTATCGTGATCGTTCTGCAGGCGGTGCTCAATCTTTCTCGCAAAACACTATCTGGGGCAGAGCCCGGGATTCTTGCGATACTGGCGTTCCTGGCGATCTTCGCTCTGAATCTACCTTTCCCCCTGATCATTCTGGCCGCGGCTGTCTGGGGCTTTTCACGTAAGCCTTCAGAGCAGCCTTCAGTTTCGCAGAATGTCGATACCGCATTGGCTCGGCCCGTGCGGACCGCAGCGCTCTGGCTGTTTCTTTGGTTGGCTCCGCTGGTGTTGTTGACCCTTTCCGGCCAGACGTTGCTAAGCGATCTGGGCTGGTTCTTTGCACGATTGGCAGTAGTCACTTTCGGCGGGGCCTATGCGGTGCTGGCCTACATGACACAGACGGTCGTCGAGAACTATCAATGGATCTCTACCGATCAGATGATAGATGCGCTGGGACTGGCAGAAACCACCCCCGGCCCATTGATACTGGTCACACAATTCGTAGCCATGCTCGCCGGGCAATTGGCGGGCGGGATGTCCCTTACGCTGGCAGCCGGGGTCGTTGCGCTGTGGGCGACCTTCGTTCCGTGCTTCCTGTGGATATTCGTTGCCGCGCCTTACCTGGACGTCATAGCGCAAAGACCGAGACTGTCGGGAGCATTGCGCGCAATTACCGCGGCGGTCGTCGGTGTGATTCTCAACCTGTCGGTGTGGTTCGGACTGCATGTCCTGTTTGGATCCATCGGAGATGTCGAGTTTGGTCCGATCTCACTGCCCATTCCGGTTTTTTCGACCTTGGACATCGCAGCCGTTGGATTGACGTCCCTTGCCGGAGTCTTGATTTTCATAAGAAAAACCGGTCTGGCAACGACGCTGGTCATCATGATAGGTGCAGGCGCAATCCTGCATCTGGTTTGAACAATCAGACGCAACCCGCTCTTTCGTTTCCGATCAAATCCCTTATGCTTGGGATAACCACTTTCGAGGATGACACATGTCGCAAGGCATTGACTACGGCAACTTGATGCACACCGCTATGCGCGGGCTGATCAAGACTGTTCTGAAGCGCGTTTCTGAAACCGGACTGCCCGGCGCGCACCATTTCTTCATCACGTTCGATACCCGTGAGCCCGGCGTCGAAATCGCTGACTGGCTGCGCGAACGCTACCCTGATGAGATGACGATCGTGGTGCAGCACTGGTTCGAAAATCTCGAGGTTGGCGAGGACGGATTTGCCATCACGCTCAATTTCGGTGACGCTCCGGAGCCGTTGTATATCCCCTATTCGGCCATCCAGACCTTTGTCGATCCGTCGGTCGAATTCGGGCTGCGCTTCGAAAGCTCGGACGAAGAAGATGAGGACCCGGTGGAAATCGAGGCCGAGTCGATCGAGGTCGAACCCGACGACGAGCCGCATCACGATGCGGATATCGTATCGCTGGACAGCTTCCGCAAGTAATTCGCGGCCATTGGACGAGGCTTCGCTTTTTTGGCGGAGCCTATTGTTTTTCCAGGAATGTTTCGACCGAACGCGACTTCTGTCCATCTCTGAACCGGGAAAAGGACAGGTTCAGCCCGCCCTCGGCCAGTGTTCGGTCATACTGCTGCAATTCGTACCCGCCGTCCTCGTCTATGAACAGCGAGAAGACGGTCAGTGTTTCCCCTTCGATCCGCCCCCAGACAAAGGGTTCCCCCTTCATCGGGTCCAGCGGAACCTCATGACCGAAGACATTCCGCTTCATGGCTGCGGAATAGATGTTGTTCCGATCAGAAGGTCGGAACTCGACCGAAAAGCTTTGTTCTTTCACCCGGCCGTCGGCTTTGTAGGTGGTAGTCGTCCATTTGACCACGAACCCCTCGCCCGTCTCTGCGATGGAAACGCTCATGTCGCGCGGGGTCGACGACCCGTCTGCATCCACCACGTCGGCAGATCCGACATAGTCGCCGACAAACGGACCGATGTCCTGTGCCCATCCCGGAGATGCCAACAAAAGCCCAAACGCCAGTACCGACAGCCATCGGGCCATTTGCGCGAAAGATGAGGTCCGGTCTGAGCGATTCATGGTTCTTTCTCCGCGGTTGCCTTCTTTATCTTAGCTCAGCCGGGAACGGGCACAATGGTACGGCCCTGTGACCAACCAAGAAAAGTGACGCACACCGCATGGCTATACCTTTTTTGCCCTTCGGACTAAGGTGCGCGCAACTGGCCGATTGAACCATAGCTTAGCTGCGGTTAAACGGCATGCGACTGCATACCAGACGGAGTGACAAATGTCTCAGACCCGCACCGAATCCGACAGTTTTGGCCCACTCGAGGTTCCTGCCGACAAGTATTGGGGGGCGCAGACGCAGCGCTCGATCATGAACTTCCCCATCGGATGGGAGAAGCAGCCCGTCGCCATCGTGCGCGCGCTGGGCGTGGTCAAGAAGGCCTGCGCCATGCAGAACAAGGCCACCGGCAAGCTGGACGCACGTATCGCCGACGCGATCATCCAGGCCGCAGGCGAGGTTATCGAGGGCAAGTTCGACGACAATTTCCCTCTGGTCGTCTGGCAGACCGGATCGGGCACCCAGTCGAACATGAACGCCAACGAGGTCATCGCGAACCGCGCGATCGAGATCCTGGGCGGCGTGATCGGCTCGAAGGATCCGGTGCACCCGAACGATCACTGCAACATGGGCCAATCGTCGAACGACACCTTCCCCACCGCAATGCATATCGCCACTGCAATGAGCGTGCGTGACGTGCTGCTGCCGGGGCTGGAGAAGCTGGCCGCCGGGCTCGAGCAGAAGTCCGCGGAATTCAAGGACATCATCAAGATCGGCCGCACCCACACCCAGGACGCGACTCCGCTGACACTGGGCCAGGAGTTCAGCGGTTATGCCCATCAGATCCGTCAGGGTATCGCCCGCGTGAGCGCCGCCATGCCCGGAATCTACGAGTTGGCACAGGGCGGCACCGCCGTCGGTACCGGGCTGAACACCCAGAAAGGCTGGGCCGAGGCCGTCGCCGCCAACATGGCCGAAATCACCGGCCTGCCCTTCGTCACCGCGCCCAACAAATTCGAGTCGCTGGCCGCCCACGATGCGATGGTGTTCCTGTCGGGCGCCTTGGCCACAGTCGCGGGCAGCTGCTACAAGATCGCCAACGACATCCGCTTCCTCGGCTCGGGGCCGCGTTCGGGTCTGGGTGAACTGATCCTGCCGGAGAACGAGCCCGGATCGTCGATCATGCCGGGCAAGGTCAACCCGACCCAGGCCGAGGCGCTGACCCAGGTCGCCGCCCACGTCATGGGCAACGACGCTGCGATCAAGTTCGCCGGCAGCCAGGGCCATTTCGAGCTGAACGTCTACAACCCGATGATGGCCTACAACCTGCTGCAGTCGATCCAGCTGCTGGGAGACGCGACCGACAGCTTTACCGAGCGTATGCTGCTGGGCACCAAGGCCAACGAGGCGCGCATCGACAAGCTGATGAAGGAATCGCTGATGCTGGTCACCGCCCTGGCCCCCACCATCGGCTATGACAACGCCACCGCGGTCGCCAAGACTGCGCACAAGAACGGCACCACGCTGAAGGAAGAGGCCATCAAGCTGGGCTTCGTCGATGAGGCGACCTTTGACGCCGTCGTGCGCCCCGAGCAGATGATCGGGCCCAAGGACTGATGGGCAAGCCGGTCAATCTGAACCGGTATCGCAAGGAAAAGGCGCGGGCCGAGGAAAAGGCCCGCGCCGACCGGAACGCGGCGGCGTTCGGGCGCAGCAAAGCGGAAAAGCAGCTGGACGAGGCTCGTGCCGATAAGGCCCGCCGCGATCTGGACAATCACGAGCTGGATGAATGAGCGGCCCGCCCGTCAAACGCTCGCTGACGCTCAAGGGGCACCGCACTTCGGTTTCGCTCGAGGATGAGTTCTGGCACGCGTTCCGAGACATCGCCAAGGCAAAAGGGTTGCCGATCAATGTTTTGGCCTCGGAAATTGATGTCGCGCGCGACCCCGAGACTGGATTAGCGTCGGCCATTCGCGTTTTTGTTCTGAACTGGTACCGGTCACCCGATCGCAGCCCTTGATCTGATACCCGTCTGCGCCTAGGCTTTCGACGAACAAAAAGGGTACATTCGATGCGCGAACTCGTGACCGGACCGGATGGCCGGCCGCGCTGCGGCTGGTGTCAGGCCGCGCCGGAATTCTTCGACTATCACGACAATGAATGGGGTTATCCAGTAGGTGACGACCAGCGCCTGTTTGAGAAGCTCTGCCTTGAAAGCTTCCAATCCGGCCTCAGCTGGCGCACCATTCTGGCCAAGCGCGAGAATTTCCGCAAAGCCTTTTCCGGTTTTGATTTCAACGTGATGACCGTCTTTTCTGAAGCGGACGTCGAGCGCCTGCTGCAAGATTCCGGTATCATCCGCCATCGCGGCAAGATCGAGGCGGTGATCAACAACGCCCGCCGCGCACAGGAACTGGTGGCCGAAACCGGCTCGCTGGCGGCCTATGTCTGGCGGTTCGAGCCCGAGTCCCCTCCTGCGCCGCAGACGGCCTCGACTTCGCCCGAGTCGGTTGCCATGTCCAAGGATCTGAAAAAGCGCGGGTGGAAATTTGTCGGCCCCACCACGGTGTTTGCCTTCATGCAGGCGATGGGGCTGGTGAATGACCACGCCACCGGCTGCGCCATGCGCGAAAAAGCGGCGCAGATGCGCCGCTCGTTCACCAAACCGGTCTGACCTCAGACCGAGGCGCGGTAGATCTTGTCGATATTGCTGCCCAGGGCCGCGTTGAACTCGGCATCCGACTGCTGTTTCGACAGCCCCTCGGTCAGCGCACGCGAGAAAGAGGCGATCATCTTGCCGTTCTGCGCCAGCAGGTCACAGGCCTCGTCGGTCGAATAGCCACCCGACAGCGCCACCACCCGCAGAACACGCGGATGGTCGGCGGCCTCGTCATACAGGTTGGCCTTGCTGGGCAGGGTCAGTTTCAGCATGACGTCCTGCCCCTCGCCCAACTCGTCAAGGTTCTTGAGGATTTCGGCTTTCAGGATCTCTTCGGCTTCGGCCTTGGTGTCCGACTTGATGTTCACCTCGGGCTCGATGATCGGAACCATGCCGGCGGCGATCACCTCGCGGGCCACGTCGAATTGCTGTTTCACCACGGCGGCAATGCCCTCGGCATTGGCCTCGTGGATGACCGAGCGTTCCTTGGTGCCGAACACACCTTCGGCCTTGGCCAGCGTCTCGGCCAGGCCCGGGATGGGCTTCATCAGCTGCACACCGTTGGCGGTGTCCTCCAGCCCCTTGTCGATCTTGAGGAACGGCACGATGCCTTTGACCGACCACAGGTAATCGGCCACCTTGCGACCGTCGATTTCCTCGCTCAGCGTGCGTTCGAACAGGATCGCGCCGATCACCTTGTCGCGGGTGAAGTCATCGGCCAGGATGATCCGGGCGCGCATCTTCTGGATCTCGGCAAACATTTCCTCGTCCGAGCAATAGTTGGACGGCTGCACCCCGTACAACGCCAGCGCCTTGGGCGTCGAGCCGCCGCTCTGATCCAAAGCCGCGATAAAACCCGCACCGTTGATCATCTGTTCGCGCTGTTCAGCCTTGGACATAACACTTTCCCGTTCAGTAATGATTCCGCTTTTCCAACCGCATACAGCATGGCGCGGGGCGATGATAGTTTGTTAGCGCTCAACCACGCGCAGCCAAATTCCGTCGCGGGACCGGACCGTCAGATGCGCCACCGGGACCGGGGAGCGGCCCTCGACAGGTTCGAACCGGTATCGGCGCAGCAGGGTCGACAGGATCAACGGCCCCTCGACCATCGCAAACCCCGCCCCGGTACAGACGCGCGGCCCGGCCGAAAACGGGATGAAGGCCGCCCGCTGGCAGGCTTTGCCGTTTTCGGTCGCCCAGCGGGACGGGTCAAAGCTGTCGGGGTCCTCCCACAACCGTTCATGTCGGTGCAGGTGCCACGGGCTGAGCACGATCTGAGCGCCCTTGGGCACGTCGCGGTCGCGGAAACGTTCGGGGCATGTGGCCTCGCGCACCATCATCGGCACCGGGGGATAGAGGCGCAGCGCCTCGCGGAACACATCCCGGCTGAGCTTGAGGCGGGACATGCTGGCAAAACTGATTTCATCCTGCGCGCGGGCTTCCACGGCCACGCGGTCCTGCCAGTCAGGATAGGCGGCCATCAGGTACAGCGTCCATGCCAGGGCCGAGGCGCTGGTCTCGTGCCCGGCCAGAAAGAAGATGGCCACCTGATCGATCATCTCATCGGTATCGAAACACTGCCCGGTCAGGGGGTCGGACGTGGTCAGGATCTTGGTGGCCAGATCGTCGGGCGCGGCGCCGGCGGCGATCTGCGCGGCCCGCTCGCGGGTCATGCGGGCGATCAAGGCGCGGATTTTAGCCGCCTCACGGCGGGTCTTGCGCGGGTGGAACCGAGGCACCCAGCCGGGCAGCGGCACGAAAGCCGCAAGGTTCAGCAGAGGTTGCTGCCGCTGATAGGCGCGGAATTTCTCGAACACCTGTGCGGCGATTTCGTGCTCGATAGGCACCGAGAACAAGGTGCGAAAGATCACGTCGGCGGCGGCATGGCTGGTGACCTCTTCGATCTCGACCGGCACGCCCGTCCTGTCGCGCAGGCGATCGGCGCAAGCCTCGGCCGAGGCCAGCATCGCGGGAAAGGTCTGTTTCAGCCGCCCGCCCTCGAAGGCCGGATCGATGATGCGGCGTTGGCGCTCCCAGGTCGCGCCGTTGGTCAGGAATACCGATTGGCCTAGCAGGGGCCGCAGGCCTTCGCTGATCCGGCCGGATTTCGGGAAATCCTGGGGACGGTGTTTCAGAACCCGGTCGATCAACTCGGGCTGGTTGATCAGGTAGGACCGGAAGAACGGGGTGCGAAACTCGGCCATCCAAGCGCGGTACAGGCGTTGCGGCTGGGCCGACAGGATGTCACGCCGGAACAGGCGCAAGTATTGCCACAGCGATACCTTGTCCGGTCTGGCGGGCGGTTTGGGCGGGATCATGCGCGCACCGTCCGGTATTTGGACACCGCCCGCTCGATCCGCGATTTCGACGGCGCCCGCCCGGCAAAACGTGCGCCCAGTGTCAGCGGCCCGGCGGTGATGCGGAAATAGTCATAGTCGCCCGGCCGATCAAAGGCGCAAAGATACTGAAAATGCAGACGGAAGAACCGCCAGCGCAGCGCGGCCCAGCGTTCGGGCGACAGGGTTTGCGTGAAAGCGGCCGACAGGACCAGAGGCCAGCGTTTGCCCAGCCCGGCAACCCCGCTGACCGCCACCGGATCACATAGGGCAAAGGCGCAGCCATCCCCGGGTGCCGAGACATCGACCCATGCCAACTGCTCGGTCTGCGACAGCAACTGCAGGTCGGACCGCAACCGGTCGGCCCGCGGCAGGAATGACACCATCGGCATCACCTGCCCCAATGTCAGGAACGATAGGACCGGGCCATCCGGTGGCACCTCGCCCCGCCGCAGCAGGTCGGCCAGAACCGAGACGCCAAGGTGCGCGCCGGAACTGTGGCCCACCACCAGAACCTCATCGACGGGCGACCGCAGCGCTGCCGCAATAATGGCACGGAATTCGTCCAGCCGAGCTTGCAACTCGGGCGGCGTTTCCCCCCGCAGACGCGCAGAATAGGCATAGTCGTGCATCAGGTAATAGGCGAACAGGCGGTTGTCGATCTTTCGGAACCAGCGCAAGACCCACCAGCCCGCCAACACGCCAATAGCCAGGCTGAGATACATCCGCGCCGCAAAATAGGGACCGAACAGCGCGGGTCCTTCCACAGCTTCAACCAACCAATGCATCGCGGACTCGGACAACATTGCCACACCGTAGAAGACCAATCCCGCCAGCGCCAACTGCCCCAGCAACATCGCCACCGGATAGAGTGCGGCGATCACCGGTCCTTTGCGCAGCCGCATCAGCCGCCACAGCGTGCCAGTCGAGATGTAGATCGAGGCCGTGCACAGCAGTTGCCAGTAGGTCGCCGGGATCGAGCTGTCCATGCTGTCGCGCACGATGTCGGACCAGACTAGAACCTCGACATCCGTATCTACTTCGGCCCCGTCCTGCTCCGACCGGACGTGCCAGCCATAGGGGCCATCGCCCGTCTTGGCCGAGACCTCCAACCGATACCCGGAAATCGCTGACTGCGCGCGCCCCTCTTTCCGATAGAGTTCGCGATAGCGGCGGGGATGGATCGGATCATAGCCGGGGATATAGAACACCCGGCGTCGTTGTACCCCAGATTGCGGAACCTGACTGCTCATGCCTTTGCCCTTGTTGCGGGCAGGTTAGCGCAGCGATGTGGCCAAGGTAAGGCCCGATCATCGCGACCGGGCGCCGCGTCAGCCCAGAGTGGCCAATGCCGGGAACGTCTCAAGCAGCCACCAGCTGAACTCGGTGAACAGACCCGTCACCAGCATGATGCCGACGACCAGCAACAAGCCACCCATGACTTTTTCGATCGTTCCCATATGCGGTTTCAGCTTGTTCATCACCGCCATTGAACGGTTCAGGAACATCGCAGCCAGCAGGAACGGTATGCCCAGACCCGCCGCGTAGACGCCCAGCAACAGCGTGCCCCGCGCCACCGAGGCCTCGGACGCGGCCAGCGACAGAATCGCGCCAAGCTGGGGGCCGATGCAAGGGGTCCAGCCGAATGCGAAAGCCAACCCCAGGATGTAAGCCCCGAAGACCGAGCCGCCGGAGTCCCCGGTTTCGAGCCGCGCTTCGCGGTCCAGGATCGGAATTCGGAACACGTTCAGGAAATGCAGGCCGAACACGATCACCACCAGACCCGAGGCCTTGGCGAACAGTTCCTGGTTCTGCAGCACGAATGCGCCGAAGGCCGAGGCCGTGAAGCCCAGCAGCAGGAACACCGTCGACAGTCCAAGAACGAAGAACAGCGCTGACAGAGTCGCCTTGCGTCTAGCCTGCGCCTGATCCTGCATCTCGTGAATGGTCACGCCGCTCATGTAGGCCAGATAAGGCGGCACGATCGGCAACACGCAAGGCGACAGAAAGCTGATCAACCCGCCGACCAGCGCGATGAACATGGCGGGCAGCAGCCCCGCGTCGATGATATCGATTCCGAACATGCCACTGCACATAAGATATCCAGTGGGGCGCGTCACGGGGCTATTCGGTCACATCCTCGTGGTTGCTGGCTGGACAGCTGTGCGCCATGCAAATATCTGAGAGCCATGACACATGAAGCCGAAACCCTGGATGCATTGGGCCTGCTGTGCCCCCTGCCCGTCCTGAAAGCCCGCAAACGGCTCAAGGCCATGCCTGCGGGCTCCCTACTCCGGGTCCTTGCCGACGATCCGGCCGCAATCGTCGATGTACCTCATTTCTGCTCGGAATCCGGGCACGAGCTGATCGGGATGGAAGAAGCTGCGGATCACCACGTCTATCTCATTCGGAAAAACGGCGGGGCCTGAAAGAAAAAAGGCGGACAATACTGTCCGCCTTTGTTGTTTTATTGGCCCAGAGACCACCAACCGCGCCGCTTGGGCTTGGCCGGGGACGGCTCGGGTTCTTCCGCTACCGTCTCAAGCACCGGCTCTGCTGTGTCCTCGGCTTTTTCTTCTGTTGCCGCTTCCGGCGCTTCCGCCACGGGCTCGGCATCAGGCGTCTCGATTTCTGCCGCTACCTCGGGTTCACTCGCTTCGACCGGCTCCTCAGCTTGCGCTTCGGGGGCATTGTCCGCAGCAGCGGAAGCCTCTTCGGCAGGCGTTTCTGCAGCCGCCTGAACCGCTTCCTCGGCCACCTCGGGTTCCGGCGCGGCGGCCTCTTCGACCTCGGCCGTTTTCTTGCGGCGCGGTGCCCGACGTTTTTTGGGCTTGGCCGGTTTTTCCTCGGCCTGCTCCGCTTCACCCTCGGTCACGTTTTCAGCACCAGCTTCTGCGGCCTCAGCCGGAGCGGATTCAGGCTCAGCGGTCTTTTCCGTCCCGGACTCTTCTGGTTGCACCTCGGTGTTCGCCTTGTCTTCCGCAGCTTCGTCAGAAGTGGTTGCCTCCGATTGCTCGCCGTTACCGCCGTTCTTCTTGCGGCGACGCCGGCGGCGCTTGCGCTTCGGCTTGGCTTCCTCTTCCGCCTGTTCCGGCTCGACGGCGCTGTCTTCAACCTCGTCCTCGGAATCCACCAGATCCATCAGCGATGCCGTCGCGGACACCACCGGCGCAGACGCTTCGGGAACGATCCGGCTGGCCGTCTTGAACTTTTCCATCGAGAAATCAGGGCTGACCAGATGAATGTCACCTTCGATCCGAACCGACAGGCCATAGCGGGCCTCGATCTGCGCGATATGCTCGCGCTTCTGGTTCATCAGGAAGTTGGCAATGCTGACCGGACACCGCACCAGCACCTCGCGCGAACGGCGGCGTGTTCCTTCCTCTTCAATCTGACGCAGGATCGACAACGCCATGTTGTCATCCGAGCGGATCAGACCGGTGCCATGGCAGGACGGGCAAGGCTGTGTGGTTGCCTCAAGCATTCCTGGGCGCAGGCGCTGGCGGCTCATCTCCAGCAGGCCAAAGCCCGAGATCCGTCCGACCTGAATACGGGCCCGATCGGTCTTCAGCTTGTCCTTCAGGCGCTTTTCGACCGCCAGGTTGTTCTTGCGCTCGTCCATGTCGATGAAGTCGATGACGATCAGACCGGCCAGGTCGCGCAGGCGCAGCTGGCGTGCAACTTCCTCGGCGGCCTCAAGGTTGGTCTTCAGCGCAGTTTCCTCGATCGAGCCTTCCTTGGTGGCCCGGCCCGAGTTCACGTCGATGGCAACCAACGCCTCGGTCACACCGATCACGATATATCCGCCCGATTTCAGCTGGACCGTCGGGTTGAACATTCCCGCCAGATAGCTTTCCACCTGATAGCGCGCGAACAGCGGCAGTTGGTCCTCGTACCGCTTCACGTTCTTGGCGTGCGACGGCATGATCATCTTCATGAAGTCTTTGGCGATGCGGTAGCCGCCTTCGCCTTCGACCAGAACCTCGTCGATGTCCCGATTGTAAAGATCACGGATCGACCGCTTGATTAGGTCGCCCTCCTCATAGATCTTCGCAGGAGCGATCGATTTGAGCGTCAGTTCGCGGATCTGCTCCCACAGGCGCTGCAGGTATTCGTAGTCGCGCTTGATCTCGGACTTGGTACGCTTGGCGCCGGCTGTACGGATGATCAGACCGGCGCCCGTAGGCACGTCGATCTCGGATGCTATTTCCTTGAGCT
Organism: Ruegeria sp. BC8; assembly: GCF_056535705.1. Taxonomy (NCBI): domain Bacteria; kingdom Pseudomonadati; phylum Pseudomonadota; class Alphaproteobacteria; order Rhodobacterales; family Roseobacteraceae; genus Ruegeria; species Ruegeria sp. BC8. The sequence continues at coordinate 1,425,369 of NZ_JBQFIV010000001.1, read as the reverse complement.
TCTTGCGGTCCGCGGCGTTGGTGATCTTGCGGCTGATGCCGCCCCCGCGTGCGGTGTTCGGCATCAACACACAATACCGGCCGGCCAGCGACAGGTAAGTGGTCAGCGCGGCACCCTTGTTGCCACGTTCTTCCTTGACGACCTGCACCAACAGAACCTGGCGCACTTTGATGACTTCCTGAATCTTGTAGCGGCGCGGGCGTGGTTTGCGCGGAGGACGGATATCCTCGCTGTCATCATCATCCGCAACCGACTCGATCGTGTCATCCTTGGCAGCCGCATCCGGCTTGGCCTCATCAGCTTCGGCGTCAGCGTCGTCCGCTGCATCCGCGTACGGCTCGTCTGTTTCGACCGGTTCAGCGGGTGCGGCGTCAGCTTCGACTTCGGCCTTTTCGTCCGCCGGTTCGTCACTCGCGTCTTCACTCGGCTCTTCGACCGGAGTTTCAGCGACCGTCTCCATCGGAGACGTGCCTTCGGGCACATCCTGATCAGCGGCCTCTTCCTCAAGCAGGTCGATGGTTTCCATGCCCGTCGGTTCGGCGGATACGTCCAGCGTTTCGACCGGATCGTCCGTCTTGACCTCTGCCGCCTTCGAGCGCGACCGCGAGCGGCGCTTCTTGGGCTTGGATTCTTCGGCCTCGTCCCGCGCCTTCATTGCCTCAGCGTAGGCGCGCTCTTCCTCCATCAGGGCTTCGCGGTCCGCGACCGGAATCTGGTAGTAGTCCGGATGGATTTCCGAGAACGCAAGGAAGCCATGCCGGTTCCCGCCGTAGTCAACAAAGGCCGCCTGCAGCGAAGGTTCGACGCGCGTTACTTTTGCCAGGTAAATGTTGCCAGCAAGCTGGCGTTTGTTTTCGGATTCAAAATCGAACTCCTCGACCTTGTTTCCGTCCACCACCACGACGCGGGTCTCCTCCGCGTGGGTGGCATCGATAAGCATTTTCTTTGCCATGTGTCCTTGGTGCACCGCGCCAAACGCGTTGTCCTGACCTGTCCAGGCGGACAGGCGCATCTGGGGTGGTGTCTTGTCTGGGCGATTACGGACGGCGCGCGGCAGGGATCGGCGCTGTGGCCCCCTGCCCGTATACTCAATCGTAGCGCGCGCGTCATCGCGGTTCTTCTCCGACAGGCGCGAACACGCCGCTGCCTGCCCATTATTCCTTTCGCCCGAAGTTCGGGCTCAGGTACTCTACTGCCCCGGAACGGGGCACAATCGGTCTGCTTGGCCGGGCGGGAAAGGTCACCACCTGCAGCAAAGCAGCGAAACTCAATGATTCGGGACATTCAGGCACAAAAATGCGCCCGACCCGTCCCGGTACAATAAAAGCAGTCCTGTGGAAAACACAATGGGCAAACTGCAAAGGAGCCCGATCTACGGACAGGTCGGGCTTCCTCCGGCTTCAAGTTTCCCGGGTGTACATTGGCCAAAAGGCCAAAAAGGGACTGGCCCCCTCGCCTACAGATAGTCCGCCCGTTGCAACCCGTACTTGGCCATTTTTTCATTCAAAGTCCGGCGCGGCAGGCAAAGTTCCTCCATCACCGAGGCGATGGACCCCTTGTGGCGCCGCATTGTGTTGTCGATCAGCATCCGTTCGAACGCCTCAACGTATTCCTTCAGCGGCTTGCCCTCGGTGGTCATCACTGGCTGCATTTCCTCGTGATCGGACATCAACAGCGACGCGATGGTGCCCGAGCCGCGGCGCGACTGCAGAACCGCGCGTTCGGCGATGTTGATCAACTGGCGCACGTTGCCCGGCCACGGGGCCTGCAACAACTGCGCGGCCTCCTGGGCGCTGACTTGCGGCGCCTCACAACCATATTCCTCGGCAAACTGCTCGCTCAGCCGGGTGAACAGGGTCAGGATATCCTCGCCCCGCTGCCGTAGCGGCGGCATGGTGATCCGCAGCGCCGCCAGACGATAGAACAGATCGGGCCGCAGCACGTCCTCGCTGGTTTTGCCGGCTTCCTGCAGGTTCGAGATCGCAACGATCCGGGTCTCGGCCGGCGTTCCCTGCTCGTTCATGACGCTCAGCAACCGCGCCTGCAGCGTGTCGCTCAGCGCCTCGATATCCTCCAGCACCAGAGTGCCGCCCCGGGCTTCCTCGATAGCGGGCAGCTGCGTGTCCTCGGGCATCATGGGGCCGAACAGTCGCTTGGCCAGCGCCTCTTCTTCCAGCGCGGCACAGGAGACCAGAACGAATTTCTTGCCCGCCCGGCTGCCGACTGCATGCAGCGCGTGCGCCACCAGGGTCTTGCCGGTGCCGGTTTCGCCGTCGATCAGCACATGCCCGTCGGCCTGGCCCAAGTCCAGAATATCCTCACGCAGGCGCTCCATCACCGGGCTGGCGCCGATCAGCTTGTTCATGATCTGCGTGCCGCCCGACAGCTCGCGCCGCAGGGCGCGGTTGTCCAGTGTCAGACGCCGGGCGTTGCTGGCGCGTTTGGCCAGTTCCGACATCCGATCGGGGTTGAACGGCTTTTCAAGAAAGTCGAACGCCCCCACCCGCATCGCCTCGACGGCCATCGGCACGTCGCCGTGACCGGTAATCATGATCACCGGCAAGGTGCTGTCGGCGCCCATCAGCTTCTTCAACAGCTGAATACCATCCATGCCGGGCATCTTGATGTCCGAGATCACGATCCCCGGGTAGTCCGGCCCCAGAACCTTCAGCGCATCCTCGGCGCTTGCAAAGGTTTCGGTGTCATAGCCGGACAGCGCCAACCATTGGCTGATCGACTGGCGCATGTCCTGTTCATCATCCACGATGGCAATTTTCATGGCCTGTGCCATAGGTACGTCCTCGTTATTCTGCGGCCTCAAGGCCGTCATGTCCCAAAATGGGCAGTTGCATCTCGAATACCGCGCCGCCGTTCTGGCCGTTGCGCGCAGTCAGCCGCCCGCCATGGTCGTTCACGATCCCGGACGAGATGGCAAGACCCAAGCCGACCCCATCTCCGGGTCGCTTGGTGGTGTAGAACGGCTCGAACAGGTTCTCGATATCCTCGATCCCGTGGCCATTGTCGCGCACCGCCAGCACGGCGGTCTCGCCTGCGGCCAGAATGATCTCGACCTCAGGCTCTGCAACAGATTTGGTGGCGTCGAGCGCGTTTCGCAACAGGTTGACCATAACCTGTTCGATCCTCATCCGATCTCCCATCACGATCACCGGCTCTTCGGGCAGGATCTGGGTGATCTTGACCTGCCTCTGGCGCAGCTGCGGTTCCATCATCGACAGGGATGAGGCCAACGCCTCCCCAAGATTTACGGGTGAAAACGCGTCCGCGCCCTTTCGGGCATAAGACTTGAGCTGCCGCGTGATCGCGCCCATCCGCTCGATCAGACCGTCGATCCGACCAAAGCTGGCCAGCGCCTCTTCGGGGCGGTTTCGGCGCAGCAGCAGCCGCGCGCCCGCCAGATAGGTCTTCATCGCCGCCAACGGCTGGTTCAACTCGTGACTGACGGCCGCCGACATCTCGCCCAGGGCTGCCAGCTTCGAGCTTTGCGCCAGCGTCTGTTCCGCCACTTCCAGCGTCTTTTCAACCCGTTCGCGTTCGGCGATTTCGCGCTGCAGCCTTGCGTTCAATGCGCGAAGCTCCGCCGACTCGCGTTGGAACAGCGCCATGCGGAACGTGGCCCTGCGGCTCAGTGCATAGAAGGTCAGCGCCAGGAGAATCGCAAACCCCATGATCTCGAGCGCCAGCACGCTGTTCACCTTTTCGCGGATCGAGGAATAGGTCGTGAACGAGGTCATCTTCCAACCGCGAAACGGGATGCGGGTCTCCATCCGCATCACGGCCTCGCCCGCAACATAGGCGTCCGGCGGCAAGGCCGTCCAATCGGTAGTCGCCCGAATTGCGCGCTGGATGGCACCCTGCGGATGCTGCCGCAACAACGCCTCAGTCTCGTTCAGGCCGCGCCACTGGGGTTCGGTCGACAGAATGATCGTTCCGGTGCTGTCGGTCACCATGACCGCGTCCGAGATCCCGGCCCAGGCGTTTTCAAACTTGCGCAGATCAACTTCGACCACAATCACGCCCAGAATTTCGGACCCGAACTCGATCCTGCGGGAATAGAGAAAGCCATAACTGCCGGTCTCGCGCGCAATCTCGGAAAAGATCGTTGCGTTGGACCTGACGGCATTCACGAAATACGGGTCACTTCGATGGGACTCGCCCAGTCGATTGCGGTCTGTTGCGGCAACGACCCGACCATCCCGATCCAACAGCATCAGCGACGCAGCCCCGATTTCTTCAACAAAGGACAGAAGGCGCTGCGTCGACAAGGAAAAATCGGCTGACTGCAAGGCCGAAATCAAGGTCGGGTCCCGGGCCAGCAATTGTGGAACGATGGCATTTCGACGCAATTCGCTCAGCAGGTTGCCGGAATAGAGCGCCAGACGCAGTTCAGCCCTGTTTCGGGTCGATTCCGTGAACCGATTGGTCAGCAGGCTGTTGGTGACCCAGACCGTCGCCGCAGCAGCAACCAGCAACACGAACACGGCCAACCGCAGGCGCCACCCCAAAGGGGCACCACGGCCAAATAGATTTGTCCAGCCTGATTGCGCGTCGGAACTCATGCACCGAAGCTACGCTTCCGCGCCCACGACCTCAAGTCACGCAGGTGTCAGCACACCCGACAATGCGCGGAAGAGCGCCACTCCGTCGGTGCCACCATGCGCCTCGTCCGCCGCCCGCTCGGGGTGGGGCATCATGCCCAGCACGCGCCGGTTGTGCGACAGGATCCCGGCAATATCTCCGCGCGAGCCGTTGGGGTTGTCAGTATAGCTGAAGGCGATCCGATCCTCATCCCGTAGGCGGGCAATGGTTTCGTCATCAGCGAAGTAGTTGCCATCGTGATGCGCGATCGGAATCTGAATCACGTCTCCGGCGTTGTAGCCCTGAGTAAAAGCGCTCTCGCTGGTCGCAACCTTCAGCCCAACGGTTCGACAGATGTATTTCAAGCCGGCATTGCGCAGCAGTGCGCCCGGCAGGATGCCGGTCTCGGTCAGTATCTGGAACCCGTTGCAGATGCCGATGGCATAGCCGCCCCGTTCTGTGTGTTCGACTACCGCCTTGCAGATCGGAGACTGCGCGGCGATCGCACCGCAGCGCAGGTAATCGCCGTAGGAAAACCCACCCGGCACGCCCACGATGTCCACGCCCTGCGGCAGCTGGGCATCCTTGTGCCAGACCATGTCGACCTGAAAACCGGCCTGCTCAAAGGCGACGGCAAGATCCCGGTCACAGTTGGACCCCGGAAAAACGACAACCGCTGCGCGCATGGGAAACCCTCCTTGGGGATAACGGTCAGAGAACTCAGACCAGTTCGATCTCGTAACGCTCGATGACCGTGTTGGCCAACAGCTTCTCGCACATTTCGGCCACATCAGCCTCGGTTGCGCCATCGGCCAGTTCCAGGTCAATCACCTTGCCCTGTCGCACGCCCTGCACCTTGTCGAACCCCAGTGCGCCCAATGCGTGGCGCACAGCCTCGCCTTGGGGGTCGAGAACCCCGTTCTTGAGCATTACGTGCACCCGTGCCTTCATCGTCGCAACTCCACCTGTGGCCCGCCGCGCCGGGGCCTGTTCCGTTGCGCGGGGGATAGCGCGACTGACCGCGCAGAACAAGCCTTTGTGATGCGGTCGAATGACCGCAGGCGCTTCATCTTGAGGAATTCAATTGCCTGGGCTGCCCGTCAGCCCGGGATAATGTGCATCAACCGCGTTGAAGATGCCGGTCAGAACCATTTCGACGGCCACAGCAACCAGCAGGATCGCCATGATCCGGGTCAGCACATTGATCATCGTCTCACCCACAAGACGCGAGATGCTGTCAGCAAACAACAGGCCGAGCCCGACTATGAAACAGGCGATCAGGATCGCCGAGCCAAGGGTCACAAGTTCGGCCCCATCCGACAGTTGATGCGAGAACACGATCGTCACGGCAATCGTGCCCGGGCCAATCGTCAACGGGATCGCCAGCGGAACAACGGCAAAGTTCAACTTGCGCGCGTGACCATCAACCACGGCCGCCTGATCGCCCGGCGCCCGGTCTTGCGCGTTCAGCATCGACATGCCGATCCCGAAGATAATCAGCCCGCCGGCCACGCGAAACGAAGGAACGTCGATCCCGAAGACAGCCAACACCTCTTCACCTATAGCGACCGAGATCAGTGCGATCACCGTCACCGAGGCCATCACGATCATCGCTACCCTGCGCCGTTCGGCAGGTGTGCAGTCGCGCGTCATGCTCAAGAAGATCGGGATGTTGTAGAGCGGGTTGAATATGGCCAGCACGGCCGCCAGAAATTTCAGGAAAACCGCTTGATCGAACAACGCGCTCATTCAGTGTGCCACCTTGGTTAGCGGACCGGGTTGGTCGGTCAACCCGAAGATGCGTGACAGGGACCTGACCTGTCAAACCCGCAATGAAAAATGCGCCGCCCCGAATAGGAGCAGCGCATCCTTGTTAGGCCCTGCCAGTCGGCGCGATCAGTTGATCAGGGTGGGCTTGCTCACGTTGCTTTTCGGCAGAACGCCCAGGCGACGGGCGACCTCGGAATAGGCGTCGGTCAGGCTGCCCAGATCGCGGCGGAACACGTCCTTGTCCAGCTTTTGTCCTGTCTCGATGTCCCAAAGGCGGCAGCTGTCTGGGCTGATCTCATCAGCGACGATCAGGCGCTGGAAGTCACCCTCGTAGACACGACCGATTTCGATCTTGAAGTCGACCAGACGGATACCCACAGCCAGCATCACGCCGCTCATGAAGTCGTTCACCCGCAGCGCCAGGCTGAGGATGTCGTCCATGTCCTGCTGGCTGGCCCAGCCGAACGCGGCGATGTGCTCTTCGGTCACCAGTGGATCACCCAGCGAGTCGTCCTTGTAGCAGTATTCCACGATCGGGCGCGGCAGTTGCGTGCCCTCGGCAATGCCCAGCCGTTTCGACAGCGACCCGGCGGCATAGTTGCGGACGATCACCTCAAGCGGGATGATCTCGCAGCTGCGAACCAGCTGTTCGCGCATGTTCAGGCGGCGGATGAAATGGGTCGGCACGCCGATCTGGTTCAGACCGGTCATGAAGAATTCGCTCAGGCGGTTGTTCAGAACACCCTTGCCGTCGATCACGTCTTTCTTTTCCGCGTTGAACGCGGTGGCGTCATCTTTGAAATACTGAACGATCGTGCCCGGTTCCGGGCCTTCGTACAGGATCTTGGCCTTGCCTTCGTAAATCTTCTTGCGACGCGCCATGTGCGACCTTTCCAGGCTGGGGCGAGGGAATGAGTCCCATCGCGTTGGCGCTCTCATAGTGCAAGCCCCCCTTTCCCGCAAGTTCATGCATCCGAGAGGCTTTGACGCAGCGCAAATACCTTGCACCCGGCAGCGCGTATGGTCATATCATCAGGAAACACACTTTTACTTGAAGAGGCCCAACACCCATGACCACGTTCGACGAACGCGAAAACGCCTTTGAAGCAAAATTCGCCCATGACGAAGAAATGCAGTTCAAGGCGCAAGCCCGTTGCAACAAGCTGCTGGGCCTGTGGGCTGCGGAAAAAATGGGCAAAAGCGGCGACGAGGCCGCCGAGTATGCAAAATCCGTCGTGATCGCCGATTTCGAAGAGGCCGGCCACGAGGACGTTGTGCGCAAGGTCGCCGCCGATCTGGGCGATCTGTCCAGCCCCGAGGAAATCCGCGCCAAGATGGCGGAACTGCTGCCCGAGGCCAAAGCTCAGGTGATGAGCGAAGCCAACTGAGGCATGCCGCCCACCTCATGATCTTCATGAGTATTATGAATTTGATTTGACGTCCCGGTCATGCGACACGGGGCGTCTAAATTTTTGGCCTTTGGGGCCACAACTCCGGACATCTCCAATGACCAACGCGCTGACCAGATTGCTGGAAACTAAGGACGCCATTCTTGCCGACGGCGCCACCGGAACGAACCTGTTCAACATGGGGCTACAATCGGGTGACGCGCCCGAGCTGTGGAACACCGACCAACCCGACAAGATCCGCGCTCTCTATCAGGGGTCGGTGAATGCGGGCAGTGACCTGTTCCTGACCAATACATTCGGCGGAACGGCTGCACGTCTGAAGCTGCACGACGCCCACACCCGCGTGGCCGAGTTGAACCGCATCGGCGCCGAACTGGCGCGCGAGGTCGCGGATGCCGCCGGACGCCCGGTGGTGGTTGCGGGCTCGGTCGGTCCGACCGGTGAAATCCTGGAACCTGTGGGCAGCCTGACCCATGCCGAGGCGGTCGAGATGTTCCACGAACAGGCCGAGGCGCTGAAAGCCGGCGGCGTCGACGTGCTGTGGGTAGAAACGATCAGCGCGCCGGAGGAATTCCGCGCCGCGGCCGAGGCTTTTGCCCTGGCCGACATGCCTTGGTGCGGTACCATGAGTTTTGACACCGCCGGGCGCACCATGATGGGCGTGACCTCGGCAGATCTGGCGCAACTGGTCGAAACCCTGCCCAACCCGCCGATCGCCTTTGGCGCCAACTGCGGCACCGGCGCGTCTGACATCCTGCGCACGGTTCTGGGTTTTGTGGCTCAGGGGACCGAACGCCCCCTGATCTCCAAGGGCAATGCGGGTATTCCCAAATATGTCGATGGCCACATCCACTATGACGGCACACCCGAGCTAATGGGTCGCTACGCGGCCATGGCGCGGGATTCAGGTGCGACCATCATCGGCGGTTGCTGCGGAACGATGCCAGCGCACCTGCGTGAGATGCGCAAGGCACTGGACACTGAACCCCGTGGCGCCCGTCCGTCGCTCGAGCAAATTACTGCAGTCCTTGGGCCTTTCTCGTCGGCCAGTGACGGAACCGGGGACGAGGTGATGCCCGAACGGCGCGCGCGCCGCCGCCGCCGGGCCTGATGGTCAGCGCCCCTCGAACCGGGGGGCGCGTTTTTCCAGAAATGCCACCACGCCTTCGGCGAAGTCGCGGGTGCGACCACATTGCCCCTGCAGGTGCGCCTCGGTCGCCAGTTGTTGCGGCAATGTGTTTTCGTAGGTGCCTCTCATCGCCTTTTTGATCGCGGCAAAGCCCGCAGTCGGCCCTTTGGCCAGGTACTCGGCGCGCTTGCGCCAATGCGAGGCGAATTCATCGTCGGCAACTGCCTCGTAGATCATGCCCCATTGATCAGCCTGACGCGCAGAAATCTTGTCGGCGAACAGGGCTGCACCCATGGCTTTGGCCAGCCCCATCTGGCGCGGCATGAACCACGTCCCGCCGGCGTCCGGCAAAAGACCGATCCGGGCAAAGGCCTGCAGGAAATAGGCGCTTTCGGTCGCAATGACCACATCGGCACACAGCGCCAGGTTTGCCCCTGCCCCCGCCGCGGGACCGTTCACGGCCGCGATTGTCGGCACCGGACAATCATGAACAGCTTCCAGCATCGGTTCATATTCGTCGCGCAGCGCGCGTTCCAGATCGATCTTGCCGGTGCTGGACGCATCGCCCAGATCCTGGCCGGAGCAAAACGCCGGACCCGCGCCCGTCAGGACGATTGCGCGCGCGTCATGAGCGGCTTTTTTCATCGCATGGGTAATCTCGGCGCGCATTTTCGTCGTAAGCGCGTTCATCTTGTCCGGCCGGTTCAGCGTGACCACAGCCAGACCGTCCGTGATGTCCAAAAGCACCGTTTCGTATTCCATGAAGTCCTCACATGCGCAGAATTTCCCGAACCCTGACCCAAATGCCGCGCAAGGGAAAGGCAAACCGCACGTCAGTCTTCAAGAATCCGGCGCAGGCGCTCTTTCTCGTCGTCACTCAATCCGTCCACGGCGGAGGTCTCCTCAACCCGCGCACGACCGCGCAAGAAGTTCCACCCCAGACCCGCGGCAATCAACAGCATGGCCGGCCCTGCCAGCCACAACAGAAGGTTCGCCCCCGTGGTCGTGGGTTTGAGCAGCACGTATTCCCCGTAGCGGTCGACGATATAGGCAACCGCTTCTTCATCGGTGTCGCCCGCGACCAGCCGCTCGCGCAGCAAAATTCGCAGGTCACGGGCCAGTTCCGCGTTGCTTTCGTCGATGCTTTCGTTTCGACAGACCAGACAACGCAGGCCCGTACTGATGTCCCGCGCTCGAGCTTCGAGCGCCGGATCCTCCAGCACCTCATCCGGCTGGACCGCCATCAGCGGCGATGCCAGCAACAACAGCAAAACGATCAGACGTTTCATTCTGCTGGCACTCCGCCTGCCGGAACCTTGCGCGCCCCTGCGGCCACCCGGAATCGGCGGTCGGACAAGCTGAACAATCCGCCCAGAGCCATCAGAATGCAGCCTCCCCAAATCCAATTCGCAAGAGGTTTGATGTAAGTACGCATGACCCAGCCGCCATCGTCCTGCTGATCCCCGATGACCACGTAGACATCACGCAGAAAACGGTAGTCAATCGCAGCCTCGGTCGTGGGCATGGCGGCCACCGGATAGGTCCGTTTTTCCGGGTTCAGCGTAGCAATCTCTCGATCATCTTTTTGAACCTGTACATCGGCCATGGTGGAGAAATAGTTCGGTCCCTCAACTTCGCGCACGCCGTCCAAAGTGAACGAGAAACCGCCCACGTCGAAGGTTTCCCCGATACGCGCAACACGGATGTCCTCGACCTCCCAGGCGGTCAGGCCGGCAATCGCAAAGATCGTGACCCCCAGACCGGTATGGGCGATCGCCTTGCCCCAATCCGCGCCCGGCAGGCGCATCAGACGCCGGAAGCCGCCGGTGCGGCCTGTGCGGCTCCACAGATCGACCGCGGCGCCGAAGGTGATCCATGCGCCAAGGAACAAACCAACCGGCCCGAGCGCGCTGCGGCCCGTCTGCAGCACCCAAACCAGTACGGCCAGCGAAACGGCCAGAACAAACGCATAGCGCAGCTGCCATGCGACGCGACCCAGCCTTCCGCGCTTCCACGGCAGCATCGAGCCAAGCGGCAATGCGATGCCCAACACCACCATGAACGGCGTAAATGCCGCATTAAAGAACGGTGCCCCGACCGAGAGCTTTCGGTCGAACATCATCTCGGCCACCATCGGCCAAAGGGTCCCGAAGAACACGACAAAACTGCTGACAGCCAACAGGATATTGTTCAGCACCAATGCGCTTTCACGGCTGACCATTCCGAACAGCCCCTTGGCCTCCATCGCCTGCGCCCTGGCGGCGAACAGGATCAGCGCTCCGCCGATGAACGCCACCAGAATGAACAGGATGAACACACCACGCTCAGGATCGTTTGCGAAAGCGTGAACCGACGTCAGAAGGCCCGAGCGCACGATGAAGGTTCCGATCAGCGAAAAGCCAAATGCAATGATCGCCAGCAGAATGGTCCAGCTTTTCAAGGCTTCGCGCTTTTCGACCACGATGGCCGAGTGCAGAAGTGCGGCGGCCAGAAGCCACGGCATAAAAGACGCGTTTTCCACCGGATCCCAGAACCAGAACCCGCCCCAACCCAATTCGTAATAGGCCCACCAAGACCCCAAAGCGATGCCGATGGTCAGGAATATCCACGCTGCCAGGGTCCACGGTCGAACCCAACGACCCCACGCCGCGTCCACCCGTCCCTCAATTAGGGCAGCAACGGCAAAGCTGAATGCCATGCTCAGGCCCACATATCCAAGGTACAGAAACGGCGGGTGGAAAGCCAAGCCGGGGTCCTGCAGCAAGGGGTTCAGATCGCGGCCGTCAAAGGGCGCAACGGGAAGCCGGTCAAACGGGTTCGACGTAAAAAGTATGAAGGCGTAGAACGCGACCCCGATTGCGGCCTGCATCGCTAAGACACGGGCCTTGAGCGTGGGTGGCAAACCCTGGCCGAAAAGCGCTGCCGTCGCGCCAAAAAGCGCCACGATCAGTACCCACAACAGCATCGAGCCTTCGTGGTTTCCCCAGGTTCCGCTGATTTTATACAGCATCGGTTTCAGGGAATGGCTGTTCTCCACCACGATCCGCAGCGAGAAATCCGAGGTCGCAAAGGCCCACACCAGCGCAGCGAAGGCAAATCCTGTCAGAAGGCATTGCGCAATAGCCGCGGGTTCCGAGAACAGCATCCATGACGGCCAGCGTTTTGCGGCGCCGATCAATGGCACGACTGTCTGAACTATGGCCACCATGAAGGCCAGGATAAGGGCGAAATGTCCAAGCTCGGTTATCATGGGCACGGGTATAATCCCGCGCCCGGGCAAGCGCCAATCACTTTCGCCGCAATCAGGCGCACATAGTGTCGCGGGTCAGGCGCGCTGCAGACGCCGCCAGTCCTCAAGCGCCGGGTTGTGATCGGGGATGATCACCTGGGCCGTCAGTTCGGCATCCGGCCCCGGATCGGCAGCCCCCGGACTTTCCGCTCGCATCTCGTGAAGAGCTTGCAAGTTGGCCATGACCTGTGGCGCCCGCATCATCGTAACTGAGATATCACGCTGAAGGTCCTGAACCTTCGCTTGGTGCCGCGCTCCGAAATAGAACGACACGATGACGCCCAGTAGCCACCACAGCGGCTCGGGCACCAGCGCAATTCCCTGCATCCGCGCCGCAAACCACAATGGATCGACCATCGCGGCCACGAACAGACCCAATGTCCCCAGCGCCAATGCAGGCCTTGGCAACCGATTCAAACCGTCCATGAAACGGTCAAACCCGCCTTTGCGGGGAGCTTCGAATTCCGCGCCGAACTGGTTCATCGCCTGTCCGCGCAGCGCAACAGCGCGTTCCGCACCGGCCTCCGCGTTCTCGCGGAACACCTCCGCAGTTTCGCGCACCACGTTGCGCCCACCGCCGAACAGAAGGTCGAAAATACCTGCGATCAGTCCCATGCGGCTATCCTTTGCTGAAACTCGGCCATGCTCAGGTGATAGGGCGGAGATAGAAACTCCTCGGCCCGGCGGATCCACCCCCCTTTCCCACCGTTGCGGCTGCGCACGTATTTGCGCAAGGCTGGACGTCGGTCAGCAAGCCGGAAATAGTAGTTCCTTCGTGCCACCCCATACGCGTCGCGCAACACCACCGGATCGGGTTTTGCGGCCTGATCGCACGCCCCAGCCGTTCGCGGCCCCAAAACGCCATCCACGGCGAGCGAAAATCCCATCTGCACTAAAAGACGCTGCAGGATGCGCACCGCCTGTCCGCCCGCATTCACGTACATATCGAACAGCGTCGGCTGCAGCGCGTCGGGCACCCGTGCCAGGCCGGGCTTTTGAAAGTAATGCGTGATGAAAATCGCGACGGCCTGATCCCGGCCAAGCGCGATCACGTCGCGGCGATCGACCGTGCCGTCACGCGTCAGGTCAAGGCCCAACCGTCGCATCGTGTGGATTGTGACACCGTATTTCGTGGCGCCTCCGGGGTCGTCCGGATCATCGACGAAGCCGCCCTCGCGGGTTACGATCTCGTTGGCAATCTGTTGAACCGACTGCATGCTGCACCTCTGTGTTCCTATGCGGCCCACGGTCCGGTGAAATCCTTAAATCCTTGAAACGAAGAAGGGCGCTGCACGACCAGATCGCGCAACGCCCTTAAACACTCATTCAGGCAACCTACCGAAGGCTGTCCTGTCTCAGCTGTCTGCCGGCTCTTCGTAGACGCCCTGCTCCTTCAAGGCATCGATGACCTCTTTCGGCATATAGGTCTCGTCGTGTTTTGCTAGAATTTCAGTGGCTTGGAACACGCCATCAACGTAGCTTCCGGTGCCGACCATCCCCTGACCCTCGGAAAACAGATCAGGCAAGACACCGGTGAAGGCCACCTTCACGCTCTCACCCCCGTCGGTAACGGTGAACCGTACGGTTTCACCCTGCCCGCGTACGATCGAGCCTTCTTCGACCAACCCACCGATGCGGAACACCTCGTTCGGCGCCGGCGGTTCGGCGATCACCTGGCTGGGCGAGCGGAAATAGTTGATCCCGTCTCGCATGGCATAGCCTATCAAGCCCGTCGCCAGGGCCAAAGCCACAAAAGCCAACAGAATGATCTGTACACGACGACGTTTCTTCAGCGTCTTCATCTCGCCCTCATGGGAACAGAGGGGCCATCATAAGCCCCGTCGTTTCGGGTTCACCTAACATCAGGTTTGCGTTCTGCAAGGCCTGCCCACTGCTACCTTTTGTCAGGTTGTCCAGCGCCGCAATCACGATGGCTCGCCGTTCGATCCTGTCAGCAACGACGCCGATGTGGCAGAAGTTCGATCCGCGCACATGGTGGGTCGAAGGTGTGTCGCCAAAGGGCAGCATCTGAATGAAAGGCTCGTCTGCATAGGCTGCACACAGCGTTTCATAAACGCTCTGCGGATCACCCTTCACATACGAGGTCGCCAGAATGCCCCGGTTCGCGGGGATCAGGTGCGGCGTAAACTGGATGTGAACCGCGCGGCCCGCCAGTTCCGAGAACTCCTGATCGAACTCGCCCAGATGCCGGTGGGTACCGCCGACGGCATAGGCGTTGGTGCCCTCGCTCAGTTCGGCGTGCAGAAGGTTCTCTTTCAGCGCGCGCCCCGCCCCGGAGACAGCGCATTTCAGATCAAGAATGATGTCATCCAGGTCGATAACACTGGCCGCGATCAACGGCCGCAGCACATACTGCCCCGTGGCAGCATTGCACCCGGTGCCAGCCACCAGCCGCGCAGCGCGGATGTCCTCACGGTAGAACTCGGTCAGTCCGTAGACGGCCTCATCCTGATGCGTGAGTGCGGCATGCGGATTGCCGTACCATTTCTCGTACTCGTCGGGGTCGGCCAGCCGGAAATCCGCTGACAAATCAACGATTTTCAGGTCGGAGGGCAAATCCCGGATGACCTCCTGACTGGTCTTGTGCGGCAGCGCGCAAAAGCACAGGTCGATCTGGCCAAAGTCGATTTGCTCGATCTTGCACAGACGCGGCAAATCCAGATGGCGCAGATGCGGAAACACCTCGGCCATGGTCTGCCCGGCTTTGCGCTCGGCCGCCAAAGCGGTGATTTCCATGTTCGGGTGCTCGGCGATCAGCCGCACCAGTTCGGCACCGGTATAGCCCGAAGCGCCCAGGATTGCGATTTTGTGGGTCATGTCAGACCTCGTAGATTTATGTGACACGTCTGGCACCCGCCGACGTGACAGGTACCGAATAAATTCATGACAGGGGCCGGTCCTTGACCTAAGTCAGGCGGCCTTGAAGGTGATCTGTCGTCGGAGAAATTGCGTTGCCCGGTCACTGACCTTCTGCGGATTGCCTGTGGTCAGGTAACCCGCCTCACCCCCGCCCAGCATATCCGGATGCCGCTGGAGATAATCCGCAAGGCTTTCGGCCACCAGGTCGCCCTGGCTGAACACTTGCACGTCTGGTCCCAACGCTACCTGAAAGGCTTCGGCCATCAAGGGGTAATGGGTGCAGCCCAAGATCGCAGCCTGCGGTTGCGGCATCTTGCGCTTCAACGCGTCCACATGGCTCCGCACAAGGGCTTCGGCCAGGATCATGTCACCGTCCTCGATGGCATCGACCACGCCACCGCAGGCCTGCGCCTCAACATCGACGCCGATGGCGCGGAACGCCAGTTCACGCTGAAACGCGCGGCTGGCCACGGTTGCCGGCGTGGCAAACAGAGCCACATGTTTGACCGCCACTTCGCGCGGGGGGCTGTTGTCGCCCCACTGGCGCTCGGTCAGTGCCTCGATCAGCGGCACGAACACACCCAGCACGCGCTTGCCCTGCGGCACGCCCTCTTCCTGCATCCGCCGAAGCGCCGCGGCGCTGGCCGTGTTGCAGGCCAGAATCACCAGATCGCAGCCGCGCGACCACAGGTCCTGCACCGCGTTTCGGGTCAGGTTGTAGATATCCTCGGCGTCGCGCACGCCATACGGCGCGTGCGCGCTGTCCGCGTAATACAGGAAATCCACCTCCGGCAGACGTGTCTGCGCGGCGTTCAGGACGGTCAGCCCGCCCAATCCGGAATCAAAGATGCCTACTGCCATTTGCCCCTTCAGGCGCGATGCCGTTCCTCGAATTCATAGCCATAGTCATACGACTTCAGCGGCTTCGGAGACAGCTCATACGTGGCTTTGCGCAAGAAATCCATCATCTTGCGCGTATCGCCGGCCAATGGGTCCAGAACGTCGCGACCGATGGGCTGCCCCACGACCACATCCACTGGGGTATCGACACGCTTTTTGAACTCTTTGATCAGCAAACCCATGCGCAGCGTCACATGCAGATGGCTGGCGATCTGGAACAGGCGTGAGGTGTGCCCATCAAAGAACAAAGGCACCACGGCGGCATTTGACTTGGCTACCATCCGCGCGGTGAAACCGCGCCAGCCCGGGTCCATCGGGTGCGCGAAGGGTCGCGCCGCCGTGCTGACCGTGCCACCGGGAAAAATCCCGATTGCCCCACCCTGACCCAGATAATCCAGGGCGGTTTTTCGGGTCTGCAGGTTCAGCCGCATCGCCTCTTTCGTCTGATCGAAAGAGATCGGCAGGATGATCCGGTTCAGATCCTCAGCCTTGTGGAACACATGATTGGCCAGAATCCGGAAATCTCCGCGGGTCTGGGACAGCACATGCCCCATCATCAGCCCATCAAGAATCCCGTAGGGGTGGTTGGCGATCAGGATCAGCGGGCCGTCCTTGGGGATGTTTGACAACGCCCCGCCCACCACGTTCAGGCTCAGCCCGTAGCGTTCGACCATGACCGACCAGAAATCACGGCCATTGGCGACCTCGCGCTCGTAACCATCCGCGCGCCGGATCAGACGCAGCCGACCGGTCGTGTTCTCCATCAGTTTGATGACCATGCGCCCACCCCGCGTTTCAGCAGAATGGGCGTAGGAAATGTCCCGAGCGACTTGGCGACGTGATTTCATCACGGGTCTCCGGTGTGGCCGTCATCGGACGGCGCGGACGGGAACCCTACCGCGCCTCCATGACACCGATATGACGTTACTCGGCCGCGGCCCGCGTCTCGGTTCCTCCCTGCCGGATCACGGCCAGAAGTTCCTCGCGCCGCTTGGCGGCCTTGGCTTCGTTGGCGGCCAATACCGGACCGAAACCGCGGATGTCCAGCGGCAACCGCGCCAGCGCGACAATCGCATCACGGGTGTTGTCATCCAGCTTGGGCAGGACCTCTTTCATGTCCGACTCATACTGACGGATCAAGGCCCGTTCCATTCGGCGCTCGGCGGTATAGCCGAAGATGTCCAGCGGCGTGCCACGTAGCCCCTTCAGCTTGGCCAGAACCTTCATCGGCCCCATCAGCCATTCGCCGAATTGCCGTTTGCGCGGACGCCCGTCCGGCCCTTTGCCCCCCAGGATCGGCGGAGCCAGGTGGAAGGTCATCTTGATGTCGCCGTCGAATTCGGCGGCAGCCTTGTCGCGGCTGTCCAGCAGCAGGCGGGCCACTTCGTATTCGTCCTTGTAGGACAACAGCTTGTGATACCCGCGCGCGACGGCATCCCGGACCTTCGGGTCTTCGATCGACTCGACCAGCTTGAGATAGCGCCTCGACAACCGTTTGCCCTGATAGGCCACCAGATGATCGGCACGGAATGCGATGGCCTGCTCGGGCGTCTTGGGCAACTCGGTCACCGTGGGGGTCACGATGCGCGCCACTTCCTCGGGATGAAGAACCGCCCAGCGGCCGACCTCGAAGGCGCGCTTGTTGCGCTCGACCGCTGCGCCGTTCAGCTCGATCGCGGTCATGATCGCGTCGTGGCTGACAGGCAGCAGACTCCGCTGCCAGGCCGCCCCGAACACCATCATGTTGGAATAGATCGAATCGCCCATCACCGCGCGTGCCAACTCGGTCGCGTCGAACAGGGCAAGACCGTCCTTCAGTCGCGCTTCCAGCGCCAATTCCAGCCGGTCGACCGGAATGTGGAATTCGGTGTTGCGGGTGAAATCGCCGGTTATGATCTCGTGGCTGTTGACCACCGCGCCGGTCTGACCAGTGCGCGTCAGGCCCAGCGTCTTGGCCCCGGCGGACACCACGAGATCACCGCCGATCAGCGCATGCGCCTCACCCGTAGCCACGCGGATGGCGCTGATGTCTTCTGGCTTGTTGGCCAGGCGACAGTGGATATGCACCGCGCCCCCCTTCTGCGCCAGCCCGGCCATTTCCATCATGCCCGCGCCCTTGCCGTCGATCTGCGCGGCCTGCGCCAGAACCGCCCCGATAGTCACGACGCCGGTGCCGCCGACGCCGGTGATGACCACGTTATGCGTGCCCTCGATCTGCGGCAGAACCGGCTGCGGCAGATGGGGGATGTCGATCTCGGTGGTGGCTTCCTTGCGGATCTTGGCGCCCTCCAGCGTGACGAAGGACGGGCAGAACCCGTTGAGGCACGAGAAATCCTTGTTGCAGCTGGACTGGTCGATCGCCCGCTTGCGGCCCAGTTCGGTTTCCTTGGGCACGATCGAGACACAGTTCGACTGCACCCCGCAATCGCCACAGCCTTCACAGACATCCGAGTTGATGAACACGCGCTTGTCCGGGTCCGGGAAGGTACCGCGCTTGCGGCGGCGGCGTTTCTCGGCGGCGCAGGTCTGGACGTAGACGATGACCGACACGCCTTCGATCTCGCGGTACTTGTTCTGAACCGCCATCAGCTCGGCCCGTTCGTGGGTTTCCACGTCGCCGGGCAGTGCCTTGAAATTCACATCTTCCTTTTCGTCATAGACGACGGCCACATGCTGCACGCCCATGGCCTTGACCTCGCGCACGATGCGCTCGGCGGTCAGATGGCCCTCGTTCTCCTGCCCTCCGGTCATGGCGACCGCGTCGTTGAACAGGATCTTGAAGGTGATGTTTGTTCCGGCCGCCAGCGCCGCCCGGATCGCCTGAACGCCCGAGTGGTTGTAGGTGCCGTCGCCCAGGTTCTGGAACACGTGTTTCGTGGTCGAGAACGGCGCCTCACCGATCCAGTTGGCGCCTTCGCCGCCCATCTGGGTAAAGCCGGTAGTCTCGCGATCCATCCACTGCACCATGTAGTGACAGCCGATCCCGGCATAGGCCCGGCTGCCCTCCGGCACTTTGGTCGAGCTATTGTGCGGACAGCCCGAGCAGAAATACGGCAGCCGCGTCGCGATCTCCTGCGCGTTGTCGTTGCGGCGCGCCTCTTGCAGGCTGGCCAGTCCGGCGCGGATACCCTCGGTTTCGCGGCCTTCTTCGATGAAGATCCCGCCCAGCTTTTCGGCGATCATGATCGGATCAAGCGCGCCGCGGGTCGGGAACAGCTCTTCGCGGTGCAGCGTGCCTGCCCCGCCCTTGTACCAGCCGTACACGCGACGTCCGCGACGGTCGTCAAAGATCGCCTCTTTGACCTGCACTTCGATCAGCTTGCGCTTTTCTTCGACGATGATGATCAGGTCCAGCCCCTCGGCCCAATCATGGAACCCCTTCATGTCCAACGGGAAGGTCTGGCCGATCTTGTAGGTGGTGATCCCAAGCCGTTCGGCCTCGGCCTCGTCGATGTTTAGTAGCGACATGGCGTGGACCAGGTCCAGCCAGTTCTTGCCCGCCGCGGCAATGCCGATCTTGGCGCCCGGCTTGCCCCAGACCCGCCGGTCCATCCGGTTGGCGTGTGAAAACACTTCGGCTGCGAACCGCTTGTAGTCGATGATCCGCGCCTCCTGCAGGTGCGGCGTGTCGCCCAGCCGGATGTTCAGCCCGCCCTCGGGCATGTCGAATTCCGGCGTCACCAGTTGCATCCGGTCGGGCCGGCCATCCACGACCGAGGTCACCTCGATCGTGTCCTTCATCGTCTTGAGGCCGACCCAGACCCCGGCAAACCGGCTGAGCGCAAAGCCGTAGATTCCATAATCAAGGATTTCCTGCACCCCGGCCGGGCTGACCACGGGCATGTACATGTCGACCATCGACCATTCCGACTGGTGCAGCACGGTCGAGCTTTCGCCGGTGTGGTCGTCGCCCATCGCCATCAGCACGCCACCATGCTTGGCGGTTCCGGCCATGTTGGCGTGACGCATCACATCGCCGGACCGGTCCACACCCGGCCCCTTGCCGTACCACAGGCCGAACACGCCGTCATACTTTCCATCGCCGCGCAGACCCGCCTGCTGGCTGCCCCACAGGGCTGTGGCGGCCAGGTCCTCGTTCAGACCGTATTGAAAGGTCACATCGCACTCGGCCAGTTGCTTTTCGGCGCGCGACATTTGAAGATCGACCGCACCCAGCGGAGACCCCCGGTATCCGGTGACCAAACCGGCAGTGTTGAGACCCGCGGCGGTATCGCGCGCCTTCTGCATCATCATCAGACGAACAAGCGCCTGCGTACCATTCAAAAGCACCGGGCTTTTGGTCAGATCGAAACGGTCATTGAGCGAAATCTTTGGCTGACTCATCAGACGCCTCCCCACGTCGGAATAGTGTGCTGCATTTGACGTCATTTTAGGTCATAATTTCTGACCTGTATACAAAATTCCCCCTGCTCTGTAACGATTTCCCCGTTTGAATATGGAATTTGTTACCTCTTTCATATAGGGCTGCCAAAGGATAACGAAAGTTGCGACGATGAATTGGGACAAGCTCAGAATATTTCACGCGGTAGCTGACGCCGGCAGCCTGACGCATGCCGGAGACAAGCTGAATCTGTCCCAATCCGCCGTCAGCCGTCAGGTCCGCGCACTTGAGGAATCGCTGGGCGCCACGCTGTTCCACCGCCACGCCCGCGGCCTGATTCTGACGGAACAGGGCGAGCTTCTGTTCGATGCAACAACGGCCATGTCCAAACGTCTGGACGCAGCCGCGGCGCGAATCCGAGACAGCGAGGATGAGGTCTTTGGAGTCCTGCGGGTCACCACGACTTTTGGCTTCGGGACCCTGTGGCTGGCGCCGCGCCTGCCCAAGCTGTATGAGCAGTATCCGGACCTGAACATTGACCTGATGCTCGAAGAACGCGTGCTGGATCTTCCGATGCGCGAAGCGGATGTCGCTATCCGGATGAAAGAACCCAGTCAGGCCGATCTTGTCCGCAAGCGTCTGATGACCGTTCGAATGATGTTGTATGCGACCAAGACCTACTTGGATTCGCACGGCGGTGCGCCCCAGACGTTGGAGGACATTTCGAAACACCGCCTGATCTGTCAGACCCCCGCCGCACCCCAGGTTGGCGTTGGCGCGTCGATGGTCAGTCACTTGATGACCTACGAACCCAGCTCACTGCTGACGGTGAACAACTACTTTGGTGTTCTGCAGGGTGTTCTGAATGACCTCGGAATTGGCGTCCTGCCCGACTACGTGACCGAGGATTTCCCCGACCTGGTCCCGATCCTGTCCGACATCGAGACGGCGAATGTGCCTGTATATTTGGCCTATCCTGAAGAACTGAGGCACTCAAAACGGGTCGCAGCGTTCCGAGATTTTGTTCAGGATGAAATCATTGCGCATCGCAAGCAGCTGAAACATCTGGGAAAACTTTAGCTATGCACTCGCGGCATAGCGGACATGCCCTCAATGCGCCCAAAAAACCTTGATCGTTCACAGAGTGATCCCTAAATGAGCACTCGAAGGCGATGATGCTGAAACGCTCATCATCTTCATACCTCCCTGTTGGACTACGGCCGAGCTTAGTGCTCGGCCTTTTTTTTGGCCTGCACCCCGGTGCGCGGTGCCAAATCGTTTGGAATTATTTTGCCAACGGGCCTATGATCGCGAAAAACCATAATATTTCGTGTTCGAGGACAAAGTTTATGACCAGCCTACTCCGCCTGTTTTTGATGGCGTTGGTATCCGTCACGTTCCTGGCTCGGCCAAGCATGGCCCAGAGCACCAGCGAACCCACTACCACCCATGTCGCCATCCCCGAAGATCTGACCCCCGAACAGGTCGACGATCTGGTGGCGAGAATGTCTGACGATCAGGTCCGGGCCATTCTGCTGGAACGGCTTGATGCGGTCGCGGCGAAACAGGCCGAAACGCAGACTTCCCGGAAGGGGCTGCTGCAAACGATCTCATCCTCGGCGGGCGACATGGCTGCGTCTTGGCTGGATGTGATCCGCAAGGTTCCGCTACTGGTTTCGGCTCAGGTCGAAGCCTTCAGCAATTTCGGAAACAAGTTTGGCGCAAGCGGTCTGGCAACCCTGTTCGGGTTCACCTTCCTGGCGCTTGCAATCGGGTATGCCGCAGAAACCGCGGTTGGCCTTTGGACACGTCGTTGGATCAAAGTCGTCGATGGGGATGCTTCGACCAACCTAAAAGGCGCGGTTGTCTTTTTGTTCAAGCGCTTCTGCGTCGAGTTTCTGGGCCTGCTTGTCTTTTATTACACGCTGGTTTTCGTCGGGCGTCGATTGCTGGACGAACAGCAAATTGCCCAGGCGGCACCGTTCGTATTCTTCCTGATCTGGTTCCCCCGCCTGGGAGCCGCGATTTCCCGTTTCATTCTGGCCCCGAAGCAGAGCAACCTGCGCCTGGTCAACGTGAATGACAAATGGGCAAAATACCTGCATCGGAACCTGATCGGCCTGTTCCTGCTGATCGGGTTCACCCTGTTCATCTTGGATTTCAATGCGATGAATGGCGTGATGCCGGGTGAATCGCGCCTTGGTTTCTGGCTGAACACCGCCATCCACATCTATGTCGGTGTCATTGCTTGGACGGCCCGCAACGGTCTGACCGACATGATGCGTGGTTCCGATCCAGATCGTACGCATTTCGACGAAGAAGTCGCCCGCTACTATCCGTATTTTGCGATCGCCGTGTCGGCGGGTACCTGGCTTTTGGTCGAGTTCCTCGCCGCTCAGCGTAGTCCGGCCGTGTTTGCCCTTCTGGCCGAAGGCGCGCATTTCGTCACGATGTTCTGGCTGCTGATCGCACCGGCACTCGACACGCTGATCCGAGGGCTGACCCGGCACCTGCTGCCGCCGATGATTGGCGATGGCCCGATCGCGGAACGTGCCTACAAATCGACCAAACGCAGCTACATCCGCATCGGACGCGTTCTGGCCGGCATTCTGGTCATTCTGATGATTGCGGATGCCTGGAATCTGGACCTGCAGGATATTGCGGGCGGGGACTCGGAAACCGGTAGCAAACTGGTTCAGTTCTTCATCATCATCGCAATCGGCTACATCCTGAACGAGGTGGTCTCGCTCTGGATCAACCGCCGGCTTGCCAAAGAGCAAACAGCTTCGGAGCAGAGCCCAGATGAGGAAGCCGGCGAAGGCGGCGGTGTCGGCGGCTCGCGCCTGGCCACGGTTCTGCCTTTGCTGCGCGTGACTGCTCAGGTGGCCATCGCGGTGATCTTCGCCTTGCTGGCGCTGGGCGCACTGGGTCTGGACATCACACCGCTTCTGGCTGGTGCCGGTATCCTGGGTCTGGCCATCGGCTTTGGTGCGCAGAAACTGGTCTCGGACATCGTGGGCGGGATTTTCTTCCTGATCGACGATGCTTTCCGAGTGGGTGAATATGTCGATGTGGGTGGCACCACCGGCACGGTAGAGAAGATTTCGATCCGCTCCATGCAGCTGCGCCACCATCGCGGTCCGGTGCATACCATCCCTTACGGTGAGATTCAGAAGCTGACCAACTACAGCCGCGACTGGGTCATCATGAAGCTGAAATTCACCGTGCCCTTCGACACTGATCCGAACAAGGTCAAGAAGATCTTCAAGAAGATCGGCGCCGAGATGATGGAGGACCCGCTCCACAAGGATGGCTTCCTGCAGCCCTTCAAATCGCAGGGCGTGTTCGACTTTGACGATGTCGGCATGATCATCCGCGGCAAGTTCATGGCCAAGCCCGGCAAGCAGTTCACCCTGCGCAAGGAGATCTTCAACCGGGTCAAGGCCGCCTTCAAGGAGAACGGGATCGACTTTGCCCGCCGTGAGGTGCGCGTCGCCATCCCCGGTTTGGAAGAGGCCGAAAACCTGACCGAACAGCAGAAAGCGGCGATCGGCGCGGCCGCGGCCGACGCAGTGAACAAGAAGGAAGAGCCGCCTCAATAACGGCGGTGGGACAGTGGCGCATGCGCTGCTGTCCCCGTCATTCCGGTGGTGCAACCTGCATTTCCCGGTCGCCGACCGCTGCATTCTGCCAGCAAATAGCGGGTTCCTGTTCGCTGCGCGCTCTTGACCCTTTCCCAAATCGCCCGGTTGCCCTAAAAGGCCCGCAATCCCGGCCACCTTGGAAACAGGACACACGATGCAAGAGCCCGCCATCACACCGGATCTGATTGCCGCACACGGGTTGAAACCCGAAGAATACGACATGATCCTCGAGATTATCGGGCGCGAGCCGACCTTTACCGAGCTGGGGATTTTCTCGGCCATGTGGAACGAGCACTGTTCCTACAAATCCTCGAAGAAATGGCTGCGCACGCTGCCCACCTCGGGCCCTCAGGTGATCTGTGGTCCGGGTGAAAACGCCGGTGTGGTCGATATCGGCGACGGGCAGGCCGTGGTCTTCAAAATGGAAAGCCACAACCACCCGTCGTACATCGAACCCTATCAAGGGGCGGCAACCGGCGTGGGCGGCATCCTGCGCGACGTGTTCACCATGGGCGCGAGGCCCATCGCGGCAATGAACGCGCTGTCCTTCGGCGAACCCGACCACCCCAAGACTCGCCAGCTGGTCAACGGCGTGGTCGAAGGTATCGGTGGCTACGGCAACTGTTTCGGCGTGCCGACCGTGGGCGGTGAAGTTCGGTTCCACCCGGCCTACAACGGCAACTGCCTCGTGAACGCCTTTGCCGCCGGGCTGGCCGATGCCGACAAGATTTTCTACTCGGCCGCGTCGGGCGTGGGCATGCCCGTTGTCTATCTGGGCGCCAAGACCGGCCGCGACGGCGTGGGCGGTGCCACGATGGCCTCGGCGGAATTCGACGACACGATCGAGGAAAAGCGCCCAACCGTGCAGGTCGGTGACCCCTTCACCGAAAAACGCCTGATGGAGGCGACGCTGGAACTGATGCAGACCGGCGCCGTGATCTCGATTCAGGACATGGGCGCGGCAGGGCTGACCTGCTCCGCCGTCGAGATGGGCGACAAGGGCGGGCTGGGTGTCCGGCTGGACCTGGAAAACGTGCCCCAGCGCGAAGAGAACATGACAGCCTACGAGATGATGCTGTCCGAGTCCCAGGAACGCATGCTGATGGTGCTGAAACCCGAGCTTGAGGCCGAAGCCCGCGCCGTGTTCGAGAAATGGGATCTGGATTTCGCCATCGTCGGTGAGACCATCGCCGAAGACCGGTTCCTGATCATGCACAACGGCGAAATCAAGGCCGACCTGCCGCTGTCGAAACTGGCGTCAACGGCACCGGAATACGACCGCCCTTGGGTCCCCACCCCGGCGGCCGAAGATCTGGGCGAGGTGCCGCAGATCGACCCGATCGACGGGCTGCGGGCGCTGATCTCGTCGCCCAACTAT
The DNA here is from genome assembly GCF_056535705.1 of Ruegeria sp. BC8. NCBI lineage: Bacteria > Pseudomonadati > Pseudomonadota > Alphaproteobacteria > Rhodobacterales > Roseobacteraceae > Ruegeria > Ruegeria sp. BC8. The sequence goes on along the minus strand of NZ_JBQFIV010000001.1, from coordinate 1,400,032 downwards.
GCCTGCAAGCATTGGGTCTATGAGCAATACGACACGATGGTGATGGCTGACACGGCGCGCACGCCAGGTGTTGGAGCAGGCATGGTGCGCGTACATGGCACCGACAAGGTGCTGGCCTTCACGTCGGACGTGACCCCACGATACGTGCGCGCCAACCCCGAGGAAGGCGGCAAGCAGGCCGTGGCCGAAGCCTATCGCAACCTGACCGCCGTTGGTGCCAAACCGCTGGCCACCACTGACAACCTGAATTTCGGCAACCCCGAAAAGCCCGAGATCATGGGCCAGTTCGTCGGTGCCATCCAAGGCATCGGCGCCGCCGTGGCCGCGCTGGATATGCCGATCGTCTCGGGCAACGTGTCGCTCTACAACGAAACCGACGGTCAGGCGATCCTGCCCACACCGACTATCGGTGCCGTCGGCCTTTTGGATCACGCCGACGACATCATCGGCACCGAGGTTCGCGAAGGGCATGTGGCGCTGGTGATCGGTGAAACCAAAGGGCATCTGGGCCAATCCGCCCTGCTGGCCGAGGTCTTCAACCGCGAAGACGGCGACGCCCCGCATGTGGATCTGGATGCTGAAAAGCGCAGCGGCGACTTCATCCGGGCCAATCGCGAGATGATCAAGGCCTGTACTGACCTGAGCGATGGCGGCATTGCACTGGCAGCCTTCGAACTGGCCGAAGCCGCGGGCGTGGGTGTGCATCTTGATGACGCCCCGACCGAGTTCCTGTTTGGTGAGGATCAGGGCCGTTACCTGGTGGCCTGCAATTTCGATCAGGCCGAAGCGCTGATGATTGCGGCGGGCCAGGCGGGCGTGCCGCTGGTTTCGGTCGGTCGCTTTACCGGAGAAACCGTGCGGATCGGAGCGTCCGAAGCTCCTCTGAGTGAACTCTCAGCGCTATATCGCAGCAGTTTTGCCGAGGCGGTAGACGGTTAAGTGAACCTTCGGGATAGGCGGTAGCACGCATATGAATCCTCTTCTGTTTTGTCACTATGGAAACTCATTCTATCTGCGTCACACATTACGATGTGCTCGGATTACGAATCCTGAACGACGACTTATCTTGTTGGGCGATGACAGTAATCGAGCAATAGCCGAACAAGAAGGCTGGCAGCACTTTAACTACCTTGATTTTCGAAGTGATTTGCACGACGAATTCGAACGCGTTTTTTGTCCCGTTCAAGGCGACGAACACCGCAGAAATCTTCAGTTCCGCGGCGGAAAAGACTGGTTGCGCTTTGTTTTTGAACGCTGGTTTCATATACACGGGTTCGCTCAATCGCAAAACATCGAACGGTTTTGGCATTTTGATAGCGACACAATGATTTTGAAGGATCTAGAACGCTACGAAGAATTGCTTGAGCGCTATGACTATACCACTCAATGCAACGCAACTTGCCTAAACGGTTACATCAAACGCGCGTTGCTTGCTGAATACAACGCCCACACGATTAGTCTTTTCAAAAACAAAGATTTCTTAGAACGTCAGCAAATTGAGTTTGACAGCATTAACCCGACATACGCTTTCACGGAAATGCGTGCGTTCTCCGAATTCGCACGAGAAACGCAGGCCAAAGGTGTGCATCTGATGAGTTTCTCGTCTGAAGAAGTCTTTGATGACGCGCTGAGGCAGTCGCACGGATTTGACGTTTGTTTCTATGATGGTGACAAATTCGTAAAGGACATCCGCGTGGTTGACGGAAATATTTCTGGAGTTTGCAATCAAAAGAATATTTCATTCGTAACACTGAATATGAGCTGGCTTCCAGCTATTGCATACAAATGGGTATTTCGCGCTTTGAAAGGTTCGCAAGTACCGCTGGCGACACCTTTGAGTTCATCAATTCGTAGGAAGCTAGGATTTTAGCAGATACACAAGGCTAATCCTTGCGCGGGCTTCGGCATCGCTCTACATCTTTGAAAAGACCTTCAGGAGTATCCTAAATGCCAATGAGCGCCCACGAAATCGAACATCTGCTGCGCGACGCCTTTCCGAATGCGGAAATCCAGGTCGGCGGCACCGATGGCGTACACATGTCCGCCATGGTCGTGGACGAAAGCTTTCGCGGGAAGAACAGGGTCCAGCAGCAGCGCGCGGTCTATGCTGCACTCAAGGGCAAGATGGACGGCCCGGATGGCGAGCTGCACGCGCTGGCGTTGACCACGAAAGTACCCGAGTGATGAGGCTGGCGGCGGCCAGTGCCATGCTCACTCTGGTAATGGCACGCGCTGCCTTGTGCATTCCGAAGGCATCCGACAATTCGGTCACGTGACATGATCGGTTGGGTCGTCTGGATCGGAATATGTGTCGGCGGGCTGGTAGTTGCCGCGGCTCTGCTCGAAGCCTATCTAAAACGGAGCAGAACAAGATGATTGTCGGATATGCGCCCCGACCCCAACGCTTTGAAACGCAGACCGTGGGAAGCCGACGGCGTGACAAAGGCCAATGTAATCGACGAGGTTCATGCGATGAACCAGCGTACTGAACCAAGAAACTGGTGGCGCAGCCGCCGATCGGAATGACCGCCCGACAGACGGACGAACGTAAACAAGGAAACGCGAAATGACCGACGTTAAGACCCAGATCGACGAGACCGTCAAAAGCAACGATGTGGTGCTGTACATGAAAGGCACCAAAGAAATGCCGCAGTGCGGATTTTCATCTCGGGTGGCCGGTGTTCTGAACTATATGGGTGTCGAATACACCGACGTGAACGTTCTGGCGGACGAGGAAATCCGCCAGGGCATCAAGGACTATTCGGACTGGCCGACCGTGCCTCAACTCTACGTCAAAGGCGAATTTGTGGGTGGTTGTGATATCATCACGGAAATGACCCTGTCAGGAGAGCTGGATACGCTGTTCGATGAAAACGGTGTCGCCTACAACAAGGAAGCCGCCGACAAAATCCGCGAGGCAAACGCCTGATCAGCCGCTCAGCGGCTGACACAGTCTTTCAAAATATCGGTTTCGTCGGTGGCTCCGGCCGCCGCGAAACTGACCATCGCGTTCCAGCCTTTCGACCGCAGGGTATACGTCCCCTGCCCGTTCACCGACTCGTAACGGATACCCGAGCCGCTCTGGACCTGGCGCAACGCAATCAACTGACCATCGACGATCATAGCCGCAGCCCCTTCGCCGTCGGAGGGGTTGAAGTATGTCACGGGCAGCTCAACGCCATTTTCGCAGGTGAAGGTCACCGATAGGATGTCAATCTGTGCCAATGCAGGGCCCGAGAACGACCCGACCAACGCCGCCAGGCACAAAGTCCGCAAATGTGTCATCTCGCGTTCTTCTCTTCGATCACCGAGGCCAGCGCCTCGGCTCGTGCCGCCATCTCTGCAAGTGTGTCGGTAACCGACGGCGGGACAACGGCCACTTCGATCCGTTCTGGTTCTGGCGCGGGCGCACTGCGCATACGCTCCAATTCGCCTTCAACCTCGGCCAGCTTCGCCTCGAGTGTTTTGATGCGATCCTCGGTAGCCGCCGCCTTGTCGGCCAGCATTAGCCCCGCCATCAACAGCATCCGCGACTCGGGCATACGGCCAATCTGGTCGGCCATCACCTGGGCCTCATCGTCCAGCATCTTCGCGGCTGCGTGCAGAAACGGTTCCTCGCCGTCCTGGCAGGAAACCTCAAATCCGCGCCCGCCAATATGAATTGTAACCTCGGGCATTACTCTACCTCTCCTTCGGCCAGGTTGGCGTGGGTCAGCAAAGGCTCAAGCCGCGCCAGAACCGCATGAGCTTCGGCCGCGTCGGTGGCGCGGGCGGCCCGGGTGGCCTCCAGTTCGGCCACGGTTGCCTTGTTCAAAAGCTCGGCATCGGGAACGCCGCCCTCAGCAGCCTTGCGCAACTCGTCGACCGCTTCGCGCAATTGGTCATTTGCCTTGCGCAAGCGCTGCAGGTCGTCATCAAGCCGCGACATGGCTGCGCCGTGGCTGGCGCGTTCGGCCCGCAGCATTTCCAGTTCGGCATTCAATTCGGGGATACGCTCTGAATCCTCCAGCTGCCGCCGCAATTCGGAGATCTCGGCCTTCAGCGCTGCAACTTCGTCCTGATTTTCCAGCGCGGCCTTGGCTTCGGACAGTTCGGCACGCGCGGCCTCGACGGTGGCCAGTTTGGCATTGGACTCGCCCAACTGGGCGCGCAAAGCGTCGATTTCCTGATCATGCCGCTCTTTCAGAGACTTCAGGCGCTCTTCCAATTGCGCATTAGCCAGCTTTTCCTCATCCAGGGCGGCGCGCAATTGTCCATCTTCGCTGCCCGCGACCGGACCCGCCGATTGCAGCGCCTCGATCCCGGTGCCAATCCGATCCATCGCGGCCATGATGCGTCGCTGTAAGTCTTCGATCTGGCTCATTGCCCCTGTCACCTCTTTACCAAGGTTCGTTCTGTTTTTCCGATGGCCGAATCAATACGGCTCGTACCGGTACTTAGTCTAACGGAATGTTCGCCAAAATACCCACTCTTTGCTTTCAAAGGCTTGAGCAACACTCTTGAAGCGATGGCAATGCGCCGCGCCGGGTTCCGCTTGCACTTTGGGGGGTGGATGGTATTCAGCCCGCAATCTGCCGTAATCCAAAGGAACAACACCCGTGGACCTGACTGCGCTGCGCAATGCCAACCCTGAACACTGGGCGAAGGCTGCGGCCATTCGCACCCTGACCCTTGATGCTGTCGCCGCCGCCAATTCCGGCCATTCCGGAATGCCGATGGGCATGGCCGACGTCGCGACCGTGTTGTTTGAAAAACACCTGAAATTCGACGCCTCGGCCCCAAACTGGCCCGACCGCGACCGGTTCATCCTGTCGGCCGGCCATGGCTCGATGCTGATCTATTCCCTGCTCTACCTGACGGGCTACAGCGCAGTTACTCTGGACGAGATCAAGAACTTCCGCCAACTGGGCGCGAAGACCGCCGGCCACCCGGAAAACTTCCTGATTGATGGTGTTGAAACCACCACCGGTCCTCTTGGGCAAGGAATTGCCAACGCCGTCGGTTTTGCGATGGCCGAAGAAATCCAGCGGGCCCATTACGGCAAAAAGGTTGTCGACCACTACACCTATGTGATCGCCGGTGACGGCTGCCTGATGGAAGGTGTCAGCCAGGAGGCCATCACCCTGGCCGGTCGGCACGAGCTCAGCAAGCTGATCGTGTTCTGGGACAACAACAACATCACCATCGACGGCACCGTGGACATTGCCGACCGTACTGATCAGGTGCGCCGGTTCGCCGCTTCGGGCTGGCATGTGATCGAGATTGACGGCCACGACCCCAAGGCCATCGATGCGGCGATTGTGCAGGCAAAAGCGTCGAAGAAACCGACCATGATCGCCTGCGAAAGCCACATCGCGCTGGGGCATGCCGCGCAGGATACCTCGAAAGGTCACGGCGCATTGACGGATGCCGAACAGCTGCAGGCCGCCAAGGATGCATATGGTTGGCCGCACGGACCGTTCGAAATTCCGACCGAGGTGAAATCCGCGTGGGAAGCAATCGGCGCGCGTGGCGCAATGGAACGGAAAGCGTGGGAAGAACGTTTTGCCCAACTGTCCGAGCGCAAGCAGGCCGAGTTCAACCGCGCTTATGCTTTCGAGGCGCCGAAGAAGCTGGCTGGCGCCATCCGTGCCTTCAAAAAGCAGGTTTCCGAGGATCAACCCAAGCTGGCCACCCGCGCCTCGTCGGAAAAGGTGCTGAACGTCGTGAACCCGATCATGACCGAGACGGTCGGCGGTTCGGCGGACCTGACCGGGTCGAACAACACCAAATCAGCCGATATGGGCGTGTTCCTGCCGGAAAACCGCAAAGGCCGCTATATCCACTACGGCATCCGCGAACATGGCATGGCCGCGGCGATGAACGGCATGGCGCTGCATGGTGGCATCCGGCCCTATGGCGGTACCTTCATGGCCTTCACCGACTATGCGCGCCCGTCGATGCGTCTGGCCGCGCTGATGAAGATCCCCAGCGTTTTCGTGATGACCCATGACTCGATCGGTTTGGGCGAAGACGGCCCGACGCACCAACCGGTCGAGCATCTGGCGATCTCGCGCGCGACGCCGAACACCTATGTGTTCCGCCCCGCCGACACCGTCGAAACCGCCGAGGCTTGGGAACTGGCGCTGACCTTCAAGGAGAGCCCCTCGGTTCTGTCGCTGACCCGCCAGGGCGTGCCGACCGTGCGCACCCAGCACAAGGCCAAGAACCTGACCGCCCAGGGCGCCTATGTTCTGGCCGAAGCCGAGGGCAAGCGTCAGGCGATCCTGATCGCCACCGGGTCCGAGGTGTCGCTGGCCATGGAGGCCAAGGCGATGCTCGAGGCCGAAGGGATCGGCACCCGCGTCGTTTCGATGCCCTGCATGGAGCTGTTTGCCGAGCAGGACGAAGCCTATCGCAAGAAGGTCCTGCCCGCCGGCTCCGTCCGCGTCGGTATCGAGGCCGCCGTCCGTGCCGGCGGCTGGGACCGCTGGCTGCTGGGCGAGCGTGGCCGCGAGGCCAAGGCCGGTTTCATCGGCATGTCGAGCTTTGGCGCGTCCGCTCCCGCAGGCGAACTGTACAAGCATTTCGGCATCACCGCCGAGGCGACGGTTGCCAAGGTCAAGGAATTACTGGGCTGATCCAGCCGATCCGAGCAATCAAAGGGCGGCCATCGTGCCGCCCTTTTCTTTTGGGCCTCAATGGTCGGCTGTCTGCTCTGCCTTTTTGGGCCACAGCGGTGCGATGACCTTGGTCGCCAACGGGATCAGAACGAACCCCCAGGCCAGCCCGAACACGCCGTCCATCGCAGCCTTGCTGATCCACTCCACCGCGCCGGCCCATTGATCGGACACGGCATGACCGGCCGCATAAGCCCAATCGTGGATGTGGTGGCCGAGCCAGCCAAAGCCCAGCACCTCGAGTCCATGGATCATGATCGAGCCGCCAACCCACAGCATCGCCGCCGTGCCCACGACCGACAGTGTCTTCATGACCTTTGGCATCGCCTTGACCAGCCCGCGACCCAGCCCGCGGCCAATCGGTGTCGGCGCGTTCTTTGCCAGATAAAGACCGACATCGTCCATTTTTACGATCAACGCGACCGAGCCATAGACGGCAACCGTGACACCGATCCCCACAACCGCCAGCGTCGCCGCCTGCATCCAGACATTCGGCGCCTCGATGGCAGAAAGAGCGATGGTCATGATCTCGGCCGACAGGATGAAATCTGTCTTGATCGCGCCCTTGATCTTCTGCTCCTCCAGATGACCCGGATCGCGCACACTCATGTCTTCTTCGATCACGTGGCTGCCATGCGGGAACAGCACGTGAAAAATCTTCTCGGCGCCCTCGAAACACAGGTATGACCCGCCGATCATCAGCAAGGGCGTTATCAGCCACGGCGCGAAGTTCGCCAGCAACAGCGCCACAGGCAGCAGCAGAATGACCTTGTTGAACATCGACCCGCGCGCGATGCGCCAAATGATCGGCAACTCGCGCGCTGGAGCAAACCCTTGGACGTATTTCGGCGTAACGGCCGCGTCATCGATGATCACACCGGCGGTCTTGGCCCCCGCCTTGCCGGCAGCCGCCGCAACATCGTCGACCGAGGCCGCCGCCACCTTGGCGATTCCCGCCACATCGTCCAACAGGGCCAGCAAACCGCTCATGCCGCATCCTTTCCGTTCATCCGTCGCACTTTGGACCCTAACCGATCCGACAGCTAGCGCAAGCGTTAGCGCAACCACACCAAGTTTGCGCTAACACATTGCAAATATGGTATTTTCCATCTTTTTAGATGGACCGATCATCGCTATATCGCCCGGAACACAAGCGGATTTGGAGACGTCACATGACCATCAAGGTCGGCATCAATGGTTTTGGCCGCATCGGCCGCTGTACCCTGTCGCACATCGCCGCGTCAGGCCGCAACGATATCGAAGTGATCAAGGTCAACGCCACGGGACCGCTTGAAACCTCGGCGCATCTGCTGAAATACGACAGCATCCACGGCCGCTTTCCACGCGATGTCTCGATCAGCGGCAACACGATGGACCTGGGTCGCGGGCCTATGCAGATGTTTTCGACCTACGACATGAACGAGCTGGACTGGGAAGGCTGTGACGTCGTTCTGGAATGCACCGGCAAGTTCAACGACGGGCTGAAGGCGAAAACACACCTTGAACGTGGCGCTCAAAAGGTTCTGCTGTCGGCTCCGGGCAAGAACGTGGACAAAACGATCGTGTTCGGCGTCAACCACAACAGCCTGACCGCCAACGACAGGATGGTGTCGAATGGCTCGTGCACCACGAATTGCCTTGCCCCGCTTGCCAAGGTTCTGGACGAAGGCATCGGCATCGAAAACGGCATCATGACCACGATCCACGCCTATACCGGCGACCAGCCCACGCTGGATCGCCGCCACAGCGACCTGTACCGCGCCCGCGCCGCCGCCATGTCGATGATCCCCACCAGCACCGGTGCCGCCAAGGCGCTGGGCGAGGTTCTGCCGAACCTCAAGGGGCGCCTGGACGGTTCGGCCATTCGCGTGCCCACGCCGAACGTGTCCGCCGTCGACCTGACCTTCCGCGCCGCGCGCGAAGTGACCGTCGAAGAAGTCAACGCCATCGTCGCCGAGGCCGCCAAGGGGCCGATGCAGCGCGTCCTGGGCTATGAACCCGCCCCCCTGGTGTCGACCGATTTCAACCACACCGAGGAAAGCTCGATCTTCGCGCCCGACCAGACCCGCGTCGTGGACGGCCGTATGGTTCGCGTGCTGGCGTGGTACGACAACGAATGGGGCTTCTCAGTACGCATGGCCGATGTGGCCGTCGCCATGGGACGGCTTAACTGATCTCATCAAGACCGCTTGAACCGCGTCGCCCGCTCAGGTTATCTGGGCGGGCTTTTTTGTTCGGAGCAGCAATGACAAACCAAATCGCGATCTGGCTGGGAGTCCTCATCCTTGGTGGTCTGATGCTGGATTTCGCGCTGTTTGGAACCGAGCACCTCCTGTTCCTCGGCAAGAAGTTCTACGACTTTCTCGACTGGGTCGCGTTCTGGCGCTGACAGAGGTTTTGCTTGACATTTTCGCCTGACTGCCTTTGTTAGCGCTAACTGATTTCAATCGCGGCTTAGCGGCCATTCAGACGGAGCGCGACATGACACTCAAACTTGCAATCAACGGATTTGGACGGATCGGGCGCGGTGTCCTTCGCGGCCTGATGGAAAGCGGTCGTACGGATGTGCAGATCGTCGCGATCAACGACCTCGCCAAGCCTGAAATGAATGCGCATTTGTTTGAGTTCGACAGCGTGCATGGCCGCTACACCAAGCCGGTCACCCTGACCGAGGCCGGGCTGGACGTAGGCGCCGGCCCGATCCGGTTGACCAGCGAGCGCGACCCCGAGGCGCTTGATTGGTCGGACGTCGACGTGGTTCTGGAATGCACCGGGGTGTTCCGCACGCGCGAAGCTGCATCTCGCCATTTCAAGAACGGCGCGAAAAAGGTTCTGATCTCGGCGCCGGCGCGCGGGGATGGCGAGGTTAAAACCGTGGTGTTCGGCGTGAACGACCACGAGCTGACCGCCGCCGACACCGTGGTTTCCAACGCATCCTGCACCACCAACTGCCTGTCGCCGGTCGCTGCCGCGCTGGATGCGGGCCTTGGTATCGTGCACGGCAACATGACCACGGTGCACGCCTATACCGCCAGCCAGCCGGTGCATGACACCGCCGGCAAGGACCCGTACCTGTCGCGCGCGGCTGCCCTGTCAATGATCCCGACCACCACTGGCGCCGCCTCGGCCGTGGGGCTGGTTCTACCGCAACTGCAGGGCAAGCTGACCGGTCAGGCGATCCGGGTTCCCACTCCGAACGTCTCGGTCGTCGATCTGGTGGTCGAGGTATCGCGCCCCACCACCGAAGACGAGGTCAACGCCCTGTTCACCGAGGCCGCGGCCAAGATCCCGACGGTTCTGGCTGCGGAAACCCGCCCGTTGATCTCGATCGACTTCAACCACGATTCCCACAGCTCGACCGTATCGCTGGCCGAAACCAAAGTGACCGACGGCACGCTGGTCCGCGTTCTGGCCTGGTACGACAACGAGTGGGGATTCTCGAACCGGATGCTGGACACCGCTGCCGCGATGGGCGCCCTAGCCTAACCGCTCTTTCAGCGCGATATTGACTTGGGGCGTGACGAATTTCGACACGTCCCCACCCAGCCGGGCGATTTCCTTGACCAGTTTCGAGGCAATCGCCTGGTGTCGGGCTTCGGCCATCAGAAACACGGTCTCGATCGAATCGTCGAGCGCCCGGTTCATCCCAACCATCTGAAATTCATATTCGAAATCGGCAACAGCACGCAGGCCGCGTACGATGATCTGCGCCCCTACGTCCCGAGCGCAGTCTATCAGCAGGTTTTCGAACGGATGCGCAACAATTTCAGTGCCGGTCTGTTCGGTCAGGTAGGCGCATTCCGCCTCGATCATGGCCACCCGCTCTTCCAGCGAGAACAACGGACCCTTGTCGCGGTTGATAGCGACGCCGATCACCAGCTTGTCGACCAGCATGGCTGCCCGGCGGATGATATCGATATGACCCATGGTGATGGGGTCAAAGGTTCCCGGATATAATCCAACCCGCATCGCGCCCTCCTGAGCAAGAAAATTTCTGCGCAAGCAAACACAAGTTTTTCGCAGCTGCAAGAGGCCGCAATGTCGTCAGACGGGACTAGTGCCCCATGATCATGCCCTGCAGGGCATCTTTTTCCATGGCCAGTTCGGACAATTGCGCTTTTACGACGTCGCCCAGAGTGACGATCCCAATCAGTTTGCCATCTTCGACAATCGGCATGTGGCGGAACCGACCTTCGGTCATGCGAGCGAGAACGTCCTGCACCTTGTCCTGTTGGGTGGCGGTCACCAGTTTCTTAGTCATGTAGGCGCTGACCGGCTGTGTCAGGCACCCGCTGCCACTGGCGGCCAATTCCCGCACGATATCGCGTTCCGAGAGGATGCCGGCTGCGGTTTCGCCATCGTCCTCCGATACGATCACCGTACCAATGCGCTTATCGGCCAGAATCTTTGCCGCGTCGGACACGGTCATCGAAGGCGCCACCGTCACAACCCCGTCCGTCGACTTGGACTTCAGAATGGCCTGTACAAGCATGGGCAATACCTCCGAAATAATTTTCCCGTTTTCCAAAGCGTTGCCCGATTAGATCAACCTGTCAAGCTTGGGCTTCGGCTTCCAGCCGCGCAACTTCGTCGCGAATTCCCCGGCTGAGCGCTTCTGCAAATCGGTTCAACCGTTCGTTGCGTTGATCACCCTGATGGCGAACCAGGTGAAAGCTGCGCGTCAGACTGACTTGATCCGTCAGAATTTTTTTCAGCTGAGGATGGAACGGCAACGTGAAGTCATGCGCGATACATACCCCGGTACCCAGCGAGGCTTGCCGCAACTGCACCGAGACCGAGTTCGATGCAAGTGGGACACGATCAATACCCAGATCGTTGAGATAATCGAGCTCGCGGTCGAAGATCATGTCCGGGATATAACCGATCATGCGGTGACCCTTCAGCTCACTGACCGAGCGAATGGGTCCATGCCGCGAAAGGTAGCCGGCTGTTGCCACCATATGCAGCCTGTAGTCGCTGATCTTTTGCACCAGCAGCTTGCCGGCCGTCGGGGCGCTGACGGTGATGGCCATATCCGCCTCGCGGCGCGACAGGTTGATGATCCGCGGCAAGGCCAGGATCTGTATGTCCAGGTCGGGATTCGAGTCGCTGATTTTGGCGCAGACTTGTGGCAGCAGATAGTTGGCGCTTCCGTCCGGAGCACCGATCCGGATTTGACCACTCAGCGACTTGGTCGCGCCTTCCATCGCGCCAGCCGCTGCGCGCATCGCCTCTTCAGCGCCTTGAGCGTGCTCGAACAGTCGCTCTCCGGCCGAGGTCAGTACGTAGCCCTGCGGTGACTTCGTGAAAAGCGGCGCTTTCAGTGCTGCTTCCAACCGGGAAACCCGCCGCCCGACTGTCGCCGGATCGATCTTTAATAACCGCCCCGCCGAAGACAGGCTTTCCTCGCGCGCAACCGCGAGGAATACGCGCATGTCATCCCAGTTCGGATCCATCCCCACCCCTGCATTTTTGCAAAACTCTTTTGAGATATTGCCTCTGTTCATGAGATTTATGCAAGCCTATGCTGCGCGCAAATTCAGCGGAGGAGTTTGCGATGCAAGACCTGACCCATTTCATCAACGGCGAATACACGCCCGGCACATCCGGTCGATTTGACGACGTCTACAACCCCGCCACCGGCGAAGTTCAGTACAGATGCCCGATGGCCAGTGCCGCCGAGACCACGGCCGCCATCGAACACGCCGCCGCAGCCCAGCCTGCCTGGGGTGCAACCAACCCGCAAAAGCGCGCCCGCGTCATGATGCAGATGGTTCAGCTGATGAACCGCGACATGGACAAACTGGCCGAAGCACTGAGCCGCGAGCACGGCAAGACCCTGCCCGATGCCAAGGGCGATCTGCAGCGCGGGCTCGAGGTGATCGAATACTGCATCGGCGCCCCGCAGATGCTGAAGGGTGAGTTTACCGACAGCGCAGGCCCCGGCATCGACATGTATTCCATGCGCCAGCCGCTGGGTGTTGTCGCCGCCATCATGCCGTTCAACTTCCCGGCCATGATGCCCCTGTGGCATGTCGGCCCGGCGCTGGCCTGCGGCAACGCTGTGGTGCTGAAACCCTCGGAACGTGATCCATCGGTGCCGCTGATGCTGGCCGAACTTTTCGTCGAGGCCGGTCTGCCCAAAGGCGTGTTCCAGGTTGTCAACGGCGACAAGGAAGCCGTGGATACCCTGCTGGACAGCGAGATCATTCAGGGTGTTTCCTTCGTCGGATCGACCCCGATCGCGCAGTACATCTATGCCCGCGCCACAGCGAACGGCAAACGCGCCCAGTGCTTTGGTGGGGCCAAGAACCACATGATCGTTATGCCTGACGCCGACCTGGACCAGGCCGCCGACGCGCTGGTGGGCGCCGGTTTCGGCGCTGCCGGCGAACGCTGCATGGCCGTTTCGGTGGCCGTTCCGGTGGGCGAGGAAACCGCCGACGCGCTGATTGAAAAGCTAGTGCCGCGCATCGAAAAACTGAAGGTCGGACCCTATACCGCAGGCGATGACGTCGATATGGGGCCGGTCGTGACCGCCGCCGCCAAAGAACGCATCCTGGGCCTGATCAACTCGGGCGTGGAACAGGGCGCGAAACTGGTCGTCGACAACCGCGACTTCAAGCTGCAGGGCTATGAAGACGGTTTCTTTGTCGGCCCCCACCTGTTCGACCATGTCACCCCCGACATGGACATCTACAAGCAGGAGATCTTCGGCCCCGTTCTGTCCACCGTCCGCGCCGGATCGTACGAAGAGGCGCTGAAGCTGGCGATGGACCATGAATACGGCAACGGCACCGCGATCTTCACCCGCGACGGCGACACCGCCCGTGATTTCGCCAGCCGGGTCAATATCGGCATGGTTGGTATAAACGTCCCGATCCCGGTGCCGCTGGCCTATCACACCTTCGGCGGCTGGAAGAAATCCATGTTCGGAGACCTGAACCAGCACGGCCCCGACAGCTTCAAGTTCTACACCCGCACCAAGACCGTGACGTCGCGCTGGCCGTCGGGCATCAAAGAAGGTGGCGAGTTCAACTTCAAAGCGATGGACTAACACCCTGACTTAAAGATCAAAGGCCGCCCAAAATTGGGGCGGCCTTTTTGCCCGCAGGCAAACCCAATCCGCCAACCGTCACCTTGTGCAGCTTCTGCTTGGCAAAAAACTGCGCAAGCCGGACTGCGTTCACGAGAATTTCAGCACCGACCTCTGGCTTCACCTCTCTGCCCGGCATAAATTGGCCGAAAATTCGAGCAGTCAGTCGCCAGGAGGCCATCGTGACAACCAGAATTTCCCGCCGCTCGGCCCTTTTGGGGGTAGCATCCGTATTGGCGTCGCCGACCTTGTTGCGGGCGCAGAGCCAGGACGCCTTCCCTCAAAGCGAGGAGGCGATCAGCACTCAGCTTCCCGTTCGCCGCAACGTATCGTCCTTTTCCAAGCAGGACTGGCAGGATCACTTCGATGAACTGGGCGTGGGCTGCTTGCTGGCTGACATCACCAGCCGGGCGGTGCATTACTGGGGTCCTGACGGTACCTACAAACTGTACCCCAGCTCGGTTCCCATGAGCGAAGAGCTGACCAAGCGCGGCTACACCGAAGTCGTGCGCAAAGCGGAAAATCCCAGCTGGACGCCGACCGCATCGATGCGCGAGCGCGATCCCAACCTGCCGATCCGCATGGAAGGTGGAGATCCGGGCAACCCACTTGGCACCCGCGCCATGTACCTGTCCTGGCCGGCTTACCTGGTGCATGGCACACATGACACCCGCAAGATCGGACGCCAAAGTTCATCCGGGTGCATCGGGTTGTACAACCAGCATGTCGAGGAACTGTATCCTCTGGTCCAGATCGGAACAAAAGTCAGACTGCTTTGAAACGACAAAGCCCCGGCCGATCGACCGGGGCTTTGATTTTGTGGCGAGTGTCTTGATTACTCGGGGATCAGAACAGTGTCGACGACGTGGATGACGCCGTTGCTTGCCTCGATGTCGGCCTGAACGACATTCGCTCCGTCGACCTTGACGCCGTTCTTGGCATTGACGCTCAGACGTTCGCCCTGAACGGTCAGAACCTTGGCCCGCTTACCAGCGATGTCACCCGACATCACTTTAGCCGGCACAACGTGATAGGTCAGGATGGCGACCAGCTGATCCTTGTTTTCGGGCATCAGCAGCGTCTCGACTGTACCCTCGGGCAGAGCGGCGAACGCTTCATCGGTGGGCGCGAACACCGTGTAGGGGCCTTTGCCCTTCAGCGTGTCCACCAGACCGGCGGCCTGAACAGCGGCAACCAGCGTGTTGAACGACCCGGCCGAAACTGCGGTGTCCACGATGTCTGCGGCTTGGGCTTTCATCGGCAGTGCGAGTGCGACGGCGGCTGCGGCACCCATGAATGTACGACGGAACATGTTTAGTCTCCTCTCCAGCGTGATATGGAAAGGGGTACGCGCGCTTTCAAAAAGCGGATCACGAAAAAATCTGCTTTACCGCTTCTGAACCCAAATACTCTGCGCGCGGCCTTCAGTCAGAAAAGGCAACGCTTCGACGGCATCGGGGCGCGCCTGCTGAAGGTAAAAACCGGGCCAAAGCATTGAAAAAGAACCAGATTGCAGCAAAGCGTGCAGCATGTACTGCTCGCCCCAACCCGGGCAGTCATAGAAAAACCGCTTGGGATATTCATAGGGCAAAAAAACATCGTGGACATGGATCACGACGCCCGATTTCAGGTTCGGGATGATGCGGCAGAACAGATGCGCTACGTCATTGCTCATGCGCACGACATGGCTCGAGTCGATGAACAGAACGTCTCCGGCCTCCAGCTGATCGAACACGGATGCGTCCACCTCTTCCAGTCGTTTCTGTTCGAATTGATCAACAACATGCGCGATGTCTGCGCGCGGATACGGGTCGATCGCCGTGATCCGCGTTTCCAAGCCGCCGTCTAGAACGGCTTGCCGGGTCACTCGGGTGGAGTTTCCACATCCGACCTCGACGACGCGTTTCGGCTTGAACCGCCGGATCATCAAGTACAGAGCGTCGGCGTCCGGACTGTCGTAGTACCCGTTGCCGATCCGGTAGCCGGTCTGGTTCCGCTCAGGATCCTTCAAAGCAGCCAGTGCTTCGGCATGTACCGTATATTCGGAGACCAGTTCAGCAATATCGAACCCTTCCATCCCGGGTGACAGGGCATAGGCCGGTCGGGTCAGGCCGCCTGCCCGCTCGAATGCTTCAAGCCGTGCCCGCTCATCCCGCTCGGGGGCCTTGTCGATCAACCGTGTGCCGAACCTGTCCAAGAATGCATTGAGCTTCGGGAATTTCCTGGGTTTCACGACATACGGCTCCGATTATCTGTCTGGCTTCTGCGGTGCTTACCGTCGGCACACGGGTCAGCGCAAGGTCGATGGCGCCATAGCCTTGGCAAAAGAGCGGATTCCGTATTCACTGATCCCAAAAGGGAACGGGAGGCCCGCACATGCAGCAGGATTTCACGATCGGCATCGAAGAGGAATACCTGCTGGTCGATCGCGACAGTTTGCAACTGGCGCAGGCGCCCGAGGCATTGATGCAGGCCTGCCAGGCGGATTTTGAGGGCCAGGTCAGCCCGGAATTCCTGCAATGCCAGATCGAGGTTGGAACCCGCCCGCATACGACGGTCAAATCTGCGCGTGAGGACCTCAGGCGGCTGCGGTCCTGTGTCGCCAAGCGCGCCGCCGAGCACAACCTCTCGCCCATCGCTGTATCCTGCCACCCGTTTGCGGATTGGAAAGACCAGCACCACACGCGAAAAGAGCGGTATGACAACCTGCAACACGCGCTGGGGGGTGTCGCCCGGCGCATGCTGATCTGCGGAATGCATGTGCATGTCGGCGTGGACGATCCCGCGCAGCGCGCCGATATCCTGCCGCAACTGTGTTATTTTCTGCCCCACCTCCTGGCGCTTTCAACCTCATCACCATTCTGGAACGGACAGGATACCGGGTTGTCCTCGTATCGCCTGACGGTATTCGACAACCTGCCCCGCACCGGCTTGCCCCCTGTTTTTGGCAGCTGGTCCGAATACGAGCGCACCACCGGTGTCCTGGTCGAATTGGGCGTAATCGAGGATACCTCGAAAATCTGGTGGGACCTTCGACCGTCGCACAGCTATCCGACGCTCGAGACGCGGATCATGGATGTGCAGCCTCGCATGGAACATGCGCTGTCGCTGGCGGCCATGGTGCAGGCACTGACCCGAATGCTCTGCCGTCTGAAAGACCGCAACCTGCGATGGCGGCAATATGATCGGTTCCTGATCGGCGAAAACCGTTGGCGCGCGCAGCGCTACGGCGTGGGCGAAGGTCTGATCGACTTCGGAGACCGCTCGATCAAACCGATGCCCGACCTGATGGGCGAGTTGATGGGCATGTTGGCCGAAGATGCCGAAGCATTGGGCACCATGGCCGAGTTGGCCCGTTTGCGTCAGATCGCCGAGAGCGGCACCTCGGCCACGCGACAGCGTCGCGTTCACGCCGAAGCGCTGGCCAATGGCGACGATCCAGGCCAGGCCGTGGTCCGACACCTGATCGACGAATTCCACGCTGATCTGTGACGCTCATACCGCATTCAGGATCTGTCTGATCCGGTCGGCAACGGGCTCGTACAGGCTGCGGGCTTTCCAATACCCATTGTGCGAAAACGGATTCCATCCGGTGAGGACATTCCCGACCCGAATGGCCTGATCGGTGATCTCACCCGTCCCGACAAGCTGCCCATAGCTGGGCGCGATCGGCCCCAGGGGGAAGCCAAGAACGTCGTGCTTGTCATAATAGTTCTGCCACCAGTTATGGAATTGCAGGGTCAGTGGCAATTCCTGGTTGGGGCGTTGGATCGGCGTGATGTCCTGTTCGGGATAGGCGAACAGAAAAATCGGGATGTTGCAGCCAAACGTGACCAGCCCGGCCACCGTCTGCATGTCCTCCACCGGAACGCCGTGCTGCGGCAATCCACCGTGGCGCAGATGGCGCTGGAGGTCGTAGATGTAGTTCGACATAATGTGCCCACCCAAGGAATGAGCGACGATCAGGATGGGGGCGCGCTCGCCGATCTGAAACCGGACGATACGTATCACCTGCGCAACTCGTTCATGGATCGCGGCATAGGTTTTGTCGCTGCCGTCGGGGGTCGGGCGATAGGATGCCGCGTCAGACAGGTTGCATACAACGAAACGGCGCGTGCGGTCATAGCCCGTATAGGGGCTTATGCTGTTCAGATAGTCCATCTGCCGGCCCTGCAGGATTTGCGCCCAGATCACCTCGTGCCAGGCAACCTTGCTCATGTCCTGGCCCAACTGCCGCCCCACCCGATCGTGCAAGTCGCTCGAAAACGTCGGCACCGAGGACGGCTGGTTCGGTCCGACCGACTGGCTGCCCATTCCGTGTATCGCAACCACGGCCATCTTGTAATTCGACATCCACAACTCCGATCAATCACCAAAACGAATGGCTCAGCATAACCGCCTTTTGGCAATCGCCCAAATCCGGCGCATGTGCATCACGGGGTTTGCTCCGCGTGAAAAATTTCTGTAAGGATTGCGCAATAAATAAACAGTCGTTCAATTCACGTCGCCACAAGGGGGAGACCGGCCATGGATTTCGCGCTGACCGAGGAACAGACGGCCATTTTCGATATGGCCTACGCGTTCGGGCAAGAACAGATCGCACCTTTCGCCCGCCAGTGGGAGGCCGAGGGCACCATCCCCAAGGATCTGTGGCCCAAGGTCGGTGAACTGGGCTTTGGCGGACTGTACGTGTCCGAAGAAAGCGGCGGCTCGGGCTTGACCCGTCTCGACGCCACGCTGGTATTTGAGGCACTGTCGATGGCCTGCCCCTCGGTCGCGGCCTTTCTGTCGATCCACAACATGTGCGCCAAGATGTTGGACAGCTTTGCCAGCGATGAATTGAAATCACGCATCATGCCCGACGTTCTCAGCCTGAACACGGTGCTCAGCTATTGTCTGACCGAGCCGGGCTCGGGTTCCGACGCGGCGGCGCTCAAGACGCGGGCCGAGCGCACCAACGAAGGCTATACACTGAACGGCACCAAAGCCTTCATCTCGGGCGGCGGCTATTCCGATGCCTATGTATGCATGGTTCGCACCGGCGGCGACGGGCCCAAGGGGATTTCGACCGTCTATGTCGAGGACGGCACGCCGGGTCTCAGCTTTGGGGCGCTGGAACAAAAGATGGGCTGGAAAAGCCAGCCCACCGCGCAGGTCCAGTTTGACGACTGCAAAATCCCGGCCGAAAACCTTGTGGGAACAGAGGGCGACGGGTTCAAATACGCGATGATGGGGTTGGACGGCGGGCGACTGAACATCGCCTCATGCTCGCTGGGTGCGGCGCAGGCGGGGCTGGACATGACGCTGCAGTACATGTCCGAGCGGAAGGCCTTCGGCCAGACCATCGACCAGTTCCAAGCCCTGCAATTCCGGCTGGCCGACATGGAGATCGAACTGCAGGCCGCCCGCACCTTCCTGCGTCAGGCCGCATGGAAGCTGGATCAGGGCACGCCCGACGCCACCAAATTCTGCGCGATGGCCAAGAAGTTCGTGACCGAGACCGGATCGAAAGTGGTCGATCAGTGCCTGCAGTTGCATGGCGGTTACGGCTATCTGGCCGATTACGGCATCGAAAAGCTTGTGCGCGATCTGCGGGTGCATCAAATTCTGGAAGGCACGAACGAGATCATGCGCGTGATCGTCGCCCGCCAACTGCTCGCCCATCGCTGAGGTTTCCATGTCCGATATCGACATCCGCACCACGGGCCGCGCCGGCCGGATCACCCTGACCCGGCCCAAGGCCCTGAATGCGCTGAGCTACGAGATGTGCATGGCCATCGACACCGCCCTGCGCAACTGGCGCGAGGATGAAGAGGTCGATCTGGTCATCCTGGACGCCGAGGGCGAAAAGGCCTTTTGCGCGGGCGGTGATATTGCCGAGTTGTATGATACTGGCACCCGAGGCGACTATGCCTATGGGCAGAAATTCTGGCGGGACGAATACCGCCTGAACGCGATGATCTTCGAATATCCCAAGCCGGTGGTCAGCTTCCTGCAGGGCTTTACCATGGGCGGCGGCGTGGGCATTGGCTGTCACGGCACGCACCGGATCGTCGGCGAAAGCTCGAAAATCGCGATGCCCGAATGCTCGATCGGGCTGGTGCCGGATGTGGGTGGGTCGCTGCTGCTGGCGCTGGCGCCGGGGCGGCTGGGCGAATATCTGGGCGTCACCGGCGCGCGCATGGGTCCGGGCGACGCGATCTATGCCGGGTTCGCCGACCACTTCATCCCGCAGGACCACTGGCCCGACATGATCGAGATGCTCGAGGCCTCGGGCAAGGCCGACCTACTGGCCGAACACGCCGCCCCTGCCCCGAACCGCACCCTGCCGCAGGACGAGATTGACCGTTTCTTCAGTGGTGAAACCTTGGGCGACGTTCTGACAGACCTGCGCAATGCCGACACCGAATTCACGCGCGGCGCGCTCGAGGCGATGGGCCGCAATTCGCCGCTGTCGATGGCCTGCGCGATCGAGATGCTGCACCGCCTGCGCGGACCCGCCCTGACCATGCGCAAGGCGCTGGAGCTGGAATACCGCTTTACCTTCCGGTCGATGGAGCATGGCGACTTTCTCGAAGGTATCCGGGCGCAGATCATCGACAAGGACCGCAACCCGAGATGGCAGTTTGCGGACATGAACGTACCGGCCACGGCGGTATCACGGATGCTGATGCCGCTGGGCGCGGACACGCTGACATTCGAGGAGGAGTGAAACATGAAGATCGGATTCATTGGCCTGGGCAACATGGGCGCGCCGATGGCGGCCAATCTGGCCAAGGCCGGTCACGACGTGACTGGGTTCGACACCGCGGGCGTGTCGGTCGAAGGCGTGACCAAGGCCGAAACGGCCACTGATGCGGTCGGTGGGGCCGAGGCGGTCATCACCATGCTGCCCAATGGCGACATCCTGCGCGCGGTGGCCGATCAGATCATTCCGCACATGGAGAAAGGCGCGGTGTTCATCGACTGCTCGACCGTCGATGTGGACAGCGCCCGCGCCGTGGCGGAGCAGGCCGAACAGGCCGGGCTTCTGGCCGTGGACGCGCCCGTTTCGGGGGGAATCGGTGGCGCGGCCGCGGGCACGCTGACCTTCATGGCCGGCGGCTCGGACACGGCCTTTGCCAAGGCGGCCCCGCTGTTCGACATCATGGGCCAGAAGGCGGTGCATTGCGGCGCGGCG
Organism: Ruegeria sp. BC8; assembly: GCF_056535705.1. Lineage (NCBI taxonomy): Bacteria > Pseudomonadati > Pseudomonadota > Alphaproteobacteria > Rhodobacterales > Roseobacteraceae > Ruegeria > Ruegeria sp. BC8. The sequence continues at coordinate 1,379,097 of NZ_JBQFIV010000001.1, read as the reverse complement.
GGCGCCGGTCAGGCCGCCAAGATCTGCAACAACATGATCCTGGGTGTCACCATGATCGCCACTTGCGAGGCCTTTGCCTTGGCCGACAAGCTCGGTCTGGACCGGCAGAAGATGTTCGACGTGGTCAGCACCTCGTCGGGCTACAGCTGGAGCATGAACGCCTATTGCCCCGCCCCCGGTGTCGGGCCGCAGTCACCTGCGGACAACGGCTACAAGCCCGGTTTCGCTGCCGAGCTGATGCTCAAGGACCTGCGGCTCAGCCAGCAGGCCGCCGAAAGCGCCGACGCCGACACGCCGATGGGCCAGATCGCCACTGCGCTTTACGAACAGTTCGTCGAAGCCGAAGACGGCAAGGGCATGGACTTCTCGGCCATGCTGCCCCGGTTCGAAAAGCGCGGCCGCAGCTGAGCTTGGGCGGCATTTCGCCGCCCAGGGCTTGCACTTCGGGCGGTCATTCCAAAATATCGGGAAACGCGGCATGACGGCGCGACGAACCGAGGGAACCGCCCATGAAGACACTTATGCATATTGCACTGCTTGCCGGCCTGTCACTGACCCCGGTCGCGACACTGGCTGACAACAGCAAAGGCAAAGGAAAGACCAAGGACACGTTCTCGGTCGAACGTGTGGCCCCGCAGAAGGGCGCAAAATCCGTTGCCAATTGCCCGCCCGGGTTGGCCAAGAAGGCCGTGCCCTGCGTCCCGCCCGGTCAGGCCAAGAACTGGTACAAGGTCGGAGACCGGATTGATCGCGACTATGTCTGGATCGACGATCCGTACCGCTATGGCCTGAAACGTGGCGGCAACTACGTTCGCGCGGGCGACTACGTCTACAGAATCGACCCCGATACGCGCAAAGTGCTGAACCTTATCGGCGCGGTGGCGGATATTCTGTACTGACGCGCAGGCGCCCTATTCGGCCGCCACGCGCTCGGGGTTCAGCATCGGCTTGAGGTATCGCCCGGTGTGGCTGCGCTCGCATTCGGCGACCTCTTCCGGGGCGCCCACGGCAACGATCTCGCCGCCGCCATCGCCACCCTCAGGGCCGATGTCGATGATCCAGTCGGCGGTTTTCACCACGTCCAGATTGTGTTCGATCACGACGACAGTATTGCCCTGATCGACCAGTTCATGCAGCACTTCCAACAGCTTGCGCACATCTTCGAAATGCAGGCCGGTTGTGGGCTCGTCCAGAATGTACAGGGTCCGGCCCGTCGAACGTTTTGCCAGCTCTTTCGAAAGCTTGACTCGCTGCGCCTCGCCGCCCGACAGGGTCGTGGCCTGCTGGCCGACCTTGATGTAGCCCAGCCCCACGCGTGCCAGCGCATCCATCTTGTCGCGGATCGAGGGTACGGCCTTGAAGAACTCCTGCGCGTCTTCGACCGTCATATCCAGCACGTCGGCGATGGACTTGCCCTTGAACTTGATCTCGAGCGTCTCGCGGTTGTAACGCGCGCCCTTGCAGGTCTCGCAGGTGACATAGACGTCGGGCAGGAAATGCATCTCGATCTTGATGACTCCGTCGCCCTGACAGGCCTCGCAGCGTCCGCCTTTGACGTTGAAACTGAACCGCCCGGGCTTGTAGCCCCGCGCCTTCGCCTCGGGCAGACCGGCGAACCAGTCGCGGATCGGGGTGAAGGCGCCGGTATATGTGGCCGGGTTCGACCGTGGCGTGCGCCCGATGGGCCGCTGGTCGATGTCGATCACCTTGTCCAGATGTTCCAGCCCCTTGATCGTTTCGCAGGGCGCAGGCGTCTGACGCGCACCATTCAGACGCATCGAGGCGGTCTTGAACAGCGTCTCGATCGTCAGGGTCGACTTGCCGCCGCCCGACACCCCGGTCACGCAGACGAACTTGCCCAGCGGAAACTCGGCCGTCACGTCTTTGAGGTTGTTGCCCGAAGCCTTTACAACCGTTACCTTTTTCGTGTTCCCCTTGCGCCGCTCGGCGGGCACCGGAATTTCCCGAACCCCCGACAGATACTGCCCTGTAATCGAGGCCGCATCGGCCGCGATCTGCTCGGGCGTGCCGTGGCTGACCACCTGCCCGCCATGAACGCCGGCACCGGGGCCGATGTCGAACACATAGTCGGCTTCGCGGATGGCTTCCTCGTCATGCTCGACGACGATCACGGTGTTGCCCTGATCGCGCAGGTTCTTCAGCGTGCCCAAAAGGCGGTCATTGTCGCGCTGATGCAACCCGATCGAGGGTTCGTCCAGCACGTAAAGCACGCCGGTCAGGCCCGAGCCGATCTGGCTGGCCAGCCGGATGCGCTGGCTTTCGCCGCCTGACAGGGTACCACTTGAACGAGACAGCGTAAGGTATTCCAAACCAACGTTATTCAGAAACCCCAACCGCTCACGGATCTCTTTCAGAATCGCGCGGGCAATCTCGTTTTTCTGGGCGCTCAGATGGTTCGGCGCGTCCTCGACCCAGGCCAGAGCCTCTTTGATCGACATTTCGACCACCTGACCGACATGCAGCCCTGCAATCTTGACGGCCAACGCCTCGGGGCGAAGGCGATAGCCCTCGCAAGTGTGGCAGGGACGGTTGTTCTGATACCGTTCGAATTCCTCGCGGATCCACGCGCTGTCGGTTTCGCGATAGCGGCGCTCCATGTTCGGGATAACGCCTTCAAAGCTGCGGGTCACCTGATAGACCCGTCCGCCTTCGTCATAGCGGAACTGGATTTCATCATCGCCCGAGCCATGCAGAAACACCTGCTGCACATGCGCCGGAAGGTCCTTCCACGGCGTGTTCTTGTCGAACTCGTAGTGGCGCGCGATCGCCTCGATCGTTTGCAGGAAATAGGGCGACTTGCCCTTGCGCCATGGGGCCAGTGCGCCGTCATACAGTTTCAAGGTCTGATCGGGCACCACAAGCCGTTCATCGAAAAACAGCTCGACCCCCAGCCCGTCGCAATCCGGGCAAGCCCCAAAAGGCGCGTTGAACGAAAACAGGCGCGGCTCGATCTCGGGGATGGTGAACCCACTGACCGGACAGGCAAAATTCTCGGAGAACGTGATGCGCTCGGGCTCGCCCTCGCGCGGGGCGGTCTCCAGTATCGCGATGCCATCGGCCAGGTCCAGCGCGGTGCGCAGGCTGTCGGCCAGGCGGGTCTCCATCCCCTCGCGCACGACGATCCGGTCAACAACCACGTCGATGTCATGGCGGAACTTCTTGTCCAGCGTCGGCGGCTCGTCCAGTTCGTAGAACTGGCCATCGACCTTGACGCGCTGGAACCCCTGCTTGCGCAGTTCCAGAAACTCTTTCTTGTACTCACCCTTGCGGTCGCGAACGATGGGCGCCAGCAGATAGCCTCGGGTGCCCTCCTCCATCGCCATGATCCGATCGACCATGTCCTGAACCTGCTGGGCTTCGATCGGCAAACCGGTGGCAGGGCTGTAGGGCGTGCCTGCGCGCGCGAACAGCAGGCGCAGATAGTCATAGATCTCGGTCACCGTTCCCACGGTCGAGCGTGGGTTTTTCGACGTGGTCTTCTGCTCGATCGAGATCGCCGGGGACAGGCCGCTAATGTGATCCACATCGGGCTTTTCCATCATGTCCAGAAACTGGCGCGCATAGGCCGAAAGGCTTTCGACATAGCGGCGCTGACCCTCGGCATAGATCGTATCGAATGCCAGCGACGACTTGCCCGACCCGGACAGACCCGTGATGACAACCAGCTGATCGCGCGGAATGTCCACGTCAATGTTTTTCAGGTTGTGCTCGCGCGCGCCGCGCACCTCGATATTCTTCAGCTCAGCCATTCAGGCCCCCAACACACAACTGTCCTAGAGATAGGCGAGCGACGCTGAGTCTCCAACCAAAAAGTTAGAACAAAGTGTGAACAAGCAGATTTTCTCCACCTGGTTCACCCGTCTTCGGGCTTTCGCGCCATGGCCCAGGCACAGATCGGAAAATCCGGGTCGTTTTCCAGACTGTCGGTTTCAGGGTCATAGACGGGCGGCCACACCTGCTCGAGGTTGCGCAAAGCCGCCTGGCGGTTGCCCCATTGCGCGGCCTGTATGCTTTCCGGATCAAAGCCGCATTCGATCAGCAGGTTGCGCAATCCCCGCGCCGACCAACGCGAACAGTCGTGCGGAGCCGCATGGAACGGGATGAAGAACGGCACGGCCAACCAGAACCACCCTCCTGGCCGCAGCATTTCCAGCACGTTCAGAGTGGCTTCATAGGGCCGGTCAAGATGTTCCCAGACCTGATTGGCGAGTATGAGATCGAATTGCCGAACCTCCGCGCGTTCATCCATCAGCGGGCCTTTGCAGATATCGTGCTGACGATGCCAGATCTGGGTATGGCTGCGAAATCCGAATTGCGTTCCCCATTTTCCCGAAATTTCGGCGCAGTCCAGCGCCTCGGGCCCCAGACTACGTATCCATTTCTTGCTTTCCCGAACCATGACGACGCGGTTCAAGCTGACCATCGAAAACCCCGACTGCGTGCTACCTGCCGGGACCGATTGTCCAGAAAAGCAACCCTGTGTCCACAGGGAACGCAACGACTTTTGAGGAGAAGTGGCGCGGTTGACGGGGCTCGAACCCGCGACCCCCGGCGTGACAGGCCGGTACTCTAACCAACTGAGCTACAACCGCGCATTAGGGTCTATGTCGATCCGTTTGCCCGGATCAAAGGCTGGCAGCGATGGCGCGGTTGACGGGGCTCGAACCCGCGACCCCCGGCGTGACAGGCCGGTACTCTAACCAACTGAGCTACAACCGCCCGCTGCCCGTTCATTGCTGAACGTTGGGGTGTATTATGGCCACGCCCGGGCATCGTCAAGCGGCGTTTTCAAGTTTTTTGCACGAACCGGAAAAATTGTTCCCGAGCGCGTTTGGCACGCTCCTTTGTGATAGCGCCGGCGCGGAGACACCCTAACTCTTGGTTGCCATCGCCGAGCCTTCAAAAACGTCGACTTCGCCAACGAATAGTCAGGCGGTGGTTTCTACTGCTACCAATTGCCCTATCCCCCGTCGGCACAATTCGATTGGCTTTCATAGCCGTCCACGTGGCAGTCGCATCCTAGTGCCGGAACGAGTTCAGCGATCAGCTTCTGGTTTATACCAAGCCTTAACTTTTTTCGGTTTATTTCTGGCGCAGCTGACTCGCCGCTTTGATCGCATTTGGACTACGCCAAATACTTACCGCCCAGAATGCTCCGACAGTGAAAAAGCAGCTTCAAAGCATCAAATCAGTCAGGCTTGGAGATGACGAATATTCCGCGTATCTCCCCTCTTGCAGCCGGATAAAAAGCACTGTAATACGCCGCCCTACGGGTGATTAGCTCAGTGGTAGAGCGCTTCGTTCACATCGAAGATGTCAGGAGTTCAAATCTCTTATCACCCACCATTCCCTCTCTTTTTCAACGCTTGAAACGGATGAGACTCGGCGTCTATCCTTGAGTTCGGGCCGGTGAAGCACCGGCATGGCAATCAGGGACATGCATGGCCGAACTAAAGCGCGACATCGGCCTGGTGGGTCTGACATTCATATCTGTCGGAGGAATCATTGGCTCAGGATGGCTGTTCGGGCCGCTTCTGGCCGTTCAGCACGCAGGCCCCGCGGCCGTTTTGTCCTGGGTCATCGGGGCCGTCGCAATGTTCATTCTGGCCATCACATTCGCCGAAATCTCTGCCATGTTGCCGATCCCCGGAGGGATCGCTCGGGTTCCGCAGTTTTCACACGGCAATATCGTCGCCATGACGATGGGTTGGACTGCCTGGATCGGGTACAACACGACCGCTCCGATCGAGGTCGAGGCGATGCTGTCCTACCTCGCACCCTATGCACGCTGGCTGCATGCGCCATCTGGTGACCTGACCGCGCCCGGACAGGCTGTGGCCTTGGCATTCATGGTGTTCTTCGTCCTGATCAACATGCTTGGCGTAAAGTTCTTTGCGCGGGTCAACACAATGATAACAAGCGCAAAAGTGGCCATTCCAATCCTGTTGTCCGTGGTGCTGATCCTTTCACGTTTCAATGCCGAGAACTTCACGCAGCCCGAGGGGTTCGCACCGTATGGGCTTAAGGGAATAATGGCCGCCGTTTCGACAGGTGGGGTAATCTTCTCGTTCATCGGGTTCAGGCATGTGGTCGACATGGCAGGCGAGGTGCGAAACCCGAAATTCGACATTCCGGCGGCGCTTGTATTGTCGATCATCATGTGTGCGGCGATCTATCTGGGCCTGCAGATCGCTTTCATCGGCTCGCTCGACCCTCAGATGCTGGCGCAGGGCTGGGCCAAGCTGAGTTTTGCCGGAGAAGGCCCTTTGGACGGGGTCATAATGTCCGTCGGGATATTGTGGTTCATCAGCATCCTCAACGTCGGCTCGGTGATCGGGCCGTTCGGAAACGCCCTCGTGGCCACCGGTTCGAACGCTCGGATCGCGATGGCCCTGTCGCAGAACGGGTTTCTGCCCGCGCGCATCCGACACCTGTCGGCATTTGGCGTGCCCATCTGGGCGCTGGTGCTCAACTTCCTGATTGGCACTCTTTTCCTTTTGACCATTCCCTTTGAGACGGTGATCGCCCTGAACGGGGCAGCGATCGTCCTGTCCTTCGCCGTCGGCCCCATCGCCGTTGTATGCCTGCGCAGCCTATTGCCAGACAGGCCCCGCTCGATCCGCGTTCCAGCGGTTGGTTTTGTCGGAATGCTGGCCTTTGCGATTGCAACTCTGATCGTCTACTGGAGCGGCTGGGATACGGTCTGGCGCCTGGGCATCACCCTTCTGATCGGACTGCTCCTGCTTTTGGCGCGGTTTCGGGGACGCCTGGAACAGATGGATCTCAAACAGGCCTTGTGGCTCGCGCCCTATCTGGCTGGACTGGGGTTGATCTCGTTTCTTGGTCAATTCGGAGACGGTGCGCTGCACCTGATCCCGTTCGGGTGGGACATCTTGTTGTGCACCCTGCTGTCATCGACCATTTTTTGGATCGCAGTCCGGTCCGCCCTGCCCCCTGAGAAATTCCAGCGCTACATAGACGAGGAAGAAGTTCTGGACCCATCAAAACCTATAATCGGGCTTTGAATCAGAAAGAGCGGGGATTATTCCCCGCCCTTCTCGTTGTTTTCAGATCAGTGCGCCGTGGCTGAAGGTCCACTGTTATCCGAAGCCTTGGCCGCTGCGGCCGCGGCTTCTTCGGCGGCCTCGTCCCATTCGATCGGCTCAGGTTTGCGCACCAGTGCGCGCTCCAGAACTTCGGACACGTGCTTGACCGGGATGATCTCCAGCCCTTCCTTCACATTGTCGGGGATGTCGGCCAGATCCTTCTCGTTCTCTTCCGGAATAAGCACCGTCTTGATGCCACCCCGCAGAGCTGCGAGCAGTTTCTCCTTCAACCCGCCGATCGGCATGGCGTTGCCACGCAGCGAAACTTCGCCCGTCATGGCGATGTCCTTGCGGACCGGGATACCGGTCAGAACCGACACGATCGAAGTGACCATCGCCAGGCCGGCGCTGGGTCCATCCTTGGGAGTCGCGCCGTCAGGCACGTGCACATGGATGTCGATCTTGTCGAACTGCGGCGGTTTGACCCCGATCTGAGGCGAAATCGACCGCACATAGGACGAAGCCGCGTCGATGGATTCCTTCATCACATCGCCCAGCTTGCCTGTGGTCTTCATCCGACCCTTGCCTGGCAGCTTCAACGCCTCGATATGCAGCAGGTCGCCACCGACCGAGGTCCAGGCCAGACCGGTCACAACGCCGACCTGATCATCCTGTTCAGCCAAACCGTAACGGAACTTGGGTACACCCAGGAACTCGTGCAGGTTCTCAGCCGTCACGACAACCCGGTCGGTCTCGTTCTTGATGATCCGGGTCAACGATTTGCGCGCCACCTTGGCAATCTCGCGCTCAAGATTCCGCACACCGGCCTCGCGGGTATAGGTGCGGATGATCGCGGTCAGCGCCTCATCGGTCAGCTCGAACTCTTTAGCCTTCAGCCCGTGGTTCTTCACCTGCTTCGAGATCAGGTGCTGCTTCGCGATTTCGCGCTTTTCGTCCTCGGTGTAGCCGGCCAGAGGAATGATCTCCATCCGGTCCAGAAGCGGCCCTGGCATGTTGTAGCTGTTCGACGTGGTCAGGAACATCACGTTCGACAGGTCGTATTCGACCTCCAGGTAGTGGTCCATGAACGTGCTGTTCTGTTCCGGGTCCAGCACCTCGAGCATGGCCGAAGCTGGATCACCACGGAAATCCTGCCCCATCTTGTCGATTTCATCGAGCAAGATCAGCGGGTTCGTGGTTTTCGCCTTTTTCAGCGCCTGGATGATCTTGCCGGGCATCGAGCCGATATAGGTCCGGCGGTGTCCGCGGATCTCGGATTCATCGCGCACCCCACCCAACGAGATGCGGATGAACTCGCGCCCCGTGGCCTTGGCGACCGACTTCCCAAGCGAGGTCTTGCCCACGCCCGGAGGGCCGACAAGGCACATGATCGGGCCTTTCAGCTTCTTCGAGCGCTGCTGAACCGCCAGATACTCGACGATCCGCTCCTTGACCTTTTCGAGGCCATAGTGATCGGCATCGAGGATCTGCTGCGCCCGGCCAAGGTCTTTCTTGACCCGAGACTTGGTGCCCCAAGGCAGCGACAGGATCCAATCCAGATAGTTGCGCACCACGGTCGCTTCGGCCGACATCGGCGACATGTTCTTGAGCTTTTTCAGCTCGCCTTCCGCCTTTTCGCGGGCTTCTTTCGAAAGCTTGGTCTCGGCGATCTTGGCTTCCAGTTCGGCGATCTCGTTCGCGCCGTCCTCGCCGTCGCCCAGCTCCTTCTGAATGGCCTTCATCTGCTCATTCAGATAGTATTCGCGCTGGGTCTTCTCCATCTGCGACTTGACGCGGGTCTTGATCTTCTTCTCGACCTGAAGAACCGACATCTCGCCCTGCATCAGGCCATAGACCTTTTCCAGACGCTCGCTGATGCTGAGCGTTTCCAGCAGGTCCTGCTTCTGTTCGACCTCGATGCCAAGGTGACCCGAAACCAAATCGGCCAGTTTCGCCGGATCGGTTGTCTCACTGACAGCGGTCAGGGCTTCTTCCGGGATGTTCTTGCGAACCTTGGCGTACCGCTCGAACTCATCGGCGACAGTGCGCAAAAGCGCCTGCGTCGTCGTAACGTCGCCGGGAATTTCGGTCAGGTATTCGGCGCGGGCCTCAAAGAATTCTTCATTCTCAATGAACTCCGAAATCTTGACGCGTGCCTGCCCTTCGACCAGCACTTTGACCGTGCCATCGGGCAGCTTGAGCAGCTGCAGGACATTTGCCAGAACGCCGCTGCGGTAGATACCGTCCTGGGTCGGGTCGTCGACGGAAGGGTCAACTTGACTGGACAGCAGAATTTGCTTGTCATCCTGCATCACCTCTTCCAGCGCGCGCACCGACTTTTCACGCCCCACGAACAGCGGGACGATCATGTGCGGAAACACGACAATGTCGCGCAGCGGCAGAACGGGGTATGAGGAATTAAGAGGCTCTTGCATGCTCTATCCTTATCATTGGCAAGATGGCACTGACCCCTGTTTCAGGCAGCCGTCGGCCATCTCCTTTCTCGGACGATAAAGGTGGGGCGCGGACCGCCCCATTTCAACCTCGTCGCCTTACCTGTTCAAATCAGAATGGCCCGAGGTTTCCCCGACTGCAAGGCATCGCGGCAACATATCCACTGATTTTGACTTGGGTCGCCCAACACGCCCGTTAGAGCGGCTCGATATCACCCAGCGCCCGCTGCGCATGGAACTCGGCCTGCCAGACCTCGAATGCACCGGCGGCGATGGCGTCCCGCATGCACTGCATGATCTCTTGGAAATAATGCAGATTGTGCCAGGTCAGCAGCATGCCCGAAATCATTTCGTTGGCCCGGAATACATGGTGCAGGTAGGCGCGCGAGTAATTCGAGCAGGCTGGGCACGTGCACTGTTCGTCCAGCGGACGCGGATCGTCGGCGTGGCGGGCGTTCTTGATGTTCACGACCCCGCGGCGGGTGAACACCTGCCCCGTCCGTCCCGAGCGCGACGGCAGCACACAATCCATCATGTCGATCCCGCGCGCCACGGCGCCCACGATGTCGTCGGGCTTGCCCACGCCCATCAGATAGCGCGGCTTATCGGTCGGCAGGAAATCAGGCGCATAGTCCAGACAGTCGAACATGGCCTCCTGCCCCTCGCCCACCGCGAGGCCACCAACGGCATATCCTTCAAACCCGATGGCCTTCAGCGCCTCGGCGCTTTCCTCGCGTAGGTCGCGCTCCAACCCGCCCTGCATGATCCCGAACAGCGCATGGCCGGGCCGATCGCCAAAGGCCTCGCGCGACCGTTCGGCCCATCGCATCGACAGGCGCATCGACTCGGCGATCCGGTCGCGGTCGGCAGGCAATGCGGGGCATTCGTCGAAACACATCACGATGTCCGACCCCAACAGGCGCTGGATCTCCATCGACCGCTCGGGTGTCAGCTCGTGTTTGGAACCGTCGATATGCGATTTGAAGGTCACGCCCTTCTCGGTCAGCTTGCGCAGACCCGCCAGGGACATCACCTGAAACCCGCCCGAGTCGGTCAGGATCGGGCGCTCCCAGTTCATGAATTTGTGCAGCCCGCCCAAACGGTCGATCCGTTCGGCCGTGGGCCGCAGCATCAGGTGATAGGTGTTGCCCAACAGGATGTCGGCGCCGGTCGCCCGCACGCTTTCGGGCATCATCGCCTTGACCGTCGCGGCGGTGCCCACGGGCATGAAGGCCGGCGTGCGCACCTCGCCCCGCGGCGTGTGGATCACGCCGGTGCGGGCTTTGCCGTCGGTGGCCTTCAATTCGAATGAGAAACGCTGGGTCATGTCATCGCCTCGGGTCGCTGAACCGGGCAGGCTTTGCCCGATCTGCCCGGCCATTGCAACCCGTCAAGGCAAGCTGGCAACCCTTTGCGTGAACAGGTCCACCACCTGCTGACCAACGACGTCACAGCACACCTGCAACGGTGGGCGAGACGGGTCCGGCCGGGTTGCCCCAACCTCGGGTCCCTCGGTTACCACCTTCAAACCTGTTTCTTGAATTTCGAACATCGCACGGTGCGAACAGGCGATAACGGCCGTCGAGTCATGAAGTCCGCAGCCGTCCAACCCGGCGACATCGCGGTAGAAACTCAGATAGAACTGAGAGATATCGTTCAGAAATCCACCGATTTGAGGCGCACGTCGCGCCAGTTCCTCGAAATCAACCGCGCGATAGAGCGTTTTCAAGGTCACATCCAGGCCCACCAGAACCGTCGGAGCGGGCTGGGCAAACACCTCGTCTGCAGCTTTCGCATCGTGATAGATATTCGCCTCGGCGTGTTCGGTGATGTTGCCAGGACAGAAGACTGCTCCGCCCATGATGACCAATTGGCCGATGTTCTGAGCGAAATCCGGATCCAGACGCATCGCATCGGCAAGGTTGGTCAGCGGCCCAACCGCACACACCGTCAGGTCCCTCTTGTGACGCCGGGCCATCTCGACCAGGAACTCGGCTGCGATCAGGTCGTGGTTCGCGCCGATCTCGGGCACATCGACCACATCGCCAAAACCCTCATCCCCATGCACGTGCTTAGAGGGCGTGTGTGCGTCAGCTTCCCATGGAAACGCTGCGCCCTGCGCCACAGGTATGTCCAACCCCAGCTTGTGAGCCAGAAACCGCGCGTTCCGGCTGGACTGCTGGACATGCGTATTGCCAAAGACCGTAGTCAGGCCGATCAGGTCAATTTCCGGAGCGGCGGCGGCGTAGGCGATCGCCATGGCATCGTCGATGCCGGGGTCAGTGTCGATAATCAGTTTCATTTCGCCCCGATAGCGCAATCAACGGCGGATGCAAAGCAGCCACAACCCGAAATCTCCGTGCTTTGCCCCAATTACCTTGCATGGATATCCTGTTCGGTTCATTTCATAGCTGAGTTGAAATTCAGCCCTTCAATCCCCAAATGTATACCATCGTACACAAAAAAATGAGGACAGAAATGACCGAAGACCAGATCATCGGACTGCTATCATCGAACATCATCTACCTGCTTGGGGCGGCCTTGGTTGTCGTCATCATCCTCAAGGGTATCAAGATCGTTCCACAATCCGAGAAATACGTGGTCGAACGGTTCGGACGCCTCCACTCTGTGCTGGGCCCCGGGATCAACTTTATCGTTCCTTTTCTCGACGTTGCACGCCACAAGATATCCATCTTGGAACGTCAGCTGCCCAATGCGACGCAGGATGCAATCACCAAGGACAACGTGTTGGTGCAGATCGATACTTCGGTCTTCTACCGTATCCTCGAGCCTGAAAAGACCGTCTACCGCATTCGGGACGTCGACGGCGCCATCGCAACGACCGTCGCTGGTATCGTGCGGGCTGAAATCGGCAAAATGGACCTAGACGAAGTTCAGTCAAATCGCGCGCAACTGATTGAACGCATTCAAGAAAGCGTCGAAACCGCAGTTGACGACTGGGGGATCGAGGTAACCCGCGCCGAAATTCTGGACGTAAACCTGGATCAGGCGACCCGCGACGCCATGCTTCAGCAGTTGAATGCCGAACGCGCACGTCGCGCTCAGGTAACCGAAGCCGAGGGCCAGAAACGCGCGGTCGAACTCCAGGCCGACGCCGAGTTGTATGCTGCGGAACAAGCCGCCAAGGCGCGTCGCGTTCAGGCGGACGCGGAAGCCTATGCAACCGGCGTCGTCGCAAAGGCCATCCAGGACAATGGGATCGAAGCCGCCCAGTATCAGGTTGCGCTGAAACAAGTTGAGGCATTGAATGCGATGGGCAAAAGCGGAGGCAGCCAGACGATTGTTGTGCCCGCAAATGCGCTCGAAGCGTTTGGCGACGCCTTCAAAATGCTCAAGGGAGGCAAATGATGGCAGATCCGTTCTGGCTGACGTGGTGGGTATGGCTGGCAGCCGCACTGGCGCTGGGCATTCTGGAAGTGGCCTTGCCGGGTTTCATCTTCCTTGGCTTCGCTATCGGCGCGGCTATCACCGGAATCCTTCTGGTCATCCCCGGCTTGGCCCCGAACCTGCCCGTCCTGCTTTTGATCTTCGCCACCTTGTCGTTGATCGCATGGCTAGTTCTGCGGCGCATGTTCGCGCTGCCACATGGTCAAGTCAGGACGTTTGACCATGATATCAACGACTGACCGGTGCGGCGCCCTGTAGCGGGGCGCCCTACCCCCTCTGGACGCTGCCTTCAGCTTTCCCTATATAATTGCTCAGGTAACAACCCGAGGCATTCATGACCCACCCCAGCGAACAGCTTGAAGGCACGCCCCTGATTGCGCCTTCGACCGTTGAGCACCCTCTGTACGAATCCGTGGTCGAGGCCTGCAGGACTGTCTATGACCCTGAAATTCCGGTCAATATCTATGACCTTGGACTGATCTACACGATCGACATCAGCAGCGACAACGCAGTCAAAGTCATCATGACCCTGACCGCTCCGGGCTGCCCGGTGGCCGGTGATATGCCAGGCTGGATCGTCGAGGCCATCGAGCCCGTTGCCGGGGTTAAGGAGGTGGATGTCGAACTGACCTGGGAACCACCCTGGGGCATGGAGATGATGTCCGACGAAGCCCGGCTGGAACTTGGCTTCATGTAAGGGCCTGCCGCACTGAACGCACGGGAATTGTCACAAACCTGAAACCCAGCTGTCACGGATCGGTCGTCGAACCGTTACGTTGCTGCGTAACAAGTACAACGCGGGCTTCGCAGTCGGACCCGTCAGAGGAACTCGGCAACTCAAATATCGCCCCAGCAGTCAATGGCGACCACGTTGGAGCGTCTACCGCCCCCCCCTGCCGAGGCTCCGCAATACTGGGCCGCTCTTGCCCGAGAGCGGCCCTATTTTACTCGCTGAGGTGCACTCACTTCACGTTGCACTGTGCTTTGATCTCGGCGGCGCGGTCGTCCAGTTTCTTGACATAGTCACCCGACAGCATCTGCAACCGCTTCTGTTCTGTTCCAGAGATCAATCCAAGCAGCGCCCCGGCTGGCGTGATCGCGACCACACTTTCCGCCTGCTGATCCTCGGCATGTTTCTTTTCCGCCGCAATTGCACGCAGGTCACCTTCGGCGGTCGAGCAATTCACCGGGTGCCGCTTGTGATCGCCCGCTGCATGAACGGCACTGCCGGCCACCAGAAGAGCCAGAAACGCAACCTGCCGGCACAAGCCAATCTTATTTGAAATCCGCAACATCATCGAAACCCACCTTGTTCTGCTGTCAATTCGAACTCATCGGCAAACCCTGCCCACTGCCCGTACGGTACGGTCAAAACTGGCGATGAGCAAACTTGGGGCTCCGCGCTCTCTTGAGCCCGGGCCCTTGCGGCCTTAGATTAGGTTTAACGCGCGAAAATGGAGACGACGATGTTCGGCATTCCCGGCAAACAGGCCGTGACGATGACGCCCAAAGCTGCAGAGCAGATCCTCCGCCTGATGACGTCGGGTGGCCATGCCGGTCTGCGGATTGGCGTCAAGAAAGGTGGCTGCGCCGGTATGGAATATACCATGGAGTATGTCGATCAGCCGGACCCGCATGACGAAGTGGTCGAACAGGATGGGGCGCGGGTCATGATCGCTCCGATGGCTCAGATGTTTCTGTTCGGAACCGAGATCGACTACGAGGTCTCGCTGCTGGAATCCGGGTTCAAGTTCAAGAATCCCAATGTCGTCGATGCCTGTGGCTGCGGCGAGTCGATCAAGTTCGACGAAAACCTGGCCGAACAGCGCTGAGTCACCTAAAGCCTGCACCGTTTGCGGGCAGGTGAACTGCCGCCGGCGCCGTCTGGTTGAGTCCACCCAGATCGATCCGTCGCGCGACTCGCTCGCGCGCGGCCTCCCAAGCGCAATTGTCAGGCCTTGATCCGGGTGCTAACTGGATAGAAACGCACGAAAGATCACGGAGACCCCGCTATGCGACGCAGACTGGCAGCCGGAAACTGGAAAATGAATGGAACCGGGGCTGCTCTGTCCGAGTTGGAAACGCTGACTGCAACGCACCCTTCTCCGACGGTCGATATTCTGATCTGCCCTCCGGCAACTTTGATCCACCAGGCCGCACAAGCCGTGCAAGGCTCAGGCGTCGCCATCGGCGGACAGGATTGCCACGCCGAGGTTTCGGGCGCCCATACGGGTGATCTGAGCGCCGAGATGCTGAAAGACGCCGGCGCGACCAGCGTAATCGTCGGGCATTCAGAACGGCGCGAAGACCACGGCGAGAAAGACGACGATATCCGCGCCAAGGCCCGGGCAGCCATGAACGCGGGCCTGACCGCAATCATCTGCGTCGGCGAAAGCCTTGAACAGCGCGAAGCGGCCAATACGCTCGACATCATTGGCGGGCAGTTGTCCGGTTCGATCCCGGACCTTGCCACCGGAGAGAACCTCGTCGTGGCTTACGAACCGATCTGGGCAATCGGCACCGGCAAGGTTCCCACTTTGGAAGAAATCGGCGAAGTCCATGATTTCATTCGCGCCAGACTTGAACGGCGATTTGGCGAAGGTGTCGGCCGGTCGGTCCGTTTGCTTTATGGCGGTTCGGTCAAACCTGACAACGCGGCGGAGATTTTCGGAGTGTCGAACGTGGACGGCGCGCTGGTCGGCGGTGCAAGCCTGAAGGCACGCGATTTCTCGGGCATCATTTCCGCGCTGGAACAGGCCTGACCGGTTCACGCACGCTCAGTCCGCGATGTCCTCGGCCCAAAGCTCGGGCTGTTCGGTCACGAACCTGCGCATCAGGGCGATGCAGTCCGGGTCTTCGGCCAAAACAACCTCGACCCCGCGATCGCGCAGGAAGTCTTCGTTGCCGCCGAAGTTTTCCGTGTCACCGATGACCACGCGCGGGATGCCGAACTGAACGATCGTTCCGGCGCACATCAAGCACGGAGATAGGGTGGTATACAGAACGGTATCTCGGTACGTTTTCTGCCGCCCGGCTTTGCGCAGCGCATCCATCTCGCCATGGGCGATCGGATCCCCCTGCTGAACCCTTTGGTTTCGGCCCTGCGAGATGATCGTGCCGTTCCGAGCCAGTACAGATCCGATCGGGCAACCGCCCTCATCGAAACCGGCTTTGGCTTCTTGGTAGGCAACGCGCATCAGGCGCTTGTCATCATCGGTCAGCATGTTTCGGCACTCGTTGGTTGCGGTGATCAGGGTGGTTCCAGCCTGCCCACCGCGGGTGCCTGCGTCAACAACGGGCCGGTCACGCAAGTTTCATTGCGACCATGCCGGACACGATCAGCGTCGCCGCGATGACACGCAGCGGGGTCAGTGCCTCGCCCAAAAACATCACACCAACCAAGAACGCACCGACCGCGCCAATACCCGTCCACAGCACGTAGGCGGTTCCCAGTGGCAAGGAGCGCATGGCCAGGGCCAACAAACCGAACGAACCGACCATCGCGCCCCCCATCACAACGGTCGGCCAGAGCCGCGTGAATCCAGCAGACTGCTTCATGGCAACTGCCCAGACGATTTCCAGCAAACCGGCAAAAAGTAGAAAGATCCAGGACATCGGGGACACCTCCATCAGCTTCGGGTCGTCCCGAATGATCACCCATGGTGGGGAGGTCGTCCTCGGTCTCCATGTGGGAAGTGCCAGTAGTGAGTTCAAGCCCGGCCATTCAGCGTGGCGGCCTGGCAGATGCCGGCCGACCGCGCAAAAAGTGACCCGAACCGGTTGCCCGGTTCGGATCGATTGCGACGGTCTAGTTCGTAATGATCTCGGGGCCCATGAAGGTGTTTGGCAACACCGTCGACAGCCACGGGATGTACGTGATCATGATCAGGAAGACGAACAGAACGGCCAGGAACGGCAGTGCTGCGCGCACGACGGCCATCATCGGCATTCCCGCGACGCCCGACGTAACGAACAGGTTCAGACCGACCGGAGGCGTGATCATCCCGATTTCCATGTTCACCACCATGATGATGCCCAGATGGATCGGGTCGATGCCCAGTTCGATGGCAATCGGAAACACCAGCGGCGCAACGATGACCAGCAGGCCCGAGGGCTCCATGAACTGACCGCCGATCAGAAGGATTACGTTGACCACGATCAGGAAAGTGATCGGCCCCAGACCCGCCGACAGCATTGCGCCGGCAATGTGTTGCGGCACCTGCTCATCGGTCAGAACATGCTTGAGGATCAGCGCGTTGGCGATGACGAAAAGCAGGGTGACCGTCAGCTTGCCGGCCTCAAACAGCGTATGTTTGGTGTCGGGGTGGAAAAAGGCCGTGATCAGCGCCAGCGGCTTTTTCGCAAGCGAGAGGTTTTGCTCACCTTCCTGGGTGCTGAGTGGCCCCATGTCCTTGTAGACGAAGCTGGCGATGAAGAAGGCGTATACAGCCGCGACCGCCGCCGCTTCGGTCGGTGTGAAGATACCGCCGTAGATGCCGCCCAGGATGATGACGATCAGGAACAGACCCCAACCGGCCTCGCGTGCCGACGCAAATATCTCGCCCCAGCCTTTCCAATCACCTTTCGGCAGGTTCTTGACCTTGGCCATCACATAGATTGTGACCATCAGCATGAACCCGGCCATGAGACCCGGAATGACACCGGCCAGGAACATCCTGCCGACCGAGACTTCAACCGCGGCCGCGTAGACAACCATAACGATCGACGGCGGGATCAGGATACCCAGCGTACCGGCGTTACAGATGACGCCAGCTGCGAATTCCTTGGAATAGCCGACCTGACGCATACCGGCGATCACGATCGAACCGATCGCAACAACGGTGGCCGGGGACGATCCTGACAGCGCGGCGAACAGCATACATGCGAACACGCCCGCAATTGCCAGACCGCCAGGCAGGTGACCAACGCAGGCGATCGAGAACCGAATGATCCGGCGCGCCACCCCTCCGGTCGTCATGAAGGACGATGCGAGGATGAAGAACGGGATGGCCAGCAGGGTAAAGTGGCCCTCGAACGCCTCGAACAGGGTCCCGGCAACCGAAGCCAGCGAGCTGTCCGAGTAGATCAGAAGAAACAGGGTCGAGCTCAGCCCTAGGGCAACTGCGATCGGAACGCCGATCAGCAGCAGGCCCACGACCATGGCAAAAAGTAGTACTACATCCATCAGTCGTGTTCTCCCTGAAGGGCCCGGACTTCTTCGATCTCGTCCTCAACCTCGTGGCTTGCGACAATGCGGTCGGCCTCACCGCGCAGGATCTGCAGCCCGGCCTGGGCAAAGCGGATCACCAGCAGCAGCATCGACAGCGGCAGAACGAAATACGGCACGACCTTGGGCAGCTTCTCGTAGTACTCGCCATAGTTAATGAGGTCTTCGAGGAACCGTAGCGGCGCGACCATGGGGATGTCGTCCACCTCGTAGAAGCTCTGACTACGAGCGTCGAAATCAAAGCCCGTGGGGAACCAGCGTCCAGAGGTCGGAGGCAGGTCGGCAAAAACCGCCCAGTAGTCGTAGGACCCCTTCAGCAGCAGCAGCGAGAATACGAGGCAGCACCCCACCGCGATCAGTGCCAATACCCTGCGCGGTGCCGGAGGCAGCATATTCAGGATGGCATCCACACCCAGATGCGCGTGTTTCTTGACGGCGTAGGACGCCCCCAGCAATACCAGCCATCCGAAAGTGAATACGGTCAGCTCTAGCGCCCAAAGGATGTTGGAGTTGAAGACGAAACGCGCGATCACGTTGGCAAAGGTCACGGCCGTCATCAGGCCAAGAAGCAACGCGATCAGGGTTTCTTCGATTCGGTCGACCAGCCCACCGGGGCCGGTTTTCGCACCAGACATCTTTCTGTCCCCATTTTTGTTGATTTATCGAGGTGGCGGGCGCGATTGGGCCCACCTGGTATGTGCTCCGGCGGGCTTGCGACCGTCGGAGCACACCTGCGTGTCGGATCAGAACCCGGCGTTGATCGCCTGAGCGGCGTCGATCTTGTCCTGACCGACGTCACCGGAGAACTTGTCCCAAACCGGCTTCATCGCGTCGACCCAGGCCTGACGCTGCTCGGGTGTCAGCTCGCGGATCGTTCCGCCCGCGTCGATGATGGCCTGCTTGGCCTTTTCGTTGACCGCAAACGCCTCTTTGTTGCGCTCTTCGGTCACCTCGGCCAGGATCGTCAGGAACTGCTCGCGCACCTCCGGATCCAGGCTGTCCAGCCAGTCGACCGAAGTCACGACCAGATAGTCGATGATGCCGTGGTTGGTTTCGGTGATGCCATCCTGAACTTCGAAGAACTTCTTGCCGTAGATGTTCGACCAGGTGTTCTCCTGACCGTCCACAACGCCCTGCTGCAGAGCACCATAGACCTCCGAGAAGGCCATTTTCTGCGGGCTGCCGCCGATGGCTTCCATCTGCGCAACCAGCACGTCCGAAGACTGAACGCGGAATTTCAGGCCGTTGGCGTCCGAAGGATCGATCAGCGGCTTGTTGGCCGACATCTGCTTCATGCCGTTGTGCCAGAACGCCAGACCCTGCAGGCCGCGGCGCTGCATGCTGTCTTTCATTGCCTGGCCATCCGCCGAGGCCTGGAACGCATCAACCGCGTCGATGTTCTTGAACATGAACGGCAGGTCGAACAGACGGAACTGCTTGGTGAACTTCTCGAACTTCGACAGCGACGGGGCGGCCAGTTGCACGTCGCCCTGCAGCATCGCCTCGAGCACCTTGTCGTCGTTGTACAAGGTCGAGTTCGGATAGACCTCCATGCACATGACGCCGTTCATCTCGTCGTTCACGCGCTGCTCAAGGAGCGATGCGGCGATGCCCTTGGGGTGTTTGTCGGTGTTCGTCACATGCGCGAACTTGACGACGATCTCGCCATCGTCGCAGGCAGCGAAGCCCGCTGTTGCGGTTACGGAAAGCGCAAGCGCGGTGGCGGCTGTTGCCAGGAATTTCATCTGTCTTTTCCTCCCAGACTTCCAAAGAAACTTCCTTTGACATCCATGGGGATGCCGGATGCGCAAGAGTGAAACGAATCGACAGTCACCGTTCAACAATTCGAGAACGGCTGGCAGAAGACAGATTTTCTAATTACTTTTCATTGGCTTAAATAGGGCATCCGCAATGAGTATTTTGTTATCGCAGACATTTGTGCGGGAAACCGCACACCCAAATGCGCGAGTGTGCGAAAATCCGCACATACATCGAATCATCGGGCGAATCGTTCCGCGTCAGCGCCGATAGTCTTCAGGGCGTATGCCGTAGCGGGCCAATTTGTCGTAGAACGTCTTACGCGGCAGTTTCAGGGACTTGGCCGCGTCCGACGCCCTTCCGTTGTGACGACCCAAGGCCGCAATCAGCAACGAGCGCTCAACGCGCGCCATCTGTTCGTTCAGCCCAAGATCGGCCGCGGCGGCAACATCCTCGGGCATCCCCAGAACAAAACGCATCGCAGCTGACATCAGTGAACGCGCGTTGCCGGGCCAGTCCCGTGCCATCAATGACGCCAAGTGTTCGGACGAGACATCAGGTACCGCGATCCCGGCCTGCTCGGCCGCCTGGGCGACGTAGTGGCGAAAGATCACCGGGATGTCCTCGGGGCGTTCGGCCAAAGACGGTACGCGCACCCGCATCACGTCCAACCGATAGAACAAATCTGCGTTGAACCGACCCTCGGCCGCCATCTCGGCCAGATCCGCGGTTGTTCCGGCGATGATGCGGACCCCGGGCCCGTTTTCGATCATCTCCAGGGCCGCATATTGCGTCGCCTCGGGCATGGCCAAGACTTCATCCAGAAACAACGATCCGGCTGCCGCATCCTTGCATATCGCCTGCAGGGCATCCGCTCCCAGACCTGACGCCGGGCGCTTGACGAACGGCCCCTGCGCGCGGGGTGACATCAAATGGATGACTTCGGCGACTTTCGAAATGCCGCTGCCGGGCGGTCCGGTGACCAGAACTTCGGCCTGAGTTGGGGCAACGCTGCGCACCCTGTTCCGCAAGGCATCAGCCTGCGGTGACAAACCGAACAACAAGCGGGCCGCAGGATCGCCCTTCTCCAGTTCGCGCTTGGCTGCCCGGTGGTCCAATACCTGACTGCGCGCGGCAAATGCACGGCTCAGAACCGCAAGCAGATCGGCGGCGGCGCAGGGCTTCTCAAGAAAGTCGAACGCGCCCTGCCCCATAGCCTGCACCGCCATCGGTATGTCGCCTTCGCCGGTCAACAGAACGACCGGCAACTCCGAGTCGACCTCGCGGGCATAGGACAGAAGATGAAACCCATCCCGTCCCGGCATCCGAATATCCGAGACAATCACACCTGGGAAATCGTCCCGGATATGGTCTTTGGCAGCCACAAACGATCCAGCGGGAATTACGGAATAGTCCGCAAGCTCCAGAGTCTGGGCCAGCGCCTCGCGCACGGCGGCGTCATCATCGACCAATAGAACCGTTCGGATCATGCCGCGGCTTCCTTCTCAAATGGTTCCAACTCGACGGTGAATTCTGCTCCGTCGGGCATGTTCGCGCCGCGTATCTCTCCTCCGAAACTCTGGACCAGACCGTATGAGATCGAAAGGCCAAGGCCCATTCCCTCGGATGAGCCAACGGTTTTGGTCGTGTAGAAAGGCTCAAAAACGCGATCGGGATCCTGAATGCCCGGGCCGGTATCGCGCACCGCGACCATCAACCGCTCGCCACGGGTCAGCGTGATCGTCAGGCTTCGGGTTTCGCGACCTGTCATCGCGTCGGCGGCATTGGTGATCAGATTGACGAAGACCTGCACCAGCCGCACCTCTCCACCCCAGGCAAAGACAGGTGCATTGGGCGGCTGCCAGATCAACGTGACCCCGTCCGAGCGCAACCGGCCGTCGGTCAGTTCGACGGCGGTGTTGAGCACCTGAACCAGATCAACCTTGCCCATCGGCTCGCTCTCGTTGCGGGCGAAGGCGCGCAAGTTCTTGATAATGCGTGCCATGCGGGCAGCCATGTCCGAGATACGCCCCAGGTTTTCGCGGGCCTTTTCGGGCTTGCCCTGCGCCAGAAAGGCCGTGCCATTGTCGGCGTATTGCCGGATCGCCATCAGCGGCTGATTCAATTCGTGGCTGATGCCCGCCGACATTTTCCCCAGAGCGCTCAGCTTGCCGGCCTGAACCAGATCGTCTTGCGCGCGTTTCAACGCCGCTTCGGCCTCTTGCCGCTCGGCCACCTCGCGGCGCAGAGCCACGTTGGCGGCCGTCAAAGCGCGGGTCCGCTGGGCCACTCGGCTCTCCAGCACCGCATTGGCTTCGGCCAGAGTACGCCGCCGTTCGGTCGCCAGAAAAAGCAACGCGCCGAAGGCAAGGCAGATCGCTGCGACCGCGGCAGCCTGCAGTCCGGCCAGACGTCGTGCCGGCGTCACATCCATCAAGACTTCGCCGGTCATTCCGATTACCGGCAGATCGCGGGTCAGGTGCAGGGCACGATCCGGAAGGTACGGGCTCCAGCCGATCGACCATAGTTCGTGCGGGCCCATGCGCGTAGACGAAAACGCGCCCGGCTTGCCATCAGCCGGCTGCAAGCCGATCTGTCCCGGCGGACGTTGCCAGAACAGCAGTTCGGACCGGTTGGAAATGAAGACCGAGCCAGCACGATCCACGAAGAACACCGCCTCTGTACTGCCGCGCCACGTGCTTTCAACGTCTTCGACATCCGCGATGACCATCAGGGCTCCGGTTACCTGACCATCTTCTGAAAACGCAGGCGCCGCATAGGAATAGATGCGGTTTCCTGTGTCGCGCAAAACCCCGTGCGAGCTGCCGAGAGCGCCGTGTAGCGCGCGTTGAAACGCGGGCTGGTCAGCCATGTTACCATTCACCACGTCCCGCGCAGCGGCCAGAACGCGCCCGGTCTTGTCCGCATAAAGCACATCCACAGCCGAGGTCTTGTCCGCGACCTCCAGCAGAAGCGCCTGCGCCGCCCGCCGCCGGTCGCTGGTGTCCAACGCCCGCAATGCGGGATGCTCGGCCATCAGCACCGCAAGTTCCTGATAGACCTGCAACTGAGTGCTCAGACGATCCGACGCCAACTCCAGATCGGCCTCGGCTTTCTCGCTAAGCTGAGAGAGCGCCTGCCGGTACCCATAAGACCAGACGGCCGCCGACAACAGCGCGACCGCGAACAGGAAACCAATCGTGACCCAAACTCTTTGCATGAAACAGGGTCTTGCATTCACAGCGCCGCATGGCAAGTCTGCGCCGCATGAAGACCGTTCACCAATCTCCGACCGAGCCCGAATTTGTTCAAAACCCCTACCCTTTCTACCGGGCAGCGCGCGGTCAGGGTGACCTGGTGTACTGGCAGGACTACGACATGCCCGCGGCGATGTCTCATGCGGCGGTCCAGGCGCTTTTGCGCGATCGGCGTTTCGGACGCGAAGTACCGTCAGAGATGGCCACAAAAGGCCCCGATCACCTTGCGCCGTGGCTGACGGTCGAAGCGCATTCGCTGCTCGAAGCCGAACCTCCGCGCCATACCCGCCTACGCGCTCTGGTTCTGCGCGCCTTTACCTCGCGGGCAATCGGAGCGCTCGCACCGGACATCGAAAGGCTGTGTCACGACCTGATCGACGCGTTCCCCGATGCTCCATTCGACCTTCTGGATGCCTATTGCACGCAGGTTCCGGTGATCACGATCTGCCGGCTGCTGGGTGTGCCCGAGAGCATGGCACCGCAGTTGTTGCAGTGGTCCCACGCCATGGTCGCCATGTATCAGGCCAGCCGCACCCGTGAGACCGAAGATCAGGCAGCACAGGCCTCCGCCGAGTTCTCCGCATTTCTGAACGACTACGTCTCTCACCGCCGATCCGAACCGAAAGACGACCTGATCACCCGTTTGATCACGGCAGAGGAAGACGGTGAGAAACTGTCTCGCGACGAATTGATCGCAACTTGCATCCTTTTGTTGAACGCTGGCCATGAGGCGACCGTTCATTCGCTGGGCAACGGCGTCAAAACGCTTTTGGAGTCCGGAACCAGCCCTGATGCCCTGGGCCCGGACACAATCGACATGACGGTCGAGGAGATCCTGCGCTTCGACCCGCCGCTACATATGTTCACGCGCTATGTCTATGAGGACGTCGAGGTTTTTGGCCATCGGTTTGCCCGCGGCGATCAGGTGGCGTTGATGCTTGGGGCCGCCAACCGTGACCCCGACGTCTGGACCGACCCGGACAAATTCGACCCAACCCGCAGCATTCAGGCCAACACGAGCTTTGGCGGTGGTTTGCATTTCTGCGTCGGCGCCCCGCTGGCCCGGCTGGAAATGCGGATTGCTCTGCCGATTCTTTTTGACCGCTGTCCGGGCCTGCGACTGGCCGAATCCCCGGAATATGCCAACACGTACCACTTCCACGGGCTGACACGACTAATGGTCCAAGCCTGAGCGCCGATCAGGTGTCTGCCAAGGCATTCAGGGGCAGCATGGTGGTCGACTTGATTTCTTCCATCGACAACAGCGCGGTGACGTTGTGCACGCGCACCTCCGAGATCAGCGCCTGGTAAAAAGCATCGTAGGCCCGTGCGTTCCTGACCCGAACTTTCAGAATGTAGTCGATGTCGCCAGCCAGGCGGTGCGCCTCTTGAACTTCGGGACGATCACGCAGGGCCTGCAGGAACTTGCGTTGCCAGTCCGCCTCATGCTCGGAGGTTCGTATCAGAACAAAGAACGTCGCCTCGAAACCCAGCGCCTCTGCGTCCAGCAGAACGGTCTGTTGACCGATGATTCCGGCCCCCTTCATCTTGCGGATCCGATTCCAAACGGGTGTCTTTGAACTGCCCACTTTGGCCGCGATTTCGTCCAGCGATTGACTGGCGTCTCGCTGCAGCTCGGCCAGAATTTTCCGATCCGTGTCGTCTATTCGAACCGACATTCCAATTTTCCTTCCGAATGAAAACCCATGTTCCGCCTGCCGCGGATTTCAGAACGCCTGTCCTTATTTGATCGGCAATATGGCATCTGGGCGGGAATATTTCCTATATTGAGGGCCAAGTCAAACAACAGCCAGGGCTACCCAATGAAGGCCACGCAGACAAAAGGACAAACGGGACAGGTCGACTTTGTCGGCGCAGGACCCGGTGATCCTGAATTGCTGACTCTCAAGGCCCTGTCCGCATTCCAGCGGGCCGACGTTGTTTTGCATGATCGCCTGATCAGCCCAGAGGTTTTGCAATTGGCCGGCCAGAACGCCCGGCTGGTCGACGTGGGCAAGGCCGGCTTTGGTCCGTCCTGGGAGCAGAGTGACATCAACGCATTGCTGGTTGACTACGCGCTCAAGGGACAACGGGTCGTTCGCCTCAAATCCGGTGACGCGACCCTCTTCGGCCGGCTGGACGAAGAGATCGATGCGCTGGACGCCGCAGGTATCCCGTGGACGATCGTTCCCGGCATTACGGCTGCCTCGGCGGCGGTGGCCGGAATTGGCCAAAGCCTGACCCGACGCGGCCGAAACTCCTCGGTCCGGTTTCTGACCGGGCACGACATGGAGGGCTTTGCCGATCACGACTGGGCTGCGCTGGCCCGTCCGGGGTCGGTTGCAGCCATCTACATGGGCAAGAAATCCGCTCGATTCATTCAAGGACGCCTGATCATGCACGGTGCCGATCGCGCCACGCCGGTCACGTTGGTCGAAAATGCCTCGCGACCTGATCAGCGCGTTGTCGCCACGACGCTGGATCAACTGCCTGCAGACCTCGCCGCTGCCGGCCTCGATGGTCCTGCACTCACATTCTATGGCCTGGCCCCGCGCGACGCGGCCAAAGCCGTCACCGAATTCAACAAGGAGCTTGCCTGATGGCCCGCGCTTTCACCCCCAAAGTCGTTACCGCAAATGACCTGCTGGAAGGCGACGTGATCTATCTGACCGCCGATGACCGTTGGTCGCGAGATCTGCGCGAGGCCGAGCTGATCACCGACGAAGCGCACGCTCAGCTGCGTCTTCTGGATGCACAGAAGCAAGTCGACAAGATCGTAGGTGCCTATCTCGCCGACGTCGTTGCAGGCGAAAACGGTCCTGAACCCACCCATTTTCGGGAAGACTTCCGCCGGACTGGTCCGTCCAACTATGCCCACGGCAAACAGGAATCTCCCCCGCAGCCCCGGGTCTGACCTCAGGCCCCTCTCTCCCCGTAAAAAGGCCCCGGATCCGGGGCTGCAAAAAAGGACAGCCAAAGATGTACCGCTACTCCGAGTTTGACAAAGCATTCCTGGCCGAGCGCAACGCACAGTTCCGCGCCCAGGTCGAACGCCGCATCGACGGCTCGCTGACCGAGGACGAGTTCAAGCCCCTGCGCCTGATGAACGGCCTGTATCTGCAACTGCACGCCTACATGCTGCGGGTGGCCATCCCCTATGGCACGCTCAACAGCGCCCAGATGCGCCAACTGGCCCTGCTGGCCGAGAAGTGGGACAAAGGTTACGGCCACTTCACCACGCGCCAGAACATCCAGTACAACTGGCCGAAACTGCGCGACGTGCCTGACATGCTGGACGCGCTGGCCGAGGTCGGCCTGCATGCGATCCAGACCAGCGGCAACACCATCCGCAACGTGACCGCCGACCATTTCGCCGGTGCCGCCGCGGATGAGGTCGCCGATCCGCGCCCCTATGCCGAGCTGCTGCGTCAGTGGTCCACTGACCACCCGGAATTCCAGTTCATGCCGCGCAAGTTCAAGATCGCCATCACCGGGTCCGAGCATGACCGCGCCGTGATCAAGGCCCATGACATCGGTCTGCAACTGGTCGAGCGCGACGGCGTTCTGGGCGCCCGCGTTCTGGTCGGCGGCGGTCTGGGCCGCACGCCGATGATCGGCAAGGAGCTGTCTGATTTCGTCGCCTTCGACGACCTGCTGGCCTATCTGGAGGCCACTGTTTCGGTCTGGAACCAGATCGGCCGGCGCGACAACAAGTACAAGGCGCGCATCAAGATCACCGTGCATGAACACGGCATCGACGCGATCCGCGCCAAGGTGAACGAGCGCTTCCTGCAGGTCCGCCCGCAGTTCAAGGGCGCCGACATGGCGCTGCTGGATCAGATCAAAGCGCATTTCGCCCCGCCCGCCTTCCGCGAAGGCTCGGTCGCGGCGTTCGAGAGCGCCTATTCGAACGACCCGGTGTTCCGCTCGTGGATCGACACCAACATCGCGCCGCACAAGCAGGCGGACCACGCGATCGTCACGATCTCGATCAAGAAGCACGGCCAGACACCGGGTGACGCAACCGCCGAGCAGATGCGCGTGATGGCCGATCTTGCCGAGCAATACGCCTATGACGAACTGCGCATCAGCCACGAGCAGAATGTGATCCTGCCGCATGTCCACAAATCGGACCTGCCCGCGATCCATGCCAAGCTGAAGGAGCACGGTCTGGCCACCGCGAATATCGGTCTGATCAGCGACATCATCGCCTGCCCCGGCATGGACTATTGCGCACTGGCAACGGCCCGCTCGATCCCGGTGGCGCAGCAGATCGCGACCCGGTTCGACGAGCTGAAGCTGGAGCACGACATCGGCCACCTGAAGATCAAGATCTCGGGCTGCATCAACGCCTGCGGGCATCACCACGTGGGTCACATCGGCATCCTAGGCTTGGATCGCGCGGGCGTCGAGAACTACCAGATCACGCTGGGCGGAGACGCCACCGAAACGGCCGCCATCGGCGACCGCACCGGTCCGGGCTTTGCCTATGACGAGATCGTGCCCGCGGTCGAACGTATCGTGGAAACCTATCTGGAACAGCGCGCAAGCGCCGAGGAGACCTTTTTGGAAACCTACCGCCGTGTTGGAATGGCCCCGTTCAAGGCGGCCCTCTACCCCGAGGCGCGGGCCAATGCCGCTTGACCTGATCCAGACGGAACTGGGCCGGGAACGACGCGAACTGACCGAAAAGGTCGAGGCGCTGAACGCCCGGTTCCGCCACCACAGCGCACATGACGTCATGCATGGTGCGCTTGAGGAGGCAGGCAACCTGGCGCTGGTCTCCAGCTTCGGTGCCGAGTCGGTGGTGTTGCTGCACATGGCTGCCGTGGTCGACAAGGCCACGCCGGTCCTGTTCATCGACACGATGATGCTGTTTACCGAGACGCTAGAATATCAACATGAGGTCAGCGAGCGTCTGGGTCTGAAGAACGTCCAGATCATCCGCGCGGATGACGAGGATATTCAGCGCGAAGACCCCTATGGCGCACTGCGGCTGCGCGACATGGATGCCTGCTGCAACTTGCGCAAGACCTTCCCCTTGCAGCGGGCCTTGGCGGGCTATGAAGGCTGGATTACCGGGCGAAAGCGGTTCCAATCCGGTACCCGCGCCACGCTCGAGTTCTTCGAGGTCGAGGACGGCACCGGCCGGATCAAGGTGAACCCTCTGGCGCATTGGGCGCCTCAGGACGTGCGCGCCTACATGGAAGAAAACCGCCTGCCCCGGCATCCGTTGGTGGCAAAGGGCTATCCCTCGATCGGCTGTGCGCCCTGCACCTCGCCGGTGAAGGATGGCGAAGATCCCCGCGCCGGACGCTGGCGCGATCAGAACAAGGAAGAATGCGGCATCCATTTCGTCGACGGCAAAATGGTACGCAGCGGAGAGAAAACATGAACGTGATCGTGAATGACCGGGGCTTTGCCCCTGATGACTGGACCGACGGATTTGTCACCCTTGAGGATGCCGCAAACGATGTGATCGCACTGGACGTCACCTCGGATACGGACCCCGACGAATTGTTCGAACGGCTTGGAAACACGCGCATGGTGCGCGTCGACTTTCCGTCCTTTGCCGATGGCCGAGGCTTTACCATTGCCCGTGCACTGCGCCTGAAGGGCTATGATGGCCGTCTGCGCGCGAAGGGACATGTGTTGGCCGACCAATACGCGATGGCCCGGCGCAGCGGCTTCGATGAAGTCGAGATTGACGCGGACCTTGCCGCCCGCCAGCCCGAGGACCATTGGCTGGCCCGCGCCAACTGGCAAGACAACGATTATCAGGCCCGCCTGCGCGGCTGACGCGACGATCGGGGCAATCTGCCCCCTTTTCCTGACCTGGATCAAAGCTTAAACGGAGATGCCGGTTTACCAGACCGGTAGTGAAACGATGACAGAGATGAAGCCCGTGACCGACGCAACCGCCGTGAAGGCCCCCGTCCTGCCGGACGCCCAGACCGTTCTGGAAGTGAAACACTGGACCGACCGCCTGTTTTCGTTCAAGGTCACGCGTCCGCAATCGCTGCGCTTCCGCTCGGGCGAATTCGTTATGATCGGCCTTTTGGGCGACAACGGAAAACCGTTGCTGCGCGCCTATTCGATCGCGTCGCCGTCGTGGGACGAGGAACTGGAATTCTATTCGATCAAGGTGCAGGACGGCCCGCTGACCTCGAAACTGCAGCACATCCAGCCCGGCGATCAGATCATTCTGCGGCCCAAACCTGTGGGTACGCTGGTGCATGATGCACTGCTGCCGGGCAAGCGCCTGTGGTTCTTTGCCACCGGAACCGGGTTTGCCCCCTTTGCCTCGCTGCTGCGCGAGCCTCAGACCTATGAGGACTACGACGAGGTCATCATCACCCACACCTGCCGCGAAGTGGCGGAACTGGAATATGGCCGCCAGCTGATCGAGAACATCCGCAAGGACGAGTTGCTGGCCGAACTGATCGGCGAAGGTTTCGCCGACAAGATCCGCTATTACCCGACCACCACCCGCGAACAGAGCCCCAAGATGGGCCGGATCACCGACCTGCTGAAGGACGGAACCGTCTTCAAGGACCTGGGCATCGAAGGCGGCATCAAGCCCGAGACCGATCGAGCGATGGTCTGCGGCAGCCTGGCCTTCAACCACGACATCAAGGCCATTCTCGAAGAGTTCGGCCTGCGCGAAGGCGCGAACTCGGACCCCAAGGAATTCGTGATCGAAAAAGCCTTTGTCGGCTGAGCCGAGATCCGGGCCGGCGAACGCCCGTTCCGCCGGCCCGAGCACCGCGTCGACACGTGCGAATTTCGTGTCATAGCACCTATATGGCGCTTGAAAGAACCTTCGTCTCAGTTTAAGTTCCCGGCTCGGAAATCGGCAATTATCAAAGGAATGAACCCATAGCCCGCAGACCTCACAACGCGCCGCCACAACGTGATACCGGCCCGCGCGTCAATGAAAAGATCCGTGCCCCCGAAATTCGCCTGATCGGCGCCGAAGGTGAGAATGTCGGGGTGGTTCATCCTGCCAAGGCCATGCAGATGGCAGCCGATGCCGGTCTTGATCTGGTCGAGATCTCGCCCAACGCGAATCCGCCGGTCTGCAAGATCATGGACTTTGGCAAGTTCAAGTACGAGCAGCAGAAACGCGAAAGCGAAGCCCGCAAGAAACAGAAGATCATCGAGGTGAAAGAGGTCAAGTTCCGGCCCAACACCGATACGCATGATTACGACGTCAAGATGCGGAACGTTTTCAAGTTTCTCGAGAATGGCGACAAGGTCAAAGTGACCCTGCGCTTCCGCGGCCGGGAAATGGCGCACCAGAACCTGGGACGTGAACTGCTTGAGCGCGTGGCGGAAGACGTCAAGGAAATCGGCAAGATCGAAAACATGCCGAAGATGGAAGGCCGCCAGATGATCATGATGATCGGACCGCTTCCCCAGAAGTGACGGCACATGGATCCGAGTGACCAAAGCTCCCTTGTTCGAGGGAGCTTTTTTATTTGTGGGTCAAAGTCAGGGCGGCGTGTCAGATTGCTTTGGAAATCGCAACCGACAACTTGTCCACCAGTTCGTCCAACTGCGGCTCTTCGATGATGAATGGCGGGGCCAGAAGCACATGGTCGCCTCTCCTGCCGTCGCGTGTTCCGGACATCGGATAGCAGATCAAACCCGCTTCGACGGCGGCTTTCTTGATCTTGGCCGCCACTCCCCGGGCCGGGTCAAACGGTTCGCGCGTATCTCTGTCAGCCACCAGTTCGATGCCTCGGAACAGGCCGCGACCACGGATGTCCCCGACATTGGGATGCTGGCCAAAGGCCGCCTCGAGTTTGGCTTGCAGTTTGTCACCCATGTCGCGGGCACGGGCCGGCAAATCGCGCGAGGTAAGCTCTGTCACAACAGCCAGGGCTGCAGCCGTGGCCACCGGGTGTCCGACATAGGTATGGCCGTGCTGGAAGAAACCCGAGCCATTTCGGATGGCGTCATAAATCCGATCGGTGCACAGCGTGGCACCGATGGGTTGATATCCAGCCCCCAAGCCCTTGGCGACGCAAAGAATATCCGGCGTCACCTCATCGTGGTCGCAGGCAAATAGATGGCCGGTTCGGCCCATGCCGCACATGACCTCGTCGAGGATCAACAACACGCCGTATTGATCACAGATTTCGCGGATCCGCTTGTAATACCCCTCGACCGCGGGGACGGCGCCCAACGTGGCCCCGACCACCGGTTCCGCCATAAACGCCATCACGGTCTCGGGGCCCAGCCGCAGGATCTCCACCTCAAGCTCATTCGCCACGCGTTGGCCATAGTCATAGCTGCTCTCGCCTTCGGGCTTTTCGGCGTATTCGTAGCAGGGCGCGATATGGCTCATCTCGATCAGCATTGGTGCGAATTGAGCCCGTCGCCATGCATTTCCGCCCGCTGAAAGCGCGCCCAGCGTATTGCCATGATAGCTCTGCCGCCGTGCGATAACCCGAGACCGCTCGGGTTGCCCGATTTCTAGGAAGTACTGGCGCGCCAGCTTGATCGCGGCCTCGGTCGCCTCGGAACCGCCGGACACGAAATAGACCCGGTCCAACGATCCGGGCGCGTGCTGGATCAGGAAATCCGCCAGGGCTTCGGCCGGTTCCGAGGTCATGAAACCAGTATGGGCAAAAGCGATCTTCTGGACCTGCTCCCGCACCGCGTGGATCACTGCCGGGTTTGAATGTCCCAGGCACGACACGGCCGCATCCCCACAGTCGAGATACCGTTTGCCCTGCGCGTCGATCAAATAACACCCATCACCGCCGACAGCGACCGGCAACTCCGCCTTGGTGTGGCGCGGAAAAACATGGCTCATATCATTTCCCTTTCAGCAAAGCGATCAACGCCGCGACCGAGGTCGCGTTGTCCGTCCATCGGGTTCCATCCGAGTTCGTCAGGCTGTTCTCAAAACCGACCCTGACATCGCCGCCACGAGCGGCCGCAGCCGCCAGACAGGCGTGTTCCAGACGCCCGAAAGCACAAACCATCCAAGGCGTACGAGCAGCGGGAAAGGCGTCCAGATCCGCCGGTTGGGATTCCTGCCCGGTGGCATAGCGTCCCAGCACCAGCAAGCGGTCTTCCTGCTCGCGCCGCACGACCCCATCCGACTGCCATCGCTCCAACAGATCCGCATCCGTCGAATCGTAGAGGATATGCTGCACCCGAGTTCCCTGTTCCGCACACAGCCCATAAATCCGAGGGGCCAGATCGGGCGCGCGCGCAACTTCCCGAACCGAGATCGAGGCCCATTTCGGGGCCACCTGCTGCAGGCACTCCAACTGCGCAGAAACGTCGTAGATACCGGCGGCCTCGGTCGTGATCTGAACATCCATAGTGGGCACGGTTCGGGCAAGCTCGGCCATAGCCTCCCGATAGCGCCCTGCATCCAGAGAATGCGCGCCCTGCCCATCCCTGACATGCAGGTGCAACCCGTTTGCCCCGGCCGCGTGGCAGGCAATGGCCGTCTCCACAATCTCACCGGTCGAAACCGGCAAGGCGGGGTGATCCGCATGACTGCGTCGCGCACCGTTCGGTGCGACCAAAACATACGGAAGCGACGAAGCCTGTGTGTCAGACATTGAATCATCCTATCGGTTTCTTGCGTGCTTAGCTCGTGTGAGGATGTTTTTCTCTTGTAATAATCATAACATTTGTTTTTCTCCCATCATGACACCCTCAACCCACCACCTGATGGATCGGCTGCGCCGAGAGATCGACCATTTGCCGGCCCAATTGCAGGCCGCAACAAAATACATCATCGACCATCCGGGCGATTTCGGAATCGACTCCATCCGCGTGTCTGCCGAAAAGATCGGCGTCAGCACAAACGTGATCGTTCGGCTGGCGCAGCATCTTGGTTTTGATGGCTTCGAAGCCTTCCGCCGCCCTTTCCGCAGAGATCTTGTGACAGACAGCGAAGACCGCCTCAGCCGGGATTGGCTGACCCAGTTGAATGCCGGCGATGCCTTTGCGTCGGCACAGGCCAGCTATGCCCGCAACGAAATGAACGTGGTGTCACGTTCGTTGCGCCAGCTGGATCCGGGCAAGGTCAGATCCGCAGTCACCCTGATGTCCGATGCTTCCCAGTGCTTGGTCACCGCAACCCGCGCAAGCTATGCCTTGGCCTATTACTTCCACTACGCCGGACGTATGGCCCACCCGGGGATGCAGTTGATCCCCAGGCATATGGGCTCGGCCATCGACGACCTTCTGAACGCCAGCGAAACCGACTGCCTGTTCGCGATCACCGTTCATCCCTATTCGGCCGACACGATACGTGCCATCCGGTTTGCCAGGGAAAAGGGTATGCGCGTTATACTGCTGGCTGACAGCGATGTCATTGCTCCGGGGGTCGAGGCGGACGTGACGCTGACCGTCAGCACCCGATCACAGCATCAGTTCTCCAGCTTCTCCGGAGCGATGGCCGTTCTCGAGGTTCTTCTAAGCCACCTTTTCGCAGTCAAGGGCGACGCGGCTTATCACCAGGTTCAGGACTATCAGAAAGCGCGCGAGGATGCCGGAGCCTACTGGCAGCCCAAAAGGCTTCCGCGTGTCGCGAAAAAGAAATAGGCCCCGGAACACGTCCAGGGCCCAAAGCAGTCACTGCGACCGCGTCACATGCAGGCCTGAACCGCCCGCCGGGTCATGACACCCACCAAGTGTGCGCGGTAGTCTTTGCTGCCGTGCAAATCTCCGATCATGTTCATCGGGTTGACCCGAAGATCCATTAGGGCGTCGGGCCGGAATTCCTTGCTCAGCGCCTGCTCGGCTTCGCTCCAACGGAACACGCCGTCTTCGCTGGCTCCGGTCACGGCAACGCGCACCCCGTCCGCGAAGCGGGCAAGGAAAACACCCACCAGCGCAAAGCGCGAGGCAGGCTGCAGAAACTTCTGGTAACTCGCTGCCTGCGGTACCGGGAACCGGACCGTCGTGATCAGCTCGCCCTCGTCCAGCGCTGTCGTGAACATGCCCTGAAAGAAGTCATCCGCGGCGATTTCGCGCGCATTCGTACGAATGGTCGCGCCTGACCCCAATGCAGCTGCGGGGTAGCAGGCCGCCGGATCGTTGTTGGCCAGTGACCCGCCTATCGTGCCTCTGTTGCGAACGGCAGGATCACCGATATGCCCCGCCAGATCAGCCAGCGCGGGATACTTGCCCGCAACTTCTGCCGCTACCGTGGCATGCGTGGTCGCCGCTCCAATCGAAATCGACCCATCATCTTCGATGCAGACGCCCTTCAACTCGGGAATGGCACCCAGGCTCACCAGCGTCGCGGGTGAGGCCAGTCTTTGCTTCATCGTCGGGATCAGGGTCTGACCGCCCCCCAACGCCTGTGCATCCTCTCCCGCCAACGCGGCAACCGCATCAGCAATGGTCGAGGGGTTCTTGAACTCGAAATTGTACATTTCGCTTTTCCTTTCCGAAAGGCGCGAAACCGCCCTTCATCTGGCATTTGATTGACCAGGGATCGCGAGGGGCTGACCCCTCGCGGTCCAACCTCTCCACTCAGCTGTTCATCGCCGCCCAAACACGCGACGGGCTGACCGGCATGTCGATGTGGTCCACCGCCTTGCCACCCGAGTTCAGGGCATCGATCACGGCATTGACCACCGCAGGCGGCGATCCAATCGCCCCGGCCTCGCCGCAGCCCTTCACACCCAGCGGGTTGTGCGTGCATGGCGTCTGGCTCGAATGATCCACGGTATAGAACGGCACGTCATCGGCCCGCGGCATGGCATAGTCCATGAAGGACGCGCTCAGCAGCTGGCCGTTTTCGTCATAGACGCAGTTCTCCAGCAAGGCCTGACCGATCCCCTGTCCGATGCCGCCATGCACCTGACCGTCAACGATCATCGGGTTGATGATGTTGCCGAAATCATCCGCTGCGGTAAACCGTTCGATGGTCACCTGCCCGGTCTCGGGGTCAACCTCGACCTCGCAGGCATAGGCGCCAGCCGGGAAGGTAAAGTTGGCCGGATCATAGAACGCGGTCTCCTCCAGCCCTGGCTCGACCTCCAGCGGGAAGTTGTGCGGCACATAGGCCGTCAGGGTCACATCGCCCCAGGCCACCGACTTGTCGGTGCCGGCCACGGTGAACTGGCCATCCTTCAGCTCGATATCGGCCTCGGACGCCTCCAGCAGATGCGCCGCGATCTTCTTGGCCTTGTCGATCACCTTTTCGGTCGCTTTGACCATGGCCGAGCCACAGACCGCCAGAGAGCGCGACCCATAGGTGCCCATGCCGAACGGGATTTTCGAGGTGTCGCCGTGCACGATCTCGACCATCGACTCGTCGATGCCGATCATGTCGGCCACGACCTGCGGAAAGGCGGTCTCGTGCCCCTGCCCGTGGCTGTGGGCCCCGACCATGACGCTGATCGAGCCGGTGGCGTTCACCCGCACGGTTGCCGCGTCATACAGGCCCGCACGCGCCCCCAACATGCCTACGATGTTCGAAGGTGCGATGCCGCAGGCCTCGATATAGCAGTTCACGCCCAGGCCACGCAGCTTGCCCCGCGCCTCGCTTTCGGCGCGACGCGCCGGGAAGCCGGCGAAATCGGCGGCCTGCTCCAGCTTGTCCATGGTGCCATTGTAGTCGCCCGTGTCATAGGTCAGCGCCACAGGCGTGTCATAAGGGAACTGCGTGATGAAGTTCTGCCGGCGCAGCGCCACCGGGTCGACACCCAGCTCGCGCGCGGCTTTGTCGATCACGCGCTCCAGCTGATAGGTCGCCTCGGGACGGCCTGCACCGCGATAGGCATCCACCGGCACGGTGTTGGTGAACATCGCCCGCACGTTCACCTGAATGACCGGCGTCTTGTAGTTGCCCGCCATCAGCGTCCCGTGCAGCCAGGTCGGCACCGAACTGGAAAACGTCGACAGATACGCGCCCAGATTGGCAAAAGTGTTTGTCCGCAGCCCGACGAAATTGTTGTCGGCATCCAGCGCCAGTTCGATCTTGCTGACATGGTCGCGGCCCTGCGCATCCGACATGAACGCCTCGGACCGGCTCGCAGTCCACTTAACCGGGCGGTTGCAAGCCTTGGCGGCGAAGGTACAGAACGCCTCTTCCGCGTAATGGAAGATCTTGGTACCGAAACCGCCACCCACATCCGGCGCCACGACGCGGACCTTGTGCTCGGGCAGGCCCAGCACGAAGGCGCACATCAACAGCCGGATCACATGCGGGTTCTGCGAGGTGGTATAGAGCGTGTATTCATCCGTGCCCCGGCTGTATTCCGCCACGGCCACGCGCGGCTCCATCGGGTTGGCGACCAGACGGTTGTTCACCAGCTCCAAGGTGGTGACATGCGCCGCATTGGCGAACACCTCGTTCACCTTGGCATCGTCGGCCTCGCCCAACTGCCAGTCATAGCAGATGTTGTTCTTCAGATCATCATGGACCAGCGGCGCGCCCTCTTCGGCGGCGGCTTTCATGTCCAGAACGGCGGGCAGTTCCTCGATATCCACGTCGATCGCTTCGGCCGCGTCCCGGGCCTGTTCCAGGCTGTCGGCCACGACCGCGGCGATCGGGTCGCCCACATGGCGCACCTTGCCTTGCGCCAGGATCGGGTGCGGCGGTTCCTGCATGGGCGCGCCGTGCTTGTCGGTCACCTCCCAGCCGCAGGGCATGCCGCCCACGCCTTCGAAATCCTTGCCGGTAAACACCCGGACCACGCCGGGCATGGACTCGGCGGCGGACGTGTCGATGCTTTTGATCCGGCCATGCGCGATGTCGGATCGCAGGAAATACACATAGGCCTGACCACGTACGTTGATGTCGTCGGTGTAATTGCCCGCTCCGGTCAAAAAGCGCACGTCCTCGCGGCGCTTGGAACTGGCTCCGATGCCACTGTCTTTGGGCATTGCTTGTTCTCCTCCCATAAACGGATGCTTGGGCGCATCCCTGTCAACCCACGGGCGCCTCCTCCTGCGCCCGCAGCGGCATCACTCGGCGGCGATGTGGCTGACGTCCTGGCCGGACGCGGCCATGATCGCCTTGACGATGTTGTGGTACCCGGTGCACCGGCACAGGTTGCCTTCCAGGTATTTGCGGATTTCGGCCTCGGTCGGGCGCGGGTTTTCCTTCAGCAAGGCCGCCGCCGACATCACCATGCCGGGCGTGCAGAATCCGCATTGCAGGCCGTGATGATCCTGAAACGCCTGCTGGATCACGTTCAGCGATCCGTCCGGGTTGGCCTGCCCTTCGATGGTTCCGACCTCGGCCCCGTCCGCCTCGAGCGCCAGCATGTTGCAGGACTTCACCGCCTCGCCGTTCACATGAACCACGCAGGCGCCGCATTGGGCCGTGTCACAGCCCACATGGGTACCGGTCAGCGACAGGTGATCGCGCAGAAAGCTGGACAGCAGCGTCCGGCCTTCGACATCACCGCTCACGGTCTTTCCGTTCACGGTCATTGAGACCTGTGTCATAAGTTCCTCCCATTTTCGTATTTATCCTTGGCCCGAGTTAAACACGGGAAAAGTCGTTTGAGAACAAAAAACTTGGCCGTTTCCAACCCGTCCCTTAGGAGCAAACTGCCAACATGTATTGCAGGTCGCCAACGGGGCGAAACTGCCGTTACGTCACTTTGCGTTTGGCCCGAGGTTGCGGACGGGTCGGGATTTCCTTGAGCAGACCACCGACGCCCATCGCCGCGATATTGGCTCCCGTGGTCGGGATGCCGCAGGCGACCCGAGACAGCACCCAGTCGGCCCCATTCAACGCGGGCGAACGTGCGCATCCCGGCAAACCGATGACCGGCCGCTTGCCCAAAACCCCGAGAAACAACAGGTTGCCCGGATCAACCGGCATACCGAAACGGTCCACCTGCCCGCCCGCGCGCCGAACAGCCTGAGGCGCCACGTCCTCGACATCGGATGTGGCCGAGCCGGTAAGGATCATCACGATATCGGTGTTCATCCGGGACAATGCCTGCGCCAGAGCGTCGACCGCGTGCGGAACGATCTGCACGTCCTCCAGGCTCAGACCCAGGGCCTCGACCCGGCCGCGCATCGCGGCGATGCCCTTGTCGTTGGGCGGCCCGCCGGTAATGTCGGTCACCACCAACCCGGCGCTGCCAAATATCGGCGTTGCCAGGCGAATGGCCCCCTTTGCCAGCTTCGCCGCGCGCTGAACGTCCGCCAGCGGCACCGCGTAGGAAATGACCTTAATCGTGGCGACCATGCCACCCGTACCCATCTGCTGATGCTGAGGAACGGTGGCCACCGTGATCATCGGGTTGACCTGATTGAACGCCAGCAGAGCCTCAACGTCCAGAGCGGCTACGCCCTCGTGATCGGCAACCAGGTTGACGCGACCCGTAAACGGTTCGGTCACGCGCAAGTTGGCCGCCTGCGGGTCGGGCACCAGCGCCGCGGCCAACTGGCGCGCGGCCTCGTCTTCGTGACAGTCGCCGGGATCCAGCCGCGCGACGACCACCTCGGACACGCCCGCCTCGGCCAACAGGGCGACATGCGTGTCGTCCAGCATCAGTCCCTTGCGCAGCTTTTTCATGCCAGCCATGACCGAATGCGCAAGGATCGCGCCCTTCGCGTCCGCAACCGGCACCGAGCCGAATTTCATGCCTTGCCCCGCAGCACCGCCGTCATCTGCGCGATGATCGCAACGGCAATCTCGGCCGGTCCGGCCGCGCCGATGTCCAGACCGATCGGCCCGTGGATGCGCTGCAACTGCGCTGCCGAAAAACCCGCCTCGGTCATCCGCTGCACCCGTTTGGCATGGGTGCGCGACGACCCCAGCGCGCCGATGTAGAACACTTCCGAATTCAGCGCGGCCTGCAGGGCCGGATCATCCAGCTTGGGGTCGTGGGTCAGTAGCACCACCGCCGTACGCGCATCCAGTCCAATGCTGGCCACGGCCTCGTCCGGCCAGTCGGTCAGCAGCTTTTCACCGGGAAAGCGGGATTGCGACGCAAACGCCTCGCGCGGGTCGATGATGATCGGGTCATAGCCCGCGATCCGCGCCATCGGCACCAGCGCCTGCGCGATATGGACCGCGCCCACCACGATCAGCCGCAAGGGCGGGTTGTGCACGGCCACGAAGGTCTGACCGTCTTCTTCGAACCCTGAACGATCCATGCGCAACCGGTCCGCATAGGCGTTGCGCCGCAGCGCACGGTGGCCGGTCTCGATATTGACCTCATAGGCCACAGGGTCTCGCCGCGCCCGCGCCGCCACCAGTTCGGCCAGCATCGGTTCGGGCAGGACCGCGCCCACCGGCTCGACCAGAACCCGGATCGTGCCGCCGCAGGCCAGCCCGACGGCAAAGGCATCCTCGTCGCTGACCCCGAATTCCAGCAGGCGCGCCTCGCCTTCTTCGATGGCTTCAAGCGCCTCGACGATCACCGCGCCTTCGACACAGCCGCCCGAGACCGAGCCTTCGATTCGACCATCACCGGCAATGACCAACTGGGCCCCCACCCGCCGAGGTGCGCTGCCCCAGGTTTCAACGACCGTCGCCAAAACCGCGCCGCGACC
The DNA here is from genome assembly GCF_056535705.1 of Ruegeria sp. BC8. Taxonomy (NCBI): domain Bacteria; kingdom Pseudomonadati; phylum Pseudomonadota; class Alphaproteobacteria; order Rhodobacterales; family Roseobacteraceae; genus Ruegeria; species Ruegeria sp. BC8. Next base: position 1,339,418 of record NZ_JBQFIV010000001.1, on the reverse strand, counting down.
TTCGCGAAACCACGCCAATGCCGTTTCCGGACTGTTGTCAAATCTGTCCATCGGACCCTCCCGCGGTGGTTCGCATCAACATAAGCAGGATTGACGCGATGAAAAGCAAGGAGCGCGTTCTCAGGTGGATTATCTCGGACACCGACCCCGCCAACTTGGTTCTTCATGTGACGCAGAAGGCAGGTTTCGGCCGAAGTCCGCGACAGACAATCAAACATTTGATTGTTTTTCGCCCGCCGACTAGCCTGCGGGCAGGCCCGACTTGCGGCCGAATTGACGCAAGAGATTTTGTAAAGGAGACAATGTCTTGAAACAGATATTTACACTAACCATCGGCGCAGCGGCATTGATTGCAGGCAGCGCCTGGGCCGACACTTTCGAACGCTACGGAGAGGTCGAGGGCTGGAAGGTCTTTGTCGACAAGGAAAAGAAGTCATGCCTGATCGAAGCGGTCGATGATGCCGAAAACGTGGTACAGATGGGTCTGACCGAAGACCGCAGCGTGGGATATGTCGGTGTCTTCACCAAGGCGGAAACCGACATCAAGCGCGGAGACAAGGAGGCCGTCGCGATCCTACTGGGCGACAACCTGTATGTCGGCGAGGCAACCGGAATGAAGGGCAACATCACCAAGGGGTATTCCGGCGGCTATGTCCTGTCGGACGACCCGCAATTCGCCGACGACCTGGCCAAGCAAAAGGTAATGGCGGTGTTTCCCGAGAAATCCTTTGGCTTCACCGTCGATCTGACCGGCACCTACAAAGCCATGGAAATGGCGCGCGAGTGCAACGAAAAGCAACTGCAGTGACGTCAGCTTGCAAGCGCGGCCAACAACCGCGCTTTCTCTCCCTGGTCGTCGGGTCGTGAAATCACGGCGGCCAGGTCCTCAAGCGATGCAATCGAATGACCGGCGCGGAAGCTGTCCACATGCGGCAGCATGGTGGCGACACCCTGCGCCTTTGGCGCGAACCCGTCCCAGCGCAGCAGCGGGTTCAACCAGATCAGCCGCCGGGCCGACAGGTGCAGGCGTTCAATCTCTTTTTCCAGCAGATCGGGATCACCCCGTTCCAGCCCGTCGGTGATCAGCAGCACGACGGCCCCCTGCCCCATAACCCGGCGCGACCAGTCGCGGTTGAACTGGTGCAGGCATTCGCCGATGCGCGTGCCGCCCTCCCAATCCTGCGCCTCGGCCCCGGCAGCGGCCAGCGCCGCATCGACGTCGCGCTGATGCAGGTGCCGTGTGATGTTCGTCAGCCGCGTGCCGAAGGTGAACGCATGCACCTTGGCCCAGCCGGCCCCCTTGGCGTTCGAAACCGTGTGCAGGAAGTGCAGGATGATCCGACTGTACTGGCTCATCGACCCCGAGATGTCACACAGCGCGATCAGGTTGGGCCAGCGCGGTTTCGGTTTGACCAGCGCGATCTGCCGCAGTTCGCCGCCCTGACGCATGGCCGCGCGCAAGGTGCGCGCCCGGTCGATCCGCTGGCCCAGATGGCTGGCCTGACCCCGGCGCGAGGCGATCGGGTCCACCGGCAGTTGCAACCGCGCCAGAATGCGCTTGGCCTGCGCGGTTTCGGCAGTGCTCATCTGTTCAAAATCCAGCGACCGCAGCCGTTCCTCGGACGAGGCGGTCTGCGTGGCGTCAATCTCGATCTCGCTTTCGCCTTCTTGCTCGACGTCCTTGGGCTCGTCCCGCTCGACCCCGTCCAACAGGGCCTCGGCCGCGCGTTTTTCGCCCGCCTCGGCCATGCGTTCCTCCTGAACGCCGCGAATGGCCGGCAGCATCATCGACATCATGTGCTCCAGGTACCGCGGGTCGCGCCAGTACAGGCGGAAGATCTGGGCAAACACGGTGCGATGCTCGGGCCGGTTCACGAAACAGGCGTGCAGGGTCCAGTAGAAATCCTGCTTGCGGGTAAAGCCCGCCGCCTGCACCGCGCGGATGGCGTCAACGACGCGGCCGGGGCCGATCGGCAGCCCGGCCTTGCGCAAGGCGCGCGCGAAATGGGTGATGTTCTGCGCCAGTTTCGGATCGGCCGGGATATCCAGCGGAAGCTGTTCGGCCATCGCTAGGCCCCCGGAGTGTTTTGGCGCCGCGATGACATCAGACCGGTTCGAGCGTGGCTTTGGCCTGATCCAGAATGCGCTTGGCCTCGGAGCCCTGCAGTTTCTGGATGTCGTCCTGGTATTTTAGGATCGCGCCCAGCGTGTCGCCGATCACCTCGGGGCTGAGGTTGATCACGTCCAGTGCCAGCAGGCACTTCGCCCAGTCAATGGTCTCGGCCACGCCGGGTTTCTTGAACAGGTCCTCGGTGCGCAGATGCTGGACAAAGGCCACAACCTCGCGGCTCAGCGCCTCGGCGGCCTCGGGCGCGCGGGAGTGCAGGATTTCCAACTCGCGGTCGAAATCGGGGTAATCGACCCAGTGGTAAAGGCAGCGGCGCTTGAGCGCGTCATGCACCTCGCGCGTGCGGTTCGACGTGACGATGACGATGGGCGGTTCGGGCGCCTTGATCGTGCCGATCTCGGGGATGGTTACCTGGAAGTCGCTCAGCGCCTCCAGCAGGAAGGCCTCGAACGGTTCGTCGGTGCGGTCCAGTTCGTCGATCAGCAGCACCGGCGGGCCAGCCGGGTCGGGCTCCATCGCCTCGAGCAGCGGGCGGCGGATCAGAAAGTCGCCGCTGAACAGTTCCTCCTGCAGGCCTTTCCGGTCGGACCCGCCGACCGCCTCGGCGGTGCGGATGGCCACCATCTGCGCGGGAAAGTTCCATTCATAGACGGCCGAGGACGCATCGAGCCCCTCATAGCATTGCAGCCGGATCAGGCGGCGGCCAAGTCCAGAGGCCAGGGCCTTGGCGATCTCGGTCTTGCCGACGCCCGCTTCGCCCTCCAGAAACAGCGGCCGGCCCAGTCTCAGCGACAGGAACACGACGGTGGCCAGGGCGCGGCCACAGACATAGCCCTGTTCGCCCAGCATCTTCTGAACGGCATCGATGGAATCTGGCTGGCTCATGTGACTCAATCTCCCTTGGCACAACAGGTCATGGCTGCCGCTGCGCGTCAAGACCGTGATCTTTCCGGGACTTGCGGCAATCTGGTCGCCTGGCAAGGTTTGTTGTCGCTTTCCCGTGCGGCCAGCCTGTGCTAGCCCGGCGCCATGACCAATACTCTGACGCTCCGCCGCCCCGATGACTGGCACCTGCATCTGCGCGATGGCGCCATGCTGCAGGCCGTCCTGCCCGAAACCGCCCGCCATTTCGCGCGGGCCATCATCATGCCCAATCTTGTGCCCCCGGTGGTCACCGGCGCTCAGGCCGCGTCCTACCGCGACCGTATCCTGGCCGCCCTGCCCGAAGGCATGAGCTTTGAGCCGTTGATGACCCTGTACCTGACCGAGGATACCGACCCCGACGACATGGCCGCGGCCCACGCAAGCGGTCTGGTCAAGGCGGTCAAGCTGTACCCGGCGGGGGCCACGACCAACTCGGCCTCGGGCGTGCGGGATTTCGACAAGGTGCGCCCCGTGTTGGACCGGATGGCCGAGATTGGCCTGCCGCTCTGCGTGCACGGCGAGGTCACCGATGCCGAGATCGACATCTTCGACCGCGAGGCGGTGTTCATCGACCGCGTTCTGGACCCGATCCGCAAGGCCACGCCGGGCCTGCGCGTGGTGATGGAGCATATCACCACCGTCGACGGCGTGGAGTATGTGCGCGCGAACGAAACTGACCTGGGCGCAACGATCACCGCACATCACCTGATCATCAACCGCAACCACATCCTGGTTGGCGGGATCAAGCCTCACTACTACTGCCTGCCCGTCGCCAAACGCGAAGAGCACCGCACGGCACTGGTTGATGCCGCGACTTCGGGCGACGAACGGTTCTTTCTGGGGACTGACAGCGCCCCGCATACGGATGCCAACAAGGAAATGGCCTGCGGCTGCGCGGGATGTTTCACTGCGACCAACACCATGTCACTGGTGGCCGAGGTCTTTGACCGCGCGGGTGCGCTGGACAAGCTGGAAGGGTTCACCTCGGTCAACGGGCCAAGGTTCTATCGGCTGCCCGTCAACGATCAGGCCATCACCCTGCAGAAGGGCGAACCGGTCAGCTACCCCGACAAGATCGAAACACGCGATGGCCCGGTCACCGTGTTCGACCCCGGCTTCCCGCTGCACTGGCGCGTCGTCTAGTCAACCAGTCGTTTTGCCAGATCCGCTGCGCGCCCGCCGGTGCGCAGCATCGACCAGATCGCATCCGCCTCGTCCGCGCCGATCAGTTTGGCGGCCTTGTCACGGACCCGGTCCTCACGTTCGGAAATCGAGATCGGCGCGGCCAGATCGTGGGTCGCTTCGCGCCGCGCCCCGTCCCGCCGCAGCAGCGCCAGGCGGGCCTCGGTCTCGGACAGCGTTTCGTCCGCTTCGACCGTGATCCGGTCGCGCAGCGACTGCAGGCGCGGATCGGCGCAGACCTTGTCCGTGTAGCTTTCAGGCAGGGCCGTTTCGTATCCCAGCGCCTGCATGGCGATCACCGTCCGATAGGAAAACTTGGCGCCCAGCCCGGTTGTCGGAGCGGTCTGATTGCAGACGCTCATCCAACGCGGATGGGTGCGGATTTTGATCTCGGCCACCTCGGGTTCGGCGATGTCCAGATCGCGCGCAGCCTCAAGCGCGGCGTGCAGCCCGTGGCAGCAAGCGTGGAACTTGTGGCTGACGCTTTCGAACAGCCACTCATCCCCAAGCCCCGACAGCGCTGTGGCTGTGTCATCGGCACCGTGATGCGTCGCGCCAAACCCGAACGGCCCGGTCAGGGCATCGGGATTGGGAACGAACCCCCGCTGCACCAGCAGCGCGGCCTCGACCCCGACCGAAGCCGCCTGCCCCGCATTGTAGGGCTTGCCCATGGTGCCAAACTGCGCCTTGAGGCCCGCCGCCCGGGTCGCGGTCAGCCCCAGAACCCGGCGCATGGCCGCCGGATCGCATCCCAGCAGGCGGGCGGCCGCCACGGCCGCTCCGAACGCCCCCGCCGTCGCGGTCTGGTGAAACCCGACCTGATAATGCCCCCGCCCCAGCCACAGGCCAATGCGGATGGACAGTTCCATCCCCACCAAGGCCGCCTCGAGCAAATCGACGATGGGCTGATCCTGCCATTCGGCCACGGCCAGCGCGGCGGGAAACACCGCCACCGAGGGGTGGCCGATATGGGCGAAATGCGTGTCGTCATAGTCCAGCGCATGCGACACCGTGCCGTTGACCAAAGCCGCCGCGCGCATCGGCGCGGCCCCGCCGCCGAACAGGGTGGCCTGGCCGGCCCCGCCTTCGTCCAGCACCATCCCTCGCAGGATGCGCGAGACCGGTTCGTTGACGCCTGCGCGCCCAACCGCCAGCCAGTCGAGCGCGGACAAAGACGTGACGATCCGAGCCCGCGCAGTTGTCTTGACCGGGCCTGCGGCGAATTCGGAAAGAGTGCGTGTGAAATCAGTCATGCGGCGCAGTCTAACGTGCGCCCGCGCCGGGTAAACCCTCAGCCGTAAAGGCTGGCCGCGCGCTGCTCGAAGGCCCGTACGATCCGGTGCATCGCCTCGTTGAAAACCACGCCGATGATGCCCTGCAACACGGCGTTCTTGAACTCGAAATCCACGTGGAAGGATACGTTGCAGCCGCCCTCGGGCGCGTCCTCGAAATGCCAGTCCGATTTCATGTATTTGAACGGGCCGTCCAGATATTCGGTGTCGATCTTCCTTTGATCGGGGTACAGCGTCACCCGGCTGCCGAACCGTTCGCGGAACACCTTGAACGAGATCACCAGATCGGCCTCCATCACCTGCGCCTCGCCCGCCGCATAGGTTCGCCGGATCCGCGCGGCCGCGCACCAAGGCAGAAACTCGGGGTATTTCGCCACATCTGCAACCAGATCATACATCTGCTGCGCGCTGTATGGGAGGTGGCGGGTTTCCGAATGAGTGGGCATGGCAACCTGGGCATTTGAAACGTGACAATGGCGCGTCATGTCGTATGTTGCGCGCCAAAGATCAAGGGGGCAGCCATGAGCCAGCGCGCATATGTGATAGATGAGATGATCTCGGCCAAGGCCATCGCGGCGCGGATCGAGGAACTGTGCCGCGAAATCACCCGCGAATTCGGCGATACCGACAAGCTGGTGGTCGTGGGCCTGCTGCGCGGCAGCTTCGTGTTCATCGCCGATCTTGTACGCGAACTGGACCTGCCGATCGAGGTCGATTTCCTCGAGGCGTCTTCGTATGGCGATTCAATGGAAAGCAGCCGGGAAGTGCGCATTCTCAAAGACTTGCGCGGCGCAATTGAAGGGCGCGACGTGCTGGTGGTCGAAGATATCGTCGATACGGGACACACGCTGAACCACGTCACCCACCTGCTGCGCAGCCGCCAGCCGAAACGGCTCAAGTCGATTGCCCTTCTGGACAAACCCAGCCGCCGCGAGGTCGATTTCCGCGCCGACTGGATCGGCTTTGAAATCCCGGACGAATTCGTCGTGGGTTATGGCATCGACTATGCCCAACGCAACCGCAACCTGCCCTTCATCGGCAAGGTCCGCTTTACCGAAGACTGATCCCGCCGCGGATTCGAGGCCTCATGATCCTGCGCCACCTTCTGCGAATGTCCCGATGGGCGCGCAATCCGCCCTCGGACCAGCGGGTCAAGCTGGTGCTCGGCCTGATCGTGCTGTGTCTGGTGATTGCCGGCGTTGAATACATGGGCTGGTGGCCCGAATGGGCAACAAGCCAGCCACGCAAGCTCAGGCCGTGACCGGCGCGCCCAGCACCTGACGAATTGCCGCCAGAAAGATACCCGCACCGACAGGAATCAGCGCGTCGGGGAAGTCATAGTCGGGGTTGTGAAGTTGCGGATGGTCAACCCCGGCCCCCAGCCAAAACATGGCGGTTTTCGACCCTTTGGCGAATTGCCCGAAATCCTCCGAAAACCTTTGCGGCACGGCGGTCAGGCGCGGTTGCACCCCGGCCTGCGCGCAGGCTTGAGCCAGGATCTGAACGGCCTCTGGGTGGTTGACGCAGGCCTCGAACACGTCGTCATAGGTGATCACAACACCCAGCCCCTCGTCTGCAGCGACCTTGCGCACCAGCGCCTCGGCATGATCGACCAGTTGCGCCATGCGCGCGTCCGAGACGGTGCGCAGCGTGACCCATATCTCGGCCTCACCGGGCGCCACGCCGAATGTCGGGGCCCCCAGTTGGGCGTGGGTGACGGTGGTCAGCGCATAATCCTCAGTCAGTTCGCCGCCCGGCCCCAAGGCCGCCAAGGCCGGCATCAACTCGGCCATGGCCGAGGCCGGTGACAGCCCGTCCTGCGGGGCCGCGGCGTGCGAGGTCTTGCCCGTCAGCCGCACCCGCATCCCGCGTGAGGCGCAATTGGCCGGGCCAGAGCACAGTTCGACCGCGCCCAGGTCCAGCCCCGGCAAGTTGTGCAGAGAGAACAGGAAATCCGGCTGTATTTCAGCGTATTGCGGGTCGTTCGGAAAGTCGCGTGCGCCCTGTCCGGTCTCTTCGGCGGGCTGAAAGATCAGCACGACCCGACCGCGTGACATGGGCGTTTGCGCCAGGTCCTGCGCCACGCCCAGCACAATGGCCATATGGCCGTCATGCCCGCACAGATGCCCCTTGCCCGGAATCTGCGAGCAATAGGGTTTGCCCGCCATCTCCAAAATCGGCAGCGCGTCCAGTTCGCAGCGGATACCAACGGTCGGTCCCGGCTGGCCCGAGTCGAACACGGCCGCCACCCCATGCCCACCGATCCCGGTCAGAAGCCGACTGGCCAAACCACGCAATTGCTCGGCGATGAAAACGGCCGTTTCGGCCTCTTCACCCGAGACCTCGGGCCGTTGGTGCAACGCGTGGCGCAGCGCAGTCAGTTGCGCGAGCCGTTCGGGCGTCACGCCTGCCCCAGCTTTTTCTGCCGCGCTGCCCGCAGGCGCGCGAAATCATCGCCCGCATGGTACGAGGACCGGGTCAGGGGCGTGGCTGAAACCATCAGGAACCCCTTGCCATATGCGGCTTTTTCATAGGCCGCGAACTCTTCGGGCGTGACAAAGCGGTCCACGCGATGGTGTTTCGGCGTGGGCTGCAGATACTGGCCGATGGTCAGGAAATCGATATCGGCGGCGCGCATGTCGTCCATGACCTGGCGCACCTGCTGTTCGTTCTCGCCCAGTCCGACCATGATACCCGACTTGGTGAAGATCGACGGGTCCAGTTCCTTGACCCTCTGCAGCAGACGCAGCGAGTGGAAATAGCGCGCGCCCGGGCGCACCTCGGGGTACAGGCCCGGCACGGTTTCAAGGTTGTGGTTGAACACGTCCGGCTTGGCCGCGACCACGGTTTCCAGAACCGACGGATCGCATTTCAGGAAATCCGGGGTCAGAATCTCGATCGTGGTCTTGGGCGAGCGGTGACGCACCGCGCGGATGGTCTGAGCGAAATGCTCGGCCCCGCCATCGGCCAGGTCGTCCCGGTCGACCGAGGTGATCACGACGTGGTTCAGGCCCAGTTTTTCCACCGCATGTGCCACCCGGCCCGGTTCGAACGCATCCAGCGCATCGGGGCGACCGGTGGCGATGTTGCAGAAGGTGCAGCCACGGGTGCAGATCTCACCCATGATCATCATGGTAGCGTGGCCCTGGCTCCAGCATTCGCCCACATTCGGGCAGCCGGCCTCTTCGCAGACGGTGACCAGGTTGTTGTCGCGCATGATCCGGCGCGTGTCGGCATAGCCCTTGCCGCCGGGCGCTTTCACCCGGATCCAGTTGGGCTTTTTCGGCTGCGCATTGTCGGGCTTATGCGCCTTTTCCGGGTGACGTTGTTCAGGGATTTTCAGATCGCGCACGGGGCCGGTTTCCTGACTTTGGGTAAATTTGGTTGGTGAATAACATAAACCGGTCGGATGTATTACGCCAGCCGTGCATAGCAGCCATGCGTCAGCGTTTCGCAGATGCAAAATAGGAGGGCGATTTTCTAGGAGATCAACGCAAATTTCTACATGATTTCTATAGATAAGAGGATATTCGCAAACGCAGCACATCCCGTGTTGAAGCCGGTTTGGAATCGTTTTAACCCACGGGCCGAACAAATGTGAATCACAGGAGATGCCCCATGAAAACCGGCGCCAAGCTGCCCGACGTGACATTCCACACCCGCGTGCGCGACGACTCGATCGAAGGGCCCAACCCGTTCCGCTGGGAAGACAAGACCACGGCCGACTACTTCGCAGGCAAGCGGGTCATCCTGTTCTCGCTGCCCGGTGCGTTCACGCCCACCTGCTCGACCTACCAGCTGCCGGGGTTCGAGAACAACTACGAGGCGTTCAAGGCAAAGGGCATCGACGAGATCTACTGCATGTCGGTCAATGACAGCTTTGTCATGAACAAATGGGCGCAGGATCAAGGGCTGAAGAACGTCAAGGTCATCCCCGACGGGTCGGGTGAGTTCACTCGCAAGATGGGTATGCTGGTCGACAAGTCCAATCTGGGATTTGGTATGCGCTCGTGGCGCTATGCAGCCATCATCAACGACGGTGTGGTCGAGGCGTGGTTCGAAGAGCCCGGCCTGATGGACAACTGCCCCGAGGACCCCTATGGCGTTTCGTCGCCCGAAAACCTGATGAAGCACTTGGAAGAAGCGCAACAGCCCGAAATGGCCTGAGCCGTCAACCCGCCTCCACTCGAAGGGCTCGCCGCGCGCGGGCCCTTTTCAGTTCCGAGTTTCTGAAACGATGTTTTCGCCGACCTGCCGGATCACCTGGGCCAGTTGATCGAACCACACCGCCCCATCCGACGAATCGCGCCGCACAAGGCCGATCTGCCGCGCGGGCTCCGGGGCGCCGAACCGCAGCAGTTTCAGCCCCGGCACGGCATCGACCTCGGAACGCGCCGCCAATTCCGGAATCAAGGTCAGGCCGAACCCCTCCGCCACCAACCGCGACAGCGTGGCCAAAGACGACGCGCCCATGTTGATATGGGCGCTGGTCCGGTCCTGCCCGCACACCTCAAGTGCCTGATCCGTCAGGCAGTGCCCGTCTTCCAGCAGCATCAGTTGGGCCGCGTTCAGGTCGATCGGGCGCAGAGCGTCGGGGCTGACGGTCAGGCTGTTCAGGCGCGTCTCGCTGCCAGCCAGCAGAAAACGATCCTCAAACAGAGGTACCTCGTCCAGGCCGCGCGCGCCCACCGGCAGGGCCAGCACGGCGGCGTCGATCTCGCCCGCTTTCAGCATCGACAGCAACCGCTCGGTGCGTGCCTCGCGTACCTGTACGCGCAGGGACACATCCGCCGACCGCAGACCAGCCAAGACACCCGGCAGCAGATACGGTGCGACCGTCGGGATCAAGCCGACCGACAGACTGCGATGCCCGGTGGAGTTGTCACGCGCAAACCGATCCAACCGTTCGGCCGCGCCCAAAATGCGCCGTGCGTGCTCAAGCGCGTCGCGCCCCAACGGTGTCAGCAGAACATCTCGGGCGCGCCTTTCAAATAGCGGCCCGCCCATGATGTCTTCCAAAGCCCGTATCTGCACCGATAGTGCCGGTTGAGACACATGACACACCTGAGCGGCCCGGCCAAAGTTGCGCTGCTCGGCCACGGCGCGGAAGTATTGCAGCTGTCTGAGGGTAAAATTCATAACCCTTGATTATCACCTGTTGCGTTTTCCGCAACTCCGGCCAATCGGACTCAAGTTGGATCAACCGATCAATCTGTCACACTCTGCTTGCTTCTCGTAATGGCGCTTGAGGCGCTGCAACGCAATGCGCAGCACGATCTTCCCAGAACGTGCTGACCAGCCCATCCGTTTCTCGGCCAGTTCCAGGCCTTCCAGATAGCAACAACACCGCAGCGCAACGTCGCTCAAACCCGGACCCAGATCCGACAAGGCCCGAGCCACGCGATCACGCGCCTCGGACGACCCGCGCGCAACCTGAGCATCGCCTTCGAAACCCGCACGACCGCCAGCGGTAAGGAACCGGTCCCAGTTCTGCGTGACCCGCGGTCCGATCTGGGCCAGCTCGAAATCCTCGCGCAGTCGCTCTCCGGCGCGCACCAGGCTTTCGTCCAGAAACGGCTTTCCATCCCGGTCGCGCCGGCGCGACAAGGCAATCAGGGGGCTCTCCGCTGCGCAATAACGGATGCGCCGTGGACGCTTCTCGTCGGCTTGACTGCGCGTTTTGAACTTCGCCGGTGCCTCGGCCATGCCATATTCAGTCTGTGTCCGCGCGCGGTTTTCGGCATCGGCAATCAACTGGCTTAATGCGGTTCGGCCCATTTGCGTGATCCGGTAACGCGACACACGCCCCGCATTGTCACAAACGATCCAGTCCTTCAGAGCCAGAGCCTGAGCGGTCTTGCAATCAACAACGGCGGTCCGAGTTGTACCGCCCTCGCCGCTGTCGCGGACAACGACCGCCTTTTCCATGTCCTCGGCCACGGCCAGAACCGCACCCGTTTCGCAAAGGCGCCGCAGCACCCGCAAAGCCTCGCGCTCGAACGCCTCGTCTTCGGCATTGGGAATGCGATGAGGATCATCGCCGACGCTAAACAAGGGACCAGAGGCGACTTCATTCCCCGCACCGGGAAAGTGTGTTTCGGCAAGTGACTGCAGTGCTGCATCCACCAAGGGATCGTCGCGGCGCATTTCGATCCTTCGAATCTGTCGCAGAATGGTTGACGCGTGACACCCTGCCGACCGCGCCAGATCCCGGATCGACCGTCCCGCCTCGGTATGGGCCAGGTATCGCTGTGCCCCTTCGGGAACCCAAGCTGGAACGGTGAATGCGGTGCTGTTTTCCATCGTTATTCGCCCTCGTCGACAATCAAACTGCCACTGTCCGCCGTCGGATAAAGTGTTAACCAAATCTACCTAGAGTTGCTTTCGTTACTCGTTCGTTAACCTCCAACGGCTCTGACCAGAATTGATTCAAAAAGATAAACAGTCGTGAAACCATCGTTCGGCGCGAGCTCGATCACGGCAACACCCGCTTGGGTTGTGCAAAATTGCTGCAGGCAAAATTGAACAGAGGAACGCCGAAATGCAGGACCTGATGACTATGATCACCGCCCTCCGCCGCCCGCGGCTGCTGTCTCGGGCAGCCAAGGTCGGAGCACAGGAATACGACCGTGACCGCCACTTGCAGCGCCTGTTTGGCTATGGCGCGCTACCGGGAACCGGAGCGGCCTTGATGCGACTGTTGGAGATGGAGCGGAGCGTCGACGACCAACGACGCTCGGGCGACGCCGCGTATTCGCTGGTTCGCCACCTGGACCTACTAATCGCTTTGATTGGTGAGGCGCGACTGCATCAAGCCAGCCGCGCCCCGGAACTTCATGTCGTCAAGTGAAGGCGTCGGGCATGGACGCTTTCTTTTCCTCGACATAGGCGGTTAGTGCCGCCAGTTTTTCCGGGTCGAGTTGCGGTTGCTGGTAGTTGGCCAGCAGATGCTCGACCCGGGCCGAGGCCAGCATGCGCGTGTCCCGCGCACCCTCTTCTTCCCATGTTTCAAAGGGTTTGTAGTCCAGCAGGTCGGTCTTCCAGAAGGCGCTTTGGAAATTGGCCTGGGTGTGCGCACAACCAAGATAGTGACCACCCGGCCCCACCTCACGAATCGCGTCCATGGCCTGCGCGTTTTCATCATAGGCCACCCCTTTGGCCAACGCATGAAGCGCTCCCAACTGATCGGCATCCATGACGAATTTTTCGAAGTCCGCAACCAGACCGCCTTCGAGCCAGCCACATGCATGCAACATGAAGTTGACGCCTGACAGCAGACCCATGTTCAGCGAATTCGCAGTCTCGTAAGCCGCCTGCGCGTCCGGAAGCTTGGACCCGCAGAACGACCCGGCCGAGCGGTATGGAACACCCAAACGGCGCGCCAACTGACCGGCGCCATAGGTGATGTGCGCGGCTTCGGGCGTGCCGAAAGTCGGTGCACCAGAGTTCATGTCGATCGACGACACGAATGCGCCAAAAATGGCCGGTGCACCCGGGCGGATGATCTGGCTGTAGGCGATGCCGGCCAGCACCTCGGCCAGCACCTGCGTCAGAGTACCAGCAACCGAAACCGGGGCCATCGCGCCGCCCACGATGAAGGGCGAGATGATGCAGGCCTGATTGTTGCGCGCATAGACTTCCAGCGACCCCATCATCACGTCGTCGAACGTCATCGGCGAGTTGATGTTGGTGAGCGAGGTCATCACGGTGTTTTCCTGCACGAACTCCTTGCCGAACAGGATTTCGCACATCTCGACCGAATCCTGCGCCCGGCTGGGATCGGTTACCGACCCCATGAAGGGTTTGTCCGACAGCGTCATATGTGCCATCAGCATGTCGAGGTGCCGCTTGTTCACCGGAACGTCCGTCGGTTCGCAGACCGTGCCGCCCGAGTGGTGCAGCCACTTGGACATGTAGGCCAGTTTCACGAACTTGTTGAAATCGTCCATCGTGGCATAGCGGCGGCCACCCTGTGCGTCCCGCACGAAAGGCGGTCCGTAGACCGGCGCCAGCACAAGGTTGCGCCCGCCGATTACCACCGATTTTTCGGGGTTGCGCGCGTGCTGCGTGAATTCCTTGGGCGCGGTCTTGATCAGTTCGCGGGCCAGACCTCGCGGAATGCGAACGCGCTCACCATCGATGTCGGCCCCGGCATCGCGCCATCGTTCCAGCGCCGCAGGGTTGTCGACGAAATTGACGCCGACCTCCTCCAGCACGGTTTCCGCATTGGCCTCGATGATCTCCAACGCTTCGTCATTGAGGATCTCGAAGTTCGGAATGTTGCGTTCGATATACTTCGCCGTTTCGATCCGAACCGCGGTACGCTCGGCCCGGCGGGCGGCGCCTCCGCCACCACGCGCTCTGCGTCGGGTGCTTGCCTCTGTCATGCGATGATCCCGTGTGAAAGTTTAGATTGGATTGCTTGTTACAAGATGCCGCGACTTCACCAGATGTGGATTCCGGCGCAATAGGGGGAAAAGCGACATATTCCGCGCTATCCAGCACCAGCAACAGGCCTTACGGGGCGTCAGGTTGGCTTGCTGAAATAAACCTTGTTCCCCTCGTGCCCGGTCTCCTGCCACCCAAGATGACGGTACATCGCGCGGGTGTCCGCCATCAGGCGGTGGGTTGTCAGGCGCATGTTCCGAACCCCGTTTTCGCGAGCCTCTGTCGCGACGAAATTGAGCAGCCGACGAGCAATGCCCCGCCCTTGCGCATCCGGTGAAACAGCCAGATTAAAGATCATCGCGGTTTCTCTTTCGAAACCAAAAACCACGACACCCTGCAGGGATGTTTCATCCGCGGCGACAACGACGTTCCGGTCGCGAATGTCCTCCTCGACCCCCTCGGTCACATCCGGCAGGTCGGGAATGGACTGGCGCGCTGCGGCATAGGCCGCTTCGATACATCGGCGGATGGGCTCCGCATCGGTTGCCACAGCCCTTCTGAGCGAAATTCCGGTCATTCAATGCGCTCCGCGTCACTCTTTCCCGCCAAATGACGTCAAGGCGCTTGCACATGCAAGGCTTCCGACCTAAAGGCCGGGTATGACCGAGACATCCCATGACCGCCTTCTGATCATCGACTTCGGCAGCCAGGTAACGCAGCTGATCGCCCGCCGCCTGCGCGAGTTGAACGTCTATTGCGAAATCCACCCCTACCAGAACGTCACGACGGATTTCGTGCGTGACATGGCCCCGCGCGCCATCATCTTTTCGGGCGGGCCGGACAGCGTGACCCGCGAGGGATCACCGCGCGTCCCGCAAGAGATATTCGAGTATGGCGTTCCGATCCTGGGCATCTGCTATGGCCAGCAGGTCATGATGCACCAGCTGGGCGGCAAGGTCGAAAGCGGCCACGGCACCGCCGAGTTCGGACGGGCATTCGTGACGCCGCGCGGCAAGCTCGACCTGCTCGAGGGCTGGTTCACCGATGGCAACGAACAGGTCTGGATGAGCCACGGCGACCATGTCAGCCAAATCGCACCAGGGTTCGAGGTGTTCGGCACCTCGCCCAACGCGCCCTTCGCGATCACCGCCGATACCGACCGCCATTTCTATGCCGTTCAGTTCCACCCCGAGGTGCACCACACCCCCAAGGGCGCAAAACTGTACGAGAATTTCGTGAAGCTGGCCGGGTTCAAGGGCGACTGGACCATGGGCGCCTATCGCGACGAGATGATCCGCAAGATCCGCGAACAGGTCGGCGACAAGAAGGTGATCTGCGGTCTGTCGGGCGGTGTCGACAGCTCGGTCGCCGCTATCCTTATCCACGAGGCGATCGGCGACCAGCTGACCTGCGTTTTCGTCGATCACGGCCTGCTGCGCAGGAACGAGGCGCAGGAAGTCGTCTC
The DNA here is from genome assembly GCF_056535705.1 of Ruegeria sp. BC8. Lineage (NCBI taxonomy): Bacteria > Pseudomonadati > Pseudomonadota > Alphaproteobacteria > Rhodobacterales > Roseobacteraceae > Ruegeria > Ruegeria sp. BC8. Next base: position 1,324,039 of record NZ_JBQFIV010000001.1, on the reverse strand, counting down.
GATGTTCCGCGACAACTACAACATCCAACTGATCCACGCGGATGAAAGCGAGCTGTTTCTGGGCGAGCTCGAAGGCGTTTCGGACCCCGAGACCAAGCGCAAGATCATCGGCAAGCTGTTCATCGACGTGTTCCAGAAACACGCCGACACGATTGAGGGCGCCGAGTTCCTGGCCCAGGGCACGCTCTACCCCGATGTCATTGAATCGGTGTCGTTTTCCGGCGGCCCGTCAGTCACGATCAAATCGCATCACAACGTCGGCGGCCTGCCCGAGAAGATGGGCCTGAAACTGGTCGAGCCGCTGCGCGAACTGTTCAAGGACGAGGTGCGCGCGCTGGGCCGTGAACTGGGTCTGCCGCCCAGTTTCATCGGCCGCCACCCCTTCCCCGGACCGGGCCTGGCCATCCGCTGCCCGGGCGAGATCACCCGCGAAAAGCTGGAGATCCTGCGCGAGGCCGACGCGATCTATATCGACCAGATCCGCAAGCACGGCTTGTATGACGAGATCTGGCAGGCCTTCGTCGCGATCCTTCCGGTGCGCACGGTCGGCGTGATGGGCGACGGGCGCACCTATGACTATGCCTGCGCCTTGCGGGCGGTGACATCTGTCGATGGGATGACGGCGGATTACTATCCGTTCACCCACGAATTCCTGGGCGAAACCGCCACCCGGATCATCAACGAGGTCAAAGGCATCAATCGTTGCACCTATGACATCACCTCCAAGCCTCCGGGCACGATCGAATGGGAATAAACCTGTTTGCGATGTTTGTTCCAATTTGCGCAAACCATCGTTAAATCTGTGGTAATAGCATTGAAGCACTGAGGCAAAGAAATGGGAAATGCAAGCAGGGCCTACAAGAGACTACGTTCCTGGGCTTTTGGAGCGCATAGGCAAGCCACAAAGCGTTTCCACCGCGATCGCGCCACCTGGCTGAAGCAAGGGGGAGAAATAACACATTCTTTCCCGATTATTACTGACTTCTCGGAAAACGCCGGCCAGGCAAAGGGGCACTATTTTCATCAAGATTTGCTGGTAGCTTCGCTGATCCACGCCAGCAAACCAACACGGCACGTCGACATAGGCTCTCGAATCGACGGTTTTGTCGCCCACGTAGCTTCATTTAGAGAGATTGAAGTCATCGACATTCGTCCATTGCCTCCCACAGCGCACAACAATATCAGGTTTTTGCAAATGGATCTGATGAATGAAGCTGAAGTTGAGTTAGCTGACTCCATATCATGCCTGCACGCAATTGAACACTTCGGCCTTGGACGCTATGGCGATCCCATAGCCGTAGATGGCCACGTAAAGGGCATTAGCAATCTAGTGAAAATGCTCAAACCCGGAGGAACCCTGTACATTAGCGTTCCGATCGGAAAAGGCAATGAAGTTCATTTCAATGCTCATCGCGTAATGGATCCTAGATATATTCTAGATAATCCAGAAATTAAAAGTGAAATGAACCTGAAACGCTTTGATTACGTAGACGACAAAGGTGATTTGCACACAAACGGGACTATTGAAGAAACAATAGGCCGCTTTCGATTCGGATGTGGCATATACACACTCCAAAAAAAGCCCTATCTGCCTTCCCTCAAGAAAAAATGAAAAACATTTTCAAGTCGAAACTAATTGAATCACTTAGATGGCGCGAGCAAACCGTAAGTGATTTGGGGCTATTCTTTGGCAAGCCTTTTCCATCCGAAGAGGGCAAAATCGTGGGATTGACCGTCCAGCCATACGGTCGTATGGGAAACAACTTGCTTCAGATTTCAAATGCGATCCTTCTGGCCCGTGCTCTCGGGTTGAACTATTTACGACTGCCCGAAACGCAGATTTTGAAACTACCTGAACCGGCAACAATAAACGGATTGACGCTCTTGCCCCCAGGACACAGTCTAAAGGGCTATGGTGGCTTTTTGACGAGTGGATTTTTCCGCGAAACTAGGCTCGAACGTCTTGGATGCACGATGGAAACTAGGCGAAGGGTCATTCAAAAGTACATCGTTCCGCACTTGAACTGTGCCCCTACTCTACCCGAAGCACGGTGCTGTCTCACGATACACATTCGTTCAGGAGATGTGTTTGATCCAAATCCGCATCCCGGATATCCCCAACCTCCCTTGTCTTTCTACAAAAAAGCCATCGAAGACGCGCAAAAAAAACTAGGAATAACCCAAGTTCAACTCGTGTTTGAAGATCGCAAAAACCCATGTATTCCGGCACTTGAAGAATACATAAAGCACTCAGGTCTTTCACTGAGGATACAGTGTGGCACTTTGCTTGAAGATGTCGCAGTTTTATTATCCGCTCCGAATTTGGTCTTTGGGTATGGGACGTTCGGCCTTGGAATCTGCCTCTTGAGTAAAGTGTGTGAATCCATTTACGTTTTTGGGCCCAGCGGCTATGCCTACTCCAAGTTTTCCACACTAAAGAACTTGACAGTCTATGATGATATCTCGGGCATCTATCCACGCGTCGGCGAGTGGAAGGGCACTGAAGAGCAGCTAAATTTGATGGTCACGCTCCCGCAATCCGCCGTCATTCAAGTAGATGAAAACAAGCCCGACGTTGATGGAGACGCGCAATGGTGGACACATTTGGATACAGAGGTATGAGAAAGAAGAAGACAGTGTCTTTGCAAATTTTCACGTGTGAGCGGCCCTCAAACTAAAAAGGTGAACCGATTTTTGATAGCTGGAAAACCGCGCTGTGGATGACCGGGGCGATCGCTTCTTTCTCGTCAATGGCCGTTGCCGGGCGCGAGCTTAGCCTGACGCACGACACGTTTGAAATCATGATGTACCGCAGCATTGTCGGCGTCATCGTCGTTTCGGCCGTTTTGACGGCAACCGGCAAATGGCACCAGGTATCGACACAACGTCTGGGTCTGCACGCGGTTCGAAACTCGTTGCATTTTGCGGGCCAAAACCTGTGGTTCTACGCTGTCAGCGTCATCCCGCTGGCGCAGGTTTTTGCGTTGGAATTTACGCAACCGATATGGGTCGTACTCCTGTCTCCGCTTCTGCTGGGCGAACGCCTGACACCCACGCGGGTCATGTCGGCAATCATAGGTTTCGCAGGCATATTGATCGTCGCCCGACCCGGAGCCACACCGCTCACGCCCGGTGTTCTTGCAGCGGCCTCCTCGGCTGTTTTCTTTGCGCTTACAACGATTTCGACGAAGAAACTGACAGGGTTCGCCAGCATCGGATGCATCGTTTTCTGGCTGACTACGATGCAGGCCGCAATGGGTCTTGCTGTTGCCGGAGCGGACGGGCAGATCGTCCTGCCAACCGCTCAAAGCGCGCCCCTGTTGTTGCTGGTCGGGCTGGCCGGCCTGCTGGCCCATTTCTGCATTACAAACGCGCTTGCCATCGCTCCGGCCACGGTCGTTATTCCCTTTGATTTCGCGCGCCTGCCGACGATCGCCATTGTTGGGATGCTGCTGTATCACGAACCCCTGGATCAGTGGACCATGCTGGGCGCCGTCGTGATTTTCTCGGGCATATTCCTGAATGTCTGGTCCGAAGGCCGCGCGGGATCGGGCACTCTGGCAAAAACCACACACAAAAACTGACGTTCGGTCACTGGCAGAAACTAACGTGTGGTCAGTGGTTGACGTTTTTTTAAACTCCCCGTGAATAATGGTCACAGAAATCACCGCCACTGACACTCACAAGACAATACTGTGGCGCCGGATAGTGAAAAGGGAGGAATACATGAAGAAAGCGCTGTTACAGGCGTGCGTGCTCTGTGCAGGGGCGACCGCCGCTCATGCCGGCGGGCTTGACCGAAGCGGTCAGGGCATCAACCTGATTTTTGAAGAGGGCTCAGTTGTCCAGTTTCGTCTGGGGTACACGAACCCCAGTGTCAGCGGCACGATGCCAAATATTTTTGGAGCACTAGAACCAGTCGACTCTGGAAACGTAGCCAATGACTTCTTTTCTCCGCATCTAGGTTACAAAAGAGCTTTGACGGATCAGCTTGATTTTGCTTTGATCTACGACCAGCCGTACGGTGCCGATATCGCGTACTCGCCAAACTATCCCCTTTCTCAAGGCGGGGGTGCCAACGATGTACTCCGAGCGAAAGCAGATACCGACGCGATTACGGCTTTGCTGCGTTATAAGTTCGACAATGGTTTTAGTGCTTTGGGCGGGCTGCGAGTACAACGTGTAAAGGCCAGTGTCGGGGTTCCGATAACGGGCGACTACACTGTAGAAACCGACGATGCGACAGACTTCGGGTACGTTATCGGTGTCGCTTGGGAAAAGCCGGAAATCGCCGCACGTGTTGCCTTGACTTACAACTCAAAGATTTCCCACGATCTCTCGCAAACCGAAACATTGGCTGGCGGTGCATTCTCCGCTGAAACCGCCAGCACCATTGAGACCCCGCAGTCTGTTAACCTCGATTTCCAGACAGGTGTTGCGGCCAAAACATTGTTGTTCGGATCGGTACGCTGGGTCGACTGGCCGCAAACCGTTTATGCTCCTCCTAACTATCCCGCCAACCCTCTGGTTGATTACGATGACGCAACCTGGACATACTCGCTGGGTCTTGGCTACCAGTTCTCTGAACAGTTCTCGGGCGCAGTGACCCTTGGCTATGAATCGGCAACCAATGAGCCCGTTTCCAACCTGGGTCCGACCGACGGGTTCTGGAGCATCGGCCTTGGCGGCACCTACTCGATGGAACGCGCCAAGATTTCGGGCGGCGTTCGCTATACCGATCTGGGCGACGCAACCGCTGACGGTGCTGGCGGGGTGCGGGCGAACTTCTCTGGAAACAGCGCGTGGAGCGTTGGTGTTCAGGTGACCTACGCCCTGAACTAAGGGATACGCTCATACAGAATTGGAAAACCCCGCCCTTGTGGCGGGGTTTTTCGCATGATCCGGGTCGCTTACCGAATTGCCGAATGCGAGTATTCCGCGTGAGGCAAACCGAAACATGCAAGAAATAGCCATGACGCAACAAAAATCCCTCTCCGCCCTTGCCTGGTTCGAGCTCATTCTTCTTGGGCTGATCTGGGGCGCGTCCTTCCTGGCGATCCGCGTCGCACTGGACACGATACCTGTGATGACGGCCGTGTTTCATCGCGTTTTCTGGGCGGCGCTCGTACTTTGGGCCGTCGTTCTCCTCCGCCGAGAAACGATCCCAAGGGACCCGCGTATTTGGGGCGCTTTTGTGGTCATGGGTCTGTTGAACAACGTATTGCCCTTCTCGCTGATGGCCTGGGGCCAATTGTATGTCGACACCGGTCTGACCTCGATCTTAAACGCTACCACGGCAATCTTCGGTGTTCTGGTTGCGGCTGCGTTCTTTCCCGACGAGCGACTGACCAAACGCCGAGCCGTGGGTGTTGCGCTTGGCTTTGGTGGAGTTTCCACTGCAATCGGGTTGCACAATTTCCTTGGGTTCAGCCTGCAAAGCGCTGCTCAATTGGCCATCCTGGCGGGGACCGTATCCTATGCGCTGGCGGCTGTCTGGGCCCGTTTGCGCTTGTCAGGCCTGGCGCCGCAGGTTGCGGCGGCGGGAATGCTGAGCGGGTCAACCATCGTCATGCTGCCGGTAATGCTGCTCGTCGACGGTGTGCCATCGTTCGACCTGCCTATGACAACTTGGCTCGCCGTAGCTTATTATGCACTCGTCGCTACTGCTGGTGCCTACTTGCTGTACTACAGGGTTCTGGCCGCAGCCGGTAGCGGCAACCTGCTGCTGGTCACCCTGATCATCCCTCCGGTCGCCATTCTGCTGGGCGCCTATGTCCGGCACGAAACCCTTGCCCCGAATGCCTTCATCGGCTTTGCAATCCTTGCATTGGGGTTATTGATCCTAAGCCGATCCCGCGGCCGAGATTGACGCCATCGCCGGGCCGATTTAGCTAGGACAAAACAAGGGACGGTTGCACATGATCTACAGCTCGGCGAAGGACTGGCGCGAAGCGGCGCGCAAAAAGGTGCTGTTTTTCGGCATGTCCGGCTTGGGCAAGACTTATGTGTCAAACATCCTTCGCGACTCGGGCGACTGGTTCCACTACTCGATCGATTATCGAATTGGCACGCGTTACATGGGTGAATACATCACCGACAACGCCAAGGCTGAAGCCATGAAAGTTCCCTTTCTGCGGGACCTGCTGCTCTCTGACTCGATCTATATCGGATCCAACATTTCGTTCGAAAACCTGACGCCGGTCGCCGCCTATCTGGGCAAGCCCGGAAACCCGGCCCTGGGTGGGCTGGCGATGCCGGAATATCGGCGTCGACAAGAGCAGTTCCGCCAGGCCGAAATCCACGCTCTGCTGGACACCGAATATTTCATTGACCGCGCTCAGCGTCTGTACGGGTACCCGCACTTCATCTGTGACACCGGCGGGTCAATCTGCGAATGGGTGGACCCTGACAACCCTTCCGACCACGTCCTGTCGGAGCTGTCGCGCCAGACCCTGATGGTCTGGATCAAGGGTGACGACGATCACACCGCCGAACTGATCCGACGGTTCGACAAGGCTCCCAAACCGATGTCGTATCAGGCCGATTTTCTGACGCGCACCTGGCAGGAATACCTTGATCAGCACGGCTGCGCCGAGGCAGAGGTCAATCCCGACGACTTCATCCGCTGGACCTATGCCCGAGCCCTTGCCCACCGCCAGCCCAGATACCGATCCATGGCTGAAAATTGGGGGGTCACCGTTACCGCCGACGCAATCGGCAAGGTGCGGGATGCGCGTGATTTCGATGAGTTGATCGAGAGCACACTTGAGACCCGCGCCGCGGCGTCCTAACTAGAACGCTTCAGAAGAAACTGGAAAAGTCCGCCTCATGCCTATCAAGATTCCGTCCGACCTCCCAGCCTTTGACGTTCTGACGAAAGAGGGCGTCATGGTCATGGCCGAGGATCAGGCCGCACGGCAGGACATCCGGCCCCTGAAGATCGGGTTGCTGAACCTGATGCCGAAGAAAATCCAGACCGAAAACCAGTTTGCCCGATTGATCGGCGCGACGCCTCTGCAGATCGAGCTGTCCCTGATCCGCATGACAGAGCATCAGACGAAAAACACCGCGGCCGAACACATGGAAGAGTTCTACCGCCCTTTTCAGGATGTGAAAGACCAGAAATTTGACGGCCTGATCATCACCGGCGCCCCCATCGAGCATCTGGAGTTTCAGGACGTCACCTATTGGGACGAACTGACCGAGGTTTTTGAATGGACCCGAACCAATGTGCATTCGACCTTCGGCGTGTGCTGGGGTGGAATGGCGATGATCTATCACTTTCATGGCGTCAAAAAGCATATGCTGGACGCCAAGGCGTTTGGGTGTTTCCGGCATCGGAACCTGTCACCGGCCTCGCCTTTCCTTCGAGGTTTCTCGGATGACTGCGTGATACCGGTCAGTCGTTGGACCGAAGTCCGTCAGGATGAAATAGATGCTGCCGAAGGGCTTGTGACCCTTCTGGGCAGCGACGAGGTCGGTCCGTGTCTGGTTGAAGATCGGCAGAACCGGGCGCTGTATATCTTCAATCACTTCGAATATGACAGTGACACCCTGAAACAGGAATACGACCGGGACGTGGCCAATGGCACTCCGATCAACGTGCCGATCAACTATTATCCCGACGATGACCCGTCCCGCACGCCTCAGAACCGGTGGCGCAGCCATGCGCATCTGTTGTATGGGAACTGGATCAACGAGATCTACCAGACCACTCCTTTCGACATGACGAAAATTGGTCATTAAGTCGTTGATATACCTGGGCCTGTTTGCGGCCCTTTTTGCGGCTTTGACGGCTTGGCTTGCCGCACGCCATGAGGCACGGGCCGAGGCCGCGTTTCCGCCAGAGGGCCAGGTATTGGATGTCGACGGCGTTACTGTACATGCCGTCGTAATGGGCGAAGGCCCAGATGTCGTCCTGATCCACGGGTCCAGCGGCAATACCCGGGACATGACGTTTGCTCTGGCGCCGTTGCTGGCAAAGTCCTTCCGGGTCATTGTATTCGACCGGCCGGGGCTGGGCTATTCTCAGAGCTTCTCGGCGGCTGGCGAAACCATCGTTGAGCAGGCAGAAATCCTGCAAAAAGCTGCCGCGATGCTGGGGGCCGACAAACCCATCGTCGCCGGCCAAAGCTATGGCGGGTCGGTATCACTGGCCTGGGCTGTGACGCGCCCTGACAACATCTCGGCTCTGGTCCTGATCGCCCCGGCCGCGGTGCCATGGGAAACTCCGCTCGATTCCTTCAACCGCATTGCCTCGACCGCCTGGGGAAATGCTCTCGTCCTGCCGTTGATCACCGCCTACGTTCCGGACTGGTACGTCAACAAGGCCCTGGATACGGTCTTTGCCCCCCAGACCGCACCCGAAGGCTATGCCGAGCATTTTGGCCCGGCCCTGACGCTTCGCCGGTCGTCGATGCATGCCAACGCAAAACAACGGGCCAACCTCCTGGATGAAGTTGCCGAACTGCAACCGCGCTACCCTGAGATATCGGTGCCCACCGAAATCGTGCATGGTACAGCAGATACGACAGTTGGTCTGGGCTGGCATTCCGAACGGCTGATCGAACAAATCCCCGGCGCTGAGCTGATCGAACTTGAAGGCATGGGGCACATGCCGCAGGTGGTGGACGCTCCGGAAGTTGCTGCTGCGGTCGAACGCGCCGCGGAACGAGCGGGTTTGCGTTAACCCCGCCCGTAATCCATAGTAGAAACTGGATTTTATGGCGAGGCAACTCATGACCCGTGCAGCGGACCGAGCAATCAACAGCTACTTTCGGAACGACGCTCCCGAGAGCGTGCGAAAGGCCATCGAAGACGCTGAAAAAGGCGACATCCTGAACCCCAGCTACCCATATCAGGAGAGGATGAAGCGCAAGGACTATGACAAGCAGATGGAGGCCCTGCAGATCGAACTGGTCAAGATGCAGGCATGGGTCAAGGAAACCGGACAACGCATCGCGATCGTGTTCGAGGGCCGGGATGCAGCAGGCAAAGGCGGTACGATCAAGCGATTCCGGGAAAACCTGAACCCGCGTGGCGCCCGCAATGTCGCCCTCAGCAAACCCTCCGACGCCGAGCGCAGCCAATGGTATTTCCAGCGGTACATCCAGCACCTGCCATCAGCCGGCGAGATCGTTTTCTTCGATCGCAGCTGGTACAACCGGGGGGTCGTCGAAAACGTCTTTGGATTCTGTACCGCAGACCAGCGGGAACGCTTCTTCAGGCAAGTCATGCCGCTGGAGATCGGGCTTGTGCATGACGGCATTCACCTTTTCAAGTTCTGGCTCAACGTCGGACGCGCAGAACAGCTCAATCGGTTTCTCGCGCGCGAGAACGACCCGCTGAAACAATGGAAACTGAGCCCTATAGACATCGCCGGTCTGGGCAAATGGGATGAATACACGCAGTCGATTTCTGAAACTCTGACACGCTCCCATTCCGATCTGTGCCCTTGGACGATCATCCGTTCGGACGACAAGAAGCGTGCCCGGCTTGCGGCAATCCGGGCGGTATTGTCGACCTTGGACTATGACGAAAAGGACGCCGAAGCCGTTGGAGAGCCCGACCCGATGATTTGTGGCGGACCGGAAATCTGGGATGCGTAGTCTAGGGCGCCTTTGGTCAAGCGGTGGCCCCTCCGATCGTGCCCCGGGGATTGGACCTGCTGCGCCGCGTGCATTATGTCTGGTTGGTAAAAGAGCACGCAACCACAGGCAGGTGCCGTCGGAATGACCAAACGCGGCTATCACCATGGAAATCTGAAACAGGCGCTGATCGACGCCGCCCTCTCGCTGATCGAAGAAAAAGGTCCGACCGGCTTCACATTGTCTGAGGCCGCAAAACGGGCCGGTGTCACCCCAGCCGCGGTTTACCGACACTATCAGGGTCGCGAGGATCTGATCGCCGAGGCGGCCCGTCAGGGGTTCGAGATGTTCGCGGACCTCATGCAGTATGCCTATGACAAGGGGCAGCCCTCGGCGCTGGCCGCTTTCGAAGCGACCGGGCGCGCATATCTGGCGTTTGCGCGCAAGCATCCCGGCCATTACATCTCGATGTTCGAAAGCGGAATCTCGGTCAACCGGACGCCCGAGCTGGCGCTGGCCGCCAACCGTGCAAAGGAGGTTCTGGAAATGGCTGCGGCCGACCTTTCAGAACACATTCCGCCGGAAAAGCGACCACCGGCGTCTATGTTCAGCGCGCATATCTGGGCGATGAGCCATGGTGTCGTCGAGCTTTATGCCCGCAATGCGGGGGCCAGTTCGCCCTTCCCGCCCGAAGACCTTCTGGAATCCGGCATCGGCATTTACCTCAGAGGGTTGGGGCTGGTTCCGCCCGACGAATGATCGTCAGAACATTCGGCTGGCATGCGGTGCGTTCAGCCGTGAGGTGACATTGATCAGATCCATCATGCCCATCCCCTTGATGTCGACCGGACCCAGATCCGAGACCTGAAATTCATCGATCAGGGCGTATTTCATCTCTTCCGGGGCAACGATGTTCATGGGGTTCGCAAAGACCTGCAACCGCGATGCTATATTCACGGCCGGTCCGAAAACGTCATAGACGTATTTCTGGATCCCTACCACGGACCCAACGGCAGGCCCCATGCCAAGCCCGATCCGAGCCTGCCATTTGTGCGGATGACTTTCGTTGCGCCGTTCCAGATACCGCAGAAATCGGACCGCACAATGCGCAACCGCCGTGGCATGGTCGGGCGTGGCGTCGGGCATGCCTGAGACCGCAAGATAAGCGTCTCCGATCGTCTTGATCCGTTCACACCCGAACTGTTCGACGATCCGGTCGAAGGCGGTGAAGATGTCATTCAACTCGCTGAGGGTGACCGTAGGGTCGGTTTTTGCCGCAAAATCCGTAAAGCCGACGAAATCCAGCATGACCACGGAAACCTGATCATACAGCTGAGGCGTCACTACGCCGAAGGTTTTGAACTCCTCATAAACCGCACGCGGCATCAGATTCAGCAAAAGCCGTTCGACCCGTTCCTTTTCTCTTTCCAACTCGCGGGTGTTGCGCTCGACCATGGTCGAATAGCTGTCGATCATGCTTTCCAGCTCACGAATTTTCGTGATGTTCTGACATTCGACAACCAGAACCTGCTCATCCATCCCGTTGGCCAAGGAAATCGTTACAGCAAAGATCAGCGTGCGGCGTTTCGGCTTCATCTGCAGCTCTGCCGAATACCGCAGGCCCGATTGCTTGACGTCATCCAGCTCGCGCTGGTCCAGATCCGGCAAAATATCCAAAAGTGTCTGACCGGGCTCGGGCTTGCCGAACCATTCGGCGAATGGGCCATTGTGGAACACGAAGGTCAGGTCCGAGGCCCGCAATACTGCAACACCGACCCCGATGGCACGCAGCAGATGCTCGTTGATGGCCAGAATGCTCATGCCGCATCCCGGGCAACGATGATCGCCCTCTTGCCCTCGATCGCAGCCAGCGCGACCTGCACGTCATCTTCGGTCATTCCATGAATTGAAAGTGCTTCACCGAACAGCGTAGCCATCTCGTCGAAATCATCATGGCTGATGTTGAGGTGCCGATGCACAGCCTCGATCCGATCATCACTGAAAGACGCTGGTCCACCCACCAGAGACGAAACGAACTTGGTTTGATGATCGATCAACCGAGGCAAGTCGATGTCTTCGAAGTAGCCTCCGATCTCATCCGATTCCAATGCCATTTCGTAAAATGTCATCACGATCCGGCTGATGGTTTTGAACCCGCCGTATTTTTCGTAAATCGTTTGACCCACACCAAAACCCCAAAAAATCGCGCAGTAACACTGCGAGATTATATCAAATCGAGAGTTTTGTTAACGTTTATGCGCCTTGCGACCGGCGCGGATGGTTGGAACCGCTCGGTTTTTCACCACTGGCTCAAAGACTTCAGGACCAAGGGCGCACGATCAGATCGTCGGCACAGGGAATGAAGCCCACCATGCCGCCGCGCTGGACAAGCCGCGCCTGACCGCCCAGCTTCCATGTCAGTTTGCGGCCGGCCGACTGAAGCTCGCGCCGCAGCCGAAACCAAGTGGGGCCCTTGTCCAATCCGCTGTTCGTGGCGGCGTTTTGGGTTCGCTCACTGCTTTTGATCGGCTCGTCGATCTGCTCCTGCCGTCCCGACCAGATCATCTGGACACCAACGGCCGGAAAGCACTGAAACATGTTCCAATCCCTGCGCGGCAAGGACAGAAAATCATCGAGATGGTCCGAATATCTCTGCGACCAGGCCAACAATTTGCGGCAGCCTGCCTGTGACAGAACATAGGCCGCCGCACTTGGCGCCATTTCCAGCATTGGGCGCACGCGGACATTTCCGATCCCGGTCTCCGGCCCAAAGCGCAGTGACCGGGGCGAGTAATCCAATTTGACGCAATCATAGGCTTCCGGGTGGTTCAGCACTTCGGTGATCACCCGGCCAGCGTCAGAGGACATTTCCACATCATCCTCAAAGACGACAGCGGCTGGAAGGTTCCGATCGGCGATCCGCTGCCAAACCGATCTATGGCTTTCGAAACAGGCGATTTCGCTGGTCGTCAGACCCCAGCGCGTTCCCGTTCCCGCGACATATCCGTTTTGCTCCAACGCGCCCGACTGACTGGCATCCGTGGCGCTAATCCTAAGTGCACCCACAAGACCCGCCTTCTGAAACTGCGCTTCCATGAAAGCTCGGCGCTCGGGCACACGGTCCAGATTGATGTAATAGACGCTGTCGCCTGCCATCTGCTGGGTTATCTGCACCGGAAGTCCTTTCGCATCGCGCGCCGCTTTATTGGCCATATCCTCAGTTGGGACTGGAAGTCCAGATTGCACCGCCGGCAGATCTACGGCCAGCGGGCTGAGCGAACTGACTGGCTACAGCTTGTTCAGCCGATGCTTTTCCAAGATGTCGATGATGACGGATTTGGCATGCAGCCGGTGCTGGCGATGCCGGTCGCGCGCCACATCAGGTTTGCCGTCGCGGATTGCGGTATAGACCGCACGGTGATCCTCATTCGACTTGACCGGCAACGGGCGAATGAACAGGGTCGAGGCCCGCGCCCTGCGGACCTGGTCGCTCATCATGGACACGATGCTTTCCACTCGGCGGTTGCCACCCAACCGGACAAGCTCGCGGTGGAACAGGTCGTCGGCCTTGGCCCACGCCTCTAGGTCTTCGTCACCGATGGCGCGATCCATTTGGGCGATCGAGTCCGCCAACGGCTGAAGGTCTTGCTCGGAAAATCCGGCCTGGGCCGCGCGTTCGGCTGCAAGGCTCTCCAACTCGGTCAGAATGTCATAGATCTCGCGCATGTCATCCGGAGATACCGGCAGGATCCGCACCCCTTTGCGCGGCCGCATTTCCAACAGGCCCTTGCTTTCCAGCATAAGCGCTGCTTCGCGAACCGGCGTGCGCGACATCCCCAACTGCTCGGCCAGTTCGGTTTCCAAATGGTCGGTGCCCGCGGCCAACTCTCCGGTCAGGATCATCCGCCGCAAGTCCCGCACGGCGCGCTGGGTATTCGAGAGAGCCTTGCCGGTCTCGTTTTTCATTCGGCCTCCAAAACGATTTTCCTGCCCTCCGCATCAGATCTGTAGATCGCCTGTTCAATGCGGATAACGTCCAGATAGTCCGGGCCAGTATTTTCCAAATGCGTTCCATTTAGAAGACCGGATATGACATGCTGCTGCAATGCGTGCACGCAATCGCCGCCAAAGCCCTCCCATTTATCGGGTGCAAGCAACTGCTCTCTGCTCTGGCTGCCGAATTCCCGCAGCCCAACGGCGCCAAAGCCATCCATCGTCAGTGTTCCGCCAGTGCCTTCGATCAAGGCCTCCCCCATGGTGCGGCGCAGATTGTCCGAGGCATGATCCAGGTTCCGGTTGCCATCGAATACGGCCCTCAAGCCGTTTTCGAACTCAAAGATGACATAGCCTGCGTCCTCTCCGGCAATGACCGGGTTTATCCGCCGCAGATCCGCATAAACCGAGACTGGCTTGCCGAACAAGAACCGGAACGTATCGACCCAATGCACCGCCGTTTCGTGGATCAAAAAACGCGGCATTTTCTGAAAATATGGTTGCCGATCAAGATAGGCGCGCGGCCCCTGCCCGTCGCCCGGGCGCAGCCGGAACGTGGCCTGCAACGGCGTCCCGATATCCCCGCGTGTCAGGGCGTCCTTCATCACCCGATACCACGGCTGAAAGCGAAAATTCTCGTGGACAACGACGGTGGCTCCGGCATCCCGAGCATCCTGCAGAACAGCCTCTGCTTCTGCCAGAGATCGACAAAACGGTTTTTGGCACAGGATCCAACCCACACCTGCGTCCAGCGCGGCACGAATTGAGTCGGCATGACCCTCAGGCGGCAGGATTATGTCCAACAGCTGGGGAGATTCCCGGGCCAGCATCGACGGCAGATCATCATAGGCAGGCAACCCAGTGGCGGCCGCCTTCTCGAGATCGCGATCACATGCGGCGACCAGTTGAACCTGCGGTATGCGGCGCCAGCTGCCATAGTGGAACTGGCTGAAATAGCCGGCGCCGACACAGGCGACACGAATGAACTGCTGGCTGCTCACGCCAAAAACACCCTGTCCGCCACCGCCCGCGCTGCGGCCAGCGTGTCGGCTTCTCCGCCCAGATCACGGGTCAAAATTCGGCCCTCGGATACGACGCTGTCGACTGCCGCGTGCAACCGTTGCCCATCGCGCGACAACGCGGGGTTTTGATGCCGCAACCCAAGCCATTCCAGCATCATCGCCGCCGACTGGAACATGGCAAACGGATTGGCGATGCCTTCCCCGGCAATGTCAGGGGCGGATCCGTGACAGGGCTGGAACACCGCATGACCCAGACCAATGTCAGCCGAGGGCGCCAGCCCCAGCCCTCCCATCAGACCGGCCCCAAGGTCAGACAGGATGTCTCCGAACATGTTTTCCGTGACAAGAACATCAAATTCCCAAGGCTTCTGAACCATCCACAAGGCCGTTGCATCCACATAGGCATGATCCGCAACCAAATCCGGGTGACGCTCAGCCTCGGCATCGAACAGATCTCGGAAGAATGCAAAGGCCCGGAAGACGTTGGCCTTGTCCACACAGGTGACTCGACCCCGACCCTGCCCGGATGCCTTTCGGTCATGCGCCAACTGGAAGGTAAACCGAAACAGCTTTTCGCAGACCTCTCGGGTGATCAGCAGCGTCTCGCGCGCCTCATCCTCGGTCACTTCTCCGCACCCCTGGGTGTGAAACAACCCCTCAGTACTTTCGCGGATCAGAACGAAGTCAATTTCCTTGCCCGGCGGCAGGGCCAATGGTGTCGCCTGCCCGGCCCTCACCCGCACAGGGCGCACACCGGCAAACAGCCCCAGCGCCTTGCGGAGGTCGATCTGAGGGGAAATCTCAGTCCCATCCGGGTACCGAACGTCCGGCAAACCCATCGCGGACAATAGAATGGCATCCGCCTGCCGCGCCGCATCCATTGAAGTTTTCGGAAATGATTCTCCGGTTTGCGCATAGTGGGCTGCCCCGGCCGGAACCTCCCGAAACTCAAGTGTATAGTCCTCGGTCTGCTCCGACAGCTGCGCAAGGATGCTTAGCGTCGGAGCCATGATTTCCGGGCCGATCCCGTCCCCGTGGAACACTGCAATCTGTAGTTTCTCGGCCATATGCGCCCTGCGTCCTTTTCCTGTGTTCTTGCGTTCGACCTTAAATCAATTCCGGTCGTTGACAACGCATTGTGTAACGTATACGCAATTAAATGCAACAACAAACACATCACTGCATCTGGGAGGAAAAGATGAAGTCGAAAATCGCAAGGTTGGCCGCGGCCGCCCTAATGACGGCAGGTGCCGCAGGGCTCACCAGCGCGCAGGAGTATCCTTACCGGGACATTACCACCGCCGTCGTCTGGGGCGCCGGAGGCGGTACCGACACCATCAACCGGATGATCATGGCCGAGATGGAGAAACATCTGCCGGTGTCGATCAACGTGATCAACCAGACCGGAGGCGTGGCGGGTTCAAACGGAATGGTCTACGTCATGAACCAGCCTGATGACGGCTATACGTTGGTGGGACTTTCCGAATCGAACGTGACCGCCGCCGTCCAGGGCGGCTGGGACAAAAAGTTCGACTACTGGTATCCGTTCATCGTTGGCGGCTCGCCTGATTTGATCTCGGTTCCAGCCGACAGCCCCTACAACAGCCTTGAAGAGCTGGTGGACGCGGCGAAGGCCGCGCCCGGAACCATCCCCGCGGCAGCCTCGGGTGCGGGATCCATCCACCACCTGAACCTGCTGGCCATCGAAAAGGGTTCGGGCGCCGAGTTCAAATTCGTCCCCTACAAAGGCTCAGCTCCGGGGCAAGAGGCCGCCATCGCCGGTGAAGTTGCGCTGGTCGTGACCTCGCTGGCGGAACAGGCCCCGCTGATCGAAGGCGGACAGTTGCGCCCGCTGGCGATGCTGACACCTGAAAACGCGGAAATCGCGGGAATGACCGTTCCTTCGGCCTTTGGCATCTATGACGGGCTCGACCAATATTTGCCGCTGAAACAGGCAATCGGCTTTGCGGTCCACAATTCGGCAAGCGACGATGTAAAGGCTAAACTGGCCGAAGCATTTCAGAAAGCCATGGCCTCGCAGGCCGTGGCCGATTGGGCCGCGGCAAACAATTATGACATCGGCGGACAGTACGGACCCGAGGCGCAGAAGCTGTTCTCAACGTTGGAATCCACCTTTGCATACACCCTGCAAGATTTGGGTGCGACGACCGTCGATCCGGCCTCTCTGGGCATCGAGAAGCCCTGAGCGACAAACGATCTTGGGGGCGCGGTTCCGCGCCCCTTTTTTTGCACGGGAGGGCAAAGTTGGAAAAGGCTGAGGACATTCTGGTCCTGCGCGCACGGGATTTCTGGGCGTCGCTGGTTTTGGGGGCGACATCGGTGTTCTTTCTGTGGAAGACCATGGACATCCCCTTGTGGGGTGAAAACAAGGCGGGGGTCAGCGGTACCCAATGGTACGACTCAGCAGCCATTGTTCCGTTGTTCATCTTTGTGGGCCTGTTGTGCCTCTCGACGGCGCTGTTCGTGATCTCGGTCCGGTCCGGCGGGGCGCGGCACGCCCTTGGTGCGGCTGGCATCGGCTGGAACCCTGACGAAGCATTTCGGTTTTCCACCATTGGCCTGATCCTTCTGGCTTATGTGGGCGGGCTGGTCCCGCGCGTCGATTTCATCCTGTGTTCCGGCCTTCTGATTACCGCTCTCATATTTGGGTACTACGGTGGGCACCCGCGGCGCGCGATGATCGCTTGCGGCGCCGTTTGCCTGGCTGGGTTCACGTCCTGGTTGCTCTACCCTGCTCAAGCCGACTGGAACGCACATGCGGACGACTGGATCACGTTGGGCATTTGGGTTGCCCTGACGATCCCGGTTTTGATCAAAGCCCGGTCCGAGCGGCTTTTGCGGGTTGTTCCCTACATTGCCGTCCTGGCCCCGTTTATTCTTGTTTGCGCCATGGCCTTCGGGTTTCGCCAGAATGTTCCGGCGCGCGGTGGCCTGCTGTTTCAACAAATCGAGTACCACTATTACGTGACGCTCCGCCCGATCTGGAAAGGCTAAGACCATGGAGTTCGTCTTGTCTCAGCTGGCGGGTTTCGGCCATGCCTTCGCTGCGCTGGTCGCCGATCCGCTGACCTATCTCTATCTGGTTTTTTCGGTCTTTCTGGGCATCACATTCGGTGCCCTGCCCGGCCTGACGGCGACCCTTGCCGTGACCATTCTGACCGGTTTCTTCGGCAACAAGATCCCGCTGGATTACTCTTTGATCGCGCTGCTGGGCGCATATGTGGGGGCGATTTACGGCGGGTCCTATCCCTCGATCCTGCTAAACATCCCAGGCACCGCCGCCAGCGCCGCCACCGCAATGGACGGTCACCCGCTCGCCAAGGCCGGACGCGGAGGTGAGGCGCTTGGATTGACGACGACGGCCAGTTTCATCGGGACCATTATCGGCACACTCACGCTCCTGATCTTCGTCTGGGCACTGCTGCTTGTTTCAAAGAACATCGCAAGCCCGGAAAAGGCGCTACTGGCCCTGTTCGGTATCCTTCTGTCTGGCACGCTCATGAGCGAGGACCTGGTGCTCAAAGGGTGGATATCCGGTCTGATCGGACTTGCCATGGCCATGGTCGGGCTCGACCCCTTGCTGTCCGAACCCCGCTACACTTTCGGCTGGTCCTACATGCTGAGCGGGTTCCAGGTGGTGCCCGTTCTCATGGGGGCCTTCGCGATCCCTCAGATCATCGAAGGCCTGCGCCATGTCGAAGCCGGCAAGGTCATGGCTCTGAAAGGGTCGATCCTGCCAAATCTCTCGACGGTCCGCCGTCACCTGCCCACCATCGGCAGGTCCGGCGTGATCGGCACCGGCGTTGGTGCCCTGCCGGGCGTCGGCGAGGATGTTGCCGGATGGGTCAGCTACGGTGTCGGCAAAACCGTTTCGAAGGATGGGAAGAACTTCGGCAAAGGTTCACTGGACGGGCTTTTGTGTTCAGAGACCGCCAACAACGCCTGTATCGGCGGCGCACTGATCCCCCTGTTGGTGCTGGGCATCCCCGGCTCACCACCCGCGGCCGCGCTGCTGGGGGCGTTCAAAATCAACAACGTCATCCCCGGCCCAACGATCGACCCCGAAATCATCCTGCGGGTCGTGGCCATCCTGGTGCTGGCATCGTTGACGATGTTCCTGATGGGCCTTTTCACCGCGCGGGTCTTCATCAAGATTCTCAAAATCCCGCAAACTGTTTTCTTGCCCGTCGTGATGGTTCTGACCACGATTGGTTCATTCAGTGTGGGTGGCGGCATCAATGACCTTTACCTGATGCTGGGGGTCGGCTTCGTGGCGTATTTCATGAACCTGATGAAATATCCGATTGCGCCACTGGTCATCGGCGTCATCCTTGGCGGGTTGTTCGACGAGACATTCCGCCGGTCACTGTTCCTGTCGGATGGTGATCTGTCAGTATTTGTTTCTCGACCCGGAGCAGCAATTCTGCTGGTGTTGAACCTGGCGCTGATCCTCAGCCAATTGCCTCCGGTCAAACGCCTGTTCGCCCGCCTGAAAGGAGCGCCCGCCTGATGTATGCCGTCACCGTAACCTTTGAGTTGAAGCCCGGGACACGCGAGCGTTTCCTGCCTCTGATGCTGGACAACGCGCGCACGTCGTTGAGCGACGAACCCGGGTGCCTGCAATTCGACGTCTGCGCAGGGGACGATCCGGCCATCGTTTTTCTGTATGAGATCTACGCGAACGCCGACGCGTTCAGGATCCACTTGGACAGTCCGCATTTCAAGGAATTCGATCTGGCGGTTTCGGATATGGTGGTCCGAAAGCAGGTCAACACGTTCTCCGAGGTCATGCGATGAACGACTGGGAAGTCTATGCCATCAAATATGCGGACAGAAATGCCCGCACCCGCGCTGACAGCTTCATTTTGGATGACGATCACGCGGCTCCTCATGCCATGGACTACTACCTGTGGCTGCTCAGGCGCGGCACGCAGGTCATTCTGGTGGATACCGGGTATGACACCGACGAAGGGCTGAGCCGCGGACGGCCTATTGCCATGGATCCGCGTGAAGCCTTGCTGCCTTTCGGGATCGCGCCAGAGGCCATTCAGCAAGTGATCGTCACGCACCTGCACTATGACCACGCAGGGGGTCTGCACCTGTTTCCAAACGCCACGTTGCATATGCAGTCGGCCGAGATGGCCTTTGCCACGGGTCCCTGCATGTGCCACGACACTCTGCGCGCGCCATTTTCGGCCGGTCATATCTGCGAGGCGGTCAAGCGGCTTTATTCCGGCAAAGTGGTTTTCCACGACGGCGACGCCGAGTTGGTCGACGGTGTCACGGTCCACTGCATCGGCGGCCACTCCCGCGGGCTGCAATGCGTACGGGTCCGAACTGCCAGCGGCTGGATGGTTTTGGCGTCGGACGCATCGCATTACTACGAGAACTTCATGGCCCGAAAACCATTTCCCATTGTGGTCGACCTGCAGGACATGCTGGACGGCTTTGACAAGCTGCAAAGCCTCGCGTCTGCCCCTGGCCTGATCATCCCAGGCCACGATCCGCTGGTCCGGTCCGTTTTTGCCCCGGGACCAGCCGACCACATCAACCGTTTGGACACGGGGCCAATCAGAGAGATCAAACTATGAAGATCGGAGTCATTGCCGATGATTTCACCGGCGCATCCGACATTGGCCTGACCCTCGCTGAGGGCGGCATGCGCGCCAGCCAGTTTGTTGGCATCCCAAAGGGCCACGCGGACCAGGATCTTGATGCGGCCGTGGTTGCGCTCAAGTCACGCACGGCCCCGGTTGACGAGGCGGTGCGCGACAGTCTGGCGGCCTGTGACTGGCTGCTGTCCCAGGGTGCGCAGCAAATCGTCTTCAAGGTCTGTTCGACCTTCGACAGCACCGCAAAGGGCAATATTGGTCCGGTTCTGGATGCGCTGTCGGAAAGGCTGAACGCTCCGACCACAATCGTCTGCCCGGCTTTTCCTGAAAATGGGCGCAGCGTCTACCAAGGGCACCTGTTCGTGCAGGACAAGTTGCTGAGTGAAAGCGGCATGCAGAACCATCCTCTGACTCCGATGACCGACCCTGATCTCCGGCGTCTGCTGGCCGCTCAGTCCTCCCGTCCGATCCATCATGTGGCCACCTTGTTGGTCATGCAGGGGGCTGCAGTCATTCGGTCTGCCCTGCCTGCCAAAGGTCATACGATCGTCGACGCGATCCGCGACGCAGACCTGCTGGAAATCGGCAAGGCTGCCCGCGATACCCTGCTCCTTTGCGGCGGGTCCGGGATAGCGCTTGGGTTGCCTGCAAATTTTGGGCTCGAACCGCGACAGCCGCAGTGGGACGGAGTGTCCGGCCCGGGAATCGTGCTTTCAGGATCGTGCAGTCGCGCCACCCGAGAGCAAGTCGCGCGCTACCGGGACATCGCCCCACACCGCGAGGTCACCGCGCAGGACGCGGTAAGCGGCTCGATCTCGGTGGAGGAATTGGTCAACTGGGCGCTCGAGCAGAAACAACCGCCGCTGATTTACTCTTCGGCCGATCCACAAGTCGTGAGGCAAGCACAGGACTCCTTCGGCAAGGAAAAGGCATCTGCAGCCATCGAAAACCTGTTCTCCGATCTCTCCCGCAGCCTGCGGACCGCGGGCTTCCGCCGGATGGTCATTGCAGGGGGTGAGACTTCGGGCGCGGTTGTCCAGGGCCTGCGCGCACAACGGTTGCAGATCGGCCCCCGCTTGGCCGCCGGCGTTCCCATGGTACTCCTGCCCGGCACCCCGTCCGTTGCACTGGCGCTGAAATCGGGCAATTTCGGCGGCCCCGATTTCTTTGCGGACGCCTTGAACAGAATGGAGCAACAACAATGAGCGAGGCGGCGAAGCTACGGGAAGAAATCTGTCTGCTTGCAAGGTCGATGTTCGACCGGGGACTGACCTGCGGTGCGTCGGGCAACATCTCGGCCCGGCTGTCCGACGGAACGATCCTGGTTACGCCGACCGGCAGTTCGATGGGGTTTCTCGACCCGGCACGGATCAGCCATCTGGATGCCCGGTTTCAGCACATTGATGGCGACTTGCCGACCAAGGAAGTCCCACTGCACTCGGCCTTCTACGACACAAGGCAGCAGACCGGGGCTGTGGTCCACCTCCACTCGACGCATTCGGTGGCCTGGTCCATGCTTCCCGAAGTTGACCCCGACGACGTTCTGCCACCGCTGACCCCGTATTCAATCATGCGGGTCGGTCGGGTGAAATTGCTGCCATTCTTCCTGCCCGGCGACCCTGAAATGGGAAATGCGGTCCGGGGACTAGCCGGACAGCGCAGCGCGGTTCTGCTGGCCAATCACGGCCCTGTGGTTGCCGGCAAAGATATCTGGGCTGCCAGTTTCGCAATGGAGGAACTGGAGGAAACCGCAAAACTCGCCCTGTTGACCCGAGGACTGAACCCTCGCCAGCTAAGCGCCGAACAAATTTCAGCCCTGTACGACATGACAGGCCACAGCAAGTAGCCGGTTCGAACACCCGCTGCTCTGACAACACGCTTTGCGATCCAATCGGCCGGATTTCGGATATTGTCGCCAGCTTTTGTGCAGTTGCGCGAAACGGTCGTATGATCTGACGAGACCTGACCCGGACGACCATCCCATCATTCCAAATCCTGAGCAGGGGCAGGCTGATTTTATCCTGTCCTCAACCCTGCTTTTTTAATTTTCATTATTGACAACTTACGCGCCGTAGTTATTTGTCAAAAGTGACAATAAAGGAATCCCAATGCCCCGACCTACGCTCAAAGACCAACGATCCGCTGAAATACTCGATGCCTACCTGACGTGTGTAGCCCGTTTCGGATTGGAAGGCGCAACACAAGAACGCATCGCGGCGGAGGCTGGTGTCAAACGGCCCTTGTTGCGCCACTATTTGGGAAACCGGGATGACATGACGGCGGCATTGGCAGACCACGTGATCAACGCTTTTGCCGAAGTGACAGAGGCGGTCTCGGTTCAATTCGAGTCACAGGGTGAGCCATCTGAGTTAATTGATGCCCTGTTTGACGACGGGCACGGCCATGATCCCCGGCTGATGCTGGCTTGGCAGGCTTTGGCTACGGCCGCCGAACGCATTCCTGACCTGGGCCCCAAACTGACCCAAAGCTATTCCGACTTTCTGGCCGTTGTCGAAGGCATTCTGGCCCGCGCGTATCCATCGGCACCTCCCGAACGCATTCGGGCAGTCGCCCATGGAGTAACTGCTTGCGCTCAAAACATCGACGCGCTTGTCCCGATTTCACCGCCAGCTCAGTGGCGCGACGATCTGAAAGCGGCGGCGCTGGCGTTGCTTGCAAGCTTGGAGAGTGACGCATGATCAATCTCCCCAGACTGATCAACTACGCAGCCCTACCCGTTCTTTTGGTGGCCACATGGCTGGGGCTCCAATGGCCCTGGGGGCTGGTATTCCTCTGGTGGGCCATACCGTCGATCCGCAGCGGCCAAGCTTTCCTGATCAATACCGTCAACCGCGAAACCGATCCACTCCTGTTCTGGACCGTTACTGTTCTTTGGATGGTCTTCGGCGGCCTGATGGTTACCGCCGACATCGCACCGGCCGTCTATCCGGCCTGGCTGGTCTAAGAGGTTTTCATGACACGAATGTATCACCGGCTTCCCGCCTCTGCCTATACAGCGCAGGACTGGTACGACCGCGAGCAAGAACTGATCTTCTCTCGCACCTGGAGATATGCCGGGTTTGCCGAGGATGTACCCGAGCCCGGACATTACATCTCGGTCCAGGCGGGTTTGAACAACATCTTCGTCGTAATGGGGCGCGACCGTCGGCTGCGGGCGTTCCACAACATCTGCCGTCACCGCGGAACCCAATTGATCCGTGCAGTCGGCAAAACACAGAAGGCACTGACCTGCCCCTATCACGATTGGACCTACGATCTCGAAGGCAACCTGATCTCGGTCCCGGATGAAAACCGCGAATATCCTAACGGCATCAACAAATCTTGCCTCGGGTTGAAACCCGCAAGCGTCGATCTCTGGCGCGGGATGATCTTCGTGCACCCTGACCCGCAGGCGCCGAGCCTTGCGGAGTGGTTCGGGCCCGTGGATCCGTTGCTGGGCCCGCACAAGCCCGAAGAATTGGTCGAATACGGCGAAGCCCGCCAAAGCTATGAGATCCGCGCCAACTGGAAGATCGTGGTTGAGAACTACATCGACGTCTACCACCTGAGCCACCTGCATTCGAACACGCTTCACATGTATGACCACGGTCGCGCAGAATATGGCTGGAAAGGTCCACACTATCATTTTTGGGAGCCGCCCGCGTCAGACTATGCCCGCGCGCTCGAGAAAAACCTGCCCACTCCGCGGATAATCCCGAAACCTCATGTTGGCGCCTGGGTGCCGATGCTGTTTCCGGGCATTGGCCTGGCAGGTAGTGAAGACAGCTGGAACATCTTCATCATCACGCCACTCGCGCCCGACCGAACGCGAGTGGAAAACCGCACCCGGTTGGCCAGCGCGTCGGCGTCGGAGTACTCGCGGCAGCAATGGTCATCTTACGCGTTCTGGCGTGACTTCGGTGGCCCGAAATACAAAGGCGACGATGCGTTGGGTAAAGATGACCCGATGACCTCGGGCGATTTCACGACCGAAGATGTCTATGCCTGCGAACAGCAACAGAAATCCTTGGCAAGCCCGTTGTTTGAAGTCGGCCCCGCCTCTGTCGGAGAAGGCCCGGTTTTGCAGCATCAGCAAGTTGTTATGGACTTCATGACGAAAGCTGAGGCCGAGACATGACCAGGCCCAAAACATTCTCCCCAAACGCCATCCCTGGGCCGGCACCAATCATCCCGCGCCCAACTGCCCAGAACCCAAAGGTCATCCTGTGAGACTTCGCATTCTTGCCAGCTTGGTTGGGATCGCCCTGGCAGGCGGACTGGCTCTCGCCGCGCCCGGCAGCGACCCGAAGGCGGTTGCCGAACGTCAGCTATCTGTCCCCAACTCTCAGATCGCGTGGAGCGACTGGGATCCCGAAGCGATCCACACGATCACCGTAAAATACGGTCAGGGCCAGCCGGATGATCACTTTAGCTATTCGGTGGCCGATTGGGCCCAGCGAAAGGGCGACACCGGCTTTGAATCTTTCCTAGCGCTGCAGGGGTATGTGGAAACAGAGCGCTCACCCCCGCGGATCGTGATCACGGAAGAGCCGGGCAACGCCACGGCAACAGCGGTCACCACAGTCAAGTACGACTGGCAGGGTCACGGAGGTACGATGGCGCAAACCGACCGCTTTTCGCTCACGCGCAAAGGCCGAAAATGGGTGATCCGCGCACTGCACACCACCATGGATTATCGCTGACCGAAGATGGCCATCTTTTGCTCAGGAAAGGACCACTCGTGACCCGTAAATTCTTCCCCTTGTCCGTAGCTGAAATCCGGCCTGAAATCGGTGGCGAAGCAACCACCGTCGTGCTGGACGTACCACCCGCCCTGACCGAGCTGTTTCGCTGGTCCCCCGGCCAACATCTGACGCTGCGCTTCGGCCTGAGCGGGAAAGAGCAGCGACGCTGCTACACCATCTCCAACCCGTCAAACGAAGCGCTGCGGATCACCGTGAAACGCGTTTCCGGGGGATTGGTGTCGAACCATATCGGCGACACCCTGCGCGCCGGAGATACGGTCGAGGCGATGCCACCCTTTGGCCGCTTCACGCTGGAACCCAACGCAACTGCACGACGCACCCACTACTTTTTTGGCGCGGGCAGCGGACTGACGCCGCTTTATGCGATGATCCGAGCCGTGCTTGACCACGAGCCACATTCCGTCGCCCACCTGATCTACGGCAACCGGTCCGAGAATGAGATTCTGTTTCGGGAAACGCTGGACGCCCTCGTCGAGGCCAACCCATACCGGTTCACCCTGCGCCATGTCTTGTCTGCCCGATCGCTGTTGAGCTGGTTCAGCCCCTGGCGAGCCGGCCGCGTTGACACGGATGCGATCAAGGCGGCAATCGAAGAGTCACCCCCCATCGCACAGGACGTCCAGTATTGGATTTGCGGCCCTGGCAGCATGAACTCAGACGTCCGGGCAGCGCTGAACGCGCTGGATGTGCCCGATGCACGCATCCACATGGAAAGCTTTGGCGCCGACCCAGTTCAGGACACGAACCAATCCGGCATGGCGGCCACAGCGAGGGTGACGCTGGATGGGGAAACCCGCGATGTGCCTGTTGAGGCCGGGCAAACGATCCTGGAGGCCGCCATTGCAGCGGGGCTGGCGCCGCCCTTCAGCTGCCAGTCAGGCGTCTGCGGCGCATGCCGCGCAATTCAGACAGAGGGTCAGGTACAAATGCGGGCGCACATGGCCCTCGATCAGAACGACATCGCACGCGGTGAAGTTCTGACCTGCCAAGCCGTTCCCAAAAGCACAGAACTGGCCGTGCAGTTCCCCGATACGTAACAGTCCCGGTACCACCCCTCACCGCCCGGCAGTACGGATCCCAGCGCACAACACATGTTCGCCCAACATGCCCGGGTCAAAGAACGGCCGATCCCGCGCGGTACGCAAAAACTGTGGGTATTCAAGGTGAATGGCGGAGAGACAGGGATTCGAACCCTGGAGACGGTTTCCCGCCTACACACTTTCCAGGCGTGCGCCTTCGACCACTCGGCCACCTCTCCGTGCCGGCGATATTTGGACCAACGAACAGGGATTTGCAAGGGCCGATTGCGCGGAAATCCAAGGGATACGCAAGTTGCCTGAAGCGCCCCCACCCCAAGCGAATGAGCGGGGTCGCTTCAGTCTCGGCCAGCCGGCGAGATGGTGCTGTAGTCCTCTGACTACAGCTCTTCGCCGTTGTCTCCGTCCATGTCCGCCTCGGTCAGGCCCATCGGCGCCGAGCTTGAGTCGTCGGTCTTCACAGGTTCCTGCTGATCCGACTGTTGGGGCTTCGCTGCCTTGTTGGCTGGTTGCACCAGAACCTCGGGGTTCCGCAGCCAGAGATCGCGCTGTGCGAATGGAATCTCGATCCCTTCTTCGGTGAAGCGCCGGTTGATTTCGTGGTTCATGTCCGACTTTACGGACAGCACCCAGTTCACGTCGCGCAGGATCGCTCTGATTTCGAAATCCAGCGAGTCCGCGCCAAACCCCTGGAACACGACGTTGGGTGCCGGGTTGGCCAAAACCATCGGATGCGCATTCGCGATTTCGCCCAGGATCTTCTCGACCTTTCGGGTGTCGGTCCCATAGGCGACGCCAACCGGAACGATGACCCGTCCGATGGTGTTGCCGCGGGTATAGTTGGTCACCACACCGCTGATCAGGTCCGAGTTCGGAACGATCACATCGGTCCGGTCAAAGGTTTCCACCCGTGTCGAGCGTACCGAGATGTCGCGCACATAACCCATCATCCCGTTGACATCGATCCAGTCCCCCTTGGCGACCGGCCGTTCGACCAACAGGATGATGCCCGATACAAAATTCGACACGATTGTCTGCAATCCGAAACCGATGCCCACAGACAACGCACCCGCGACGATCGCCAGTGACGACAGATCAAAGCCCGCGACGATGATCGCGGCCAGCGCCGCAAGGAAAATTCCCACGTAGCCCGTTCCTGCGACGATCGCGTTCTGCCCACCCGGATCGATGCTGGTTTTTGGCAGCAATGAGTTGCGCAAACCGCTCTGCAGCAGTCTGGTCAGCATGTAACCGATCGCAAATATGGCCACGAAAGTCAGGAAGTTGCTGGGCGAGACCGTCACGCCGCCGATGTCAAAACCCATCAGAAGCCGGGACCACGCCTCGCGCAGATCCGAGTCGCGCGCGCCCCAATACAGCGCCAGTATGGGCAACGACAGAATGGCCAGAACGAACCCGACCAGCACCGAGAACAACGAGTCGCTGGCCGCGTCGCCCTGCCCCGTCAGCCAGCCATAGATCGAGCTGATGAACCGCTGGAAGATGACGATGGCCGTTATCAGGACCAGCGTTTTGACCGATGGGAACACGATCGCTTCGGCGGCATTGGTATAGCCAATGGCAGCCAGGACAACGCTTGCGATGCCCAGGAAAAACAGCGCCCGACGGAGCAGCTCGACCAGTTGACTGAACCCGGCCGCCCGTGTCGACTGGCTCTGCTCAGTCTCGTCCTCAGATCCTTCGGGGCGGCGGATTTGGCGGATCCGCAGCAGCAACAGGGCTGTCACGAGTATCACCGGGAAGCTGACGACGGCGCGAGTAGCCTCAGAGGTGTTTTCGATCCGTTCGAACAATTGGCCCAGTTCATGCAGGATCAACATCAGCGCGAGCAGGTCCAGATAAACCCGCAATTCCTTGATCGTATTTGCCGACAGGACTTTGAAACCCCGTTCTTCGCCCATCAAATAGACCTGACGGCCGATCCAGTCGTAAAACAGGATGATCGCGGCCCAATACGGGATTTCCTGGATCAGCAATGTGCCGCGCAACCCCGGGACTCCGGTCATGACCACCGCCTGAACGATGATGGCAACCCCGAACCATGGCAGGATGATCCGGAACAGCGACACGACGAATGTCCATACGCCACGCCCGGAGCCTCCGAACCGCCGCAGATAATCCCCAGCTTTCTCCGACCATGATCGCCCGAACAGCAGCAGGATCGCGGCCACCGCGAGCAGAATACCGATGGCAAGTCCGCTCTCTTTCAGCTTTTCACGGACAACGGCCGAACGCATGTTGGCCTTCGTCTCGTTCATCAATGCACGGCCAGCTTCGGTTACGTCCACCCAGGCAGGCGCCCAATGCGCCGGGTTGAGCGGCGATGGCCCGCGCTCAAGAAACTCTTTCCGCTGCCGTTCACGGATGATCTTGTCAATTTCGCTGATCAGGCCGTTGGCACGGCTGTAGGCCTCTTCCGAGATGATCCGCGGCACCTTCAGACTGTTGAGTTGCTGCTCGAGGTTCTCTCGCAAGCTGGCGATGTCTTCGGGTTCCGAAGATCCGTCATCGGGTTTGGGCCCCAATGCCTTGAGCTGGCTTTCCAGTGTTTGAATGCGATCCGTGTTCGCACTTCGGGCGCGATTGAAGTCGTCCCGATAACCACTTATTTCAGTGCGCAATTTCTCCATCGAGGCATTCGATGCCCGATTGGCTTCGATCACCTTCTCGGCACGCTCGGCGGTGCTGAGCCATCCCTGGTAGTACTCGCTCTGGCGGTCGGTCAGCTGCGCCGAGGCTCCGCCTGAGACGCCAAATGCGACCACAAACGCAAATGCCAGTAAAACGAGAAACTGCCGCAGCATCATACGTCCTCAAAAACACCCGGAATGCTGCGCGGGGCCTCGGTCATCCACTCTGGAACCGGCAATTCTTTTTCACGCAGGAAGTCGGGGTTGAACAGTTTCGACTGGTAGCGCGTGCCATAGTCGCACAACACGGTGACGATGGTGTGACCCGGACCCATTTCCTTGGCCAGCCTCACGGCGCCGGCAATGTTGATTGCGGTGGATCCACCCATGACCAACCCCTCTTCGCGCAGAAGATCGAAGATATAGGGCAACGCTTCGTTGTCCGTAATCTGGTAGGCGTGGTCGGGCTTGAACCCTTCAAGGTTTTTGGTGATGCGGACCTGGCCGATCCCTTCGGCGATCGAGCCACCCTCCATCGCGATTTCACCCGTCGTGTAATAGGAATAGAGACCGGCACCCATCGGATCGGCGATACCGATCTTGACGCCCTTGGGCTGCAAAGCCTCGGCCACACCGGCCAGCGTTCCGCCGGATCCGACCGCGCAGATGAATCCATCGACCTTGCCGTCAGTCTGCTCCCAGATTTCCGGCCCAGTGGTCTCGACATGCGCCTGACGGTTCGCGACGTTGTCGAACTGGTTTGCCCAAATCGCACCATTGGGTTCGGTCTTGGCCAACTGCTCGGCCAGTCGCCGAGAGTAATGCACAAAATTGTTGGGATTCCGGTAAGGTGCAGCGGGAACCTGAACCAGTTGAGCCCCGGCGAGGCGCAGCATGTCCTTTTTCTCTTCGGATTGGGTTTCCGGGATGACGATCACGGTTTTGAACCCCATCGACGCGCCGACCAGCGCCAGACCGATGCCCGTGTTGCCCGCCGTCCCCTCGACAATCGTCCCGCCGGGCTTGAGATCGCCGCGCGCAATGGCGTCGCGAATGATGAACAGCGCCGCGCGATCCTTGACCGACTGACCGGGGTTCATGAACTCGGCCTTCCCAAGGATTTCGCACCCGGTTTCTTCGCTGACACGGCGCAGCCGGATCAACGGAGTTTTTCCTACGGCGTCAGCAAGGTCTCGTGCAATGCGCATGGCACCCTCTTGTAAATTGGCGTTTTCGCAGATGTACAGGTGCCCTGCGCCGACCACAAGGCGGGATAGTCATCCCCGCAACCGATCGCGGTTGCGTGCCAACCAATGCGCCAGGGACAATAGAGGAAGGTCCTTGAAGACATGCCGGTCAACCATATCCATGAATTCGGCATATGGCAGAATCCTGCTGCGAATGTCCTCTCCCTCGGTCGCCAAGCCACCATTGTTGATCGAGGCGGTGAGGTCTCCAATCCCAACATAGAGGTGGATGTATTCGGTGGAAGATCCGCTCGAAGAATAGGCGCCACCTGCATATTCGAGCCGCGAGAACGACACCTGCGCCTCCTCCATGGCTTCCCGGTGGGCCGCCTGTTCAGGGGTTTCTCCGGGGTCGATCATGCCGGCGACCGGTTCCCACATCCAAGGCTCGGGGTCATCGCTCAAGAATACCGGGGTTCGGAACTGCTCAACCAGAAGGACCGTATCTCGCAGGGGATCATACGGCAGCACCACGACCGCAGCACCCTGCATCAAGCCATTCCTATTGAGAACCGGCCCCATCGACCCATCGTATCGGCGGTGCTGCAGTTCGATTTCTTCCATCCCGAAATAATCGATGTATGCGCGCGTGTGGCGGTGCACGATCACATCATCGCGGACACTGCGACCATCCCCGGTTCTCCGTTGCTGCGCCGCAAGCTTGGCCCACGCCCGGGTACGAATGGCGGAAAAACTGCGCGCGATCCGAGAGGCATCGACCTTGCCAAAATATCCCATGACCTCATCCGCAGCCAAAAGGGTCATCGCACCCCACTCGGACACCCACTTTTTCAACGACCAGGGATCGGCCGGCGTCCATAACCCGGGGGCGGGAAAGAAGACTTGGGCGGAAACGGTCGATCCGCCTTCAAGGACGACCTCTTTGACGTGCAGGTCATAGTCGAACCCACCTTCGTAGAAGGCCAACCGTTTGATGTCTTGTGCAGTTAGGTTCTGCACCAAGATACCCCGTGCCGCTGCGCCGGGCGCCTCAAGGATCATCGGAAAGGCTTGGTCCTGCACCGCGTGAACCGCATGGTCCGGCAGCATCGCCGGCTCGGCCGCAAGATCCTGACCCGAGCGACCCAAAACAAGTTCAAGCAGCGGCAAATACCGCAATGTGCCGTAGAAAAACAGATTGGTCATCGTAGGCTCGTGACTAGGGCGTCAGTTCCAGCGCCGCGAGGCGCCTTCGGTAAACAGGCCGGACAGCAGAGCACCAATCGCCAAGGTCGCGATGATCTCGGGCGAGATCAGTTGCTTGCCGAAATCCACACCGATCTGGAAAATGGCCAGCAACGCCTCGAATGGACCGTCATAGCGGTGACGCATCGCAAGCCGGAACATCTCGTACGTGCCCTGAACGAACAGGCCCCAAAACACCAGAGAAACCACTCCGGTCAGGCCGTTGTTGACGGCTGCAGTCCAGCCGCGCCCGGCCCGTTTGCCCATGATGACCCAACCACACAAAAAACCAAGGACGAGGTTCACATAGGTAAAGTAGCCGTAGTCCTTTCCCTCTTCGCCGTTGTCGATGATCATGCCGGACACAAGGAAAGCCACCACCATGAGACTGAGCGCGGCAACAAGACGTGAGGCTGTCGGCATTCCGATATTTCCGTGTGTTAGTTGGGTTTTGCTACGGTGATCTGTGTCACATCGCAATTGCCCGTGTCAAAGGCTGCGCCGCAGGCAGTCAAATAATAATTCCACATGCGGCGGAAACGCTCATCAAAGCCCATCGCAGCAACCTGGTCCCATTTGTCGTTGAACGTGTCGTACCAGCGCCGCAAGGTCAGGTCATAGCTAGGGCCGAACTCCTTCGACTTGACCACATCCAGACCGGCCTGCTGGATTTCCTGCCTCAGCACCGTCGGGGCTGGCAACATGCCGCCCGGAAAAATGTATTTCTGAATAAAGTCAACACCGTTCTTGTAGACGTCCCAGCGGCGGTCGGCCACTGTGATGATCTGAAGCGTGGCCCGTGCGCCGGGCTTCAACCGGTCGCGGACCGTTCGAAAATAGACCGGCCAGTACTTTTGCCCAACGGCCTCGAACATCTCGATCGACGCAATGCCGTCATACTGCCCACGCTCGTCGCGATAGTCCTGCAGCTTGAAGGTTACCTTATCGGAAAGCCCAGCTTTTTCTATACGTTGCGTCGCATACTTCAACTGCTCCTGACTGATGGTCAGGCCTGTGACCCTCAGGTCTCTTTCCTTGGCGGCGTATTCGGCAAAGCCACCCCAACCGCAGCCAATTTCAAGGATGTGGTCACCCGGCTTTGCTCCCATCTCGTCGACCAGGCTGGCATATTTGGCCGTCTGAGCCTTTTCCAGACTTTCCTGACCGGTTTCGAACAGCGCGCTGGAGTAGGTCATCGTCTCGTCCAGCCACAGGCTGTAGAAATCATTGCCCAGATCGTAGTGGTACGAAATGTTCTTTTTGGCCTGCTTTCGGTTGTTCCGGTGCAGCCAGAACCGCAGGCGCTCATAGGCCTGAACCAAAAACTTGCCAGTGAAATCATCATACACCGTCTCGGTGCCCAGATGGACAAGATCCATGAAGGCGCGCAGGTCAGGTGTGGTCCACCCACCTTCAAGGTAGGCGTCGGAAAATCCGAGCTCGCCTTCACGGATCAGCCGCGCGAATACATCCGGGTCGTGAATATCAACGCGGGCGACAGGTCCGGGCTTGGCGCCTTCGTTGCGAAAAATGCGCCCGTCCGGCAGCGCGATGTCCAGCCGTCCGGACTCCATTCGCTGCAGCATCTTGAAGACCTGCGAAAAATATCTGGGCAGGCTTTTCTGCCCCTCTGTCGTCGTCAGGATCATCCGCTCTCCCCTGTGCGGTGGTCGGAGCAGGCTAGGACGGGATTCCGTTTCTGGCAAGTTTTCAATTCCTTACTGGTGTTTTCGGCCTTCGTAGGCGGCAAGCGCCCGCTGTCGCCCAACCTTCAGATCAACGACCGGATCAGGATAGGCATCCGTCGGAGACAGTCCCCATGACACCGGCACCGCATCGAAATAGGCAAGCGCCGTCTCGGGTGGGTTCTTTTGTCCTTCGGCCAGCCACCGGCGGACATAGGCGCCCGTGGGGTCAAACTTCTCGGCTTGGGTCTGCGGGTTGAAGATACGAAAGAACGGCGAGGCATCCGGCCCCGACCCGGCAACCCACTGCCACCCCATGGCATTCGCTGCCGGATCCCAATCGACCAGACAGTCCGCAAACCAATCCATGCCGATCTTCCAGTGCGTCATCAGGTGCTTGGTCAGGTAGCTGGCGACGATCATTCGGACGCGGTTGTGCATCCGGCCAGTGACATACATCTGCCGCAGGCCCGCATCTATCA
Organism: Ruegeria sp. BC8; assembly: GCF_056535705.1. Classification (NCBI taxonomy): domain Bacteria; kingdom Pseudomonadati; phylum Pseudomonadota; class Alphaproteobacteria; order Rhodobacterales; family Roseobacteraceae; genus Ruegeria; species Ruegeria sp. BC8. The sequence continues at coordinate 1,290,751 of NZ_JBQFIV010000001.1, read as the reverse complement.
CCGGTATCCCCGTTCGCGCCATTGTCCAGGCTCGAACTTCGGGGGTGTCCGTGTCGGTGTTCCACGGAAACGCATCCCATTCCGGCTTCCAATTCGCGCTCAGTAGATGCGGCGTGTGGTACATCAGGTGATATGCGAACTCGCGCCAGACAAGTTGGCGCAAGAAGCCCTCGGCCCCGGATGAACCGGAAAACCCTGCGCTCTGGACCCGGTGCCAGATGGTTGCCGGGCTGATCTCGCCCAACGAAAGGTACTCGGACAGTCCCGATGTGCCGTCATCGCCCAGATCGTCGCGTTTTGCTGGATACGCGTCGAGCCGTTCGGTGAATTCGTCCAGCTGCGCAAATGCGGCGGCCTCGCCCGGTTCGACATGAGCCCGAACGACCACCGTGCCACGACGCATATCCGCGCCAAGGTTCCAGGCCTCAAGCACGTCCGACTGCGGCCATGATCGGGGTGCCGCGATCCGCGACGGTGCAGGCTTGGGAGCGTCGACCTCTCTCCCTCGCACAGCCCGCCACATGGGCGTAAAAACACGAAAGGGCTGACCCGCCTTTGTGGCGACCGTCCATGGCTCGAACAAAAGATGCCCGGCAAAAGACTTGGCGGATACGTCCTGCGCGGACAAAGCAGCCTTTATCTGAGTGTCACGCCCGATGGATTCGGGATCATAGGCCCGCGACCAATAAACATCAGTTGCCCCCGTTTCCCGTATCAGGTCTTCAAGCGCGGCCAGCGCCGGGCCGCTTCGCAGGATCAGCTTGCTGCCCTTGCGCTCGAGGCTGTTTGACAATGCGGAAAGGCCGAGGCCCAGCCGCCATTTCGGAGCCGCGCCCAAGTCATCGACCAGCTGATCTCGCTGAAAAACAGGAATCACTGGTCGGCCTGTCTGCGCGGCCGCAGCCAAAGCCGGATGGTCAGTCAGGCGCAGATCACGCCGGAACCACAAAATGATTGGTGACTGCTCTTTGTCCATTTCCGCCCCGTTTTCATATGTCTACGGGGCGGAACTGTTACCGGATCACAAAACCCGGTCAAATGCTTCGAGCAATTGGTCGATCTCGTTTCGCGAGGTGTAGTGGGTGAAACTTACCCGTAGAACACCTTGCTCCAGATCGACACCCATGGCGGTCAGCGGGCGAACCGCATAAAAATCGCCACCGCCGGCCATGATACCGTGTTTGGACAGATCAGCCGCCACGCTTTCGGCGTTGCGGTTGACGGCCAAGGCCACGGTCGGAGCCCGGCGTTCGGCATCGGATGGGCCGATCAGGCGCACCGCATTGCGATCCTTGAGCGCGTCCAGAACCGGCTGCAGAAGCTCAACTTCGTGCGCACGCATCAGGTCGTGGACAAAAGCACCACGCGCAGAAGCCCCCGAAGATGGGCCGCCGTGGTGGTCGCAGAGTTGTTCGACATAGTCGGCCATGCCGGCGCTGGCGGCAATCTGAGCGTGGTCCGGGCCGGCCGGTGTGAACCGCTTGTACAGCACGTCTCCGTTGAAGAAATGCCCCTGATTGGGCAGCAGCTCGCCCAGCGTGCGCCGGATCACCATGCAGCCCTGATGCGGTCCGTAGGTCTTGTAGGACGAGAACAGGTAGATATCCGGCCCAAGGTCCCCCACGTTCGGGAAGCCGTGCGGTGCGTAGGACACACCATCCACGCAGACAAATGCCCCGGCCGCATGCGCGATCGCCGTGATTTCGGTGACCGGGTTGATCTCGGCGATCACGTTGGAACAGTGGGGAAAGCAAACCAGCCGCACCTTGTCGTCCAGCAGATTTTCCAGATCGGACGGATTCAACGAACCGGTTTCCGGGTCGATTTCCCATTCGCGAACCTCGATGCCGTCCTCGGCAAGGCGCCGCCAGGGCCCCGAGTTGGCTTCATGGTCCTGGTTGGTTACCACGATCGCTTCACCCGGTTTCATCCACTGCCGAAAGGCCTGCGCCAGTACGTAGGTGTTCTGCGTGGTCGAAGGGCCAAAGCTGAGTTCGTCGGTGTCCACGCCCAGCAGAGCCGCCATCCGGACACGTGCCTCATCCATCTCTTCGCCCGCCAGACGGCTGGCCTCGTAGGGCGCATATGGCTGTACCTTGCGCTGGGTATAGAAGCGGGTCAGCCGATCCAGAACGGGTTTGCAGGTATAGGAGCCGCCCGCGTTCTCAAAAAATGCCTGCCCTTTCAGGCTGGGTTCGGAAAAAGCCGGAAACTGCGCCCGAACGAAGTCAATATCCAGAGTGCCCATCGCACAATCCTTCTGTTGTCATGCCCAATGTTCCGAAGTTCCGCCCGCGCATGACACCGGACAACTCCGATACATGGCAGGTCTTCCAGCCAGCCACGGGTATCGCCGCGGCAGTTCGGCCGCCCGCACGAGGATGACGGGACCAAACGCCGTCAGTTAGCCCGGCCAACCCCGCGCGGTCAAGCCGGGCGTCTGATGCCAGCTTCTGTCATCAGCACATGCCAAACTCACGGCACTCAAGACAAGAGAGGTTTCAGATGAGTTATCTTCCAAAGGATTTTCTGGTGTGGGGCGAACTGCCTGTTTCCGACTTGGACAAGGCGGTAGAATTCTATGCCCACGCCACAGGGGCAGAACTTGCGGTCGACACATCCGGCCCGAACCCCATGGCCATGTTCCGCCCCGCTGACCCGGCAACGGGCGTTGCCTTGCATCTGTATCCGGGAAAGCCAGCAAAAGATGGTACCGGCCCGACCCTTCATCTGGCCGCAAAGGGCACGGCTGAAGAGATCATGGCCAGGGTCAAGGTTGCCGGAGGTCAGGTTGTCTCGGATCCGATCCAAATCCCGGCCGGTCGGTTCTTCTATGCGGTCGATCCCGATGGCAATTCGGTCGGCTTCTTCGAAGGCAGTCCGAAATAAATGAAAGGCCCCGGTGATGTAACCGGGGCCCACTGTCAGTGGCGGTACGCTCAGTTGCGTCGGCGTTCGTTCACCAGACCGATGAAGATGGACACGCACATCAAGACCAGCACGATCGCAAAGGGAAAGCCGGTGGCAATGGCCGCGGCCTGCAATGCGCCGAGCCCACCGCCCAGTAGCAGTACGACCGCGATGGCCCCTTCCAGCACGCACCAAAATACGCGCTGAGCCGTCGGAGCATCGGTCTTGCCGCCTGCCGTGATGGTGTCGATCACCAGCGAACCCGAATCCGAGCTTGTGACGAAGAACACAACCACCAGAACGATACCGACGAACGACAGCAGTCCAGCCATCGGGAAAGCCTCGAACATCTTGAACATCTTCAGTTCCAGCGCCGCATCGGACAGAGCCTGCCCATTGCCGGACATGACCTGATCCAGAGCAGCTCCGCCGAAAACGCTCATCCAAAGGGCGCCGACCAGCGTCGGGATCAGGATGACACACGTCACGAACTCGCGGATCGTGCGCCCGCGCGAGATTCGTGCGATGAACATGCCGACGAACGGTGACCAGGAGATCCACCAAGCCCAGTAGAAGGTGGTCCAGCCCTGCATGAAGTTCGTGTCTTCGCGACCGATCCAATTGGACAGGCCCGGCAGCGCGACGACATATTCGATCATGCTGTCGAAGAACCCGGTCAGGATCGCCATGGTCGGCCCCACGATCAGGACCAGCAACAAAAGCAGCGCCGCCAGCACCATGTTGGCCTCGGACAGGCGTTTGACCCCCTTGTCCAGTCCGGCGATCACCGAAATCAGGGCGAAGACCGTGATCAAGCCGATCAGCAGCACTTTCATCCCGTCTGTCACCGGGACATCAAACAGATAGTTCAAACCGGCCAGCGCCTGTGTCGCCCCCAGGCCGAGCGAGGTTGCCAGGCCGAAGATGGTCGCAAAGACCGCAAGCACATCGATGACATGCCCCAGCGGGCCCCAAGTGGCCTCGCCGAACAGCGGGTAAAAGACCGAACGCATCGTCAGGGGCAGCCCGCGATTGAAGCTGAAGAATGCCAACGCCAGTGCAACGACCGCATAGATCGCCCAAGGGTGCATGCCCCAATGAAAGATCGTGGCTGCCATCGCCAGCTTCCGCGATGCGTCGGGATCCTCCAGCCCGGCGCCCAACGGAGCCCAGTCGGTGCGCAGGCCGTCCTCTCCCACGGCGACACCGCCAAGTGATGCGCCATAGTGCGAGATCGGCTCGGCCACGCCCCAGAAAACAAGCCCGATCCCCATGCCAGCGGCGAACAGCATCGAGAACCAACCCGCATAGCTGTAGTCCGGTTTCGCATCGTCGCCGCCCAACCTGATCTTGCCCAGCGGCGTCACGATCAATAGCAACGAAAACACAACGAAGATGTTGGCCGAAAGCATGAAAACCCAGTCGAACTGGTTGGTCAGCGCGGGGCGCAACCAGCCGAAGAAATCGGCAGCCTGCTCGCGGAAAACCAACGAAAAGAAGACGAAGGCGATGATGGTCAGGCCAGACACGGCAAAAACCGGATTATGAATATCCAGCCCCATGATCTGGATATTGTCCTGGCCGACCTCGTAGTCGGCATCTGAATTGTCGGACATTCTCTCTCCTCTCATTTTAATGCGCTTTTGATCGGGGAAAGATCGCTTTTTCGGTCTGACGCCAGAGACTTTCCGGCGGGCAAAAGCGACACGCATACCGGTCACACCGAGCATTTTCAGCAGACCGGACGGCGTTGGGTTACCGAACGTCCGAACCGAGTCGGGCGCCAGGCAAACTAGTGTGGGCTGTTGGGTCGGGTCTTTGGCTAGCCTTGAACCTTGGTATAGGTTCCCTCGCCTGCCAGGATTCCGCGGAACCCGCCGGGCTCGTCCAGTCCGAATACGATCAGCGGCAGATTGTTGTCGCGCGCCAGAGCGATAGCCGAAGCATCCATGACCTTCAAACGCTTGGCGAGAACGTCGTCATAGGTCACCGAGTCATAGCGGACAGCGTCCGAATGTGCCTTGGGGTCCTTGTCGTAGACGCCGTCGACCCCGTTCTTGCCCATGAAGATGGCCTCGCAGGTCATTTCGTTGGCACGCAACGTCGCTGCGGTATCTGTGGTGAAGTACGGGTTGCCGGTTCCAGCCGCAAAGATGCACACCCGTTTCTTTTCCAAGTGGCGCACAGCGCGGCGGCGAATATAGGGCTCGCACACCTCGTCCATGCGGATGGCCGAGATCACCCGGGTGAAGACACCCAGGCCCTCAAGCGCGGATTGCATGGCCAGCGCGTTCATCACGGTCGCCAACATGCCCATGTAGTCGGCCGTGGTCCGTTCCATCCCTTGGGCCGAACCGGACAGGCCGCGAAAGATATTCCCTCCGCCGATGACCATGCAGATCTCGACCCCGAGATCATGCACCGACTTCACCTCCTGCGCGATGCGCTGGACAGTCGGCGGATGCAGCCCGAATCCCTGATCCCCCATCAGCGCCTCGCCCGAGATTTTCAACATGACGCGTTTGTACGTTGTCTTTGGGGTTTCGGCGGTTGTGTTGGTGGAAGAAAGGCTCATCTTGCGCTCCGGGCTGGCACGGGTTTGTTTTCCGGCGCAAAATGAAGCAAAACCACCGCGGGTTCAATGCGGATGGTCAAGGAACAGGGCAAACACTCATGGCTGAAAACACAGCGCGCAATTTGCTGAACAGTCTGCCGCCCATTCCCGACGATCTGCCGGTCCTCATCATGGGGCCGACCGCATCGGGCAAATCAGCCCTTGCGCTGGAGATTGCCGAACACGTGGGCGGGATCATCGTCAATGCGGATGCCAGCCAGGTTTATGACTGCTGGCGCATCATTTCCGCCCGACCCTCGATCGACGAAGAAGCTCGGGCTCCACACGCTCTCTATGGCCATGTCGCTTTTGATCAAGACTATTCGGCCGGCCACTGGCTGCGCGAGGTGCGGACTTTTTTGTCAGGGCCGCCGCGTCCGATCATCGTGGGCGGAACGGGTCTCTACTTTTCGACGCTGACGGAAGGTATGGCAGACATCCCGGCAACGCCGCCCGAGTTGCGCAAGACTGCGGACGCAATTCCCCTGCCCGAGCTTCTGGCCGGGATTGATCCAAGGACACGGGACCGGATCGACACGCGCAACCGCGCCCGTGTGCAACGGGCCTGGGAGGTCGAGCAAGCCACGGGCCGGACCCTGGCGGATTGGCAGGACGACACGCCGCCACCGCTGCTGCCACTGGATCAAGCGTTTCCGATCGTCGTGACTCCCGAGCGAGACTGGCTGATCACGCGCATCAATTCGCGCTTTGACCAGATGTTGCAGGCGGGTGCCCTGGACGAAGTTGCGGCGATGCGCGACAGGTACGACCCGAACCTGCCCTCGTGCAAGGCCATCGGAGTACCTGAGTTGATGGCCCACATCGAGGGGCGGATGACCTTGGCCGATGCCCGCGAAAGAGCAACGATTGCGACACGCCAATACGCCAAACGCCAGCGCACGTGGTGCCGTGCCCGGATGAAGCAATGGCATAACGTCGATCCGAGCCAAGGCTGAGTGAATCACTGATATCGCGCCAGGACTTCGTCCGAAGTCTTTTATTTTCAGTCACATAAGGGGTTTTCGGCCGAAACCCTTCGGAAAAGGGAATCACAAGTTCCAGAATTAGACTTGCCGATAGCAGCCCGGGCGACCACGGCTCAGGTTTCTCTGCAAATGTCGTTTTTGTGCACTTGATGACGATTTCGAACATTGACCTAAATTGGAATCTGGTGCCGAATGAACCCATGGGGATGCACAGAATTCAAAAAACTACATCCAAAATGACCTTGCTCGGCGCTGTCTGGCTTCGACGGGGACCAACAAATACCCATAATAATCTCACAGGGAGACATCCATGAAAACCAAGACATTGACCGGAGCACCGATGCACTGGGCTGCCGAAATGCACGCCCAGGAATATCGGGACGGCAAGCTGAGCCGCCGCGAGTTTCTGACGCGCACGACCAGCCTTGGTGTCACTGCCGCGGCCGCCTACGGCATGGTCGGCCTGACCGCACCCGCCAAGGCGGCGGGCGAAGACGCCAAGAAAGAAGGTGGCACCCTGCGCGTTCAGCAGGAAGTTCGCGCGCTGAAGGATCCGCGCACCTATGACTGGTCGCAGATCGCCAACGTCACCCGAGGCACGCTGGAATACCTGGTCGAGTACAACTCGGACGGCACATTCCGCGGCATGCTGCTGGAGGGCTGGGAAGTCAACGACGATGCGACCGTCTACACGCTGAAGGTCCGTCAGGGCGTCAAGTGGAACAACGGTGACGATTTCACCGCCGAAGACGTGGCACGCAACATCGCGCGCTGGTGCGACAAGAGCTCGGAAACGAACTCGATGGCGGGCCGTTTTGCCACGCTGGTCGACGCAGATACCGGCCAGGCAATCGAAGGCGCGATCGAGGTTGTGGACTCGCACACCGTCAAGCTGAACCTGCCGAACTCGGACATCTCGTTGATCCCGGGCATGGCAGACTATCCGGCCGCGATCATCCACAGCTCGTTCAGCGAAACGGACCTGACAAACAACGTGGGCACCGGCCCCTACCTGATCGAAGAGCTGGAAGTGGGTGTGAAAGCCGCGCTTGTTCGCAACGAAAACCACACTTGGTGGGGCGAAGCCGTATTCGGTCGTCCGGCCCTGGATCGCATTGAGTACATCGACTACGGCACCGATCCGTCGGCATGGCTGGCGGCTCTGGAATCGGACGAAGTCGACATGCTGTATGAATCGGTTGGTGAATTCATCGACGTGATGGACAGCCTGGGCTACGTGAAGTCCGAGGTTGTCACGATGAACACCATCGTGGTCCGCCCGAACCAGCTTGCGGAAGTGGACGGCAAGAAGGTCTATGCCGACAAACGCGTGCGTCAGGCGCTGCAGATGGCCGTGGACAACTCGGTCTGCCTCGAGCTTGGCTACGGAGGTCGCGGCTCGCCTGCAGAAAACCACCACGTCGGCCCGATCCACCCGGATTACTACGAACTGCCGCCGCAGAAAGTTGACCCGGAAGGCGCGCGCAAGCTGATGGAAGAGGCCGGTATGGCCGATTTCGAACACGAGCTGATCTCGATCGACGACGACTGGCGCCGCAACACCACCGATGCCGTGGCAGCCCAGCTGCGCGACGCGGGCATCAAGGTCAAGCGGACGGTTCTGCCGGGCAACACGTTCTGGAACGACTGGGCGAAATACCCCTACAGCTCGACCAACTGGAACCACCGTCCGCTGGGCGTTCAGATCTGGGCACTGGCATACCGCACCGGCGAGGCTTGGAACGAGTTCGGCTGGTCCAATGCCGAGTTTGACGCCCTGCTGACCGAAGCTCTGGCCATTGCCGATGCCGACAAGCGCCGCGAAATCGTGGCCAAGGGCGAAGCAATGATCCAGGAAGAAGGCGTAACCATCCAGCCCTATTGGCGGTCGCTGTACCGTCACATGAAGGACGGTCTGGTCGGAACCGACATGCATGTGTCGTTCGAACACCATCACTACAAATGGGGTTGGGCGGCCTGATCCCGACCTGAACCTTTCAAGGGGCGCCCGAATGCGGGCGCCCCTTTCCAGCCGCAGACACACCGACGCGGGGTCGGACGTCCGAGGCCAGAAAATGGTCCACTGATCTGCGGAGAACCCGAACAACAGGGGCCAACATGGGACTCTTCATCCTTCGACGATTGGGCGTGATGCTGTTGACGGCACTCTGCCTGACCTTCGTGGTCTTCTTCCTGACCAACCTCTATCCAAACCTGGAAAAACTGGCCAAGACGCAGGGCAACCAGCGTATGTCCGATGAACAGGTCGTCACCTGGCTTGAGAACCGCGGATACATGCAGCCCACGCTGGTCAAATACGGCCAATGGCTGGGGGTGGTGCCCGGTTTCACCAACACGCTACCGGATGGTCAGTTCGTGGGAAGTTGCACTCGTCCCGGCTCTACTCCGGAAACGACACCGCGCTATTGCGGCATTCTTCAGGGCGACTGGGGCTATTCCACCGTCTTCAAGGACGAGGTCGGAACGATCGTCAGCAAGCGGCTGGGCAACACCGGCTACCTGATGTTCTGGGTGCTGGTGCTGATGATCCCGACCGCCCTATTGGTTGGTGTGCTGGCCGGCATGCGCGAGGGATCTGCGTTGGACCGGTCCCTGTCCACGTTTTCGATCATCACGACGGCCACGCCGGAATACGTGTCGGGCGTGATCTTCATCGCCATCTTCACCTCTTCCACCGTGGGTCTGAAATGGTTCAAGGGCACGGCCACACAGGCCATGGAAAACCCGACTTTCGAGAATTTCTTCCTGCCGGTCCTGACAATTGCCCTTTACGGCATGGGCTACATTGCGCGGATGACCCGAGCCTCGATGACCGAGGTGATGACCGCGCAATACATTCGGACCGCGCGCCTGAAAGGTGTGTCCTTCGGGAATATCGTTCTGAAGCACGCCCTGCGCAACGCGCTGATCGCGCCCTTCACGGTCATCATGCTGCAGTTCCCTTGGTTGCTGAACGGCGTCGTGATCGTCGAGACCCTGTTCAACTACAAAGGTTTTGGCTGGGCGCTGGTGCAGGCCGCGGGGAACAACGACATCCAGCTTCTGCTGGCGATCTCGGTCGTGTCGGTCTTCGTGGTGCTCGTGACGCAGCTGATCTCGGATATCGGCTATGTCTACCTCAACCCGCGCATCCGCATTTCATAAGGGAGGATAGACCATGGAACCTCTGAGCTGGACTGGCTCTATCGCCTTTCTGAACCCGATCATGATGATCGCCCTGGCTGCGCTGGTCGTATCCGTCGTTGTCTGGATCCTGGCAAGCATTCTGCTGCCCGAGACGCAAGTCAGCGTGAATGCGGATGGCACCGTCAGTTCGGGCGGCGGCCTCAGGAACCTGACGCAATCCGCGCTGTGGTATTCTTTCCTGGCCAGCATCGCGACGGTGGTCGCCTACCTGCTGCTGGGAATATTCCTGGGCACTGGGGCCGGGATTATCGGCGCGATCTCGCAGCAATTTCTGCCGGTCTGGCTGTCGCTGATCATTCTTTTCGCGATGTCGGTTGCCTTCAAACGGCGCCTTGGCCTGTACGGCAAGCTTTTCGACAGCCCGATCGGCATGATCGGTTTTGGACTGGTCATGTTCTGGGTTTTCACCGGCATCTTCGGGGCTTTGGACCTGATCGTGACACATGATCCGTTGGTCCAGGTTTCCGGCATGAAGAACAAGGTGCCCGGCACCCCCCTGCCCAATGCCGAGGACGGTGAGTTCGCCTGGTACCTGCTGGGCGGCGACAACCTTGCCCGGGACGTATTCAGCCGCATGGTCAAGGGGGCGTGGATCGTCGTACAGATTGCTCCGCTGGCCACGATGTTTGCCTTCATGGTCGGGATCACGCTGGGCTTGCCCGCCGGGTATTATGGCGGGCGGCTGGACACGTTTCTGTCGTTCCTCGCCAATCTGATCCTGGCGTTCCCGGTCATCCTGCTGTTCTACCTGCTGGTCACACCGGAAATCGTCGCGACCGGCGTGCCGAACTATATGGCCGCAGTCCTGTTCGTGTTCCCGATTCTCTTCATCGGTGTCCTTCTGAATTCGCGCTACTACACCCGGCCGAAATTCCGTACGCCGCTGCTGATCGGCGTCTTGGGTATCGCGATCTGGCTGTACCTGTCGCTGATCTCGACCGGGGGATACGTCATCCGCACGGACGACTACAGCATCTGGGGTCTGCCGACCTATCTGGATCTGTTCGACATTCCGGGCGGCATCCTGGTCGTGTTCGTTTCGGTTGTCTTCGTCAACTCGCCCACAGTGTTCCGCATCGTGCGCGGCTTGGCCATGGACATCAAGACACGCGATTACGTGGCCGCGGCGCAGACGCGCGGCGAAGGCCCCTGGTACATCATGCTTTGGGAAATCCTGCCCAACGCCCGCGGGCCGCTGATCGTCGATTTCTGCCTGCGCATCGGCTACACGACCATCCTCTTGGGGACCTTGGGGTTCTTTGGACTGGGCCTGCCGCCGGAAAGCCCGGATTGGGGGTCCACGATCAACGAAGGACGCAAGCTGCTGTCGATCTACCTGCACCCTGCACTGCCGCCGGCACTGGCGCTGTTGTCACTGGTTCTGGGATTGAACCTGCTGGCGGATGGCCTGCGAGAAGAAAGCCTGAAGGACTGATGTGAAAGCGGCCGGGGGACTGCCCCCGGCCCCCACCAGGATATTTTTAGCCAGATGAAGGGGATCCCCCGAGTGCTGGCGAGGAGCAAGCAAGATGAACAAACTGGCGGATTATAACGGGCCGATCCTCGAAATCGACAAGCTCTCGATTTCGTTCTTTACCCGCTTGCGGGAAATACCGGCCGTTATGGATTTTTCGGTCAGTGTGCAGCCCGGCGAGGCTGTCGGGTTGGTCGGTGAATCCGGCTGCGGCAAGTCGACGGTCGCCCTGGGTGTCATGCAGGACCTTGGCAAGAATGGTCGGATCGTTGGCGGCTCGATCAAATTCAAGGGCCGTGACCTTAGCGAAATGAGCAAGGAAGAACTTCGGGACATTCGCGGCAATGAGATCGCGATGATCTATCAAGAGCCGATGGCTTCTTTGAACCCGGCGATGAAGATCGGCAAACAGCTGATGGAAGTGCCGATGATCCATGAAGGGGTCAGCAAAGAAGAGGCCTATGCCCGCGCTCTGGAAGTGGTGACGGATGTGCGCCTGCCGGACCCCGAGCGGATGCTGAACAGCTTTCCGCATCAGCTGTCCGGTGGCCAGCAGCAGCGCATCGTGATCGCGATGGCCCTGATGTCCAAGCCGTCGCTTCTGATCCTGGACGAACCGACAACCGCGCTGGACGTGACGGTCGAAGCCGCAGTGGTGGAACTGGTCAAGGATCTGGGCAAGAAATACGGCACATCGATGCTGTTCATTTCGCACAATCTGGGCCTGGTTCTAGAGACCTGTGACCGCTTGTGCGTGATGTATTCCGGCGAGGCGGTCGAACGTGGCTCGATCCACGATGTCTTTGACGAGATGCAGCACCCCTATACCCAAGCGCTGTTCCGCTCGATCCCCCTGCCCGGCGCGGACAAGAATTCGCGCCCGCTGGTTGCTATCCCCGGCAACTTCCCGTTGCCGCACGAACGCCCACCCGGCTGCAATTTCGGCCCGCGTTGTGACTATTTCGAGGAAGGGCGCTGTGACGCGCAGGACATTCAGATGTTCCCGGTCCCCGGCAATGACCGCCACCATACGCGCTGCTTGAAGTTCCAGGAAATCGACTGGAACGCGCCCATCACGGTTGCAGAGCAAAAAGAAAAAGCGCCGATCGGCAAGACCGTTCTGAAAATGGACAACCTCAAGAAATACTACGAGGTGGCCGCAAACGCTCTGTTCGGTGGGGGCGAAAAGAAAGTGGTCAAGGCCAACGAAACCCTCAGCTTCGACGCACATGAATCGGAAACGCTGGCGATCGTTGGCGAGTCCGGCTGCGGCAAATCCACGTTTGCCAAGGTCCTCATGGGATTGGAGACGGCGACCGACGGGCAGATACTGCTGGACAACCGCAATATCGAGCATTTGCCGATCGAAGAACGGGATGCCAAGACCGTCGGCGAAGTTCAGATGGTCTTTCAAAATCCGTTCGATACGCTGAACCCGTCGATGACGGTCGGACGTCAGATCATCCGCGCGCTGGAAATCTTCGGCGTCGGAAACTCGGAAGCCGAACGCAAGCAACGGATGCTCGAGTTGCTGGACTTGGTGAAGCTTCCGCGCGCGTTTGCCGACCGTATGCCGCGCCAACTGTCAGGCGGCCAGAAACAGCGCGTCGGGATAGCCCGTGCCTTTGCCGGGGACGCCCGGATCGTCGTCGCGGACGAGCCGGTCTCGGCATTGGATGTGTCGGTGCAGGCAGCTGTGACCGATCTGTTGATGGAGATCCAGCGCGAACACAAGACGACACTGCTGTTCATCAGCCACGACCTGTCGATCGTGCGCTACCTCAGCGACCGCGTCATGGTGATGTATCTGGGCCACGTGGTCGAACTGGGCACGACCGATCAAGTCTTCTCGCCGCCCTATCACCCCTATACCGAGGCGCTGCTGAGCGCGGTTCCCATCGCCGATACCTCGGTCGAAAAGAAACACATCGTCCTTGAGGGCGACATTCCTTCGGCGATGAACCCGCCGCCCGGATGTCCGTTCCAAACCCGGTGCCGGTGGAAGTCCGAGGTTGCGGGCGGATTGTGCGAAAAAGAGGTTCCGCCGGTCCAGACGCTGGCTGACGGACACCAGGTCAAGTGTCATCTGTCCACCGAAACACTGGCGAAGATGGAACCGGTTATCAAAATAGCGGCTGAGTGATCGCCCAAAGAAAAACCGGCCTTGGGCCGGTTTTTTGAGCAGCTATTGTATCAGCCGCCCCAGATGACTTTGACGTAATTCTGCGTCTCGGCATAGGGCGGCACGCCCCCATGCTTTTCCACCGCTTGCGGGCCGGCGTTGTAAGCTGCCAGCGCGAGGCGCCAGGACTTGAATTTGTGGTATTGCCACGAAAGATACCGCGCACCGCCTTCAAGGTTTTGCTTCGGGTCATGCGGGTTCACGTTCAGCAGCCTGGCGGTTTGGGGCATCAGCTGCGCGAGGCCCAAAGCGCCCTTGTGCGACTTGGCGTGAGGGTTCCAACCGCTTTCCTGTTGAACCAGACGCAGGAACAGTTCTTCCGGGACGTTGTGCTTGCGCGCTGCCTGGCGCGCCATGGCAAGGTATTCACCACGGTACTTGCCGGAATAGCGCTTTTTGAAACTGCCGTCCGGCGTCTTCGGTTTCAGCCGTTCAGAGTCGCGATACTGGCTGGCGGCCCGCGTGTCCAATATCTTGGCCTGCTTCAAAAAGATATCTTTGCGATTCTTGGTCGACAGCACATCTGCGCTCAGCGGCGTCGACGCCAGAACGAGGCATGCAATTGAAAAACCACTTAACAGACAACGCATTCAAGCAATCCCGCTCGTTCAGCAATCATTCGGATTATAGGTATTTCAGGCAGAAATGAAAGCTTGGTTAAGGAAACACTGATTTTCCGGGTGGCATTCCGGGCATCAACCGTGTTCCAACCCGGGCGCAGGACGTATAGGGTTTCAGGTGAACTCAGCGTCAGATTCGGGCGCCATCAAGCTAGTCAAAAAACGGGGAAATCCATGGCAGGTTCAGTCAACAAAGTCATTCTGGTCGGCAATCTCGGGCGCGATCCCGAAGTGCGGTCGTTTCAGAACGGTGGCAAGGTCTGCAACCTACGGATCGCGACCTCGGAGAACTGGAAAGACCGCAATACCGGTGAACGCCGCGAACGGACCGAGTGGCACACAGTCGCTATTTTTTCCGAACCGCTCGTCCGCATCGCCGAGCAGTATTTGCGCAAAGGGTCAAAGGTCTACATCGAGGGCCAACTGGAAACGCGCAAGTGGCAGGATCAGTCCGGACAGGATCGCTATTCCACCGAAGTCGTTCTGCGCCCTTACCGCGGTGAACTGACCCTGTTGGACAGTCGCAATGAGGGCGGCGGATACGGTGGCGGCCAAAGCAGCGGTTACGGAGGAGGCCAGGACAGCGGCGGATACTCCGAGCCCTACGCCGCACAGTCCAGCGCACCGGCACCGGCATCAGGCGGCATCGACGACGACGAAATCCCGTTCTAATCTCCAGCGAGGCACGTCATGACATGGTCCTTCGCCGTCGGCCGATTGCTCGGATCGGAACTGAGGGTCCATGTCACCTTCTTCCTGCTGCTGGCCTGGGTCGGCTTTGCCGCCTACTCTGATGGTGGGTGGCCAGCAGCCATCGACAACATCGTTTTTGTTCTGGCGTTGTTTGCCTGCGTGGTTGCCCATGAGTTCGGTCATGCGCTGATGGCCCGCAGGTATGGCATTCGCACACCTGACATCACTCTGCTGCCCATCGGCGGCTTGGCCCGCCTCGAGAGGATGCCGGAAAAGCCGATGCAAGAAGTTGCCGTCGCATTGGCTGGTCCAGCGGTCAACGTCGTCATCTGGGGCATACTTGTCCTTCTGGGTGCGGGAATGCAGGTTGAAACGCTGGCGCAAATCGACTCGACCCGCGTCGACCTGCTGAGCCGGCTGGCCTACGTCAATCTGTTCCTCGCGGTGTTCAACCTGATCCCCGCGTTTCCAATGGACGGCGGCCGCGTGTTCCGCGCCCTGCTCTGCCTGAAGATGGACAGGGTCAGGGCCACACGGGCCGCCGCCTTTGCTGGCCAGGCCGTGGCCGTCGGGTTCGGGTTTCTGGGGCTCAGCACCGGTAACCCGATCCTGGTTCTGATCGCGGTTTTCGTCTTCATCGCGGCAAATGCAGAAAGTCAGGATGTAGCAATGCGCTCGGTGGCGCGCCGCGTGCTGGCTCGCGACGCGATGATTACCGAATTCCACGCGCTGACCCCCCAAGACACGTTGGCAACGGCGGCCCAGGCCGTGATCCAGACAACTCAGCACGAGTTCCCGGTTTTGGGCGCAGACGGGCAGCTGTTGGGCTTTGTGACCCGCAATCGGCTGTTTGCCGCGCTAGCCGGCGATCACCCCCGGTCGGAACCCGCGACCTCGGTCATGGAAGAGCAAATCCCCCGGGTGGCCCTGACCAGTGGGCTCGAAGCCGTTCTGGATGGTCTCCATGGTGGCGCACCGGCCGTGGCGGTCTGCACCAAGACCGGTCAGATGGTCGGATACATCACCCGCGAAAACATTGGCGAATTGATGGTGATACGGGGCCGCTGACTCCGCTTATCAGCACGTTGCCAATGCATCCTGCAGAACGGACAGAACTGCATCGCGTGGCACGTCCGACGTGACGAAGGCCTGCCCGATCCCACGCGCCAGGATGAAACGCAGCTGGCCGTCAACGACCTTCTTGTCCTGAGCCATAAGGTCGACCAGATCTTCGGCGCTCGGCAGATCACCCGGAATATCAGACAGATCGGTCTTCATGCCCATCGCCTTCAGGTGAGCGCGGACGCGGCTCGGGTCTTCCTGGGAACACAGCCCCATGCGGGCCGACAGCTCGAACGCCAGGGCACAGCCAATGGCAACACCCTCGCCATGCAGCAGCCGGTCGGAATAGCCCGTCGCCGCCTCAAGCGCGTGGCAGAACGTATGCCCGAGGTTCAACAGCGCCCGGTCGCCTTGTTCAGTCTCGTCGCGGGCCACGATGTCGGCCTTCATCTGAACCGAACGGGTGACCGCCTGAACCCGGGTCGCCATGTCCCCGGCCGACAGCGCGGGGCCGTTGCGCTCCAACCATTCGAAGAAATTGGCATCCCCCAGAAGGCCATATTTTACGACTTCACCATATCCGGCCAGAAAATCACGCGCCGTCAGGGTGCCAAGCACTGAGGTATCAGCCAGAACCAACGACGGTTGATGAAACGCACCGATCAGGTTTTTGCCTTGCGGAGCATTGATACCGGTTTTGCCTCCCACGGAACTGTCGACCTGCGCCAGAAGCGAGGTTGGGATCTGCACAAAGCGCACACCGCGACGCAGCACTGCGGCGGCAAAGCCCCCCAGATCTCCGATTACTCCACCGCCGAAGGCTACGACGATATCGCGCCGTTCGATCTTTTCGGCCAGCAGCCATTCGACGGCGCGCTCGAAATGCGGCCAGCTTTTGGTCGCCTCACCTGCGGGCAGAGCCAATGCGGTCATTTCCACCCCGGCCGACGCCAAACCGCTGCGCAAAGCATCCAAATGCAAACCGGCCACGGTTTCATCGGTCAGAACCGCTACACGCGGACGGTGCAGCATGGGTTTGATCCGCGCACCGGCCTGAGCCAACAGGTCCGGCCCGATTTCCACGTCATAGGACCGCTCGGCCAGATCAACGTTAACTGTCTGATGCATCTATTTGACTTCCAATACATCCGGGCGCGTCATCAGCTTTTCCAGAACCCGGTCAACCATATCCTCGATGGCGGTGTCGCCGTCCGAATTCACCACCAGATCAGCCTGTGCGTACAACGGCACGCGGGCCTCGTACAGGTCACGCAGCGTTGCATACGGATCAGATGTGCGCAGCAAGGGTCGCGTGTCTTTGTGGCGCACCCGGTTCCACAACACTTCCAGATCGGCGCACAGCCATACGGAAACCCCACGGTCCGAAATCATCGTCCGGTTTTCTTCGCTCAGAAAAGCGCCACCGCCGGTCGACAGGATACCCTTTTTCTCGTCCAGCAGACGGCCGATGACCTGGCTTTCTTTGGTGCGAAAGAACGGCTCGCCGTCCCGTTCAAAGATCTCGGGGATGGTCATGTTGGCAGCCGATTCGATCTCGCTGTCACTGTCGAGGAATGGAACACCAAGGCGCGCGGCCAGAGCGCGCCCCACGGCCGTCTTGCCAGCGCCCATCATGCCGACCAAAACCACCGTTTTGTGCAGGTCAAAGACCTGCCGTTGTCCGGCCGGCGCCACGTTATGCTTAATTTCGCTCATTTCCCTGTGAATGACGTGATCTTGGGAAAAATGCCAGTTATAACTTGGCCAAAATCGAAAATTGAGGCAGCGTTGAGCCATGGGCCGTCTGATCAAATTCCTGTTGTACCTAATTTGCCTGCTTTTCATCGGCTTGGTGGCCTATGCGTATCTTGGCCCGTTCTTCGGTGCCGACTTCTCGGCCCCGCAAAGCGAAATCAGCGAACCGGTAATTCTGGATGTCAACTAGGGCCGTCGTGCTGGCGCTTGCACTGACCGGCCAAGCCGCCGCACAAACCGAACAGCCGCTATCCGCGATCGACTGGCTGGAGACGGCCCCTGACCTGTTGCCGGGGACCGTATTGCTTGAGCCGCCGGTTACCGATACCGGCCTGCAGCCCGACATCCAGGTGTCTCCGCTCGAGGCCCTTTCGCCGCCGTTGGGATTGGTGGATGGGTCCGCGACCGGGCTGCCGGTTGATCTGTGGCTGCCCAGCGATCCGGCCCGGCTGGCCGAACTTATCGCGCGCGTGCCGGTCAAATCGAACCCTGCCATGCAGCGGCTGTTGTTCACACTTTTGCTGACCGAGGCCCGCGCACCGGCGAATTCCAATGAGCCAGACGAGCTCCTTCTGGCGCGGCTGGATCGCCTGATGCAGCTGGGTGCCGCCGATCCGACGCAATCCTTGGTGCAGCTTGCCGGCCCCACCGATACGCCTGAGCGGTTCAAACGTTGGTTTGACGCAACTCTACTGACCGGCGACGAAGATCGCAGTTGCACTGCGCTGATCGCGCAACCGCATTTGTCGCGGGATTATTCCGCGCAGGTCTTCTGCAAGGCCCGCAGAGGTGACTGGGCTTCGGCCGCACTGACACTCGAAGCGGCGCATGCGCTCGAATTACTGCCGCCCGCGCAACTCGATCTGCTTGATCGCTTCCTAAGCCCAGAGATGTTCGAAGGCGCCGCCTATCTGCCGCAGCCCGAAGACCCCGATCCGCTGACGTTTCGCCTGTTCGAAGCGATCGGCGAGCGACTTCCGACCGCCTCGTTGCCGCGAGCCTTTGCCAATGCCGACCTGCGCGATGTTGCCGGTTGGAAGGCCCAGATCGAAGCGGCCGAGCGTCTGACCCGCATCGGCGCGCTTACGCCGAACCATCTGCTGGGCCTTTATACCGAGCGCGCGCCTGCGGCTTCGGGCGCGGTCTGGGATCGCGTCTCGGCGGTTCAGCGTTTCGAAACGGCGCTGGAGACCGGAAGCCCCGAGGCAATATCCAAGACCCTGCCGAAAGTCTGGGCAGAAATGGGTTCGGTCGGGCTCGAAGTGCCCTTTGCCGAACTGTTCGCCGAGCGCCTGATGCCGATCAAGCTGTCCGACCCGACCACCGAGAATCTGCGCTGGCGCATCCTGCTGTTGTCCGAGTTGTACGAGGATGCCGCACGATCTGTCCCCGACGGACCCGAGGCCAATGCCTTTCTGGCTGCTTTGGCATCGGGCCAACCCGAGCGTTCGAACTCGCCCTCACCGATGGCTGACGCCATCGCCGAAGGGTTTGCATGGTCGGCGCCGATCCCGTCCGATATCCGCGCGATGTTGGAAGCAAACCGTCTGGGTGAGGCAATTCTTGAGGCCATGCAGATGTTCGCGCATGGCGCGCGCGGCAATCTGGTTGACTTGACTGCGGCCATCGCGGTGTTCCGACATGTCGGCCTGGAAGACACGGCGCGCCGCGCCGCCTTGCAGTTACTTGTTCTGAAGGGGGCCTGACTGTGTCCGCTCCGGCGACACAAGACTTGTGGATTTCCGCGTTTCTCGAGGCGCAGGCCGCAGAACTTGGGGCGGCAACCAATACTTTGCTGGCCTATGGGCGAGACTTGAAGGACTTTGGCGCTTGGCTCGACCGGCGACATGCCGGGTTCGAAGCCGCCGACCAAGATATGATCGAGGCCTATCTGATTGACTGTGACGCACAAGGCCTTTCGCGCGCAACCCGCGCCCGCCGCCTCTCTGCCATCAAGCAATTGTACCGTTTCGCGTTTGAGGAGGGCTGGCGCTCGACCAATCCGGCCATCCAGATCAAAGGCCCGGGACGCCAGAAAAGACTGCCCAAGACGCTGGACGTGGCAGAAGTCGACCGCCTGCTTGAGGCCGCCAGGCAAACAGGGCGCAGTACGGCAGACAAGCTGCGCAACACGTGCCTGATGGAAATTCTGTATGCGACCGGGATGCGTGTGACCGAGCTTGTTTCCCTGCCGGTATCATCCGCCCGCGGCGACCCACGCATGCTGCTGGTTCTCGGCAAGGGCGGAAAAGAGCGCATGGTGCCCTTGTCACCACCTGCGCGCGATGCTTTGGCGGCATGGCTGACGATCCGGGACGAAGCCGAAGATGCAGCAGTCGCCAACGGAGGCCAGCGGTCCCGGTTCCTGTTTCCTTCGCGCGGAAAATCAGGGCACCTGACCCGTCACCGGTTCTTTGCACTGATAAAGGAACTGGCCGTGCAAGGCGGTGTTTCTCCCGACAAAGTCACGCCACACACGCTGCGCCATGCCTTTGCGACGCATCTTTTGGCCAATGGGGCCGATTTGCGTTCGATCCAGACCCTGCTTGGTCACGCCGACGTCGCGACGACCGAAATCTATACGCATGTCCTGGACGAGCGCCTGTCGGAGCTGGTGTTGCAGCATCACCCGCTTGCCAAGGATGACGGTCGAGACTAGGGCCAAACCCTTGATCGCGCGCATCTGCGCCCCCATAACCATTGCATCAACAATACCTGAAACGGACCGATGGACTCTGACCCTTCTCTTCTCGATGGCGCCTTCTGGCTGACTACGGCCTCAATTCTGCTTCTGCTGGTACTCTCCGGCTTCTTCTCGGGGTCTGAAACAGCGCTGACGGCGTCTTCGCGGGGTAAACTGCGGGCGCAAGCCGACAAAGGATCGCGCGGCGCGCAAAAGGCGCTGGAGATCACTGATGACAACGAACGTCTGATCGGCTCGGTCCTGCTGGGGAACAACCTCGTCAACATCCTTGCAGCCTCGCTGGCCACGGCGTTGTTCACCCGACTGTTCGGAGAAAGCGGCGTGGCACTGGCCACCTTGGTCATGACCCTGCTTGTTCTGGTCTTTGCTGAGGTGCTGCCCAAAACCTACGCGATTACCAATGCCGAAAAGGCCGCAGCAGCAGTCGCCCCGGTGATCGGTGTTGTCGTTACTGTGTTTTCGCCGGTGGTGGCCGCGGTACGCCTGCTGGTGCGCGGGGTCCTCCGCCTGTTCGGGGTTCAGATCGACCCCGACAGCAACATCCTTGCCGTACGCGAGGAGATCGCCGGTGCTCTGCAACTGGGCCATTCCGAGGGGGTCGTCGAAAAAGAGGACCGCGACCGCATCCTGGGCGCGCTTGACCTCGGCGACCGCACGGTAGAGGAAATCATGCTGCACCGCTCGAATATCGAGATGATCGACGCGGACGCAGACCCTGAATCGATCCTGAAACAATGCCTGGAAAGCCGTCACACGCGCCTGCCGGTGTTCCGTGGCCAGCCCGAAAACATCGTGGGCGTCGTGCACGCCAAGGATCTGTTCCGTGCCATGTACGCAAAGGCAGGCGGTAGCGATGGCGGGGCGGAAAGACTGAAGTCATTTGACATCCTCAAGGTGGCAAATGACCCCTATTTCGTACCGGAGACCACCACGCTGGACGATCAGATGCGGGAATTCCTGCGCATGCACAGCCATTTTGCGCTGGTGGTAGATGAATACGGATCGCTGCGCGGGTTGATCACGCTCGAGGACATCCTCGAAGAAATCGTCGGCGAGATTGCCGACGAATTCGACGTGGACGAAGATGTGACGGTTACGCGAACCGAAGACGGACAGTATCTGGTCGAAGGCTCGATGACGATCCGCGACCTGAATCGTGCGATGGACTGGTCCCTGCCCGATGACGAGGCCAACACCATTGCCGGGCTGGTCATCCACGAAGCGCAGATGATTCCGACCGTTGGTCAGGTGTTCTCGTTCCACGGATTCCGGTTCGAGGTCGTCGAACGCGAGGGCAACCGGATCACCTGGTTGAAGGTGCGGCCGCTCTGACGGACGGCTGGCGGAAACGACAAACTCGGTCGTTTTCGTGACAGATACCAGCGCCGCTCCCCTGCACCTTCGGGCCAGACGCAAGGAGGTGCGGATGAAAACCACGTGTCAGGTTGCCGTGATCGGCGGTGGAGTTGTCGGGTGTTCGGTGCTGTATCACCTGACCAAGCTGGGCTGGTCGGATGTGATGCTGCTGGAACGGTCGGAACTGACCAGCGGATCGACGTGGCACGCGGCGGGCGGGTTCCACACGCTGAACGGCGACACCAACATGGCCGCGCTTCAGGGCTATACCATCCGGCTGTACAAGGAACTGGAAGAGATCACCGGCATGTCCTGCGGGCTGCACCATGTGGGCGGCATCACGCTGGCCGACAATCAGGACCGGTTCGACATGCTGCTGGCCGAGCGCGCCAAGCATCGCTTCATGGGGCTGGAAACCGAAATCGTCGGCCCCGACGAGATCAAGAAGATCGCCCCCATCACCAACACCGACGGCATCATTGGCGCGCTGTATGATCCGCTGGACGGGCACCTCGACCCTTCGGGCACGACCCACGCCTATGCCAAGGCCGCGCGGATGGGCGGCGCCACGATCGAGACCCACTGCATGGTGCGTGAAACCAACCAGCGCCCCGACGGCACGTGGGACGTTGTGACGGACAAGGGCACCATCCACGCCGAGCATATCGTCAACGCTGGCGGCCTCTGGGCGCGCGAGGTGGGCGCGATGGCGGGCATCTACTTCCCGCTGCACCCGATGGAGCACCAATACCTCGTCACCGACACCATCCCCGAAATCGAGGCGATCATCGACGCGGGCAGCGAGCATCCGCACGTCATGGACCCGGCCGGCGAAAGTTATCTGAGGCAGGAAGGCCGCGGTCTCTGCATCGGCTTCTACGAACAACCCTGCAAACCCTGGGCCGTGGACGGCACGCCGTGGGAGTTCGGGCACGAGCTGCTGCCCGACGATTTCGACAAGATCACCGACAGTATCGAATTCGCCTATCGTCGCTTCCCGGTTCTGGCCGAGGCCGGTGTGAAATCAGTGATCCACGGCCCTTTCACCTTTGCGCCCGACGGCAACCCGCTGGTCGGGCCGGTGCCGGGCGTGCGCAACTACTGGTCGGCCTGCGGCGTGATGGCCGGGTTCAGCCAGGGCGGCGGCGTCGGTCTGACGCTGGCGCAATGGATGATCGAGGGCGAGCCCGAGCGCGACGTCTTTGCCATGGACGTGGCCCGGTTCGGCGATTGGATCACCCCCGGCTATACCCGCCCCAAGGTGATCGAGAATTATCAGAAGCGTTTCTCGGTCGCCTACCCCAACGAGGAACTGCCCGCCGCGCGGCCCAACCGCACCACGCCGATGTATGACATCTTCAGCGATCTGGGCGCGGTCTGGGGCCAGCAATACGGGCTCGAGGTCGCCAACTATTTCGCGCAAGGGGGCGAGCCGACCTATGAAACCCCGTCCTTCCGCCGCTCGGACGCCTTCGCCGCAACGGGCCGCGAGGTGCGCGCCGTGCGCGAGGGCGTCGGCATCAACGAGGTGCACAATTTCGGCAAATACCTTGCCACCGGTCCGCGCGCCCGCGACTGGCTGGACCGGATCATGGCCGGGCGCATCCCCGCTCCGGGCCGCCTGTCGCTGACGCCCATGCTGTCGCCCAAGGGCAAGCTGATCGGGGATTTCACCGTGTCCTGCCTGGGCGAGGAGGAGTTCCAGCTCACCGCCTCCTACGGCGCACAGAACGTCCACATGCGCTGGTTCCTGCAGCATCAACAAGACGGCGTAACCGTTGAGAATATCAGCGACAAACGCAACGGGTTCCAGATCGCCGGCCCCAAAGCCCGCGAGGTTCTGGCCGCTTGCACCCGCGCCGATTTCAGTGACATGCGCTTCATGGACGTGCGCCGGATGGTCGTCGGCATGACCGACTGCATCGTGCAGCGGGTCAGCTATACCGGCGATCTGGGGTTCGAGATCTACTGCGATCCGATGGCGCAACGCCAGCTGTGGTGGACGCTGTGGCAGGCCGGGCAACCGCACGGCATCACCCCCTTCGGCATGCGCGCGATGATGAGCCTGCGGCTCGACAAGTTCTTCGGCTCGTGGATGCGCGAGTTCTCACCCGACTACACAGCCGCTGAAACCGGGCTGGACCGCTTCATCTCGTTCTCCAAGAACGTCGATTTCATCGGGCGCGCTGTCGCCGAGGCCGAGCGGGCTGAAGGAACAGCCCGCAAGCTTGTGGCTTTTGAGGTCGAAGCCGAGGACGCAGATGTGAACGCCTACGAACCCATCTGGCATGACGGCGCAGTGGTTGGGTTTTGTACATCCGGCGGGTACTCGCATTTCGCACAGAAATCAGTTGCCATGGGCTTCCTGCCAACGGGACTGGCGGCCGACGGCTTGGCGGTCGAAATTGAAATCCTGGGCCAGATGCGCAAGGCGCGCGTACTGACCAGTCCACTATTTGACCCTGACGGTGCGCGTATGCGGGGGTGACAGCCGTTCCGGTTGGCGGCAAGGTGGCCGGCATGGAGGATATCCCCATCATCTTGCTGGCCGCCGGTAGCTCTCGCCGTATGGGCGGAGTGGACAAACTGATGCAAATTGTCGACGGTCAACCACTGATCCGACGCTCGGCTGAAACCGCGCGAGCTGTCGGGCCGGTCATCGTCGCCCTGCCGCCGGCACCTCACCCGCGATACACCGCCCTGAGTGGGATGAACTTGAAGATCGTTTCTGTTCCCGATGCGGATGAAGGCATGAATGCCAGTTTGCGCAGGGCGGTCGCGCAGCTGCCGGTATCAACCCGGGCAGCGATGATCCTGCTGACCGATCTGCCAGAGCTGACATCAGACGATCTGCGCGCGGTCCTCCGGTCGGTCACCGAACATCCTGACAAGCTGATCTGGCGCGGAGCGTCTTCGGACGGCGTACCAGGCCATCCTGTGATCTTCGACCGAAGTCTCCTTGCTGATCTGGCGCATTTGACCGGAGATGGCGGCGCACAAGCCATCGTACGCGCGCATCTGGACCAGGTGCACCTACAGCCTTTGCCGGGTCAGAACGCTATTCTGGATCTGGATACGCCCCAAGCGTGGGTCGAATGGCGCAAAAAGCAAAGATCCCAAAAGTAACGCGGCCCGGTCGAGAACGACCGGGCCGGTTGCCCAAAACAGGACTACCACTTTCACCAATCCCGAAAACGCGGCCCGGATGTCGTCAAGACATCGGACCAATGTGCTGCCGAACCGAAACAAGACCCCCTCGTTAACATGCCGCTCAGCGCTTCCGGTGACTGAGATCTGCCTTCAAGCACCCCCTTGATGCTGTCAGGCCCCCCTTTCACTTGGGCACGTTCATCGTCACCGATAAGTTCAGTGCAAACAACGTAAAATTGGTTGAATCGGTTAATTTTGCCGGATTCGTGATGGTATTTCCGCAACAACGCGCGTCACGGAAATCTACCCAAGGTTGTTCGTTCGCTTTGCCATTGCTGACCCACGACAAGAAATTTTTAGCGCTAAACGATCAAAATGACATTTTTGCAAAGACCTATTAGACAAATACCGCCTTCTGAAAGGGCGGTGGCGCAACCTGTGAGTGTCCGTGAAAATTCGGTCAAAAGCCGCCGCTGGACTGTTAACAAATTTGATTCAATTCAATGCTTTTGCGAATTTGACCCTCATTTCGGCAACAATCCACCGATTCGAACGGCAACTCCCCCGGCCGATTCCCGGGATTGCGAGCGCTACCAGACGCCTGCAATGTGGCAAAATTAAGATTTATTAATTGATCAGTCAGAAAACGCAAAGACTGGCGGCTCATGTTCCCTGCAAAGCGCACATCAACAAGCGCCGAACCAAGGAGACCTAGTCAACATGAGCATCCGCAAATCCCCCCTTATTCTTCCTCGCACCTCAGGGCTGTTTGGCGCCACCGCGCTGAGCGCGGCGTTGCTGGCCGCGACCGCCATTCCGTCGCAGGCCGACGAAGCCCTGGCGGATCTGGTCGAAACCGTTTCACCGTCCGTGGTAACCGTCATTGCCTCGATCGACGCGGCCCCGTCGCCGGCGAGCGGCCAGGAGTTTGATTTCGAAGGCCAGCCTTTTGGTGAGTTCTTCAAACGTTTCGGGATTCCCGAAGGCTTTGACGCCCCGCGCCGTGGACCCAGTCAGGGCCTGGGGTCCGGGTTCGTACTGGATGAAGATGGCTATATCATCACCAACCACCACGTCGTCGACAAAGCCAGCAAAATCACCGTGCGCCTGAACGATGATCGCTCGTACGAGGCTGAAGTCGTGGGGACCGATCCCCTGACCGATATCGCGCTGCTCAAGATCGACGCGGATGAGGCGCTGCAGCCGGTCCCGCTGGGGGATAGCGACGACATCCGCGTGGGCGAAGACGTGGTCGCCATCGGCAACCCGTTCGGCTTGAGTTCGACCGTCACGACCGGCATCGTGTCCGCCAAGGGACGCAATATCTCGGAAGGCCCCTATGCTGAATTCATTCAGACCGATGCAGCCATCAACAAAGGCAACTCGGGCGGCCCCCTGTTCAACATGGACGGTGAAGTCGTCGGGGTGAACTCGGCCATCTATTCGCCCAGTGGCGGGTCGGTCGGACTGGGTTTTGCTGTAACTTCGAACATCGTCGAGCATATCGCTGCGGACCTGCGTGACGATGGCCAGGTCAGCCGTGGCTGGCTGGGTGTCTCGATCCAGAACATCAGCCCCGAGCTGGCCGCAGCGATGGGTGTCGATGGCACTGTCGGCGCACTGGTGTCCGAGGTTCTGCCGGACAGCCCCGCTCAGGGCGTGCTGCAACAGGGCGACGTAATCATCGCCTTCAATGGCGAACAGGTCGACTCGAGCAGTGAACTGCCGGTCCTTGTTGGCACCACAGCCGTCGGAACCGACAGCAAGGTCACCGTCCTGCGCAATGGCAAGGAAGAAACCCTGAACGTCACGCTCGGGCAGCATTCGGCCCAGATGGCGGCAAACGCGGAACCGACCGATGACGCGGTGGCGGGCAAGACGCTGGGTGTCACCGTAGCACCGCTGTCCGAAGCGACTCGTGCGCAGATCGGAGTTCCCGAGAACGTGCACGGCGTGGTCGTCACTTCGCTCAAGCCGGACAGCCCGGCGGCCAAGGCCGGTCTGCGGCAGGGCGACGTGATCGTGAAGCTGGGCAACCAGGATGTGGAAACACCCGAAGCGCTCAAATCCGCGCTCGAAGATCAGAAAACCGATCCGGCGCTGATGCTGATCAACCGCGGCGGCAATCAGATCTTCGTCGCCGTCGAGATCGCCTGACCTGCGTCCCGCGCGCACCGCATGATGGGGATATCCGGTGCGCGCATCTCCTGGCGGACACGATTTGTCCACGTGCTGTCGGGATTGCCGGGTGCGGATTTCGCACCCGGCAGTTTTTTTACCTGTCCATACGTGATTATATCCTGAGTGAAAGGAAATCCGACCATGAGCAGACGTCTGTTGATCGTTGAGGATGATGAAGACACGCGGGACTTCATCGCCAAGGGATTTGGCGAGGAAGGTTATGTCGTCGAATGCGCCGAGGATGGCCGCGAAGGTTTGTACCACGCGACCGACGGCGGATTTGACGCGGTCGTTCTGGACAGGATGCTGCCCGGGCTGGATGGTCTGGCCCTGATCAAGTCAATGCGCGCCGCCGGGGTCAAGACGCCGGTTCTGATGCTGACAGCCATGAGCGCCGTGGACGAGCGGGTGAAAGGGCTGCATGCGGGTGCCGACGACTATCTGGTCAAACCCTTCTCATTTCAGGAACTTCATGCCCGGATCGAAGCCCTGTTGCGCCGACCTCAGGAATCCGAGGAAACCCCGACTCTCAAGTGCCGCGACCTTGAAATGGATCTGTTGACCCGAAAGGTCACGCGCAACGGTCGCGAGATCACCCTGACGCCCAGAGAGTTCCAGATTCTGGAATTCTTCCTTCGCCGGAAAAACCGGGTGGTGTCGAGGACGATGCTTCTCGAAGGTGTCTGGGACTATCATTTCGACCCGAATACAAACGTCGTCGACGTTCACATCTCCAAACTGCGTCGGCAATTGGATGAAGGTGGTGAACCACCGCTGATCGAAACCGTGCGCGGGGCCGGTTACATGGTTTCTGATGGTTAAGTCGCCCTTGTCGTTCAAGGACTCTAGGACACGGTTGGTGCTGGCCAGCATGGTGCTCAGCACATTGCTGACCGCGGCCGTATTGTTGCTGGTCTATATCACCGCCAACCGCACGATCGAAGGCGAAACCCGATCTGTCGTGTCCGCCGAACTGACCGGGCTGGCGGACGAGTACGAACGCCTCGGGCTAGTCGGCCTGATGGTGGCCATCGAACGCCGGCTTCCGACCGCGTCCGAGCGTGATGCGCTTTATCTGTTGGCTGACCGCTCGGGAAAAACCTTGGCCGGCAACCTCAAGCGATGGCCCGAAGGCATCGCCGCTGGCAGTGGGTGGGTGGATCTGGAACTGCGCAGAACCGAGACGGATCAGCTGGTCCCGATCTCCGCCGCATCGATCTTGCTGCCCGGCGGCGAACGGCTGTTGGTGGGCCGCGACGCCCTCGCCCGTCAGCAGTTCGACCGGGTGCTGTTTCATTCGGTGGCGCTGGCCCTGGGCGCGGCCCTTGCGCTGAGCATTCTGACCGGTTGGCTTTTGACCCGTCTCGTGTTTTCGCGGCTGAAGGATATCGCCGACACCGCAGAAACCATCGTGTCCGGCGACCTGTCCCAACGAATGCCACAGCGTGGTACCGGCGACGAGTTCGACCAGATGGCAGGCACATTGAACAACATGCTGGACCGGATCGAAGAGTTGGTCAGCAACTTGCGCACTACGTCGAATTCGATCGCGCATGATCTGCGGTCACCTCTGTCCCGGTTGAAGCAGCGGGTGGTCGCCTTGGCCGAGCCAGGCAAAAGCGACCTGGATCGTGAGGTCGATATCGCCCGAGCAACAGCCGAAATCGATCACGTGTTGCGGGTTCTCGGGCAGCTGACCGAAATCTCACGCGCCGAGGCGGGGTTGGGGCGGGAGCAGTTTGAACCTGTGGATCTTGAGCGCTTGGTGAACGATGCCGTGGAGTTGTACGAACCGGTCGCGGCCGACAAGGATGTGCGCCTCGAGGTCACGGGTCGGGCAGCTCCAATCATGGGGCACCGCCCTTTGCTGTCGCAGGCCCTGTCGAACCTTCTGGAAAACGCCATGCGCTATGCCCCTGAAGGAACTGCAATTTCCATCGAACTGCGCGAAGACGGCCCGTTTGCCCTGCTGAGTGTCCGCGACCGCGGCCCGGGCGTGCCGGCCGAGATGCTGTCGCAGCTTCAACTGCCCTTCGTCACGCTCGATCCCGCGCGATCGGACCGAAACTCAGGCCTCGGACTGGCTTTGGTGGCGGCCATCACCCGCATGCATGGCGGGGGCTTCAGTGCCCAGAATGCGGATCCCGGGCTGAAGGCAGTTCTGAAGCTGGCGCAAAAACCCTAGGTTAACGCCCCACCCCTTTTTTCGATCAAAGGGACGCGGGCAAGGAAGCATATCCGCGGAACCGCATACGTCCGCCTCTGACACGTTCATCGGACAGTTGGAAATCTGGGAACCGTGTCACGAACCGCGACAGGGCGACCCGCCCTTCAAGGCGCGCAAGTGTAAGACCTGCGCAAACGTGCGGCCCGCCGGCAAAGGCAAGGTGACGGTTCGGTTTGCGCGAAATGTCGAACCGGCCCGGGTCTGGGAACACGGCCGGATCCCTGTTTGCAGCGCCGATACACAGATGAAGGTTGGTGCCCTTGGCAATCGAACGCCCGTCAATCACGACGTCAGCCGTCGTTTCCCGGTTGCCGAACTGGTTGGGTGAACGGAACCGCAAAACCTCTTCGACCGCCGAATTGATCAGGCTTGGATCATCCATAAGCCGCTGACGCTGCTCCGGGTGGTCATGCAGCAGGGCCAACCCGTTTCCGATCAGGTTCGTCGTGGTCTCATGACCCGCATTCAGAATGAAGATGCAATTCTGAAGCAACTCGATTTCACTCAACTTTTCGTCGGCCCCTTCACCGCGGATCAACCGGGTCAATACGTCGGTTTCGGGGTCGCCGGGCGTGGCCCTGCGCCGAGCCACCAGATCGGCCAGATACTCCTTGAAGTCCCGAACGGCCGCATGGCCGTCTTCGAGTTGCTTGGCGGTCAATGCCGGTTCGAGCGCCCCAAGAATGGCCAGGGACCAGTCGCGCAGCGGTTCGCGCTCGTCCACCGGTACGTCCAGAAGGTTTCCGATGATCTGGATCGGGATGGTGGCGGCATAGTCTTCGATCAGATCCACTTGCCGCTTGTCTTCCAGGCGATCCAGCAAGAGATCGACAGTCTGGATCAAACCGGGCTCCATCCGGGCGATGGCGCGCGGGGTCAGGGCCGAAGTCATGATTTTGCGAACCCGCGTGTGCAATGGCGGATCCGAGAACACCAGCGAGGTGGTGTGATGCTCGAACAATGGTGATCCCGGACCAAATTTTGGCGCGAACACGGCCTTTTTGTCGGACGAGTACAGGGTCGTGTCCCGATAGATCCGGTCCAGATCAGCATGCCGCGACAATAGAACCGAGCCATCGGGCTGCGCCAGAACCGGCGCCGAAGACAGCAGCGCATCATAAAACGGGAAGGGATTGTCGATGAAGCCCTCAGGCGGGTTCATCAGGTCCAGATTGCTGATGTCGCTTGTCAATTCCTTCCCCCTCCTGCACGGACCCGTCGCTCAATGCCTAGCGCAACGGAATTCGTCGCACAACGTTCCGGCGGGCAGTGACAGCACGCCCCGGCAAAGCTAAGAAAGAAACATGCCCGAACCTGTGTCTTCCATCCGCAACCTTGGACCTGCATTCGAACAGGCCTGTGCCCGTGCGGGCATCCACTCGGCCGAGGAGCTGCGCGAGCTTGGTGCCGATGCGGCTTATGCCCGGCTGATACAGGCCGGAACCCGGCCTCATTTCATCGGTTATTACGTGTTGGTCATGGGCTTGCAGGGCCGCCCCTGGAACGATTGCAAAGGCGAAGAAAAGAAAGCCCTGCGCGCAAGGTTCGATGCTTTGAAATCGTCAATGAACCGGGCTCCGGCGTCCCGGATCATCGCGGATCTGGATGCCATCGGTGTACGTGTCGGCCCTGACGATCTGAAATCCGTCTGACCAACAAAAAACCGCGGCCGAAATCGGACGCGGCAATCTCGACAGGTATCGTGGTGCGGCTTAGCCGACCAGTTCGATGCCCGAGAAGAAATATGCGATCTCAACCGCTGCGGTTTCCGGCGCGTCCGAGCCGTGAACCGAGTTCTCACCGACGGACTCGGCGAATTCGGCGCGGATGGTGCCCGGTGCCGCATCGGCGGGGTTGGTTGCACCCATGACTTCACGGTTCTTGGCGATGGCGTTTTCGCCTTCCAGAACCTGAACGACAACCGGTGCCGACGACATGAACTCGCACAGTTCGTCATAGAACGGACGCTCGGCATGAACTTCGTAGAACTTTCCGGCTTGTTCCTTGGTCATGTGGATGCGCTTCTGCGCGACGATGCGCAGGCCGGCTTCCTCGAACTTGGCGTTGATCTTGCCGGTCAGGTTGCGGCGGGTTGCATCGGGCTTGATGATCGAAAAAGTGCGTTCCAGTGCCATATCGGGCCTCTCCTTGGTCTGACGGCGCGGGCTGGGCCGCGCGAAATTCATCGCGCGCCGCCTAACACGGTATTTCGCCCGTGAAAAGTGGAATGATGGCGCGATCGCGCCTTTGGGCGTCAGATTGCGTCGGGAAGCGGGTCCCGTGCATCCACCCAACGGACATACAGAACGGCCAAAAGGCCCAGAAAGCTGCTGCCTGCCATCATCGACAGCACCAGATACGGGCCGTTTTCGGGGCTGACCGCAGCTCCGGTGATCGAAGTGATGACCGCACCGAGCGCGACGATCAGAGCGCCCGACAGGCCCGCCGCGCTGCCGGCCATTTGCGGTCGAACCGACATGACGCCCGCAGACGCGTTGGCGTTCGTCAAACCGTTTCCAAAACCAACAAAGATCGCTGATCCAAAAAACACCCAGACCGACCCCATCCCCCCTAAAAACAGCAACAGCCCGCAGAACGGCCCGACCGAGGCGATGATGCGCCCGGCCAGAATCATCGTCGTCAGCCGAGTCCGCGCTGCGATCCGACCGGTCACGAAATTGCCGACCATGAAACCGCCGGTGATGATGCCGATCCCCAGGCCCAGTGTCGCGGGGCTCAGATCGAACCAGGCGGCGGCCACCAGGGGCGCTCCGGTGATGAAACTGTAGAACCCCCCGATCGAGAATGCCGCGCACAACGCGTAGCCCCAGAACCGCCGGGCACGGAACAGGTGCGGGTATTCGCGCATCTGCGCGGCAAAAGTGGCGGACCGGTTGTGGTTGGTCTCGCCCATATCCGCCCAGAGCAGCGTCAGCAGCGCCGCCCCTGCAACCGTGTAAAAGACGAACCCGGCCCGCCACCCGAACAGCATGTCCAAAGTGCCACCCAGCATCGGGCCCAGCATCGGCGCCAAAGCCATTGCCATGGCGACATATCCCAGCTTGCTTGCGGCCTCGTTGGGCGGAAACTGGTCGCGGATCGACGCGGCAGACAGCACCGAGCCCCCGACCACGGCGGCCTGCATCAGACGGAACCCCAGAAAGGTCCAGATCGACTCCGCCAGAACACAGCCAAGTGACGCCGCCACAAAGACCGCCATGCAGGTCAAAAGAACCGGCCTGCGCCCGAACCGGTCGGACATTGGCCCAAGGATCAGTTGCAGTACGGCGGACACGGCCAGATAGGCTGCGATCGACAGGTTCACCAGCGCATAATCCGCCCGAAAATCGACCGCCATGTTCGCAAGGGACGGAAGGAACATGTTCAACGACAGCACGGACAGACCGGTCGCAAGGACAAGGGTCACCAAAGAGGGTGGAGTTTGTGCGGCCCGCATCTCAACATCCGAATTTCGTTCATCTGCAAAAGCGCTAGCACAGCGCATGTGGTTTGCACATGGCTTGCGTCTGGCGGTGCCAGTATCGCTCTGCTAAGAGCGGCCCATGCTACGGATCGAGAACATCACCTATTCGGTCGAAGGCCGCCCTCTGTTCGAGGGCGCCAGCGCCACCATTCCCGAAGGCCACAAGGTGGGTCTGGTCGGCCGCAACGGTACCGGCAAGACCACTCTGTTCCGCCTGATCCGGGGCGAGCTGGCGCTGGAATCGGGCAGCATCACCCTGCCCCGACGCGCGCGGATCGGCGGTGTGTCACAAGAGGTGCCCTCGTCAAACGTGTCGCTGATCGACACGGTCCTGGCCGCCGACACCGAGCGCAGCGCCCTGATGGCCGAGGCGCAGCAGGCCACAGACCCCGACCGGATTGCCGAGATTCAGACCCGGCTGGCCGATATCGACGCCTGGTCGGCCGAAGCCCGAGCGGCTACGATCCTCAAGGGGCTGGGCTTTGACGATGCCGATCAGCAGCGGCCCTGCTCCGATTTCTCGGGCGGCTGGCGGATGCGGGTCGCTCTGGCGGCGGTTCTTTTCTCACAGCCCGACCTGCTGCTGCTGGACGAACCGACCAACTATCTGGACCTTGAAGGCGCGCTGTGGCTGGAAAGCTATCTGGCGAAATATCCGCATACGGTCATCGTCATCAGCCACGACCGGGGCCTGCTGAACCGGGCGGTCGGCTCGATCCTGCATCTGGAAGACCGCCAGCTGACCTATTACGCGGTGCCCTACGACAAGTTCGCCGAACGCCGCGCCGAACGTCTGGCTCAGGCCGAGGCCGAAAACGCCAAGGCCAAGGCCCGCATCGCCCATTTGCAGAGCTTCGTTGACCGGTTCCGCTACAAGGCGTCCAAGGCCGTTCAGGCACAATCGCGGCTGAAGATGATCGAACGGATCCAGTTGATCTCGACCCCGCAGGAGGCCGCCTTGCGCGCCTTCTCGTTCCCCGAGCCCGAGGAACTGTCGCCCCCGATCATCCAGATCGAAGGCGGCGTCACCGGCTATGGCGACACCGAGGTGCTGAGCCGTCTGAACCTGCGCATCGATCAGGACGACCGGATCGCGCTGTTGGGGAAGAACGGTCAGGGAAAATCGACACTGTCCAAGCTGCTGTCGGACCGGTTGCCCCTGATGGCCGGCAAGATGACCCGCAGCAGCAAGCTGCGCATCGGGTATTTCGCCCAGCATCAGGTGGATGAGTTGCATGTGGACGAAACCCCGCTGGATCACCTGCGGCGCCTGCGCCCGACCGAGACCCCGGCCCAACTGCGCGCGCGTCTGGCCGGGTTCGGGCTGGGCGCGGATCAGGCCGAAACCGAGGTGGGCCGGCTGTCGGGCGGCCAGAAAGCGCGCCTGTCGCTGCTGATCGCGACGATCGACGCGCCGCACATGCTGATCCTCGACGAGCCGACCAACCATCTGGACATCGAAAGCCGCGAGGCCCTGGTCGAGGCGCTGACCGCCTATTCCGGTGCTGTGGTTCTGGTCAGCCACGACATGCACCTGCTGGGGCTGGTGGCCGATCGGCTGTGGTTGGTCTCGGACGGCACGGTCAAACCCTTTGACGGCGACCTGGAAGCCTATCGCCAGATGCTGCTGGCGCGCGACAAACCACCGGCCCGGGAAAAACCGGCCGCCAAACCCAAACGCGCCTCTCGCGATACCATTCTCGCGCTACGGGCCGACCTGCGGAAATGCGAGGAACGGCTGGAGAAATTGACGGACATGCACGAAAAGCTCTCGGCCAAATTGTCCGACCCGGCCTTGTACGAAGATGACCGGATCGCTGATCTGGAAACCTGGAACCGAAAATTCGCCGAGGTGGTCGAGGCCATGTCCCGCGCCGAGGCGCTGTGGGTCGCCGCCGCCGAGCGGCTGGAAAGCGCAGAGGCCGCCGCATGATCGAAATGGCATTCTTCATAACCGCGTTCACAACCCTGTTCGTTGTGATCGATCCCTTTGGCACCGCACCGATCTTCGTCGCGCTGACACAAGGAATGGACCCGGCCACCCGTCGCCGCGTCGCCTACCGCACGTGCCTGACCGCTTCGGGCATCCTTATCGCCTTCGCCGCTTTCGGAGAGGCGGTTCTCGGCTTTGTCGGCATCTCGATGGAGGCTTTCAAGGTCGCTGGCGGCGCATTGCTGTTTCTGACCGCGCTCGACATGCTGTTCGAGCGGCGCAACAAGCGGCGCGAGGACCGAGCGGAAGAAGAAGAGCACCCTGACCCCTCGGTCTTTCCGCTGGCCATTCCGCTGGTGGCCGGGCCCGGATCGATCGCAACGATCATCCTTCTGGCCGGTGAGCACCCCGGCATTCAGGGCATCGCTGCCGCTGTCGGCGTGATGCTTGCCGTGATGGCGGTTGTATTGCTGTTCTTCTTGTCCAGCGGCCTGATCGCGCGCATTCTGGGCAAGACCGGCCTGACCGTGCTGACCCGCCTTCTGGGCATGTTGCTGGCCGCGCTGTCGGTTCAGTTCATTCTTGACGGGCTCAAGGCCTTTGGGTTCGCGTCCTGAAACCCCATATTGACCTTATGAAAGAAGGTTTCGGGTGCCCGCATGGATGGTAACGATTTTGGACGGTTGGCCTATCTGGTTCTGCTGGGAGCCGCACTGCTGATGTGGTTCTTCACTCACAATCGGCAGTCGTTGGGGAAGACCCTGCAGATGGCTATGGCCTGGGTCTTCATCTTCATCGGGATCATTGCCGTTGTCGGCCTTTGGGGCGACATCCGCTCGACCGTTGGCGTATCTCCGCAGATGTCCGTGACCGGAGATGTGATCGAAGTACCCCGCTCGTTCGACGGGCACTACTACTTGCCGATGCTGGTGAATGGCAAACCGGTGACATTCCTGGTGGATACCGGGGCCAGCCAGATCGTGCTGAGCCCGCAGGACGCGGAGCGCGTCGGATTCGATACCGGTCAGCTGACCTTTCACGGGCGTGCCTCGACCGCAAATGGGGTGGTCCAGACTGCGCCTGTGCGCCTCGACAGCCTGGCGTTGGGGCCCATCACGGACCGAAATGTTGCGGCATGGATCAACGGAGGAGATCTGGACCAGTCCCTGCTGGGCATGGATTACCTGCACCGTTTTTCCAACATCCAGTTTTCTGACGGCCGGATGATCCTGTCGCGCTGAACGGCGGCTTTCGGGATTGAGAACAAAGTGCGAACATGCTAGCATTCGGCCATGTCCACGCATCTTCTTGGCCGCAAACCGGCGCGCGCGGCGCCGGGGCTGACCCTGCATGATGAGATTTCGCTGCAACTGGCCCGCGTGCACGAGGCCTGCGGCCCCGCGCGGCGCAGCTTTGCCATGTGGCTGGCCGGTCAGGCGCAGGGGCCGGTTCTGTGGATCTCGCCCGCGTGGGAGGCCGATCAGCTGAACCCCGACGGCATGATGCCCTTTGCCGATCCCGCCCGTTTCCTGTTCGTCCGCCCCACCCGGGCCGAGGACCTGCTGTGGTGCATCGAAGAGGCGCTGCGCAGCGGGGCGGTGCCGCTGGTGATCGGCGATCTGCCGGGGGCACCGGGCCTGACGCCGGTGCGCCGGATGCATCTGGCCGCCGAACAGGGGGGCACGATGGGTCAGGCCCCGCTGGGGCTGCTGCTGACCCCGGGCGACGGCGGCGCGCAGGGCATCGAGACGCGCTGGCACATGGCCCCGGCGCACACGGGCCAGACTCGCCGCTGGACCCTGACCCGCCGCCGCGCCCGCGCCCTGCCCCCGGTCAGCTGGCACGCCACCCAGACCGCGCCGCGCACCGGGCTGCACCTGCAACGGATCGGCGTCGAGGAAACCTGCGCCTGACCGACCGGCCCCGGATCACGCAAGTTGTGACTGGTCAAACCGCATCCCGCCCCCTAGCGTGCCGAAATGACCCATCCGATCCACGACAGCCGCTATTCCTGGCTTCGCCTTCTGGTCACGCTGGCCATTGCGGCGGTGGCCAATGTGGGCATGTGGGCGGTGATCGTGGTGATGCCCGCGATCGAGACCCAGTTCGGCGCCAGCCGGGCCGAGGCCTCGATGCCCTACACGCTGGCCATGATCGGATTTGCGCTTGGCAACATGTGGCTGGGTCAGGTGGTGGACCGGCTGGGCGTGACCAAGGCGCTGATCGGTGCCGCAGGCCTCAGCGCGCTCAGCTATCTGCTGGCGACATGGGCGCCGACGATCACGATGCTGTCGGTGGCGCATCTGCTGCTGGGCCTGGGCACCGCCGTCGGGTTCGGCCCGCTGATCGCCGACATCTCGCACTGGTTCCTGCGCCGACGCGGGATCGCCGTGGCGCTGGTGGCCAGCGGAAACTATCTGTCCGGCGCGATCTGGCCCACGCTCCTGTCCGGTATCCTCGCCCGCGACGGGTGGCAGCAGGTCTATCTGACATTGGCGGTCATCACCCTGATCGTTGTCATCCCGCTGTCGCTGCTGCTGCGCCGGCAGGTCCCGGCCGAGGCGCATGGCACCGCCGCAGCCGCCGCGCAGATCAACGCGCGCAGCGTCGGCCTGTCGCCGCGGACCCTGCAATATGTTCTGGGCCTCGCCGGAATTGGCTGCTGCGTCGCAATGTCGATGCCGCAGGTCCACATCGTCTCCTACTGCGTGGGGCTGGGTTATGGCCCGGCGGTCGGGGCCGAGATGCTGTCGCTCATGCTGATGGGCGGTGTCGTCAGCCGGATCATCTCGGGGCTGGTGGCAGACAAGTTGGGCGGCGTTCACACGTTGCTGATCGGGTCGATCCTGCAATGCATCGCCCTGTTCCTGTTCCTGCCTTATGACGGGATGGTGTCGCTCTATGTCATCAGCCTGTTGTTCGGACTGGCGCAGGGCGGCATCGTGCCCAGCTATGCGCTGGTCGTCCGCGAATACATGCCCCCGCAAGAAGCCGGGGCACGGGTCGGTTTCGTGATGATGATGACGATCATGGGCATGGCGCTGGGTGGCTGGATGTCCGGCTGGATCTATGACGTGACCGGGCAGTATGAACTGGCCTTCGTGAACGGGATCCTGTGGAACGGGCTGAACATCGCCATTATTGCGACACTGCTGATGCGCTCGCGGCCGCGCCAGGGGCGGGTTCCGGCATGAGCCGCCTGACCCGCCGAACTCTGGTACTGGCGGGGCTGGCATCGCTGCCCTTGGTGCGGCACGCCGTGGCCGCCCCGGTTCCGTATATACTTGAAACACAAGGGACATTGATCGAATTCACATTCGGTCTGGCTGGCTCGGCCCAGACCGGCACCATGCCGATCCAGACCGCTGATGTTCTGGTGGACACGAAAAACCTGCGCAACAGCATGGTCGACGTCGTCCTGAACGTCGCCGAGGCACGCACGAAACTGCCGTTTGCACGCGGCCCGATGCTAAGCCGATCCGTGTTGGATGCCGCGCGGTTTCCATCTATCCACTTCGTCTCGACGGCCGTCAGCCTTGGCCCCGGCGGACGCATTTCCGACGGAGCGACCGTCACCGGCGATTTGACGGTGCGCGACGTGACTCGTCCGATCACTCTTGATGCCGCTCTCTATCGCCCACCGGGTTCCGCAAAGGACGATCTGGACCGGCTGTTCATCCATTTGACCGGCGCGTTGAACCGGAACGATTTCGGCGCCACCGCCTATGCGGACTTGGTCGACGAAACTGTGGGATTGAACATACGAACCGAAATTCGCAGAAAACCCTGAAACTGGCGGAAAACGACACCACAAAGTCGAATAGCCGCGCGCATCGTCATGCGCCATTCGGACATCTACTGGACCCATGCGTACCATCATCTCATTCGCCGCCCTTTTTCTTTCGGTCATTCTATTGCAGCTTTCCACGGGCGGCGTGGGTCCACTGGACGCGATATCCGGCCTGACGCTGGGGTTTTCGACCGAACAGATCGGCCTTTTGGGCTCGGCTCACTTCTTGGGCTTTTTCGCGGGATGCTGGTGGGCGCCAAGGTTGATGGGATCCATCGGGCACTCGCGCGCCTTTGCGGTCTGCACGGCGCTGGGCGCGATGGGTCTGATTGGCCACACGCTGACCGAAAACCCCTATGCCTGGGCCTCGCTGCGCATTGCCTCGGGCACCTGCGTGGCGGGTTGTTATACCGTCATCGAGGCCTGGCTGAACGCCAAAGTCACCAACGAAACCCGCGGCCGCGCCATGGGCACATATCGGTTGGCCGATATGGGGGCGTCCCTCAGCGCGCAGTTGATCATCGCCGTTCTGCCGCCTGCCTCTTATGTCTCTTACAACCTGCTGGCCATCCTGTGCTGTGCCTCGTTGCTGCCGCTGACCCTGACGCGCGCCAGCCAGCCCGAAACCCCGGACGCACCGCGTTTGCGGCCCAAGCTGGCCTGGCATTGCTCGCCCTTGGCGGTGGCTGGAGTGATCGTCTCGGCCATCAGCTCTGCTTCGTTTCGGATGGTTGGTCCCGTCTACGGACAAGAGGTTGGGCTGGGCGTCGATCAGATCGCGTTCTTTCTGGCCGCCTTTGTACTGGGCGGCGCGCTGGCGCAGTATCCGGTCGGGTGGCTGGCCGACAAGTACGACCGGCGCTGGGTGCTGATCTGGATGTCGATTGCCGCCGTTGTCAGTTGCAGCATCACCATGGCCGCCAGCGGCACGGGCACCGTCGGCGTCATGCTGGCCGCCGGATTGTTCGGAATAACGACCTTTCCGATATTCTCGATCTCATCCGCGCATGCCAACGACTTCGCCACCACCGAGCAGCGGGTGGAACTGTCGGCGGCGCTGATGTTCTGGTATGCGCTGGGGGCTATCGCCTCGCCCTATGTTTCCTCGACGCTGATCGAGCAATTCGGCCCCGGCGCGCTGTTTGCCTTCGTGGCCTTGGGCCACGCGGTCCTGATCATCTTTGGACTGGCCCGGATGCGCTCGCGCCCGACACCCGAGGAACGCACCAACTACGTCTACGCGCCGCGCACGTCCTTCACCATCGGCCGCCTGCTGAAACGCTCGCGCGAAGGGCGATAGCATTCTGGGGCTGGGATTTCCCGATCCGGTTTGATAGAGCGCGCGCAGACAGTTAGGCGGAAACCAAACATGGCTCGGATTCTCATTACCTCGGCAATTCCCTACATCAACGGGATCAAGCACCTTGGCAACCTGATCGGCTCGCAGCTGCCGGCGGATCTGTTCGCGCGCTACCAGCGCGGCCGCGGAAACGAGGTCATGTTCTTGTGTGCCACCGACGAACACGGCACCCCGGCCGAACTGGCCGCCGCCAAGGCGGGCAAGCCGGTGGCCGAATACTGCGCCGAGATGCACGAGGTGCAGGCCGACATCGCCAAACGCTTTGGCCTCAGCTTCGATCACTTCGGCCGGTCGTCCAGCCCGCAGAACCACAAGCTGACCCAGCATTTCGCCGGCAAGCTGGCCGAGGCCGGGCTGATCCGCGAAGTGACCGAAAAGCAGGTCTATTCCAACGCCGACGGCCGTTTCCTACCCGACCGCTACATCGAAGGCACCTGCCCCAACTGCGGCTACGAAAAGGCCCGCGGCGACCAGTGCGAGAACTGCACCAAGCAGCTAGACCCGACGGACCTGATCGACCCGCGCAGCGCCATTTCCGGCTCGACCGACCTTGAGGTGCGCGAGACCAAGCACCTGTATCTGCGCCAGTCGGCGATGAAGGATCAGCTAGACGCCTGGATCGACGGCAAGACTGACTGGCCGGTGCTGACCACCTCGATCGCCAAGAAATGGCTGCATGACGGCGACGGCCTGCAGGACCGCGGCATCACCCGTGACCTGGACTGGGGCATCCCGGTCAAGAAGGGCGACGAGGACTGGCCCGGCATGGAGGGCAAGGTCTTCTACGTCTGGTTCGACGCGCCGGTCGAATACATCGCCTGCGCCAAGGAATGGGCCGACGCCCACGGCAAGCCGGATGCGGAATGGGAACGCTGGTGGCGCACCGACAAGGGCGCTGAAGACGTGCGTTATGTGCAGTTCATGGGCAAGGACAACGTGCCGTTCCACACCCTGTCCTTCCCGGCCACCATCCTCGGCTCGGGTGAGCCGTGGAAGCTGGTCGATCACCTGAAGTCGTTCAACTATCTGAACTATGACGGCGGACAGTTCTCGACCAGCCAGGGCCGCGGCGTCTTCATGGACCAGGCGCTGGACATCCTGCCCGCCGACTACTGGCGCTGGTGGCTGCTGAGCCATGCGCCCGAAAGCAGCGACAGCGAATTCACCTGGGAGAACTTCCAGCAATCGGTCAACAAGGACCTGGCGGACGTGTTGGGCAATTTCGTCAGCCGGATCACCAAGTTCTGCCGCTCGAAATTCGGTGAAGAGGTTCCGTCCGGTGGCGAATACGGCGAACGCGAACAGGCGCTGATCGAGGAACTGACCAAGCGCATTCGCGCCTACGAGGCGCACATGGAGGCGATGGAGGTCCGCAAATCGGCGCAGGAACTGCGTGCGATCTGGGTTGCGGGCAACGAATACCTGCAGGCCGCTGCGCCTTGGTCCACCTTCAAAGAAGACCCGGAACAGGCCGCCGCGCAGGTGCGGCTGGGCCTGAACCTGATCCGGCTTTATGCAGTACTCAGCGCGCCGTTCATCCCTGAAACTTCGGCCAGAATGCTGAGCGCGATGAACACG
Source organism: Ruegeria sp. BC8 (assembly GCF_056535705.1). Taxonomy (NCBI): domain Bacteria; kingdom Pseudomonadati; phylum Pseudomonadota; class Alphaproteobacteria; order Rhodobacterales; family Roseobacteraceae; genus Ruegeria; species Ruegeria sp. BC8. The sequence continues at coordinate 1,249,485 of NZ_JBQFIV010000001.1, read as the reverse complement.
CTCGATACCAGCTGGCCCGAGGACGTGGAGGCCGCGCTGAACGCCCTGCCCGCCGGACACGCATTCACGGTGCCGGACGTTCTGTTCGCCAAGATCACCGACGAACAGCGCGAAGATTGGCAAACACACTTTGCCGGAGTGCGGAGCTGAGTACAGCAAGGGGGCCGGCGGCCCCCTTTTTTTCAGCCAACTGACCCGACCGATCCGGTGAAATCGTCGGACGAAATTGGTTCGACGGCCGAGACATCCCCGGACAGGGTTCGAGCGTTTAAAATTCAAATACTTGAGAATTTTCAACAATGCCTCCATCCTGACTTGGAGTTTAATCGACTCGGGCTTCAGGAACGGTCCGGCTCGACCCAAATCCCGGTTTGAATGAGGCACTCGCAATGACCGTTGAAAAGACGCTTACCCACACGACCAGCAATCGAACGCTCTCGCGTCTCGGCCTTTGCGCGACACTGCTGGCATGCCTTGCGTTTACACCGGTCGCATTTGCCCAGGATCAGTCGGATGCACCGCCGCCCAAGGTTTCGATTGCGGCCGCATACACACAGGAAATCACCGAGGAGGCTGTTTTTATCGGGCGGGCCGAAGCCACGGACAACGTGGACATCATCGCACGAGTCAGCGGCTTCCTGGAAAGCCGGAATGTCGAAGAAGGCTCGTTGGTCAACGAGGGTGATCTGCTGTTTACCATTGAGCCCGACCTGTACCAGGCCACGCTGGACGCCCGAAAAGCGGATCTTGATCGGGCCGAAGCCAATCTGGAACTGGCCAAGGTCGACCTGGCCCGCAAGGAAGAACTGTACAGGCGCGACGCAACGCCGGAATCCGAGCGCGACATTGCCCGCGCGAACGAGTTGGTCGCCGAAGCCGAAGTCAAAGCGGCCAACGCAGCCATTCAACAGGCGCAGCTTGATCTGGACTACACGCAGATCCACGCGCCGTTTTCCGGCCGGATCGGTCGGATCAGCACCAGCGTCGGCGACGTGGTCGGCCCCAACACGGAACCGCTGGTCAACCTGATCAGCGAAGCGCCGATCTACGTTAATTTCTCGTTGAATGAGAAGCAGTTCACCTCCGTTCTTCAGACCGTTGGTGAGACCGCCTCCACCCTTGCTGAAAGCAACAAGAGCCCGGTTGTCCGGCTTACGCTGCCCAATGGTACTGAGCTGGAGGAAACCGGCAAGATCGTGTTCGTGGACAACCGGATCGACCCGTTGACCGGCGCGATCACCCTGCGTGCCGAGTTTGCAAACGACCAACGTCTGATCGTGGATGGCGCCTTTCTGAACGTTCACATCGAGGCGCTCGAGCCAACGCTTGAGGTGCTTATTCCTCAAGCTGCCCTGCAGCGAGATCAACGCGGAGAGTTTGTGCTGGTGGTCAACGACAAGCAGATGGTCGAACAGCGCTATATCACGACGGGCGACACGGTCGGTTCTGCCGTCATCGTCAAGGAAGGTCTGCGTGAGGGCGAAAGCGTCATCGTGGAAGGGCTGCAAAGGGTGCGCCCGGGTGTTGCCGTTGACGCCGTTGTCGCCTCTGAACAGCCGGGAGAATAACTGATGTTTTCCGCCCTGTTCATCAGCCGGCCCAAGCTGGCACTTGTGATCTCGCTTGTGCTGACAATCATGGGGGCGATCGGCTACATGGTCCTGCCGGTTGCCCAATTCCCGGACATTACGCCGCCGGTGGTCAGCGTCACGACGACCTACACCGGCGCCAACGCCGAAACCGTTGAAAACACGGTTGCCGCGCCGATCGAAGCGCAAGTCAACGGCGTGGATGACATGATCTACATGACGTCCACATCCTCGGACAACGGCTCGTATTCGCTGAACATCACCTTCGAGGTGGGCACCGACCCCGACATCGCGTCGGTCAACGTGCAGAACCGTGTGGCACAGGCCATGTCCTCGCTCCCGACCGAAGTTACCTCGTCGGGGGTGGTGACGCAGAAAGCGTCGACGAACATGCTGTTGCTGGTCACGCTGACCTCGCCCAACGGCACCTATGACAGCGTGTTTCTGTCGAACTACGCGTCGATCAACCTCAAGGATGCGTTGGCGCGGGTGCAGGGCGTTGGCAAGGCCGACGTTCTGACCAACCTGGAATACGCGATGCGGATCTGGATGGACCCCGACAAGATGGCCGCCCTGTCCATCACGCCGGGTGACGTGATCTCGGCCATTCGCGAACAGAACATCGAGGTTTCCGCTGGCTCGATCGGTGCCCCGCCGGTGCCCGAAGGCCAGACGTTCCAATACACGATCAAGACCAAGGGACGCCTCACGTCTGCCAAGGAATTCGGCGATATCGTGATCCGCACCGGCGACGCCGGCTCTATCGTACGGGTCCGCGACATCGCACGGGTCGAACTGGGCGCTCAGTACTATGCCGCCTCCGGTTTATATCAAGCCGTACCTGCCACCGTCATCGGCATCTATCAAGCGCCGGGCGCCAATGCGCTGGCGGTGTCCGATCGGGTTCAGACAGAACTGGAGCGCCTGTCGCGCGCCTTTCCGACGGATGTCGAATACGACGTTCCGTTCAACACCACCGATTTCGTCGAACAATCCCTCAACGACGTGGTATCGACGCTGGTTCTGACCTTCATCCTGGTGATTTCGGTCGTGTTCATCTTCTTGGGCAGTTGGCGGGCGACTATCATTCCGGCGGTGGCGATTCCGGTCTCATTGATCGGGACATTTGCGTTCCTGCTGCTGTTCGGGATGTCGCTGAACACAATCTCGCTTTTTGCACTCGTGCTGGCCATCGGGATCGTGGTTGACGACGCGATTGTGGTCGTCGAGAACGTGGAACGGATCATCGCCGAGGAAGGCCTGCCGCCGGCTGAGGCGACCCGCAAGGCCATGGGGCAGATTACTGGCCCCGTCATTGCGACAACTCTGGTTCTGCTGGCCGTCTTCGTCCCCGTGACCTTCATGCCCGGTATCTCGGGGCGGCTGTATTCACAGTTCGCGGTTACGATCTCGACCGCCGTCGTCATCTCGTCCATCAATGCGCTGACCTTGTCGCCAGCGCTGTGCGGTTTGGTCCTTCAGGCGCGTTCAGGCCCGCCCAAGGGTCTGCTGGCGGTGTTCGAGAAATTCATCGGGACGATGCGCGCAGGTTATGTGTCCATCGTGCGCAAGCTGCTGATCGTCCCCGTGGTCTCGCTCGGGATCATCGCGGGCTTTGCCTTTGGCGGCGTGACTATCATGTCGAACACCTCCAGCGGGTTCCTGCCGCTTGAAGACAACGGCTATCTTTTCGTGGACATCCAATTGCCCGACGCGGCCACACTGGAGAGAACCGAGGCGGTATCCAAACGTGTCGACGACCAGATCCGCGAGATTCCGGGCGTGGCGAATACCGTTCTGATCAACGGATTCTCACTGCTGAACGGAACCATCACCAACGGCGCGGCTGTGTTCGTCAACCTCGACAACTGGGACGAACGGCAAGACGAGGATCTGACGGCGGACGCCATCCTGCAGAAGGTACTGGCCATCGCCAACGGCGAATCCGCCGCCTCGATCGTCGCATTCAACCCGCCGCCGATCCAAGGTCTTGGCATGTCGGCGGGCGTCGAAATGGAGGTTCAGCAAACCGGAGGCGGCTCGCCGCAGGATCTGGCCTCGGCCGTGGGATCCTTTGTCTACGCGGCCAACCAGCGGCCTGAAATCGGCCAAGCCTACACGACTTTCCGGGCCAACGTCCCGCAGCTGTTCGTGGATCTGGATCGGGAAAAGGCAAAAACGCTGAACGTATCGGTCGCCGAAATCTTCCAGACCATGCAGGCTCAGCTTGGCTCGTACTATGTGAACGACTTCAATCTGTTCGGCCGCGTCTATCGCGTGATGATCCAAGCCGAAGGGTCGTATCGTGACAATGTCGAGGACATCTCGAACCTGTACGTCCGCTCGAACACCGGTGAGATGGTCCCGCTGGGAACGCTCATCGACGTCGAAAACGTGCTTGGCCCGGTTCTGTTGAAACGCCACAACCTGTTCCGTTCCGCGACGGTGACAGCGGTTCCGGCCGAAGGTCTGTCGACCGGTGACGCAATCACCGTGATGACAGAAGAGTCGGCGACCGCCCTGCCCCCGGGATATGCCTTTGAATGGACCGGAACCGCCCAGCAACAGCTGGCATCCGGCGGGCTGGTCGTGGTGATCCTGGGGCTGGCTATTTTGTTCGGGTATTTGTTCCTGGTCGGCCAATACGAAAGTTGGACGATGCCGGTCTCGATCCTGCTGTCGGTGATCGTGGCACTGTTCGGAGCGGTTGCGGCGGTGGCGATCGTGGGCAGTGACATCAACCTGTACACGCAGATCGGGATGATCATGCTGGTGGGGCTTGCTTCAAAGAACGGCATCCTGATCGTGGAATTCGCGATGGAGCAGAGGGCCAAGGGTCTGTCTGTCAAGGACGCCGCCGCCGAGGCTGCGCATCAGCGTTTCCGGGCCGTCATGATGACCGCGCTGTCCTTCCTGCTGGGCGTTGTGCCCCTGCTGGCAGCCAGCGGTGCTGGTGCCGCCAGCCAGAAGGCGATTGGTGTGGCCGTATTTGGCGGGATGCTCGCCGCGACACTGTTCGGGGTGATCCTGGTGCCGGTCCTCTATGCGGTGATGCAGAGCATGCGAGAGTGGATCAAGGGCACGAACAAGGATCCCGATCCTTCTGAAAAGGCGGCCTGACCGACAGAAAAAAGAAACGCCCCGCGACATCCGCGGGGCGTTTTTCTTTGGTGGGTAATTAAGCGGTTTTCCGTTGTTGCTGACGACGCTTCTGCATCCAGGCCTCGATCTGCTCAACCTGCTCGGGTTTCAGGCGCAGTCCCAGTTTGTTTCGACGCCAGATCACATCCTGCGCTGTACGGGCATATTCCTTGTCGATCAGCCATTCGAGCTCACGCTCGGTCAGGGTCGCGCCAAAATCGACGCCCAGATCATCGGCCTGGACCGCGTTCCCGAGGATGATGCGTGCTTCGGTGCCGTACGCATGTACCAGACGGTGCGCCCATTTGTCGGTGAGGAATCCGTAGTTGGCCTTCAATCCGGCAACCAGTGCCTCGACCCCGTCGACCGGGAAATCCCCACCCGGCAGAGCAACTCCCGCAGTCCAAGGGCCAGAGAGGTCTGGGAAGTGCTCGGCCACCTTCTCCATCGCGCTTTCGGCAAGGCGGCGATAGGTTGTGATCTTGCCACCAAACACGTTGAGGACCGGAGCGCCGCCCTCGGCGTCCACTTTCAATGTGTAGTCCCGCGTAGCTGCCGTGGCGCTTTGGGCGCCATCATCATACAGCGGGCGCACGCCGGAGTAGGTCCAGACAATGTCGTCACGCGAGACCGGCTTCTTGAAGTATTTGGACGCGAAGGCGCACAGATAATCCTGCTCGGCCTCAGTGCAGACGGGCGGCTCGGACGGATCGGGGTGGTCCTGATCAGTGGTCCCGATCAGAGTGAAGTCCTGCTCATAGGGAATGGCGAAGATGATGCGCCCGTCCTCACCTTGGAAGAAGTAACATTTGTCATGGTCGTAGAGACGCGGCGTCACGATATGGCTGCCGCGCACCAGCCGCACGCCCTCGCGTGAGTTCGAACGGATCTTGGTCCGAATGATGTCTCCAACCCACGGCCCGCCCGCATTGATCAGCATCCGCGCGCGCAGTTCACGGGTTTCACCGCTTTCGCAATCCTGCACGGTGATCTGCCAAACATCTTCGCTGCGTTCGGCCGACAGAACCTTGGTGCCCACCAAGATCCGCGCGCCGCGTGCCTCTGCATCGCGTGCGTTCAAGATCACCAGCCTTGAATCCTCGACCCAGCAATCGGAATACTCATACGCGGTTTCGAACTTGTCCTGCAGCGGCGCACCCTCGGGCGCCGTGCGCAGGTTCAATGAACTTGTTCCCGGCAGGATCTTCCGGCCGCCCAGGTTGTCATACATGAACAGCCCCAAACGGATCAGCCAGGCAGGCCGCCGCCCCTTCATCCACGGCATGACCGTCCCCAACAGGCGCGACGTGGGCGTTTCAGAGTCAAACCGCATGTCCGGGTGATACGGCAGAACGAACCGCATCGGCCAACTGATATGCGGCATGGCACGCAAAAGCGTTTCACGTTCGATCAGGGCCTCGCGGACCAGACGGAACTCGAAATACTCCAGATAGCGCAGCCCTCCGTGAAACAGCTTGGTCGAAGCAGACGAAGTGGCCGAGGCCAGATCGTTCATCTCGGCGAGCGTGACGCTCAACCCGCGCCCTGCGGCGTCGCGCGCGATGCCACAGCCATTGATGCCGCCACCGATGATAAAAAGATCGGTAATCTGGGTGTCCGACTGTTCCATGTCTGATGATTCCATTTGCAAAAGGGTCGCGCGCATTAACGCGACCGGCACTCGTTTAGTCAATTTTGATTTTCGTTTTTGTTCGCTTTGTCGCATCTTGTGCAACTTGATTGTCGGGCACTTCTATCTCCTTTGGCACCCAATCAAGAAAACATCAGACTTGCGCTCGATGCCCAAAAAGAACAAAAACGAACAGAGCCACACCCGCGGAGCCGAATATGTCCCTGTCCTTTCGCCAATCCGACATCCTGAGCCTTGCCAAGCAAAACGGACGTGTCGCGGTCGAGGATCTGGCCGAGCGGTTCAATGTCACTGTCCAGACCATTCGTCGGGACCTGTCGGAACTGTCCGATGCCGGGATGCTGGACCGCGTTCACGGCGGCGCGGTTCTGAGGTCGGGCGTTTCGAATATCGGTTACGAAGACCGCCGCGGATTGAACGGCGAAGCCAAGACACGCATTGCCAAACGGTGTGCCGCCGACATACCGGACGGAGCATCGGTGTTCATGAATATAGGCACCTCGACCGAGGCCGTGGCGCGGCAACTTCTGACCCACAAGAACCTGATGGTCGTGACCAACAATATGAACGTGGCCAACATTCTGGTCGAAAACCCTGAATGCGAGATCGTGGTCGCTGGTGGTGTTCTGCGCCGATCAGATGGGGGCCTGATCGGCAATCTGACAGTCTCGACCATTCGTCAGTTCAAGTTTGACTACGCGGTCATAGGGTGTTCTGCGTTGGATAGCGAAGGCGATCTGCTGGATTTCGATTTTCAGGAAGTGAACGTCAGCCAGACAATCATCGCGCAGGCGCGGCATACCAGCCTTGTTGCCGACCACTCGAAGTTCCAGCGGTCGGCCCCGGCCCGCATCACGTCATTGTCCGAAATCGACACGTTCTACACAGACGCTCCCGTCACATCCGAACTGGCGGCGCGCTGCCGCGAATGGCAGACCCAATTGGTGGTGTGCAGCTAGGGTTCGCTCGCACTTAAGGCGAACGGACGATCCCAAAACTTGCCAGATGGCAGCGGGCCTGACAGTATCACCACCATTGCAATCGTTGCACGGGAGGGGAGGACCGAGCCATGATCGCGCTTTTATTTGCGTTACTTACAGCCGTTATGGCGCTGAATTACTTTGGACGGACAAAAGCCGGAAACGTGGTTTTCTTTCTCACGCTGGCGTTGAGCGTCTATTGGCTCAAGTTTCACGCCACCAGCCAACTGACAATTCAGTTGTAGAAAGGGACGATCATGACACCTGAACTGTCCCGTACTCTGAATGCCCTAGGAATGCTGGCCGTCAGCCTTGTTCTGCTGCTGGCCTATGTCTACCAGCTCAAGCTGTACGAACTGCCCTGCCCGCTCTGCCTGTTGCAGCGAGTTGGCTTCGTCGCGGTTGGTGTTGGTCTGGGCCTGAACCTGCTTTATGGCCCGCGGCCCCAACACTATGCGATCATGCTGATTGCGGCCCTCTACGGCGGCAGCGTGTCGGTGCGGCAGATCCTTCTGCACATCGTGCCGGGAACCGGGCACTATGGCTCTCCGGTGTTGGGCCTGCACTACTATACTTGGGCTGCCATCTGCTTTTTCCTGATCCTGTTGGGCACCGCCATCATGCTGATGTTCGAGAAACAGTATGTCTCGGACACGCGCGCGGAACCACGCTTTGGCGGCAGCACATTGGCAAAGGTCGCGTTCTTCATCATGCTGGGTCTTGCGGTGCTGAACGCCGGTTCGACGCTGTTGGAATGCGGTCCGGGCATCTGCGCCGACCCGCCGACCAGCTACAAATTGATTGACGAACTGGACACCAACAACTGAGGATGGGGCAACCGTCCAGACAGGAGGCGCGACGATGGGACTACTGGGGCAGCCGCTGGGCTATTATGACTACCTGACATTCGTAGCGCTGATCCTACTGCTGGCGGCGGTCATGGCCTTGTTTCTGTTCATCATGGGCCTGCCCGGCCGCATCGCAATCAAACGGAACCACCCCCATGCCGAAGCCGTCAAACTGATGGGATGGATGGGGTTTCTGGCGATCATCCCCTGGGTGCACGCCTTTATCTGGGCCTACCATGATGGCATGACCGTGGACATCCGCCGCTTGCCCGAGGGCGAGCGCGAAGCGATCCGCAAGGAGATCGAGCGCCTTGGCGGGCAGGTCAAGGACGAGTACCGGGCCCCTGCTGCAGACGACCCACAGAAAACCTGACGCCGAAGGAAATCCACCACTATGTTCGTCGCCCTCGGCATCACACTTTTCTACATCATTTTTGTCTGGTTCATTTTCTTCAAAGCACAATGGCTCAAGTTCAACATTGTCTGGGGGATCGTGTCGTTCTGGGTCGGCGCCCATCTGCTGCTGATCTTCCTGGTCGCGCTCCGGTTCTTCCAACCCTTCTCGATCGACAGCCACGTAGTGCGGTCCACCATCCAGATCGTCCCGAAACTGACCCAACCGACCATCCTGACCGAGGTCTTGGTCGAACCCAACACGCCCATCACCAAGGGTGATCCGCTGTACCGGTTTGATGACACGGTGTTCAAGCTGGCCGTCGAGAACGCGCAGGCCCAACTGGTGGCTGCGGAGCAGAACGCCAAAATCCTTGAACAGGACGTGATCGCCTCGACCGAGGCGGTGGAGCGCGCCAATGCCCAGCTGGCTTATGCGATGACGCAGAAGGCGCGCTATGAAAACCTGGTGCCTGCCGGGGGTGCGCGTCAGGACGAGCTGGATCGCTGGAACGAACAAGTGACCGAAGATCAGGCTGCGGTCAAACAGGCTGAGGCCAATCTAAGAAAGGCGCAACTTGCGCAGGAATCACAGATCGACGGAGTGAACACCGGTATCCTTCAGGCCAAGGCGCAGCTGGCCGAAGCACAGTATTTCCTCGACAATACAACGATCTACGCTCCTGAGAACGGTATGATCGTCTCGCAACAGGCCCGTCCCGGCCTTGTGGTCGGTGATATCCGACTTGGGGCCATCGCCAGCTTCGTGACTGAGGATTCGCCCTATATCCTGGCCACATACCGCCAGCAGAACCTGAAATTCGTCGAACCCGGTCAGCCTGTCGAGGTCGCGCTGGACCTGTACCCGGGTGAAATTCTGACCGGCAGGGTCGAGGCCATCTGGTGGGCCACCCGGCAGGGGCAATACCTGCCTTCTGGCCGCCTGCCGGGGTTCGAGCTGCCCAAAATTCCCGGGCGCATCGCGGTGCAGATTTCAGTCGACGTCCCCGAAGGGCATACTTTCCCCGCTGGCGGGCACGCGGCCGTGGCCATCTATACCGGGCAAGGCACAAGCTTCGAGTTTCTGCGCCGCATCAACATCCGCCTCTATTCCTTCGCCAACTTCATCCGACCGTTGGATATCTGAGCATGACACACATGAACCCGGACCATCCGCGCAGGCCACGAAACCGCCGCCGCATGTTAGTTGGCACCGCGCTGAGCGCCGCGTTGCTGTTTGCATGCACCCCGGTCGGGCCGGATTTCGTGCGCCCCAACTCGCCGGTCGTGAAACAGTGGATGGAGGCCAACAGCCCCAGCGCCAGCCAAGCCAGCGGGCTGACATCACGCAGCGCCCCCGTGGTCAAATGGTGGCAGAGCTTCAATGATCCGACCCTGAACAAGCTGGTGGCCGAGGCCTACGCCCAGAACCTGACCCTTCAAGTCGCAGGCGCGCGCGTGTTGCAGGCCCGCGCGCAACTGGGCATCGCCTTCGGCGAGCTCTATCCGCAATCGCAGGCCGTGGGCGGCGCGTTGGAGCGGCGCCGGATCAGCGACAACCTCGGTCCCATTGCCGATATCAACCGGATCATTCCGCTGGATACCGAGTTTTCGACCTCACAGGTGGGGTTTGACGCCCAGTGGGAACTGGACGTCTGGGGCGCGCAGCGGCGCGGCGTGCAGGCGGCGCGATCGAACCTGGCGCTACAGGTCGCCAACTATGACGATGCGCTGGTGACGCTGACGGGCGATGTGGCCGCGCTGTACATCAACATCCGCGCCCTGCAGGAGTCGCTGGCCGTCGCGCGCGAGAACATCAAGCTGCAGCAGGAAGCCAACGATCTGACCCAGTTGCGGTTCAACAATGGCGTGACGACGGAATTGGATGTGCAGGAGTCCACCGCCCTGCTGAACAACACCAAGGCGCTGGTGCCGACGCTGGAAAGCGATCTGCAGCAGGCCAAGAACGCGCTGGCGGTTCTGTTGGGCACGACACCGTCGCGCATGACCGGCCTTCTGGGAACGTCCGGGCGGATCCCGTCAGCAAGATCGAACGTCGCCGTCGGCGTTCCGGCCGAACTGCTGCGCCGCCGCCCCGACGTTCGCGCTGCAGAACTGGCCGCAGCCACGCAATCGGCGCAAGTGGGCATTGCCATGGCGGACCTGTATCCGCAGTTCATCCTGTCGGGCTCGATCGGCCTGCAGGCGTCGGGCGGGCGCGACCTGTTCAGCTCGAATAGCACCACGGGTCTGGCCAGCGCCGGCGTGGTCTGGAACGTTCTGAACTATGGGCGGATCAAGAACAACGTGCGCGCGCAGGACGCCGCCTATCAGGCGCTGATCGCCAACTATCAGAACACCGTGCTGACCGCCTATTCCGAGGTCGAAAGCGCCATGGTTGCCTATGCCCAGGCGCGCAAGCAGGTGACGTTCTACCAACGCAGCGTCGACGCAGCGAGCAAGGCCGCCGACATTGCCGTCAGCCAGTATCGCGACGGCATCGCAGACTATTCCCGCGTGCTGAACACGCAGACCGCGCTTCTGCGCTCGCAAGCCAACCTGATCGAGGCGCGCCAGCAGGTGTCGTCGAATCTGGTCGCGGTCTACAAGGGTCTGGGCGGGGGCTGGCAGATCCGTCAGAATCAGGAGTTTCTGCCGGAAACCGTACTGGCCGAGATGTCCTATCGCACCGATTGGGGGGACCTGCTGCAGCAGGACCCAACACGCGCAAGTCTGAACTAGGCGCTATTTCGTTAGGCCCGTCAGGCCGCCAGAGATCAGGATGTTCACCTCGTAAAGGATGCGCGGCGCGGCCAGACCGCCTGGGCTGGCAAGATAGTTGGGGCTCCACTCCGGGTCGAACTTCTGCTTGAAGGCGCGCAGACCCTCGAAGTGATAGAACTGCTCGCCGTGCTCGTACACGAAGCCGCCGATCCGGTTCCAGAGCGAGGCGAGTTGCCGGTTCTCGATCCCGGAAAACGGCGCGGCCCCCAATGAGAACCAATGAAACCCTTGGCCGGCGCCCCAGTTCATCATCTCGGCGAACAGAGCGTCCATGACAAAGCTGGGGCAGTCGGGCTCGTACCGCATCAGATCCAGCGACAATTCCGACTTGTTGCCGCCCTGAAACAGGTTGGCAAAAGCCACGATCTTGCCTGTTTCGCCGTTCTTCAGAACCGCATGATCGAAATAGGACAAATACTGCTCGTCGAACCCGCCCAGGGCAAAACCCTTCTCCGCGCCCGCCTTGCCTTCCAGCCAGCGATCCGAGATCTGGCGCAGCTCCGGCAGGACCGGTGCAAGCTGGTCTTTGGGAATGATCTCGAAGACATATCCTTCACGCTCGGCCCGGTTCCGGGCCTGACGGAACCGCTTGCGGGATTTGCCGTCCAGCGTGAAGTCCTTCAGCGGCACCCGGGCGACTTCACCGATCTTGAGGATCGACAGCCCGAGGTCCAGAAACGTAGGCAGATACTTGGTGGACACGCTGTAAAATGCGCAGAGCTTGCCTTCGGCATCGGCCATTTCGCGCAACTGCCAGATCAGTTGCTGGCCGGCGGCCTCATCGCCGACAGGCTCGCCCTTGCTGATCAACGCGTTGCCGGAATCGGCATAGGCCAGAAAGGCGCTTTCATCCGGCGCGACCAGGAACTGCTTGTCGCCGGTCAGGCTGATCTGCGCCTCGGTCTCTTCGCTGGCCAGCGCCAGACGTTCGACCGCCGCAGGGATCTCGGTGCGCTGACGTGCGGGGATCGTGCGTCCGAACAACGAGTTCACGGCCACCACCCCGACGATGACCGCCACCACCATGCTGGAGCGTAGGAACCGCGAGGCATCGCCATTCCATGCAAACTCCCACCACAACGCATTTTCGTATTCGACATGGGAATAGGCGAACAACCCGATCCAGAAGATCACCGCCAGCGACGCGATCAGACTGACCAGCCAAGGAATGTTCAGTCGGAAGATGGAGGCGCCGCTGACCCGGTAGAAAGCCCCCCGAAACAGGGCCAACAAACCGATGGCTGCAAGCATTCCGATGGCCTCATGCGTATCCAGCCCCTTGGCCAGTGACGCAAAGAACCCGGCCAGCATCAGGATCATGGCAACGATCCATGCCCGGTACAGCTTGCGGTACAGCCCCCGCGCCACAAGCAGCAGCAGAACGCCGATGGCGCTTCCGGCCAGATGCGATGCCTCGACGAAGGACAGGGGCAGAAACTCGCGCAGGATTCCCAGCTTCGTCGAGCTGGCCGGCAAGGTGCCAGACACCAGAAGAACCACACCGGCCACTGCCGCGATACCGGCAGCCACCATCGGCACGATTGGCCGGACGGCCCGGTAAAACCAGGTGGCCGCACCGCTGATGTGATGCCGGTGTGCCAGCGCCGAAGCGACGGCGATCGACAGGCTTGCGATGGCAAATGGCAAAAACGTGTAGACAACCCGGTAAAGCAGCAACGCAGCAATCACGTCCGACCGGCCCGAGGCCCCCAGCCCGGCGATCAACGTGGCCTCGAACACACCGATTCCGCCCGGGGCGTGGCTGAGAATCCCAACTGCGATTGCGCAGATATAGATGGTGAAGAAATAGGGATAACCGACGCCCAGATCGTCGGGCATCAGAACATAAAGAGCCATCGACGCGCCGAACAGATCCCCGATTGCCGCCAGCGTCAAAAGGCTGGCCAACTTGCCTCCGGGCAGGTCAAATCCCACTCCGCCAAAGGCCAGCCGACGCCCGCCTTTTGCCAGCCATACAAACAGAACCAGCAGACCGACCAGCAGGGCAACCCCGATGACCGTTTCAAGAGTTCCACTGATCGGCAGCGCTTGGGCGATCCCGTCCGGATGAAGCGTCATCATTCCGCCGAGGATCAGGATGAGGCCCATCCAGAAAGCCACCCATGATGTGGCGATCACGCCCGCGACCCGTCCCAGATCCAACCCCAGCGACGCATAGATCCGATAGCGGATCGCCGTGCCCGTGATGTACGAAAATCCGAGGCAATTCGACACCGCATAGCCGCTGGCCCCGGCCATGGCCGCGATGCGAAGGGGGACCGTTCCCCCCGCCACGCTCTGCACGGCGAAGACGTCATAGAAGGACAGAGACAGAAAACTGAAGGCCGTCCAGAACACGGCAAGGAACATCACCCGCCAAGACGTTCCGGCAATGTCAGATTGCACGTCCGACCATTTCACATGGCTCGACAGGTCGTGCAGCACCGTCAACGCGATCAGCGTTATCACAACAGGTATCGCCAACCTGACGATCGGCTGCTCCAACAGACCGGTCACCCGGGCAATCAGGATTTCCGCCCGCGAGTTTTCGCCTGGGTCTGCTGTGCTCATATTGATTTCCCTGCCCATGGGTCTGATCAAGCCTGCGGGAAAACTCTTGCACAAATCGTTTGGTATTCAAAGCTATGCCGCGCTGGTGAATGGCGGGCGGTTCAGAAGCGGCCTTTTCGGGTGGACAGAAGCAGATTGGTCTCGGAGCGGGTCACGCCTTCGATGCGGCGGATCTGGAACAGAACCTCGTCCAGTTCGGCCAGCGTCTCGGTCCCGATCTCGGCGATCAGGTCCCATCCGCCATTGGTGGAATGCACCGCCCGCACCTGCCGCATCGCCGCGATCCGGGCCATGATGCGCTCGGTCCCGCGCCCTTCGATTTCCAGCATCATCAACCCGCGCACCGGGCTTTGCGCGACGTCCCGACGGGTCAGGACAGTAAAGCCCACAATCTCACCCGATTGCTTGAGCCGCTGCAGCCGGCTGCGCACGGTCGTCCGCGTTACACCCAGCACTTCTGCAAGCTCTGACAGGGACGCGCGAGCGTCTCGGTGAAGGGCGCTGAGCAAGCGGCTGTCCAGATCGTCCATTCCGTGTTTCCATTTTGGATTTTCAGATTTCATTTTGAGCATTTTGCTTCCTTCACGCAACCCGCATTGCACCGCTAAATGAACGTATGGATACCAAATCAGTCATTCTCGTTGGTGCCGGCATGGACGTCGGCAAGCGGCGACAGGGTTGCCGGATGGGACCCGACGCGTACCGGGTGGCCGGAATCGCCGAGGCGCTGTCAGACCTCGGGCACACGGTCACAGACTTTGGCGACACCCGCCCGGACACAGTCGACATGCCGCAACATGATCACCTCTTTGCCCTACCCGAATGCGTAGGTTGGACGCGGGCTTTGATCCGGGTCGCGCAACAGGCGGCCCAACAAGGTCTGCCGATTTTCATGGGCGGGGACCACGCCCTGTCGATGGGCACGGTCTCTGGCATGGCCGCCCATGCGCAGCAGATCGGGCGCCCGCTGTTCGTTCTATGGCTGGACGCGCACAGCGATTTCCACACACCCAACAGCACCGGCAGTGGCAACCTGCATGGCACGCCGGTCGCCTATTTCACCGGTCAGCCCGGGTTCGACGCTTTCCCCGCTTTGGATGCTCCGATACCCACGGACCGCGTCGGCATGATCGGCCTGCGCTCGGTCGATCCGGCCGAGCGCGCGGCGCTGGAGAAAGACCGCGCCATGCTGGCCGACATGCGCAGCATCGACGAACACGGCATCAAGGCCCCGCTGATGGCCTTTCTTGACCGTGTCCGCACCGCAAACGGCATTCTGCATGTCTCGCTGGACGTGGATTTCCTTGACCCCGCCATCGCGCCGGCCGTCGGCACCACCGTTCCCGGCGGCGCCACTGAACGCGAGGCGCATCTGGTTATGGAGTTGCTGCACGAAAGCGGGCTGGTCTGCTCGCTGGACCTGGTCGAACTGAACCCCTTTCTGGATGAACGCGGCCGTACCGCGAAACTGATGGTCGACCTGGCCGCCTCGCTGCTTGGGCGCCGCATCTTCGACCGCATTACCCGGAGCTTCTGATGCATTCCCTTCAGGCCCCCTCGGCCGTTGTCATGATCCGGCCACACGCCTTTGCCTCGAACCCCGAGACCCGCGACGACAATGCGTTCCAGACGCTGGCCAACCGCTCGGCCGAGGCGACCTCGGCCGCGGCCCGCGACGAGCATGACCGCGCGGTCGCCCAGCTGCGCGACGCTGGCGTGACCGTGCATGTGTTTGACGATTTCGGCGACAACGACACGCCCGACAGCGTGTTTCCGAACAACTGGTTCTCGACCCATCCGGGCGGGCATGTAGCGATCTATCCGATGTTCGTTCCCTCGCGCCGGCGCGAACGTCGGATGGATTTGATCGAGATGCTGAAACGCGACTATCGCGTACAGGACGTGATCGACTATTCCGGGCTCGAGCAGGACAACCTCGCGCTGGAGGGCACCGGTGCGATGGTGCTCGATCACGTCGGGCGCATTGCCTATACCGTCAAATCCAACCGCGCCGACCCGGTGCTGCTGGAACGGTTCTGCACCCATTTCAACTACGAGCCCATCGCCTTCGAGGCCCGCGACGCGCAAGGCCGCGATGTCTATCACACCAATGTTCTGATGGGGATCGGCACGCATTACGCCCTGATCTGTCTGGACATGATCACCGACCCCGAGCGGCGCGCGACCGTTCGGGCGCGGCTCGAGGAATCCGGCCGCACGGTGATCGACCTGACCCACGACCAGATCGCCGAATTTGCCGGTAACGCCATCGAACTGACAGGCCGCGACGGGCTGGTTCTGGCGCTGTCCAGCCGGGCTTTGGCCGCGCTGCGCCCGGATCAGATCGACATCATCCACGACAGCGCGACGCCCCTGCCGCTGTCCGTACCCACCATCGAAACCGCCGGCGGGTCGGTGCGCTGCATGATCGCAGGCATCCACCTGTCACGCCGCTAGGAGAGACCCCATGCAACCTTCCGACAAGGCGCTTGTTCCCTTCGTATCCGTCGACAACATGATGCGGCTGATCCACCACATCGGTGTCGAAAGAATGATCATCGAGATCGCCACCCAGATCGAGGACGATTTCAAACGCTGGGAGAGCTTTGACAAGACCCCGCGCATCCCGGCCCATTCCCCACATGGCGTGATCGAACTGATGCCGACCTCGGACGGTGAGGCCTATGGGTTCAAATATGTGAACGGCCACCCCAAGAACACGTCCGAAGGCCTGCAGACCGTCACCGCATTCGGCCTGCTTGCGGACGTGTACACCGGGTATCCGACCCTGTTGACCGAGATGACGATGCTGACGGCGCTGCGCACCGCGGCAACCTCGGCGCTGGTCGGCAAGTACCTGGCCCCAAAGAATGCGTCCACGATGGCGATGATCGGCAATGGCGCGCAGTCCGAGTTCCAGTGCCTGGCCTTCAAGGCCATGTGTGGAATTGACACCGTTCGCCTTTATGACATCGATCCCGCCGCCACCGCGAAATGCGCGGCCAACCTGCAAGGGACCGGCTTGAACGTGGTTTCGTGCCGCTCGGCCGAAGAGGCGATCGAGGGCGCGCAGATCATCACCACCTGCACCGCCGACAAGAAATATGCCACCATCCTGACCGACAACATGGTCGGCCCGGGCGTGCACATCAACGCGATCGGAGGCGACTGCCCCGGCAAGACCGAATTGCATCGCGACATTCTTCTGCGGTCCGACATTTTCGTGGAATACCCCGAGCAGACCCGGATCGAAGGTGAAATCCAGGCGCTGGACCCCGACCACCCAGTCACCGAGATGTGGCAGGTCATCACCGGTCAGGCCGAAGGTCGCCGTGACGACCGGCAGATCACTCTGTTTGACAGCGTCGGTTTCGCGATCGAGGACTTCTCGGCCCTGCGCTACGTCAAGCGCGCGATCGAGGGAACCGAGTTCTTTGAGCCCCTGGACATGCTGGCCGACCCGGACGATCCGCGCGACCTGTTTGGCATGCTCATGCGGGCCAGGTGAGCCGTTTCGCCCGATTTAGACGTTAGGCCGGATGGGGGAGCTGCCCCCGTTCAGTCTTTGCGACACTGAGGTATTGGGTCTACTGCGGCACCGAGACTTCGTGCCGCCCGAATTTTCTATGCGCGCGGCAGAGCCATGCATCACAGTCCGTGCCTGGATTGCCCGAAACCTCAGCCGGCAAGCGATGGCAGATACAGAACGATCGCCGGAAACGCGACCAGCAGCGCAATCGTCACCGCATCAGCGACGAAGAACGGGGCCACGCCCTTGAACACGTCCTGAACGCTCAGGTCCGGGCGTACGCCTGCCACCACGAAGCAGTTCAGGCCGATTGGCGGCGTGATCAGACAGAACTCGGCCATCTTGACCACCAGAATACCAAACCAGATCGCGCACATGGGGCCGGACATGCCGAATGTGCTGTCGGCCGCGCTTACCGCCTCGCCCCCGTTCAGGGCCATGACGGCAGGATAGACCACCGGCAGAGTCAGCAGCAGCATCCCGATTGCATCCATGAACATGCCAAGCACGGCATAGGCCAACAGGATACAGATCAGGATCAGCATGGGTGACATATGGAGGGAAGTGATCCAATCCGAGAACGCCCCAGGCAGGTCGGCGAAGCCCAGAAAGCGCACGTAGATCAAGACACCCCAGATGATCGAGAAGATCATCGCCGTCAGCTTGGCGGTTTCCAGCAACGCCGACTTCAGCTCGGTCCAGCGCATGCCGTGAAACAGCGCAAAGCAGAATACGATGAATGCACCGATTGCGCCGCCCTCAGTCGGCGTTCCCCACGCCTTGTCACCGAATGGGTTGTAGACAAAACAGATGATGATCAGGATTACCGCGAAGATCGGCAGCGCGCCGGGCAACGCAGCAAAGCGCTGTTTCCAGGTAAAGCCCCGCACCGGCGGACCCACGTTTTTGAAGAAAACCGCGATACCGATGATCAGCAATCCGTAGATCACCGCTGAAAACGCACCTGGGATGAACCCGGCGAGCAGCAGTTTGCCCACGTCCTGCTCAACGATGATCGCATAGATCACAAGGATCGCGGAAGGTGGGATCAGCGACGCCAAAGTACCACCTGCGGCCACGACGCCTGCGGCAAACCTTTTATTGTAGCCGACGTCCAGCATCTCGGGGATGGCAATGCGGGCAAAGACCGCCGACGTCGCCACCGACGCGCCTGACACGGCTGCAAAGCCGGCCGTCGCGAAAACCGTGGACACTGCCAAACCGCCCGGCACCCAGGCGACCCAGCGCTTGGCCGCTTCGAACAAAGCCCGGGTCAAACCCGCGTAATAGGCCAAGTATCCGATCAGGATGAAAGTTGGAATCAGGCTGAGCGTGTGCGAGGCCACTTTGGAATGCGGCACCTGCCCCGCCGTCTTGACGGCAACGGTCAAAGCCTTGCCAAACCGATCCGGGTCATATCCGAACTTGGCCCAGAATATCCAGACCAGCCCCACCAACCCTGCGAGGCCTGCGGCAAACGCAACGCGCATGCCCGCGACGACAAGAACCAGCAGGCCGCCCGTGACCCACAGGCCGATTTCAATCGTGTCCATTTGTCAGTCCTGCCTCTCAAACTGCTCGGCTTCGGCCGCGGCCTGCGCGGCGGCGTCCTGGATCAGCGGCACCGCAACCGGAGATTCCAGCCCCAACAGGAACGCCCGACCATACCCCCAGATCTGGAGACACAACCGCAGACACAAAACGGAGAAGGCAACTGGCGCCAACAGCTTGGCGGGCCAGATCGGAATACCGATGTCGATCGAGCTGTCACGGCTCCACATCGGTGCGCCAAAATCAAACGATCGATCGAAATGGGACCAGCTGCCCCAGACCAACGCCAACATCAGGACAAGGATCAACACGACCGAAATCAGCTCGAACAACCACATTGCGCGCCCGTGCAGACGTGCAATCACAATGTCCATGCGGATGTGCCCGCCGTCCCGCTGAACGTAGGAAATGCCAAGAAACGCGATCAGAGGCATGGCCTGCTCGATCCAGTCGACATAGCCCGGCAATGGGGCGTTGATCGCGTTGCGTCCGCTGACGGACACAACAGCCAACACCATCAAACCGAAAACGGCGATGCCACTGAGAAGGGCCAGAAATCGTTCAAATCGCAGCAATTGCCGGTCGAGACGGCTCAGGAGGCTGCCGTCCTCCAATACCGTGGCGTGTCCTGCCATCCGGTTGTCCCCTGTTCCAGATGATTCCGGGGGCGTTTCAGCCCCCGGCTGTTTTTTATCAGTTGCCGCCGCGCTGCTGCTTCAGCGTTGCCTGCACCAGGTCATAAAGATCCTGCGCCGGCAGGCCTTGGGCGGACATGTCGGCAATCCACTGGTCGCGGATCGGGTCGGCCGCCTTGGCGCGGAACTCGTCCAGAACGGAGTCATCGATCATCACTTTCTGAACGCCCTTTTCTTCGAGCACGCCATCCCACTTTTTCAGCAGCTCACCGTAATTGGTCAGGTAGTGGTCAATCGCCTCGTCGATCGAGCTGTCCAGCGCCTCACGGTGCTCGGGCGGCAGTGCTTCATAGGCGTCGATGTTCACGACCACCGGGCAGTTCACCGTGCCGGGGTTCAGGTTCGCGGTCCACCAGTCGGCCTCATTGATGGTGCCGAACGACAGGTGTGCGTGCTGAGCAAATGCGACGGTGTCCACAACACCGGACTGCATCGCATTATAGGCTTCGGTCGCCGGAACCGATGTCGGAACGGCACCAACGGCCTCAAACGCCTGACCAAGGCCCCCGGTCGCACGAACGCGCATACCTTCAAACTCTGCCAGTTCGTCACGCGGCTCGCCTGTCCCGACCAGATTGTACTGCGGCATCGGCGAGGTCATGAGGATCCGAGCGTTCCACTGAGCCATCTCTTCCTTGACCGCAGGGTGATCGTAGACCGCGTGGCTGACGGCCACTTCCTCATCCAGTGTGTTCACACCCAGGAACGGCAGTTCCAGGACGGTGATCGCGCGGTTCTTGTCGCGATGGTAACCAGCACAGAACTGGGCCATCTCGAAGGCGCCGATTTCGATGCCGTCCAGGTTTTCCTTGGGCTTGGAAAGGCCGCCATAGCTGACGTTGATGGTGAACGCGCCATCGGTTTTCTCGCTGACCAGTTCGGCCAGTTTCTCAACATGTTCGGTGAAGGCGCGGCGCTTGCCCCAGACCGAGGCATTCCACTCGGTCGCAGCCGCCTCGGTGACAAAAGCAACGCCAAGGGCGGCGATGGCCGCTCCGCTCAACATCTTGTTCATAATGATCTCTCCCATTGGTGCACCCCCTCCCGGGGCGCTTGCGAGTCAAGCTAGCGCCAACATCGACACGTGCCAAGCCCCGCCGCCCGAATGGTGCACCCGTGAAAGCGTTGATTTCTGCACGGCCCAGAAAGCCCCGCCGACACGTTCGACCCACAGGAGAAAAGGTGTCACACTGGGCCGTTAACAACTCCATAATCTGTAAATAATTGTTTTTTATCATGTTATCGCAAACTCAACTCGGTCGAATTTACAAAATGGCTCGAGAAACGGAAACTTGTTTACAAACAAATCCAAGGATTACGGCAATTTATTTCTTTCTTTTCTCGAAGGCGTATTATCCCGACCGGGGAGGAAACGGATCGACAATGCCAATCAATTGGGCAAACTCGGTCCACCCGAAGTCCAGTCAGAGGGAGGAGCCTCAGAATGACCACCGCTGCCCAGGCAGAAGCCAAGGTATTTCCGCCATCCGCAGAAACCGTCGCTCGCGCTCATGTCGATGCCGAAAAATACACCCAGATGTACGAGGCATCTGTCAACGACCCCGTGAAATTCTGGGGTGAGCATGGCAAGCGGATCGACTGGATCAAGCCCTACACCCAGGTCAAGGACGTCAACTACGATTTCGGCTCGGTCAAGATCAACTGGTATGCCGACGGCACGCTGAACGTCTCGGCCAACTGTCTGGACCGTCACCTGAAGACCCGCGGCGATCAGACCGCGATCATCTGGGAACCGGATGATCCGAACGACGAAGCCCAGCACATCACCTATGCCGAGCTGCACCGCCGCACCTGCCGCATGGCGAACATTCTGGAATCGATGGGCGTGCGCAAAGGCGACCGGGTCGTCATCTATCTGCCGATGATCCCCGAGGCCGCCTATGCCATGCTCGCCTGCGCCCGCATTGGCGCGATCCACTCGATCGTGTTTGCCGGCTTCTCGCCCGACGCGCTGGCCGCTCGGGTCAACGGTTGTGACGCCAAGGTCATCATCACCGCCGACGAGGCCCCGCGCGGCGGCCGCAAGACTCCGCTGAAATCGAACGCCGACGCCGCCCTGCTGCACTGCAAGGACACGGTAAAGTGTCTGGTGGTCAAGCGCACCGGTGGCCAGACGACCTGGATCGACGGGCGCGACTTCGACTACAACGAAATGGCGCTGGAGGCCGACGATTATTGTGCGCCGGCCGAGATGAACGCCGAAGATCCGCTGTTCATCCTTTACACCTCGGGCTCGACCGGACAGCCGAAAGGCGTGGTGCACACCACCGGCGGCTACCTGGTTTATGCCGCGATGACCCACGAAATTACCTTCGACTATCATGACGGCGACATCTACTGGTGTACGGCGGACGTGGGCTGGGTCACCGGCCACAGCTATATCGTCTATGGCCCGCTGGCCAATGGCGCGACCACACTGATGTTCGAAGGCGTGCCGACCTATCCCGACGCCTCGCGGTTCTGGCAGGTTTGCGAGAAGCACAAGGTCAACCAGTTCTACACGGCACCGACCGCGATCCGCGCGCTTATGGGTCAGGGCAACGAGTTCGTAGAAAAATGCGACCTGAGTTCCCTGAAAACACTCGGCACGGTGGGCGAACCCATCAACCCCGAAGCCTGGAACTGGTACAATGACGTGGTCGGCAAGGGCAAATGCCCGATCGTTGACACCTGGTGGCAGACCGAGACCGGTGGCCACATGATGACCCCCCTGCCCGGCGCGCATGCGACCAAGCCCGGCTCGGCGATGAAGCCCTTCTTTGGCGTTCAACCCGTCGTGCTGGATCCGCAGTCGGGTGTCGAGATTACCGGAAACGGAGTCGAAGGCGTGCTGTGCATCAAGGACAGCTGGCCGGGCCAAATGCGTACCGTCTGGGGCGACCATGAGCGGTTCGAGAAGACCTATTTCTCGGACTACAAGGGGTATTACTTCACCGGTGACGGCTGCCGCCGCGACGAAGATGGCGATTACTGGATCACGGGCCGCGTCGATGATGTCATCAACGTCTCGGGCCACCGCATGGGCACCGCCGAAGTCGAAAGCGCGCTGGTGGCTCACGCCGCCGTCGCCGAAGCGGCCGTCGTTGGTTATCCCCATGAAATCAAGGGCCAAGGCATCTATTGCTACGTCACTCTGATGAATGACCGAGAGCCCTCGGATGAATTGCTGAAAGAGCTGCGCACATGGGTCCGGACAGAAATCGGACCGATCGCCAGCCCCGACGTGATCCAGTGGGCTCCGGGCCTGCCCAAGACCCGGTCGGGCAAGATCATGCGCCGCATTCTGCGCAAGATCGCCGAGAACGACTTCGGCTCGCTGGGCGATACCTCGACCCTGGCCGACCCGTCCGTCGTCGAAGATCTGATCGCCAACCGGGCCAACAAGTGAGGGCGTGATGCAGGCTGAAACAATCACAAAACCCGCTGTCCTGATCCTTCTCGGCCCTCCGGGTGCCGGGAAGGGCACACAGGCGCGAATGCTGGAACAGAAATTCGGCCTGGTGCAGCTCAGCACGGGCGACCTGCTGCGCGCAGCGGTTGCTGCCGGAACCGAGGCCGGAAAGGCCGCGAAAGCAGTGATGGAAGCCGGCGACCTGGTCAGCGACGACATCGTCATCGCAATCCTGCGCGATCGCATTGCCGAGCCCGATTGCGCGCGCGGTGTCATCCTGGATGGGTTTCCCCGCACCACGGTTCAGGCCGAAGCGTTGGACAAGCTGCTGGCCGAAAACGGACAGAAGGTGAATGCGGCCATCAGCCTCGAGGTCGAGGACGCCGAGATGGTCACCCGGATCGCCGGACGCTACACCTGCGCAATGTGCGGTGAAGGCTACCACGATCAGTACAAGCAGCCGAAGGTGGACGGTGTTTGTGACAAGTGCGGCAGCACCGAATTCAGCCGCCGCGCCGATGACAATGCCGAAACCGTGGCGTCCCGGCTGGAGGCCTATCACGAACAAACCGCGCCTTTGATCGACTACTACAAGGATCGCGGCGTACTCAGAAAACTGGATGCCATGGGGCAGATCGATCAGATCGCCCGTGGCCTGGAAAGCATCGTGGGCGACGCGATGCGGTAAGGGGAAGAGGACTCCCCAAAGCGGGCACTGACCCCGACACGAGTTTCTTCAACGGAACCGCTCTGGCGGACCGGAGAAGCTTTGCCTGGCGCCATCGCGGCGCTCGGCGCAATCGAATGGCGGCCCTACGCCGGAGGACAAATGCACCGGGCCGCCCTGGAGGAACCAAGGAGGAAACCGCAATGGCGGATAATTCAACAAACTCCGCGCAGACTGCCGAGTCCGACAAAGGCTATTGGCAGGCAAACCTGCGTCTCATCTACATCAGCCTCATCATCTGGGCGCTGGTGTCTTTCGGGTTCGGCATTCTGCTGCGCCCGTTGCTGTCGGGCATCGCCGTCGGCGGCACCGACCTGGGCTTCTGGTTCGCGCAACAGGGATCGATCCTGGTCTTTCTGGCGCTGATCTTCTTCTACGCCTGGCGCATGAACAAACTGGATGCCGAATACGGCGTCGAAGAAGAATAAGGGAGCCAGGGGACAATGGATCAGTTTACCATCAACCTGCTGTTTGTGGGCGCGTCCTTTGCGCTCTACATCGGCATCGCGATCTGGGCCCGCGCGGGGTCCACGTCGGAATTCTACGCCGCCGGTCGCGGCATTCACCCGGTCACCAACGGTATGGCGACAGCGGCTGACTGGATGTCGGCGGCCTCGTTCATCTCGATGGCGGGCCTTATTGCCTTTACCGGCTATGACAACAGCTCGTTCCTGATGGGCTGGACCGGCGGCTACGTGCTGCTGGCGCTTCTGCTTGCGCCCTATCTGCGCAAGTTCGGCAAGTTCACCGTGTCCGAATTCATCGGCGATCGCTTCTACAGCCAGACCGCGCGCGTCGTGGCGGTGATCTGTCTGATCGTGGCCTCGGTCACCTACGTGATCGGCCAGATGACCGGCGTGGGCGTGGCCTTTGGCCGCTTTCTGGAAGTGTCGAACACCACCGGTCTGCTGATCGGCGCGGGCGTCGTGTTCGCCTATGCGGTGTTCGGCGGCATGAAGGGCGTGACCTATACCCAGGTCGCTCAGTACTGCGTGCTGATCACCGCCTACACCATTCCGGCGATCTTCATCTCGCTGCAGCTGACCGGCAACCCGATCCCGGCCCTGGGCCTGTTCGGCGACACCGCCGGTGGCGAGCCGCTGCTGACCAAGCTGGACGCCATCGTGGCCGAGCTGGGCTTTGCGGAATACACCGCTCATCATTCGAACACGCTGAACATGGTTCTGTTCACCCTGTCGCTGATGATCGGCACCGCCGGCCTGCCGCACGTCATCATGCGCTTCTTCACCGTTCCCAAAGTGTCGGACGCCCGCTGGTCGGCCGGTTGGGCGCTGGTGTTCATCGCGCTGTTGTACCTGACGGCCCCCGCGGTTGGCGCCATGGCTCGTCTGAACATCACCGACATGATGTGGCCGAACGGCGGCATCGAAGGCGGCGCTGTATCGCTGGAGCAGATCGACAACGATGCCCGTTATGACTGGATGGCCACCTGGCAGAAAACCGGCCTGCTGGACTGGGAAGACAAGAACGGCGACGGCAAGATCCAGTACTACAACGACAAGAATGCCGACATGCAGGCGCTTGCCGAAGAAAAGGGCTGGGTCGGCAACGAGTTGACCAAGTTCAACCGCGACATCCTGGTTCTGGCCAACCCCGAAATCGCCAACCTGCCGGGTTGGGTGATCGGTCTGGTCGCGGCCGGCGGTCTTGCGGCTGCGCTGTCGACGGCTGCGGGCCTGCTGCTGGCGATTTCGTCGGCCGTGTCGCACGACCTGATCAAGGGCTCGATCAACCCGAGCATCTCGGAAAAGGGTGAGCTTCTGGCGGCGCGGATCGCAATGGCCGTGGCCATCGTGGTTGCCACCTATCTGGGCCTCAACCCTCCGGGCTTTGCGGCGCAAACCGTGGCGTTGGCCTTCGGTCTGGCGGCGGCCTCGATCTTCCCGGCGCTGATGATGGGGATCTTCTCGACCCGCATCAACAACACCGGCGCGGTCGCGGGCATGCTGGCTGGTCTGACCGTCACCCTGGTCTACATCTTCCTGCACAAGGGCTGGCTGTTCATTCCGGGCACCAACTCGTTCACCGATGCAGACCCGCTGCTGGGTCCGATCAAATCGACCTCGTTCGGTGCGATCGGCGCCATGGTCAACTTCGGCGTCGCCTATGTGGTGGCCGGCATGACCAAGGAAACCCCGCAGGAGATCAAGGATCTGGTCGAAAGCGTGCGCATTCCCCGTGGTGCGGGCGCGGCTCAGGACCACTGAGCCGGATGCGGTCCGCGATGATGCATCACGGGCCGTTTCCCTCGACCAACTTCTCCCGCCCGGCTAAACCCCGGGCGGGGCTTTTCATTCAAGCGGACGGGCGAACCCATGGCGCTTTCACCTGAACAGATCACCCGGTTCCTGAAATCCGTGCACCCCTATGATGCGCTGCCTGTCGAGGAACTGGCCGACATCGCCGCTCGGATCGAAGCGCGCGCAATCCCAAAGGGCACCGTCATCTATCACCGCGGCGCGCAGTTGCCCGGCCTGTTCATCATCTACGAAGGCCAGGTCGAGATCACCGACGAAAACGGCGCGGTCGTATCCCATCTGGGCCTGCGCAACTCGTTCGGCGAACGTGGTCTGATGCGCGACGGGCGCGCGGTGACCACGGCAACGGCTGACGCGCCCTCGGTTCTGCTGATCATCCCAACTGTCCTGTTTTCCGATCTGCTCCAGCGTCACGTCGTCGTCGCCAAATTCTTCAATCGGGCCCGCCCCGCGCGGCCTGAACAGCAATCGCTGGCCACCACCCGGGTCGAGACCCTGATGGCGCGCAAGCCGGCCACATGCACCCCCGACACGACCGTTCAGGAAGCCGCGCGCCTGATGCGCGACCGGGGCATTTCGTCGGTCTGCATCACCGAGCGCGGCGCGTTGCGCGGCATTGCCACGGTTCGGGACCTGTCGGGCAAGGTCGTGGCGGGCGCCCTGCCCCCGACGACCCCGGTGTCACAGATCATGACCCCGGACCCGCTGACCCTGTCGCCCGGCGACATCGGCTCGGACGTGCTGCACGCGATGCTGGAACGCGGTATCGGCCATATCCCCATCACCGAGGGTGGGCGTCTGGTCGGAATGGTCACCCAGACCGACCTGACCCGATTCCAGGCCGTCAGCTCGGCCGAGCTGGTCGGCCGCATCGCGCAGGCCGGGTCGGCGACCGAGATGGCCGCGGTCACGGCCGAGATCCCGAACCTGCTGGTGCAACTGGTAGCGGCGGGCAACCGGCACGAGATCGTCACCCGCCTGATCACCGACATCGCCGACGCCGCGACGCGCCGGCTGCTGGCGCTGGCCGAGCAGAAACTCGGCCCGGCGCCCGTGCCCTATCTGTGGCTGGCCTGCGGCTCGCAAGGCCGGCAAGAGCAGACAGGCGTATCCGATCAGGACAATTGCCTGATGCTGGATGACGGCGTCACCGATGCCGACCTGCCCTATTTCGAGGCGCTGGCCAAATTCGTGTCCGACGGGCTGGATACCTGCGGGTATTTCTATTGCCCCGGCGACATGATGGCGACCAATCCGCGCTGGCGGCAGCCGGTCCGGGTCTGGCGCGACTATTTCAACGGCTGGATCGCCAAGCCCAACCCCGAGGCGCAGATGCTGGCCTCGGTCATGTTTGACCTGCGCCCCATCGGTGGCCGGTACGAGCTGTTTGCCGACCTGCAGGCCGAAACCCTGCGCGCGGCGCGGGCGAATTCGATCTTCGTGGCGCACATGATCTCGAATTCGCTGAAGCACACACCGCCGCTGGGCCTGCTGCGTGGGATCGCCACGATCCGCTCGGGCGAGCATCGCAACACGCTGGACCTCAAGCACAACGGCGTGGTCCCGGTGGTCGATCTGGGCCGCGTCTACAGCCTGCAGGGTGAATTGATCGAGGTGAACACCCGCGCGCGCCTCAAGGCCGCCGAGGCCGCCGGGGTGCTCAGCCCGTCTGGCACGCGGGACCTGCTGGATGCCTATGACCTGATCGCGGAAACCCGGTTGAACCATCAGGTCAAACAGATCAGGAATGGCGACAAGCCAGACAACTATCTTGCGCCGTCGGAACTGTCGGACTTTGAGCGAAGTCATCTTCGGGACGCGTTTGTCGTGGTAAAGACGATGCAATCCGCGGTCGGGCACGGCAAGGGGATGCTGGGGTAAAGACCCCGGCAGGAAGAACGGAGGAGGAAGATGTTTCTTGAGCTGATCGGCACGATCTTTGCGGGTTTTGCCATCGCGGGCCTCGTGATGGGTTTGAACCGGCTGACCGGTGGCCGCCTGCCGAAATGGTCGGCTCCGGTTGCGGCCGGTTTGAGCATGATCGCAGTCACGATCATCAGCGAGTATTCGTGGTACGACCGCACCCGTGACGCCCTGCCCGAGGGCCTGACCGTCGTGCAGGAGGTCGAAAGCCGCGCGCTCTATCGCCCCTGGACCTATGCGGTGCCGTATGTCGACCGGTTCGCGGCCGTCGATACGGCCTCGTTGCGGACCAATGCGCAGGTGCCGGATCAGCGCCTGATCGACCTGTACTTCTTTGGCCGCTGGGCGCCGGTATCCAAGATGCCGATCGCTGTGAACTGCGCCGAGCACAGCCGTGCAAGTCTGGCGGATGGGGCCGAGTTCTCGGATGACGGGCGTCTGGTCGGTGCCGATTGGGTGCCGGTTGGCGCGGATGATCCGGTGGTCTCAGCCACTTGTGAGGCCTGACCATGCTGACCCGCCTGAGCCTGCGCCTGAGAATTTTTCTGTTCTTTTGCTTGCTTGCCGCGGGAGGCATCGCCATCACCCTGATCGCGCTTTGGCTTGGCCTGCGCCGGGCCGACCCCGCGGACATGACCAGCGCCTTCGTGTTCAGCGGCCTGCTTATCTCGTTTGGCTTGCTTGGGCTGGTCGCTGGTGTCTGGCTGCTGTTCGACGACAACGTAGCAAAGCCGATCGAACGCCTGTCGGCGCAGCTGCGTGCGCGTGCACATGCGGGGGTGGATACCGATCTTGACCTGCAGGCGGCACGCTATCTGGGTGATCTGGCCCCCGCCGCCGCCAGCCTTGCCGAACGACTGGCCACCACCGCCCTGTCCACCGCCGAAGCCGTTGCCGCCGAAACCGCGCATCTGGCGTCAGAGAAAGAACGTCTGACCGCGCTTCTGTCCGAGATCCCGGTCGCGATGCTGCTGGCGGGGCCAAACCACCAGATCGTTCTGTACGACGCGCAGGCCGCCGAGGTTCTGGCGCAGATCGCCCATCCCCGCTTGAACGCCTCGCTGTTCGACTATCTCGAACGCAAACCTCTGCTGGACGCTTATGAGAAGCTGGGGAAAACCGGCATGGATGTCTATTGCACCCTCGCCAGCGTGGACGGGCGCCAAACCTACACGGCACGCATGAAACCGCTGGGCGATGCGCCGGGCTATATGCTGATCTTCGAAGACAGCGTCGCCCGCATTCCGCCAGAGGCCGCGCGCCCTCTGGTCTATGATTTCGATCTTCTGGACACCCCAGGCGACGAGGCGTTCGAAAACCGCCCGCTATCGCAACTGTGCTTTGTGGTCTTCGACACCGAAACCACCGGTTTGCTGCCGCACAAGGACGAGATCGTGCAGATCGGCGCCGTCCGTGTCGTCAAGGGGCGCATCGTCGAGGGCGAGCGGCTGGACACGCTGGTCAATCCGGGCATTCCGATCCCACCCGCTTCGACCAAGGTTCACAAGGTCAGTGACCGTATGGTGCAGGACGCGCCCGATATCGCGCAAGCCGGGCGCATGTTCCACCACTTCGCCCGTGATGCCGTGATCGTGGCCCATAACGCACCTTTCGACATGGCGTTTCTACGCCGTCATGCCAAGCGCATGGAAGTGACTTGGGATCATCCCATCCTGGACACGGTTCTGCTGTCGGCCGTCCTGTTCGGTGCCAGCGAAACCCATACGCTCGACGCTTTGTGCGAAAGACTGGGCGTGGAAATTCCCGAGACGCTCCGCCACACGGCTTTGGGGGATGCGGTTGCGACGGCTGAAGCGTTGGTGCGGATGCTGCCTATGCTGGCTGCGCGCGGAATGCAGACCTTCGGCGACGTGATTGCAGAAACCCGCAAACACGGTCGGCTGTTGGAAGACCTGAACTGACTCAGCCTATTGATCACGATACAGCTTTTCGTGGACAATTCTGCTGCGGCATGGCACCCCGTGCCCGGCCACCACACGAGCGCGCGATGACCGAAAGAACATTCAAACCCGGACCCGATCAAAGCATGGCCTTCCGCGAGGCCCTGGGGTGCTTTGGCACTGGTGTGACGGTCGTCACGACCAGCACCCCGGACGGTCCCTCGGCCATCACCGTCAACTCGTTTGCATCAGTGTCGCTGAATCCACCATTGGTCCTGTGGTGTCTGGCAAAAGAGTCGAACCGTTACGGGGCCTTTCTAGCAGCGCGACATTACTCTATCCATGTCGTGGCCGAGGATCAGCAGGATCTGGCCCTTCGTTTTGCCCGCAATGGCCTCGATTTCTCGCATGCAGACTGGTCCCCGGATCACAAAGGTCGGCCGCAGCTGAGCCAGTGTCTGGCCCGATTTGACTGCACATTGTCTGCCCGCCACGAGGCCGGGGATCATCTGATTCTCGTGGGAGAGGTCGAACAGGTCATGTACCGCACCGGCAAAGGCTTGATCTTCAAGCGCGGACAGTTCGGCGGTTTTGCCGACCTTTTGTAATTACTCGTCCAATGACCCGTGCACGGCAAAGGCCTCCAACTCGGCCTCTTGCGGCGTGATCACCCGAAAAGCCTCGTGAACGCCGGACTCGGTCAGGCTGCGGGCAACGGTCAGCAGGGTGTTGGGGGCATGATCGTCACACATCTCGGACATATGGGCCAGCTCGGCCCGGGCCACGTCCAGCGCCGCCTCGACCGAGGGCGCGCTGTAAAGGCGCACGAAATGCTCGGCCAGGTTGGTGGCCAGCCGCTCCATCTCGGCCGGTTCGATCTGCGTCACCGCCACGAAGGTCACGCGCCCGAAGGTTTCAAGCCCCAGCCACCCGTTAGCAAAGGCTTGACGCGCCTTGCCGGCCAGATCGGCCTCGCCCCAATTCGAAAACTCGAACCCGCCCGAGATGCACCACTCGCCCGTTCGGGCGGGTGAGTGAAAGACGTTCAGGTCGCTTTCGTCGAAATGAATGGCGCGGGCCAGGTTCAATGGGCGTCCTCCAACAGATGGGTCAAGGGAACAAGCTGCGTGTCCGCCCCGTTCCGCAACAGCATGCCGAACCGCTCATCGGCCCCAAGAAACACGCCGCGATCAGCATAGGGCTCTCCGACGCCCTGCAGCAAGCCCATCCATTCCCCGTGCAAGGGTGCGTTGCCATCCTCGGACCAGCGGTTCAGCCAGGTCAGCATGTGACGCGACCAGCTTTCGACCAGCTGCACAGGAGACACACCGGCGCAGCCTTCGTCATACAGGGCTGTCACATCGGGCGACTTGCCGGGCTCGTCCCCGGTTTGCAGCAAGGCCAGCTCCCAGCCGACGACCAGCCAGTCGGGCACGGTTTCCGGATCCGAGGTCGACGCGGCCACACGAAACCGGCCGCACCGGGCCCCGTTGACAAAAATCGGCCCATCCCAGCCCAGATGCACCGCCACCTCGGGCGGAGCCAGCGCGCCCAGCGCGTTTTGGAACCCGACGGCGCACAGCGGCAGCATGGCCATGGCGTCCTGCAAGGGCACCTCCGGCGCAAAGACGATGGCCGCGCGCAGGCGATCCGCCTGGATGTTGTAGACGACGCTGCCTGCATCGCAGCCCAGCGCCGCCATTGCCTGTGCATGGTCGAACGGGTCTTCCCCACCCTGCACCGGGTGCCCGGACAGCAATGGGGGAAAGACCGGCTGCGTCATGCCTTGCCTGCGGCGATCAGATCGCGGGCGATCTTGCGGAACGCGTCGGCCTGCGGGCTGTCGGGTTTGCTGACCACGATCGGCGCCCCGCCATCGGCGGCCACGCGAATATCCAGATGCAGGGGGATTTCTCCCAGCAACGGTACACCCAGTTCGGCGGCTTCGGCGGCGACGCCTCCATGACCGAACACATGTTCCTCGTGCCCGCAGTTCGAGCAGATATGCGTGGACATGTTTTCGATCATGCCGACGATCGGCGTCTTCAGCTGACGGAACATGTCGATGCCCTTGCGCGCGTCAATCAGGGCCACGTCCTGCGGGGTCGAGACGACGATGGCCCCATCCACCTTGAACTTCTGGCTCAGCGTCAGTTGCACGTCACCGGTGCCGGGCGGCAGGTCGACGATCAACACGTCCAGCGCGCCCCACTGCACCTGGTTCATCATCTGCTGCAGCGCGCCCATCAGCATAGGCCCACGCCAGACCACCGCTTGACCTTCGTTGGTCATCAACCCCATCGACATCATGGTGACGCCGTGATTGCGCAGCGGCAGGATGGTTTTGCCATCGGGGCTGGCGGGTCGACCGGACACGCCCAGCATGCGCGGCTGCGATGGGCCGTACACATCGGCATCCAGAAGGCCGACCCGTCGCCCCTCGGCCGCCAGCGCACAGGCCAGGTTGGCCGAGACGGTGGACTTTCCAACCCCGCCCTTGCCCGAGGCAACGGCGATGATCCGGTCAACCCCCGGCACCGCCTGAGGCCCGGTCTGCGAGGGCTTGGGCTTGGGTTTCAAATCCGGCGGCGCCTTGTCGGAATGCGCGGTCAGCAGGGCCGAGACCTTGGCCACCCCGTCGACCATCTGCGCCGCCTTTTCGGCCGTGGCGCGTACCGGTTCCATCTTGTCGGCATTCTTGGGGTCGATCTCGAGAACGAAGCGCACGGTGTCGCCCTCGACATTCAGCGCGCGGACCACGCCCGCGCTGACGATGTCCTGTCCCGAAACCGGGTCGGTGATCTTCTTCAGGTTCGCCAGAACCGCGTCGCGGATGCTCATGCGTCGCCGTCCTTGATCTGGCCGGTCACCACGTGTTCGACATCCAGACCGTCGATCGTCAGGACCATCTTGGCCTCAAAGCTTTTGCCCGCCGGATCGCCCGCCTTGCGCAGCGCGTCTTCGATGGCCTGCTGGCTGGTCACGCCAACCTGTTTGAGGAATTTGCGCATCGACATGTTGTAATCGCCGCTCATCGCCGTGTGTCTCCGTCTTGTTCGTTCATTTGACGCATTCGCCCTGTCACCGTTAGGCTGGGCCATGCGCTTTGTTCTTTTGTGCCTGAGCCTGACGCTCTTCGCCAGCCCCTCTTGGTCGCAGGAGGAGATTGGTCTGGCCGCGCCGGAGGATGTCGCACGCTCGGGTCTTTTGAAACATATTCTTCCGCGCTTCTCGCTCAAGACCGGAATCCGCGTTGTCGCGGATGAAGGGGGCGCGATGGTTCTGGCGGTCGGGCCACCGGGACAGCCGGTGTTTCAGCGCGGCGGCGACATCTATCACCTGCGCATCCAGGACGACCCGCGGCAGGCCCGCTTTCAGGATTGGCTGTTGTCCGACGTGGGCAAACGCACCGTCGAAAGTTTTGCACCGACCGAGGGCGGCCCGTTCTCGGCCAGTTTCGAAACGGTCGCTGCGCCCGAGTCGGATACCATCGAAGGCGACGCCTTGCTGGGTGAAAAGCTGTCGCTGACCCATTGCGGGCGCTGTCATGTGATCGGCCCTCAGAACCGGATGAACGGGTTGGGCTCCACGCCGTCCTTCGCGGTGCTGCGCGCGATGCCGGACTGGTCGAACCGGTTCCAGGCATTCTTTGCCCTGAATCCGCACCCGTCCTTTACCCAGATCGAAGGGATCACTGCGCCCTTCAACCCCGAACGCCCCCCGCCCATTCACCCGCTGATGCTGACGCAAGACGAACTTGAGGCCATTCTGGCCTATGTCTCGGTCATCCGCGCGGCCGACCTGGGGGCGCCGCTCAAGTTTCAGTGATCCTTGCGCTTGCTGAAGTAGTCATCTGTGGTAACGACCTTGGGCTTGGGCTTTGAGGTAAACGGGTTGTCCTCGCTGTGGAACTGCGCCTGCACACGGCAATCGTCACACATCTGGATCATCTTCGCCTGCTCGGACGAGGCGAACATCGGGTGGCTGCCGGCCAGCTTCTCCATGATCCGCTCGACTGTCGATTTCACCCCGAACAGAGCACCGCATTCGATGCAGGCAAAGGGCTCTTCCTCGTTCAGAACACGCGGCGACAGCGCACGGTCGCTCAGGTCCAGTTCGGGCACCAGGATGATCGCGCTTTCGGGACAGATGGTCTTGCACAGCCCGCATTGCAGGCAGGCATCCTGCTGAAAGTTCAGCTGTGGCATGTCGGGGTTGTCGATCAATGCGCCTGACGGGCACAGCGACACGCAACTCAGGCAAAGGGTGCAGGCCTCGATATCCACCGCCACCGCGCCATAGGGCGCGTGTTCCGGCAGGGGCAGCGGCTGAGACGCATCGGGGCGCAGCGCCTGCGCCGCCAACCGCGTGATCTGGCGCCGGTTGCCCAGCGGCAGCACCGGTTGGGCCAGAGGCTGCGGCACGTCCTGCGCATAGAGCAGATCGGCCAGGGCATCGGGATCGGATTCGTCGATCACTCCGACGACGTCCTCTCCGGCGATGGCCAGCGCCAG
The DNA here is from genome assembly GCF_056535705.1 of Ruegeria sp. BC8. Lineage (NCBI taxonomy): Bacteria > Pseudomonadati > Pseudomonadota > Alphaproteobacteria > Rhodobacterales > Roseobacteraceae > Ruegeria > Ruegeria sp. BC8. Next base: position 1,214,997 of record NZ_JBQFIV010000001.1, on the reverse strand, counting down.
CGGCAGTTCGCGGTCCAACGCATCCCGCTCGGTCGTCGGGGCCAGCAGGATGTCGACCCGGGCAAAGCCATGAGCCAAGGCAGCCAGCATCTCGGCATGTCCAAAGCCGGACACCACACCCAGCTCCAGCGGAATCACATCGGCGGGCAGCCCGCGCCCGAACCGCGCGGCCAGCCGGATCATCTCGGCCCCGTGGGCATCATGTACCAACAGGCGCGGGGCGCTCCCTCCGGCCCGACGGTAGGTCGCCGCCAAGGTCTGCATCCGCGCCAGCAGGGCCGCCACCGGCGGATCCTCATAGCTGATCGCGGTCGAGGGGCACAGGGCCGCGCATTCACCGCAGCCCGCGCAGACCATCGGGTCGATGGCCACGTGGTCTCCTGCCGGAGTGATGGCCCCGGTGGGGCAGATGTCCAGACAGTTGGAACAGCCCACCTGCCCGGCCCGCGAATGGGCGCACAGGGTTTCTTCGAGCCGGACATACAGCGGCTTTTCGAAGGTCCCGACCAGCTGCGCCGCGTCAAAGGCCAACCGAGCAACCGCCACCGCATCGCGCGGATCGGCGCGCAGGTAGCCTTCGCGCTTGTCGGGGGCCGTCACGAAGGGCGTACCCCCCGCCAGATCGATCAGCACATCGCAGGCCGACACCGCACCGTCGCGCGGCAGGGTCCAGGCAAACGCACCGCGTCCGGCCGGATCAATCTGCTGCAACGCATCCAACCGCAGGGTGAACCCGCCCAGCGCCCCCGAGACCGACCGGACCCGCGCGCGCACCACGTCATAGGCCCGGCTGTCAGGCTGCGCCTCATCGGTGACGACCACCGTCACCGCCATCGTGTCCGACAGCCGGTGGGCCAGCTCAAACGCAACCTCCCCCGGCCCGATGATGCAGGCCGTGCCTTCGCTGATGACATCCACGCTGGGCGTGATCGGCTGCTGCAACAGCGCCTCGGCGGCCAGCGCCGCCATCTTGGGCATCGCCGCGCGCCCCTGCTCGGACCAGCCGGCCCGGTCGCGCAGATCGACAAAGCCGGGGTGATCCACGCCCAGTTCATCGGCCAGCTCGTGAAACACTTGAGCCTCTTGCCCGCAGGCGATGACGATCTGGTCATCCGACTGCATCAGCTTGGCCGCAGCGGTCAGTTCGGAAGTGCACAGCGCCGTGTGGACCCTGCTGCATTCAGCACCGCAGGCAGCCGATATCCCCTGCCCGTCCAGAGCCTGACTTCCGGCGCAATCGCACAAGACCAATTTGGTGACCATGTTCCCCCCGCATCTCTTCCTTGCCCCTAACCTTAGACCCAAACGCCTCCCATGCAACGTGTGGCGGCCGGTTCTGGTCAGAAACTCTGCCTCGCCCGCCAAAGTCGGCTGAACTTCGCCGCGACCCATTTGCGACGATTTTTTTCCAGATCACGACCATTTCAGGCCGCTGCGGACTTGGCACGTGGCCCATTTGTGTACCATAGTGAACCTAAGGGAAGGCAGGGGAGAGCTTTTCCGGGGAGGATCAAAGTGGCCGAGGCCGCAAAACAGATCGAAATGCCGGTTGGCGTCGTCGTGCGCAAGACACCGGGGGTCACTCGCTGGGCCCGGTGGAATTGGCGCGCTGTCGCGGTGCTGCCCGGCGCCCCGCCCGCCGACTGGGTCGAACTGCGCCGCGAGGGCGACGCGGTCGAATACCACGCCGCCACCCTGCCCTTGAAACTCTGGTCCGACGAAACCGAGGCCTATATGGCGAATCTCTCGGACAGCCAGCCATCGCTGTATCTTGTCCTGCGTGACGATGCCGAAGGTGATCGCCCGCTGAACGCGTTTCTGATCACCGCCTCGCCCTACGAGGGGCAGGACTATGCCGATACCGGCGAAGAGATCGTGGAAAAGATCCCGATGACCGAAGGCCTGATTGCTTGGGTGCGCGATTTCACTCTGGCCCATCACCGCGATGAGGTGTTCATCAAACGCCGCCGCGACAAGAAACGGGTGGATCTTGTAGAAGATGGCAAGGGCGATGCGCGCGTTCGGCAGACCTCGGATGTCTACCGCGCCCCGCGGAGGGCCGTGCAATGAGCGCCCGACAGGATTTCTGGTCGCGCCGCAAGGCCGCCGTGCAGGCCGAAGCGCAGGCCGAACGAGAGGCCCTGACCGCGCAGGAGATCGCCGCGCAGCAGGCCGAACTGGAAGAAAAGACCGACGCCGAGATTTTGGCCGAGCTTGACCTGCCCGACCCGGACCTGCTGCAGGCGGGCGACGATGTTTCGGGCTTCATGGACAAGGCCGTGCCGGACCGTCTGCGCCGTCGCGCCTTGCGGCGCTTGTGGCGGTTGAACCCTGTGCTGGCGAATGTGGACGGGCTGGTCGATTACGGCGAGGACTACACTGACGCCGCCTGCGTGGTCGAAAACCTGCAGACGGCTTATCAGGTGGGCAAAGGCATGTTGCGCCATATCGAGGCGTTGGCCGAGCAGACGGAAGCCGAAGAACACCCGGTCGAGGCCGAAGCCGAGCCAGCAACCGAAACGCCCGAGCCTGAAGCCGAGCCTGCGCCCCCTGTCGAAGTGGCAGACGCCATCCAACCGGATGAGGACGAACGCCCCCCGGCCCCGCGGCGCATGAAATTCGAATTCGAAGGATGACCCGATGAACATTCGCGACCCGCAGACGTTCGAGATTTCCCCCGAGGACCGTCTGCGCGCGGATTTCTACAACTTTCTGGGCCTGCTTCTGGCAACACCGCCCGACCAGACCCTGCTGAGCCAGATCGCGGCGCTGTCGGGGGACGAGACCGATCTGGGCCAGGCCATTCAGGCCATGGCCCGCGTGGCCAAAGTGACCAAGCCCGAAGCGGCCGAGCGCGAGTTCAACGCATTGTTCATCGGGCTGGGGCGCGGAGAACTGCTGCCCTATGCCAGCTTCTACCTGACCGGGTTCCTGAACGAGAAACCGCTGGCGCAGCTGCGCAACGACATGGCGGCGCGGGGCATCACCCGGGCGGCAAACGTGTTCGAACCCGAAGACAACATCGCCTCGTTGATGGAGATGATGGGCGGCATGATCGTCGGCCGTTTCGGCGGCCCGGCCGCGTTGGAAGATCAAAAGACGTTCTGGAACAAGCATATCGGCCTCTGGGCCGAGCACTTTTTCTCGGACCTGGAAGCAGCCGAACATTCGGTTCTCTATGCCTCGGTCGGCACCGCCGGCCGGGTTTTCATGGAGATCGAACGCGAGGCCTTCCGCATGACGACGCACTAGGCGGCCGTCATTCGCCGGCGCCCGGCGGGCGCTGAACCGCAAATGGGAAAGGAGGATCCCATGAGCAAGACCAAGGAGACCGGCGCCAGCCGCCGCGACTTCCTGAAACTGGCGGGCACCGCGGCCCCGGCAGCCGTTGCAGCGGCCAGCCTGGGAACCGAGGCCGAAGCGGCCGAGCAACCCTCGGACGAGACCCGCATTCAGGACACGGCGCACACCCGCGCCTATTTCGACAGCGCGCGCTTCTAGGCCGCCCCGGCGACGCCCGGCGCAAGTCCGGACGTGGTCACACTCGGCTGACGGTTGCGATTGGCCCTGACGTCGATTTCGAAACACCAAGCCAGCCATGATCAACATGGCCAGCAAGGGAGGAAGGAAATGCTTAGGAAAAAGACCAACGGGGTTGCGAGACGCCCCCAGCGGACAAGTATCCTGTCCCAAATCGGCGAAAAGAGCGTCGATCGCCGCGCGTTCCTGCGTGGCTCGGGCCTGACGATCGGCGGCCTGGCCGCGATCAGCGCCACGGGTGGAACCGTGTCGCCCGCCAGCGCCCAGACCGCAGCTAACACGGCTGTCGAGAACATCAAATCCGTCTGCACGCATTGCTCGGTCGGCTGTACCGTGGTTGCCGAAGTGCAGAACGGCGTCTGGATCGGGCAGGAACCCGGTTGGGACAGCCCGTTCAACCTGGGCGCTCACTGTGCCAAGGGGGCCGCTGTCCGTGAACACGCCCATGGCGAACGCCGCCTGAAATACCCGATGAAGAAAGAGGGTGGCGAGTGGAAGCGCATCAGCTGGGAACAGGCGATCGACGAGATCGGCGACGGCATGATGAGCATCCGCGAGGAAAGCGGACCTGACAGCGTCTATTGGCTGGGTTCGGCCAAGCACAACAACGAACAGGCCTATCTGTTCCGCAAATTCGCGGCCTACTGGGGCACCAACAACGTGGACCACCAGGCGCGGATCTGCCACTCGACCACCGTTGCGGGTGTTGCGAATACATGGGGCTACGGCGCCATGACCAACAGCTACAACGACATCCACAATTCCAAGGCGATCTTTATCATCGGCGGCAACCCGGCCGAGGCGCACCCCGTCTCGCTGCTGCATGTTCTGCGCGCGAAAGAGCAGAACAACGCCCCGCTGATCGTGTGCGACCCGCGCTTTACGCGCACCGCGGCCCATGCCGACGAATATGTCCGCTTCCGCCCCGGCACCGACGTGGCGCTGATCTGGGGCATCCTGTGGCACATCTTCGACAACAGCTGGGAAGACAAAGAGTTCATCCGCACCCGTGTCTGGGGCATGGACCAGATCCGCGAGGAGGTCGCCAACTGGACCCCTGAAGAGACCGAGCGCGTCACCGGCGTGCCGGGATCGCAGCTCAAGCGCGTGGCGCGGACGCTGGCCAACAACCGTCCCGGCACCGTGATCTGGTGCATGGGCGGCACCCAGCACACCAACGGCAACAACAACACGCGCGCCTATTGCGTGCTGCAGCTGGCGTTGGGCAACATGGGCACTTCTGGTGGCGGCACCAACATCTTCCGCGGCCATGACAACGTGCAGGGCGCAACCGATCTGGGCGTTCTGTCCCACACCCTGCCCGGCTATTACGGCCTGTCCGCAGGCGCATGGGGTCACTGGGCCCGCGTCTGGGGCGAGGAACCGGAGTGGCTGGCTGGCCAGTTCGCAATGGTCAAGGACAAGGACGGCAAGGACAAGTCGCTGCAGAACGAACGGGGCATCCCGGTTTCGCGCTGGATCGACGGTGTTCTGGAAGATCCCGAGAACATGGATCAGCCCAACAACGTCCGCGCCATGGTTCTGTGGGGCCACGCGCCCAACTCGCAGACCCGGATGGTCGAAATGAAGACGGCGATGGAAAAGCTGGACATGCTGGTCGTGATCGACCCGTATCCCACCGTTTCCGCCGTCCTGCATGACCGGACCGATGGCGTCTATCTGCTGCCGGCCTGCACGCAGTTCGAAACCCGTGGCTCGGTCACGGCCTCGAACCGCTCGCTGCAGTGGCGCGACAAGGTGGTCGATCCGCTGTTCGAAAGCCTGCCGGACGAGGTCATCATGGCCAAGTTCGCCAACAAATTCGGCTGGGCGGATCGGTTCTTCCGCAATATCGAGATGGAGGACCCCGAAACCCCGAATGTCGAAAGCATCACGCGCGAGTTCAACGCGGGGCTGTGGACGATCGGCTATACCGGTCAGTCGCCAGAGCGGATCAAAAGCCATATGGCCAACCAGCACACGTTCGACAGAACGACGCTGCAGGCGGTGGGCGGTCCGAATGACGGCGAATACTACGGTCTGCCGTGGCCCTGCTGGGGCACCGCCGAGATGGGGCATCCGGGGACGCCAAACCTCTATGACATGTCCAAACCGGTGGCCGAGGGCGGCCTGACCTTCCGCGCGCGTTTCGGCGTCGAGCGTGACGGTCAGAACCTGCTGGCCGAAGGGGTCTACAGCGTCGGCTCGGAAATCCAGGACGGATACCCCGAGTTCACGATGCAGATGCTGATGGATCTGGGCTGGGATGGCGACCTGACGGCCGAGGAACGCGCGGCCATCGACGCCGTGGCCGGGCCCAAGACCAACTGGAAGACCGACCTGTCGGGCGGCATCCAGCGGGTGGCCATCAAGCATGGCTGTGCGCCCTTCGGCAACGCCAAGGCCCGCACCGTGGTCTGGACCTTCCCGGATCCGATCCCGCTGCACCGCGAGCCGCTGTACACGCCGCGGCGTGACCTGGTGGCCGACTATCCCACCTACGAGGACCGTCAGGCCTATCGCCTTCCGACCTTGTATGCTTCGATCCAGAAGAACGACTTTTCAAAGGATTACCCGATAATCCTAACGTCAGGTCGTCTGGTCGAATATGAAGGTGGCGGCGACGAGACACGGTCGAACCCGTGGCTGGCCGAGCTGCAGCAGGACATGTTCGTCGAGATCAATCCGCGTGACGCCAACAACCTTGGCATTCGCGACGGATCGCAGGTCTGGGTCGAAGGTCCCGAGGGTGGCAAGGTCAAGGTGATGGCGATGCTGACCGAAAGGGTCGGTGCCGGCGTGGCCTTCATGCCCTTCCACTTTGGCGGCCATTTCCAGGGCGCGGACCTGAGGGAGAAATACCCGAAAGGCGCCGACCCGTACGTGCTGGGTGAAAGCACCAACACCGCCCAGACCTATGGCTATGATTCAGTGACCCAGATGCAGGAGACCAAAGCGACTCTCTGCAAGATCTGGGCAGCGTAAGGAGGACGACAATGGCTAGAGCAAAGTTTCTCTGCGACGCTGAACGCTGCATCGAGTGCAACGCCTGCGTGACCGCGTGCAAGAACGAACACGAGGTTCCGTGGGGCATCAACCGCCGCCGGGTGGTGACGATCAATGACGGCAAACCGGGTGAACGTTCGATCTCGGTTGCCTGCATGCATTGTTCGGATGCGCCTTGCATGGCGGTGTGCCCGGTCGACTGCTTCTATCAGAACGAAGAAGGCGTCGTCCTGCACTCCAAGGACCTGTGCATCGGCTGCGGCTATTGCTTCTATGCGTGCCCGTTCGGCGCGCCGCAATACCCGCAGGCCGGCAACTTCGGATCGCGCGGCAAGATGGACAAATGTACCTTCTGCGCCGGCGGCCCCGAGGAAACGCACTCGACCGCAGAGTTCGCCAAATACGGCCGCAACCGGATCGCCGAGGGCAAACTGCCCATCTGCGCCGAGATGTGTTCGACCAAGGCCCTGCTTGCCGGTGACGGCGACGTGGTCTCGGCCATCTACCGCGAACGCGTCGTGGCGCGCGGGTTTGGTTCGGGCGCCTGGGGTTGGGGCACGGCCTACGACCAGAAGGACGGCTGAGACCTCAGCCTGACAACACGGGTGACCCGCGCAGGTGGGTCACCCGATTTTGGATTGATACCGAGGTTCCGATGCTGCGCATTTTTCTGGCTTTGACGTTGACACTTGGGATCGCGCACGGCGCGCTTGCACAGGACACGACCGGCACAGACGAACCAACCGCCGCCCCGCGCGCGCAGACCGGTGGCGCCACGACGCTCGAGGATATTCTGGCCCGGCAACGCGGCGAGAAGGTCGACAACAGCTATCGCGCACAGAATACCGGGCAAGGCAATGCCGAAGGGCTGCTGGGTCAGTTGGGCACGCGCGGCGTCGCCTCGGACAGCGACGTGTATCGCGCCATCCGCTATGGCTCAGCCGATGTCACCGTTTCGACCAAGGGGCCTGCTGCCGGCGTGTTGATCCAGGATGGCGGCATGTGGTGGTGGACTTTCCGCACCGGTCCGCTGCGTGAATACGGAACCTACATTCTGGGCGGGATGCTGGTCGTTCTGCTTCTGTTTTTCCTGATTCGCGGCCGCATCCGCATCGATGGTGAGAAAACAGGCCGCACGGTCACCCGGTTTTCAGGATTTGAAAGGTTCGGGCACTGGCTGTTTGCCGGCTCGTTCCTGATACTTGGATTGACCGGTCTGCTGACGCTCTATGGCCGGGATTTCCTGATCCCACTGTTCGGCAAGGAAGGGTTCGCCACCATCGCGCAAGGCTGCAAGTGGTTGCACAACAATCTGGCCTGGGCCTTCATGCTGGGATTGGTCATCATCACCGTGAACTGGATCGCCCACAACATCCCCAACCGGACCGACCTGAAATGGTTGGCGGCGGGCGGCGGATTGTTCACCAAAGGCAGCCACCCCCCGGCCAAGAAATTCAACGCCGGTCAAAAGATCATTTTCTGGCTGTGCATTCTGCTTGGCGTCTCGATCAGCCTGTCGGGTCTGTCGCTGCTGTTCCCATTCGAGCTTCCGATGTTCGCCAAGACGTTTTCGATCGCCAACGCGACCGGGTTGCCCCAACTGATGGGCTTGGACCTGCCCACGCAGATGTCTCCGCAGGAAGAGATGCAATATGCCCAGATCTGGCACGTCATGGTCGCCTATGCCTTCATCGCCATCATTCTGGCCCATATCTACCTCGGCTCGGTCGGCATGGAGGGCGCGTTTGACGCCATGGGTACCGGCGAGGTCGAAGAGCAATGGGCGCGCGAGCACCATTCGCTGTGGCTGGAAGAGGTAAAGGCGCAGGAGGCCAGCGACGCCGCGGCCTCGCCTGCCGAATAGATGCGCGGGCTGGCTTTGGCGCTGGCCCTGCTGCCGCTGCCGTTGGCGGCGGATTTCTACACGCTCAAGGGCCATGGCGGACCGATCATGGACATCGCCACAGCCCCGGACGGGCGCATTGCCACCGCCAGTTTCGACAATTCCGTGGGACTGTGGTCCGGGCAGCAGCCGGACTGGCTGGAAGGTCACGAGGCTGCCGTGAACGCGGTTGTTTTCAACGGCACCGCGATCTATTCGGCCGGCGACGACTTTACCCTGCGCCGTTGGCCCGGTGGACAGGTCGTTGGTCAGCACAAGGGCAAGGTCGTCGGCCTTGCTGCCTCAAAGACCCTTGTGGCGACTGCCAGTTGGGATGGGACCATCGGCCTGTGGCCAACCCAAGGCGGTGCGGCCAAGCTGCTGGGCCCGACGGGCAGCGGCGTCAACGCGGTGGCCTTCGCGCCGGACGGACGGTCGCTGTACTCCGCCGGGGTCGACGGCAGCTTGCGGGTCTGGGACGTGACGACCGGGGCCGAAACCGCGCGACTGGTCGAGCATGGTTTCGGCATCAACGAACTGGTCCTGAACGCGCAAGACGGTTGGATCGCATATGGCGCGGTCGATGGCGTAACCCGCATTCTGGACCTGACCACCGGGGCCGAGCGTGATTTCACGTTGGACCGCCGCCCGATCCTTGCGCTCGCCCTCAGCCCGGATCGGTCACTGCTGGCGGTGGGCGATGGTGAGGGCTACATCATGGTCATCGACACGCAGAACTGGCGGATTGCGCAGGATTTCCGGGCAACGCTACGCGGCCCGGTCTGGGCACTGGCCTTTTCCCCCGATGGAGAGAACCTGTACGCAGGCGGGCTGGATCAGGCCATGTACAGCTGGCCGGTGGCCGCGCTGGGGTCACAGGAACGGATGGCCAGCCAAGAGCCGAGTTTCCTGAAGGACCCCGAAGAAATGCAAAACGGAGAACGGCAGTTCGCCCGGAAATGCTCGATCTGCCACAGCCTGACGCCGGACGATCAGCGCCGGGCCGGACCGACCCTGCATGGCGTATTCGGGCGTCAGGCCGGGACACTGCCTGGCTACATCTACTCGGAAACGCTGCAAGGGTCTGATATCATTTGGAACGAACAGACGATAAACGCTCTTTTCGATCAGGGACCGGACCACTACATTCCGGGGTCGAAGATGCCGATGCAGCGGATCGCGCAGGCGCAGGACCGCACCGACCTGATTGAATTTCTGCGCAGCGCGACAGCGCCCGCAGACTAAGCCGGAGGATAAGATGAAAGCCTTTCTTGCAGCTGCCGCCGCAATGGTCGTCATTACTGCCGCCGCACCGATGGTATTGCAGCAACTCGGACACTCAGCGGCCGAGACACAGACCGGCTCCTCGGTGCGACTAGACTGAATGTCCGAATTCCTGACCACACGAGAGTTGGCGGACCTGCTGCGCATTGGCGAACGCAAGGCCTATGATCTGGCGTCTTCGGGCGAAGTGCCCTGCGTGAAAGCGATGGGCAAACTTCTCTTTCCCCGGGCCGAGGTACTGGCCTGGCTCAATGCGTCGCGTACCGGGCCGGACACGGTCAAACCGCCCCTGCCCGACATCGTGGCTGGCAGCCATGACCCCCTTTTGGATTGGGCACTCCGCGAAAGCGGCTCGGGGTTGGCCACCTATTACGACGGCTCATTCGACGGGCTGAACCGCCTTGCGCGACGTGACGCACAAGCCGCGGTACTGCACATCCATGAACCGGGCGGGTTCAACGTCAATTCCGTCCGCGATGCGCTGGGAGAGGCGCCCGTGGTTCTGTACGAGGTCGCAAGCCGCCAGCGCGGCCTGTTGCTGGCCCCCGAGGTTCAGGGAATTTCCGATTTTGGTGATCTGAAAGGCCGCCGTATCGTTCTGCGCCAGGACAGTGCCGCCAGTCAGCACTTGTTCGATGCCCAGTTGGAGAGCTGCGGCCTGAGCCGCGCCGATCTTGACGCCCTGCCGACTTGTGCCCGCACCGAAGAGGAACTGGCAATCGCCCTGCACGACCGGAAGGCCGAGGCAGGGTTCGGCATCGGAGCCTTGGCGCGTCTCTACGGGTTGGGCTTCATTCCGACCCACTCCGAACGTCTCGACCTCGCCATCTGGCGGCGGTCCTGTTTCGATCCCCCGATGCAGAAACTACTGACTTTTCTGGGTACAGACAAATTCAGGCGTCGCGCCGATGAATTGGGCGGATACGATCTGTCCGGCTTGGGACAGATCCATCACAACGGCGCAAGTGACTGACCGGCCCTATTGCTGCGCGTTCGGAAAAAAGAGCTGCTCTCCGTTCAATTTGTACGCCGCAATTGCTTCCTGACCGTCGGGGCCAGTGAGCCAGTCGATGAACCTTCTTCCCGCGGCCGCCCGGACCCGCGGATGCTTTTCGGGGTTCACCAGAATTACGCCGTATTGATTGAACAGCCGTGGATCGCCTTCGACCAGAACCTCAAGGTTTCCCTTGTTGCCGAACGACAGCCATGTGGCCCTGTCGGTCAGGGCATAGGCATCCATGCCCGCAGCCAGGTTGAGCGTTGCACCCATGCCCGATCCGGTCTCGCGGTACCACTCGCCCGACGACAAGGTCGGGTCGGTTCCGGACAGACTCCAAAGAGCCTTCTCCGCCTTGTGGGTCCCGCTGTCATCTGCGCGCGACGCGAACGGAGCTTTGGCCTGCGCGATCGCTGCCAACGCGGCCACTGCGTCGTCGTCGCCTTTGATCTTGGCCGGGTCCGATTTCGGGCCCACCAAGACAAAATCGTTGTACATCACGTCCCGCCGCTCAACACCCCAGCCGTCGGCCACGAATTGCTCTTCCGCTGGCTTGGCATGCACCAGCAGAACGTCACCGTCGCCGTTGATCGCGTTTCGGATCGCCTGCCCCGTCCCCACGGCCACAACACGGACATCGATCCCGCTTTCCGCCTCGAACCCCGGCAGGATAAAGTCCAGAAGGCCGGAATTCTGCGTCGATGTCGTGGACTGCACGACAATGAACGGTTCTTCGGCCGCTGCCGGACCTGCGAACAGCCCGAACAGGATCATTGCGCTTTTGATTGCTGCGCGAAACATGGATTGCCTCCGGTTGTTGTTATGTGACCAGCCAGCCCGCCAAATACTGGCGCGATGCCTGGCATTGTGGCGCTTCCAGCACCTGTTTGGCGGCGCCATGCTCGACCACGCGTCCGCCCTGCATCATCACGATATCCGCCGCCAACCGACGGGCTTGCCCGACGTCGTGAGTAACCATCACGATCCGCACCCCCCGGGCCGAGGCGCGCAGGATCATCGCCTCGATCATTTGGGTCGCCGCGGGATCGAGGGCGCTGGTGGGCTCGTCCAGGAACAGGGTCTCGGGGCCAAGCGCAAGCGCGCGAAGGATTGCCAGGCGCTGTGCCTCGCCACCCGACAGCGAGCGCGCCGACTGCCGGGCCTTGGTCTCAAGCCCTCCTTCGGCCAAAAGCTCCTGGATCCGGTTTTTCCGAGCAGTCCTGCCGAGCCCCAGCCGTTTCAAAACAAAGTCCAGATTGGCAGACACCGAGCGGCGCAGCAGAACCGGTTGCTGAAACACCATGGCCTGCCGGGCCTTGTGGGCCGCATTCAGAACTCCGCCATCCTGCAGAACCTGCCCCGCATCGGCCTTGATCAAACCATGCAGGCAACGCAGCAGCAGGCTTTTGCCAGCACCGTTTGGCCCAAGGATCAAAGTCGGCCCCGGACCATCCATCATCAGCTGCGGAACATCCAGCAACAGCTTGCCATTGCGTTCCACTCGCAGACCATCGGCCTGCAGACAATTGGGCATGTCCGGCATCAGATCACGCATGGCGCAACCCTTCCTGCTCGGTCCGAAGCGTCAGGGCGCTGACTGCCGCATTCACGGCTACGGCAATTCCGATCAGGATCGTCCCCAAGGCCAGCGCCAAGGCCAGATTTCCCTTCGAGGTCTCCAACGCAATCGTCGTCGTCATGACCCGCGTCACGTGGTTGATGTTGCCGCCGACGATGATCACCGCGCCGACTTCGGCGATGGCTCGTCCGAACCCGGCCAGCAAGGCAGTCACCAACGCCAGACGCGCATCCCACAACAGCACGGGAACTGACGCCAGCCGCGACACTCCCAACGAGCGCAACTGTTCCGAATATTCCTCGGCCAGCATCTCGATCACCTGCCGCGTCAACGCCGCGACGATCGGGGTCACCAGCACTGTTTGAGCTATGATCATGGCGGTCGGCGTATACAAAAGCTCCAGCACACCCAGCGGACCCGAACGGGACAGCATCAGGTAGACAAGCAGGCCGACGACAACCGGGGGAAAGCCCATCAGAGCGTTCATCAGAATGATCAACGCGCGCCGTCCGGGAAAGCGGGCCACCGCCAAGGCCGCGCCGACCGGCATCCCGATCACGGCTGAAATCAACACAGCCAGCACCGAAACTTGCAGCGACAGCATCACGATCGCCCAAAGGTCCGGATCCCCTGTCAGGATCAGGTGGCCCGCTTGGCTGAATTGTGATGCAAAATCCTGCATTTTATTCCCGCATCCACCGAATTTCGTAGGGGTCGCAAAATCTTACAGGAATAATAAAGGAAACTGCTTTTGAAGACAGTTAAATTCCGACATCCGCAAAAACAAACGCGGCCCACAGGGGGCCGCGCTGAATTGTTGTCATGGTACAGCCAATCAGTTCAGGGCTGCATCCGTGATCTGGCTGGTCCACGCGCCTTCCGGCTTTTTGGTGATCACCGGGTCCGAGCCGCCGGCGAGCAGCGTGTTCACCGTGCGCTCGAAGTCAGCCGGATCCAACGCGCCGTTCGAACCTGCGGTCAGCTTGGCGATCTCGCCCATCATGCGCTTCTGGTGTTCTTCGGTCTGGGCACCGGTCGCATCGTTTTCCAACACGATTTCAGCGGCTTCGTCCGGGTTCTCCTCGGCGTATTTCCAGCCTTTCATCGAAGCGCGCACGAAGCGTTCCATCTTGTCGACGAAGGCCGGGTCGCTGAGGTTTTCTTCAAGCACGTACAGGCCATCTTCCAGCGTGGCCACGCCCTGGTCTTCGTACTTGAAGGTCACCAGCTCGTCGGGGCTGACACCGGCGTCGATCACCTGCCAGTATTCATTGTAGGTCATGGTGCTGATGCAATCGGCCTGGCGCTGCAGCAGCGGGTCGACGTTGAAGCCCTGCTTCAAGACCTCGACGCCGTTCTCGCTCTTGCCGCCGGTGTCGATGCCCAGCTGGCTCATCCAGCTCATGAACGGGAATTCATTGCCGAAGAACCAGACGCCCAGCGTGCGGTTCTTGAGGTCCTCGGGCGAGGAAATGCCCGCATCCTTCCAGCAGGTCAGCATCATGCCCGAGCTTTTGAAGGGCTGTGCAATGTTGACCAGCGGCAGGCCCTTTTCGCGCGCGGCCAACGCGGCGGGCATCCATTCCACGGTGACGTCAGCGCCACCGCCCGCGATCACCTGCGTGGGCGCGATGTCGGGGCCGCCGGGCAGGATGGTGACATCCAGCCCCTCTTCTTCGTAAAACCCCTTGTCCTTTGCGACGTAGTAGCCCGCGAACTGGGCCTGGGTGACCCATTTCAATTGCAGCGTCACCTCGTCTGCGGCAAAGGCCGATCCGGCCGTCAGGGCCAGGCCCGTGATTGCCCCGCTTATAAACTTCTTCATCTTCATTTCTCCTAGTTGTTGTTGCGCCCCGTTTTTGGGGTCTTTTGAATGATTTATCCCCGCTGCGAGGGGTGCCAGAAGGTCACCAGTTTCTCGATCATGGCGACCACACCGTAGAACGCGGTCCCGGCCAGCGCCGCGACCACGATTTCCGCCCAGACCATGTCCAGCGACAATTGCCCGACACTGGTCGAGATCCGGAACCCCATGCCCAAAGTGGGCGAGCCGAAGAACTCTGCCACGATAGCGCCGATCAGGGCCAGCGTGGTGGAAATTTTCAACCCGTTGAAAATAAACGGCATGGCCGCGGGCAACCGCAGCTTCAGAAAGCTTTGCCAATAGGTTGCGGCATAGGTCTCCATCAGGTCGCGCTGCATAGCGGTGGCCTCGCGCAAGCCGGCCACCGTGTTGACCAACATCGGGAAGAAGACCATCACCACCACAACGGCCGCCTTCGAATGCCAGTCGAACCCGAACCACATCACAAGGATCGGCGCGGTGCCCACGATCGGCAGCGCGGCTACGAAATTGCCCACCGGCAACAGGCCCAGGCGCAGGAAGTCCCACCGGTCCACGGCGATTGCCATCAGGAAGGCGGCGCCGCATCCGATGACATAGCCGCTGAGCGCGCCCTTGATGATGGTCTGCACGAAATCGGCCCAAAGGATCGGCAAGCTGTCCCAGAACCGCTCCCAGATCACCGAAGGCGCGGGCAGGATGACCAGAGGCACCTCAAGCCCGCGCACCAGCAATTCCCAAACCCCGATGACGGTCAGGCCGAAGATCAGCGGCGCCAGAATGCGCACCGCCCGCGTGTCGGCATAAGGTCCGCTGGCAAGGCGGGTGTTCAGCCACCAACCGGCCAGCCACAAAAGGATTGCAAGACCGACCATCATCATTGCGCCATCCCCATGCGTTTCAACACCGCCCGCTCGATCAGGCCCAACAGGCCCACCAGGCAGGCCGCAAGAATGGCCGCGGCAAACAGCGCCGACCAGATCTGCACCGTCTGGCCGTAGTAGCTGCCAGCCAGCAGACGCGCGCCCAGCCCCGCCACGGCGCCTGTCGGCAGTTCGCCGACGATGGCCCCCACCAGCGACGCGGCGATCCCGATCTTGAGAGAGGCGAACAGATAGGGCATCGAGGCCGGCAGGCGCAGTTTCCAGAACGCCTGCCCGTTGCTTGCATTATAGGTGCGCAGCAGGTCCAACTGCATCGCATCAGGGCTGCGCAGGCCCTTGACCATGCCCACGACCACCGGGAAGAAGCTCAGATAGGCCGAGATCACCGCCTTGGGGATGATTCCCTGAATGCCGATCGAATACAGCACCACGATGATCATCGGCGCCAGCGCGATGATGGGGATGGTTTGGCTGACGATGGCCCAAGGCATGACCGACAGGTCCATCACCCGGCTGTGCACGATCCCCACAGCCAGCAGGATGCCCAGCCCCGTGCCGATGGCAAAGCCCAGAATCGTCGCGCTGAGCGTCACCCAGCCGTGATAGACCAGCGACCGTTTCGAGGTGATCTTCTTTTGAACCGTGGTCTCCCACAGCTCGATGCCCACCTGATGCGGCGCAGGCAGACGCGGCCGATCCTGCGCCCAAGTCGCCGGAACGGCAAAGCTGTTGCGCAGCACCAGGCCGATTTCACCCATGTCGCGGCGGTCTTTGGACGAAGGCGGAACCACTTCGGCCCCGGCGCGTTCCTGTTCGGTCAGAACGCCCTTGATGTTAATCGGAATGCAGGCCGCGTACCAGATAACGACGATGGCCAGCAAAACGGTCAGAACGGCTACAAGCTGCTTCATGCGTGCCACTCCATCCGCACCACGGGAACGGTCTCGGGCGGCGTTGCGGCCTCGGTCCCGGTTTCGACAAAACCCTCTCGGCGATAGAAGCGTTGCGCGGCGGCATTCGGTTGATGGGCCGTCAGCCACAGAAAGCTGCGCCCCTGTTTAGCCCGATCCAGAAGGCGCTTGCCGATGCCCTGCCCGGTCCGTTGGCAATAGAGCGCGCCGACCTTCCGCGCCGCGGGATCGACCGACATGTAGCAATCGACGGGTTCGCCCACGACCCACATCTCGCGGTCCGGGAAGGCCTGTGCGATCAGCGCCTCCAATTCCTGTTGGGGCAGTTCATCCGTCATCCACTCGGTCTGACGGACCCAGGCCGAGACCACCGCCGCGCAGGCTGGCACATCCGCCTCGGTCGCGCGTCTGATGTCATACCTGCCCATCACACATCGTCCCCATGCCCGGCGCGCAGCCCTTCGCGCACGCGATGCGCGACCTCGATGAATTCCGGCGTGTCGCGGATGTCCAGCGGCCGTTCCTTGGGCAGAGGGCTGTCGATCACATCGGTGATCCGCCCGGGGCGCGGGCTCATGACCACGATCTTGGTGCTCAGATACACCGCCTCGGGGATCGAGTGGGTGACAAACCCGATCGTCTTGCCGGTGCGCGCCCACAGCGCCAAAAGCTGTTCGTTCAGGTGATCGCGCACGATCTCGTCCAGCGCGCCGAAAGGCTCGTCCATCAACAGGATATCGGCGTCGAAGGCCAGTGCCCGGGCGATGCTGGCCCGTTGCTGCATTCCACCCGAAAGCTGCCATGGGAATTTTTCACCAAACCCTGCTAGATCAACAAGTTCCAGAACGTTCTTTACACGTTCTTCCTGTTCCTGAGCCGAATATCCCATGATCTCGAGCGGCAGTTTGATGTTCTTGGCGATGGTCCGCCACGGGTACAGGCCCGCCGCCTGGAACACATAGCCATAGGCCCGGTTCCGGCGGGCCTCGTCCGGAGTCATGCCGTTGACGGTCAGCGTGCCGCCCATAGGCGTTTCCAGCGCAGCGACACAGCGCAGGAAGGTCGTTTTTCCGCAGCCCGAAGGGCCGATGAAACTGACGAATTCGCCCTTGTCGACCGCCAGGTTGACGTCCTTGAGGGCGTGCACGGGTCCGTCATTGGTCTGGAAGGTCAGGTCGAGGTTCTTTGCCTCGATCACGGGCTGGGTATTGCTTTCCGATGTCATCCTACTGCCTTGAAGTTTTGGCTTTTTTGCCCGTTCGGTAACCTTTGTGCATCATACCCCCGTCGCCGGGATGCCCGACCGCTCTACCGGGCGCGGGGCGGTCAGCTCTTTCCAGGTGCTCAGCGCCTTGTTCACGGTGGTGTTGGCCTCGCGTGCGACGAAATTGCCGTGGCCTTCCTGCGTTCGGATCTCGCCATCGTGCACCGCGACCTGTCCACGGGTCAGGGTAAAGCGCGGCAGGCCCTTGACCTCGTGCCCCTCGAACACGTTGTAATCGATCGCCGACTGCTGCGTCGCCGCGCTGATGGTCTTGGTCTTGTCCGGGTCCCACACCACCAGATCGGCATCTGCGCCGACCAGAACGGCACCCTTTTTCGGATAGCAATTCAATATCTTGGCGATGTTTGTTGAAGTCACGGCCACGAATTCGTTCGGCGTCAGCCGCCCGGTCGCCACGCCATGGGTCCACAGCATCGGCATCCGATCCTCAAGGCCGCCCGTGCCGTTGGGTATCTTGGTGAAATCGCCCACGCCGAACCGTTTCTGCTCGGTCGTGAAGGCGCAGTGATCGGTGGCCACCACGCTCAGCGAGCCCGACTGAAGCCCCGCCCACAAGCTGTCCTGATGTTGCTTGTTGCGGAACGGCGGGCTCATCACCCGGCGCGCGGCGTGGTCCCAATCGGGATGCGCATATTCGCTGTCGTCCAGCGTCAGGTGCTGGATCAGCGGCTCGCCCCAGACGCGCTTGCCCTGCATCCGGGCCCGGCGGATGGCCTCATGCGCCTCTTCGCACGAGGTGTGCACCACATAGAGGGGCACCCCGGCCATGTCGGCGATCATGATGGCGCGGTTGGTGGCCTCGCCCTCGACCTGCGGCGGGCGCGAATAGGCATGGGCCTCGGGGCCGGTATTGCCTTCGGCCAGCAGCTTGGCCTGCAACTCGGCCACCACGTCGCCATTCTCGGCATGGACCATCGCGATCCCACCCAGCTCGGCCAGCCGCTTGAACGAGGCAAACAGCTCGTCGTCATTGACCATCAGCGCGCCTTTGTAGGCCATGAAATGCTTGAACGTGTTGATGCCGCGCTGTTCGATCACGGTTTTCAGATCGTCGAACACCTGTTCGCCCCACCACGTCACGGCCATGTGGAAGGAATAATCGCAATTGGCGCGGGTCGACTTGTTGTCCCAGCGTTTGAGCGCATCCAGCAGGCTTTCGCCCGGGTTCGGCAGCGCGAAGTCCACCACCATGGTCGTGCCGCCGGCCAGCGCCGCGCGGGTGCCGCTTTCGAAATCATCGCTGGAATAGGTTCCCATGAACGGCATTTCCAGATGCGTGTGCGGATCGATCCCGCCGGGCATGACGTAACAGCCGGTCGCATCCAGTTGCTCATCCCCCTTCAGATCCGGCCCGATTTCGGTGATCACGCCGCCTTCGATCTTGACGTCGGCCTTGTAGGTCAGATCCGCGGTAACGACGGTTCCGTTCTTGATGACTGTGCTCATGTTCAACTCCCTGCGGGCGCGTCTGTTGCGCCTCTATTGGTTTTCCAGCGGATTGGGGGCGCGCGGCCCCGGCTACTCCACGATCTCGGCGGTTTCGACGACCGCGTGGAACAGGACATCCGCCCCGGCGGTTGCCCATTCCTTGCTGATTTCCTCGGCCTCGTTGTGGCTCAGGCCATCCACGCAGGGGCACATCACCATCGCGGTCGGCGCCACGCGGTTGATCCAGCAGGCATCGTGCCCCGCGCCCGAAATGATGTTGGTATGCGAATAGCCCAGCCGCTCGGCTGCATTGCGCACGGCGGCGACGCAGGTCTCGTCGAATTTCACCGGGTCGAACCCGCCGACCTTCTCGAACGCGACCTGCAGGCCCATCTCATCCACGATGTCCTCGGCTGCGACGCGCAGCCGGTTCTCCATGTCCTTGATGACGTCCAACTCGGGCGAGCGGAAATCGACCGTGAACACCACCTTGCCCGGGATCACGTTGCGCGAGTTCGGATAGACGTCGATATGCCCGGCAGCCCCCACGGCATGGGGCGCGTGCGACCAGGCGATCTCGTCCACCTTTTCAAGAATGCGCGCCATCGCCAGCCCGGCATTCTTGCGCATCGGCATCGGGGTTGATCCGGTATGCGCGTCCTTGCCGGTCACGGTCACCTGGGTCCAGCTCAGGCCCTGGCCATGCGTGACGACGCCGATATCCTTGCCCTCGGCCTCGAGGATCGGGCCCTGTTCGATATGCAGCTCAAAGAAGGCATGCATCTTGCGGCCTCCGACCTCTTCATCGCCGCGCCAACCGATGCGCTGCAACTCGTCGCCAAATTTCTTGCCCTCGGCATCCTCGCGGTCATAGGCCCAATCCTGAGTGTGCATCCCCGCGAACACGCCCGAGGCCAGCATGGCGGGGGCGAAGCGCGTGCCCTCTTCGTTGGTCCAGTTGGTGGCCACGATCGGGTGTTTGGTCTTGATGCCCAGATCGTTCAGGGTGCGGATGATCTCGAGCGCGCCCAGAACCCCCAGCACCCCGTCGTACTTGCCGCCCGTCGGCTGCGTATCCAGGTGCGAGCCGACATAGACCGGCAGCGCATCGGGATCGGCACCCGGGCGCATGGCGAACATGTTGCCCATCTGGTCAAGACCCATGGTGCAGCCGGCCTCTTCGCACCATTTCTGGAACAGCGCGCGGCCTTCGGCATCTTCGTCGGTCAGGGTCTGGCGGTTGTTGCCGCCGGCAACGCCCGGACCGATCTTGGCCATCTCCATCAGGCTGTCCCACAACCTGTCGCCATTGATCCTGAGATTCTGCGCCGGAGCTGCCATGTTCGTCTTCCCTGTTGCTTGCGATTTGGCTCGCTTTTGGTGTCTTGATTTGACCATCTGGTCAAACTCACGCTATCACGGGTTCGACATCAGTCAAGAAATTGCATCGCACCGATGCAAAAATCGGCATATTCAACACCTGCTTGTTCGAAAAAGAGACGCCCTGCATACATGCCCAAAGACCGCGCCCCGACCCGAATTCAGAAAAAGAACCGCGCCGCGATTCTCGAGGCCGCGCTGAACGTGTTTTCGGCCCACGGCTTTCGCGGGGCGACCGTCGATCAGATCTCGGCCGAGGCCGGGCTGAGCAAGCCGAACCTTCTGTATTATTTCCCGTCCAAAGAGGCGATCCACACCGCGCTTCTGTCCGGCCTGCTGGATACTTGGCTGGCGCCGCTGCACGACCTTGATGAAAACGGCGAGCCGATGGAGGAGATCCTCTCGTACATCAAGCGCAAGCTGCAGATGAGCCGCGAGTTGCCGCGCGAAAGCCGCCTGTTCGCGAACGAGCTGGTGCAGGGTGCGCCCCGCATACATGACGCCCTGTCGAACGATCTGAAGGCGCTGGTCGACCAGAAGGCGGCCGTTCTGACGCACTGGATGGACCAAGGCAAAATCGCACGCCTGCACCCGCATCACCTGATCTTTTCGATCTGGGCGCTGACCCAGCATTACGCGGATTTTGATGTTCAGGTGCGCGCGATCCTGGGCGACGAAGACCCGTTCGAAGGGGCCGCGCCCTTCATCGACACCCTGTACAGAAAACTGCTGACCCCATGAAAAAAGGGCCGCAGCGCGGCCCCTTTTGGTGATCTGACGCCGGTCACTCGGCGGCCTTGGCCATCGGGTTGTTCGGGTGGGTCGTCCAGTTGGCATAGTCCGGCTGAACCACCTTGCCGGTGCGCGGATCGACCTCACCCGCCGCCATCGGCACCATCGAGATGCAGCCCTCGACCGGGCAGACATCCACGCACAGGTTGCAGGCCACGCATTCCTCGTCGATCACCTCGAACACGCGGTCGGGCGACATCGAAATGGCCTGATGGCTGGTGTCCTCGCAGGCCGCGTAGCAGCGGCCGCACTTGATGCACTGATCCTGATCGATCTTGGCCTTGGCGACGTAGTTCAGGTTCAGATACTGCCAGTCGGTCACGTTCGGGACGGCCCGCCCGACGATCTCGGAGACGTCGGAGTAGCCCTTTTCGTCCATCCACTGCGACAGGCCCGCCGTCAGTTCGTCGATGATCTTGAATCCATAGGTCATCGCCGCGGTGCACACCTGCACCGTGCCGCAGCCCAGCGCCATGAACTCGGCCGCGTCGCGCCATGTGGTCACCCCGCCGATGCCCGAGATCGGCAGGCCTTGGGTCGCCTCGGCGCGGGCGATCTCGGAGACCATCGACAGGGCGATGGGCTTGACCGCCGGGCCGCAATAGCCGCCGTGGCTGCCCTTGCCGTCGATCGAGGGCTCTGGACTGAACGTGTCCAGATTGACGCTGGTGATCGAGTTGATCGTGTTGATCAGCGACACCGCGTCTGCCCCGCCGTTCTTGGCCGCAGCCGCCGGCTTGCGAATGTCGGTGATGTTGGGCGTCAGCTTCACGATCACCGGACGGTCATAGTATTTCTTGCACCAGCGGGTGACCATTTCGATATATTCGGGCACCTGCCCCACGGCCGAGCCCATACCGCGCTCGCTCATCCCGTGCGGGCAGCCGAAGTTCAGCTCGATCCCGTCGGCGCCGGTTTCAGCGACGCGCGGCAGGATGGCTTTCCAGGCCTCCTCCTCGCATGGCACCATGATCGAGGCGATCAGGGCGCGGTCCGGGTAATCCGCCTTGACGCGGGCCATCTCCTCGAGGTTCACCTCGAGCGGCCGGTCGGTGATCAGTTCGATGTTGTTGAGGCCCAGCAGACGCCGGTCGGCCCCGTAGATCGCCCCGTACCGGGGGCCATTCACGTTGACCACCGGCGGCCCTTCGGACCCCAGCGTTTTCCACACGACGCCACCCCATCCGGCCTCGAAGGCACGCCGGACGTTGTATTCCTTGTCGGTCGGCGGCGCCGAGGCCAGCCAATAGGGGTTGGGGCTTTCGATACCCAGAAAGTTCGTTTTCAAATCAGCCATTTATCCGGCCTCCCTGATGCGAAGATGCATCTTCGTCTTGTCACACATATTCACGCGCCGACGCCCTGCTCAGGCACTCAGGCTGGCGTGAATGTCCATCGCGGCATCGCGGCCCTCGGCCACGGCGGTCACGGTCAGATCCTCGCCGCCCGCGGCACAGTCTCCGCCGGCCCAGACCCCGGGAACCGAGGTGCGCCCGGTTGCGTCAACGGCGATCTTGTTGCCGTCGAGTTCCAACCCTTCCGGAGCACCATCCAAGGTCTGACCGATCGCCTTCAGAACCTGATCCGCAGGCAGTCGAATGGTTTCGCCCGTGCCGGTCAACGTGCCATCTACGGTGGCAGTATACTCCAATTCGATCTCGGCCGCCGCTCCGTTTCCGTGAATTGCCACCGGCTGAACGTTGCACAAAATTCGGACACCGTGGGATGCCGCCAGATCCTGTTCGTAGCGGCTGGCGCCCATTGCGTCTCGACCGCGGCGATAGGCGATGGTCACATGTTCGGCCCCCAGCAGCTTGGATTTCACCGCGGCATCCACGGCCGTCATTCCACCGCCGATAATCACCACGTTTCGGCCTACCGGCAGTTTTGCCAAATCGGATGCTTGCCGAACATCTGCGATGAAGTCGACAGCGTTCCTGACGCCGTCCTTGTCCGACCCTTGCGCGCGCAAGGCGTTGACGCCTGCAAGGCCGATTGACAGGAAGACTGCGTCGTAGGCCTCCAACAATCCGTCCAACGAGATGGTGTCGCCCAGAACCGAGCCGGTTTCAATCGCGATGCCGCCGATCTTCAGCAGCCAGTCCACCTCGGCCTGGGCAAAGTCATTGGTCGCCTTGTATGCGGCGATCCCGTACTCGTTCAGCCCGCCGGGTTTGGGTTTCGCCTCATGGATCACCACGTCATGGCCCAGCATCGCCAGCCGATGCGCACAGGCCAGCCCCGCCGGCCCTGCCCCGATGACGGCAACGGTCTTGCCGGTGGGGGCCGCGCGTGTGAACGGGTGCACACCGGCCTGCATCAGCGTGTCGGTCGCATACCGCTGCAAGCGCCCGATCTCGACCGGCTTGCCCTCGGCCGTTTCGCGCACACAGGCTTCCTCGCACAGCGTTTCGGTCGGACACACACGGGCACACATACCGCCCAGGATGTTCTGATCGAGGATCGTTTTCGCCGCCGATTCCGGTTGCCCGGCCTGAATCTGCCGGATGAACAGCGGAATATCGATATCGGTCGGACAGGCCGTCACGCACGGCGCGTCATAGCAGAAATAACACCGATCGGCGGCCACGGCAGCCTCGTGCGGCGCCAGAGGCGGATGCAGATCGGTGAAATTCGAGGTCAGCTCATCGCTGGAAAGCCGCCCGGCGACGATGCCGGGTGCCATCTGGCCCTGTGCCATCACT
This sequence comes from Ruegeria sp. BC8, assembly GCF_056535705.1. NCBI lineage: Bacteria > Pseudomonadati > Pseudomonadota > Alphaproteobacteria > Rhodobacterales > Roseobacteraceae > Ruegeria > Ruegeria sp. BC8. Next base: position 1,191,481 of record NZ_JBQFIV010000001.1, on the reverse strand, counting down.
CTACTCCCTGTAGATATGTTTGTTATTGAGACCAGCTTGCCACAAACAGATTTTTTATCAATTGGTAAAATTTGCCAAATGGTCAAAAAAGCGAAAACCGGGCCGAATGACCCGGTTCTTTGGTGGCATTTGCCCGTTTTTCAGGCGAAACCGGCCTCAGACCATGACGGACAGGTGCCCTGACTTCATCCAGACGCGGGCGCCATCCGGACCTGCCCGCAATTCAGTGCGCGTTCCGGGCGGCAGACGCAGCCAGTCCCATCGCGCGAATTCCTCGCCTTGTTCGGTGAAGCCGCCGTCGATCACGAAGACCTCAGCCCCGCCGGGCGCGTCAATCGGCACGACCTGATCGGGCGGCCAACTGCGCACTTCAACCGTTTCGTGGTCGTCCTTGAACAGCGGCACTTGGTCCGCACCGTTGATCGAGCGGCGCACGGTGGTGCGGTCGTTTGGGTCGAATTGATGCAGTTTGACCAGGATCGTCGCGCCTTGGCTGGCCGATGGCGTATGCGACGAGGTCGGCGGGTTGCGGACATAGCTGCCCACCGGGAAATCTCCGGTCTCGTCCTGAAAAACGCCGTCCAGAACCAGGTATTCCTCGCCCCCGTCATGGGTGTGGGCGGCAAAAGCGCTGCCGGGCGCAAAGCGCACGATGGTGGTGGCGCGCGCCACCTCGTCGCCGATCCGGTCCAGCATCTTGCGCTCGACCCCGGCGGCGGGCGAGGCCACCCACTCGGTCTGGTCGAAGTGAACCGCCACCCGCTGGGTGAAATCCGCATTGATCCGCATGTCGCGCTCCTGTCTGATCTCCTCCATCAACATGGGCGTGCCGGGCCCGATTTCAAACACGCGGCGTCAACGGTTTTGACGCGGGTTCAGCGATGCTGTAGGTCGAAACCAACGGCAAGGGGCGGGCAAGCGCCCCGAACGGAAGGCGCAGATGCAGGCAGACCGGCAGAAATTCAACATCCTGATCATCGGGCAGAACAACCGCCTGCAATACGAAGCCGTCCTGTTCGCCGCCTCGCTGCGCCATTGTTCGCCCGGGTTCTCGGGCCGCCTGTTCGTTGGCGTTCCGCAACCCGGCCCGCGCTGGAGCCAGGACCCGAGCATCCGCAACGAGGATGTTCTGAAGGCGCTGAAACAGCTCGATGCCGAGATCCTGCCCTTTTCGTCCGAGGTGTTCGGCCAAAGCTATCCCTACGGCAACAAGATCGAGGCGCTGGCCGCCCTGCCCGAGGGTGAGCCCTTTGTGTTCTTCGACACCGACACGCTGATCACCGGCGACCTAGCCGCGGTGCCGTTCGATTTCGACCGGCCCGGCGCATCGCAGAAGGTCGAGGGCACCTGGCCCAAGCCAACCCTGTACGGGCCTGGCTTCGACGGCATCTGGCGGGCGCTTTATGACCGGTTCGGGCTGGATTTCCAAAGCTCGATCGACCCGACCCAACCGGCGGAATACTGGCGGCGGTACCTGTATTTCAATGCGGGCTATTTCTTCTACAAATGCCCCCGCCAATTCGGCGCGCGGTTTCTGGACTATGCGCGCACGATCCGGGATGAAGAGATCCCCGCCCTGACCGGCCAGAACCTGGACCCGTGGCTGGATCAGGCGGCGCTTCCGCTGGTCGTCCACGCGCTTGGCGGCGGGCGCGATGTTCTGCCCGTGGGCCTGCTGGACGGCTCGGTCAGCTGCCACTATCGCCTGTTCCCGCTGCTCTATGCGCGCGAAAGCGACCGGGTGGTCGAGGTGCTGGAAACCGTCGCCGCGCCCAACAAGGTCAAGAAGGTGCTCAAGAACTATGATCCGCTGAAACGGCTGGTCTATCAGGGCAAGGGCGCCAAGATCCGCGCCATGTTCGACCGGGACAACCTGCCCCAGCGCGAACAGGCCATCCGCAAGGTCATCAAGAACAAGGGGCTGTGGCTGCGCTGACGCGGACATTGTGCCGGGCCCGGCAATCGCCTAGAGATTCTGCGACGCATATTCCCAACAGGAGAGTGACGGATGTCCGACGGCCCCACCTATGGTTTTGACACGCTGCAAATTCACGCGGGCGCCCGCCCTGATCCGGCGACCGGCGCGCGCCAGACCCCGATCTATCAGACCACGGCCTATGTGTTCCGCGATGCCGATCACGCGGCCGCTTTGTTCAACCTGCAAGAGGTCGGCTATATCTATTCGCGCCTGACCAACCCCACGGTGGCAGTTCTGCAGGAACGGGTGGCGACGCTGGAAGGTGGCGTTGGCGCGGTGTGCTGCTCTTCGGGGCACGCGGCGCAGATCATGGCGCTGTTCCCGCTGATGGGGCCGGGCTGCAACGTGGTCGCCTCGACCCGGCTGTATGGCGGGACGGTCACGCAGTTCAGCCAGACCATCAAGCGCTTTGGCTGGACAGCCAAGTTCGTCGATACCGATGATCTGGATGCGGTGAAGGCCGCCATCGACGACGATACCCGCGCGGTGTTCTGCGAATCCATCGCCAATCCGGGCGGCTATGTCACCGATATCCGCGCACTGGCCGATGTGGCCGATGCCGCCGGTATTCCGCTAATCGTCGACAACACCTCGGCCACCCCCTATCTGTGCCGCCCGATCGAGCATGGCGCCACGCTGGTCGTGCATTCGACCACCAAGTACCTGACCGGCAATGGCACGGTGACCGGCGGCTGCATCGTGGATTCGGGCAAGTTCGACTGGTCCGCCAATGACAAGTTTCCCTCGCTCAGCGCGCCGGAGCCTGCCTATCACGGCCTCAAGTTCCACGAAACCTTCGGCCCGCTGGCCTTCACCTTCCACGGTATCGCCGTGGGCCTGCGCGATCTGGGCATGACGATGAACCCGCAGGCGGCGCATTACACGCTGATGGGGATCGAGACGCTGAGCCTGCGCATGCAGCGCCATGTCGAAAACGCCGAAAAGATCGCCGCCTGGCTCGAGAAAGACGACCGCGTGGACTATGTGACCTATGCAGGCCTGCCCTCGTCGCCCTATCACGACCGGGTCAAGAAGCATTACCGCAAAGGCGCAGGGGCCCTGTTCACCTTTGCGGTCAAGGGCGGCTATGACGCCTGCGTCAAGCTGGTGAACGCGCTGGAAATCTTCAGCCACGTCGCCAACCTGGGCGATGCGCGGTCGCTGATCATCCATTCAGCCTCGACCACGCACCGGCAGCTGACGCCCGAACAGCAAGAGGCCGCCGGCGCCGGGCCGAACGTGGTGCGGGTGTCGATCGGAATCGAGGATGCCGACGATCTGATCGCCGATCTCGATCAGGCGCTGTCCAAGGCCTGCGCCTAGTCCGAAATGCCAGGGCACCGGATCAACGCGTTGGGCCAGCCCGTGGGCCTGCCGGTTGCGGGGGAGTTCCCGCGTCCGACCCCGCCCCGCGCGCCCATGCAGGGGCGGTTTTGCCGCGTGGTGCCCTTGGATGTGAATGCGCATGCGCCCGGCCTGTTCCGGGCGTTTGCTGCCGATACCGACGGGCGCAATTGGACCTACCTGCCCTACGGCCCGTTCGACACACATGCCGAGTTCGCCGCCTGGTTGGCCCAAACCTGCACGGGGGACGATCCGCTGTTCCACACGGTTCTGGACCAGGGCGGACAGCCCGTCGGGATGGCGTCCTACCTGCGTATCGACCGCAATGCGGGCGCGATTGAGGTGGGACACATCCATTTCTCGCCGTTGATGCAGCGCACGCCGGTCGCGACCGAAACGATGTTTCTGATGATGCGCCGCGTGTTCGATGAGTTGGGCTATCGCCGCTACGAATGGAAATGCGATGCGCTGAATGCCCCGTCGCGCCGGGCCGCCGAACGGCTGGGTTTTGTCTTCGAAGGCGAATTTCGGCAAGCCACCCATTACAAGGGGAGCAACCGCGACACGGCGTGGTTTTCGATCGTCGACACGGACTGGCCACGCATCCGGCAGGCGTTCGAAACCTGGCTGTCACCCGAGAATTTCGATGCCGCAGGCCAACAACGTAAACCGCTGATGGCCCGCAGCTAAAGCTGACATCACTCGGAAATGTCGAACTCCATCGACACGGTGACCGAAACCGAAACCTCGCCACCGGCGACCGGTACCCCGCCCGAATCGGCCATGGCCATCTCGCGCATCTGGGGCATTGGGCGAATGCCCTCTCCCTGCTCGTTGATCGACACGACTGAACCCAAGGTTACACCTGCGGCCTGAGCCAATTGTTCGGCCTTGGCTGTCGCATCGGCGACGGCTTGGGCGCGCGCCTTCGCTTCAAGCGGCTTGGGATCCTGAACTGTGAAGGTCAAACCACCAAAATCATTCGCACCATCCTGAATGACCGCATCCATGATCTGCCCCAGATCATCCAGATTTCTGACCCGCACGAACACACGATTCGACGCAACGAAGCCCGTGATCCTCGGTGCTTCGCCATCCGCGTTGCCCCGTCCGGACCAGACCGGGGACAGGGACAGATCGCGGGTCTGCAGGTCGCGCGATTCGATCCCCATCTCACTCAGGCGGCTCAGGACGGTGGCAACCGCGTCCGAGGTCGCCTGCATTGCTGCGGAAGCCTGCGCGTCTTGATTTGTCACCCCCACCGTGATGGTTGCCATATCCGGCGCGGCCTCGGCTGTTCCGGTTCCGTAAACCTGGATGCGACGTTCTTCCGCATGGGCGGCCACGGCAACTGTCGCCGCCAATACCGCCGCCAAAAAAGCAAATGTCTTCAATGTGATCTCTCCTGTTTTCTGAGATAAAAGATGGGTTGGCAAGCCTTCGCCGGACAAGGGGAGATTTTGCCTTTTCCTTTCCCTCGGCGGGTTCCTGCTTTAATCTCGGTGCGCGGACGCAAGGGCGTTTGCTTTGGTTCAGACAATTACGGCACCCTTGAATAATGAAACCCGCTTTTGCGCTGTCTCTTTCGGATAACGGGATCACTCTGCTGCACTATTCGGATGACGAATGGTTTGGCATCGGCACCGTATCACTGGACGCGCCGGACTTTTCCGAACAGCTGAACGAGCTTCGCGGTCGAGGTTTCGCGCTGGCCAATGATCTCAGCTGTACGGTCGTGATTCCCTCGGACCACGTGCGCTACCTCACGGTCGCCAGCCCAGACGACTCCGACGTGACGAAAGTGGTCGAGGCGGAATTGGCTCAGGCCACGGGCTGCGAGATTGCCGAGTTGATGTACGACCTCCGTGCGGATGGGTCGGATCTTCTGGTCGCTGCCGTGGCGAAAGAGACGATAGACGAGGCCCGAGCCTTTGCCAGTCGCTACGGGTTCGTGCCTGTTCGGTTCGCTGCAACATTGGCCCCCGATGCGCCTTGGACAGGTACCGGAGAGTTCGAGTTTGCCGAGCGCGCGACATCCGCCACACTACCAACTGTGCCACCGGCCGAGGAGATAGCTGTTGTCCCGCCGGCCCCGGACGCAGAACCCGTGCCTCAGGCTTCGCAGGCATCGGAACCCGATCCGGCCCCCTCGCCTCAGGCGCATCCGATTGCTGAACCCGCTCAGCCGGACGTATTCGTATCGCCGATAGAAGCGACTGAAACCGCCTCACAGAATTCTGGGGCATCAAACTCCGGCATACCGGTTCACTACATTGGCGCCGCTGCGGCGGGCGCCGTCGTGCTGGCCGTTGTCGCATTGATCTGGTCGGGGTCAGACGAAACTGGCAGCCCGGTGGCGACTGCGCCGGTCGTCGAAACGGCACCTGCGCCAGTTTCTATCAGCGCCCCACCGATGACCGAGACCGAAGGGCTGGCAGGAGTCGCTCCTGAGCCCGAGGACACGCCCGACCCCGAGGCATTGGCCGACGAAGACCTGACGTTTGAAGCCAGCACGCCCCTGGTCGAGCCGGAGACACCCACGCCCCCCGAATTGACGCCAACGGATCAGGCAATTCTGGAAGCATTGAATGTTGCGCCCTCGCCCGTCGAGCAGGTCGAACGCGATCCTGAAAGTGTCGAGGATTTCGAAGAAGCCTCTGGCCTGACGAACACCGCGCCCGATCCGCTGCCGGTACCAGACCCCGAGGTGCCCGAGGACGTATACCTGTCGTCCGTCGATCACGCGGAGCTGTCGCAGGATGCCGTGGCGCTTCCTGCCGAAGAGAGCTTTGATACCGACGAGCCCGTGGCCACGGTTGGTCTGCCCAATGTCGCGGGCAGTCGTTTTGACCTTGATGACCGTGGCCTTGTCACTCCGACACCCGAGGGGACGTTGAACCCCGACGGCATCCTCGTGTTCCTCGGCCGCCCGTCGTCGGTTCCGCCCGAGGTGCCGGTCAGGTTCGAAACCGACCCGACTGCCACAGACGACGACACAAGGCTGGCTGGCCTGCGCCCGCGCCTGCGCCCGGAAACGCTGGTTGAGAACTTTGAGCGTGGGCAGTTGGGCGGCCGGACGGTGGACGAGCTGGCGGTCATTCGCCCGAAATCCAGGCCGGCGTCGATCCAAGAGCGCGAGGCGGTGGACCGCACGCCCACCGCATTGGCCGTGGTGCGCGTCCCTCGCCCCCGCGTTCGTCCGTCGACCGTGGCCGCTCTGGCGGCCCGAAAAGCAACAACCGGCTCAGCCACTCTGGGGTCGACCGCAGCGGTAGCAAAGGCGGATGACGATGAAGCGGGATCGTTCAAACCCACAACCGTCGCACCAAAGATACCCAGCCGGGCCTCGGTGGCGCGCCAGGCCACGATTGACAATGCATTGAATCTGCGGCGTCTGAACCTGATCGGCGTTTACGGTACGCCGGCCAATCGGCGCGCCTTGGTCCGGCTACCAAGCGGTCGGTACAAGAAGCTGAAAGTGGGAGATCGGATTGACGGCGGCAAAGTCGTCGCGATCGGCGACAGTGAGCTTCGTTATCAGAAAGGCGGCCGCAACGTCACGTTGAAGATGCCCCGCGGATAAAGCTCGCCGCGTTTCGAAAAAATGGAACCCGGCGGGCCGGGTTCCAAACTCTGGGTCTGCATCAGGCGGCAGAAATCTCTCCGGATTCAATCTGTTCGCGCTCGATCGACTCGAACAGAGCCTTGAAATTGCCCTCGCCAAAGCCGTCATCACCCTTGCGCTGGATGAACTCGAAGAAGATCGGACCAATCACGGTTTTCGAGAAGATCTGCAGCAGGATCTTGGTCTCGCCGCCGTCCACCACGCCTTCACCGTCGATCAGGATGCCGTGCTTTTTCATGCGGTCCACCGGCTCGTCATGGCCCTTCACGCGGTCGAAGGACATATCATAATAGGCATCGTTGGGACCGGGCATGAACTTCAGGCCGCGTTCAGCGATTGCATCGGTCGAGTCATAGATGTTCTCGCTGCCGACGGCGATGTGCTGGATGCCCTCACCCTTGTACTTCTTCAGGTAGGATACGATCTGACCGGTCTCGCCGCGGTCTTCGTTGATCGGAATCCGGATACGGCCGCAGGGCGAGGTCAATGCACGGCTGAGCAAGCCGGTATATTTGCCCTGGATGTCGAAGAAGCGGATTTCGCGGAAGTTGAACAGATCGCCGTAGAACTTGAACCACTTGTCCATGTTGCCCTTGAAGACATTGTGCGTCAGGTGATCGAGGTAATAGAAACCGACGCCGCGCGGTTTGGACTGCTTCAGCCACTCGAATTCCTGATTGTAGGGCGAGGTTTCGTAATACTGGTCGATGAAATAGATCAGCGACCCTCCGATACCCTTGATCGCGGGCACATCCATGGTCTTGTCGGCCGCATCATAGGGTTCTGCCCCCTTCGACACCGCATGGTCATAGGCCTTTTGCGCATCCACGACACGCCAGCCCATCGACGGGGCACAGGGGCCATGCTCTTCCACGAATTTCGCAGCAAAGCTGTCGGGGTCCGCGTTCAGGATGTAGGTCACATCGCCCTGCTGCCACAGCTCGATCAGCGGTTTGGTCTTGTGGTGCGCAACCTTTTCAAAACCCATCTTGGCGAACAGGTCGCGCAGCTCCTGCGGTTCGGGATGCGCGAATTCAACAAATTCAAACCCATCTGTGCCGGCGGGGTTCTCGGCGCTGATCACGGATTTCGGGGCGTTGTGCGGGAAAGGGCCCATGGCTTGTCCTCTTGAAACAGGAAATTCTTTGCTGATTCAAGAATACGCCTTTTTCAGCGCTGTTTTTGCGCATTCTTTTCATGTAAACTACAGAAGCCTGCGAAAACTCCGCACCATAACCCGAAAAATGTGAGAATCTCCGCACATGCTGGACGCAACCGATACTCGCCTTCTGGCCGCGCTGCAAAAAGACGCGCACCTGACCGCGCATCAGTTGGGCGAAATGCTGAACCTGTCCCCCAGTCAGGCCGGGCGCCGCCGTCAGCGGCTGGAGGCCGAGGGCTATATCACTGGCTACGCGGCGCGGCTCGACCCGCGCAAACTTGGCCTGCAGGTCCAGGGCTTCGTACAGGTTCACCTCGGCACCCACGGCCCCGAACAATCATCCAGTTTTGCGCGCATGGTGGAAACCCGCCCGGAAATCACCAGCGCCTGGACGATGACTGGCGAGGCAGACTATCTGCTCCATGTCTATTGCGAGGATCTTTCAGCGCTCAACACCTTGCTTCACGAGGTGATACTACCCCATCCTGCGGTAGCACGGGTGCAAAGCCAGATCGTGATGGACCAGCTGAAACGCGACGCTCCGCTGCCGACCTGACGGCAAGGAAAGGAAGAAGATGAACGAGTTCCTGTACCAGGCTTCGATCTATCTGGCAGCCGCCGTGATCGCCGTCCCCCTGTCGGCGCGACTTGGGCTGGGGTCTGTCCTCGGATATCTTGCCGCCGGCATCGCCATCGGTCCGATCCTTGGGCTCGTGGGCGCGGAAACCAAAGACTTGCAGCATGTCGCGGAATTTGGCGTCGTCATGATGCTGTTCCTGATCGGGCTCGAGCTGGAACCCCGCGCACTTTGGGATATGCGGCACCGGTTGTTGGGGCTTGGTGGACTGCAGATCTCGCTCTCTACGGTCGTGATTGCAGCAGTTACCTTCTACACGGGTCAACCATGGTCAGTTGCCTTGGCCGTGGGGCTGACACTGTCCCTGTCATCAACCGCCATCGTGCTGCAGACGCTGTCGGAAAAGGGCTTGATGCGCACAAACGGCGGGCGATCCACGTTCTCGGTCCTTCTGACTCAGGATATCGCCGTGATTCCGATCCTGGCGTTTCTACCACTGCTGGCCATGCCGGCCAGCATCTTCATCGAGGATGACGGATCAATCACGCGCGGCGGCGACGGGCACGGCGACGCGCACCATACGTTGTCATTGGTCGATGGCCTGCCCGGATGGGCGGTGACGCTGGTGACATTGGGCGCGATCGCATTCGTGATCGTGGTCGGCGTCTACCTGACCCGTCCCTTGTTCCGGTTCATCCACACCACCCGCCTGCGCGAGATGTACACGGCATTGGCCCTGATGATCGTGGTCGGGATCTCGTTCCTGATGACGCTGGTGGGCCTTTCCCCGGCGTTGGGTGCCTTCCTCGCTGGCGTCGTCCTGGCCAGTTCCGAGTTCCGGCACGAAATGGAAAGCGACCTTGAGCCGTTCAAGGGATTGCTGCTGGGCCTGTTCTTCATCACGGTCGGGGCCGGGATCGACGTCGGGTACTTTTTCAACGACCCGTTCGACCTGATCGGGTTGGCCCTGCTGGTGATCCTGGTCAAAGGCCTGATCCTGTATGCCGTTGGTCGTGCATTCAAGTTGCGCGGCCGCGACCATTGGCTGTTCACGCTGGGTTTGGCTCAGGCGGGTGAGTTCGGCTTTGTGCTGCTGGCCTTTTCGACCAAGCAGAATGTCATTCCCCCGGCCCTGTCGCAGAAGCTGTTGATGATCATTGCCCTGACGATGCTGATCACACCGCTTCTGTTCATCATCTATGACTACCTTTCGCGTCACATCCGCGACAACTCACCCGAGGTTGAACCCGAGGAAATAGACGAAAAAGGTCCCGTCATCATTGCGGGAATTGGGCGGTTCGGACAGATCGTCAACCGGCTGGTGCGCGCCAGCGGGTTCAAGACGGTGGTGCTGGACCACAATATCGAAACGATCCAACTGATGCGTCGGTTCGGCGTCAAAGGCTTCTTGGGTGATCCGACGCGCCCCGAGTTGCTGCGGGCCGCGGGGCTTGAGAAGGCTTCCGTTTTGGTGGCCGCGATGGACAACCGCAAGGAAGTGACCCGATTGGTCGGTTACGCCCGTCGGCAGCGTCCCGACCTGCACATCGTCGCCCGCGCGCATGACCGCACCCATGTGTATGAGCTGTATCAGGCCGGCGCTGATGACATCGTGCGTGAGATGTTCGACAGCTCTCTGCGGGCCGGGCGTTATGTGCTGGAGAACATTGGTCTGAGCGAGTACGAGGCCGCGCAAGCACAGCAGACCTTCTATCACCACGATCGGCAGGCAATTCGCGAACTGGCCGAACTCTGGGTTCCCGGCATGCCGACGGCCGAGAACAAAAAGTACATCGCACGCGCGCGCGAGTTGGAGAAGGACCTGGAAACCGCGCTGCTGGAACTGGCCGAAAAGAACGAAAAGAAATCAGCCTGACCCGGGGATCTCCCGGGTCAGCCGGGCTCAACCGTCCGACACGCCGGCTTCGGCAAAGGTGGCCATGCCCGAATGGCAAGCAACGGCGCTTTTCAGGATGTTGATGGCCAGCGCAGCCCCCGACCCTTCTCCCAGCCGCAGCCCGAGGCTCAGCAAGGGCGCTTTGTCCAGCTTGGTCAGCATGGCCGCGTGCGCACTTTCCGCACTCTGATGGCCGGCAACGGCATGGTCCAGCGCTCCCGGCGCCAGACGTTCGAGGCAAGCCGCAGCCGAGGTGCAGATGAACCCATCCAGAATGACAGGGATGCGCAGAATTCGGGCGGCTGCAATGGCCCCTGCCATGGCCGCGATCTCGCGCCCTCCCAAACACCGCAGGATCTCAAGCCCGTCGTCAGATGCTCCGTGCAGCGCAACACCTTCGGAAACGACGCGCGTCTTGTTGGCAAGGCCCGCATCGTCCACACCGGTTCCACGCCCAGTCCAATCAGCGGCATCTCCGCCGAACAACGCGCAGGCGATGGCCGCGGCAGGGGTGGTGTTGCCAATGCCCATTTCGCCCACGACCAGAAGGTCTGCGGTGGGATCAACGGCGTTCCAGCCGGTCTGCAAAGCGGTCAGAAGCTCGTCCTCGGACATTGCCGGGGCCATTGTGAAGTCGGCCGTCGGCCGATCCAGGTCCAGCGCGTGTACCGTCATCTTGGCCCCGGCCGCTTTGGCCAATTGGTTGATGGCCGCGCCTCCGTGCTCGAAGTTCATGACCATCTGAACCGTAACCTCGGGCGGAAAGGCCGAGACCCCCTGCGCCGTCACGCCGTGATTGCCGGCAAATACAATCACCTGAGGTGCCTCGATCTGTGGCCGGGCATCCCCACGCCAACCGGCATACCAGATCGCCAGATCCTCGAGCCGGCCCAACGCACCCGGCGGCTTGGTCAGCTGTCCGTTGCGGTCGGCAGCCCCTTGCCTTGCAGCCTCATCCGGCCCCGGAGCATTGCGCAGGGCGTCGCGGAAGGTATTCAGATCATTGAGTTCAGGCAGCATTCAAAGCCTCGTTGCATCAGAGTGGTCCTGCGTGTTTAACCGAAGCAGGCAATGCAACAACCCCTCGAAAGGCGCGCAAGTGCACAAAAACGACACTCGAACCTTTTCGCCATGGGACGTGCCGCTGGTTCTGGTTCTTTTGACGCGGCTGCCATTGCCCGTGCTGCCCAAATCGCTCTTCGAGCGACAGTCCAAAGCCGCTTGGGCCTATCCTGCGGCCGGGCTGGTTGTTGGCGGCTTGGGCTGTGCCGTGGGCTGGTCTGCGATGGCCGTGGGCCTTTCCGGGACAGTCAGCGCAGTCCTTGCTGTCGCCGTTCTGATCGCAGCGACCGGAGCCATGCACGAGGACGGGCTGGCCGACACCGCGGACGGGCTGTGGGGCGGATATACACCCGAACGCAGACTCGAGATCATGAAGGACAGCCATATCGGCACCTACGGAGTGTTGGCCTTGTTGGTCATTCAACTGCTCAGGATCTCGGCGGTCGCAACACTACTGGCGGCAGGAAGTCCGGCCGGAATACTGGCGGCGGCTGTGTTTTCCCGTGCTGTGATGCCACCACTGATGGCGAGCCTGCCGAACGCCCGCGGCAGCGGACTGAGCCATAGCGTTGGCGCTCCTCCGCCTTTGTCGGTGGCAGCAGGTCTCGGGCTGGCTTTCGTTTTCTCTCTGGCTCTTCTGGGCTGGACCGCCCTTCTGCCCGTCGCCTGTGCGGTAGCCGCAACCGTGGGTCTGGCAATCATAGCCAAAACCAAGATTGGCGGTCAGACCGGTGATATCCTGGGGGCTTCTCAACAGCTGTCCGAGGTTGCTTTCCTGCTGGCCGTGGCCGCCCTGCTCTAGCCGACACCGCCGGTCTTGATCCGTAGTGTCTCACCGCAATGCTTGCAGTGTACGGCATCCGGGTCGTGCCGAAACAGCCCGCAATTGGGACATTTGTGGCGTACTTTCTGCGGCATGAAAATGGCCTGAGCCAGCCGCACGAACAGCGCCACACCGACCACCATTATGAAGACCGAAAACAGCTTGCCGCCCGGAGAGTTCAGTGTGATGTCGCCGAAACCCGTCGTGGTCAGTGTCGCCATCGTGAAATACAGCGCATCGATATACGGGGTCTGGCTGTCCTCGGGGATATAGAAAACCAGTACGGCGGTGGATGTCGCGAAAATGAACACCAGCAGGTTCACGGCCGCGATGACCGCATCCTCGTGGGTTCGGAAAAACTCACTGTCGCGGCGCAGATCATGCAACAGGTGATAGGAATGGATCAGCCGCAGCGCGCGCAGAATCCGCAGGAACGCAAGGCTGCCGGTCAGGAAAGGGTCAAGGATCAGCGAGGCGATCACGACCAGATCCGCAAGCGTGTAGATTTTGAACAGCAGCTTCTTGCGGTCTTTCGCGATCCACATCCGAGCCGAGAAATCCAGCAGAATGATCAGCCCCACCGCCCAGCTGACTGCAATCAATCCGGGGCCGTGCGGAATGTTCGCCGTCGCCACGAAAAACACGATCGAGGCAAGGTCGAACAGGATCAGACAGTACCGGAACCAGACCGAAACCGCCCCTCTGCCGATATAGAGTGCCTTGACCGTCTGCTTCATGACTGACCCGTATACGGTTCCAATGACTGGGAAATTAGCGGGAAAGGCGGCGCGAACCAAGCGATCGGGCATGAAAAAGGCCGCTCTGAAACCAGAGCGGCCCTTTGGTGTTGCTTCAAAGCCCGATCAGGCCGCGCGCGAGGTCAGGACTTCGTCCACCTGCTTGGCCGCTGCGATTTCGTCCGAACCGGACACGGCCGCAACTTCGCGCGTCAGACGCTCAAGCGCGGCTTCATAGAGCTGACGTTCGGAATAGCTCTGCTCGCGCTGGTCGTCCGTGCGGTGCAGGTCACGCACCACCTCGGCGATCGAGATCAGGTCACCCGAGTTGATCTTCTGTTCGTATTCCTGCGCCCGGCGCGACCACATGGCACGCTTTACCTTGGCTTTGCCCTTCAGCGTCTTCATCGCCTGGCTGATCACATCGGGCGAGCTCAGCGAACGCAGGCCGGATTCAGTGATCTTGTTGGTCGGCACCCGCAGGGTCATCTTGTCTTTCTCGAATGAGATGACGAACAGCTCGAGCGAGTATCCAGCGACTTCCTGTTCTTCAATCGATATGATTTGCCCGACCCCATGTGCAGGGTAGACAACATAGTCGTTCGGACGGAACTCAAGCTTCTTCGACTTTGTCATGCACGTGTTTCCTTGGTTGCAGAGCGGGAAAAAAGCGACAAAAAACCTAACCGGGGTCACCCGCGACCCCTGTCAGGCTGATTACATGTCAAAAACTCAGAACTCCAAAGTGAGCATACTTACGGAGTCGTCCCCATCTCGATCATCATTTGCCTTAAGAGTATATCACAAAATTACGACACCTGAAAGCGGACGGGGCCTTCGGATCGGAATCTGTGACGGTTTTCAGCGCATTAGGGCCAAAACTAACGGCGGTCTTTCGGGTTTTGCGACCCGAATCGCTCAGCCGCCTTCGCCCGGGGTTTCGGAGAAGTATTTCTCCATCTTGCCCTCTTCACCGTCGCGCTCCTCGGCGCCCGGAAGCGGGTCTTTCTTGGTTACGATAACCGGCCATTGTTCGGCATATTTGCGGTTGAATTCGACCCACTGCTCCATCCCCGGTTCGGTATCCGGGCGAATGGCGTCCGCCGGGCATTCCGGCTCGCACACGCCGCAATCGATGCATTCATCCGGATGGATGACCAGGGTATTTTCACCTTCATAGAAGCAATCCACCGGGCATACCTCGACGCAGTCGGTGTATTTGCAGGCGATACAGTTCTCGGTGACAACGTAGGTCATGGTCCAATTCCCGTCAGAGGTTTGGGCGACTAGCTAATTCAGTCTGCCCCCATCTTCAAGAGAAGATCAGCCCTTGGGGGTGCGAGAAAGATCAAGCGCGCGCCGATCCTTCTTGGTCGGACGACCTTTTCCTTCGAAACCCGGATTTTGTGGCGGATTATCCTTCTCTTCAGTCAAATCCGTGTACAGCGTCCGCGCCTCGGTCGCCGGGCCGCGTCGCGCGCCCAGGATTTCGACCTGAACCACGCGAATAACCCGCCCCTGAGCGAAAGTCAGAACATCACCGGGCCCGACGGTTTGCGCCGGCTTCTGGGCCCGGTCGCCGTTGATGCGCACATGCCCGCCGCTGACCTGTTTGGCGGCCAGGCTGCGGGTCTTGAAAAACCGCGCATGCCACAGCCACTTGTCGATCCGCAGCTTGGCCGGTGCGTCGGCCATCAGCGATCAGTTGCCGTCCTTCAGACCCATCAGCGCAGCGGCAAACGGGTTGTCGGGATCAATCGCCTTTTCCTTTTTGGGCGGCCGGGACGAGAAGGTCTTGGCCCCTTGCGGCTTGCCACCCTTTTTGCCCTGCGGCTTGCCGCGACCATCCCGAGGCTTCCCGCCCGGTTTGCCCCGACCCTGCCGTTGGTCACCACGTGGCCCCCGGTTGGCCTGACGACCCCAGGTAAAGGTGTAGAACACCTCGACTTCGGGTTCGTCCGATGCCGGGTCTGCGGCCGTGGCCTCGGCTTCAACCTCAGTGCTGTCGGTAGCCTCGGCTGGCGCCTCGGCGGCGACGGCCACATCCGACTGCGCCTCTGCTTCGGCGGTCTCGGTCGGAGCTTCGGCAGTTGCCGCCGGTGGTTGCTCGGTCGGCTGAGCCGGCTTGATCTTGGTCCGTTCGCCGCGCTCGGCCTTGTAGCCCAGCCCCTGCATCAGGTCGGCGAACTGTTCCAGCGTCATGCCGGTGATCGACAACATGTCCGCCTTGGCTTCGAAACCGCCCCGGCTGTCTTCGGCGCGCAGCATGTCGGCCAGACGCTCCAACATGTCGATACGGATCGAACGCTCGCCCGCATTGCGGTAGCCGCACATGGTGTCATAGCCCTCGGGCGCGCCCTTGGCGACGGGCACCGTCACCAAGCCCGGCGGCGGCGCTTCGGGAAACTCCTGAAGTCCATTTGCCAGGGCCCACAACACCAGACGCAGGCGCGTCGGGGCAGGTTTCAGCAGCAGCGGCATGAAGATGGTGAACTGGCCGAACCGGATGCCGTGCTTGCGCAGCGCGCCACGGGCGTCCTGGTCCAGGTCCTTGACCTCTTGTGCGACTCCGGCGCGCGGCAGGATGCCCAACGCCTCGACCATACGGAAGGCAAATCCCTTGGCCAACCCGGTCAATTCTTCGTCGCGCGACAGGTTCAGCAGGGGTTCGAACAGCGCCGCGATCTTGCGGTCGATGAAGTGTTGCAGGCGGCGCTGCACCTTCTGCTCAACCTCCGGCCCTGCGGCCTCGTCCACGAACACTTCGACCATCGGTTTGAGCGGTTCGGCACCGGCAACCAGTTTGCCCACGGCATATTCGCCCCACATCAGGCCACCCTGATCGGTAAAATCAATTTCGGTATCGGGCGCATTGTAGAAGCGATCGGCACGCAGATGGAATTGCGGCGCGAGTGCTTGCAGTGAGGCCGATTTGAGCGCTTTCGCCTCGGTTCCCTGCGCGCTTTTGTCCGGGATGAACCGGAACCCTTCCAAACGACCGACGAATTCGCCTTCGACGGTCACTTCACCCTTGTCATTCACTTCGGCCAAAAGGGCCTCCTTCTGTTTGAGCCGGCGCAGCAGAACAGATGTACGCCGGTCCACAAATCTTTGCGTCAGACATTCATGCAAAGCGTCTGACACCCTGTCTTCTACAGCGCGGGTTTCCGCGCGCCAATGGGATTCGTCGCGCACCCAGCCGTTTCGTTGCGCAACATATGTCCACGTGCGAATATATGCCAACCTTTTGGACAGTGCATCAATATCGCCGTCGGTTCTGTCGATCCGGCGGATCTGGCGCGCCAGAAAATCCTCGGGGATCGTGCCGCGTTCGTGCAGATGTCCGAAGATCGATTCGAGCAGGCTGGCATGTTCCGCATGGCTGATGCCCCGAAAATCGGGGATTCGGCAAACATCCCACAACAGGCGGATCGACGGACCATCGCTGGCACGGGCCGCAACCTCGGGCACTTGGGCCAGCGACTTGAGCGCGTTCAGGTCGTCTGCGGGCCGGGCTTTGACCAAATGCTCTTTGTCCGGGCTGGCCTCGAGCGAGTCGATCAGCGCATCGACCGAGCCGAACCGCAAGGCGGCATTCCGCCAGTTCAGCTTTTTCATCGGCGTGAAGCGGCTGTCCATGATGGCCTGCGCCACGCCTTCGTCCAGCGGCGATGCCTCACCGGTCACGCCGAAGGTGCCATCCGACATGCCGCGCCCGGCGCGCCCGGCGATCTGGGCCAGTTCGTTCGGAGCCAGCGGCCGCATGCGCCGGCCATCGAATTTGGACAGGGACGAAAACGCGACGTGGTTCACATCGAGGTTCAGCCCCATGCCGATGGCGTCGGTGGCCACCAGATAGTCGACCTCGCCATTCTGGTACAGCTCGACCTGCGCATTCCGCGTGCGCGGACTGAGCGCGCCCATGACCACGGCCGCCCCACCCTTTTGCCGCCGCAGAAGCTCGGCAATGGCATAGACGTTCTCGACCGAGAACCCGACGATGGCGCTGCGCGGGGGCATACGGCTGATCTTCTTGGATCCGGTGTAGACCAGTTGCGACATCCGCTCGCGCCGAGCGAACTGCGCCTGCGGCACCAGCGCCGCGATCGGGCCGCGCATCGTGTCGGCACCCAGAAACAGCGTCTCGTGCGTGCCGCGCATCCGCAGCAGCCGGTCGGTAAACACATGACCGCGCTCGGGGTCGGCGCACAGCTGGATTTCGTCGATGGCCACGAAATCGGCGCCCATTCCCTCGGGCATCGCTTCGACCGTGCAGACCCAGTATTGCGTGCGCGGCGGAACGATACGTTCCTCGCCCGTCACAAGAGCCACCACCGAGGGGCCGCGGATGGCGACGATCTTGTCATAGACCTCACGCGCAAGCAGCCGCAGCGGCAGGCCGATGACACCGGTCCGGTGCCCCAGCATGCGCTCGATGGCATAGTGGGTTTTGCCTGTGTTGGTCGGGCCAAGTACGGCCACGATTCGGGATGCCCCGTTCACCTTTGCCCCCTGCCCGGACCTTAAAGCGCCTTGCCCGCAATCTGCGGTTTCAGCCGATTCACGGCATTGGTTACTTCTTCGTGATGGGGATGTATAGCCAGCGCGCGGGAATAGGCGTCATAGGCCTGTTCGGGCTGACCCAGCACCTCAAAGATCAGGCCAAGCCCGTAGATGGCTTCGTAATTGTTCGGGTTCAACGCAAGCGCGTGCTCAAGATCGGCGGCCGCCATGCCGAACCGCTCCAGCCCAAAAAACACGGAGGCGCGCACATGCCAACCTTCTGCGAAATCGGGTGCATGGTCTGTCAGTGCCGTCAGATGGTCCAACGCCGCTTCGACATTGCCCTCGTCCAGTGCTTCGCGTCCGCGCTCAAGCAGCAGATCAGCCGAGGCAGACCCTGATTGCGACCACAGCGACTGAAGTTGCCGATCCAGACCGGCTGCCTGCTCGGGCGACGCTTCGGCAAGCTGCCGCAGCAGCTCGGCTTCGTCCCGCAAATCGGCCTGTTGCGCAATCCCAGTGGTGGAATACATGACTAGGAGGGCAAATGCCGCAACGGTACCTTTGAGATTGTTGATTGCAATGCTCATAACAATGATCAGTGTAGCGTTGCGACCGCGGATGTCCATTCACGGCGCACTAACAAATGAGGAAGACCATGAGCGACACTCTTGAAAAAGCGGCAGCCGCGCTGAACGAAAAACTGTCGGGCGGCGATTTCGATTCGTCGGCGAAATTCGCCATCGCCGACCTCGGCTCGATCGTGTTGGATGAAAATGGTGCGCGGGTCAGCGACGAGGACGCCGAAGTCACCCTGAGCGCCGACGCGGAAACGTTCGAGCAGATCCTCAGCGGTGAGCTGAACCCCACGGGTGCGTTCATGGCCGGCAAGCTGAGCGTCGACGGCGACATGGGTGTTGCCATGAAGCTTGCCTCGGTGCTGGCCTGATGGATTTGTCGCCGGCCCCGTTCTTTGAAGATGTGGCCGGCGGTCCCGCCGGCGGCGCCGCGCACTGGTTGACCACAAGCGACGGCACACGCATTCGCGTGGGCCATTGGCGCCCCGAAGGTGAGGCGACCGGGACGGTGATGATCTTTCCCGGCCGCACGGAATATATTGAAAAATATGGCAATGCAGCGGGTGAGTTCGTACAACGCGGCTTTGCTGTACTGGCCGTGGATTGGCGCGGACAGGGTCTGGCTGACAGGTTGCTGGAAGATCCGCGCGTTGGCCATGTGGACAAGTTTACCGACTATCAGCAGGACGTGCGCGAAACGCTGAAACTGGCCGAGCAGCTTGGCCTGCCGAAACCCTGGCACGTGATCGGCCATTCGATGGGCGGCGCGATCGGGATGCGCGCTGTTCTGGAAACCGGCCTGTTTGCCTCTTGTGCCTTCACCGGCCCGATGTGGGGCATTTTCTTCACCCCACTCATGAAACCTCTCAGCCGTCTGACCGCCTATTGGGGGCCGCGGATCGGGCTGGGCGAAAAGACGCCCCCGACCACGTCACTGGAAAGCTATGTTCTGATCCAGCCTTTCGAGGGCAACGCGCTGACCCGTGACCCTCAGATGTACCGGATGATGCAGGATCAGTTGAAAGCGCATCCCGAACTGGCCCTGGGCGCGCCGTCCACCATCTGGCTGCGCGAGGCACTGGACGAATGCGCCTGGCTGATGGCGCAGACCGCCCCCGACATTCCCTGTCTGACCTATCTTGGCAGCCACGAGCAGATCGTGGACCGCAAGGCGATCCGGGCGCGCATGGCGAACTGGCCCAGCGGACGACTGGTCGAGATCCCCGACGGCGAACACGAGGTGATGATGGAACCGCCCGACGTCCGCGGCCCGGTGTTCGAGGAGATGGCCGCGCATTTCTCGGCCGCCGCCAACGGGCAGACGCCCGAGCTTGCGATGACGCGCTGACACCTCGGCTGCTTGTGATCCGCGCGCCCTGCGCCTAGATGTGATCCAACGCAGACAATCGAGGTGTTCCATGCACGAGCTTCCCTTCCCCGTCCGAGACGCAAATGCCGGTGGCGGCGCCGACAATCTTGGCAACCTGCCGGAATGGAACCTGGACGATCTGTACAAGGGACAGGACGCGCCGGAACTGACCCGCGATCTTGAGTGGCTGGAGCAGGAATGCGCGGCTTTTGCCGCCGATTACGAAGGCAAGCTGGCCGATCTGGATGCGCAGGGCCTGCTGACCTGTGTCCAGCGCAACGAAAAGATCAACGCCGTCGCCGGGCGCATCATGTCTTTTGCCGGGCTGCGTTATTACCAACTGACCACCGATGCCGAGCGCGCCAAGTTCCTGTCGGACATGCAGGAGAAGGTCACGCTGTTCACCACGCCGCTGGTGTTCTTCACGCTCGAGATCAACCGCATCGACGACGACGTGCTGGCCGCCCATTTCAAGGCCAACGCGGACCTGGCCCGGTACGAGCCCGTCTTCCGCCGCATCCGCGCGATGAAGCCTTATCAACTGTCGGACGAGCTGGAAAGATTCCTGCATGATCTGGGGGTGGTCGGCGACGCGTGGGAACGGCTGTTCGACGAAACCATTGCGGGGCTGACCTTTACCGTGAACGGTGAAGAGCTGAACATCGAAGGCACCCTGAACCTGCTGACCGAACAGGACCGGTCCAAACGCGAGGCCGCGGCCCGCGAACTGGCCCGCGTGTTCCAAGACAACGTCAAAACCTTTGCCCGCGTCCACAATACGCAGGCCAAGGAAAAGGAAATCATCGATCGCTGGCGCAAGATGCCGACCCCGCAGACCGCGCGGCACCTGGCGAACGATGTCGAACCCGAAGTGGTCGAAGCCCTGCGCGAGGCGGTGGTGGCCGCCTATCCCAAGCTCAGCCACCGGTATTACGAGCTCAAGCGCAAATGGTTGGGTCTGGATGTGATGCAGGTCTGGGACCGCAACGCGCCGCTGCCGATGGAAGACACCCGCACCGTGTCGTGGGAGGACGCCGAGAAGACCGTGATGGAGGCTTATGCCGCTTTCGATCCCCGCATGGCCGAGATTGCAGCACCGTTCTTTTCGAAAGGCTGGATCGACGCGGCGGTGAAACCGGGCAAGGCTCCGGGCGCCTTTGCGCACCCCACCGTGACCGATGTGCATCCTTACGTGATGCTCAACTATCTGGGCAAACCGCGCGACGTGATGACGCTTGCGCACGAGTTGGGCCACGGCGTGCACCAGGTGTTGGCCGCCGGTCAGGGCGAGATGCTGTCCTCGACCCCCCTGACGCTGGCCGAAACTGCCAGCGTCTTCGGCGAGATGCTGACCTTCCGCAAGATGCTGGATCAGGCCGAAACGCCCGAGCAGCGCAAGGTTCTGCTGGCCGGCAAGGTCGAGGACATGATCAACACGGTGATCCGCCAGATCGCCTTCTACGACTTTGAATGCAAGCTGCACGCCGCACGCCGCGAGGGCGAACTGACGCCGGACGACATCAATGCCTTGTGGATGAGCGTTCAGGCCGAAAGTCTTGGCCCGGCGTTTGAATTCATGGATGGGTACGAGACCTTTTGGGCCTATATCCCGCACTTTGTTCATTCGCCCTTCTATGTCTACGCCTATGCTTTCGGCGACGGGTTGGTGAACGCGCTCTACTCGGTCTATGAAAGCGGCGCGGACGGGTTCGAGGAAAAGTACTTCGAGATGCTCCGCGCGGGCGGCTCCAAGCACCACAAAGAGCTGCTGGCCCCGTTCGGGTTGGATGCCAGCGACCCGAAATTCTGGGACAAGGGCCTGTCGATGATCTCGGGAATGATCGACGAACTGGAGGCCCTGGAGGGGTGACAGACCCAACCGACAAGGGGCGCTGGCGGGCCATCAAGGACCGCCTGCGCCCTGTTCTCGCCCGGATCCGCCGCAATGTCCCGCGGGGGCTGCGGTTTGTCGTGGGACTTTTGTTGATCGTCGCAGGCGTCTTCGGCTTCCTTCCTGTTCTGGGGTTTTGGATGATCCCCTTGGGCATCATGGTTGCCGCCATGGACGTCAACCTGCTGCGGCGCTGGTGGCGCCGCCGATAACCCCGTTCCGGCTGTCGCCTAGTTTTTTCTGGTCGTGAGGAACACCGCGAATACGATCAATCCCGCCCCAATCGCAGCCATTGGGGTGATCGGTGCCCCCAGAAAAATTGCCGAATTGACGAAGGTGAACACCACCGAGGCGGCGAACAAAAGGGTCGCGGTCAACGTCGATACACGCGCGGCGGCCTCGTACCAAAGGTAGTAGGCCAACGCAGTCGGGAAAACGCCCAGCAAAACCAAAAACACCAAATCGCTGCCGGATGGCATCCTCAGTGCAAAAACGGACAGCGGAAGCAGAATTACGGCCGAGCACAGGAACACACCAAACAGGAAATTCAGACGCTCGACCGTCGATTTCGACGCGCGCATGGCCCGACTGCTGGCGATCAGGAACACCGCCCAGCTGACCCCGGCCCCAATTTCCATCATATCCCCCAGAACCGGGTCCCCGCCGCCTTCGAAATCGCGGAAAACCGTAAGAAAGACCCCCAAGATGGCCAGAAGGGTCGCCAGAACATCGGTTTTTCCAACAGGGGTGTCGGCGAAGAAATACAAGAAAACCAGAACAAAGAACGGCGCGGTATTTTCCAACACCATCGCGCTGCCTGCACCGGTGTGTTCAAGCCCGATATGAAACAAAATATAGTTGATGACGGTCGCCAAAACCGCAAGACGGAAGTTCCAATCCCGGAGCTGGACGGAAACCGGCGCATTCATCGCACGCAACATGCCGTAGATGGCCAAAGCAGCTATGAACAGCCTAGTTGTGGCAATTTGCATGCCACCCAGATCTCCGGTCAGGTAGCGCACGATGACGCTGTGCGTGCCCCAAAGAAATGCGGCCATGAACCCAAGAAACAAGCCATTCTGAAAAAGGGAACCGCCGTCTTTGCCGGGCCCCTTCACTTGAGCTGGCTGTCCTTGGAGCCGCGCCGATTGATACCGCCGCGGGCCTTGAAAGCACCATCACGCTCTTGCTGGCAATCCAGGCACAGCTTGACCCCGGGGATCGCCAGTCGGCGCTTTTCGGGGATCGGTTCTTCGCACTCTGCACAATGGGTCAGGCTTTCACCGACCGGACGCTTTTTTGCCTGCATCCGTGCCAGCTCGTCTGAAATCGAAGCCTCGATCTGTTCACTTACAGCGCCGTCGCGCGCCCAGCCTCCGGCCATGGCCCCCTCCTGTTCAGGTGCTCACCAGTTTAGGCGTGGGGCGGCTGATCACGCAAGTCAGAGCGGCGTTGCGCCGTCTAACACCCGGTCGATCATCGCCTGCGTCCCGCGCGAGAATTCGAGCTGACACGGGTATTCGTCGCCCGCGCGAACGGACCGGCAGAACGCCTCGACCTGCAGCTTGTAGTGATCGTCGGCCGGGAAGCGCCGCACCAGAACCTCAAGCCCCGGGCGATGCAGCTCGACCCGGGCCTCGCCAAACACTCGCGCGTTGAACGGCGCGGTCAGGCGGATCAGGCCGCGCTCGCCGTGAAAGACCATTTCTTGATGCGGATGCATTCGGATCGAGACATAGGCCGAATAGGTAAAGCCGGGAAACTGCGCGCGGATTTCGGTGAACGCGTCGATGCCATCCTCCCAGCGGATGGCCGATTGCACGGTGTCCGGTTCCTGCCCCGTCGCAAAACGGGCCGACCCGATGACGTAGACACCGATGTCGCGCAGCCCGCCGCCGCCGGTTTCGGCGCGGTTGCGGATATTGCCTGTGTCCGCGCGGTTGTCGAAGCTGAATGCGCCCGTGACATGCACCAGATCTCCGATGGCGCCTTCGGCGATCAGGTCGCGCACATGCTGCCACTGCGGGTGGTGCACGATCATATAGGCCTCGGCCGCCAGCAGCCCGGTCTGGTCGCGCTTGTGGATCAGAGCGTCGAACTCCTCGGCGCGCATGGTCATCGGCTTTTCACACAGAACGTGCTTGCCAGCGTCCAGCGCTTTCAGACTCCATTCCACATGCAGGTGGTTCGGCAGAGGGATATAGACCGCCTCGATTTCGGGCGAAGCCAGTAGCGCGTCATAGTCGTCAAAGACCGTAAGGTCCGGGCAGAAGTCCTGGAATGGACCGGCTTTCGCCGGATCCGAAGTCGCCAAAGCAGACAAACGCGCGCCTGAGGCCGCATGGATCGCCGGACCCATGAACTGGCGTGCGAATTTCGCTGCCCCCAGAATGCCCCATTGAACCGGCTTGTGCATGGTGTCCTCCGTAATTGACCATGTTCGGCGTCGAAATGTTTGCGCCAACATCTGTTGCGCCCTCTGTACCAGCCAAGCGACGCCAAGTCAGGCTTTTCTGTTCGCGGGACACCCGTAATCTGCGTATGACAAACGGGAGGGACTAACGTGAGAAGATTTCTGAAATGGCTGGCAGGCCTCACGGCGGCTGTGGTCGTCATCGGGGCAGTGATATTTTTCGTGGTAGTGCCGCCGTATGTCGAAAACGCGCGCAACAACGTGATCGACCACGACCCACATCCGGTGTCCGACACTGCCGCGGCTCTGCACGAAACCCTGATCGTGGGCGACCTGCATGCCGATCCGCTGTTGTGGAGCCGCGACCTGACCGAGCGCGGAACCCGCGGCCAGGTGGATATTCCCCGGCTGATCGAAGGCAACGTGGCCCTGCAGGTGTTCACCGCAGTGACCAAATCACCGGCCGGGCAGAACTACGAGGCAAACTCGGCCGAGGCATTCGACAACATTACCCTTCTGGCCATCGGTCAGCTTTGGCCGCTGCGCACCTGGGACAGCCTGAAGGAACGCGCGATTTATCAGGCCGAGAAACTGCACCGGTTCGAGGCCGCCTCAAACGGACATCTCAAGGTCATAAAGACCCGCGCGGATCTGGATGCGGTGCTCGACGCCCGCGCGCGCGGCGAAAAGGTCGTGGGCGGCATTCTGGGGATCGAAGGCGCCCATCCGCTGGAGGGCGATCTGGCCAATCTCGACCCGATATTCGAGGCGGGCCACAGGGTGTTCGGGCTTCAGCATTTCTTTGACAACGAACTGGGCGGCTCGCTTCACGGCACCGGGAACACGGGCCTGACCGAATTCGGGCGGCAGGTGGTGGCCGAATTGGCCAAGCGCCCGGTGGTGATCGACCTGGCTCATTCCAGCCCGCAAGTGGCGCGCGACGTGCTGGCTATGACCGACGAGCCGCTGATCGTCAGCCATGGCGGTCTTCACGGGTTCTGCCCGGTCAAGCGCAACTATCCCGATGACCTGATGAAGGAGATCGCCGCGACCGGCGGTGTCATCGGGATGGGATATTGGGCCGACGTCACTTGCGGCGACATCGCCCCGGCGGGAATTGCCAAAATGATCAAGGCAGCCATCGAGACGGTCGGAGAAGACCATGTCGCACTGGGGTCCGACTATGACGGCTCGGTCGAGACCGCATTCGACACATCGGAACTGGCGGCGCTGACCTCGGCCTTGCTGGACGAGGGCCTGACCGAAGCGCAGATCCGCAAGGTCATGGGCGAAAACATGGTACGGGTATTCAGCCAGCAACTGCAGTAGGACACGACGAAAAAACGGCCCGGGTTTCCTCGGGCCGCTTGTTCATCGGATTACCGTGATCAGGTGGTGGCCAGCATGCCCTTTTCACGCGCCAACTCACGCATCTTTTTCTGCAGCTTTTCAAAGGCGCGCACCTCGATTTGACGGATGCGTTCGCGGCTGACATTGTACTGCGTACTCAGTTCCTCGAGCGTCACGGGCTGATCCATCAACCGGCGCTGGGTCAGGATGTCCTTTTCGCGGTCATTCAGAACGTCCAGTGCCTCGGTCAGCAACTCGCGGCGCACCTCAAGCTCTTCGCGGGCCTCATAGTCGCCGGCCTGGTCGGCATCTTCGTCTTCCAGCCAGTCCTGCCACTGCATGGTGCCTTCGCCCTCGGACCCGACCGTGGCGTTCAGCGACGCATCCCCACCCGACATGCGGCGGTTCATGCTGATGACCTCTTCTTCGGTCACGCCCAAGTCATTGGCGATCCGCTTGACATTGTCCGGGTGCAGGTCGCCCTCCTCCAACGCGCCAATCCGTGCTTTCGCCTTGCGCAGGTTGAAGAACAGCTTTTTCTGCGCCGAGGTGGTGCCCAGTTTCACCAGCGACCAGGATCTCAGGATGTATTCCTGGATCGAGGCGCGGATCCACCACATCGCATAGGTCGCCAGACGGAAACCTTTCTCCGGGTCAAACCGCTTGACGGCTTGCATCAGGCCCACATTGGCCTCGGAAATCACCTCGGCCTGCGGCAAACCATAGCCGCGATAGCCCATGGCGATCTTGGCGGCCAGTCGCAGATGCGATGTCACCATCTTGTGCGCCGCTTCGGTGTCCTGCTCTTCGACCCAACGTTTGGCCAGCATGTACTCCTCTTCCGGTTCCAGCAGGGGAAATTTGCGGATTTCCTGCAGATACCGGTTCAGCCCACCTTCTGGCGTAGGCACGGGGAGATTTTTGTAATTTGCCATGTATCACGTCCCTTGGACAAATGTTTACGCCCTTAACATGGATATGGGGCCACGTTCAGGACCATTCAAGAGCAGGTGTTAACAGTCTGGGATTAAGGAACGATAAAGGAAAGCTAAGAAAGTCTTAGTCACGAGACTTTGCAGGTTGTTTCAGAACCGAGATGAGTGCCTCGATATCTTGCGGCAATGCTGCCTCAAAACGCATTTCCTCGCCGGAGACGGGATGAACAAAGCCCAGGACCGCCGCGTGCAGGGCTTGGCGCGGGAACGCACGCACCGCTTCCGCAGCGTCTGCGTCAAACGACCGGGCCGACAGTTTGCGCTTGCCGCCATAGACCGGGTCGCCCACCAAGCCGTGGCCCGCATGTGCCATGTGCACCCGAATCTGGTGGGTGCGTCCGGTTTCCAGCCAGCACTCGATCAATGATACCGCGCCGGGTTGTCCGAACACGTCAACGACGCGCGCACGTGTCACGGCATGGCGCCCGCCATGAAAAAACACCGCCTGTTTCTGCCGATCATGTTTGTGCCGGGCCAGTTGCGTTGTGATTCGCATCACGTTGCCGGGCTCAAAACTCACGCCTTTGACACCGCGCAGCCGCGGGTCATTGGCATCCGGAACGCCATAGCAGACCGCGCGATAGTATCGCTCGACGCTGTGCGCCTCGAACTGGGCCGCCAGCCCCTGGTGGGCGGCGTCCGATTTGGCAACCACCAGCAACCCGCTGGTATCCTTGTCGATCCGGTGCACGATGCCCGGCCGCTTGACCCCGCCTACCCCCGACAATTCCTCGCCACAGTGGTGCAGCAGGGCGTTCACCAAAGTGCCGTTAGGCGACCCCGGTGCCGGGTGGACGACCATGCCCGCAGGCTTGTTGATCACGATCAGGTCAGCGTCTTCATGCACGATGTCCAGCGGAATGTCCTCGGCCCCGATGTGACTCTCGTCCGCTTCGGAGACGGTTATGGACACAACGGCGCCTTCTGGCACTTTGGCTTTGGCGTCGAGCACGACCTTGCCGTCGACCAGAACCGCGCCCTCTTCGATCAGCCGGGCGAGCCGGGTACGCGACAGGCTTTCACCTGCTGGCACATCCCGCGAAAGCGCCTTATCAAGGCGGGGCGGCGGAGCGTCCGCGATAACGAAGTCTATTTGCCGGGTGCCCATGACTGTCCCTTCAGATCCCCAAGAACCGCAGGAAACGCCTCAGTTGCGCCTTCTGCGCCGCATGGTCATGCTGCTGACCGCGGTGATGATTGGCGGGGTTCTAGTGACATTCGCCTTGATTGTCATCCGTCTATCCGACCGGACCCCCACCCTGCCCGATCAGATCGAACTGCCGGACGGTGCAAAGGCCCAAGCCGTGACCATCGGAAACAACTGGTTCGCCGTGGTGACCGATGACAACCGCATCCTGATCTTCGACAAGACCACCGGGAAGCAACGACAGCAGATCTCGCTTGATTGAGTCTTGGGCGCCGCCAGCCTATTCACCCAAGGCCATTCTGAACACGATTTCTGCAGCCTGCTTGAACGCAACGATCTCGTCCGGCGCATCACGACGAAACCTGACTTCGTCCGGGCTCAGCCAGACCGGTTTGAACAGAGTGTCCCGGTCGGGAAAGAATTCAGCCCGAAATCCTTCGTCGGCTTCGGTCAAGTAGGTATCAAGCCATGCCCGTTCCTCGGGTTCCAGAACGTCATGGTGCCGGAACATGATGGGTTCTTTGGGCACCTGACGACGCAGTTGGCGGCTGCGCTTGCGCCCGATGGCTCGCGTGACGACGCCAAAGGCTTCACTTGCAGCGCGGGAAAGTGTTGGATTGGCAGGCTCACTGGCAACCTCCCCTCCGGGTCGCGACACGCCCAGTTTGTTCAGGAAGTCATCGACGATATTGCCATTCAACATTTCCTCGCGGTCATAGAGTGCCGGCACAACCGTTACACCCGGGAACGCGTTGCGGATTCGCGAAACCGCGCCGGAAAAAGAAACCGAGTGAGGCTCGGCTTTGATCTTCGCCAGCCGGTCCCGAATCAAGGCTGAACCGTCGGCTGGCAAACGGCCATTTTTGGCCCGCTGCTTGTAATCCGCCTCAAAGAAATCGGAGTAGCGGCGGCAATAGAACACCACACGCATTTCGCGTGCGGGTATTTCGGTGAAGAGCTGCGCAAGCCGTTCCAGATCGGCCGAATAGAACATTTCCGACGACATCAGACACGCCTTGCTGCCATGTGCCTCGTACTCGCGCGCAACGGCCTCACGGTACTTGTCCATTGGTTCTGCGGACTGGTTCATGTGGAACGCCAACAGATTATGGCTGACCTTGGGGCGATCGTCCCCTTCCGGTCTGCGACGTCCGGCCTCCATGTATCTGAGCCCGGAATCCGACAAGGCCGACGCATTGTTGCGCAGATAGGACTGCAATGCCGTCGTCCCTGTCTTCGGCATCCCCAAATGCAACCACAGCATCAGGTTGCGCTTCGTGTAACGGCGTCGGCCTGCGCGGTCATCTGATGCATCAACTCCTGCATCTCGGACGTGCCCAGCAGTTCCGATATCTGTTTGCGGTGCAATTCGCAGGACTGGCGGTGCAGCCGGGCCGTTTCGGGGTCCGACATCAGGTCGTCGAAACAGTCCCGCTTGCGCGCGGCAATCGCATCGACCGATGTCTCGACCACCGCATTCTGGTTCATGATGTTCCAGTACTCCAAGCCCAGGCTGTCGCCCGTGTGATGAGCCCGTCCCCGCACTTTCTTGACCAAGTAGCTCTCGCAGGACTTCAGAGCGTAGTGGTTGAGCTGCACAAGGTCATATCCGACCGAGTCCCGCGCCGACCGCCAACTGCTTGTAAAATACCGCTCGGGCATTGGCTGGCCCGAACCATTGTACCAGTGGCAGTCTTCCATGCGGTCGACCGTCGGACGTTTGGGGCGGTGAACACCGATCACATCCCACAAGTGCCGCTGGAACATCGTCTTCAATCCCCATGCCTGCGCCGGTCTGGGTTTGCGCTCGGGGGCAGCACGGCGGAATTGGTCGGACAGGAACCTGTCTTCGTATTGAACCACTCCGGCATTGCCGAACAACCGCCAGGTCATTGAAATCATCTTGGCATCCGGCACGGCATCAACCAATGATTTCAGCGTGTTGTCACCCGTCTTTACATTGATCTGCTCGTCGGCGTCGATCACGATCACCCAGTCTTCAGGCCCCGCGATGTCCATCTGAAAAAAGCGTTTGTACGCGCGTTTCTGAGGGCTTGTTGCGCGGCGGGAATTGTTGTCCACATGGATCAGAACCCCGCGCTGGTCGAGCCGCTCGAGCAGCGCATCCGACCCGTCCGTGCAGTCATTCGTCATCACCACCATCTGGTCGATGCCAATAGCCTGATTGTGCGCGACCCATTCCAGAACGAACGGGCCTTCGTTCTTCATCGGGGTAACGCTGACAAAGCGGGGGGGCTGATCGACCATTTTTGCCTCAGTTTTTGGTGCCATGCAGGCCGGACGCGGGCACGCAAGACCAGTGTTTGCCCGCCAGAATAATTCCATTGCAGGCGATGACCAAGCCGAAACCTTGGGCGTGTTTGCACACAGATGACCCTGAATGGTGCTGGATATCGTGAAAGGCCCGCATGTTACCCCTCTGCCCTTTTGAGCTGGTTGGAAAAACGTTTGTAGGTTGGACACAACGCCTTGGCCCGTTGCAGAAACACCTGCGCCCGCTGTTTTTCGCCGCGCTTCAAGCAAATCTGACCCGCGGCCCCTTGAATGGCGGCGGTGATGTCGTCCAGCTCGGCCGCGTGCAGGATCTGCGCCTCGGCCTGCTCTTCGGCGCCGATGCGCGCCAAGAGTTGCCCCATCGCGAAAACCAGAAACGCGCTGTCAGGGTCACAAGCCAGCGCCTCGGCCATAGTCAATCGCGCCTGACGTCGGTCCCCTGCATCCGCATAAAGCTCGGCAAGACGTTTGTGGTACAAGGGGTTGTCAGGGCACCGCAGAACCACGTCCCGGGCGGCATCAATTGTCGTCTCGACGGCAACCTCGCCCATGCGCCATTGCAGCAACGATGACAGGCTTTCCACAGCGGGGTCCTGTCCCGGCACGTCGTCGATCGCAGTCAGCCCGGCCCACAAAGCTTGCAGGCGCGGACCGCTGTCCTGCAGCCGCCTGGCGCGCTGGTCCAGCGAAAGATCGGACCAATCAAGCAGGATCATGTCGAAATTGCAGGGCGCCCTCACGATCACCTTGTGCTGGACAAGGTACAGGTTGTTGAACGGCGGAAACCGACGTTGGCGCAACTTTCGCTGCAGGGCCCAATCCACGGGCGGGAACAGTCGAACGGGCAGTTGGTCGCGGTACAGCATGCGCGAACCCAAAACCACAACATCGGGTCGCAACGGCTTGGCCCAAAACGCTTTTGCAAAGTGACGCCCGGCAGCCCAGCGTTTCTTTCTGGCGCCAAGAATGGCCCCCCGCAATGCGGTCAGAACCGCGTGATCTTCGGGCCAAAGATGCGGGTTTTCCAACCCGTCCCGGGCCAGCTGCTCGCTTTCCTTCCACTTGCCCAGGTAAAACGCGTTCAACGCCTGCAACAGGGGCAGAAAAGCGTTGTCCGCTCCGGCATCGAGGATCGGCTGGCCCAGATCGTAAGCCTCTTGGCACCGATCCTGGGCGCACAGATATTGCGCTGCCTTGGCATAAACATGGGCGGCCTCGGACGGGTTTAGAAACGTCTCGGGGCCTTGCGCCACGCGCCGGATGACGTTTTCGTTCGCCTCGTCCAGTTCGTCCTCGGTCAGGACATCTCGGAATACCAGTCTTTGCTGACCCGATATCCGTGCGGCTGCCATGGAAAAGGCCGAGATGAACGGAGCGATCACCTGCTCGGCCCGGGACATCGCAAAAAGCTCGAGAAAGTCGCGCTGCGCTCGGGTCATTCCCGACAGGTCCGCAATGTCGGACATCTGCATCAGGTTCGGATAACGCTTTTGAAACCGCGCAATCAGCTCGGGCTGGTCCGAGAACATGATCGCGGGCCGGTCCAGCCTCTTGGAAAGATGTATATCGTAGAGTTCTTCCGGCTCGACCTTTGCCGGCCAGGTGGTGTGCTTCCAGGGCAGCGCGTTCAGGATGTCACCGCGCCGGATATGGTAGGCAGAAACGCCCTGCCTCGAGAGCCTTGCATCGGCAAGCTCCATGATGTGCCGAATTTGCGGAGTGAACCCGATACGGTGAATGAACTCGCGGTAGCGTGGGCGGATCGCCTCAATATCCTCCCAAGGAAAGGCAAGAACCTCGAATCCCTCTTCGACCAAGACCGAGCGGCCAGCGGCCAGATGCGCCGTCAGCCGATCGGGCGTCGCGTCGCCCAAAAAGCTCCAGACCGGCAGCGCATTCTTCGACAGCCGATCGTGGGTTTTTTGATCCAGAAAGTGAGATTTGATCCATTCGGGATCGAACAGCTCTTCCGGGTTGTCCAGTTCGGGGGCATCGGCCCCCGGTGGAAACCAGTTGACCCGATAATCCGCGTCAAAATCCTCGGCCAGGCGTATGCAGGTCAGCATCATCAGCAGTCGGGCACCCATGCGGTCCTTGCGCTGGCCGATGAACACGCCCCGTTTGGGCGTCATGACGCGTCCCCTGCCGCCATAGCCCGGCGCATGGCCCGGAACCGCTGGCGGGCGGCCGTTACCAGCTTTGGGTGACGTTCTTCGCCCACGGCTTCAATACCGCGCATGTAGATCGGCAATCTCCGGCGGGCACGCATCATCTTGTAGTACTCGGACGGCTCCAGGGTCCCACGCATCGCCTGCTGCATCACCGGCTTCAAAAGATTGAGTTTCCGCAGCATGGGTGCGGCGAAGTGGTTGGCGAACCAGGTTTTGAGAAGAACGACATTGCCGCCTTGCAGCCGTGTGACCTGTTGCCTGTCCAAGTCAAAGAACGGGTCGTAAAACACATAGGCCCGGGCGGCGGCCTGAACGGTTTCGACAGCGTCGCTCAGCGGCAGATCCCAGTCCTGGACACGGCCGAACCGATAGCGAGTTTCCCAGGGGACCCGCCGCTCGTCCAATGTGGTCTGAGGATTGAAAGCAATGACGATCGCACCCGGAACCAGTGCTGAGAAGGTCAACGCGGCGAACCCTCCCATGGACGCTCCGGCAAACACGACCTGATCGAATTTGTCAAAAAACCCCTCGCGCGCCTTGTCCTCGAAATAACTGATGATTTCGGGGTCGCGATACCATGCCTTTGTGCGGGCGATCACGCCCAGATGGGACCACCCCTCGTCCCGGAAAAATTTCCAGCCCCACGGCTCGCGGGCAAAGGACAGGTCATTGGCATTTGCGATATTGTCAAAACTGATGACCAGCCGCGCCGGGTCACGCTGGTGGAAGATAACCGAATGGCGGTCGAGCTTTTGCAGAAACCCCGTCCCGCCCCCGCCGGGGTAAATCTCGACAAACCAAGGCGGAGGCGGATCGGTCAGAATGCGTTCATAGCCGGTCTTCCGATCCGGGTGATCAGGTTGCAGCTGCGCTTTGGTCAGATCGTCCGCCATGGCCGTCACACCAGATTGTCGGCCAGCCAAGACCGGAACTCCACCCAATCGGGGCGCATCTTGATCTCGGCTATCTTGGCGCGGTGCCAGTCGCAGGCCTGTTCGTGCAATTCGCGCAGTTCGGGATCCGATTTGAGTTCGTCAAGCAACGGTGCTGCACGCTGGGCGATCGGCTGGATCGAGGTGTCCTGAACCTTGTTGGCATTCATGTCCGACCAGTAGGATTGCCCCTGATCAACCTTTACGTGGTTGGTCCGCCCCCGGTCCCGCTTGATAAGAAAGCCATCCAGAGATCGAACGGAATAATGATGGAGCCGTCCGAAGGAATGATCGAAATTCCGCCAGGCGCGCCAACGGACGTTCTGGGCCGGAAACAGATTCCCACCCGCGTCCGACCATGCGACCTCGGCCTCTTTGCCCTCTTCAATGCCCTTGGGTCTGTGCGGTCCGAACCGAGTGAACTTGCCATTGTTCCGAAACAGCGTTTTCAGACCATATGCGCGACCCGAATGATAGGGAAACTCCTGATCGGCCATGCAAAATGACCGCGTCACGGGCGTGTCGTCAAAACTGATATTGCCCGACGTCCCAAACAACCGCCATGCGAACGAAATGGCGTCCACCGATTGTCCTGCCTTCTGTTCGATGGCATCAATCAACGCCGCGAAGCTGTTGTCGCCGCATCGAATGTTCCAAAACTCATCGACATCAAGGCACATCAGCCAATCGGCTTCTTTGACCTTGGGATGTCGCCGTGCCCGCCGGAGCATCTGGTGCTGGGGGTTTCCATCCGCAGGCACAGCATTCGGGACGTGGGATGCCAAACCCATCTGCTCAAGCCGTTGTGCAATTCTGTCGGTACCGTCCTCACAGTCATTGGTGAAGATCACAAAGTGATCGACGCCCAAAGTCCGATGAAATGCGACCCACTCCAGCATGTAGGGGCCTTCGTTTTTCATCGTCGTGAATACGGTAATGGTCTGAGACATTTACGCCTGTTCCCGAACTGCCTTTGACCTTCTTCTTACACAAACCGCAGCCATGCTGCGAGGGTCGAATTCAGTGCGAGGGAATGTCTGGGCCGACTGGTGCACCGCTACACGCGCACCGGACCTTCAGACGCAAGCGCCCTTGGCACCACGGAAGAAGACGACAGGTTCCATCTGGAGTCGATTGCCCTCTCAGATAATCCCAGAATTTCGGGTTACGGCGTAGAGGAGAACAGTAAAAACCAAACTAGTTCCGCCGGTTACACCGCAAATCTCTTGCGGCCGACCTCGTTAATCCCAACCCAACTGACGGAAAAACAGCGCACAGTCAAAAGCGGCGGACGAGCAGTCTTGTCGAGGGGAGATGGTACCGCCTCCCTGGCTTGAACAGGGGACCTCTGGATCCACAATCCAGCGCTCTAACCAACTGAGCTAAGGCGGCACTCGTGAGGGGCGATTTAACGAACGCGTTCGGGGATTGCAAGAGCCTTAAAGTCGAATTGACCAGCTTTGTTCGATGAGATCGACGCCGAAGGAATGAACCGGTTTGCTGTCGGTCAGGCGCCATCCATGCGCTTGGTACAGCTTGCAGGCAGCCCTGTGGCTTTCGTGGGTCCACAAGACCATCGACGCATAGCCCGCGGATCGCGCAAAACCCATGCATGTCATCAAAAGCCGCGCCCCAAGACCCTTACCCCGCGCGTCGGGTTCCAGCAAAAAAAGGCGCAGTTTGGCGGTAGTTTCATCCTGCGCGACACAGAAAATACTACCAAGGCGCTTTCCGTCACTTTCAACGATCCATCCCCTCTCGCGTTGGGGATCATGCCCGGCGACAAATTCGTCCAGAATACGGGCCACCAGCGGAGCGAAGCTCTCGTCAAATCCTTCATCCCGCGCGTAAAGTGTTCCGTGGCGCTCGACCAGCCAATCGCGGTCATCTTCGCGAAACGGCCGGATCTCAGCATTGTCCCCTTGCAGCATCGGCCACACACTCCGCTTGATTCCCATTGCGTTGCAGGCTAGCAGAAACGCTCAGTCCCCGGAGGCGAGAATGGGCATCAATACCGAACGTGACATCGAAGCGAACCTTCAGATCGGTCCGACCGACCATGGAATGGTACGCCTGTTCATCGAGGCGGGCGAGCTGGAAATCCCCATGGATTTCGACCCGGAAGAAGCCGAGGAAATCGCCGACGAGATCCGCGCCGCAGCACAAGCCGCACGCGCCGTCAAAGGCTGAAATCAAAGCCGCGGATCACGCAGGCCGTGCAACCGTCGCGCGGCGTCCATGGCAAATTTCTGGATCATCTTTTTGCGTCTTGCCCCGGCCAACTTGGTCTCGGGGGACATGCGGATGATCTCGGCGTCATAAGCATCCGCAATGATAAGTCCGGTTTCAGCGGGCAGCAGCTCGGTGGGAAAGTCCGTGTCCACCGCCCAGAAGAAGCGGTCGCACCAATCCAGATAGCCCTGCCACTTCGAATCGGACATATAGTCCGCCCGGCTGGACTTGCACTCGATCACCCAAAGCTCGCCCTTTGGCCCCAACCCCATGACGTCAACGCGCAACCCGCGGGTCGGGACGAATTCCTCAATCGAAACAAAGCCGTGCGTCACTAGGTGTCTAGAGACACCCCTGGCCAGTCTTTGTCCGGGCTGAAGTTCAACTGTCATGCGCAGAGTGTGAACAATTAGTGAACAAATTGTCAAGTTGGCAGGTTTTGATCATCATCCCGGATCTGACCCGGCCCGCATGCCCAAGATTTGCCCCTACAATCAACTTCCGCACGACCCAGACCAAAAACTGTTGAGCATGCCCCTTGTGCAACTGAGTGTTGCGCCCTACTTAGGCGCTTGGCGGGTTCTGCCCTTCTCGTGACTGGTAGCATTCCGGTGGCCTTAAGCAATTCCGAGGGAGCTGGCTCTGTTCGGGTCCTGGCCCGTTTACCTGGCGCCCACCTGTACATACAGGTCCTCGGGAATCAAAACCGCACGGTTGCCTGGTGGTCCCGCCGCCTTCCGATCAGGGGATTGCCCTCAAACCCGACGAGTGGGAAGTACCGCCGTTGAGGGGATCCTTCGGCCTGAGCCCGGGAAAATTAAGCACCCGCCCCCGACAGGTCGGTTTTTTTTGCACGAGAAAATGTACACGAGTAGACGTGCTGTGGCTGTCGACAAATTGGTCAAAACACGCGCAAAGCGGCCCTAGCCCATCACGACCGGCGCGCTTCAACGCGCACGGGCTCCAACTTGACCGCGACCGGGGTGCCCCCGCGCGGGCCTTTGGGCTTTTCGGCCATGCTCATGATCGCATAGGCGAATTGGACGCCTGCAAAGACGATCCCGTTCATGAACCAGATCATGATCAGCGCGATAAAGCCGATGTCGGACCCGGTGATGAGGTGACGCAGGTTGGCCACGTTCAAAAGCAGCAGCACCGCGACAAACACAGCCGAGATCACAAAGCCGAGCGCGACCTGGGTGATGTAAAGACGGATCAGTTTCGGCATGACGCACCTCCTTCACAAGACAGGAGTCTAGCGCAATTTTATGCCGGGTAAAATCGCCCGTGGCGCGTCAGAACGCCTCGGGCTTGGCCTCGCGGGCCATGTGATCCAGTACCGCGTTGACGAATTTCGGCTCTTTTCCTTCGGGGAAGAAGGCACGCGCCACGTCGACGAATTCGGTGATGACCACCTTGGGCGGCGTGTCGCTCTGGCTCAGCTCGGCGCCGGCCGCGCGGAACAGTGCCCGCAGGGTCGGGTCGATGCGCGAGATCGGCCACTTGGCCACCAGCGCACGGTCGGTCATCTGGTCGATCGGCGCTTGATAGTTCACAGCATCATCCACCAGCTTGCGAAACAGCGTGCTGTCGCCTTCCAACATCTCGTCGCCCTCGTAGACCGCGCCGAACCGGTGATCCAGAAACTCGTTGACCACCTGCTCGGTCGTCTGGCCCGACTGCTCCATCTGGAACAGCGCCTGCACGGCATACAGCCGCGCGGCGGATTTCATCAGGCGTTTCCGGTTTGCCGGTTTCGGCGTGTCTGTCTGGGTCATGCTGTCGTTGATCCGTTGCTGTCGCCCGCCACGAGGATGGACTCGGACGGCGGCTTGAATCCGACGCCCTTTTTCGAAGCGCCCCACTTACGTCTGAGCGCGATCAGATGCAAGGCCGCAGCCGCCGCGCCGCCACCTTTGTTCATCTTTTCCGGATTCGCGCGCACTTCGGCCTGCGCGGCATTTTCAACCGTCAGGATGCCGTTGCCGATGCAAAGCCCCTGCAGGCCCAGCAACTGGATCGCCCGGCTGGAATCGTTGCAGACGGTTTCATAATGCGTGGTCTCGCCCCGGATCACGCAGCCCAGCGCCACATAGCCGTCGAAGTTGCACTGGCGGTCGGCCATGGCAATCGCGGTCGGGATCTCGAGCGCGCCGGGCACCTCGACCACCTCGCAGTTGCCGCCGGCGGCCTCGATCTCGGCCTTGGCGCCGCGAACCAGGTCGTCGGCGATGGCGCGATAGAACGGGGCCACGACGATCAGCAGCTTGACCGAGTCATCGAATTTCGGAGTCGGCACAACGCCGTGTTTGTCTTGCTCAGCCATGCTCAGTCATCCTTGAGAATCGAGCGGGTCCCGACGATGGACAGGCCAAAGGCGTCCAGACCCAGGTATTTCGTCTGCGGCGAGTCGGTCAGCAACACCAGTTCCTTGATGCCCATCTTGGACAGGATCTGCGCGCCCAGACCGGTTTGCTTGATGGTGCGCGGTCCTTCGTCCTCGGCCGCGTACAGCGAGTTGCGCGGGTTGCGGAACAGGCAGACCACGCCGCGCCCTTCGTCTGCGATCTTTTCCATCGCGCGCGGCAGTTCTTGCGGCGATTTCGGACCAAGACCCAGAATGTCCGAGGCCTCGTGCAGCGCGTGGGTGCGGGTCAGCACCGGCTCGGGCGTGCTGATGTCGCCCTTTATCATCACCACATGTTCGATCCCGTGGGTCTGATCGGTGAAGATCCGCATCTCCCACTCGCCGCCATATTCCGACGTGACCGTTCTGCGCGCGGTCTCGACCACCAGATTGTCGTGGCGCGCGCGGTACGAGATCAGGTCGCTGATTGTGCCGATCTTCAGCCCATGCTCCTTGGCGAATTCGACCAGATCGGGCAGTCGTGCCATGGTGCCGTCGGGCTTCATGATCTCGCAGATCACGCCCGAGGGGTTCAGCCCGGCCAGGCGCGAAATGTCCACGGCGGCCTCGGTGTGGCCGGCACGCACAAGCACCCCGCCCCGCTTGGCGCGCAGCGGAAAGACATGGCCGGGCGTGGCCAGATGCGCCATGGTGTTCTGCTCGTTGATCGCGGTGGCGATGGTCAGCGCCCGGTCGGCGGCCGAGATCCCGGTGCTGACGCCTTCGCGCGCCTCGATCGAAACGGTAAAGGCGGTTTCGTGCCGCGACGAGTTATTCACGGCCATCATCGGCAGGCCCAGACGGTCGATCCGCTCGGCCGTCATCGGCAGGCAGATCAGCCCGCGGCCATGGGTGGCCATGAAATTGATCGCTGCGGCATCGGCGAATTCCGCCGGGATCACCAGGTCACCTTCGTTCTCGCGATCCTCGTGATCAACCAGAATATACATCCGGCCTTGGCGCGCCTCTTCGATGATCTCTTCGATCGGGCTGATCGCGTCGCGCAGCTGGGCCTCGACCGGTCCGGGTGTTTCAAAGCTCATGGGGCAGCCTTTCACAGAGCAGGTGTTGCATCGCGGGATAGACCAGCGCGCGCGCAAAGGCCAGTCCGCAAACGAAGTGGGCCGTACCTAACGCGACGCAATTTCTTTGCTGGCGATCACGAAACTTCGGCCAATCGGGCCACATACCGGGCCAACGTGTCGATTTCCAGATTGACCCGATCTCCGACCTTGGCCGCGCCCCAGGTCGTCACCTCTTTGGTATGAGGAATGAAGTTGATCCCGAAATCGCACCCGTCGACATCGTTGACCGTAAGCGAAGTGCCGTTCAGAGCAACCGAGCCCTTTGGCGCGATGAAGCGCGCCAAATCGTTGGGCGCGCGCAGGGTCACGCGGGTGCTGTCACCTTCTTCGGCCATGGCGACGATCTCTGCGACGCCATCCACGTGTCCCGATACGATATGGCCACCCAATTCGTCACCCACCTTCAAGGCCCGTTCAAGGTTGACCCTTGAGCCCACCTTCCAGCCGTCCAGATTGGTTTTGGAAACGGTCTCGGCGCTGATCTGAACATCGTACCAGTCATCACCCAGCGCAATGACGGTCAGGCAAACCCCGTCGCTGGCGATCGACGCACCAATATCTATGCCGGATGTTTCATAGCCTGTCCGGATGCGTGCACGCAGATCGCCCTGCTGCTCCAACTCGATAATTGTGCCGATATCGGTGATGATCCCAGTAAACATTCCGTTAACCCTCTGCGCCTAAGCTGTGCCATGCAATCCACGCCGAGGTAAGGCCAAGTGGCGGGCGGAGCAAGCCCTGCCTTGCCCGGCTGGCCGCAAAAAGGCATAGTTTGTTCAATAAAACACGGGCAACCAGAATTCGAGCATCTGGCATGAGGCAACCGAAGGACAACTCCGACAGTCGCGTATTCCTGTTTCTGCAGGGGCCGCATGGGCCGTTCTTCAGCGGCCTGGGTCGCATGTTGCGCGCGGCTGGCGTGCAGGTGTGGCGTGTCGGGTTCAACGCCGGGGACCAGGCCTTTTGGTTCGATCGCGCCAGCTATATCCCCTATCGCAGCGGGCTAGAAAACTGGCCGGAAAGCCTGACGAACATTATCCTGTCGCGCGGTGTAACCGACATCGTGCTTTATGGCGATGTTCGCCCGGTGCACGCCGACGCGATCCGTACGGCGCGAAGCCACGGCATCCGTGTTCATGTGTTCGAGGAAGGGTACCTTCGACCTTGGTGGGTCACCTATGAACGCAATGGGTCAAACGGACATTCTCGCCTGATGGATCTGGAAATCGCCCAGATGCAGCAAGCGTTGCAAAGCTCGGGCGCCAAAACGCCCCCACCCCCGTCACATTGGGGGGATATGCGGCAACACATTTTCTACGGCGCACTGTACCACTGGTTCGTTCTGTGTGCGAACCGTGGGTACCGTAATTTCCGCCCGCACCGAGAAGTGCCTGTCTCAAAGGAATTCAAACTGTATTTCAAACGTTTGGTGCTCATGCCGATCCATCGACTGCAGCGCGTTCTCGCCACCTGGCGCGTAAGGCGCGGCGGGTTCCCCTATCATCTGGTGCTGCTGCAACTGGGGCACGACAGTTCGGTCCAGGCGCATTCAGACTTTTCATGCATGGCCGATTTCATCACCCCGGTGATGGAGGGGTTCGCCAAGGGCGCTCCGTCCCACCACCGCCTGGTCATCAAGGAACATCCCCTTGAGAACCAGCGCGAGCCGCTAAGAAGACGCGTCCAAGCACTTGCGCGCGAACTGGGCATTTCGGATCGCGTGCATTACGTGCCAGGGGGAAAGCTGGCGCGCCTTCTGGATCACGCGAGCTCGGCCCTGACCATCAACTCCACCGCCGGACAGCAGGCTCTGTGGCGCGGCATCCCTCTGCGTATCTTCGGCAAGTCGGTCTACGACAAGCCTGAACTGGTCTCGCATCAACCGATTGACGAATTTTTCAGGCACCCGCAAAAACCGGACACGGAAGCCTATCGAGCATACCGCCAATTCCTGTTGGAAACCAGCCAGGTGCCGGGCGGGTATTACTCGCGCGGCGGACGGCGCCAATTGCTGCGGCGGGTTGCTGACATGATGCTGCAGGCTCGCGACCCTTATCAGGCCGCGCCGACCGGAATCGCGACCATCACGCCACAGTTGAAAATCGTTGAATGACACGGTGCTTGGCTGGCTGGAACTTGAAGTATGAAACCGCTAGTTTGACCGCAAACCAAAAGACTACATACGAAACTCGAGGTATTTCGGCAGTGCAGCGTTTCCCTACTCGATGGATACGAGGGTTGTCCCTTGTTGCAGCCATTGGCCTACTGACAGCGTGCCAACTGCCCAAGGCAGGGCCGAACAAAACCGAAATTCTGGCGGGCTCGACAGTCAATGGCGGCAACGCCCACGTGGTCGAAGTTGATGACCGGGTGGCCCACGTCACCTCTGCGGTTCCACAGTTTGGCTTTCCCCCTGCCTTCCGGTCAGCACAAAGCGTAACATCCGACACCATTCGTCCCGGCGACGTGCTTGGCCTGACCATCTGGGAAAACGTCGACGACGGTCTGCTGGCTGGTGAAACCGGCCCATCGACCAATCTCGATGAGGTTCAGGTCGACAGCGAAGGTTTTATCTTCGTGCCCTATGCCGGCCGCTTGCGCGCCTCGGGCAACACGCCCGAGCAGCTACGCTCGCTGATTGCAGAAAAGCTGCGCGAGCAGACGCCTGATCCGCAGGTTCAGATCCGCCGCGTGGCGGGTGACGGTGCGACGGTCTCGGTAACCGGTACGATCGGCGCCTCTGGCATCTACCCGATCGAGCGCCCGACCCGCACGCTTTCGACGATGCTTGCCAGGGCCGGCGGCGTGGCGGTCGCCCCGGATATTGCGCTGGTCACGGTGATCCGCGGCAATCAGCGTGGCACCGTGTGGTATGACGATCTGTTCCGCAATCCTGAAACCGACATCGCACTGCGCGGCGGTGATCGCATCCTGGTCGAACAGGACACCCGGTCGTATATCGCGCTGGGGGCCACGGGTGGGCAATCCCGGGTCGCCTTCGACAGTCAGGATCTGTCCGCGCTGGAAGCGCTGGCGCAGGTTGGCGGCTTGCAATCGCTGTCCTCGGATCCCACGGGGATCTTCGTTCTGAGGGACGAGCGTGAAGATATCGCACGCAAAGTGCTGGGCCAGCCAAACCTTCAGGGCGAACAACGCGTGATCTACCTGCTGAACCTCACGGCGCCAAACGGTCTGTTTGTAGCACGTGATTTCGTGATCCGCGACGACGACACGATTTACGTGACCGAAGCCCCCTATGCACAGTGGACCAAGTCGATTTCGCTGATTGCCGGCGGTCTGACACCCGTTGCAAACGTCGCCACGCTGACCGGAAACTGAGGCATGAAACCCGGCGCCGACACTGCGGACGCCGAGGATCGAACGCGCCTGTATGTCTACAATGGCGGGTTTCTGACCCAACGCAGGGTCAGACGCATCCTGTCGCTGGCAGGATTCGACATTCGCGTTGGGCTTCCGCGTTCGGGCGACATGGTGGGCATCTGGGGCGAAAGCCCGACCGCGCACCGCGGAACCCGAGTAGCGAAAGACCGGAATATCCCGCTGTTGCGGGTCGAAGATGCATTCCTGCGATCCCTGCTGCCGGGGCGCGATCACGAGCCGCCACTGGGCCTGCTTCTGGAACGACGTGCGATGCATTTCGATCCGTCACAACCGTCGGACCTCGAAACTCTGCTGGCCACGCACCCGCTGGATGACACCGCCCTGCTGGATCGGGCGCGCGGCGCGATCGCACGGCTGAAGGAATCGCATCTGAGCAAGTATTCGGCCTGCGACCCGGATATCGCACCCCCGGATCCGGGCTATGTGCTCGTTGTCGATCAGATACAGGGCGATGCGGCGGTTACGGCAAGCCGGGGCGACCCTGCGCGGTTTCTCGAAATGCTGATCATGGCCCAAGAGGAAAACCCCGGCGCGCGTGTGATCATCAAGACCCACCCGGAAACACTGCAGGGTCATCGGCGCGGTTTTTTCTCGGCGGATGACGAAACTGACCGCGTCTCCCTGTTGGCGGATCAGATCAGCCCCTGGTCGTTGCTGGAAGGCGCGATTGGGGTCTATACCCTGTCCTCGCAACTGGGGTTTGAGGCCATTCTGGCCGGTCACAAACCTAGGGTTTTTGGGCAACCCTTCTATGCCGGGTGGGGTCTGACGCAGGACGAGATGCCTCTGCCGCGCCGGCAGCGCAATCTGACCCGCGCTCAACTATTCGCTGCCGCCATGATACTGTACCCGACGTGGTACGATCCCTATCGCGACCAGCTGTGTGAGCTGGAAACGGTGCTGGATACGCTTGAGGCCCAAAGCCGCGCCTGGCGACAGGACAGGCACGGCTGGACAGCATCTGGAATGCGTTTGTGGAAACGCAGGCATATCCAGCAAACCTTCGGGAAGTGGAAAAAAGTCCGTTTCGTGCCGGAACGGCCCTCGGCGTCCGACAGGCCGCATATGGTCTGGGCCAATCGTGATCTGGAAGCCGAAGATGTGGTCCGCGTCGAAGACGGTTTTTTGCGCTCGCGCGGGTTAGGGGCCAACCTTGTGCCCCCGCTTTCACTGGTGACTGACGACCTTGGAATTTACAACGACCCCACCCGACCCAGCCGTCTGGAAGAACTGATCACTGCTCGCGAAGAGTTGCGACCCGATCAGGAGATACGGATACGCCGCCTGGTGACGCAACTAACTGCGGCGGGACTAAGCAAATACAATACGGGCGGCAGTTGCCCGCCCCTGCCGGACGGGCACCGTATTCTTGTACCTGGCCAGGTAGAGGATGACGCCTCGATCAGGTTGGGCACCAGCGCGGTCCGCACAAATCTCGAGTTGCTGAACACCGTTCGCGCGGCCAATCCCGACGCAGTTCTGATCTACAAACCGCATCCGGATGTTGAGGCCGGGCTTCGCGACGGTCGAATAGACGCCGAGGGTCTTGCAGATGTGGTCCTCCACGAGGTCGACCCGGCACTGGTTATGCCAGAGGTTCATGAGGTCTGGACAATGACCTCACTGCTTGGGTTCGAAGCTTTGCTGCGCGGGATAAAGGTCACTACGCTTGGGGCTCCGTTCTACGCCGGCTGGGGCCTGACGACGGACCTTGGATCGGTCCCGGCCCGACGAGGCGCGCGACCGACGGTACTGGGCCTGGCCTACGCCACGCTCATCGACTATCCACGGTATTTCGATCCAGTCACTCGCGATGCCTGCCCGGCGGAGGTTGTCGCAGACCGTTTGGCGCATGGCCCGATTTCACCTGCTGGGCCGGCAATCCGGCTGCTGGCCAAGCTTCAGGGGGCTTTCGCGACACATGCGAACCTGTGGCGCTAGGGCGCGACGCTAACGCACTGGCCTGCGCCAGACATGCAGAACATCGCCACCCAAGTCCCGGGTTTCAAC
The DNA here is from genome assembly GCF_056535705.1 of Ruegeria sp. BC8. Classification (NCBI taxonomy): domain Bacteria; kingdom Pseudomonadati; phylum Pseudomonadota; class Alphaproteobacteria; order Rhodobacterales; family Roseobacteraceae; genus Ruegeria; species Ruegeria sp. BC8. The sequence goes on along the minus strand of NZ_JBQFIV010000001.1, from coordinate 1,147,496 downwards.
CAGCGAAAAACGGGGCGCGTCGCCCAGCTCCTCAAGCCCCATGGCACCAATTGCGGGCAAGCCTTCGGCCCCGACGGCCAAGCCCGCGCTGAAACCGACCAACTCGTCGACCAGATCATTTGCCAGCAGGGACGCGGCCAGAGCCGAGCCCCCCTCGCAGAAAACCCGGGTCAGACCGGCCTGCCCCAATTGGTGGAGCATGTCTGCAGCATCGATCCGGTGATCCTGCAAAGCGCAGGATATCAGCCGTGCGCCCAGTCCCTGCCACGCCGCGGCACGCTCGGGATCGGGCGACGGGCCGTGGCACAACCAAACGGGAATATCAGAGGCGGTTCGGGCCAACTGGCTGAGCAAAGGCAATTCGAGGTGACGTGAAACCACGACACGCACGGGCTGCCGGTCGATACCCAGATCACGAACCGTCAGCGAAGGATCGTCGGCCCGCGCGGTGCCCGCGCCGACCATCACCGCATCGTGCCGCGCACGCATGGCATGCACCGCCCGGCGGGCCTCGGGGCCGGTGATCCACTTGCTCTGCCCGGTCTCGGTTGCGATCCGTCCATCAAAGCTGCTGGCAAGTTTCAGCGTCACGAAGGGTCGGCCTTGCTCGGTCTTCATGAAAAAGCCCGCGTGATCCATTGCCGCCTGATCGCTCAGAACCCCGGTCGTGACCTCAATCCCGGCATCGCGCAACATGGCAAAACCCTGCCCCGCGACGCGCGGATCGCTGTCCTCGATCGCCGAAACCACGCGGGCCACTCCGGCGTCGATCAACGCCTGAGCACAAGGTGGCGTCTTGCCGTGATGCGAACATGGCTCCAGCGAGACATAAGCGGTCGCGCCGCGCGCCTGTTCGCTGGCCTGGGCCAGAGCCTCGGTTTCCGCATGAGGGCGACCGCCGGGCTGCGTCCACCCGCGCCCGACGATCCGGCCGTTTTTCACCAGAACGCATCCGACCGCGGGGTTGGGCCAGCAAGATCCTTGTCCGCGCCGCCCCAAGGACAGGGCCAGCGCCATGTATCGCATGTCTGTTTCGGTCACTCGTCAGTCGAGGGCTGCGGCGGGCGCAGTTCGTGGACGAACTCCTCGAAATCATCGGCCGCCTGGAAATTCTTGTATACGCTCGCAAAGCGAACATAGGCGACGGTGTCGATCCGCGCCAGAGCTTCCATGACGATCTCGCCGATCTTGTTGGACGGAATGTCGGTCTCACCCATGCTTTCCAGGCGCCGCACGATGCCGGATATCATCTGGTCGATGCGGTCCGGATCAATCGGGCGCTTCTGCATCGAAATACGGATTGACCGTTCCAGTTTGTCCCGGTCGAAATCCTCGCGTTTGCCATTTGTCTTGATGACCACAAGGTCACGCAACTGGACCCGCTCATAGGTGGTGAAACGGCCCCCACATGCGGGGCAGAACCGACGCCTGCGGATGGCCACGTGATCTTCTGCCGGACGTGAGTCCTTGACCTGAGTATCGATATTTCCGCAAAACGGGCAGCGCATCCGCCGTCTCCTCGTCCCTTGTTCCGCCTCTTTTTGTCAGCGCTGTGGCCGACTTATCCACAACTATAGGGCAGCCGCTAGAGTTTGGGTAGTCGGAAATTTCAACCGCTATATGCAGGGTCGCCCAAAATGCGCCACAACTCGGCGAACATGGGGCGCGGTCCGGTGTTCGAACAGGTAGATACCCTGCCATGTTCCCAAGGCAGGTTGCCCACGTCGGACCGGGATCGAAAGCGAGACCGGCATCATCGCCGCCTTGATATGGGCCGGCATGTCATCGGGCCCTTCATACGTATGTTTCAGATAAGACATCGACGGATGATCTGAGGGCGGAACCAACCGTGAGAAAAATGCCTGCAGGTCCGTCTGAACTTCGGGATCCGCGTTTTCCTGTATCAACAGTGAACAGGATGTGTGGCGGACGAACAGCGTCAGCAATCCGTCGGCCCCACTTGCGGACAGCCAGTCACGGATGTCGGAGGTGAACTCGTACAGCCCCTGCCCTCGGGTTTCGATGGTGAATTCGGCCTGCATCAACCGGGTGGCCCTGTTCGCGTCAGTTGAAGAAGGGGCGCACGTTGCACCGGGCATTCGCACCTTGGACCGATATGCTGTAGCCCGGTTGAAATCCCGAAACCACTACGCTGGGTTGCTGTGGCACGCCGCCTGTCGGCGGTTTGATGGAAAACTGCACCGCGGTCCGACGCCCGGTTGTCACACTGGGCCCATAGCCGCGCAAAACGTAAATCCGCTCCTGCCAGCCGGCCCCCAGTTTGCGCCGAGCAAAATCCGCCGCCGCGCACCAATACCCATCAACGTCCTGCCGGGCGCGGGGGATGACCTCAAAATCGGTGCTGTTCATCGGCTCGGTCCGGTACCCGTTCGGGGCGGCTTCAGTCTCGACCGGAACGGCTGCAACCATTGCCGCAAACGCGGCGCATGTCAGAATATGTTTCATTGCAAATATCTTCCCTGATTTCGACACGCAGCATAGCCTAGTTTTTCACCAAGCCCAGAACAGCGTCGTTCACGATGATTTCAGGAACAGTGCGCACGCGAGTGGTGCCTTGCGTCCGGGGAACTGGGACATTTGTTCAATGTGTGCCGGGGAGCCACAGATCGGTTGGTGTGACCAAATCCTTCGGCTCTGCCCGATCCCCACGGGACTGACCCGGCACGCGGCTGATCTATGACGGCCCTACCATCGAGTCTTTCTTTGCCCGGCCACGTCTTTGTGATCTGAAGCCATTTCCGGCGCAAATACTTGCGCCGTGTCTGACCCCGTGTGGGCACTGTCACCTCACAAAAACTATGCAAATGACAAAATTCGCTACATAATCCGGCCAATTCAGTGGGTTCCGGAGCGTGGCATGCAAGTCGATATCGCCAGAATTCAGCTGCTGGCGTCCGCGTTGCAGGCGCAGGCAGGGAATACTGATACGGTCGTTCGAGTCCTCGCCAAAAGCGGGCTGAGTGCGCAAGACCTCGCGCCGCCTGCAAAGCTGTACAGCGCCCACAGCGAGGCCTTGTTTGCCCGCCACGCTTGCGATGAACTCAACGACATCCTGTTCGGAGCGCGAACGGGGTTGCAGTTCAGCGCAACTTCCAGCCTGACGGCTTATATCAGCAAATATTCCCGAGATCTCCGGCAGGTTCTGGAGAACGCCAACCACTTCCACCGGCTGATTGATCCGGCCATCGCCGTGAGGCTGCATGAGTCCGGAAATTCGGCAACCATCGAGGCCAGGTGGAAGGACCCAAGCTTTTCGCGGTACCACCGGCGAACCGAGTTCCTCATGTTTGCCTGCATTGCCCGCCTGCGTGCTCTGACGGGGATCCCGATCCAACCGATCGAACTACGGTTTCAGCACAAGGTCGGCGCGCGAGAGGAAGACTATTCCAAACTCGGCAAATTCCCGGTGGTGTTTGGCGCGGAAAAGCTCGAGATCATTTTGCCGCAATCAACGCTCGACGTGCCCGTCCCGACCTACGACCCCAGCTTGCGACAGCACCTGATGGAATATGGTGACCGTCTGCTGCATGAAAACAGTGACGAAAAACAGACATTGCGGTCGCGGGTCGAAGGGCGGATCACCCAATCGCTTCCAGGAGCCATCGCCCGCGCCGAACAGGTCGCCAAGGATCTGGGCATGAGCCCGCGGACATTCGGTCGGCGCCTGACCGAGGAAGGCACCAGCTTTCGCGAAATTGTCGACGACCTGCGCTGCGACCTCGCCAGAACGTTTCTGAAGAACGACATGGGCCTTTCTGAGATCTCGTACAGCCTTGGCTACGCAGACCAGGCGGCGTTTTCGACTGCCTTCAAACGCTGGACCGGGCAATCTCCCAGCGCGTTCAAGGATCAGTCCCGGCGCAGAAAGCTTGCCTGACAAGCGGCCGGGGGTCATCAGCGTTGCCGCCTCGCCCCGACCTGTCCCATGAGTGGACACAAGCGATATGGTCCGCGAAAGCTCTGACCACTTGCGAATTCCCGCCAAACTGAATTCACGTTTGGCCGTCGTGAACCAAACCGCAGCTCAAATGAAAAAAGGCGCCTCGGTCGAGGCGCCTTTTTGATCACTGATCCAGGAAGGACCGCAGCTTTCGGCTTCGGCTGGGATGTTTCAGCTTGCGCAGGGCCTTGGCTTCGATCTGCCGGATACGTTCGCGCGTCACGCTGAACTGCTGACCAACCTCTTCCAGCGTGTGGTCGGTGTTCATGCCGATGCCGAAACGCATCCGCAGAACCCGCTCCTCGCGCGGGGTGAGCGAGGCCAGTACACGCGTGGTGGTTTCCTTGAGGTTTTCCTGAATGGCGCTGTCCAGCGGCAGCACGGCATTCTTGTCCTCGATGAAATCACCCAGCTGGCTGTCTTCCTCGTCCCCGATCGGGGTTTCCAGAGAAATCGGCTCCTTGGCGATCTTCATCACCTTGCGGACCTTTTCCAGCGGCATCTGCAGCTTTTCGGCCAGTTCTTCCGGCGTCGGCTCGCGGCCGATCTCGTGCAGCATCTGGCGGCCGGTCCGCACCAGCTTGTTGATCGTCTCGATCATGTGCACTGGAATACGGATGGTGCGCGCCTGATCCGCGATCGAGCGCGTGATCGCCTGACGGATCCACCAGGTCGCATAGGTCGAGAACTTGTAGCCACGGCGGTATTCGAACTTGTCCACCGCCTTCATCAGGCCGATGTTTCCTTCCTGAATAAGATCAAGGAATTGCAGGCCACGGTTCGTGTATTTCTTGGCGATCGAGATTACCAGGCGCAGGTTGGCCTCGACCATTTCCTTCTTGGCCTGACGCGCCTCTTTCTCGCCTTTCTGGACCTGCTGCACGATGCGGCGGAATTCGCTGATGTCCAGACCGACATACTGACCGATCTGCGCCATGTCGTTGCGAAGTTCCTCGACCTTGTCCGACGACCGTTCGATGAACATTTGCCAGCCCCGGCCCGGCTTTTGAGCCATGTCGGACAGCCAGTTGGGATCAAGTTCACGACCGCGATACTCGTCAATGAACTCACGGCGGTTGATGCGGGCCTGGTCGGCCAGCTTCACCATGGCGCTGTCCAGCGACATCACCCTTTTGTTGATGCCGTACAACTGATCGATCAGGGCTTCGATCCGGTTGTTGTGCAGATGCAGGCCATTCACCAGTTCAACGATCTCGGCGCGCAGCTTTTGATAGGTCTGCTCATCCTTGTCGCTGAACGACCCATCCTCGTTCAGAGTTGCCGAGATCCGGCTGTCCTGCATCTCCGAGAGCTTTGCGAAATCCGTCGAGATCCGCTCAAGCTGAGTCAGAACCTGATCTTTCAGTGCCGCTTCCATCGCGGCCAACGACATGTTCGCCTGATCGTCTTCGTCGTCGTCATCGTCGTTGGCAATCGGGTTGCCGTCGGCGTCCAGTTCGGGACCAGTGTCCTTGGCGGGCTTGGCGGCCGCGACAGTCGAGGTATCCACCACCGGCTCTTCTACGTCGCCATCCTCGTCCATCTGATTGCCGAACGTCGCTTCCAGATCGATGACATCGCGCAGCAGGATGTCCTCGGACAACAGTTCGTCATGCCAGATCGAGATCGCCTGGAAGGTCAGCGGGCTTTCGCAGAGCCCGAGGATCATGGTGTTGCGACCGGCTTCGATCCGTTTCGCGATGGCGATTTCGCCCTCGCGGCTCAGCAATTCGACCGACCCCATCTCGCGCAGATACATGCGCACCGGGTCATCGGTCCGGTCCAGCTTTTCGGTTTGCGCACCGGCCAGCGCAACCTCACGGTTGCTGTCGGTGGTGACCAGATCGGTCGAGCCCTTCTGCTCTTCCTCCTCGGCCTCTTCGTCTTCGATGATGTTGATGCCCATCTCGGACAGCATCGACATCACGTCCTCGATCTGCTCCGAACTGACCTGATCCGGCGGCAGGACCTGGTTGAGCTGATCGTAAGTGATGTAGCCTTTCTCGCGAGCCTCGGCGATCATCTTCTTGACCTGGGCCTGGCTCATGTCCAGCGAGATTTCCTGTTCCTGGTCGTCGGACTTCCGTTCCTCGTTGGTATCCTTGGCGGCCATTCAGTGCTCCTGCAGGGATGGGTGATTCGATGGAACCGAATCATTAGCGCGTAGAAGTGATTCGGCCACCCGTTTACCCGTTTTTCTTTTCCAGTGCTTTATGAAAACACCACTTCAGCGGCGTTTCCGCTCGAACTTGATGCCGGACATGATCGCCTGAAACGCGTCTTTCTCGTCACGATTGATTCGCGCCCCGTTGTCCGCAATGTCGAAAATGGCCCTGTCCTCGTTCTGGCTGCGGCTTGCGCGGTTGCGTTCTTCGGCGGCCTGGGCCAACCGGAACGTCAACGCTTCGTCCGCCAGTTCGGACAACTCCTCTTCGGCTTCAGCAATCTCGGCATCCAGCCCCCGGAGCGCTTTGATTTTTGCGAGTTCCTCGGCCAGAGTCATCTGTGCCTTTTCGACGTCGCCCGGTTTGTGCACACAGGGGATTACAGCGACATGGCGAAGGGCCAGCAGGTTTTCAAGAGGGGCCGGCCCCAAAGACTGAACAATGTGCTCTCTGAGGTTGTCGGGATCGTCGATCGCGTGCCGCAGGATCGCATCGCGTAGGGCTGCGTGATCGGGGTTCAGGCATTCCATCTCTTCCAGTTGGTGCTCGAATTGCACGACCACCTCGGGGTTCAGGATTGCAATCGCAAGGATTGCCGCTTCACGCAGTTGGATATCCGCATTCTCCGAGGACGCAAGGAACGAGGCCCGCGCATCGGGCGTTGCCGACGGTTTTGGCGGTTGCCATTTGCCTTTCGGCTGCCAGTTTCGAGCCCCTGCCCCTTGCCGCTGCGGGCGGAAGAGTTGCCAGCGGAGATCCTTGATTTCCTGCCCGTAATGCGACCGGATCGAAGGATCGCGGATCAGTTGGATCTTTTCGCGCAGCGCCTTGTCGAGGGCCGCCTTGCGCTCGGGGCTGTCGAACACCTTGCCCTCGGTCTCGCGCCGCCACAGAAGCCTGACCATCGGAATGGCCGCGTCCAGCACCGCCTGAACCGCCGCCGGGCCTTCGGCGCGCAGCAGATCGTCGGGGTCCTTGCCCTCGGGCATCAGAGCGAACCGCAGCGACTTTCCGGCCACCAGCAACGGCAACGCCAGGTCGATGGCCCGCATCGCCGCACGCAGACCGGCCGTGTCGCCATCCAGCGCGATGATCGGCTCGTCGGCGATGCGCCACAGCATGTGCAACTGATGTTCGGTGATCGCGGTGCCCAGCGGTGCGACGGCGGCGCCGAAACCTGCCTCGGACAGGGCGATCACATCCATATAGCCCTCGGCCACGACCAGCGGTTGCCCCTTGCCTGCCGCCTGACGGGCCGGTCCGTGGTTGTAGAGGCTTCGCCCCTTGTCGAACAGCGCGGTTTCGGGCGAGTTCAGATACTTGGCGTTGTCATTGGGGTCCATCGCCCGCCCGCCGAACGCGATGCACCGGCCGCGCGGATCGCGGATCGGGAACATGATGCGGTTGCGGAAGGTGTCATAGGGCTTTTTGCCCTTGTTCGACGGCTTGGCCAGACCGGCGCCCAGGATCAGGTCCTCGGCCACGTTCTTGCCGCGCAGATGGTCCCACAACGCCTGCCAGCCATCGGGCGCAAACCCGATTTCCCAGCGATCCAACGCCTGAGCGTCCAGACCGCGGCGGTCCATATAGGCGCGCGCCTCGGCCCCTGCCCCGGTCTTGAGTTGCAGGCGAAAGAACTGTACCGCCTGCTCCATGACATCGGCCAATTGCGCCCGATGGTCCTGCTTTTCCTGCGCCTTTGGGTCGCGCGCGGGCATCGGCAATCCGGCTTCGCGCGCCAGGATCTCGACCGCATCGATGAACGAGACGTTCTCGGTTTCCTTCACAAAGCTGATCGCGTCGCCTTTGGCATGGCACCCGAAGCAGTAATAGAACCCCTTTTGGTCATCCACATGGAACGAGGCGGTTTTTTCGTGATGGAACGGGCATGGTGCCCACATGTCGCCCTTGCCCGGATTGGACTTGCGGTTGTCCCACATGACCTTGCGCCCGACGACCTGAGACAGGCTCAGACGGGTGCGTAGCTCATCCAGAAATCCAGGGGGCAATGACATGCTTCATACATGGCAGAAACCGGGCCGCCCGCCAAGGGCGCGGCAGGCCTTTGTCCACAGCCAATTCGCGGCGCTGTGGATTACTGCTGCAGGCACAGCTCCATCCAGGCGGCGCCTAGGTCTTTTTTGCGGATGTCGCGCATCTTCTGCTCGTAGACCCATGGGGTGATCAACGGGATCGCGGCGTTGTAGTTCTCGGGCCAGGTCGGGCCGGCCTCGGCCACCGCTTCAGGAACGTCCCGCTCTTTCACGCGATCAAGACGGGCTTTTTGTACCGCCGCCACAACGTCTGCTTGATAGCGGCAGCTTTGCTCCTTGGTTTCAGCGGCAGCCAGCGGTGTGGCAAGCAGAGTGGCGGCAAGTGCGATGCGCAGCATAAGGTCCCCTTGGAATCAGTTCTTTGCAACAGTCTAACCGCGTGCTGCCACACCTTCCATTGCCCTCTGCAGATCATGCACCAACGATGTGGCCATCGACCGGAACACCATGATCTGAAAGGCTTTCTCGCCAACCCGAGTGATTGACGCCGTCATGTGAAACAGCAGCGTGCGCGCCGTATGTCCGCGCTTGAATTGTTGCGGGCGCAGATCGACGGGCACCAGACGGGCCAGAACATCCTCGGCCCCGTCGCCCTCAAGCCGCACCACGGCCCAGGCATCGGACTGGTCGACGACCGCGGCGTGGGCGGACAGCAACGGGTCCGGCGTGGAGCCGATCAGCATGACCTGACCCGGGCCGAACCAGACCGCCCGCGCGCCCGACTTCCCGGTGGCCCGGTTCGGGGCCGGCAGCGCCATGCCATGCGCCGCCTTCATCGCCTCGGACAGCGATTTGGCCTGCCCTTGAAAGGCCGAAACCGCATGTATCGCGCCCGGGTCGACCTCGGTGACCGAGACCGTTCCGATGGTCAGCGGCAGCAGCCCGTCGCACAGGGTCTGGGCAATCAGCTTATCCACGTACACGCTCTCCCTCTGGGTCAAAAAACACCGGGTCATTCACCTCGCACAGCGTGGTCACGCCGCGCAGATGATCGACCATTTTGACGATCTCGCCATGACGGTCGGGGCCATCGGCCAGAAACGCCAGCCCCAGCATGCTGCCCAGCGTCGGCGAGTAGCAGACCGAGGTCACATAGCCCTGATCGTTGGTGCGCACCGGCGCGTCCTCTTCGTTGTACAGATGGGCGCCGGCCAGCAACTGGCGGCTTTCCCCGATCGGTTTGAGGCCGACCAACCGCTCGCGCCCCGGCTCCTCAAGCCCCGGGCGTTCGGACATGGTCTTGCCGATACAGTCCTTTTTCTGCGACACCATCCGGCCCATCCCGATGTCAAAGGCCGTCGTCCGCCCGTGGATTTCTGCATGGGTGATGAACCCCTTCTCGATCCGCAGGACGTTCAGCGCCTCCATCCCATAGAGGCCACCGCCCAGCGCCTCGGCCTGTCGGGTCAGGATGTCGAACAGGCTGGCCCCATACCGCGCAGGCAACGCAATCTCGTAGGCGTGTTCGCCCGAGAACGAGATCCGGAACAGACGCCCCGGCACCCCCAGAACCGAAACCGGCCCGCAGGCCATGAACGGCCACGCAGCATCATCCAGCGGGGTGTCCAGCAGGCCGTTCAGCACCTCGCGCGATTTGGGGCCGGCCACGGCGAATTGCGCCCATTGCTCCGTCACAGAAACCAGCGACACGTCCCAATCGGGCCGCAGACCCTGACGCACGAATTCAAGATGCTTCATCACGTCACCAGCGGCGGCGGTCGTGGTGGTCATCAGGAAATGACTGTCACCCAATCGCGCGGTGGTGCCGTCATCCATGACGAACCCGTCCTCGCGCAGCATCAGCCCATAGCGCACGTGCCCGACCTTCAGTGTCGAAAACGTGTTGGTATAGACGAAATCCAGAAACTGCGCGGCGTCGCGCCCCTGAATGTCGATCTTGCCCAGGGTCGAGACATCGCACACGCCGACCGCCGTGCGCACCATCTGCACTTCGCGGTCGCAGGACTGGCGCCACGTGGTCTCGCCCGGCTGCGGGAAATAGCTGGGCCGATACCACAGCCCGGCCTCGACCATCGGCGCCCCGCGCGCCACTGACGCCTTGTGCGAGGTGGTGAAGCGCTGCGGCTTGAACCCCGCCCCCTCGGCCCCCGCGCCCAGCGCGGCGATGGCAATCGGCGCGTAAGGCGGGCGGAAGGTGGTGGTTCCGGTCTCGGGGATCGCCCGCCCGGTGGCATCCGCAAGAATGGACAGCGCCGCGACATTCGAGTTCTTGCCCTGATCGGTGGCCATGCCTTGCGTGGTATAACGCTTCATGTGCTCGACCGAGCGGAAGTTCTCGGTCGCGGCCTGTTTGACATCCTTGACGGTCACGTCGTTCTGGAAATCCAGCCACGCGCGCCCCTTGCCCGGCACCGCCCACAGCTGCGCGATTTCATAGAGCTGATCCTCGGCCTGCGGCGGCTCGAGTTTGGGCGCCTTAAGGCCCAGATCACCCAGCGCCTCGGTCGCAGCCGAAATGCCCTCGCGCAGACAGGCGGCTGTGGAGAACGCGCCGTTGCAGGCCCCGGCCGTGCGCATCCCGGGCACGGCACCCGGCGTGGGCACGAAGGCGGCAATGTCACGCCGCCAGGTCGGTCGCCCGTTCATGTGGCAGGTCAGGTGGACCGAGGGGTTCCATCCGCCGGTCATCGCCAGACAATCGGTCTGAATGCGCTCTTCTCCGCTGGCCCGGCGCACGGTGATCGACTCCAGCCCCTTGCGCCCCGAACTGCCGCAGACCTGCGCCCCGCGCAACACCGGATAGTCGGTCGACACCGGCCCGTCGTGGCGGCTGTCGATCACGGCGGCAACGTGGACCCCAGCGGCCAGCAAGTCGCGGGCCGTCCGGTGAATGTCATCGGTGTTGCCGAAGATCGTGACACTCCGGCCGGTCGCGACGCCCCAGCGGTTCAGATAGGCCCGCACGGCACCGGCGGTCATGATGCCGGGCCGGTCATTATTTCGAAACGCCACCGGGCGTTCCAGCGCCCCGGCCGCCAGAACCGAGCGGCGGGCGGCGATCCGCCAATAGGTTTCCAGCGGCGCACCGGCGGCGCGGTCGCCCGTATGGTGCAAGACCCGTTCGAGCGCGGCAAAAGTGCCTTGATCGTAGGCGCCGGCAATCGTCGTGCGGGTCATCAGCCGCACGTTCTCCATCGCCCGCAGTTCTGCCAGAACCTCGTCCACCCAGACGTGACCCGGCTTGCCATCCACCTCGAGCCTCTCGGCCAGCAGACGCCCGCCCATCTGGTTGCTTTCGTCGGCCAGAATGACATCCGCCCCGGCCCGGCCGGCCGTCAGGGCGGCCATCAAACCCGCCGGGCCAGCCCCGATCACCAGCAGGTCGCAGAAGGCATAGGCGCTTTCATACCTGTCGGCGTTGGCCTGCCCGGACAGCGCGCCCAACCCCGCGGCGCGGCGGATCATCGGTTCGTACAGCTTCTCCCAAAAGCTGCGGGGCCACATGAAGGTCTTGTAGTAGAAGCCCGCCCCCAGGAAGGGCGCGGCCAGATCGTTCACGGCCATCACGTCGAAATTCAGGCTGGGCCAGCGGTTCTGGCTGCGCGCCTCGAGGCCCGGATAGATCTCTTGCATCGTGGCCCGCACATTCGGGTCCTGCGCGGCGCCCCGGCCGATGGTGACCAGCGCGTTCGGTTCTTCGCTGCCGGCGGTCAGGACGCCGCGCGGGCGGTGATACTTGAACGACCGCCCCATCAGGCGCACGCCATTGGCCAGCAGCGCCGAGGCCAGTGTGTCGCCCTCAAAGCCCGTATACCGGATTCCGTCAAAAGAAAACTCGACCGGAGTGCCGCGGTCGATCAGCCCCCTGTCCGCGACCCTCATCGTTTGCCCCCGGACGCAGGTTCGGTCGCCGAAATTTCGTGGGTCAGCGTGTTGCGTGTCACGACGATCCATGCGCCGCAGCCGCCCTCGTGATACCACAGATCCCGCGTCTCGCCCGCCGGGTTGTCGCGCAAATAGACGAAATCGTCCCAAGCCTCCGGCCCGGCATCCGGGGCTGGCCGGTCCAGATCGACGGCGGCCCCGCGATAGTAGAACTCGCGGCGGTCACGCTCGCCGCAATAGGGACAGGTGATCCTCATGGCCGCGCCTCCTGGTCTTCACAAATTTTCGAACGAAACATCCCGGCCCGCCCCTAATGCAGATTGTGCTGAGAGCCCTTGCCCTCTTCATCGATGATCCCGCGCCCGGTGCGGAAACGATCCAGCCGGAACCCTGTCGCGTTCTCGTGGTACCGGTCGGTGGCCATCAGGTGGGCAAACACGTTGCCCGAGCCCGGAACCGCCTTGAACCCGCCGTAGTTCCAGCCGCAGTTCAGGTACAGCCCGTCGATAGGGGTGCGGTCGATGATCGGCGACCCGTCCGGCGACATGTCCATGATCCCGCCCCAGGACCGCAGCACCCGGGCTTTGCCGATCATCGGCATCAGGGCCACGCCGGCTTCCATCACGCTTTCGACCGTCGGCAGATTGCCCCGCGCCGCGTAGGAGGCATAGAAATCCAGGTCGCCGCCGAAAACCAGCCCGCCCTTGTCGGATTGGCTAATGTAGAAATGGCCCATGCCAAAGGTCACGACATGGTCGATGCAAGGCTTCAGCCCCTCGGTCACGAAGGCCTGCAGCACGTGGCTTTCGATCGGCAGGCGCATCCCGGCCATGCCGGCAACAAGCCCCGAACGGCCCGCAACGACGATCCCTACCTTCCTAGCTCGGATCGCCCCGCGCGTCGTCTGCACCCCTCGCATGGCGCCGTTTTCGATGTCGATGCCGGTGACCTCGCAATTCTGGATCAGATCCACCCCGCGCTGATCCGCCCCGCGGGCATAGCCCCAGGCCACGGCATCATGCCGGGCCGTGCCGCCGCGCGGATGATACAGGCCGCCATAGATGGGAAAGCGCAGATCGTCATAGTTCAGATAGGGCAGCATCTCGCGCAGCGCATCGCGGTCCAGCAGGATGGCATCGTCGCCCTGGCTGATCATCATGTTGCCCCGCCGCGCGGCCGCGTCCCGCTGCCCGTCCGAATGGAACAGGTTGATGATACCCCGCTGTGAATGCATCACGTTGTAGTTCAGGTCCTCTTCCATCCCCTCCCACAGCTTGAGGGAATGCGAATAGAACTCGGAATTTCCTTGCAGAAAATAGTTGGCGCGCACGATCGTCGTGTTGCGCCCCACATTGCCGCCGCCGATATAGCCCTTTTCCAGCACGGCGACATTGGTCAGTCCGTGCTCCTTCGCGAGGTAATACGCGGTGCTGAGACCGTGCCCGCCGCCGCCGATGATGACGATGTCGTATTCGGCTTTGGGCTCGGGATCACGCCAATGCGCCGTCCAACCCTTGTTGCCCGTCAGTCCTTCCTTCAGGACGCGTAAGCCGGAAAAGCGCATTCAGATCTCCCTGCGGGTTTGCTGGCATCAAACCAACTGCCAACAGGAGTAGCAATCCGGGCTCGGGGCTCCGCATCCGTTTTCGACAAGAACTTGTCAACGCGCGACCAAACCGGTCGCAAACAAGTTCGCCCTCAGAACCGCAGACGGAAGGCAAAGCCAACGATCGGAGCGGTATCATAGCCCTGCCGGCTGACCTCTTGCCCTGCCGCGTTGTCCAGGCGCAACTCGCCGTCAAACTCGGCGCCTGCAAATGCCGACAGCGAAACTCCGGGGTTTGGCGCGTATTCGACCGACAGAACAACCGGAATGCTGCTGTCCTCGCCCACGCCGCCCGGTGCCAACCCGTTATCGTTCAGCTGAAAGCGGACCCGCTCGGACCGAACGGCAAGCCCCACGCTGACACTTTCCGAAGCCTTGTATTCCAATGTGACGCCGGGGCCTTGAGTGGCCCCCAGCGCGCTCCCGGTACTCAGACGCCAGCGCTCGGCAAAGGTCCAGTCGACCAGAAGCGCGGGAAAGACTTCGAGGTCGTTTGTTCCAACCTCAGAGAACACGCCAAATGCCGGGCCGATGCGCAGATTGGGGTTCACCGCCCATGAAATGCCGGCGAAAGCACCATAGGTGAAACCGTCCGAGGCACTGGCGCCGGTCTCATAGTCCCATCTCAATTGGGGCGAGACGATCACCGCAGCCCCGTTGTCCAGAGTGAAACGCAATGGAACGCTCAGGCGAATGTCGCGGATGTCGCCCCACGGCTGGTTTCCGGGCAACCCGAAATCGTAAGAAAACTGACCGAAACTCGCCAGCAAACCCACAAAGGACCCGTCACCATAGCTGTAAATGCCGCCTGCCCGAAGAAATGCGCGCGATGCGCTGAAATCACCGCCGTCCTCAAGATCGGCGCTGCCCTGATAGACAGCCAACCCTTCCACAGTCGGCGTCCAGCCCTGTCGGGGTTGGGCGATGGCAGCAGTCGCAAGCGCCAGGGTCGCGGACCCAATCGCCGCGGCCCAAGCTGCAGAACGGGTAATTTGCATGAGATCCTCGCTGGTTTCACTGCCTGAACTCCAGCGCAGGATGTGCGGCAACCGGACTTTTTGTCAAAGCCCGATTGCCCGGTTTCCGAGACGTCAGAGGCCCTTGGCCCGATAGCTCTTGGCCACACGGTCGATGGACACGATGTAAGCCGCGGTGCGGAGGTCATCGACGTCGTCGCGATCATGCCAGACCTCGCTCATGGCCTGGTAGGCGATGCGCATCGTGTCATCCAGACCCGAGCGCACCAGCTCAAGCTCATCCGCGCCTTTGAGGTATTTGGCCTTGAAGTCCGGAGACATCGACCATGCATCGCCAAGATAGCGGTCTAGCCGTTCCAGCTCTTTCACGATCAGCTCGTGCCGTGCCTCTTCCTGACGGCGCTGCATCCGACCGAAACGGATGTGACTGAGGTTCTTCACCCACTCGAAATACGAGACCGTCACACCGCCAGCGTTCGCATACATGTCAGGAATAATAACGGTGCCCTTCTTGCGCAGCACTTCGTCGGCCCCGGCAGTCACCGGACCGTTCGCGGCCTCGATGATCAACGGCGCCTTGATGCGCTCGGCATTGGACAGGTTGATCACGCCCTCCAGCGCGGCCGGGATCAGAATGTCACATTCCTCTTCCAGCACAGCAGTGCCCTCGGCGGTGTGCGTTGCATCAGGGTAGCCGTTCACGCCGCCATGTTTGACGATCCACTGGTGAACCGCTTCGACGTCGATCCCCTCGGGGTTATAGATCGCACCGTCACGTTCGATGATGCCCACAACCAGAGAGCCGTCTTCCTCACTCAGGAACTTGGCCGCGTGATAACCCACGTTGCCGAGGCCTTGAACGATGACCCGCTTGCCGTCCAGCGAGCCTGACATGCCAGCCTTTTTGACGTCCTCCGGATGCCGGAAGAATTCTCGCAGCGCGTATTGGATGCCACGCCCCGTCGCCTCGACCCGGCCCGAGATGCCGCCGGCATTCAACGGCTTGCCGGTCACGCAGGCCCGCGCGTTGATGTCTGTGGTGTTCATCCGCGCATACTGGTCAGCCATCCAAGCCATTTCACGCTCGCCGGTGCCCATGTCAGGGGCCGGGACGTTCTGCGACGGGTTGATCAGGTCGCGCTTGGCCAACTCATAGGCGAAACGGCGGGTGATCTGCTCCAGCTCATGCTCCTCGTATTTGCGCGGGTCGATACGCAGGCCGCCCTTGGACCCGCCAAACGGAGCCTCGACCAAAGCGCACTTGTAGGTCATCAGCGCGGCAAGCGCCTCGACCTCGTCCTGGTTCACGGCCATCGCATAGCGGATACCGCCTTTTACCGGCTCCATATGCTCGGAATGAACCGAGCGATAGCCGGTGAAAGTATGTATCTGCCCCCGCAGACGCACGCCAAACCGAACGGTGTAGGTCGCATTGCAGACCCGGATCTTTTCCTCAAGTCCGGGTGGAAGATCCATCAGGGCAGCCGCCCTGTTGAACATCAGATCTACACTCTCCCGAAAGCTGGGTTCCTTGATGGCCGTCATAAAATCCTCCATGCCGGTTGACGTCGAGCGTCATGACGTTTTGTCGCACCCTTGGCAAGCGGCTGCAATCGAGATTTGCACTTTTTTTCATCAATTTATGAACAGCGCGTTTCGACCAACCGAGCCGAGTCGCGGACATTTACGATTTCCAGAAATTGTCCCGAGCAACGAAACAAAGATGCCCCTCCCAGCCAGACTGCCGCCGATTTTCATTCAAAAAGAGCACCATAGTGACGATCACGCCCAATTCTCGCCACGATCCACATCTAAATTATTAAAGTTCCGAAGAACTGGCTTCGCTGCTTTTGGCCGGCAAAAGGATTTCGTTATGCGCAATTTTGAATGGACATCGAAACGGTCGGGGAAACCGCGCCAGGCAGACCGCTGCCGGGGCTCCGTCGAGTCTTTCGTGACCTCGGAAAGCGGGACGATGACCATCTTCGCCCTCTTCCTGATGATGATCATCTTCACCGCGGCGGGCTTCGCCGTGGACGTTATGCGGTACGATCGCGAACGTGCGCGCCTGCAATACGCGCTGGATCGCGCCGTTCTGGCGGCGGCGGACCTCGACCAGGACCTCTGCCCCAAGGACGTGGTCGTCGACTATCTTAAGAAAGAAGGCCTGGATCAGTACCTCGTTGGTGAACCCATCGTGACGCCGAATGTCTGCGGCGCGACTGCCGTTACGATCGAAGGCTACCGCAAGGTCGAAGCGAGCGCCCAGATGGATGTCGGCATGCACTTCATGCAGTGGTGGGATGTCGACTCGATTGTGAGCGCGGCAACCAGCGTCGCCGAAGAAGCCATTGATGATGTTGAGATTTCTTTGGTCCTCGACGTCTCTGGCTCGATGAACAGCTACAATCGCCTGGCCAACCTGAAAGTGGCGGCCAAAAACTTCGTGCAAGAGATGGCGGACAAGACCGAGGACGGGAAGCTGTCGATCTCGATCATCCCATACGCAACTCAGGTGTCGCTGCCCGACTATCTGATGGACGAATTCAGCACGACCGGCACCAATAACCGGGCAAACTGCATCAACTTCACCAGCAGCGAGTTCAACACCACCGCGCTGGACCCCGATACGATCCGCCAACGCACACTGCACTTCACGCCGTGGAGCACCTATGACCGGCGCCCCAGCAACGGCTACGTCTACAGCGAAGTCTGTGACGAACTCGCCAACCGTGAGGTCTCCGTCCTGCAAAAGGATCCGCAGGTTCTCAAAGATCACATCGAAAGTTTTACGGCCGGCGGAAACACGTCGATCGACGTCGGTCTGAAATGGGGTCTTGCCCTGCTTGACGAAAGCATTCAGCCGGTGATCGCACGCCTGGCGGGTGACGAAGTGCCTGCAGAGTTCGCCACCCGTCCCAACAGCTACTCCAGCAACGACTCGATGAAGGTTCTGGTGCTGATGACGGACGGCGCGAACACCACACAATACATGGTAAACGACCCCTACCGTGAGGGTACGTCCATTCTGTGGTGGAATGCCAAAAAGTCCACCTATTCGACCTATGACTACGAGACCGAGAAGTACTTCTGGCACGATGTCGACTATACCGAATGGGACAGCAGCAAGGGTTGGTACTGGGGTCGCGAGATCTGGCAGGACGATCCCTATGGCAACGACGAGTATACTGTCTATCGGTGCACCTACCGGTCCGGCGGCGTCTGCTACAACTTTGACTACAGCAGAAGCGAGACCCGCACTGTTCTGGACAACAATGGCGACCCCGCGACATCGGTCAACCTGACCTGGGCTCAGGTCTGGGAACGCACGACCCGTCGCGCGATCCGCGACCTGTTCCGCGAAGCGCTGGGGAGCACGAAAGGCAACACCTGGTACAACAACGCGGTCACTTCGATCGGGTCGGGCACCAAGGACCCGCGCGCGCGCGCAATGTGTGCCGCCGCTCGCGCCAATGGCATCGTAGTCTTCACTATCGCTTTCGAAGCTCCCGATCAGGGCAAGGCCCTTCTGAAAGACTGCAAAAGCGATGATGGCGCCTACTACGAGGCGACCGGTGACGAAATCGTCGACGTATTTGCATCGATCGGATCGACCATCCGCAATTTGAGGCTGACCCAATGATCAAGCGTTTGCTTCATCAATTCCGCACGTTCCGGCGGAAAGAAGATGGGATGGCGACGATCGAGTTCGTCTTCTGGTTCCCCATCTTCATCATGACGACCTATTCGGCCGTCGAAGTCGGAATCGGGGCCTTCAACCACGCCAATCTCGAGCGTGGTCTGGACGAAACGATCCGCGACGTTCGCCTGAACAACCTGGACAAGTATACCACCAACGTTCAGGACGGCTGGACCCACACTCTGTTGAAGGACATCGTCTGCGACAAGGCAGGCTATATCCCGAAGTGTGAGGAGAACCTGATCCTAGAATTGACCCGCGTCGACCCGTTTGTGGGGAACACTTTGGATCCCAACCCCTACTGCATCGATACTCCGGCAACGATCCGCAACAGCCAGATATTCGAGCCTGGCACGTCAGACGAACTGATGATTGTCCGAGCCTGCGTGGAGGTCAAGCCACTGTGGTGGGGAACTGTTTTGGGAACCATCGCGCGGAAAAAGCCCAACGGTAGGTACGAATTGCACGCAACAACGGTGTTTGTCTATGAACCGACCTGATCGCTCAATCTTCTCGCTGGCTGTCCGGTATCTGAAACGGTTTTCCCGCAAGGAATCCGGCGTGATCAGTATCGAGGCCGTGATGATCTATCCCCTGCTCTTCTGGGGCATGTGTGCGTCATATACGTTCTTCGACGGATACAAACAGAGCTCGCGGAATCTAAAGGCGTCTTATGCGATCGCCGACGTCATTTCCCGCGAACGCAATGACATCAACGCGACCTATATGGATACGCTGTACGACCTGCTGCAGCAGATGATGTCGGACCGCTCCGACGTGTCGATGCGCATCTCGTTCCTTCGCTTCGACCTGCCGGATGACCGGCACTATGTGCAGTGGTCCTGTGTTCGCGGCGAAAGCTTCGAGGAGTGGACCGATGGCACCATCAGCGAAATCCGGGACAAGCTGCCCATCATGCCGGACAACGGCAAGATGATCCTGGTCGAAGTGAAGGACTTCTATCGCCGTCCCTTCCGCATCGGATACGGCGAAAACGAATTCGCCATGGACAATTTCGTATTCACCCACCCGCGCGTCTACGACAAGATCGACGCACCGGGCGGGTGCTGAGAGCTATTCTGCCTCGGCCAGCATCGCGGAAAGCATTTCTGACAGGAACTTGGTCTCAGCGGCGGACGTCATGCCGCCGACGCCAATACGTCGCCCGACGCGCCACCAAAGGCCCGGGGCCCAAGCCCTGCCCCGTTTGCTACGGGTCGTCAGCAGAAAGCCGTTTGACGGCTTGAAGGCGAATACACCCCGATCCACCCCTTCGATTTCACCAACCTCGGCAATCAGCTTGCCGCTGCCTGTCCGCAATTCCGTGCGCGTCAGCTCGATCCGGTCCGCAGTCGCATGCCAGACGCGATGCGCAAGCCAAAGCGCGCCGCCTCCGACCACGAACAGGAACAGCTGCCATTCCGGCGCTGGCGGTGCGGCCAAGGCGACATAAGTCACGAACGCGCCCACGGTGACGAGCATTCCCACCCCCATCCACCGCCGTGCCGATGAAGCCTGAATCGTTGCCAGTACGTCTTCTTGCATTTCCAACTCCGCCTTTGCCTGCCCCCCATACCCGCTTTCAGCGTCAAGCAACAGGCCAAGACTCACCCGGCGCAATTTTGCACAGAGGCAGTGCTTTCTCGCGAATTGACCGTACTTCAGCGAAAATTAGATAACGGGTCCAGAGACAGGAGATCCAAATGTCGCTCAGACCAACACTCGAAACCCGCAAGGCCGTTCCGACGATGGAAGGCGCTGGTGTAAAGCTTCACCGCGCTTTTGGATTTCAGGATCCGTCCGAACTGGATCCTTTCCTTTTGTTTGATGACTTCCGCAACGAGCACCCGCAGGACTACCAGGCCGGCTTTCCCTGGCACCCCCACCGCGGCATTGAAACCATCACATACGTGCTGTCGGGAACCGTCGATCACAGCGACTCGCTGGGCAACAGCGGCCAACTGGGTGCCGGAGACGTCCAGTGGATGACGGCGGGGTCCGGAATTCTGCATCAGGAAATGCCCAAGGGAAATGCATCCGGGCAGATGCATGGGTTTCAGCTGTGGGGCAACTTGCCCTCGGCTCAAAAGATGACGGCTCCTCGGTACCAGGACGTTCAGGGCAAGGACATTCCTGAAGTGATCGATGATGATGGCACCACGGTGCGGGTCATCGTCGGCAAGTTCTGGGGTAAGACCGGGCCGGTGGACGGTATCGCCGCGGACCCGCAATACTTGGACTTATCGATTCCTGCAGGGGTGAAAAAGACATTCAAGATAGATACTTATCGCCGTGCTTTCGCCTATGTTTTCGATGGGCAGGCCGCTTTCGCCGACGCCTCGCAGCCGACCGGCGTTCTGCTTGAGAAGGAAGTCGCCGGGCAAGAGCTGAACATTCGCGACATGTCGGGCAACCGGACGCTGGTGCGGTTTGGCACCGGAGACGAAATAACCGTTCAGGCCGGGCCTGAAGGCGTGCGATTCCTGTTGATCTCGGGTGCGCCGATCAATGAACCGGTAGCATGGCATGGCCCGATCGTGATGAACACGCGTGCCGAACTCGAGCAGGCGTTTCGGGAGTTGCGCAACGGTACTTTCATCAAGCCGGCGCACTGACTCCAGACAACCGGTAACGTGGCGCGGCCAATCAGGCCGCGACCGCCTTGCGTACCATATCCCAATAAATCTGCTCGACCTCGTCCAGCGAAAGCCGTCCACCGGCCCTGTACCACGTCATGACACCATTCAGCATGGCAATCACCGCTAGCGTCGCGATCTTCGCATCCTGAACAGAGAATAGACCGTCCTTCTGGCCGGCCAGCAGGATGCTCTGTAACGCATCCTCATACCGTCGGCGCAGCTTTTCGATTTCGGCGAAGTTTTCAGGCGTCAGATTTCGCAGCTCCATGTAGGCGATGAACACTTCGTCGGGTCGCTGCATGTGAAACCGGATGTGGAAACCCACGAATTGCCGCAAGGCACCCAATGCATCCGCCTGTGGTTCCAACGCTTCATAGGCCGCCAGCAGCTCTTGCATGTGGTCCTGCATCAGGCGGAACAGAAGGCTTTGCTTGTCCGGAGTGTAATTGTAGAGCGCGCCGGCCTGCACTCCGACCTCCCCCGCGATTTGACGCATGGAAACAGCGGCATAGCCATGCCGTGCAAACAATCCCAGGGCGGCCTCGCGAATGCGGGGCCCGGTGATATCGGAATGAGAGCCTTGAGTACGTGCCATGGATCCATCGTATATGAACGTACGTTCATATAGAACCCCGCTTGAACCGTTCATGCAAAAAGTGCATCACGTTCAGGTTCCTCACTGTTCGGGTCGCGAAATGAAAGCTGTTTCCGTCATCCTGCCGCTGCTCCTGTTGGCCGCGTGCGCAGATATTCCCGAGTTGGAGGGAAGCGAAGCGGCCTCGGTAAAGGCCGCGCCCTACCCCAAGCTGATCCCGTTGACCCAGGTCAACGTGCCGCCCGTCGACCCGGTGAACGAGGCAGCCGCCGTGGAAGAAGAATTGGAACAACGGGCCGAGCGGCTGTCGCAAAAGGCACAGGCACTCCAGAACGCCGAGACCCAGTAAGCCCCGTACGCTCGCCCACTGCGCAACAACTCTGTCCCTGACGGATTGCACCGCCGCGTTGAACCAGCTATGGCAGCCGACAAAGGACCTTGCGTCCAACAGGCAGACTTCGAGCGGAAAGGAACCCACGGAATGACACAGGCGCTACGGCTTGGAATTGCTGGCTTGGGAACCGTGGGTGTGGGCGTCGTCAAGATCGTGCGCCGTCATGCCGAATTGCTCCAAGCACGCACTGGTCGTCCGATCGAGATCGTTGCCGTTTCGGCGCGCGACGCCGCCAAAGATCGCGGGGTGAACCTGTCCGGCTTCGCGTGGGAAACCGACCCTGTGGCCTTGGCCAAGCGCGACGACATCGATGTGTTCGTCGAGCT
Organism: Ruegeria sp. BC8; assembly: GCF_056535705.1. Lineage (NCBI taxonomy): Bacteria > Pseudomonadati > Pseudomonadota > Alphaproteobacteria > Rhodobacterales > Roseobacteraceae > Ruegeria > Ruegeria sp. BC8. The sequence goes on along the minus strand of NZ_JBQFIV010000001.1, from coordinate 1,125,233 downwards.
GATGGGGGGTGAAAATGGCCCGGCAAAGGCCTCGGTCGAGGCGGCATTGGCCAGCGGCAAGGATGTGGTCACCGCAAACAAGGCGCTGCTGGCCATTCACGGCCAGGCATTGGCGGAACAGGCCGAGGCCGCAGGCCGTGTGATCCGGTTCGAGGCCGCCGTGGCCGGAGGAATTCCGGTCATAAAATCCCTTACCGAAGGGTTGGCCGGGAATGACATCAAGCGCGTCATGGGCGTGATGAATGGCACCTGCAACTATATCCTGACCCGAATGCAGTCGCAGGGTCTGGGCTACAACGCCCTGTTCGAGGAGTGCGCTCAGTTGGGGTATCTCGAAGCGGATCCCAACCTTGACGTTGGCGGCATCGACGCGGCGCACAAGTTGGCGCTGTTGGCCTCTATCGCGTTTGGAACAAAGCCGAATTTCGACGGGATCGAGATCGAGGGCATTCAGCATATCAGCCTGGATGACATCCATCAGGCCGACGATATGGGCTACCGCATCAAGCTGTTGGGCGTTGCGCAGCGCACGCCGCGCGGGCTTGAACAACGGATGCAACCCTGCCTGGTACCCAGTGACTCGCCTTTGGGGCAGCTGGAAGGCGGCACCAACATGGTGGTCATTGAGGGCGACGCCGTCGAACAGATCGTTTTGCGCGGACCCGGCGCTGGCGAAGGCCCGACGGCCAGTGCGGTGATGGGGGATGTTTGCGACCTGGCTCGGGGCCTGCGGATTTCCACCTTTGGTCAACCCGCCACGTCGCTGGTCGACTCCAAGCCCGCAATCACCGGCCTGCCTGCCCCTTATTATCTGCGCCTTGCATTGCTGGACAAACCAGGTGCGCTGGCCAAGGTGGCCGCGATTCTGGGCAATGCCGGCGTTTCAATCGACCGGATGCGCCAATACGCACATGCCGAGGACACGGCACCGGTACTGATCGTTACACACAAGACCACACGCGCCACGCTGGACGTTGCGTTGGAGGACTTGCGCACCACGGATGTGGTTGCGGGCGAACCGGTAGCTCTGCGTATCGAGCAGGTTTGAACCCTTGCGGCCTGCGCCACGAGCAGGCTATGCCAGTCAGGACGTCTTCGCTTTACCAAAGGATTACATCGCATGAGCGCTGCCAAAATCGATTTCAACGACCGCCTTCTGTCCCTTGGACTTGCGCGCGTGGCTGAGCAGGCCGCTCTGGCCTCGGCCTCGCTGGTCGGACGCGGAGACGAGAAAGCCGCCGACCAGGCCGCGGTCAACGCGATGCGTGAACAGCTGAACCTGCTGGATATCGCTGGCGTGGTAGTCATCGGTGAAGGCGAACGCGACGAAGCGCCGATGCTGTATATCGGCGAAGAGGTCGGCACCGGCAACGGCCCGGGCGTGGACATCGCTCTGGACCCGCTCGAGGGTACGACGCTGACCGCAAAAGATATGCCCAACGCCTTGACCGTCATCGCGATGGGTCCGCGCGGTTCGATGCTGCACGCGCCGGACGTCTACATGGACAAGCTGGCGATCGGGCCGGGCTTCCCCGATAACGTGGTGACACTGGACATGTCCCCGCGGGAAAGGGTTGAGGCGCTGGCCAAAGCCAAAGGATGCACCCCCGAGGACATTACCGTTTGCATACTGGAACGTCCGCGCCATGAGGCGATGATAGCCGAGGTGCGCGAAACCGGCGCTGCGATCCGCCTGATCACCGACGGGGACGTTGCTGGCGTCATGCACTGTGCCGAGTCCGAGACGACCGGCATCGACATGTACATGGGCCAGGGTGGCGCGCCCGAAGGCGTTCTGGCGGCCGCCGCGCTGAAATGCATGGGTGGCCAGATCTTTGGACGCCTGATGTTCCGCAATGATGACGAACGCGGTCGGGCGGCCAAAGCCGGTATTGCCGATCTGGATCGTGTCTATGCCCGCGACGAGATGGTCACCGCAGATGTGATCTTTGCGGCGACCGGTGTCACCGGCGGGTCGCTGCTGCCGCGGATCAAGCGGGAACCGGGTTGGGTCGAGACGACGACCCTGCTGATGCGCTCGAAAACCGGATCGGTGCGGCGCATGTCCTACCGCACCCCCATTTGGCCGCATGTCGAAGGCTGAGCGGCCCGCAGACACAACCATTCAAGGGCCGGGTCCGACAGGATTCGGCCCTTTTCAGGAGAAGTGGATTGAGCTTTCTGGGTGTTGAACAGTCTTTGACGGGCCGCCGGTGGATTGGTCCATCGCCTGAATTGGACCGGGCCGCCGAGATGCTGGCCCAGCAGACCGACCTGCCCCGCCCCCTGTGCCAGGTGCTGGCACGGCGAGGTGTCCCGCCGATGGAGGCCGAGAGCTTTCTGTCTCCAAAACTGCGCGACCTTCTTCCCGATCCTCGCAGCCTGCGCGACATGGAGATCGCCGCAACGCGGTTCCTGAAAGCGGTACGGGACAACCAGCGCATCGCCGTTTTCGCCGACTATGATGTCGACGGCGGCAGCTCGGCAGCCCTGTTGCTGGTTTGGCTCAGGCAGATGGGGCGTCAGGCGACCTTATATGTGCCCGATCGTATCGACGAGGGCTATGGCCCCAACGCCCCCGCCATGAGCCAGCTTGCTGAAACGCATGATCTGATCATCTGCGTTGACTGCGGCACGCTAAGCCACGAAGCAATTGCCGCAGCCAAGGGGGCCGATGTGATCGTTCTCGATCACCACCTGGGCGCCGAAACGCTGCCGGATTGCGTGGCCGTGGTGAACCCCAACCGCCAGGATGAAAGCGGTGACCTGGCCCATCTGTGTGCTGCAACCGTTGTCTTTCTGATGTTGGTCGAGGCCGGGCGCCAACTGCGCGAGGCCAACGCCCAAGGCCCGGACCTGATGGCGATGCTGGATTTGGTCGCGCTGGCGACCGTGGCAGACGTGGCACCTCTGATCGGGGTCAACAGGGCGCTGGTTCAGCAGGGTTTGAAAGTGATGGGGCAGCGGCAACGCCCCGGACTGGTTGCGCTGTCCGAAGTGGCGCGCATGGATTCGGCGCCCAACAGTTACCACCTGGGTTTTCTGCTTGGGCCGCGCATCAATGCCGGCGGCCGGGTCGGGCAGGCAGACCTCGGCGCGCGGCTGCTCAGCACCGACTCGGTGACCGAGGCCGAGGCCTTGTCCCGGCGCCTTGATAACCTGAATACCGAAAGGCGCGACATCGAGAATGCGGTCCGCGCCGCAGCGCTGGCGCAGGCCGAAGAACGTGGATTGGATGCGCCGCTGGTGTGGGCTGCAGGTGACGGCTGGCATCCCGGCGTCGTTGGGATCGTGGCGGCTCGCCTGAAAGAGGCGTCGAATCGTCCCGCCGTCGTGATTGGTTTCGACGGTGACGAAGGCAAAGGCTCGGGCCGTTCGGTCTCGGGTGTCGATCTTGGCGCATCAATCCACCGGTTGGCCGCCGAGGGTTTGTTGGTCAAGGGCGGCGGTCACAAGATGGCCGCAGGTCTGACCGTGATGCGCGACCAGCTGGAACCGGCGATGGAGAGACTCTCGGAGTTGCTGGCAAAACAGGGGGCGGGCCAAGCCGGTCCTGCCGACCTCAAGCTGGACGGTGCGCTGATGCCCGGGGCGGCCTCGGTTGATCTGATCGAAAAGATCGAGCAGGCCGGCCCATTTGGCGCCGGGGCCCCTGCCCCTCGATTTGCAATGCCCGACCTGCAGGTCCGCTTTGCCAAGCGGGTCGGAGAAACCCATCTGAAGCTGTCGCTGTCGGACGGAATGGGTGGTGGGCTGGACGCGATTGCATTTGGTGCCTTTGACGGACCGATGGGCGAAAGGCTGTCAAATCACGGTGGCGCGCGGTTCCATTTTGCCGGTCGGCTCGAGGTCAATACATGGGGTGGCAGGCAAAGCGTGCAGTTGCGCCTGGAAGACGCGGCCGAAGCAAATTGACCGCTGACGCCACTGCCTTTTTTGACCCGCAAAAAAGTTTCCTGGCCGTGCGTTTTTCGTCTTGCGGGTGGGGGGCGTAATCCGTAAAAGGCCCTCCACAAGCCAGCGTGGCCCGTTCGTCTATCGGTTAGGACGCCAGGTTTTCAACCTGGAAAGAGGGGTTCGATTCCCCTACGGGCTGCCACTTGTGCTTGGGCAATGCTGACGTGGCCCGTTCGTCTATCGGTTAGGACGCCAGGTTTTCAACCTGGAAAGAGGGGTTCGATTCCCCTACGGGCTGCCATTTTCGCCCCCGAGAAACGCAAATCGCGCGCTACCACTGCGGCGACTTTCTGCATCCAGATTTGCAGCTCGACCAAGCGGTGACGCCAAAAAATCCATAACGAAGCGTCATTGGTATGCTCTTTTCGCCTAGCCGATGACGCCACGTCGGGTGGGATAAAAACCATATATTTTCAATTCTATAGTCGTTGAATTCGTTGGGTCGAACAGGCCAATTTCGCCATTTACTAATTTTTTAGTTTGACAGACTCGCGAAAAATCGCTGATGCTGTTCGTCATCCGGTTCGCGCCGGAGAACCATAAATTTTGGGAGGAGAAAGATGCGGAAACATCTTTTGTCCGCAGTGGCGGCGGCTGCCGTCATTGCGGGGCACGGTCCTGTTTGGGCCGACGAAGCCGCAGCACAGCGCTGGGTCGACGATGAATTCCAACCATCCACCTTGTCGAAAGACGAGCAGATGGCGGAAATGCAGTGGTTCATCAAGGCTGCCGAACCGTATGCCGGGATGGAGATCAACGTTCTGTCCGAAGGTATCCCGACCCACTCGTATGAATCCGAAGTTCTGACGAAGGCGTTCGAGGAAATCACCGGCATCAAGGTCAACCACCAGATCCTTGGTGAAGGTGAGGTCGTTCAGGCCGTTCAGACGCAGATGCAGACCGGACGGAACCTGTATGACGGCTATGTCAACGACAGTGACTTGATCGGTACGCACTCGCGCCTGCAACTGGCCTATCCCCTGTCGGATATGATGGCGGGTGATTGGGCGGCGACAACCTCGCCGACGCTGGACCTGGATGACTTCATGGGTATCCAGTTCACCACCGGTCCCGACGGCAAGCTGTACCAGCTGCCCGACCAGCAATTCGCCAACCTGTACTGGTTCCGCAAGGACTGGTTCGATGACGAAGCCAACAAGGCCGCATTCAAGGAAAAATACGGCTATGATCTGGGCGTTCCGGTCAACTGGTCTGCCTACGAGGATATCGCTGAATTCTTCACCAATGACGTGAAGGAAGTCGACGGTGTCGCGATCTATGGCCACATGGACTACGGCAAGCGCGCGCCTGACCTTGGCTGGCGGATGACCGACGCCTGGCTGTCGATGGCCGGTGCCGGCGACAAGGGCGAACCGAACGGTGTACCCGTTGACGAATGGGGCATCCGCATGGAAGCGGGCACCTGTAACCCGGTCGGCGCCTCGGTGTCGCGGGGCGGTGCCGCAAACGGCCCGGCGGCCGTTTACGCGATCCGCAAATGGGACGAGTGGCTGCGGGCCTATGCGCCTCCGGGTGCGGCGTCCTACGACTTCTACCAGTCGCTGCCCGCTCTGTCGCAAGGCAACGTGGCCCAACAGATTTTCTGGTACACGGCCTTTACCGCCGACATGGTCAAGCCCAAGTCCGAAGGCAACAATACCGTCGATGATGAGGGCAACCCGCTGTGGCGGATGGCGCCCAGCCCGCATGGCCCCTATTGGGAAGAAGGCCAGAAGGTTGGCTATCAGGATGTGGGATCGTGGACTTTCCTGAAGTCCACCCCGTCGGATCGGGCACAGGCCGCGTGGCTGTACGCTCAGTTCGTGACGTCCAAGACTGTCGATGTGAAGAAGTCCCATGTGGGTCTGACCTTCATCCGCGACAGCTCGGTCAACCACGAGTCGTTCACCGAACGCGCACCCAAGCTGGGTGGCCTGGTCGAGTTCTACCGCTCGCCCGACCGTGTGGCGTGGTCGCCGACCGGCATCAACGTTCCCGACTATCCGAAGCTGGCCCAAATCTGGTGGCAGCAGATCGGTGACGTGAACTCGGGCGCCTTCACCCCGCAAGAGGCGATGGACCGTCTGGCTGAAGAGATGGACATCACCATGGCCCGCATGCAGGCCGCGGATGAAAGCGCCGGCGTCTATGGCGGCTGTGGTCCGCGCCTGAACGAACCGCAGGATCCGGCCTTCTGGCTGGAGAAGCCGGGCGCGCCGAAAGCCAAGCTGGAGAACGAGAAGCCGCAAGGCCAGACCGTCAACTACGACGAACTGGTGGCACGCTGGCAGTCCCAGTAAGCCACTACTCCCCGGGGGGCGCCGGTACCGGCGCCCCTTACCAACCAAGACCAAACAGCGTTGCCACGCGCTGCGGGATCGGAACCCACGGACATGATCGAACTACAAAACGCAACCAAGCGGGTCGGCACCGTTACCCATATCAAACCCACGTCCCTGACGCTGCAGACCGGCCATTTCAACGTGCTGCTGGGCGCGACCGGGTCGGGCAAGACCTCTCTGATCAAGATGATGGCCGGCCTGGATCCGATTGCCTCGGGCAAAGTTCTGATGGATGGGCAGGACGTGACCCGGCTGAGCACACAAAAACGCAAGATCAGCCTCGTGCACCAGTTCTTCGTGAACTACCCGCATATGACTGTATTCGACAACATTGCATCGCCCCTGCGCGTTGCCGGAATGGCGCAATCCGAGATCGAAGGCCGCGTGGAAGAGGCCGCCGACCTGCTGCAACTGCGCCCGATGCTGCACCGTCGTCCGCATGAACTGTCAGGCGGCCAACAGCAACGCACCGCACTGGCCCGCGCCATCGCCAAGGACAGCCGCGCCGTGTTCCTGGACGAGCCACTAGCCAACCTGGACTACAAGCTGCGCGAGGAATTGCGCGAGCAGTTGCCCGAGCTGTTCGCCGGGCGCGGCGCCGTGGTGGTCTATGCCACGTCCGAACCCGAAGAGGCGCTGCTGCTGGGCGGCTACACCGCCTTGATGGAAGACGGCCGCGTGACCCAGTTCGGCCCGACGGCGGACATCTATCGCAATCCCGAAAACCTCGCCGCCGCGCGGGTGTTTTCTGACCCGCCCATCAACGTGGCCCGCGTCACGGTCGCCGGTGCCCAAGCGCGCTTGGCCGGTGGAGGCGGATGGACTGTGACCGGGATTGCCGATGGCGAATACATGGTCGCCGTGCGTCCGCACCGTGTTACTCCGCTCAAGGCTTCTGACGACGACGTTGAACTGACCGGTCGCGTGATCGTGACCGAGCTGTCCGGGTCCGACTCCAGCGCGCATTTCCAACATGGCGAGGACGCCTGGGTGTCTCTGGCTGCAGGGGTCCACCCCTATCAAGTGGGCGAGGACCACACATTCTACATGAACCCGGCCCATTGCCGGTATTTCGGCCAAGACGGCAAAAGGGTGGCCTGACATGGCACAGATCAAGCTTGCAAACCTCAAACACAGCTACATGCCATCGCCGCAAGGCCCACAGGATTATGCGCTGAAAGAAATCGACGTGACCTGGCGTGATGGCGGGGCCTATGCTCTGCTTGGGCCGTCGGGCTGCGGCAAGTCCACGCTGCTGAACATCATCTCGGGCCTGCTGACCCCGTCCGAGGGGCAGATCCTGTTCGACGACCGCGACGTAACCGCCCTGCCCCCTGATCAGCGCAACATCGCGCAGGTGTTCCAGTTTCCTGTGATCTACGACACGATGACCGTGGGCGAGAACCTGGCCTTTCCGCTCAAGAACCGCGGCGTCGATCCGGCGACGATCAAGCGCCGCGTCGACGAGATCGCCGAGATGCTGGATGTCATCGACATGCTGAACACCCGCGCGAGCGGCCTCAGCCCCGACAACAAGCAGAAGATCTCGATGGGGCGCGGTCTGGTCCGCGACGACGTGAACGCGGTGATGTTCGACGAGCCGCTGACCGTGATCGACCCGCATCTGAAATGGAAGCTGCGGTCCAAGCTGAAAGAGCTGCACCAGCGCGTCCAGGCGACGATGATCTATGTCACCCACGACCAGACCGAAGCCCTGACCTTCGCCGACGAGGTCGTGGTGATGCAGGAAGGCGAAGTGGTCCAGATCGGCACCCCGGTCGAGCTGTTCGAGCGCCCGCAGCACACATTCGTGGGCCATTTCATCGGCTCGCCCGGCATGAACGTTCTGCCCTGCGAGGCCCGCGGCGACCGCGCCCTGTTCGAAGGGCATGAGGTGGTGTTGGAAGGTCCGGTCAGCGGCAGCGGCGGCCGCACCGATCTGGGCATCCGGCCCGAATATGTGGGCTTTGGCCCCGAGGGCATTCCGGCCCATGTCACCAAGGTGGCCGATATCGGCCGGCATTTTGTGGTCAGTGCCATGGTCGGCAACACCGCGTTGAAGGCGGTGACCGAACACGCGCCCCCCGAGCCCGGATCGCAAGTCTTTCTGAAATTCAAACCTGAACAGACGCGCGTGTATCGCGACGGCTGGATCGCAACCGAGGAGCGCGCCCGATGAGAACGGAAAACCAGAAAGCGTGGTTCTTTGTCCTGCCGGTGCTGGCGCTGGTGGCGTTCAACGCGCTGGTGCCGATGATGACGGTGGTCAACTACTCGGTGCAGGAAACCTTTGGCAACAACCAGTTCTTCTGGGAAGGACTGGGTTGGTTCGAACAGATCCTGCGGTCTGACCGGTTCCAGGCGGCGCTGGGGCGGCAGTTCCTGTTCACCGCGCTGATCCTGATGATCGAGGTGCCGCTGGGCATCATCGTGGCCCTGTCGATGCCGCGCAAGGGCTTTTGGGTGCCGGTCTGCCTGGTCCTGATGGCCCTGCCGATGCTGATCCCGTGGAACGTGGTCGGCTCGATGTGGAACATCTTCACCCTGCCCAAGATCGGCCTGCTGGGGTATTTCCTGAACGACGTGCTGGGCATCAACTATGACATGACCCAACAGCCGCTGTCGGCCTGGATCACCATCGTGGTGATGGATGTCTGGCACTGGACCTCGTTGGTGGTGCTGCTGTGCTATGCGGGCCTGGTGTCGATCCCCGACGCCTATTACCAGGCGGCCAAGATCGACGGGGCAAGCCCCTGGTCGGTGTTCCGCTATATCCAACTGCCCAAGATGAAGACGGTTCTGACCATCGCGGTGCTGCTGCGATTCATGGACAGTTTCAACATCTACACCGAACCCTTCGTTCTGACCGGGGGCGGCCCCGGCAACTCGACCACCCTGCTGTCGATCGACCTGGTGAAGATCGCGCTGGGACAGTTCGACCTTGGCCCCGCGGCCGCGATGAGCCTGATCTATTTCGCCATCACGCTGCTGGTTTCCTGGGTCTTCTACACCCTCATGACAAAGGATGACGCGCAATGAAGAAGCGGTCTCTCATCCCGATCCTGTATATCGCGTTCCTGATGCTGCCGATCTATTGGCTGGTGGCGATGTCCTTCAAGACAACGAACGAGATCCTTTCAGGCTTTTCCCTTTTTCCCCAGACCTTTACGCTGGAGAATTACATCACCATCTTCACCGATCCGACGTGGTATTGGGGCTATATCAACTCGATCACCTACGTGACGATCAACACGGTGCTTTCGGTCTGCGTAGCCTTGCCTGCGGCCTACGCGTTCTCGCGCTATCGGTTCCTGGGCGACAAGCAGCTGTTCTTCTGGCTGCTGACCAACCGCATGGCCCCGGCGGCCGTGTTCGCCCTGCCCTTCTTCCAGCTGTATTCGTCGATCCATCTGTTCGACACCTACCTGGCGGTGGCACTGGCGCACACGCTGTTCAACGTGCCGCTGGCGGTATGGATCTTGGAAGGTTTCATGCGCGGCATTCCGAAAGAGCTGGATGAAACCGCCTATGTCGACGGCTATTCCTTCCCCCGGTTCTTCGTCACGATCTTCCTGCCCAACATCAAGGCGGGCGTTGGCGTGGCGGCGTTCTTCTGCTTCATGTTCTCGTGGGTGGAAATGCTGCTGGCCAAGACCCTGACGGCGGTCGAGGCCAAACCCATCGCCGCCGTGATGACCCGCACCGCGTCCAGCGCCGGCTACGAGCTGGGCCTGCTGGCCGCCGCCGGCACCCTGACCATCATCCCCGGCGCCATCGTCATCTGGTTTGTCCGCAACTACATCGCGCGCGGCTTCGCGATGGGACGTGTATGAGGTTCGACATGCGCAAACTCCTTCTCTCCCTCTCCCTGCTCGCCCCGTCCTCGGCGCTGGCGCAAGCCAAGGCCGGCTGGGGCAATGTCGGTCAGGAAGAACCCAAGGGCTTTTCATGGACCGACCCGTTGTGGCCCGATTTCTGGATGGCCTGGACCCCGGCAACGCTGGCGGTTTTCGTGGGCATCTTCTCGGCCATCGCCCTGATCGGCGTGCTCGAGGTGGTCAAGTTCCGCGACGGGATCGAACGCCGGGGCGTGCTGGGCCTGACCACCACGTTGGGCGACCGGCTGTTCATCACCCTGCTGGGTTCGGCCTACATCTTTCTGGCGTGGCTGGGGCTGGTCGGCCAACCGGTCTGGACCCCGCTTTTCCTGTCGATCGGCTGGGGCATTTTCGTTTTCTGGAAAGTTTAGGCTTTGCGTAACCGCGAAAGGATGCTTGTCTGGCAAGCATAACAGGCAAAATGGTGACACCGAGACCGATGCGAAAGAGAAAGACAGGAAATCTGCTGACCGAGGTTGAACTGGAGTTCATGAACGAGCTCTGGGCACTTGGCGAAGGCTCGGTGCGCGACGTGCTGGACCGGCTGCCGCCCGAGCGGAACCTAGCCTACACCTCGGGCGCGACGATCCTGCGTATCCTGGATGAAAAGGGATTTGTCCAAAGCCGCAAGAATGGCAAAACCCTGATCTACCGTCCGCTGCTTGAGAAGGACACCTATCAGGCGCGGTCGCTGCAGAACCTGTCCCGCACGTTGTTCGATGACACCCCGGCCTCGCTGGTGGCACGACTTGTCGACGACGCCGGCCTGACCGAAGCTGATCTGGAGGAAATTCGAGCACTGGTAGAGAGGAGACTGCAAAATGACAGCGGTTAAACCGGTTCTCGATGTATTTCTCGACCTGAACGTGGTGCTGGTTCTTTCAGCACTCATCTGGCTGTGCGCCCGCATGGCCGTGGCCCGAACGCGTCTGCGGCACGACTACATGACACAGCTGCGCGTGCTGAAGGTTCTTTGCGTCTGCGTCATGCTCAGCCCTGTTCTGGCCCTTGGGGTCACGGCAGCCGCCGGTTTTTTCTGGCCGGGTCAGGCCGTTTCCATCGGTGATATTGCGGTAGCGGCGTATTTGCGCGGTGAAATCGCGATGCCGGCTACACAATTCGAAGCTCTGCTGAACACGCGCGAACGTTGGGTCGACACGGTTCTGTCCGGACAAAGCGCCCTTGTGACGGCCGTGCTGGTGCTGCTGGCCCTGGCCGCCCTCCGGATGCTGGTCCGCACCGTCCGGGATGCGCTGGCGATCCGCGATACGGTGGTTTCCAGCTTCCTGTGGCGGCGTTCGGCCAACGTGGACATCCGCTTGTCCGATCGGATCACGGTTCCATTTGCCGTGCGCGGGGCGCGTCGTCGCCACGTTGTTCTGCCCAGCCATCTACTGGACACCCCCCGTGAACTGCGATTTGCCCTGGCGCATGAATTGCAGCACGTTCGCGCCCGGGATGTCGAATGGGAGATTGCGTTTGAGGCCGTGCGACCGCTGCTGTTCTGGAACCCTGCCTACTGGGTGTTGAAATACCAGTTCAGCCGATTGCGCGAACTGGCCTGCGACCAGTCCGTCGTCACCCGGCGCGGGATCGACGCGCGCGACTATACCGATTGCCTGCTGAACTATTGCGCCCGCACCGTCGCACAAGGCCGGCCACGGGTTTTGAACGTGGCGCTGGTCTCTGGTGGCAAGGCCAAACGGGTTCTGAAACAGCGCGTGATCGCGCTGGCCGATGCGCCCTCGTTCTCGGCACCGTTGCCGGCAATGTTCCTGGGTTCAGCCCTGTTGTTCGCTGTTCTCCTGGCCTTGGGTGCAGCCACGATCCGCCAGACTCAGGACTGGAGCCATGACCGGCTGATGCTGTCGACCGTCGTGAACCTTGAACGGCTCGAGGCACGCAATCAGGGCAACTGATCGGCGACGCCCGGATCTATCCTGTTGCTGGCCCGACCGCTGAACACGGGTCGCTCGAGCGGGCGGCCCAACGCTTGGACGTGCCGCCAGAGGAACACGGCCCAACATGCTCCCCAAGCCAGGGCCGCGGGCGCGTCTGCAGAGGACGTCCGCAAAACCGCGGCAAGGCACAGCAAAGCGTATCCAATACCATCGATCGCGCTGGGGCGCAGCCGGCCGCAACGGCGCGCGACCGCACGGGCAGCTACGGCATAGATCGCGCAGCTGACCGCTCCGACGGTCAGAACGTGCAACGCATCATGCGCCGCCAGCAAGTCTGGGAAGTACAGCGAAGCCGCCAACAGGGACAGACCAGCGGGCAACCACGCAAAGGCAATATGAAGCATCGCCAGCAATCCATCCTGAAGAACTGCCGTTGAATGCCAGAGCCACAGACGCCCACCTTCGCACCCGGCGCAGATCACAAGAAGGACGCCGATAAGCGGACCATCGGCGACGGAAACAAGTCCGAAAAGCACCGCAGTCAAAGCCAGAGCTGCCGCCGAAGCGTCCCCCAATGCCCTCGCGCACCGAAACTTTTGCGCGGCGGTTGGGCTTTGGTGCGTCCAATTCCATGTGAAAGCAGCGATCATGCGCCCACCGACAACCGACACTAAAAGTGCCACAAGCAAAACTGAGGAGAAGGACGGCGCAGACCCAGTTAGAAAGGCAATCTGGCAGATGAACAACAAAAGGGCGAAAAGCGCCTGCAGACCTCCGGCAACCGCGCGCGCGCGCAGTGCAGCCCAAGCGAGACGACCGGCGAGAAAGAGCAAGAACGCCGTGCCCATTGGGACGATGAACATGGGTTCGCCCCCAAGCGCACCGATGGCGGCAAACCGGGACATCGCCCAAATCGCAAACAGCAACAATGTGCCGGTTGGCGAGACAGAATCGCCCCCCGACCAGCTGCGCATCGCCGTCAGCGAATAGCCCGCAAATGCCGCGCCGACGAAGCCGAACAACATCTCATGCGCATGCCAGGCGTACAGCCCCGGCAACGGCGACCAATGGGTGATGAAATCCTGCCCCAGAAACAGGCCGCTCACCCCCAGAAGGGCAGCTGCCCCCGCCGCAGGAAACATGATCCGATGAGGCGAGGACAGCATGGTTTCCGATCATGCAAGGGACGCCTGGGCTATCCTGCGATAGCCGGCTTGACCGTGATAGAACCCATTGCTGAACGGCGTATCTGCACAAACCTGCCGCAACCGGGCTTCGGCCGCCTCGGTCGACATGCTTTGATCCAACAGCGCCCGGTAAACCTCAGCGACGGTGACCATGTCGACGGCCTGCGGCATCAATCGCAGATGGCTCACACCATCGGCAACCAGTTGGGGCAGTTCCTGCAGCAGGATCAGATACCCTTCGGATTGGGTCTGGATCCCGTTGATGCGCAGGATCGGCTGCTCATCCCTCGTACGCAGTGGCATCCCGTCGGGGTCTTCTTCGCAGACGAATTGGCAATTGTCCTTTGTCCGCCCGTGCGAGCGCGCGTGATAGCACCGCGCCGAAACGGCCAGCGACGCCCGGCCAAAGACCTGCACTTCAACCCCGAGACCCAAGTCGCGCGCCATTCGCGCCGCGACGGCGATCGAGGGCGCTGGCAACTCGGTGGGCAGGCAGACATGCGTCGCCCCCTTTGACGCCATCCAGCGGATTGTGGCCTCGTTATAGGCATTCATGAATGGGCCGATGCGATGCGGTCGCGTACCGCGTGCATACAGTCCCGCAGCGTTGTTGATTTCGATCTCGGGCGACTCCATCTCAGACAGGTCTTCGGTGGCCTTGCGCTCTCGCTTCAGCATCACTTCGGCCAAGGAGGACAAAATCACCTTTTTGCCCGCCCGTTCGAGCCTTTCGATAATGGACGGCAGGTCAGCCTCTTGGAACGGGGCGCGTTTTGAACAGATGACCTCGCCCAGATAGACCTCATCCACCGGAGCTTCGTCGGCGACACGCGCATAGAAATCCCGGCGTTGGTCGGCCGACCAGTGATAGGCGATCGGGCCCAATGTAAGTTTCGTCATCGTTTCACCGCCATTTCTTCGTGGCAAAAGCGCCTTGCGTCTGTTTCTGACCCTCGGTCAGTGCGATGAGGTTCCCGATATCCGCTTCGCGACCCGCCCGGATATCGTCGACAGCGTTTCGAAATGCAGACACCACGGACTGGACATAACTCTTGGACCTTTGCCGCCCTTCGATTTTGAACGCATGCACCCCGGCATCGATCAACTCAGGCAGAAGGCGGGCCAGGTTCAGGCTGATCGGTTCCTCGAACGCATAGTACCCGTCCGGACGATGTGCGACCTGATAGCGGCCTTTGCAAATCGTCGGATAACCCGCCTTCTCATCTGGCCCGAACCGATCGATGGTAAAGCCGGCCAACTTCGATGACATCGAACCATCGGCATCGCGCACGTACTCCACGTCGGACGCCGGCGAACAAGCGCCATCGAGGTTCGTGGACTGCCCAGTCAGATAATTCGTCAGGCTGCAGCGCCCTTCGACCATCAGACCGTGATTTCCGAAGATGAAGGTTTCGATCTCACAGGGGATTTCTTTTCGGATCTGCCGGATCTCGGGAATGGTCAAAATACGGGGCAGGACCACGCGTTTGACACCGAAATTCTCGCAATAGTAGCGGATCGCCTCGGGTGACGACGCTGCAGCCTGTACCGACAGGTGCAAGCGCATCTGTGGATGGGTTCGGGCGATGTAGTCGGCCACGCCCATATCAGCCACGATGAAGGCATCAACGCCGATCCGCGCACCGGTGTCGGCAGCGTGCCGCCAAAGGTCGACCTTGCCCGCCGGGGGATAAGTGTTGAGTGCCAGAAGGACCTTGGCACCCTTGGCATGGGCATAAGCGACCGCCTCCTCCAATTCCTGCGGCGTGAAATTCAGCCCCGGAAAATTCCGGGCGTTGGTGGCGTCCTGAAAGCCGCAATAGACGGCGTCGGCCCCGGCATCGACCGCTGTGCGCAGGGCAGCGGGAGTTCCGGCGGGGCATATCAATTCGGCGAGGCTCATGAAGCAGTCGCTCCTTCTACTTCTTGGTAATTTCGGCGCAACCGGGACAGGATCGCGCGGCCAGGCGGGCCGAACATGTCCGCAGCCTCCTGAGCGATGGATCCATCCATGTCGTCCAATGCATTGCGCAAACGGACGACGGCCTCGGTATCTCCAGTGATCTCCAGATCGCGTGAGAAAAAGGCCGCGTCGCCGTCCTGTTCCGCATCAACCAGCTCCAACAGCAGTAGGAACCGCCCTCGGATAATTGCTGTTGCGTCAGGCAGCATCGACCGCGGTACGGCACGAAAGCTCAGGTTCTGAGGATCTGGACGCAGATGCAGCGCGAACGGCAGCTCGATCGGGTCGATCAGGAAATCGGCGCTTTGATACGGGCCAAGTCGGGCAAACAGCGCAGGATGTTCCTGCGCGACCCTACGGACCACACGTGCGAGAATGGGCTGAACCGCCAAGCAGGCCAAACGCGAGACGACTGCCTGTCCCGGCGGCCTTGGCCTGTTCGATGTCTGTGTTGGGCTCACCATATGCTGCATGTACTGCCTCATCCGTTTGGCTGTTGTATTTGTGCGGGTTCAACCCGGTGCCGCCGTGTTTCGGCCTTGCGCGATGGAGCATCGGCACCATTCGACCACAACGTCCTCGATGGGCGGCAGGAGTTTGGCGGTTCCACCGGCAAACTGATCGAAGGCGGCGCGATGGGTTTTGCTCACGCCGATCAGGACCGGAATTTCCCGCGCCAAGGCCTCGGCAATGAGGGTGCGAAATCCGCGCCCCTCGGCCTCGCTGAGACCAAATTTGTTCAGCAGAACGATGTCGCAACCGTCATCTCGCAACCGAGCGGTCGCGATGCCGACCACGTCTTCGATCGCACCGGCGTCCATGCGACACGCGCCTGAGCCTGAACCCAGATCCTGCGTGATCCGGATATTGGGGCCATGCGGCAGCAGTCCAAGCGTTGTCTCACAAAACTGGGCGCCAGTATCCGGAATGTTCACACGCAACGCTCCGAGCAAGCACAGACCTTCTTCCTGCAATCGCGCGGCCACTGTCGCCAGCAAATGATCCGTTCCGCCTGCCTCACTTGCGTCGACACCTGCAAGAAGCATGATTGATCCCCTCTACCGTTCGAACCGTGGAAACAGGACCCGGTTTTCAAGCATCATGTGCCGGTCAAGATCCGCCAAAAGGTTCCGCAGCCCATCGTAAAGCCGTCGCCAAGACCCGCAGGCATGTGCGGGCGGTGTCAGGTCATGGGTGATATGCCGGATCAGAGCGATACTCTCGGCGTGGCCATCGTGATCGGCGCGCATAACCCGGATCGGGTTTTCGATCCCTTCCATGCCGCCCATGCGCATGGCGGGGAACAGGACGATCTCTTCTTTTGCCATGTGCGTTTCCATTTCGGCCGCCAGTTCGGCCAGCGCGCGGACCAACCCTCGGGGGGCTTGGGGGTCGTCTCGGTGAACCAAGGCCACGCGTTCGGCAAGATGTTGAAGCTGTTCAAGCTCGGTCCGGTGTGTTTCGTGATACCGTGTGAGGATGTGATCAATCAGAGCGTCTGTCTCAAGATCAGCTTCGTGCATATCGAAGTTCGTCATGGTCCGTGCTTTCAGGGTTCACGACCCGAGCATCTCGAATCGGAATTTGATTTGCGCATTCTGTTTTGCTAATACGCATAGAAAATACCGATTGGAAAACGCGACCATGCGCCTCACCTCATTCACTGACTATGGTCTCCGCATTCTGATGCGGCTGGCTGGCAGCCCGGACCGCCCGTTTTCAACCGGCGAACTGGCGGTTGAATTCAAGGTGTCACGCGCCCATCTCGCCAAGGTCATTTCGGCGCTGGCCAATGCCGGATACCTCAAAACGCGGCGGGGCGGTGGCGGCGGGGCTGTCCTGTCTCGCCCGGCGTCGGACATCCGCTTGGGCGACGTAGTGCGCACTCTGGAGACCGGGCAACCAATCGTTGAGTGTTTCTCGGCCGATGGCAGTGCGTGCACTCTGACTCCAAGCTGCCTTTTGAGGGATCGACTGAAGCAAGCCGAGCAAGCGTTTTTTGACGACCTGAACCGGGCAACACTGGCTGATTGCATCTATCGTCCGCCATGGGAGATTTCGGCGGCGGAATAGCAGCCGGTCTGCCCCTTCGGACAATTCGCCCGGGTTCTCTCAGCACCAATCAGGCTGCGACCACGGTTACCTTTGTACCTAGACCGGTCAGATCAGTTGGCCCCAATCTAAGTAAGGGTGGTCAACCGCACGTCTCTGGAAATTCAGCAGGCTGTTTCTCCGGCGGGCTTGCCTGATCCTCCGAATGTCAGACCGAAACTCTTGTGCGGAAAAATGCAGGTTATAGTCTTTGCAGACTGGCCGGAGAGATCCCATTGGAACTGCAGACACTCCTTGACGACGCCAAGGCACTGATTACCGAGGCCCAGCTGGATGACGGCTTTTGGCCCTGTGGTGTGCGAGACATGGTATTGGCGCAGACGCGCCAATCCAAACGACCGTCATGCTCGGTCGTTGAGCCCATGATCGGGCTGGTGCTTCAGGGCAGCAAGTCGGTACAATACGGAACCGAGCATGTCCGCTATGACGCAGGGGACGTCATTGTCGTTGGAAGCGCCCTGCCAATGGTCTCGGGCCTTGTGGATGCCTCGCCCGAAAACCCCTACATCGCCCTGTATCTCGGCATCGACATGCGCGTATTGCGGGGCGTCTACACCGACATGGGCGGCACCTCGCTGGACGATGCAGGTCCGGCCTTGGAAAGCGGTCAGGCCGACGCGGAAGTCATTGATTCATTTGCACGTCTTTTCCGTTTGCGCCGCGATCCGATCGCAGATCAAACGCTGGGTGCCGCCGCCGTCCGCGAGGTTTATTTCCGGGTTCTGCGCAGCGACAAAGGGCGCGCACTGCGCCGTATCATCCGCGCGGACAGCAAGGCCAACCAAGTCGCCAAGGCAATCGCGCATATCCGCAAAGAGTACCGCTCGACGATCAAAGCCTCGGACTTGGCCGCGATCTCGGGCATGAGCGCGTCGGTATTCTATGACGCCTTCAAACGGGTGACGGCCAACAGTCCGCTGCAGTTCCAGAAAGACCTACGCCTGACCGAGGCCTTCCAACTGCTTCAGCAGACGGGAACGCCTGTATCGAGTGCTGCACATGCAGTTGGGTATGAAAGCCCGGCCCAATTTAGCCGTGAGTTCGCCAAGAAATTTGGCGTTCCGCCCCGAGAACTGACCCGGGATCACGTGACCTGAGCTGCACGCTTTGCTCTTGGGTTTCGGAGAATCGAGCAAGAGTTGAGGAGGAAGCTCTGTGTCCCACCCGAGGCGGACAGGTTAGGTTCATCCATGATGCAACCGGGCGATGTTGCCCCCGAAATCGCAAGGATACCTGATGGCAGTTCCCGACCAAGTTCCTACAAATTCAGGATTTCACGCAAAAAGCACGGCGGCCGAAGTGCTGGCCGATATCGACCTGACCGGAAAGACCGCAATCGTAACCGGTGGCTACAGCGGCATTGGCCTCGAAACCGTCCGCGCCCTTGCCGACAAGGGGGCCGCGGTGATCGTTCTCGTACGGTCGGAAGCCAAAGCGCAAGAGAGCCTGGCGAGCGTGGGTGGCAACGTCAGAACCGCACCGATGGACCTGGCGGATCTGGGATCAGTCCGACGGTTTGCCGAGACGGTATCCAGCGACCTGCAAAACCTGGATCTGCTGATCAACAACGCCGGGATCATGGCGTGCCCCGAGGCCCGTGTTGGACCCGGTTGGGAATCCCAATTCGGTATCTGCCATATGGGCCACTTTGCCCTGACCAAGTTGCTGCTGCCGCTTTTGGAGCAAACGCCGGGCGCGCGGGTCGTTGCTCTTTCCTCGACCGCACACAAGATTTGCGACGTGCATTGGGATGATATCCAGTTCGAAAAGAAGGACTACGACAAATGGCAGGCCTATGGCCAAGCAAAAACCGCAAATGCGTTGTTTGCCAACGCCCTGTCCCGCCGTTTGGCAGAGACCGGCGGTTTGGCGTTTTCGGTACACCCCGGTGGGATATTCACCCCTCTGCAACGGCACCTGCCGAAGGAAGAGATGATCGCACTGGGTTGGCTGAACGAGGATGGCGAGCCGTCCGCATTGGCCAAGGAGGGTTTCAAGACGCCCGAACAGGGCGCGTCAACAACGGTTTGGGCGGCGACTTCGCCAAAGCTGGTTGGCAAACCAGGAGTGTATTGCGAGGACGCCGACATTGCTGCCCCGACCGACCCCAACAGCCCGACGGCCCGATATTTTGGGGTCAACGCACACGCCTGCGATGACGCATCAGCCGAAAAGCTGTGGGACATAAGCGAACGGTTACTGCAAGAGGCCTGATACCCACGCAATCCGGTCGGGATGATCCCGGCCGGACTACGCTTCTTAGGGATAAGGCAGCGCCAAGGTTTTAGACCGCAATTTCGCCCCCTGGCCCTCTGCGCTGCCGGTCCCGGCCCGGGCTGGACCTCAACGGTTCAGGCCAAAGCCTGCTCGGGCGCAGGATCGGCGATCAACAGTTCGACATCTGCCACGCTCAGCGCCACAGCCAACTGGCTTGGCGGGACCGTGTCGACGATCAACGTGTCCAAATCCGACAGTTCACACACTTTGTGCAACTGCTTCTGATTGAACTTCTGGGCATCCAGCAGAAGATGGCGTTCTGCAGAACGGCCCAGCATCGCGCGTTTGACGGCGGCGATATCACCGATCGGCTCGCTGGGGCCATCATCGGACAATCCCGACGCGCCGATCATGCAGCGATCGACGTTGAACCGGCCCAGAAACTCCAGCGTTTCGTAACCAACGACGGCAGCCTCGGCGGCAAGATAAGCACCGGGGCAAACAATCACCTCGGCCGCGCTGCCGCCCAGTGTCACGGCCACCGGAATAGAATTCGTGATGACAGTGCAACGTATGTCGCGATATGCCAATGAGCGCGCCAGTTGAGCGGTTGTCGAGCCCGAGTCGATCATGACCGTCTCACCTTCACGCACAAGGCCAGCGGCGGCGTTTCCTATCCGCTCGCGTTCGGCAACCCGGGCCGCATTGCGCTCGTCCAGGCTAAGATAATGCCCTTGCACCGGCGCCGACGCGCCACCGTGCGCACGCGCAATCAGGCCATCTTCGGCCAGCGCGTCAAAATCCCTGCGGACGGTCTCGGTGGATACGTCGAAACTGCGGGCCAGATCACTGATGCGCACATGCGGGCGCAGCTTGAGTTCAAGCAGGATACGTTGGCGACGATCGGACTTTTTCAGCCGATCCCGCCCTTTCTTGCTGTGTTTCTGACGAGTTTTGGCCTTTGACATCCTATTGCCCCGGCTAGACGACATTCAATTTCTGTGGCGTTTACCTCATTTTTGCAAATATTTTGTTGCATTGCCCTCAAACTGGTGATGAAAATCGTCGGACTCACCCCATTGTGGAAGGCAGAATGTTGGCCATGCAACGGCGCAGCGCAAACAAGGTATTGAACGCATGATCGTGCTGGCCACCCATCTGGCGGCCGGCGTCGCCCTGCTTTTGTGGTCTGTCCGGTTGATCCGGACCGGAGTGGAGCGAGCGTTCCTGCCCGAGTTGAAACGCGGCCTTAAAATTCTGTCCGAAAACCGAGTGTCCGCTGCATTGGGCGGCGGTATGGCAGCGATGCTTATGCAAAGTTCGACTGCAGTTGCATTGATCGGAGCCGGATTCGCGGTATCGGGCATGCTGGCCCCACCCTCGGCCCTTGCGCTGCTGCTGGGGGCGGAGGTGGGATCCGCCCTCATGGCAAAGGTGCTGACCTTGCCCGTCCAGGCGGTGATGCCATTCGCATTGCTGGTCGGCGTCGTGGTGTTTTTGAAAGCCGGACGACGGCGGACGAAACAAATCGGGCGCATCATCATCGGTTTTGCCCTGGTGCTGTTGTCGCTTGGGATGATCCGCGAAGCCACAGTGCCAATCGGGTCCAGCCCAATCGTTCAAAGCATTGCCGCATATTTTCAAAGTGACTTGATCAGCGCCTATGTGGTCGGCGCAATTCTGGCGTGGCTCATGCATTCCAGCCTTGCCGCGGTGCTGACCTTTGCCACATTCGCGGCGTCAGCACTGGTTGGCGGCACGGTGGCCGCCGCACTGGTCATCGGTGCCAATCTCGGTGGCGCCGTGATCTCATTCGCCCTGCTCTGGTCTCAGGAACGCCCGGCCAAGTTGATCGTCCTTGCCAACCTGGTGGCTCGGGCCTGTGTCACTTTGGTGGCGCTGGCCCTGCTGCTGACCGGCGTACTGAACATATCCGCGTTCGGCACAGCGCCCGGTCAACAGGTGGTGATGCTGCACATTGCGATGAATGTCGCCCTTCTGGTCGTTGCGCTGCCATTCACCAACCTGCTGATCCGGTTGGCCGACACGTTCGTTCCCCGCCACTCCAGCATCACCGCCGACAACGTGACGGCATTGGACCCCAGCGCACTGGACCACGTGCCTCTGGCGCTGGCCTGCGCACAGCGCGAACTGCTGCGCATGGCTGAAACGGTTCAGGCGATGCTGGTGCCGACCATTCACCTGTTCCGGAACTGGGACCCCGAACTTGCCCGCACCATCGAATTGCGGGAAAACGATGTCGACCGCATGCATTTTGACATCAAGATCTACGTCTCGCGACTGCGGGAAGGCGATCTGACACCTCAGCAGGAGAAAAAGACACTCGAGCTGGTGTCGATGGCCAACAATCTTGAAGAGGCCGCCGACCGGATCGCGGTCAACCTTGTGGCGCTGGCGAAAAAAATGGCTGACGAGGGCATTACCTTTTCCAAGGAAGGTCTGACCGACATTGAACAATTCCACGATCAGATCACAACGAACGGCCAGTTGGCTCTGAGCATTCTGACCACCGGCGACGCTGAGGCGGCCCGCCAATTGGTGGCCGAAAAGGATCGCATCCGGATCGAAGAACAATACCTGCAGGAGCGACACCTGAAGCGCCTGCAAAGTCGGGGTCCGGCCAGCATCGAGACAACCAATATCCACCAGGAGACGCTGCGCCTATTGAAGCAAATCAACGCGGCGCTGGCCTTTGTGGCCTACCCGATCGCCGAAGAGACGGGCGATCTTCTGGAAAGCCGCCTGGCCAAACCGCGCATAATCTCGGACGCACCTTAGTCACGGCGCTCTTCGGATCGTACGTCAAGAGACCGGCGGCGAAAGCTCCCGCCCTTCCGTGAGTACAGGGTTTTCTGGCTTCCTGAACCCGGCAGAATTGACAGTCGGCCCCACTCGCATGCTATCGTCATATCAGAATGTTATGACATAAAACTGTTTCTTTGAATTCGAAGCTGTTGAATTGGGAGGTTCTCATGCTGCGACTCTACGTCTGTTCAATGCTGCTGACACTCGGCCCGGCAGGCGTTCTCGCCGACGCTGTGCCGACCAAGGAAGCCGCAGAGGGAACCTTTGCCGAGCGTCCGTTCTCGCCCTATGCCAACCGGACATTCCCGGAGCGCCCTCTTTGGGGGGACACGCACCTGCACACCGGGTTGTCACTGGACGCCGGAACGTTCGGGAACACGCTGCTGCCGGATGACGCCTGGCGATTTGCCAAAGGCCAACAAGTCATCTCGTCGACCGGACAGCCGGTTCGGCTTGCGCGCCCACTGGATTGGATGGTTCTCACGGATCACACCGACCTGATGGGGTTTGCCCCGGACCTGCAGGCCGGAAAGCCGGGGGTCTTGGCACATCCCAAGGGTCTGGAATGGTACGAAGGATACTCTGCGGGCGGAGACGAAGCTGCCAAAGCGGCGTTCGACATCATTTCCAATTTCTCGCAGATGACCCTTCCGGAAGACCTGCTTGAATCATACAGCCCCGGAGCGGACGCCTTTGCGTTTACCTGGGAACATATCGTGATGGCCGCGGAACGGCACAACGACCCGGGCAATTTCACAGCGTTCATCGGTTTCGAATGGACCTCGGTGCCCAAGGGATTCAACCTGCATCGAAACGTCATGCTGCGCGATGGCCCGATCCGTGCGCTGCAGATGGTGCCGCCGGTCACGCAGCCGCCCTATGGGAACACGGATCCGAAGGCACTTTATGAGTGGCTCGAGGAGTACCAGGCCAAGACCGGAGGCCGTGCCGTTGCTTTCGCGCATAACGGCAATCTGTCGAACGGCTGGATGTTCCCGACCGAAGACACCTATCACGGCGGCAAGGTGGATGAGGAATACGTACAGAACCGCGCCAAGTGGGAACCGCATTACGAGGTCACCCAGATCAAGGGTGACGGCGAAGCCCATCCTTATCTCAGCCCCGACGACCCATTTGCCGACTATGAAAACTGGGATGTCGGGAACCTCGATATCTCCGAGCTGAAAACCGATGACATGCTGGCCGGCGAATATGCGCGTGAGGCGCTGAAGCGTGGGCTGATGCTTGAAGAGAAATTCGGCGTGAACCCCTACAAGTTCGGGATGGGCGGCGCGACAGACAGCCATACGTCGCTGGCCACGGCCGAGGAAGACAACTATTTCGGCAAATCCGTGAGCGCCGAGCCCTCGGCTACGCGCGTTCTGCACCCGTTTGTCGAAAGCGATCTGGGCGCCTTTGAGGGGCATACGCTGGTCGCATCGGGCTATACCGCAGTCTGGGCGTCCGAGAATACGCGCTCGGCCATTTTCGACGCGTTCAAGCGACGCGAGACATACGCCACGACCGGGCCTCGCATCGGGCTTCGTTTCTTCGGCGGATGGGATTTCGATGAGTCCGACCTGCTGACGCGTCTGGTGGCCGATGTGGGATACACCAAAGGGGTGCCGATGGGCGGTGACCTGCGTCCGCCCGAGGGCGAAGGCGCACCGACTTTCCTGATCGGCGCGCTGCGTGACCCCGTCGGTGCGAACCTTGATCGAGTTCAGGTCGTCAAGGGCTGGTTGGATGCAGACGGCGCGCTTCAGGAAAAGATCTACAACGTGGCCTGGTCCGACGATCGCGCGCTGGATTCCAATGGCAACCTTCCCGAAGTCGGCAATACCGTCGATCTGGACACCGCCAGCTGGAGCAACTCGATCGGCGCATCGGAATTGGTGACCGTGTGGACGGATCCCGACTTCGATCCCGACGCACGGGCATTCTACTACGTGCGGGTTCTGGAAATCCCGACCCCGCGCTGGGTGCTGTACGACAAGCTTCGTTTTGGAATCGATCTGCCGGCCGAGGCCCAGCTGGTCCATCAGGAACGGGCGTATTCGTCACCGATCTGGTACACGCCTGCCAGCGAATGAACCAAGACCGAAACCGGGGGCGCGGGACCGCGCCCTTGGGCCGGGGTCGTTGCAGCAACATCTTCACCCCAAATTGAAATCGGCAATTTGACATGACGGGCCGTTGGGATCAACGATCGGGTATCGAATTGCCAGCAGGTCAGATCTTTCATGCGCTTTTACAAAGAACCGCTGTTCCACTTCATTCTGATCGGGCTGGCCATTTTCGGCTGGTTCTATCTTGTATCCGACGAGGCCGAGCCCCCGGAAGAGGCCGAAACGATCACAATTGACAGCGACGACATCGCGCTTTTGAGAACACGGTTCGAAGCCAGCTGGAAACGCCAACCCACCGACGCCGAGTTGCAGGCGCTGGTCGATTCTTGGACCCGCGAAGAAATTCTTGTGCGCGAGGCCCGAAAGCTTGGATTGGACCGTGGTGATCAGGTGATCCGGGCCCGCCTTGCCCGAAAAATGGAGTTTCTGACCACCGCAATTGCATCCTCGGTCGCCCCCGAGGAGGCTGTTCTACAAGAGCATCTGGCCCAGAACGCAGACCGCTTCACGACCCCTACACTGATCGCGTTTGATCAGATCTATCTGGGTGAAACCCCAGACCCGGGCGTTGCCGACGATACTCTGCAGGCGCTGAACGGTGGCGCGGATTGGTCCAGCCTTGGCGTTTCGTCCTTGTTGGCGCGGTCGATGCCACTGACAGCCCCGGGTGCAATCGACACAACCTTTGGTCGCGGGTTTGCGTCACAGCTTGACGGGAGCGAGCCGATGATTTGGATCGGTCCGATAAACTCGGGATACGGGCAACATCTTGTCCGCGTGACCGAAGCAAAGCCCGGTTATCTTCCGCCGCTCGCCGAGATCTACGACTCCGTTTTGAACGATTGGCGCAGGGCGACGGCTCAGGATCTGGCGCAGGCTCAATACGAAAGCCTGGCCGCCCGATACCGGGTCGAGACACCCGAATCCACAGAGGGCGGCTCGTGAAAACGGTCTTCTTTGTTCTGCTGGCTTTCTGGCTGGGCATGGTTCCGCAATTCGGCCGAGCACACGCGCTTGACCCCGGCTATCTGGACCTGAATGAACTGGCGCCGGGCACCTGGAGAATCCTTTGGCGTATTCCCGACGTGAACGGACAACCCATGGAGATCGATGCGGTTCTGCCCGACCATTGCGCGCCGGCAAATGGCCCGGAGCCAACAGCGGAAAACCAGGCTTGGGTGTCTTCTTGGATTGCAGAATGTGATGCCGAAATCGCGGGCCATGTTGTGGCCATTGACGGGTTGGAGCGCCAGCAGAACGATGTCTTGCTGCGCGTTCGACCGCTGAACACTGAACCCGTGACGCTCAGATTTACGCCTGATGAGGCCGAATTGATGGTTCCGGCGGAGCCTACGATCTGGTCGGTTTTCAGCAGCTACTTTCTGCTTGGGTTCGAACACATTTTGGGCGGCTGGGACCACCTGTTGTTCGTTTTTGCGCTTTTTGTTCTGGTGCGGAACCCATGGCGGTTGGTCGGTGCGATAACCGCGTTCACAGTCGCGCATTCGCTGACGCTGGCGATGGCGACGCTTGGGTTTCTCAACGTGCCCGCCGGCCCCGTCGAAGCCGTTATTGCCTTGTCCATCGTATTCCTTGCTCTGGAAATCCTGAGGCACAAAGAGGGCGAGCTGCGGTTATCCGAGCAATACCCGTGGATCGTCTGCTTCAGTTTCGGCCTGCTGCATGGGCTTGGCTTTGCCGGTGCTCTGGCTGAAATCGGCCTGCCTTCGCAAGAGATCCCTGCAGCGCTGCTGGCTTTCAACATCGGCGTTGAGGCCGGTCAGCTTGCCTTTATCGCAGTGCTCGCGCTTCTGATTGCGATGTGGCGCCTTATCGCGCCACGGAACGCCGGTTGGGTGACCCACTTGGCCACCCCCGTAACAGGCTATGCCATCGGCTGCATATCGCTCTATTGGCTGATCGAGCGGGTCAACGGGTTCTGAGCGCCCAAGCGGTCAATTCACAGATCTTTGCATTCTGGCACGGCGGTCAGAACCGATCCGTCCTTGAGATGTTGCAACAGATTGTCGACCGTCAGATCACCCATCGCGGCACGCGTTTCGACAGTAGCACTGCCCGCATGCGGCAACAGAACCACGTTTGGCAACTCGCGCAACGCTTGTGGAACGCGAGGTTCATCCTCGAAAACATCCAGCCCTGCCCAGCCAAGCGCACCGCTTTGCAGCGCTTCAATCAAAGCTGCCTCGTCAACGACGGACCCGCGGCTGACATTGATCAGCGTGCCCCTGCCCCCCAACGCCCGCATCACCTCGGCGTTGACCAGCTTGTTGGTCGACGGCCCGCCCGGTGTTATGCAAATCAGCACATCCACGTGTTCGGCCATGTCGACCAGATTGTCGAAATACCGGTATGGCACATCCTTGGAACTGCGGGTGTGATAGGAGATTTCGGGCGACCACGGCGCCAGTTTGTCGGCAATCGCCTGGCCGATACGGCCAAGCCCCAGAATTCCAACCTTTTGATTGTCGGCTGATCGGGTCAAAGGGGCATTGCCTTCTGTCTCCCACCGTCCCGATCGGACGTATTCATGGTCGCGAACAAGCTCTCGGTAGCAGGCCAGCATCACCAGAACGGCGGTGGTTGCGACCTCGTTGTTAAGCACATTCGGGGTGTGCGTGACGACAACTCCGCGGGCTGCAGCAGCCGTTGCATCGACCGCATCATATCCAACCCCATAGACGCTGATCATCTTCAGGTTTGTCAGTTGGGCCATCAGGTCGGGCGGCACGCCGTCATGTCCGTTCGTGACCACATGGGTGATGCGCGCGGCATCAAAATCGTCCAGCCGGCGAATATCAAATGCGGCGGACAGCCGATCTTTCATCCGGTCGGTAATCCCGCCGATCTGCAACAGCTCAGTCATCCTGACTGACCTTCTGCCGCTGCAAACCCAGCCCGTCGATCCTCAGGTCCATCACGTCGCCCTTCTTCAAATAGACCGGATCGGGCTTGATCCCCATGCCGACCCCGGGCGGTGTGCCGGTCGAAATCACGTCACCGGGATGAAGGGTGAACAACTGGCTCAGATGCTCGATGATCTCGGCAACGGTAAAGATCATGGTGGCCGTGTTTCCGGTCTGCATCCGCTGACCGTTCACGTCCAGGGACATGCCCAGCGCCTGAGGATCGGGAACCTCATCGCGGGTGACCAGCCACGGACCGGTCGGACCGAACGTGTCGCAGGACTTGCCCTTGGTCCATTGTCCGGTCAGTTGCGTCTGGAAATGCCGCTCGGACACGTCATTGACGATGCAATAACCGGCGACATAGTCCAAAGCATCGGCCTTGGAGACGTATTTCGCCGTTTTCCCGATCACCACACCCAACTCGCATTCCCAATCGGTATGGGTGGACCCGCGCGGCATCACAACGTCATCATAAGGCCCCACGATGGCGGAATTTGCCTTGAAGAACAGGATCGGATGCTTGGGAATATCCGCGCCCGTTTCGGCAGCATGGTCCGAGTAGTTCAGTCCGATGCACAGAAACTTGCCGATCTTGCCCACGCAAGCTCCGATCCGCGGATCCCCTTCAACAATCGGCAGGCTTTCGGGATCAATTGCGCGCAGCCTGTCCAGCACGGCGTCGCCCAGCGTTTCACCGGTGATATCGGTGACATGGGCGGACAAATCCCGCAATTGACCCGCAGAGTCGACCAACGCAGGCTTTTCCGACCCTGCGGCTCCGTAGCGAACAAGTTTCATTTCGGTTCCTTTTAGTGATTGTCCCGCGGCAGGAATTGCCGCGCGATGTCCCTGAATTTGTCGGCGCCCTTCAGCGTCATGCCGCGATCCAGACGATCGACCTTCTCGCGGAAGATCTCCTGCCACGGTGACTGGTCGGGCGGGACCGAATAGCCACCTGCAGCTTCCAGTTCGCGGGCGCGTTCATGCAGCTCCTCCAGCGGAACAAGCATATCCGCCGTCCCTTTGCCCAGATCGATGCGCAACCGGTCGCCATTTCGCACCAGCGCCAGCCCGCCGCCTTCGGCCGCCTCGGGCGAGGCGTTCAGGATCGACGGGCTTCCGGACGTGCCGGACTGGCGCCCATCACCGATGCAGGGCAGCGCCTCGACCCCTTGTTTCAACAGGTATGAGGGCGGCCGCATGTTCACCACCTCGGCCGCGCCCGGGTAACCTTTGGGTCCGGCCCCGCGCATGATCAGGATACAGTCTGCATCGATGTTTTCTGCCGGATCATCGATGCGGTGATGAAAGTCCTCAGGCCCGTCAAAAACGACCGCCCGGCCCTCGAATGCATTGGGGTCATCCGGGTTCGACAGGTAGGCCTCGCGGAAAGCGGACGAGATCACCGATGTCTTCATGATCGCGCTTTCGAACAGGTTGCCCGAGAGGTTGATGAACCCGGCCTGATGCTTGACCGGATTTCTCACCGGCTTGATCACGTCGTCGTTCAGCGACCGGCGTGTCCGGCAGTTCTCGCCCATCGACCGGCCGTTGACCGTCAGCGCATCGGGGTTGGGCAGCAATCCGGCATCAATCAACTCACCGACCACGGCAGGGACACCGCCGGCGCGCTGGTAATCTTCTCCAAGGTATTTCCCGGCCGGCTGCATGTTTACCAGCAGCGGTACGTCGTGACCCAGGCTTTGCCAGTCATCGTTGTTGAGAGGAACGCCTAGGTGCCGGGCGATCGCGTTCAAATGGATCGGCGCGTTCGTCGATCCACCGATCGCCGAGTTGATGACGATCGCATTTTCAAATGCCGCCCGCGTCATGACATCGCTTGGGCGCAGATCCTCCCACACCATCTCGACGATGCGCTTGCCGGTTTCATAGCTGATCTGTCCGCGTTCCCGGTACGGGGCCGGTATCGCGGCGGACCCGGGCAGTTGCATTCCCAAGGCTTCGGCCAGCGAATTCATCGTGGTCGCCGTTCCCATCGTGTTGCAATAGCCAACCGAAGGCGCCGAAGCCGCCGCGATTTCCATGAACTCATCAGTGTCGATCTCACCGGCAGCAAGGTCTTCCCGAGCCTTCCAGATCACGGTTCCCGACCCCGCGCGTTCACCCTTCCACCAGCCGTTCAGCATCGGGCCGACCGACAGAGCGATTGCGGGGATATTGACGGTGGCGGCCGCCATCAACAGCGCCGGCGTGGTCTTGTCGCAACCGATGTTTAGCACCACGCCGTCGATCGGGTAACCAAACAAGCTCTCGACCAGCGAAAGATAGGCCAGATTGCGATCCAGCGAGGCAGTGGGCCGCTTACCCGTTTCCTGAATCGGGTGCACCGGAATTTCGATGCACGTGCCACCAGCCGCGATGATCCCGTCGCGCACACGTTTGGACAATTCCAGGTGGTGGCGGTTGCACGGGCTGAGATCGCTACCCGTTTGCGCAATGCCGATGATTGGCTTGCCGGATTGAAGCTCGGCGCGGGTCAGGCCGTAATTGAGATACCGTTCCAGATACAGCGCGGTCATCTCGAGGTTGTCCGAGTTCATGAACCATTTCCGCGACCGCAGATCGTCCTTTGTTATCTTCGTCATTGGCCTGACCACCCCCCATCGATTATGTGTGTATGTCCTGTGGTGAAAGCACTCTCATCGCTTGCCAGGTAGACGACCAGTGCCGCTATTTCTTCCGCCTTGGCGACGCGGCCCATGGGCTGGCGGGCCACGAACTGCGCCATGGCTTCTTCCCTGCTGCCCAGTTCTTGGGCCAAAGCCTCGACCCGATCGCGCCAACTGGGGCTGTCGACCGTTCCGGGGCAGATGCAGTTGCAGCGGATGCCCTTCGTGATGAAATCAACCGCAACCGATTTCGTCAGCCCCACAACCGCAGCTTTGGTCACGCCATAGACAAAGCGGTTGGGCGCGCCGATGATCGACCCCAGAGCGGAAGACATGTTGATGATCGAGCCGCCGCCCCGTTCGACCATCCTCGGCAGCACAGCCTTCGTTGTGCGCATCATGGACCGCACATTGAGGTCCATCGCAAAATCCCACTCTTCATCGGTGGCGTCCAGGATGGTCCCGTGATGCACGAAGCCCGCACAATTGAACAACACGTCCGGATTTGCCCGCTCAGCCCCCTGAGCGACGCTGGCGTCATCGGTGACGTCCATCTCGAAAATTTCGATATTTTCGAGATTCTCGGACCGAATCGAAGAAAGGTTTTCGAGGTTGATATCCGTCGCAAACACCTGCGCCCCTTCGCGCGCCATTGCAATTGCGCTGGCACGACCGATACCCTGTCCGGCGGCCGTCACAAGGACGCGCTTCCCCACAAGTCTTTCTGACATATGTAAAATTTACCTTTCACTACTTGCGATCAAACACCAGGGCCCCGGGCCCGAGTGCGACCGGGCAGCACCAAAAAATTCTGCACGGAAACGCGACAGGCTTTGGCGCAGGAACTTGATGCCGTTAGCGTATGACAGAGATTTTGGTTTGGCTATAACCATGCGTGGTGCGGCCCGAAGGAGGACAAGCAAGCATGAGTGAACAGCGCAAAGTGACCCTTTTGGGCACCGGCCTAATGGGGGCGCCGATGGCACGAAACCTGCTTGCGGCAGGCTTTCCCCTGACCGTTTGGAACCGTAGCGCCGAAAAGGCACGGCCATTGGCGGACCAAGGTGCCACGGTTGCAGACACCCCGGCCCACGCGGTTGCCCAAGCCGATGTGATCGTGACCATGCTGGCCGACGGATACGCAACCGGCGCGCTGCTGGAAGACCCTTCCTTTTGCGACCAGTTGAAATCTGGTGCCGTCTGGATCGACATGTCCAGTGCCAAGCCTGAACATGCCCGCGCGCAGTCTGCCCAACTCGAAACCCTCGGCCTGCGGCATCTGGATGCCCCAGTCTCCGGTGGCACCAAGGGGGCCGAGGCGGGCTCGCTGGCGATCATGGTGGGCGGCGACGAGAAGGTCATGCGGGAGGTACTGCCAATCCTGTCCGCCATGGGGCGCCCCGTGCATGTCGGCCCCAGCGGCGCCGGACAATTGTGCAAACTAGCCAATCAGACAATCGTGGCCGTCACGATTTCCGCCGTTGCCGAGGCAACCCTGCTGGCCGAACAAGGTGGCGCAGACCCGGCTGCTTTGCGCGCCGCGCTTCGCGGTGGGTTTGCCGACAGCGTGATCCTGCAGCAGCACGGGGAACGCATGTCCAACCGGGACTTCGTTCCCGGCGGACTCTCGAAGTTTCAGCTGAAGGATCTGGACAACACCTTGGCTGAGGCGCGCGGTCTGGGCCTGGAACTGCCCAATACGCAAGCCGTACGCGACCGGTTCGAATACCTGATAAACGAAATGGATGGGGCCGAGCTGGATCATTCTGCGCTCTACCTCGAACTCAGAAAACGGAATGGCATGTCGTGACGCATATCCTCATCATCGGCGGCGGTGGAATGCTGGGGCAGAAACTGGCGCATCACATTTCGGCCGAACAGACCTTTGGCCCGGACGCCCGTGTATCATTGTTCGACCTTTCATTTCCGGCCGAGGGTGCACCGGGAGAAAAAACCGTTGGCGACATCGCGGTCCCAAACTCGGCCAAGCTTCTGGCCGCTCAGCGCCCTGACGTGATCTTTCATCTGGCCGCGATTGTCTCGGGTCAGGCAGAAGCTGATTTTGGCCTTGGTTGGGACGTCAACCTGATGACGACCTGGGCACTGTTGAACGCATTGAAGGACGAGCATGACGCCACCAGCGGCGCCTACCGCCCGCGGCTGGTCTTCGCTTCGTCCATAGCCGTCTTTGGTGCCCCTTTCCCCGCAAGGATCGACGATGAATTCCTGTGCGCCCCTCTGACCAGCTACGGGGCGCAGAAGGCTGCGTCCGAGTTGATGATTTCCGACTTCAGTCGAAAAGGATACATCGACGGCATCTCCCTGCGGCTGCCGACGCTGTGCGTGCGGCCCGGCAAGGCGAATGCCGCCGCTTCCTCCTTCTTTTCGGGTATCATTCGAGAGCCCCTGAACGGGCTTGAGGCGGTTCTGCCGGTCGACGACACCGTTCGCCACTGGCACGCCAGCCCTCGGGCAGCGGCAAGATTTCTGACCCGCGCGGCCGATCTTGATACGAAGCTGCTGAACGACCGGCGCGCCCTGAACATGCCCGGCATCAGTTGTACGGTCGCCGAACAGATCGAAGCTCTGCGCACTGTCGCCGGTCAAGACGCGGTCAACCTGATCAAACATGTTCCCGACCCCGACATAGAGCGCATTGTCAAAGGCTGGCCACGCGACTTTCAAACCGACCGCGCGCTCGAGCTGGGCTTCCGCGCAGAGTCGAGCTTTGAAGATATCATCCGCGTTTATCTTGAGGATGACTTCCGCGCTTAGTCGCCCATCGTCTTGCCTGTCAGATGACGCTTGAGGTGGTCATGAATCTTCTGCTTGGTCAGTTGCTCATCGCCGGACAATGCGGCCTCGAGGATGTCGGCGTGATGCCGGATGTTCTCGGAGATGAACTCGAACCGCCGGTCCGCCACCATCAGCTGCTGCCGGAATTGCGCGTAAATTCGGCCGTGCATCTGCTTCAACGTTTCCGATCCGCAGGCCGAGATCAGCGTTTGATGGAATTCCTTTTCCGAAGCAAACCAGATCTCGATCAGCTCGCTGGGGTCGTCGGTGGCATGAATGCGCTTTTCGATATGGCTCAGCTTGTGATGCGCCGCGGTCAGTCTGGCTTCCCAATCCACCCCGCCGTTGCGGATCGACATTGCGGTGCCCTCTCCCTCCAGCAAAACGCGGATGTGGGTCAGCTCGATCAGTTTTTGCGGTGAACGCTTCGGGACGCGAAAGCCCTTCTGCTCCTGAAAGTCCACCAAACCCACCGATGACAAACGAAAAAGAACTTCGCGAACCGTGCTGGCCGAGCACCCATAGTCCTTGCGCAACTCTTCGGCCCGAACCTTGGCACCATGCTCGAATCCGTTCGAGATCAGACGCATTTTAAGGTGCTGATAAATATCTACTTCTTCATTCATTCCGGTTTGCACCTTTCAGGTCTGGCCACTTAGTGTCCTAATCATATTTTCGATTTATTGCAAGAATCTCGAAATTCTTGAAAATTTCATATTTTACTTGTTGCATTCGATTCGACCGCTTAACGTCTAGCAGCGTGTCGACAAGGGAGGCGGCAAGATCTCCCACCCGGCGCACTGCTCAACGTCTGGGAGGACAATATGAAAATAGTCAAGACAGCGGCTGTTGCGGCCGTAGCAACGACGATGGCGGCCGGTTTCGCGGTGGCTGAAACGACCAAGCTGAGAATTCAAACCCATTTCTCGCCCGAGACGCTGTCCGGGCAGATGGCGGCAAAATACGTCGAAGACATCCAGGAAATGTCGAACGGCGAGATCGAAGTCGAGATGTTCTACTCGTCCTCGGTGGTCAAATCGGTCGAAACCTTCGATGCCGCGGCGACAGGCATCCTCGACTGCGACATGACCGGCGGCGGCTATCAGACCGGCAAAAACCCGGCCTTCCAGTTCGCGGGCGATCTGCTGGGCGGTTATCAGAACCCCTATCAGCAAATGGCATGGCTGCTGCACGGTGGCGGCAGAGATGCCGTCAATGACCTGTACAACGGCTACGACATGGAATTCATCGGCTGGTGGATCCCGGGGCCGGAATCTCTGGCCTCGACCAAGCCGATCGCCAAGGTCGATGACTTCAAAGACTGGAAATTCCGTTCGCCCCCGGGCCTGGCCACTAAGGTCTTTGCCGAGTTGGGCGCATCGCCGATCGTGATGGACTTCAACGAAATCTTCACCGCTCTGGAAACCGGCATCATCGACGGCGCGGATGCTGCGAACCTGACCAACAACGTGGGTCTGGGTCTGTACGAAATCGCCAGTCACACGAACTATCCCGGCTTCCACTCGATGCCCGCAGACCATCTGGCCTGCCGCAAGGACGTTTGGGACGCGATGCCTGCACATCACAAAAAGATCATGGAAGTCGCGATGGACAGCCTGGCGCTGCACAATGCGACGATCAACGAAGTGCAGAACGCTCAGACCGCCAAGGACCTGAAGGCCAAAGGCGTTCAGCTGTATGAGTGGTCGCCGGAAGATCTGGCCGCCTACCGCGCAGCCGTTCAGGTCGGGTGGACCGAGTTCGCCACGACCCCAGAGGCCAAGGCGCTGTTGGAAAGCCACATCAACTTCCTGCGCGATCTGGGCGCAATGCAATAATCGGGCTTCGGCCATTCAACGACAATCGGAAAGGCCGTGCTGACGGCCTCTCCGAATGTGCCCGGGACCCTGCATTTCATGAAAATCACCAAGATCACCAGCCATGTACTGCAGTACAAGATGCCCGAAGTCCTGGGGTATTCGCAGCAGTATTATGACAAGCGCACAACCCATCTGGTCGAGGTTCAAACCGACGAAGGCGTGACCGGCTGGGGAGAGTGTTTTGGCCCCGGCAACGTAGCAAGAGCCAACAAATCCATCGTTGAACAGGTCATTCAGCCGATGGTTCTGGGGCTGGACCCTTTGGACAAGGACGTGATCTGGCACAAGGTGTACAACCTTCTGCGAGATCATGGGCAAGGCGGAATGCCGATACAGGCGCTGTCCGGCGTGGACATCGCCCTTTGGGACATCGTCGGCAAGGTGGCCGGTTTGCCGCTGCACAAACTCATCGGCGGCGCGCATCGGACAAGCGTTCCCTGCTACGGCTACGGGATGATGCTGCGGGATGAGCCGATCGCCGACCTTGCCGCCCGGTTCAAGGACGAAGCCGCAACGATCAAGGACATAGGGTTTGTCGCCACCAAGATGAAGACCGGGTTCGGACCCAAACCGGACGTGCAGCTCTGCGAGGCGGTGCGTCGCGGGGTTGGCGAAGACTTCCCCTTCATGGTCGACGCAAATCATGCCTACACGACCTCGGACGCGTTTTATGTGGGCCGCGCCTTGGAAGAGCTTGACGCCTATTGGTTTGAAGAACCGGTGGCCCCTGAGGATCTTGATGGCTATCGCGAACTGCGCGCGGGGCTGAAGGTCAATATCTCCGGCGGCGAGGCTGTGTTCAATCGCTGGGCATGGCGCGCGCTTCTCGAAAACCGCAGTGTCGATATCGCTCAGCCCGAAGTATGCGCGTTGGGCGGAATCTCTGAGTATCTGCGGGTACTTGCGCTGTGCCACGCACACTTCGCCCCGGTCGTCAATCACGTCTGGGGAAGTGCGGTTGCTGTGGCCACCAACCTGCATCTGCTCGCGGCAATGCCGGCAATTCCGGGCGGTCTGCACCCTTGGGAACCGATGTTGGAATTCGACACCACGGACAACAAGTTTCGCGACGATCTGCTGTCCGTTCCGCTGGAGATACAGAAACAAGTCAAGGCCAACAAAGGCCGCGTGACGATCCCGACCGGCCCCGGACTGGGTGTCGAGCCGGACCTGGAATTTATCGATCACCACCGGATCGACGGATAAGGACGAGGGCTACGTGATGCAAAAAAACTCAGGCGGAATACTGGAGTGGCTCATCCCGCTCGCCTTCGTCGCAACGGCCAGTTGGCTCGTCTGGCATCTGCCGGCCTTCCTGTTGGACTGGCTGCCCTACACGTCCGAATCTCTGAAAAGCCAGGTAACGGAAATCTATCTGCGCAGCGACGTGACGCCCGAAATGACCGGGGTTTTCGGCGGATTTGTCGATATTGTCGATATCGGCGCGCTGATACTGCTGCCGATCCTTGCGGTGATCGGAACCAAGACCGTCCAGCCGGCCGCGATGGAATACGAGGGCACGACTGCGATGGACCGCTTCGCCCTTTTCATCGGCCGGGTCACGATGATGATGATCGCCATCATGACGGTGGTGATGCTGTACGAAGTCTTCATGCGCTACATCCTCGAAAAGCCGACCGAATGGGCCAACGAGATGACACTGTGGTTCGCCAGCTTCGTGTTCCTGATGTCCGGCTACTATGCCATGCAGCAACGCAGCCATATCCGGATCTTTCTGCTGTATGATGCGGTTCCTCGCTGGTTGCAGCGGGTGTTCGACACGATCTCGACCATCCTGATCGTGATGTTCGCGTTCTTTCTGGTCTACGGCAGCTATCAGCAGGTTTTCGTCAACAAACTCTACAAATGGGAGCTTTATGGCTCGGCCTTCAACCCGCCGATCCCGGCGACGTTGCAGCCCATGGTCCTGATCGTGATCACCCTGGTCGCCATGCAGGCCGTTCTGAACCTGATCGCGGATTGGAACAAAGAACCGGAAATCCACACGGATGAACCGGACGAAGACGAAATTGAAATGATCAAACGAGCGGTGGGACAAGACTAATGGATATTGGAACGATCTCACTCATCCTGATGGTCGCCCTGATCGTGCTTCTGGCGATCGGGATGCCCCTGGGTCTGGCCTCGGCCTCGCTTGCGGTTCTGGTTCTTGTTCTGAAGTTCGAGCCAACACTTCTTTTGAACCCGTTTTCATTCGGCGATGGCATTCTGACCGGACGCCCGGGGACTGGGCCACTCTATATTCTGGCGCAGAAGATATATGGGCTCTTAACGGACTACGTGCTCATATCCGTGCCATTGTTCATCTTCATGGCATCGCTGCTGGAGCGATCCGGGATCGCGCGCGACATGTATTCGTCGCTGAATGTCTGGCTGTCCAGAACGCGCGGCGGCATCGCGATCGTGACCTCGATCATGGCGGTGATCATGGCAGCCATGTCCGGCATCATCGGTGGTGAGGTTGTCCTGCTGGGCCTGATCGCCCTGCCCCAGATGCTGCGCCTCGGCTACGATCAGAACCTCGCGATCGGCGTCATCTGCGCCTCGGGGTCGCTGGGGACCATGATCCCGCCCTCGATCGTTCTGATCATCTATGGGCTGATCACCGAAACCTCGATCAAGTCGCTGTTCACCGCGTCTTTTATTCCGGGCTTCATGCTGGCCTCGATGATCATCCTGTACATTATCATCCGCACGCAGTTGAATCCTCACCACGCGCCGCTTCCGGAACCGGACCCGAGCGACCCCGAACCGGCTGAAAAGCGCAAACTGTTTGCCGCCTTCATGAGCATCGTCGTCGCCGGATTTTCCACCGTTCTGTTTATCCGGGCCGCGTTTTTCGAGCTTTCCGGCTCGAACGCTGCCAGCCAGGGCGAGCCCGCGCGATTGGGGACAGCTGACTACCTGCCCTGGTTTGCCGGTATTACGATCGTCGCCCTTCTGCTGATCTTCTTCGTCTTTGGCAGAGAGCGCGCCAAAATCGGGTGGGAAATGGGCAAAGGCCTCGTCGCGCCGCTGGTCGTCATCGGCGTCGTTCTCGGCTCGATCTATGGCGGGATCACAGGCATCACCGAGGCAGCAGGCATGGGCGCCTTCGCCGTTCTGATCATCGCCATCCTGCGGGGCGAAGGATCGTTCGAGCTGGTTTGGGACAGCTTGATGCGAACGCTCAAATCCACAGGCACCATCATCTGGGTCACCATCGGCGCCGCCGCGCTGGCGGGTGCCTACACCATTGCCGGCGGGCCCCAATACGTGGCCGATCTGATCGTTGGGCAGGACCTGCCGACGATGCTGGTCATTCTGGTTATGATGCTGATCCTGCTGTTCATGGGCGCGTTTATGGATTGGGTCGGCATCGTGCTTTTGATCATTCCGGTCTTTCTGCCGATCGTTCTGCGCCTTCCCATCGAGGAAATCGGACTCATCGGCCAGTTGCAGCCCAGCCATGTCGCGATCTGGTTCGGCGTCGTGTTCTGTATGAACATGCAGGTCAGCTTCCTGTCGCCCCCGTTCGGCCCGGCGGCGTTCTACCTGAAATCGGTGGCCCCGCCGCATATCAGCCTGACGGATATCTTCCGCGGCTTCCTGCCATTCATCGGGATCCAGCTGCTGGCGCTTTCCGTTCTTCTGATCTGGCCGGGCATCATCGCGCTGCTTTTGTGAGGTTGCACCCATGCTGACACAAGATCAGATTGGCAAGTTCCAGACGGACGGATACCTCGTGGTCGAGGATGTAATTCCCGGTGACGTCCTTGATCGGGTGCAAGCCGAATACTCGGATGTCCTGAACCGGCTCTTTGACGGTTGGTACGAAAAAGGGCTGGTCAAGGACGAACCATCCGGGATGTCATTCTGGGACAAACTTCTGTCCGCTTATCAGGCCGGTTGCGACTATTTCCAGCCGCTGGACATCTCATTGCCCGGCGACCGGATCATGGCTGACACACCGTTCCATATAGGACCCGCAGTGTTCGACTTGCTGACGGCCCAACCCATGCTTGACATCGTCGAGCAGTTGATCGGGCCAGAGTTGGTCAGCAATCCGATCCAGCACGTTCGGCTGAAGCCCCCTGCCCTCAAGCTGTCCAAGGACGAGGTACGGGCGCATATAACCGCAACGGACTGGCATCAGGACCGGGCAGTTGCGTTGGAGGATGCGGACCAGACCGACATGGTCACGGTTTGGATTGCCGTCAACGATGCAACGATCGAGAACGGCTGCCTGCAAGTGCTGCCAAAGGCACAGGACCAATCCATCCTGCCGCATTGCGCGCGCACGCAGACAGGCATTGCCGACGGGTTCATTGACGAAGACCGAGCCGTGCCCTTGCCCGTCAAGGCGGGCGGGGTCATCCTGTTTCACCCGCTGACGCCACATGCGTCGCTGGTCAACGAAACGGACCGGTTCCGCTGGTCGTTCGACATCCGCTTCAGTGCGGCAGGCCAACCCACAGGTCGAGACCATTTCCCCAGCTTCATCGCAAGATCCAGATCGCGCCCCGAAACCGAGCTGCGGGATTGGCGTGTCTGCAAATCCAATTGGGAGGCGGCACGAGCAAGGCTGTCTAGACAGCCGCATATAGATATTCACCGGTGGACATCGGACTCGCCGTTCTGCGCCTAGCTGCAGCCGCCAGGAAAGCTGATTATGACTTTTGTACGTTTAGATCGAACGGATAGCGTGGTGGTTGCAACTCGGCTGCTGGAGGCCGGCAGTGTGGTCGAAGGCGTCACGACTAACGCGCGCATCCCATCGGGCCACAAGGTCGCCACGGCGACCCTTGCACCCGGCGATCCGGTCAGAAAATACGCCCAGATCATTGGTTACGCCACCCAACCGATCCACCCCGGCGATCATGTACACACCCACAATGTCGAGTTCCGAAACACCAACGTGGACTATGACTTTGCAACAGATCACAGGCCTATGAGACCCGCCACCTCGGTCGATACATTCATGGGCTACCATCGGGACAGCGGTCGGGTCGGCACGCGCAATTACATTGCGGTTCTGACCACCGTGAACTGTTCTGCTACGGCGGCCCGCATGATCGCCAACCACTTCACACCGGACAAGCTGGCCGCGTATCCGAATGTCGACGGCGTGGTGGCCTTTGTCCACGGAACGGGCTGCGGAATGGCAGATTCCGGCGACGGTTTCGAAGCTCTTCAACGGGTCATGTGGGGGTTTGCGAAACATCCCAACCACGCCGCAGTGCTGATGGTCGGTCTGGGCTGCGAGATGAACCAGATCGACTGGCTGCTGGATGCGTATGGGTTGAAGCAAAGCCCCACTTTTCAGACGATGAACATCCAGAACGTGGCCGGATTGCGCCGGACCGTGGAAATGGGCATCAGCAAGATCAACCAGATGCTGCCCATCGCCAATGAGGCAAAGCGCAGCGAAGCCCCGGCGTCTGAACTGATGGTTGCGCTGCAATGCGGTGGATCGGACGCTTGGTCCGGTTTGACCGCGAACCCGGCGCTCGGACATGCCTGCGACCTGTTGGTCGCTCAAGGTGGCACGGGTGTCCTTGCGGAGACGCCCGAAATCTACGGAGCCGAACACCTGTTGACCCGCCGTGCCCGTGACCGCGCAACTGGGGAAAAACTGATCGGACTGATCGATTGGTGGCAGGACTACACCGCCCGCAATCACGGTTCGATGGACAACAACCCAAGCCCCGGCAACAAGCAAGGGGGTCTGACGACCATCCTCGAGAAATCGCTGGGGGCTGCGGCGAAGGGCGGAACCACCCCTTTGACCGGTGTATTCAAATACGCCGAACCCATCACCGCCAAAGGCTTCACCTTCATGGGCAGCCCCGGATACGACCCGGCCTCGGTGACCGGGCAGATCGCGGCCGGGTGCAACCTTGTGTGTTTCACCACGGGGCGCGGGTCGGCCTTTGGGTCCAAACCGGCGCCGACGCTGAAAATCGCCACCAATTCCGAATTGGCGGCGCGCATGCCCGAAGACATGGACGTGGACGCGGGCGACATTCTGACCAAAGGCGTCAGCGTCGAAGAAAAAGGACAGGAGATATACCGACGGCTGCTCCAAGTCGCCTCGGGCGCGCGGACCAAGTCCGAGGCGCAGGGCTTGGGTGATTACGAATTCGTTCCCTGGCAAATCGGAGCGGTGATGTGAAACGGATCCTCGTAGCCGGCGGCGGATTGATCGGTATCCGCCACGTCCGCGCCGTCATTGAGCATCCCGGCTGCACGTTGGTCGGGTTGGCCGATCCGGATGGCTCGATCCAGATCGACGCGCCGCGTTTTGCCAGTATGGACGAGGTGCAGGACACAGTGGATGGCGTCATCATCGCGACGCCGACCCGCCTGCATGCCGAACATGGCATTCTGGCCGCGTCCCGTGGTTGGAATATGCTGATCGAAAAGCCGGTTGCCGCATCGGTCGATGATGCCCTGCGCCTTAAGACGGCCGTTAGCGAGGCCAATGTCCGCAGCCTGGTTGGCCATCATAGGCGGTACCACACAACCTTGCAGCACCTAAAGGAGGTGATCGCGCAAGGTACGATCGGACGAGTCATCAACGTCTCGTTGCTGTGGGCCATGCGTAAACCCGACAGCTATTTTGAACAGAACTGGCGGACTTCCGACGGCAGCCCGGTGATGATCAATCTCGTGCATGATATCGATGTCCTGCGCTTTGTGATCGGAGAAATCTCGGATGTCGTCGCCCTGCCCGGTGCGTCGATCCGCGGAACGGATCGGATCGAGAGCGGCGCTGTGGCGATCGCATTCGAAAACGGCGCGACGGGTACCATCAGCTTTGCCGACACCGCGCCCAGCCCTTGGGGGTTTGAAGCCGGAACCGGCGAAAATCCGAACATCGGCACGACCCGTCAGGACATGATGTGGATCACGGGAACCAGGGGCGCCGTCAGTTTTCCATCCATGACCCTGTGGCGCGGACAAGATTGGGGCACTGCGGCCCAAAAAGACCAACTTCCAAGGCCGGACCAAACACGCACACCGCTGGAGGCGCAACTGGACCACTTCCTTGACGTGATCGATGGCGCCCCACCTCTGATTGATGTCGAGGATGCAGCCCGAACGCTCGAAGTCACATCACGCATCGAACAGGAGCTGAGGGCGCGAACCGCTCGAGCGCGGGCGCCGGCCTGACTGAGACGCGGCAGGCCAAGATTTCGGACCATTCAAAAGACCAATGACTACTCCCCGGGCAATATGAGCAATCAGACTGCAAATCCGCCCGCGACAGACACAAGAATGAAAACCAGACATATTCACGGAAAGGGAAACCAATGAGCAAACCATCAATCGGGTTTATCGGCCTGGGACTCATGGGCGGAGCCATGGTGAGCCGGCTGTTGGACCAGGGATACTCGGTCACGGTGTTGGGAAACCGCGACCGCACACATCTGGACGCCGCGATTGACCGGGGCGCCCGCGAGGCGCAAAACGCGCGGGAGTTGGCTCAGGCCAGCGACATCGTGATGCTGTGCATGGGAACGTCCGAGCAGGTCGAAGGCCGTATGCGCGGTGCTGATGGAGTGATCGCGGGACTGAAGCCCGGGGCGATCGTCATCGACTTTGGCACCTCGCTTCCGGGCAGTACACGCGCCCTGGCCGAGGAAGTTGCCGCAGCCGGCGGAAGCTATCTTGACGCGCCACTTGGCCGGACTCCGTCGCATGCGCTGGAAGGCAAGCTCAACATCATGACGTCCGGCGACAAGGCTACCTTCGACAAGGCCGAGCCGACACTGAAGGATCTGGGTGAAAACGTCTTTTACCTGGGCCCTGTCGGATCGGGACATACGATCAAGCTGATCAACAACTTCTTCGGCATGACGGTCGCGAACGCGATGGCCGAAGCCTTTGCCATGGCTGACATCACCGGCGTTGACCGCAAGCAGCTGTATGACGTTATGGCCGCAGGACCGCTGCATTCCGGAATGATGGATTTCGTCAAAGCCTACGGTGTCGAGAATGATCCAAACCAGCTGGCCTTTGCAATCAAGAACGCCGCAAAAGACCTTGGGTATTATGATCGAATGGCGCGCGAGGCCGGCGTTACCAGCGTGATGTCACAGGGCGCACTTTCCGCGCTGAACGACGCGCGCGACCACGGTCAGGCGGATGACATGGTCAGCCAGATGGTTGACTACTACGTCAAACGTTTCAACACCTGATCTATGGCCGTCGCCGCCAACCCCAACGCGGACCTGCCGCGCCTTGGCATCGTGCTGATGCTGACGGCGTGGCTGTTCTTTTCGCTGGTGGACCTTGGCGCCAAATGGTTGGCGTTGGCCGGCGTGCCGGCATTTCAGTTGGCGTTCATGCGTTATGCAGGGCACTTCGTGATCTCTGTGGGCGTGATCGCCAAGGGCGGGATTGAGGCCAACCGGTTCAAGACCGACCATCCATGGCAGGTCATTAGCCGGGCCTTGCTGCTGATCTCGGCGACCGTTTTCAATTTTTATGCCCTGCGGTTTTTGCCCCTGACCGTCGTGTCGGCAATCATGTTTTCCAGCCCGGTCATTGTGTGCTTTCTGTCCGTCTTTGTGTTGAAAGAAAGCGTGGGCCCATGGCGTTGGACGGCCATCATCCTGGGCTTCCTAGGGGTGTTGGTTGTCGTGCGGCCGTTTGGTTCGGCATTTCATCCGACCATGCTGCTGATCGTCTACAATGCCACCGCGTTGGCCTTGTACTCGATCATGACGCGCAGGCTGTCGGGGGTTGTTGCCGTGGACACCATGCAATTCTACCTCGGGCTTACTGGGACGGTGGTCCTGCTGCCGTTCGCCATCTGGTTTTGGATCCAACCGGAAAACACCTGGAGCCTGATCGTCCTGATCAGTCTTGGCGTCTTTGGGTGGTGCGGGCATCAACTGCTGACGAACGCGCATCGGTTCGGAACGGCGAACCAGCTGATGCCATTTACCTATTCGTTCCTGATCTATGTTGCGATCTGGGGTTATCTGTTCTTTGACACGGTACCGGACGCATTCACGTTGGCAGGGGCTGCGCTGATCATGGCTGCCGGTCTAATCATCTGGAAAAGAGAAAAGAAATGACGCGAATTGCCTGCATCGGCGAAGCAATGATTGAATTGTCCATGCTGGAAACCGGCGCAAAGGTGGGTGTCGCGGGCGATACGCTGAACACGGCCATCTACATGCACCGCGCAGCGCCTGACCTGCAGGTGGAGTATGTGACATGTTTGGGCGACGACCCGTTCTCGGGGCGCATCGCGGACTTCATCGCCAGTCATGGCATCGGGACATCCGGCATCCGCATCATTCCGAACGCCTCTCCGGGCCTGTACGCGATCACGACCTCTGCGGACGGTGAACGCAGCTTTACCTATTGGCGCAGCGAAGCGGCCGCCCGTCAGCTTTTTGCCAATCACGACTTTAGCTCGTTGAACGGCTATGACGTGCTGTACTTGTCGGGGATTT
Source organism: Ruegeria sp. BC8 (assembly GCF_056535705.1). NCBI lineage: Bacteria > Pseudomonadati > Pseudomonadota > Alphaproteobacteria > Rhodobacterales > Roseobacteraceae > Ruegeria > Ruegeria sp. BC8. The sequence continues at coordinate 1,081,015 of NZ_JBQFIV010000001.1, read as the reverse complement.
CCGTGGCCATTCTTCCGCATTCGGTAAGGCTTGCGCTTCTGGACTGGCTCGAAGGCGCTTCAGTCCGGTTGGTCTATGACAGCAACTTTCGTCCACGTCTTTGGGATAGCGTTGAACACGCCCGGCAGATCAACCAACGGCTTTGGCGGCGTGCGGACATTGCCCTGCCATCCATCGACGACGAGATGGCACTTCTCGGGGAAAGCGCCGAACAGGTGGCGGCGCGCTTTGCTGGTCATCACGGAATCGGCGCGTTGAAGCGCGGAGAGAATGGCCCCCTGTCCATTGGTCAGAGCATTGACCAAACCTATGAGCCTGCCAAAAACGTGCTGGATACGACCGCGGCAGGCGACAGTTTCAACGGTGGGTACCTCGCGGCGTTGCTGACTGGGAAATCACAGGCCGAGGCCCTGATGGCTGGACACAATCTGGCATCCACCGTTGTTCAGTTCCGCGGCGCGATCACTCCCGGATAAACGGCGCGAGATCCTCGGCTCCGACAAGACGCAAAAGCGGCATTAGCGGATCTGGCTGCTTGGCAGCCAACGCGATTTCCGACGCGCAAGGATCGTTCAGCGCCCGACCTTTGGCGGTCTCGGACATGCAATAGGAGACCCAGGCCCGCATCCCCGCGATCACCGCCTGAGAGCCGGTCTCACGAAGTGTGGAAACAAATCGATAGGGCAGCTTCTGGCTTCCATCCATCGCGATTTGGTCCAGACGGTGCGCCAACTCGGGGTTTTCAAAGCGGCGCAACAGAGCCTCGGCATAGTCCGGAACCTGTGCTTGGACCGCGGCGGGCAGCGTTGCGCCCGCATCCTTCATCAACTCGGAAACTAGCGGGCGCAGAACCGGGTCTCGGACCGCTTCGTGGACGTAGGTCAGGCCCCGCTCCAACCCGGCATAAGCCAACAGGGAATGGGCCCCGTTCAACATGCGCAGCTTTCGAATCTCGTGCGGGGCCACGTCATCGACCAATTGCACGCCCGGCCAATCCGGATGCGGTCCGGCAAAATTGTCTTCGATCACCCACTCAGAGAACGCCTCGGTCGGAACGGCCATGGGATCGCCGCTGATTGCGCGTACAGCGTCCGTTGTGGCCGGGGTGATCCGGTCGACCATCGCGTTGGGAAAGCGAACGGCGTCCCAATTGACGTCCAGACCGGCTGCTTTCGCGAAATCGGAAACGGCCGTCTCGAGCGTTTTGCCATTTTCCATACGATTGTCGCAGCTTAGCACCGTCACAGGTTTGCGCCGTTCCGCAAGGCCAAAAGCCAAAAACCCGATCAGAGTCGCGGGCCCCTGCCCTGCCAGATCGGCGGCAATCGCCGGGTCCTGGAGGTTCAGCTTGCCCGCGGCATCAAGATGATAACCTTTCTCGGTCACGGTCGCCGAGATGATCTCGGCATCCGTCATCGCATCGAAAATCGCTGCACGACCCTCGGGCGCGACCAGAACGTCGCGAAGAGCTTTAATGCGCCGGACGCCCTGCCCCTGCACGCACAGATCGTACTCGAAACCCTGCCGGGCCAATCCATCCCGAACCGAGGATGAACGCAGGCTGACGCCGACAACGTCCCATCCGCCCGCTTGATCGGTGTAGTTCAGCAAATGCGCCCGGGCAAAGTTTCCGAGGCCGAAGTGAAGAATTGTACCCATCTAGCTTTGCAATCCATAAACCTGTTTCGCCAGATCGACCGCCAGCAACCGTGCAAGATGCTCGGCACTGTCCCGACCGAAGTAACCGCGCGCAACCTGCTCGGCCAAATGAATCGCCACGCCCCGCCTCCAGAGGTCGTGTCGTGCAGGAATGGACAGGAAAGCCCGCGTGTCGTCATTGAATCCGGCAAGATTGTAATATCCGGCCGTTTCAACGACCTGATCAAAATACCGCGCAATCCCGGCCGGACTGTCATGGAACCACCAGGGCGGCCCGATCCGAAGGCACGGCCAATGTCCCGCCATTGGTGCCAGTTCACGGGCATAGGTGCCTTCGTCCAGTGTGAACAGAATGATGCGCAGTTCCGCCGAGTTTCCGACCCGGTTCAACAGCGCCTCAAGGCCCGTGACCCAATCCATCGCGATTGGAATGTCGGCCCCCTTGTCCCGTCCGAAATCCCGCAATAACGCGTGGTTCGTGTTGCGCTTGCTGCCTGCATGTATCTGCATGGTCAGACCATCATCGACAGACATCTGCGCCATTTCGATCAGCATATGCCCGTAGAAACGGCGGGCGTCCTGTTCGGTCCCTTCCCGCTGTCTCAGCCGCTGGTACAGCGCATCCGGGTCCTCAAGCCACTCGGTCTGTACACGTTCGATCCCGTGGTCGGTGGCGGTACAGCCCAGTTGGATGAAATAAGCTCGCCGCATCCGCAGTGCGTTGAGATAGCCAACATAGCTGTCCAGATCGCAGCCTGTCAGCTCGGCCAACTTGTTCAGGTTCTGCACGAACTCCGGGTCCGCCCCATCCAAGACCCCGTCCGGGCGGAACGTCGGAACAACCCGCCCGCCCCATCCGCTTGCACGGATCTCCTGATGCTGTGTGAGAGTGTCGAGAGCCGAATCCGTAGTAGCCAGAACCTCGATCCCGAACCTGTCGAACAATGCCCTCGGGCGAAAATCGGGTTGCGCCAACTTTTCCGCGATCTTGTCGTAGATCAGATCTGCGGTGCGCGAAGACAACTCCTCGGACACGCCCAGCGTTTCATGCAGCACGTAGTTCATCCAGATCCGGGAAGGCGTTCCCAGAAACAGATGCCAGTGCTCGGCAAAAGTACGGAAAACGGCGCGAGGATCCTTCTTTCGCCCCTCTTCCCCAACGCCGAGTTCCGACAAGGGAACGCCCTGCGAATAGAGCATACGGAACACGTAATGGTCGGGAACCACCAACAGCTCTGCCGGGTTGGGAAACGGCGCATCGGTTGCAAACCACCCCGGATCGCAGTGACCATGCGGAGATACGATCGGCAGGTCCTTGATGCCCAGGTACAGGTCTTCTGCCATCCCATTCAAATTGCCAGTCAATTCTGCCTCCGATACTGCTACCGTCAATTGTTAACACAGTTTTTAATGGTTGCATCTTTCCCGTTCGAACCCGCAGACTGACCGGGTGACCCGGGGGATTGAATGAATATTGCGCTGATTGGTTTGGGGATGGTTTCCGGCACGCATGTCGCCGCCATTCGGGCATCGGATCAAGGCCTCGGTCTTGCCGGAGTCCTTGGGCGCAATCCCGACAAGGCAGCTGCGTTCGCGCGGCGAAACGAGACCCGCGCATTCGTCTCGGTCGAGGAAATCGCAAACGACCCACAGGTCGACTTTGCGATCATCGCAACCCCACCCGATCAGCGCACAGAGTTGGTTCGGATTCTTTCGAGCGCGTCGAAACCGATCCTGATGGAAAAGCCTATCGAAAGAACGCTGGGCGCCGCGAAAGCGATTGTCGAGCAGTGCGAGGTGTCGGGCGTACCGCTGGGCATCGTCTTTCAGCACCGCGCACGCGCCGCGTCGCAGGCGCTGAAATCAGCCATTGAACAGGGTGAGCTGGGCGCGATCGCCACGGTCGAGATTCGTGTCCCCTGGTGGCGCGATCAGAGCTACTATGACGAACCGGGTCGCGGCACTTATGCACGCGACGGAGGCGGCGTCATGATCTCGCAGGCGATCCACACGCTTGACCTTGCGATGTGGCTGCTAGGGCCGATCTCGGACATTCAGGCCGTGATGAGAAAAACTCCTCTACACGATCTCGAGGCTGAGGATTGGGCGGGTGCAGTCTTTGAAATGGACAACGGCGCGGTGGGAACGTTGATGGCAACTACCGCCGAATATCCCGGGTCTGCTGAGTCCATCACGATCCAGGGAACTCTAGCCAAAGCGCATCTGGAGTCAGGTGTCCTGACCGTGACCACTTTCGACGGCCGGGAATCCACGGTCGGCGAAACCGCCGCCACAGGCGGAGGGGCCGATCCCATGGCGTTCACACATGCCTGGCATCAGGCGGTCATCGAGGACTTCGCCAAGGCCGTTTCCAGTGGAACACAACCTATGGCCACCGGACGCAGTGCCCTTTTGACCCACGCCGTCATCGACGCGATGCAGATCGCCAATCGAACCGGCCATAAAACACGAGTCATCTTATGAGCCTGACCTGCGTCGCCCTTGGCCTCGACCACCGCCATATCTATGGCATGACGGAAAACATGCGCAAAATCGGCGTGGACTGCGTTGGCTATTGGACACAGGGCGATCCGGAGACGCTGGCGGGCTACGTCAAAAGGTTTCCCGAAATTCCACGGCTGGCCCAACTGGAAGACGCCCTGACCTGCGGGGCGGATCTGGCGCTGATTTCAGCGATACCGGCAGATAGGGCCGCGTTGGCGATCCGCGCGATGCAGAACGGTATGGATGTCATGAGCGACAAGCCGGGCTGCACGACGTTCGAACAACTCGACCAGATCAAAAGAGCGGTCGCAGACACCGGTCGGATCTGGTCGGTGAACTTCTCGGAGCGGTTCGAAACGCCCGTCAGCACCCGGGCCATCGAGCTGGTCGAGGCCGGTGCCATCGGGCGCGTGGTCCAGACGGTCGGACTTGGCCCGCACCGATTGAACCGGGCGACCCGGCCGGAATGGTTTTTTCGGCGCGACTGCTACGGCGGCATTCTGACCGACATCGCCTCGCATCAGATTGATCAGTTCCTGCACTACACGGGTTCGAAAACCGCCGAAATCACAAACGCTTATGTGGCAAACTACGCAAACCCGAGCGATCCCGGATTGCAGGATTTCGGCGAGATCAATCTGCGCAGCGAGAATGGAACCGGGTACATCCGGGTTGACTGGTTTACGCCGGATGCCTTGCCAAACTGGGGGGATGGTCGTCTGACGATCCTAGGCACCGAAGGATACATCGAGTTGCGGAAATACGTCGATGTGGGTGGAGCCCCGGGGACAGATCATCTGATCCTCGTTAATGGTGACACCTGCCAAAAGATCGACGCATCCGACGCCGGCCTTCCCTACTTTTCGCGCCTCGCCGATGACATCCTCAACCGGACCGAAACCGCAATGACGCAGACCCACTGCTTTACGGTCATGGAACTGGCACTGCGCGCGCAGGAAATGGCGGAACGCAGATGATCAACGTTGCGATCCTCGGCGCAGGTATCGGTGCGCAGCATCTGGACGCTCTGGAACGGCTTGACCGCACCTTTTGCGTAGCCGCCGTGGTCGACCAGAATATCGACCGGATCGAACAGATACGGCAGAACTCGGGTTTTCGAGCATTGACCAACATTCAGGACGCTCTGGATGATCCGACGATTGATGTCATCGACCTCTGCCTGCCGCCCCATCTGCATGTGCCGACCACGCTTGCAGCATTGGCTGCTGGAAAACACGTTGTTTGCGAGAAGCCTCTTGCGACCTCGATGCAGGATGTGGATCGGATCACGGCAGCCGCAAGCAGCGCGGGCAAGCAGGTGTTTCCGGTCTTTCAATACCGGTGGGGCCCGTCACTGGCCCAATTGCGCCACCTTCAACGCGCAGGCCTGACCGGAGCGGTCCAAACTGCCGCGCTTGAAACCCATTGGTCCCGAGGGGCGGACTATTACGCGGTACCGTGGCGGGGGACATGGGCCGGTGAACGCGGCGGCGCGGTTCTGGGCCATGCCATCCACAACCATGATCTGCTGACTCATATCGCGGGTGATATCGCCTGGGTTTCTGCAATGACCACAACGCGGGTCAACCCGATCGAGACCGAAGACTGCGCCGCGATCTGCTTCGGCATGAGTTCCGGCGCTTTGTGCACAAGCAATATCACACTAGGCGCCGCCACGGACGAAACACGCCTGCGGTTCGTCTTTGAAAAACTGACCGCCACTTCTGGCACCGAACCCTATGCCCCGGGTCAAACGCCCTGGTCATTCGTCGCACGGGATCCGGCGGATCAAGCCGCTATCGACGCGGCTCTTGCCGCCGCCGCGGCCGAGCCAACGGGGTTCGTAGGATTTTTTACCGAAGTCGGCAAGGCGCTGCGGTCCGAGGCAAATTCGGCCGTTACGCTGAAGGATGGCGCTGCGTCCATCGGCCTTGTGACGGCGATTTATCACGCTGCGCGCACCGGGCAGCGCGTTGCCCTTCCCATCAGGCCCGATCACCCGCTGTATGAAGGATGGCTGCCATGAAACAATGTTGGCGTTGGTTCGGACCCGAGGATCCGATCGCTCTGGCCGATCTCCATCAGGTCGGGGTTCAGGGTATCGTCACCGCGCTGCATCACATCCCGGCGGGACTGCCCTGGGACGAACCGAGCATCGCCGATCGGCAGGCAGTTCTGGCTGCTGCCGGGTACAGTTGGGACGTTGTCGAAAGCCTGCCCGTCTCAGAGGCGATCAAGACCCAGTCGGCGGACATGGCCGAGCATCTGCAGGCGTACAAGTCCAGCCTCAGGGCCCTGTCCGCCCGTGGCATCAAAGTTGTTTGCTACAACTTCATGCCGATCCTGGATTGGACGCGCACCGCCCTTCGCGCCCTGCAGCCGCATGGCGGAACGGCCATGCTGTTCGACCTGACCGATTTTGCAGTTTTCGACATACATATTCTTGAACGTCCCGGCGCGTCCGAAGACTACTCCAACGCCGTTCAGCAAGCGGCCAAGGATCGCTTCATAGGCATGTCGGATGTCTCCAAGGCCCAGTTGCAGCACAATGTCACCGCGGGGCTGCCCGGCGCCAACGATCAGTGGAGCGTAGAGGACGTGCGCGCCTTGCTGCGGACATATGCCGAGATAGACCGTGATCGGCTGCGCGCAAACCTCATCGACTTCCTGTCTGAGATCGCCCCGGTCGCCCAAAAATTGGGGCTGCGCTTGTGCTGTCATCCGGATGATCCGCCCTTCTCGCTGCTCGGTCTGCCGCGGATCATGTCCAGTACCGAGGACTACGGCGCCGTACTGGATGCGGTTGATATGCCCGCGAACGGCGCAACCTTGTGTACCGGATCGCTGGGTGTTTCCCCTGAATTCGATGGGCCGGAGTTCGTGCGCCGGCATGGCGACCGGATTCACTTTGTCCATCTTCGGAATACCCGACGCATCGCGGGGTCGGACAGACAGAAGCCGGATTTCTATGAGGCTGCGCATCTGGAGGGCGACACCGACATGGTCGGAACCATTCGCGAGCTGATGGGCGAACAACGCCGCCGCAAATCCCAAGGGCGAGACGACTGGCAAATTCCGATGCGACCCGACCACGGACAAGAGCTGCTGGGCGATCTGGGCGGACACAGCACTCCCGGCTATCCACTGATCGGACGAATGCGCGGGTTGGCCGAACTGCGCGGCATCATGGCGGCGTTCTTGTAACGCGTCGGATCAGGCGGTTTCTTTCCACCCGTATCACTTCTTTGCTTGCCTGTGCGCGGCATTGTTCGTTTACTTACGGTACGTAAACGGGCAGCGGGGTGTCTTCCGGACTCGCCCGACGTCTGTTCAAGACGCGTGAAACTCCCGCGAAAACCGATGCAATTGAGCATCATTTTTCGAAACGTCTGCCATAGCGAAATGGCGGAAAAACGGGAGGAGTCCAAATGAAAACAGCAGGCGTAATCGGTCTTGGCGACATGGGCAGCGGCCTTGCCAAGAACCTGATCAAGAATGGCTTTGAAACATCCGGTTTCGACCTGAGCGAGACGCGCATGACGGCATTAGCCGACATGGGCGGCCTGGCCAGGGACAGCGTGGGACAGGTCGGCCGTCACGCCGCCAGCGTGTTCGTCATGGTGATGAACGGAGATCAGGCCCGCGATGTCATTCTGGGAGAAAACGGACTGGTTGCGAACATGGCCGAAGGCGGAACTGTGATCCTGTCGGCGACCATTACCCCGGCCGAAGCAAGCGCCATCGGGCGAGACATGGAGGGTTCGGGCATCAACCTGATCGACACTCCGGTCTCGGGTGGGTTTCCCGGCGCGCAGAACGGCACATTGACGATGATGGCTGCCGGTGCTGCGGATGTGCTGGACCAAAATGCCGAAGTCATGCAAGCAGTGTCGGCAACCATACACCGGGTTGGAGAAAACGCCGGTGACGGGCAAACCGTGAAAGCCTGCCTGCAATCCCTGATCGGATCGATCTTTTCCGCCACATTCGAGGCTGCGGCCCTGGCGGCCAAAGCCGGTGTCAGCGGTCAAGCATTGCTTGACGTGTTCTCATCCTCCAGCGCGGGATGTGGTGTTGTGAATACCGCCCTTGAAAACATCATTGATCGCAAGTTCGAAGCCACTGGCAGCCATATCGCAACGATGCACAAGGACCTGACGATCTCTCTGGCCCTGGCCGGTGCGTTGGGCGTTCCAATGCATACCGCCTCGTCCGCAATGCAGATCTTTCACGCCGGAAAAACCAAATACCCGAACGGCGACAACTGGGTGTGTACCCGCGTCATCGAAGAGATCGTTGGCGCAGAATTGCATCGCTGAGGGGACCGGACATGAAACTAGGTGTGATTTGCGACGGCATTTCCCGCGATCTGCGGCATGCAGTGGACGTGATGGACGAATTCGGTCTGGACTATGCAGAACTTCAGTTCGTAGGCGACACCGAGGTCGGGGACCATTCCCCGCAGGAAATTGCCGAAATCGACGCGCTCTTGCGCGACCGGGGCAAGCCTGTGTCCTGTCTGTCGCGCCATATCTTCGCGGGGATGACAGCTGCCAACAGGCCCGGTGACGAGCTGCACACCCGACACATGGACGCCTTGAAACGCGTGATCGACATGGCGCATGTCGTGGGGTCTCCGCTGGTTCGGATCATGACCCAACGAAAAGAGCAGATACTCTGGGGAAAAAACGGCGCCGAGAAGTGGAACGTCGCGCATGGGGTATGGGACTCGATGCCACCGCTGATCGCGCCGGCGGTTGAACTGGCCAGGGCTGAGGGCGTGACGCTTGTCGTGGAAACCGGAAACGGCACGCTGGTCAATTCGAACTATACCGCCCGCAAACTGATCGACGAGTTGGATGCAAAGGATGCGTTGAAAGTTCTTTGGGACCCCGGAAACAACTGCTGGTGCCATGAACTGGCATACCCGGACGGTTACGAAGAACTGCGCGGCGGCTATCTGGGGCACATTCACATCAAGGACGTAAAGGTCGATACACCGCGGGCAACGCTGGAAGTGCGCCGCATGGGGGAAGGTCAGCTTGCGCCTCTGTTCCAACCCATCGCGGACGCGCTCCGATCCGACGGCTATGAAGGCGTGATTTCCTTCGAAAGCGTTTATCATCCCGGCAACGGAAATTTCGAAGATGGGTTTCGTCTGTGCATAGACAAGTTCAAAAGCCTGTTTGCATGAATGAAAGCTCTAGAGTGTTACAAATCAGATACTTAAGCCTCCAAGTTGAATGCCGAATGGGGCGCGGAAAGCTGGGCACACTCCCGCAAAATCAAGGAAAGGATCTGATGGATGAAGCAAGAGTTTTTTGAATTGTCCATTGAAACGCCCGGCAAATCCCTGACCGACATCAGCGGGGTGGTTCAGCGTGCGGTTTCCGAACATGAGTTTGTCTCGGGCCTGCTGACCGTTTGGTGCGTCCACACAGGTGCCGCGCTGTTGGTACAGGCCAATGCAGATCCCGAGGTGGTCAAGGATATCGAGACGTTCTTCGAAGAACTGGCCCCCAAATCACCAGGCAAGTATCACCACCGCCCGAGCGAAGACGACAACGCGCCATCGCATCTGCGGGCGCTGTTGACGCAAACGCAGGTGTCGATACCGGTCGAACAGGGACAGCTTCCGCTGGGCCGCGTTCAAAGCCTGTACCTGTTCGAACATCGCGAGGCACAAAAGACGCGGCGATTGAAGGTTCACTACATCGGGACTTGAGGCCTTGGGTCACATGGAGCGTTGACGGTGCTACCGCCCCATCCAGCCCCCGTCGACAACAAGGATTTCACCGTTGACGTAGTCCGACGCTGCAGAAGCCAGAAAGACTACAGGTCCAGCAAAATCACCTGGCGTACCCCAACGGCCCTGGGGTGTTCGTTCCAGGATCGACTTCGACCGAACCGGATCGTCCTGCAGGGCTTGGGTGTTGTCGGTCGCGATGTAGCCGGGGGCGATTGCATTCACGTTCACACCCTGCCCGGCCCACTCATTGGCCAGGGCCTTCGTCAGCTGTCCGATACCACCTTTCGAGGCCGCATATCCGGGAACGGTGATGCCGCCCTGAAACGTCAGCAGCGATGCGGTGAAGATGATCTTCCCCGAGCCGCGCGCCAGCATGTCCTTGCCGATCTCGCGGGACAGAACAAACTGCGAGGACAGGTTGACCTCAATCACTTCGTCCCACCAGTCGTCCGGGTGTTCGGCAGCAGGTTTGCGTTTGATCGTACCGGCATTGTTGACAAGGATATCAGGAGTTTGTCCGTCGGCCCTCAACTGATCAATGAACCCATGCAACGCGGAGCGGTCCGAGAAGTCGCATTGGTAAGCCCGGAAACTGCGCCCCATCGCCGTGACGGCTTTTTCGACCTCTGACCCGGACAGTTCAAGCGAGGCCGACACTCCGATGATATCAGCTCCGGCCGATGCCAATGCCTCGGCCATACCGCGCCCGATGCCGCGTTTGCACCCGGTCACAAGGGCCGTTTTCCCCGTCAGGTCGAAACTTTGCAAAACACTCATGAACGCGGTCCTACTTCGATCAGGCTTTTCATTGCGGTTGGGCTGCGATCCAGTGCTTCGAACGCGGCCTGAATGTCTGCCAGAGGGCTGACATCAGTGATCACGACATCCGCGTCCACTCCGCCCGAGGCGACAACTGCGATCGCCTTATCGTAATCCTCCGGCTCATAGACCCGAGCACCGATCAGTTGCAGCTCTCGCCAGAAGAATTGGAACAGGTCGATCTGGGGCTTTTGAGCATGAATCGCGACCATCACGATCCGGGCCCGCGTCGCGGCAACGGCGGTCATCGCATCAACACCGGGCTGCGTTCCCGATACCTCGAAAACCACATCCGCCCCTTTGTCGCCCGTGCGCGCGTTGATTGTGGACACCAGATCGGTCTCGGTTGGGTTGATCGTATCAAAGCCAAGTCTTTCTGCGATCGCCAGACGGTTCGGATTCACTTCGGAAATCACGACGTTTCCGCCCGCGTCCCGCGCAACCATGGCAACCAGGATGCCGATCGGGCCACCGCCGATGACGACGACGTCCTCGCCAGGTTGCAGTCCAGACAGCCGCACATCGTGGCAAGCAACGGCGACCGGCTCGATCAGCGCCGCGTGATCCATGCGCAAGTCATCCGGTAGAACGTGCAAGGTGTGGGCCGGAACGGTCCAGATCTCTTGCATGGCACCATCGGTATCGAGGCCGAGAAACTTGAGGTTCTGGCAGATATGCTGATGCCCCCGTTTGCAGGCCGGGCATTCGCCGCAGTGATCAAGCGGTCGGACCACGACCTTCTGGCCGGGTTTTACAGTATCGACGCCCGCGCCCACCGCTTCTACGACACCGGACATCTCGTGCCCGATTACCCGGTTCAGACCGACACGGGCATCCATGTTGCCGTGGTAGACGTGCATATCCGTCCCGCAAATCCCGCAATAGGCAACGCGAATGGCGGCCTCGCCGGGGCCCGGTGCCGTCGCCTGGGCCTGTTCCACGGCAAAGCTCTTGTTGCCCCTGTAATACGCCGCAGAGATCGTCTGGGTCGTCATGTATGCATCTCCCTGTGTTCCGCATTCAGTTTGTCCCAGTCGAATTCCACTCCGGTCCCCGGCGTATCCGGGGCCACGGCCAGGCAGTCTTCCACGACCAGCGGACGGGTCGTGTACTGGTCTATCGGGAATGAGTGTACTTCCAGCCAACCCGCATTGGGTTGCGCAGAAACAAGGCTGACGTGCAGCTCCTGCATGCCATGGCTACAAACCGGAATGCCGTGCTGGGCGCTCAGCGCGGCTACGCGCAACCAGCCGGTGATCCCGCCACAGTTTGAGGCATCGGGCTGGATGAAACTCAGCTTCGCATCATCGAAGGCGTACTCGAATTCGTGAATCGTGTGCAGGTTTTCACCCATGGCAAGGGGAACGCCCGTGGCTTCGGCAATTCGGCCATAGCCTTTGTAGTCGTCTGGAATAGTCGGTTCCTCGAACCACAGGATATCGCAGTCGGCGAACCCTCGGGCTGCCACGATGGCCTGCTCGACGCTCATGGAGTAATTCGCGTCGACCATGAAGAACCGGTCCGGCCCCAGCATCTCGCGCACTGCCCGGGCACGTGCAAAATCGTCGGCCAGATCCGGTTGCCCAACCTTGATCTTGACCGCGTTGAACCCACGCGCAAGGTAGCCTTCGGTCTGCCGCAGCAGTTTCTCCAACGAGAAATTCAGGTCGATCCCGCCGGCGTAGGCCTTGCACCGTTTGGACGCTCCGCCGGCCATTTGCCACAGCGGTGCATTCTGCCTTCTGCCACGAATGTCCCAAAGGGCAATATCCACGGCCGAGATGGCGAACGATGCGATCCCGCCCCGTGCGACGTAGTGGACATGCCACTGCATGGCATCGTACAGGCTTTCGATCTGTTCGGCGTCTTGTCCAACCAGGAACGGCGCTAGATCATGCTGGATCATCGCCAAGATGGCGTGGCCGCCCTTGCCACCGGTATAGGTATACCCAACCCCCTCGACCCCATCCGACGTTTGAATGGTAACGGTGATCAATTGAAAGAACGTGTGATCCCCATGTTTGGCATCGACCAGGACTTCGGCGAGCGGGACGTTGAACAGCCGCGCTGAAACACTTTCTATGCGATTCACGAACCCAAGACCTTCTGCTGCCTGGCAATAACCCGAGACTGTAAAAGGATGACCGCAAAAAGAAAGCCTCCACGTATGACCATCTGCCAATAGGCGCTGAAACTGATGGTCCCCTGACCGTTTTCAAAGTTCAGAACGTTGAACACCAGACCCAGCAAAAGCGCTCCGGCCACGGTCGCAGGGATCGAACCCATCCCACCTGTCAACAAGGTGCCGCCCACAACAACGGACGCGATGGCCGACAATTCCCATCCGATGCCCTCAAGGGGTTGTCCGGCTCCAAAACCCGAGGCCAGAAAGACGCCAGCCAGCCCTGCGCAGCCGCCCGAAAGCAGGTAGACGAAAGCCTTGGCACGATTCACCTTCAGACCCATGAGGTTCGAGGCATCCTCGCTGCCACCGATCGCCAAGACGGTCCGCCCGATGGTTGTTCTTTCCAGCACCAGCCACAGTACCAGCATCAGTCCGGCCACTATGACTATTGCCCATGGAAACAGACCAAACGCCTGCCCCATGCCAAGCTTGGTAAAGTTCGACCCCCAATCAACCGAAATTGTCTGGGCGCCCGAAATCACCAATGCGCCGCCTTTTGCGGCAAGCATGGTCGCCAGTGTGGCGATGAAAGGCGGGATGCGAAGGACGATGATGCAAAAGGCGTTGATCGCTCCGAAACCAATCCCGGCAAGCACGGCCCCCGGCAGGGCAACCTGAATCCCGTATGGGCTGAGATAAGCCGCAACGACCGACGTAAAGGCCGCCACGGATCCAACCGACAGATCAATCCCGCCGGTCATGATCACGAAGCACATGCCCAGCGCAATCGCGATGAACATCGCGTTGTAGTTCAGGAAAGACGAGAAGTTGTAGGCGCTGCCAAAGTTGTCATAGCGCATCAGCCCGAACAGAATCAAAGCCAGCAGTGCGATCCACACCGTCACCGAGGCCGAATTGCGCCGAAGGTACTTTCGCAGGTCAAAAGCCGTTTCATCCAACATCGATCAAGCCCTCCGGAACTGCTGGACCCAAACGGCCAGGATTATGATGACGGCTTTGGCGATCAGTGCAACTTCGTCCTCTACCCCGTTGGCCAGCAATGTATATTTGACCAGCTGGATGATCACGGCGCCCAGTATGGCACCAAAGATCGGCGCCCGTCCGCCTTGTAAAAGAGCCCCGCCAACGACAGCGGCCGCGATGGCATCAAGCTCCATCAGATTGCCGTTGCGCGCGGCGTCCGAGGCCGAGTTGATCGCAACCACGATCAGACCGGCCAGGCCTGCAAGCACCGCGCAGATGACATAGGCCCCGATCTTGACCCGCCGGACGGGACCACCCGCCAGATAGGCCGCACGTTCATTGCCGCCGATCGCCAGCAGGTAGCGGCCCCAAGTGGTTCTGGTGATCACCCAAAACAGCACACAGGCAATCGCCAGCGCCAGCCACCCCTGGAACGGCAAGCCAAGCACCTTGCCGGTTCCAAGATAACTGAATGAAGGGTTGGAAAATGTCTGCAGGTTCCCGTTCGTCAAGACTTGGGCAATACCCCGACCAGAGATGAAGAGAATGAGCGTCGCAACGATGGGCTGCACGTTCAACACAGCAACCATCACGCCGTTGAATACCCCGCATAAACCCGCGACGAGCAGCGGCAGGACAATGGCCAAAGTGACGCCAAGCATCGGATTGGCGGCGCCCAGATCCGACAGAAAGATCAGTGGAGCCAGCGCCCCGGCCAAAGCCATGACCGCGCCAACCGACAGATCGATCCCACCCGTGGCGATGACCAGCGTCATGCCCATGGCCACGATGGCGATCGTGGCAACCTGACTGATATTCACGAACAGGGTCTGCAGCTGCAGGAAATTTGGGGTGAAAAACGCATTGAACACCAGCAGGGCGACCAACGCGGCGATGCCGCCATGAAAGCGAAAGGGCATCGATGCGACCCGTTGCGGCAACTTCATTGCGCGGTCCATGAACCAGTTCCTTCTTCATGATGCGCAAGCGCGCGCACCAGTATATTCTCGGTAATCCCGGGGTTGGTCAGTTCCTTGACCGAGCGCCCCTCGTGCATGACCACGATGCGGTCAGCGCCTTCCACCAGTTCTTCGAATTCCGAACTGATGAGGACAACGCCGAACCCCTTTTCGACATAAGACCGAATGAAAGATTGGATCTCTCGCTTGGCGCCGACATCCACGCCTCGGGTCGGCTCGTCGAGTATCAGGATGTCGGGCTGTGTCGCCAGCCAACGGGCAAGAAGCACCTTCTGCTGGTTGCCGCCGGACAACTCGCGAATGGGTTGGTCCATATGCGCCGCCTTGATGCCCAGGTCGTCGATGAAGGCCTGAACGATCTCGCGCTCGCGGGCAAAGTCGATCTGACCACGGCTGGCCAGTTTCGGCAGCAGGGCCAGCGTCATGTTCTCGCGCACGGACATGTCAGGAATGATCCCTTCGGCCTTGCGATCTTCGGTCAGAAAGCCGACCCCGTTTGCGATCGCGTCACCCGGTCCGGACGGTTGCCCGACCGCACCGTGCAGCCCGATTGCGCCGCTGCGGGCCCCGTCCACACCGAACAACGCGCGCGCAGCCTCTGTCCGGCCAGAGCCCAGAAGCCCGCCCAGCCCAACGATCTCCCCGCGGTGGAGCGTGAGGTCGAAATGCGTCAGTCGCGGGCCTGTCGAGACAGAGACAGCCCGCAAAACGATATCGCCTTTCTTGGCCTTAGCGCCGGCGAAGTCCGTGAGCCCGTCTGCCGCGATCTCGTCCTTGTTGCGGCCCAGCATGTCCGCGATCATTTCCAGTTTGGTCGTGTCCTGCACGTTGCGCGTGCTGACTGTGCAGCCGTCTCGCATCGTTGTGACCCGGTCGCAGATCTGGAACAGCTCATCGAGAAAATGCGAGACATACAGGACGGAAACGCCCTGTTTCTTTAACTCGCGCACCACACCGAACAGAACCTCGACCTCGCTGGCATCCAATGACGAGGTGGGTTCGTCCATGATGACCAGCTTTGCGTCCAATGACACAGCCCGCGCAATCGCAACCAATTGCTGGATCGCCGTCGAGAAATTTCCCAGCGGCTCGGTCACGTCGATATCTATGCCAAAGCGCGCAAGAACCTCGCGTGCGCGCCTGTTGCCTTCGCGCCAGTCGACCAGAAAGCCAAGACGTTTGGGCTCGTACCCCATGATGATGTTCTCGGTCACTGACCGCAGCGGCACCAGGTTGAGCTCTTGATAGATCGTGGCAATTCCGGATTCCTGCGCTTCGCGCGGAGTGGAGATGCGGCTCGGCACACCCGCCAGATGCACGTCGCCGGCATCCCGGTCGTAAACTCCGGTCAGGACCTTGATCATCGTCGATTTGCCGGCACCGTTCTGACCGATCAGCGCATGAACCTCGCCCGGTGCGATCTCCAGGCTGGCCTGGCTGAGTGCCGGTACGCCGGCAAAGGACTTTTCAATTCCCGACATCGAGACAAGCGCATTCATGACATGTCTTCCTCCGATTGCTTGCAGGCGGCACCGACCAAAGGCCAGCACCACCTACCAGGGAGAATCAATAGGCTTCGTCGATGTGATCGGCCGCGTTGTCCTTGGTAAAGATGCGATCTTCGACTTTCACCCATTCCGGGATCGTCTCGCCAGCCGCGTATTTCTTCATGACTTCACAGGCCAGAGGGCCGAAGAAAGGCGAGCTTTCGACCGTGACGCCCATCTTGCCGTCGATGATGGCTTGTAGCGCATCGCGTGTCCCGTCGATTGAAACGATGGTCACGTCCTCGCCGGGTTTGCGGCCGGCCAGCTCCAGAGCCTGGATCGCGCCGATCGCCATCTCGTCATTGTGGGCGTAGACCACGTTCACGTCGGGATGCGCCTGCAGCAGGGTTTCCATCACCTGACGACCCAGGTCGCGTGCAAAGTCCCCGGTCTGAGAGGCCACGATCTCAAAACGGTCATCCGCTGCAATCGCGTCGTCGAAGCCCTTTTTGCGGTCATTTGCAGGCGAGGACCCTGTCGTGCCTTCCAACTGGACGATGATGCCTTTGTCGCCCTCGAAATTCTCCATCAGCCATTGCGCGGCCCGGTTGCCCTGATCAATGAAGTCCGATCCAAGAAATGCCACGAAATGTTCGCCCGGCTTGGCGACGGCTGGATCAACCGAACGGTCCACCAGAAAGGTCGGAATGCCGGCGGCACGAGCCTTCATAACGGCCGGGATCAGCGGCTTTTCTTCCCGCGGGGGCAGGAACAGGACGTCGATGCCTTGCGCGATCATGCTGTCCACATCCGCAACCTGCTTGGCCGCAGATCCGGCCGCATCCGTCGCGATAAGATCCCAGCCGCAGGCCTCTGCCGTGTCATGGAACGATTTCGTCTCGGCAATGCGCCAGGGATTGTTCGACTCCATCTGCGCAAAGCCGACCTTGTAGCGATCTTTCTGCTCAAGCGGCGGCAGATCCTGTGCCATCGCCGTGGTGCCCAACAGCGCACCTGCGACAACCGTCGAGATCAAAAGAGTTCTTCGTTTCATGGTTATTCCTCCTCCATTGGTGCGGTCGCCTCCGTTTTGACCGCGAGTTTTCAGGTCATGCCCAATTCATGTAAGTCGTCTGTTTCCTCAGATAGCCATCGAAGCCATAGGCGCCGTCTTCGCCCCCAACCCCGGACAGCCCCCAACCTGTGTGAAACCCCTGCACGGCTTCGCCGTTCGAACGGTTCAGGTACAGTTCGCCGAACTTCAAACGGCTCGGGGCCTCCATCAATCGGCGGTGCGATGCCGTAAAGAGATAGGCGGACAGCCCGAATGACGTGTCATTCGCCAAGGCTATCGCCTGATCAAAATCATCGACTCGCATGGCTGTCGCCACGGGACCAAAGACCTCCTCCTGCATCGCGGCATTGCCGTTGTCGGAGACCTCAAGAACGGTCGGGGACATCCAGTGCCCTTTGCCGTGCGCGCCGTCCGTCAAAGGCCCACCTTCGAGATGCACCGTGGCACCCTCTGCGATGCTGCGTTGGATGATTTCGGCGACCTTGGTCACTTCGACCTTGCTGACTTTGGGCCCCAGGTCGCAGTCCTCCATCGGATCCCCGATCGACAAAGCGCGGGCTTCTGACACGAATTTTTCCAAGAATTGATCTGCAATGCCGCGATGCAGATACATACGCTCGTTGCAGGTGCAGATCTGGCCGCAATTGGCAAACCGGGCGGCAATGGCGGCCGAAACGGCGGCGTCAACATCCGCATCCTCCATCACGATGAACGGAGCCTTGCCCCCAAGCTCGAGCCGGACAACCTTGATCCGGTCGGCCGCTGTGCGAAAAATCTCTTTCCCGGCGCGCGTGCTGCCGGTCATCGTGATCAGCGACGTATCGGGGTGTTCGACCAACCGCTGCCCAACCACCGGCCCTCTCCCCGTCAGAACACTCAGAACACCGGGCGGAAACCCTACCTTGTCCGCAAGCTCGGCAACCGCAAGACCGGAAAGCGGCGTGATTTCATGTCCCAACAAAACAACGGTGTTGCCCGCGACCAGCGCTGGCCCGATTTTCCTGGCCGCCAATGCCAAGGGATAGTTCCAGGCCGTCAGCGCAACGACAACCCCATAGGGATGGCGCCGAATCTGGATTTCTTCGGACCTGTTGTCCGAGGCCACTATGTCACCCGAAATCCGCCGGGCCTCTTCAGCTGCATGGCAAAGAAAGGTAGCGGCGGCATCCACTTCACCTCGGGCCTGCGAGATCGGCTTGCCCTGCTCGGCTGTGATCAAAGCAGCCAGACGCGCGGCGTCGACCCGGATGGCCTCGGCGAGCTTTCGGACCATTTGCGCCCGCTCGATCGCCGGGCGCGCAGACCACGCGCCAAAAGCCCTGCGGGCCGCCTCGACCGCCGCATCGGCATGCATGGCACCACCATCTGGAACCTGTGCTACGATCTCTTCATTTGCAGGGTTTTCGACATCGACCGCGTCCGCGTCAAAGTCGGCAAAGCGGCCATCGATGAACATCGAATGGCGAACGACTTGACCCAACTCCCCCACTACAGACCGCAATTTCGCCTCCCGCACTTGCTCGGCCAGACCACAATGGCGACCGCACCGCCGATCAAAACACTAATAATATTATTTCGTCAACACTAATATTAATTATCACTTACTAATATTAGTTGCGCACCCTCCGCATAGTCGATAAAAAGGATGCGAACAAAAAGGTTGAGCGATGAACGATCAAGCGAACAAAGCCGGGCAGCACAGGGGTGTAGGACGAGTCGCGGGCCGGCAGCGCGTGACGATGCACGACATTGCGCGCGTCGCCGGGTGTTCGCAGACGACAGTATCGCTGGTTCTCAACAAGAATGATTCCGTCAAGATCTCCGAGGATACCAAGCAACGGGTCCTGGATGCCGCCAACACGCTTGGATACGCCATGCCCTCTCAACTCAGGAAACCCCAGGACAGCGCGCGCCGGCCCGCGGCGCTGGACGGAACCATAGCTTTCGTCGTGGATGATCTGGCGTCGAGCCCCGAGATGGTGAACGCGTTCAACGGGGTGAAACAGGCCGTTCGGGACACCGGAAACCTTGTGTTGCTGGCCGAAACACAAAACGACCCCGAGGTCGAGCCCAGAACGCTGAGGTATTTCCTCGACCAACAGGTTGCAGGCATCATCTACGCGACCGTTTTTACGCGGCGGGTGGTCGTGCCGGATATCCTCAGGCAGACGGCCACCCCGGTTCTGCTGTTGAACTGCTTCTGCGACGACCTCTCTTTTCCTGCGGTGATCCCCGGCGAAGTCGCTGCCGGACATACGGCGACCAACGCCCTGATCAAGGCCGGGCACAAACGAATTGCCACCATCACCGGCGAGCCGTTCATGGAATGCGCCGCCGGGCGTACGACCGGGTACAGAAACGCCCTGGCTTCCGCCGACATTCCATTTGACGAGGATTTGGTCATCGAGGGCAACTGGCTGCCCAGCGCAGGCTACGCCGCCACGCGCGAATTGATGGACCTGCCCTCTCCGCCAACCGCCATTTTCTGCCAGAATGACCGCATGGCCATCGGCTGCTATGAGGCTCTCAAGGAACTTGGCCTGTCCATCCCCGAGGACATTTCAGTCATCGGATTTGACGATGACGAAACCGCGCGGCACCTGTCGCCGCCCCTGACGTCGATGATCCTTCCCACCCGGGCGATGGGACGCTGGGTCGTCGAACAGCTGTTCCATGGACCGACGGACGGTCAGCGGCATCCACTCGTGAAGCTGGAATGCGAACTGGTCGAGCGCGACTCGATCAGCGAGCCCAAACGCCGGACCTGAAGGCGAAATCATGACGGAAACCTTCGATCACATCGTCATCGGCGGCGGCTCGGCCGGCGCCGCGGCAGCAGCGCGGCTGGTCAACAAAGGCAAGTGCAGGGTTCTGGTGCTGGAGGCGGGGCATTCGCATCGCCATCCGCTGCTGGACATGCCGCCGGGTATCTTCAAGATGATCAACGGGTCCAAGTTCATGACCTACCACCAGACCGAACCGCAGGACCACCTGGACGGCCGCGTGCATGACATTCCGCAGGCCAACGTGCTGGGCGGCGGGTCGTCGGTGAATGCGCAGGTCTATATGCGCGGTCGGCCTTCCGACTATGACGCATGGAACGACCTGCTGAGACAGACCAACGACGGGGTCGGCTGGGGATGGGATGATGTGCTGCCTTATTTCCGCAGGATGGAAGGCAACAACAGGCTGCACAACGACCTGCATGGCAGCGACGGTCCGGTGCAGGTCTCGGATCCGGGGCATATCGACGACATGTCCCGTTGGTTCGTTCAGTCGGTGCAGGCCCTTGGCGAACCATTCAACACGGACTTCAACGGCGCAACGCAGCGCGGCGTCGGGTTCTATCAGTTCACCAATCGCGCCGGAAAGCGCAGCTCGTCAGCTTACGCTTTCCTCGCTCCACTTGAGGCGAACCCGAATTTGACCATCCGGTTGGGCGCAAAAGTCAGCAAAGTCATCATCGAAAACGATCGGGCCGTCGGCGTGCAGTATCGAGACAAACGCGGGTCCCACACCGTCCGATGTGATGGTGAGGTTGTGCTTGCCGCTGGCGCCCTGGTCACGCCGAAAATTCTAATGCTGTCGGGTATCGGACCGGATGAACATCTTGCCGAACACGATATTGCCGTGGTCTGCCCATTGCCCGGGGTCGGCCAAAACCTGATCGACCACCCCGAAGTTCCGATCACCGCCTTTGCCAACGGCCCTTACGGATATTTCAAACAAGGTGAGGGCTGGCGGATGCTGCGCAACGGCATCCAGTTCAAGCTGTTCGGCAGCGGCCCGGTGACGTCGGCCGGGGTAGAAGCCGGCGCGTTCGTCAATCCGTCGAACCCTGCTGGAGAACCGACCATTCAGGCCTTTTGCGTTCCCATCGTCTATCTGGATCGCGACGCGCTGGACGAGGTGCAGGATGACTTTGGCCTGACCGTCACGACCGTCGTGGTCAAACCGAAATCACGCGGTGAGGTTCGGCTTCGCTCGGCAGACCCCGACGCCATGCCGGTGGTTTCGCCGAACCTTCTTAAGCATGAAGACGACATGCAGGAGATGATCCGGGGGCAGCGTTTCTTTCGCCGGGCATTCACTTCGGGCCCGCTTGCGCAAAGGATCCGCGAAATCGTGATTCCTACAGCGGACGACGACCAGACGCTGCGAGCACACTGCAAACGGTTCGTGAAAACCAACTATCACCCGGCGGGCACCGCCAAAATGGGCCAGGACGGCGACGGTATGGCCGTGCTGGACGCCAGAATGCGCGTGCGTGGGATCGAGAGCTTGCGGGTGTGCGACATGTCCGCCGTGCCGGATATCAACGCCGGCAACACAAACGCACCCGCCATGATGCTGGGCGAACGATGTGCTGACCTGATCCTTGGCATTGGATCAGCACGCGAGGACCGCAATTCCTAGCCCAAGCTGCGGGGCCGCTGTCGGTTGATCCGATTTCCGGCGCAATGATATGCCCCCTGCCCCGCCCGTCTCGCCAAAAAACAGATTAACCAGCCGCAAGGCTTCAAGAAAATCGCAGCCCGAAGCAAGGGCGCTCGCGGAAAGCGCCTTACAGAAAGTCGTCCCGCCTGGGCGTGAAACAATCGATCAACTCTCCGGCCGCCAGGCAAACACAACCATGGCTTACGCCGGACGGAATGATCAGGCTGTCACCGGGCCCCAGCTCTCGCTCCTGATCTCCGATGACGAAATTGAACCGCCCGGACCGCACAAATGTCGACTGCACATGCGGGTGGTCGTGCAGTGCGCCTTCGGCACCTTTCTCAAAGCGGAAGGACACCATCATGAGGTCTTCGTGATCTGCCAAAACCTGGCGCGAGACGCCCGGCGCGGGCGACACAATCGGATAGCTTTTTGTCATGATGCAGTGTCCTCGGTCAGGTGGCGGCGTTCATTTCACTCGAAATACTCGGCATGTTTCGCGTAAACCTCCTCGATGGTCTTGTCGATACGGCCCAGATGACGGCGAATGGTTTCGCTTGCCAGCGCCTCGTCGCGGTCTGCAAGCGCCTTGGCCAGCGCCACATGATCCCGAACCAGAGTCTCGGCCTCGCTCTCGCGCCCTAGGCTCAGAACACACAGGCGGTCGATCTTTCTTTTGCATTCCTGGATCGTGTCGAAGGCCAGCGGGTTGCCGCTCAGCTCGCAAATCAACCGGTGAAAGTCGTAGTCGAGTTGATGGAACTCTTCGGCGTCGCTCCTTGAAACCACGTCTTTCTGCCGCCTGAGATTGTCTTCCAGCAGCTTCGAGTATTCGGGCTTCCAGACCTGGCATGCAGCGCGCACCACCTCCAACTCGACGGCCAGGCGAACAAAGCGTGCATGACCGATCCGTTCCATCGAAAAGCTACGGACCCGGGTGGCTTTCTGAGGCCGGATCAGCAGCAAATCCTGCGCCTCGAGCCTGTTGAAAGCATCGCGGACGGGCTGTCTGGACACCTCAAATTTTTTTGCGATGTCGGCTTCGGACAGTTTCGTCCCCGGCAGGATTTCAAGCGAAACGATCGCCTCGTACAGGCTCTCATAAACGATGTCGGTGGTTGTGCGCCGCTCGATCTTGTCCGTAATACTTTGCATTTCCTGCCTTTTTCTGCGCGTGACCAACTCGGGTGATCTTCTGAGGCTCGAGGCCCCTCTCTCGATACTCCTCAATGTATCTCCAGCCAATTGATTTGGCACGCACCGTGCGATGCCTTTTGTGATCCCCAAACAAAGTTGTTGACAATACTAGTATACTAGTCGACTAAAATACGCAATACTGCTTCTTGCCCGTCCGAACTCAAAGATCGGAACGGGCGCGCGGCAGGCTGACCGGGGATCCAAAGGGACAAGAGAATGACCGAATTGAACGCCAAACAGATTGGCCTGAACCGGGACCTTGCAGGGAAGGTTGCGATCGTGACCGGCGGCGGACGGGACATCGGCCGTGCCTGCGTTCTGAAACTGGCCGAGGCCGGAGCATCGGTCGCAATCAACTATCACAGCTCATCCACGGGTGCAGAGTCTGCGGTCCAGGAGATTACGGCTGCCGGCGGTCAGGCGATTGCCGTACAGGGCGACATGACGTCAGGCGCGGATGTGGACAGGCTGGTCTCAGAAACGATTGCCGCCTTCGGGCCCCGGATCGACATTCTTGTCCATGTGACCGGAGGGTTGGTGGCCCGAAAGACCCTGTCTGAGATGGACATGGACCATTGGCGTTACGTTATGGACCTGAACACCACTTCTTTTGCCCGCGCCGTTCAGTCGGTGTTGCCGCACATGAAAAAAGGCGGCGCGATCGTCGGGTTCGCCAGTCAGGCGGGTCGTGACGGGGGTGGTCCCGGCGCGGTTGCCTATGCGGCCTCGAAGGGGGCGGTCATGACGATGACACGTGGGCTGGCCAAGGAACTGGGGCCCGAGATCCGGATCAATTCGGTTTGCCCGGGCATGATCGACACAGACTTCCACAATGTCTTCACCAAGACCGAAGTCCGCACCAACGTGGCCAGCGCCACACCGCTGAAACGCGAAGGCACGTCCGAGGATGTGGCAAACCTGGTCGCGTTTCTGGCCTCGGACGCCGCCGCTTTCATTACGGGCGCGAACATCGACATCAACGGAGGCCTGCTCTTTTCATAGCCGGCTCCGACCGATCACCAAAAACATCTGTCTGCTTCTAGGGAGGAAAGCATGAACACCAAACTTACAAAAACACTGATCGGCGCCGCAGCCATGGTCGTCATGACCGGCAGCGCATCTTTGGCCGAGGATTGGCGCGGGTGGAACATCCACGCAGACGGCTACCCGAATACTGTCGCGATGGACAAATTCGCCGAACTGGTCACCGAAAAGACCGGCGGTGAAATCAACCTGCAAATGTTCCACGGCGGCACATTGGGCAGCCAGCCCGATGCGGTCGAACAGGTCCGCGCTGGCGCCTTGGAGGTCGGAAATTTCAACCTGGGTCCGATTGGCCCGATTGTCGCCGAGGCAAATGTCGTTTCATTGCCCTTCATCTTCAAGGACGTCCCACACATGTTCCGCGTTCTGGACAGCGAGGGCGGTGCCGCGATCGCGGCCGGTATGGCAGCCAAGGGATTGACCCCGCTTGCCTGGTATGACGCCGGCGCCCGATCCTTCTACAACGGGACCAAGCCGATCAATACCCCGGCCGATGTCCAGGGCATGAAAGTGCGGGTCATGAACAACGATCTGTTCACCGGCATGATTGCCGAACTTGGCGGCAACCCCTCGCCCATGGCCTTCGCCGAGGTTTATCAGGCCCTGAAGACCGGGGTCGTCGATGGCGCCGAGAACAACTGGCCGTCCTACGAGTCGACCGGCCATTTCGAGGTTGCCGGCTATTACTCGCTGTCCCAGCACCTGATCATCCCTGAATGCGTGTGCGTCAACACCGACAAATTCAACGCCTTGTCGCCCGAACTGCAGGCCGCAGTCAGAGAGGCGGCGCAAGAGTCCGCCGAGTTGCAGCGGCAATTGTGGGCCGAGCGTGAAGCGGCCAGCCGCGCGGCGGTCGAGGCTGCGGGTGTGGTAGTGAACGAAGTGGCCGACAAAGCGCCGTTCCAGGCCGCGATGGCCCCGGTCTACGAAGCCTATTTCGCAACCAACCCTGACCTCCGCCCGTTGGTTGAAACCATCCAGGCGACCGAGTGATCGGACCGTATCGGATCTGATACCGTCCGGCCCTGCCAATGCGGGGCCGGACATCTGGTCAAGAGTTTCAGGCTTATGAGCAATACATCTCCGCCCCCGCCCTCAGTGCGCACTATGGTCAAGATCCTCGACCGCATCGCCGATGCATGTCGGATCGTGACCGGTGTCGCGCTGGTCGTGGTCACCGTGATATTCGGCTGGCTCGTCTTCGGCCGCTACGTCCTGAACGCAACGCCAACGTGGGTCGAGCAGGTCGCCCTGTTGCTGGTCATGACAATCGCGTTCATCGGCGCGGCGGTCGGTGTGCACGACAACACGCATTTGTCCGTGTCCCTAGTGCGCTCGGCCGTTCCGCAGCGAGTCAGGACGGCTCTAGTCGTTTGCACGGATGTGATCATGGCCGGATTCGGTGCTCTGATGCTGGTGTTCGGGGCGCGGCTTACGATGTTCAAATGGGGGTCGCTCATCCCCTTGATCCAGGTTCCAGAAGGCTTGCGGTCATTGCCCCTGACCATTGGCGGGGGCCTTATCCTTGTGTTTTCCGTTGGTCACCTGATCCGCCTCTGCGTCGGTTTTGACGAGCGAAAAGACAGCATCGAATAGAGGCGGATCATGGGAATTCTTCTTTTGCTTGGCGTCTTCGCCCTGTGTGTACTGATCGGAACACCCGTGGCCTTCGCCTTGGGCATTGCCGCCATCTCGGCGTTCTGGTTCGAAGGTTTGCCGCTGATGATCGGGTTCCAGCGGATCATCTCGGGCATTAACGTTTTCTCGTTGATGGCAATCCCGTTCTTCATCTTCGCCGGCGAACTGATGTTCCACGGCGGGATCGCCATGCGTCTAGTGCGGTTCGCGTCAGCCGCAGTCGGCGCCGTTCGTGGGGGCCTGGGCATCGTGAATGTGTTTTCGTCGATGTTGTTTGGTGGAATTTCCGGATCGGCCATCGCCGACATATCTGCTCTCGGCTCAATTCTTGTTCCCGTGATGAAGGAGAAAGGCTACGACGCGGACTATGCGGTCAATGTGACGGTCACGTCGTCGATCGCAGGGATCATCATCCCGCCCAGTCACAACATGATTATCTTCGCCATTGCAGCGGGGGGGGGCATTTCGATCTCGAAGCTTTTCCTCGCGGGTGTAGTTCCGGGCGTGTTGATGTGCCTCTGCCTTGCCGTCGCCGCGTATCTTGTTGCGGTGCGCCGAGGGTATCAGGCCGAAACCTTTCCGGGCTGGAAGGCTCTGGTCATCAGCTTTCTCAGCGCGATCCCCGGGCTGCTGACTGCCGTGATCATCGTCGGAGGTGTCCTGTCAGGCATCTTCACGGTCACCGAATCCGGGGCGTTCGGCGCCATCTATGCCTTTGTCGTCACGCTCGTGGTCTACCGGAGCATCACCTGGGACAAGTTCTGCATCGCGGTTGCGTCGGCCGTACGTACGACGGCCATGGTCATGATCCTGATCGCCTGCGCGGGAGCCTTTGCCTACATGCTGACGTTCTACAGAGTGCCGGATAAAACGGTGGATCTGCTGACAGGCCTGACGGAAAACCCGATCCTTATCCTACTGATGATCAATGCGGTCTTGTTGCTTCTGGGTATGATCATGGACATGGCTGCCCTGATCCTGATCTGCACGCCGATCTTCCTGCCGGTTGCCAACAGCCTTGGTATTGATCCCCTGCAGTTCGGAATGATTTTGCTGGTAAATCTGGGCCTGGGACTGTGCACCCCTCCGGTTGGCTCCTGCCTGTTTGTCGGCTGCGCCGTTGGCAAACTGCCGATGGAAAAGGCGGTTCGGACGATATGGCCCTTTTACCTGGCAATTCTGGTCGCTCTGATGCTGATCACCTTTGTGCCCGCAATCTCGCTGACCCTGCCAGGGTTGCTTGGTTAAAAGCGGCGAGCAGGCAAAAATTCGGGCGCAACCTGTGTAAGGTTGCGCCCATTTCCAACTCTGGCGGCAACGGAAGAAACACCTGCGGTCGGCGCCGGAAGCCGAGCGTCAAAGGTGCCGCCACACGGTGATCACCCGCACAAACGCCTTTGGCTCCTTGCTTTAGGCGTCCCAGACCACATTATGCTCGGGCATCGCGCCAAGAACGGTATCGTTTCGTCCATCGCTTCGCCCGCATCTGATTTCGCATCAGCGCAAAAAACGCCGAGTGCGGTACCTTCGGTGGCCTGCCATTTGCCAGTCGTTCAAGCTGGAAATACGCCAGCACCATCGAGGCGAACCCCGCCAGCCTTCTGTTTTTCCAAGACACTTCCGGGATATTGACCGACTCTGATTTGCCATTCCGCCAGTTTTCGACAAGATCAGGTTCAAACGCCATAGCACGGGCCACCCCCAGAACCGAGACGCCAATCCCGCCCCTTTTGTTGGCCAATGCATCCTCGGCAACAGCCCGAGAGCGAATGCCGCCGGTCACCATGATCGGCATTTTCGCGTCAGCAGCGATGTCCCGCGCAAAGTCTACAAAATAGGCTTCGCGCCGGGCCGTGCTGGTGCCATCCTCCTGCCTGCCCTGCATGGCCGGACTCTCATAGGAACCGCCGGACAATTCGACCAGATCAATAGCCATACCGCCAAGTTGGTTGACCACCCATTTGGCATCATCCTGCCCAAATCCACCTTTCTGAAAATCAGCCGAGTTCAGCTTCACCGAAACGGTGAAACCCTTGGACACGCTGGCCCGGATCGCGCGCACGACCTCAAACAGGAAACGCACCCTATTCTCCAAAGAGCCGCCCCAATGGTCGGTACGGCGATTGGTCAAGGGCGATAGAAACTGGCTGATAAGATAGCCGTGGGCGGCATGTATCTGAACGCCGTCAAATCCTGCTTCTTCGGCCAACGCAGCTGTTCGAGCAAAACGGGAAATCAGGTCTTGAATTTCGGCCTCGGTCAGGGCCCGCGGCGGGTTGAAGTTTTTGGACATACCGGGGATCTCGACCGGAACGTCGGAGGCCGACACCGTTTCTTCGCCCAGGCTCGCCAGGACCTGACGACCGGGATGATTGATCTGCATCCAGATTGCTCCGCCGCGCATCTGCCCTGCCTCGGCCCATTCCCGGAAAGGCGCAAGATCAGTTCCGTCTTCCAGAACCACGCTGGCGGGGCCGGACAGCGCATCAGCCGAGACCATTACATTTCCAGTAATCAACAAGCCCGCGCCGCCCGCAGCCCAGCGGCGATAAAGCCGGTGAATTTTCTCGTCTGGCACCTGCCCGAAAGCCGCCAGGCTTTCTTCCATTGCAGCTTTTGCCAGACGGTTTCTGAGAACCGCCCCGTTTGGCAATGTGAGCGGTTCGAACAGCGGTGAAACAGTCATCTTGGGATCCTTTTCTTCTCGATCCCAGGTGATATAAACCTTCGATAATGGTTGAAGGTCAAGGGCATGAAGATCGGAAAATTGGCAGAAGCCACGGGCGTGTCAGCGTCAAGCATTCGGTTCTACGAAAAACACGGCCTGATCCCACCGCCCGAGCGCCTAGAGAACGGTTATCGCGACTATCCCGACGCAATGATTTCCCGTATCAAAACCATCGCAATGAGCAAGTCGCTTGGCTTTTCTCTGTCGGAAATCAAGCGCTTCCTTCCGGAAGACCCGGAAATCACTATCCCGCGGCCCGAGGTGATCGCGAACCTAAAAAGCAAGTTGGCCGATGTGGATCAAAAGATCAAAGACCTGCACGGGATTCGCCGCGACTTGGACCAGATGATCGCCTATCTGAGTGACCCTGAGTCAAATGGCTGCTGAGGGTTTGGCAGCCTGAAACCTGCGCCCTGCGGGAGCACAAGATTTCGCTCCTCAGGCTTCGTATGCCGGAAGCTTTGACAGGGCGACCTTCAGCGCATCGCCCCACCCTTCGGATATGGTCCGAAAGTACTGATCGTCAGGCTCGAACCTTGAACGCGTGCCGGCCGTAAGGCTGTCTTCCTCATAAAGCAGCAGATCAAGCGGTGCACCGACGGACAAATTGGCCTTGATCGTTGAATCGAAACTGACCAGCAACAGCTTTACCGTTTCGGAAAAGCTCATGTCCGGATCAAACGCACGTACCAGTATGGGGCGGCCGTACTTCGTCTCACCGATCTGAAAGAACGGGGTATCCTCACCGGCCTCGATGAAATTGCCCTCGGGATAGATCAGAAACAGGCGCGACGGGCCGCCTTTGATCTGCCCCCCCAGGATCAGGGTCGCGTGAAAGGCGCTGTCTGCCTGTTGGCCCGCTCGGGAATGCCCCTCGATGACGTCGTTCAGCGTCGCCGCAACCAATTGGGCGACCTGAAACATCGTCGGCGCTTCAAGGATCGACGGCGACCGGTCTTCCGGTGCTTTTGTACGTTCTTCCAGCAGGCTTATGGTGGCTTGGGTGGTCGCCAAGTTGCCAGCCGTCAACAAGGTGATTGAACGGTCGCCTTCGACGGTCCAATTGAACATCTTGTTGAAGGTGGACACGTTGTCGACACCTGCATTCGTGCGCGTGTCCGACATGAAAACCAGTCCGCGGTTCAGCCGCATGCCCACAGCATAGGTCATCAGGTTCTCCGTTACTGCTGTGCGACCTGCAATTGAACCGTCAACTGCTCGCCCGCTGCCCCAATTCTGTTTCCTATTACCGGGGCCGCCTGGGCATAGTCCAGACCGGTTGCGACACGCACGTATCGATCATCGGGTGAAATCCCGTTGGACACGTCGAATCCAACCCAGCCAAGCCCGTCCAAATGAACCTCGGCCCACGCGTGAGTGGCATCCTGCAATTCGGTTTCGTTCATCATCAGGTAACCCGAGACATAGCGGGCCGGCACACCGATCTTCCGCGCACAGGTGATGAACACATGCGCGTGGTCCTGACACACGCCGCGCCCGGCCTTGAGAGCGTCTTCTGCGCTCCAGTCCGGGTGCGAGCCTCCCACTTCGTAGGAGACCTGAGCCCGAACGCTTTCGGACAGCGCATGCATCCGCTCAAGCGGCTCACCATCCGGCAACTCGGCGATTAAGTCTGCAACACCCTTGCCCGGCGTTGTCAAAGGCGTGCTCCGCTGAAAAAGCCACAACGGTGTCGACCCCTCGTGACGTCCCAACACACCATTCGTATCTTCAACCTCGACAACACCTCCCGAGATCAATGAGATGCTCTGTGTATTCGCTTCGAAACTGATCAGCTCCACCGTGTTGCGGTGGTAGTCCTCAAAGCTCAGTTCCTTGCGCCCCCCGGTCACTTCGGTGCTCCAAGAGAGGATATTCTGATTGCGGAAGGATTTGGGCGTCTTTCTCAGCTGCTGCAGGCCAAAGGGAACCGGCGCGTCGAAATCGTATCGTGTCTCGTGGCGAATATGCAGTTTCATTGGTCACTCATAGAACCGGTAGTCAACTTCAATCTGGCGGCTCAAGTTCCCAAGATCCTTCAAAAAGTCCTGAATGTACTCGTGCAGCCCAAGGTCAAAGATATCAGAAATCTGCCGGTCGAGGTACTTTTCGGACAGCGCATCGGCCGCCGTAACCGACGGCCCCGCAAAGCCATAGTCTTTGCTGAGATAAGAAAGGTTCTCTTGGATTTTCCTGCAGCAGAAATGCAGGCTGCGTGGCATCCGCTGATCGAGGATCAGAAACTGAGCGATTTCCGACGGCCGGGTATTCTGGCCGTGGGTCATGCGATAGCCACCACCCGCACCCACGGACCGCAGGATGCTCTCCCATTGGATGTTGTCCAGTGACGAACCGACCGAAAAGGCCGTGGGTAGAAGGACATAGTACTTCACGTCCAGGATGCGCCCGGTATTGTCGGCCCGCTCGACAAACGTGCCGATCCGGGTGAAGTCGAAAATATCGTTGCGCAGCATGGTCCCTAGCGTCGCACCACGAACCAGAGCCGCCTGTTGACGAATAAGCTCCAGCGTCCCCGGCAGGTCTCTCTCGTTCACGCGGCGCTTCATGGCTTGATCAATCTGCATCCACGTGGCGTTCACCGCGCTCCAGACATCATGGGTCAATGCGGTTCGAACAAGGCGCGCGTTGTCTCGCGCCAGCTTGATGACCGACTTGATCGAGGATGGATTGTCGGCATCTCGCAACATCCAATCCACGGCATTGTCTTTTGAAACCTCATCATATTTGGCGCTGTAACCGCCGAAAACGCCGGCGGTTTTCAGAACCGAGCCCCATTCCGCATCGGAGTTCTTGGTCCGGGTCAGCGCCATCCTCTGGCCTGTTTCAAGCAGTCTGGCCGTGTTTTCCGCCCTCTCAAGATACCGGGACATCCAGAACAACCCGCCAGCAGTTTTTCCCAGCATGGTCAGTCCTCCAGAACCCAGGTGTCTTTGGTCCCGCCGCCTTGGCTTGAATTCACGACCAGGGACCCTTTTTTCAGCGCAACGCGCGTCAGGCCGCCGGGAGTGATCTCGATCCCATCCGGGGACACCAGAACAAACGGCCGCAGATCGACATGCCGGGGGGCAAGTCCCGAACGGGCGAAGATTGGTACTGTCGAGAGAGACAACGTGGGCTGCGCGATATAGTTCGACGGCCGCGACTTGAGCTTGTCACGGAAGGCCGCAATCTCTTTCTTGCTGGCGGTCGGGCCGATCAGCATTCCATAGCCGCCCGAGCCGTGCACCTCTTTGACGACAAGATCCGACAGGTTGTCCAATACGTAGGACAGCGACTCGGGGTCGCTGCAGCGCCACGTAGGAACGTTTTTGAGCAGAGGCTTCTCGCCCGTGTAGAACTCAACGATTTCCGGCATGTAGGAATAGATTGCCTTGTCATCGGCAATGCCCGTGCCCGGCGCGTTGGCGATCGTAATACCCCCAGCACGATAGACGTCCAGAATGCCGGGAACGCCCAGCGCGCTGTCCGGGTTGAAATTCAGCGGGTCCAGGAAATCATCGTCAACCCGGCGGTAAAGAACGTCGATTGGTTTGTAACCTCGCGTGGTGCGCATGCAGACGCGCCCGTCGACAACCCGCAGGTCGTGGCCCTCGACCAGTTCCACGGCCATCTGATCGGCCAGAAACGCATGTTCAAAATAGGCTGAATTATAGATCCCCGGTGTCAATACCGCGACGGTCGGCTCGCCATCCGCGCAGGCCGGCGCACTGGCCGCAAGCGAGCGTCTCAGATTGCGGGGATAATCGGATACATTGCGCACATTCGTGGCGCTGAAAAGCTCGGGAAACATCTTCAGCATGGTTTCCCGGTTTTCGAGCATGTAGCTGACCCCGGACGGCGTACGGGCGTTGTCTTCCAACACGAAGAACTCGTCTGGCCCAGTACGCACCAGATCGACGCCAACCACATGGGTGTAGACCTGCCCCGGCGGTGAGACACCCAGCATCTGCGGCAGGAAGGCTTCGTTGCTGGCAATCATCTCTGCCGGAACGCGACCGGCACGCACGATTTCCTGACGGTGATAGATGTCGTGAAGAAACGCATTGATCGCCCGAACCCGCTGTTCGATGCCACGCTCCAGACGTTGCCATTCGCGTCCTGAAATCACGCGCGGAACGATGTCAAATGGGATCAAACGTTCTTCGGCCTCGGTCTTGCCGTAGACGTTGAAAGTAATCCCCGTCAGCCTGAAAACTTCTTCGGCTTCGCGCTGTTTGGCCCTCAGCCGTGAGACATCTTCCGCATTGAACCAACGTCCGATCTCTTCGTAAGGACCTCTGAGAGATCCGTCGCCGTTGAACATCTCATCAAAATACTCGCTCATACGAGAAGTGTGACGATCAATTCAAACTTTGCAAGTTGTACGGGCTTTTCCAGTTGGCGGCCTACCAAGAAATGCACAGTTTTCGAGCGAACAGCAGCCCGCCCGTCGGTGACGGAATTGGTTCTGGGTGCAGCGAAAATCATCGCCGCCACTCTACCGGCTTCTGGCTTCAATAACGTGCAGCCACCAAAGCAATTCTCGAAAGCAATCAGGGGCCTCGGCTCCGCCTGAGAACCGACTAGGGTCCCACCGCATCCAGCAGCGCGCCCCGGACTGCGTCCACCATTCTGGCACGAGGGGACATTGCCACACTCGCAAGACCGACGATGCGTCGGGGTCCGAACTGCTCCAGAGGAATTTTTCTGAGCCGCAAATGGTCATAAGACGCCAGACGACTGTCAGGTATGATCGAGACCCCGAGTTCCGCGGCGACCATGCTTGATATTGCCTCGAGGCTTTCAAGCTCCATGGCGTCTTTGACTTCTATGCCCATCCTTTGCAGCCAGGTCTCGATCTGCCTCCCCACAACTGCGTCGCGAGTGAACCGGATAAACGGCAACGCGCCGAGCAGTTCTTCGGGAGAAAGGTCCGGAGTTTTTTCCGAGACGAGCAGGACCAGTTTCTCGGTCACGATTTCCGAGAATTCCAGCGACTTCGGAAGGATATCCGGGCGTGAGATGATTGCCGCGTGAACCTGTTTGCGGTCCAGCTGCAACAGCAGCTGATTGGTCAAGCCCGGAACAATTCTGACACGCACGTCAGGATGCTCTGACTTCAGCCTTGATAACGCAGCAGGCACCAAACCCGTCAAAGTCGTTGGAACTGCACCCAAGATTATCTCGCCTGCAAGCTCCTTGTCCGATCTCACCTTGTCAGCCAGGCCATCATACGCGGCAACGACCGCCGCCGCTTCTTCAACAAGCATGAGCCCCGCACTGGTCAGTTTGGGTGTCTTCGCCGACCGGTCAAACAAGTCGAGCCCCCACATGACTTCAAGGTTCCGCATCTGATGGCTTACCGCCGACGGCGTCAGATGCTCAGCCTCCGATGCGGCTCGAAAGCTTCCATGCCGATGTATTGCGACCAGAGTTCGCAGCGCTCGAATGCTCATCCCAAAGACCTCGCCACCTTTGTCCGGGTCCATGAAAGGTGAGAGAATTTCACCGATTGATCAAATCATTTTCGTTTTTGTTTACATTTTTTGATCTGTACCCTGCACGAAACAGGCTCAATGAAACAGCGCCCCGAGGTCCCCATGGTTGCCCCAAAGTCCAACACCTACACGTCCATCGTTGCCCAGCCTTTCGCTCCTAACCTCGGGGCCGAGATCTATGGGGTCGATTTGAGCCAGCCTGTGCCCGAAGACCAGTTCGCCGAGATCCGCGATGCCTTTCACACCTATCAGGTTCTGTTCTTCAAAGAGCAGAAAGAGATACCGCCTGCGCAGCACATCGAGTTTGGGAAACGCTTCGGGCCGCTCCACGTACACCCCGCAGCCCCAACGATGGAAGGGTATCCGGAGATATTCGAGATCCATGCCACCAAAAATTCAAAGGTAGCCAACGGTGAGTTCTGGCACTCGGACGTGTCATGTGATGAGACGCCGCCATTGGGAACATTGCTTCAGATCCACATTGCCCCTCCTTGCGGCGGGGACACCATGTTCAGCGATATGTATGCGGCTTACGATGATCTGTCCGAACCGATCAAAAGCATGCTCGGCGGCCTGTCCGCCCTCCACAGCTCCGAGCACATATACAAGGGCCGGTACAGCGACCGGGGCCAAAAGGACGCGGATATTGATTGCCCCGAAGCAATTCATCCGATCGTCAGAACTCACCCCGAGACAGGACGAAAATCGCTGTTCGTCAACCGAACGTTCACAACGAAGATTATCGGCTTGTCGGCCAAGGAAAGTGAGGCGATCCTCAACATGCTTTTCGAGCATGCCGAACAGATCAACTATCAAATCCGGTTCCGGTGGTCGCTCAACGATATGGCGTTTTGGGACAATCGTTGCTGTATGCATCGTGCCATCTGGGACTATTGGCCCGCGGAACGAAAGGGGCGGCGTGTAACCGTGAAAGGCGACCGACCCGTCTAGTTCTGACGGGACGGGATTTCTGGGTCGAAGAAACCATTTTGGGAGCGCGAAGTGCGAGCTGCAGTCGTCAGAGAGTTCAACGAGGACCTTTCGATTGAAACGGTCCCGGACCCAACCTGCCCCGACAACGGAGTGGTCTTGGAGGTCGCCGCCTGCGGCGTGTGCCGCTCGGACTACCACGGCTGGTCCGGTGCCCACCCGAAAGTTCAAAACGGCTCCATCCTGGGGCACGAATACTGTGGCACCGTGGTCGAGGCCGGGTCCAATGCGAAACACAAAGTGGGTGATCGCCTCATCGCCCCATTCATCCTAGGGTGCGGCAGTTGCCATGCCTGTCAAACCGGAGTGTCGAATACCTGCGCCAACCAGATCGTTCCCGGATTTGGCGCACCGGGCGCCTATGCGGAATATGTTGCGGTGCCCTTTGACCATAACTTGGTTCACTTGCCAGACACACTCTCCCCTGCCCTCGCCGCCGGCCTGGGATGCCGCGTCACCACCGCATGGCATGCTTTGACGGACCGAGCAGATGTTGCTGCGGGCGAATGGGTTGCCGTCCATGGAACCGGTGGAATTGGTCTGTCCGTTCTCTTGCTTGCGAAAATGCTGGGATGCCGGGTTGTCGTGGTGGATGTCGTCGACGAGAAACTCGAGCACGCAAAACGCCACGGCGCGGACGCGACGGTCAATGCATCCAAAGAGGATGCGGCGACCGCGATCCTGGATATCACCGGTGGAGGAGCGCAGGTTTCCATCGAAGCTCTGGGCATCGAAACAACGACGAACGCTTCGCTGGAGTGCCTCGCGATCTTGGGCCGTCATGTACAGATTGGGATGCCGTCGGGTGAAGGTTGGATGCGCATGAACATGCGCGCGATATATTCCAAACAGCTCTCGGTTTTTGGCACCCGGGGCATGCCGTCCTGGAAATACCCGCGTCTGCTTGGACTGATCGAGCGGGGTGACGTTGACATACAGCCGATGGTGGCCAGAGAGGTCCGCCTTGAGGATGCCAGCGGTGAGCTTCGCGCAATGCGTGGCCCGACCTCGCCCGGCACCGCAGTAATCACGAGTTTTCGGCCTTGATTGGGTGCCTGCGCCTTGCAGTATGCACGCGGGCCAAAAGAATGAAAGTGTTGAAAATCGATAACTTATGGAAATTTATGGCGTTTGCCCCGGCTGTCGCCACCCACACATCCAAAACACTGTTACCGAAAAATGTAGTGAAGCCGTTTCAACAAGAAAAGCCCGCCCAAACAGTTTTGGTCGGTCCAGGCGGGCTTGCCTATCAGAGAATGAAATCACCTTCGTCTAGGCTGCTGGCACGGACGCCGAACAACGAGATTTCCGTGTCTCCCAAATCGATCTTGGTCTTGAAGAAACGGCCGCTGATCGCATCCTCGACTTCCTCGTAATCTGTGAAGCCATAGGCGCTGAGGTCGATCTTGTCGCGACCTGCGCGAAAGCCGAACACAGTGTCATGACCGCCGCCTTGTTCAAAGACGAAGCTGTCAGAGCCCGAGCCGCCGATGAGTTTGTCGTTTCCGGCACCGCCCGCGATCTCGTCATTTCCACGGCCGCCGAAGATGATGTCGTTTCCACCCTCTCCGTTCAGGGTGTCGTCACCCTTGCCGCCGAAAACCTTGTCCCGACCGTCACCGGCGAGAACCAGATCGTCACCACGTCCTGCAAAAACGATATCGTTGCCGCCCTTGGCATCGATCAGGTCATTGTCCCGACCTGTGCGGATGACTTCGCGCCCATCGTCTCCGATGACGAAATCGACTGCACCTGAACCGTCAGATTGCAGCAGATCGGCGGGCAGCAGAACGCCGTTCAACACATGGATCACACCGTTCGACGCCTGAATGTCGGTCGCGATGAGGCTTGGATCCTGAACGTCCGGATCGGCATCGACCAGGGTAAGGGTCTCGGCATCCACACCAATCGTTCCACCCTGGAGCGTTTCGATTTCCTCAGACGCCAGAACCTGGCTGGCCTGCAGGCTTTCACCCGAGACATGGTAGGTCAGCACCGTCGTCAACAGCTCGATGGGATCGTTTCCGCCGTTGAGCAAACGCAGTGCGTCAACAAGGTATGCAAATGCCCCGCCCTCATCACTGCCTTCGTATCCCAGCGAGTTCGAGAGCGCGATAAACGCGTCATCGGTCGGCGCAAAGGCGGTAAGGTCGGCATTCGGGTCATTCAGGGCGCCCGCCAGATCAGCGGCGATCAGGGCTTCTCGGAGAATGTCGAAATCACCCCCGTTTTCGTCAAAACCGGATGCGCCGCTTACCGCAAGAACGGTTTCGGTGATCGTCGGGGCGTCATTTCCTGGCAGATCGATCGGCAGCAGAACGCGATCAATTACGTGGACCACGCCGTTGTCCGCCAGAATGTCTGTCTGCACCAGCGACGGGTTGATGAGGTCCGGCTCCAGATCGCCAAGTGTCGGCAGTTCGGACGCGTCGATCACGCCGCCCTGAAGTGAGGTCACCGAACCCGCCGACGCAATCTCAGACGACCCTTGGGTGCCAACTGCAACATGATAGGTGACGATCGTCTCAAGCAGCGTTGCGGTTTCGACCGGATCTTCGTTCAAAGAGGTCAGAAATGCGGTTACGGCTGCGGTGTCAGTAACGTCGCCCGCAAAACCCAGATCAGCTGCGAGCTGCCCGAATGCCGCGTTTGTCGGGGCAAAAACCGTGTAGGTCGCAGAAGGATCGCCAGCCGTTCCACTGAGGACACCAAGGTAGTCAGTCCCCTTCTGGTCATCGATAAAACCTATTGCTGCGACAAGAATGCTAAAGCTTGGATTTCCTGCGGCAATTCCTGCAATTGTCGTCATAATTTCCTCCACCTGAGATTTGCAAGCCAACGTTTGGCTTACCGCTGGTACGGAGCGCACAGGCCGTTCGGATCAAATATTTCTGAATCACGATATGTCCCCGGCGGTAGCGCGTAGATCGTTCTTGGGCCCTCTGAGGCCGAAACCAAAAACAAATCCAACCGGGTCAGATCAGCGTATCGATCATCAGTTGAGAACAAAGGTGACGGCCAATGGGAAAACCCAAATTCGTAGTTGAAACGGGGCGTCAGGAACTTCGCGAAGTGCGTCGGGAAAGCTGGCGGCTGTACGTTTTTGTCGGTGTTCTCAGTTGCTTCACCAACCTTCTGATGCTGACCGGGCCATTGTATATGCTGCAGGTATACGACCGGGTTTTGGGCAGTCGATCGGTGGAAACGCTGGTCGCTCTCTCGGTGCTTGTTGCGTTCTTGTACGGCATTCTGGGCCTGCTTGAATATGCTCGGGGGAGGATTTTCGGACGCGTCGCGGCCCGATTCCAGGCGCGGCTTGACCGTCGGGTATTCGAGGCGGTGCAGCGCAAAGCCTCGGTCGCTCCGGACGATCAAACGGAAACCGGCCTGCGCGATCTTGAGGCTGTTCAGCGGCTTTTGTCTTCTCCGGTTCCAATGGCCTTTTTCGATGTGTTTTGGACGCCCGTTTTCCTTTTGGGCATCTGGATATTCCACCATTGGCTTGGTGCTGTCGCTGCGCTGGGTGGCTTGGTCATCTTGGCACTGACCGGCTTGAACCGAGTCTTTTCGGCACGCCCCATGTCGAATGCCAGCCGTGCTGTCGCCTCGTCCGAAGCAATGTCCAACCAGCTGCGGAACGAAGCCGAAATCGTTGAGGCGATGGGTATGCGCGATGCGACCTACACGCGGTGGAAGACGTTGCGCGACCGGGCGCTGAAGGAGCAGATCCGCTCGGCTGATGTAAGCGGCAGCTTTGCCAACGTAACAAAGACTTTCCGGTTGTTTTTGCAGTCGGCCATCCTTGGTGTTGGTGCATTTCTTGTGCTTCAGGGGGAACTGACTGCAGGCGCAATGATTGCAAGCTCAATCCTGCTGGGCCGGGCGCTGGCACCGATGGAGCAGCTTGTGGCGCAATGGCAGTTGGTTCAGACCGCAAAAAGAGGCTGGGACAATCTGGCCGAACTGCTCGGCACCGTACCGCCCGAACGTGTGAATACGCGACTGCCGAAACCCAAAGCCAAGTTGGTTGTTCAAAACCTGACCGTATTTCCGCCGAACTCACGACAAGCCGCTCTGAAATCCGTTTCGTTCAACGTGAACCCTGGCGAAGCGGTCGGCTTGATTGGGTCGTCCGGCGCGGGGAAGTCCACACTCGCCAGATCCTTGACTGGCGTATGGCGTCCGCACAGCGGCACGATCCGGCTGGATGGCGCCGCACTGGATCAATACGGCTCGACCGAACTTGGCAGCCTCATCGGCTATCTTCCGCAGCGGTTTCAGCTGTTTGACGGCACGATTGCCGAAAACATTGCCCGAATGGCGCCCGAGCCGGACGATGCCGCCGTCGTGGCAGCCGCAAAGAAAGCAGATGCGCATGAGATGATACTGCGGCTCGCTGATGGCTATGACACCAATGTGTCGGCGAACGGAGGGCAGCTGTCCGGTGGTCAGATGCAACGTATCGGCCTTGCCCGCGCCATGTACGGCGACCCCGTTCTGCTCGTGCTGGACGAACCCAATTCAAACCTCGACGTCGAAGGCAGTGCCGCGGTCAATCGCGCAATTGAAGAGTTCAAGGCAAACGGAAAATCCGTGTTGATCGTGGCCCACCGGCCGGCCGCAATTCAGGAATGCGACAAGCTGATAATGCTGGAAAACGGAACCATCCGGGACTTCGGCGCCAAAAAAGACGTGCTTCGGAAACTCGTTATCAACCACGAACAAATCGCAAAAACCGCCAGACAGGGAGGCCTGAAATGAAACCGGAGCGGTCCGACGTAAACTCGTCTGTTTCCTGGTCAGCGCGCGGACCAGTGCTCGTGGGTCTCGTGGGCCTGATGCTGTTGCTTGGGGGCTTTGGCTATTGGTCCTTCACGACCAATATTGCCGGGGCAATCGTTGCCAGCGGTCGAATTGAAGTCGATCAAAATCAACAGGTTGTGGAACACCCTGATGGCGGCGTGGTCGCCGAGATACTTGTCGACGAAGGGTCCTTGGTCGAGGCCGGTGATGTTCTGATCAAGCTGGCGTCCAATGACCTTGCCACCAAATTGGCGATCGCCGAAAAAGAGCTTTACGAACTCATGGCCCGCCGTGGTCGTCTTGAGGCGGAAAGAGACGGAACCGAAGAAATTCGCTTTGACCCCATACTTCAGCAAGCCGCATCTTTGGACATCGATATCGCGGACTTGGTCTATGGGCAGGAACGATTGTTTGTGGCGCGCAAGCAATCCATCGCGCAGGAGATTGATCAGCAACTCAAAAGGGTTGGTCAGATCGACAACCAGATTGTCGGGATTGATGCTCAAAAACTGGCGCTTGCCACCCAGCTGGACCTGATACGAAAGGAACTGACGGATCAGGAGTCCTTGTTTGAACGCGGATTGGCCCCCGCATCCCGCGTTCTGTCATTGCAACGAGAAGAAGCACGCCTGAGCGGAACGATGGGTGATCTGACTGCCCGTATC
This sequence comes from Ruegeria sp. BC8, assembly GCF_056535705.1. NCBI lineage: Bacteria > Pseudomonadati > Pseudomonadota > Alphaproteobacteria > Rhodobacterales > Roseobacteraceae > Ruegeria > Ruegeria sp. BC8. Next base: position 1,040,632 of record NZ_JBQFIV010000001.1, on the reverse strand, counting down.
GCGGAATCCGAGGGGCGAAAGACCGAAATCGAGATTCAAATCCTCAAATTGCAAAGCAAACGCCGCGAAGATGCCATTACCCGCCTCAGGGACCTGAGGTATCGGGAACTGGAATTACGCGAGGAAACGACGAATATCGCAGAGCGTATCGCCAACCTTGAAATCACGGCGCCGGTCTCTGGGGTCGTACATGGATTGAACATCTTCAGCCTTGGCGCGGTTGTGAAACCGGCTGAACCGGTATTGTACCTGGTTCCGCAGGATCGTCCGCTGATCATAAGTGCCCGCGTCGACCCCATTCACGTCGACCAGATGTTCGTCGGACAAGATGTCGTTTTGCGCTTTTCGGCCATGGATCAGCGCAAGACGCCCGAATTGACAGGACGGGTCACCCTGGTTTCTGCGGATGCGTTCGAGGAGGCTTCGACAAACCAGACCTACTACACGGCCGAGATCGCACTGAACGCCGGCGAGCAGAAAAAACTGCCCGCGGAAACACCTCTGGTCCCTGGAATGCCGGTCGAAACCTTCATACGGACGCAGGACAGAACACCGATTGCCTACCTTATCAAACCGTTCAGCGACTATTTTGCGAAAGCATTTCGTGAGACTTGAGTGTGGGCCCCGTGTCGCCGTCAAATCAAGCCACGAGCGATTCACTTAGGTTTTTCTGGCCCGGCGCGTGAAACCCGTGCGCTGAGACCGGCACGAAGATAAGCACGCTTCGCTCTTGAATAAACGCCTAGGCAACTTAAACAACCTGAGCTCGGCTGTTTCCTGCAGAGCACCTTGCCGCCTGCAGCGCCCATCACTCCAGAAAGTCGGAGACCAGACGCTGGAATAGTTCAGGCTTCTCGGCATGAACCGCATGGGCGCAACCCGGCACGACCGCAAGCGAGGTCTTGGGGATTTCTTGCTAAAGCATATGAGTCTGACTCCACGGATAAGTCCGATCCCGATCGCCCCAAAGCACAAGTGTTTCCTGCCGGAATTGGCTAAGGTTCTGCTCTCCGGACCAGGAGTACATAGCGTCCAGGCCGGCGTTTATTGCAGCCAGTTTACTTTGCGCGGCGACGGCGGCGCAGTACTCAAACCCTTGTGCGGCTTCACGATCCAGAAACCAAGTTGCAGCGATCCGATGGGCGGTTGAGGCAGGCGATTTCCTGAGAGATCATGACGCCCATCGAGCGCCCCAAAAGGTGGTGCCACGTCAGCCCGAGGTCGTGGAGGCGCTGCATCACCCAATCCGCCGTGCACAAGGGCACCCAAAAGCCGTTCAGTTAAAGGTGCAACTTCTGTACTTCCATCGAAGAAGCAAATCTTTGGTCAACGACAGGCTTTCTCGATCAACGCAATAGGTCAGTATGCACCCGCACAGGCGATGATACAGGACACTCGGCAGCCATCCGTTGAAGTCGGTTCAACTTCTGCAGCGCGACCCAACCGGAGCGTTTGATCGAGCAGCCACGCATTGCCATAACCACGTTGTCCGCAGAATTTCCGACGGCATCAACGCTACAGATCGAACGTTCTAATACCCGGATCGATGAGCGACGAGACCTGGCTCACTCAGACGGCATTTGCGCCGTTGGTGTCGACATGGAAATCGCTCGTTCCTCATCCGTCATATCTTCGGCAATCCCGTCAAAGAGCGGTGTCGAAAGATACCGCTCGCCTGTGTCGGGCAGCATCACCAGCATCACCGATCCGTCCGGGGCGCTTTTGGCCACTTCCATTGCGATGGCAAATGTGGATCCCCCTGAGATTCCGGTGAAGATCCCCTCCTCTGCGGCCAGACGCCTGGACCATGCAATACCATCCGCTCCGGCGACGGGGAGCAGTTCATCGTAGTAAGCATTGTCCAGAGCTTCCTGAAGCACATACGGGATGAAGTCGGGCGTCCAACCCTGAATGGGATGCGGCTCGAAGGCCGGATGGCTCTCAGTGGGCTGATGGGCCTCGTTGCGGGTGTTCACGTAGCCAGACCCGACAATCGCAGCGTTTGCAGGTTCGGTCAGGATAATCTTGGTGTCAGGGCGATCCCGCTTGAGCACGCGCGAGACGCCCGAAACAGTGCCGCCCGTTCCATAACCGGTGATCCAGTAATCCAGCCGCTCTCCTTCGAAATCGCTGAGTATTTCCCTCGCTGTCGTGGCCTCGTGGATGTCGGCGTTGGCGCTTGTCTCGAATTGGCTGGCGAGAAACCAGCCATTTGCCTCGGCCAACTCCTTGGCCTTGTAGTACATCCCAAAACCCTTGAGCGCACGAGGCGTGAGCACAACCTTGGCCCCAAGAAACCGCATCAACCGGCGGCGTTCCACCGAGAAGCTGTCAGCCATAGTGACCACAAGCGGATAACCCTTTGCGGCACATACCATCGCAAGACCAATCCCGGTATTTCCCGAGGTAGCCTCGACGACCGTTTGCCCGGGTTTAAGCCGACCTTCCCTTTCACCAGCTTCGATGATGTTCAGCGCAAGGCGGTCCTTGACGGAGCCCGCGGGGTTGAAGGCTTCAAACTTGACGTAGACCGTCACGTTGGGCGGCGCAATTTTTTTGATGCGAATGCACGGCGTGTTGCCGACCGTGTCCAGGACGCTGTCGTATAGACGGCCGCGCCCGGATGTGGTTCGAATTTCCATGTGCCCCTCCTACTTATCCACTTTTCTTCAAATGCGAAGAAGACTGCCACAAGCGCGATGCAATTGATAGAACGTCAACAGCACAGTAGAAGAACGGACCTTCTCCCACGCTACTAAAGCTGAGAGCCGATTGGCAAAATACTGAAAAATCCAGCGACGATATGATCCCAAGCCGAACCCGTTGGTTCAGAGTCATATTCGAGGATTTCTCCGTTCTCGCCCCGTGTTCTCCATTTGAGTTGGCCAGCACTCTCCAGCGTCACATGATATGTATATGCTGGAAGCGCATCGTCCAAAGCACCCATGGTTTGTGCGGTCAACGCCGGAGAGTCGATGAGAATGCCCATTTCTGTGTTTATGTTGACTGAACGAGGGTCCCAATTGAACGAACCGACAAACAGATATCTGTCATCGACAGCGAACGCTTTGGAATGAAGACCCGACCGAGATTGAGCCCAGTTTATTCCACGACGTTGGACCTGATAAGCGTCAGGCCGCAATTCATAAAGCTCGACCCCACCACGCAGCAACGCCCTGCGTTTCTTGGCGTAGTGCGCATAGACTGGTGCTACGTCGTTTGAAGCAAGCGAGTTGGTTACGACTTTGACTTCGACACCTCGGTTTTCCAGTTCGGTCATCCACTTCACGCCGTTGTTGCGTGGCACGAAGTAGGCCGAAACGATATTGACCTCCCTGTCAGCACCTTCGAAATACGGCAGCAGTTGCGACGCAAGAATTGGATCTGAGTTATCAAGCCCTGCGGCTTTGGAAGGCGGATCGGCGTAGAGTTTTGCGGGCACCCAATCCAAGGAAAGCGTGCCGTCTGCAAAATTCTCTCTTGCAGATTTTCTGAGAGCTTCGCCGTACTGGGTCTGCTTTGCCGCCTCCACAAGCTCATTCAGTCTGCTTCGCGCTTGGCCAAGCGAAAATTCTTCAGGTTGCCCGACGACCACGCGGGCCGGAACCGCGAACTCACTGTTCCAATATTCGTCAAAGCTGTGTGAAACTTCATTTACGACAGGACCGGCTGCCAGAACATCCAGATCCGCATAGTTCATTTCCTCCCGTGCCAGGAAGTACTCGGCGCCGATATTCCGGCCACCGACAATTGTGAACACGTTGTCTGCGGTCATCGACTTATTGTGCATTCTGCGATTGATCCGCTTGAAATCCGTGAGCCCGGCAATGATCAGGCTTTGGTCGCGCCAGAAAGGATTGAACAGACGGATTTCAATATTCTCGTGGTAGTCCAATGCGGCTGTCATCGCGTCGTATCCGGATGTGTCCATGTCATCCAAAAGCAAGCGAACACGTACGCCTCGATCCGCCGCCTGCAAAAGGCTGGCCGCAAAGAGGTGACCTGTCGGGTCGTTATGCAAAAGGTAGTATTGAGCGTCGATCGATTGTTCAGCCGCTGCAGCGAGTAGAAGCCGTGACACCAAGGCTTGTTCGCCGTCGCTGATCAATTTGACACCGGACCGGCCGTCGTTGGGGTCCCCAAGCCGGGTCGCCGTCTGCCCAAGTGTGCTGTTTGTCCTTGCCGAGAATGAAACCGAATTGGTTTTCTCATATGTACGAACTTTTGGGGCACAAGCGACAAGAGCGAATGTGCAGAACGCACAAAACATGATTGTCCAAGGCTTCATCGACTTCCTCCGCTCGTCACCCATAGGTGACTACGCCAAGAGGCAAGATTGCAAGTATGTTCCGAGAAAGGTCAGGAGGTTTCCTGAAGTAGTGTCGTTTCAGAGGAATTGCGGTTCTAAGCCAGTCAGCCCGTCATGAGTATTAGATTGATCGACTGATGAAGCATCCTGTCCACAATCGAAAGGCAATCTGTTCGCCGATGAATCGTTTCTTCGGCATCGCTACACTCCCCTGTTGCCAGAAATGCACCCAAAATTTCGCACTCGGTTCGGTCCAGTTCCAGGGGTCAAGACCACATTGCGGACGAAGGCGCTAATATTCCGGTTGTAGGGATGTGTGATAACGGCCCAAGGAGGACTTTGGGGGAATTTCGGCTCGGTGCCGTCAACTGCTGTTTCCAGCACAAAAGGCTGCTACGCGGGTAAAGTTCACACACTCTTCTTCGTGTTGAACGGTTGCTACAGAGAAGTGACGACGTGCGCCAAATCACCGGTCAACTGTTGTGTTCTGCCCGCGGTCTTCCTATGTGCACTTTATCGGAAATGGAGATTTTATGTCCCGGTAAGGAAGGGAGGCAGCGCGCCTCCCGGAGCATATTCAAGATCTGAAGCACCGCCGTCGCTTTGTTGCCGACGGAGTGTTTTGATGTGCGCACTCTTTCCTACCATCAGCGCCCAAATCTGACCTGGGCCAGAGACATGAAAGTGAACACCCTATGACAAGGGATTACTCCAACTTCCTTCCGCCTCGCGCAAGCGAAGCGGGATCGCACGCCAATCCCAGCCCTCTTCAGGCATTGGGATGGCAACCGTTTTTCGCCCAACAGATCAGCGTAGAGGACTTGTCGGCGACACCTCCCGTTCGCGTTGTCGAAGTGCATCGCAATGGGCTGCATGTCGTCGGTGACGGCATAGATACGGTACTTCCGCCGGGAGCCGACGCAACTGTCGGAGACTGGCTGATGCTGGACTCCACACGTCCGCGCTCCAGTCGGGTTCTTGAGCGCACAAGCCTCATAAAGCGGCGTGCGCCCGGAACCGACCGGCAGGAACAACTGATCGCGGCGAACATTGATACGGCCTTTATCGTCACGTCTTGCAATCAGGACTTCAAGGTGGCCCGGCTGGAACGCTATGCAGCTCTGGCTTTGGAGGCACGGATGACACCCGTCATCGTCGTCACAAAGACCGACCTCGTGACAGACCCGCAGAACTATATCGACGCTGCTCGCGCGGTATCGGACATGATCGACGTGGTCGCCTTTGACGCCCGCGGCGACGCGCCCCGGACAAAACTGCTTCCCTGGTGCGAACCCGGCAAGACGGTGGCGTTTCTCGGCTCATCTGGTGTTGGTAAATCAACGTTGGCCAATGCGCTGCTCGAGAGTCAGTCCATTGAAACCCAAACCATTCGTGAGGACGACGCAAAGGGGCGGCATACGACAACGCGGCGCGAGCTTCATGCTATGCCCAATGGCTGTCTGGTCTTGGACAGTCCGGGCATGCGGGAACTGCAGCTCACCGATGCAGCGGAAGGTATCAATGATCTTTTCGCCGACATTCAGGAGTTGGCCGCGCAGTGTCGATTCAAGAACTGTCAGCACGATTCTGAGCCGGAATGCGCTGTTCTGAAGGCTATCGATGAGGGTGTTCTTGATAGCGATCGGCTTCGCAGATGGCGCAAGCTCATGGCCGAAGATGCGTTTAACTCCGCGAGTCTTGCGGAACGCAGGTCGCGCGACAAGGCGTTCGGGAAGATGGTCCGCGGAGTCAAAAAACTCAAAGATGTCAGGAAGTAAGGCGATGACACAGTCGAAGGCCGGTCAAATCGTATGGCATGACCTATTCACACCGGACAGGGCGCGTTCAATGGCATTCTACCAGCACGTCGCCGACTGGTCTTATGAAGTCGAGCGGGCATCGGATTTTGCATGGGGTGGCGGCGAGCAGGATTTCGTCCTCGCCCTTTCCGGTGACGAAGCGGGCGCGGGTTTGATCGAGACGCCGCCCGAGCAAGCGAAGGGCTGGGTCGCCTACATCGAGGTCCCCGACGTGGACCTGGCGGCCAAGCGCGTCGACACGCTCGGAGGCAAAATTGTTCGGGAGCCATTCGAGGTGCCGGGCGTCGGGCGCAACGCACTCGTTCGCGATCCGCTCGGCGCTTTGGTGGGGATTTCGCTGTCTCGGCACAGTTTCCCCGTGCCGAGACGGCAGTTTGGCCCTGAAGTGTATATCAGCAACGATGATGGCTTTCCGCAGGCGTTCTACATCGAACTCTTCGGATGGCAGGTGTCTCCCGATCGGGACCAGGATTGCGCCACTCTCCTCGGGCCTCGGGGCCGTCTTGTTGCAATCCAGCATGCCGCGACTTGGGCAACCGCCTCAAACGCATCTTGGGTCCCGAGCCTAAAAGTTGCTTCAGTCCCTGACGCCTTCCGTGCCGCTGAAACCAAAGGGGCGCATCCGGCCTCCTTGAACTTAAGCGAATCCGTTCAAGCTCAAATCCCCATCCTGTGTGATCCGGACGGAGTGCCGTTTGCGTTCGGCGGCAAGCAGGCAAACCCTTTCTAGCCACCTGCAGATTCTATTCAGGAACTGCAGAGCGGATATTTTCCGCTCTGCAAGGTCCGGAACTCAGCGCTTATGCGCGCTAGTGGACAGTGTATTGGTTGGAATCCAGCCGCAGACTTGTTTCTGAGGTCAGTTCTCCGATGCTTTGGTCCGGCATAGGGGGTGTGTGCCGTAGCCGCTCGGTTTGAAACCAATGACCGACACCTAGTCCCCTACAAGTCTCGCGTACTGCCGTGTCGAGATGTTTGGTGAGGCGCGGAAAGCTGTCTTTCAAGGGGTATCCTGAATTCTGAAGTCGCAAACCGTATTGCTGCCGTCGGCTGTGACCTCGACGCAGACCTCATTGATCGAGATTGCATTTCATCTAGCTTCGTCCAGGTCCGAAATTGGGTCGACAACGAATACTAGACGCCTTGCGATGGAGCCAATTCAAGTCGGTGTTTGAATTCAAACTACCGTTGATTGCTTGCGCGCGTACCTCTCAAACAACTTCTTCTGGAAAACCGATGCAAGACCAAACCGTTAAGGTTATGCCAATTGCTTTAGCCGTGGCATCAAATCCAATAGTTCCCGTGTATACGGATGCTCGGGAGCTTCGAACAACGCGTCCGTCTCCTGAACCTCAAGCAGCTTCCCATGCCGCATCACGCCCACCCGGTCACACATCTGACGTACGACAGGAAGATCATGGCTGATAAAGAGCATAGTCAGGCCCAGATGCTCCTGCAGGTCTTTGAGAATGTTCAGGATTTGCGCCTGAATGGATACGTCCAGGGCGCTGGTCGGCTCATCGCAGATCAGAAAACGGGGCTGAGTTGCGAGGGCGCGAGCAATACAAATACGCTGACGCTGCCCACCGGAAAACTCGTGTGGATACTTGCGCCACGCGTCCTTGGCCAGGCCAACCCAGTCAAGCAGTTCGCGCACGCGCGGTTCAATTGCGGGCTTGGGCAGGATTTTGTGATGATGGATGGGCTCGGCAACGAGGTCCCCGACCCTCATGCGGGGATTTAGGCTGGAGAACGGATCTTGAAAGATCATCTGGATCTGGCGGCGGTAGGCTTGCAGGGCCTCTGCCTCCATCACTGTGACGTCTTCGCCATCAAAGATCACCCGACCACCGTCCACAGGATAGAGTGTTCCAATCATCCGGGCGACTGTGGACTTGCCAGAGCCACTTTCGCCGACAAGGCCAAAAACCTCACCGTCGCGAATGTCGAAACTCACCTGATCGACGGCAGTGAAGTACTTGCGTTGCGAGGGCAGCAGCCCGCCCTTTTGGAGGAACGTTTTAGTAATGCTTTCGATTTCCAGCAGTTTGCCGGATTTCGACAGATCGGTCTTGTCCCAATGGGCCGCCAGATCGTCGATCTTGAAGGTTCTTTCCCGCTCGCCATAATTGACCACTGGGAAACGCTCAACTTTGGTGTGCGGGCGCGGCACGGCGGCAATCAGAGATTTGGTATACTCATGTTTCGGTGCGCCGAGGATCTGATCGGTCGTTCCGCTTTCAACCACATGACCGGAATACATCACGGTTACCGAGTCGGTGGTGTCGGCGATAACGCCCATGTCGTGGGTAACGAGGATCACGCCGACCTGACGCTCCTTCGCCAGTTCCTTGATCAGATCCAGCACCTGCGCTTGGACAGATACATCCAAGGCCGTTGTGGGTTCGTCCGCGATCAGAACACTAGGCTCGGTACAGAGTGCAAGCGCGATTACCACCCGCTGACGCATCCCTCCGGAGAACTGGTGCGGATACTGGTTGAAACGGTCCGCCGGGTCCGGGATGGACACGCGATCCAGCAGCGCAATGGCGCGTTCTTTAGCCTCGGAAGCGGACAGGCCGAGGTGAAGCTGGATCGTCTCGACCAATTGCTCACCCACTGTGAACAACGGGTTCAGCGAGGTTAGCGGGTCCTGAAAGATCATCCCGATCTCTTTGCCCCGGATTCGGCGTTTGTCCTCGGCGTCCAGTTCGTCAATCCGACGACCGTTCAGCCAGACCTCACCTTCGGAGACATGGGCCGGGGGATCCAGAAGGCCGATCACGGCGTTGCCGGTCATGGACTTGCCGGCGCCGCTTTCGCCGACAACGCCCCGGATCTCGCCAGGATGCAGGTCGTAGGTCACATGCTCGACCGGCTTGAAGATGCCGTGGCGTGTGGGGATTTCCACTGTCAGGTTGCGGATCGAAAGAACGGGATCGGTCATTTCAGCCTCGGGTTCAGAACGTCACGCAGCCAGTCGCCCAGCAGGTTCACACTCAGCGCCAGTGCCAGCAGGGTGCAGGCCGGGAAGAACAGGATCCACCACTCACCCGAGAACAGGAATCCCTGCCCAATGCGGATCAGCGTCCCCAGCGAGGGCTGGGTCGGTGGCGCGCCAACGCCAAGGAAACTGAGCGTCGCCTCGGCAATGATCGCCAGCGCCAATGAGATAGTCGCGATCACCAGCACCGGTGACAGTACATTGGGCAGGATATGGCGCAGCATGATGGTCAGCGGGCTTTGCCCGATGATGCGAGCGGCGGCGACGTAATCCTTGTTCTTCTCAACCAGCGTTGCGCCCCGAACTACCCGAGCAAACTGCACCCAATCGGACAGTCCAATGGCCAGAATCAACACCCAAATCGCCATCTGGTCGCGATACTCCACCGGGGTAATGCCTTTGGCGATCCCAAAGATCAGCATGGCCAGAAGAATCGATGGGAAAGTCAGCTGCACATCCGCCGTGCGCATGATGATGGTTTCGGTCCACCCGCCGAAATACCCCGATAGCAGGCCCAGTATGATCCCAAGAACCATCGCGAACAGAACGGCCGCCACCCCAACGAATAGCGAGATCCGCATTCCGTAGAGGATGGTCGAGAACACATCGCGCCCCTGATCGTCTGTGCCCATTAGGAAGGTTTCGCCTGTAAAGGCATTGGGTTCCATCGGCGGGGTGAAGCCATTCATCAGGTTCAGGCTGGCCGGATCAAACGGGTTTGTCGGCGCAATCAGTGGTGCGAGGATCGTGGCCAGGATCAGGATCAATGCCACCGTCGCCGACACCATGGCCACAGGCGAGCGGCGGAAGGCGTAGAACTGGTCGCTATCCAGAATGCGTTTCACACGGCTCATGCGCTGACCCTCAGGCGCGGGTCGATAAAGGCGTAAAGGATATCGACCGCAAGGTTGATGGTGACAAAGATGACCGAGATCATCATCAAGTATGCTGCCATGACAGGGATATCCACGAATTGGATTGCATTGATGAACAGAAGGCCCAGGCCCGGCCACTGAAACACTGTCTCGGTGATGATGGCAAAGGCGATGATGGCGCCCAGTTGCAGGCCGATAATGGTAATGACCGGGACCATAGTATTCTTCAGCGCATGGCGGAAATTGATGGTCCGGTCACTCAGCCCACGGGCGCGGGCAAAGCGGATATAGTCTTGCCGGAGTACTTCCAGCATCTCGGAGCGCACCAGCCGCATGATGAGGGTCATCTGGTATAGACCCAATGTAATCGCGGGCAGGATCAGCGCCTTGAGGCCACTGCTTGTCAGCAAGCCGGTGCTCCACCAGCCCAGGTCTACGACTTCTCCGCGCCCAAAGCTGGGCAGCCAGCCAAGTTCGACCGAGAAGATGTAAATCAACAGGATTCCGATCAGGAATGTCGGCAGGGAAACCCCGATCAGGGATGCTGACATGATGAAATTCGCTGCAAACCCGTCTCGCCGGATTGCGGTGAACACACCCAGCGCGATGCCCAAGACTATGGCAAACACGGCTGAGACCAGCGCCAGTTCCAACGTTGCCGGAGCGCGTTCGGCCAGGATTTCCGCGACCGGACGCCCTTGACGGAAGCTGACGCCGAAATTGCCCTGTACCGCTTCCTGCAGAAACTTCACATATTGCACCGGAAACGGCTGATCGAGCCCCAGCTGCGCCCGCAGACGTTCCACATCTTCCATGGTCCGCTCTTGTCCCAGCATATTGTCGATCGGATCGCCGACAAAGCGGAACATGGAAAAGGCGACCAGGCCCACGACGAACAGAACCAGCGCCGACTGAGCCACACGCCTGATAATGTATGACAGCATTTAGTTGACCGTTACCCAGCGCAGAAGGAAGAAGTTGTCGGGCCGTTGTGTCAGCTCGATATTGCTGCGCGCGCCCCAGACCAACGGTTGAACGTAAAGCGGCACATAGGCCACCTCGTCGTGCAGGATACCTGCCACCTCGTCCAGCATTGCCTGACGTGTGGGTTCGTCAATCTCGGACTGGATCAGCGGCAGCAATTCATCCACGCGAGCGTTCGAATAGCCGCCAAAATTCCAGGAACCCAACTTCTTTTCCTCATTCGGGGTCGAAGCGAGGAAACGCACGGGATGCTCGGCATCGAACGTACCGGGTGACCAACCCAACAGATACATGTCAAAATTGTCTGCCCGCAGTTCGGGCCAGTAGTTCTGAACCGGCATCGCATCGAGCGTCACGTTTAGCCCGGCCTGAGACAGCATGGCGGTGATCGCCTGGCAAACGGCTTCGTCGTTCAGGTAGCGATTGTTGGGGCACTTAAAGCTGATCTCGGCCCCCTCAGCGCCAGCCTCAGCCAGCAAAGCTTTGGCACCCTCGGGATCGTAGACATAGGGATCCGCGTTCGCAGCCGAATAGCCGCGCATCGCAGGACTGACCAACTGGCTCGCCACCTCAGCATTGCCACGCATGATGGTTTGCAGGATAGCGGGAACGTTTACTGCCTTTGCCACCGCCTCGCGGACGCGCACATCTCGGAACAGGTCCGAGCCACCCTGCCCGGCTTCGCTCGCGCCTTCCTGCTGATCAAAGCCCAACATGATCACGCGCGCTTCGACGCCCTGAATGACCTTCACATCCGGATTGCCTTGCAACCGAGCCACATCCTGAATTGGGACCGGGTTGATGAAGTCCACATCTCCAGACAACAAAGCCGCCAGAGCGGTCGCCGGGTTTTGGATTGGCACCAATTCAGCGCGGGTCAGGTTGTGTTCTGCTGTGTCCCACCAGCCGTCGAACGGCTCCAGAACAGTGCGCAGGCCCGGCTCTCGCGCGGTGACTCGGAAAGCACCGGTGCCATTGGCGTTCAGGGTCGCATAGTTGCCCGATTCTTTGTCAGGCAGTGCTGCGTCGTTTGCCTCGGCCCAGCCGCTATCCATAATCATCCAGTTGGCAATGCTGTCCGGGAAAATCGGGTTCGGCGCGGTGGTCATGACATCGACGGTGTAGTCGTCAACCTTCACCACCTCGCTGACGGGTGCGAACCAGCTGCGTGTGTCCGAGTTTTCGTCAGACGCCCGCTGGTACGAGAAGATCACGTCATCCGCATTGAAATCAGAACCATCATGAAACGTTACGCCCTCGCGCAGTTTGAACCGCCATCCAACTCCGTCCCCGATGGTTTCCCAACTCGTGGCCAGCGCCGGTTCAATGGTCATGTCCTTGCCCCTGCGCACAAGCCCTTCGTAGACGTTGTTCAAGAAACCTAGAACCGGGGCAGAGTTGACAGCATGAGGGTCCATTGTTTGCGGGTCCGTTGTAACGGCAAACGTGAACTCTTCGCCTGCGACGGGCAAGGCAAGCGCGCAGAATAGCGCGGCAGTGGTCAGACGTTTCATGATAGCTCCCACTCTTTGGTGGCGGGCCTCGCATCCCGAGGCCCGGCCACGTTTTTTACTTCAGGCCAAAATGCTTGACCATAGGCTGATCTTCGGGATCAACGTTGATGTCCAGGTTTTCAGCCATACCCCAGTTCAACACTTGATGGTGGATCGGAATATACAACTGTTCATCCTGCACCACGCGCCAGATCTCGGCGATCGCTTGATCTCGCGCGACGAGATCCGTGTTCGAGGCCAGCGACTCGATCTTGGCATCCAACTCATCATTGTCATACCCGGTGCCGTTCCACGTCCCAATGTCGCTTTCACGGCCATGGACCAGGAAGTTGAAGATGTATTCCGAGTCATACGTCGGAACGCCCCAGCCCAGCATGTAGAAATCGGTCTTTCCGTCCGTGATCAGCGGGAAGTGCTGCGCCTTCGGTTTGGCATCCAGATTCACAGTGATGCCAATCTGACCCAGCATCCCGACAGCGGCCTGACAGATACCTTCGTCATTGATGTACCGGTCGTTGGGACAATCCAGCCGGATCGAGAATCCGTCCGGATAACCCGCTTCGGCCAAAAGCGCCTTTGCACCTTCAACGTCCGTGCTGCTTTCACCGTCCATCTCGGCAGTCCAACCGTTCACGAACGGCGGGGCGATCATCCCGGCAGGTTGCGACTGACCGCGCATGACCACCTGTTGGATGGCATCTCGATTGATCGCTTTGGACATGGCCCGACGAACGCGGACATCGGCAAGGGGGTTCTTACCATCGACGTTATCCGCCTCGATGTCATCCGCGCCCTGGTTCATGCCAAAGAAGATCACCCGGTTTTGCGGCGCTTGTTTGACGACCAAACCGTCGACGGCATTCACCCGGTCCAGGTCCTGCACCGGCATATCCTGAAGGAAGTTCACCTCGCCCGACAACATCGCCGCAACGCGGGTCGCATCATTCTGGATCGGTGTATAGATGATTTCGCTGATCGCCATCGGGAACTGATCGCGCCCCCAATAATCCTCGTTCCGCTCCATCACCGTTTTGACGTCCGGTTCGCGGCTGACCAGTTTGTAGGGGCCGGTTCCATTCACATTGACGGTCGCAAAGGTGATCTCACCGCCTTCAAAATCCTGAACGTTGACCGCGTTATTCGCCTCGGTCCAGCCCTTGTCCATGATGAACAGGTCGGTGAGGTTCGCAGGCAGAATGGGGTTCGGACCGTCCGTCTCGATCTCGATCGTGTGGTCGTCGACAGCGCGCACCTCGACAATCGAATTGATCAGTTCTTTCATGTCCGAGTTCGGCTGCTTCGCACGGTTGATGCTGAACACCACGTCTTCTGCAGTGAAATCGGCGCCGTCATGGAATTTCACGCCCTGACGCAGGTTGAACACCCAGACATTCGGATCGCTCTCGCTGGGGGCCCAATCGGTCGCCAGCGCAGGCTCAAACGCACCGCTCGTATCCCGAATGATCAGAGGTTCATACATCTGGTGGCGCACGGTATGCGTCGGCCCTTCGTTCTGCGAATGCGGGTCGAGCGTCAGCGCATCCCCCGAGCGCGCCCAACGCAGAGTTTCGGCACTGGCCAAAGACGTCGTCGTCATCAAAAGCGTCAGTACGAGTATTGGATTTTTCATTATTTTCTCCCATGTTGCAGCCGTTTAACCGCATTGAATTCACGATACCGTGTCGCAAATTTCTGTTAACGTTATGGTTGCGGATAGCATACCAACTGCGAATGCATGTCAATCGTTCAACCTGGTATTGATTTGCTAAACACAAGCGACAGGGGTCTTCAGGAGGACAGCCACTCTCCCAAAGAACACCGCATCAAGTGTCTATTACTCAGACGAGACGAACACAAACCGCAATAATCAAGCTTCATGGTCCGGTAAGTAAATCCAGATAGCGTTGACGGGAACTGCGTTGCTCACACACTGGATAATTGTCCGCTTCTTAAAGCGATTGCCACGCTGTTTTGGACCCGCCGCCAGATTTCCAATCATCCCGAGGTGCTTTCGCTCATTTGCAATGCGCACAAAGCGGTCGTTTGAGCAGATCACACCACCGAAATATTAGGTCCGCACGGTAGACATTGAAAAGACTTGCGACGTACGTCTGCTGTGCGGACAAAGCTGCCGTTCGGAGTTACCGAATAGATGTCAGCTTTCGAGGGTCAGTGATCCCGGCCACATAGGTCATGGTCTGCGAGCGAGGCCAAGACATAACAGTCCTCTGCCACGCCGCGACCATCACATCCTTGAGCAATACGCTTCAGTTCGTTCTCAAGCGCTTTGAGTCGTTTGATCTTGGCTCGCACTTCGGACAACTGACCTTCGGCGATCTCGGTGGCGGCTTCGCATGATCGGTCTGGATGGTTTTGCAACTCGATCAGAGATGAGATCGCGTCGATGGAGAAGCCAAGATCACGCGCATGACGGATGAAGCTCAGGCGTTCCAGACCATCGTTTGTGTAACGCCTCTGGTTGCCTGCTGTACGTTCCGGTGGAGCCAGGAGACCCATTTCTTCATAGTAGCGGATGGTAGGCACTTTGACCTTCGTCCGCTTCGAAAGCTCTCCAATTGAGAACATGCGAAAACCCTCTTGAACCTCTAGTCACTAGAGAGACTACATTAGAACCGAGGCGATTCTGAAGAGGTTTCAAAAATGGCAGGATGCTGCGGTAGCGACGTGAAGTTTGACGGGATGTCGAACGAATACAAACGCCGGTTATGGATCGTCATCGCGCTGAATGCGACAATGTTCGTGGTCGAGATGACCGCCGGACACTATGCAAAGTCTCAGGCACTTCAAGCAGACGCGTTAGACTTCCTTGGGGACGCGCTCACCTATGGTATTTCCCTCGCCGTGATCGGTGCTTCTGTTCGCGCTCGAACGAACGCAGCCTTGGCGAAGGGGATCAGCCTCTTCCTGATGGGCGCGTGGGTGTTTGGTTCGACCGTCTATCGGGTGTTCTACGTGGGTGTTCCAGAGGCCGAAATCATGGGGATCATCGGTGCGCTGGCTCTCGCAACAAACCTTGCGAGCGTACTCTTGCTTGTCAGCTACAAGGATGGAGACGCCAACGTGCGGTCGGTTTGGCTATGCTCGCGGAACGACGCCATCGGCAATGTGGCCGTGATGATTGCCGCTTTGGGTGTCTGGGGCACCGCAACGGGCTGGCCTGACCTCATTGTCGCTGCGATCATGGCGAGCCTATTCTTGTCATCTTCGTACCAAATTGTCCGACAGGCACTTGAGGAACGGCGCGAGGACGCCGCGCACGAGCATGGAGCAGCCCGGACAAGCTGACATTCGCTGCGGGGAGCACACCGGGTAGGTATGGGCTCAAAGCGGTCATTCGCTGCAACTTGCTTGAACGTCTGCATTGCGGACCATGCTGCCGTTTGCTTCAGTTGCAACGTCGAAAAGCACATCCGGCGCCAAAGCGCGGTGGAATGACATCGCAAGGTCTAACTCCGAGCCCAAACCAGACGCTCACCGAATTTTTTTAGAGATTGACTATCCATACTTGCAGAAACCTGCGTTGCGGGTTTCCTTCTGTAGTTCAAGATATCCACTGTTTCGCCAGGGTTCGAGGAGTTACTATGAAAACAGCCGTTGTGACCGGCGCTGCAGGAGGAATGGGACAGGCCATCTGCCGCCAATTGCGGACATGTGAGTTCCACGTCCTTGGACTGGACCTCAACGAGGAAGGTTTGGATGAACTGGCGGCAGAGTTAGGTTCAAATTTCACACCATTCTGCGTTGACTTGACGGATCCAGTTGCAATCGCCCAGACCTTTGATGGCATAAAGTCAGCTCATGGCGGCCTCGATGCTTTGGTAAACAACGCTGGCACCTGCTTCATGTCCGACTTCCCGCATATACCGCCCGAGGAACTGGAAAGGCAGATGGCAATCAATTTCAACTCTGCGTTCCATTGTTGCCAGCAGGCTGTCCGATTGATGTTGGAACGCGAGGGCGTCAAAAAGATTGTGAATATCTCATCAAACGGAGCTTACAATTTCGATGTATTTGACCCTCCGCACTACCGGGCATCAAAGGCGGCGATGGATACCCTTACGAAAGACCTAGCCCGTCGATACGCAAAGGAAAAAATCTGTGTGAACTCGCTGGCGCCAGCCATGACCGAGACGCCCTTGTTCAATGTCTTGTCTGAGGAAGTCTTGGAGAAAGCCGTTGGCGCCATGCCGCATGGTCATGCGATGCAGCCCGAGCAAGTCGCCTCTTGGGTCAGTTTTCTCATTTCACCGGCCGGTGACGTTTCCAGCGGAAATGTAATCATTCTGAATCAAGGGCGGGACGTCAGGTAGTTTTCAGGAAGATCAATCGATTTCGGGAAAGGTGGACCACCGGTTGGGGTCAACGGTAGACCTCTGGTGCTTTCTTCAGAACTGGCCATTGATTTGGACAATGCCCATAGATCACAAAGGCGTTTCGCTCGGATGCTAGACGCATCAACCTGTCTGCGCTGGCAATCGCGGCTTCTTCGTCCCATGACCCTGCAAATTTCTCATCGATTTCTGACGGTCGGGATATCGCGTCACTGGTGAGCAAAACCGGACCCGAGGGAAGATCGACCATCAGGGCGATCTGGCCAGGTGCATGACCGGGTGCCGCCAATACCAGGATACCTGGTCCAATCTCTTCGTCGCCATCAACCAAGAGGTAATCCCGATCGGGCCACTCCAAAGGCCGCACACCGCCCCAATACAATGGACGAGGCAGAGCCCGCTCCACGGAAGAGATCAGTATCGGAGTGCTCGGAAAGTCGCCCAATGCCCCGATATGGTCGATATGGGTGTGGGTACAAATCTGCAACGTAATGTCTGATGGAATGAGACCGAGTTTTGCCAGTTGCGCGCGTGGCAGATTTTCCGGTTCACATTTTAGGACTTCGCCAAACTCGTACAAAAGATCTTCTTTGACCGCGGCTTCGGTATCGGTCGCATATTTTTCGGGCAACCCGGTGTCGATGAGTATGGCTTCTCCCAGATCCGTCCGGATCAGAAAGCCGCAGATCCCAATGATGCGACCCGTGGAATGAACCTTGAACAGCCCGTAGTCCAAAACTGCCAGGTCAATCGGCCGCCCTTTGACAAATCCCTCAGCTTGCACAAACTCTCTCCCTCATTGACTGCAAGGATTTTGAGTAGAGTGTGAAAGTCAAGGAGTCCGTCGTCACACTGCACACTATACTAGCTATCACTCAGCCCAGCAGTGCTACGGGTGAAGCTTGGAGCGAGATTGGCGGTTGAGATCGGAAAGAGGTCTTTTCTCTTAGTCAACCGACCAACAGTTAAACGTTTTGGTAGAAAATCACTGATATTTGGCCAATCTGCCGATTTTGGCTAGACTTAGAGAGTTCTCTCAACGCACAGAAAATTTGTCCGCATTCCCGACCTTGCCACTGTGCGCTCCGGAACGCTCTAACCATTGGGACTACACCGTTTAATCGCCAAGGAAGCCACCGGGAGAGTGCCAGGACACCCGAGACCAATGTCGGGAGTTATTTTTTGCCCAAGAGCACATTCGGGCCACCGTCTGTCAAACTTGATCAGCCGTGTTATACATGGCGTCAAGATACGAAAGGTGAAATTTGATGGACGCACCAGTTATCCAACTGATATTTATGCTAGCCTTGCTGGTTGGCGTGATCTGGCTTATATCCTGCCGATCACGATGGCGGGGCGGCGCAACCGATCCGGTTTGATCTGGTTCCTGATCGGTCTGGTTGGATCACCGCTTTTGGCCATCCTTTTACTACTGGCTTTGGGTGACGCACCCGAGCATCCAGCAACCTAGTTTTGTGAACGATACCGTCGGACACACAAAAAGGCTCCACCGGAGGGTTTCTGGACACCGGTGAGCCGAAACGGCCTTCTCAGCATGTAGGGAGGCCTTGAATTGAGTCACGACACTTTCGGAAGAGAAGAAAAGTACTCCTTCCCACTCTCGACGGCCGTGTAGTGCAATCCTACGGATGACCGATCTGTTTGAAGAATCCTAGAACTTTGTCCGTGACCCGGTCATAGCGGCAGTTCTGACGAACGTCCGACACCGTTAGGAGCAGCCAATGAGGTTGGTGCCAGTTTGGCGGTCCTGCCCCCAACCATGAGACTTCTTGCTACATATGCCGACGCTGATGTCGTTGTTGTGAAAACGGTCATATCCGACGGGATTGAAGATGCCGGCGCAGCTCATACTATCATCTGGGGATTTTTACTGACATTGTTATTGGATTCTTGCTGATCGCGCGCGGCCGCGGGTTGGAAGCTTCGGCTAGTTCGCTGATCATCGGCGCGCTGCTATTTGGTGTTTTGCATTGCTTATGTGCGTCTTATGGGCCCAACCAATGACTAATGACTTGCGGCGATTCATTCACGAGACACGGACGGATTAGGGATTGACCTCGGTAGGTTCCTATTTTCAAAAGCCACCTTCATCCTTAGATCTTTTGGTTGCTAAAGTGTTTTGGAAACATCGATTGCAGTACAAACAGGCAGATCCTCAAAGCCTCCGAAGGTTTGAAGATCTCTGAGTGCAAGTGGTAGTCGGTCCAGAGCCCTTCCAGCAAAGCAACCAATGCGTCTGTTGCAAGATTGGCGTCTACGTCATCGTACTGGCCTTCAACCTTTATTTGCTCCAACAGCTCCAGTATCGCCGCCCTGAAACCTTTGTCTCGCGAGTCGATGAAAGGAAATACCTTCGGGTTCGAGAGCGCTTCGGCCCGGAAGGAAAACCAAATTGCGACGTCCCGTGCATTTAGGACCAAGGGATCGAAGTCTGCCTTAATGAAAGAGATTAACTTGTCTGCCGGGCCCAACTCGGGATTGGCTGCGATGACCTTCCACTGCTCCGCGTAGCGGACTGACAATTCCTCAGCCACCGCAAGCAGAAGCTTTTCTTTGGAGCCAAAGTGTAGGTTTACCATCCCTTGCGACAGTCCTGACAACTCTTGGATTCTCGCCGAGGTCGTGCCGCGAATTCCGTACTTGTAGATGGCCTCTGCAGCCGCTTGGATCAACTGCTTTCGGTTCTGCAGCTTACCCAGATCACGGGCATTGGTTGGGATATCAGGCTCGAGAGTAATCTTGTTTGTCCTCCGCTGGGTGGTCGCCCTTTGTCTTCTCGCATTTAGCAGAGCGAAAGTTCAAGAATTGACATTGAATAAATGTTTGTTCATTTTGTGATTTCCATTTCATCGAGACGCTGCATGACCCTTTCCAACTCTGACTTTCGGTCCATTCGCGAGTGGGATAACAAACATTTCCTGCACCCGTGGGAGGGAATGTCATGTTTGGGCCAAAACGCACGCACCTTTGCAGAAAGCGGTCTGGGCGTTCACGTCTTCACTGAGGACGGAAAGCGCCTAATAGACGGCCCTGCTGGCATGTGGTGTATGCAATTGGGCTATGGAAACACTGAAATTGCCGATGCCATGGCCCAGCAGGCGAAAGAGATGGCGTATTTTTCGCCCTTCAACAATGCCAACTCAGCCCCCGCCCGGTTGGCGCATGAGATCGCCAAGCGGACGCCGGGCGACCTGAACCATGTGTTCTTCACGACAGGTGGCTCAACCGCCGTGGATTCCGCTCTTCGGTTTGTGCAGTTTCGCAACAACCTTCTGGGCAAGCCTGAAAAGAAGATCGTGATATCGCGGCAGAAAGCCTATCACGGATCGACCTACCTGGCGGCCTCAGTGTCCGGAAAAGAGCGAGACAAAGGTTGGCTGGACCAGGCAAGTCACCTGACGCGCTTCCTGCCGAATGTGAATCCTTATACGCGTCGCCCCGAGCAGACAGTCGACGACTTTCTGGACGAAAAAATAGCGGATCTGGAAAACATGATCCTGCAGACCGGAGCAGACAAGGTCGCAGCTTTCATCGCTGAACCGATCTTGTGCTCTGGAGGTGTCATCGTACCTCCACCGGGATATCATCTGCGCTGTCTGGAAATCTGCCGAAAGTACGATGTCCTGTATATCTCGGACGAGGTTGTGACTGGGTTCGGACGGCTTGGGCATTGGTTTGCGTCCGAAGCCGTCTTCGGTATTCAGCCGGATATCATCACCTGCGCTAAGGGAATGACTTCAGGGTATGTGCCGATGGGGGCCTGCATCATTTCTGATCGGCTGATAGCAGAAATAAGCGGCGAACACGCCCAGGACGCTACCTTTTCTAATGGCTTCACCTATTCGGGCCACCCAGTAAGCGCGGCGGCCGGTTTGAAGACGATCGAAATCATGGAGCGTGACGGCGTTCTTGAGCATGTCCGCGCGATCACGCCGCTGTTCGCAGAACGCCTTCAGGCCCTAGCTGAATTGCCGCTCGTCGGTGATGCCCGCGGTATGGGGCTGGTTGGATGTGTTGAGTGTGTTGCGGACGCCAAAGCCGATAACTTGCTGGATCTTGATAAATCAGTTGGCGCATTGATCGATCATCATTGTCAGGAGAACGGACTGATCCTGCGGCCAATCATCAATATGTGTGTGTTTTCTCCGCCGTTGATCATTTCGGAAGACGAGTTGAACCAGATGTTCGACATCCTTGAAAAGGGCATCCGGCTGGCGACCGAGGACCTGACGCGCCAGAATGCGTTGAGAACTTAGGAATGGCTTCGGGGTGGCCTCGCAACCTTGCAAGTGGCGAGCCCCTACCGCGACCTGCTACGCTCACCCAGCCCGCATTTCTTCAGGCGGCAACTTGATCGGAAACTTGGATCGAACCTCTTCATCAGCCTTGCTGCCAAAGTAGTTCGGGTAGTGATTGGATAGGATATCGTTCACAACCGACCTGCTCCGCTCGAACATATCCTGACGGCCTGCCTTCTCCCAAGTGTCGGTAAGCTCCCGATCCATCAAGGTTGGGTAGACATACTCGGTCTCCATGTATTGCAAGGTCTGCGCATTACCAAGGAAATGACCGGGATCTATTGCGCATTCATGGATGACGTCGACCGAAAGCGTATCGTCACTCACCTCGATCCCGCGCAGTGTTCGAGAGATCATGCCCGCTGCCTCGTTGTCGATCACCATTGACTCAAAGCTACAGCCCATCAGGCTGCCGAGCATTCCACCAAACTCGCACAACCGGTTTGCTCCCGCATGGGCCGCCAAAGCGAAGGTAAGCGCTTTTTCCAGCCCATATTGCGCATCGGGGATTTTGGAATCCGTCATTCCACATCCGACGCTGGTTGGTAGGTTGTAGAAGTTGCCCATCTGAATAGCAGCGGCTGAAATCAAAGCCTGCTCGCCACTTCCGCCAGTAAACGATCCAGTGCGCAGATCAGTAATGAACGGCCAAGCCGCAAAGACGACAGGTGTTCCTGGGTTGATCAGGTTGGCAACGGCCACGCAGGAAAGGGTCTCGGCCACCGCCTGCGCCAGCGTGCCGGCCAATGGCGCTGGTGACGTGGCTCCGGCTTGTGGCGGAACGGCAAGGTCGCAGACAAGGCCCATTTTTGCAGTATCAATCAGGATTTCCAGGTTTTCCCGCCCGAACCGAAGCGGTGAAACGATAGGACAGCCTCCAAAAATCACCGAGGGCTTTTCAAGGAACTTTCCCTCCCCGCCCGATGCCAGATCGAACATATGAATGGCGTCTTTTATGTGTTCGCGCGTGCGGAATGTCAGGCAGGACGGTTTCTCGCTTCCCGCCAGAATGGCGTATAGCATGCTCATGTCATGCTCGTAGTCCTGCGGGACATCCGTTGCCAGAACCGTATCACCGGTCATGTGAATGTTGTCGAGCCGGTCTACAAGTCGGGTGAAATCGTAGATATCCTTGAGCGTTGATGGTCGGTAACTGCGCGTTTCCGCGTCAAACGTTGTCACCGCCGTACCGGAATTTGCGTAATACACCTTGTCCTTGGTGCAGTGCATATCGTCCTTTCCAGCCCGAGATCCGCGTGCATGGACATAGAATTCGCTTGCGGTCTTGGCCAACAGGTCTTCCATCAAGGCCCGAGGAAAGCATAGCCTGCCGTGCTCGTTCACCGTCGCCCCTTTGGGCAGCACGAGATCAAGAACTTCCTGTGTTGGATCACCGACGCCCGTACGCTCCAGAATACTCAGGGCGGCTTCATGAATGCGCGCAATGTCAGCGTCTGAAAGGGGCTTGTATCTTCCTCCGGCAATCCCCGGCCAGATTGCCTGCGAAGCGACATTGCTGGTTCGCACGGCAGCACGTGCCTCACGCCCGCCCCCGCGCCGTCTTGATCTGCGCTTCGTTAACTCTGTCATGGTGTTTCTCCGAATTCTGAGCCTGTCAGATCATGCTGAAGTAGTTGCGATAGAAACCAGGAATGCTCCACTCCATCTCGGACAGTGGTCCCGGCACGAAATGGTGGGAGTTCACGCCTTCCTGATTGTGACGGATGATCCGCTCATCATCGAGCGACGTGACATGCCAGAGCCATGTCAACGCGTCCTTGTCGTAGTCACGACCCTCTTGAGCATCGCCGCGCACATACCAGACGATCTGAATATCTGTTTCCTGCAGGGCGCGCGGAACGAACCGGTAGCCAACCATGTGATCTGCATAAACGAGGAAGTAGTTCAAAGTCCCGATCCCCAGATCGGTGGCACCGCCGTCGTGACCCTTTAGCTCTCCAAGAGCGGGAGCCAAAGGCGTACCATCCTTGCTGCCCGTCAAATACCCGGGAAACAGCGGGTAGCGCCGCCAATAGACATCTGCACCCGGCGCGAACGCGTTTTCTCCGGTCAGGTCCAATTCCTCCAAGGGAACTCCGACTTCGTCCATCCGCTCGTGAAGAGCGCCACTGAACTCAAGAACTTGAGCAGGATCTTTCAACGAGTGACTGCGCGAATAGTCCTGATGAGACGGGGCGCAGTGATAGCACTCCAGATAGTTTTCCAAGGCCAGTTTCCAGTTCGCGGGAACCGGATACGAGGCTTCATGAGCGACCTTCAGATTTTCAAAGTCAAACGGCTTTGAAAGTGGGGCGAGTCGCTCCAACGCGGCATCCAGAGGTGGTGCATTCGCGGCTGCACAGGCGAATATCAGACCTTGGTATATCTTCACCTGAACCGGGAACAACCCATACTGGCCCGGATCAAAACCCGATCCCATTGATCGACCGTTCCGCAGTTTGCCGTTCAAGTCGAAAGTCCACGCGTGATACGGACATATGAAGTTGCGGGCTTTGCCTTTCCGTTCGATGCAAACCCGCGATCCACGATGGCGGCATACGTTCAGATGCCCGCGCACTTCGCCTTCACGATCCCGAACGATGATGATGGACTCGGGCCCATAGTCGAACAGGAAATAATCACCCGGTTCAGGGACCTGGCTAACATGGCCGACCCAGATCCAGTTTCGGTTCCAGAACGCACTGATATCGTTCTCGTATACGGCTTGAGACGTGTAGAAGTGACGAGGCAAGGCGAACCCTTCACGTTGCGAGCCCATCAAGTCGCGCATAACTTGCAAATCATCTTTTGGCATGGCGCACCTCAAACAAATTCAAGGGAAACGAGTTCCCGACGGAAAAATTCGCGGTCAATTTCGCCCGCCTCGCGCTCGAAATTCCGAGCAGCCATGTGGCCCGAATATACTGCGTCCGCGATCAAGCCGGGGTTTGCTGCATCCCCGATCAATTCCAACGTAGTCAGCGGGTTGCTGGCCAAGCTGCGCAGCTCATCGTAGAGGTTGGTTTCGCGCGCGCGCTGCGTCACCAACACAACTGAACCACAGTCTTTGGTCTGTTCTCGCCCCGTGTACGCACATCGCACGGTCGCCTGCCCCGGCGCCACGTTGTCCAATGTATGAGACAGGACCAGTTGAACGCCGCCCTCCAGAAGACTGCGTTGTACTCGAGTTTGTTCCAGCGTTAGTTCAGTAAACGGCGAAACCATTGAAGCCGGGGTTACAAAGACGACCTCATGTCCAGCCCGAGCCAGATGATCCGCCAATACACCACCGAGATATGCCTGTTCATCATCGTAGACCAAAACCGGACCGCTCCCCGGCAGTGTCCCTGACATGATGTCATCCGGCGTAAATACCTGAGCGCCGGCGCTTATTGATACGCCGTGAAATCCAGATTTCCCGCGCCCGTCTCGTCGCCATTTTGCGCCAGTTGCGACAAAGACGTTCGGAATACCCAGCTCGACAACCTCGGTTGCTGACAACAGGCTGTCGGTGAACAGTTGAACGTTACCTCTTTGCCTAAGGTCATAAATCCTGTGATCTGTGACGCGGGTCCAAGCGGACAGCCCGGTCAGACCAGACTCCTGCAAGACACGGCCGCCAAGCTCTTGCTTGGCTTCCGCCAGAGTTACCTCGTATCCCCGCCGCGCCAATTGCATGGCGCATTCAAGTCCGGCTGGTCCGCTGCCCACAACGAGCGCAGTTTTCTCTTTCCCCCGACGCTCAATGAACTCTGGATGCCATTTCCGCCGCCACTCTTCGCCCATGGTCGGGTTTTGTGTGCAGCGTATGGGGACACCGAGAGAGTCGGATGAAACACAGATATTGCAACCGATGCACTCACGGATTTCTTCGATGCGACCTTCCTTGATTTTGTTGGGCAGAAACGGATCAGCGATGGATGGCCTCGCCGCGCCGATAAAATCAAGAATGCCTTTCCTGACCAGTGACGCCATCAAATCCGGCGACGTAAGACGCCCGACGCCAACAACAGGTTTGGAAGTCACCTGTTTCACGAATTCGATATATGAGGTTTGAAAGCCGTCGCGGGGCTCGAACCGGGTAGTTGCAGAGTCGTTGCTCCAATCTGCCACGTTAACATCCCAAAGGTCAGGAAGCTCGGCCAGCAACTCGACTACAGCACGGCCTTCTTCCTGCGCTTGCATGCCGTCTGCCCCGAGCATTTCGTCAACCGCAAATCGCAGGGCAATGGCGCAATCGTCTCCAACCTCTTCCTTGGTTTCTTCAAGAAGCTCGCGGGTTAGCCGCACCCGGTTCTCCAGTGAACCTCCATACTCATCCGTTCGATCATTGAACTGTGGCAGCAGGAAATGATGAGGCAAGGTCATGTGATGCCCGGCATATACATACACGATGTCGAACCCGGCTTCGCGCGAACGGCGAGCCGCTGCGCGATGCCACTTGCGAAATTCGCGAATGTCCGCCCTATCCATCGCCCTGGCTTGCTTGGGATAAGCAGTTTGCAAGGCAAGTTCTGAAGGCGCCAGCAAAGGGGCCCGGCTCAGATGATTTTGCGCGTGGTGACCGTTATGCGCCAATTCAATAGCCGCCAAAGACCCCTTTCCATGCACCGCCTCGGTCATCAGGCGCAGCGCCGGGATATCCTGCTCATCCCAAAGTCGGTTTTCGGCAAACGGGGACAGGTCAGAAGTCGGGTGAATTTCCGTCTCCTGGTTGGAGACGACGGCCCAACCACCCTCGGCCTTCATTGCCCGCATGGCAGCCTCGGCCTGCGGTCGCAAGTGCCCCATGCCGTTGCAGTGGGGCACTTGGTAGAACCGGTTTCGAGCCGTCACTGGCCCAATTTGAACCGGTTCAAAGAGTACAGAATATCCGTCAGCGCCTGACATTGCCGCGCTTCCTCCAAGAAAATCGGAAATAGTTTCGTGGGAATGGAAGGGTTTCTACATCCCCACCATTCCCGGCTGTGTTGTAAGAGCGCCCTCAGAAGCCCGCTTTAATGCGCTCGAATTCCTTCAACATCTTGGCCTCCAATTCGGGGTTAACGGCGTCGAAGAACAAGCTGCCTTCAAAGAAGCTGTCCACATCCGAGAACCCGTAAGTTTCGATCAACTCCGGGTCTGCCTGCGCAAAAGCGTCTTCATTGGCGTGGGCGTACCCCCAACTTTCAATGATGTACTTCCCACTTGCCGCGGAGCTGAGCGCGTTCAGCATGTCATAGACCTGCTCATCCGACTGCTTCGCAGATTTCAGATGTACATAACCGCAGACCCAGGTCGCGATGCCTTTGTCCACATCACGCATCATGACCGCTGGGGTTTCGTTCCAGATCAGGTTCAGTTCCGATTGGTTCCATCCCCAACCCAGCGTGACCTCACCGCTGGCAATTGCCTGATCCAGTTGGCCGGCATCGGACCAATAAAACCGCACGTTCGGATGAACCGCGCGCAGATAGTCCGCCGCTTTTTGGAATTCCTCGTCACTCATATCGGTATAGCTGGACGCTCCAGTCGCCAAGGCTGCCATTGCAAAGGCACTGGAAGCGGCGTCCGGAATGGCGACTTTGCCCTGATAGGCGGGATCTGCAAGCAATTGCAGCGAAACATCATCCGCCGAAATCATATCGGTGCGATAGATCAGGCCGGTGTTGCCCCACTCAAACGGCACCATGTAGGTCTGCCCATCGATCGTGATGCCATCGACCTCTTTGATCTTGGGCATCAACTTGTCCCAATTCTCCAGCTTGCTGGTGTCGATTGGCTTGATCAAATCTGCCGCCACCCATTTCCTCAGAGCATCTGTGCAGGGGTGAGCCAAATCGGCCTCAAACCCGGACTGAAGCTTGGTGAACGCTTCTTCCACGCTGCCAAAATAGGTGTAGCTGGGCGCCCCACCGTACTTTTCGACATAATCGCCGTAGAAACCCTGATCCTCATATCCGGACCAGTCAAAAACGGTCAGGTCAGCGGCGTTCGCCAGAGCTTGGCCCGCGGTAAAGGTGGCAACTACTGCTGCCGTAAGTGATGCTGTTTTAATCATTGTTCTCCTCCCAAAGATTCACGTTTACCCAAGTCAATCACCGAGGCGCTTTGAACGCCAAGCCAGACGGTATCGCCGCGCGTGTGATCGACCGTGTGAAAGTAGTTTGGTACTGCGACGGAAATGCTGTCTTTCAGACCATCGACGCGCACATAGTAGTGGACACTCTCGCCATAAAAGGCGACGTCCGAGACCTCGCCCTGAACAAGAGCATCATAGCCATCCGGTTTTTCCGAGCTGATTTCCAGTTGCTCAGGTCGAACCCCGACAAGAAGTTCCTTGTCATGCACCTGGACGTTGGGGTTCACCCCGATTTCCATCTTCCCAAAGCCCTTGACGTTGACTTCAAGCGTTTCAGACTTCTCCGAAGTCACTTCGGCATCCAGAAAGTTCATTCCACCGATGAAAGAAGCCACTTCCCGGTTGCAGGGTTGGGAATACAGGACCTCTGGCTTATCCACCTGCTTGAGCTGCCCGGCGAACATGACGCCGATGCGGTCGGACATGGTCATCGCCTCGTACTGGTCATGCGTGACCATGACGAAAGTAATTCCAAGCTTCTGTTGAAGGCGTCGCATCTCCAACTGCATCGCTTCGCGCAGATTTTTGTCCAACGCAGACAACGGTTCATCCAAGAGCAATACCTTGGGCCGCATAACGAGTGCCCGGGCGAGTGCCACACGTTGCCGCTGACCTCCCGACAATTCGTTGGCTTTTCGGTCCTGCAGGCCGCCAAGCTCGACCATCTCAAGCGCCTCGGCAACACGCTCTTTGATTTCCCTCCGAGACAGCTTTGTTTTGCGTAATCCGAAGCCAACATTGTCGCCGACGTTCAAATGCGGAAAGATCGCATAGCTTTGGAACACCATATTTGTAGGGCGCTTGTTGGCAGGCACCTCTCCCATCGTCCGACCATCGATCCGGATCTCGCCTTCTTCGTGATCCTGAAAACCCGCGATGATACGCAAAGCCGTTGTCTTGCCGCAGCCTGAAGGGCCAAGCAACGAAAAGAACTCACCTTCTTTCAAGGTCAGGTTCAGATCAGACACAGCCACAAAGGAACCAAAGCGTTTTTCTACGCCCCGAATTTCGATGATGTTCTGTTCGCTCATCTTACTTGTTTCCTTTGGCTTCAATCTGAGGACTGGATGGAACGGCGGCGGAAATATTCGGCAATCAACAGCAGCAGGACCGATGACAGTAATAGCAGTGACCCCAGTGCCAACGTGTTGGGCAGCTTTGCCGGGAAGCGGATTTGGCTCCAGATATACACCGGCAGTGTTGGGCTGTTTCCGGATAGGAAAAAGGCCAGGACGAACTCGTCAAACGACACTGTAAAGGTGACCAACAGGCTAGCAATGATTCCCGGCGCGACGATTGGCAGGGTAACACGTCGAAACGTCCCAACAACGCTTTCACCAAGATCGAACGCGGCCTCCTCCAGGGACTGGTCGAAGTCGTCGAACGCAGACTTCATGATCGACACGGAAAAGGGCAGCGCCACAAACACATGCCCAAGGATCACGGTGGTCAGCGATGGTTTCAGCCCGATGCTGATGAACAGAACCAGCATTGAACTGGCAACGATGATGCCGGGAATGACCAGTGGAAGCATGACCAGTCCCTCGGACAACTCACGCCCCGTGAAGCGATAGCGGACATAGGCGCGAGCTGCAAAGAGACCCAGAGAAGTTGCCATCACGGCGGTCACGCTGCCGACGATCAGCGAATTCACCATGGCTTGCAACAGCGTGTCTTGCTGACCCAACTGCGCGTACCATTTCAACGTGAAACCTTTGAGCGGGAACGCCACGATGGTTCCGTCATTGAACGAAAACAGCGGCAACAGCAAAACCGGCAGATAGAGAAACACCAGGTAGGCAATCGCGTAAACCAGCAACCATGAGATGCGAAATACCCTGGTCATCTGATCCTCCGACCCAATGCGGTGACGATCACCACGAACAGGATCGCAACGCAGCCGACCGAAAGCATGGCGAGAAGAGACAGGGTTGCACCCAACGGCCAATTATTGGCGGCGCCAAACTGCACCTGGATCAAGTTCGCGACCATTTTTCCCTGAGATCCACCGACCAAGGCCGGAGTGACGTAATCGCCGACGGTTGGGATGAAAATGATCAGGCAGGCCGCGATGATCCCCGGCACCGTCAGGGGCAGTGTCACACGTACAAAGCGCTCCAACTTACTGCAGCCAAGGTCTGTTGCGGCCTCCAAAAGGCTGCGGTCAATCTTTTGCAGCGATACATAGATCGGCAGGATGGCAAACGGTGCCCAGGCGTGGGCGAGCGTAAGGACCACAGCAAACTCATTGTAGAGCAGGAATGTCAGTGGTTCTTGTATCAAACCCAATGAAATCAGTGCCGAGTTCAACACCCCGTTGAAACCAAGAATGAGTTTCCAACTGAACACGCGCAGAAGGTAGCTGCTCCAAAAAGGAATAGTGATCAACAACAGCCAGAGGGTCTTTTTTTGCGTACGAAAAGCAATGAAGTAGGCAATCGGATAGGCCAGACAAACCGTTGCCAAGGTCACCGCACCCGCAATTGCAACCGAACGGATCATTAGGTGTCGAACCAAGGGGTCAGTAAACGCCTCTTGGTAATTCGCCCAAGTCAATGTCCGGTCAATCTGGACATATGTCTGGGTCCAAAAACTGTAGGCGACAAGAATACAGAGCGGTACGGCTACAAGCAGCCCCACGTAGAGCGTCGCAGGCGCGCTAAGTGCCAGGCCCTTGCCCGTCTCACTTCGTAGTACTCCTGCCATGCTTCCCTGCTGAATTTCGATTTCGATGCTGTGACAACAGTCGATCACAAAATGGACAATCGTCCATTTAAATCTGGGATTTTTGCACTAGTTGTGTCAACTGATTATTTCGACATAGAGGCTGGCCAACGTCGCATCGGCCACTAGACGCCACCGCAAGAGACTGAAAACAAATAGAGCCGCCTAATCATATGACCGGAAGACGACAAGAAATACGCGAACGAAATCGCCTTTCTCTGATAGAGGCCGTACTCGACTCGGTGGCAGAGAAAGGGATTTCCGAGACCTCAGTCAGCGAGATCATCCAACGCGCCAATCTGTCCCGCGGCATGATTCATCTTCATTTTGGTGGGAAAGACAACTTGGTCGACGAAGCCGCCCGCTATTCATCCGAACAATACTACAACGGCCTTTATGACTTGTTGGAAGCGACCGGGCAAACCGGACAGGAACATATTGAGATGATTGTTCGGGGTGACTTGAGTGAAACCATTCTCAACAAGAAAAACGTCTCCATTTGGTACGCATTTCGAGGCGAGGCCCGAAACAGAGCAGCAATCGCTGCGTTTTCAGATACCCGCGACGCCAAGCTTCGGAACTTGGTTTTCAACGCTTTCGCTCGAATTGCAAAAGAAACTGGCACGGAACACCCTAACCAAGTTGCCAGGGACGCCACACACGGCACACTCGCAATGCTCGAAGGCATGTGGACTGATTACCTACTCCACCCGGATTCATTTGACCGCGACGAAGCAATGAGAATTGTTTTCCGGTTTCTGCGCGCATTGTTCCCAATGCACTTTGACCTGAATGGCGCAGTGTTGTCTGAGTAGAGATCGCGAAAGGTTTCCTGTCTGGCCATTGTCCAGATGGACGATCCTATCTTTCAGTCAACATGATGGAAGCAGAGAGATGAATGGACCGCGGCGGATTTAGGTGAACTTTGCACGCTTCGGAAAAGCGGCCTCAGTCTGCATATCGCGCTTTCTCTGATCGAGGAAGAGCGGCACAGCGCACGGTACTACCCACAGAAATCCGTGGCAAGAAAACAGTGGCGAAAGTCGGGAATGGGTGGCGGTGCTGTCAGACGAAGTCGAACCAGTCTCAGTTTACCGCGGGAACCACGAACCTATCCGGAACAAAGCTGACTCCACTGGCAAAGACCGGCGAGGCGGATCAGCCTGAAGGTGCTTGGGCTGGTTAGCGATCTTTCCTAGTTGAAGTGGTCAAATACAGAGGATTTGAAGACGGCGAATTTCTGTAGATTTCGCATGTGTTTGAAACGCTGTAACGCGAGGTCGAGTCGTAGAAACGGCAGGTGGGAGTTCTCGAGGCGGTCATTGAGCCACCTGCCCGTTTGCCGTTTGTTAAAAGCGCCCAACCCAATTGCCTTAGTGCAGCCTTTTAGCATGCGAAGCGACCAGTGACGAAAGTTTTTGTGGGCAGGCGCTGGAGCAAGACGATATTTTACTCGGGAACGGCCCGACCAAAGTAGGCAACAAGGGGTTCGGCCTAGATCATTCGGACCACTGCAACGACCTTGTTTTGTTGGCCACACTCTCTGACGTGGAAAGGGGGTTAGCAAAATGCGACGTGCCGCATAACTCAGGCGGCACTTTGGCTGAATTGGAGTATCTCAAGGCCATGCAACGCCGGACAAAGTCTCCAAAAGCATAATGAGATCAGCGATCTCCTGCTCGGACAAGCTCAGTTCTGAGAGCATGGCCTCACCGTCGGCATGCAGCCTTTCGGTATCAAGCTCGCTGTAGTGCCGGACCACCGCATCCAAGTCGATCAGACTGCCGTCGTGCATGTAGGGCGGAGTTTCAGCCACACCTCGCAGGCTTGGCGTACGAAAGGTCCCAAAATCAGAATGACGCCTACGCACACTGCGAACCGCCCATGCACCTTGCTTGGCGGGATCGTCGTTCCATTCCCCGTCCAGTGTGTAGACGCTTGAAAACAGGAAGTTCAACCCGCCGAACCGTCCTTCATCGACTTCGGTTTCGCTTAGGAAGTAAGGCACACCGGCGTCGTGAAATTCATTGTTGGAAAATGCCGGGCCATTGTGGCAAAGGGCACATTTCCCGCGCCCCAGAAAGAGCTTTAGACCTCTCTGAGCAGCTTCGGGATAGTTCGCAGCCGCCAACAGATCTCCGCGTTCCAGCGCATCGCGGAAACTGTCAAATTGTGTCCGCTCGGTTCTAAGCGTCTCCAAATAGGCTGATAGAGACTTGGCAGTGTTGACCAGCACCAACTCCGGGTCTTGATTTCGGATATTGCCAAAAATGGACTCAAAATCAGCAGCATAAGAACTCTCGGAAATTGCCGCCTTTAGACTTTCGCTGCTATGAGCCATCTCTTGTTCTTCGATGATCGGATGCAGACTTGCTGCCCAGAGACTATCGCTCTTGCCGCCCCAACCGTACCAGCGCAGACCCGCAAGGTTTCTCAGGGATGGGGTGTTCCGATCCAACCTGACACGGCCGAGCGCCCGCGCCTCGGATGTTGCAAATGCCTGTTCGGGGTCGTGACAACTCGCGCAAGAAAAAGCGCCGTCTACCGACAGCACCGGATCGTTGAACAAAGCCGCGCCGAGCGAAATAGCTCTTGAGTCACCTGAAACGCGATTACTGGGGTCTGGCTGGTATGTTGGCGGCCACGGCCCGAAGGAAAGCGTTTGCTGTATTTCATCTTCGGACAATAGAATTTCTGAGTGTACAGTAGCCGGAAGCGTCATTAGCGCGGTTAAAGCCCAGAACTTCATTTGAGCGGAATCTCTGACGTGTAGGACAACGATCGCCCTCCAATATCAACGTCAGCCTGCAGTTCCCAAAGTCCCGGCATGTGAAACAGCAAATCATCGACCCGGAACTTTCCGTCGCCCAATGGCGAAACTTCGGGAGCGTAGTTCAACCCGTGCTGATGAGCGGGCATGATTGCATCAACATGCATCTCATGTGCTGTTGCTTCACCGCAGACTGAAATCAGAACGGAAAACGGTTGGGCCAACGGAATTTCGATGACATCCAAATAAACCTCAGGCGCATCTGGGGCTTCCGACCCCATGCGTTGCCCCACAGCGTCACAAGCAATTGCTGCGCCAGGTGAAGCAAGAAGCCATACAACCCAACGGATCATTCTGATGCCAGCAAACGTTCAGCGTTGGCATAGGCGATGTTGTCTGCGATCCGATCCGGCAGCAGATCCAGCCATTCACGCGAAAAATCTGCGTGGGGGCCAACATAGTACCAACGTTCCGGCGCAAATGTGTCCGTACCGACCATGAACCGATCGGGATGCGCCTCGAACGCGGCCTTCCAATCCGGGTCTAATCGGCCGCGTGAAACCATATCCGACCGAAAAGCCAAGTCCGCCCAAAGTCTGGGATAGGTATCCAACGCGTCAGACACACTGGCCGGGTCATCAAAGCCAGAATGCGCCCACAAAACCCGCGCCTCTGGCCAAGTTTCGAAGATTAGGTCAACTGCCTCTCGATCACCGTGGTGGTGTAAAATGAGGTTCCGCTCTTTGGCCAGTGCAATCATACGCTGGATGACCGGCGTTTTGATATCGTCGCCGTAAGCGTGAAACTCGCCGATAGCTTCGTAGTCGTTTTTGGCCAGGTTTTCTTCCAGATAGTCAATTACAGTTTCATCGTGCATCCAGGTGTTGATTTCGCCGCGACGACGGTACGGGCGCAACGCTGGAACGACGATGTCCGGTGCCGCGGCCAACAACAGCTGAGTGCCATTGTCGTCTGAGCTGGAAACTAGCGCTTTCCGCACGCCCGCATCCCGAAGGATTTTAGCCACCTGTTCTGGTGGCACCAGTTCGACGGCGTCGTGGCTGTAATGAATATGCGCGTCGAAGATGGGGCGCTCTTGTGCGATGGCGGCACTGCAAAACAGCGCAGTGCCCAAAATGAAGATACGTTTCAGCACCTCAAGCCTCCTATCTGTCAATCAGTCCTTGGCAAGCGTCACGTCGAAATTCACATGCAAGAAAGGTTCAGTGATCTTACCAGAAAGTTCCATGCCATCAGGAAATTCAGAAGCTGGGCGTTCAACATAGGTCATCACTAGATCGTCGCGCACGCCAAACACCGTGTCTTCATCCAGATAGGGATCATCGTCGGGAAATATCTCGGTCACCAAAGTACGATAACCGGGAGCTTTGACGATGTAATGCAGGTGCGACGGTCGCCAGGGATGGCGACCACAGGCTCGCAGAATGTCTCCGACTGGCCCATCAGATGGCACCGTGTATTCGACTGGTTTGACTGTGGTGAAAGCGTAACGGCCATCTGAGCCGACCGTCATCAAGCCATGAAAAGAGTAGATATCCTGTTCCTCATCCTGACTGGCGTAGAGCCCGTTTGGCGCTGTTTGCCAGATGTCGAGCTCGGCACCCGCAATCGGATTGCCCCTTGTATCCCGGATCACGCCTTCGGCCAGCAGAACCGGCCCGCCGTAGTGACGTTTCATATCGCCACCGATCGGCAGCGGGGGTGCGCCAGAGACGTGAAACGGCCCCAACACAGACGAACTGGTCGCGTCAGGGCTGGAATGCAGC
The DNA here is from genome assembly GCF_056535705.1 of Ruegeria sp. BC8. NCBI lineage: Bacteria > Pseudomonadati > Pseudomonadota > Alphaproteobacteria > Rhodobacterales > Roseobacteraceae > Ruegeria > Ruegeria sp. BC8. The sequence goes on along the minus strand of NZ_JBQFIV010000001.1, from coordinate 1,006,053 downwards.
ATGTCAACCAATGACGACAGGCCCAACACGTCCGAGGCGAGCACAAATTCATGCCTATCCTCGGTTTCCACCGCGGCGCAGCCTTCCAGAAACGCAATCCCGGCCCGCCACTCGTTATGCGTCAGGTTGGTTTCCCGGGCGAAATCGTGCAGGTGTTTAACCAGGGAGCCCATGATTTCGCGCATCCGTGGATCGGAGTCTTTGGACAGGTACCCCATGAAGACGTCAGTGATATTGTCTTTGGTGACAGAGCGCATCTTGGCCTCCTTAAATCAGGGCAAGGCTGAGGATCGGGAACTCGATCAGAATGAACAGAACGATCAGCATTACGAACGCAAATGGAAGTGCGCCCATGAACACGTCTTTGAGTGATATGCGGTCATCGTTGATCGTGGATTTGATAACGAAGCAGGATATGCCCAAAGGCGGTGTCAAAAGCCCGATTTCGGCTCCGACCACGGTGATAATGCCGAACCAGATCAGCGACATATCCAGCGCCTCGGCCATGGGCAGGAACAACGGAACAACGATTAGAATGATCGACGCCGTGTCGAGCAATGTTCCCAGAAACAGCATCAACAGAACATAGAGCAGCATGATCGACCAAAAGGACGCGGAATTCCCCGCGAGCAGATCCTGCAACTGATTTGGCAACCCCGCCAGTCCCAGCATTCGGCTATATATTGAAGCCGCCGTAATCAGGAACAGGATCGCCGCCGTGATGTGCCCGGTTTCCAGCAACGCGTCCCAGAAAGCGCGTGGAGACATCGATTTGCGGGCAACCGCGATGATTAGCGCAACGAAAGCTCCGGCGGCCCCTGCTTCTACTGCCGTCAACCAACCCGTGTAGATACCACCAAGCACGATGGTAATGATGAACAGTGTCGGCAGTGTCTTGGAGGCGATCTCGCGTCCTGACATCCACTCGGTGTCTTCAACAACACGACCACCGACGAAAGCTGGGGTGAAGCGCCCCATGACCCAAATCGCGCCGACATAAGCGATTGCCAGCATAATCCCCGGAATTACCCCCGCCAGGAACATGTCCCCAACGGATTGTTCGGCGACGAAGGAATAGATGATCAACATTGCCGACGGCGGGATGATCATCCCCAGGACCGAAGACCCGGCTACAACCCCAACCGCAAAGCGCGGGTTATAAGCCTGCGCCATCATTTGCGGGACCGAGACTTTGGTGAACACTGATGCGGACGCAATGGACGACCCGGTAACGGCCGCAAACACGGCATTTGCTCCAACGGTCGCCATTCCGATACCGCCTTTGACCTTGCGAAATCGCATGGTCATGACCTCGTAAATATCCCTGCCTAGTCCCGCTTTTGAAACGATGAGCCCCATAAAGGTAAACAGCGGGATGGTCGCAAAACTATACTCCATCGCGCTATCGCCAACCGCCACTTTCAACAGGTTGAGCGCAAGCGTGAAGTTGTCCCGCATCAGCCAGATCGACACGAACGAGACCACGCCCAGAGCGATAGGAATGTAAACGCCCGCGTAAATCAGAAAGACGATGGCGATGACCGAGATCAGGCCAATCTCGATCGGAGTCATTTTGCGGCCTCGTCATGCTCTGGGGTGCGGACAAGTTGTGGGCGGTCCTGCGCCGTGACGACCTTGAGCAGGAAGATCACGCAGGCAAGCGCAGTACCGCACGCGATGACCAGTTTGACCGGCCACCAAGGCAATGTGAAAAGACCGGGCACTCCGAAGTAGTCCTGTGTCTCCCACATATGAAAAAATTCTGGGAAGGTTACATAGGCGATCAGGGCCATGAAGATTGCCGAAATGGCGTTGATGATGCGCCTCAGGTTGGCTGTCAGACCGGGGCGACGATGGTGTAGCAGGTTCAAAAACCCGTCCGAGCGCGTCAATCGATCCACTCTGACAACGTCGGCCAGCTGCAGGAACACGATCATCACGACCGAGAATTGCACCATCTCGTAGGTTCCGCGCAGTGGGGCCGAAAAAAGGCCCCGCGCAATGACGTCAACATTCAGAATGACCACCAACGCCAGGACGACAAGCGTACCCAATGCGTTGGCGGCGATAGCAACCGAATTGGCGACCCGCGACAGGACGGTTACTGCGGTCTTCAGCATGTCTGGCCCCTTTCTCGGGTCGCCGAACGATTATTCGGCCGTCCAGTCCCGCACACCAGTGAAACCAGCATCCTGAAGCTTGCCGAGATAAGCGGCCAGCATATCTGTGCCCTGCTCGCCGTTCTCATTCAGCGTTGCAGCCCATTCCTGCGCAACATTGGGCATCGCATTTGCCCACGCAGCGCGGTCTTCGTCCGAGATTTCAATGATCGATCCGCCAGCTTCTACAAATGCATCTCGCGACGCAGCGGCTCGATCCATTGCAATACCTGCCACGTGGTCACGGTAGTCGATAGCCACGGCCTGTAGTACTTCTTTGACCTCATCGGGCAGACTCGCCCAGTAGTCGGCATTGACGGTGACTGTTTTTGTATTTACCGCACCAAGGTCTGCCTTCAACATGTAAGGGGCCACTTCGACGATTTTGAACGTCTTGGAAGCTTCCGGCCAAATCATTACGCAATCGACAAGGCCGGTTTGAACCATGTTGTAGAAATCAGTGAGGCCTCCGCGTACGCCCGCCGCGTCCTTGATACCCTCGAGATAGCGCAAGTTCAGGCCGGCACCCGCGATCTTGCGTCCTTCAAGATCTGCAACTTTCTCGACCGGCTCTGAGCAGAAAATCTGATATGTGTCGAGCACAACGCCCGTCGCCAGATAAACTTGGTTCTGCGCGGCAAACTCATTTTGCATCGCCGGGAACTCACGCGCGATTTCATCCACGGCTTTGGCCACAGCACGGGCGTCGGATGCAACGAAGGGCGTCGACCCCGAGATACCCTGACTAGGAAGCTTTGAAGAATGGAAGATCGTTGTGACGATCCCGATATCTCCAAGGCCGAGCTGGACACCTTCCAAAACACCCTTCGGCTTGACGATCGAACCGCCATAGTTCTCTTGCCAGCTCATCTTGTAGTTACCGGACTCAGCCAGCCGCTTGTCCACTTCTGGAATGAAGAAATTGGTGAATTCCTTCACCCAAAGGGCCCGATCTGGGTACCCATCAATCACAACGGCTGAAATGGTCTCTTCCGCCTTGGCAGGCATCGCCATGACGCTTGCCACAGCAGCCGCAACAAGGCTGCGTTTGGTCCAGTTTTTCATTTCTCTCCTCCCAGAAAGTCGGGTCTGTTGACTTTTAGCTGCTTGTTTTGACCCAGTTGACGGTCAGGTCAGTGCCTGCCGCTTCGAACAGCTTTGCGATGGCACAGTATTTGGCCGTTTCCTCACCCACGCGTGTCAGCTCCTCCTGACTGGCGGGCGTTTCACAATTCACAGTGAGTTCAATTTCCGGAAACGGAACATCGATCTCTTCTTCCATTAGGACACCACGGCGATCCAACCTGCATTTCGCGTCTATCGTCACTGTGCCAAGATCAACTCCCAAACGGTGCGCATTCTTGTGCCCGATGACGTTGGTGCAGGCGATCAGCGCTGCCATTGCGGTTTCGGTCGGAGACGGGCCAAGATTTGTTCCGCCCCGTTCGACCGGTTCGTCTACGACAACATCTAAATCACGAATGGGAATCTCGGTCCGCGCGTGCGTCGGGCATTGAGCTGTCGTGCGGTACGTGACGACAGGTTTCAATTTCATGGCCACTGGGTCACCTCCTCATGCATAAGAGCAAACCTTTTCGAATGGGAAGCGAGGCAGCTTGTGAAACAGTCCCGTTTCATCTGCGTAGCCCAGATTGCACAAAAAGTTCGACTTGAGCGTTGTTCCTGCAAAGAACTCCTCGTCGACGATCTTGTTCGAAAAGCCTGACATCGCACCGACATCCAACCCTACCGCTCGGGCGGCGATCATGAAGTAAGCGCCCTGAAGCGTTCCATTGCGAAACGCTGTATCGGCTACATATTCGGGATTGTTCTCAAACAATGGCCGTCGGTCTTCGTGCGGGAAAAGAAAAGGCAATTCCTTCCAGAAGTCCATGTCATAGGCAATGATCGCCGTGACCGGCGCATCCATCATTTTTGGAACGTTCTTTGGCTTCAACGACTTGGCAAGCCGCTCTTTTCCTTCGGCACTTTTCACGAAAACGAAGCGGGCGGGCAGCGTATTCATGCTGGTCGCACCGTTGATCGTGATGTCGTAAATCTCTTTGAGCAGATCGTCAGAAACCGGCTGGTCGGTCCACGCATAGTGAGACCTGGACTCGCGAAGGATCAAGGCAATTGCATCGTCGGACAAACGCGGAATGCGCTCGCGCAGATCACGATGATCTTGCTGCGCCTTGGCGCGAAGTGCTTCCAGCTCTGCCCCGGTTGGTGCGGTCATGCTGCGGCCACCTTGGACTTGGCGTCTTTTTCGTCAATGACTGGGCTGGCGCAAATTCCAATGCCTTCAATCTCGACCTCAACGGTTTCGCCGGGCTTCAACCAACGGGGATTGGGCTTTTTGGCGTGTCCCACACCAGGCGGCGTGCCCAGCGCAATCAGATCCCCCGGCTCCAAAGTGGTATATTCCGAAATCGTCGCAATTACCTGCTGGACCCCCCAGATCATGTTGGCCGTATTCGAGCTTTGCAGGATTTCATCGCCCACACGGCTTTCGATCTTCAGACCTGATGCCCCTTCCGGCAACTCATCCGGCGTCACGGTGAAAGGACCGACCGCGCCCGTGTCATCAAAGTTTTTGCCGGGCGTCCACTGAACGGTTTTGCGCTGATAGTCCCGCAGCGAACCATCGTTGAATACAGTGTAGCCAAAGACATAATCCAGCGCGTCCTGCTCCGAGATATGGCGGCCGCGTTTTCCAACGATCAGCATTAGTTCGGCTTCGTAGTCGAGTTTTTCCGAACACGCAGGCCGCACCATAGGCTGGCCTGCCGCCATGATCGAATTCTTACCGCGCATGAACAGCGTTGGATATTCGGGGATGTCGTAGCCGCCCTCTTTGATGTGATCCGTATAGTTCAAACCCATACAAATGATCGTGCCGGGTGACGCCACGGGCAACGCCGGTGTGACTGAGGATAACGGCACACTATCTGCCGAGGTGATTTTTTCAGCCAGCGAGTCGGCCAGGCCAGGCTTGCTGATCAAACCCATCAAGTCGGAACCGACGGCAGGGTCCAAAGCCGTTAGATTCACTGCGTTTTCACCGTTCACGGCAAAAACCGCTGTGCCTTCCGAAGTCTCTCCCACCAGGTATTTCATTGTCACCTTCCATGTTAGCTTGCTTGATTTTTGCCGACTATTTTGCCATATGTCAAATAATATCGATATTTTTGGAGGCCGCGAATGGTTGCTTGGGCAGACTACAAATCAGAAGCAAAAAGCCGCGGTGCGCTTGCTTTGGAGCTTTACGTCGCACTGAGCACGCCAGCCAAAGCGCCCGAAGACGTAAAGGCTTCACTGCCGGATCACCTGGCGTATCAGGCGAAGCTTGAACATTCAGGGCAGCTGGCTTTTGCAGGTCCCATGTCGGATGAAACCGGCGAGCATATGCAGGGCATTGGCCTCATCATCTATAGGGCCGACAGTCTCGAAGCCGCCCGAAAGCTGGCAGAAGATGACCCGATGCACAAAAGCGGTGCACGCAGCTTTGTACTTCGGCGATGGCTGATAAACGAGGGCTCGCTGAACATCTCAATCGGGCTATCGACTGGAAGGAGCACGCTCAGCTAAGAGCTCCCAGCAGACTGTACCACGTAGAAGGGAATGCCAGACATGGATGCCATGCTTGATACCGAGGTGAAAGAGACATCCGCCACTCATGGTGCGTATCGAAAGCTGCGCGAAATGATCCTGACTGGCGAGCTGCCGCCCGGCCAAAAGCTCAAGATCGAACAGCTCCGTGGGCTCCTTGAGACCGGCGCAAGCCCGGTTCGCGAAGCTCTAAGCCTTTTGACATCGGATATGTTGGTGGAACGAATTGACCAGCGCGGATTCAGGGCTGCACCAGTAAGCAAATGCAACTTCGAGGAAATCCTTATGTTGCGATGCGGTCTTGAAGAAACCGCGTTGCGCAAGTCCGTCGCCAATGCAGACTCAGCCTGGGAAGACAGGCTTGTTTTGCGGCACCACCATATGAAAAAGGCGAGCCAAAAAGGGGAACACGACTTTGAAGACGCACACAAGGCGTTTCACATGGCCTTGTTGGACAATGCGAGGCTTCCTTTACTCTTGCGGTATTGCTCGCAGCTCTACGACCTGAACATCCGCTATCGATATCTGGCGGCTGGCGGGTCGAGTTACAAAAAGCGCGATATCAACGCAGAGCATCAGGAAATACTGGACGCAGCACTGGATCGCGATGCAGATAGCGCAACGCGGCATTTGATCGATCATTACCGTCGAACCGGTGAGTATCTGAGCAGTCAGATGGAGTCGTGAAATGCAGCGGAACTGGTTTCTGGGCGATTTGCTTGATCAGCTGTTCGACCGCCCCGGCAAAAAGCGGGGCATAGATGACAAGCGATCCGTATCGGAGCTATGTGAAGCACTCTTGTCTGCGGAAGGTGAAGTATCAGGTTTCGCACTCGCATCAACGATACTGGATCGATACCAGACCTTGGACGACCCGGAAAAACTGGACTTCTTCGCTTATTTGAACGACCAGCTTGAGTTAGACGCGGACCAACTGTCTGAGACGGCGCGTCGTTATGCCGAGTATAGAAGTGTCGATCTGTATAAAAGGCTTAGCGAGGCGGCCGAACCCAAACGGCAAGAATTGCTGCGCCGTCTGAATCAACCCTCCGGCGCGACGCAAGAGCTTGTGGCAATGCGCGTTGACCTGTTGCGTTTTCTCAAATCCAACCCCGAACTCAAGCGCACAGATGTAGATTTCGTGCATTTACTGCGAAGCTGGTTCAACCGGGGTTTTTTGGTCCTCAAACAAATCAGTTGGGATACACCAGCCCGCGTTCTGGACAAAATCGTCGCCTATGAGGCCGTCCATCAGATTCATGATCTGGACGACTTGCGGCGCCGGCTTTTCCCGCCCGACCGTCGCTGTTTTGCATTTTTTCATCCCTCAATGCCGGATGAGCCGCTGATTTTTGTCGAAGTTGCTTTGACGACTGAGATTCCGAACGCGATTGATGTGCTTTTGTACGAAATTCGAGAACCGATCGAACCAGAGCGGGCCAAAATCGCCGCATTCTACTCAATTTCAAACTGCCAAAAGGGGCTAACGGGTATCAGCTTTGGAAACCTGCTGATCAAACAGGTTGTGACCGAACTTTCGCGAGAGCTTCCGGGCCTCGACACATTTGTGACCTTGTCTCCGATACCCGGTATGAACCGGTGGTTAGCTGGCGAAACAGGACATCCCGAGCATGGCCATGCTGCCGAAGCCGTACTTGCGGGAACAGCCCCTCCGCAGGACGTGCGGGCGATGGCCGCCCGATACCTGTTACACGCCAAGCGCGAGGATGGGATGCCGCTGGACCCTGTGGCCCGCTTTCATCTGGGCAATGGAGCCGAGCTTCACGAACTGCATGCCGGGGCCGATCCGTCACAGAACGGACGATCCCAATCCGGCGGCGCAATGGTCAATTACCTCTACGACTTGAAAAAGACTGAACGTCACCACGAAGAATTTGTGACGCACGCCACAATCGAAACCTCGCGTTCCGTGCGCGCGGCTTCAACCGCAGTACTTGCGGCCAGACCTGAGGAAAATCCAGCGTGACTAACACACTTTATGACAGCTTGTTTGCCCACCACGCGGGAAACGAGGCTCCGTTCCTGCTACTCGATGACGGAAAGGTAGTGTCATATGACGCGTTTCTGAAACGCGCTGCGCAGATCGCGCATGTTTTGCGGAAAAGTGGAGTTTCTCCTGGCGACCGCATCGTTGTGCAGGCCCCAAAGTTGGCCGATACGATTGCACTCTATGCTGCTTCGGTTCAGGCAGGTGCTGTCTATTTGCCGCTAAACACTGCCTACACAATGGCAGAATTGGACTACTTCACATCTGACGCCCAGCCTGCGGTGATCGTCTGCGACGACAACGACGAAGCTGAGATCAAAACACTGGCGGACCGGTATGGCGCAAGGCTGCTTACCCTTGGCGGTGAAAAATCAAGCTTAAGCCGCCAGGCTGACACGCAGCCCCGCGAGTTTAAGACCGTGGATCGCGCCCCGGACGACCTTGCGGCTTTGCTTTATACGTCGGGAACCACGGGTCGCTCTAAGGGCGCAATGTTGAGCCACCAGAACCTTTTGACCAATGCACAAGCTCTCGCGGATTTGTGGGGTATCACAAAAAACGATCGCTTGGTTCACGCTTTGCCGATCTTTCACACGCACGGGCTTTTCGTGGCGATGAACACGTCACTAGTCGCCGGGTCCGAAGTTCGGCTGATGGAAAAGTTCGACATTGGAATGATCTTGGAGGAATTACCGCATTCAACCCTTCTAATGGGTGTCCCCACTTTTTACACTCGATTGCTGGCGGATGACGGTTTCACCAAAGAGATTGTGGGAAACATGCGGCTGTTCGTGTCGGGTTCTGCCCCATTGCTGGCCGAAACCCATCAGGCGTTCGAAGCGCGCACAGGCCACCGCATCCTGGAGCGCTACGGTATGACCGAGACAAACATGAACACCTCGAACCCTTATACTGGCGAACGTCGCGCAGGAACTGTTGGTATGGCATTGCCCGGCATCGAGGTGATCGTCACTGATCCTGAAACCGGTGAGCAACTGCCCAGAGGGGCGGTAGGAATGATCGAGATACGCGGCCCTAATGTTTTTCAAGGCTATTGGCAGATGCCCGAAAAAACCGCTGCGGAACTTCGTGAGAATGGGTTCTTTATCACCGGGGATCTGGGCAAATACAGCGAGGATGGCTACCTGTCGATTGTAGGTCGTTCAAAAGACCTTATCATTACTGGCGGTTACAACGTCTACCCCAAGGAAATCGAAGACGTTTTAAACGACATCGATGGCGTACTGGAGTCGGCAGTTTTTGGCGTCCCTGACAACGACTTCGGGGAAAAGATCATTGCCGCTCTGGTTGCTGAGCCAGGCGTAGAACTCGACACGGATCAGATTGAAACAACCATCAGGGAAAGGCTGTCGCGCTTCAAACATCCGCGTCGCTACGAACTCGTCCAAGAGTTGCCACGAAACACCATGGGAAAAGTCCAAAAGAACGTTCTGCGCGATCAGCACACAAAAAAAGAACCCGCTACGGCAATATCTTAGCCGACCTGCCTAGAACTTCGAACAAACCATAACCCTTTGAACTAATAGTATCCCACGGATTGAATCGCCACCTCATCAGGAGATTGACCATGACTCGCATGACGGCAAAAGACTTCGATCAGGAACTGCTGGATCTGTACGACTATTATGCGCACGGAAAGATCACCAAACGCCAATTTCTGGACCGCGCCGGAAAATTCGCGGTTGGCGGCTTAACGGCTGCCGCGTTATTGAACATGCTCAGCCCGAACTATGCGCTGGCACAGCAGGTGTCGTTCAACGATCCCGATATCCACGCAGACTACATAACCTACCCCTCTCCGAACGGAACGGGTGATGTCCGAGGCTACCTTGTTCGTCCCGCTGGTGTGGAAGAACCCCTGCCCGGGGTGCTCGTGATACACGAAAACCGCGGTCTGAATCCCTACATCGAAGATGTGGCGCGACGCTTGGCGAAAGCAGGCTTTATGGCACTGGCTCCTGACGGCCTAACGTCGGTTGGCGGATACCCCGGCAACGACGCAGATGGGCGCGAGTTGCAGAAGACAGTCGACCGGGTCGAGCTGATGAATGACTTCTTCAATGGCTTCGAATACCTGTTGAACCGGGAAGACTGTACTGGGAAAGTTGGCGCTGTGGGTTTCTGCTATGGCGGTGGTGTGGTCAGCGCAATTGCCGTGGCCTACCCCGAATTGGCAGCCGGCGTGCCATTCTACGGCCGCCAACCGGCCTCCGAGGATGTGGCTAGAATTCAGGCACCGCTACTGATTCAGATGGGAGAGCTTGATGAACGCATCAACGCAGGTTGGCCGGAGTTCGAAGCTGCGCTGCAATCCAACAATAAGGTTTACGAGGCCTACATCTACGAGAATGCCAACCACGGCTTTCATAACGACAGTACGCCTCGGTATGACGAGGAAATGGCAAACTTGGCCTGGGACCGCACCATTGATTGGTTTGACACCTACCTAAAGTCCTGAACTGAGTTCGCGGAATGGCGAAGCGACGGCAAAAAATCTGTCGTCGCTTCGGTGTTCAAAAACTTCGAGAGAGAGTCATCAAACAAACTCAAAGCATTCTCGGCCAGCCCCAAATAGCTGCCTTTTTGCTGCACCAAGCTCGCGCCATTCGCCGAGGGTAGCGTTGCATGTCAGCTTCAAGGTGTCTCGATTGGTAAGAGATTGCTAAAGGTTGAAGTGATTTTAGAGGGCGGAGTGAACGGCCGCGAGCTTTTGCAATTTTGCATCCGACTTACTGGCTGCATAGTAATTCGAGAACGGTTGTTTTGGTCCGTGACCCGGTCATACCGGATCGCAATCTCGCTGCGTTCTGCCTGAACGTCCGCATTCTCCTCTGTCATGCAGCGGGTGATTTTCGGCGATGCGGTGGGTAATCTTGCTGCGAGCGCTCGCTGCGTAAATTCTTCACTTCCACGGAGGGCTCGATGCGGTCACTCGCTCTACCGCCACAATTATCCGATTTGCGGACTTTTTCCGTCACTGGCCCGCGTGAACTACTGAGCCGCTTGTGACCCATCCGTCGGATACGCACAGTGTGCGGTTCACAATTGAATTAAGTTATTCCCCAACATTGGGATAAATGAACCCGTTCACCGGGTAGAAGCTGCCATACCGGCCCGGATGACTTTCAACTCGGACCAATGTCCAATCATTGTTTTTGGATACATCCTTGACGCCCATCTTCAATGATACCTCGTTGCGGTGCCAGTTGGCGTGGTTCACGATGACTTCTCTGTCAGTGACGACATCGGATACGACAGCCACGTGACCAAGCGGCATCCCTCGGGTTGCTCGAAATGACATGACCGCACCAACAACCGGTTCATTGCCTCGCTCAAAAGTATTGCGCGCCTTGCCCCACCAGTCCTTGGCGTTTCCGCGAATTTCGATACCGCTGAGGTTACGTGCGTAGGGTACGCACCATACCCTTTGCCCTCGAGCTTGTTTTTGAGAGACCTCGCGCAACGCCATGGCCTGACGTTCTGGATCGAGATCCGCGCCGCTTGGGGCCTGAGCGCAGGCAGAAACAAGAGCAAAAAGCCCCATCGCAAACGCAGCGCGAGCAGTACCGTGCAGGCACGGCCGTTTCGTATTCGCTTTGCTGTCGCTGTTCTTCAAGACATTACATTGACGGGTTGAGGGGTCGGATAGTTTTAAGGCGATCTAATGGGTAATGAAAAGAGCCCAGCCGGATCCCCGGCAGAAATTTGCCAGTTGATATTCATCCTCGAAAGGACAAGCGCGAAACTTTGCAAAGTCAACTTTCTGCGCACAGCCGCCGTCGGTCGATCGCGCAGCATCGGTCACTTGGGGCTCACATCCTCTGTTCGCTGCGTCTTCACTGAGTGACTACTTTGCGGACGAAGTGGCTAGCCTCGGACAACTTCTGAATTAGCCCGAAACATCCATCGAGTAGAAATAGGTCGCACAAATAGTCTGGTCATCAACGCTTGTAGGCGCTGCCGCACCCGTAAACATCGCGATGCCGAGATAGTCGAACCCAGAACTTTCTTCGTTCCAGGCCGCCATAAATGTGATTGGCTGGTCTCCACAAAGCGTGTTTCCCTGACGCAACGGTCCGACGTCACCTGATACCCGGAATACCTGAGCAATAGGCACGTCACCAGACACGCCCCAATTACCTGAACTCTTGGCGTCATGAACCTCGAGATCAAGAGAAGCGCCGGTCTCGAAGACTATCCGCTTGGTAGACAAGATTACTGGCCCGGTAATCGCCATTGCCGTTTCGCTGGAAGGATTGAAGGCCTTGGAATCCTCAAAGAGCGGTTGGGAAGATGCAGCACCCCCCATTACCCCCATAGTTATTTGCAGCATCAGGTTCGATCGACGCATTTGATTCTCCATTGTGCGAAGCGGGCTGACAACCTTAAACATGCTTTTGCTTTGTCGTCGAATGCAGCCGAGAGACCAAGCCAATCGTTGTCTATGCTGAGCACGCGATCAAGGTCTGAGGAGGACTCGAACCTGACGTTCGTCTGAAAATCGTGAGCGTACGCGTGTGAGAATTTGCAAACCCATTGCAAGAGAAATGAGAGTTCGAAGACAAACCCAATGACATGAGCCTCCGGCTGTAACAAGATGGTGGCAGAGGTGTACGTTATGGCGGATGTTTTCGACCGCATTGCAGATTGGTTGCAGAAGCTGGCCTTTTTTGATGCCGACCTTGGCGGGCTAGTCGAGCAGCTAAGTCACAGGCTGATCGATGGTGGCGTGCCGGTTTCGCGTGTTTCCTTGGGCCGCCTGATGATGCACCCTGTAATTGGATTGCTCGACGCAACATGGGATGCTTCCAACCATCGAATTGAATGGACTGTTCTTCCACGAAGCTCGGTGACAACTGATCTCTTCGACAAAGCACCCTTCGGAGAGAACTCGAAATTGGCCAATGAGATAGCGAAACAGCACTTCAACAAGGAAGTCTGGGACTTGGCGGACGACCTTACGAACGGCTCGATCAAGTTTCCTTTCATGCGAGCAGATCTGACTGACGAAGCGACCCGTGACAGATTTTCGCTATTCCAAAAACTCGCTGAGGCAGGTGTCACCGACTACGTCGTATTCAGTGCACCATTCGGCAATCGTACCGTTGTATTTGACGGCAAGGTCGAGTGGGCTTTGGGGGCGTCAGTCTCTTTTGCAACAAAGCGTCGTTCTGGTTTCACAGACCGTGAGGTAGATGGTCTGTCGCGACTGTCTCTACCTTTGCTTGGTACAGCGCGTGTTCTGTCAGAGCAGTTCCTGGCAGCTGAGTTGATGGAGGTTTACTTGGGCAAGGTGTCCGGTCGATCTGTATTGAACGGTCAAATAGCCCGGGGAGATGTCAGCAAAATTGACTGCGCTCTATTGTTCAGTGACATACACGGGTCTACGGCTTTGAGCCAGCGCCTGTCACCGGAAAAATATGTCGCGACCGTCAACCAATTCTTCGACTGCGTCGGCGGGGCGGTACACGACCACGGCGGAGAGGTTCTGAAATTCGTTGGCGATGGGTTGCTTGCGATCTTTCCTTTTGATGGCCAACGAAGACTACCCGAAGACATGTGCGAAGCTGCCCTGTCGGCGGCGCGAGAAGCGTTCCAAAGGCATAAAGAGCTTGATCCATCAGACCGTGCTGAGTTTGGGATTGGTTTGCACACTGGCGCGGCTGTGTACGGGAATGTTGGCACTGAAAAGCGCTTGGATTTTACGGTAACCGGCACATCAGTTGCGATAGTCAGCAGGTTAGAGAGCTTGACGCGAAAACTGGATGCGCGGCTTTTGGCAACTGGCGACTTTGTCAGCTTGGTATCTGAAGAGCCGCATAAATTGGGGCGGCATTCATTGCGGAGTTTTGATGAAGACTTAGAGGTCTTTTCCTACGGAATTGTCACGTAAAGCTCAATTGCATGAGCCTTTTGCAAACATGCTTTGATGTGCGTTTTGAGGCGCGGGCACTAGAATGACAACGGTCTGCTTCGGGCTCGTAGCGGTTTTCCCGCAAGACTCAGTGTTTGGCTTCTCGGCAGACAGAAGCTGCAATTCCAATCATATCGGTAAAACTTGCTTCCAGACAGAAACGGAAATTCACCGAAGCATCCGGCAAAAAACGCGGAGATAACAGGGTCGCAGTCCAATTCATTGTTTCAACGTTGATCCTGGAGGCGCCGGATGTAGTCGCTGACGATCTCCTCCCAGAGCATCGGCCACCACAATACCCAATGACCTTTGTTGTAGCCAGGAACAGCCACGATATGAGTTTCACTTTTGGCACCCATCGCTTCCATTGCGGTGAGGTTGGATAGGGAATGCTCGATGCTGTAGAACATGTCATCTTCCCCGTAGATGGAAAGAACCGGCCCATCAAATGTTCCAATACGACGAAAGAGCGTCGGATTGATTTGGGGATCACCGGAGCCCTCTGCCATCCATCCTCCAACGAAGTTGATCACACCAGCGGTGTTTCCCGGATCGTCGCCGGCCTGCATAAGGGCAACAATGCCCCCGCGCGAGAAACCAATCAGTAGAACCGATCCATCACTCACATCCGGTCGTTCCTGCAACGCATGTAGCGCTGCTTTTGCATCCATCAGCGCACGTTCCGCCCCTGCCAAAGATAGCCGGGCCTCCGTCGAATAGCCTTCGGTCCGATCTTCAGCAAAGCCTTCGTCATACAATCCGTCGGACCCACCCCGACCGCGGCGCTGTGGGAACGCAGCGATCCAACCGTGTGAGTTCAGAACGTCCGCAAGCCAATCGTTGGAAAAGAACCGATCAAAGGCCTGCGGATCGGTTCCAGAGCCGGTTGAGCCGTGATGAACGAGAGCCAACGGGAAAGGCCCATCACCAGGAGGTCGGTAGATAGCCACAGCAAGCTCGACTGTTGCGCCGTCTTCTCGGAGTTCCGTCCCAAGGAAGTCTCGCGTTCCAACCTCATACCACTGGCGGGTCGCCGTCGCGAGGACTTCTGAGAGGGTTTGTCGCTCGAGTATTGCGACGCGATCCTCGGTTGGATAGATGCCCCGCAGTCGCCCCGTACCCGAAATTGAATAACGCGCCGCGAAGTCACTGTCGGTGAACACCAAAGTGTTCCCATCTAAACGCGCTTTGCTCCGGAACCAGTTTCCGCGGCCATGCTGGCCACGTCCGACCGAGTAAACAACATTGAACAACCCATCCTCATCTCGGTTTTCGACGACGAGGATATGACTTCTCCAAGAGTCCCATCTCCCCGTCCAAATTCCAAGAAAAGGAGAATCTGGCGTTATATCAATTGCAATGTCGGCAGGAAGCGGGGCGTCCCCGATGAGAACGGAGTCTTGCGCAAAAGACTGAGTGGCCAAGACAACGAGTGTTGCGATGGTGAGAGAAAAGCGCATGACGAATACCCCGATACTGTAAGTGATACGAGTCCGCCCTTTTTTAGCACAGTACACGGTGCGATTAGTGCAACTCATCGCTCTGGACTGCCAAGCCTGCTACTCACCATCTTGTGAAGTGTGGTTGGCTTTGCCATTGGTTCCCACTTGCACGCGTGAAAGCGGTCTTTTGCACACGCGATTTCTCAATGAAGCCCGTCCTGGCGTCGCAGCGTGGCGGGAAACTGGCCTTTCGATTGTCGTGCAGCCATTTTTAGTATGTGAGGTCACAGGTTTTGGACTGAGCTGCCGTGACCGAAAATTTGACTAGTCGTCCAGATCTGAAACAAGGGACTTTAGTCGGAGGATTGCCCCCTTGCTTATGCGATCACGATTAACTGTAAGAGAAAAGCCTTCATCTTCCTCGTGAATAATGCGGCTATCGCGGTCGGCACTTTCATAAATAGCGGTCGCAGCATAGGTGCGAATGGGGTTTTGAAATCCCTTCACTCGAACAGGCTCTCGTTCCTCAACCGGAAGCCAGTCTTTTACCAAAGAATAGGATTCGGCAGCGAGTAAGAGACCTCCTGGATCACACTCGGCCTCAAGTCTCGCAGCAAGGTTCACTTCGCGTCCGATAGCAGTGTAGTCCATCCGGTCTTCCGAGCCGAAGTTTCCAATAGTGCAGTAACCAGTGTTTATGCCCATGCGAGCGCGAAATGGTCGATCGATCAATCCTTTGCGCTGCCATTCCGTTTGCAAGTGGCCAAGCTTGCGTTGCATATCTATTGCCATTCGCACACATGCAGCGGCATCTTCTTCTACCCCGAGGCTTTCGGGTTCGCCAAAGTACAGCATCATGGCGTCACCGACAAACTTGTCGAAATATGCGCCGTGCTTCAGGGCGATTTCGGACATTGCTGAAAGATACTCATTCAACAAAGTAGTCAACTCCTCGGCTTCGAGATGATCTGTGATTTCGGAGAAGTCGACGATGTCTGAGAAGAAGATCGTGAGCTTACGGCGGCGGCTTTCGATAGCCGCGTGTTGGTCGCCGGCAATGATTGACTCGTAGAGTTGGGGTGGCATGTATTTGGCAAGCTGTTTGGACACGTGTGTCAAAGTGTCATTCGCCTCACGCATCTGGCTCAGCAAGTGCAAGTTGTCCAAGGCGATGTTCGCTTGTGCCGCAAATGTTGTGAGAATATCGAACTGCTCTTTTTGAAGTCTTCCGGTTGAATGCCTCAACACGGCGAGAGCTCCAACAGTTTGTCCTCCTTGTGAAATCGGCACCATGGTGACTGCCTGAAACCCTGAGGCGAGGAAGTTTCCAGCCCCGATACGAAACCTGTCTTTCGATGCGGCGACGTCCGGCAGATCAATCGCCTCGCCGTTCAAAATGACATGGCCATGGATTGTTTCTGGATGAAGTGGCGCCGGAAAGCGACGCCGCCAAGCCTCGACACCAGCCGGTTCGGGACCAGAAATTGCTCCCAAAATCAGTTTGTCGCCGTCCTGTAATCCAATGCTGACTGTCGACTTTGGGAACAGCGTTTGACCTGCTTCAACAATCGAGTTGAAAACAGGTTGAGGGTCTTCAATTGAGCTGTTGACGACCTCCAGGATTTTGGCGGTCGCCCTTTGCCGATCCTGCGCCTCCCGCAACCGGAGTTCCAATGCCGCCAAGTCCTCAGCCTTCGGTTCGTTCAGATCAAGGACGCGTTCTGGCAGCGATTTTCCCCTACCCTTCGACATCCTGATCCTCCCGTTCGCGATTAGCCGTTGACCAAGTCATAGTGCTTGATGGATCGAGACTCGACGAGGTCAGCTTCTATCGGATCGATGTGCGGGCTTTGGTAGTTTTCTCCCACAAACGACTTCAGTGCCTCCAAGCTCTCCCAAACCATAACGAAACTGAACTCTCGTGGCGTATCCTCTCTCGGCGCTCCCGGAAGAAGGTGCACGATTCCAGGGGTGTTTTTCATCAACGGGATCGCAGTGCCGCGAAAAAAGCGGCCAAATTCCTCTTCTTTTCCCGGCCGCGTTGTCACCTGAAAAATGCGCATGATCATACATCCATCCTCCCAAAGATGCGGTTTCTGAATGTATGTGTGCCTCGCACGATCCAGTTTAGCATACTCGATGGCGAGTGTCAGATTATGTCTCCGAGCAGTGCTCGTAGAGTTTGGACGAATGACTGCTCTGCGGACAAAACAGACATTGGTCGCAATGGAGCGAGTAACCGCATCGAACCCAAAGACAGCTTGGGGAAGACAGAGGCTGAATGCTTCGATTGGCCTCCATCAAGAACTGCGGTTCGAAGGACTCCAAGTCAGCAAAACTCTGAATAGCGTTTCTTCTGGTGCGGCTTACGGGCGTCTTTTGGTTAACCGCGTTGAAAACATCTGCGTATTTTGTGTTAGTTAAGTGCATTAGGGAGAGGCATCCACCATGGGAAACACCTCCAGACGGGCATTTATTAGGTCCTTCTTGACGAGCACGACGATCCTCGTTGCTCCGAGTACATTGTTCGGGCAAGAAGGCACGCTGACCGATCTTGGCGGAGCGATACTCGATCTTGATGAAGTCACGATTTTTACGGCGCGCGAGATCGTCACACTTGATCCCGACCTTCCAAGCGCCGAAGCCGTTGCTGTTGTAAACAGTCGGGTTTTGGCGACCGGCACTAGAGAGCAAGTTCAAGAGGCGATTGGTGAACAGCCCTTCACCGTCGATGACACATTCGCCGACCACATCATCGTTCCCGGCTTTATCGCCCAGCATGATCACCCAGTTTTGGGCGGCTTGAGCCTTTCGTCCGTCATTCTTTCGATAGAGGACTGGGACTTGCCACAAGGTTTATCACGCGCCGTTGTGGACAAGGATGACTTTCTGGCACGGTTGTCTGAAGCTGTTGATGGTCAGCAAGACCCGGACACCCCTGTCATGACATGGGGATACCACGCTGCATTTTATGGTCCATTGACACGGTCGGACCTTGACCAGATCAGCAGCGAACGACCTATCTTTGTGTGGGCACGCTCTTGCCACGAATTCATCCTGAATTCAGCTGCAATGGAGGCCGCAGGCGTTACCGAGGAGGTCATGGACGCTTGGTCCGACTCAGAAAAGATGCAATCCAGCTTTGAGCATGGGCACTTCTGGGAACAGGGTTTGTTTGCAGTTCTGCCTTTGATTGCGCCATACGTGGCGACCCCTGAAAAGTTTCGCGCTGGTTTGGAGACCATGCGCGATTATTTGCATGCGAAAGGCGTGACCTACGGCAACGAGCCCGGCGGCATTCTCGCACGCCCGGTTCAGGATGCGGTGAACGCTGTATTCTCCGCACCCTCAATGCCGTTTCGGTGGAGCTTCATTCCAGATGGAAAAAGCCTGATCGCCAAATATGACAATGCTGAAGATGTGATCGAACAGACAGAAGCACTTGTCGACTGGTATGGTGGCAAGACCAGTATGTCCAAAGGCAGCGTCAAGCTTTTTGCGGACGGTGCGATATATTCCCTTGCCATTCAACTGAGGGACGATCCGCTTGGCGATTACCATGGCGAGTGGATGATGGACCTGCCGGCCTTTGAACGCGCGTTTCAAACCTATTGGGACGCCGGCTACCAAGTTCATATTCACGTCAACGGTGACGCCGGGTTGGACCGTGTATTGAACGCCTTAGAGCGGAACTTGCGCAGAAACCCGCGTTTCGATCATAGAACGGTGATCGTGCACTTTGCTGTGAGTGCGCCCGATCAGGTCCTTCGTATCAAACGTCTGGGCGCGATTGTTTCAGCAAATCCCTACTACGTGACGGCACTTGCGGATCAATACAGTAAAACTGGTCTTGGTCCTGAACGCGCCAATCAGATGGTCCGTCTTGGTGATCTGGATCGAGCGGGTGTATCCTGGTCATTGCATTCCGATATGCCGATGGCGCCAGGTGATCCATTGTTCCTAATGTGGTGTGCGGTGAACCGCGTGACGAGTTCCGGTCGGGTAGCAGGACAGGATCAGACGGTCCCGGTCGAAGAGGCCTTGCGTGGAGTGACAATCAACGCCGCCTATTCTCATCGTCTTGAGCGGGACCTTGGCAGTATCGAACCTGGCAAGCGTGCGAACTTCACTATTTTGAATGACAACCCATTGACGGTGGATCCCATGGCAATCAAGGATATTCAGGTTTGGGGAACAGTATTGGAAGGCGAAAAGTTTCCTGTGGGCGACAAGCCAGAACAGGAAGATGCACGTTTGCCTCTAATTGATCCGGACAGCCAAAGAGAGTTCGCAGTGAACACTCTCAATCACGCGCTTTCGGTTGTTCACGCCCATCTTTAGGTGCGTTCGCTCTAGGAGCAGAATGATCCGAAATCTCGCGCGCCTGATCCTGAGGCGGGAGCGCTCGGGATGGTGCTGTCAGACGAATTCGAACCAGTCTCAGTTTGCCGCGGAAACCGCGAACCTATCCGGAACAAAGCTGACGCCACTCGCTAAGAGCGGCGGCGCGGGTCAGCTTGAAGGTGTCTCGACTGGCTAGCGATCTTTCCTGGTTGAAGTGATTGTAGACGGAGGAATGGACGGAGGCGAATTTCTGTAGACTTCGCATGCGCCTGAAACGCTGCATCGCGCGTTCGCGTCGTCGAAACGGCAGGTGTGAATTCTCGGCGCGGTTGTTGAGCCACCTGCCCGTCTGTTGTTTTTCGAACGCGCCTATTTCTCTGAGCGCAGCCTTGTAGGAAGCGAAGCGATCTGTGACGACCTCCTTGGCGCAACCGTGCCGTTTCATCAATTTCCTGAGGAATTTTAGTGCTGCAGCCTTGTTTCGGCGCTTGGTGACAACGGCTTCCAGCACTTCACCTTCGTGATCTACTGCACGCCACAGATAATGTCGCTTGCCATTCACCTTTACGAAAACCTCGTCCACGTGCCACTTCCATTTCGAGAACGCGCGCAGCTGCTGCACACGCTTCCGTCGGATCTCAGCTGCAAACATTGGACCAAACCTGTTCCACCAATATCGGACGGTTTCGTGGCTCACGTCGATGCCTCGCTCGTGCAACAGATCTTCGACATTTCGAAGCGAGAGCGGGAAACGGATGTACAGCATCACCGCAAGGCGGATGACCTCGGGACTGGTTTTGAAGTACTTGAAAGAGGCAGGTTTGGTCATGGGCAAAAGCTACGCAACCGTCCTGCCTGCCTCAAGACAAGTTCTTCTGACAAGACCCAGATGACAATTGAGGAACTTTTGGTCGATTAATCTCATTGTCCGAGCAAAACCCACCAAGTGAGCTTCAGCGCTGCTTTCGTTTAACCGAAATAATGCATCCAGAGTGTTTTGGATGCCGTGCAGGGACATCTCGTGCCATAGCGTCCACGTTTCCGAGGTGCCGCAACGCTCCGTTGTTCAGCAACACACCGCGCCCTGCATCGTAACGGCGCTGTCCAAATCCGCTGGCAACGCATTCCCAGTTTTCCTTGGTCGCTGCGTTGCGGAACCTGGGTAAGTCGTGCGGGTCATGCCGTCCAGGTGTTGCTGCGACATGATCGTGTTTCTTTGAATTGCTTTGGTGGGTCAAATGGTGGGTCACTTGTGTTGTGCCAGTTGGCTGGACAGTACCGGTTGTCGGCCTTGGCTTTGGGCGCATAACTGTCACGACGCCTTGTGGTTTCGGATGTCCTGGGACGGCCACATGAGTTGCCGTAGGTTTTGGTGTCAACTGTGGAACTTGACCAGGAACTGCTGTGGGAACCTGATTGGGGGTCGCAGTTGGTACGAGCGGTGGCACAGCAGTTTGACCGTTAGGTTGAGGCGGAACCTGGCCAGGAACAGCGACTGGTATTTGGTTGGGTGTTGCTGTTGGCACCAGGGGCGGCACATTGGGTTGAGGCGGAACCTGGCCTGGGACAGCTATCGGAACTTGATTGGGAGTCCCAGTCGGAACTTGCGGCGGCACGGCAGTCGGTCCGGTAGCCAACGGCGGAACCTGATTGGGAACGGCTGTCGGAACCCGGTTTGGCGTCGGGTTTGGCACCAATGGAGGAGCTAGGGTCGGCGCTACGACGGGTGTTGGAACTTGACCGGGCACAGCTATCGGAGTTGCGATAGGAACCCGACCGGGAATTGCGTTCGGGACCGCGCCCGGCGCAAGGACTGGAACAGTAACGGACGTGGGCGTTTGCGGCGTTCCTCGAGGTGGCAACTGATTTGCCACCGGCTGCGTTGGGCCGGTAATTTGATTGCCTGGCCCTTGCCCACCGGTCTGCCCACATCCTTGGCCGGACTGGTGTGGGTTCCCTACACCTCGGCACCAACCGTATTGGTTTCCGCGGGCAAAGACCTGCGTAGCGGCCAGTCCAGCAATCAAACAAGCTGCGGAAAGTAAAGCAATGCGGTTCCGTTTCATAACATCCTCACCAACTTGTTGTCAGAGCAAGATACGCGCCAGGATCGCCAGAGTCGGTCAAAGGACCGTCCCTCAAAGGAACACCGACATATCCGGACAAGAATAGGTTTTGCTTAAACTCAATGTCCAAACCCAGACCTGTCGATGCCAGTGTAGCACTTTCAACTTCAAAACTCGCAGGGTCATTGTTCGAGATGTACCCCACGTCGAAAAAAGCAAAGGGTGTTAAGCGATGTATGCTCTGGGACCTAGGGAAGTAGGAATGAGACACTTCGAAAATCGCGGAGATCCCGGAATCACCATCTACCTCGTCAAAACGATATCCGCGCAAAGCATAACGATCACCAAGGAAGTACTCCTCTACCGAGGGCAGCCGGTCGGTTGTGAACTGGCCCCAGATCTCAGTGCGCCAAGCTGTGTTGGGCGACAAGCTCGTTAGCGGGCTTTCGTATCCAATGCCGCCCCGTAGATGCCAGAACGAGGAGTCGCCGTCGTCAAAATTCGCGTCCGTCGTATTATTGTTGCCAAACGATAAAGTTAACCCAGCCTCCAGAGTTTGCCCTTTTGGATAGTTTTGCCCATAGAGATACGTTAGGCCGACGACACCTGCGTCACTGGATAATGGCACGCCGCCACTGACTGAGTCCGCCTCGGAAAGGCGATAATCCAGCAGAAGATATCCATAACGGGCCACATCGCGGATCACGGGGTAGCCCAACGCGACGGTGAAGTTCTCGCCATCAACATCTGTTCTTGCAAACTCCCCCGAGAGGTCACGTTTTGCATTTATGTTTCCGTAGAAAACCTCACCGTATAGACCATCGCTGTTTAGCGGCGTGCGATAGGTAACAGCGCCCCACAAAGAGTGTTCGTCGTCTTTGTCCCAATTGTAGTTGCCAGACCCCTCAAATCGCAGCAAATCCCCGACAGTCAGCGTCGAATAAAACTCTTGCACGACATAGAAGCTGAGCGCTTCTCCCAGCTCACGCGGAGGGTTGTCGAGTGTCGCACTACCGGCTTGTTTTCGCAGTGGCTCTCCCAATACTCTCAGCCGAGCACCAGCCTGATCCGGGTAATCAAGTTCGGTCGACACGTCCAAGTCGGGTATGTCCTCGGCGAGCATAACTGCCCGCTCAAATTGTTTGAGAGTTATCGGGTATGCGGTGGTGAGTGGGCGAAAGATCTTTTCCAAGGTTTGGAACGTGCGCGTATCTACCCCTTCAATTTCGATGGTTTGAATGCGTCCTTCATCCACAACTATGCTCTGCCCATCGGGTCCAGGCCAGGCCTCAGCCAAGAAGTAACCGTCTTCTCGGTAGATCTGCGTAATCGTTGATGCGACATCCGCCGCTGTGATGCGCCCCGACCGGTCAAAGGCCAACTGACCGGCAAACGTTAACAGCTCATCGGTATCATACACCGTTACGCCACTGACAGAGTGCTGGGACGCGATGTCCCAAGTTTGGGCCATGCTGTATTTTGGGACTGATACAATAGCCAAAAAAGTGCAAATGATCGCAATTACAACCGAGTTGGTTACGGGCATTTTCTACAACCTTAGCATGATTGAGCATGTTAAAACCCAATCCTATTACGAGGTTTGAATGTCTGAGCTTACCGGTACTCAAATTTGATCACGACTGGTGCTTTCGAGATACACAGCGACCAGATTACAGTGCGCCTTCGTCGCCCAGGAACTCGATACCAGCTGTCGCGCCATCACTGTAAGCAATGCAATTCCAAGGAGCACGGTCCTCACCAACACCGACAGTGACTTGTGTTCCAGCTTCGCTAAACGCGGATGAGAGCACAACGACTTGCGAATTGTTCGTTGTTTTGGCTACATCTCGCAAACACGCCTGCTGAGCGGGTGTGAGTTCGGCGGACGCGCTAGACGTACTCGTTTCGTCACATGCCGCAAGCAATGCAAACAAAGTTGTGCCTGCAATCATCACTGTCTTTTTGGTCATTTTCTTCTCCATCAGGGTCCATCGAATCTAGTGAAATTGGATGCTCCTTTTTGAAGCGTCCGCTTCTACTCAGCCAATTGAGCACAGCTCGATCCGGTGCTTACCTATCTCAAAGATTTGTCGCCAACGGATTGGTCGGGGGAACGATATCGAGTTGATTGCCGGGGCCGGCAACAACGGAGGTAAAATAAAGTTGTGTCGAATTCGCATGTTTGAATCAAATTTTTAATAAATCAATATTTTTTCCGCGCGTAAATTTCTCTACGCTCTCGTACGATAGGCCTCTGCGTTCAAACAAAAAAGTAACTGGGAGCTAAGAGTGTGTTCCCCTGAGCGGCGAAGCGATTTGAGGCCGTACAAAAACAATGAAGGGATTGAAAGATGGGATTTGGTGAAGCCGTTAAGACGTGTTTCTCGAAATACTTCCAGTTCTCCGGTCGGGCTATACGCTCAGAATACTGGTGGTTCTTCTTGTTTGTGGTTCTCGTGAGTGCCGCTTTAGCTGTGCTGGATACGATCATATTCGGGACCAACCCCGAAACAGGCCAGGGATCTCGGGTCCTGTCCTCTGTTTTCCAACTGGCTGTTCTCATACCTATGCTGGCCGCCGGTTGGCGAAGGCTGCATGATACAGGACGACCTGGCTGGTATTTGCTGCTGCCGATGGCGCTCAGCATTACAACGCTCTTTGTTATGCTGGGTGGGGTGGCGTTCTTTTCGGTATTGGAGCAAGGGACGGAAAACCCCGATGCATTGCGAGGACCTGCGGCCGTCCTGGGCGTGACCGGTATTGTTGTTGTCTCAATTCTTCAATTGGTTCTCTCCATTCTGATGATCTGGTGGTTGACGCGCCCTTCGGAAGAAGGCGCAAACGAATACGGCGAGCCTGTTTCCTGACCTGGTTGTCCGGGCAACGGGCCGGAATTTCTGCTGAATGACAGTGCGAACCGTAACTCAATGGAGAGAAAAAATGAGCTTCAAAACCATTTCCATTGGAATGCTACTGATGGCAGGAGCGACCACAGCATCAGCGGAGTGGTCGTTCAACTCCGGGCCTAATCCCAATGCATTTAATCAAACCGGAAACATGACCCTGGAACTTCAGTGTAACCGTATCCGCTTCGCTCCAGCTGGATATGAGGACAGCCAGGACATTGTGGAGAAGCAAGGGCTTTCCATTCGTTTTTTGAAGAACGGCACTACCGAGGTTGGGGCATTTCAGGTTGGCGCAGAAAACGCTGCCGTGCAGATCGTCGACAACTATCCCGTCGAGGTCAGTTTCAATAGTCAAGAGGACTATGGTTTTGTACTGGACCAGCTTGCGGCCAATGCATCGGTTAATCTGTCGATGATTGATCAAGATGTCAGCTACGGAATCTTTGACTTGAAGGGTTCCAGCGCAGCAATTCGGTCCCTTCGTTCCGCCTGCGACTCAGATGCTAGCCAAGGGACCTCCTACGAAGCACCCGAAGGCATCGTCTATTGTGGTGGCGGAGCGAAAAAACGCCAAATCGAATATGTAATTCTGGACAATCCAGAGGGGGAGTGGGACGCGCGAGTAACGGTCAACGGCGAGTCGATCAGAGCCATGACGGCCTACAGTTACTTCGGAAACTATGAGCCGCCCGCCGGATTTGTCGTCGCCCTGCTTGGGGAAGACAGGTCCGAGTTTCTGATTTTTAGCGAAGGCTCGGTAAACTGGCTGGAATACGGGGACTACAGATATGATCAGTGCAATTGATGCCACCTTCCAAACAGCTTCCCAAATAGTGCGTCAATTGAAAGGTTTAGTTTCCAGGTTTGTGCTGGTCTCTGGTCTAGTATGGAACTCACCAGCTGTCGCGGCTGATGTATCGCAACTTCCGCCCGGTTTGCAGGCGAAGGTTGATCTGGCGGCACAGGCCTGCGCGGAGTTCAACGACGGTCAGTTTGACTTAGACTGGGGTGCGGTTGAGAGGGTCGATCTCGACGGAGATCTACGACGCGACTGGGTTCTGAATGAGTCTGGTTTCGCGTGTTCAAGCGCCGCATCTTTTTATTGCGGAACTGGCGGATGCATGTCGCATTTTTGGGTTGGTGAAGAGGTGCACTCCTTGCTCAATCAAGGCTGGACAGTCGTTGATTTTGGGCGCCAACGCGTTGTTGTGGCAGGTATTCATGGATCCAATTGCGACGGAATAAACCCAACGCCTTGCGTTACGGCCAGTGTTTGGGACGCGGACGCTAAAACGTGGCGCTCGTCTGCTGGTGATTGGGAGTAAACTGCAATTGGGCACCGTATAGAAGCCTGAGAGCCTGTTTGTTCGATGGGTTCTCTGTAGCATGCAAACTTTGGGCGAAGTTTCAGCATATTAATTTATAAAATCAATCTTATACATGTAGAAGTTTAAACGCACCTACACCCAGTCTCGGAATTGCAAAATCTTTTTACGAATGTCCGCTTCGGGCTCAAGGCAGACGTTCGCTCACCTACGCTCAATGACTGAATTGCGGACGAAGCGGTCTGTGGTTCTCCAATCAAATCGGCCGACCTTAAGTTTACAGTACACGGTTGTGGAGAGTGAGAAGGATTTGTTGTCTTCACTTCCGGAAGTATAGTGTCTCAATTGGCACCCTTATTGCATGCTGAGCAGGACGTTATGGCTCACGAGCGTCCAGATACCTTCCGGTTAAGCCCTTTTGAGTGTCAGATGGTATCGTCCCAAAATTAGGTTGTTGGTTGTTCGGGTGCGTCACCTAGAGCCAGCAGCAAAAGAATAGCCAAAAGAGGTGATCCAACCAGACCGATCAGGAACCAGATCAAACCGGATCGGTTGCGCCGCCCTGCCATCGTGATCGGCAGGATATAAAGCCAGATCACGACAACCAGCAAGATGAGCATAAAAATCAACTGGATAACTGGTGCGTCCATGAAATTTTGCCTTTCGTATCTTGACGCCATTTTAAAAACGGCTGATCCGGTTAGATAGACAATGGCCCGAAAGCGTTTTCGGGTATTAATTTAGCCCAACATGGGTCCCGGGCGTCCCAACCCTCTCCCTTTGCGTTCCTTGGCTATCAGACAGTGCCGTCCAAATGTTTGGTGTTTTCCGGGTCACAAGGTAGCAAGGTCGGCAAAACGGATAAAGTGGGTGTTCAAGGAACGTTTTAAAGCGCCTTTTCAATGAACTTTGAAAAAAGCTCACCCTGCGAGTTGATCCTAAGTTTCGCGTAAATGTTGCGTCTGTGGATGCGGACTGTGCCTGGAGAAATGCCGAGAATTGTGCCAACAGCTTCTGCCGAATGGCCCTTCAATGTGAACTCAACGACTTCTCGTTCTCGTGGCGTCAGAACGCCATCGCCAAATGCCTGGAATGCTAGATCAACGCGACGACTAACGCCATTCGCTGCGGCGCCGCGGGCCATCGTTGGAAAGTCACTCCAATGTTTGCAACAGGCTGCCCGAACGAGCGGCCATAGAGCGTGCAAATGACGAATTTCCTTGGCGGAAAAAGGCTTCTCTGCTCGCATGAGCGAGACCACAACCATCCCAGCGCCTGGGATATCGATAAAGTAGCCAATCTCCTCTGCTAACCCAGTCCTTTTGTAATAGCTGCGATAGTATTCGCCCTGATAGAACCTGTCCGGTGCGATATCGCGCATGCGGTACAGACCCGGTGTTATTGGTTTTGTCGCGGCCAAAAAAAATGGATCAAGTACGTAGGGCCCGGCTTGGTAATCCTCAACAAAAATACGCCGTTTGCTTTTGGGGAAATCGTCGTGAAGGTCTATTGGTGCTTCGGTTCCAACATGGCCAAACACCACCGTAAAATCAAATGGTGCGACCTGCCGTAAGCCATCTGCCAAAGCACATGGAAATTCTGGGGTTCCGATCTTCTCCACGACCCTGCCGGCCTCTTCCATCCAATCGTACACACGCCGCTCCAGATTTTCGAAAAGCACCTCTATACCCCAATTGTGGTATATACAGTTATTCCGAGTTATTGTTACTTTTTCCTTGTTTGAGTGGTATGCCAACAAATGCCAAAAAATCAAGCAAAAGGAAAACGGCAGTATATGAGCTTTGACATGAGCGTCACCATGCAGACGATTGCGGAACTCCGAGGAGTGACCAAGACCTTCGGGAATGTGGTCGCCGCCAAAGACCTGAATCTTTCCATTGGGAAAGGAGAGTTCCTGTCGTTCTTAGGCCCATCTGGTTGCGGCAAAACCACTGCGCTTAGAATGTTGGCAGGTTTCGAGAAGCCAACCGAAGGTCAGGTGTTGCTCGATGGAGAAGTCGTCAACGACTTGGATGCGCACCATCGCCCAGTCAACATGGTGTTTCAGCACTATGCTCTTTTTCCTCACCTAAGCGTGTTCGACAACATCGCGTACGGCCTGCGCCAACAACGACCACGCGGAGACAAACAAACAATCGCGACAAAGGTTGAGCAAGCGCTGGAAACTGTCCGTCTTGGTGGGTTTGGCCCACGTCGCATCTGGGAGATGTCTGGTGGTCAGCAGCAACGCGTCGCTTTGGCGCGTGCGATCGTAAACGAGCCCAAGCTTTTGCTGCTTGATGAACCAATGGCTGCTCTGGATCGAAAGCTTCGAAAAGAAATGCAGTTTGAACTGCAGAACCTGCAACGACAACTGGGAATAACTTTTGTCCTCGTCACGCACGACCAAGAAGAAGCGCTTTCAATGTCCGACCGAATTTGTGTGATGGAAGGCGGCAGTATTGTGCAGGTTGGCAGCCCACGCGAACTCTATGACATGCCCCGCAGCCGCTACGTGGCTGGATTTGTAGGCACCTCAAATTTCTTTGATGCAACTGTGACTGACTCAGCAGCCGACCAAATCACTGTGCGTTTAGCGAGTGGCCAAAAGGTGCACGGAACTCCGGAGATTCCAATAGATGCAGGGCAGGAAGTGTGCGTTAGTATCCGTCCTGAACAGATCACGCTGACCCGCGCGCTACCCACAGCTGAAATCGCTCTGCCAGTTACCATTCAAAATCGGATCTTCCTTGGGGAGCACACAGAATACCTTGCGCGCAACGAAGCACTGGGTGATTTCCACGTACTTGTGCCAAGGCAAGCGGAATTGAACGAGGGGACGTTCAATGCAGGAGAGCAGGCCTTTGTTTCATGGGGCGAAGGCGCACTGCTGATCCTGGAAAAATAACAAATCCCGCAATCCAACAACAGAGAGGTTCACAATGACCAAGGATAATGGGACTATTTCCAAGCAAAAGTTCATGGAAGAGCTTCGCCG
The DNA here is from genome assembly GCF_056535705.1 of Ruegeria sp. BC8. Classification (NCBI taxonomy): domain Bacteria; kingdom Pseudomonadati; phylum Pseudomonadota; class Alphaproteobacteria; order Rhodobacterales; family Roseobacteraceae; genus Ruegeria; species Ruegeria sp. BC8. The sequence goes on along the minus strand of NZ_JBQFIV010000001.1, from coordinate 977,258 downwards.
GTACCAAAAGGGTTCGGTTACACGGCGACATTTCTTAGGCGTGACAGGTCTTGGGATGGCAACGGCCGTTCTGGGCACGGCCATTCCTGGGTTGCGTCCACGCCCGGCATTTGCTGCCGGGGACATTGGCGACCGAGTGATCCTCGCCACATGGCCGAACTACCATGACGAGATGAACTTCGAAGCCTTCACGGAAGCCACTGGCGCCCATGTTCAGGTCAATGTTTTTGGCTCGAACGAAGAGATGTTGGCAAAACTACAGGCTGGAGGGTCTGGCTGGGACGTTTTCGTTCCAACCAACTACACGATCACTACGTATGTGGGTGAAGATCTGATCATCCCGCTCGATACGTCCAAACTGCCAAACTACGACGCAGGTTCATTCGAACAGCGCTTTTCCGATGCCGGTTCTGTCGATGGCCAGCTTTACGCGGTGCCAAAAAACTGGGGCACGACTGGCTTTGCAGTGAACACCAGCAAGCTTGACGGCGCTCCGACTCCAACCACATGGAAAGAGTTCTGGGACCTTACTATGGAAGGTTACTCAGGCCGGACAATGGTGCATGATTACCAACTCACCACCATCGGTAATGCCCTGAAATACTTCGGCTACTCCTTCAACTCGGTCGATGAGAAGGAACTGGCGGATGCCGAGAAATTGTTGCTGGATGCCAAACCGCATCTGTTTGCAATCTCGTCGGATTATCAGCCACCGATGCGTAACGGTGACGCCTGGATGACGATGTGCTGGACAGGTGACGGCAAGCAGATGAATGTCGACATGCCTGAAATCGCCTACGTTCTGGGAACTGAGGGCGGTGAACTCTGGTCCGACTACTACGCTATTCCTAAGGGCGCACCCCATACGGATGCCGCTTATGCCTTGATCGACTTCCTGCTGAACCCGGAAGTTAATGCGAAAGAAGTTCTCGCTCACGGCTATCCATCGGCTGATGCTCGCACCAATGCGTTGCTGCCGAAGGAACTACTGGAAGATCCGATCCTTTATCCGGCAGCTGACCTTCTGAATGCACTCGAGTTCGGCGCGGCGGCTACACTAACCGATCCAAACCGTGCCGAGTTGCTCGCCCGCTTCAAGTCGGCCTAAGCAGCAAGGCCGCCAATATCGGAAAAGACGAGGACAAAATGACCGAACGAGGCAGAAAAGCACTGTTGCTGGCTCCAGCAGGAATATGGCTTTTGGTAATGCTAGCCCTTCCTCTGCTGGTCGTCTTCGTCTTTTCCTTTGGCGAACGGGGTGCCGCCGGAGGCTACGTTCCAGCGTTCACGTTGGAACAATATGCCAACCTTCCTGCGCGATGGACGGCGTTTAAGAACACTTTGATCCTTGCACCTCTGGGGACTATCGCTGCGTTGGTAATTGCCTACCCGCTCGCCTACTTTCTTGCAGTGCGTTGTTCACCAAAGTGGAGAACTTCGCTGTTGATCCTAGTGATCGTGCCGTTCTGGACATCGATCCTGATCCGGTCATACGCTTGGATTTTCATCCTTGGGGGGCGTGGCTTGCCCGCTTTACTGGAGTCGATCGGCATCGATGATATCCGCCTGATAAATACGCCGTTCGCTGTGCTTGTCGGGATTGTCTATGGGTATCTACCTCTGATGGTTTTCCCGATTTTTGTAAGCTTAGACAAACTGGATAAACGCCTACTGGAAGCATCGGCTGATCTCGGCTCTACCCCATGGCGTACGTTCCGTCAGGTGACACTTCCTTTGTCGGTGCCTGGTATCGCAACTGGCTGCATGCTGGTCTTCATCTTGCTGATGGGCGAGTTTCTGATCCCAGCGATCTTGGGCGGCGGAAAGGTCTTTTTCGTCGGAAATGCGCTGGTGGACCTGTTCCTGCAGTCTCGGAACTGGGCGTACGGATCGGCGGTCGCAATGACTCTGGTTGTCGTAATGCTTGTCACTGTCTCAATTTACATGAAATTCATCTCGCGCCTGGGTGGCCAGCGCGAAGATGTCTCGCTGATGTGAGGGTCCGATGCGCTTATACGCGATTTGCGTCTACCTTTTTCTCTATATTCCAATCGGCATCATCGCGCTTTTCAGCTTTAATGCCGGACGACACGCAAGCCAGTTCATGGGGTTCTCGACCCAATGGTATGGTAAAGCGCTGAACAACCCATTTGTAATGGACGCGCTCGAGACCAGTCTGCTTGCGGCATTCATAACTGCTTGCCTCGCATCCACTCTCGGAACCATGGCAGCCATCGCTTTACAAGGGGTTAAGGGATGGCTCCGAACTTTGTTTGATGCGATGATTTATATTGCGATAATGATACCCGGTATCGTCATCGGCATCGCGACGCTCATTGCCCTGGTCACCGTATTCGGCTGGCTAAACCCGCTTCTTGCAAGCCTATGGCCCGATGGAGCAAATCCCCCGCAACTTTCCATGGGGATGCCCACGCTTGTCGCCGCACACACCATGTTCACAATGGCGCTGGTCATAATCATCGTACGTGCAAGGCTATCGGGTATGGACCGCGCGCTCATGGAAGCTTCGGCTGACCTCTTTGCGACGCCCTGGGGCACCTTTCGACAGGTGACCCTGCCGTTGATAGCACCGGCAATTTTGGCAGGCTTCCTGCTCAGCTTCACTTTCTCATTTGATGATTTCATCATCGCGTTCTTCGTAGCTGGCTCAGAAACAACCCTGCCAATCTACATATTCTCATCCATCCGGCGCGGCGTAACACCCGAGATCAATGCCATCGGCACTATGGTTATGGGCGCGTCGCTCTTGTTGCTCGTAGCAGCGCAGCTGCTTTTGCGCCGAGGCGCCTCAAAATCGAATAATTAAATAAAGGAGCCAAGTGACATGCGGCTTGCAGGTAAGGTCGCGCTCGTGACGGGCGCGGGATCAGGAATTGGTCGGGCGGGTTCAATGGCAATGGCACAAGAGGGTGCGCATGTTGTGGTAACCGATCGCGATGCAACACTTGCTGAAGCCACTTTGGCCGCGATCGTTGCGCAGGGAAATCAAGCATCTGCCATACAGCTTGATGTGACCGATGACGATGCCCTTACCAGAACCATAGACGAAGCAGTTAAAAACTTCGGTCGGCTTGACGTGTTGCACTCTCACGCTGGGTTGCAGATCGAAGGAACGCTGGAAGAAGTGGAACCAGATGGAATGGATGCTTCTTGGGCATTGAATGTCCGCGCTCACTTCATTGCCGCGCGTGCAGTCGTCGCCCATATGAAATCACAAGGTGGAGGCAGCGTGATCGTCACGGCCTCCAATTCTGGGGTTCAATATGACCGGGGTATGATCGCCTATGCGACTACAAAGCACGCTGCTGTTGCGATGGTTCGGCAGATGGCAGCCGACTACGCTGTCCATGCAATCCGTTTCAATGCCCTATGTCCAGGATTTGTAGACACCCCTTTCAATGCAGGCTTCGAAAAGCAGATGGGAGGCCGTGCCAAACTGGAAAGCTACATCGAGCAGGCGATCCCCATGAGTCGATGGGCGACAGTTGAAGAGATTGGCCATGGGATTGTCTATTTAGCTTCAGATGAATCCGCTTTTATGACGGGGCAAGCCCTGGTTATCGATGGCGGTGAATGCATTTAGTGATGGGTTAGACCGCTCAAGAGAATGTCTATCGCCGCAATTCATTTTGGCGAGCACATTTCAGTCCGCTTTGGGCTCGAGGCAGACGTTCGCTCACCTACGCTCAATGACTGCATTGCGGACAAATCCGCCGCTCCCATTGCCGAGAACGATGGAGGCAATCAGCCCAAAGCGGTCATGCTTGATCAGCACGTTGGGCGGCAAGCGGGAGTTCGCTGCGGATAGCATGGAGGTCTCCTTTCCCATCGATTGCTCCCCGCGAAGGGCTCGCCGGTTCATGCATCTCTTCGGCATTACCATTGGCGACCGAGGTTCCAAGAGATTGCGGTAGTCGAGAAGTCGCAGCGGGGTCAGGCTAATCTGCAGGCGCTCCGGCAATTTGGGCCTCTTGTGCCTCCTTATTGCGCCAATCTTTCGGGGATATGCCGAAGTTCCGCGTGAAGGCTCGGGTGAGTGCCGATGTTTCGGACAAGCCGACCAATTGGGCGATCTCCTTGATCGAATGATCAGATGTGGTGAGCAGTTCGGAGGCCTTTTCCATCCGCAGCCGGTTGATCACCTTGGACGCCGTTGTTCCGTAGGAGGACAAGCGCTTGTTCAGCACCTTGGTGGTGATGCTGCACATCCGGGCGGCCTCGCTCACCGTCAGCGCCGGATCGGACAGCCTTGATCGCACGAGAATTTCGAAGCCTTCGAGGTAGTCCAGGGGCACATCGACCTGAACCGGTTCTTCGATATCATTGTCGTGGTTCACGAGGAGTTCGGGGTTGATTGGAAGCGACAGCCAGGCCGCCGGAAAGCGGATGGAGAATCCCCTGTTGTTGCACTTGATGCCCCGCACGCCATGAAACTGCTCCGGCAGCAGGGTCGGATCGCAGAGGCGCAGAACAACCTGGGTTGGATCCCATCGGAAATCGAGAACACGGTGCAGCAGGGAGATCCAGATCCCGACGAGAAAGGCGTCCGAATGGCCCGGCGACACCTCGGGTTCGAAATTGCGACTGGTGGTGAAGTAGGCGTGTTCCTCCTCGATCAGGAGCCGGAAGGACACCGCGTTGCTTTCCTTCGAGACGATCTGGGTGAACCGGGTGAAGAAATCGCCAAGGGTCACCGACTGGCCGAGGAGCGCCCCACGCGGCAGGAACTTCAACAGGTCTGTCTGTTGTCCCGCCAAGGCGCAGATATCCGGCCGGGTGATGTCGGCGATGGAGGCCAGCGCCGCATAGACCGTGTCATGCGGGATGAACTCGGCCGGGTTCAGGACCTGTTCCTCGCTCAATCCATGCAGCCCGAGCGCAAAGGCCGGATCCGCATCGAGCCGCCGCATCATCGCTACGACGGGGCCGAGGACCGTAGCACGTACGAGGGACAAACCGTCCTTTTGTTCTCCTTGCGGCATCCACATCACCCTTTCGCTCTCCGACACGCTACGGGCGCGGGCGCCTGACGGCCAAGCAGAAATTGGCTGAAATTGACCGGATCGGGTCAGAAAAATGCACCACGGGATCAGCGGGTCAAAAGAATCTCGGGGCACATGTGCATAGTGGGAGGATCGGTCCGCAGGAAGACCGACCCCTGGGAGGACACCGAATGACAACACTCAACCTGAAGGCGTTGCTGCCGGCCATGTCAATGGCAATTGCGCTCACGACGCCTGCCATTGCGCAGGATATCCCCAACATTCCCTCGGAGGTCACGCTGTTCAAGAACGTGATGGTCTTCGACGGGGTGAATGACGGCTTGAAAGATGTCGACGTGCTCGTCGTCAAGAACAAGATTCACAAGATTGCAGAGGACATTCCCGAATCCGGCACGTGGGAAGTCGAAGTTCGAACGGGCGGAAGCAAGCGCCTGCCCGATCCTGTTGGCGGTATCGACGGCTATTCTTTCACCATCCAGACCGAACGCGGTATCGAGACCAAAGAGGTCGAGGTCAATGTGATCGACGGCGGCGGACGCACCTTGATGCCGGGACTGATCGACAGCCATGTGCATGTGAATATGTACAAGGATGGCACGATCCCGGGCCTTCAGGACACGACATGGGAGGAGATCGGCGCACGTTCTGCGGCCTTTGCGCAGGAAATGCTGGCGATGGGCTTCACAACCGTGCGCGACATGTGCGGTGCACATGGTGGACTTCGTGCGGTAATCGACGAGGGTTCGCTTCCGGGCCCGCGGATATACTCGTCCGGCGCCTGCCTCAGCCAGACCGGTGGTCATGGCGACTGGGGGATCGCCGGGCAACGCAAGAACGAAAGCAATCTTGAACGGCTGGAGATCACGCGGCTTGTCGACGGCCCTGCCGAAGTGCTCCACGGCGCGCGGCGGAACTTTGCGCTTGGGGCCAACTACCTCAAGATCATGGTCAGTGGTGGTGTGACCTCCATCAAGGACCCGATCTACCAGTCCGCCTTTACAGACGAAGAAATCGCCGCTGCCGTCGAGGTGGCCGGGGACATGGATTCCTATGTCGCCATGCATGTCTTCATGGATAGCGACCTGTCGCGCGCGCTCGATCTCGGGGTCAAAGTGGTGGATCACGGCCTGACCATAACGGAACCGACGATGCAGAAGCTGGTAGAGAAGGAAGCGTTCTTCTCGCCCAACCTGACCGCGTTGGCGCCCGAGGCGCTTGAGCATCCGATGCACCAGGACCCGACCTTCCCGCCGACGGCGAAGTTCCTCTGGTTGCGGAAAAACAGCGAGCAGTTGTTTGATCTGGTGCGGAAGTACAAGCCGAAGATGGTGTTCGATTCCGACTACGTGCTGCTGACCGGTGTGCCGTACCGGCAGTCGATGGACTTCACCAAGGCTTTCATGGCGCGTGAGTTCGGCAACCTCTGGGCCTTGCAGATGATGACCTCGAATGGCGGCGAACTGGCCGCACTGACGGGACGCGGAAACCCCTATCCCGAAGGCAAGCTCGGCGTGATCGAGGAAGGTGCGTATGCCGATATCCTCATCGTTGACGGAAACCCGCTCGAAGACATCACTGCCATCGGCGCTGTCGATACATGGTTCGATGCCGAGCCACGCGGGCAGGACGTGCCGAGCATTCGCGTCATCATGAAGGACGGCAAGTTCTACAAGAACACGTTGAACTGAACTTTCGGCGGGGCGCTGGCCCCGCCGTCAACATTGCGGAAGGGCAAACTTATGAAGCATCTTTTCAAGTCCACATTACTGGCGGGCGTGGTGTCGCTCGCTGCCGGCATGTCCTCTGCGCAGGACGAAGCGCTGCCGCAGACCCTGTTCACCAATGTCCATGTTTTTGACGGCGTGAACGAGGCGCGGATCGAAAACGCCAGCGTTCTGGTCGAAGGCAACCTGATCAAGGAAATTTCGACGGACGGGATCGAAGCGCCCAACGCAACCATGATTGACGGCGGCGGGCGCACGCTCATGCCGGGGATGCATGACCAGCACGTGCATTTGCTGGTGTTCAACCCGCTCAGTGACGGGTTGCGCCAGAACATCACGCCCTTCCATCTTGGTGGCGTTGCAACGATCCGGTCCGAGCGCATCCTGATGAACGGGTTCACGACGGTTCGTGACCTCGGCGGACCGGCAAAGTCCATCGCGCGGATCATCGATACCGGTATGTTCCCCGGCCCGAGGATCTATTCCTCGGAGGCCTTCATCACGCAGACATCGGGCCATGCCGATTTCCGCAAGCTGAACGACCGGCATCCAACCCTGTCGGGGCAAGGCCCATCGCATTGGGTCGACACGGACATGAGCTTCATCGCGGATGGCCCGGAGCAGATCCGCATGGCGGTGCGCGAGAACCTGCGGCGCGGGGCAACCCAGATCAAGGTCATGGTCAGCGGTGGGGTCACGTCCGAGTTCGACCCGCTGCATTCGCTTCAGTACCAGGCGGACGAGATCCAGATGGCGGTCAAGACCGCCGAGCAATGGGGCACCTACGTCACCTGCCACGTGTTCACCGAGCAGGCGATCCGCAACTGTATCGACAACGGTGCAAAGACCGTTGAGCACATCCCGTTCCTGACCAAGGAGGCCGCCGAGATCATGGTCGAAAAGCAGATCATGTTCGCGACGGCGGTAGCCCCGGTCTACTCGGTGACGACCGAACAGGCGGAAGCCTTCTACACGCCAGCCTCGTTCGCCAAATGGAAGAGTGTCCGTGACGCCGCCGCCAACATGATCGAGGTGATCCAGACGACACCGGGCATGATCGACCTCTACACTCTGGGCACCGATCTCATCAACAACTGGGACCAGACGCTTGAGCAGGACAAGAAGATGAACGACGAGTTCAAATACCTGCACGAGGCCAAGTTCAAACCCTTCGACATTCTGCGCATGGCCACATCGAACGGCGCCCGCATGAACCGGCTTACGGGCTTGAACAATCCGTATCAAGACGGCCCGCTCGGCGTGGTCGAGGAAGGCGCTTACGCGGATCTCCTGCTGGTCGATGGCAACCCGCTCGAAGACATCCTTCTTCTGGCCGATCCTGATCCCAACCTGAAGGTCATCATGAAGGACGGCGTGATCTACAAGAACACGCTGGACTGAGGAGAGCGCGGGGCGGTCTCCCTCGTCCGCCCCGCGTTTTTTCCCCGACGCAATCATCCCGGAAGGACTGACCGTGAAACACCTCACTCTTGCCACTCTCATGGCCCTCTGCAGTTCGATGGCGGTTGCTCAGGAGTGCGACGTCGCGCTTCTCAACGGCCGTGTCATGGACCCGGAAACCAATCTTGATGCCGTGCGCAATGTCTGCGTGACCGGCGACAGGATCACCGCGATCACCGAAGATGCCTTGACGGGCAAGCGCGAGATCGACGTTTCCGGGCATGTAGTCGCGCCGGGATTCATCAACACCCATTCGCATTCCTTTGGCGGCTTCGATCAGAAGATGATGGCCCATGATGGCACGACGACGATCCTCGATACCGAGAGCGGCGTGGCGGATGCCGACCTGTTCTACGACAAGTACGAGGGCAATTCCTTTCTCAACTTCGGTTCCGGGATGGGGCACGAGGAGATCCGGCGTGTCGTGATGGATGGGGTTTCAGTCGAGCTGGCATCCGATCCGACCTACATCCTCAAGTCACGCGGTGCAGCCGAGGAAGAAGACGGACATGCCAGCTGGGCGCTGGATATTCCAACTGCGGATCAGCTCGTCGAAGTCATGACCATGTATGAAAAGGGTCTTCGCGCCGGGGCGATCACCGTCAACACGACGGTGGGATACATGGGATACAACACCTATCCGAAGGAGATTTTCGCGCTTCAGAAAATGGCGAAGAAGTATGACCGCTTCTTTGGCGCCCATACCCGTTTCGGTCCGACCGAGAGCCTGCCGCTCTACTATTCCCTGGGCGCAAACGAGGTGATCGCAAACGCCGTTGCGCTCGACGGGGCCCTGATCCTTTCCCACATCCAGAACCAGGGGTGGGAAGAAATCTACGAGCTTGCGCGCCGCCTGCAAATGCGCGGAATGACCATCTTCGCGGAATACTACCCGGCCATCACCGGCAATCCGAACATCGCGACACCGCAACTGCTGCCGGACAAGATCGAGGCGAACAATATCGTTCCGACCCGCGATATCTTCGATACCAGCACCGGCGAACTCTACGAGTCCGACGAGGAGTTCTTCCGGCAGCAGAAGGAGGATCCGAGCAAGCCGATTTTCATCACAGTCCGCCCCGAAGCAGACCTGGAGCGCTGGATCCACATGAAGGATATTGCGATCGCCAACGACATCGTCGGCTTCACCGTCGATGGCGAACCGCTGCCGATCGAGGCCGATTTCACGGAGTACGGGGGGCACCCGCGCAATGCCGGCACCTATGGCATCGTGTTCCGCGAGGCCCGTGAACAGGGCATCGCGCTGATGGAGATGGTGAACAACGCCTCCTACATTCCCGCGAAGTACTTTTCCAAGGTGGGCCTGAAGGCGATGCAGGAACGCGGCCGGATGCAGGAAGGCATGATCGCGGATATCACGATCTTCGACCCCGACACGATCACCGAAACATCATCGATGAAGAAGGGAATGAACGGCTCCTTCACCAAGGGAATCCCCTACGTTCTGGTGAGCGGGCAGGTCATTATCGACGACGGTGTCGCTAATATCGACCTGCGGCCCGGGCAGCCGATCCGTTACCCGGTCATCGAAGGGGGCGAGATCGATCTGGACCTCGGGGACAAGGAATTCACCTGGCACGCCGACATCGAAACGCCAGAGGATGAGCATTCCGAGTTCCCGCTCCGCCCTGCCGAGCTGGAACACTCCATTCCCGGAGCTCCGGGGCATTGAACCCACAAGAACGGTCAGGGCAGCCATGCTGTACTGACCACAACATCGAAGCAATTCCGGGTGGCAAGATGAACAGGATCCTTCTTTCGACAGCCCTTTGCGTCTCTGCGACAGTTGCAGCGGCGCAGGACACAAAAGACATGCGCACCTTCCTGTTTATCGGCGCATCCAACAGCGCCGCCTGGGAGATGCAGATCGCCAATCCCGGGGACCGCGCGGCCTCGGTGAAGGGTGGGATCGAGGCGCTCGGCGGCGAGCTTTTGAGCTACTATTGGGGGCTTGGGAACGGGAAGAACTACATCACCGTCGCCCTGCCGGACGACCCCACCTTCATCCAGGCCTTCTATGTCAGCCGTCTCGGTGACGGGTTGCTGGAGGATTACCAGATGATCGAGTTGATGAGCAGCGCCGACATGGCCGAAGCCCTCGCCCGTGTGCCGGAGATCAAGGCGCAGGACGATCTCAAGTAACCGGACTGCACACTCGGGACGATCCAGAAGGGAACATCAAATGAACTTCAGCCCTGTGTGTGTCGGCGGAGTCGTATTATGCAAATAGTTGCCATTGGCCTGCTGTCCGCCTTCTTTCTCTTCGCCAGTTCGATCAAGATCCTTGGCTGGCAGAAGCTCATCTTCGAAACGCAACTGGCGATGTTCGTCAAATACGGGCTGAACCGTCAGATCATGGCGCTTGTCGGTGGTGTCGAGCTTTTCGGGGCGGTGGCGATCTGGTTTCAAGGCAGCTTGCTCGGGCCGCTCGGGGCCGCTGCCCTTCTGGGCACGTCGCTTGGCGCAATCGGTTGTCATCTGATCTGGGACACTTGGAAAGACGGTGTGCCTGCCATGATCACGGCTACGCTTTCGGCCTTCGTCCTCTGGACGGGCCGGGATGTCGTACTGGCGATACTTGCATGAGCGGGCCGAAGAAGAATCAAGAGCAACAAGAGAGACCTCATATGGGACAGGCAAGGCTTCTCGGTACGGTCATCGTCGCTGGCTTCTGGTTATCAACCGGAGCCTTGGCGCAGGAAAGCCGGCCAACGTCCGCCCTGGAGGCCGCCGCAGCGGTCTCGCTCGGTGGCCCGGCATCCACGCAGGCCCAACTGGAACAAGACCGAGTGCGGAGGTTGCAGGACTCTCGCTGGCCGGGGCTGGATGCGGCATTGGACCCCTTGGAGGCATCGCGGCAACGCTTTGCCGAACGCACCGGCCTGAACCTCTCCTTCGACTACCAGGCCTATTACCAGTCCGCGACCGAGAGCCTGACCGATATCGACGAGGCCGCCTTGGGCCAGGCGCGCATTCTGGGCCAGTGGACGCTGCTCAATCGCGGCGGCGAAAATCCCGGGCAATTGGTCTTCACATTGGAGAACCGCCATCTGCTCGGCACGGACATCGCGCCAAGCGGGCTTGCCGGGGAAATCGGCTATGCGGGCGTCACCGCAACGACATTCAGTGACACCGACACGACCCTCTCCGTCGCCTACTGGTCCCAGACGCTCGCTGGCGGGAAGGCCGGTGTCGTGGCCGGCCGGATCGATCCGGGAGACTACTCGGACATCCTCGGCTACGTGAACCCACGCACGACTTTCTCCAATTTCTCGATCCTGTTCAGCCCGGTCCTGCCGATCCCCGATCCCGGCTTCGGCATTGCGGGGGGCGGTTTCCTGACCGACCAGATCTATGCCCTCGGTGTCCTGTCGGATGCAAACGGCTCGCTGACCGATGTCGAGTGGTTTCCCGGTGGCCCCGAGTTCTACAAATACGCCGAGATCGGATGGACGCCCGAACGCTCGAAGCGCTTTCTAACCAACGTTCACCTCGGGGTATTTCACGTCGATGAACGCACCGAGGCAGGCGTGCCGGAGAGCTACGGGGCGATCCTGTCTGCCAACCACACGATCAACGAGGAATTCATGATCTACGGACGCCTCGGCTGGTCGGAGGGTGAGGCGCCGATCGCCCGACGCGCAGCCAACGCTGGACTTCTATGGCGGCCGGGCCTCTATGACGACCTCTTTGGGTTTGGCGCGACCGTTGCGGACCCGGTAGATGAAACGCTCGACACCCAGACCACAATGGAGGCCTTCTATCGGTTGGACCTGTCGGACAATGTCGCCCTGACGGCGGACGTCCAGCACATGATCAACCCGGGCTTCAACGATCAGGACACGACCGTTTTCGGCTTGAGGCTGCGGATCAATCTTTGACCTGAGTAGCGGCGGATAGAATGCCGTCTGGTTGGGAGTGTCGTGCCTGCGCCGGAACGGCCCATGCAGCCATCGCGGCCAAGGAGGCGACCCCTTGGATGATTGGCATTGCGTCAGGCGAAAGTCTTGACGGCAGAACAACCGTCGAATTTGGCTTGTTGCTCTGCAATGTCAGCCATTCCAATGAAGCTGTCGGATGCTCTCAAGCGGGGGCATGGCGGTTCGCTTAGATCTTTCCACAGAAGGCGGCCACGGAGGTCGCCACCGTCAGAAAGGTTGGAACCGATGACAAACACCCTCAAGAACACCGTATTCGCCGCCCTTGCCGCCTCACTCGCCCTCGCTGCCCCGATGGCCGCCAATGCCGGTGACATCGGTGAGAAAGCCCTCAAGGGCGCTGTGGCCGGCGCCGTGCTGACCGAAATCACCGGCGGCGACGCCAAGGACGGCCTGGCCCTCGGCGCAGCCGCCGGTGCGCTCGGTGGCAAGATCGCCGAAGACCGGGATCGTCAAGATCGCAAGGACGATCGCAAGAAGGGTGGCAACAAGCACAAGCGCTGATCCCGCAACGAGACAACCGGAACGGTTTACCCCTTCCAACCGACGCTGGAGAGATCCGGCATCTGCTTCAAACCCGTTAGGCCTCATGCCTGCCGGGTTTGTTGCGTCAGGGTGGTTCAGGAAGACGGAGAAACGTGAAAGTGCGGGCCTATGATCCGAGCAGTCCGGCCTCTACTCAGATCGTTCGCCCTATGCCAGGGGCGCTTCTGTTGCTGGCTGCTCCCTGAAGTCGCTGGGGGGCTGTCCGTACCATCTTCGGAATGCCGTGCTGAAGGTACTGGCGTCGCTATATCCGAGAAGATAGGCGATCTCGGTGAGCGGAAGCGTGCTGTTGAGCAGATAGTCCCGGGCCAGAGCCTTTCGCAGATTGGCGACGACCGCTGCGAAGCTCGTGCCCTCGTCGGTCAGTCGGCGGGCCAGCGTTCGGGCGCTCATCCCAAGTTCCGCCGCAATTGCGTCCTGCTGGGCCGTGCCGGCTGCAAGACGCGCCGTGATCTGCCTCTCAACAACCCGGGCCACACTGTTGGGTGTCTGCGGCATCCGAGCCAGCGTGTTCTCGCAAATGACCGAAAGCGTCCGCTGCAAGTTGTCGTCGGCCGTCAACAGCGGCACATCCATATCAGCCGCCTTGAAGGCAATGCTGTTCTCCGCGGCACCAAACAGGACATTGCAGCCAAAGAACCTGTCGAGGGCCTCGGTGCCGGTCAGCCGCTGATGCGCGAACCGAACATGCGTCGGACGGATTTGCCGATTGGAGTAGTCCCGCAGGGCGAAGACCGTGCCAACGGCTCCAAACTCGGCATATTGCCCGGTCGGAATGCTTGCTGGCACATCGTAGTGCCAGGTCAGCCGGGTGGTTTCCGGGCCTTCTTCCATGGCCGTCTTGCTCGCGTCACCGATCACGCGCTGAAAACGGGTGATGTTTCGAAGGTAACCGCCAACGGTAGGTGCCGAAACGCCGACATAGGCGAGCAACCCGGCCTTCCTGACCAGGTCCGGCGACTGTGCCAGGCGGTATCCGACAAGGTCGTCCCTGGTCAAAGCGCTCGCCTTTTCAAACAACCAGGCAGTCTTGTCGAAGGACCAGCGAGCATCCGGGTCTTCGAGTTGAGATCTGGTTATCCCGAACTCCTTTCGGATATCCCGCTCGGAAAGGCCTGTTTTCTTCAACTCACCGACAATGATCTGTCCCCAGATTGCGCTGTGTTTTGGAATCTCGGATTTCATTTCTGGTCCGTAGTCTCGGTGTCTGACGTGTTGCGCCACGTTAAGGCCCGTCTGACCTTCTTGCCAGTTGCCAAAGCCAACGTTCGAACAACGCAACGCCCGTTTCGTTCAATACCCGCAGTGCCTTTCACACACTCGCCACCAAGGTAGGCGCGACGTCGGTCGCGAGTAACTCGAGATCCGTGCGGTGTGACACACCGAGTAGCGGCGCACATCGTCCGGGTTGGGCAGCTTGCTTGTTCGCTGTGGCTTTCGAAGCCGCCATTCTCGGCGCGCTACTTAAAAGTCCGCTCTGGGCCGGAGGCGTCAGGAGGCTCCACCAAGGTGGTCACGCGGCCCGCCTCAGCGCCGCATGGCTGCTTTGAACCCAAAGCCGGTGTTCTTGCTACGTGGGATTACCTTCAGTTTTACGCCCTAAAAAATCTATACCTTACGTCACCCTCTTCATCAGGTTTACCAGATGGTTTTACAGGCGAGCCTGAGGTAGCCTTCATTAACTTCTTCGCCATCTTGAGGGTTAAGTTATGATCTCCAAACGCGTATTTTTGTCCAGCCTTGCATCGACCGCTGCGCTGGCGCTGGTGCCGGCGCGAGCCCGAGCTCAAGCTCCAGATGCAACGCTCTTCACGAACGTGCGTGTTTATGACGGGATGTCCGATGAGTTGACCGAACTCACGAACGTTCTTGTCGAAGGGGAATTGATCAAGGATGTCTCGCCCGCTGTTGATGCCGCGCCAGAGGTACCGCGCATCGATGGAGATGGACGGACCTTGATGCCGGGGCTCCTCGACATGCATGTGCACCTGCAGTGGAACCAGGACCCAGCTGGTTTCCTGACAGCACGTCCAGATTACATTGCTGCATTGGCATTGAGTGAAAGTGAAGCCACCCTGATGCGTGGCTTTACCAGTGTCCGTGATACTGGTGGCGGCATTCTCGGTTTGGCGCGCGCCATAGACGAGGGCCTCCACCCCGGTCCGCGCATTCAGGCGTCAAACGCTGCGATTTCAATGACCGCCGGTCATGGCGATCTTCGGCCGCGATCCGTGCGTCCGAGAGCCTTCGGTGGGCCGCCATTCACAGAAGCGGAGCGACTTGGGATCACACTTTTCGCAGACGGGGTACCTGAAGTACTGGCGGCTGCACGCGAGCAGTTCCGGCAGGGTGCGCACTTCATCAAAGTCTTTTCAGGCGGCGCCGTGACTGGCCTCTACGACCCATTGGATATCAACGAGTATTCGCCGGCAGAACTCGAAGCGGCAGTAGAGGAGGCCAAACGTTGGAACACTTACGCGACCTCGCACGCATACATGGACACATCGGTTCGGGCCGCCATTGAGGCAGGTTACCAATGTATTGAACACTGCAACCTCATGACGCCTGAGTCGATGGAGTTGGCCGTGGAAAAAGGGGTCTGGCTTTCAACCCAGGTTGGCTTTTTTGCAGCAGACATTCCGGCAGGGTTCACGCCCGCCCAGGCAGAACGCCAAAAGATGGCGTTTGATGGTCTCGACGCCATGCTTCGATTAGCGCGAGAGTCCGGCGCTAAGATTGCACTCGGAACAGACTTTGTCGGATCGAGGCAAACGAAAGCAACGCAGTTGGAGGAATTGCAGCTCAGGACGCCATGGTTCAGCAACGCCGAGATTTTGCGGCAGGCAACAGGTCTGAATGGTCAGCTTTGGGACTTGACCGGCCCGCGTAATCCCTACCAGGCTGGTCCAGTCGGTGTCATCCAACCCGGAGCCTACGCAGATATTCTGCTCGTGGACGGAGACCCGATTGCCGACCTTACGGTCATGGCCTCTGCGGACAATTTCGATGTGATTATGAAGAACGGCAAAGCGCACAAGAACAATCTGGCCTGAGAGATTTGCCGAGGGTCAAGATAGACACTTGAACCGCCCCGGGTTTTCCGGAGGCTGATTACTCCGTTTCAGGCGACTTTATCGAACTCGTTACGCTGTTCATAGAACTTCTCCTCGGCTTCTGCTGGCGGGATGTTTCCGATGGTCTGCAGCAGGCGGCGGTTGTTGAACCAGTCGACCCATTTCAGGGTTTCCCATTCGACGGCATCGGCGGTCAGAGGTGGTTCGGTTCGTTTGAACAGTTTCGAGCCCGGCAGTCTCAAAGCCTCTGTTGTTAGCCAAAGCATCAGGGCTTGTATCGTGCGTATCCAAAGTCCATATATACGTGGCTTACGTTTTTCTTTTTCGACCTGCTGTCTCCTCAATTCGGCGTTCAGTCCCTCGATTCAGACCGACCACGCCGAGTCGCTGCAATGATGCGGGCGACAAGCATTAGGAGACTTCCACCATGGCAAATGGCACAGTAAAATGGTTCAACTCAACCAAAGGTTTTGGCTTTATCGAGCCTGAAGATGGGAAGCGCGACGTGTTCGTGCATATTTCCGCACTTGAGCGTTCCGGCATTAGCGAATTGAAGGACGGCCAGAAGGTTACCTTCGACGTCGAAGCTGGCCGTGACGGACGCGAAAGCGCTTCCAACCTGGCACTCGCATAGCCTGCTACGGGCATCCTTCTGGGGTGCCCGTTTGTTCAGAGGGTTCCCAAGAGCCGTTGGAGAAAAAGTCAGTTGCAAAAGCAGGAATTGACCCGGGCGCTCGTTCAATACCGCGTACCCGATAACAAGCGTAGTGTTTTTGAACTGACAATTACTGTTATCCCTTTTTTCGCACTATGGGGCGCAGCGTGGTTTGCGCTTTCCCTTGGTGTCTGGGTCGCTATTCCACTGGCAATCCTTAACGCTGCATTTCTGGTGCGTCTCTTCATCATCATGCATGATTGTGGTCACGGATCATTTTTTAAAAACCGTACCGTTTGCAATTGGACAGGCCGGGTCTTGGGTGTTCTCGCCCTCACACCTTATGACGTCTGGCGGCAAAGCCACGCGATTCACCACGCCTCAACCGGCAACCTCGATCGGCGCGGGATGGGCGATATCCCTACGTTGACTGTAGAGGAATACCTGAAGCGCAAGCGGGCCGGTCGTGCCGCTTACAGGTTAATCCGGAACCCCTTCTTCCTGTTCTGTATCGTGCCTGTCTACACGTTCTTTCTGCAAAATCGCTTACCCTTTGGTTTCATGCGGTCAGGCTGGCTGTATTGGGCAAGCGCAATGGGAACAAACGCCGCGATTGCGGTGGTCCTGGCTCTGATTTTTTGGACCGGAGGCCTGGATGTGCTGGTTTATGTATTCCTGCCAACCATGATCGTCGCCGCCTCGATTGGTATTTGGCTTTTCTATATTCAACACCAGTTTGAACACACGACATGGGAACGGGAAGAAGAGTGGAACCTTCAGGACGCCGCATTCCATGGAAGTTCTCATTATGCCTTACCAGGCATCCTGCTTTGGTTCTCTGCAAATATTGGCGTTCACCATGTTCACCACCTTGCCAGCCGCATACCGTTTTATCGGCTAAACGAAGTTTTGCGGGACCATTCCGAGTTGGAAAATTGCCAACGTATTACTCTATATGAGAGCCTTCACTGTGCACGATTGCATCTTTGGGACGAAAAAAGCCAGCGCCTGCTGACATTTTCCGAGGCTTTGTCGAACGCCAATAACTACTCAGTGTAGTCTGGCGCGCACCAGATATGCCTCCACAGTGTCACCGCCTAGGGCGCGAATGGCCTCCAGTCGGTGAAGGCCTTCGATCAGCACGAACCTCTTGTTGTCCGCGCGTATCTGGATCGGGGTCTTCTGGCCGTTCTTCAGGATATTTTCGGCCAGCGTCAGAACTTTTTGTTGATCAAGCGTTTTTGCCCGTTTCACAGGTACATAAATCAGGTCGAGCGGATATGGTCGTTTCTCCAACATAAGCTACGTGACCAACCTTTCGTGCATGTGTTCCGATTTAGAGCTCACTTCAAAAGCGGGGGCTGGAACGTGCGTCATAGAACCGAACGAACAGCGTCGCGCAGTTCCTGATGCATAATCCAAGTTGCGGGCTCGTCGTCACTTTCGATGTGAGAAAATGCCAGAACCTGTGCGGCTCCATCATTCTGTGCCGATCCGGCTTCGGGAAGATCCAGCTCCAGATATTCCGCAATCAATAGCCCGATTTTCTTGAAGACCTTGATAGAGGCTTCGCGCGATTTGTAGCCGGCCGCCTGAGACAAGTTACCAATGGTCAGACCGTCCTTGCCCGCGATGGTAAGTGCTTTCAGCAACCTGACCTGCGCAGGGGTGAGCCTGATCTGGCGCAATGCCTCGGCATATTCTCTTTCACTGGGAACGAGGGTTCCGGAGTTTCCCTCAAAACGGCGTTGACCGCTACGCTTCCTGTCTCGTTCTTCGAGAATTTCTTTCAAGGCTTCTATAGCCAATGCTGGTGTTTCTCCAACTGCATCGGCAATCATTGTCTGCGTTTTTGCCGGCGGTTTGGGAAACGCCCGTGCAACACTATCGCCGCTCAGAACGCCGGCCTTGATCAAGTACTTTCCAAACTCTTCCTCAATCACTCCTGATACGTCAGCGTTCCGCGACTTACGAACACTGCGGTCCTGAAATGCTCGTTGTTCCAGACCTCGAGCTGACATCTTTGAACCGGAAAGGGTAATTTGAGGGGTATTTTTGCGCATCAGAGAAACACCACTACAACTATCGCTGCGACAAACACCGCCGATGCAATAGATATCTTTATCCTATTGGACCGGCGACGCGCCTTTTCAGCCTTGATGCTTTTGCCCAGGTTTTCATCAATCGAGTCATTGTTCACGGCTTTGTCCTTCCTGATTTCTCATGCGGCATAGGTTTCCACCAACGCATTGTTATGGCACATTTTCCGTGCACGTATCGTTCTGTCTTGTGAATGGACGATTACATTCCCAACCGTCACCTCTTCGGTTCAAATGAGCGTTGGAAGGAACTTGAATCTTATCGCACCTGTTCCGGTTTGCGCGAAAACCACGTTCGCATTTCCATCCGGAAAAAGTCTCAGGGGCGAGATATGCATCCTGTGGAATTGCCACTGGTTCACAGCTGCTCTCCGCCGCCCTGTAACCTCTGAGGCACACCCATCCATCCGAGCTTCTTTTGTCGCTCAGACGACCGTTTTTTGGGACATCTATTGCAACACAATCCTGGTTTTCTTTACGAAATCCCCAGTTGCAGTGTATTTCCTGCACGCCAAACCGAGTTTCGACGTACCCATTTTGGGGCGAAATCACTTCTTCACACTCTTCTCCGGCACGCTGGAACAGCCGATTGCACGTCCACTGATCTCCGGTTGATGCCAGGTAGGCATTTTCAGGAACTCTTATTTTCTCACAGAGTTCTCCGACATTCTGAAAACCGTGATTGCATTCCCACCCGCGGCCATAGGAGCTACCCGTTAAATATGCGTTTTGGGGTACGTCTGGACTTTGGCAGGATCCGTTTCTGTTTTCGAAACCTTCGTCACAAACCGTTGCACTGGCATTGCCTGCGACTTGGGCAGCAAGCTGCGTTCCTGAGAGCGACACCAAAAGTGTCGAGATCAAACAAAGTATGCAGCGCGTAAACCCAATGAGTGACTGATCCAAACGGAGCCAGAGACCTGATCTATCGGGCATCAAACACGCAATTCATGTGCCAAGTGCTGTTCATGCGGCGCCTTCTTTCCTTGGTCACGCGATGACAGGTGCATGTCCGGTGACAGTTGCAAATGCTTGCGAGGAACGAGCTCATAGCGAAGACCCCAGCGAAACCCGTTCCTATGCTGGGGCACATGCTACAGTTAGTCTGAAGGCCATTGGTTTATCGTAACCGGCAGCATCGCGGCGACGAGATACTTTCACCAATACACTTTTGTGGTTCGTGGCAGCGATAGAGTCAAGGAACTTTCCTTCGTCGCCGTGGCAGCACCGCTAGGGCTGGTAGTATTTGAAACTGCAGGTGACCAAGTTGCCAAACAAGCCTCCGAAAGAAATTAACTGGCACCGGTCTGACGTTGTAAAGATTTGGAGCTGGACCAACAGCGAATACCAACTTTGTCTCGCGTTGCCCTTATCGGGCCTGTGAGCCTCCCCATCTGAATTGGTCCGACCTGCTCCCCTTGGAGTCCGCTTTTATTGGTTAGCTCTGTTCAGGGTTTGGTCCTCTTCTGACCATTGGTGATACTCCCGCGGGGTGAGCCCGTCGAGGCTCGTGTGCGGGCGGTTGCGCGAACTGTGCTACGCGGTGCTCATGGGCGAGGCCGGCACCGCCGCAAGACGTGCCTTTGGCGTCGGCAACGAAATCGCGCGCACCATCGCCTATCTTGCAAACCACCTGAACAAGCAGGTCACCATCGACGATTTGGCCGATCGGGTGGGCATGAGCCGCGCGGTCTTCCATCGGCGTTTCAAGGAAGCCACGACAATGTCGCCGATCCAGTTCGTGAAATCGATGCGGCTGAACAAAGCCGCGACGAAAATCGCCGAGGGAAAGACCGTTTCGGAGGCCGCCTGGGATGTGGGTTACCAAAGCTTCTCCCAGTTCAGCCGCGAGTTCAAACGGATGTATGGCCAGTCACCCCGACAATGGAGCCACGACCGACACGTGGCGACAGGGATAGCCTGAAGCGCAGATTGCGGACCTTGGATTAGGCGATACGAACGGTAGCTTCGTCGGGTTTGCCGACTTCCCTAACAGGCACTCGCAGCGAATGTCCGCAATGCGGGCTGCGACTGCAGAAACCCTGAAGCGCGACCAACGGCAGGTTTGGGCCGTCCTCAAACTATGCAATGGTCCCTATCCTGCGCATTGCTGTAATTGGGGGATCGCGCAGCATCGGTCAAAGTGGGCTCGTAGCCGCCTTGCGGCGGCGCAGCGGCTCAAGCTTGGATGACGGCTCAAAAGCAGCCATTGGAACCGCTCAGAAACTTCAGCCCTGTCATCGGGATAGCAGGAAACCTTGACATTCGCTGCCAGAAGCGGTCGCTCGGCGGGCTCGGTTCGGATGGCTGCAGGGAGCCCAAAATACAAAATGCTTCAACGCGCTTTAAGGTCAGCGATGCGCAGAAAGCAGACTTTGCAAAGTCCGGTTGACCACATTGTCCACCAAAGGCGACAGTTCTGCTTCGCGACTGGGCTATACATAGCCCTCAAAGCGTATTGTTTGCGGGACTTCAGTTGCACCGTTTTCCTGAGCGAGTAGGGCGCGTGCTGACGAAAAGGTAGCAAGCGCAAAAAGAACAAGAAGGGCCTTTATCATCGTAGCGCCTCGGATCCGGGTTTTGAACTTGGGCCGGGGTTCACAAATGATCGCCCCGGCCAGCGTCAGGGCAAACGAGGTAGTTCTTGCCCTGAAACATCGTACTTTCGCCTAATTTAGAAGATCACCGACGATGCCGACGGCATCGACCACGGTAGACAGGTCATTCGTAACTTCGAGGACTTCGTCATCGACCAGAATGTAGCGGTTTCCTTTGCCCGGCTCCCCAAGCTTCCATTTGGAAAGGTCCCCAATATCCTCGAACTCCAGGTCAGATGGGAGCTTGGCACCGCGCGTGTAGCGCTTGATCTGTCCAGGTGGTACAGCTTTTGGGCCTTTGCCGGGTTTGTCTTCTATCTGAATGCTGACATCACCGTTCTTGCCCCCCTTGTTCGGCTTTTTACCCTTGTTGTCCTTGGCATGGGCATCGCTGCCTCCAAGGATGAAAAACACAACTGCTAAGGCTGCAAGAATTCCGTATGCAATCTTCATAGATTGTTCCTTTGCTTCCCAACTTCATTCGACCGGCGTTGAAAATTCCGGCACGCGCTTGATCTCTCTTAGTTGCCCTTTGGCACACCCCTTAGTGACTGCCTTCACCCCGCATTAGAAAACGATCCGGGTTCTTAGACCGAACAGGGTAATCCGGTCCTGATCGGGATTTAGAAGCGGGTCGGAAATGAATTGTACCGATGGCGTGATCTGCAGTCCGGGTGAGATTGAAAAGCGGTAGAAAGCTTCAAGCGTGAACTGATCGCCATCTATGCCTCTTGCTTCGGCCCAGTTTAGGCCCAGACCGGCCAAATCGGTGTTGCGACCATAGTAACCGAGACCGGCAGAAATCGACCGTTCATAAAGCGCTGCGGTTCCCTTCGAGGCCCCTGCACGGAAGAACGGCATCCATTTATTGTCAACAAACCATGCGGCGGAAAACGCTGCGCCATAATCTTCTGCTCGACTGCCATCGTCAGCCGCATCCGCATGCCAGAGGGTCAGATGGATATTGTCGAAGTAGATGCGATCAAAGCCGGACGTGTACCCAAGTTCGAGCGACTTGAAGAGATTGCCGTCGCTAAACACATCAAAGTTTGGATCGGACGGGTCGGCGTTTGCGTCTGATACGCTGGCAACGGCGTAGAGGTTCTCGCTCAGCTTTACCCCACCGGCAATACCAAGGCCTTGGTTGGGCGTGTTGATTGTCGGGTTGGTATTGAAAGACAGGTTTTGAAAACCACTGTAGGGGCTTACCAACCCGTAGATATCCACAAAGTCCGTTACATCAATCTGGCCGACTTGCAGCGCCCACGACCCATTCTCAGCCCTTTGGGTCCAGAACAAATTGGTCAAAAGCAAACTGTTGTCATTGAAGGCTGTTCCCGTGATTGAAAGGGCTCCGCCATCCAGCCCGAGAAATTGCGGAGCAACGTCAGTATAACTGTGCCTGTCTTCAATCTTGAATGTCAGAGACCCCCGTTCAGTTGCCTGCCAACTGCCGTAGAACCGCGCAATTTCGCTGGCTGCTTCGCCGGTTCCCAGATCAGCATCCGTGGTTTGGCCCAATGCCAGGTAGTCAATGTTGAACCGAAAACCACCCTCAGCCAGTCGGTCTTTCCACTGAAACCAACCCGGTGCGATGTTGCGTGGAAAATCGGAACGATATTGCGGATCGGTGAGCCCGTCTCCGGGCGCAAGATCGGCTTCGACTGAAGATGGCCCGGATAGTCCCTGAGCCGACGCTGCGCCAGCAAATGCAAGGCTCAATGCGGCAACCAGAAGTCTTATCATTTTGACGCCTGTGCCCCACCGGTCTTGCGATTTCCTGCCGCGCGGATGCGATCAGCAGCACGCTGCTTCCATTCCAACCTGTCTGCCTCGGTTTCCAGAGTTTCGACACGTTCCGCCTCTAGCTGGAAAGTCGCATTCATAGGCATGAGGCCATCCACAACCATCATATTATGAACGGAAGGATCGATAGTCAGCGTGCCTGTCAGCCGAACGGGTTCGTGGAAATAGCTAGGCGCCCAGTCCCCGTTCAACCGCACACGGATCATCTGGTTAGGCGGAGGTGGAGGCATGTGGCTGCACATCCCTCTTTCTGGCACCAAATACGCCACAGGCCGGCCGTCCGGATCGCTCGGAGCAGGAATGGCAAAGCCCGCGAGTGTGATTGTTCGGCCGTCGAATTGCGGGTTTCCGCTCGTTCCAGCCTTTCTTCGACGTTCAGTCACAACCTCGCGCTGATCGAGTAACCAGTCGACGTCAATTCCGTCTGACACCAAGGCGTCTTCGGTCTCTGCTAAATGCAATTGCCATTTCTGCCGTTCTTCGGCGCTGCCAACCTCCTGCTGCAACCTGCCGCGTATACGCACAACGAAAAGAACATCGTCGAACTGTTCAGGGCTGAGATCACGATAGGGGTCATCAAAGACCTGCGCAGACGGATCTAGCAGGTCTGCCCAGTCCAACGCGGTTCCAGGCGTCGCCGCAGCATCATAACCGCACAAAACCAACCCTGCGAATACTGCGGAGCAAAACCAATTTCGCATGAATGCTCTCCGGCTGCCTTATCTGGTCAATCCAGTGTGTTTTTGTAGATCACACCGTCCTTCATGATCAGGCGGATTGTTTCTGGGCTTTCAGGCCTCGGGTCGGCCCCAAACCATTGATCACCCGTACCAACCACCGAGAAATCTTCGAGCGGATTACCGTCGATCAGCAGGATATCCGCATAGGCGCCTTCCTCGATCACACCGAGCTTGCCAGCCGTGTAAGGGTTCGAAAAATCGCCTGACAAAGCTACGACCTCACCGCCGATTGACGTAAGTGTCACCATCGACTGGTACGGTCCGAAGAACTCGTTATTGAGATGTTTTTCATAAGCAATCTGGATGTTGCATGCTTCCACTGATCCCACGCAATCGGTCTGAAAGCCGCGTTTTACCGGGCATTCCTTCATATTCGGAATGTAGTTCGCGAAAGTCGCGGACGCCGATATCGCTTTCGCGAGGCTCTTGGGCTCGTTCTTGACCGATGGGATATCCAACAAACCCGGATCAAAAGCCGTGAGGTTAGTCGTTATGTAAGCCCCTTTCTCGTTCATAATCTCGGCAATCTCGCAATCGAAGGAGAAGCCGTGTTCAATGGACATTACACCGGCCTCAAGGGCGTTCATGATTGCTTCCTTGCGGTAAGAATGCGCCATGACATAGGTGCCGTATTCGTTGGCAACCTGAACGGCAGCTTCGATTTCTTCCTTGGAGCCGGCGAGCAACTGCCATGGGTCAAACGCCGAGATCACCCCACCCGACTGCATGAATTTCAGCTGTGTCGCCCCCATGCGCATGTTATTACGACCATACAGGTAGACATCATCGACACCGCTGACTTGTTGCGCCATGTTCAGATTACCGAAGTTGGTCTGTCCGCCCGGCGGCGAGGTGAAGGATGCGAAGTCAGCGTGGCCGCCGCGTGTCCCGAGGAACGCGCCTGACGCATAGTGACGTGGACCGACGATCTGTCCGGCGTCGATGGCCCTCCGCAGACCGCCGTTGGCGCCGCCAGCATCTCTTACAGTCGTAAATCCTTGCATCAGGTACATCTCGGCCATCCTGGTTCCATGGATGCCAAAATCCTCCCAGGTCGAGTTCGTTTCCATGGAAGCGATAGACGGTCCCATGAGCATGAGGTGTGCGTGAAGCTCAATGAAGCCCGGTGTGAGTGTCCTACCGCCGCCATCGATCACCTCCGCATTGGGGGCATCGATCGCATCAGTTGAGACGACCTTGATAAGGTTGCCCTCAACCAGAACGCTTGCATTTTCGATCCGCTGTTCATTCACACCGTCGAAGACATGCACGTTGGTAAACAGCGTTTGGGGTTCTTCTTGATCCTGAGCCTGCGCGGTCGCCGAAAAAGAAAGAACTGCCGCGACAATTGCCGTCGAGTAAAGAGACATTCGTAAGCCGGACATAAGTACTCCCTTCATATTCATGTTTTGCCAACTATAGTCTGGAATTCATTGGCTCGGTTGCCCCTTTTGAATTAGGATGTACGAATGTGACTGCAAAAATGGCCACTTCTTAAAGCTAATCCAACAAGGGTTATGAGCTTGCCTTTCAACTCCACCTCCCGAGAGCATAGCGAGGGCTTTGTTCGCCTCTCTTTAGCCGCTCCCTTTCTGCAATATCTCACCGAACGTAAGATCAATCCGCAACCAGCATTGGATCAGGTCGGCTTGAAAGCTGAACTGATGACTAACCCATCCGTGTTCGTTCACTCCGAGTTGGTTTACGGCTTGGTAAATGCTTTCTCAGAAGTATCAGGGGATCGATACCTAGGACTGAATGTAGGGGAAGCGTTTGACCTACAAGGATGGCCGCCCTTCGCTCAAGCCTTGCAATCTACAAAAACGCTGTTCGAGTTTTTTACCCGCTTTGTTGAGCTCGTGCCGCAGGAGTCCAATTCTGTGCGGCACAGCCTTGTCATTGAAGCAGACAAAGCGACTTATCGTATCGAGAGGCAACAGGAACCAACCGTCCCACCCATTCAGGTGACCGGTTTTGGTGCCGCAATCTATGTACGCCTATTGCAGACCGTCGTCGGAGAGTCCTGGGACTCTTCCCGTGTGCGATGGGAAAGCAGATACATCAATGGGCTGCCTATCGACTACAAAGGGATCGAGGTTGGCCTTGGGACTGATCCCGGAATGCAAATTAGTTTTCCTGTGGAATGGTTGTTTTTGCACCACGTCTCTGAGGGTTCTGCCAAGCCCATAGCATCACTTCGACAAGATGAAGAAGTAACCGTGGTGGCAGCTTTGCGATCTGTCTTACGCGACAAACTGGATGAAACCGATTTGGGACCAGAGATGGTGGCTGGAATGCTGGGAATACAACCGGAACGGTTTCTGAAAGCGCTTCAAAAACAAGGCACAACGCTACCGCGCGAAATCAAACGGCTGCGTATCGATGTCGCCAAGGAGCACCTCAAACAAAACCAGATGACAATTGCAGAGATCGGACTGATGCTCGGCTATTCTGACAAGTCCCATTTCACTCGCTTTTTTCGAGGTCAGACCGGAATGACACCGACCAAGTTCCGAAGCAAGTAAATGTGGTCGAGCCAAATGAACGCTTCGAAGATTAGGTCCTCGTGGGATCAGTTCGGAGAAGTTGTAGTGCGACGTTGAACAGGTTAGTCGACGACATGAATGGTTGGTTGCCACCGCCGATACAACCTCTGCAACTGGCCGTTTCGTTGTGTATTTCGGAGTTAGCAAAGCTTGGTTGCGAAGGTCCGCTTCGGGCTGCGTGCGGCCAATCATGCTAACAGCAGACAACGATGGCACCGAGCCCATTTCAGTCGTTTACAGCAGACAACATGATTTCCTGAACGTCGCGCATGTCCTAGTCAATGGCTTGGTGCAAAACTGAAAAGCGTGATTGTGAATGCCTGCTTCAGGCTGGGACCAGCCAATCATGCTTGCTGCGGAGAACGGCAACACTGAGCCCACTTTGACCGATGCTGCGCGATCCCCCAATTACAGCAATGCGCAGGATAGGGACCATTGCATAGTTTGAGGACGGCCCAGACCTGCCGTTCACTCGTAGCACGGCATGCTGCGGTGCGGCCCGCCGAACCTGATATTCGCTGCAACGGCTAAATCTGCGGATTGGCGAATTACACAGTGCGGACCCAACCGCCGGTGCCCGGCTATGGGTGAAGGCCGGCTTTGGATAGCCGTGTCCAATTAAAACCCATCAATAGGACCATTCTCACAGCCAAGGTCGTCGAAACGGACTTGAGTATGGTGGCCGAACTGGCAGCATAGATCAATGGAACAGAAACCTCCGGCCAGATCGGCAGAAAATCTGACAACGGTCGAGGACGCGTTGGGTAGCACATCATCCCTCATGATCCCTCATGGTGTATGAAAATTCTTTCAGGTTGCAATTCGAAATCTGGGCTTGTCTCATGCGAGAGTGTCAGCGCGTGTCGAAAGGCTGACGAGATCAGAACCAACTCGAGATGGGGAACAGCCGAGTGGACACCGTCGAAATCAAATCCTTGTATCGAGCCTCGGGCACATCGCTTGCACCGAAGCTGCGCAGATTACCTGCAATGGTAGCTCTCTTTGCAGCCACCATTGCACCACCTGCCAAAGCTCAGGAAGACCTCAGCGAGATCAACAACGGAACAAATCCAACGCTGCTCACGACGCAGTTTGGGCTTCAGTATCAGTTCAACCAGATCAATTCCGACCTGAACACCGGTCTGTTCGAGGCCTTCTATACGCAGCCTTTTGGTGAGGGTGGGAAACGGGCCTTCCGGATCACCGTGCCCGGATCGGACAGCCCGTTCAACGCAAACCCCATCTTCGGCGGAAAGCCAGGGGTTGAATTCACGCTGGGCGACATCAGCGTTACCTACATTGACGTTTTTTACCTTACCGAGAAAAACGGGGCCGCTTTCACTTTTGAACTGTTTCTGGACACAGCAGAAACCGAAGCCGCCGGCTATGGTCAATTTGCCGGTGAAACCTCGGCCTTCTACGCGTGGTTTCTCAACAACGGAGCAATTTTCGCCCCGGCCTGGGTTCAGACATTCGGACTGGAGGGCGGAAATGATCAAGGTCAGAATGTGAACACTACCACGATCGACTTCTACTATGTTCCCAAGCTGAAAAATCCGCGTTTCTACCTGACCTTCGACCCGGCCATCATCCACGATTGGGAAACGGACGCGACGTTCGGCAGCCTACAGGTGACCGCGGGCATGCTGACGGGCAAGGCATTTGGCGGTGACGGTCAAGTGGGTGCTGTCAGACAAATTCGAACCAGTCTCAGTTTGCCGCGGAAACCGCGAACCTATCCGGAACAAAGTTGACGCCACTCGCTAAGAGCGGCGGCGCGTGTCAGCTTGAAGGTGTCTCGGCTAGTGAGCGATCTTTCCTGGTTGAAGTGGTTGTAGACGGAGGAATGGACGGAGGCGAATTTCTGCAAACTTCGCATGCGCCTGAAACGCTGCATTGCGCGTTCGCGTCGTCGGAACTGCAAGTGCGAATTCTCAACCCGGTTATTGAGCCACCGGCCCGTCTGTAGTTTTTCGAGAGCACCCAAATCTCTAAGCGCCGCCTTGTAGGAAGCGAAGCGATCCGTGACGAAGTTGTTCGCTTTTCCGTGCCGCTTCATCAATTTCTTGAGGAATTTCAGTGCTGAAGCTCTGTTTCGACGTTTGGTGACAACGGCTTCCAGCACTTCGCCCTCATGATCGACGGCACGCCAGAGGTAGTGTCTCTTGCCATTCACCTTCACGAAAACCTCGTCCACATGCCACTTCCATTTGGAGTATGCTCTCAATTGCTGAACACGCTTTCTTCGGATTTCAGCAGCAAACATTGGGCCAAACCTGTTCCACCAATATCGGACAGTTTCGTGGCTAACATCGATGCCTCGCTCATGCAGAAGATCTTCGACATTCCGAAGCGAGAGAGGGAAACGGACATACAGCATCACTGCAAGGCGGATGATCTCGGGGCTGGTTTTAAAGTATTTGAAAGAGGCCGGTCTGGTCATGGGCAAATGCTACGCAACCACCCTGCCCCGCTCAAGCAAAGTTCTTCTGACAAGACCCTTAGCAAACCTTCGAACTCAGTCGAAATAACTTCTCGAGCAGAGTTGTGGTAAGGTGTCTTCAATTATGGAGGAAAAATTGTTTCGCTTTCTTTTGTCAGCAGCTCTCATTCTGGGGAGCCCAGTCTTAGCTCAGGATGCAATAAATCCGACAGGCCTTTCCGGTCCTTCCGGTCGACCCTATTCACCTTACGCTGAGCGCGCATATCCAACTCAAGTCTATTTTGGTGACACTCACGTTCATACTGGTCTTTCCGGGGATGCTGGTGGAGGCGGTACGCGCCTCATGCCGCGCGATGCCTATCGGTTTGCGCGCGGAGAAGAAGTTGTGTCGAACACGGGGCAACCTGTAAAACTGTCGATGCCTCTCGATTTCTTCATGATTACAGATCATTCGGATGCGATGGGTGCTATCACCGACATCATCGGAGGTTCTCCCAACATCTTAGCAGATGAGCAAGGCAGATATTTCCATGAAGAATTCAATAAGGGTGGCGAAGCCGCACTAGCGGCAGCGCTCGAGCTTACAGCGGCGTTTGCTCAAGGACAGGTTTCGCCTGCGCTGAACTATCAACCGGGCAACCCCGCGTACGCCCGTGTTTGGGACGACATTATCGATGCCGCGGAAGAGTACAATGATCCAGGCGTGTTCAGCACCTTTATCGCCTATGAATGGACATCACTTGTTGCAGGGAACAATTTGCACCGAAATGTGATCTTTCGCGACGGCCCGGAGCTCACAAGACAGATACTGCCTTATACAACAACGCCACCTGTGGGCTCACCTAACCCTCGTGATCTTTGGAAATGGTTGGAGAACTATGAGCATACGACAGGCGGGCGTGTTCTTGCTATTCCACATAATGGGAACTTGTCTAACGGCTGGATGTTCCCGTTAGTCGATGACTTCGCGGATGGGGTGCCGTTAGATCCCGCATACGCAGAAGCGCGAAACAAATGGGAAAGACTATACGAACCAACTCAGATTAAGGGAGATGGTGAGGCCCACCCGTTCCTATCACCAGACGATGAATTTGCTGACTTCGAAACATGGGACTACGGCAATCTGGATGCTTCTGTTCCGAAAGAGCCAGAAATGTTACCTGGTGAATATGCTCGATCCGGGTTACTTCGCGGCCTATCTTTGGAAAAGGGTTTGGGAGTAAACCCTTTCAAGTTTGGCCTGGGCGGGGCTAGTGACACACACACAGGCTTAACGGCTCCAGATAACGACAATTTCTTCGGGAAGTTCACCGGTTATGAGCCCAGCGAAGAGCGCAGCCAACATGTCAGCAAGACCTATGCAGACGGGAATGTTGCGCTGCTTTCGTCGCAATATATTACTGGCGGTTTGACAGCTGTATGGGCGCAAGAGAATTCCCGCGAAGCCATTTGGGATGCGATGCATCGGCGTGAAACCTACGCAACTACAGGACCTCGAATGCGCGTCCGAATGTTCGGAGGATATTCTTTTACCGAAGAGGATGCCTTGCGGCGGGACTTGGCGCTTGTGGGATACACCAAGGGTGTGCCGATGGGTGGGAATCTTGGCCCAGGGGAAGGCGCACCTTTTTTTTGGTATATGCGCTTCGTGATCCGATGGGAGCAAACCTAGATCGAATCCAGATCATAAAGGGCTGGATAGATGCAGATGGAGAGCAACGGGAAAAAGTCTACGACGTGGCCTGGTCTGGTTCCCGCGAACCAGATGCCGCTGGTAAGTTGCCGTCAATAGGCACCACAGTGGACCTTTCTATCCCCTCGTGGACTAACACGATTGGAGCCTCTGAGCTGGGAGCCGTGTGGGAAGACCCGGATTTCGATCCCTCGGAAAGCGCATTTTATTATGCCCGGGTTATAGAAATTCCAACCCCGCGCTGGACGGCGTATGATGCAGTGAAGTTCGGAATAAACATGCCGGATGGTGTCCCTATGACAGCACAGGAACGCGCCTATACTTCGCCGATTTGGTACTCGCCACAACAATAGTTTGAATTTACGATGTCGGTCGGGCATGGGCTCAGAGCAGCCATTCGCTGCGTTCCGTCTGACTGACCTCTTAGCAGACAAATCCGCCGTTCCCCGAGAAAACGGATAGGCATACCTTTTTAATGATCGCCTCCACACGTCTTCCGGCAACTAGAGATCTTATTCACCGATCATGCCACCGCCCGTTGGCAGGTATTAGGCAAGTTGCCGGTTCTAACAGTCTTTTAACGTGGTAGTGTTTTCGAGCCAACTTGCGGGAAGTAACCATGAGTCAACGTCGCCTTGCTGCAATCGTGTCTCTCGATGTCGTCGGCTTCAGTCGGATGATGCAGGGTGGCTCCAAGCTACTTCTCAAAACACTGAACACCTTGTACCGCGATTTGGTAACGCCGATCGTTGAGCAAAAGTCTGGCCGGGTGGTCAAACTGTTGGGCGACGGAGCATTGATTGAATTTCCGTCGGCCGGAAACGCCCTAGAAGCGGCAATTGCGATCCAAACCGAGCTAAGAGAGCCAGACCATCCCTATTTGGTTCCGGAACGTATCCAGCTTAGAGCGGGTTTGCATGTCGGCGACGTCACCGTCGATGGCGACGATATCTTCGGAGACGGCGTCAACATCGCTGCGCGGCTCCAATCGGCAGCCGTACCCGGGGGCATTCTGGCCTCAAAGGTACTTTGTGATCTTGCCGGAGCGGATTATGCCAAACGATTACGCCGGGAAGGGCTACATACGTTCAAAGGCATTGAACAGCCGATCGAAGTGCTGTCGTTCAACTTCACCGATGAACATGTGTCCAATTCGCGTGCTCGCTTCGCCAAAACACAGGAAATTCGTTTTTGCAAAACTGACGACAACATTAGTCTGGCCTGGAGCTCAGTTGGAGACGGTCCTCCGGTCGTAAAGGCGCCAAGTTGGATTGGACACTTGGAGCTTGACTGGCGCAATCCGGGGAAAGCTCCAATTTATACGTCCATCGCTCAACGGCATCGTTTGGTCCGTTTTGATGCCAGGCTCAACGGTCTATCCGACTGGGACGCCGAAACATGCACGTTCGAACGGTTCGTTGATGACTTGGAAACCGTTTTCGACGCAGCGGGTATCAAGCGCGCCCCGATCCTTGCGATATCGCAGGGGTCAGCAGTGGCAGCCGCCTTCGCAGCGCGCCGACCTGACCGCGTGTCTGCGATCGTAATGATAGGTGGGTTCCCCGTTGGTCGGGCAAAAAGAACATCACAAAAAGATGTGGAACGCGCCAACGCAATTAAGCAAATGATGACTGCCGGGTGGGACGATGATTATCCGTCTCTGCGTGATTTGATGGCGCAAATCATCGTGCCGGGCGCGAGCCAAGAAGAACGGCGGCAATATGCCGAAGATATGCGCAAGATGATTTCACCCGAAAACATGGGGCGGTATCGCGGTGTGATTGATAACATCGATATCTCACCGATATTGTCCAAGGTCGAGGTGCCGTGCCTTGTTTGTCATGGGACCAGTGACAGGATGCAACCGGTCGAACAAGGACAATTGTTTGCGAAGGGATTACCCAACGCGAAGTTCATCGCCTACGAAAGCTCCAACCATACCATCCCGGACAACGACCCGGAATGGCCACGTTTTGAGAGGGACGCCCTGGCTTTCTTGGCTGAACACAGCTGAATTATTGCTCCAAGTATCTTCGGGTCTGGCGCTATATCTCTCAAAACAAATGCAACAAGAGTACTTCGCCAGAGCAATGGAACAGAGAGTTGCAATAAATGCGGACAGGCTGTCCTACGCCCAAGACGGCGAAGGAGAGCCCGTGGTCTTTGTTCATGGATCGAATGCAGATCATCGGGTTTGGGATGCGCACCGTGATCTAATCGCCCCACACTACCGGATGATCAGATTGACGATGCGTTACTTCGGAACAGGTGCGTGGCCAGACGACGGAGAGAATTTCAGCATACAAGTCCTTGCAGATGATCTCGCCGAGTTCATTCGAAGTCTGAAGCTTGAACCAGTGACACTTGTTGGGTGGTCTTTGGGCGCAGGGGTTTGTCTAACGATGGCAGTACAGCATCCAAGGCTCGTTAAGCGCATGTTCCTTTACGAACCCGCGTTGGCAACGTTTGTTTCTGACGAGGAAAAAGCCCAAGAGGCTCTAAACGATCGAGTCACAATGAGCGAGAAAGCTCGCATTCTAGCCGAAGCAGAAAACCTTGAAGGTACGGTTCAGCAATTCGTGGATGACGTTAACGCGCAGTATGGCGCATTTAATGGGCTTCCCGAGGATATTCGGGGGATGATGGTTGAGAATGCGAGGATGCTGCCGCTGCTCTTCGCCGGACCTCCGGCACCACCAGTTTTAAGCCAAGATCTGCAGGAGTTGGCACTTCCTGTTGCGATCGCTTTGGGTGCTCAAAGCCGCACTTTCTACCAAATTACCACTCGTGCCGCACACTCGTTGATCCCATCAAGCCAATTGAGAGTGATCGAGAATGCCCGGCACTTGTTCCCCGTTCAGAAGCCGGAAGAGTTTTGCATAGCGGTGTTGGACTACTTGAAGCACGATGTACCTGCCGAGACGAGGTAGGCCTGTTTAACGCTCGTCGCGCTAGATATCACATGACAGTTTAAACCATCTAAAAAGTCTGTTCTGGGCCCGATGCGGACATTGGCCTGAATATCGCGAACGGCTGCAATGCGGACAAAGCCGACATTACGAAAATCATTCAAATGCCTCTCAGTGGTCCAAAGTGGATCACCAAACCACAGTCTAGAAATCTCCGCTTAAAGTGTTTGTTTAAGCCAAGTAGCAAGTAAGCTTCGCAACTATTGAACTTCTAAATGTCCGGGCGGATGTAGTTCAAGATTGAGTTCATCCGAATGATGACCTTACGAATAACATGTGTGGCGGACGCGCTTTCTGTGTAAATCGCCGCGATTCCGGCGGCACCAGGCGGGATCTCATCTAGGATGTTTGGATCGTCGAGAACTATCCTTACAATGAACGGTTCGCTCGCGATCTGACCTGCCTGATACACCGTACCGGTCACCTGCGCTTGCCCTTGCGAGGCAATGTCGAGCA
The DNA here is from genome assembly GCF_056535705.1 of Ruegeria sp. BC8. Classification (NCBI taxonomy): domain Bacteria; kingdom Pseudomonadati; phylum Pseudomonadota; class Alphaproteobacteria; order Rhodobacterales; family Roseobacteraceae; genus Ruegeria; species Ruegeria sp. BC8. The sequence goes on along the minus strand of NZ_JBQFIV010000001.1, from coordinate 943,466 downwards.
CGGTTTCGACGGTACCTGTTATCAACACACCTGGCATTGTTTTGAAAGCCACTTCGACAGGCTGACCCACTTCGATGTGGCGGAGATAAATCTGATGGACTTCGGCGATCACAACTTTTTCGGCTGTGTCGACAAACACTCCCGCTGGAGCAAAGGGAAACGTAACCACGCGCTGACCTTCAGTAATCGCGAGATTGGTCAGGTATCCCTCTGATGGCGCACGGATAATCGTCTGTTCAAGATTCCATTCAGCCTGGTTAAGGGACGCTCTGGCCTCAGCCAGTTTCGCGACTTCACCGTCATCTGTGAGGGCACTGATTTCCACCTCGGCACGTGACACGGCAGATCGAGCTTGATCTACAGCGCCTTCCGCAGCTTCCAGGCTGGCTTCTGTTGATTCGAGTCGGCTTTGAGAGATCGTACCGCTGACGGCCAACCTGCTGTCATCTTCAAAACGTAGTTTTGCGAGGTCCCGTTGCGCAAGAGCCTGACGTAATTGGGCTTGTGCTGAGGCAAGCGCATCTTGGTCCTGACGAACCTGTGCCTCAACCCGCGCCAGGGTGGCTTCCGCCTGTCGAGCGGCTATCTCGAAGGGCTCCGGATCGAGGCGAAAAAGTACTTCACCTTCTTCCAGCGGAACGTTTGGTTTCGCTGCAACTTCGATCACCTGTCCCGCAACATTCGGAACAATCTGGGTGGCGCGTGTTAGGACCTTTATCGGTCCTGAAGGAGCGCCCCACTGCATTGGAATGAAAAGAAAGATCAACAGCACGACCATCCACACAATCGTTGAAAGCCATGTGGCCTTGGTGTTGGGTAGAACCTTCATCTTTACGAGAACGAACAAAACCGCGACATAAGCTAGGGTTAGAAAGACAATCATGCGGTCTCTCCTGAATCCGCACGTCTGCCCCCGCTCGATTCAATCTGTTTTGACAATGGCGACCTTGTGAAAGCCCATATCAAAGCGAGCGGCCAGAAAACCCCAAAAGTCAGAGCTCCGACCCAACCTGCGACATTGATCGCGTCCCGTTGTGGATGACTGCGCTCTGTGGCGATTTTGCCTGGCAACATGGCCAGGTAAATGAACCCGACCAGAAATGTGAGGATCAACACAATCAGCACGATCCACGCAAAAATATCCAATCCACTCATTTCGATTTTCTCCAGCAGCCCCAACCTCTTGTGTCGACCACCGGACCTTCAGCAAAGTATGGCGGACAGTTCGAGCGGTTACAGATTTTATGCGGATCAGTGTGGCCGATCCGCACGATCGACGGTCAATTAGCCTATGGCTAGGCTTGCGTACTCAATGCGGCGCGCAGCTCTTTTTCATCACTGACCGATAAGGATGTTTCGATCACTTCGCCCTTGAGGCCCTCGAGTTCGTTGAGCAGCTTTGTCGGACGGCTGGTCCAGCCGATCATTGCAAGCGCAGAGGTATCTGGCTTCAGTTTGGAACCGATCATAGCCGCCAGACGGTCTTCGTCATCGGCCTGATCGAGGGCTCCGGCCAGTGTTCCCATCCCGGTTCCAGCAGCCGCCCCAAGTAGCAGGCCAGCCGCCGGATTGCCTGCCAGCGCACCAATCATTACGCCTGTCAGGCTACCCATCGCACCTCCGCCGAGCATACCAGTCGCGGTGAGCGTGTCAGAGTTCTTGATCCGGATGTCGCCAGCTTCATTCCGCGTAATCACTATGAACTCATTAATGTCGGCCTCCCATTCCTTCGACATTTTCGCGACGCGAAGTAGCGCCTCGTCCGCGGCATGACGGCCTTCAAAAAGTATGATGACAAGGTTGGACATTGGTTCTCTCCCTTTGAAATTTTGAAGCCAGTGAACGCGACGTCTTTGATAAACTTACCGTTTGCGTTGTGATCGGGAGTAAATCGAACGCCCCAATCGTATCCAAGCCGGGTTCATTTCACGGAGACATCGACGGTCTCGACACGGTGAATACTCGGCAACCGATAGGATCCATCATTGAACTCAGCATGCGCCCCTTAGGCTCGGACTTAAAGAAAACAGCTGCGACTTTGAGTGACGGCATGGTTGATTGACTAACATCAGAGTTGACCTTGCATGTTAAAAGAGCAGCAGGGGCGCAGGACGCCGCCCCCGCCTGACGGCGATCAGTCGCCGCTTACCAGCTCGAACTCACCGGGCCGCCAGGACTTGTCGAAGAACGCCTTCTCGGGGAAGTAGAGGCGCAAGAAGGTGAACCAGCCCTTTTTCGGATCGGTCTCGATCCAGTTGCCCCGCTCCACACCTTCCGGCTGTTCCGGCGCGAACCAAATGGTTGTCGAACCGTCCTCGTTTTCCACGGCTGCCGGGCTCGGGTAGGTCTGACTGCCCGCACGCGGATAGCGCTGCGATGTCTGCAGCATCCCGCGTGATTGGTTGTCGTAGACCGTCATCGACCAGAAGCGCGCCGCGGGAATGTCCGGCGGTAGATCCAGCTTGTAGGTCTTGGCGCCGTCGAACGGGTTACCATCGGAATCGACATTGGCAATCAGGTACTGCGAGCCGATGTTTTCGAGCCGCATGATCATCGCCGGTGTCACGCCAGTAGCGGTGTAGAACCACGACGTCCGCGAATGATACTTGCGCGCGCCTTTGTCCTCCAACGGCTTGATCTCTCCGTCTTCGACCACACCCGGCGGGTTCATGAAGTCATAGCCACCTGCCCAAAGACTTGCCCACCAGGCCGAGTCCTCATCGTAGTATCGGAAATGGTCCCTGGGATGTGCGCCCATGCCAAGGGTACGGGCCCCGGCGTTGCCGACCGCGACTGCCTCATCAAGGATCCGTCTCATCCGCTCATCCGGATTGAACTCTTCACCCTTCACGATGCCAATTGCAGCTGCTTGCCCTGCAAGCTCGACATCAAACGAAGAGGCAGGTTCCATCTGGATCACTTCGTGAAGCCACTCGTAATGGGTGAAATCGTTCGGTGGGATGGTGTTGAACGACACGCCAGTGCCGTTGACGAACCGAGGAGAAGGATGTTCCGTGGTTACACCGGCGATTGGCGCTTCGCCCAACAGAAATGACCCGATGCTCGTGCCCGTTCCACCCGGAACATAGGGGTAGATCTTGGTGTATTCTTTGACCGTGTCCATCGGTGGCTTTGGGTCATTGTCCTCAAGGAACGCACGCCCCAGCATGAAGACCCGGTTCGTGCGGGAATGGGCCACATAGTAGCCGCCTTCGGGCAGTACGCCGTCATATCCCGGGGGCACCAGCAAATACCGGCCGCCTTCACCGCGGTCAGGGCCGGGGAAGCCGAAATCGATGACCCAACGGAACCACATGTCATCGAAGATGCCCAGCACATTAGGCGGGGTCTCGACAACCATGGGGCCATCGTTCAGGTCGATGAATGACAGGAAATAGGGTGTGTCGGCATTCGCCGTGAGAAAGAGCGAATGCGCGTCCATCAGTTCTTCGAACAGCAGCACTTCGTTGTGCTGCACGCCGATGTCGAGAAAGCCTTTGTAGAAGCCGTGCATCGATACGACCTGGATCGTGTTCATGAAGGTCTCAATCCCGTGAAGGTAGTCGAGCTCATCCTGCACCTTCTGGGCTGTGTCTCCCGTCGGATAGCCGTCTTTGAACGTCAGAGTTCCGAGACGCGTCGATTCTACCTCGTCAGGCGTTGTGAGAAATTCTGGAATGGGTTCGTATTCGACCTCAGCGTAAGCCGGGCTCAATCCCGATACCGACAATGCCAGAATTATCGCGATGGATATGGTGGTTCTTCTTGTCATGAAGAGTGTTCTCCAGATTCGATTTGAGGGATAGCTGTTGATGTCTTCGTTGCGCAGACAGGGGCTGATGCCCCTGTCCACACCTGAACACCTCGGTTACCGCAACTTGACCTCGACCTTCTCCAGCGTGCCGGGGAAGTCGAAGGGCACGTGGTAGCTTTCGCTCACGGGTTCGCCCGCGTCGGAGCCGATGTCGAATGTCTCATCGAGCGAGATTCGGAAGCCCATGGTGCGCTCGACCCGACCCTCGCCAACGAGTTCATCGTTAACGAAAAGCTTGCCCATGCCGCCCTTGCCGACGCCGCCGCCATCATACTCGAACTCGTAGCGGATCGTGTGCTTGCCAGCCGACAGAGGGTCGCCCTCAATGTTGTAACGTTCAAGATTGGCAACATTGTAGGTGTAGACCGGCTTGCCATCGAGCACGTAGAGCGCCCAGCCGCCGAACCGGCCGCCCTGGGTGACGAGCATCCCGTCATTGTCCCCGTCAGCGATCTCGATATGCGCCGTGATGGTGTGCGACTTGTTTTTGAAGTCGGGCGCGGTGCCTTCGGGAATGCGTGTCATGTTGTCGTAGTAGGTGAACTCTGTACGACCCGCCGTCAGGCTGGGGCGCAGCGAGACATCCATGCGCTCCACCTTGCTGCTGACAATCGGCAGCACGTCATATTTTGCTGCCTCGCCGTAGAACAGAAGCTGCAACTCTGCCAGTTTCTCGGGGTTCTCTGCGGCAAGGTTGTTGGCCTGGGTGAAGTCCTCGGCAACGTTATAGAGTTCCCAATCCCACTCGGTGATTACATCGGTCGGCTTTACCACGCTGACCCAGGGGGCTTCCGGCGGTGTGGTGGTCGCCATCCAGCCGTCACTGTAGATCGCGCGGTTGCCCAGCATTTCGAAATACTGGGTCCGGCGGGTTGAGGGTGCCTCCGCGTTATCGAAGGCATACATCATGCTGGTGCCCTCGATCTCGGACTGGGCCACCCCGTTGATCGAGGTCGGTGCTGGCAGGCCAGCCGCTTCGAGGATTGTCGGCATGATATCGATAACGTGGTGGAACTGATCACGGACCTCCCCCCGCGCTTCAATGCCAGCGGGCCAGCGGATGATCATGCCGTTGCGGGTCCCGCCAAAATGGCTGGCCACCTGCTTTGTCCATTGGAACGGCGTGTTCATCGCGTGCGCCCAGGCCGAGGGAAAGTGGCCGAACGTATTCGGTCCGCCCAGCTCATCGATGCGCGCATACGTGTCCTCGAAGGGCACGGGGATGTTGTTGAAGAACGTCATCTCGTTTAGCAATCCATCCGGGCTGCCCTCAGCCGACGCGCCGTTGTCACCCATCAGGTAGATAATCAACGTGTTGTCGAGTTCGCCGGTTTCCTCGACCGCGTCGATGATGCGGTTGATCTGGTAGTCCATGTGCGACAGCGCCCCGGCATAGACCTCCATCATGCGGGCATAGAGCTCTTTCTGCTGATCATTCAGCGAATCCCAGGCACGAAGCTGTTCCGGACGCGGCGTAAGCACAGCATCCTGTGGAATGATGCCGCGCTCTTTCTGACGCGCGAAGGACTCTTCGCGTACGGCGTCCCAGCCCTGATCAAACTGGCCTTTGAACCTGTCGATCCACTCTTGCGGGGCGTGGTGCGGCGCGTGACTTGTGCCCGGCGCGTAGTAGACGAAGAAGGGCTTTTCCGGTGCGAGCGCGTGCTGTTCCCGGATGTAGTTGATGGCCCGGTCGGCCATGTCCTCATCCAGGTGGTAATCATCGGTGTTCGGCGGCTCAATCGGCTTGGTGCCGTCAAAGATCGCGGGCGTGAACTGGCTTGTGTCGCCACCGATGAAGCCAAAGAACTGCTCGAAACCAAGCCCCGTCGGCCACAGGTCGAACGGCCCGGCCTGGCTCGACTGCCAGTCCGGCACGTTGTGGTTCTTGCCATACCAAGCGGTGTTGTACCCGTTGCCTTTCAGGATCTCGGCAATGGTGCCGTTCTCTTTTGGCATCAGCGAGTTGTAGCCCGGGAAACCAGTGCCCAGCTCCATAATGACGCCGGTTGAGTTGGAATGGTGATTGCGCCCGGAAATCAGCGCCGATCGGGTCGGAGAGCAAAGTGCCGTCGTGTGCATCCGGGTGAACAGGAGGCCATCCTCGGCAAGCCGATCATAGGCTTCGGTTGGCACGGGACCACCAAAGGCAGTCGGCGCGCCAAAGCCCACATCGTCCGGCATGATCAAGAGAACATTGGGCGCACCCTCGGGTGCGGACACCTGCCGCGGAAAATCGAGACTCGAGTCCGAGGTGCGGAGCGCGATATGGCCACCAAACTCAGTCATTGGGACCGGCAAGACCGAGCGATCCCAGTCATCTTGGGCCACAGCTGGCGCGGCAGTCAGGGCGAGCGTTCCTGCCAAGAGCGCCATGGGCAACCTGGTCAGTTCAAAAAGTTTCACGGCTGTCTCCTCCTTTTGATTTGAACTGCGCGACGCACCTCGTTTTGTCAGACTGCTTCCATGTCGCGCGGCATGAAGCGCGAGCCAGAATGAAACCGCTACCTTTTGGCAGCGCTCTTCGTAGGACATGTCCGGGAGGCGCCGCGTCGAGTTCTTTTTGCTGCAGTGTTGTAGGCACAAATCGCTTAATCTAAGAATCAACACTAGCGCCCAAGGAACCAACTATTGTCTTCAAACACACGGGAAGATCGATCGTTTTGCCGTCCCGACGACTCGAGACAGGTCCGTGCGGGCCTGTTGCTGGGTTTGTTTAAGTGCCTGTCTGATCCCATGTTTGGTCTGGGGAAAGGTCTCTCCGCAGAGGTAGCGGGGCTCGATGTTCCGAATCAGGCGGAGCGTTGGATGCCCGACGGCACCTACCTAGAGGGCCTCGCCCGCATCGACCACCTCGATGATCTTGGCGGGATCATGCTGAGGGCAGGTATGGACCAAGAGTTCGCGGATATGGGGCTTTTCGGCAAAGCCGTCATTCATTCTGAGACTATCTGGGCCGCCCTCTGCATTCTGCGCGACACGGTTCCCTATATCGTTCCCGGGGTCAGTGTTGGCCTCCGAGTGCGAAGGGATCGTTGTCGGTTCACGTACGTTCACCCCTTCGGCGTGGGCCCGGAAGCCTCGCTCGATGTGCAATACACAATCGGACTGATCTGCAACCTTCTCGCCCAGCGCACGGGCACACGCAGCGCGCATATCCGGGTGAGCTATCCCGGAGCGCGCGCTCACCACACAACACTTCTCAGTGGCGTGAGCCAGGTTTCGGAGGGTGATATCGGAACAGTTGAGTTCGATGATCACCTCTTGCGGACGCCGCTCAAACACTCCAGGCCCGACCTGTCCGATCTCCTTCTTTTGGCCATGGCAGAGGCGCCCGAAGTGCCCAATGCGTCCTGTGAGATGTCCGACCTCGTAACTCATTTGCAATACGCGTCATTGCGCACCAACCAGCGCCCTCTTGCGCAAACCGAAGTCGCTAACCTTCTCGACAAACCGCTCAGAACCCTCCAGGATGCCCTAAAAAAAGAGGGCAGCCGTTTTGATCGCCTCCGCGATGGCCCGCGCCATGCCATCGCGCGAGAGGCTTTACGGCAAGGCCGCGAAATTGACGAGGTCGCTCAAAGCATTGGTTTTTCGCACCGGCAGAACTTTTCTACGGCCTTCTCAAAGTGGGAGGGGTGCTCTCCATCAGAGTTCCGGTCGCGCGGAGGCACCTGACCCTCTTCTCTGGCTAGCAAAAGGCATTGAGCAGTGGAGTTTATAGCCACGAGACAACCGACCAGAAGCATTCAACGTGTACGCGAAAGGCTTACTTTGAGACACCATTACTGCTAGATAGCAGTGGAGCGATTTCCGTTTCGCGCTTAGTTCTGCCTGTTGCCGCGTCGAGTTCGAAGGTCCGCTTTGGGCTCTGAGCAGTCGGTCAGCCAGGATTGCCCCAACGACAGCTTCCGAAATCCGAACGGCGGCTTTACTGCCCCGCCACGCCCAACAAAAGTTCGTCTGACAAGACCAGACGGAGGGCCCAAAAGTTGTTACGAATGGGAAACTCACATAGCTTTGGCCCGAGGGTAACTCAGTCAGGCTTTCCCCTGTCTATGGAATGGGCGATGAAATGCTCGGCACGGTTTTGATTATTGCACTCATCGCGTCAGAGGTCATTGCGATTGTTTTCGCGTGGCGCGCTATCCAGACGGCGCGTACTCCTCAAGGCGCGATCGGTTGGGCAATCTTTCTTGTAACAGCACCTTACCTTGGTGTGCCGCTTTATCTGTTTCTTGGACACCACAAATATCGTGGCTATGAAATAAGTCGTGCCTCAAGCGAACAGGTTCTTGAAGGTGTGGCGACTTATCGCGAACAACATAGGCCTAAGTCCAAACCCAAGAACGACACAACACTTTTTGAAAAGATCGCAGAACTACCCGGAGTAGACGGAAATGGTTTTCAGCTTCTCATAGATGGTGAGGAGACGTTCTCAGCGATTTTCAAGGCGATTGATACTGCAAAATCATACGTGCTTGTCCAATCCTATATCGTCAACGATGATGGCGTTGGCCGAGCCCTTTGCGATCACATGATCAATGCCGCTGAACGAGGGGTGTCGGTCCGCTTCATGGTCGATGCTGTAGGAAGCAAAAAGCTTCCTCCCACCTATTTTCAGCGCTTAAAGTCAGCAGGGGTAGAGTTCGTCGATCCGAAGTCGACAAGGGGGCCGAAGTACCGTTTTCAGCTCAATTTTCGCAATCACCGCAAAACAGTAGTTGTCGACGGTCATGTGGGCTTCACGGGTGGTTTGAATTTCGGAGACGAGTACAAAGGACTCGATCCACGTTTTGGTAATTGGCGCGACACACATGTTCAGATGACTGGCCCAGTAGTTTCCCAGCTTCAGTTGATTTTCGTGGAAGACTGGCACTGGGCAACAGACGAAATACTGATCGATGACCTGAATTGGAATGCCGATCGAGATAAAGCTGACATGACATCACTTTTGGTCGCTACTGGTCCGGGTGACGAACTGGAAACAGGGGCCATGTTCTTCATATCCTGCATCGCTGAAGCTAAGAAACGAGTGTGGATTGCATCTCCTTATTTTGTGCCAGATATCGATATTCTGACCGCGCTTAAACTAGCGGCGCTACGCGGCCTAGATGTGCGTATATTGGTCCCGGAGGTCATAGACCATACCGTTCCTTGGTTGGCTGCCTTCGCATACTTTGACGAGATCCGCGACGTAGGAGTCAAAGTGATGCGCTATGATGCGGGTTTCATGCATCAAAAGGTCGTACTTGTTGACGATACGCTTGCAGTTGTCGGAACCATGAACATGGATAACCGGTCGTTTCGATTGAACTTTGAAGCCATGGCGGTTTACTTTGATGATAGTGCTGCATCACAACTAGAAGCGATGTTTGAAGCTGATTTCGAACGTTCCTTCGAACTTTCGAAAAGGCTGTCGCAGCAACCAAAACGTATCAGAATTGGTGCTCCCTTGTCCCGACTAGTTTCGCCTTTGTTGTGATTGGTAGTTTGCACCTTCTTGTAGAGAGACTTCGCCGTCGTTGAAAAAAGCGGGCCAAGCAGAGTCGATTCCACAGCGCCAAACGGATAGGAGGCAATACGCCGCACATTTTCTTCCAGATGCTTTGCCTCACCCAGCCATTCCGACTATGCCGCCTTGATATCGTCCATTGCGAGATCGCGAAATTCAATGACAGGTTCCGGTTCTCGTTCAGCGCTCATTCGAGGCGCGACAAGCACCGGGACGACAGCAAGATCCAGGCTCAAACAGCAAGGATTCCGCCGCCCAGCGCTTTCCCGTAGTTATCGCCCAGACAGAAGAACAGGCAACGTTCCCAAAAAATAGGCCAATCACTGCAACAAGCATAGCAAAACCACTAAGCCAGATTGATAGCGTGCCACCGCAAGACGACGGCGCGCGATCTGATCGCCTGTCCCTTGCGGTTAAGAAATGAACAATCGTCGAGATGGCAATTTTGCAAGGACACTACGCGATTGAGACTATCTCGCTCAGAACACCCCAATTAAAATGACGTAGCCACGCCATACGTTTGAGTTTTTCAAAACTTTTCGCGTTTAGTGATCCTCGCTTGTTTCCGCAGACTAAACTGCTTTCTTCATACGTTCGTAGGCGGCTTTCATCTTCAGACCCAGCTCGCGGGCCGCTTCTCCGACTTCATCTTCGGACTTTTCGAACTGAGACTTACTCAAGAACGAGTCCCAGTCACGCATAAGGCTTTCCCATTCATCCTCTGCTTCTTTCGCACCAAGATGAAGTTGCAAACGAAGCTCGTCACGTGTTTGCTTGAGATCATCCATCCATTTCGCAATATCAGCCATGTCAATCTCTCCTATCGCTGCGGGCCAGAACTTATTTAATGATGTAAGTATTAGTTTAAATTCAAAGTTCTGTATACTCTCGCAGCGCTACAGTTTTGCTAATTTGGGATTGGAATTGAGATCCGAACCAAAAGCCAAACGCTTGACTGCGATACCCTCCAAACACTTTGCATGCACGGTTCAACCACTGTTTGCTGATCCATTACTCGCCGTCATCGCTGCAGCCACGTTCAATCGATTACAGGGGCAAATAATGGTGGCTTAAAAAATTTGACAACCTGGCCGCCGTTTTGACACTGGTAGAGAACTTCATCGATATAGTCGCGCCCCTGTTAAGCGTAGACTATTTATCTCTACTGTCGAAGTCTGCGCGAAGTTGCTCAATTTCCTCTTCAAACTCTTGGCGTTTTTTGGATTGGCCTATATGCGACAACACCGATTGATTATTCTTTTTTGAAGCAACACTCTGCTCTTCCAGTAATTGACCATCCGCTGACAGAACTATTGCGATCCACCGTGTTGCGGGGATTTCTGCACAAAAAACCATAACGATTACCGTCATCGGTATCGCTAAAAACGCGCCGATCCCGCCCCAGACAGTGGCCCAGAAAGTAAGAGCGACCATTACCATGAACGTGCTGAGGTTCAGAGAGCGACCTTGCATTTTCGGCTGTATGACATTGGCGATGAACTGATCCGCAAGGCCATAGCCAATCAACACGATTAAAAACGGCCTCATAGTATCGAATTGGATCAGAGCAACGAGAGAGGGCAGCGCAATTGCGATGAACGCCCCAATGTTTGGAATGAAGCCGGCTACAAACACGGTCAGTGCAAGTAGTGGCGCAAAGTCCAAGCCAACCCACGAAAAAATGGCGAATGCAACAACGCCGCTCATGGCACTTGTTACTGCATTCACCCACATATACTGCTTCACGCCATTGGAAATTCTCGAAAGCACTTTCTTGGCGCGATGTGCCTCTTCCTCCCCAGAAGCCAAAAGTGGCAATTTAGTAGCCCAAGCTAGTCGTTCAGCAGTCAAGAAGATCAAATAGAGCGTTATAAGGCCAAGCATTGAAAGTGCTCCGCCCACTCCGCTCATTGCTGCAGTAAACCAACGCCCTACATCGGCTTGCTCCATGGCTTGTTGGATTGCGATCACGATCTTGGGTCCGAGAAAACCTTCCAGTTGTTCCGACAAAATTGAGAAGCGCTCCCGGTATCTTGGCAACGCGTCTTGAACATCATCCGCTGATGAAGCGGCAACAAGACCCAGAAGAACGACCGCTCCGACTATCAAAACCGTGCTCAGAAGTTGAGCTAACCAGCCGGGTGGCGACCAGCCAATCAAACTGGTGTGCTGAATCTTATCAACAAGCGCAGAGGTGAGAATATAAAGAAGACCCGTTACCGCAAGAGGAATGAGAAACCCGCGCCCGAACCACAGAGCGCAAATCACGAGAGCGATAGTGACCATCGTGAGGAACCAAATCGGCACTTTTGTATTGTCTTCGCGAGTTGGGTCCAAACAATTGAGTCCTATTGGTAAACTTGTCTCAAATTGAACACGTTATGCATACAAAATACAACATCGCTTAATCGGCTGGGGCACTTCGCGCAGTTTGGGGGCCACTGTCCGACCAGTCTGGCAACTCCGACGTCCAGACGCCAACAAATTCGGACGCGGATGAAATGACTGAAATAAGCACCCGTGCATTTTTGGAGGATGAGGTAGCGAAAGAACTAAATGAACCAAAGAGCGCAGAGACGAAGGTGTTCTGCAAAATGAAAATGGCTCGTTAGCCACCAGTTCGTTTGGCTTCAGCTTTTTCCTGCGTGCTCTGCCATATGTATCGTTTGGGTGGGGTAGGCTAGCGCGGTGCCTGCCCTTGCGACAGTCTCTAAAACTTCTAGGGCAAGGCGTTCACTTGTTTCCAGATAGTCTGAATAAGTACCAGACTTCGTCCAGGCATAGAACTGAATGTCGATGGAACTGTTGCTGATACCCGATACGTTAACGTACTTGGGAGCATCATCATCGAGTGAGAAGGCCCCACTGTTCTTCAAGAACTCACTCAAATCACGTCTAACTTTTTCAATTTGGTCACGGGACGACGAAAGAACAAGTGGAATTGAAATCAGGATACGCCTGTGCTGCATTCTTGAGTAATTTTTAACAACAGAATTTGACAGATCAGCATTCGGAACATGGCGGGGCACTTGGTCGAAGCCAACCACGAGTGTGGAACGCAGATCGATCTTTTTAACCGTCCCCAGAAACTTGCCATCAACTTCTATGGCGTCTCCGGTGACAAATCGAGCCTCGCTTTGGTTGGTCATTCCCGCGATCAAATTCCGTACTAAGTCCTGTGCAGCGATCGCAAGCCCTGCGCCCAAAACACCGACGCCAGTAAGAGCTCCACTAATGTCGACGTTCCAGACCTTCAATATCGCAGTAAGTCCAAAGATAAAAATGGCGAAGCGAGTAACTCTAGTGGTCCAGTCGGCCTCAAGGGTTACATCCTGAAACTCACCTGTTTTTAAGATTGAAACAAAGTTACCCGCTAGTTCATACCAAGTTGCAAACACAGCCACTATGGCAGCGGTCGCTAGAACGCTCCTAAAGAGGCCACCTGTAAACTCGGGAAGTTCCAGAGCTTCAGAGACAAGGAAAATCGATAGGGCTACAAGAAGTACTTGAGTAGCCGAAACGAGGCGTTCACGCGTCGCTTCACCAATCTCGGAAGATAAGTTTGACAGCAATGCATTGAGCGCTGAAACCACCACCATGGCCAGTGCACGACGAAAAACCAAAACCGCCGCACAAAACACGATCGCGGCAAGGGCCGCGGGATGATCTACTGAGCTCCACCACCGTGACAGAGCATCACCGTAAGTGGAAAGTGGCTCTCGAAAACTGTTTTCTTCCATAAATTCGATTTGTAACTCCAGCAAACGGCTGTGTCGAACCCGCTTTAGAATTTGGCGGGTTCGTTGGCCCGTTAGCCGAGTGCCTCACCTGCCAGCTTGGCTGCTTTGCTCAAAAGAGCTTTTCTGTGAGAGTATTCCTCTTGTATCTCTGCTTTTCTCTTTTGGAACCGAGCTTTCGAATTTTCTGTCGCCGAGTCGATTTGCTGGTCAATTGCATCCAACCTAGCATCGAACTCCGCGTCGATCTCCTCTAGCCGAGCGTCAATGCGGTCATTTGCTTCTTTGACCTTTGATTTGGTCTTGTCGATACTTTCTTGGATGTCTGTCGCCATTTCTTCAGCGGCTTCGTCCAGTTCGTCTTCCATGGCAGTCAGCTCTTTGTCCAATGCAACCATTTCCGCCATCCTCAACTACATCCGTCCCGGCTTATAGCGATTGAAATGGCGCTGGACCGGAAGCTGAAGAGCCCTCCGTAACCTATTCGGCAGTCCTGTCAGAGACTTGAGCCGAAAACGTACTGGCAAGAGCTTTTTCCTGCAGCCGTGGTGTCGTTGTATGATGGCTAAACGATCATCGTTTTGATGAACACACCTGCGGATTATACTGACTTAAGAGCATCGTTGATCTGTTGCACGACATCGTCAGAGAAATCCGATATCAGCACCTCACCCTCAAAAGCAGACAGCTTTTCAAGAACCATTTCTGGGTTCTCGGTTCCACCCAATAGGAAAAGTATGGCACGACCATCTTCCAATGATCGTGCTGTTTTCTTCATAAAATCATCCGGAATGCCACGATCAGCGACCGATCCTCCAACGGCACCTGTGAGTGACCCAAACACACCGCTTGCAGCCAATAGCGCTGGATTCCCGCTCATCAGACCAATAGCGCCACCGATAACCACACCGACCCAAAGACCGCCCAGAGCCCCGAATTTCGTCATGTTGACGGTCTGATCAAGTTTGATTTCGCCATCTTCAGTGTAGACGACAACCGCGTCTTCTAACTGAACAAGCGCCTTTCTGGTTAATCCCGCAATTTTGCCACGCGCGGAGCGCGCCGCTTCAACATCTTTCATGAGAATTGCGACCAGGTTCATCGTTCGGTCTCCTTTGGTTCGGCCGCGGATCCTTCTGCGAGACCCATCGCATTATTGTTGGGCCCAAAGTTATGAAACTTCTGGCGGGCTGGCAGCCGGGTTTGAGGCCGCACTGAATCACCCAATAGCCTGCTTGATCAGGTTGCCTTTTTCATCTTGTCATACGCGGCCTTCATTTTGAGGCCGAGATCGCGTGCCGCTTCTCCAACTTCCTCAGCGGACTTTTCGAACTCGGCTTTTGTAAGAAACTTGTCCCATTCGGCCTGAAGCTCTGTCCATTCATCCTCAGCTTCTTTCGACGCAAGGTGCAGTTGCAGTTTCAACTCGTCGCGTCGTTGCTGCAGGTCTTTCATGAGTACAGTCAAGTCCATATGAATTGCCTTTATTTTGATTGAGAGCAGACGAATGTTGCCAGTGTCCGTCGTCAGGGGTTTTGGTACAGAAGGCGGCCATAGCTAAGAGAGGATCTGGCCCATCTGGTTTTTCCGATTATGCGGCGGATTTTCGGTGAAGCAAGCGCCTTGTTTCGATTGTCTTCCGTTTGATCCTTTCGCGTTGTTTCAGAATGGTCTGCCCGCGCCCGAAGTAGACATCAGCCGGCGTGAGGTTTTGTAGGCTTTCGTGGTAGCGACGGTGATTGTAATGCTCGACGAAGGCGTCGATCTGTTGTTGGAGGTCGCCGGGCAGATAATAGTTTTGCGATAAGATGCGGTTCTTGAGAGTTTGATGCCAGCGCTCGATCTTGCCTTGGGTCTGTGGGTGATATGGCGCACCTCGGATATGATCCATTTGTTAATCTTCCAGCCAGTCTGCAAGCTCACCAGAGATGTAACTGGACCCGTTGTCGCTGAGCAGACGCGGCTTGTGCAGCCCGGTTGCCTGATCACAACCTGAGGCCGGTGCTGTCAGACGAATTCGAACCAGTCTCAGTTTGCCGCGGAAACCGCGAACCTATCCGGAACAAAGCTGACGCCACTCGCTAAGAGCGGCGGCGCGGGTCAGCTTGAAGGTGTCTCGACTGGCTAGCGATCTTTCCTGGTTGAAGTGATTGTAGACGGAGGAATGGACGGAGGCGAATTTCTGTAGACTTCGCATGCGCCTGAAACGCTGCATCGCGCGTTCGCGTCGTCGAAACGGCAGGTGTGAATTCTCGGCGCGGTTGTTGAGCCACCTGCCCGTCTGTTGTTTTTCGAACGCGCCTATTTCTCTGAGCGCAGCCTTGTAGGAAGCGAAGCGATCTGTGACGACCTCCTTGGCGCAACCGTGCCGTTTCATCAATTTCCTGAGGAATTTTAGTGCTGCAGCCTTGTTTCGGCGCTTGGTGACAACGGCTTCCAGCACTTCACCTTCGTGATCTACTGCACGCCACAGATAATGTCGCTTGCCATTCACCTTTACGAAAACCTCGTCCACGTGCCACTTCCATTTCGAGAACGCGCGCAGCTGCTGCACACGCTTCCGTCGGATCTCAGCTGCAAACATTGGACCAAACCTGTTCCACCAATATCGGACGGTTTCGTGGCTCACGTCGATGCCTCGCTCGTGCAACAGATCTTCGACATTTCGAAGCGAGAGCGGGAAACGGATGTACAGCATCACCGCAAGGCGGATGACCTCGGGACTGGTTTTGAAGTACTTGAAAGAGGCAGGTTTGGTCATGGGCAAAAGCTACGCAACCGTCCTGCCTGCCTCAAGACAAGTTCTTCTGACAAGACCCACGCCCGAGCCATTCGGGCGCTCCTCGGTACCGGGGTTCGGCATCTAGCCAGCCCCAAATCAGAGGAGACAATACATGTCCAAGCGGAAGCAAACCAAAATTGACAAAGTGCAACACTTGTTGCGCCGCCCGAGCGGCGCCAGCCTTGAGGCGCTCTGCAAAGCAACGGGATGGCAGCCTCATTCGGTCCGAGCAGCTCTAAGCGGTCTGCGGAAAAAAGGCGTCACAATTGAACGGCGGACATCCGACAAACCAAATGGACCATCCACATATCATCTGGCGGCGGGAACTGGAGAAGCGTCATGACCAAGACGAGCGATGTCGCCGATCTCGCCGCCATGGGTCGATCGGATCTGGTCACGCTTTGGCAGCAACTGTTTGATCAACCCGCCCCCGCCATGCTCAGCCAACCCTTTCTGCGCCGCTATATCGCCTTTGAGATGCAGTCCCGCCGTCATGGCAGGCTACCCCGCCAGGTCAAAGCCACGCTGGAAAAGGGCTCTGGGAAGAAACCCCGGCCTACATGCCCTGCCCTAAAACCCGGCGGGCGCCTGCTACGCGAGTGGAATAGTGTGACCCATGTAGTCGACGTTACAGAAGACGGCTTCACTTGGAACGGTCGGTCCTATCGCTCACTCTCGGCCATCGCCCGAGAGATTACCGGCGCGCATTGGTCAGGGCCGCGTTTCTTTGGGCTCACCGGCAAGGCGGCCAAATGAGCCCGCGCCGAAAAATCCGATGCGCCATCTACACGCGCAAGTCCTCAGAAGATGGTCTGGATCAGGACTTCAATTCGCTGGATGCGCAATATGAGGCCTGCGCGGCCTATGTCGCAAGCCAGCGACATGAAGGCTGGACCCTGTTGTCCGGGCGCTACGATGACGGTGGCCTGTCGGGCGGCACCCTAGAGCGACCCGCCCTTCAGCGCCTTCTTGAAGAGATCGATGCCGGGCGTATTGACATGGTGGTGGTCTACAAGATTGACCGGCTGACCCGGTCGCTTGCCGACTTCTCTAAGCTGGTCGACCGGCTGGAACAGGCAAACTGTTCTTTTGTGTCCGTCACGCAGGCCTTCAATACCTCATCTTCCATGGGCCGGTTAACGCTGAATGTGCTGTTGTCCTTTGCTCAGTTTGAACGGGAAGTCACCGCCGAACGTATTCGCGACAAGATTGCAGCGTCGAAGAAGAAGGGGCTTTGGATGGGTGGCAACCTGCCTCTGGGCTATGATCGCCACCCCGATCCGAAGGCAAGAATGCTGGTGGTGAATGAAGAGGAGGCCAGAACGGTCCGGCATCTCTTTGGGCTTTATGACGAGCTTGGTTGCCTGCGCAAAGTAGAAGAACGGGCAACGGCAGAAGACCTGCGGTCAAAACGGGTTGTTCGGACAGATGGCAATGTGAAGGGGGATTGTCCGCTGTCACGGGGTCAAGTCTATTACCTGCTGCGCAATCCGGTCTATCTCGGAAAAATCCGCCACAAGGATAAGATCTGGGACGGACAACATCCGGCGATCATCGATCAGGACATCTGGGACCGGGTGCAGGAAAAAATGCGACAGGCCTCCAACCGCTCGCGGGCACGCGGCGACTCCGATGCGCGCCAACACTCCACTGACCCCGGGGCCTGGCTCACCGGTCTGCTGTATGACGAAACTGGTGATCGGTTGACGCCGACCCACACCACGCGCAAAGGCCGACGGTTGCGCTACTATATCTCCAATCGACTGATCTCAGGCGGCAAGGATATCTCTGGCTGGCGACTGCCCGGCCCAGCGCTGGAAAACGCGGTCATTGATGTCATCGTCAGACATTTGCAAGACGCCGCCGCGGCGCACCAAGTACTGGCGCAGCCGGAGGCCGGGTCAGCCGAGGCAGTTCAGACTTCAGTTGCGGATTTAGTAACCCGGCTTCTAGGCCATGGCTGTCAGATCGGCGCTGCTCTTCTGGCCAAAGGCAAACTTGCACGAGGACAGATCGACCTCGAATTTAACCCCAAAACTCTGGCAAGCGCACTTGGCATCGCGGCCGATCATCTGCACCCGGATCTCACCCACGTCACCGCATCTTTCGATCTGTGCCGCCGCGGCGTCGAGGCCAAGGTCATCGCCGGAGACATGGCACCCCAACCTGATCCCCACCTCCGGTCCATGCTGATCCGCGCCCATGGCTGGGCCCGTGATCTGAAGGCCGGAGTTCAACTGATGGAGATTGCCCGCCGCGAAAGCGTCCCTGACGCCTTCATCCGCACCCGTGCTCAGCTCGCCTTTCTCTCACCAAAGATTCAAACGGCGATTCTCGACGGGAGCCAGCCGCCCGAACTCACACTCAAGCGTCTGGTCAGCGTGACCCACCCACTTGAATGGTCCGAACAGGAACGCCTGTTCGGCTTCTGACATCTCCAGCTCCTGCGTCCCTGATACAGACTTCGCCCTCCCTGATCCGGCGGAACAATTCCCTGTTCGCACGAGGAAATTCCCTGTTCCACCTTTTAGGGAATTTGCAACATAAACCTCTGAGAAACATACAGTTCTGATAGAAGAAATGACGGAAGTCAGTCCCGGTTTGCGAATATTCCCTGTAAATTGCAGGTTATCAGGGAAATCCAGCCCAAAGCGACCCCGCTAAAATGCGACACTGAGACTCGCGCCTGAATTGTCCTCTGAATGTACGGTTTGCTTCGTCTCTGATTGAAAGCGCATGCGCCAACGCGCGGGAATTGCGTAACAATTCCGGATCAGAAAATACAACTGAAGTGAGACAGGTATGAGTGGCGGGGAGACAGGGATTCGAACCCTGGGGACGCTCTCACGCCCAACGGTTTTCAAGACCGCCGCATTCGACCACTCTGCCACCTCCCCGGCGCTGGCAGCGGTCTAGGACGAACATCGGTTGGTGGCAAGTCCAAAAGAGGGATTTCTTGCCGAAGCCGGACCCGCGGTCTTTCCTTGAAACAACCCGCAGGTTATGATTTGCGCAATGACTGCAGGAGGCCGGCAAAAGAACCGGTCGAACCGCGGTTGGGGCCAGCCACGCAAAGGCCCTACAGGCAAGGGATAACACAATATGAAGCGAGCGACAGAGACACGCTTTGGACCGCGGCCGTTGGCGGTGCTGGTTGTTGCAATGACTGCGCTGACGGGATGCGACGAAGCTTTGAACGCAGGCAAGTCTTCCTCGGAGGCAGCCAGTGACGATGGGCAGACCCAAAGCAACACCACGGAACTGTTCCCCGAAGTCGCCAGCGGCTCTCAGCGCGATGTTGAAGCGCCGGACGTCTTCGAAGTGACCGAGGCTGGGCTATGGGATGGGCGTCCTTCGTTGGGTGGCATCTGGGTGGCACACCCCAGCGCGTCTCAGCCCGAGCGGGTCGCCATCAAAAACACAAGCAACAACAAGACCGTAACGGGCGCCTTGTTCCGCCGGGAACGAAACCTGCCCGGGCCGGCCCTTCAGGTGTCCTCGGCAGCGGCTGAAAAACTGGGAATGCTTGCCGGCGCTCCTGCCCGTCTGCAGGTGGTTGCACTCCGCCGCGAAACGATCGAGCCGGAGTCTTCGCCGGAACCCGAAGCAGCCCCGACCGAAGAAACTGCAGACGCCGCCGAAGCAACCGCAGCCGAAGAAGTCACAACGGCCGGGCCCGACGAAAATGTCGAAGAAAAGCCGGCCAAGCGGAAATGGTGGCAGAAAAAAACACCTGAAAACACCGGTGCCGTGGTCGCCGGTGCTGCCGCGGCCGGAGCGGCCGCAAGCGCCGCCGCCGAAGAAGCTGCGCCCGCAATTGAGGAAGCAGCAGATGCGTCCGCGACCGCTGCATTGACGGATCCGGTCGTCGCACCGCCACCCGCCCAGAAAAAACGCAAGTGGTGGCAGAAGAAAGATCCCAATGAAATTACCGAGACGCCATTGGACCCGATCGCAGGTGCAGCGGCCGCCATTGACGCATCCGAGCCGACGCCGGCTGCGGCGGCCAGTGCCACAGCCGCATCGTCGAACCTGACCAAACCCTATGTTCAGATCGGAACGTTCGGGGTTGAAGCGAATGCGAAAGCCGCGGCCGAAAAGGTCCGCACGAACGGATTGGCGGCCGAAGTTCTGGAACTGGAGTCGGCGGGCAAGTCGGTCTGGCGTGTATTGGTCGGCCCTGCCACAACCCGCGCCGAACGCAAGGCGATCCTCGGAGATATGAAAGACCTGGGCTTTACCGATGCCTTTATCGTGAAGAACTGAACAGGAGGGTCCAATGCTGACCTCACTCAAATCGGCTGTTCTGGCCGCGGGCCTTGCCCTGCTGGCCCTGCCGGTTCACGCCTTCGACACGTCCGCGCGCGCGGCCTACGTGATCGATCAAACGACAGGCACTGTGCTGTTGTCGAAGAATGCCGATGAACCGCTTCCACCAGCATCGATGTCCAAGCTGATGACGCTCTACGTGGCATTCGAAGCTCTGCGCGACGGTCGACTGACGCTGGATGAAACGCTTCCGGTCTCGGAACATGCCATGAGCTATGGCGGCTCGACCATGTTCCTGAACACGCAGGACCGGGTCCGGGTCGAGGACCTGCTGCGAGGCATCATCGTCCTGTCCGGCAATGACGCCTGTGTCGTGATCGCCGAAGCGCTCAGCCCGGACGGTACCGAGGCCGGCTTTGCGCGTTACATGACCCAACGCGCCAGGCAGATGGGCATGAACCACTCGAACTTCACCAACTCGAACGGCTGGCCTGCTGCGGGTCACATGATGTCGGTTCATGATCTGGCCGTACTGGCCGACAGGCTGATCACCGATTTTCCCGAATACTATCCGCTGTTTGCCGAGGAAACCTTCGAATTCGACGGCCGTGCCCCGTCGAACGTGAACAACCGCAACCCGTTGCTGAAACTGGATATCGGTGCCGATGGCCTGAAGACCGGCCACACGCAAGAGGCGGGCTATGGCCTTGTCGGATCGGCCAAGCAAGGCGATCGCCGGGTGGTCTTCGTTCTTTCCGGGCTCGACACCATCTCTCGCCGGGCAGAGGAGGCTGAGGCCGTGGTTAACTGGTCGTTTCGAAATTTTATCGAGAGGACAGTTGCCAACGCCGAAACGCCGATAGCACAGGCCAAAGTGTGGATGGGCGCGCAAAAGACGGTTGGGCTTGTGCCCGACGGTGACCTCACCCTTCTGTTCCCCGTTCTGGGCGATCAGAACGTGCAGGCCGAAGTCGTGTATCAAGGCCCGATCAACGCTCCGATCGCCAAGGGCCAACAACTGGCCGAACTTGTGATCCAGCCCGAAGGTTTGCCCGAAATCCGGCGCCCTCTGGTCGCGGCCGAAGATGTGGCGATGGGCGGGTTCCTGGTGCGGCTGATGACCGTGGGCGGCATCGTCCTGAAAGACATGATCAACACCCCGCTGGAGTCGATGTGAGCCCGCGCGGTCTGTTCCTGACATTCGAGGGGATCGACGGTTCGGGCAAGTCCACGCAGGCCCGCAGGCTGGCAGAAAGCCTCGAGGCGGCCGGACATGACGTTGTTCTGACGCGTGAGCCGGGCGGTTCGCCCGGGGCCGAGGAAATTCGCCGGTTGGTCCTCGAAGGCGACCCCGACAGGTGGTCGGCGGAAACCGAAATTCTTCTGTTCACGGCCGCACGACGCGATCATTTGGAGCGCACGATCGAACCGGCCTTGAATGCGGGTAAGATTGTGATTTGCGACAGGTTCGCCGACAGCACCCGAATGTATCAGGGCCTGTCGCGCGGAGATCTGCGCGCGTTGGTGGACCAACTCCACGGCCTGATGATCGGCCGCGAGCCTGATCTGACCTTGCTGATCGATATGGATCCGGAAATCGGCCTCTCCCGCGCCAAGGGCCGGCAAGGCACCGAAGAACGGTTCGAGGATTTTGGCCCGGCCCTTCAAAAACGCATGCGCTCGGGTTTCCTTGCGCTGGCGGACGAGTTCAAGGACCGGTTCCGTGTGATCGATGGCAATCGCGACGTGGACAGCGTGGCCGTGGATGTGAGAGAAACCGTCCTGAAGGTTCTGCGGTAATTCACGAATGAGCGACGACACACCCACACCGGACCAGGCGCCCGGCGCGCTTCACCCGCGCGAGACACGCAGGCTGTTTGGACAGGATGCGGCCGAGCAAGCCTTCCTGACCGCCTTTGCGTCTGACCGGCTGCATCACGCGTGGCTTCTGACCGGCCCTCGTGGCGTGGGCAAAGCGACCCTGGCATGGCGCATCGCGCGGTTTCTGCTGGCCACGCCGCCGCAACAGGATGACGGGCTGTTCGGCGCGCCCGAGGCTCCGACGACACTCGACATCGCGCCGGACCACCCGGTTGCAGCAAGGATGCTGGCCGGGGCCGAACCCGGTCTGGCCGCCATCACCAGATCCCTGAATGATCAGGGCCGCCTGCGTAACGAGATCGTTGTCGATGACATCCGAAAATTGGGCCGCTTCTTCGGCCTCAGTTCAGCGGACGGCGGGCGCCGCGTGGTTATCGTGGATGCGGCGGACGAAATGAATGTCAGCGCCGCAAACGCGTTGTTGAAAATGCTCGAAGAGCCCCCTGCCCGCACGACACTGCTGCTGGTTTCGCATCAGCCGTCACGGCTGTTGCCGACGATCCGCTCGCGGTGCCGTACCCTGCGCCTGTCACCGCTGTCGCCGGAGGACATGAAATCGGCGCTGGCAAAGACCGGGGCCGAATTGCCTCCGCAATCCGATCACCTCGCGGCTTTGGCCGCCGGTTCCGTAGGCGACGCGGTACGGCTGATCAATCTGGGCGGGATGGAGATCTATGCTGAGCTGATCCAGATACTTGGCACCCTGCCCCGCCTCGACCGCCAGCGCGCGCTGGCTTTGGCCGAAGCGGCCGCGCAGCGCGGAGCAGCCGAGCGTTATGACCTGCTTTTAAATCTGATTGACATCGCTCTGTCTCGCCTTGCTCTAACCGGTGCGACCGGCGCGCCTCCGCAGCCCGAAGCTGCGCCAAACGAAGCCGAAGTGCTGTTGCGCCTGTCATCCTCGCGCCCCCAAGCCTTGGGCTGGGCCGAGGCCGCATCCATCATCACGGCCCGTGCGCGGCACGGGCAGGCGGTGAACCTTGACCCTGTCGCCGTCGTCCTAGATACGGTGTTCAAGATTCAGGAAACCGCCGGTCCGAGCAGATGAGCGACACGCCCCAACCTCCCGCAATCACTGACAGCCATTGCCATCTGGATTTCCCGGATTTCGACGGCCAGTTGGACGCAATCATCGCTCGTGCCGCCGAAGCGGGCGTGACACGCATGGTGACGATCTGCACACGTCTGCGCAATGAGCCGACCGTGCGCGCGATCGCGGAAACATATGCCCCGGTTTTCTACGCTGCGGGCACCCACCCCATGAGCGCGTCCGAAGAGCCGCTGGCAAGCGTCGACGAACTTGTCGCATTGTCCCGACATCCGAAATTTGTCGGCATCGGCGAAACCGGGCTGGACTATCACTACACCGTCGACAGCGCCGAAATCCAAAAACGCTCGTTGCGGGTTCACATTCAGGCCGCCCAAAGTACAGGCCTGCCGCTGATCATTCACGCCCGTGCAGCCGACGAGGACATTTCGGCGATCCTGCAGGACGAGTTTCGGAACGCACCTTACTCTTGTGTGATGCATTGCTTCTCGTCCTCGGCCGAACTGGCACGGGCGGCGTTGGATTTGGAGTTCTACCTCTCTATGTCCGGCATCGCGGCCTTTCCAAAAAGCCAAGAGCTGAGGGATATCTTTGCGGCGGCGCCCGTCGATCGAATTCTGATAGAGACCGACGCACCATACCTGGCCCCGCCGCCGCACCGGGGCAAGCGGAACGAGCCCGGCTATACCGCTTTCACCGCCCGGGTCGGCGCCGAACTGTTTGGCATGGACTACCCGGATTTCGCCGCGCAGACCCAAGCGAATTTTGATCGACTGTTTGCGAAGGCGGCCGCCTACCCGGTTGCCGCATGAGCATGCTGCGGTTCACGATCCTGGGCTGTGGCTCCTCTGGCGGTGTCCCCCGGTTGGGTGGGCATTGGGGAGATTGTGACCCGCAAAATCCGCGCAATATCCGCCGCCGGTGCTCGATGCTGGTTGAACGGGACGGGCCGGACGGCACGACCTCGGTTCTGATCGACACGACCCCGGACATGCGCAGCCAACTGCTGGACACCAGAACCGGACGCCTCGACGCCGTTGTCTACACACACTCGCATGCCGATCATGTCCACGGCATCGACGACCTGCGCATGATCGTTTTCAACATGCGCGCGCGGGTGCCCGTTTGGGCGGATGGCGACACGCAAAACGCATTGCTGGGGCGGTTCGGCTACGCGTTCATTCAACCCGAAGGCTCACCCTATCCACCGATCCTCGACCTGAAGACAATTGACGGTCCGTTCGAGATAGACGGTCCGGGAGGATCAATCCCGTTTCGCCCGTTCAAGGTGAACCACGGATCGATCGATGCGCTTGGTTTTCGTATGAACAACCTGGCCTATCTGCCTGATGTTGCGGAAATCTACGATGATGCCTGGCCCGAGCTTCAGGGATTGGACTGCCTCGTGATCGACGCGCTGCGCCGGAACCCACATCCGACCCATGCCCACCTGGAAAAGACCCTTGGCTGGATCGAACAGCTAAAGCCGGCTCGGGCGGTTCTGACCAATATGCACATCGATCTGGACTATGCAGCCGTCGATGCCGAGACCCCTGACCATGTCGAGCCTGCCTATGACGGCATGGTGATCCGGCAGCCATTGTAGGACATCGGATTGCACGCGCTTCCCCCAGCTCTGACCGAACAGCCTGGATTGAGGTCGTGAGATGTTGCAAAGCCTGATCGACGTCATCCTTCCGGTCTTTCTTGTGATTGGGGCTGGTTATGTCTCGACGCTGACGGGCTATTTCAAAGAAGTTCATATCGATGGGTTGATGAAGTTCACGCAGGGGTTCGCAATCCCCTGCCTGCTGTTTCTGGCCATCGCCCATCTGGACCTGAGCGCCAGCTTTGACCCGCGCCTTCTGGGCAGTTTCTATACTGCCGCAGCTCTGTGTTTCCTTGCGGGGGTATTTGGCGCTCGCCTGATATTCAAGCGCGAATGGGAAGACTGCGTCGCGATCGGGTTCTGCTGCCTGTTTTCGAACTCGGTCCTGCTGGGCCTGCCGATCACCGAACGCGCCTATGGGCCCGACAACCTGACCGGAAACTATGCGATCATCGCGTTCCACTCGCCGTTCTGCTACTGCGTCGGCATAACCGTGATGGAGGTCATCCGCAACCGAGGCAATGGCGGTATGCGCATGGCCCGATCGGTGCTTTCGGCAATGTTCAAGAACGCGCTGATCCTGGGCATCGCTCTGGGCTTCATCGTCAATCTCACGGGCATCGGAATTCCGGCTGTGGCAGACGAGGCCCTGAGCCTGGTGACCCGTGCAGCACTGCCCGGCGCCCTATTCGCTCTGGGCGGAGTTCTGGTCAAGTACAAGCCCGAAGGTGACCTGCGGACAATCGGTTATGTTTGCTGCGTTTCACTTGTTCTGCATCCAAGCCTTGTCTGGTTGTTCGGTACAGCGACCGCCCTGCCGCAAGATCTTTTCCGCTCGGGCGTTCTGAACGCGGCGATGGCCCCCGGTTTCAACGCCTACATCTTCGCCAACATGTATGGCCGGGCCAAACGAGTTGCCGCCTCTTCGGTGTTGATTGGCACAGGCGTGTCCATTCTTACGGTATGGATGTGGTTGACGTTGCTCGGATAAAGACGAATTGACTTTGCGGGAGGGCGCCACACCTATCCCGAAACAGAACAAGGAAGCCCCAGCATGCCGACTGCCGTCATCGTAGCGCATGGCCAACCCTCCGACCCAGACCCGGCCGAGGCATCCCTGGCCAGACTGGCCGCTCGGATTGATAAACTGACGGATCGAGTCACAGTCAGATCGGCGACCCTCGCCGCGCCGGGCGCGTTGGAAAAGGTCCTTGATGACATTCCGGACGGCAGCGCGATTTATCCATTGTTCATGGCGAAAGGGTGGTTCGTGACTTCTGCGCTTCCCAAGCGCCTTGAAGGGCGTGCAGTACGCCAACTCGACCCACTGGGCGTTGACCCGCAACTACCCAACCTGGTGGCGCGCGCCCTTCAACCTTTGATCGACGAGCAAGGTTGGAGCACCACGTCCACGGATCTGCTGATTGCCGCACACGGCTCAGGCCGCAGCCGCAACCCGGCAGCTGTCACCCACGAATTCGCTGACCGTTTGGCTGGGTTGATATCACTGAAATCAATCCACTGCGGATTTGTCGAAGAACCCCCATCGATCAGTGACGCCGCCCAAATGACCGGCGACCATGCGATCTGCCTGCCGTTTTTTGCCTGCACCGGGGGTCACGTGCTGGATGATATTCCCGACGAGTTGGGCAAGGCCGCATTTCGTGGCCCGGTGCTGCCTGTGGTCGGCGAGTTGGATGAAGTCCAGTCGCATATCGCGCGCAAATTGGACGGGGCTTTCGCTGCGTAGCCAAGCAGCCAGCTTATCAACGCACCGGGCTACTCCGGCGCCGGCGCCGCTTCGGAATAGAAGCGATGGCACGACCGACCGTTTCGCTTGGCCTCGTACAGGGCCAAATCTGCCGCGTGTAGAATCTCAGCCGGTTTCGGGGATAGAAACTGTAACGTAAGGGCGGTCCCGATGCTCGCCGAAATCGCGCAGGTCTCGCCCTCGAAAACCATAGGTTTCTGAAGGCGGCTAATCAGGCGGTTGGCGATCCGTTCAAGTTGAGCCCTGCTCGACAGGCTTTTGAATATCAGAACAAATTCATCGCCGCCGATCCGGGCGACCGTGTCGTCGCTGCGGGTTTCTTCCAGCATGATCCGTGCGGCCTGGGACAGCACATAGTCGCCTGCGGCATGCCCCAATTCGTCGTTCACGGCTTTGAAGAAATCGAGGTCCAGATGCATCAACGCAAAAGTGGATTTTGTTGAAACCAAATGCTCGAGAATATGGTCCATCGCGCGCCGGTTCTTGAGTCCGGTCAGAGTATCCGTATAGGCCTCTTCCTCGGCCGCAAGCATTGCCCCCTGAAGCCGCAGGTTCAACGACCTCGAAGCCTCCATCGCCGCAGACTTGGCTTCGACCAGGTAGAGCAATTCAATTGCGAGGTCGGTTCCCGAGAAATCCGCACTTGTCAGTGCATAATCCCGTACAGCGTCCAGGATCGAGATCCCGAAGGACAGGTTGATAACCGCGCCTGCATCGTCAGGCAGCGGCGCCACCAAACCCTTCAAGGCTGTGCGCGGTTCATCGTGAAGCTTGAGATGAAGCTTGGTACCTGCCGTCGCCATCAACGCCGGCATAGTCGTCACGGTTCTGGGCCTTACCAGTTCAAATATTTCCAGAAATTCGCTGCCAACCAACGGCTGGTCGGGGCGCAGTTTTTGCAGTGTCGGCCCGACCTGAAGGATACGCCCATCCTGATCCACCAAGGTGAACATCGGGCACAACGTCTCCAACATCCTGCCCAGTTGATCCAGATCCATCATCAGTTCCGCGCCCCCAGATCAAAGTGACGACCCTCGGCAAAGGCGCTTTCGACCAGAACCATCGAGATGACGTCCACCCCGCCCCTCTGCCCGGCATGCGTCAGAATCACGAGCGCGCCATAGTCGTCCGCCATTGCTCGCAAGATCCCGATCATGACATTGGCATACCCATCCAGCCCGGGATGACAGCGCAGTTCGAATTCTGTGGGCGAACGCTCCAGCAGTTCCAGGGCAGGCAATTCAAGGTCAGAGACCGCCAGTTTGACCCGGTCGGCCAGATCATCCAAAGACTGCAGAAACTCGACATAGGTAACGCCGCCAAAGCGCAGAAGGCGCCGCAATCCTTCCATGTTGGGGTGTGAGACCAGATAGGTTCCGAGATCTTCCAGAAACTCGTCCCGCGAACGGTTCAATTGATCGCAGACCACGTCCAGCAGGCGATATGACTTTTCCCGGTCGTAGACGAGCATCGCTTCGAACTCGGCGAACCCAAGTTCAGCGGCCTCGGTCGCCCGAAGCCAGCGCTCACGCCCATAGGTCGCGCATACAAACGATTGAACTGCCCTGTTGATCAATCCGTGCATGAATGCCCTCAAAAAGGTTTCATGCCGATCCCACCTCAAAGATCTTAACAAAGGCCAAATGCGGCAGTTCAAGATGCGGAAAATTCACGGAAATCTCAGGATGAGATATCCTGCCGTTCCAGCTGCCTGCCCGATGATGCGCTATCAGAAATCGGTCGGCGCGCCCCCTTCGGCTTTGCGACGTGCGACGAAGTCAGCCAGTTCCTCTCGGATCGCCTCAGCCATGGGCGGAGCCTCAAAGCTGTTGATGATCTCCTTGAACATCAGATGCGCCCGTTCGGCTGTCCAGATCCCGCCTGCGACTTCCCAACCCTCGTAGTTTTTCCAATCGCTCAGGAAGGGTTGATAGAACGCGGTGGTATAGCGATCCTGGGTGTGTTGGATGCCAAAGAAGTGCCCATCGTTCCCGACCGCTCGGATGGCTTCCAGTGCGATTTCGTCCGGGCCTGTGGCGCAGATCTCGGGCTGCATATATCTTTGGATTTGCTGCAATATCTCGCAGTCCATGATGAACTTCTCCGGGCTCGCGATCAGGCCGCCCTCCAGCCATCCCGCCGCGTGATAGACCATGTTGGTCCCCGACTGCACCGCCGCCCAGAGTGAATTCGACGTCTCCCAGACGGCCTGGCCGTCCGGCACATTGGCCGCGCAGACACCGGACGAGCGCAAGGGCAGCCCATAGAACCGCGCCATCTGGCCGGTCATCTGGGTCGACCGGATGTATTCAGGTGTGCCAAACGCAGGCGCACCAGACTTCATGTCGACATTCGAGGTGAATGTCCCGATGACACATGGGATGCCGGGCCGGACGTACTGGAACAAGGCAATCGCACACAGCGCCTCGGCCAACGACTGCGCAACGGCCCCGGCCATCGTCACCGGGGCCATGGCCCCAGCCAAAGTGAAAGGCGTGACGACAATGGCCTGCCCCCGCCGGGCCAGCCGCAGGCACCCGTCGATCATCGGGTGGTCGTGTTTCAGTGGCGAGGTCGAGTTGATATTGGTGTACATGCGCGGTGACGCCTCGAATTCCTCGTGGCTGAGACCGCCTGCGATGCGCACCATTTCCATGACATCTTCGACGCGCTCTTTGCCCAACGAATAGGCATGCATCGCCTTGTCCGTCAGCGTCAGCTTGTCATAAAGGACATCCAGGTGCCGGACGCTGGCGTGCAGGTCAACCGGCTCGACCGGGTAGCCTCCGGCAAAGTGGATGCAGTTGAAATACTGCGTCAACTTCAACAGGTTCTGGCACATTTCGCGGTTGCCGGGAACCTTCTTGCCGATCTCCATGTCCCAGTAGTTCGGCGGTGACGAGACATTTCCGAACAACATCGTCTTGCCGCCGATCTCGATCGTGTGGTCCGGGTTGCGCGGCGTGATGGTAAAGGTCGACGGCGCCTTGGCGACCATTTCCATAACGAAGTCACGACCCATGCGCACGTTGTCGCCGTTGACGATGCATCCGGCCTCACGCAGGATCTCCAAGGCTTCTTGATTGTAGAACTCGATGCCGATTTCCTCGAGAATACGCATGGCGCCGTCATGGATGGCTTCGACGCCCTCGGGGCCCAACGGTTCGGTTGGCCGGTCGATGTTGATCGGCGGATTCCATGGCATCTGGTCGATGACTGCCGCACCTCGGCGCGCTGCAGCGCCTGCGCGTCCACCACCCCTGCGCTTGCGAGTATTCGTGTCGGCCATCTGTTCCTCCGGCGATTGTTACTCTCAAACAAGACCCGAAGTCCGGTCTCTGGCCGCTCTGTCTGCGACAGCCAAGGTCGGTTTCAACTCATGAACCGCCGATTTTCAGGCAAGGCGCTTTAACGAAGGTTCAGCCAGCCGGGGATGTGGCTGATATCAGGAAGAACGACATCAGCCATCGGTGCAAGATCCTCAACCCGGGCCAATCCGGTCAGAACACCGATCGTGGACATGCCGGCGGCGCGACCGGCCTCCAGATCGTGCAGACTGTCGCCGACCATGGCGATCCGGTCCGGTGGGACGCCAACATGTTGGGCAAAAGCCAACAACTGGCCGGGCCCAGGCTTGAACCCGTGGCCACTGTCATACCCCGCAATGAAATCGAAATAGGTCTCGATTCCGACCGAGGCCAGGTGCCGTTTCGCCGGCATCTCGCCGTCATTGGTCGCAACACCCAGCTTCTTGCCGGCGTCTTTCAGGGATTGCAGAAAAGGTGCAAGCGCAACGGCCTCGACCTGAGGCGCATGGGCAGAAGCCGCATTCAAGGTCTGAACCAGATCCTCGCGGGACCAGCCGTCAAGGTCTGGGAACAAGGCGTCTGCGACCTCGTCGACGGTGCCAGCGATCACGATACTGTCCTCGGAATAGGTCTCTGTCGCGAAGTCAAAGCCAATGCTCTTTCCAAGCACGGACGCACGCGCATTGTCGCCCTCGCTCAGACGCAGCAGCACCGCCTTGCCGAACGCCCCCCACGTGGCGGCGAAATCAAACAGGGTTCCGTCCTTGTCAAAAACCAGCGCATCAATCGACATGCATTCTTGCTCCTGCGCGGACCCGTTCAGGTCCAATGAACATCCGCGCCGCCTGACAGGACGCTTCGGGCCTGGGCCGGTTGATCGTAGGGGACAGCGTTTGCGTCACAAAAGGCCAACACCCACGAATCGTCAAGCATCAGAAATTCCAGCACCGAAGCAAGAAACTCGGGCTCTGTGGCGCGGTCCCTCAGGTCATCCGTCGAGGCGCCGGTCGAACCAAGGAAAACAGGCAACAATTCATCGTTCCCAACAAGCCACCCAAGCGCTTTCAAGGCCAGAGTTTCGGCGAATTCGGCAGAGATCGGCATGATCAGGCCCCGGTTCGAAGATTTGGAAAGGGTTTGTTAACCAGACTCATAAACACTTTGGCAAGGCATGCAATCTACGGTGAAAACAATGTCCGTGCAGGGAACCATCCTTGTCCTCGACGGGGTCTCGACCAATCGCATCATGCTGAAGGTGCAGCTGACGGCGGCGTGGTATCATGTCGTGCAGGGCGAGAAGCTGGCTGGTCTTGGGGCGTTGCTGCGGCGGACCCGGCCGGATCTGGTGCTGACGGCCCAGACACTACCCGACGGAGACGCGGGCGACGTCAAAAGACTGATGCTGTCCGTTCCGGCCCTGCAGGATGTCCCTGTGGTCTCGATTGCGCCTCAGAACGATCGGACCGCCCGGCTGCGGAACCTGTCCGAGGGGCTGGATGACGTTCTGGCCTATCCGTTCAAAGATACGCTGTTGCTGGCGCGTGTGCGAAGCCTGCTGCGCGCCCGTGCGGAAACTCAGGATCTGAAGAACAGTGGCAACCCTCAATCCGTGGGATTTGCCGAAGCCCCCGCAGCAATGATCACGCCCGCGCGGCATGGTCAGATCGCCGTCTTGGCCCACACCGCACGTACTCGCACGCTGTGGCACAAGGCCCTGAACGGACGAACGCAGCATTCGGTGTGCAGCCATACCCTGCCCAACCTCAGCGGAGTCTTGTCCGGCACCATACCTGACGCGATTGTTGTCGAATTGAACAGCGATCCATCCGGCCTGAACATGTTGGCCGACCTCAAATCCCGCACCGGCACTCGGCGGACCGCTCTGATCGGAATCATTCCCGATGACAACACCACTCTTGCCGCCGAGGCCCTGGATCGCGGCGCCGATGCGATTTGCCTCGGAGGGTTCTGCCCTGACGAAGTATCGCTTCGGGTCGAGGCGTTGATTGCACGCAAGGCGCATGACGAGCAAATGCGCGACTCGTTGCGCCGTGGGCTTGAGGAATCGTGGATCGACACGCTGACGGGCCTGAACAACCGTCGTTTCGCACAGACCGCGATGGACCAATTGCTGCACAGTTCGGTGCACAAACAGCGGGGTTTTGCGATCATGCTGGCCGACCTGGACCACTTCAAATCCATCAATGACCGTTACGGCCACAGTGCCGGTGACAGGGTTTTGGTCGAGGCCGGAAAACGGATGAAGCGCGCTTTCGGACCTGACGGCTTCCTCGCCCGCATCGGAGGAGAGGAATTCCTGTTCGGACTGCCAAACGCGACCCGCGAAAAGGCGCTCAGGAAGGCGGCCGATATCTGCAGCGGCGTCAGCAGCGTACTGATCGTCCTGCCGGACATTCCTGCCCGGCTTCCGGTGACGGTCAGCATCGGGCTGAAGGTATGCGAGCCACCCTTCTCCCCACTTCCAGACGGCTCACTGTCGGCCGAAAGCCTGATCAAATGCGCGGACAAGGCGCTTTATGCGGCAAAACAGGCAGGCCGGAACCAGGTGTGGATGAAACAGAACGCGGCCTAAGCGGGTCAGTCCTTGCGTTTCTTGGGATCCGGGCGCCGCTTCAACACGTCTTCCAAGCGGTCGGCATAAGCTTTTCGTTCTTCGTCGGACATGGCCGAAACCCGAGCCAGCCATTGCTCTTGCAGAGCCGCCTGGATTTCGTCATTCGCCCTTGCTTGTTCTTCCAGCAGGTTCTGGACTTCATCGCGGTCGAACGGAATGGCCCGAAGCGCTTTGCCAAGCGCCTTGAAATCACGAGACCTTTTCTCGGCCCCGCGCCGATGCTTGTCGGCCAGATCGCCTCTCAACGCCTTGCGTTCCGGATCAGGAAGAGCGCGGTACAGGGCAGGTCCAAATCCGGGAGGAACATCGTCCCGCACACCGTGAAACCGCAGCGCAGTCCCGATGATCACCCCGGCGACCAGCAGGTTCAGGCCAAGGGATACCACCAATAGCACAGGCACCCAGCGCCTTGGGGGTTTAACGTCTTCATTCATTCCGCTTCCTCCAGAAACGCGGCCTCGAGACCGAGATTGGCGACCATGTAGGATGCATCCTGGGTCATTATGTAATTTGCCGGGTCCGGCAGAAAGGACGGCGCGGCAAAACCGACCCATGCGCCAACCACGCTGGCCGCCGCAAGCCCACTGAGCGCCTGCCAGCCCCCGAGACCGGCAACGAGATTGCCCAAAAACCCCTGTGACTTGGGTTTCGCTGTTTTTGTCGCCGCAAGCCGGATGGCCTCGGCATCCGTCAGGATACGAACCGCCAAATCGTCGGGCAGATCAACATGTGCCTGCCGTGCCTCGGCAAACAAGAGATCCAGTTCTGTATCTTGGTCAGACATGGTCATACCCCAACTCTTCCTGACGGCCTGACAGTATGGCCGTCAACGACCGCTTTCCGCGGGCAACAAGACTTTCTACCGCTTCTACGGAAATCCTCATGATTCCCGCGATTTCCGGATTGGACAACTCCTCGATATGCCTGAGAATGACAGCTTCGCGCTGCCGTTCGGGCAATTGTGCCAAGGCCGCTTGCAACGCATCCACGCGGGCGTTTTGCTGCATTCGGTCCACGACACTGGGCTGGTCGTCCTCAGGCTCTGGCACATCGTCCAATGTGCCTGCCGTTTTCTTCCGCCGCAGATCGACACACAGGTTCAAGACCACGCGGTACAACCAGGTCGAGATCTTGGCCTGCCCCGGAACCCAGTCCGCCGCCACTTTCCACAGCCGAAGCATTGCTTCCTGGGTTACGTCTTCGGCCTCTGCCGTGTTGTTCAACATGCGCAGAGCAACCGAATAGCACCGCGGCCCCAACCGATCGGTCAGCAGGCGTGCTGCCAGGGCGTCGCCTTCGGCAAACCGCTTCAGCAACACGTCGTCGCTGCAGGCATCCGCGGCGACCGTGTCGCCGCGGACAGTATGCGCAGAGGACGGCACGTCCTTCATCCTGCGTCAGTTGTTATCTGGGTCCGGGCGGCCACCCTTCTTGTGGTGCCGACCCATTCCATCCCGTGCATTGGCGAACTCCTGCTCGGACAGAGATCCGTTTCCATCCGCATCAAGGCGGTCAAACATCTTGTCAGCCCGGCGCGGTTTCGGCAACTCGTCCGCAGTCAGAAAGCCGTCTTTGTCGGCATCATGACGCTCGAACATGTCGGAAACGCGGTCGTTTGCCTTCTTCTGGGCCTCGGCCTGCATTTCTTCGACGCTGAGCTTTCCGTCACCGTCGGTATCGGCCGAGGTGAACTTCTGCAGGCGATGGGCCTCCATCTCGGCCTTGGTCACCTGGCCGTCACCGTTGGTATCCAGCTCCTGAAAGCTGACCGGTTCACGGTCGCGAGGTCCTTTGGCCAGCGCAGCCGTCCCGGTGACGGCAACTGCAGACAGAATGATGGCCGAGATAAATTTTGCGCTCTTCATTGCTCGTTTCCTTTGTTGTCGCGGCCCTGTGCCGCTGCTTACATTCATTCAAACGCAGCCCGGCAAAGTTTCCGTCGCTGTCCGCAGAATTTTTTTCCGGCATTGAAACCCGCATTTCCGGTCAATATTTTCGAGAGGGTCGGTGCAAAGCGACGCACCCCCCTTTTCTGCGGGATGAAACAAGCGCAATATCCCCGAAATCCGAGCGCGAGTATCAAGATGACAGATCAAACCATCGACACCCTCTCTCAGGAGGAACGCCCCACGTGGCCCGCCATCGTGAAAGGGTTCCGATGCAAATGCCCCAATTGCGGCGAAGGCAAGCTGTTGCACAGCTACCTGAAGGTGAATGATACCTGCGAAAACTGCGGTCAGGAATTGTTTCACCACAGGGCAGATGACGGGCCGGCCTACTTGACCATTCTGCTGGTCGGACACCTTCTGGCTCCGGCGCTGCATGTCACTTACGTCGGCTTGCGCCCATCTCCATGGGCCATGGCAATCGGCTTTTCGATAGCTTGCGTTGCCCTGTCGCTGTTCCTTCTGCCCAGGCTCAAAGGAGCGGTCGTCGGCTTTCAATGGGCCCGGAAGATGCATGGGTTCGGCGACAGCAAGTGACCCGTCAATGCAGCTGAGCTTCTCATGACCGTGGACAAATCCGCAATTCGCGACGCCGCGACGATCATCGTTTTGCGCGACCGTTTTCGAACCCCGTCGATCCTGATGGGCCAACGTGGTGCCGCGGCGGCCTTCATGCCGAACAAGTTCGTGTTTCCGGGGGGTGCCGTGGATGCTGAGGACGCGCAAGTTCCGCTGGCCACTCCGGTACCCGAGATTTGCCAACAAAGGCTGAGCGATCAGGCTCCTGCCGGACTGCATGTGCCACTGGCGGCAGCGGCAATTCGCGAGTTGTGGGAGGAGACCGGCTTTATCCTCGGTGTCCGCGACACCTGGCCGGGTCCGGTTCCACAAGCCTGGACCGGCTTCGCGGAAAGAGGCTACATTCCGTCGGCCGAAGCGCTGCAGTTCGTGTTCCGCGCGGTTACCCCGCCCGGACGTCCGCGCCGGTTCGACGCCCGGTTTTTTCTTTTGGACGCAGATGCGATCGCTGGTGATCTGGACGATTTCAGCCAGGCCTCGGATGAACTGTCACATCTACAGTGGATTCCGCTGGAACAGGCGCGGGAGTTCGACTTGCCCTTCATCACCGAGGTTGTTCTGTCGGAAGTCGAGGCGCGCGTATCAGATACAACGCCCCCCGACTCCGTGCCGTTCTTTCTGAACAACGAAGAAGCCAGTCTGTTCCAGCGTCTCAAGGGCCACCCGATGCCCGAAACAGACTGAGCCGCCTTATTTCATTCGGCTTATTACAACTGTGACTTCGGGCTTTTTGCCGATTTCGATCTGTGCACTTTGTCGAACGATGCGACGCATGGCTTCTTCCAGCTTGTCATCGTCCCGCAGCGTTTTGACCTCAGCCCGCATCAGGAACTGGTTCAGGTCCTCTTCCAGCACCTCGATCAATCCGGCCCGCGACACGCCGGTTTCCGGCAGCCCCATGGTATCGCACCAAGGTTCGCCCAGTGGCTCATCGTCTTCGTCCAGGATGACAGTTACGGTCACGTGCCCGTTCAGAGCCATGCGGATACGGTCCCGCACCACACCGTCCAGCGCGCCAATCTTGACGGAACCGTCCAGGTAGGTCCGGCCGGTCTCGACATAATCCACGACCTCGGGCGCGTTCCCCGACAGATCCAGCATCGTGCCATTGACCGCCAGGACACCGGCACGACCTGCGGCCTCGGCCAGCTTGGCGTGTTCCCGCAGATGCCTGTGTTCACCGTGCATTGGAACGACGATCTGAGGATCGACCAAGGCATGCATCTGCTCAAGATCAGGGCGGTTGGCGTGGCCGGAAACGTGGTACAAGCCAGCGCTGTCATCGACCACGTCGACGCCTTTTTCGCTCAGTTGGTTCATGATGCGGATCACACCGCGTTCATTCCCCGGAATGGTCTTCGAGGAGAAAAGGAACAGGTCGCCATCCTTCAGCTCGATCCCCCGGTATTTGCCGCGCGCCAACTGCGCGCTGGCCGCGCGGCGCTCACCCTGGCTGCCGGTGACGATCAGCATCAGGTTCTGGCGGGGCAGATCCAAGGCTTCCTCAGCGCTGATCACGCGCGGAAAATCAGACAGGATACCGGTTTCAGTCGCAGCCTCGATCATGCGGCGCATGGCCCGGCCCAACAGAACCACCGAACGACCCGCCCGATGCCCGGCCTCGGCCAGCGTTTTGACCCGCGCGACATTCGACGCAAAGGTCGTTGCAACCACCATACCGGTCGCGTCCTCGACCAATTGGGTGATGGCCGGCCCAACCTCCGACTCCGAGCGACCGGGATGCGAGGAAAACACGTTGGTGCTGTCACAAACCAACGCCTTGACCCCAGGCTTGGCCACTTCGGCCCAAAGATCGGGATCAAACGGTTCGCCCACAACCGGATTGGTGTCCAGTTTGAAATCACCGGTATGCACGACACGGCCGGCCGGCGTGTCGATCACCAGCGCCGCACTCTCGGGGATCGAATGCGAAACGGGCAGGAACCCGACTGTAAACGGACCTGCCTTGATCTGCTCGGGCCAGGCGGAAACGGTGCGCACGGCTTCGGGCGGATGTCCGGCATCTTCCATTTTGCGGCGCGCGATATTTGCGGTGAAGGCACGCGCGTAGACCGGCGCGCCAAGGGCCTCATGACAATGGGCCACGGCGCCGACGTGATCTTCGTGCGCATGGGTGACGAAGATCGCCTCAAGCCGATCCGCACGTTCCTTCAACCACGAAATGTCGGCGTAAATCAGATCGACGCCCGGCGTTGTATCCATGTCGGGAAAGGTCACGCCCAGATCGACCAGGATCAGACGTTCCTGACCGGGTTTGCCATAGCCGTAGACATAGGCGTTCATACCGATTTCGCCCGCGCCGCCGAGCGGCAAGTAGATCAGTCTTTCGCTGCTCATGCCGAGCCAGTTTCCTTGTTGTAGCGATGGATCACGGTAAGCCCGTGCATCGTCAGATCGTCTTCAATTGCATCAAAGCCCACATCGGCCTGATCGAACAGCGGTGCAAGACCGCCCGTCCCTATGACCTTCATGGGCATTCCGTATTCCGCCTTGATCCTGTCGATCAAACCTTCGATGAGGCCGGAATACCCCCAATACACACCTGACTGGATACATCCAACCGTGTTTGTGCCGATGACTTTCTCGGGACGCGTCACGTCGATATGCGGCAGAGCTGCAGCGCCCTGGTGCAAGGCCTCGAGACTGAGGTTCACGCCGGGGGCGATAACTCCTCCGACATAGGCGCCATCAGCGGCGACCACATCGAAATTCGTGGCGGTCCCGAAATCCACCACCACGACATTCCCGCCGTGCCGATCAAAGGCACCGGCCGCATTCGCCAGACGGTCCGGACCGGGAATCGTCCCTTCATCAACGCGCGGCGCTACCGGCAACTCACAATCGGGCTTGCCCACCACCAACGGCCGGCATCCAAAGAACCGGTCGGCAAAGACGCGCAGGTTGAACACCACCCGCGGCACCGTCGAGGCAATGATGACGTCGGTGATGTCAGCCTCGATCCCGTAATGTTTCACCAGGGTCGAGTACCAGGTGAAATAGGCATCGGCCGTGCGGGCATGGTGCGTTGAGGTGCGCAGCGTGCACAGGAATTTCTCGCCATCCCAGATCGAGAAAACGGTGTTCGTGTTGCCGCAGTCAATGGCCAGAAGCATATGCGCCCCTTTCAGAAATAAACGTCTGCCGCCGGAATGCTGACGCGGCCCTTGGCGGTGTTTAGGACAAGGTTGCCGCCCGCGTCCACCGTTTCAAAGGTCCCGACGGTTTCCGAAGCACCTGTGCGCGCGGTAATCACCTCGCCCAGCTTCGCAGCCCGGGCCAGCCACGCTTGGCGGATCGGTTCAAACCCGTAGGTAACAAACTGCAGTTCGAGCTTTGCGTAGGCATCGGCGAGTTCAGTCAGAAAATCCTCGGCGGACACCTGAGCCCCGGTTTCCGACAACAACGAAACGGGCCGCAGAGCTCCCTGCTCAACTGTCTCAGGATCAGGCGCGTCTGCGAGGTTCACCCCGATGCCGATCGCAAGGTGGGATACGTCGCGCCCCTGCCCCGTGCTTTCCAACAGGATGCCGGCCAGTTTCCCGCCGTTCAACAACACGTCATTCGGCCATTTCAATGCGAACCCCTGTGCGCGACCGGTGACCGAAACACAGGCATCAAAAAGCGCCAGCGCGGCAACAAAGCTGCGAAGGGCTGCCTGCTCTGGATTGCCCTCGGGCCGCAGCAACAAGGTTGCTGCCAGGTTGCCCTGGGGGTTGGACCACGCCCGGCCGCGCCTGCCACGCGCAGCGGTTTGATGATGCGCCATGATCCAGACCGGACCCGCAGCAGTGGGTGCGATCCGAGCAGCCTCGTTCAGGGTGCTGTCAACTTCCTGCAGGATATGCAGACCGTATCCTTGGGGCCAGGTGCTCATGCCAAAAAGGCCCGGCCTGATGGCCGAGCCCCTTTCCAAGCTTTATTGAACGGATCAGTTGACAAGTGTCGTCGCCGCGGCTGCCGCTGCGCCCTCGATCCCGAACTGGTAGACCACACCGATCAACATCAATGCGGCCGACCCCATCAGAGCAACCCACAATACCGGGGTCGAGCGGGTTTCGATCGGATCTTCATTTTCGTCGCCAAAATACATGTAGAAGACGATCCGCAGATAGTAGAAGGCACCGATCACCGAGGCGATTGCCGATACGATGACCAACCCAATCAGGTCAGCTTGCACACCGGCCTGCCAAACGCCGAACTTGGCGAAGAACCCCAGCATTGGCGGCACGCCGGCAAGGCTGAACATCAGGATCAGCACGGCCAGCGCCTTGCCCGGATCCCGCTTGGAATACTGGCGCAGGGCGTCGATGTCTGTCACCGGCTTGCCGTCGCGCTCCATCATCAGGATGAAGGCGAAGGTGCCGATATTCATGGTCACATAGATCGCCAGATACATCAGCATCGCTTTGACACCCAATTCGGTGCCTGCGGCCAGACCGATCAGCGCGTACCCCATATGTGCAATTGACGAATAGGCCATCAGCCGTTTGATGTCGCGCTGCCCGATGGCAGCCACGGCCCCCAGCAACATCGACAGGACCGAAAGCAGCACGATCACCTGCTGCCAGTCCGCGATGGCACCGCCGAACGCATCATGCAGAACGCGCGCGAACAAGGCCATCGCTGCAACTTTGGGTGCGGTTGCAAAGAAAGCCGTCACCGGAGTGGGCGAGCCCTCGTAAACGTCCGGTGTCCACATGTGGAACGGAACCGCCGAAATCTTGAATGCCAAACCCGAGATCAGCAGAACAAGGCCAAACAGAAGCCCAACCGAGACATCGCCGTGATGCACCGTGTTGATGATGCCCGAGAACAGCGTCGTACCGGTGAACCCATAGACCAGAGATGCGCCGAACAGCAGCAATCCTGAACTGAGC
Organism: Ruegeria sp. BC8; assembly: GCF_056535705.1. NCBI lineage: Bacteria > Pseudomonadati > Pseudomonadota > Alphaproteobacteria > Rhodobacterales > Roseobacteraceae > Ruegeria > Ruegeria sp. BC8. The sequence continues at coordinate 903,674 of NZ_JBQFIV010000001.1, read as the reverse complement.
GCACCCAAAACGAAATACTTCAGCCCCGCCTCGGTCGATTTGGCGCTGTCACGGCGCAGGGCCGCCACGACATACAGAGACAGCGACTGCAGCTCGAGACCCATATAGAGCGACATCAAATCGCCGGCGCTGACCATCATCATCATGCCGACCGCTGCCAAAGCCACCAGCAACGGATACTCGAAACGCAGCAGGTTCCGGCGCGCCATGTACTCCTGGCTCATAACCAGAACCGCGGCGGCCGATAGCAGAATCGCGACCTTTGCAAATCGGGCGAACCCGTCGTCGATGAACATGCCGTTGAAGGCCACGTTGGTCCCCGAGCCGTTCGACGCGATCCAGAACGACAGCGCCGCCATCAGTCCGGCCGTCGTCCAGACCAGAACCGGAGCCAGCGCATCCTTGCTGGTGTAGACAGCTCCGATCAGCGCCGCCATCGCATAGATCGCCAGAATGATTTCCGGCAGAATTACAGTGAGATCAGCCTGGATCATGTCTCCAAAGCTCCCTTAGTGCGAAGCGACCTGGGTCGCGGCTTGGGCCGCGGCCAGAGCCGTGTCATAGTTCGAAATCAGCGCGGCGGTCGAATTGCCGATCACGTCGGTGACCAGCGACGGATAGACCCCCAGCAGGATGGTCATGACGATCAGCGGCGCAAAGATCAGGCGTTCGCGAGTGCTCATGTCGGTGATCGACTTGAGGCTTTCCTTGATCAGGTCGCCAAAGACCACGCGGCGATACAGCCACAGCGCATAAGCTGCCGAGAAGATCACACCGCTGGCCGCCACTGCGGTCACCCAGGTGTTGACCTGGAAGGTGCCCATCAGCGTTAGGAATTCGCCGATGAACCCGCTGGTGCCCGGCAGGCCCACATTGGCCATGGTGAACAGCATGAACACCAACGCATAGGCCGGCATCCGGATCACCAGGCCGCCATAGGCCTCGATGTCGCGGGTGTGCATCCGGTCGTAGATCACGCCAACACAAAGGAACAGCGCGGCCGAGATGAACCCGTGGCTGAGCATCTGGAAAATCGCGCCGTCGATGCCCTGCTGGTTGGCGGCAAAGATGCCCATGGTCACAAAACCCATATGCGCGACCGAAGAATAGGCGATCAGCTTTTTCATGTCCTCCTGCACCAGCGCCACCAACGAGGTATAGACCACGGCGATTGCCGACAGCCACAGCACCAGATCGGTCATCACGGCCGACCCGACAGGGAACATGGGCAAGCTGAAACGCAGGAAACCATAGCCACCCATCTTCAGCAGAATTGCCGCCAGCACGACCGAGCCCGCCGTCGGTGCCTGAACGTGCGCGTCTGGCAACCAGGTGTGCACGGGCCACATCGGCATCTTCACCGCGAAGGACGCAAAGAACGCGAGGAACATCAGCGTCTGCATACCGCCGACAATGTGGACACCCAGCACGCTGAAGCTCTCGGACGAGAACTGGTGCGTCATGAGCGCGGCAATGTCCGTTGTGCCTGCATCCGCATACATCGCTACCATCGCCACCAGCATCAGAACCGAGCCGAGGAAGGTGTAGAGGAAGAACTTGAAGCTGGCGTAGATCCGGTCCTTGCCGCCCCAGATCCCGATGATCAGGAACATCGGGATCAGCCCGGCTTCGAAGAACAGGTAGAACAGCACCAGATCCAGCGCCATGAACACGCCGAGCATCAGCGTTTCCAGAAGCAGGAAGGCGATCATGTATTCCTTGACCCGGTCGGTCACGTTCCAGCTGGCCAAGATGGTCAGCGGCATGATGAAGGTGGTCAGCAGCACGAACAGAACGCTGATGCCATCCACGCCCATCTTGTACTTCAGGCCCAGCAGCCACTGACCCTCTTCCACCATCTGGAAGCCGGTGTTCGATGGGTCGAACTCGGTATAGATTCCGATCGAAACAAGGAAGGTCACTGTGGTCGCAACCAGCGCGATCCACTTGGCATTGCGCTGTGCGGCCACATCGTTGCCGTGCAGGAACAGCGCCATCAGACCGGCGGAAATGGCCGGAATGAACGTTACAATGGATAGGATATTGTCCATCAGTTTGCGCCTCCGCCGATCGACATCCAGGTGACCAGGGCGGCGATCCCCAGAACCATCCAGAAGGCGTAAGTAAAGATGTAGCCCGTCTGCGCCTTGCCTGCGAGGCGGGTGAAGAAGGGAACGACGCCCATTGCTACTCCGTTCAGGAAACCGTCGATCGTCTTGCCGTCACCGCCCTTCCACAGGAACCGGCCCAGGGCCACGGTCGGTTTGACAAGGATCGCGTCGTAGATTTCGTCAAAGTACCACTTGTTCTTGAGGAACAGGTACAGCGGACGCTGGTTCTCGGCCAGGCGGCCCGGCAGCGCCGGGTTCACGATGTAGAACAGGTAAGCCAGTCCAAAGCCCAGAACCATTGCGATGAACGGCGAGACCTTGACCCATTTCGGCGCCGCATGCGCGTCGTCCAGAACATGGTTGTCCGGCGCGATGTACAGCGCGCCCTCGCCCGGTTTGCCGACAAAGGCATAGTGGTGATCCCCGCCCTTCGCCTTGTCATCATGCGCGGCCTCATCGCCATGGGATTCGGTGGCATGCGTGTCGTCGCCATGGTCATCGGCCTTGGCATGGTCACCGGCCTCGGCATGCGCCTCGGCCACCGGAATGCCATAGAACTTGCCAACCTGATCTGCGTGCCCGAAGAAGTTGTTGTACCAGATCATGCCCGCGAACACGGCGCCCAGCGACAGAACACCCAGCGGGACCAGCATTACCATAGGGCTTTCGTGCGCGTGCTCATGCGTGTGCTTGTCGCCCCGCTCCTCGCCATAGAAGGTCAGGAAGATCAGGCGCCAGCTGTAGAACGAGGTCATCGCGGCCGCGATCACCAGCGCCCAGAACCCGAAGGCCGATCCGCCGGCATAGGCGCTTTCGATGATGGCGTCCTTGGACAGGAAACCGGCAAAGCCGATCGTGGTCAGCGGGATGCCGACACCGGTGATGGCCAGGGTACCGATCATCATCGCCCAGAAGGTATAGGGGATCTTCTTGCGCAGGTTGCCATAGTTCATCACGTCCTGTTCGTGGTGCATGGCGTGGATCACCGAACCCGCCCCCAGGAACAAGAGCGCCTTGAAGAAGGCATGCGTGAACAGGTGGAACATCGCCGCCGAATACATGCCCACGCCTGCGGCCACGAACATGTAGCCCAGCTGCGAGCAGGTCGAATAGGCGATCACGCGTTTGATGTCCGTCTGCACCAAGCCCACGGTCGCGGCAAAGAAAGCGGTGGCAGCCCCCAGCACGGTGACGAACCCGGTTGCACCCGGTGCGAACTCCATCAGCGGCGACATGCGGCAAACCAGGAACACACCGGCCGTCACCATGGTGGCCGCGTGGATCAGCGCCGACACGGGCGTCGGGCCCTCCATCGCGTCCGGCAACCAGGTGTGCAGGATCAACTGCGCCGACTTGCCCATCGCACCGATGAACAGCAGCACGCAGATGACCTCGATCGCGGTCCATTCGCCCCACAGGAAGGTCAGTTGCGTTTCTGCCAGCTGGGGTGCAGCGGCAAAGATATCCGAGAAGTTGATGCTGTCGGTCAGGAAGAACAGCGCAAATATCCCAAGCGCGAAGCCGAAGTCGCCCACACGGTTGACGATGAACGCTTTCATCGCCGCCGCATTGGCCGAGGGTTTGCGATAGTAAAAACCGATCAGCAGGTACGACGCGACGCCCACGCCTTCCCAGCCGAAGAACATCTGTACGAGGTTGTCGGCCGTCACCAGCATCAGCATGGCGAAGGTGAAGAAGGACAGATATGCAAAGAAGCGCGGCTTGTAGCTTTCGCCCTCGCGCCACTGCGGGTCGTGATCCATATAGCCGAACGAATAAAGGTGCACGAGCGCCGAAACGGTGGTGACGACGATCAACATGATGGCGGTCAGCCGGTCCAGACGAACGGCCCACGAGGTCGACAGCGAGCCGCTCTCGATCCAGCGCATGATCTCGATCTGCTGGGTCTGCCCGTCAAAGCTGAAGAAGACGATCCACGACAGCAAACAGGCCAGGAACAGCAGACCCGTCGCCGTCCACAGCGCGGCCTTTTCGCCTATGAACTTCCAGCCAAAGCCGCAGATCAGCGCGCCCACGAGCGGGGCAAAGAGGATTGTGGTTTCCATGATCCCTTACCCCTTCATCATGTTGACGTCTTCAACCGCGATGGTGCCGCGGTTGCGGAAGAAGCAGACCAGAATGGCCAACCCGATGGCAGCCTCGGCCGCGGCCACGGTCAGCACGAACAGCGTAAACACCTGCCCGACCAGATCGCCGAGGAAACTGGAAAACGCCACGAGGTTGATGTTCACGGCCAACAGCATCAGTTCGATGCTCATCAGCAGGATGATGACGTTCTTGCGGTTCAGGAAGAGACCGAAGATGCCGATGACGAACAGCGTCGCCGCGACGGTAAGATAGTGTTCAAGTCCGATCATCGTCTCAAAGTCCCTGCCCCGGTTTCACGTCCTTCAACTCCATTGCCTTGGCCGGGTCACGCATCATCTGGCCGACGATGTCCTGACGCTTGATGTCCTTGCGGTGGCGCAGCGTCAGCACGATGGCGCCGATCATGGCCACCAGCAGGATCAGGCCCGCCAGTTGGAACAGAAGGAAGTATTGATCGTAAAGGATGACACCCAGTGCCTCGGTGTTGTGGCGGTCGGCAGGGATCGGCTGGGCCAGGTTGGCCGCCGCGCCTTGAGCGCTGTCCCAGGCGCCAAAGGCCATGACGAACTGCATCAGGATGACCAGACCGATCAGCAGGGCCAGAGGCATGTAGCGCGCCATCTCGGCCTTGAGCTCGGCAAAGTCCACGTCCAGCATCATCACCACGAACAGGAACAGCACCGCCACCGCGCCGACATAGACGATGATCAGCAGCATGGCGACGAATTCCGCCCCCAGCAGCACGAACAGTCCCGCCGACGAAAGGAAGGCCAGGATCAGCCACAGCACCGAATGCACCGGCTGCCGGCTGATCACGGTGAACAGCCCGCCGGTGATGGCGCTGATGGCAAAGAGGTAAAAGGCAAATACGCTCATTGGTCATCTTCCTCGTTTTCGCCCATGGCCTCCTGCGCCAGTTCCAGCGCCCGGGTCATGGCCGGGATGCCGGCAAAGACCGACATCTGACCGATCGTTTCCACGATCTCTTGTTTCTTGGCCCCTGCCTCGATGGCATGGCGTACCGTCTGGCGCAGGGCCGTGTCGGCCTGTGCGCCCTGACAGGTCAGCCCGGCCAGCGTCAGCAACAGGCGGGTCTTGGCATCCAGTCCGCCCGGATTGACGGTGTTGCCGAACATCATCTCCATGACCTCTTTGGGCATGGTCGGCCACAACGCCTCGAAGCCGCGCATCGCGTCGACGGGCGAATAGCTCTCCAGCGCCGGGTTGAACGCCTTGGCCATGTCATGCGCCTGTCTGAGCATCTGCTCGAATGGGTTTTTCGTCGGATCGCTCATCGGTAGGGCGCGTCCAGTTCCAGATTGCGGGCGATCTCGGCTTCCCAGCGTTCACCGTTGTCCAGCAGCTTCTGCTTGTCATAGAACAGCTCTTCGCGGGTTTCCGTGGCGAATTCGAAATTAGGTCCTTCGACGATGGCATCGACCGGGCAGGCCTCTTGGCAGAAGCCGCAGTAGATGCACTTGGTCATGTCGATGTCATATCGCGTGGTACGGCGGCTGCCGTCCTCGCGCGGTTCGGCGTCGATGGTGATGGCCTGCGCGGGGCACACAGCCTCGCACAATTTGCAGGCGATGCAGCGCTCCTCGCCGTTGGGATAACGGCGCAGGGCGTGTTCACCGCGGAACCGGGGCGACAGCGGACCCTTTTCGTGGGGGTAGTTCACGGTGGCCTTGGGGGCGAAGAAGTACTTCAATCCCAGCTTCATGCCGACCCAGAAATCCTGCAGAAGGAAGTATTTGGCCGCGCGGGTATAGTCGATATTTGCCATTGTCAGCCTCCTACGCTCCAACGGGCGAATGCACCCCAGAACCAGTCGAATTTCGCCGCAAAGGCCACGAACACCACCCACACCAGGCTGAACGGCAGGAACACTTTCCAGCCCAGCCGCATCAGCTGGTCATAGCGGTAACGGGGCGTGATCGCCTTGACCATCGCGAAGAGGAAGAAGAAGAACGCCATCTTGGCGACCATCCACAGCACGCCATCGGGCAGGCCGGGGATCGGCGACAGCCAGCCACCGAAGAACAACAGCGTGGTCAGCGCGCACATCAGGAAGATGGCGATGTATTCGCCCGCCATGAACAGCAGGAAGGGCGTTGCCGAGTATTCGACTTGATAACCGGCGACCAGTTCCGATTCCGCTTCGGGCAGGTCGAACGGCGGGCGGTTGGTCTCGGCCAGGGCCGAGATGAAGAACAGGAAGACCATCGGGAAATGCGGCAGCCAGTACCAGCTGAAGAACCCGAACGAGCCATCCTGCGCCCGCACGATGTCACCAAAATTCATCGACCCGGTCGAAATGATCACCCCAATGATGATCAGGCCGATCGAAACCTCATAAGAAATCATCTGCGCGGCCGAGCGCAGCGAGCCCAGGAACGGGTATTTCGAGTTCGACGCCCATCCGCCCATGATCACGCCGTAAACCTCGAGAGAGGACACTGCGAACACGTACAAGATGGCCACGTTGATGTCAGACAAGACCCAGCCGTCATTGAACGGAATGACCGCCCAGGCGATCATGGCCAGGACGAACGACGTCAGCGGCGCCAGGATGAAAACAGTCCTGTCCGCGCCGGCAGGGATCACCACCTCTTTGACGACGTATTTCAGCGCGTCCGCCACCGATTGCAGCAGGCCGTAAACGCCAACCACGTTGGGGCCGCGACGCATCTGGACCGCGGCCCAGATCTTGCGGTCGCCATAGACCAGAAACAGCAGCGAGATCATCACGAAGGCCACGACGGCCAGCACCTGCGCCAATATGATCAGGGCTATTCCGCCTGGGGTGTCAAAGAATTCAGCCATTGGTCCTCACACCGTGGGTATTCCGTTTTCCGCTGCCATCGCGAGGCCCGACCGGCTGGTCGGAGACTCGCGTCGCCTGCGATTGGTTTGGCGAGTTGGTGTAAACAGCATCCGCTGCCTGCACGCCACCTTTTTCCTTCATTTCATTCGGCAAAACACACGACCACGCCCCTCGCATCTCCTCTCGGAAAAACGAGCTCGGGTTTCCGCCCGCTTTGCGGTTTATGGTCGTCGCAAGCCTCATTCCGCGGCAATCTTTTGGTCACCGCGCGCCTTGGCCAGCGCCGAAAGCTCGGCCATCAACTGCGAGGCTCGTGCAATCGGGTTGGTCAGATAGAAATCCTTGATCACGGTCCGGAAATCGGCCTGCCCCAAAGGTCCGACCTCGATTGCCTGTTCTTCGTTCTCGGGCACTTGGTCGATCCCGGCCAGATGCGGCACTGCTTCGATCAGCTTTTGCCGCAGCTGGGCCAACGTGTCATAAGGAAGTTTCTCGCCCAACTCTGCCGAAAGCGCCCGCAGGATCGCCCAGTTTTCCTTGGCTTCACCCGGTGCAAATCCGGCGCGCATCGCCAATTGAGGGCGACCCTCGGTGTTGACGAAGAGACCGTTTTCCTCGGTATAGGCCGCGCTAGGCAGGATGACGTCGGCGCGGTGTGCACCGCGGTCTCCGTGGCTGCCTTGGTAGATGACAAACGGGCCCGCATCGATATCGACCTCGTCCGAGCCCAGATTGAAGATCACCTCGGCGCCGTCGATTGCAGCCTCAAGGCCACCCTCCGTCACTGCACCCACATCCATCGCACCGACGCGGGCGGCCGCAGTGTGCAGAACAAGCATCCGACCCGACAGCGCGCGCGCAGCGGCCAAAACGGCCAGACCGTCTGCCTCGGACACGGCGCCCTGTCCGACGATCACAACGGCTTCGCTGCTTGCCTTGGCCTTGGCCAGCGCATCGCGGTCGGTGCCAAGATGCTCGTAGTCATAAGTCAGATCAACGGCCGGGCCGATCAATTTGACATCGGCGCCCGCCAGCCACGCCTTGCGGATGCGCGCATTCAGCACCGGGGCCTCGTCCCGCGGGTTGGTGCCGATCAGGATGATCTCTTTCGCCGTGTCGATCTCCTCGATCGTCACATTGCCGACATAGCCCGAACGGTTACCGATAGGCAGGCGGGCATTGTCGGTTCGGCATTCGACCTTGCCACCCAGCCCCTCGATCATCTGCTTCAACGCAAAGGCGGCTTCGACAGGAACCAGATCGCCGATCAGACCTGCAACCTTCTTGCCCTTCATCGCCGCTGCGGCGGTGGCCAAAGCCTCGGGCCAGCTGGCAGCACGCAGGCGACCGTTTTCACGGATATAGGGCGTGTCCAGACGTTGACGGCGCAAACCGTCCCAGACAAAACGCGTCTTGTCCGAGATCCACTCTTCGTTCACGCTATCATGGTTTCGCGGCAGAATGCGCATCACTTCGCGGCCCTTGGTATCGACACGAATATTCGATCCCAGCGCATCCATCACGTCGATGGTTTCGGTCTTGGTCAGTTCCCACGGGCGTGCGGTAAAGGCATAAGGCTTGGAAGTCAGCGCCCCCACCGGGCACAGGTCAATGATGTTGCCCTGCAGGTTCGAATCCAGCGTCTGGTTCAGGTACGAGGTAATTTCCGCATCCTCGCCCCGGCCCGTCTGGCCCATCTGGTCGATACCCGCGATCTCGGTCGTGAAACGCACACAGCGGGTGCAGCTGATACAGCGGGTCATCGCCGTGCCAACTAGCGGACCCAGATCCAGATCATCCACGGCCCGCTTGGCTTCTTTGAACCGGCTGGCCGACATACCGTAGGCCATTGCCTGGTCCTGCAGATCGCATTCACCGCCCTGGTCACAGATCGGGCAATCCAAGGGGTGGTTGATCAGCAGAAACTCCATGACGCCTTCCCGGGCCTTCTTGACCATGGGAGAGTTGGTCTTGACCACCGGCGGTTGACCTTCCGGCCCTGGGCGCAGATCGCGCACCTGCATCGCGCACGAGGCGGCGGGCTTGGGCGGCCCGCCCACGACCTCGACCAGGCACATGCGGCAGTTACCGGCAATCGACAGGCGCTCATGATAGCAGAACCGCGGCACCTCGACCCCGGCCTGTTCGCAGGCCTGGATCAGGGTCATCGCGCCATCGACTTCGATTTCTTTGTCGTCGATTACGATCTTGCGGAGGTCAGACATGGTCTAGTTCGCCCTCAAATACACGCCAATGGCGCTGTTTCGTTCGATTTCCTTGCGCCCCAGGGCACAGAATGTTTCAGCTTTTCCGTAGCTCACGCCGTTCTGCGCGAGGTATTTCTCGCCTTTGGCCCGCATCCGCGCCTTTTCGGAATCCGACTCGACATAGGCCCGGATCTCGCCGTCCGAATAACCCAGGCTGTTGGCCTTGGACCGTAGGCTCCACATCACGCCGATTGCCTTCATACGCCGCCCACTGATCGACGGGCAGTATTCCGAGATCTCATTTGCGATGGCGATGTAGTAGAGCTCGTTGTCGATTTCCTTGACTTCGCGCAAGGGCGGTTTGGCGTCCGCTGAGACGGGCAACGCCATCGCACAGGCAAATGCGGCAAGTTTCACAAGTTTCATGACATATCCTTTCGTCTTGGGTTCCCCAAGACGTTCCGCGGCACGGCTGTTATGCAATAACGACCGTCCGATCAGCGCAGGATATGCAATAGCGAAGCTCATGGTCGTTGACAGGCTCCGGCAAATGTCAGGCTGTCATTTTCGACGCGCAGGTTCTGCGGTTCGGTGTCAGGACCAACCTTCCACGCAATGCGGGAGGAACCGAAATTCTGAATGCAGAACCGGGTGCCCTCGTAACGACCAGCCTCGCGCGCGCCGTCCAGCGAAGCCGACACGCCTTTGATCGTCACTGTGAAATCCGCAGGCGACCGTTTCTTGTCGACCGGCTTTGCCTTGGCCCGAAACGACTTGCCGTCAAACAGGATCCGGTCGCTGGTTGGCGCTGTCCCGCAGGCCGAAAGCAGCGTCAGCAGAACAAGCACACCGACAGCCGGGCGACGCAGGTTCGCGGTGATATCAACAAGTGTGACGGCCATCAGAACGCAGCCACCAATGCAAGGATCCCAATCACGAACATGCAGGCCCACGCCACCACATACAGGACAGAACGAATACCGCTATGCGGTTTGCCGACGCCTTGAATGTGTACGACAAGCATCACCAGTCGCGCGACCAAGGCAATCGCGGCCAGCCAGTTCACCCAGAACGGGCTGGCGCCCAATAGAATGGCTGCCACAGTAACGGCCAGAAACGCGGGCAAAGTCTCGGTGCCGTTCAGGTAGGAACGGTTCAGGCGATAGGCCTTGTCGGCGTAGTCCTGGTCGGGGGTCGCGCCAGGAGCCAGCCCTTTGCCCTGTTTCGCCAGTGCCGAAAACGGCGACAGGAACAAAACGACCAGTGTGAAAATCACCAAAGACGCAATCGCGTGGGAATACTCTGCATAGGCTTCCATCGTTGTCACTCCGCCGCCATCGCACCCATACGGCCCGATTTCTGAGCCTTGATGCGGTCTTCGATTTCTTCGCGGAAGTTGCGGATCAGGCCCTGGATCGGCCATGCGGCCGCGTCACCCAGCGCACAGATCGTATGGCCTTCGACCTGCTTGGTCACCTCGAACAGCATGTCGATCTCTTCCAGTTCGGCCTCGCCGCGTACCAGGCGATCCATCACCCGCATCATCCAGCCCGTACCTTCGCGGCAGGGCGTACACTGGCCGCAGCTTTCGTGCTTGTAGAATTTCGACAGGCGCCAGATCGCCTTGATGATGTCGGTGGACTTGTCCATTACGATCACCGCCGCCGTGCCAAGCCCCGAGCCCAGATCGTTGCGCAGATAGTCGAAATCCATGATCGCGTCGCGCATGTTCTCGCCGCGCACGCAGGGCACGGACGAGCCACCGGGGATCACGGCCAACAGGTTGTCCCACCCGCCGCGGATGCCACCGCAATGGGTCTCGATCAATTCTTCAAAGCTGATCGACATCGCCTCTTCGACCACACAGGGGGTATTGACGTGACCCGAGACTGCAAACAGCTTGGTGCCCGCGTTGTTCTGGCGACCGAAACCGGCGAACCAGTCGGCACCACGCCGCAGGATCGTAGGCACGACGGCGATGGATTCCACGTTGTTCACCGTGGTCGGGCAGCCATACAGACCCGCCCCCGCCGGGAACGGCGGCTTCATGCGCGGCATGCCCTTCTTGCCTTCCAGGCTTTCGATCAGCGCGGTTTCCTCGCCACAGATATAGGCGCCTGCCCCGTGATGCAGGAACAGGTCGAAATCCCATCCTGATCCAGCGGCGTTCTTGCCCAGCAGGCCCGCATCATAGGCCTCGTCGATTGCAGCCTGCAGCGCCTCGCGCTCACGAATGTACTCGCCGCGCAGGTAGATGTAGCAGGTGTGCGCATTCATCGCGAAAGACGCAATCAGGCAGCCTTCGATCAGCGTGTGCGGATCGTGGCGCATGATCTCGCGGTCCTTGCAGGTGCCCGGTTCGGATTCGTCGGCGTTTACGACCAGATAGGACGGGCGGCCATCGCTTTCCTTCGGCATGAACGACCATTTCAGGCCGGTCGGGAAGCCCGCACCGCCGCGCCCGCGCAACCCTGAGTCTTTCATCGTCTGGATGATCCAGTCGCGACCCTTCTCCATCAGGCCAGCAGTGCCGTCCCAATGCCCCCGGGCCTGAGCGCCCTTCAAGGTGCGCTCGTGCATCCCGTAGATGTTGGTAAAGATCCGGTCCTGATCCTTCAGCATCGCGTGTTACCTTCAGCTGTCCTGACGCATGCGCCAGAGTTGAAATATGTTGACGCCCGCATAGATGAACGCCGCGATCGCGGCGAAATCAAACAGCAGCGCAAAGCGTCCCGGCAGCTCCAGCGCCGGGCCGATGAACAGGGTCATGGCAAGCCACAACAGCATGGTCACCGCGATGACCACGCCGATATGTCGGCCCTTACGGGCGATGGCCTGTTCCTTGTCCTTGTCCATCACACTCCGATGCCCGTATCGGGCACCGTCTCTCAGTCTTCGTAGGTGCCGTCTTGCTTGGCACGTTTGGCAAATTCGGTTTCCTCGCCAGCAGCCAGCTTGGCCGCCTGCTCGATCCAACCGTCGCGTTCGATCCGGCCCTTGAACTTCAGCCGGGCATCAACCCAGGCCACATGTTCTGGCGTCCAAGCTGCGATCTGATCGAAGTGGTAGAACCCGAGCTCGTTCAGCGTCTGCTCGAGCTTCGGCCCCACACCTTTCAGCAGCTTGAGGTCGTCGGGCTTGCCGCCGCGCGCACCGCTCAGCGTTTCGGGCTGAGCCTCAGTCGCTTCTGGCTTGGCCGCGGCGCCCTCGGGCGAAGATGGCTCCGCCTTGGCGGATTTCTTGGGCGCGGCCTGACGGGCGGCTGGTTTGCCCTGCTCTGGCACCTTCGGCGGCTTGGGTGCGGCTTTCGCTCCGGCGGCCTTGCCATCCTTGCCCAACCATGGCGTTAGTATCGGAACCTCGGTTCCGTCGATGCGCTTGACGGTATCGCCCAATTCCGTGGCCAGTTGCACACTGGCATTGTGCTTTGCCTTGCTACCTTGATAATCCTTCAGGCTGGTCACCCCGCCCAGAGGCTCGGCCGCAAAGCGACCATTCTGGGGACCGGGCACCGGAACCTTGCCAGCGGCCAGTTCATCAATGATCCGACCAAAACTCTCGGCGGTCAGGTCCTCGTAATAGTCTTTACCGATCTGTGCCATCGGCGCGTTGGTGCAGGAACCCAGGCATTCAACCTCTTCCCAGCTCAGCTTGCCGTCCGCCGACAGTTGGTGCGGCTTGGGCGCGATCTTTTCGCGGCAGACAGCAATCAGATCCTCGGCCCCGCAGATCATGCAGGACGTGGTGCCACAGACCTGAATATGCGCGACGGACCCAACCGGTTGCAGCTGGAACATGAAGTAGAAGGATGCAACTTCGAGCACCCGGATGTACGACATGCCGAGCATGTCAGCGACGGTTTCAATCGCCGGACGGCTCAGCCAGCCCTCCTGCTCTTGCGCGCGCCACAGCAGCGGGATGACCGCGCTGGCCTGACGGCCCTCGGGGTATTTGGTGATCTGCGCTTCGGCCCATTGCTGGTTGGCAGCGGTGAAGGCAAAGCTTTCGGGTTGTTCGGGATGAAGACGGCGGAGCATTAGCGGTCAATCTCTCCAAATACGACGTCCATGGTGCCAATGATGGCGGCGACGTCGGCCAGTTGGTGGCCCTTGGCGACGTGGTCCATAGCCTGCAGGTGCAGGAAACCGGGCGCACGCAGCTTGGCGCGGTATGGCTTGTTGGTGCCGTCGGCCACCAGATAGACGCCGAACTCGCCCTTGGGCGCTTCGACGGCGGCATAGACTTCGCCTGCGGGGACGTGGAAGCCTTCGGTGTAAAGTTTGAAGTGATGGATCAGGCTCTCCATCGAGGTCTTCATGTCCGAGCGTTTCGGCGGCGTGATCTTGCCGCGGGCCAGAATGTCGCCCGGGCAGTCGCGCAGCTTGGCGATGGCCTGACGGATGATCGACACCGACTGGCGCATTTCTTCCATCCGCACCAGGTAACGGTCATAGCAGTCCCCGTTCTTGCCGACGGGGATCTGGAACTCAAACTCGTCGTAGCATTCATAGGGTTGCGCGCGACGCAGGTCCCAGGCCAGGCCCGATCCGCGCACCATCACGCCCGAGAAGCCGTATTTCTGGATATCCTCCTCGGTCACCACGCCGATGTCGCAGTTGCGCTGTTTGAAGATGCGGTTCTCGGTCAGCAGTCCGTCAATGTCGTCCAGAACGGCGGGGAATTCGTGGCTCCAGGTCTCGATGTCATCCAGCAGTTCGGGCGGAAGATCCTGATGTACACCGCCGGGGCGGAAATAGGCCGCGTGCAGGCGCGCACCGCAGGCACGCTCGTAGAACACCATCAGCTTTTCGCGTTCTTCAAAGCCCCACAGCGGCGGCGTCAGCGCGCCCACGTCCATCGCCTGCGTGGTCACGTTGAGCAGATGGTTCAAAACGCGCCCAATCTCGGAATAGAGGACCCGGATCAACGAGGCCCGGCGCGGAACTTCGACGCCGGTCAGCTTTTCGATGGCAAGGCACCAGGCATGTTCCTGGTTCATCGGCGCCACATAGTCCAACCGGTCGAAATACGGCAGGTTCTGCAGATACGTCCGGCTTTCCATCAGCTTTTCGGTACCGCGGTGCAGCAGGCCGATATGCGGGTCGCAACGTTCGACGATCTCGCCGTCCAGCTCAAGCACAAGACGCAAAACTCCGTGCGCCGCAGGGTGCTGCGGGCCGAAGTTGATGTTGAAGTTGCGGATCTTCTGTTCTCCGCTCAGCGCGTCCGTGCTGCCGTCATCGTATCTTGAGCCGTCCATCAACGCCCTCGTTTCTTTTTCGCTTCGGCCCGAACCCGGACCTTTTCCGCCTCAAGCGCTTTGGCTGCGGCCCCCGCCAGCAGGACCCCCAGCGCACCCAACGCAATCAGTTCCCCCAGCAGCATGACCATCTCAGCGGCGCTCCAGTTCCTGCAGTTTCAACCCGACCCACCACAGCAACGCGATCGTGCCGAATGGGACCAGGCAGAGAAGGCACCAGTATTTGTTGATCCCGAAAAACGGCAAAATCTTCACCATCGGAATGATGGTCAGTGCAGAAAGGATCAGCCACCAGATGCCACCCATTGTCAGGTCTCCTGTTTTTCATCCCCCGGCAGAACATAGTTCGCACCTTCCCACGGGCTCATGAAATCAAACTGGCGATACTCCTGAACCAGCGAGACCGGTTCGTACACGACCCGTTTCTGCGCTTCGTCGTAGCGGACTTCGATATACCCGGTAGTCGGAAAATCCTTGCGCAGCGGATAGCCGCGGAAGCCATAGTCGGTCAGGATGCGACGCAGGTCCGGGTGGCCGGAGAACAGGATGCCGAACATGTCGAACACTTCACGCTCGAACCAGTTGGCCGAGGGGTGCACATCGACGATCGACGGAACCATGTCTTCCTCGCGCACCGAAATCCGGATACGGATACGCTGGTTCTGGTACATCGAAAGAAAGTGGTAAACCACGTCGAACCGTTTGGCACGTTCGGGGTAATCAACTCCGGTAATGTCGACCAAGGTCGAAAACTTGCAGTTCTGATCCGTTTTCAGAAACTCGACAAACTCCACCAGGCTCGAGGGCGCAACATCAACCGTCAGCTCGTCATGGGCTACGCTCCATGACAGAACACAGTCCGTGCGCTTCAGCTCGATATGCGTGCCGAGTTCCTTGAGTGCTTCGCTCATCTCGGTCCCTCCTCAGCGGACGATGGTGCCGGTGCGGCGGATCTTGCGCTGCAGCTGCAGCAGACCGTACAGCAGCGCCTCGGCCGTCGGCGGGCAGCCGGGCACATAGATGTCCACCGGAACGATGCGGTCGCAACCACGCACGACGGAATAGGAATAGTGGTAATAGCCACCACCATTGGCGCAGGATCCCATCGAGATCACATAGCGCGGCTCGGGCATCTGGTCATAGACCTTGCGCAGCGCCGGGGCCATCTTGTTGGTCAGCGTACCGGCCACGATCATCACGTCCGACTGACGCGGGGATGCGCGCGGCGCGATGCCGAAGCGTTCGGCGTCGTAGCGCGGCATCGAGGTGTGCATCATCTCGACCGCGCAGCAGGCCAGACCAAAGGTCATCCAGTGCAGCGAGCCGGTGCGCGCCCAGTTGATGATGTCCTCGGACGAGGTCAGCAGGAACCCTTTGTCCTGCAGCTCGGCGTTCAGGGCCTGAGTGGCGACTTCCTTGTCGACGCCCGCGGTGTTTGCACCCGTCATCACTCCCATTCCAGGGCCCCCTTCTTCCATTCATAGGCAAAGCCGATGGTCAGAACGCCCAGGAACACCATCATCGACCAGAAGCCGACATCGCTGATGTCCTTGAAGCCCACGGCCCAGGGAAACAGGAACGCAATCTCGAGGTCGAAGATGATGAACAGGATCGACACCAGATAGAATCGGACATCGAACTTCATCCGCGCATCGTCGAACGCGTTGAACCCGCATTCATAGGCGCTGACCTTTTCGGGGTCGGGATTGCGGACAGCCAGAACGACGGCGGCCAGAATCAGGACGATTCCAAGGCCCACGGCGACGGCCAGAAACACCAGGATCGGGAGATATTCCCGCAACAGCTCTTCCACGAGTGGCTCCTTTCCTGCGCATCCCGAACGAGACGCGCCGTCAATTGGCGTGTTGACTGGACATTCTCTATCCGCGCGGGGTCAGAGGGTCAACCGAGCAGAAGCGCGCATGGCACCGAATATTCGGCTTGCCAACGCCCAGCGCTGCACTAGGCGCAAGCCCTTGGCTTCAAATGGTCGCGGGCGGTCAAACCTTACTATTCCATGAAGGTTTTCGCTTGTCGAAAAATGCGCTGATTCCCTCATGCGCCTCGTCCGTTTCCCATCGGTCGACCAGCGCCCGGATCGTGTGGTCGATCACCGCGTCGTCGATGCGCGGCCCGAGGTCCCGCACCAGCGCCTTGGCCGAGGCCACCGCGCCGGGCGCACAGGACAGGTAGGGCAGAACCTCGGCCTCGACCGCGTCGGCTAGCTGATCCGCAGGCACGGCCTTGGCCAGCAGCCCCAGCTCGACCGCCTCGGAGGCGTCGAACAGGCGTGCCGACATGAACACCCGCCGCGCGCGGGCCTCGCCCATGCGGGCGATGACGTATGGCCCGATGGTGGCCGGGATCAGCCCCAACCGGGTTTCGGTCAGCCCCATCTTCAGGCTGTCCACGCCGATGGCCACGTCGCAGACCGACGCCATCCCGACACCCCCGCCAAAGGCGTTGCCCTGCAGCGCGCCGATCAACGGCTTGGGCAGGGAGTTCAGGGCGTTCAGCATCTCAGCCAGCTTGCGCGCCTCGACAAAGCGGGTCTCGGGGTCGGCGGCCATCTGGGCCTGCATCCAGCCCAGGTCGCCCCCGGCGCAGAAGCTTTTGCCTGCGCCGGTCAGAACTACCACACGCACGTCGTTGGTTTCCCCCAGCTGCGCGGCGGCCTGGGTCAACTCGGCGATCATCTGCGCCGACATCGCGTTGTGTTTTTCCGGCCGGTTCAGCGTCAGCGTGGCAACGCCGCGCGGGTCGGTGGAGATCGAGATAGTTTCAAACATGTCAGCCTCTTATCCCGCCCGCAACGCGCGGGCCATTTCCGCCGCTTCGTTCAGCACGGCGGCGTCCAGCCCGGTGTCATAGCCCAGCCGCTCGAGATGCGCAGCCACGGCTTCGGTGGCCACATTCCCGGCCGCGCCCGGCGCGTAGGGGCAGCCGCCCAATCCGCCCACGGCTGCGTCGAACACCCGGACGCCCAGCGCAAGCGACGCGTCGATATTGTCGATCGCGCGCCCGTTGGTGTCATGGAAATGCCCGGCCAGGCGGGTCGCGGGCACATATTCACGCACTGCCAGCAGCATCCGCGCGATGCTGTCGGGTGTCCCCTGCCCGATCGTGTCGCCCAGCGAGATCTCGTAACAGCCGTGCGAGAACAGCAGATCGGCCACCTCGGCCACTTTGGCGGGCGGCGTCGGGCCGTCATAGGGGCAGTCGGTCACGCAGGAAACATAGCCGCGCACCGGCAGGTCGATATGGCGCGCCGCCTCGAGGATCGGGACGAAACGCTCGATGGATTCGGCAATGGTCGCGTTGATGTTGGCCTTGGAGAACCCCTCGGAGGCCGAGGCAAACACCGCGATTTCATCCGCCCCGGCAGCGAGCGCGTCCTCATAGCCGCGCATGTTCGGGGTCAGCGCGGCGTAGCGCACGCCGGGGGCGCGGGTGATCCCGGCCAGCACCTCGGCGCTGCCGGCCATCTGCGGCACCCATTTGGGTGACACGAAACTGGCCACCTCGACCCGGCTGAACCCCGCCCGGCTGAGGCAGTCGACCAGCGCGATCTTCTCGGAAACCGGGATTTCGCGCTTTTCGTTCTGCAGCCCGTCGCGCGGCCCCACTTCGAAAATCTCGACACGTTCCGCCATGGCGGTGCCCTCCTGTTCAATCCCGGCCCGCCCCGTCCAGGGCGGGCGTTCAGGGTTTCAGTCGTCTTCCAGCCGGACCAGCGCCGCGCCAGCCTCGACCTGCGATCCGGCCTCGGCCAGAACCTCGGCCACGACGCCGTCGCGTGCTGCCAGCAGCGAATGCTCCATCTTCATGGCCTCGAGGATGGCCAGCCGGTCGCCTTCCTTCACCGCCTGCCCCGGCGCGGTGAACACCGCCTTGACCAACCCGGGCATCGGCGCCTCGACCACGTTGGTGTCACCGGCGGCGCTGACGTCACGGTCCAGCGGGTCCAGCACCTCGAAGCTCACGCCATAGGCGTCGAACACGGTGACATCGTGGCCCGCAATCGCAACCGGAGGCATCGGCTGGCCGCCGATGATCCAGCGGCCGTTGACCCGTTCGGCGATCACGCTGATCCCGCCGACCTGCCAGTCCTGCCGGTCCGGCCCAGCGACCTGGACGTCCATATCCAGAACCTCGCCGTCGCGCTTCAGCTGAAGCGCCCGGTGCAGCGGGGCCCAGAGGGTAAACCCGGTGTCCTCGGCGGGTTTGTCCAGCCCGGTCGCGGCCATCGCGGCCGCAACGGTCATTGCCGGGGTGACGGCGGGTTCGCGCACCAGATCGTCCAGATCGCGGCCGATCAACCCGGTATCCACATCGCCCACCGCAAACCCGGCGTGCCGGGTCAGTGCGCCCAGGAAAGACAGGTTGGTGACGGTTCCCGCCACCCGCGTCTGGCGCAGCGCGCGGTGCAGTTGTTCCAGCGCCACTGTGCGGGTCGGGCCGTGCACGATCACCTTGGCGATCATCGGGTCATACCACGGGCTGATCGTGTCGCCCGCCCGCACGCCGCTGTCGGCGCGGCAGCCGTGCGGAAACTCCAGATGGGTCAGGGTGCCCGTGGCGGGCAAGAACCCTTTGGGAACGTCCTCGGCATAGAGCCGGGCCTCGAAGGCATGGCCGTTGATCGAAAGCTCTGCCTGCCGCCTGGGCAGGCTTTCCCCGGCCGCAACCCGCAACTGCCATTCGACCAGGTCGATGCCGGTGATGGCCTCGGTCACCGGGTGTTCGACCTGCAGGCGGGTGTTCATCTCCATGAACCAGAACCGGTCGGGGCGCAGACCGTCCGAGGCATCGACGATGAACTCCACGGTGCCCGCGCCCTTGTAGCCGATGGCCTCGGCCGCGCGGACGCCCGCCTGGCCCATCGCTTCGCGCATCTCGGGCGTCATTCCGGGGGCCGGGGCTTCCTCGATCACCTTCTGATGGCGGCGCTGCAGCGAGCAGTCGCGTTCGAACAGATGCACGGCATGGGTGCCGTCACCAAAGACCTGAACCTCGATATGGCGGGGCTTGGCCACGAATTTCTCGACCAGAACGGCATCATTGCCAAAGGCGGTTCGGGCCTCGCCCCGGGCGCTGTCCAGAGCAGCGGCGAAATCCGCCGGCCTCTCGACCAGCCGCATCCCCTTGCCGCCACCACCGGCCACCGCCTTGATCAGAACCGGATAGCCGATCGTATCGGCCGCGCCGGCCAGATGCTCGGGGTCCTGGTTGTCGCCGTGATAACCGGGCACGACCGGGACGCCGGCCTGCTCCATCAGCGCCTTGGCGGCATCCTTCAGGCCCATCTTGCGGATCGCATCCGCCGACGGGCCGATGAAGGTCAGGCCCGCCGCCTGCACCGCATCCACGAAATCGGGATTCTCGGACAGAAACCCATAGCCCGGATGGATCGCCTGCGCGCCGGTTGCCAGCGCGGCCTGAATGATCACGTCGCCTTTCAGATAGCTGTCGGCCGGAGCCGCCCCGCCGATATGTACGGCCTCATCCGCCGTCTGCACATGTTTGGCGGCAGCGTCCGCATCCGAGTACACGGCAACGCAGGCCACGCCCATCTTGTGCGCGGTTTCGATGACCCGGCAGGCAATCTCGCCCCGGTTGGCGATCAGGATCTTGTCAAACATGGCCGTTACCCTTTCCCTGCCAGATCTTCCACAAGGCGAAACCGTTCGCAGACCAACTCCATCTTCGGATCGAAGCCGCCGTTTCTTTCGAAATATCTGCGATGATCCTCGCGCCAGCCTTCCAGGCTGTCGTTTTCGCCCTCGGCCAAGGCAAATGCCTCGTCCACATCGCAATAGCGCCGGACCGTCACATCGACCGTTTCGATGACCAGCGCGGGCTGCCCGTCCCAGTCCAAAGCGATGTCACGGCGGCCTGCCTGCGGCATTGCCTCGCCACCCGCCGTAAAGTCACGCAACGCTCCACATGTCGCGGTCTTGCGCCCCGAGCGGACCAGAGCCAGCAAATCGTCACACAATGCGCGATTGTCGCCGAACTGAAAGGTCTCCGCCCCCGGATATCTTTCTTTCAGGTTTTCCAGCATCAACCCCCCCCTCTACATCCGAAACACGCCAAAGCGCGTGTCCTCGATGGGTGCGTTCAACGCGGCGCTCAGCGACAGGGCCAGCACGTCGCGGCTTTTGCGCGGGTCGATAATGCCGTCATCCCAAAGACGGGCAGAGGCATAGAGCGGGTGCGACTGTTCCTCGAACATCTCGAGCGTCGGGCGTTTGAATTCGGCCTCTTCTTCGGCCGACCATGTGCCACCCTGCCGTTCGATCCCGTCGCGTTTGACTGTCGCCAGAACACCGGCCGCCTGCTCGCCGCCCATGACCGAGATACGGCTGTTTGGCCACGTCCACAGGAAGCGGGGCTGATAGGCGCGCCCGGCCATGCCATAGTTCCCGGCCCCGAACGAGCCGCCCACCAGCATGGTGATCTTGGGCACGCTTGTGGTGGCCACGGCGGTCACCATCTTGGCGCCATGGCGCGCGATGCCTTCGTTCTCGTACTTGCGGCCCACCATGAAGCCGGTGATGTTCTGCAGGAAGACCAGCGGGATCTTGCGCTGGCTGCACAGTTCGACGAAATGCGCGCCCTTCTGCGCGGCCTCGGAAAACAGCACGCCATTGTTGGCGATGATCCCGACGGGGCAGCCTTTGACATGGGCGAAGCCGGTCACCAGCGTTTCACCGAACCGAGGCTTGAACTCGTCAAAACGCGAGCCATCGACCAGACGCGCGATCACCTCGCGGATGTCGTACGGGGTGCGCAGATCGGCCGGGACGACGCCCAGGATTTCTTCGGGGTCATAGGCCGGGTCTTCGGGGTTGGCCCAATCCACCGTCTGCGGCTTGCGGCGATTGAGCGATCCCACCGCCCGGCGGGCCAGCGCCAGCGCGTGGGCGTCGTCCTCGGCCAGATAATCAGCCACGCCGGACAGGCGGGTGTGCACGTCGCCGCCGCCCAAATCTTCGGCGCTGACGACCTCGCCCGTCGCCGCCTTGACCAGCGGCGGGCCGGCCAGAAAGATCGTGCCCTGTTCCTTGACGATGATCGTCACGTCGGACATGGCCGGCACATAGGCGCCGCCCGCGGTGCACGAGCCCATCACCACGGCAATCTGCGGGATGCCCTTGGCGCTCATCCGTGCCTGGTTGTAGAAGATGCGGCCGAAATGGTCGCGGTCGGGAAAGACCTCATCCTGGTTGGGCAAGTTCGCGCCGCCGCTGTCCACCAGATAGATGCAGGGCAGATGGTTTTCCTCGGCGATCTCCTGCGCGCGCAGGTGCTTTTTGACCGTCATCGGATAATAGGTGCCGCCCTTCACGGTCGCGTCGTTGCAGACCACCATGACCTCTTGCCCCTGCACCCGGCCGATCCCCGCGATCACGCCGGCACAGGGGGCCGCGCCACCATACATGCCATGCGCCGCCGTCGCGCCGATTTCGAGGAACGGAGACCCCGGGTCCAGCAAGTTCGCCACCCGCCGGCGCGGCAGCATCTTGCCCCGCGACACATGGCGATCGCGCGATTTCTCGCCCCCGCCCATACGCGCGGCCTCGGCGGCCTCAGATATCTGCGCCAGCGCGTCGAGGTGCGCGGCTCGGTTTTGCTTGAAGCCATCGGACGAGGGCAAAGCGGAAGATCGCAGCTTCATCTGGTATACTCTCTCAGAAATTCGCGAACGGGGTTTTCGCTGACGCCAAAGCTCTGCATGATGCGCGCATAGCCCTGCGACACGTTGCTGGAGCAGACGGTGTCCAGCTTCTTGATTTCCGGCTCTTCGAGGAAATCCTCAAGGTCCCACATCGGAACCATGAAATAATACTCGAACGGCAGCATCTCGGCCGCCATTTCCATCGCCTCGACGGCCATGTCTTGTTCTCCGCGACACAGATAGGCCAGCGACAGGTTACGATAGGCGCTCCCGAGGCTCTCATAGTCGTCGTCTGCCTCGTATTGGTTGACCGCAAGCTTGAGCCGCCCAACAACCTGACGATCGAAATACCCGTCATCCGCCTGCGCCTCGGGCAGGAACATCGCGACATAGGCCAGCTTCTCGTCATGCCAGCCATCGGTCTGCATCTCGTTGCTGAAGACGCTGTGCAGCATCCGGATTTCCGGTTCGAATTTCAGGGTGCCGTCGGAATCGGCCACCGCATCCAGATAGTTGTCGTAGAACGCGATCCTGCGTTTGTCTTCAGCGTCCAGCCTCGCGACCCGATCGGCGATCTTGCGCAATTCCGAGATGGCCTCATCCGGGTAGCCGTATAAAACCAGAAGGTCGGCCAATTGCAGTTTTTCGATGACGGCGATCTTTTCTTCGACAGCCTTGTCGATCGTGTCGTGCATCCACGTTTCGAAATAGGTCTTTCCGGCCCACACAGCCCCGATGACCGCGATGACGGTCGCGCTGAACTCGATTCCGGTCCGGACGCTGGATTTATCTGCCATGGCATATCTCCTCGGACGCGCGACGTTTCAATTCCTTGCGAATGACTTTTCCCGTCACGGTCAAAGGCAAGTCTTGCACAAAAGCCACCTCACGCGGGTAGGAATAATGCGCCAGACGGTCCTTGACCCAATCCTGCAACTCGGCCTCCGAGGCCTCAGACCCCGGTTTCAGCACCACATAGGCCTTCACGATCTCGGTCCGCAGCGGATCGGGCTTGCCGACCACGCCCACGGTGGCCACCGCCGGATGGGTCAGCAGGCAATCCTCGATCTCGGCGGGGCCGATGCGGTACCCGGCCGAGGTGATCACGTCATCCTCGCGGCCGACAAAGCGCAGATAGTCGCCCTCCCACATACCGCGGTCACCGGTGATCAGCCAATCGCCACGAAACTTCTCGACCGTGGCCTGCGGGTTGTTCCAGTATTCCAGCAGCATCGAGGCCGAGCCGCGCCGGATGGCCACGTCACCCTCGGCGTCGGTCGGGTTGCCTTTGGCGTCGATCACCGCGACCTCGTGCCCCGGAACCGGCTTGCCGATACAGCCGGGGCGCGCGGCGAAATCCTCGGCACAGGACGAGACGACCATATTGCATTCGGTCTGGCCGTAGAATTCGTTGATCGTCAGGCCAAAGGCCCGCTCTCCCCACGCCAGCATTTCCGCGCCCAGCGGCTCGCCGCCCGAGGCCACGGACCGCAGACCGGGGATCGTCATGTCCGAGGCCTTCAGCATCCGCAGCGCCGTGGGGGGAAAGAACACGTTGCGCACGCCGCCGCGAGCGATCAAATCCGCGCAGGCCTCGGGAGTGAACTTGTCGAGCCGCGCGGCGACGACCGGGATGCCCAGCGCCAGCCCAGGCATCAGCACGTCGAACAACCCGCCGATCCAGGCCCAGTCGGCCGGCGTCCACAGGCAGTCGCCCGCGCGCAGATGGTTGTGGCTGATCGAAACGCCCGGCAGATGCCCGGTCAGCACCCGGTGCCCATGCAGCGCGCCTTTGGGTTTGCCCGTCGTGCCCGAGGTATAGATCAGCACCGCCGGATCCTCGGGGCCGGTGTCAGCAAAATCCACGGCGGGCCCGTCCGCCCCCAGCTCGGACACGATCAGCGGCTGCGCCAGATCACCCAGCATATCGGCGCCCTCGCCGTCGGTCAGCACATACCCGGCCCCCGCATCGCCGATGCGCGAGGCCAGGGCATCGCGCTTGAACAGCTTGAACAACGGCACCGAGATTGCACCGATCTTCCAGATGGCCAGATGCGCCGCCGCGCACCACGGCGACTGGCTGAGCAGCACGCCGACCCGGTCGCCGGGTTGCACGCGGCCCAGCAACCCGCGCGCCAGCCGGTCGGTCAATAGGTCAAGTTCACCATAAGTGATCTCGGTCGTAGCCGCGGAAGACAGATCGAGTATCGCCACCTGCTCAGCGGGCCGCGAGAGACACTGGTGCGCCATGTTCAGCCTGGGCGGTATGTCCCAGCTGCCACCAGACCGCAAACCCGGTATGACCTCAGCGGGACACATGGCGTTTTTCCCTTATATTTATACAGGTTGCTGCGCCAAGTTGAATATCGAACATCGTCGAAACTTGATGCAGATCAGAGTGGGCGCCCCGTCCTGCGGGCAAGGTCGGCTTGCACACAAAACCAAAGGCAAGAACATGACCAGCAAACTCGCCATCCTCACCCTTTCCACCGCGTTGGCCGCTGTTTCGGCCCCCGCATTCGCCCAGTCTCAGGGGGACTGGACCGTTGGTGTCGGTATCGGCTACCTCGACCCGAAATCCGACAACGGGTCCCTCGCCGGCTTCAGCGCCGACGTCGACTCGGACACCCGCCCGATCTTCACCGCCGAGTATTTCATTCGTGACAATCTGGGCATCGAGCTTTTGGCCGCAACGCCGTTCAGCCATGACATCACGCTGGGCGGAAGTGTCGACGCGGGCAGCGTCAAGCACCTGCCGCCCACACTGTCGCTGAACTACCACTTTGCAACCAGCAGCGCCTGGAAACCCTACGTCGGCGCCGGTTTGAACTACACCGTGTTCTTTGACGAGGAATCGCCGCTGGGCGATCTGAAGGTCGACGACTCGTTCGGCGTGTCGCTGCAGGCCGGCCTGGACTACATGGTCACGGACAAGGGCGCGGTTCGCCTGAACGTCCGCTGGTTCGACATCGACTCGGACGTCACCCTCAACGGAGCCGACATCGGCAAGGCCGAGATCGATCCGTGGCTGGTTGGCGTGTCCTACGTCCATCGCTTCTGATCCTTCGATCGGATACGCCTCGCCGTGACCTCGTCGGCGAGGCGTTTTTCTTCAGAGCATTTCGTTCATCAATTCGCGGCCGATCAGCATCCGGCGGATCTCGCTGGTGCCCGCGCCGATCTCCATCAGCTTGGCATCGCGGAAGATCCGGCTGACCGGCGCATCCGCCAGGAACCCGGCCCCGCCCATGGCCTGAACCGCCTGATGCGCCTGCACCATCGCCTGCTCGGACGCATAGAGACAGCACGCCGCCGCATCCTGCCGGGTCACGTCGCCCCGATCACAGGCCTTGGCGACCTCGTAGACATACGCCCGGGCCGAATTCATCGCGGTGTACATGTCGGCGATCTTGCCCTGCATCAGCTGGAAGGTTCCGATCGGTTTGCCGAACTGCTTGCGCTCGGCCAGATAGGGCATGATCTCGTCCAGGCAGGCAGCCATGATGCCGGTGCCAATCCCGGCCAGAACCACGCGCTCATAGTCGAGGCCCGACATCAGAACCGCAACGCCCTTGCCTTCTTCGCCCAGCACGTTCTCGAAGGGCACCTCGACATCTTCGAAGATCAGCTCGGCCGTGTTCGAACCGCGCATACCCAGCTTGTCGAAATGGGGCGAGGTCGAGAACCCTTTCATCTCTTTCTCGATCAGGAAGGCCGTGATGCCCTTGGACCCGGCCTCGGGGTCGGTCTTGGCATAGACGACCAGCGTATCGGCATCCGGCCCGTTGGTGATCCAGTATTTGTTGCCGTTCAGGCGGTAATGGTCGTTGCGCTTTTCCGCCCGCAGTTTCATCGACACAACATCCGACCCCGCTCCGGGTTCCGACATTGCCAGGGCACCTACGTGTTCGCCCGAAATCAGGCGCGGCAGGTATTTCTGCTTCTGTTCTTCAGTGCCGTTCAGCTTGATCTGGTTGACGCATAGGTTGGAATGCGCCCCGTAGGACAACGCCACCGATGCCGAGGCGCGTGCGATTTCTTCAACCGCGATCGTATGCGCCAGATAGGTCATTTCGGCGCCGCCATACTGTTCGGGAACGGTTACGCCCAGCAGACCGAGTTCACCCATTTCCTTCCACAGCTCGTTGGGAAAGGCGTTGGTCTTGTCGATCTCGGCCGCCATCGGCTTGACCCGCTCCTGCGCCCAGCGGTGCACCATCTCGCGCAGCGCGTTCACATCCTCACCCAGATCGAATTGCATTGTCGCCGTGAACATCCGCGCTCTCCTCTTTCGCGTTAATGAACAGGTGTTCAATAAACTGATACAGACCTTTCCCCGCGCGGTCAATCATCGCGTGACCCAAATGAAAAAGCCGCCCTCGGGCGGCTTTTGCAGTGTTCGAGCGTGCGCCGCATGGCGCACTCGATTGAATTACTGTTGGAAAACGGCGCCGACCTCGGCGCGGATGATGCCGGCAATCAGGCGGCAATCGTCCAGTGAGAAGGTCAACGGAACGCGCATGTCGATGATCCCGCGCAGAATCCGGTCGGTCTCGGGCATCCGTTCCGACTCGGCATAGCGCCAGCTGTCATAGCGCGAGGTGAACCCGGTCGGCTCGGCCCCGCCGAACCACTTCAACTCGACTCCGCGATCGGCGCAGCGTCGCAGAACCTCGGTAATCCTGTCCTGCGCCCAATCCAGCAGAAGGAACTGGATCGACGAGCCGACATAGCTCTCCTCGGCAGGCCGCTCGACGATAGTCAGGCCGGGCGTGCCGCGCAGGCCCGCCTCGATCTCGGCATAGCGTTCGTTCCAGCGCCGCACCTGCCGATCCAACTCGCGCAACTGGGGGCGCAGGATCGCCGCGCGCAGATTGTCCATCCGCCCCGACACGTTTGGCGTGGTGTACTTGATCCGCTCGAACACCTCGGGACCCGGCGCCGCAAGGTGGCGTTCGTATAGCATGTACGAGCCCGATAGCATCGTGGCCTTGGCCGCCAGCATCTCGTCATCGGTGATCAACAGACCACCCTCGCCCGAGTTCACATGTTTGTAGGTCTGGCAGGAATAGCAACCGATCGCCCCCTGACGGCCGGACAACTGCCCGCGCCAGGCGGCGCCCATCGTGTGGGCGCAATCCTCGATCACCGTCACCCCGGCGGCGTCGCACATCTGCATCAACCGGTCCATGTCACACAGATGCCCGCGCATGTGGCTGAGCATCAGAACCTTGGCGCGGTCCATCTTGGCCGCCAGATCGTCCAGATCGATGGTCAGCCCCTCGGTCACGCCCACGAAAACCGGGCGCGCATTGACCGAGGCGATCGCCCCCGGCACCGGGGCCAGCGTGAAGGCGTTGGTCAGAACCGCATCTCCCGGCTGGACACCCACGGCACGCAGGGCCGTGGCCAGCGCATAGCCGCCCGACGACACGGCCAGACAGTATTTCGCACCCATCTGCGCGGCAAATTCCTGTTCCAACAGGGCGGTTTCGCTCAGCTCTCCGGGGGCCACGTTGTAGCGGTGCAACCGCCCGTGACGCAGAACAGCCAGCGCCGCCTCGATCGCCTCGTCGGGGATCGGCTCCTGCTGGGTGAAACTGCCAGAAAATCGCTCGGTCATGGCGTCGTTTGTGGGGCCAGTCGCAGCGCGGGTCAAGAGATCAGGCCGCCGCGCCCACAAGCTCGGCGACGATTGCGGGCAGATCGTCGAAATGGTGCAGCAGCGCATCGGGCTGCAGTGCGGCCATGTCATCACCGGACGGGCCGAAGGTCACAAGGATCGAAGGCACCCCTGCGGCGAGGGCCGTGTTACGGTCGGTATCCGAGTCGCCCACCAGTATGCAGTGGTCGGGAAGCCCGCCGGCCCGGCGCGCCGCTTCACGCAGCGGCGCGGGGTCGGGCTTGCGCACCGGCAGCGTGTCCGCCCCCACCAACGAGCCAAACAACGCCCGCGCTCCCAGCCGCGTCATCAGCAGCTCGGCCAGCGCCTCGGGCTTGTTGGTGCAGATGCCGACACCGTATCCGGCGGCCTTCAGCGCCTCGACCGCCTGCAGCGCGCCGGGATAGAAGGTGGTGTGGGTGTCGATCGCCTGCCCATAGGCCTCGAGCAGGACCGGGTAATAGGCGTTCACGGTCTCTTCGTCATAGGCGCCCACGCGTTTCAGCCCGTGGGTCAGCATCATCCGCCCGCCGCGCAAAGCCACCGCCGCATCCTGCCCGTGCACCAGCACGTCGCCATGCCCCATCTGCCGGAAACAATGGTTGGCCGCCGCCAGCAGATCGCCCGACGTATCGGCCAAAGTCCCGTCCAGATCGAAGATGACCGTGCGCATTCTGTCTCCTTGCTCGGCAGTTTTCCGCCATGTCGTGTTGCAAACGGCAATCTTGTTTGATGGCCGAACGGCTTGCGCCTTTGCCCTCAGCGGATAAAACGGACCGCGACAAAACAAAAGAGAAAACGCATTCATGAGCACTGCCCTTGTCATCCTTGCCGCCGGAAAAGGCACCCGGATGAATTCGGATATCCCAAAGGTTCTGCACCCGATCGCCCAGGTTCCGATGCTGGTGCACGCCATGCGCGCCGGGTCGGTTCTGGCACCCGAACGCACGGCCATCGTCACCGGCCACGGCGCCGAGGCGGTGGCCAAAGTCGCGCAGGCCGAGGATGAAGACGCCCGCATCGTCGTGCAGGACCAACAGCTGGGCACCGCCCATGCCGTTGCCCAGGCGCGCGAGGCCCTGGACGGGTTCACCGGTGACGTGGTCGTTCTGTACGGCGATACCCCGTTTCTGCAGCCTGACACGCTGGAGCGCATGATCGCCGCGCGGGCTGACAACGATCTGGTGATCCTGGGCTTCGAGGCCGCCGACCCGGCCCGGTATGGCCGTTTGGTGATGAACGGAGATGCTCTGGAACGGATCGTCGAGTTCAAGGATGCGTCAGATGAAGAACGCGCCATAACCTTCTGCAACTCCGGTCTTCTGGCCTGTGACGCGGGCACCCTGTTCGACCTGATCGACGCGGTCGGAAACGACAACGCATCGGGCGAATACTACCTGACCGACGTGGTCGAGATCGCGCGCGACCGCGGCCTGAAGGTCACCGCCGTTTCGTGCGACGAGGCGCAGACGCTGGGCGTGAACTCGCGCGCTGATCTGGCCGCGGCCGACGCCGTGTTCCAGGCCCGCGCCCGGGCCGAGCTACTGGATCTGGGCGTCACCCTGATGGCCCCCGAGACGGTCTATCTGGCTGCCGACACGGTGATCGGCCGCGACACGGTGATCGAACCCAACGTGGTCTTCGGCCCCGGCGTCACGGTCGAAAGCGGCGCGACGATCCGGGCGTTTTCGCACCTGGAAGGCTGTCACGTAAGCCGCGGCGCCGTGGTCGGCCCCTATGCCCGGCTGCGCCCGGGGGCCGAACTGGCCGAGAACACCCGTATCGGCAATTTCGTCGAGATCAAGAATGCCGAAATCGCCGAGGGCGCCAAGGTCAATCACCTCAGCTATATCGGCGATGCGTCGGTCGGCGCGGGTTCGAATATCGGCGCGGGCACCATCACCTGCAACTATGATGGCGTGATGAAGCACCGCACGGTGATCGGCGAGAACGTCTTTGTCGGCTCGAACACCATGCTGGTGGCCCCGGTCACCGTGGGCAGCGGCGCGATGACGGCCACGGGCACCATCGTGACCCGCGACATCGAACCCGACGCCCTGGCGGTGGGTCGGGCCAAACAGGAAAACAAACCGGGCTATGCCCGCAAGCTGTTCGAGATGCTGAAGGCGAAAAAGGCACGCCGGGACAAGGGAGCCTGAGTAAATGTGTGGAATTGTTGGCGTATTGGGCAAGCACGAAGCGGCGCCCATTCTGGTCGAAGCACTGAAACGGCTGGAATACCGCGGCTATGACAGCGCGGGCATCGCAACCGTAAACGGCGGCAAGCTGGGTCGTCGGCGCGCGGTAGGCAAGCTGGTCAATCTCAGCGACCTGCTGGTGCATGACCCCTTGCCCGGAAAGTCGGGCATCGGGCATACGCGGTGGGCGACCCATGGCGCACCCTCGGTCAGCAACGCGCACCCGCATCAGGCCGGACCGGTTGCCGTGGTCCACAACGGCATCGTCGAGAACTATCGCGAGCTGCGGGCCGAACTGGCCGAGAACGGAATCGATTTCCAGACCGAGACCGACACCGAAACCGTCGCGTTGATGACCGAATTCTACATGAAATCGGGGCTGAGCCCGGTCGAGGCCGCCTTCAAGACCATCGACCGGCTGCAAGGTGCCTTTGCGCTGGCCTTCCTGTTCGACGGCGAGGATGACCTGATCGTCGCCGCCCGCAAGGGCTCGCCGCTGGCCATCGGGCACGGGGATGGCGAGATGTTCGTCGGCTCGGACGCCATTGCGCTGGCGCCTCTGACCGACCGGATCACCTATCTGGAAGAAGGCGACCGCGCCGTGGTCACCCGCAATTCGGTCGAGATCCGCAACGAGGCGGGCGAGATCGCAAATCGCGAGATCCGCAAGATCCAGCTGGATCAGACCCGGACCGACAAGGGCGGGCACAAGCATTTCATGGCCAAAGAAATCGCCGAACAGCCGGTGGTGGTGGCCGAAGCGATCCGCTCGTACCTGCCAACCGGCGGCGACAGGGTAGTTTTGCCGGACGCGGATCTTGATTTCTCCAAGCTGGACCGCCTGACCATGGTGGCCTGCGGCACAGCCTTCTATGCCTGTCTGACCGCCAAGTACTGGTTCGAGCAACTGGCCCGGATGCCGGTCGAGGTCGATATCGCCAGCGAGTTCCGCTATCGCGAACCGCCGATCACCGACCGCACGCTGGCCCTGTTCGTCAGCCAGTCGGGCGAAACCGCCGACACTCTGGCCGCGCTGCGCTATTGCGAGGGCAAGGCCGACAAGATCGTGTCGGTGGTCAATGTCCCAGAAAGCTCTATCGCGCGCGAAAGCGACGTGGCGCTGCCCATCCATGCCGGGGTCGAGATCGGCGTGGCCTCGACCAAGGCCTTCACCTGCCAACTGAGCGTTCTGCTGATGCTGGCGCTCAAGGCCGCGGCCGACCGGGGCACACTGGACGACGATGCGCTGGCCGATCACGCCGCCGCGCTGCGCGGTCTGCCGACTCTGCTGAACGCCGCGCTGGACCAGGAGGAGGCGATCCGGAAATCCGCGCAGCGCCTGTCCGAGGCGCGCGACGTTCTGTTCCTGGGCCGCGGCCTGATGTACCCGCTGGCCCTTGAAGGCGCGCTGAAACTCAAGGAAATCAGCTATATCCACGCCGAAGGTTATGCCTCGGGCGAGTTGAAGCACGGCCCCATCGCCCTGATCGACAAGCACATGCCCGTGGTGGTGATGGCCCCGCGCGACGCGGTGTTCGACAAGACCGTGTCGAACATGCAAGAGGTCATGGCGCGCAAGGGCAAGGTCATTTTGGTCTCGGACGACGACGGGATCGCCGAAGCCAAGGACGGGGTCTGGAGCACGATCCGTATGCCGCATGCCCACCCTTCGGTGGCGCCGATCCTTTATTCGGTGCCCGCGCAGCTGCTGGCCTATCACACGGCCGTCGCCAAGGGCACCGATGTTGACCAGCCGCGTAACCTGGCGAAATCCGTCACGGTCGAGTAAGCCGCCATGCCGGACAGCCCCTTGGACCAGATCAAGGCCCATGCCGACCCGGACCGGGCCGCCCAGATGGCGACCTATCACAAGGTCGATCGCCCCTATCTTGGGGTGCCGAACCCGGTGCTAAATGATCTGACCAAAAGCTGGCGGCAGCAGATGGACGTGGACGCCCGTGTCGCGCTGGCCGATCAGCTGTGGCAGACCAACATCCACGAGGCGCGGCTGGCCGCCGCCAAGCTGCTGACGCAGGCCCGCATCCGTCCCGATCAGGCGGTTTGGGACCTGCTGCAAAGCTGGCTGCCCGATTTCGACGCCTGGGCGGTGGCCGATCATGCCAGCATGGCCATGCAAAAGCGCCTGTGGGCCGATCCTTCGCGGCTGGATCAGGTCGAAAGCTGGACGACCTCAGATCACATGTGGACCCGACGCGCCGCGCTGGTGGCCACCCTGCCCTGGACCAAGCAGAACCACCCCAAGCCCGACGACCTTCAGCGCCGCGACCGAATTCTGGGGTGGGCCGCCGGCTATATCCCCGATCGCGACTGGTTCATCCAGAAGGCGGTGGCCTGGTGGCTGCGCGACCTGTCCAAACATGACCCCGACCGGGTGCGGGCGTTTCTGGCCGCGCATGGTGACGCGATGAAGCCGTTTGCCCGCAAAGAGGCCGGCAAGTACCTGAAAGATCAGTTGGAATAAACGTCCAGTTCAACCAGTTCGTCAAACGGCACCAATAGCGCACGCATCGCCTCAACCGACAGGCGGCTGCCGCCTGACGGCGCCGGTACAAGTGTGATATAGGCCTGCGCGCCCGTCTTGGGCACGACCACCCGGCCATTGATCTCAGTTTCGACCAACGGCGTTTCAAGCCAGCGTCCGGGCTTGTTCGGATCGCCCAGTCCGGCAATCGTTGTCTTGGCCCCAGCCCATCCGGTGTTCACGGCCGCAACAGGCGTTGCTTCCACCTCTTCGGTCGCAGCGGCGGTTTCTGTCGTCTGCGCAGGTTCCGCATCCGGGGCGCGATCAAGGCTTTGCCGCACCGCATCACAGCCGGTCAAAAACGCAGGAATAATGACAAACAGGTATCGCATGCAACCAGCCTACCCCTGCCCGCGCCCGCGTTCCACCCCTCAAGCGCAGTTCTGACTTGTCGCAAGGCACGGTGCGCTTTACCTATTGGGCATGACTGCTCCGTTGATCGACCCGTTTGCCCGCGCAATCACCTATCTCCGCGTCTCCGTCACGGACCGCTGCGATTTCCGCTGTGTCTACTGCATGTCTGAAAACATGACCTTTCTGCCCAAGAAAGAGCTGCTGACGCTGGAAGAACTGGACCGGATGTGTTCGACCTTCATTCGACTGGGCGTGGAAAAGCTGCGGATCACCGGGGGCGAGCCGCTTGTGCGCCGTGGGATCATGGGGTTCTTCGACTCGATGACCCGGCATCTGGACAGCGGCGCACTGAAAGAGCTGACGCTGACCACC
This sequence comes from Ruegeria sp. BC8, assembly GCF_056535705.1. Lineage (NCBI taxonomy): Bacteria > Pseudomonadati > Pseudomonadota > Alphaproteobacteria > Rhodobacterales > Roseobacteraceae > Ruegeria > Ruegeria sp. BC8. The sequence continues at coordinate 870,351 of NZ_JBQFIV010000001.1, read as the reverse complement.
AATGGCTCGCAACTCGCCCGGTTCGCCGACGACCTGTATGCCTCCGGGGTGCGGCGGGTGAATGTCTCGCTCGACACGCTGGACGAGGACAAATTCGCCCAGATCACCCGTTGGGGTCGCTTGAAACAGGTCCTGGGCGGGATCGATGCCGCGCAGAAGGCCGGGTTGCGCGTCAAGATCAACGCGGTGGCCCTGAAAGGGTTCAACGAGGAAGAGCTGCCCAAGATCACCCGCTGGTGCGCCGAACGCGACATGGACCTTACCTGGATCGAGGTCATGCCCATGGGTGACATCGGCAACGAGGACCGGCTGGACCAGTACTGGTCGCTGAAGGACGTCCGGGCTGAGTACGAAAACCAATATACCGTCACCGATCTGGCCGAGCGCACGGGCGGACCGGCGCGCTATGTCCGGTTGGAGGAAACCGGGCAAAAGATCGGTTTCATCACACCGCTCAGCCATAATTTCTGCGAAAGCTGCAACCGCGTACGCCTGACCTGCACGGGCGAGTTGTACATGTGCCTGGGGCAAGAGGACATGGCCGACCTGCGCGCGCCCCTACGCGACCACACCAACAGCGAAGAGCCGCTGGAACAGGCGATCCGCGCGGCGATTACCCTCAAGCCCAAGGGCCATGATTTTGACTATTCCCGCCAGAAGATCGACGGCCAGATGAGCCGTCACATGAGCCATACGGGCGGCTGACATGTCAGACTTGTCGGGGCGACCCACGGCGCTGTACCGTGTGTACTGCGCGTTGACGTCCATCGCCATGCCGTTGGCCTGGCGCACCGTTCGCGCCAAGCTGCAATCGGCGGGTGTTTCCGAAATCCGTCAGCGCGAGCGGCTGGGCCATGCGAGTCTGCCCCGCCCTGACGGTCGGCTGATCTGGTTCCATGCGGCCAGCGTTGGCGAAAGCCTGTCGATTCTGAGCCTTATCAGGCGCATGAGCGAACGGATCGAGGATGCACATTTCCTGATCACCTCTGGCACCCCGACCTCGGCGGCGCTGGTGGAAAAACGTCTGCCGCCGCGCACCCGCCACCAATACCCCCCTCTGGACAGCGCCGGCCCGGTGGCGCGGTTCCTGGATCACTGGCGGCCCGATGCCGGCGTCTTTGTCGAAAGCGAGATCTGGCCACGACTGATCGTCGAGACCGCCCAGCGTGGGACACCACTGGCCCTGCTGAACGCGCGCCTGTCCGAGAAATCGGTGGCCGGGTGGAAGAAGCGCCCCGACACCGCCCGCTATGTCCTGAGCCAGTTCCGACTGTTCCTGACGCAAAACGACCGCACGGCCGCAAACCTGATCGCCATGGGCGCGTCCGCCGATCTGGTGCAGCCCGGAACCAACCTCAAGGCCATGTCCGATCCGCTGCCGGTGGATCAAAACACGCTGACGCAGATCCGCGCGCAGATCGGCGCGCGGCCGGTCTGGATCGCCAGCTCGACCCATGCGGGCGAGGAGGAGACCGTTCTGGCCGCCCATGCCGAATTGCTGAATCGCTGGCCCGACCTGCTGCTGCTGCTGATCCCCCGCCACCCCGAACGACGGGCCGAGGTCTGCGCCCTGATCGATGCCGCGGGTCAAAGCCATGCTCTGCGCAGCGCCGGGCAGCCGGTTACCCACGACACGCAGGTCTATGTGGCCGATACGCTGGGCGAAACCGGAACGTGGTACGCGTTGTGTCCGATCGTGTTTCTGGGCGGGTCGCTGAAAGAGATCGGCGGCCACAACCCGTTCGAACCTGCTCAGGCCGGGGCCGCGGTGATCACCGGGCCGGGTTACTACAATTTCGCCGAGACATTTGCCCCGCTGGTGGACAGCGGCGGCGCGGTAGAAGTCGCTTCGGCGCCGGAATTGGCCAAGGCGGTCGAGCCCTGGCTGTCGGACAGATCGGCGCTGGCAGCGGCGCAAGCGGCGGCGCAATCCTGCGTGAACACCCAGAAATCGGCGCTGGATTCGGTTGTGGATACGCTATGCGACAAGCTGGGTCTGGAGAACGCAGGCCCCTGACCGCCAGTGGCAGCGGGGGCCTGCGCCCCCGCCACGGTATCAGGCTGCGGGCATCCGCTGTTCGACGATCTCGGCCCACCAGCTGCACCCGGCAGGGATCGCCTCGTCGTTGAAGTTGTATTCCGGGTGGTGAACCATCGCCGTGTCGCCATTGCCCACCAGGATATAGGCACCGGGACGCTCTTCCAGCATGTAGGCGAAGTCTTCGCCGCCCATGACCAAAGGTGCCTCCTCGCAGGCCCCTGAGATCGAGCGGGCGACCTCGGCGGCGAATTCGGTCTGCTCGTCGCTGTTGATCATGACCGGATAGCCCCGGATATAAGTGACATCGGCAGTACCGCCGAATGTCGCGGCGACGCCCGAGCAGATTTCGTTGATGCGCTGCTCAGCAAGGTCGCGCATCTCTTTGCTCATCGTGCGCACGGTGCCCTTGATCTGCACTTTCTGCGGGATCACGTTGAACGCCTTCGACGAGGTCTCGAACGAGGTGACCGAAACAACGACCTGATCGATCGGATCGGCATTGCGCGACGCGATGGTCTGCAACGCCAGAACCGCCTGCGCTGTCATGACAGTGGTGTCTACGGTTTCATGCGGTTTGGCGGCATGACCTCCGCGACCTTCGAACGTGATATCGAACTGGTCAGTCGCCGCGAAGAACGCCCCCGGCCGGATCGAGAAGCTGCCCACAGGCTTACCGGGCCAATTGTGCATTCCGTAGACTTCCTGAATGCCCCAACGCTCCATCAGGTTGTCTTCGCACATCTCGCGGCCGCCGCCGCCGCCCTCCTCGGCGGGTTGGAAGATCACAACGACGGTTCCGTCGAAATTGCGCGTTTCGGACAGGTATTTGGCCGCCCCCAGCAGCATGGCGGTGTGGCCGTCATGGCCGCAGGCATGCATCGCACCCGGCGTTTTCGAAGCATAGTCCAACCCCGTCGCTTCGTGGATCGGCAAAGCGTCCATATCCGCCCGCAATCCGATCACCTTCCCCTTGGTGTCGACCTTGCCTTTGATCAACCCGACAACTCCGGTGCGGCCAATCCCCGTGACCACCTCGTCGCAGCCGAATTCCTTCAGCTTTTCCGCAACCAGCGCACTGGTGCGATGCGTATCGAACAGAATTTCAGGATTCTCGTGAATATCACGCCGCCAGGCGGTGATTTCATCCTGCAATTCGGCAAAGCGGTTCTTCACTGGCATCTTCGTCTTCTCTCCTTAAAAAAATCTCAGGCCACCGGCATCCGGCGTTCGACCATCTCAGCAAACCACGAGCATCCGATCGGAATGATCTCGTCATTGAAATCGTATTTGGGGTGGTGAAGCCCGGCGCTGTCGCCATTTCCCAGGACTATGAAGGCGCCGGGACGTTCCTGCAACATGAACGAGAAGTCTTCGCCCCCCATCACCATCGGTGCTTCGGCACAGCTGCCACCGACGGCAATTGCCGCGGATTCTGCATATCCGGTCTGCTCTTCCGCGTTGATCGTGACGGGAACGCCGCGCGAGTAGGTCACCGTGGCGGTGCCACCCATGGTCGCCGCGACACCTTGCACAACTTCATTCAGTCGTTGTTCGATCAGGTCGCGCATCTCGTTCGAATGGGTGCGGACGGTGCCACGCAGCCGGGCCGATTGCGGGATCACGTTGAACGCATTCGACGAGGTCTCGACCGCAGTGACCGACAGAACGGCCTGCAAGATCGGGTCGGCGTTGCGCGAAACGATGGTCTGCAGGGCCACGATCAGTTGCGACAGCATGACCGTAGTATCCACGGTTTCCTGCGGCTTGGCGGCATGACCGCCGCGGCCTTCAAGATGGATGTCGAACTCGTCCGCCGCCGCCAGCAGAGGCCCGGAGCGAATGGCAAACTGCCCGGTCGGCAGGCCCGGCACGTTGTGCATCGCATAGACTTCCTGGATGCCGAAGCGGTCCATCAAACCGTCCTGGCACATGGCTTCCGCACCGTTGCCGCCTTCTTCGGCCGGTTGAAAGATCACGATCGCGGTCCCATCGAAGTTTCGGGTCTCGGCCAGATATTTGGCGGCGCCCAGAACCATCGCAGTGTGACCGTCATGGCCACAGGCATGCATGGCGCCCGCAGTCTTGGAGGCATATTCCGCTCCCGTCTGCTCCTGCATTGGCAGCGCATCCATATCGGCCCGCAGACCAATCACCCGGCCTTGGGTGTCGGTCCTGCCCTTGATCACGCCGACTACCCCGGTCCGGCCAATTCCGGTCACCACATCGTCGCAACCGAACTCTTTCAGTTTTTCCGCAACCAATGCGCTGGTCCGATGGGTATCGTAGAGAATTTCGGGGTGTTGATGTATGTCGCGCCGCCAACCGGTGATTTCGGGGTGCATTTCGGCAAAACGGTTCTTGATCGGCATGACTGTCTTTCCTGTTTCAGGCGATGGGCATTCGTCGTTCGACAAGCTCGGCGAACCAGCTGCATCCGGCAGGAATGGCCTGGTCGTCGAAATTGTATTCGGGATGGTGGCACATGGCCGTGTCGCCGTTCCCCAAGAAGATGTAGGCTCCGGGCCGTTCTTCAAGCATGTAGGCGAAGTCTTCGGACGGCATGATCGGATCCGTTGCGTCATTGACCTTGCCGGCCACCGCCTCGGCGGCTTCGGCGGCGAAGGCCGTTTCCGCCTCGGAGTTCACCGTCACCGGGTAGCCGGGCGTCCAGGTCACGCGGGCTTTGGCGCCAAAAGCCGAGGCTGTGTCTTCGGCGATCCGGCGCACGCGCTCCTCGGCGATGCCACGGTATTCCGGGTCCAGTGTGCGAACCGTGCCCTGCAGCCGGACCGTGTGCGCAATCACGTTCGAGGCGACGCTGTCAGTTTCAAACGTCCCCACCGTCAGCACCACCCGTCGGATTGGATCAACGGTGCGGGATACAACCGATTGCAGCGCAACCACGATATGCGATGCCACCAAGGTTGTATCGATGGCTTCATGCGGCGCGGCGGCGTGGCCACCTTTGCCGGTCACGACAATCTCGAACTCGTCCGACGACGCCAGCAGCGCGCCGGGCCGGATTGCGAACTCTCCGACAGGCAGGCCGGGCATGTTGTGCAAGCCGTAGACTTCCTGAATGCCCCATCGATCCATAAGCCCATCGCGGCACATGGCCAGACCGCCGGCTCCGCCTTCTTCGGCCGGTTGAAAGATCAGAACCACCGTTCCATCGAAATTGCGCGTCTCGGCAAGGTATTGCGCAGCGCCGAGCAAGATCGAGGTGTGCCCGTCATGCCCGCAGGCATGCATCTTGCCCGGCACGGTCGAGGCATAGTCCAGTCCGGTCGCCTCGTTGATCGGCAAGGCATCCATGTCGGCACGCAACCCGATCACCCGCCCCTGCGTGTCCGTCCGCCCTCGGATCACGGCCACGACACCGGTTTTACCTATACCCGGCGTGATTTCATCGACACCGAACGCCTTGAGCCGGTCGACAACGAAGCCGGCGGTTTCATGCACGTCGTACATCAACTCGGGATGCGCATGCAGGTGCCGCCGCCACTTGGTGATCTCGGCGTGCATTTCGGCAAGTCTGTTTTTGACCGGCATGTTCAACTCTCCGAGCTTCTGACTGAAATCCTGAGTTTCCAGTGCCTCTTTTTGGGTCACGCCGCCAGTTTGTAGACCAGACGCTGCATGAAGTCATGGCCGGCGTTGAACTGAGCGATCGTGATGTATTCGTTCGGCTGGTGCGCCTGGGCGATATCTCCGGGCCCACAGATCACGGCCGAGTAACCGGCTTCCTGAAACTGACCGGCTTCGGTGCCATAGCTGACGACATGGGTTGCGTTGTCGCCCGTAAGGGCGCGCACCAGCGTCTCGGCTTCGCCATCTGTTTCCGGGACCAACGCCGGAACGGCAAAGCTGGCCTTCACCTCGATATGGGCGTCAGGATGCACTTGCTGCATCTTCTCTTCCGCCACTCTTACCTGTTCCAGATAGGCTTCTTTCCAAGCTGATGCCTGCTCGCCGGGGACGACCCGGAAATCCATCATGAAACGGCAATCCTTGGCCGTGATGTTGTGCGCAGTGCCGCCCTTGATCATGCCCACGTGGCAGGTTGTCCAAGGAGGATCAAAGACTGCCGCGATGTCGCTGGGGTCCGCCGCCATGTTGATGTCGTTCTGGGCATTCGCCCAGTCGATCAGCGGCGCGGCATACATGATCGCATTGACACCGGTATGCATGATCGAACTGTGCACCTCGTATCCAACCACATGGGTATCATAGCCGAAACCGCCCTTGTGGCCGGTGACGGCCTGCATCATCGACGGCTCGCCCACCACCACGGCCGAGCCCTTGGGCAGAACCTCTTGCATGGCGACGATCATGGGCGGCGCACCGGTGCAGCCGACCTCCTCGTCAAAGCTCAGCGCCAATTGCAGCGGGCGCTTGACGTCGGCGTACTGCGCCTCGACCAGCGCCCATATGGCGAGGGCGTCAAAGCCCTTCATGTCACAGGTGCCACGTCCGAAATACTTGCCATCTCGTTCGGTCACGACAAACGGGTCGCTGTCCCAGGGTTGTCCGTCCACCGGCACCACATCCGTGTGACCGGAAAGCACGACCGCGCCTTCCTCCCAAGGGCCGACATGGGCAAACAGGGCCGCCTTGTGCGGCTGGTCCGGATCCGGCCATCTGTGGGCGCGGATTCCGTGGCCGTTCAGGTAGTCTTCGACCCAGTCGATCAGCGGCAGGTTGCTGTCGCGGCTGACGGTGGGAAACGAGATCAGCTTGGTCATGATCTCAAGCGGAGTCAGGCGCTGTGGCATATGGGTCAGTAGCCGCTGTCGGTCGTCAGGATGAAGTGGCCCGGCTCGACCTCGCGGTATTCCGAAGGCGCAGGCTCATAGCCGATTGGGTGAATTGGAGACGGGATCGGTTTGAAATTCAGATCTTTTTCCGTTTTGCGCTGATTGGGATCGGCGATCGGAACCGCCTTCATCAATGCCTGCGTATAGGGGTGCTGTGGGTTCTCGAAAACACGCGCCCGTGGGCCCAGTTCGACGATCCGGCCCAGATACATCACACCCACGTGGTGGCTGACCCGCTCAACCACGGCCATGTCGTGGCTGATAAACAGATAGCTCAGCCCAAGTTCGGACTGCAATTCCATCATCAGGTTCAGAACCTGCGCCTGAACAGAAACGTCCAGCGCGGAAACGGCTTCGTCCGCAATGATCAGTTTCGGGTTCAGGGCCAGCGCCCGGGCAATCGCAATTCGCTGCCGCTGCCCACCCGACATTTCGTGCGGGAACCGGCGCATGAAGCTGCGTGGCAGGTGCACCTTGTCGAACAGCTGTGCGACCCGGTCCTGCAATTCCGACCCCGATGCCACGCCATAGTTGCGCATCGGCTCGGCCACCTGGTCAACCAACTGCATCTGCGGGTTCAGCGATGCGAATGGGTCCTGAAAGATCATCTGCATGTCCAGGCGGGCCTTGCGCAGGCCCTTCTGGTCCAGCTTCATGATGTCCACACCATCAAGACTGATTTCACCGGCCATGGGCTCGATCAACCGCAGGATCGAGCGTCCGGCCGAAGATTTTCCACAACCCGACTCGCCGACGAGGCTCAGCGTCTGCCCTTTGTTCAGGGTGAACGAGACATCTTCGACCGCGTGCACATTCGAAATGGTGCGGCGCAGTATCCCGCCTTTTACCGGGAACCGCGTGGTCAGGTTCCGGACTGACAGCAATACATCCTCGGTTCCGGGAATCGGGGCGATCTTCTGTCCTTCGACACCCAGCAACTTCATCGGCTCGGGGGCGGATTTTCCGCGCATCTCACCCAGCTTGGGCACCGCGGCCAGCAAAGCCTTGGTGTAGTCATGCTGGGGATTCTCGAAAATCTCGGTGACGGTGCCCTCTTCGACCTTGTTGCCGCGGTACATGACGACGACCCTGTCGGCCATCTGGGCGACCACGGCCATGTCATGGGTGATGAACATGACCGCCGTGCCGGTTTCACGCTTCAGCCGGTCCATCAAGGCGAGGATCTCGGCCTGGATCGTCACGTCCAGAGCCGTGGTGGGTTCATCGGCGATCAGCAGGCGCGGCTCGCAGGCCATGGCCATTGCGATCACAACCCGCTGGCGCATCCCGCCCGACAATTCGTGCGGATACTGCTTGAGCCGCCGCTCGGGTTCGGGGATGCGGACCTGTTTCAGCAGTTCCAAGGCGCGTGCTTCGGCCTGGGACTTGGACATATCCTTGTGAATCCGCAGCCCTTCGGTCAGCTGTCGCCCGACCGTGAAAACAGGGTTCAGCGCAGTCATCGGTTCCTGAAAGATCATCCCGATTTCGTTGCCGCGAATCTGCTTCATGAGGTCCTGATCGGCCTTGGCCAGATCCAGTTCGGTCCCGTCGTTGCGGTCGAAAATCAACTGTCCGCCGGCGATTTCACCCCCGCCGAATTCAACAAGGCGCATCAATGACAACGAAGATACGGACTTGCCCGATCCCGATTCGCCCACGATGCAGACGGTTTCGCCCGGACGGACCTCGAACGAGACGTCCTCGACCCCGACGACGGGCCCATCCTTGGTTTGGAATTCGACCCGAAGTTCCCTGATCTGGGCGATAGGCTGATCCAGCACGCGAGCGCTCCCCTTGGCTGCATGAGTGTTTTGATTGCCGAACGCTAAGGCGGGCTGACAGGAAAAGTCAAACGCATTGCCAGTTTCGCTGCGGCAAGGCTTGCAATTTCTGCAAACTCTGTTTCGATACCCCGCGTAACCGTGCCGAGAAATTGGGCGTAGTGCGCAGACATTTGCGCAATTGTCTTTTGTTTCAGTGGCTTGAGCCCGGCACGGCAACGCCAAATCCGCAGGCCTTGCGGAGAAAATCGAGACACGAATGTGTCCAACAAGGAGTGTATGATGAAAATCAAAACCCTTTTGCTTGGTGCGATTGCAAGCACGGCGATGGCCCCGATGGCCATGGCCGAGCGCGGATCGGACGGCAACGTCAGCATCATCTATTGGCAAGCACCCTCGATCCTGAACCCGTTCCTGTCGGGCGGCACCAAAGACGTCGAAGCGGCCTCGCTGGTGATCGAACCTCTGGCCCGCTACGACCAGGACGGCAACATGGTGCCGTATCTGGCAGCCGAAATCCCGACCGTCGAAAACGGCGGCGTGAGCGAGGACCTCACCTCGATCACGTGGAAGATCGCTCCGGGGATCACCTGGTCGGATGGTACGCCGTTCACCTCGGCCGACGTGAAATTCACCGCCGATTACTGCATGGACCCCGAAGGAGGCTGTGCGCAGGTGACCAAGTTCGAAGGCGTCACCAGCGTCGAAGCTGTGGATGATCTGACCGTCAAGGTCACTTTCGACAAGCCGACCCCGTTCCCCTACGGTCCGTTCGTCGGCGGTGAAAGCCCGATCATCCAGGCAGCTCAGTTCGCGGACTGCATGGGCGCGAAAGCTCCGGAATGCACCGAGCAGAACTTCAACCCGATCGGCACCGGCCCGTTTGTCGTCACCGAGTTCAAGCCGAACGACGTGATCACATTCAAGGCCAACGACAACTATCGTGACCCGGCGAAACCGGCCTTCGCAACCGTGACCTTCAAGGGCGGCGGCGATGCGACCGCGGCCGGTCGCGCCGTGATGGAAACCGGCGAGTTCGACTATGCCTGGAATCTGCAGTTGGCGCCCGAAGTGATCGCGCAGATGCAGGAAGGCGGCAAAGGCACTCCGGTGGCAGGCTTTGGCCCGCTGGTCGAGCGCATCATGCTGAACCAGACCAACCCGTCGCCCGAACTGCCGGAAGGCGAGCGTTCGACGGCCAAGCACCCGCACCCGTTCCTGAAGGATCCGGCGGTCTACAAGGCTATGTCGATGGCAATCGACCGCCCGCTGCTGGTTGAGATCGGCTATGGCCAGGCGGGTAAAGTGACCTGCAACTGGGTGCCGGCTCCGGCTGCGTTCAACTCGACCTCGATGACCTGCGACACGCAGGATATCGAAGGCGCCAAGAAACTGCTGGATGATGCCGGCATCGTCGACACCGACGGCGACGGCGTCCGTGAGAAGGATGGCGTTCCGCTGAAAATCGTCTATCAGACCTCGACCAACGCCGTCCGTCAGGACTTCCAGGCGCTGATCAAGGAATGGTGGAGCCAGATCGGCATTGAAACCGAACTGCGCAACATCAACGCTTCGGTCTTCTTCGGTGGTGACCCGGGCTCGCCCGACACGTTCCAGAAGTTCTATGCTGACGTTGAAATGTACGCCAACACCTTCAACGGCACCGACCCGCAAAGCTATCTGGGCAACGGCCTGTGCGACAAGGCACCGCGTCCCGAGACCCAGTGGCAGGGTGAGAACATCAGCCGCTTCTGCAACGAAGAGTTCGACAAGCTGCACGCCCAACTGGCGCAGACCGCAGGTCTGGAGCCGCGCGCCGAAATCGCGAAGCAGCTGAACGACATCATGGTTCAGAACGGCGGCATGATCCCGCTGGTCCACCGTGGTCGTCTGTCGGCCCACGCAAACACTCTGGGCGGTGTCGTCCTGAACGTGTGGGACAGCGAACTGTGGAACATCGCTGACTGGTACCGCAAGACCGGTTCCTAAGCGCTAGCCTTGCACAGCCGCGTCCCGATCTGTATCGGGGCGCGGTCTTTCGCAAGTTCCACCAACAAGAAGACGCATATAAAGGCGCCTCTTAATGCTCAACTTCACCATTCGACGACTGATCCTGGCCGTTCCGACGCTGCTGTTCATCAGTCTCGTCATCTTCCTGTTGCTCGAGCTCGCCCCCGGCGACCCGATGGCACAGGTTCCGCTTACCGTTCCGCCTGAAGTCAAAGAGAAGATGCGCGAGGCGCTTGGCCTCGGCCAGCCTATGCATGTCCGATTCTGGAAATGGATCGTGCAGTTCTTCTGGATCGAACCGCAGGTTTTGGTCGACCACATCTTTGGCACCACCTTTTCCGAAGGTGACCTGCGTGTGATTTCGTGGCAGACCCGCTCGCCCGTCATGGACATCGTCGTTCAGCGTATCCCGCAGACCCTGTGGGTTGTAGGCACCGCCTATGTGGTCGCCATCCTGATCGCCCTGCCCATTGGCATCTATTCGGCCTATCGCCAGTATTCCTGGTTCGACCAGATGGGCACCTTCGTGTCGATGGTCGGCTTCTCGGTTCCGCCGTTCTTCTCGGGGGTGCTGGTGATCGTGATCTTCTCGGTCCAGTTGGGCTGGTTCCCGTCGATCTATGACACGACGCATGTGGTCAATGACTGGGACAGCTTCGTCGTTCAGCTGAAACAGATGATCATGCCCGTGATGGTGCTGGCGCTGCAGATCACAGCGCAGCTCAGCCGGTTCATGCGCGCCTCGATGCTGGACAACCTGAACCAGGATTACGTCCGTACTGCGCGCGCCAAGGGGCTGAGCGAGTACACCGTCGTCATGGTGCATGTCCTGCGCAACTCGATGATCCCGGTGGTCACCGTGATCGCTCTGGGTATTCCGGCGATTTTTGGTGGCGCGATCATCACCGAGCAGGTGTTCAAGGTGAACGGCATCGGCCAGCTGCTGATCGGCGCCATTCAGGCCAATGACTTGCCGATGGTGCAGACGCTGACCTTCATCTTTGCCGTGTTGATCGTCCTGTTCAACCTGATCGCGGACGTTCTTTACGGCATTCTGGACCCGAGGATCCGCTATGACTGATCACAATCAATCAGACACGCTGGTCCCTGATGAGGGCCTGGCGCCGGCCTCGACGGTCTTGCCGACTGCCGATGTAATGGAAGAACTGACCACCCCGCCCCGCAGCCAGTGGCGCGACGTGTGGGACCAGTTCAAGACCCACAAGGGCGCCATGATCGGCGCGATGCTGTTCATCTTCATCGTCGCGGCCGTCTACCTTGGCCCGTTCCTGTGGACCATCGACCCGACCCAGATCGACATCCGTGCCCGCAACCAGGGGCCCAGCTGGGCCCATCCGTTCGGCACCGATCAGCTGGGCCGGGACATCATGGCGCGAATGATGTCTGGGGGGCAGACCTCGGTATCGGTCGGCATCACCGCGATGCTGCTGGCGCTGTTCCTGGGGTCGTTCATCGGCGTGGTTGCCGGGTTCTTCAAACGGCTGGACGGGCCGCTGATGCGCCTGACCGATCTGTTCCTGGCCCTGCCGCTGCTGCCGCTGCTGCTGGTGATGATGCTGCTGTTCCGCGAGCCTCTGTCCGCTGCGTTCGGGCTTGAACGTGGGATTTTCATCCTGATCGTCTGCGCCATCGGCATCACCTCGTGGATGCCTACGGCGCGGATCGTGCGCGGCGACGTGCTGGCCATCAAGGAACGCGAATTCGTTCTGGCCGCCCGCTCGATCGGTACCAGCAACACGCAGATCATCACCCGGCACATCCTGCCCAACGTGCTGTCGCCGATCATGGTCTCGGCCACGCTGGGCATCGCCACGGCGATCATCACCGAAAGCGCGCTGTCCTTCCTGGGGCTGGGCTTCCCGCCTGACTTCCCCACCTGGGGCCGGCTACTGTTCGATGGCGTCGACTATCTGCAGCAGTACCCCGAGCGTGTGTTCTGGCCCGGCCTGGCGATCTCGCTGACCGTTCTCAGCGTGAACTATCTGGGCGACGGCCTGCGCGATGCGCTCGATCCGCGGATCCGCGGACGCTGAACCAAAGTCAGTCGGCGCGCCTGAGCGCGCCGGCCAACACCACGATCACCACTGCCAGCGGCAGCAGGACGGCAAAGGCCAGCCGCAGTGACAGGATACCTGCCAGAAGCCCGATCAGCGGCGGACCGATCAGCAAACCTCCGTATCCCAAAGTGGCCACACTGGCGATGGCCTGCCCCGGCGGGACATGCGGGTCGTTCGCGGCCCGGCTGAACGCCAGCGGCATGATCACCGCATAGCCCACACCCATCATCGCGAATCCAGCCAGCGCCCCGACCGCGCCCCCAGCCGATACCACCAGGAACACGCCGACGGCGGCGCAGGCTCCGCTGACCCGGGCCACCGGCACCGGGCCGAACCGGGCGATCACGAGGCCGCCCAGCAGCCGCACGGCAACCATGGACACCGAAAAGACGGCATAGCCCAAGGCCGCAACGCTTTCAGCCACCCCCGTGACATCCCGCAGAAAGATGGCGCTCCAGTCAGCCACTGCGCCCTCGCCCAGCGCGCCGCACATTGCGGTCAGCCCGACCAGAACCAGAACGCCGCTGGGCAAGGCAAAGATCGTGGCGCCGTCGGACTGCACCCGCCGCGACGTCCATCGGACCCAGGACAGGGCAAGCGCCAGCGCCACGGTTGCCCCGCCGGCCAGCAGGAAATGCGGTAACACGGCAAGTTGCATCTGAACCGCGCCATAGCCGCTGAGCGCCCCTAGCCCGGCGCCGAGGCTCCACATCGCGTGGAACGAGGACATGACCGGTTTGGCGTAGGCCTGCTCGACCTCGGCGGCCCAGGCGTTCATGGCCACATCCATCGAGCCGTGGAAGGCCCCGAAGATGAACAGGAACGCAGCCAGCATGGCGAAGCTGTCGGCGGCCGCAAGAAGGATCAGTGATGCTGTGTACAGAACCGCGATCACCCGCGTCACTGTCACCGCGCCGAACCTGTCGGTCAGGCGTCCAGTGACTGGAAAGGAACACACCGCGCCGGCTGCCATGAACAACAGGCCATAACCAAGCTCCTCGTGGCTCAGCCCCAGACGGTCACGGACGGCCGGAATGCGCGAGGCCCAGATGCCGAACAGGGCGCCGTTCAGGATGAACATGGCGGCCACGGCCCGCCAGGCTGAAACCAATCCGATCATGAAATCTGCCCCGCCTGCGAAAGATCTGCCTAGCAGCAATACAGGCAGCGCGTCGGTTGGCAAGCCGCGCTATTCCAGCTTGCGGCGGATGCGGCGCACGGCCAGCCAGACAAGCGCCACTACAGGCAGCGTCACGCCTGCGGTCAGCATCCCCTTGCTGATCCCCGCATTGGTCAACGGGTACAGCAGGTAACTGACCAGCGACACGGCGTAATAGCTGATGGCGACCACCGACAGGCCTTCGACCGTGTGCTGCAATCGCAGCGCCAGATCCGCCCGGCGGTCCATGCTCTCCAGCAAGGCCTGGTTCTGCGCGCTGCGCTCGACATCGACCCGAGTTCGCAGCAGGTCACCGGCCCGAATGGCCCGGTCCGAAAGCGCCTGCAGCCGCCGTTCGGTCGCCTTGACCGTGCGCATGGCCGGGTCATAGCGGCGCATCATGAAATCGGCGAATGTCTGACGCCCGTGAAAGCGATCCTCGCGCAGCGCCTCGATCCGCTGGTGCACGATGGCCTCGTAGGCCCCCGTCGCGGCAAAGCGAAAGGCCGAACGCGCCGACAGCGTCTCGAGCTCGGTCGAGGTGGCCAGCAATTGCGGCAGCAGGTCGTCGGGATGGGTCGTGTCCTTGGTCATCTCGCCCATCAACTGGGTCAGTTGCCGGTCCAACTCGCCGATCTGGGGCATCAGGGCCTTGACCCGGGCAAAGCCCAACATGGACATCGCCTTGTAGGTCTCGATCTCGCACAAGCGCTGGATGATCCGGCCGGTGCGCCTGCGCCCGGTGCCCTCGGACACGAACAGGGCAAACCGCATGTGGCCCGCCGGGTCGATGCGAAAATCGCTGGCGCAGATCGCCGAGTCGTCCAGTACCCGCGACACCGCCAGGCTTTCCGGCTCGAACCAATCCGCCAGCGCGGCTTGCGTGGCCCCGTCATCCGGGCGCGGCACCACCCGCAGCGTGATCGAGGTCACGCGCTGGCCCGGACTGGCCATCAGCCAGTCGGGGGGGAAAACCTCGAAATCGGCGGGGTTGAAGGCGCGCTCGCTGACATTCTGAGTAATGGCCGTATAGGTCACGAATTCCGTGTGGTGCTCCCACTTCAACCAATGCCGCCCGATCTGGCCGGCATAGTGGGTGGCATCAGGCTGCGGATGCTGCGCCCCATGACGGTCCAGCAGGTCAATCAGGTGGGCCATATCTTCGGCTCGGTCGCGCGCCACCGCGGCGACCGGCTTTTTGATCGCAAGGAAGACAACCGTGCATGGCGCCTGCGCCACGGGGAACGGCCGCGCGTGCAATTCGTTGGCCAGCGCATAGCGCAGCGGATGATCCTCGATTGGCGTCATTTTCGGCTCCGTTTCGTCAGGGGCAATATACGACACCACATCAGATCATCAATTCTCTTTTTATTTCATATACTTACAGGAATACAACGGCATACAATCACTCTATCTCATTGATTTGGCTGCCAGAGCTCGATCGGATTGCCCTCGGGGTCGTGCAGGCGGGCGAATTTTCCGATCTCGCTGTTCCATTCGTCACGGGTCTCCACCTCGATTCCAGCCGCACGCAGCTGGTCTACCATGGCCGCCAGATCGTCGACGCGGAAATTGATCATCCATTGCTGCGCGGCATCACCGAAATAGTCCGTGTCTTCGGCGAATGGGGCAAACACGGTGTAGCCTTCGCGCTGCTTCCACGGAACCGGGTCATAGTGATTGACGCCCAGATGGGTCTCGTACCATTGCGACAGAGCCTTCGGATCGCGGGCGCGGAAGAACACGCCGCCGATGCCGTTTACCTTATGCATGGAACACCTCGTGCCGTTGGGGGTTGCTGTGGCATCATACCCTGAAACGAAAAAAGGCGCCCGCGAAGGGCGCCTTCTCATTGGGTCTCAGCCACAGATCAGTCGATCATTGGCAGCAGCTTGTCCAGCGACTGCTTGGCGTCGCCATAGAACATGCGGGTGTTCTCCTTGTAGAACAGCGGGTTTTCGATGCCCGAATACCCGGTGCCCTGCCCGCGTTTCGAGACAATCACCTGCTTGGCCTTCCAGCATTCCAGAACCGGCATCCCGGCAATGGGGCTGTTCGGGTCTTCCTGCGCCGCAGGGTTCACGATGTCGTTCGAGCCAATGACGATCGCCACATCTGTTTCCGGAAAGTCGTCGTTGATCTCGTCCATTTCCAGCACGATGTCATAGGGCACTTTGGCCTCGGCCAGCAGCACGTTCATGTGGCCCGGAAGACGGCCCGCGACGGGGTGGATGGCAAAGCGCACATTCTTGCCCTTGGCGCGCAGCTTGCGGACCAGTTCGCTGACCGATTGCTGCGCCTGCGCCACCGCCATTCCGTAGCCGGGGATGATGATGACGCTGTCGGCATCGTTCAACGCTGCTGCAACACCGTCGGCGTCGATCGCCACCTGTTCGCCTTCGACCTCCATCTGGGGCCCCGAAGTGCCGCCAAAGCCGCCCAGGATCACGCTGACAAAGTGACGGTTCATCGCCTTGCACATGATGTAGGACAGGATCGCACCCGACGAGCCAACCAGCGCGCCGACCACGATCAGCAGGTCGTTGCCAAGGCTGAAGCCGATCGCGGCCGCCGCCCAGCCCGAGTAGCTGTTCAGCATCGACACCACCACCGGCATGTCGGCGCCGCCGATGCCCATGATCAGGTGATAGCCGATGAACAGCGCCGCCAGCGTCATCAGGAACAGCGGGAAGAAGCCACCCGAAGCGGTGTACCAGATCAGACAGATCAGCGAGAGGCCAGCCGCCGCCGCGTTCAGCGCATGCCCGCCCGGCAGTTTGGTGGCCGCCGAGGTGACCTTGCCGGCCAGCTTTCCATAGGCCACGACCGAACCGGTAAAGGTGATCGCACCGATGAAGATGCCCAGGAACAGCTCGACATGCAGAATGGCCAGCTCGGCCGGGGTTTTCTTGGCGATCAGTTTCGCGAAGGCGCCCAGATCCGACAGGTCGGCATCCTTGGCCGCGTCAACGATCGCAAAGACTTCGGCGACATTCTTGATCTCGAAATGGGCGTTGTACCCGACGAAAACCGCCGCCAGACCCACCAGCGAGTGCATGGCGGCCACAAGCTGCGGCATCTCGGTCATCTGGACGCGCTGCGCCACGTATTGACCGATCAGACCACCGCCGATGATCAGCAGCAGCGACAGCAGCCACAGACCCGATCCGGGACCGACCAGCGTGGCAAAAACCGCCAGCGCCATGCCGACGATGCCGTACCAGACCGCGCGCTTGGCGCTTTCCTGGTTCGACAGGCCGCCGAGCGAAAGGATGAACAGAACAGCCGCAACGACATAGGCGGCAGTGGTGAAGCCAAATTCCATGTGCCCGGCCTCCTTAAGATTTCTGGAACATGGCGAGCATGCGCCGGGTTACGAGGAAACCGCCGAAGATGTTGATCCCGGCCATGAAGATCGACAGCGCCGCCAGCAGAATGACGAGGAAAGACCCCGACCCGATTTGCATCAACGCGCCCACGATGATGATCGAGGAAATCGCGTTGGTGATCGCCATCAACGGTGTGTGCAGACTGTGGCTGACGTTCCAGATCACCTGGAAGCCTACGAAAACAGCCAGCACGAAGACGATGAAATGCTGCATGAAGCTGGCAGGAGCCACCAGCCCCACCAGCAGCATCAGCGCTCCACCCACGCCCAGCAGGGTAACCTGTTGCTTGGTCTGCGCCTTGAAGGCCGCAATCTCTTGCGCGCGTTTTTCTTCGGGCGTCAGTTCCTTGACTTCGGCCTTGGGTTTGGCCGCGATGGCCTGCACCTTGGGCGGTGGTGGCGGGAAGGTGATCTCGCCTTCGTAGGTGACGGTCGCGCCACGGATCACGTCATCTTCCATGTTGTGATTGATCTGACCGTCCTTGTCGGGGGTCAGGTCAGTCATCATGTGACGGATGTTGGTCGCATAAAGCGACGAGGACTGAGCCGCCATCCGGCTGGGGAAGTCAGTATAGCCGATGATGGTCACGCCATTGTCGGTCACGACCTTTTCATCCGGCACGGTGCCTTCGACATTGCCTCCACGCTCGGCCGCAAGGTCCACAATGACCGAGCCGGGCTTCATCGCCTTGACCATATCCTCTAGCCACAGCTTGGGGGCCGGGCGGTTGGGGATCAGGGCCGTAGTGATGACGATGTCCATCTCGGGCGCAAGTTCGCGGAACTTGGCCAGCTGAGCATTTCGGAACTCCTCGGACTGAACCGAAGCATACCCACCGGTGGCCGAGCCATCCTGCTGTTCTTCTTCAAAGTCCAGATAGACGAATTCGGCGCCCATCGACTCGACCTGTTCAGCGACCTCGGGGCGCACATCGAACGCATATGTGATCGCGCCAAGCGACGTCGACGTCCCGATGGCGGCCAGACCGGCCACGCCGGCACCAACGATCAGAACCTTGGCCGGCGGCACCTTGCCCGCGGCCGTCACCTGGCCGGTGAAGAAGCGGCCAAAGTTGTTGCCCGCCTCAATCACCGCACGGTACCCGGCGATGTTGGCCATCGACGACAGCGCATCCATCTTCTGTGCACGGCTGATGCGGGGCACCATTTCCATCGCGATGACATTGGCGCCCTTGGCTTTCGCCAATTCCATCCCTTCTTCGTTCCCTGCCGGGTTGAAGAACGAGATCAGCGTCTTGCCCTTGGTCAGACGTTTCATTTCGGTCTCGGTGGGCACGCGCACCTTGGCGATGATGTCCGACAATTTCCACAAAGAGGCAGCTGTCTTGACGATTTCGACCCCGACGGCCTCGTAAGCCTCGTCTGAGAAACCGGCGGCAGCACCAGCCCCCTTCTCGATGGCGCATTCATAGCCCAATTTCTGCAGCTGCACGGCTGACTCCGGAGTCATCGCGACCCGGTTCTCGCCTTTCAGTATTTCCTTTGGCGTGCCTATTTTCACCGGCAAGTCCCCCTAATTTTCACTCTGACCGAGCGGGTGGTCGGTATTGTTTGTTAAGCAAAGATCTATCCTGCGCAACATTATTTCGCAAGCGCAGCATTCATTACGTTGTGTCACGGGTCGGCGCATTTCAGATCCACCGACGGGTTTTGCGTTCGTAACGCGCGAAATCCGCACGGAAGGTGCGGCGCAGGCGGTCCTCTTCGGGCAGGATGAACCGCCGTTCCAATACCCAGACGAACACAGGAACCAAAACCAGCGACAGAACCGCATCGAAGCGCAGGATCAACCCGGCAAGGATCAGGACATCGCCCAGATAGATCGGATTGCGGCTGCGCTTGTAGATGCCCGATTGCACCATTGCGGTGGGTGTTTCATGCGGAATGACCGTCGTACGGTGGCGGCGGAATTCGACGATTGCCAGAACCGCCAGCAGGATACCTCCACCGATCAGCAGCCCGCTTAGCAGGTCGGTCAACCCACCTTCCAGCGACAGGCCGAGCGGCAGATAACGGCCCTGCAACCAGGCCAACACCGCGAAGCCCAAAAGCCACAGTGGCGGTACGTCGATACGGCGCATGAGCATCCCTTTTGAACGACGACATGCACCGACACATGTCGCTTCCGGGCCAAGTCCTACCGCTTTCAGACCCCGATGGCAAAGCATCTTGGCCTTGCGGTCGAATATTGTGCACCCGGGCCACAAACAGGCGGGCGTGGACAGCCCGGCACCGATCCGATACCCCGGTTCGGACACAAGAAAACACCGGGATTTATCATGACCGACTTCGCCGCCACCAAAGCCATGTTCCACCTGCCGGAAGGCGTTCTGTACCTTGACGGCAACTCGCTGGGTCCTCTGCCCAAGGCGGCGGCCGCGAAGGTGCAGAAGATGCTGACCGAGGAATGGGGTCAGATGCTGATCACCGGGTGGAACAAAGCCGGGTGGATGGGCATGCCGACCGACCTGGGCGATCGGATCGGCCGCCTGATCGGCGCCGCGCCCGGCACGGTCGTGGTGGGCGACACGCTGTCCATCAAGGTGTATCAGGCGGTTGCCTCGGCGTTGGAGCTGAACCCGGGGCGCAAGGTGGTCCTGTCGGACAATGGCAACTTCCCTTCCGATCTCTACATGGCTGACGGGCTGCTGCGCTCGCTGGGCGAGGAGTACGAGCTTCGGGCCGTGGACCCCGAGGCCGTGGCCGAGCACATCACCGACGAAATCGCCGTGCTGATGTTGACCGAGGTCGACTATCGCACCGGCCGCAGGCATGACATGAAGGCGCTGACCGATCTGGCCCATGCTCGGGGCGTCATCACGGTGTGGGATCTGGCCCACTCTGCCGGGGCCATCCCGGTGGACCTTGCCGGGTGCAACGCCGATTTCGCGGTGGGGTGCACCTACAAATACCTCAACGGCGGCCCGGGCGCCCCGGCCTTCATCTATGTCGCGCCGAAATGGTCCGACACCGCGCGCCCGGCCCTGTCGGGATGGCTGGGGCACCAGGCGCCGTTTGCCTTCGACCTGGACTATCGCCCCGGCGCGGGCATCGAGCGCATGCGCGTCGGCACGCCGCCCGTAATCCAGATGACCGCGCTGGCCGCGGCGATGGATATCTGGGACATGGCCGACATGGATGATGTGCGCGCCAAGTCCATCGCCCTGACCGAACAGTTCATCCAGCAGGTCGAGGCCACCTGCCCCGATCTGGAACTGGCTAGCCCCCGCGACCCCGCGATGCGTGGCAGCCAGGTCTCGTTCCGGTTTGCCGACGGGTACGCGGCGATGCAGGCCCTGATCGCCCGCGGCGTGATCGGGGATTTCCGCGCGCCCGACATCATGCGGTTCGGCTTCACGCCGCTGTATATCGACGAAGGCGACGTGACACGCGCCGTGGATATTCTGACCGACATCATGCAGAACCGTTTGTGGGACAAAGCGGAATACAAAATCCGGCAGCGGGTTACCTGACCTCAAGCCCCGCGCCGATCAGCGCGGTCAGCTGGGCAATGCGCTGCTCGAACTCATCAGCGTTCGAGGCGGTCATCTTGATCCCCTTCAGTGCGGCGGTGATGGTCCGCGCGGTCTCGGCCGGACCGTCCGGCAGGCGCACGCGACCGGCCGCCAGTTCGCGCTTTAGCCATTCGGCGTAGAGAGCCGCCAGCGCCGCCTCGCCCTCGGCCACGATGTCGGCGGCTGTGGACTTGCTGGTATCCAGCATCTCAAGCCCATGTGGCGAGGCCAGAATGGCCGCCATCCCGGCGATTTGCGCGTCAATCGCCCGCGCTAGGATCTCGGACACCGCTCCGTCGCCCTGCAGCGCCTGCGCCACCGCCGCGATCTTTTCGGCGTAATGCGCCTGTGTCAGGCTGCGAACGATGGCCTCTTTGTTCTTGTAATGCAGATAGACCGCCGGACGGGACATACCCGCGCCACGCGCTATGTCATCCATCGAGGTCTTGCGGAACCCATAGGCGGAAAAGGCCTGAAACGCCGAAGTCAGGATCGCCTTTGCCCGTATATCATCCAGTTTTTCCGCCATGAATTGACCTCTGACAGTTTCGCGCGAAATTGTCAATTGACGCACTGACATTTTTCATCAATTATGTCAGACACCAGCCACAGCCAAAAGAGGTGCGCCATGGCGACCACGCTGACGATCAACGGAAAGCCACATCAGGTCGATCTGCCCGACGATGTCCCCCTTCTGTGGGTGCTGCGCGACGAGGTGGGCCTGACCGGAACCAAGTTCGGCTGCGGTGTGGCCGCCTGCGGAGCCTGCACGGTGCAGATCGACGGCGAGGCCGTCCGCTCGTGCCAGGTTGCCCTATCCGATGTCTGGGGCGAGGTCACCACAATCGAAGGGTTGGGGACGCCCGACAACCTGGCCACGATCCAGCAGGCCTGGATCGACCATCAGGTCGCGCAATGCGGCTATTGCCAGTCGGGGCAGATCATGCAGGCCGCCGCGCTGCTGGCTGAAAACCCTGCCCCCTCTGACGAAGAAATCGACGAGGCTATGCAGGGCAACCTGTGCCGCTGCGGCACCTACCCCCGCATCCGCGCCGCGATCCACGACGCCGCCGCCAAGCTGAAGGAGGCCTGATCCATGGCCAGTATCGGAAAAATCCTGCGCCGCACCTTCCTGATCGGGTCTGCCGCCATCGTCGGCGGCGTGGCTTTCGGCGTCTATTACGTCAACCGCCCGGCCAAGAACCCGCTGAAACCGGGCGACGGCGAAGCGGCCCTGAACCCCTTCATCCTGATCGACCAGAACGGCGTGACCCTGTTTGCGCCGCGCGCCGAGATGGGCCAGGGCGTGAAAACCACCTGGGCCGCCCTGATCGCCGAGGAACTGGACGTGGATCTGGATCAGGCCACCGTTCTGCACGGACCTGCGGCGGCGGCCTATTACAACTCGGCCTTGATCGGCGAGAGCCTGCCCAACAAGGGCTATGACGTCTCGAACTTCCAGCACAACCTGGGCGAGGCCCTGGGCGTGATCGGCAAGGCGCTCAGCCTGCAGGTCACCGGCGGCTCGACCTCGATGAAGGACGGGTTCGAGCGGATGCGCGCGGCTGGTGCCTCGGCCCGCGAGACGCTGAAACAGGCCGCCGCCGACCGGTTGGGGGTGGATCGGGCTCAGTTGAAGACCGCTTCGGGCCATGTCATCGCGCCCGATGGAAGCAAGATCGCCTATACCGAGCTGGCCGCCGATGTGGCGCAGATGGAACCCATCGAAGCTCCGCTGCGCGACCCGTCCGAGTGGCGTTATCTGGGCCGGACCCTGCCGCGTCTGGACATGGTGGAAAAGGCCACCGGCACCGCCCAGTTCGGCGTTGACGTGCGCCTGCCCGGCATGAAGTTCGCCAGCGTCCGGATGAACCCCAAGCTGGGCGGCCAGATGAACGGTTTCGACGACAGCGCCGCCAAGGCAATGCCGGGTGTCGAAAAGGTTGTCGATCTGGGCAACGGTGTTGCGGTTATTGCCACCAACACCTGGCTTGCCGACCAGGCGGTCGAGGCCATCGACGTCGATTGGGGCGAAGCCCCCTATCCGCCCGAAACTGACGCCATCTTTGCCGAGATCGCCAAGGCCTTCGACGCGGACCCGAACTCGACCATGCGCGATGATGGCGATGTCAGCACCGTTCCCGAAGGCGCGACAGTGATCGAGGCCGAATACACCGTCCCCTACCTGGCCCACGCCACGATGGAACCGATGAATGCCACCGCGCTGTTCACCGGCGACGCGTTGGAACTGTGGTGCGGGAACCAGGCGCCTACCTTGATACAGTTCCGCGTTGCCAACACCGCGGGTCTGGATACCGAAGTCGTCCAAATCCACACCACCTATCTGGGCGGCGGGTTCGGTCGCCGCGGAGAGTTGGATTTCGGCGAAATCGCAACCAAGGTGGCCATGGCAATGCCCGGCACTCCGGTCCAGACGACCTGGAGCCGCGAAGAGGATATGCGTCACGACTACTACCGTCCCGGTGCGATGGCGCGGATGCGCGGTGCGGTTCAGGATGGCAAAGCAGTGCTGATCGACGGTGCGGTCGCCGCGCAGTCCTGCACGCAGCAGGCCGTCGAGCGCTATACCGGAATGCCCGGCGCTGGCCCGGACAAGGTTCTGGTCGAAGGGTTCTTCAACCAGCCTTACGCGGTGCCCAACTATCGCATGAGCGGCCATATCGCCGATCTGAAGATCCCGGTGGGCTTCTGGCGCTCGGTCGGCAACAGCCACAACGGGTTTTTCCACGAGACCTTCATCGACGAGATGGCCCATGCCGCCGGACGCGACCCGCTGGAGTTCCGGCTGGAGCTGATGCGCGACGAACACGCGCCCTCGGCCGGGTGCCTCGAGGCGGTGCGCGACATGTCCGACTGGACGGGCAAGACCCCCGATGGCGTGGGGCGCGGCGTGGCCTTCACCTACAGCTTCGGCACCCCGGTCGCGCAGGTGATCGAGGTGGTCGACGAAGACGGCACCATCCGCATCAGCAAGGCCTGGTTCGCCTGCGACATGGGGCTGGCGCTGGACCCTGAAAACGTCAAGGCGCAGATGTTCGGCGGCATGATGTATGGCCTGTCGGCGGCTTGCTACGGCGAGATCACCTTCGCCGATGGCGAGGTCGAACAGATGAACTTCCCCGACTATGACGCGCTGCGCATGCACACCGCGCCGCAGGTTGAGGTTCAGGTGTTGGAAACCAACCGCTTCATGGGTGGCGCGGGCGAGCCCGGCACGCCGCCCTCGATGCCGGCGCTTGGCAACGCGCTGTTTGACCTGACCGGCCAGCGCGCTCGGACCCTGCCGCTCAACAAGCAGTTCAACCTGCTGGTGTGAAACGAAAAAAGACCGGCGCGGTGATTGCCGCGCCGGTCTTTTGAAGAAATCCGAGAGCCGATTGTCAGGCCGATTGCCGCACCGGCGTCGGCATTGCACTTGCCGACCAAGCCCGCACCGCGTCGCCGAAAGCCTGAAACAGAGGCCGCGACACCGGGTCATTCGCGGCATCCCATTCCGGGTGCCACTGAACCGACAGGGTGAACCCGGGCGCATCCTGGATATAGATCGCCTCGGGCGTACCATCCGGCGCGTGGCCGTCGATCGCCACGCCCTTGCCCACCGTCTTGATGCCCTGCCCGTGCAGCGTATTGGTCATCACCTCACTGGCACCGAACAGGCGGTGGAACACCCCGCCCTCGGTCAGCTTGACCACATGGCGCAGGGCGAATTTCTCTTCCAGCGTGCCATCGGGCGGCATGCGGTGGTTCATCCGGCCGGGCAGATCGCGGATTTCCGGGTACAGAGTGCCGCCCATGGCCACGTTGACCTCCTGGAAGCCCCGGCAGATGCCCAGAAAGGGCTGGCCGCGTTCCACGCAGGCCCGTACCAGCGGCAGGGTGATGGCATCGCGCGCCCGGTCGAATTCGCCATGTGCGTCAGTTGCCGACTCGCCGTATTCCTCGGGGTGAACGTTGGGGCGGCCACCGGTCAGCAAGAACCCGTCGCACACCTCAAGCAACTCGGTCACGTCGACATAGCGCGGATCGGCCGGGATCAGCAGCGGCAGACAGTTCGAGACATTCGCGACCGCGTCCGAATTCATCGTCCCCCCGGCATGGGTGGGGTACTGGTCGTTCATCAGATACGAATTGCCGATGATGCCAACGACGGGTCGGGACATTGTGCTACCTTGCTGTTTTACTTGAACTGGTCGGAAATTATCCGCCCCTTCAATAACGTGCAAGAAAACACGCCCTGCACCATGGCGCAAGGACGTGTTCAGATACGCACATATTGTTCCCGATTTCCGCAGATTACTTGACCGATTTCCCGCAAGATGCGGCCGCGGCGGAACGGCGCTTGTGCAGATCAGGTCTCGCCGGTCAGCCCGGCGGCCTCGATCCCGGCCATGGCGGCTGCGGCGTCGTTGTCCGAGGTGTCGCCGGTTACCCCGACTGCCCCGATCACCGCGCCCTTGCGGTCGCGCAGCAGCACGCCGCCCGGAACCGGAACGACCTGCCCGCCATAGACCCCGTTCACCGCGGCCATGAAATAGGCCTGCGCCTCGGCCCGCTGCATCTGGGCGGTGCCTGCCATGCCCAGCATGACCGATCCATAGGCCTTGCCATGGGCAATCGCGAACCGGCCGGGGGCCGCGCCGTCCTCACGCTCGAAGGCGATGACATGGCCGCCGGCGTCCAGAACCACCACCGACAGGGGTTTCAGGTCCATCTCGCGCCCTTTCTCAAGGGTTTTGCGAATGATGGTGCGGGCCTTTCTGAGTGAAACCGACATGATATTTTCCTCTGTCTGCGGTGGTCTGCCCCGGTTCTAGCCCTGACTGGCTTTCAGTTCCAGCCGCCGCGCATGCAGGACCGGCTCGGTATAGCCCGAGGGCTGCACCCGCCCCTTGAACACCAGATCGCAGGCGGCCTGGAAGGCGATGCCGTCGAACCCCGGCGCCATGGGCCGATAGGCCGGGTCGTCCGCGTTCTGGCGGTCGACCACGGCGGCCATCTTCTTCATTGCGGCCATAACCTGATCAGCGCCGATCACGTCGTGATGCAGCCAGTTGGCCAGCGCCTGGCTCGAAATCCGGCAGGTGGCGCGATCCTCCATCAGACCCACGTCGTTGATATCGGGCACCTTCGAGCAGCCGACGCCCTGATCGACCCAGCGCACGACATAGCCCAGGATGCCCTGCGCGTTGTTCTCGATCTCGCGGGTGATTTCATCGTTGCTGAGGTTGCGGCCGCCCAGCAGCGGGATGGTCAGCAGATCATCGAGCGTGCCGCGCGGGCCTCCGGCGGCGATCTCGTCCTGACGGGCCAGAACGTCCACCTTGTGGTAGTGGGTCGCGTGCAGGGTCGCTGCGGTGGGCGACGGCACCCAGGCGCAGGTCGCACCGGCCATGGGGTGGCCGATCTTGGCATCAAGCATCTCGCCCATCCGGTCGGGCATGGCCCACATGCCCTTGCCGATCTGCGCCCGACCCTTCAGTCCGCAGGCCAATCCGATATCGACATTGCGATCCTCGTAGGATTGGATCCACGGCGTATTCTTCATGTCGCCCTTGGGCAGCATCGGCCCGGCCTCCATCGAGGTGTGGATTTCATCCCCCGTCCGGTCGAGAAACCCGGTATTGATGAAGGCCACGCGCGATTTCGCGGCGCGGATGCATTCCTTAAGGTTTACCGAAGTCCGGCGCTCCTCGTCCATGATGCCCAGTTTCACGGTGTTGCGCGGCAGGCCCAGAATATCCTCGACCATGCCGAAGATTTCGACCGAGAACGCCACCTCTTCGGGTCCGTGCATCTTGGGCTTGACCACATAGACCGAGCCGTGGACCGAGTTGCCGCCATCACGCTGCAGGTCATGCATGGCGATCAGTGTGGTGCACAGCGCGTCCATCAGCCCCTCGCCGATCTCGTTGCCGTCGGCGTCCAGCACGGCGGGGTTGGTCATCAGGTGGCCCACATTGCGCACCAGCATCAGCGACCGGCCCTTCAGGCTGCCGGCCGATCCGTCGGGCCGGGTAAAGGCGATGTCCTCGGACAGTTTGCGGGTAAAGGTCCGGCCGCCCTTCGTGACCTCTTCGGTCAGATCGCCCTTCATCAGGCCCAGCCAGTTGCCGTAGGCCACGACCTTATCCTCGGCATCGACACAGGCCACCGAGTCTTCGCAGTCCATGATGGTGGACAGGGCCGATTCCAGGCGCACGTCGGAAATGCCCACCGGGTCCGAGGCGCCGATGGTGCTGGACGGATCGATCATGATCTGGATGTGCAGGCCGTTGTTCTTCAGCAGCACGAAGTCCGGGGCCTCGGCCGCACCGCCGAAGCCCACGAATTTCCCGAGTTCGGCCAGCGCCGGGACCAATGCACCGCCTTCGACCTTCAGACCGGCCACATCGGCCCAGCTACCGTGGGCCAGCGGCGCGGCCTCGTCCAAAAACGCCTTGGCCCACGCGATCACCCGCGCACCGCGCGCCGCGTCATAGCCGCCCCCCTGCGGCAGGTCGCCCATCGCGTCGGTGCCATACAGCGCGTCATACAGGCTGCCCCAGCGGGCATTGGCCGCGTTCAGGGCAAAACGCGCATTGGTGATCGGCACCACCAGTTGCGGGCCGGGCGTCGCGGCGATCTCGGGGTCGACATTCGCCGTGTCGATCTGGAAATCGGGGCCTTCATCCAGCAGATAGCCGATCTCGCGCAGGAACGCCTGATACTCGGCCATGTCGATGGGTTGCCCTTTGCGCGCAAGGTGCCACGCGTCGACACTGCCCTGGATATCCGAGCGCTTTTGCAGCAGATCTCGGTTTTTTGGGCCAAACTCGGACACCATCCGCGAAAGACCAGCCCAGAATGCATCGGGCTCAACGCCCGTTCCGGGAAGCGCGCGTTCCTCGATGAAATCGATCAGAACCTGATCTACGTCCAATCCGCTCCGGATAGCTCTGCCGTTCATGACTCGAATCTCCTGCCCATCGTGTGCCGTTGTATGCAGTCTTCAATTAGGGGCATTGTTTCCGATAGGCAACTTGCCGCTGCATCAATCCGTCCTTCCATTCCGGCTGAAACAGCTTCAAACCGTACAAGGTAATGCCGCCCTGACCCGCCTGCTTGCAGCGCCACGGCGATCCTCCTAACGTCGCGCGGGAACACACCGACACGAGGCCCCAGATGCGCGACGCCGCCCCCACTACGATCTACCTGTCCGACTATTCGCCCTTCGGTTTTCTGGTCGACAGCGTTCGCCTGACCTTCGATCTGGCCCCGCACGCAACGCGCGTGACATCGCGCATCGCGTTCCGGCCCAATCCGCAGGCCACCGACCGCACGTTCTTTTTGCACGGTGAAGACCTGAAACTGATCCGCGCCAGCATCGACGGCACCCCGATCACTCCTGACGTCACCGACAAAGGCCTGACCGCCAGCGTCCCCGACGCGCCGTTCATCTGGGAGGCCGAGGTCGAGATCGACCCCGGCAACAACACCGCGCTCGAAGGGCTCTACATGTCCAATGGCATGTACTGCACCCAGTGCGAGGCCGAGGGGTTCCGCAAAATCACCTTCTATCCCGACCGGCCCGACGTGATGACCACCTTCACCGTGCGCATCAACGGCGACCTGCCGGTGCTGCTGTCCAACGGCAACCCGACGGGCAAGGGCGAAGGCTGGGCCGAATGGACCGACCCCTGGCCCAAGCCCGCCTATCTGTTCGCTCTGGTCGCCGGTGACCTGCTTGCCCATTCCGACAGCTTCACCACCAAATCGGGTCGGCATGTGGATCTGAACCTGTGGGTCCGGCCCGGGGACGAGGGCAAATGCGCCTTCGGCATGGAAGCCCTGAAGCGGTCGATGAAATGGGACGAGGATGTCTATGGCCGCGAATACGATCTGGACGTGTTCAACATCGTCGCCGTGGATGATTTCAACATGGGCGCGATGGAGAACAAGGGGCTGAACATCTTCAACTCGTCGGCGGTACTGGCCAGCCCTGAAACCTCGACCGATGCCAATTTCGAACGGATCGAGGCGATCATCGCGCATGAGTATTTCCACAACTGGACCGGCAACCGCATCACCTGCCGCGACTGGTTCCAGCTGTGCCTGAAAGAGGGGCTGACCGTGTTCCGCGACGCACAGTTCACCTCGGACATGCGCTCGGCCGCGGTCAAGCGCATCCATGACGTGATCGACCTGCGCGCGCGCCAGTTCCCCGAGGACAACGGGCCGCTGTCGCACCCCGTGCGCCCCGAAAGCTTTCAAGAGATCAACAACTTCTACACCGCGACCGTCTATGAAAAAGGCGCCGAGGTGATCGGCATGCTGAATACGCTGGTGGGGGACGAGGCCTATTCCAAAGCGCTGGATCTGTATTTCGAACGCCATGACGGGCAGGCCTGCACGATCGAGGACTGGCTGAAAGTGTTCGAGGACACGACCGGCCGCGACCTGACCCAGTTCAAGCGCTGGTACAGCCAGTCCGGCACGCCCCGGGTGAAGGTCGAGGAGGATTGGGCCGACGGCACATATACCCTGACCCTGTCCCAGACCACACCGCCCACGCCCGGCCTGCCCAAAAAGCTGCCGCAGGTGATCCCCGTGGCCGTGGGCCTGCTGGGCCCGAATGGCGACGAGGTGCGCGGCACCGAGGTCCTGGAACTGACCGAAGCGCGCCAGAGCTTCACCTTCGAGGGGCTGGCCGCGCGGCCCGTCGCCTCGATCCTGCGGGGGTTCTCGGCGCCGGTGATCCTTGAACACGACCGCCCAAACGCCGAACGCGCGTTTTTGTTGGCCCATGACACTGATCCGTTCAACCGCTGGGAGGCCGGACGGACGCTGGCGCAGGATACCCTGCTGCGCATGATCACCCAGGACGCGGCCCCCGATGCCGAATACCTGGATGGTCTGCTGGCCGTTCTGCGCGACGCCGAACTGGACCCGGCCTATCGCGCGCTGATGTTGGGCCTGCCGACCCAGTCGGAACTGGCCGCCGCGCTGCACGAACAGGGCGAAACGCCCGACCCGATGGCGATCTGGCGCGCGGTCGAGACCCTGCGCCAGGCCACCGCCCAGCACATGCAAGACCTGTTGCCCCGCCTGCACTCCGAGGCGCTGGTGGACGGCCCCTATTCGCCCGATGCCGAACAGGCGGGCAAGCGCGCCCTGGGCAGCGCCGCGCTGGCCCTGACCACCCGGCTGGACGGCGGGGCGATGGCGGCCGAGGTCTATGCCAAGGCCGACAACATGACCCTGCAGCTTAGCGCTTTGTCCTGCCTGCTGCGTGCTGGCAAAGGTCAGGCGGAACTGGCGGCATTCTACAACCAATGGCGCCATGACCGGCTGGTGTTGGACAAATGGTTCGGGCTTCAGGCCTCGCTGGCCGCCCCGGACGATGCGCCGCGGATCGCCCGCGCCCTGTCCGAGCATCCGGATTTCAACTGGAAGAACCCCAACCGGTTCCGTGCGCTGATGGGTGGGCTGGCAATGAACCATGCCGGGTTCCACCACGCCAGCGGCGAGGCCTACGCCCTGCTGGCCGACTGGCTGATCCGGTTGGACCCGGTCAACCCGCAGACCACCGCGCGCATGTGCACCGCCTTCCAGACCTGGAAACGCTATGACGCCGACCGTCAGGACCTGATCCGCGCCCAACTGACCCGCATCGCCGAAACCCCGAACCTGTCGCGCGACACGACCGAGATGATCTCGCGCATCCTCGGGGCATGACGGCGCCCGAGGGCTCCGGGTTTCGCTTTACCCGACACAACCGGTCGCCCCGCAGCATCGCCATCCTGGCCGCTGTCTATGCGGGGCTGCTGGCACTTGTGCTGGTTTTCGGCGCGGCCTGGTGGCTGATCGGGTTGCTGGCGCTGGGCACCCTGCCCGCGTTGTGGGACGTGCTGCGCGACACCGATGCCGGGCTGAACCTGGACCCGGCCAAACTGAGCTGGCATTCGGGCGCGCGGCAGGGCGAGATCGACCTGACCGAGATCGACTTCTTCCGCTTCGACACGCGCTGGGATTTTTCCGTGCGCGTTTCGATTGTGTTGACCAGCGGCAAGCGGTTGCGCCTGCCGGACGAGTCCCTACCGCCGCACAAACAGCTGGAACAGGCGCTGCAACAAGCCGGCTTCCGGGTTGATCGGCACCATTTCACGGTTTTCTGAAACGATTCACGGAATCCGCGTAGATTGATCCTGTCTGATCCATTGAAGCAGAAAGTTTAATGTTAGAATCCTTGAACTGGTCACAATTCCGGTTCAGAATTCATCGCTAGTTAACAAGTTTGTACAGTTTCGAGTGTTTTCGATGTTCCGGTCGTTCTGGGCAGGTCTTGCCCGTATCAATCCCATATCAACTCACGTGGCTCCGGTTTCGGACGCGGGTTCCCGCTGTCTGGAAGATGTCGGGCGTCTCAATATTCCCGTTGCGGAACTGGGTGCGGCTGACCTGATCGGGCGGGACATGATCGAACGCGGGCGCCATCTTGCTCGGCAGGATCGTTGGGCCGAACTGTCAACCGAGATCCGGGCCGCGGACCAAGCGCGGACAACAGCCCCGGACGGGCTGCCCATCGCCGATCTTCTGGCATTTGGCGCGCGATCGGATGTTGTCCTGGCCGCCGAACACGCGCTGTCCGACGGCGGTGCGATCGCCGAGTACGACCTGCTAGGCGGTATTTCCGAGCTTGAGGGTGTGAAACAGGATCATCCCGATGATCCGATGATTGCTCTCATCGTCGCTCTGGCCCACATCGATCTGGCATGGGCGTGGCGTGGCACGGCTCTGGACGCGGCGCTACCGCCGCTGCATCGTTCACGCTGTGCTGCACATTTTGACCGGGCTGCAGCCATCCTGCCCGAGTGCCGCAAGGCGCTGCCGGACAGCCCTGTGGTCGCCGCCGCCGACTGTGCCCTGCTGGCTGGTCAGCGCACCCAGCGGGCCCGGGTGGCGGATCAGTACGAACGCCTTATTTCGCTGGATCCGCGAAACCATCGACACATGCGCGCGATGGGCAGCCACCTGCTGCCGCGATGGTTCGGCAGCTATGAAGAGCTTGAGGTGCAGGCCCTGCGCAATGCCGCGAACACGCGCGACACGTGGGGTGCCGGCGGATACACGTGGGTTCAGTTCGACGCAATTGCCTTGGATGAACAAGCCTGCGCGCGGCTGGACGTCGAGTATTTTCTGGAAGGTCTGCGCGACATTGTGCAACGGATGCCGGACCAGCAAACGATCAATCTGCTGGCCTCGTATTGCGCGATCACGGTGCAGAATGGGTTCGGTCTGGATGACAAGGCCGATCTGGTCCGGTCCCAAATCCGGGAGGCCGCCCAATGGCTGATCCGCGATCATTTGACCGAACTGCACCCGCTTATCTGGGCCCACGCGGCCAACGGGTTCAACAACTCGGTCCGCGTCAACTCACCCGAGCGGTTCGCGGCACGTGGACAGCGTGACGCCTTGCGCGCCATCGGTGATCTGTTCCGCGAGGAATTGCGCAACGGGACCGACGTGACCTTCACGCCTTCAGGTCTGCAACTGACCAGCCACTGAGAATTGCGTCTCGGCGCCCTTTGCCCCTTGCCCCTTGGCCTTGCCGGGCATAATACCCATGCCTGAACTTCTGCGGAAATGAGGCGCGCCATGCTCGACTTGACCTATGAACTGCCCAAACCCAAGACCATCGCCGGTGCCAAGCACGACTGGGAACTGGTGATCGGGATGGAGGTGCACGCGCAGGTCTCGTCCAATGCCAAGCTGTTCTCGGGGGCATCGACCAAATTCGGGGCCGAGCCGAACTCGAACGTGTCTTTCGTGGATGCGGCCATGCCGGGCATGCTGCCGGTGATCAACGAATTCTGCGTGGAACAGGCAGTGCGCACGGGTCTTGGCCTGAAAGCGCAGATCAACCTGAAATCGGCCTTTGACCGCAAGAACTATTTCTATCCCGACCTGCCACAGGGCTACCAGATTTCCCAGCTGTATCACCCGATCGTGGGCGAAGGCGAAGTTCTGGTGGAACTGGGCGACGGCACCGCGCGCATGGTGCGCATCGAGCGTATCCACATGGAACAGGACGCAGGCAAATCGATCCACGACATGGATCCGAACATGTCCTTCGTCGACCTGAACCGCACCGGCGTTTGCCTGATGGAGATCGTCAGCCGCCCCGACATCCGCGGCCCGGAAGAGGCCGCCGCCTACATCGCCAAGCTGCGCCAGATCATGCGTTATCTGGGCACCTGCGACGGCAACATGCAGAACGGCAATCTGCGGGCCGACGTGAACGTGTCGATCTGCCGTCCGGGCGACTATGAGAAATACATGGAAACGCAGGACTTTTCGCACTTGGGCACGCGTTGCGAGATCAAGAACATGAACTCGATGCGTTTTATCCAGCAGGCCATCGAGGTCGAGGCGCGTCGCCAGATCGCCATCGTCGAGGCCGGCGGCAAGGTCGAGCAGGAGACCCGCCTGTATGACCCCGACAAGGGCGAGACGCGCTCGATGCGGTCCAAGGAAGAGGCGCACGACTATCGCTATTTCCCGGACCCCGACCTGCTGCCGCTTGAGATCGAGCAGGCTTGGGTCGATGACATCGCCGCCAAGCTGCCCGAGCTGCCGGACGAGAAAAAGGCCCGTTTCATCAACGATTTTGGCCTGACTGACTATGACGCCTCGGTGCTGACCGCCGAGGTTGAATCGGCCGTGTACTTCGAAGAGGTCGCCAAGGGTCGCAACGGCAAGCTGGCCGCGAACTGGGTCATCAACGAGCTGTTCGGCCGCCTGAAGAAAGACGACCGCGACATCACCGACTCGCCGGTTTCGCCCGCGCAGCTGGGTGAGATCATCGACCTGATCGCCTCGGACGCCATCTCGGGCAAGATCGCCAAGGACCTGTTCGAGATCGTCTATACCGAAGGCGGCGACCCGGCGCAGATCGTCGAAGAGCGCGGCATGAAGCAGGTGACCGACACCGGTGCCATCGAGGCTGCTTTGGACGAGATCATCGCTGCCAACCCGGCCCAAGTCGAGAAGGCCAAGGTGAACCCAAAGCTGGCCGGCTGGTTCGTCGGACAGGTGATGAAGGCCACCGGCGGCAAGGCCAACCCCAAGGCGGTCAACCAGTTGGTTGCGCAGAAGCTGGGCCAATAAGGTCTTTCCATTTGTACAGGCCGGGCAGCCGGGTTTGCCCGGTTGCTCAAAGTTTTACCCGGAGTTCTTGACGCCTTCCAGGCTCGAGGCGGCGCTTGACTCGGGCGGCCGGTTGCGGCCTTTGTCTTGGCCAGAGAGGTAAGGTGCCATGCAGAACAGATTTGACCAGGAGCTGGAGGAGCGGCTGGTTCGCTATGCGGCCATCGACAGCCAGAGCGACGAAAACTCGCCCACCACCCCCAGCACCGAAATCCAGTACGACATGCTGAACCTGCTGCGGCAGGAGTTGACCGAAATGGGCGCGCAGGATGTGACCATGACGGGCTATGGCGTCGTTCTGGCCACCATTCCGGGCACCGCGCCGGGGCCGACCATCGGCTTTCTGGCCCATGTGGACACCGCGCCGCAGTTCAACGCGACCGGGGTCAAGCCGCGGGTCATCAAGGGCTACAATGGCGGCGACATCACCTTTCCCGACGATCCGTCGCTGGTGCTGTCCCCAGCCGAGCATCCCTATCTGGCCAGCAAGGTCGGCGACGACCTGATCACCGCCTCGGGCACCACGCTACTGGGCGGCGACGACAAGGCGGGCGTGTCGATCATCATGACCATGGCCGGGCACCTGCTGGCCGATAGGACGATCGCGCATGGACCGATCCGCATCGCCTTTACCCCCGACGAGGAAATCGGCCGCGGCGTGACCGAGGCGCTTCCCAAGGATCTGGGCGCCGACTTCGCCTATACGCTGGATGGTCAGCAACTGGGCGAGATCGAATACGAGAGCTTCTCGGCCGACCGGGCGGTGATCAGGATCGAGGGCGTTTCGATTCACCCGGGCCTGGCCAAGGACAAGATGGTGAACGCGACCCACCTGGCCGCCAAGATCGTGCAGACGCTGCCGCAGGCCACCATGACCCCCGAAGTCACCGACGGGCGCGAAGGGTTCATCCACGTGACCGACCTGAACGGCGGCTCGTCCGAGATGGAGATCAAGCTGATCCTGCGCGACTTCGAGATGGACGGGCTGGAAGCCAAGGGCGAGCTGGTGCACAAGGTCTGTGATGCAGTACAGGCCAGCGAACCGCGCGCCAAGATCAGCGTCGAGATCAGCCACCAGTACCGCAACATGCGCTATTGGCTGGAAAAGGACATGACACCGGTAGATC
Source organism: Ruegeria sp. BC8 (assembly GCF_056535705.1). Classification (NCBI taxonomy): domain Bacteria; kingdom Pseudomonadati; phylum Pseudomonadota; class Alphaproteobacteria; order Rhodobacterales; family Roseobacteraceae; genus Ruegeria; species Ruegeria sp. BC8. The sequence continues at coordinate 835,205 of NZ_JBQFIV010000001.1, read as the reverse complement.
TGGCGCGCGAGGCCTGCCGTGACATGGGGATCGAGCCGGTCTCGGTTCCGATCCGCGGCGGCACCGACGGGTCGCGCCTGACCGAATTTGGCACCCCCTGCCCCAACATCTTTACCGGGATGCAATGCATCCACGGGCCGCTGGAGTGGATCTCGGTCCAGGACATGGCGGTGGCGACCGAGCTGTGCCTGAAGATCGCCTCAAAGGCGACGCATGGGGAAAGCAACAGTCGAGGCTGAAATTCGCCGGGGCGTGAAGTTTTCTGTTCCCCGTCCCGGACGGAACGATACATTGCCCGCCAACACCAGTTCAGGAACCATTGATGCAGCGTTACGAATACAAGGTCGTCCCGGCCCCCAAGAAAGGCACCAAAGCCAAAGGGGTCAAAACACCCGAGGGCCGGTTTGCCGTCACCATCGAGCAATTGCTGAACGAGTTGGGTGCGAAAGGCTGGGAGTACCAGCGCGCCGAGCTGCTGCCCAGCGAGGAGCGGGTCGGCCTGACCGGAACCGCGGAAAACTGGCGCAATGTTCTGGTGTTTCGCCGTGCGGTCGAAACCGAAGTCGCCAACGATGACGTCGCCGCCCTCCTGACCCCGCCAGAAGAGGATGACACTCCACTGGCACGGCCGGTTCCTGGCCCGGACGATGCGGCTGCGGCGGGTCAAGTCGAGGCTCCGGCCCGCATCGCGCAGGATCATGACGACCCGCCGCTGACGCTGAAGCCGGCCAAGTCAGAAGATGCCCCCAAAGCGGATGCCGAGGAAGAGAAAGAAAAGCCCGACAGCTAGGCGAAGGCCCCGTCAGGCCGGCGCGGCACCGTAGGCGTTTTCGGCCTGCTCGCTGGGTTGAATGTAGAAATACAGAAGGATCAGCGTACCGATCAGCGGAATCAAACCGATCAGGATCCACCAACCGGACCGCCCGGTGTCATGCAGACGGCGCACACCCACCGCGATGTTCGGCACGATCACGCCCAACGAGACTAGCCACGACAGCGGTTGACCGGCTTCCGAAGCGAAGGCATCGAAGCCCAGCAAAGGCGCCACCACCGCACCGTCTATCAACTGTGTGACAACCAGCACCAAAAAGAGCGCCAACACCCACCACCAGAACTCGGAGCGCGGCGCGCGCCCCTGAAAGGTTGCGTATTTTGACAGCACCGTACGAACGGCGTGGCTCATCTGTTCCATAGTTTCCTCCGCGCAAATCACGGGAAACATAGCAGATTATTGGAAAAAACCGACAATAATCGGAAAAGTCGGGCGGAAGGCTTCAATCACCGATGTCCAAAGCCAGGGCGTGGATGCGCGGAACGATGTCGCCCAGGGCCTTGTGAACGGCCCTGTGACGCGCAACGCGGGACTGCCCCTGAAACGCGGCAGCGCGAATTCGGACATTGAAGTGGCTTTCGCCGCCTTCCTGAAACCCTGCGTGGCCGCGATGGCGTTCACTGTCGTCCACGACTTCCAGCTCACGCGGGTTGAACTCGGCCTGAAGTCGCTGGCGGATTTCGTCGGTCACGGTCATTTTTACGCTCAGCGGCAAATATTTTGCCGCGCCCCTCTTCTACTTTCGATCACTTAGATTAAACTGCTGCCTCCGAGTCGAAAAGACGCGTTCATGAGGATGAGCATATGGTGAAATCAGATCCCTTCGGATTCGACATGTCGGTGTCCAGCGCCAAAAAGAAAAATCCGCGCGGGCGTCGGGGCATGTCGGGCGCGTCCGAGACCTCGACCCGGGTCTGTGACCACGAAGGATGCCAGGAAGCCGGCAAGTTCCGCGCGCCCAAGGCACCGGATGTGCTGGACGACTTTTTCTGGTTCTGCCAGCAGCACGTGCGCGAGTATAACCAGAAGTGGAATTTCTTCGACGGCACCACCGAGGCCGAGCTGAACGCCCAACGGTCGAAAGACAAAGTGTGGGAACGCGAAACCAAGCCCATGGGCGACCCCGAGGCGCGGGCCTGGGCCCGGCTTGGCATCGAAGATCCGCATCAGGTTCTGGGCGAAAACGCGACCAAGAACCCCGGTCGGGCCGCAACAGGCCGTCGCCTGCCGCCTACTGAGCGTCGTGCGATCGAAATCCTCGAAGCTAGGGACACCTGGACCAAGGCCGAAGTTCGCAAAGCCTACAAAAAGCTGATCAAGGTGCTGCACCCGGACATGAACGGCGGCGACCGCAGCCAGGAAGAACAGCTGCAGGAAGTCGTCTGGGCCTGGGATCAGATCAAGGACAGCAGAAACTTCAAATAGCGGTTTTAGTGCGCGAACGTATCGCGTAACGCAGCAGCTTCGGGGCGTTTTAGGCAACGTAGGCGCGTTTGCTCAAAAGCGGATGCCGCGTTTCGCAGTTCGGGAAATAGCACACGGAGTTCCTCGGCATCTTCCCGATCGAAGGACATCACCGCCATTTCACCTAAGAACAAACTTTCAGTTGGCAAACCATTCGACAACAGTATCGCGTGGCGACAGCAAGCAATATGGTAGTATGTAACGGGATCATACGTATTTACTTGGCGAATTGTATGATCGTTAACGAGATGAACTGCCGCGGCGAAAACTTTTGGCTCTCCGAACAGCAACTCTGCGCGCCAACCCTCCACGACAATCCTATGTTGTGGAGAAACGTACAAATCTCGGTCAGGCAGTCCTTTTCCGAATGCACCTTTCTGAATGCAAACCGGACGTAACTGGGGGTTTCGCTTCAAAGCTTCTGCCTGCAGGGTCTTCTCTCCGATCCACTCGATGCGTAGCAGTTCACCACTGGAAGCACGCACTTTGTCACCAACAGCGAGTTCCTCAACAGCGCGACAGCCACTTTCAGTTTCAATCAATGTCCCTTTCACGAAACACGGCACCGTTCCAGCGGGCAACCTAACGGTTACCCCAATCGAGGCATTGTTGCCATTTCCAGGCCCGCTGGAGGCTCTGACGATCAAACTCAGAGTTGTATTTGGGGGAACAATAACCCCCGGCTGCAGGTCCACTGTTAGTAAACCAGCACTGGAAATCGTAACCGAGTAATCTGAAGGGGAAAGAAGTCCGTCATCTGTTACAGATACAAACCAAGACGCTGGCTTGCTGGAGTCGTAGTCCACAGAAAATGTGTCCGTGTTCGGAGGAAAGAAAATCCTCGTTGGACCGGTAATTACTAAAGCCATGGCAACCTTTTACTTAAACTAAGTCCGAAATAGTGTACCACCTCCACAACACATTTCAATATCTGCACGTGACGAGCCGCAAGTTGTGACGATTTCTTGTGGCATTTGCCCGAGGTCACTTTCCCGTTCGCCGAAAGTGTTGCCCTGCCTAGTTTCTACACGTCCTTAGGATGACGCTGAATCCAGAAACTGCCATCTCGACGTCTGGTATTGCCACCTGACAGTTCTGGCTCGCGACTAGCAAAGAAATCTGCTGTGTGCTTGAGCAACTTGCAAAAAGCCCCATGAGACCATTTTTCATATGTCTGATAAGGTCATTTTCAACATTTGGATTATTGAATACTTACCTGCATACAGCATTTCCGACACATGGATCGGCATGTGCGTCCGAACAGGCCGCAGTGCCTTTGTTGACAAACGCGGCTTGACCTGCACCTGGTACGCGTCGCGACCAAGGATCGCCCGCGCGTCAATAGGGCCAGTTTGAAAGAAAAACCTGCTCACCTTTCCAAGGGGGCCGCTTTCCCTTGCCCTTATCTGCAATATGTTGCACCACACACGGGTTCAAACCCGGCAAAACGGGCCAAAGGATAAGGACAAGGCGAATGGCTGACGGATCGACCGATATCAACGCAAAACCCACCGAAGAGATCTCGGTCCGTGACGTGTTCGGGATCGACAGCAATATGTCCGTCAAAGGGTTCGCCGAAAGCAGCGACCGCGTTCCGGCAATCGACCCTACCTACAAGTTTGATCCCGAAACCACGCTGGCAATTCTGGCCGGGTTCACCCACAACCGCCGGGTGATGATCCAGGGCTATCACGGCACCGGCAAATCGACCCATATCGAGCAGGTCGCTGCGCGACTGAACTGGCCGGCCGTGCGCGTCAATCTGGACAGCCACATCAGCCGGATCGACCTGATCGGCAAGGATGCGATCAAGCTGCGTGATGGCAAACAGGTGACTGAATTCCACGAGGGCATCCTGCCCTGGGCGCTGCGCAACCCTGTGGCCATCGTGTTCGACGAATACGATGCAGGCCGCGCCGACGTGATGTTCGTGATCCAGCGGGTTCTGGAGCATGACGGCAAGCTGACCTTGCTGGATCAAAACGAGATCATCACGCCGAACCCCTATTTCCGCCTGTTCGCCACCGCCAACACCGTGGGCCTTGGTGACACCACCGGCCTGTATCATGGCGTTCAGCAGATCAACCAGGCCCAGATGGACCGCTGGTCGCTGGTGGCGACGCTGAACTATCTCAGCCACGACGCCGAGGTCATGATCGTTCTGTCCAAAGCGCCGCATTACAACACCGAAAAAGGCCGCAAGACCGTCAGCCAGATGGTCACCGTTGCCGACCTGACCCGGACGGCGTTCATGAACGGCGATCTGTCGACCGTGATGAGCCCGCGTACCGTTATCAACTGGGCGCAGAACGCCGAGATCTTCCGCGACGTGGGCTACGCCTTCCGCCTGTCTTTCCTGAACAAATGCGACGAGCTGGAACGTCAGACCGTTGCCGAGTTCTATCAGCGTTGTTTTGATGAAGAACTGCCGGAAAGCGCGGCCAGCGTGAGCCTGGGTTGATGGCATCGGCTGCGCCCGGTTCGGGCGCAACGCCCCCGGCGGGGACATCGGGGACCAGATGAAGACGGGGTCCGGTCACTTCGACCGGGCGTCGGGCCTAAGGGCGTGAGTGAGGGCTGATAGATATGGCGCAGAAGAACGACAACCCTGCTGATCCGTTCAAGAAGGCTCTGGCCGAGGCGACCAAGGTCATGGCCGATGATCCCGAGTTGTCGGTAAGCTATTCCGTCGACCCGTCGGGCCTGTCCGGAGACTCGATGCGCCTGCCGCAGGTGTCACGTCGAATGACACGCGAAGAGGTTCTTTTGGCGCGGGGCACCGCAGATGCCCTCGCGCTGAACCGGCGCTACCATGACGATGCGACGCATGCGCGCTATGCGCCTCCCGGAGATATGGCGCGCGACCTCTATGAAGCGATGGAAACCGCCCGGTGCGAAGCGATGGGCGCCCGGGACATGCCCGGCACGGCTTCGAACATTGACGTCAAGATCGGCCACGAGGCGTTGCGGCGCGGCTATGACCAGTGCAAGCAACCCTCCGAGGCACCGCTTGCGGTGGCGGCGGGTTATCTGATCCGTCATCTGGCCACGGGGCGTGAATTGCCCGCTGCAGCCGAGAACGTCATGAACCTGTGGCGCGGGTTCATCGAGGAACAGGCCGGCGGTGTGTTGGAGAATCTCGACGAGGTGCTCTCGGATCAGGCCGAATTCGCCAAATTCGCCCGCCAGATGATCAAGGATCTGGGCTATGGCGACCAGTTGGGTGACGACCCGGACGAACTGGACGAAGATCAGGAAGATCAGGCCGAGGAAGACGCCGAAGAACAGCCCGATCCGGACAGCACCGGCCAGGACGACCAAGACGACCAGGACGCCGACGCGACGCCCGAGCAAACTCAGGAAGAGCAACAGGATCAGTCTCAGGCGCAGGTCTCGATGGACGAGATGGCCGATGACGAGATGGGTGAAGAAGCCGAGATGCCCGAGGGCGAAGCGCCTTTGGAGCCGCCCGCCCCACCGCCCGCCTCCGAGGCCGATCCGGACTACATGGTCTATCTGAACACGCATGACGAAGAGATTGCGGCCGAGGACCTTGCCGAACCCGCCGAACTGGAACGGCTGCGGGCCTATCTGGATCAGCAGCTCGAGCCGCTGAAGGGCGCTGTAAGCCGCTTGGCCAACAAGCTGCAGCGCCGCCTTCAGGCACAGCAGAACCGCAGTTGGGAGTTTGACCGCGAAGAGGGCATTCTGGATGCCGGTCGGCTGGCGCGGGTGGTGGCCAACCCCACGACACCGCTCAGCTTCAAGGTCGAGAAGGATACCGAGTTCCGCGACACCGTGGTGACGCTGTTGCTGGACAATTCTGGCTCGATGCGTGGACGGCCGATTTCCATTGCAGCGATCTGCGCCGATGTTTTGGCCCGCACGCTGGAACGGTGCAACGTGAAGGTCGAGATCTTGGGCTTCACGACGCGGGCATGGAAGGGTGGACAAGCGCGTGAGGCGTGGCTCAACGACGGCAGACCGCAGCAACCCGGCCGCCTGAATGACCTGCGCCACATCGTCTACAAGGGCGCCGACGCGCCTTGGCGCCGCGCACGGCCCAACCTTGGCCTGATGATGAAAGAAGGCCTGCTGAAGGAAAACATTGACGGCGAGGCGCTGGAATGGGCCCACCGCCGGATGCTGGCGCGTCGTGAACAGCGCAAGATCCTGATGGTGATCTCGGATGGCGCTCCGGTCGATGATTCAACACTCAGCGTGAACCCCGCCAACTACCTTGAGAAGCATCTGCGCGATGTCATCGCCATGGTCGAAAAGCGCAAGATGGTCGAGTTGCTGGCCATCGGCATCGGCCACGACGTCACCCGCTATTATGATCGCGCGGTCACGATTACCGATGTCGAACAGCTGGCAGGAGCGATGACCGAGCAATTGGCCGCGCTGTTCGACAGCGACCCGCGCGCGCGGGCCCGCGTGATGGGCATGAAAAAGGCCGGATGAGGCCGGTCTTGCCTCCAGCGAGAGCATTTAAAAGAAAGGTGAAGGCAGGCGATCAAGACCTGTAGTGAGCCGAAGGAGATGCAGATGTTCCAGTCTTTCGAAGTCACGGCGCGACCCGAACAGGGGCCGCCACGTTTGGCGGCGCTGCGCAAAGAATTGGAGCGCGAAGGACAGGATGGCTTCATCGTCCCGCGTGCCGACGCGCATCAGGGCGAATATGTGGCCGCCCGCGACGGGCGGCTGGCCTGGCTGACCGGATTCACTGGTTCTGCCGGGTTCTGCGCAGCGCTGCGAAACGTGGCCGGCGTATTTGTGGATGGTCGGTATCGCACTCAGGTCAAGGCGCAGGTGGCGCCCGATTTCACGCCGGTACCGTGGCCCGACGTAAGCCTTTCGGCGTGGTTGAAACAACAGTTGCCCGATGGAGGGCGGGTGGCGTTCGATCCGTGGCTGCATTCCGCCGGACAGATCACGGCAACCCGGGCCGAACTGCAGAATAGCGGGATCCAGTTGGTTCCGTCAGACAATCTTGTGGACCGCATCTGGTCCGACCAGCCACCACCGCCAATGAACCCGGTCAAGGTGCACCCGCTGGAATTTGCAGGCGAAAGCGCCGAAAGCAAGGTTTCGCGGCTGGCTTCGGTTCTGGCTCAGAACGGGAGGTCGGCTGCCGTCATCACGTTGCCGGATTCGATCATGTGGCTGCTGAACATCCGCGGGTCAGACATCCCATATAACCCGGTTGCGCATGGGTTTGCGATTTTGCAGGCCGACGGGCACGTGGACCTGTTCATGGCCGCAAAAAAGCTGAAGGGGATGGACGAGCATCTGGGGTCGCGCGTTTCGATCCGCGAACCCGACGCGTTCCTGAACGCTGTTGCGGCGCTTGAGGGCGCGGTGCAAGTGGACATGGGAACTCTGCCGCAAGCCGTTGCCGATGTGCTTGGCGACCGGGTTGTGGACGGTGGCGACCCCTGCGCACGCCCCAAGGCCTGCAAGAACGAAGCCGAAATTGCCGGCAGCGCCGCCGCGCATCTTCGTGACGCCGCCGCCGTCATCGAAACTCTGTGCTGGCTGGATGCCCAACCCCCCGGCAGCGTGACTGAAACGCAGGTGGTCACACAGCTGGAGGAGAACCGGCGGCGCGACAATGCGTTGCAGGATATCTCGTTCGACACCATTGCGGGCACCGGGCCAAACGGCGCCATCATGCACTACAGAGTGACCGAAGAAACCGACAGCCGGCTTGAGGACGGTCATATTCTGGTTCTGGACAGCGGCGGGCAGTATCTGGATGGTACCACGGACATCACCCGGACGATCCCCATCGGCACGGTGGGAGACGAGGAAAAAACCTGCTTTACCCGGGTTCTGAAGGGAATGATCGCGATGTCGCAACTGCGCTGGCCCGTTGGTCTGGCCGGTCGAGACATCGAGTGCATCGCCCGGGCACCTTTGTGGGCCGCAGGCCAGGATTTTAATCACGGCGTCGGCCACGGTGTCGGCGCATACCTGAGCGTTCACGAAGGGCCACAGCGCCTAGCGCGGGTCAGCCACGTTCCGCTCGAGCCCGGGATGATCCTGTCGAACGAACCGGGTTACTACCGCGAAGGTGCCTTCGGCATTCGGATTGAGAACCTGCTGGTTGTTGAGGAGGCCCCCGCCCTGCCCGGCGCAGACCCCGAGCGCGCGATGCTGTGCTGGCGGACACTGACATATGTCCCCATCGATCGACGCCTGATCGTCGTCGACATGCTGACCAGTGCCGAGCGTGATTGGTTGAACGCGTATCACCGGGACGTGGCGGAAAAAGTCCGGCCAAGACTGTCACATGCCGCGCAACTGTGGTTGGATGCCGCAACCGCGCCCTTGTGACACCCGTTTGTCACATACTGTGGGCATAGGCGAAGGCCTGACCACAACGAGGCCGCGACGACGAGGGAAGGAGCAGACATGACAGATTACATCAAGATCCGCAAAGCACCTGGCAAGTGGTGCGTCAGGTCCGGTGGCGCGATTCTGGGCGAAACGACCAACGCCCTGGAACTGTTGGAAGGCGATCTGGCCCCCGTCATCTACTTTCCGCGTGCAGACATCGCGATGGCCTTTCTGGACAAGACCGAAAAGTTGACCCATTGCCCGCACAAAGGCGATGCCACGCACTACTCGATCGTCAACAAGTCGAGCGTGACGCAGAACGCGGTCTGGAGCTATGAAGATCCGATACCCGCCGTTGCCCAAATCAAGGGCTACCTTGCGTTCTACCCGCTGGAGTCGGTGAAGGTCGAACAGATTTGAGGGCTGGACAAACCTGGCCCTCAACTACGTCTGTCAGAAACTGTAGCTGTATCCGAGAATGAGCGAGTGCGAAGAGTAGCGGCCATTCGCGAGATCTGTCGGGATGAACACTTGGGTCGTGGCGAAATCAAGATCGCCGGTCGTCTTGTAGCGGTACCCGATGTCAATGTTCCCGCGTTCCCCTACCTGAAAACGTCCGCCAAACCCCAATTGCCCCGCAATGACGGTGTCACTGTCATCGACCAGTGTCACGCCAGCACCGGACTGACCGTCGTGGGACACGCGCGCAAACCCGAGCCCGCCACCAACATAGGGCTTGAACCTGCCCTGTACCGGGACGTCATACCAAAGATTTGCCATCCCGAAGGTCGCATCAAAGCTTCCGTCATACTGAGTAAACGGGCGACCGATTTCCTTGGTATCATTCGAAGCATATGAAAGTTCGATCTCGGCCCGCAGATTCGGTGCGACACGCAGTCCCATGGCCAGACCGTAGGTTACGCCATTGTCGGTTGTGATGGTGCCTTGGCCAACCACGACCGAAGGAACTGTCTGGAAAAAATCAAAATCATAGTCGCCCATATCGGTGATACCGAGAAAGCCGGTCACGTACGGAGCATCCTGCGCCCGTGCGGGGACAGCACCAATCATCGAAACCGCAACCACCACAGTCAGCAAGGAAATCCGTTCAAAAGACATGTTCAAACCTCCATAAAAGTGACTATCAAGGATAATTCTTCAATCAGGCTAGAATGTTCTCACCTTTTGACAAGGTGTCAAAATCAAAGAGAAACTCTCAGTGGCTGGCCTGCCACTGCTTCGTCATGAGTGTTCCTCGGCCGCTGTTGCGGCCAGTGCACGGTTGTACGCCTTCAATGCGTCCACGTGGTACAAGGCTCCGACCGGGTTTTCGACCCCGTCGTCATCCCGAACAACCACCGGGAGCCAGGTGACTCCGTCTCGATCGAAATACGGCATTGCCGCCTCGAGGGTTGCGCTGGCCCGGACGCACAGGCCCTGCTCGATCATCTCCTGAACCTCCTCCCTGCTTGCCGTATTCGGATCTCCCAGCGGGCGCATCACGGCCCCGGCGCGCAGCATCGCCAGCAAATAAGCCTGTGGCCCGGCGGCCAAATGCACCCCGCGGCGCTCGAGCTGGGTCAGGAAGAAGGACCGGTCCACAAGGCGCGAGGCCAACGCCGTTGACATGGACACCGAGACCATCACGGCAAGGCCGATCTGCCAGTCTCCGGTCAGTTCGAACACAATCAACGTGGTCGAGATCGGAGCGCCCAGAACCGCCGCCGCAACAGCACCCATGCCGGCAAAAGCATATAGCGTATGCGTGCCCGACACGCTTGGCAGAAGGCCTGTGGCGATCAGGCCAAAGGCAAGGCCGGTCAGCGCGCCGATCATCAACGACGGAGAAAATACCCCGCCGCCCATACGACCACCCATGGTTATGGCCACTGCCACGGTTTTCATCACTGCAAACAGGATGGCCGTGGTCAGCACCAGATCTCCGGTCAGGGCACGGATGGTCGTCTCGTATCCGACGCCGATGATATGCGGAAACCACACCGCCAGCACGCCCAGCATCGCGCCGGACACGGCGGGTCGCAGCCAGCGCGGCAGCGACAGGCGCGCCTGCACGTGATTGCCGAAATCTTCGGCAAAAAAGATCGACCGCATCAGCAACAGCGAGACCAGCCCGCAGATCAGCCCAAGGATCAGAAAGGCCGGAAGTTCGACGTAGAATTGCAGTGATCCGGGCGTGTCCAGGACAAACTCGGTCACATCGCCATATGCCAGCCGGTTGATGACGGTGCCGGCCACCGACGCAATCACGATCGGTGCGAATGCGTGGACTGCAAAATGGCGCAGCACGACTTCCAGCGCGAACAGCGCCCCGGCGATCGGGGCATTGAAGCTGGCCGATACAGCGGCGGCCACCGCGCAGCCCAGCAGGTCGCGGCCGGTTATTCCATCCGCGTTGATACGCTGGCATACCCAGGTCGAAATCACGCCGGCCATGTGCACGACAGGTCCTTCGCGGCCCGTCGACCCGCCCGTGCTGAGCGTGATCAGCGAGGCGAAAAACGACGCGACCCCTGCTTTGGTTTCGACCCGGCCATCGCTGATCGCGGATCCTTCGATCACATCGGCGACAGACCGAACTCTCCCGTCATCGGTAAAGCGGTGCAGGATGATTCCGACGACCAGCCCTCCGACCGTGGGGATCGCCAAAATCCAGGCCCAGTGCAGTTTCTCGGCAAAGCTGTGCAGAAACAGGATGTCATCGGTCTGATAGACCAGCGCTTGCAGAGCCGCGATCCCCTTGCGAAACCCCAAAGCCATGAAACCCGCCGTGATCCCGATCACCAGCGCGATGAACCAGAACTGGATCTGGCTTGGCCCGCGGTGCCGCAGCACCCGCCACGCGTCCTTGAGCGCGGCCAGGGCCTGGTTGAGCTGAGTGCGCAGGACGGTTCGGGTTGATTGTGTCATGGGGCTTTGCGGATAAACAGGTATCCCTTACTAAGCCACGCCGGGCGCTTAGAAAAGTCGGCTGACAAGATATTGAAGGCAAGTGTCGCCGCCCGGCTGCATCAGGCTTGCAACAACGAACGGGCGGCCGCGCGGGCTTCATCCGTGATGACGTCGCCCGAGACCATGCGTGCGATCTCGTCGATCCGGTCCGGTTCGGACAGCGGCAGGACAGTGGACAGGGTCTGCCCGTCGGTCACGTGCTTCTGAACCCGCCAGTGATGCGCCGCGCGGGCCGCGACCTGCGGAGAATGGGTTACCACCAGCACCTGCCCGCCCTGCGCCAGCGCAGCAAGCCTGCGGCCCACGGCGTCCGCGGTGGCGCCACCCACCCCGCGGTCGATTTCGTCAAAGATCATTGTCCGGGTGCTGTCATCGCCCGACAGGCACACCTTGAGCGCCAGCAGAAAGCGGCTGAGCTCCCCGCCCGAGGCGATTTTGTTCAGCGGGCCCGACGGGGCGCCCGGGTTGGTGGCCACGGTAAAGGCCACGGCGTCCTGCCCCTCGGGTCCGGGGTCGGCGGGCGTGATCTGGGTCTGGAACACCGCACGCTCCATCTTGAGCGGCGCAAGCTCGGCCATCACCGCCGCGTCCAACCGGCCGGCAGCCTCGCACCGCAGGGCGCTGAGCGCCTCGGCGGCCGCGTTATAGGTGGCCTGCGCGGCCTGCACCGCAACACGGCGGTCGGCCAGGTCGGCGTCACCGGCCTCAAGCTGGCCCAGCCGGGCGCGCAGCGTGTCGGCGTAACCGCTCAGGTCATCGGGGGCCACGTCATGTTTGCGGGCCAGCGCTCGGATGGCGAATAGACGTTCCTCGGTCTGCTCCAACTCGGCCGGGTTGAAGTCCAGCGCCTCGAGGCAGGCGGTCACGCCGTCCTGCGCCTCGCCCAGTTCAATCAGGGCGCGCCCCAGGGCGGCGATCGGCTCGTCCAGTTGGCCCTCGGCCCGGTCGGCGACACCTTCCAGCCAGCGCACGGCATCCGCCATCGCACCTTCGGCCCCGTCACCGCCCAGCAGGGCAAAGGCACGGGCCACGTCGTCGCGGATGCGCTCGGCCCCCTGCATCATCCGGCGGCGCGCGTCGAGTTCGGCGTCCTCGCCCGGCTGCGGATCAAGCTTGTCGAGTTCGGCCACGGAGTGCCGCAGAAATTCCTCTTCGCTGCGCACGGCGGCCACGGCGGCCTCGGTCTCGGCCAGGGCCTTGCGGGCCCGCGCCATCTCGGTCCAGGTGGCGCGCACGGCGGTCAATTGCGGCTCGGACCCCGCATAGGCGTCCAGCATGGCGCGATGACCGCGCGGATTCAGCAGGCCGCGGTCATCATGCTGGCCGTGCAGTTCGACCAAGGTTTCCGACAGCGCGCGCAGCACCTCGCCCGAGCATCGGCGGTCGTTGACCCAGGCAGTCTTGCGCCCCTCGGCAGTGTTGACGCGGCGCAAGATCAGCTCCGACCCGCCGGGCAATCCAGCCTCGGCCAGGATCGCATGGGCGGGATGGTCCTCGGGCAGTTCGAACTCGGCCACGACCTCGCCCTGCGCGGCCCCCTGCCGGACCAGTTCGGCCCGACCGCGCCAGCCCAGCACAAATCCCAGCGAGTCGAGCAGGATCGACTTGCCCGCCCCCGTCTCGCCGGTCAGCGCGTTCAAGCCCGGCTGAAAGGTCAATTCCAGCCGGTCGATGATCAGCATATCGCGGATATCAAGGGCGCGCAGCATCGGGTCGTCAGCGTCCCAAGCCTGTGACCATGGCGATTACAACCACTGGCCCTTGATGGTCTGGCGGTAGATCGTGCTGAGCCAGTTGTTGCCGCGGCTCTTGAGTTCGAGCCCACGCGAGGTCAGCAGCTTGTAAGCCGCGTCGTACCATTCAGACGACTGGTAGTTGTAGCCCAGAATCGCGCCGGCCGATTGAGCCTCGTCGACCAGACCCAAGGCCAGATAAGCCTCGACCAAGCGGTACAGCGCCTCGGCTGTATGGCTGGTGGTTTGGAAATCCTCGACCACGACACGGAAACGGTTGATGGCCGCAGTATAGTGATCCTGACGCAGGTAATAGCGCCCAATCTCCATTTCCTTGCCCGCCAAATGGTCGAAGGCCAGATCGAATTTCAGCACCGCCGAGGTGGCGTATTCGCTGTCGGGATAAACCTCGATAACAGTGCGCAGCGCCTGCAACGCCTGGAAGGTCAGGCCCTGGTCGCGGCCGACCTCGTCGATCTGGTCATAATAGCTGAGCGCCAGAAGGTATTGCGCATAAGCTGCGTCTTCGTCGGTTGGGTAGAAGTCGATATACCGCTGCGCGGCGGCGCGGCTTTCTTCATACTCCTTGTCCGAGTGGAACGCGAAAGCCTGCATGATCAGTGACCGCTTGGCCCAGTCGGAATAAGGATAAAGCCGTTCGACTTCGGAAAAGTACCAGGCCGCATCTGCGGGACGATTCTGCGCAAGCTCGTATTCGCCACGGGTGTAGATCTGCTCGGGCGTAAAGCCTTCAAGGTTCTGGGACTTGTCAGCGCCCTTGTTGCCAAACAGGCCGCCCGCGTTGCCGCAGGCCGTCAAAGTAGCTGCCAGAAGAATCGCGCCCGCAAGCCTGACTGCCGCTTTGGTGCCAACCATACCGCCCATCCTAGTCGTCTTGTCTCTTTGGGTAACCCCGGATTGAGCTTTGGTCTAGCACATAAAATTCCGGTGCAAAACGCCTTATCGGCCCCACGACCGATTTGTCGCCGGGCCGTGCCGGATCAGGCAACTTCGGGGATTTCGTCCCAGACCAACCCCTGCCCGGGAAGTTGTGCGGCTTGCTCAGGCGTGCACAGCACCGGACGCACGGCGCCAGGCGTCTCGAACAGCTTGCGCAGCAATGTGTTGGTCATGGCATGGCCGGATTTCTCGCCGACGAAATGACCAAAGATCGGGCCGCCGGCCAGATACAGGTCTCCCAACGCGTCCAGCATTTTGTGGCGCACGGCTTCATCCTGGTGACGGAAGCCACCCGGTGTCAGCACCTCGGCCCCTTGAACAACAACCGCATTCTCCAGTGTGCCGCCCAAGGCCAGACCGTTTTCGCGCATCGCCTCGACATCGGTTCGGCGGCAGAAGGTCCGGCAGTCGGACAGTTCCCGAGCAAACGACCCGTTGCGCATATCCAGGATCTTCGATTGGCTGCCGATCGCAGTGTCTTCGAAATCAATGTGGAACTCGATGATCAAACCGTCTGCCGGCCGGATCGAGGCACGGGCACCTTCCCGCTCGGCCACGACCGGCTTGAGAACCTCATACGCCAGAACCGGGCTGGCCTGGCGGCGAACGCCTTTGGCGATGATACCGCGCACGAAGTCGATCGACGAACCGTCCATGATGGGAACTTCGGGACCATCAATCTCGATCAATGCGTTGTGGATCCCGCACCCTGCCAGCGCGGCCATGATATGCTCGACGGTTGACACCGAAACGCCTGCGTCATTGACCAGGCGCGTACACAGTTGAGTTCTTTCGACCACATCGTAGATGGCCGGGATCAACGCGTTGCCCAGTTCGATATCGGTCCGCTTGAACCAGATCCCGTGACCGGCTGCTGCCGGTTTCAGAACCATCGTCGCGGGCTTGCCACTGTGCAGGCCCACGCCTTTGAACGTGATCGAAGATTTGAGCGTCTGTTGCAAATTGAACCTCGGTGAGCGGTGTCCAGCCTTTTTCGGCTGTGTTGCACCCTCAGTTAAGGAAGCGCGGGTCAAGGCTCAACTCACTCTTTGTAACTGAATGAAACAGTTCTGCAACAGATCGGCAAAACCCTGCTTACTGGCACTTAAACGTTTGCATCAAAAGGAAAAAGGGCCGCCTTTCGGCGACCCCGTGAGTGGATATTGTTACCGCGATCAGTTGGCCTGACGGCGCAGGAAAGCCGGAATTTCGATACGCTCCTGCTCGGGATCGACCTCTTCATGCGAGGGTGCCGTGGCGTCAGTCTGGCGCATCGCAGGCTGTTGCCGGGCCGGTTGAGCGGGGGTATCCGGGGCGTGCCCAGTCATCCGGTCGATCAAACGGTTGAACCCGAACCGCGGCCGTTCCTCGGCGGCGGGCTGGCGCTGCGGCGCCGGTTCCTGCGGGCGCGACGCGGTCAGACGCTGGGCCGAAGTCGGTACGTTCTGAACAGCTGCCTGCAGCCGTTCCAGCGCGGCAGGCGAAGGCGTTCCAGGGGTATGCGGCACCTGTTGCGGCTGATAGCTTTCCGCCGGGCGTTCGACCGGCTCGGGCTGCGGATCGAACTCGGCGCTGCGCGGCTGATAGGCCGGGGGAGGCAGCCCGTCGTCATCGTCCTCGACAGCCTCATCCGCGCCTTGACCGAATTGCAAAGTCGTGTGCGAAGGCTCTTCGGCCGCTTCAAACAGAGACGGTTCGCGCGGAGCTTCGGGCTGCGGGGCCGGTTCAGCAACCTCCGCCGCGACCGGAGCCGGCTGTGCTGCCTCTTCTTCCGCCGATACGGTACGGGTCAGAGGAGCGGACATGGACCGGCGCGGAGCCGGCGCCTCGGAGCCGCTTTCGCTGGCATCGATGCCGGTTGCCACGACCGAGACGCGCATCTTGCCTTCCATCTCGGGATCCAGCGTCGAGCCGACGATGATGTTGGCCTCGGGGTCCACTTCCTCGCGGATGCGGTTGGCGGCCTCGTCCAGTTCGAACAGAGTCAGGTCATGGCTGCCAGTGATGTTGATCAATACGCCCTTGGCGCCCTTGAGGCTGATTTCGTCCAGCAGCGGGTTGGCGATGGCCTTTTCCGCGGCCTGGATGGCGCGATCTTCGCCCTCGGCCTCGCCGGTACCCATCATGGCCTTGCCCATCTCGTCCATCACCGCGCGGACGTCGGCGAAGTCGAGGTTGATCAGGCCCGGACGCACCATCAGGTCGGTTACGCCCTTGACGCCCTGGTACAGCACGTCATCGGCCATCGAGAAGGCCTCGGTGAACGTGGTCTTTTCGTTGGCCAGACGGAACAGGTTCTGGTTCGGGATGATGATCAGCGTGTCGACGACCTTCTGCAGCGCCTCGACACCGTCCTCGGCCTGACGCATGCGCTTGGCGCCTTCGAACTGGAACGGTTTGGTCACCACGCCCACGGTCAGCACACCCAGTTCACGCGCAGCCTGCGCGATGATCGGAGCGGCGCCGGTGCCGGTGCCCCCGCCCATGCCGGCGGTGATGAAGCACATATGCGCGCCGGCCAAGTGATCGACGATCTGTTCGATGCTTTCTTCGGCGGCGGCGGCGCCGACCGATGCGCGGGCGCCTGCGCCCAGCCCTTCGGTCACCTTGATGCCCAGCTGCACCCGCGCCGACGAGCGGCTTTGCTGCAGTGCCTGCGCGTCCGTGTTGGCTACCACGAAGTCAACGCCGTCGAGTTGTTTTTCAATCATGTTGTTGACGGCGTTTCCACCTGCACCGCCTACGCCAAATACCGTAATCCGAGGCTTGAGTTCGTCGTGCCCGGGCATCGAAAGATTCAATGTCATGCTCTGTCCGCCTGTATTTATGATCCCGCAAAGCGGTGTTTTTCTTGCCTATCCGCTTGTGATTCTACCTTTCCAAACGTCAAACGTCACGCCAAAAATCGCGTGAATCCACAAAATATGGAAGAAATAAGGCGGTTTTTCGCGGCATTTCGCCCGACTGCGCAAATCTAGCGGTTCAGGGCGGACAGACCACCACACACGCGAAAACCCCCAACCTGATTTGGCGGGTGCGATGCTGGACATCCTGTTCAAACTGCGGCTGACTGCTCGGGTCCTGCCGACGAGCCTCTGACGGGCCTTGTCGATATTCTGAGGGATAAATCCCTGCACCGCAACCTGAATTTTCAGCTGATGGGAACGGAAGGACAATCCAGGCCGTCGTCCGAAAACCCGCTGACTTCCTGGATTTCGCCATCCCCCAGCCGCGCGATCCTGACCAGCAACCGCCCATCATGCTCGAATGGCCACCAGCATACCGGGCCGGGCTCGGTGTCATAGAGGAAGCACAGCTTGCCGTCCGGCGTCGTGATCTGGCCATAGACGCAGCCCTCGCCCTCTCGCCGCCAGACCGAGCGGGTTGGGCTGAGGAACTCCTCGGTGCCCACAAGCATACCGCTGGTCAATTCGTGGAACGTGACGGTTTTCCCGACCACCGCGTCCAGGAATGCTTCGGGCGAGATACGGGTCTGCGCGACAGCCGCAGCCGGAACCCAGGCTGCGCAAAACACCGCAGCCCGGAGCAGGAACCTACCAGTTGTCACGGAACCAGCGCACGGCACGCTTGAACGGCCGTGCTGCGTAGGTATCGACTGGGATTTCAAAGTCCCACCATTCGTCCTGCGGATGCGCCGCGAACAGCGCAAGACCGACCGCCGACGAGAACCCCGGGCCTGTCGCAGATTGCGGCAACCCATGCACACGCAGCGGTCGGCCCAGACGCACCCGCTGACCCAATATGCGGCTGGCCAGCCCATCCAGACCTGGGATCTGACTGGCTCCACCGGTCAAAACGATCTGTTGGCTTGGCATATGTTCGAACCCTGCAGCGTCCAGCCGAACACGGACTTCCTCGAGGATTTCCTCGACGCGCGGTCGCATGATGCCGATCAACTCGGCACGGCTGACGGTACGCCGGTCGTGTTCCCAATCCCCGGTGTCGCCGCCAATGTCGATCATGTCGCGGTCATCGGCTCCGGTGGCGTGAACCCCGCCATTGAAGGTCTTGATCCGCTCGGCAACCGAGGCGGACACACCAAGCCCCATCGAAATGTCACTGGTGACGTGATCCCCGCCCATGCGGACACTGTCGGCATAGATCATGTGCTTTTTGATGAAGATCGAAACGCCGGTGGACCCACCGCCCATGTCGATACAGGCCGCCCCAAGTTCCTGTTCGTCTTCTACCAGCGCAGAAATCCCCGACACATAGGCCGAGTTCGCGATGCCGGCCAATTCCAGGTCGCACCGCTTGACGCAACGAACGATGTTCTGAATCGCCACCGCATCGACCGTCAACATGTGCATGTCGACCGCAAGCGTCTGACCCATCTGCCCCCGCGGGTCGATCAAGCCAGATCGGTTGTCCAGAGCGAAGTTCACAGGTTGTGCATGCAGAACCTCGCGCCCTGCCCCATAATCCGGGACATCGCAGGCGTTCAGGACACGACCGATCTCGGCCTCGGTCACCAGCTGACCGTCCAGATCCACCTGCGCATCCAGCCCATAAGACCGAGGGTTTGCCCCCGAGAAACAGGCGATCACATGGTCTACCCGGATATCGGCCATCTTCTGAGCGGCCTGCAGCGCGGTGCGGATGGCGCGCTCGGTTTCCTGCATGGCCGTGATCTCACCAAAGCGCACCCCGCGCGATCGGGTCGTCGCCGCACCGATCACCCGGAACCCGGTCTGCCCGGCCATGGACCCGATCGAGTTGTCCTCGCTGAGCCGCGCCGACCCATCAAACCGCAGCACAAGACAGGCGATCTTGGAACTTCCGACATCCAGGATTGCAACGACACCGCGTTGCATGGCCTGTCTGCGCATCTGGCGCATTGCGCGTTGAGACTGATAGAGATCCGTCATCATCGTATTACTGCCCGTTACCCATAGTCACTTTTGTATTCCACCAGTCTGCGCTGGCGGCTTCTGTCATCCGAATGGTCGGCCGCGCCCCTATGCGCATATCGACCACGGCAACATCCCGTTCCAAAAGGTCCTGCACCTCGTTCACCGCCAGTACACGCTCGAGCGCGCGCACCGGACGTTCCGTCGGCAACATGACCCGTTGGCCTCGGTCCAGAACCAGGTCCCAGCGCCGCTCGCCGACGCGGACCAGACCGCGCACCCGGCTGCCCAGGCTGCGCGCAGTGGCCAGAAGCTCCAGTGCCTCGGCCACATGCTGATCTGCACCCTGACCGGCAATCAGCGGAAGATCGGAGCGCTCGGTCCGAGCCGCGATCTCGGCCACGTGGGTGCCCGTTTCGTCCAACAGCTGGATGCCTTCACGGGTGCGCCAGACGATCACGGGCTGACGTTCGACAACATCGACCTGCAGAATGCCGCCCGGACGGATCCGCACGGTTGCCGATTTGACCGGGTCCAAGCCGGTGATCGTGTCCCGGATCTGCTCGACATCCAGATCCCAGGAGCTGAGCGGGAAGTCCAAAGGCACGACTTCGCGGATGTCGTCAGCAAGGCCGGCCCCCGCCCCGTCGATCGCCATGAGCTTGACCATGAATTCAGGACGCTCCTGGAACGACGTGATCAAGTTGTCCACCTGCGCCCGAACCGCTTCTCGCCGCTCTTCGGCCGCGAAGTAGAGCCCAACCGTGGCCACGACCGCGCAGAGCGGCACTCCGATCTTGACCCCCAGCCGGATTCCCGGCGTCAGCATCCATCGCTGGAACCGATAACTAAACCGCGACGGTGCCGGGTCCGCACGGCCCTTGCCACGGCGGAAGAACCGACAACCGCGCAACCGCAATTTGGGCTCAGCACGGACGGCGTCGGCGTCCGCAGACTGAAACTCGGCATCAGGGCCGGACAGAGGCTTGGTGCGGTGGATCACCGGCGCACGAGTGGCGGTCAGCGGTCGCATGAGGCGTCCTCGACCATCCAGGCGCAGAGCTGACCGAAGGTCATGCCCAGATGCGCGGCTTGTTCAGGCACCAGCGAGGTGGGGGTCATACCCGGCTGGGTGTTGGTCTCCAGCAGGAACAGGCCCTCTTCGCCCCGGGCCTCGTCCCAGCGGTAATCGGTACGGCTGACGCCCCGGCACCCCAGAACCTGGTGGGCGCGCAGGGCATAATCCATGCATAGCTCGAAGATCCGCGGCGGAATGTCGGCAGGCAGCACGTGGCGCGATCCGCCGGGCTTGTATTTGGCGTCGTAGTCATACCAGCCGTCGGTCAGTATCTCGGTCACGGTCAGGGCGCGGTCGCCCATCACGGTTACCGTCAGCTCGCGCCCGGCGACGTATTGTTCGACCATGACCTGTTCGGGCATGTCATCCGACAGCTGCGGCGGGCCGTTCGACCCTTCGAACACCAGATAGATCCCGACGCTCGAGCCTTCGTTGTTGGGCTTGACCACATATGGCGCGGGCATGACGTGCCCCGCCATCACGTCCGATTTCGGAACGATCGCGCTGTCGGCCACAGGCAGGCCGGCCGCGCGAAAAACCTCTTTGCTGCGTTGCTTGTCCATGGCCAGCGCCGAGGCCAACACGCCGGAATGCGTGTAGGGCATTCGCAGCCACTCCAGCAGACCCTGCACGCAACCGTCCTCGCCCCAGCGGCCATGCAACGCGTTGAAGACCACGTCGGGTTTGATGTCCTGCAAACGCGCACAAAGGTCTGGACCGGCGTCCAGTTCGACGACCTCGATCCCTTCTCCCACAAGGGCGGCTGCGCATTCGCGCCCGCTGCTGAGAGACACCTCGCGCTCCGCCGAGGGGCCACCCATCAATACCGCCACTTTGGGGTTTGTCCTGCTCGACCTACCCACGTTCGTGCGCCTCAATGTCCCCGGACCTTATCTGGTGGTCCGTATTTCATTATGCCTTTGATCCGTCGCCTGAATTTGCCTGTTTTGGTCTGACGGTCGGGGCTTTAATCTGTCAGCGGATCACCGACCCGCATGATTTCCCACTCTAGCGTGATCCCGCTTGTTTCGTAAACCTTTTTTCGCACCTCTTCGCCCAGCCCTTCGAGGTCGGCGGCGGTGGCGTTTCCAGTGTTGATCAGGAAATTCGAATGCTTGTGGCTCATCTGTGCGCCCCCGCGCCGGGCGCCGCGCATTCCGGCGTCGTCGATCACCTTCCAGGCCTTCAGGTCGTGCACATCGTCTGCCCGCCCGGTCGAGGAAAACCCGGCCGGATTGCGGAAGGTCGACCCGGCGCTGCGGTCCTTGGTGGGCTGGGTCTCGTCTCGCTTTTTCAGCTGCGCCTCCATCCGGGCGTGCAGGTCGGCCGGGTCACCCGCCGGGCCCTGGAACGTGGCCGACACCAGCACCGCACCCTCGGGCAGGTCGGACTGGCGATAGCGGAAGTTCAGATCGGCTGGTTTCAACTCGACCACCTCGCCCTGCCGGGTGACGATCGTAGCCGATTTCAGAACATCCGCCGTGTAGCTGCCATAGCAGCCGGCGTTCATCCGCACGGCCCCACCGATGGAACCCGGAATCGTCCGCAGAAAGGTGAGGTCCACCCCCGCATCCGCCGCTTTGCGCGCCACATGCGCATCCAGCGCGGCTGCCCCCACGGTGACGGTGGTGCCGTCGACCGCGATGCCGTTGAAGCCGCGCCCCAGCCGGATCACAACGGCCCGCAAGCCCCCGTCGCGCACGATCAGGTTCGAGCCGACGCCCATGGGAAACACCGGCACCTCGGCCGGAAGGTCGCGCAGGAAAGCCTGCAAATCCTCAAGGTCAGCCGGCTGAAACAGATAATCCGCCGGGCCGCCGACACGCAGCCACGTGAGGTCGTTCAGTGGTCGGTTCGGCGTCAGACGGCCTTGAGGCGTTGGCAAAGTGGTCATTGAGGCTAGATCGCGGATTCGGCGGGGCGTGGCAAGCCCGTTCCAAGCCGCAGGGTCAAATCCGCCGCCGCAGCCACCGCCCAAGGTAGATCACCGGCCATCGCAGCACTGACATACCGGCGGCCAGAACGAACAGGCCAACCCACGGGCCGTTCTCGTAGGTGACATATCCCAGGATCGGAATACCCACGGCGATCAGCGCATAGGCGCGGGTCCAGTGGTTGTCCTTGCTGGGGATCATGGCCAGCACATTGGCGGCGATGCCCCACAGGGCGGCAAGTGCGATCGACCAGCTCATTGCTCCACCTCGCGGCCCGACCATTTGCGCCAATAATACCGGATGGGGTTGCGGAAAATCGATACGAACCCGGCAAAGGCCAGCACTCCGATCAGCCAGCCATGTGCCACGCCCAGCCAGACGATCAGAACCGGCGCGCAGATCAGCAGCACGATGCCCGGCGGGAATTGCAGGCGCATCGGCAGCAGTGCCACGACAGTGGCGCAGATCACCCAAAGGGCGGCAAAGATGACGGAATAATCCATGGTTCTCTCCGCAAATGAGTCACGTGCCAAGGCAGCGACACATCCGCAAGTTGTGCACCCAAATGCCTGCTAACGTCAAACGGCTTGTTTTTCCTTCAGCCGGTCAGGCAGCGCATTTGCCCAGGTACTGATGGTGCCGGCACCCAGGCAGACGACCATGTCGCCGGGCCGGGCCTGCTCGCGGACCAGACGCTCCAGGTCGCCTTCGTCCAGCAGCGCGCGCGCGTGGCGGTGGCCGTGGCGGATGAGGCCCTGCACCAGATCATCGCGGCTGGCGCCTTCGATCGGGTCTTCACCGGCCGAGAAGACCTCGGCAATGGCCACGACATCAGCGTCATTGAAACAGGCGCAGAAATCGTCGAACAGGTTGGACAGACGCGAATAGCGGTGCGGCTGATGCACGGCGATCACACGGCCTTCGGTCGCCTGACGCGCGGCCTTGAGCACCGCCGCGATTTCCACCGGGTGGTGGCCGTAATCGTCAATGATGGTGACGCCGTTCACCTCGCCCACCTTGGTAAAGCGGCGATTGACGCCGCCGAAATTGGCCAGCGCGTCGCGGATTTCAGCGGTTTTCATGCCCAGATGACGTGCCACGGCCACGGCCGACAGCGCGTTCGAGACGTTGTGATCGCCCGGCATCGGGAGGGTGCAACCCTCTATCACGGTATCCTCGTATTGCAAGTGGATGTCGAAATGCGCGATGCCGCCCTTGTAGGTCAGGTTGACTGCACGCACGTCGGCTTGGGCGTTGAACCCATAGGTGCGCACGCGGCGGTCGGTGATGCGGCCCACCAACGCCTGAACCTCGGCATGGTCAGTGCAGCACACCGCCAGACCGTAGAACGGGATGTTCGAGACGAAATCATGAAAGCCCGCGCGCAGCCGGTCGAAATCACCCCAATGCTCCATGTGCTCGGGGTCGATATTGGTGACGATGGCGATGGTCGCCGGCAGCCGGTTGAACGAGCCGTCGGACTCGTCGGCCTCGACCACCATCCATTCGCCCTGCCCCATCCGCGCGTTCGAGCCGTAGGCATGGATCACGCCGCCGTTGATAACGGTCGGGTCGAAATCGCCCGCCACCATCAACTCGGCCATCATCGTGGTGGTCGTGGTCTTGCCGTGGGTACCGGCGATGGCAATGTTGGATTTCAGCCGCATCAACTCGGCCAACATGTCGGCACGGCGCACCACCGGCAGGCCTAGCGCGCGCGCGCCGTCTAGTTCTGGGTTTCCCGGCTTGATCGCGGTAGAAACGACCACGACGGCCGCATTGTCGAGGTTTTCAGCCCGCTGACCCACGAAAATCTCAGCCCCCAGCGAAGCCAGACGGTCGGTGATCTTCGAAGCTTTCAAATCGGATCCCTGCACCTGGTACCCAAGGTTCAGCAGCACTTCGGCGATGCCAGACATCCCGATGCCGCCGATGCCCACGAAATGGATCGGTCCGACATCCTGCGGCAGTTTGGTTGCTGGATTCATGGGGTCTCCTTCTGCGCCAGCTGTTCGACAAGGGCCACCAGACGCTCGGTCGCGTCGGGCGCCCCGACCGACAGGGCAGCATGGGCCATTTTCTGTGCGGCTTCGGGGTTGGTCAGAACCAGTGCGATTTGCTCGGTCAGGGCGGGAACGTCAAGCGCATTTTCGGGGATCATGATTGCCCCGCCCGCTTGCACCAGCCCTCGGGCATTGGCGGTCTGGTGATCGCCCGCGGCGGCGGCGAAGGGGATCAGGATCGAAGGTCGCCCGATCACCGAGATGTCGGCCACGCTGGACGCACCCGAGCGGCTGATGACCAGCTGCGCCTCGGACATGCGGCGGGGCACGTCGTGGAAAAAGGGCTGGACCTCGGCCAGAATCCCGTGGTCGGCGTAGAAGGCGCTGACCCGTTCGGTGTCCTCCTCGCGCGCTTGGTGAGAGACGCGGATATACTGGCGCAGGCTCTCGGGCAGTGCAGCTATGGCGCCGGGGACTACATCGCTGAGGATACGAGCGCCCTGGCTGCCGCCCATCACCAGCACCGACATCGGATAGTCTCCGGGCGGGATGTAGGGCGCGGCCGCGCGTTCCAGAACGGCAGCCCGGACGGGGTTGCCGGTGTGGATGCCGTGGGCGCCCTCGGGCAGGTCGGTGGGCCAGACGCCGCAGGCCACATGCGCAACCCGCGTGGCGAACAACTGGTTCACGCGCCCCAAAACGCCGTTCTGTTCGTGGATCATGCGGGGCAGACGCAGCATAACAGCCGCGCTCAGCGCCGGGATCGACGGATAGCCGCCGAACCCAACCACCACGTCCGGCCTGTCGCGCAGCAACTGGGCCGTCATCCCGGCTACACCGGCCGCGGTCCGGGGACCGGCCAGTGCCTTGGCCGCCAGCCCGCCGCGGGCGAATGTGGCCGAGGACACCTCGACGATCTCGGTTGAATGCGGGAAACCGCCGGTATAACGCGCGCCGCGCGCATCGGTGGACAGGCGCACGCGCCAACCCTTGTTCAGCATGGCCTCAGCCAACGCCTGGGCGGGGAACATGTGGCCCCCGGTTCCGCCAGCCGCGATCAGCAAATAAGGGTTCGTCATCAGCCCCGTCCGCGCAGAATGTCGCCCAGCTCGCCCTGCGGGCGGGTGCGGGTGAAGGCCAGCAGCATGCCCAGCGCGATGCCGCCCGCAATCAACGACGAGCCGCCGTAGCTGACGAAGGGCAGCGTCATGCCCTTGGCCGGCAGCAGGCGCACCGCGACGCCCATGTTGATCATCGCCTGAACACCGAACATGCATGCCAGTCCCGTGCCCGCCAACCGGGTGAACATGTCACGCTCGCGCATCAGTCGCAGCAGGGACCGCACCACGATGATTGAATAAAGCGCGATGATGATCAGCACCAGGATCAGGCCGTATTCTTCGGCCGCGACGGCGATGATGAAATCGGTATGTGCATCGGGCAGCGACCATTTCACCTGCCCCTCGCCAACCCCAACGCCAAACAGCCCGCCCTCGCGGATTGCGTTGGTGGCATAGCCCAACTGGGTCGTCGGATCGACCTCTTGATTCAGGAAACCATCGATGCGCCGGGCGAAATGTTCAGAATTGGCGTAGGCGAACATGCCACCCAAGACGACCGCTCCGGCCATTCCCAGCAGCAGGAACATCGGTGCACCCGCCACGAAATACATCACGCCCCAGCCGAACAGGATCAGACAGGCCTGACCGAAATCAGGCTGCATCACCAACATGCCAACGATCGACATACACAGCGCAAACGACCACAACCGCCCCGGCGGGCCATTGATCTCCTGCGCGGCGGCCAGCAGCCAAGCGGCCACGACAATGAAGCCCGGCTTCAGAAACTCGGACGGTTGCAGCGAGGCGAAGCCCAGCGAATACCAGCGCACCGCACCCTTGCCGAAATCGGTTCCGAAGACCGGCAGAAAGGCCAGCGCAACAAATGAGGCCAGAAAGCCCAGCACCGCCAACCGACGCACCAAGGTGGGTGACATCATCGAGGTCAGCATCATCGCGATCAGCGCCAACACACCGAAAAGGGCCTGACGCTCGACATAATGAAACGGATCGAACCCGTTGCGCTGCGCCAAAGGCGGCGACGAGGCCAGCCCCAACAGAAGCCCGATCGCAAAAAGGATCAGCACGCAGGACATCGTCCAGCGGTCAATCGTCCGCCACCATTTCGGAAGGATCGGTTCACCGCGCTGGTCCTGGACCGCGCCATACACCATCTCAGTCATGAGATACCGCCACTATCTGCCTCGTTACCGTCCCGTTTTCGGGATCTGTTCGAGAGTCTACAGGGAAAATGCCCCTCAGGCCAGCCTCTTCCTCTTGTCATTGGCGTCAATCCGCGCCAAGGGCGAGGGATGCGATTTGACACGATCATACTGGGCGCCGGAGCCGCCGGCATGATGTGCGCCGCCCATTGCGGCGGCCGTGTACTGGTGATCGATCACGCCAAGGCGCCGGGGGAAAAGATCCGCATCTCGGGCGGGGGGCGGTGCAACTTCACAAACCTCTACGCCGGACCACAGAACTTCCTGTCGCAGAACCCGCATTTCTGCAAATCGGCGCTGGCGCGATACACCCAGTGGGACTTCATCGACCTTGTAGGCCGTCACGGCATCGCCTGGCATGAAAAGACGCTGGGGCAGCTGTTCTGCGACGGCTCATCGAAGCAGATCATCGCCATGCTGCTGGCCGAGATGGACCGCGCGGGCGCAGAGCTGTGGTTGCACACGTCGCTGCGCGGTCTGCGCAAGACCGAAGCCGGCTTTGAACTGGTGGTCGAGCGCGAGGGTGCGCGATATGACCTGAGCTGTGCCAACGTGGTATTGGCCACCGGCGGAAAATCCATCCCCAAGATGGGTGCGACCGGGCTGGCCTATGACATCGCCGCGCAGTTCGGATTGCACGTCACCGAGACCCGTGCCGCACTGGTGCCGTTCACCTTCCCCGATGGGCGGTTCAAAGACTTGTCTGGTGTTTCCGTCCCCGCGCGACTGTCGAACGATCGCGCGAGTTTCGACGAGGCGCTGCTGTTCACCCATCGCGGCCTGAGCGGGCCGGCTGTGCTGCAACTGTCCTCATACTGGCGCGAGGGCGAGGCGATCCGGATCAACCTGATCCCCGAACTGCCCCTTTTCGACCTTCTGCGCGAACGGCGGCAAAGCGCAGGCCGCAAGGCCCTGACCACCGAACTCGCGCGCCACCTGCCCGCCCGCCTGGTCGAGTTTCTGAGCGCCCAGATCCCGATGCGTGGCAACCTGGCCGATCAGTCAGATGCGGCGCTGCAGGCGCTGACCGATGCGCTGAGTGACTGGGCACTGACCCCCTCGGGCACCGAAGGGTACCGCACCGCCGAGGTCACCTTGGGCGGCATCGACACGGACAGCCTGTCATCCAAAACGATGGAGGCCAGGGATGTCCCCGGCCTCTATGCGATTGGAGAAGCGGTGGATGTCACCGGATGGCTGGGCGGATACAATTTCCAGTGGGCGTGGTCCTCGGGCCACGCCGCCGGAATTGCGATCGCCGGTCGCCTTTAGCCTACGACGTTGTAGCCGCGGCCGCGCATGCAGTTGCGGACGATGACTTCCTGCTTCTGGGTGTTTTGCAGAGCGCTGGCCCCTGCCCCCACCAGTGCGCCGGCTACGGCCGCACGGCCCAGATCGCTTGCGCTGTCGTCGATGATGGCTTTGGTGCCCGCAGCACCCGCCGCGCCAATGGCCGCCGCCCCAGCGGTATTGCTGTCGATCGTGCCCTGCTGCCGCGCTACGGCCTGACACTGCGCCAGGTCTGCGTTGTAGTTCGGGCTGACGGGTCCATCCACAATGGGTTGGTAGTTCGCGCCTGTGTTCGTGCAGGCCCCTGCCACCAGGATGGCCGGCAGGATCATTGAAAGCTTGCGGTTCAGCATGGTCTTAACCTCGTGTTGAATTCCTAGGGTAACAAAAACATTAATTCTGGTGCGTCAAGCTGATAGCACTTCAATTTGGCCCAACCGGCGGTTCATTGCAAATGTACAGTTCAAAGCCGCTTTTGAACCTGCGCCACGAAATCGTCGCCGCGCTGTTCGAAATTGTCGTACTGGTCGAAACTGGCCGCCGCGGGCGCCAGCAGCACGGTTTCACCCAGCGCGGCGTCGCGCATGGCCTGTTCGACTGCCTCGGCCATTGTGGTGCAAACGCGGGCCTCAACCGACAACTGCATGGCGAAGCCGGCCGCCTCGCGCCCGATCACATAGGCGCACAGAACCTCGTCGGTCGCGTCGTTCAGCGCGGCGATACCCCCCTCTTTCTCAAGCCCGCCGCAGATCCAGCGGATTTTTTTGAACGCGCCCAGCGCCTTGGCCGCGCTGTCGACATTGGTGGCCTTGGAGTCATTCACGAATGTCACACCGTTTGCCTCAGCGATGATCTGGCTGCGGTGCGGCAGGCCCGGATAGCTGTGCAGCGCGTCCTCGATCATCTTGGGCGCCAGGCCCAGCGCGCGACAGGCGGCATAGGCCGAACACGCGTTCTGGTGGTTGTGGGTTCCGGGCAGGCCCTTGATGCCGCGCAGGTCGATCGACGCGGCCTGGCGCCCCTTGCGATATTCCGACAGGAACCCCTTGCGGGCAAAGACCTGCCAGCCCGGGCCGGCCAATTTGCGCGCCACCGAGACGCGGATCACCCGGTCGTCGCCCGGCCCTTCGGCCAGTTGACCGGCTAGAAACGCGCCTTCGATCTCGTCCACGCCGATCACGGCGCGGTCGGGACCGCCTTCTGAGAACAGGCGGCGTTTGGCGGCAAAATAGCCGCCCATGCCCCCGTGTCGGTCCAAATGGTCGGGCGAGAGATTGGTGAACACCGCCACGTCGGGCGTCAGCGCACGCGCCAGCTCGGTCTGATAGCTGGAAAGCTCCAGCACCACCACTGATCCGTCGCCGCCGGGCTCGATATCCAGCACGCCGCGCCCGATATTGCCCGCCAGCTGCGCCTCGCGCCCCGATTGGGTCAGGATATGGTGGATCAGCGCCGCCGTGGTCGACTTCCCGTTCGAGCCGGTGACGGCGACCACACGCGGCGGCACATCGAACTTGTCCCATTCGGCACCGCCCAGCGAGCGGAAGAACAGACCAATGTCATTGTCGACCGGAACGCCGGCCTGCAGCGCGGCGGCAACAACCGGGTTGGGTTCGGGATAAAGATGGGGAATGCCGGGCGATACGATCAACGTGGCAATCGCGTCAAAGGCGCCTTCCCGCCGCAGGTCCTGACACATGAACCCCTCGGCCTCGGCCTTTTCGCGCGCGGCGGGGTTGTCATCCCAGCACACCGGCTCGGCTCCGCCCGTCCGCAATGCGCGCGCCGTGGCCAGGCCCGACCGCCCCAGCCCCAGAACCGCAACCTTATGTCCTGAAAACCCTTTGACCGGGATCATGCCGCGCACCTTCTTCCATCTGCCAATGCGCCGCTACCCTGTACCGAAGAATTGACCCTTGGCAAGGGCGGCGTCAGGCTCGCGCCCTCGGCGCGAGCCGGGCCCAACGGGTACAGGCGGGCCGCAGGCCCACCGCGCCCGGCGGGAGCCTTACCGTACTTTCAGTGTCGCAAGGCCAATCATCGCCAGGATCAGCGAGATGATCCAGAACCGGATCACGATGGTTGGCTCGGCCCAGCCCTTCTTCTCATAGTGGTGATGGATCGGCGCCATCAGGAAGACCCGCCGGCCTGTGCGTTTGAAATACAGCACCTGGATGATCACGCTCAACGCCTCGACCACGAACAGGCCGCCGACGATGGCCAGAACCAGCTCGTGCTTGGTGGCAACGGCGATGGCGCCCAGTGCGCCGCCGAGGGCCAGCGAGCCGGTATCCCCCATGAACACCGCCGCTGGCGGTGCGTTGTACCACAGAAACCCAAGCCCACCGCCAAACAATGCGGCGGTGAAGATAAGGATCTCACCCGTGCCGGGGACATAGTGCACGTCCAGATATTCGGTAAAGTCGACGCGACCCACCGCGTAGGCGATCACGCCCAAGGTCGAGGCTGCGATCATCGCGGGCATGATGGCCAGCCCGTCCAGCCCGTCGGTCAAGTTCACGGCATTCGCCGCCCCCACGATCACCACGATCGAGAACGGAATGTAGAAGATACCCAGATTGATCAGCGTGTCCTTGAAGATCGGCACGGCCAGCTGGTTCTGGAGCATTTCGGGGTGGTGCAGCGTCGCCCACAGCGCGGCCAGCGCGGCAATAATGATGCCCAAAGCCAGGCGCATTTTGCCTGAAACGCCCTTGGTATTCTGCTTCGATACCTTGGCATAGTCGTCCGCGAATCCGATGGCTGCGTAGGCCAGCGTGACGAACAGAACCATCCAGACATAGGGATTGTCCCACCGCGCCCAAATCAGCGTGGACGTCACCAGAGCACCGACAATCAGCAGCCCGCCCATCGTGGGCGTGCCGGCCTTGTTAAAGTGACCCTCGGGGCCGTCATCCCGAATTGGCTGACCCTTGCCTTGTTTCCGGCGCAGCACATTGATCAACGGCTTGCCGAACAGGAAGCCAAAGATCAGGGCCGTCAGAAAGGCGCCGCCTGCGCGGAACGTGATGTAGCGGAAGAGGTTGAAGAAATCCCCTCCGTCCGACAGGCTGGTCAACCAATAGAGCATTACAAAACCTTTCTCACACCGCGGTCATGGGTGGTCATGCATCAAGCGCGCCCACTTGCCCCATTTTCCGCAAACCGTCAACAATCCGTGCCAGCGCCATGCTGAGGGAGCCTTTGGCCAACACGGCATCGCCCGCCCGAACCAGCTGCGGAAGCTCTTGAACCATTTCGGCGCTGGTCTCGAACCACAGCCCGCGCTTGTCCTCGGGCAACGCCTCGTGCAGCGCCCGCATCAACGGACCGATGCAATGCACCTTGTCGATCCGTGCCATGGCCGGCACATCGGCCAGCCCTGCGTGCATGGCGCGCTCTTTTGGACCCAGCTCCTTCATGTCGCCCAGAAAGGCGATGCGCCTTTCGCTCTGCGCTGCCGCCAACACATCCAGCGCCGCCGCCATCGAGGTCGGATTGGCGTTGTAACTATCGTCCAGCAGTTCGATCTGCCCGCCGTCCGGCAGGGCCAGCGTCTCTCGCACGCCCCGCCCAGTGACCGGCGCCCATTTGGCCAGGCCGGAAATGGCCGCGTCCAGATCTATGCCCAGCGCGACACAGGCAGCCAGCGCGCCCAGGCCGTTCATGGCAAAATGCGTCCCCGCAGACTGCACGTCGAAGGCGAAAGGCTGGCCCATGGCCTCGGCTGTCACGTGGATGTCCGTGGGCGACTGGGTCACGCCGGTCAGCCGATAATCCGATGCGGTGCGGCCGAAATCCACGATCACGGCGCCATGCCGGGCTGCGCAGGTGCGCAGGATGTCGGTATGATCCAGGTCGGCGTTCACGATGGCGGTGCCGCCGGCCTCCAACCCTTCGAAGATGGTGGCCTTTTCGTGAGCGATGCCGGCAACCGACTCGAACGCCTCGAGGTGAACCGCAGCGACGGTGGTGACCAGCGCCACATGCGGGCGGGCCTGTCGCGCCAGGGGTGCAATTTCGCCGGGGTGGTTCATGCCGATCTCGATCACCGCATATTCGGTGTCGCGCGGCATCCGGGCCAGGGTCAGCGGAACGCCCCAATGGTTGTTGTAGCTGGCAACGCTGGCATGGGTGCGGCCTTGATCCGACAGGATGGTCGCCAGCATCTCCTTGGTCGAGGTCTTGCCCACACTGCCCGTCACCCCAATCACGCGGGCCTTGCACCGGGCACGGGCCGCGCGACCCAACGCCTCGAGCGCGGTCTGTACGTCATCGACGATCAGCAGCGGCGCATCGGCGGCCACACCTTCGGGCACCCGCGTGACCAGCGCGGCAGCAGCCCCTTTGTCCAGCGCCTGCGCCACGAAATCATGCCCGTCGCGCGCCGCCTTCAACGCCACGAACAGGTCGCCCGGTTGCAGCGTACGCGTATCGATGGACACACCGCCCGCCTGCCAGTCGGTCGTGGCCCGTCCGCCCGTCGCGGCGGCGGCCTCGGATGCGGTCCAGAGTGTCATGCGACCCTCCCGTCCAGTGCGGCCACGGCGATGCTGGCCTGTTCCACATCATCGAAGGGCAGAACCTGGTCACCTACGATCTGCCCGGTCTCGTGCCCCTTGCCCGCGATCAGCAGCGCATCGCCCGGCTGCAATGCATCTATGCCGCGCAGGATGGCCTCGGCCCGGTCGGCAACCTCGGTCGCGTCGGGGGCTCCGGCCATCACCGCAGCGCGGATGGCGGCGGGGTCTTCCGAGCGCGGGTTGTCGTCGGTGACAAAGACGATATCGGCGTTCTCGGCCGCGGCGCGGCCCATCAGCGGGCGCTTGGTCGCGTCGCGGTCGCCGCCCGCGCCGACGATGGCGATCAACCGGCCCATCACATGCGGGCGCAGCGCCTGCAGCGCAGTGGCCACAGCGTCGGGCGTGTGCGCGTAATCGACGAACACCGCAGCCCCGTTGCTGCGCGTCGCGGCCAACTGCATCCGCCCCCGCACCGTGGTCAGATGCGGCAAGGTGTCAAAGACATGGTCGGGCTCGTCTCCGCTTGCAATGACCAGCCCGCAGGCCAGCAGAACGTTTTCGGCCTGGAACCCGCCGATCAGGTTCAGCCGGGTTTGGAAGGTCTTGCCGCGCCAGGCAAAGCGCAGATCCTGCCCGGTGGCATCAAACCGTTGGTTCAACAGGCAAAGATCGACATCCCCGCTGCCCACGGTCAGGATCGACTGACCGCGCGCCTGCGCGATATCACGGATCGCGGCGCCTTTCGGGTCGTCCATGTTGATCACGGCCGTTCCGTCCTGCGGAAGAACCCGGTCGAACAGGCCGGCCTTGGCGGCGAAATACGCCTCGAACGTCGCGTGATAGTCCAGGTGATCCTGGGTGAAATTCGAAAACCCAGCCGCCGTCAGGTGCACGCCGTCCAGCCGGCGCTGTTCCAAACCATGTGACGAGGCCTCCATCGCGGCGTGGGTCACACCGGCCTCGGCGGCCTCGGCCAGACAGCGATGCAGGGTGATGGGTTCGGGTGTCGTGTGGGCCAGCGGTGCCGTCCACGCGCCCTCGACCCCTGTCGTGCCGAGATTGACGGCCATGTGGCCCAGTTCGGTCCAGATCTGGCGCACGAAGGTCGAAATCGAGGTCTTGCCGTTGGTGCCGGTGACCGCCACCATGGTGCGCGGCTGCGCCCCGAACCACAATGCGGCGGTATAGGCCAGCGTCTGGCGCGGGTCCTGCACCACCACCAGGGCGGCGTCCGAGGCGGCCAGTTCATCGGCGGCGATCCGCGCGCCTTCGGCATCGGTCAGGATGGCGGCGGCCCCCATGCGCAAGGCGTATTGGATGAATTCGCCGCCATGCACGCGCGTCCCCGGCAGCGCCGCGAACAAAAAGCCGTCCTTGACCTGACGGCTGTCCACGGCCAGCCCGGTAATCTCCGGGTCGGCACCGCCGCGCGCGGTCAGGGCCAGCTGGCTGAGTTTCTTTG
Source organism: Ruegeria sp. BC8 (assembly GCF_056535705.1). Classification (NCBI taxonomy): domain Bacteria; kingdom Pseudomonadati; phylum Pseudomonadota; class Alphaproteobacteria; order Rhodobacterales; family Roseobacteraceae; genus Ruegeria; species Ruegeria sp. BC8. The sequence continues at coordinate 801,462 of NZ_JBQFIV010000001.1, read as the reverse complement.
ACCTTGCGCCCATGACCCACCTCTGTCGGACTGCCTAATTCGAGGTCAGCGTTATAGCAGCGCGATCCTCAGGCTCAAGCCGCGGACGCAAGCCCAGCAGCGGCGCGATGCGGCCGATCAACTCGGCCGCCACGGGTACCGCCGTCCAGCCTGCCGTGCGGCGCTTTTCGCCGTAGGCCAGGATCGACGGTTCGTCCAGCGCAACGATCAGAACATATTTCGGATCGTAGGCCGGAAAGACCGAAGCGAAGGTGGCGATCACCTTGTCATCATAGTACCCGCCGCGCGGCTTGGGCTTGTCGGCGGTGCCGGTTTTACCGGCCACGGCATAGCCCGGAACGTCACCAAAGCTGGCGGTTCCGTCCGTCACCACTTTGCGAAGCATCATCAGCGATTGTTTGGCCGCGTTTTCTGACATCACTCGCGGCCCGTATTGCGGCCCGTTGCGGCGCAAGATCGTGGGGCTGACATAATGCCCGCCATTGGCGATGGCCGCATAGCCCGCCGCCAGATGCATCGGGCTGGTCGACAGGCCGTGGCCGTAGGAAATGGTGACGGTGCTCAATTCGCCCCACTTCTTGGGCTTGAGCGGCACCCCGCCCTTGGCCTCGACGATCTCGAACGGGGTGGGGTCGAACATGCCCAGCGCGTCCAGGAACTGTTGCTGGCGCTCGGCGCCGATCTGCAGCGCCAACCGCCCCGTGCCGCGGTTCGAGCTGTGCACAATCACATCGGCCACGCTGATCTTGCCGTAATTCTTGCCGTTGAATTCGCCGATCGGGAAACGCCCGATCTTCATCGGGCCCGAGGTGTCGATGATCGTGTCTGCATTCACCAGCCCCAGATCGACCGCTTGCGCGGCAGTGAAGATCTTGAAGATCGACCCCAATTCGTACACGCCCTGCACATAGCGGTTGAACAGAGGGCTGTCCGAGGGGTCAAAGCCCGAGGTCGGCGGGCGCGGACGGTCGTTCGGGTCGAACGAGGGCAACGAGGCGGCAGCAATCACTTCGCCGGTATGGGCGTTCATCAACACCGCCGAGGCGCCCTTGGCGTTCATGATCTTCATGCCGCCGTCCAACACCTGCTCGACCGCCGCCTGAACGGTCAGGTCCAGCGACAGCTGCAGCGGCTTGGTTCCGTTGGCCGGGTCGCGCAGATAGTCATCGAACTGTTTTTCCACCCCGGCCACACCGATCACCTCGGCAGCCGAGACGCCTTCGCGCCCAAAGCCTGACCCGCCAAGGATATGCGCGGCCAGCCGGCCATTGGGATAAAGCCGCATCTCGCGCGGACCGAACAGGATGCCCGGATCGCCAATGTCGTGCACCGCCTGTTTCTGCTCGGGCGAGATGCGTTTCTTGATCCACAGGAATTTACGCTTGCCGGTGAAGTCCTTGACCAACCGCTCTTTGTCCAGATCCGGGAAGATCGCCACCAGCTTTTCCGCGGCCGCGATCGGGTCGATCATCAGCGGAGGCTGGGCATAGACGGAGTAGGTATCAAGGTTAGTCGCAAGGATTCGGCCTTCGCGGTCCACGATATTCGCCCGCTGCATGGCAATCGACGCGCCCGGGGCGCTCGCCAGCGGCTCTTGCGCCTCCGAAGTTGCCAAAGCGCCCATCCGGAACCCGACAATGGCAAATGCCGCAAAGAAAAACGCGCTGAGCACCAGCAACCGCCCCTCGGCGCGGGCGCGGGCGCGGTCCTTCATCTCTTCGTGGCGGCGGCGGATATTCTCGCGTTCGATCACCTTGGGGTTTTCCCCGCGGGCGCGGGCCTCGAGGATGCGGGCAAGCGGGCGGAGCGGTGTGCGCGTCATGGGATCTGCACCTCGCCCAGGGCCTGGGTGTCGGTGATCCCCTGCAATTCGATCGGGTCGGCGATGGGCAGGTCGGGATCCTCGGCATAGGCGATCTGGTCGGCACGTCCGAACTGCTCGGCGCGCAGCGGCAGCAGGGCAAGACGCTCGAAATTCAGGTCGGCCAGTTCACGCAGTCGGTCCGGGCGGTTCAGATAGGCCCATTCGGCCTGCAATACAGCCAGCCGGGCCTGCGCCGCGCCGATCTGGTGCTGCAGGGATTGGGTTTCCTTCAGTACCTGCTGGGTGCGGTAGTTTTCCTGATAGGCCCACAAGGCCAGGCCGAAAACACCCAAGGCGGTCAATACAAACAGAATACTCTTCATCTTGCCTTACCCCCGATCATGGGCATGCCGATGGCGCGGGCATCAATTTCCCCCGCCGGAGCATCGGTACGAACAGCAACCCGCAACTTGGCCGAGCGCGCGCGTGGGTTGTCCTGCAACTCCTGCGGGTCGGGGCCGATGGCCTTGCGGGTCTTCAATGTGAATTGCGGCTGATCCTGCTGGATTTCGGGCGCATAGCGGTTGGCACGGCCGGTCTTGCCAGCGCGCGACTGGAAAAAGCGTTTGACCATCCGGTCCTCGACCGAGTGGAAAGTGACCACCGCCAGCTGTCCACCCGGCTTCAACGCGCGCTCGGCGGCCATCAGGCCCATGAACAATTCCTCGTATTCGGCGTTCACCGCAATGCGCAGCGCCTGGAACGACCGCGTGGCCGGATGGGACTGGCCGGGCTTGGCGCGGGGCAGGCAGGATTCGACGATCTCGGCCAGACGCAGGGTGGTGGTGATGGGCGACTCGGTGCGGGCCTTGACGATGGCGCGCGCGATGCGGCGGCTTGCCCGTTCCTCACCGTAGTGGAACAGGATGTCGGCCAATTGCTCCTCGGTCGCGGTGTTGACCAGATCAGCTGCGCTTTCGCCCTCCTGGCTCATGCGCATGTCCAGCGGGCCGTCCTTCATGAAGGAAAAGCCGCGCTCGGCCTGGTCCAGCTGCATGGACGAGACACCAAGGTCCAGCACCACGCCATCAAGGTCGTTGGCATATTCATCCATGCGCGAGAAAACACCCGGTTGCATCGCCAGCCGGTCGCCATATTCGGCTGCCCAATCCGCCGCCATTTCAAAGGCCAATGGATCGCGATCGACGCCGATTACCTTGTCGGCGCCAGCCTCAAGCAAACCCCGGGTATAGCCGCCCGCACCAAAGGTACCATCCAGCCAGGTGCCGGATACCGGATGAACCGCGTCCAGCAACGGGCGCAGCAGAACGGGAATATGGGGTTTGTCAGATGAAGTGTGATCCGCGCCGGCCATGCCGTCACGCACCTTCGATGCCGTCAAGGAACTGCATCGGATCGAAATCCTCGGGCAGTTCGTCCAACCAGTCTTCGGTGGCGGCCAGTTCCTCGGCCTCGTATGTCTCGGGCTTCCAGATCTGGAACGTGTCGCCCGCGGCGATAAAGAACGCCTCGCCCTCCAGCCCGATCTTGTTGCGCAGCTTGGCCGGCAACACCAGGCGACCCGTTTCATCGACATTGGTCGGGAAAGACTGCCCGTGGAACAGGCGCTGCAACATCTTGCGCTGCATCGAGCCGCGCGGCAGCGCGTCGATCTTGGCGTCGACCTCGTCGATCGCCTCCATAGTATAGCATTCAAGGTATTTGCGGCGGTGGTCACCGTAAACGATCACCAGTTCAGGATTGTCACCGGGCTGCCAGTTGGGGTCCGAGGCCTCGAGCACACGGCGAAACGAAGCCGGGATCGACACCCTGCCCTTCGCGTCCACCTTGTGGTGGCTTTCACCTCTAAACCTGCGCGCCAAGACGACTGTCCCTTTCGCTTGCGCCCCACCTACGTCTTCCCCCGGATGAAAAACGGCGGGTTGATCTGCTGCCACTGATCAACCCGCCGCATTGACCCGCTGTGCGGGATGTCCAGCTGCGCGCGCCACCTGGGGGGATGTCTGCTCGCCCGCGCGCCGGATCTCTTGAGTGATGAAAGCGAGATGCCTGTATGAAACCTGTTTATTTTTGGTTCGGGGTCGTTTGGCGCCCCATGTGCCTCGTCCTCATCGGATGAATAAGGGATGCCATGGGAATTCATGGAAATCAATGAGATTTTTTTCCAAGAAGATTAGCTTTGGAAAACTACAGCAGTGGAAATTCTTACGCAAACATGAAAAATGACCACAGATAGACGCCGCACAATATTCAAACACAACATATAGACAGATTCAGCGCGGCCAAAATTTTCCCACGATTTCCCACATTTCTTGCATGATGACCCTGATTCCACCCAACACCCCTCACTTTTTCGACCAAATGGCGCCGAATCACCCTGCGATCCAGGCCGAACCCGAGAGAGACCGCCCCGGATTTCCCACCAATTCCCGCCAGTCCCACAAAGTCCCATGACCCCACCCAAATCGGGAGTTGACCCAGACGCACAAAAATCGCGCAATCCTGAACCGCACAAATTCCACGTTTACGCGCGCAAATTTTCATCAAAATGATGGGCGGCAGCCAGACCCGAGCAATGCCCCGCAGTTCGCGCTAACGAAAATATCCATATTTTAAAGGCATATTTTCGGGTGCCTGGATTCCGGCAGTCAATCTATGCACTTGCTGCATAGCAGCATTGATCCTGTCCGGTATTGTGCAATCGCAGCATTTTCCTATCTTCAGTCTCAAGCAAGCGCCGGAACATCGCGGCGGAAACGACAGATGATTGGGTAACGAACATGGCAGTCGCAAGCACCAACAGCGCACACAAGAGCGCATCGACATTTGGTTTCGCCTCTCTGATCGAAACCATGAAGACCCGTATCGCACGTTATCGCGTGTACCGCCAGACGGTGAACGAACTGTCAGAACTGTCGGACCGCGAGCTGGCCGATCTGGGCCTGCACCGTTCGATGATCCGTCGCCTGGCCATGCAGGCCGCCGAAGAACAATTCGCGCGCTAAGCGCCACGAAACACCGAGATCAGGTCCACTCCTCCTCCCATAGGACCTGTATTTCAGCGGCAGCATCTCTCCTCCTCCCTGATGTTGCCGCACCCTATACCGGCCTCAACCTGCCGGATGCTGATACATCGGGGCTCTCCTCCTCCCTGCTCTGATGTTGAAAGCGCGCGGTGGCATCTTCCTCCTCCCTGATGCCACCGCGCCCTTCAAATACCGGGCCAGACCCGGAAACGCATACATCGGGTTCTCCTCCTCCCTTCCCGATGTGAAAAGAGCGCGGTGGCACCCTTCCTCCTCCCTGGTGTCACCGCGCGCTTCAGATACCGGGGAAAACCCGGGTTCGGATACATCGGGTTCTCCTCCTCCCTTCCCGATGTGAAAAGAGCGCGGTGGCACCCTTCCTCCTCCCTGGTGTCACCGCGCGCTTCAGATACCGGGGAAAACCCGGGTTCGGATACATCGGGGCTCTCCTCCTCCCTGCTCTGATGTTGACAAGAACGGCGGTTCCCTACTCCTCCCTGGGAACCGCCGTTTTTTTCATTCGGCATGAAAAAGGCGCCACGGGCAAGACCGGGCGCCAATCAGCAAATCGAGCATGTGCCGGCAGGCACATTCAACAGGATTAGAACGGCACGTCGTCTTTTGCGGATAGATACTGTGCGACGACCTTCTTGGTTCCGGCCTTGTCGAACTCGACCTCGACCTTGTCCCCCTCGATCCCGACCACGCCGCCATAGCCGAACTTCTGGTGGAACACCCGCTCGCCCAGGGTAAAGCTGGCCACGGCGGTCGCGTCGATCACGGTGTTGCGGGATTCACGCGGCTGCGAGGTTCCATACTGCCCCTGCCTTGCCTGCAACCGACGCCAACCGGGCGAATTGTAGACATTCGCCTTAGCCGCGCGGGTTTCAAGATTATTTGACCCATATCCGCTATGAAGGCTAGGCGCCGTCAAGTCTTCAAAATGCTCACCAGATTCAACGCCGAATCCTCCTTTGAGTTCGTCAATGAATCTCGACTTGTACTGATGCTCTCGCCGCCCGAAAATAACTCGACTGTCTGCCCATGAAATGGTGCAGACCTCCTCGGCGCGGGTGATGCCCACATAGGCCAGCCGCCGTTCTTCCTCGAGCCCCTTGAGGCCGGTTTCGTCCATCGACCGTTGCGACGGGAACAGACCGTCCTCCCACCCCGGCAGGAACACGGCCGGAAACTCCAGCCCCTTGGCCGCGTGCAGGGTCATGATCGATACCTTGGGCCCGCCGCTGTCCTGTTCGTTGTCCATCACCAGGCTGACATGCTCCAGGAACCCTTGCAGGTTCTCGAAATTGTCCAGTTGGTTCACCAGTTCCTTGAGGTTTTCCAGACGGCCCGGCGCCTCGGGCGTCTTGTCGTTCTGCCAGTGGGCGGTATAGCCGGATTCGTCCAGCACGATCTGCGCCAGTTCGATATGCGACACCTCGGGCGGGCCATAGCGCACGGGCGCGGTTCCGTCGTCGATGACCGCATCATCCTCGATCTCGATCCGCGGGCCGCGGGTCATCGCGTTCCAGCGCGCCAGCCCTTCGACCAGTTCGCGCAGAGCTGCGCCGCCCTTGCCCTTGATCAGCCCTTGCTCCACAGCGATCCGCGCGCCCTGAACCAGCGACACACCATGTTCGCGCGCGGTGCGCTGGATCGTCTGCTGCGCCTTGTCTCCAAGGCCGCGCTTGGGGGTGTTCACGATCCGCTCGAAGGCCAGATCATCCTCGGGGCTGACCACCAACCGGAAATAGGCCATGGCATCGCGGATCTCCATACGTTCATAGAATCGAGGGCCGCCGATCACCTTGTAGGGCAGACCGATGGTCAGGAACCGATCCTCGAAGGCGCGCATCTGGTGGCTGGCGCGCACCAAGATGGCGATTTCGTCCAGGTTCATCGGCCGCACGCCGCGGGTGCCGCCCTGCATGGCGTCGATCTCCTCGCCGATCCAGCGGGCCTCCTCCTCACCATCCCAGTGGCCGATCAGGCGGACCTTTTCGCCCCCGGGCTTGTCGGTCCACAACTCCTTTCCCAGACGGCTTTCATTGCCACGGATCACGTTCGAGGCGGCGGCGAGGATGTGCGGGGTCGAGCGGTAGTTCTGCTCCAGCCGCACCACATGGGCGCCGGGAAAGTCTTTTTCAAAACGCAGGATGTTGCCCACCTCGGCCCCGCGCCAGCCATAGATCGACTGGTCGTCGTCCCCCACGCAGCAGATGTTCTTGTGCCCACCCGCCAGCAGCCGCAGCCACAGGTATTGGGCGATGTTGGTGTCCTGGTATTCGTCCACAAGGATGTAGCGGAACCAGCGCTGGTATTGCTCCAGCACGTCCGGGTGGGTCTGGAAGATGGTGACCATGTGCAACAGCAGGTCGCCGAAATCCACCGCGTTCAGCTCGCGCAGGCGGGTCTGGTATTGAGCGTAAAGCTCGGCGCCCTTGTTGTTGTAGGCCCCGGCATCGGCGGTGGGCACCTTGTCGGGCGTCAGGGCGCGGTTCTTCCAGTCGTCGATGATGCCGGCCAGCATCCGCGCAGGCCAGCGCTTGTCGTCGATATTGGCGGCCTGCACCAACTGCTTGAGCAATCGCAACTGGTCGTCGGTATCCAGAATGGTGAAGTTCGACTTCAGCCCCGCCAGTTCCGCATGGCGGCGCAGCAGCTTGACGCAGATCGAGTGGAAGGTGCCCAGCCACGGCATCCCCTCGGCGGGCTGGCCCAGCAGGCGGCCGACCCGTTCCTTCATCTCGCGCGCGGCCTTGTTGGTGAAGGTCACGGCGAGGATCTCGTTCGGGCGGGCCCGCCCGGTGTTCAGCAGATGCGCAATGCGGGTGGTCAGGGCCTTGGTCTTGCCGGTGCCCGCCCCGGCCAGCATCAGGATCGGGCCATCCAACAGCTCGACCGCTTCCCGCTGCGCCGGGTTCAATTCATTCAAGTAGTCCGCCTCGGGCCGAAGCGCGGCCATGGCGCGGGCCGACAGCGAGGCGCCTTCGAAGGCGTCATTTTCATCGAAACTGCTCATGCGCCCAAACTAAGCCGGAAGCGCGCCAAGGGAAAGGGTTTGTTCACGGCTTGTTCGCACGGTTTTGCGAATTTCTTTCGTAGCGCTGGTTGAGCCGTCAGGTGCGGGCTGCATCCGACTGAAACCCTTGCCGAATCGCGCGGCAGGTCGGATCAATCTGCATGGACCTGCACAGCACCTATCCGGGCATCGAGGATCTGAAGCGCCGCGCACGCCGTCGGCTGCCGCGTTTTGTCTGGGATTATGTCGACAGCGGCACCGGGGCCGAGACCACGCTGAAACGCAACCGGGCGGCGCTGGACCGCATCGGGTTTCTGCCCGCCATCCTGAAAGGCCCGCTGGAATTCGACACCAGCACCCGCTTTCTGGGGCGCGACCATCCGCTGCCCTTCGGCATGGCCCCGATCGGGATGTGCGGACTGGTCTGGCCAGGGGCCGAAGCGCTGATGGCGCGCGCCGCCGCGCAGGCGGGCATTCCGTATGTTCTGTCCACCGTCGCCAGCCAATGCCCCGAGGACATGGCCCCGCATATCGGACCCGACGCCTGGTTCCAGCTGTACCCGCCCAAAGACCCCGACATTCGCGCCGACTTGCTGTCCCGCGCCCGGTCCGCCGGGTTCGGGACGCTGGTGCTGACCGTCGATGTGCCCGTGGCCTCGCGCCGGGAACGGCAGACCCGCTCGGGCCTGACCCATCCGCCGCGCCTGACGCCGCGCCTGCTGGCGCAGATCGCCGCCCGTCCGGCCTGGGCCTGGGGCATGGCGCGTCACGGCAAGCCACGGATGCGCACGCTGGACAAATATATCGATGGCACCGCCAACCTGCCTCCCACGGCGCATATCGGATACCTGCTCAGGACCTCTCCGGGCATGGATTACGTCACGTGGCTGCGCGACCACTGGCAAGGTCCGTTCATCATAAAGGGCGTGCTGCGCCCCGAGGATGCCGAGCGGTTGAAACAGGCCGGGATCGACGCTCTGTGGGTGTCGAATCACGGGGGCCGTCAGTTCGATGGCGCGCCGGCCAGCATCGACATGCTGCCCGCCATCCGCGCCGCGACCGACCTGCCGCTGATCTTCGACAGTGGCGTTTCGGGCGGGCTGGACATCCTGCGGGCGCGCGCGCTGGGCGCCGATCTGGTCATGTTAGGGCGAGCGTTCCTCTATGGCATTGCAGCATTGGGCGCGCGCGGCCCGGCCCATGTCATCGACATTCTGCGGCAGGACATGCTTGCAAATATGGGACAATTGGGTGCCGCAACGCTAAAAGATCTGCCGGATGTTAACGCAAACATTGATGCCGCGATGCAGCATGTGCCATAAAACGCCGCAATAGGCGGCGTTTGCGAGCGATAACATGCCGGTTCTACCCAGAACTACAGATATATCTGCGCGTAATCTCGGTCTATTAACACGGCCAAATGCAAAAGACCGGGACTTGCCATGACTGACTTCAAGAAAATCCTGATCGCCAACAGGGGTGAGATTGCCATTCGCGTGATGCGCGCCGCGAACGAGATGGGCAAACGCACCGTTGCCGTCTATGCCGAGGAGGACAAGCTGGGCCTGCACCGGTTCAAGGCGGACGAGGCGTATCGCATCGGCGAGGGTCTGGGCCCGGTCGCGGCCTATCTGTCGATCGACGAGATCATCCGTGTCGCCAAGGAAAGCGGCGCCGACGCCATCCACCCGGGCTATGGCCTGCTGTCGGAAAACCCCGATTTCGTGGATGCCTGCGTGCAGAACGGCATCACTTTCATCGGCCCCAAGGCCGAAACTATGCGCGCCCTGGGTGACAAGGCCAGCGCCCGCAAGGTGGCGATTGCCGCCGGTGTGCCGGTGATCCCGGCGACCGAGGTGCTGGGCGACGACATGGACGCGATCCGCAAGGAAGCGGCCGAGATCGGCTATCCGCTGATGCTCAAGGCGTCGTGGGGCGGCGGCGGCCGCGGGATGCGCCCGATCTATTCCGAAGACGAATTGGAAGAGAAGGTTCTGGAAGGCCGCCGCGAGGCCGAGGCCGCATTCGGCAATGGTGAGGGCTATCTGGAAAAGATGATCACCCGCGCCCGCCATGTCGAGGTGCAGATCCTGGGCGACAAGCACGGGCAGATCTATCACCTGTTTGAACGCGACTGCTCGGTTCAGCGCCGCAATCAGAAAGTCGTGGAACGCGCCCCTGCCCCCTATTTGACCGAAGAGCAACGTGCCGAGATCTGCGATCTGGGCCGCCGCATCTGCGCGCATGTGAGTTACGAATGCGCCGGCACGGTCGAATTCCTGATGGATATGGAGACCGGCAAGTTCTATTTCATCGAGGTGAACCCGCGCGTCCAGGTCGAACACACCGTGACCGAAGAGGTCACCGGCATCGACATCGTGCAGGCGCAGATCCTGATCGCCGAGGGCAAGACCCTGGCCGAGGCCACCGGCAAGGCCAGCCAGGACGAAATCCGCCTGAACGGCCACGCGCTGCAGACCCGCGTGACCACCGAAGACCCGCTTAACAACTTCATCCCCGACTATGGGCGCATCACGGCCTATCGCTCGGCCACGGGCATGGGCATCCGGCTGGATGGCGGCACGGCCTATGCCGGCGGGGTGATCACGCGGTATTACGACTCGCTGCTGACCAAGGTCACCGCCTGGGCGCCGACGCCGGAGAAGGCGATTGCCCGGATGGACCGCGCCCTGCGCGAGTTCCGCGTGCGCGGCGTTTCCACCAACATCGCCTTCGTCGAGAACCTGCTGAAGCATCCGACCTTCCTGTCGAATGAATACACCACCAAGTTCATCGACGAGACGCCCGAGCTGTTCCAGTTCAAGAAGCGCCGCGACCGGGGCACCAAGGTTCTGACCTATATCGCCGACATCACGGTCAACGGGCACCCCGAGACCAAGGATCGCCCGCGCCCGCGTGCCGACCTGAAAGAACCCAAGCCCCCGGCGCCCAAGGCCGAACCGTTGATGGGCACGCGCAACCTGCTGGAACAGAAAGGCCCGCAAGCCGTGGCCGACTGGATGAAGGCCCAGCGTCAGTTGCTGATCACCGACACCACCATGCGCGACGGGCACCAGTCGCTGCTGGCGACCCGGATGCGCTCGATCGACATGATCCGCGTGGCGCCCAGCTATGCGGCGAACCTGCCGCAGCTGTTCAGCGTCGAGTGCTGGGGCGGGGCGACCTTCGACGTGGCCTATCGTTTCCTGCAGGAATGCCCCTGGCAGCGTCTGCGCGACCTGCGCGAGGCCATGCCCAACCTGATGACCCAGATGCTGCTGCGCGGTGCCAATGGGGTAGGCTATACCAACTATCCCGACAACGTAGTGCAGGAATTCGTGCGCCAGGCCGCGCAGAACATCGACGTGTTCCGCGTCTTCGACTCGCTGAACTGGGTCGAGAACATGCGCGTGGCGATGGATGCGGTCATCGAGAACGGCAAGATCTGTGAAGGCACCGTCTGCTATACCGGCGACATCCTAGACCCGAACCGCGCCAAGTATGATCTGAAATACTATGTCGGCATGGCCAAGGAACTGCGCGACGCCGGCGCCCATGTTCTGGGCCTCAAGGACATGGCCGGCCTGCTGAAACCCGCCGCCGCGCGGGTGCTGATCCGCGCACTGAAGGAAGAGGTCGGCCTGCCGATCCATTTCCACACCCACGACACCGCCGGCATCGCCAGCGCCACCATCCTGGCTGCCAGCGAGGCGGGCGTGGACGTGGTGGATTGCGCGATGGACAGCTTCTCGGGCAACACCAGCCAGGCGACGCTGGGCACCGTGGTCGAGGCCCTGCGCCACACCGACCGCGACACCGGGTTGGACGTGAAGGCGATCCGCGAAATCAGCGACTACTTCGAGGCGGTGCGCGGCCAATACGCGGCCTTCGAATCCGGGCTGCAGGCCCCCGCCTCCGAGGTCTATCTGCACGAAATGCCGGGCGGCCAGTTCACCAACCTCAAGGCGCAGGCGCGCTCGATGGGGCTGGAGGAACGCTGGCACGAAGTCGCGCAGATGTATGCGGACGTGAACCAGATGTTCGGTGACATCGTCAAGGTGACACCGTCCTCGAAAGTTGTGGGTGACATGGCGCTGATGATGGTCAGTCAGGGCCTGACCCGCGAGCAGGTCGAGGATCCCTCGACCGACGTGGCCTTCCCCGATTCAGTCATCGACATGATGCGCGGCAATCTGGGCCAGCCTCCGGGCGGTTTCCCCGAAACGATCTTGACCAAGGTGTTGAAAGGCGAAAAGCCGAACACCGAACGGCCGGGCAAAGACGTGCCTCCGGTTGATTTGGAGGCCACCCGCGCGGAGCTCTCGAAACAGCTGGAAGGCATGGAGGTCGATGACGAGGACCTGAACGGATACCTGATGTATCCCAAGGTGTTCCTGGACTACATGGGCCGTCACCGCATCTATGGCCCGGTACGCACCCTGCCCACCCGCACCTTCTTTTACGGAATGGAGCCGGGAGAGGAGATCTCGGCCGAGATCGACCCGGGCAAAACGCTGGAAATCCGCTGCCAGGCTATTGGGGAGACGGACGAGAATGGCGAGGTCAAAGTGTTCTTTGAACTCAATGGCCAACCGCGCGTCATCCGCGTTCCCAACCGCCTTGTGCAAGCTTCGACCGCCCAGCGCCCTAAGGCCGAGGTCGGAAAGGCCAACCATGTCGGCGCGCCAATGCCGGGCGTGGTTTCGACTGTCGCCGTCACCGCCGGGCAGGAGGTCAAAGAAGGCGACCTTCTGCTGACGATCGAAGCCATGAAAATGGAAACCGGCATCCATGCCGAACGCGACGCAACCGTGAAGGCGGTGCATGTCCAGCCCGGCGGCCAGATCGACGCCAAGGATCTTTTGGTCGAGTTGGAATAAAACCGTTAAAACACAGAAAGGCGCGCCATCAGGCGCGCCTTTTTTCATCCGAGCGGGCTAGTTCAACCGTCGCTGGACTCCGCGACAGGCTGTTGCGGCAACTGTTCCGGCGTGCTGTCAATCGAAACCTCTTCCTCGATTGGCGCTGGCAAGCCCAACAAATCGTGCAGTTCATGAAGAGCCGGATCGGACAAGTCACGGCCACCGGTCAAGGTATCAAGTGCTTCCTGCGGATCATCCGCCCCTGCCAAGGCTTCTTCGGCTTCGGTCACAGCCTGCTCCGCTTCGGCCACGGCATCCTCGTATTTGTCCTGTGCGGTGATGCCCTCGGCTGCTTCTTCTTCAGTTGGCGCAAATTGGTCCTCGATCTCCGCTTCGGTCAGACCTTCCAGTTCGGACAATTCCTGTTCGCGCATTTCAAGCTCCTCTGTCGCGCCAGAGAAACCAAGTATACTCTGCTGATAGCTGTAGAGCTTGCCCGGCATGCTGTTCGGGGCCGCATTCATCAGGGCAGTCTGGCTGGCGTGCGCGGCATTCAAGCCCTTGAGCTCGGACGCGATTTTGCCGTGCTTGATTGGTTTGACATACGGCTCCTCGACAACTGCCGCCGCTACCCGCGCTTTACGGATCGGCTTCTCGACTTTCTTTTTTCCAGTGAAGAATTCGTCGAGTTTGGCTGCAAAACCGTTCTGCCCTTTGGTCCGTGATGTAGTTTTGGTGTTCTTTCGTTGTGCCTTTGGTTTAGCGAGACCGAGACCGGCGAGAAAACCCTTGCCCTGGCCGGACCCACCCTTCGTGCTGCGCGCAGATCCTCCGAGGCTGGCACTGGATTTTTCGGCGCTTTTGCCATTTCCGTTGCCGCCACCGTTACTATTTCCGTTTCCACCACCGTTACCATTTCCGCCACCATTGCCATTGCCATTGCCATTCCCGTTCTTGGCTATGGCGATATCTGGCGTAGCCAACACCGCAACGAAGCTAACTGCCCCGGTCAGCAACAAAGATGTCGCCACAACCCGTGACATAGAAATAAACCAGTGCATGCCAATCCCCTCTTAGGTATCCAAATACTTGCGCCAACCGGCACAAGTTTGAGCAGAAATTTCGCATTATGCATATACTAGTTATCGAATACGGCAAAATTTGGCCTTCGAACGAAACCGCTGTTATCCACTCAGTTCGAGAGAATTGACCTCGGGCGGCAGTTTGAAAATATCATTAACTTCATAGGCTTGCTCGTTTCTCAACGGACCTGCAAAGAGGCTCAGAAGCATGGCTCCGACCAACGCAGTCAGTTTTATGTTCTCAACCTTGTTCATCCCTCCGTCTCCACCGTTGTCAATATCCGTGGCTGTAGGTTTCAACGGCTCAGCACACCTTTTCCGTCGCAAATTTTTTTCCGGCCAAGTGCGTTTTTCCTCTTGCAGCTTTCCGCCAGAATTTATAGTTCACGCCTCACTCGACGGCGCGGGCGTAGCTCAGGGGTAGAGCATAACCTTGCCAAGGTTAGGGTCGTGAGTTCGAATCTCATCGCCCGCTCCAACGAGGACCGAAAGGTCGCACAAGATATCTGATTGCGGGCGTAGCTCAGGGGTAGAGCATAACCTTGCCAAGGTTAGGGTCGTGAGTTCGAATCTCATCGCCCGCTCCAGATATCCACCTTCCCACAACAAGCACTGGCGGATCGGTCGGTCCTGCGCCATTCTGTTCTGACATGCAGCAGTCAAATGGATGCCCCGATGTCAGACTACCAAATTCGCACACTGACCGCCGAAGAACTGCGCCACGCAGTGGATTGGGCCGGACGCGAGGGTTGGAATCCGGGTCATGAGGACGCAATCTGTTTTCGCTCGACCGACCCCGACGGATTTCTGGGCGGGTTTCTCGACGGCGCGATGATCGCCTCGGTTTCAGCCGTGAACTACGACGACGCGTTTTCGTTTCTGGGTTTCTATATCGTGCGGCCCGAGTTTCGCGGATCCGGTCATGGTCTGGAAATCGCCCAGCACGCCCTGGCGCATTGTACGGGGCGAAACATGGGTTTGGACGGGGTGGTCGAACAACAGGACAACTACCGCAAGTCGGGCTTTGTCTTCGCCTACAACAATTATCGGGTCTCCGGCACAGTGTCAGGCATCCTCTCCAGCCTACCCAAGACCAGTATCGAGGTTGCGCCCCTCGGTGGCCTGTCCGAAGACCTTCGCATCTATGACCGTGCCCTGTTCCCCGCGCATCGGGATGCCTTTCTGACGGAGTGGCTGAGCGCACCGGGCCACATCTCGCGTGTTTGTATCCAGAAAGGTCGCATCGCCGGGTATGCAACTCTGCGCTCCTGCCTGAATGGCTACAAGGTAGGGCCGCTGTTCGCCGACGATCCGGACATCGCGCAGGCGCTTCTGGCTGCGGTCCTGGCCGAAGTTCCCGCTGATCACCACAGTTCTGAGGTCTATGTCGACATGCCACAGCCCAACGCGGCGGCCTTTGCACTGGCTGACGCTTTGGGCCTGGAAAAAGTCTTTGAAACCGCGCGCATGTATTCCGACCACGAGCCGGATATCGACCTGAACCGCGTGTTCGGCGTGACGACGTTCGAACTTGGCTGAGCCTTAGAACGCCCTGAAGGTCATTGTTGTCAACGACCGTTCGATGTT
Source organism: Ruegeria sp. BC8 (assembly GCF_056535705.1). Lineage (NCBI taxonomy): Bacteria > Pseudomonadati > Pseudomonadota > Alphaproteobacteria > Rhodobacterales > Roseobacteraceae > Ruegeria > Ruegeria sp. BC8. The sequence continues at coordinate 786,058 of NZ_JBQFIV010000001.1, read as the reverse complement.
CGGAATGACCAGAAGGTGTTCATTTATGAAATGGCCAACATCCTCGGTTTCGGGGATGTAAAGCTTGAGCAGCAGGTCATATTCACCACTGGTGGAGTAGAGTTCCGAGTGGATTTCGCGCAGAGCGATCTCTTCGGCCACCTTGTAGGTGGTGCCGGGCTTGCAGCGGATCTGGATGAAAACGCAGGTGGACATTTCGTGGCCTTGTTGCTTCCGTTTGGCGCAGGCTGGCACGCCCCGCGCCCGGGCGCAATCCCCTGCAACAGTTTGCTGCGATTGCAATGATCGGGCTGGATAAGGCCGCCCATCCCCGTCTATAAGCGCCCCTGTAGCAAGAGGATTTCGCCAATGCGCACAGCTTCGATCAGCCGCAAGACCGCCGAGACCGCGATTACGGTCGAGGTCAACCTCGACGGCACCGGCACCTATGACAACCAGACCGGTGTGGGGTTCTTCGATCACATGCTGGACCAGCTGGCGCGGCATTCGCTGATCGACATGACGATCCGGGCCAAAGGCGATTATCACATCGACGACCACCACACGGTCGAGGACACCGGCATCGCGTTGGGTCAGGCGCTGACGCAGGCGCTGGGGGACAAGAAAGGCATCCGGCGGTATGGCGAGTGCCATCTGCCGATGGACGATGCGCAGGTGCGCTGCGCGCTGGACCTGTCGGGCCGACCGTTTCTGGTGTGGAACGTGGACCTGCCGACACCCAAGATCGGCAGTTTCGACACCGAGTTGGTGCGCGAGTTCTTTCAGGCGCTGGCCACCCATGGCGGCATCACCCTGCATATCGACCAGTTGCACGGCTTCAACAGCCACCACATCGCCGAAGCGGCGTTCAAGGCCGTCGCCCGCGCCCTGCGTCATGCGGTCGAGACCGACCCACGCAAGGGGGATGCGATTCCGTCCACCAAGGGCGCGCTATAGATGCTGACCGCGATCATCGACTACGAAAGCGGCAACCTGCACTCGGCGGAAAAGGCGTTTCAACGCATGGCGCGCGAGCTGGACGCGGGTGAGGTCGTCGTGACCTCGGATGCCGATGTCGTCGCGCGCGCCGACCGGCTGGTGCTGCCCGGCGACGGCGCCTTTCCCGCCTGCGCGGCCGAGCTGCGCGGGCACAAGGGCATCCATGATGCGATGGTCGAAGCGGTCGAGCAGAAGGGCCGCCCGTTTCTAGGCATCTGCGTCGGCATGCAGCTGATGGCGACCACGGGCCGTGAATATACCGACACGCCGGGCCTGAATTGGGTGACCGGAGATGTGGTGCGGATCGAGCCCGAAGACCGCGCGCTGAAGGTTCCGCATATGGGGTGGAACGATCTGGTGATCGAGAGCGAGCACCCGGTGTTCAACGGCGTCGCCTCAGGCGATCACGTCTATTTCGTCCACTCCTACCATTTCCGCGTCGCCAACCCGGCGCAACGTCTGGCCCATGTGGACTATGGCGGGCCGGTCACGGCCGTGATCGGCCGCGACACGATGATCGGGATGCAGTTTCACCCTGAAAAAAGCCAGGATGTGGGCCTGCGGATGATCGGAAACTTCCTGACCTGGGCCCCCTGACCGGTTACTGCACGCGGGTCCAGGTCTGACCGCGACAGATCAAGCCGCCCGCGACGCAACCCTTGACCGTCAGCTTGTTCTGACCGTCCAGCGACATCTTGGAATTGTAGGTCTTGTCCCGGTCCGGCGCCCAGATCTTGCCGCCGCTATAGCTGCCGCCGCCATCCGCGACCATGTCCCAGATGATCTTCTTGCCAAGATTCTCGTAATCCAGCTGCTGGTTTCCGTCCTTGTCAAAGGCGCTGTCGATGGTGCCGCAAACGGCGCTGCCGCAGGGCCCGATCGAGACGTGCAGATATCCGCCGGTATCGCCCGGCTGGGTTTTCCAAAGCCCGTCGACCGGGTCATCCGCGCGCGCGCCGGTGGCCAAGGTGACAAGTGCAGCCGCAGCGGCCAGAGCAAGTTTGTTCATGGTATCCTCCCTGTTTTGCAGGCAGTCTGACCGCCGGCACCCGTTCGGGCAAGATTGACTTTGCGTCGCGTTGCATCCCCTGCCCCGCCTGTGCCATATCCCGCGCCAGTACCAGTCACGAAAAGGCCGCCCGACATGATCCTCTATCCCGCAATCGACCTGAAAGACGGCCAGGCCGTGCGCCTTCTGCGCGGCGAGATGGACAAGGCCACGGTCTTCAACGAAGATCCCGCCGCCCAGGCCCGCGCCTTTGTCGAGGCCGGCTGCGAATGGCTGCATCTGGTGGACCTGAACGGCGCTTTCGCCGGGGAACCCGTGAACGCCGCCCCGGTCGAGGCGATCCTGAAGTCCTGCGACGTACCGGCCCAGTTGGGCGGCGGCATCCGCGACATGGCCACTATCGAGACCTGGCTGGACAAAGGCCTGGCCCGGGTGATTCTGGGCACGGTTGCCGTGGAAAACCCCGATCTGGTCCGTCAGGCAGCCAAGGCCTTTCCCGGCCAGGTCGCCGTCGGCATCGACGCGCGCAACGGACGTGTCGCCACCAAGGGCTGGGCCGAGGAAACCGACGTGATGGTGACCGACCTGGCGCGCAGCTTCGAAGACGCGGGCGTGGCGGCGATCATCTACACCGACATCAACCGCGACGGCGCGATGCAAGGCCCCAATGTCGAAGCCACGGCCGATCTGGCCCGTGCAGTCTCGATCCCGGTGATCGCCAGCGGCGGGGTCAGTTCACTGGACGACCTGATCGCCCTGCGCGACTGCGGCGCAAACCTGAACGGCGCGATTTCAGGCCGCGCGCTCTATGACGGCGCGCTGGATCTGCGCGAAGCCCTGGCGGCGTTGAAGGGTTAGGATATTGCAAGCGGTCCGCAAACAGGTTCTGCCCGAGCAGTCTGAATTGTGGTCGCTGTTCACTCCGGGTGATTTTGTTGATGGGTACTCGGTCCAAAGCGACCTTGCACCGTTTGACGCGATGAAAACCGGTCTGAACATGCCGGGGTGGGTGAAGATCCTGATGGGAATCCGGAACGCAATCGTTGCCCCATTCGGCTTGAAGGGCGGCAAGTACTTGAACACCGACAATGGCTCGCCCGACGCAGGCACCGGCGCGATTTTTCCCGTGACCTACAGGGATGAGACAGAGGTCATCGTGGGAATCGATGACCGCCATCTGGACTTCCGCATCGCCGTGCATCGCGACAAAGACCGCATAGTCATGGCAACCTGGGTGCGGACTCACAATCGTTTGGGACGGATCTATCTGTTGGTGATCATGCCCTTTCACATTCTGATCGTACGCAATTGCATGAAACGGATCGCGCGCGCCTCTCAGGTATGACGCCGATCAGTTGGCTGCGGCACTCGTCAGCTTGCTCAACGCACCGCGCATCTTGTCGATCACCGGGGATTTTTCCACCGCATCAAGCTCGTCCATGGTTTCCTTGGGATCCTCGTAGGCCAACCAGACCTGACCGTCGGCATCCTCATAGGCCTGCACCTTGAGCGGAAGGAACAATCCCGCACGCGGGTCGATCTGCATGGCGGGCGTTCCCAGGGCCGGGTTTCCGAAGATCAAAACCTGATTGGGCGGTATCGTCATGTCGACCTTGTGCGCACCGGCCGCGTGGTCAACGCGGGCAAATACAGTCGCGCCTGCATTTTCGACAGCAGCCTGCAGCGCGTCGATGGCCTCGGTCACGGACTTGTCGGTCGGGACCTTGATGATGTCGTCAGCCATCGCCCAAGTCGCACCGGACAGAATGAAAGCGGTTGTAAAAAACAAGTTGCGCATGGTTTTCACCTCCTGCTGAAATCCGCTTCAGTTTCACGAGGTTCCGGGCGCAGGACAATCACAACTCTGGCATCGGCGGGGCTTTGCCGGTAGAGGTGCGGCAACAAAGGACAAACCATGCTGAAAACCCGCATCATTCCCTGTCTGGATGTCGCCGATGGCCGCGTGGTCAAGGGCGTGAATTTCGTGGGCCTGCGCGACGCGGGCGATCCGGTGGAATCGGCTAAGGCCTATGACGCCGCCGGCGCTGACGAGATCTGCTTTCTGGACATCCACGCCACGCATGAAAACCGCGGCACAATGTTCGACGTGGTTCAGCGCACGGCCGAGCAGTGCTTCGTACCGCTGACAGTGGGTGGCGGCGTGCGGACCAAGGAAGACGTGCGCGCGTTATTGCTGGCGGGGGCCGACAAGGTCAGCTTCAACTCGGCCGCCGTGGCCAACCCCGATGTGATCTCCGAGGCCGCCGACCAGTTCGGCAGCCAGTGCATCGTCTGTGCCATCGACGCCAAAACCGTCAGCCCCGGCAAATGGGAGATCTTCACCCATGGCGGACGCAAGCCAACTGGCATCGACGCGGTAGAGTTCGCCAAGACCGTCGTCGCCAAGGGAGCGGGTGAGATTCTGCTGACCTCGATGGACCGCGACGGCACCAAGGCGGGGTTCAACATTCCCCTCACTCGCGCCATCTCGGACGCGGTCGACGTGCCAGTGATCGCCTCGGGCGGCGTGGGCAATCTGGACCACTTGGTCGAAGGCGTGACGGAAGGCGGAGCCAGCGCGGTGCTTGCGGCCTCGATCTTTCACTTCGGCGAATACACCATTCGCGAGGCCAAAGAACACATGGCCGCCGCGGGTATCCCCATGAGGCTGACATGAGCATACTGAACGATCTGGCCGCCACGATCGCATCCCGCGAGGGCGCGGACCCCGAATCAAGCTGGACCGCCAAGCTGCTGTCCAAAGGTCCCGAGAAGTGCGCCGAGAAGTTCGGCGAAGAGGCCGTGGAGGCGATCATCGAAGCCGTGAAGGGTGACCGCGACCGGCTGACATCCGAGGCCGCCGATGTGCTGTATCACCTGCTGGTCATGCTGGCCGCGCGCGACGTGCCGCTGGATGACGTTCTGGCCGAGCTTGCCAGACGGCAGGGCACCAGCGGCATCGCCGAAAAGGCCGCACGCGACCGGGGCTGAGACCCGGCTTTCACCAACAACATCCACGCCCTATAGTGGTTGACCGAAGCGCCTGCCGGGCGCAGGGGCGACGAGGGACACAGGCATGTTCAAACCCATGATCTGGGCACTGACGACGCTGGCCATTCTGGGGCTCGGCGCATGCTCATCCGCGCCGCCCGCTCGCAGCGACGACGTCGCGCGGCTTGCAGCCCAGATCCAGGCGCTGGGGCCCGAGGTCGACCCGAAAGAGGCCCAGCGCGCGGCCCGCGTCACCTATGCCTATACCGCGCAACTGTCGCAGGAATACCAGATCACAGACCCCCCTCTGATCCATAACGCCAAGGTCAACAAAGGGCTGCGCCCGCGCGGGCTTTGCTGGCACTGGGCCGAGGACATCGAACGGCGCTTGAAGCAGGAGAACTTTCGCACGCTGACCCTGCACCGCGCGATCGCCAACGCCGACAACCCGTTCCGAATCGATCACAGCACGGCAATAATCAGCCGACGCGGTGATTCGATGTACGACGGTGTCGTTCTGGACCCATGGCGCTATGGAGGGGTCCTGTTTTGGAGTCCTTTGCGCGAGGACACGCGCTATGACTGGGTCCCGCGCGACATCGTGCTGGAGAAACGGCGGCAAGAGCAGCTTGCGGAACTCAACGCCGTGGCGGTCAACTGAGCGGTCAGAGTTTTGATGAGATGATGCCGGTGGCGAACCCGCCCATGCGCAGCTCGCCGAACAGGCGCTGATATTCGATCTTGGGGCAGCGATTCATGACGACATCGACACCGCGCGCCTGCGCCACCGCGGCGGCCTCGGCGTTTTCGACGCCGATCTGCATCCAGATCGTGCGCAGGTCGGGAAATGCAGCCAGCGCTTCATCCACGATCGGAGGAACGGCTTCGGACCTGCGAAAAATATCCACCATGTCAACGGGTTCACTGATTTCGGACAACGAGGCCCGAACGGTTTCCCCAAAAAGATCGGCTCCGGCATGGCCGGGATTAACCGGGATCACCCTATACCCCTTGAGCGACAAGTAGCGCGCGACGTAATAGCTGGGCCGCACCGGGTTCATCGACACGCCAACGACCGCAACCACCTTGGTGCGTTTCAGGACGGATCTGAGGAAGTCATCGGAATAGTCGGTCATGGCTGCAGCCTAGCCGTGACTTGGAAAAGAAAAAAGCGCCCAAGGATACCTTGGGCGCCAGTTGTTGGAACGAGGGACAGTGAAATGACCCGCGGCAGTTCCGTTCCGCGGTCACTGTGACATTTAGGCATGAGTTGAGGAAAAAAAAGGGGCTGCGCGCATTTTTGTGATGACACGAGCGGATAAGCGGGAATCTGCCTGTCAACCGTATAGGATCGCCGGCCAGTTTTTCTCGGCCTTCTGGATAAAGCCGGTCGTGTCCGTCAGCCACATCTTTTCGATCTCGAGGGAATGCGTCAGATACAGCCTGCCACCTACGATTTTCCACGCCATCGGGTCCGTGCTGGTCAGCTCGCCATAGGCCATGGCATAGGCGCAATATCCGCCGAACCTCGGCGCGTAGGCACGCGGATTAAGTTCGAACGCCTCTCGGTTCTCCTGCGAGGCAAACCGCCAGGTAGCGCCCTTCCACATCACCGCAATGTCGGGTCGCCCTTGAACCGGGCCGCCATCTCGAAAATAGCTGACCGCGTCATAACCGGTAATGGCCGCACCTTTTGCGGAGTAGAATACCGGGGCGGTCTGCGCCCGCAATGTCAGCGGACAAGCGATTGAAAAGGTAAGACCGGCAAGTACGGATCGTCGGGATAGCATCAGATTTCACGGGTTGTGGTTTACAGACGCTATAAGATGCAACTTTTGACGCGCCGCGAAACCCATTTGACGCAGTTGTGAAGGGTCGTGTCGGAAAGGGCTCAGTCGAACACGTCCTCGATCACATCCCAAGTTTCGTCCAGAACGCGCGAGAAAAGGCCTTTTTTCCTTTTCTTGTAGCTCTTCTTTTTGGGCTTTTGCATTGGAATGCTGTGTCGCGGCTGTGGATCCGAAGCCTTTTTTACAGGGATCATCTTCAGGTTATGCAGTGGGGCACCGCAACTGGAACAGCTGAGTTCGTGCCGCTGGCGCCCCTTGAGGACCAGCGCCGCGCGGGTTCCGCAGTAGCAGCACGTAGCAATCTTGGATGGGGCGGGAATGGGTCTCTCCTCTCAATGCGGCTGAGAAGCATATAGGGCAATCGCCGCGGCATTTGAGACGTTCAGCGATCCGAAACCGCCCGCTGCGTCAATTTTGACAAGCATATCCACCGTTTCCTTGGTCTTTTGCCGCAACCCCGGCCCCTCGGCGCCCAGAACCAGCGCAACCGGCCGATCGCGCTTGCCCTCCAAAGCGGCCTCGATGGTCTGTTCGGCCTCACCATCCAAGCCCAGAACCAGGAACCCCATATTCTGCAACTCGACGATCGCATCAGCCAGGTTACGCACCCGCAGATAGGGCTGGCGTTCCAACGCACCGCTGGCGGTCTTGGCCAGCGCACCGGTTTCCGGCGCCGAGTGGTGGCGCGTGCCGATGACCGCGCTGGCGCCAAGAACCTCGGCCGAGCGCAGAATCGCGCCCACATTGTGCGGATCGGTCACGCGGTCCAACAGCAGCACCCGAGGGTTTTCGCGCCCGATGCAATTCTCGGCCAGACCGCCCCATTCCAGCGGCTTGACTTCAAGCGCCGCGCCTTGGTGCACCGAGCCCGAGTCGATTGGCGCGTTGAATTTTCGCGGATCGACGAGCTCAGCCTGCATGCCCGATTCCGCGATCGCATCCGCCAGCTTGTCCAGCGCGTTGCGGGTCACGATCAGGCGCAGTTTCTGCCGTTTGGGGTTCATCAACGCATCACGCACGGCGTGCAATCCGAATAACCAAACGGTTTCGGAAGCCGCCGCTTTGCGCGCCTGCTCTTTCTCGATCACCCACTTCGGTTTCTTCATTTTACTGGCCTCCGGGCCGGGAACAATGTTTCCTGCGCCAAAGCGGAATTTTCCTGTTGACGCTCCTTTTGAGCGCTAGTAATCACGCCTCCACGTCAGGTGCAACGCCTGACAGTGGGCGACAGGCCGCAAGGTGTGGCAGGGGACTGTAACTCCCTCGCGGAGACGCACGCCTGGTTCGATTCCAGGGTCGCCCACCATTTTCTTCCGCAAATCAGAACACAGATGGATATTGCACACCGGATTTGTCCAGGTGGTCCCTTGCGTTTGCCCTCGATTCTGCGAGGAAATTCAGGCAAAGGTTGAGTGCCCGGAGATCATGCGATGCTCCGAGCATCAACGGCCGGACATCGGACGGCGTGGGACTGTCGGTTGCGTCGAGACACCCGATGCTTGTATCGAAACGGGATTTTCTGACTCATCCTTTCCAATGAGCAGCTTAGCATCTTCCAATTCCAAAAATTTACAAATTCATAAATCAAAGAGTTCAAGAATTTACAAAATAATATTTCATTTCTAGGGACTTGTTGGGGAATTTTCATTCTGCCCCTCATACTTGCCCTGCGCAGGTTGCGTTTTACCCGACGGAAGAGGAGCCCGAGGGCGTAGCCTGCTAATTGGGAGGAATTCATGTCAAACAAATCTGTCACGCGTCGCGGCGTGCTGAAGTCTGGTGCCGTCACAAGCGCCGGTCTGGCATTGCCGACGATCTTCACGGCCTCGTCGGCCGCGGCCTATACCAACGAACCCACTGGCGGATCAGTCACGCTGGGCTTCAACGTGCCGCAGACCGGCCCCTATGCCGAAGAAGGCAATGACGAACTGCTGGCGCAGCAGCTGGCGGTCGAGCATCTGAATGGTGAAGGCGACGGCGGCTGCCTGAACACCTTCACGTCGAAGGCGCTGAAAGGGAACGGCATCCTTGGCAAGAAGGTCGAGTTCGTCACCGGCGACACGCAGACCAAGTCCGACGCTGCCCGTGCATCGGCCAAGTCGATGATCGAAAAGGATGGCGCGATCATGATCAACGGCGGCTCGTCCTCGGGCGTGGCCGTTGCGGTTCAGGGCCTCTGCCAGGAGGCGGGCGTGATCTTCATGGCCGGCCTGACCCACGCCAACGACACCACCGGCAAGGACAAGAAGGCGAACGGCTTCCGTCACTTCTTCAACGCCTACATGTCGGGTGCCGCTCTAGCGCCGGTGCTGGCCAAGGAAATGGGCACCGAACGCCGCGCCTATCACCTGACCGCCGACTACAACTGGGGTTGGACCCAGGAAGAGTCGATCGTGGCGTCGACCGAGGCGATGGGCTGGGAGACGGTCAACACCGTCAAGACCCCGCTGGCCTCGACCGACTTCTCGTCCTACATCGCGCCGGTTCTGAACTCGGGCGCGGACGTGCTGGTTCTGAACCACTACGGCGGCAACATGGTCAACTCGCTGACAAACGCGATCCAGTTCGGCCTGCTGGACAAAGTCGTAAACGGCAAGGACTTCAAGATCGTCGTTCCGCTGTACTCGGAACTGATGGCGGCCGGCGCCGGCGAGAACATCAAAGGCGTTCTGGGTTCGATGAACTGGAACTGGCAGCTGCAGGATGAGGGCACCAAGGCCTTCGTGAAGTCCTTCGGCGAGAAGTACGGCAAGCCGCCGTCGAACTCGGCTCAGACCTGCTATGCCCAGGTGCTGCTGTACGCGGATGCGTGCGAGCGCGCAGGCACCTTCAACCCGTGCGGCGTAGTCGAGGCTCTCGAAGACTTCGAGTTCGACGGTCTGGGCAACGGCCCGACCTGGTATCGCGGAGCCGACCACCAGTGCTTCAAGGATGTGCTGGTCGTGCGCGGCAACGAAAACCCGACCAACGCCTATGACACGCTGGAGATCGTCGAGATCACTCCGCGGGCGCAGGTCGAGTACGATCCGGATCACCCGATGTTCGCCGGCGGCGAACTGGGCAAGTGCAACCCGGGCGCGTAACCCCGACACTCGGTTTTTCGCAAGAAAACCCCTGAGTCCTCAAAACGGCTCTCTCCGGTCAGACGACCGGGGAGAGCTGCCGGGACCAGTCAAAGGTAAGGACAATGGACGCAATCCTACTGCAAATTCTGAACGGGCTGGACAAGGGCTCGGCCTATGCGCTGATCGCGCTGGGGCTGACGCTGATCTTCGGCACGCTCGGCGTGGTGAACTTTGCCCACGGGGCCCTGTTCATGATCGGCGCCTTCTGTGCCGTCACGCTTCAGAAGATCTTCAACCTCAGCTACGAGGTGGTCGACGAGACCCAGACCGACTTTCTGGGCAACCCGCTGAAGGTGAAGACCCCCTATGTCGAAAGCTGGTTCGGCCCCGAACTGGGCGCGACCATCATCGACTGGTCCGTGCCACTGGCCATCCTGTTTGCCATCCCGATCATGTTGATGGTCGGCTACGTGATGGAACGCGGCCTGATCAAGCATTTCTACAAGCGTCCCCATGCAGATCAGATCCTTGTGACCTTCGGCCTGGCCATCGTTCTGCAAGAGATCATCAAGTATTTCTTCGGCGCCAACCCGATCCAGACCCCGCCACCTGCGGCGCTGAGCGGGTCCGTCGATCTGGGCGTTGCGCTGGGATTCGATCCCAACGCGATCATCTATCCGATCTGGCGTCTGGTCTATTTCCTGTTCGCGGTCGTGATCATCGGGGGCGTGTTCTCGTTCCTGCAGTTCACCACCTTCGGCATGGTCGTGCGCGCCGGAATGGCCGACCGGGAGACCGTGGGCCTTCTGGGCATCAACATCGACCGACGGTTCACCATCATGTTCGGCATCGCAGCCGCGGTGGCTGGCCTCGCGGGCGTAATGTACGGGCCGCTGAACCCGCCCAACTATCACATGGGAATGGATTTCCTTGTGCTCAGCTTCGTGGTCGTCGTGGTCGGCGGCATGGGCTCGCTGCCCGGCGCGGTTCTGGCCGGGTTCCTTCTGGGCATCCTTGAAAGCTTTGCCTCGACCACCTGGGCGACCACCACGATCCCGGGCATCAACCAGATCATCATCTACCTTGTCGCCATCATCGTTCTTCTGACCCGTCCGCGGGGTCTGATGGGCCGCAAAGGCGTGATGGAGGAATAACCCATGCTGGGACTGAACAAAAAAGACACAAGCCTGCTGATCGTCGTCGCAATCCTGACGCTGCTGGCCCCCTTCATCCTGAACCCCTTCCCCACTGACAGCGCCATGGCGCAGTTCAACGCGGGCTATCCGGACCTGATGCAGCGGTTCGTAATCTTCGGCATCTTTGCCATCGGGTTCAACATTCTGTTCGGCCTGACCGGATACCTGTCCTTCGGCCACGCGGCCTTTCTTGGGGTGGGTTCCTACTCGGCCGTCTGGATGTTCAAACTGCTCAGCTACAACGTCATTCCGGCCATCGCGCTGAGCGTCGTGGTCGCCGGGCTGTTCTCGGTGCTGATCGGCTATGTCAGCCTGCGCCGGTCGGGGATCTACTTCTCGATCCTGACGCTGGCCTTCGCGCAGATGAGCTTTGCGCTGGCCTATTCGGTGCTGTCGAACCCCAAGTTCAACTTGACCAACGGGGAAACCGGCCTGCAGGTCTATGCCGACGACCCGCAGATCCTGCAGGGGGCCAATGCGCCCGATCTGCCGCATCTGTTCGGACTGCCGATGCGCGCGACCTATACGATGGATGTGGGCGCGTGGAGCTTTGACTTCAACGCGGGCTACTATCTGTGCGCGGTGATCATGATGGTGGTGTTCTACCTGGCGATCCGCATCTTCCGTTCGCCCTTCGGCATGATGCTGCGCGCGGTGAAGTCGAACCAGCAGCGGATGAACTATACCGGCCTGAACTCCAAGCCCTACACTCTGGCCGCTTTCGTGATCTCGGGCATGTATGCCGGTTTGGCCGGTGGCCTGATGGCCGCAATGGACCCGCTGGCCGGCGCAGAACGGATGCAATGGACCGCCTCGGGCGAGGTCGTTCTGATGACCATCCTGGGCGGCACCGGCACTCTGATCGGACCGGTTCTGGGTGCGGGCTTCATCAAGTATTTCGAGAACATCTTCTCGAAGATCAACGACAACGTGCTGCACAGCTGGTTCGCCTTCCTGCCCGACGGGCTTGAGGACGCGGTGGTGTTCATCATCCACCCGTTCATCGGCAAGGGCTGGCACCTGACCCTGGGCATCCTGTTCATGCTGGTGGTGATCTACCTGCCCGGCGGACTGGTCGAGGGCGGTCAGCGGTTGCTGAACTGGATCCGCCGCAAAAGCGTTGGCGGGGATGACAGCCGCGAAGGCAAAACCGAGCCGGCAGAATAAGGGAACGCGTCAATGGCAATTCTGAAAGTAAAAGATGTCAGCAAGCGCTTCGGCGGCCTCAAGGCCCTGACGGACGTGAACCTGAGCGTCGAGGAAAACTCGGTCCATGCTATCATCGGCCCCAACGGGGCGGGCAAATCCACCCTGCTGAACTGCCTGGTGGGCAAGCTGATCCCGGATACCGGTTCGGTCTTGTTCGACAACCAGTCGGTGCTGGGGCGCGAGCCGTACCAGATCAACCAGATGGGCATCAGCCGGGTGTTCCAGACACCCGAGATCTTTGGCGAACTGACCGTGATGGAAAACATGCTGATCCCGATCTTCGCGATGCGCGACGGGGCATTCCGCATGCACGCCTACGAGACCATCGCCAACGAAAAAGAGGTGGTCGAACAGGCCGAGGCCATGCTGGAAGAGATGAATATGGCCGACAAGCGGCACATGCATTCAGCCTCGCTGTCGCGCGGCGACAAGCGGCGGCTCGAAATCGGCATGTGTCTCAGCCAGAAGCCGCGCCTGCTGCTGCTGGACGAGCCTACGGCCGGCATGGCACGGGCCGACACCAACAACACCATCGACCTGCTGAAACAGATCAAGGATGAACGCGACATCACCATCGCGATCATCGAGCACGACATGCATGTGGTGTTCAGCCTGGCCGAGCGGATCACCGTTCTGGCGCAGGGCACGCCGCTGGTCGAAGACACCCCCGAAAACATCCGCGGAAACCCCAAGGTCCGAGAGGCCTATCTGGGCGAGGCGGCGTGAGGAAAAGCTATGAACGAGAAACCTGACTTTTCGAAAAACGCCAACATGGCCAGCACCGCGCCCGCGTTTCTGTCGGTGTGGGACATGCATTCGTATTATGGCGAAAGCTACATCGTCCAAGGCGTCAGCTTCAACGTCCACGAGGGCGAGATTCTGGCCCTGCTGGGGCGGAACGGGGCGGGCAAGACTTCGACCCTGCGCTCGATCGCGCGGGTGGGCGAGCCCGAGGTGCGCCACGGAGAGATCTGGCTGGACCACAAGCCGCTGCACAACATGACCAGCTACGAGGCCGCCGCCGCCGGATTGGGTCTTGTGCCCGAGGATCGGCGGATCATCCCCGGCCTGACGGTCGAGGAGAACCTGCAGCTGGCCCAGATCGCCCCCCCGATCGGCTGGTCGCTGGAACGGATCTACGAGCTGTTCCCGCGTCTGGGCGAACGACGCAAGCAGGAGGGCGTGACCCTTTCGGGCGGCGAACAGCAGATGCTGTCGATCGCCCGGGCGCTGGCCCGGGACATCAAGGTGTTGCTGCTGGACGAACCCTACGAGGGGCTGGCCCCGGTGATCGTGGACGAGATCGAAAAGACGCTGATCCACATCAAGCAGCAGGGCATGACCACCATCATCGTCGAACAGAACGCGGTGCGCGCGCTGCAACTGGCCGACCGGGCAATCATTCTGGACACCGGCTGCATCGTGTTCGACGGCACTGCGGACGAGGTGCTGGAGAACACCCAGTTGCGCGAGGAATATCTGGCGATCTGACCCGCGTCAGTTGGGCAGGCAGGCCCATTCGGCCACGACCCGCCCCTGCCGCAGTGCCAGAACCGTGCCGAACTGGTTCAGAACCGCTTCACTCTGACTGGGGCGCAGCAAGGCGATGTCGCCGGGCTGCGCCTTGGTTGTTTTGGGACCCACCCAGACCTCTTGATTGCTTGATCGCCCGAACACGCCGGAATAGCCGAACCCGTCGGGCCAGACGGGGCTAGCCAGGTAATGCCCACCGGAAATGGCGAGGTTGGTCCGGCGCAGCCCGGGCAGGTCGATCCCAGGCACCGGGTTGCGCGGCATGACCTTGAGGATCGGTGTGGCCAGGAACAGGGCAGGCAGAAACGCCCCGGTCGATGCGTGGTCGAAATCCGAGGGTTTCACCAGGACCGACCCAAAGGCGACCTCGGTCGCCAGGCTCTGCGTGGCCGGGTCCTGAAAGGTCAGGCTGCCACCGGTGTTCAGGCACAGCCTCTGCGCCCCCTGCCCCAGTGCAGCGACCGCCCGTTCATATGCTTTCGCACTGGCTCGCCGCGCGCGGCGTCTGAGCGGCGCAGGCAGTTTGGCCAGATGCACCTCGTACCCCATCATACCCGACAGGGTGGCATGGGCGTGATCCGCGATCCCTGCCGCGACGCCCGCGACCTGATCGGGGGTCAACCCGCCGCGGTGCAGGCCCACGTCGATCTCGAGCGACAGGCGCAGGGTGTGGCCCGTGTCAGCGGCCAGCGACAGATACGCGTCCAGCCGCTGTGGCGTGTCGATCAGCCAGTGTACCCGCCGGGCGGCGTCGGGATGCGTCTCAAGAATCCGCCGGGCGGCCGTTACCGGCAGCGGCTTGCCCAGCAGGTGATCGGTGTCCGGCTCGGCGGCCAGCAGGGCCGACAGCATGAGTTCGGAAAAGCTCATCAGGCCCGTTGCCGGAATTCGGGCGCGGGTATGGTCCAGCAGAGGCAGGCACGGCAGAGACTTGGCCACCAGCCGGGCCTTCAAGCCGTGGCCCAGCCCCGCGCGGGCGGCGTCGCAATTCGCCTCGACCCGGTCCAGATCGACGACGGCAACCGGCCGGTCGACACCATGATCGCGCAGCGCTTGGGCGAGATGTTCAAGATACTCTGCAGTCATGGGCGGAACATCCGGGCCAGCGCGGGTGTCAGGAACTTGCCCTTTGGGTCCAGCCGTTCACGCAATGCGCAGAAGGCATCGAAATCGGGATAGAGGCGCGACAGATCGGAATAGGTCAGGCTGTGCAACTTGCCCCAATGGGGGCGGCCACCGGCCTGCACAAATTGCGGCTCCATCGCCTCGAAATAGCGCAGATGGCCTTCCTTCGCATCGGTGTGGATGGCAACCGATACCCGTGGGCCACCTTGGAATGGTGACAGGCAGGCGTCGTCGCCCGCGGTCTGGCGCACCTCGATGGGGAAATAGATGTCGGCGTGGTCACGCTCCAACCGTCGGATCAGCTCTGACAGCACGTCACGGGCGTTTTCGGGCGGAAGGTGGTATTCCATTTCTTTGAACCGGATATGCCGGTCGCTGCACAGAACGCGCCAGCTTTCGCCGACGTAATCCTCGTCGGATTGGGCCATCGTCAGCAGACGCAGCAGGGCGCGCCGCAGGCCGGGACTGAGCCCACCCGCGCTGCGCGCCAGCTTCAGAACCTTGACGGCGATCATGTCCAGATCGCGCGGCGCGCGGGTCTCGGGCGCGTCGGTAATGTCATGTCGGATTTCAACGGTCTTGCCGGTGAAGGGGATGTAGAAGAATTCGAAATTCCGGTTCTCGTCCCAATGCTGGTGCATGCGCTCCAGTGTGTCCTGCAGGTCTGACAGACGCACCCGGCGGCGCAGGTTGTATTTCGGCACGAGATTGATCTGCGCCTCGGTCAGGAGGCCCAGCAGCCCCAGCGAGACCTGCACCATGTTCAGCGGAATGTCGTTGGTGGTCAGGGTCTGTCCGTCAGCGCCGATCAGTCGGGCCGAGGTGATCTCGGCAGACAGGCACGGCAGGGTGCGCCCGGTGCCATGGGTCGCCGTGGCCGCCGCGCCGGCCAGAGTTTGCACGTTGATATCACCCAGATTGCGGAAGGCCTTACCGTGCTGGCTTAGGGCCGGCGACAGATCGCGCAGCCGGGCATTGGCGTTGACCCAAGCCCGTTCACCTTCGATCTGCGTCACGGCAGGCAGGTCCAAGGCGGTAAGGTCAATGATATGTTGCGCGCCCGGAACCAGCGGGGTGAAGGAATGCCCTGCCCCGACCGGACGCAGGGTTTCGGCCGAGGCGATCAGCTGCTGCAGGTCTTCGGTCGTGGTCGGCCGCTTGGGCCGTATTTGGCTGGTCTGGTTGCCTGCCCAATTCTGCCACATGGCTGATCCTCCTTCCATCCGGGGCAGAGGATTGCAGCCAGCGCGAAACCGAACAAGCCCGGTTTTCAGGACGTTACGTCGGGAAAGCTGTTATTCGGCGGCAGGCCGCAGGTTGGCGACGCTGTCGAACCAGGCCTCGATGGCGTCCAGATCGGGTTCAAGCGACTGCGCCGCACCATCGGTGAAATCCACGAACTTGTCACGGTTCAGGCCGTTGACCCCGACCAGCACCGGGATATCCAGCGCCAGCGCCTCGCCGATGACGGGGCGGAACCCGCGGCCATCAGCCTCGTGCTTGCCGAACTTGTTGACGATCAGCAGTTGCGGACGGTCGGCCAAAGACGCCGTCACATATCCCACCGCCTGCTCCAACGCGGCCGGGTCCAACCGGCATCCGCGCGACTGGCTGCCCAGCGATTGCGAGATGCGGATGGTTTCGCCATCCGGCAGCACGCGCAGGTCCATGTCGCATTTGCTGCTGTCGGCGCATTCGGTGTTGGTCTGAACCACGCCGGCCAGACGGGCGCCCTTGGCCAGCAGGCGTTCGGCTACCGCGCTCAGCAGGCGGTCGGTCGCGCCGCGATCGGTGGTGGTGACGTAGGCCAGGTGCATCGGCAGACCTTTCTGGGTTTCATCCTGTCGTTTCAATTAGCACGCATGGGGCGCCCCTTCCAGCACCCGCATCAAGGCAGCGGAGACACTCCGATCACCGGCGCGTGCAGGTGCAACAGCGCGGCATAGGCCAGCCCAGCCACCAACCAGACCCAAGGCCTCGGCCAGGGGCTTGGCGATCGCAGCGACAGGCGTGCCGTGTAGCGCGACAAGCGCGGCCAATCGGCCCCCATCTCGCGCGCCTTGCGCCTGTCGATCAGGGCCATGCCCATCCAAGCGAAACCCGCGAACAGGCCGAACAGAACCACATGCGCCAGGCTACCATTGGCCAGCAGATGCGCCAGCGCCCACAGCATCATCGCCAGCAGGATCGGGTGGCGGGTGGTGCGCAGGATGCCGGGTTGTTGCGGGTTGAACGGGCGGCGTCCCAGCCCGCCGAAGGAAAACGGGTTGGTCGCCGCAAGCCCGGCCACCGCCAGCCAGCAGACGACGGGCATCACCAGCAGCGGCACCCAGCGCAGGATCGCCAGCGGCGGGATGACCTCGACATAAGGCGCGTTGGCCGCGGCCACGATCAGCCAAGCCAGAACCGCCAGCGACAGCGCCGAATAGACTGCGAAATAGGGCCCGCGCCCCATTAACCCGATCAACCGCCCGCGCACGGCCGGACGCACCGGAATGGCGTGGCTCAGCAGAAAGATCAGAAGTGCAGCAACAAAAGCGCCCCAACCGGCCATGGTCATCTCCGCCTGTTTTGCGCCCGGAATACCGGGGGAAACGGCCCCGGTCCTTGTCCAAAATCAAGTGTTGTCGGGGGCAGCTGCGCCGCCCCCGATCCAAGGCTACAGGCCCAGCGCCTTGCGGCGTTCCTCGGCAAAGCCCTGAACCATGCGGTCGGCGATCAGCGCCAGAATGGCCATCGCCGCCCCGGCCGAAATGCCCAGACCCACATCCGCCTGCCCCAGCGCCAGATAGATCGACTGGCCCAGACCGGTCGTGCCGATCAGCGCCGCGATCACCAGCATCGCAAAGGCATAGAGAATGGTTTGGTTCAACCCCAGCAGGATCGTGGGTGCAGCATAGGGCGCACGCACGTCGCGCATGATCTGCCACTCGGTCGCGCCGCTCGAGATCGCGGCCTCCATCATCTCGTCCGGGGTGTTGACCAACCCGTGACGGGTGTAGCGGATCATCGGCACGATCGCATAGGCGCAGATCGCCAGAAAGGCCGAGAACTCGCCGATCTGGAACACCATCAGCACCGGGATCAGGAACACGAACAGGGGGATCGTCTGCAGCATGTCGCAGATCGGGCGCACGATCTTCCAGACCGGCGACCAGACCGCGCTGGCGAGGCCGATCAGCCCGCCGACAACGGCGCAGAAAAACACCGCCGCACCGCTGAGATAAAGCGACAGCAACGCCCTCTCCCACAGGCCCGAGATCAGGATCGTGCTCAGCAGCGCTACCGACAGCGCCGCCAGACGCCAACCGCCCGCCACCCAGCCCAACGCCGCCGCGCCGGTCAGAACGAAGGGCCATGGCAGGTTCGCGATGCCGGTCTCGAGCATGCCGATCAGGATCAGCGTGACCAGACCGCCAGTCAGGTGCCCACGCCACGCCATCAGCAAGGCGATCACCGCACCGGCCGCAAACAGGCCATAGCTCATGGCCGGGGTCCACTGGAACCCCCAGGTAAAAGGCAAAACCGCCTGATCCAGACCGATCCGCAGCGGCAGCAGCACATAGAACATCGAGTTGTTCTTGAGCGAATCCAGCCACGGTCCGTTATTCTGGGTAAAGGCTGTCAGGCCGCTGTCCACCGCCTGCGCGACCGGATCCAGCAGCGTCAGTTCGGACGGGTTGGGTAGCCGTGCCCAGAACAGCAGCGTGAACAGGACCGCAAAGCCAAGAACCGCCCAGACGACGCGGTTGTCATGGCGCTGGCGTTCAGCGGCGAGCGTGCCGCTCATGCGGTCGATCACCACGGCAAAGACAACGATCACCATGCCGGCCAGCAGAGATTCGCCGAACTGCGCCTTGCGCATGGTCAGCAGGACCTCCCAGCCGATGTCGTTGAATCCGCCGATGACCGCAGCGATGATCACCATCGACAGGGCCGCCATCAGACACTGGTTCACACCCACCATGATCTGCGTCGCCGCCGCCGGGATTTCCACCTGGAACAGCTGCTGGAACCGGGTGCCGCCCGACATGATGGCGGCTTCCTTGATCTCGGGCTCTACGCGCTCCAACCCCAGCATCACGTTGCGCGCCATCGGCGGCGCCGCATAGATGGCCGAGGCGATCAGGCCCACCACAGGGCCAAACCCGAACAGCAGCAACAGCGGGGTCAGATAGGCAAAGGTCGGCACCGTCTGCATGATGTCCAATACTGCCTGAACCACCGATTTCACCCGCGGCACTTCGTTGGCCAGAATGCCAATTGCACTGCCGACGATCAGCGCGACCGGGACCGAAACGGCCACCAGCGCCAAGGTGTTCATGCTCTCGGCCCAATAGCCCGAAGCCAGCACGAAGCTGAGGCCTAGAAAGCCCAGCGCCGCCATGGGCAACCCGCCCAGATACCAACCGAGTGCAGTCACCAGCCCGATCAGGATCGGCCAGGGCGTATTTCCCAACACGAAGTTGGCCCAGTTCATCGGATAGGCCATCAAATCGGAAAACAGCCGGGCCGCCGGTTTGATCGCGTTCAGAAACCAGTCGAGGAAGGCGCCCACCCATTGCGTGGCCGGCACCTCCCACGACGCAGGCCATTTGACGAGCCAGGGCGCGTGCGGCTCAAGCGCCAGACACAGCGCGCCCACGATCAGCGTGATCAGGGCCGCCTGCGCTCCGGCTGTCAGGTGAATCCGAGTGGGTTTGGGAACATCGGCGACGACGGTCATGCGTCATCCACCTGCAGGGCTGCGGCCAGATCCGAGGGGTGCACGGTGCCGACGATCGCGCCGGTTTCGTCATGCACCGGCACGGGCTCGTACAATGCCATACAGCGCGCCAGCGCCGCGTCCAATGTCATCTTTGTTGTCAGGCCAGGGTCATCGGGACCGCGCTCGGCCTCGCCCGCTTGCATGACCGAGGCGACTTTGGCGTGCTGGCCCTTGGCCACGTCCTTTGAGAACTCGCGCACATAGTCGTCGACGGGGCGCAGAACGATATCCGTCGGCGTGCCGATCTGCACAATCTTGCCGTCCCGCATGATTGCGATGCGGTCCGCCAGCTTTAGCGCTTCTTGAATATCATGCGTGATGAAGACGATGGATTTCTTCAGCGTCGCCTGAATGCGCAGGAATTCGTCCTGCAGCTGCCGCCGGATCAACGGGTCCAAGGCCGAGAACGGCTCGTCCAAGAACCAGATGTCGGGGTTCACTGCCAAAGACCGGGCGATGCCCACGCGCTGACGCTGACCGCCCGACAGTTGCCGGGGAAAGCTGTCCTCGCGGCCCTCGAGCCCCACCAGCGAAATGACTTCCTGCGCGCGGGCCAGACGTTCTTTGCGGCCCACACCCTGCACGCGTAGCGGATAGGCGACGTTCTCGGCCACCGTCATGTGCGGGAACAGTCCGAAATGCTGGAACACCATGCCCAGTTTCTTGCGGCGCAGTTCGGTCAGCTGCTTCTTCGGGGCACCCATCACGTTGTCGCCGTCGATGCGGATCTCGCCACCCGTACCGGGCAACAGTTGCGAGATGCAACGGATCAGGGTCGACTTGCCGGACCCCGACAGACCCATGATGACGAACAATTCACCATCGCGGACTTCGAAATTTGCATCCTGAACAGCCGGGATGAACCCCTGTTCGCGCAAATCGGCGGCGGCCTTGTCGGCGTCGTTCCCTGACCGAGACAACGCGTCGGTCAGGGCTTTTTCTGCGCCTTGGCCAAAAACCTGCCAGAGAGACTGGCAGGCAATGGCTGGCGTATTCGCGTCAGTCACTTAGGTGGCTCACTTCGTTGCCGCGTCCACGACCGGACGCCACTTGTCTTCGTTGTCCGCCATCCAGGCCGCGACAACCTCTTCGACCTTGCCGCCGTCGACATCGATCGCACCCATCATCGGCTGCTGGTCTTCGACCGCCAATTGATAGTTGCTCAGGATTTCATACGCGGCAGGCCACTTGTCCGCCAGACCGCTCCATCCGGCTTTGAAGATGCGCGAGGGCGAGAAATCGCAGTCGTTGACGGCATTGGGGTTTGGCCCCCAGGCCGGATCGTTGAAGCAGGCGTCTTCACCCGGCGGCAACTCAACGAATTTCACATCATAGGCCGACATGGCCCAATGCGGTTGCCAGAAGGTGATCAGCAGAGGTGATTTGCGTTCGGTCGAAGCGCGTAGTTCGGCGATCAGCGCGCCCTCGGACCCGGCAGGAATAGCCTTGAACGGCAGTTCAAGCCCGACCATGCGGTCTGCCCCGGGCGTGCCCCAGTCAGCCGGGTAGTCGACCAGACGTCCCATCGGCAGGGTCTCAGCCGTCGCAAAGTTTTGAGCGCAGTCCTTCAGCGCTTCCCACGCGGGCAGACCCGGGCACAAGTCGGCGACATGGGCCGGATATGCGATGCCTTCCTTCGCATCGAGGCCAAGGTCGCCGATTTCGACCACGGTGCCCTCTTCGATTTTCTTGGCGTATTCGTCCGACACGTTCGACGACCAGATCTCGAGCGTGGCATCGATGTCCCCGTCGGCCAGCGCCTGGAACTGGTTCAACATGCCCGCGGTGACGAATTCAACCTGGTAACCGGCGGCCTTGAGCATCTCTGCAGCGACATGCGTGGTGACGTGCTGGCCCGTCCACTCGTTGATCGCCAGTTTGATCGGCTCGTCCACCGCGCCCATGTCAGCCGCGTGCGCGGCGCCAGCGACCATGATCGCCAGAAGGCTTACATTCAGTTTTTTCATGGATTTTCTCCCTGTTTCTTTGTTTTGCCCACCCCGGCGGAAACGTGCCCGCCGGCTGACTTGTCTAACGACAATACCATGTCGCAACATGCACAAATTTGGCCGGAAAAGGAAAGCGAACAGTTCGCGTCATTCCCAATAAACGGCCTCGGTACCGCATTTCATTCCTCTCGCGCCCTCGTGTCATGGGGCGGCTTGCCCGAGGTTTCGCGGACCGGACATTGATTGACGAGTCAATCACAAACCCAATTGGGGTCGTTTGTCGAGTATTTCTTGTGACGATGGGGCAAATTCCTGATTTTCCGACTGTTTTGCCCAAATGGCAGACCATACTCGGCCGCCGCCCTTGCATTGAGTGGAACAAATTGGCAACATTTGGCGCGAAGGGAGCTTTGCGATGCACCATTTCGATGAGATCTATGGACTGGCGGCCGACCGGCACGGCGGACCGCACGCGCTTGAAGACAAACTGTCCAAGCCCAGATCCGCCAAGGAATTGGGCGCCCTGTCAGAGGATCGGTGGCTTTCGACAATCACCAAATGCATCTTCCAGGCTGGCTTCAATTGGAAGGTCATCGAGGCGAAATGGGACGGTTTCGAGGCGGCCTTTGACGGGTTCGACGTTGGGCGCTGCGCCTTCATGGATGATGAGAAATTCGACGCGCTGTTGCAGGACACGCGCATCGTGCGCAACGGCACCAAGATCGCCACCGTGCGCGACAACGCAGCGTTTCTTATGGAACTCCGCACGGAAGGCGGCGTTGGCAAAGTGTTGGGCGGCTGGCCATCTACCGACTATGTCGGACTTTTGGACATGCTCGCAAAACGTGGTTCTCGGTTGGGCGGGGCTTCAGCCCAGTATGCGATGCGCTTTGCCGGAAGAGACAGCTTTATCCTGTCACGCGACGTAACCGCCCGTTTGATCGCCGAAGGCGTCATCGACAAGCCAGCCACCTCCAAGAAAGCGATGGCTGCGGTACAGGACGCCTTCAACACCTGGATGCATCAATCCGGCAGGTCGTTGACCGAAATCAGCCGGGTGCTTGCGATGAGCCTCTAGAATCGCTTGCGACCGAACCACAGCGGGCTAGGGTTTGGTCATGGTCCGGCTGATTTCAATCCTGCTCTTTCTTGCTCTGTTGTCCTGCGGTCGCCCTCTGACCGAGAACGAGCGCGCCTTTGCAAGCAAGGTTCAAGGCGAAACGCTGGATCTTGACCGGGTTCGGCTGGTCGAAGGCGCGCCGGTCGCCTCCATCACCTACGAACGAAAAGCCAGACCGAGGCTGGCTTGCCGCGAGCGTATCCTGCCGCCGGTCAAGGACGAGATCGTAACCGGAAAACCGGCGGCGATCGCGCTGTTCAACCGGGTATACTTCACCAAGGACTGGTATCTTGACGACTACATGGCGCGGTACCCCGACCAGATGAACCTTGTGGCCGCCATGATCTTTGCCCATGAACTAACCCATGTCTGGCAATGGCAGAACCGGAAAACCACCGGCTATCACCCGTTGAGGGCAGCCGCCGAACATGGTGGCCGCAAGGATCCTTACCTGTTCGATCTGGATAACTCGGCCGATTTTCTGGACTACGGGTTTGAACAGCAGGGCGCCATCGTCGAGGAATATGTCTGCTGCCGCGCATTGGATCCGGACGCCCCGCGGACCCAGCGTTTGCATGACATGCTGGCCAAGCATTTCGACCCGGAAAAACTGCCGGGTGCCCGGCGAGAAAGCGACGTGGTTATCCCTTGGAGCGGTGCCAAGGTGGAAGGCATCTGCCGCTGAGGTTCACTTGCCTTGCAAGGTCTTTAGATACGCGACCAGATCGGCAATCGGCTTGCTGGTCAGGATCGGCTGGCCGGCATCTGTCTTGATGGCGGTGTCCTGCCCTTCGAAATACGGCCCGTAGACCGGCATTGGACTGCCATGGCTGACCAGAGGATCGCGGCCGTCTATCCGCTGCACCACACGCGCGGTCGGAAATTCTCCGCCCGCGTCACCAAGCGTCTTCAGATTGGTCGGTTGGATCAACAGCACGCCGGCCATTGGCCCGTGTCCAGTCGCATCCAGTCCATGACAGGTGGCGCAATGGTGCAGGTAAAGCTGCTCGCCGGCTTCGGCATCCTGGGCTTCAGCACCTGTGGCGGCTATCGTACCCGCCATGGCCAATGCGGTAAACGTCAACAGTTTCATTGCGTTCCTCCGTTCTAACGCCAAAAGCAGGGTTGCCCGAACCGTCCGGACCCGCAATGATCCAGATCAACGAAATCGGCTAAGGGGTCCGGGCCATGACACATTATGCAGCCATCATGCTCGCCGCCGGGATCGGAGTTCCGATTCTCGCCGCGCTGAATGCGGCGCTCGGAAAACTGATCGGCTCGCCCACCACCGCTGCGGTCATCCTGTTTGCAGTGGCGTTTGGGTCTTCGGCGCTGGTGATGCTGCTGTTCCCCGGAACACAAGCTTTGGCAAAGGTTGCGCAGACCCCGAAACATCTGCTGTTGGGTGGGGTTCTGATTGCCTTCTACGTGCTATCCATTACCCACGTCGCACCGCATTTCGGCGTCGGCAACGCGGTGTTCTTCGTGCTGTTGGGGCAGTTGATCAGCACCGCGGCCATTGACCATTTCGGCCTTTTCGGCGCGCAGGTCACACCGCTGACCCTGATGCGCGCCGGCGGGATCGCGGTGATGGCCGTAGGCGTCGCGATCACTCAGCTGGCCTGAGCACACCCCCGTCCAGCCGCAGCATCCGGTCCATCCGCGCCGCCAAGTCAAGGTTGTGCGTGGCGATCAACGCCGACAGGCCGGACTCGCGCACCAGATCCATCAGCGCGGCAAAGACCTGATCCGAGGTACCCGGGTCCAGATTCCCTGTTGGCTCGTCTGCCAGCAGGACACGCGGTTCATTGGCCAAGGCCCGGCAGAAGGCCACCCGCTGCTGCTCGCCCCCAGACAGGGCCGCCGGGCGGTGGTCGGCACGGTCGGCGACGCCGACACGTCCCAGCAGATCCATCGCGCGGGCCTTGGCCGCCCTGTCGGATACGCCGTTGGCCAATTGCGGAAGCACGACATTTTCCAGCGCGGTAAATTCCGGCAGCAGGTGATGGAACTGATAGACAAAACCCACATCCCGCCGACGCATCGCGGTGCGGGTGCGGTCGCCCTTTCCGGTCGCATCCTTGCCGCCGATTTCGACCGTCCCGGAATCCGGCGTATCCAGCAGACCGGCGATGTGCAGAAGGGTCGACTTGCCCGCCCCCGAAGGCGCCACAAGCGCCACTGCCTCGCCCGCGCGCAGTTCCAGATCGGCGCCGCGCAGAACCTGCACCTCGGCGGGTGTGCCTTTCAGATACGTTTTCTTCAAGCCGGACAGACGCAAGGTGACATCATTCATAGCGCAACGCCTCGACCGGGTTCAGCCGCGCCGCGCGGCGGGCCGGGAAATAGGTGACGAAGAAGGACAGGCCCAGCGACAGCCCCACCGCCTTGAGCACGTCCGACAGGTGCAGCTCGGCCGGCAAGGCATAGATGCCGCGGATCGCCGGATCCCAGACGCCGCCGCCCATCACGTAGTTCACGAAAGAGAAGATCGGATCGATATAGAGCGCGAACAGGCAGCCCAGGATGACGCCCATCGCGGTGCCTATGATCCCGGTGAAGGCGCCACAGATGAAGAACACCCGCAGCACCGAACCCTCGCTCAGCCCGATAGTGCGCAGGATGCCGATGTCGCGGCCCTTGTTTTTCACCAGCATGATCAGCCCCGAGACGATGTTCATCGCGGCGATCAGCACGAGGATCGACAGGATGATGAACATCACGTTGTCCTCGACCTCGAGCGCGCGCAGAAAACCGCCTGAGGCATCCTGCCATGTCCAGATCTGCGAGCGTTCTCCCGCCGCCTCAAGGATAGGGATCAGGATGGGGTTCAGGTCCTCGGGGCGATCGACCATCACTTCGATCTCGTCGGCGACGCCCTCGCGGTTGAAAAAGCTCTGCGCCTCGGAAAACGGCATGTAAACGCGGGTGCGGTCGATGTCATAGCGCCCGGCCGAAAACACGTAGACGACTTCATAGGCACTCACGCGGGGCGAGGTACCGAAGGCGGTCTTGACCCCGTTGGGCGAGGTCAGCTTGACCCGATCCCCCACCGTTGCACCGATGGCGCGGGCCACGCCCGAGCCGATGGCGATCCCCTCCTCGAACCGGGACAGGTCGCCGTAAGCCTGATCGCTTTCGGCAATACCGGGCAGGCTGTAGAGATCGTCAGGGCGGATACCGAACACCTCGACCCCGCTGCTGCGATCGCGGTTGGTGACCAGGACCTGCCCCTTGACCAGCGGCGCAGCGCGTTGAACGTCCGGCACCCGCGCGATGCGCTCGGCCATGGCGTCGAAATCAACTATGGTGCGATCAACCTGCCCTTGCGCGTCCAGTTCGCCGGCCGAGTAGACTGTTACATGAGCGTTGGCCCCAAGAATGGTGCCCACGAATTCGGACCGGAACCCTGACCGGACCGCCAGCGTGGCGATCAGCGCGAACACGGCCAGCGTGATCCCGATCAACGAGATCCACGTCATCACGCTTACACCGCCTTCGGCACGCCGGGCGCGCAGATAGCGCCAGGCGATCTTCCATTCGAAGGCGGCAAAGGGAGGGGGTGTTCTGGCCATTCCTGCTCCGGCAAATCTGTGGTGGGGACATTTTCGGGATTTGGCTGGATGGTCAAGCCGGTTCTGGATGTACGCGCCCGTTCAACCGGCCAGCGACGCAGTTGCATTCAGCACGGACTGGGTCGTCTCACGATCACTGATCCCCCGACGCGCCAAGGCTTCGAACAAGCGATCTTGGGTTTCAGGCGTCAGCATGGAAACCGCCCGGTTGTGCAGACCAAGGCTCAACAGTTCCGGTTCGTCGATCCTGGCGATCAGGTCTTCCAGCTTTTGTTGCGAATAGGTCGGCCAATGAATCCTTGCTAGATGGGCTGGGCGCGAGCCGAACGCCATCTTCGCCACTAACCGGAACCTTGGATTGCAAAGGACCATGAGCCGCCAATATGGGCTCGATACGCGCCCGCAATGCGGTTTCGTCGACGTCATTCAGAACCACATGGATGGAAGCAACCTTGGCCGGATCAGCAAATCGCGCAAAGGAACGCGCCTGCAACTCGAGCAGCGGGTAATCCTTGGAATACACTATCGTGGCAAAACTCAGCACGGTCGGGTTGCCTTTCATTATCACTTGGCGCCGCTGTATCAGCTTCTCGACCGGCCGCCAAATCCGCTTTGCCGTGTTGGCGCAGAATCAGCCATCGGGCGCAAATTCCAGCAGCGGATGATTTTCGAAAGACGATTATACCGCTGGTTGTGAAGCCCATCACAGACAGGCCCTTATTGTTTCAGGTATGAAGTCAATGTGAGGTTCAGACATTAAACTGAACTTGAAATGCAACATTTTCACAGCAACTTTGTTTCGCATTTTGCTTCTTTAAAGAAATTTTGGCACCCTGATTGTGGGGGAATACATTTTAAAGAGCGGGGGTCGCTCATGAATATTGAAAAGGAAATTGAACAGGTTGGTGCGCCAGCCACGACGATCACTTCTCAGGACATGGATTGCGAAACCGCGGCGTTGCTGCGGGCCGTCATCCGTCCGCTGTTTGCTGGCGCGGCCAGTTGGGCCGGTCTTGCCGACACGCTGCGCGAAAAAGGCTATCGCCTGGCATTCCAAAGCGGGCGTATGTGCCTGATGGACCGCGCGACCGGCAAACGGCTTTGCGGGTTGCGCTTCCTGGACATCGAATTGATGGATCTGGTCCGACGTATGGGCCGCCCCGTCGTGGTCGCCCGAGGTGACAGGGCGGATGGGGAACTTCTTCGCGCGCGTCCGGCGACGGGCGGGTCCTAGTACCGCCGCCAGAACTGGACGGACCGGCGTAGAGACTTGGCAAGGCTGTATAATGCAGCGCGGGCAATAACTGGCTGTGCTATCGATTGCCGCAGGATCGCCAAAGCCACCGGAATCGGAAGCTGACCCATGTGGTACCATTCGACCCGCTCGTCGTGCGAATAACTTGAAATGTCGCAATATGCAGCAAAGTTTTTTTCCCAACAACGAGCCATTTCTGAACCGGCTGCTACGGTATCCGCAGAAACACCGCCTTTTTGAAAAACCGACAAAGGCACCTGAACCCGTAGCCCCTTGTATCCGGCCATAATCATACGCAAGATCATATCGTAGTCAGCGACGCTATGAAATTGTAGGTCATGCCCGCCTAGCTCCCGAAAGACACTCGCGCGAACGAGCATAGCATTGTGCCCGAATGGCATTCTTTGCAGAACTGACTTCAGTGTAAGTCGACGGGCATGGCGCTCGCGACCGTCCTTTTCGACAAAAACGGTTTCGCCATATATGAAATCCGGCCGCCTCTCACCGATTATTCTTGAAACTTTTTGAAGGCAGTCCGGCCCGGGTAGACGATCATCCGAGTTCAAGAATAGAACATACTCGCCACTACACAGGTCTACCGCCTTATTCATTGCATCGTACAGGCTCTTGTCAGGACCGCAAAAGTAGCGGACTGGAATTGGATCGGGATTGCATGCAATGCCCCCGATTGCACCCTTCAGAAGTTCTTGGGTTCCATCCGTAGATTCACCATCCCAAATTATGTGCTCAATATTGCGGAACGACTGCGATTGAACGCCGCGCAGGGTCTCCAGCACCGCATCTTCGCGACCTGCCTCGATCAGATTACGGGTAACCGTAATGACCGAAATCAGCGGAGTATTTTCGGTTTCAGACGGTGCGCTCATAGATCTCGGCAATGCGGGTTACGGCGGCCTCGGGGCTCAGTTCTTCGCTTTCGCCGGTACGGCGGCTGGTCAGCTCGACCACTCCGTTCTTCAACCCGCGCGGGCCGACGGTGATGCGCCAGGGCAGGCCGATCAGATCCATCGTGGCGAACTTGCCCCCTGCCCGCTCGTTGCGGTCGTCATAGAGCGGCTCGAGCCCCAGCGCGGTCAGCGCCTTGTAGATCTTGTCACAGGCCGCGTCGGCCTCGTCATCGCCCTGTTTCAGGTTGACGATGCCGCAGTGGAACGGGGTCACGCCTTCGGGCCAGATGATGCCCTTGTCGTCGTGGCTTGCCTCGATGATCGCGCCGATCAGGCGGCTGACGCCGATGCCGTGGCTACCCATGTGCACCGGAACCTGCTTGCCGTCGGGGCCTTGCACGGTGGCGCCCATTGGCTCGGAATACTTGGTGCCGAAATAGAAGATCTGGCCCACCTCGATGCCACGCGCGCTGCGACGGCGTTCCTCGGGCACCTGTTGGAACAGGGCCTCGTCATGGGTCTCATCCGTGCGGGCGTAGAGCGAGGTGAACTCCTCCATGATCGCCTGGCACTGGGCCTTGTCGTCATAGTCGATGTCGCGCTCGCCCAGACGAATGTCGGTGACCGCGCTGTCATAGAACACCTCGGATTCGCCGGTATCCGCCAGCACGAGGAACTCATGCGTATCGTCGCCGCCAATCGGGCCGCTGTCGGCGCGCATCGGGATCGCTTGCAGACCCATACGTTCATAGGTGCGCAGATAGCTGACCAGGTGGCGGTTGTAGGCGTGCAGCGCGTCCTCTTTCGTCAGGTCGAAATTGTAGCCGTCCTTCATGTAGAACTCGCGGCCGCGCATCACGCCGAAACGGGGGCGGATCTCGTCGCGGAACTTCCACTGGATCTGGTAGAGCGTCAGCGGCAGGTCCTTGTAGCTGCTGACGTGACCGCGGAAAATGTCGGTGACCAGTTCCTCGGCGGTAGGGGTATAGAGCATATCGCGGCCATGGCGGTCCTGCATACGCAGCATTTCCTGACCGTAATCATCATAGCGCCCGGATTCCCGCCACAGATCGGCCGATTGCAGGATCGGCATCTGGATCGGGATGTGCCCGGCGCGGATCTGCTCCTCGTGCACGATGTTTTCCAGCTTGCGCAGCACCTTGAAGCCAAGCGGCAGCCACGAATAGATCCCGGCGGCAGCCTGCTTGATCATCCCGGCGCGCAGCATCAGCCGGTGGCTGACGATCTGGGCCTCGGACGGGTTTTCCTTGAGTACGGGCAGAAAGTAACGGCTGAGGCGCATGTTTTTACCTTGCAGGTGAGAATTCCACGGCCACGTGATTATGCGAAAGCCCCGCCGGGGGCAATCGGGCAATGGCGGATTTGCGACCTCAGGTCAGTCGGAATTTTGATTGACCCGCCAATCAGGTCTCGAAACAGTGGGAAGACTTCTGAAGACGAGGCCCCGATGCAGACCATCCGCGAACCCGCCCGAGACATCCCCGTGGTGCACAAGACTGACGTATTGGTGGTGGGCTCTGGCCCGGCAGGGCTGGCTGCGGCGCTTGCTGCCGCGCGCGCCGGGGCCGAGGTCGCCCTGCTGGACCGTTTCGGCTGCATGGGCGGCAATATCACCGCCGTCGGGGTCGAGGGCTTTGCCTGGTACAGGCACGACAAGACCATCGAGGCCGGCGGCATCGGATGGGAATTCGAGCAACGCGCCAAGGAGATGGGCGCGGCGGTCCCGGAAAGCCAATCGTTGAGCTACGAGTTGGACAGCGAGGGTTTCAAGCTGGTGGCTGACCGGTTGGTGGAAGAGGCCGGGGTCCGCCCGATGCTGCATCGCCAGTTCGTGGCCCCGATCATGGACGGCGACCGGATCACCGGTGTGATCACCGAGTCGAAGGCGGGGCGCGAGGCAATCCTTGCCCGCATCGTGATCGACGCCACGGGTGATGCCGACGTGGCCCACCGTGCCGGCGCACCGACCCGCAAGACCGAGCCGGAACAGATGATGGCGGCCTCGGTCATGTTCCACCTGGCCGGGGTCGACAAGCGCGCCTTCATGGAGGGCGTAAAGGCCGACCCGCAGACCTACAAGGACTGGGGCGGCGGCGGTGAATGGAACATCGAGACCAGCGGCAAGGAGGACGACATGTTTTCGCCCTTCGTCTACAAGCCGTTTCAGCAGGCCATCGACCAAGGCCTCATTCCGGCGCATCTGAACACCATCGCGGGCACCTGGGGCGCAATGCATGACACGGGCGAGCTGACTTATATGAACCTGATCCACCTGGCCGGGATCGACGGGACGGACCCGGACAGCCTGACCAGGGGCGAGATCGAGGGCCGCCGCCAGACCATGCTGGCGATTGACGCTCTGCGCCGGTTCATGCCCGGATGCGAAAATGCACGGCTGCGAAACTTCGGCATGACCATCGGCATCCGTGACACCCGCAAGATCGACGCGGTCTACAACATGACCGAGGACGACGTACGCCACCAGGGCCGGTTCGAGGACACGATCGGCATCTACCCCGAGTTCATCGACGGCTACGGCATCCTGATCCTGCCCACCACCGGGCGCTACACGCAGGTACCCTACCGCTCGATGCTGCCCAAGGGGGTGCGCGGGCTGCTGGTGGCTGGCCGGTCTCACGGGGCCGACCGCATCGCCCACGCGGCGACGCGCAACATGGCCTGCTGCGCGGTGATGGGCCAAGGGGCCGGCATCGCGGCCGCCATCGCACTGAAAAGCAATCAGGATCTGTCCGAATTGAACCTGACTCCGGTTCATTCCGAATTGGCCAGACAAGGCGTGAGGATCCACTGATGGAACGCATCCCGACGATCGACACTGCGCCTTTGTTGCAGGAGGCCCACCCTCACCACGGAAATACCGTCCAGCAGGTTATGGATGCGTGCACCGGGATAGGTTTCCTTTCGATCACCGGCACCGGCATCCCGCCAGAGCTGGTCGAGCGGGTCCGGGTTTGCGTTCGCGCAATCTTCGACGTGGACGAAGCCAGCAAATGGCAGCAGGCGATCACCCGCGAGAACTATCGCGGATATATCCCGATGGGGTTTTTCACCCCCAATGACGGATCGGGACATGCGGACAAGTATGAGGGCTACAAGCTGCACCATGAAGTGGCCGAAGATGCGCCCATCCGCCGGGATTGCGCGCTGTACGGACCCAACCTCTGGCCCGCAGAAATACCGGATGCGCATGGTATCATCCTGGAATACTGGGCGCGACTGGATCAGGTGGCCGACAGCTTGCTGGGCGCGTTGGAGGCCGGGCTGGAACTGCCTGCGGGCAGCCTGCGGAATGCGTTCCGCGACCCGTTGACCAACATGACTTTGCTGCACTACCCGCCGCAGGCCCCGGAAGAGGGCGGCTATGGCATCCACCCCCACAAGGACACTGACGCGTTGACCATCATCGCCCCTGACCCGGTGGGTGGGCTGGAGGTCCAGACGCGGGGCGGCGGCTGGATCACTCCCGACTGCCCAACTGGTGGGTTTGTCGTCAACATCGGGGACATGCTCGAGCTCTGGTCCGGAGGGCGCCTGAAATCGACCCCGCACCGCGTGGTCAACCGATCCGGAAAGGAGCGCTACTCTTTTCCCTATTTCGCGGTACCACGGCACGACGTGGTGGTTTCTCCGCTGCTGCCGCCGCTGCCGGGATTTGACCGCCCGTCCGTACATTGCGGTCACTGGTCCGCCGAGATCTGGCGCACCAACTGGTCCGACGAGACCGCCGCCGAAGACACGCCGGAACTGGGCACTCTGCACGACTGAGACACAAAAACACTGATCCATGAACCGCTTGCATCGCGGGCCTTCATCAGCCAAGAACAAGGGCAACGACGCAGTCAGGAGGCCGCGATGGCGTTGCCGGTTCGGGATCAATTCAGATATTGGGGCATCGCCGCTGCGATATTCATATTGCTGTTGTGGCTGCTGGGCGACGTTCTGCTGCCATTCGTGATCGGCGGCGCAGTGGCCTATTTCCTGGATCCCGTAGCCGATCGGCTGGAGAACATGGGGCTCTCCCGCGCGGCTGCGACGGCGATCATTACCGTCTTCAGTATTCTTGCCTTTGCCTTGATGATCCTGATGGTGGTTCCGGCCCTGATCACTCAGCTGATCGATCTGGTGGACGTACTGCCCAGCCTGTTCCAGGAAATGCGAGCCTTCGTCGAGCGGCAATTCCCGTCGCTGTTGGACCGGGAATCGAACACCCACCAGTTCCTTCTTTCAATGGGCGACACGCTGAAGGGTAAAACAGGCGACATCCTCGAAACGGTCATGGCTTCGGTCGGGTCAGCGGTGAACATCGTGGTCCTTCTGGTGATTGTGCCCGTCGTGGCCGTCTACCTTTTGCTGGACTGGGACCGGATGATCGCCCGGATCAACGATCTGCTGCCCCGGGACCATGCGCCGACGATCCGCAAGCTGGCCGCCGATATTGACGCTGTTCTTGCCTCGTTCGTGCGCGGCATGGGTACGGTTTGCCTTATCCTGGGCACCTACTACGCCGTTGCCTTGATGATCGTCGGCCTACAATTCGGCCTGGTGGTCGGTTTCATCGCCGGGTTGGTCACCTTCATTCCCTATCTGGGCGCATTGATCGGCGGTACGCTGGCCATTGGCTTGGCGCTATTCCAATTCTGGGGTGACTGGGCCTCGATCGGTCTGGTGGCAGGGATATTCGCCATCGGCCAAGTCGTCGAAGGCAATTTCCTGACGCCCAAACTGGTTGGTGACTCGGTCGGGCTGCACCCGGTCTGGTTGCTTCTGGCCTTGTCCGTTTTTGGCGCGCTATTCGGGTTTGTCGGCATGCTGATCGCCGTTCCAGTCGCTGCGGCCTTGGGCGTGCTTGCACGTTTCGGAACTTCACAATATCTGACAAGCCGCCTGTACACGGGGCGTGACGAGCTGGATCCGGAAAGCGAGTGAATGGCCAAACAGCTGAGCTTTGATCTTCCGGCGATGACGGCGCTGGGGCGCGAGGATTTTTTCGTATCTCCCGCGAATGCGCTGGCCGTCGCAATGATTTCGGCCAATTCTTGGCCGGGCAACAAGCTGGTCCTGAGCGGCCCGGCCGGATCGGGCAAAACCCATCTTGCGCATGTCTGGGCCGCCGAGACAGGCGGGCGTATCGTGCAGGCCTCTGATCTGAAACACGAAGATGTTCCCGCACTTGCGCAAAGTCCCGTGGCGGTCGAGGACATCCCGATGATCGCCGGGGATATAGACCAGCAGAAAACCCTGTTTCACCTCCACAATCTGGTCCTGGCCGAGGGGCATGCCCTGCTGATGACCGGGCGCCTTGCCCCCAAATACTGGGAACTGCCGCTGGCAGACCTGCAAAGCCGGGTGGAAGGTGCCCATCATGTGGCGCTTGATCCGCCCGATGATGCCTTGCTGTGCGCGGTTCTGGCCAAGCTGTTCGTCGACCGACAGCTGAACCCGGGGCCGGACGTCATCGCCTACCTCGTCAAGCACATGGATCGCCGGTTTGAAACCGCAGCCGAGGTGGTGGCCCAACTTGATCAGGTCGCTTTGGCAGAAAAGCGCGAGATCACACGGACCTTGGCCGTGCGCGTTCTGAACAACGAAATCGACACGGCGGTTTCCGGTGATTGACCCGTGGGGTCCGATTTCGCATCCTGCGCGAGGCAACGTTGGGGAGATCATGGAACAGAGCGCTGCAAGGATCCCGGACTGGGGACCATTCGGAAGACCGCTGTTCGACCATCCGGGAATCCGAGATCTCTCGCGCGTTGGCGTGGTCGATGTCGGATCGAACTCGGTTCGGATGGTTATCTTTGACGGCGCGGCCCGGTCACCCGCTTATTTCTACAACGAAAAAGTCATGTGCGAGCTTGGCGCCGGGCTGTCGGAAACCGGCAGGCTGAACCCGCGCGGTCGCGTACGTGCGCTGGCGGCGCTGCGGCGCTTTGAACACCTGTCCCGCGATCTTGGCCTGCCCGGACTGCACGTTGTAGCCACCGCTGCCGTGCGCGAGGCGGAAGACGGTCCGGAGTTCTGTCAGGAGGTTCTGGCCGAGACAGGGCTGCATATCTCGGTCATCGACGGCGAGGAAGAGGCCCGATTGTCGGCTCAGGGTGTCCTGCTGGGCTGGCCGGGCGCCTACGGCCTGATCTGCGACATCGGCGGTTCGTCCATGGAGCTGGCAGAGATCGGCGGCGGATCGGTCGGACGGTGCGTGTCCTCGTCTCTGGGGCCGCTCAAACTCCGGGATATCAAGGGCGGGCGCCGCGCCCGAAAGGCCCACATCAAGGAAACACTCGAGGCGCTTCGTGACCAGATGGGGCCGCAGCGCGACCGACTGTTCCTGGTCGGCGGAAGCTGGCGAGCCTTTGCAAGGTTGGACATGCTGCGCCGCGGATATCCGCTGAACGTGCTGCACGAATACCGCATGACCACCAAGCAGGTGCGCGAAACGATCAAGTTCATCGAAAAGGGCGACCACGAACACCTGCGCTCTCAGGCCGGGGTCTCAAGCTCGCGGATGGCCCTGATCCCTTACGCCATGGACGTGCTGTCGCGGCTGATCCGCACCTTCAAACCCAAAGACATCGCAATATCCAGCTATGGTATCCGCGAGGGCCTGTTGTACGAGCAGATGCCCCAGATTCTGCGGGATTGCGACCCTTTGATCGAGGCCTGCCGGTTCTCGGAACAAAAGGACGCTCGCCTGCCAGGTTTCGGGCCGCATCTTTATGATTTCGTGATGCCGCTGTTCCGGTCCGCCCCTCCGGCCCGAGTTCGGCTGATCAAGGCGGCCTGCCTGCTGCACGATGTCAGCTGGCGCGCCCACCCCGATTATCGGGCCGAGGTCTGTTTCGACAATGTGACTCGCGCCAACCTGGGCGGCCTGAAACACTCGGAACGTGTCTTCATCGGACTTGCCCTGCAGCATCGGTACCGGAACAAGCGAGAGGGCAACCGGTTCGCCCCTCTGTACGAACTGCTGGACGAGCGCGACCAGAAGCAGGCCGAGATTCTGGGAAAGGCCATGCGTTTTGGCGCAATGCTCTGGATGCAGAACGACGCGGCCACCGGAAAGTTGCGGTTCTACCCCAAGAAACGCGAACTGGAGTTTTATCTGCCCAAATCGCTCAGCCCCTTGTTCAACGAAGTGGCCGAGGCAAGGTTCGAGTCACTGGCGAACGCGCTGAAATCACGCCCGATCGTCAAAATCTAGGGCTGATCTGGACTATTAGATATCCGTTGCGCCTTCGTCGTCCTCTTTGGGGGCAACCTCGTCGGGCTGGTCGGGAACGTCCGGTTTCCTGCGGATGATAATGTCGCCATTGGGCAGCATCTCGGGCGCCTCATAGGCGCTCCAATCCTTGACCTTGCCGCCGATCTCGGCAAGGGCCGGGCCCATCTCCTCGATAAAGGACTGCATGGCCGGGCCGAATTCCTCGGCAAGCCCCAGAAGGTCCTCAAGGGCGGGCTCCATTTCCTTTCGCAGGCCCTCGAAGAACAGTTCGGCCCCCTGCTCCATCAGGGACTTACCGCCTTCGTCCTGGGCCGCGGCCGGCGCGGCAAAAAGGGCCGTGGCACCTATCAGCATCAATCGTTTCATGACCTGAAATATAAGGGGCGCGATCAGTTGTTGAAAGGGTCAGATGTCGATGTCCAGCGTCACCGGGAAATGATCAGAGGCCGTGACCAAGGCATCGCGCAATTCCGGCACCGTCCAGCAGTGCTCGTCCCGGAACGGGTGCCAGATGCGCCAGACCGGACTGCGGACCCTCAGATCCTCGCTGATCATGATGTAGTCCAACAACGCCTCAAGATATTGGCCTTCCTTCGGGCGGGCAAAGCGCGCGGTCGATGGGATCCAGCCCGGCCGAGGTCGAAGTGCCTGTGCGGGATGCGGATCGTACAGGCCGGTTTCCAGAAGGATTTCCACCGATGACCGCCCGAAAAGATGTTCGAATTCATCCAATCCCGGCCCGTCATTCAAGTCGC
Source organism: Ruegeria sp. BC8 (assembly GCF_056535705.1). Classification (NCBI taxonomy): domain Bacteria; kingdom Pseudomonadati; phylum Pseudomonadota; class Alphaproteobacteria; order Rhodobacterales; family Roseobacteraceae; genus Ruegeria; species Ruegeria sp. BC8. Next base: position 749,508 of record NZ_JBQFIV010000001.1, on the reverse strand, counting down.
CCAGCAAGATCACCGGTTCAGCAGCGGCTATGTGCGCGCGCACCCGGCGCGACAGCCAGACAGCCTGCGCCAACTGCTTGCGGCGGTTGGCGATAGAGATGCGCAAGGCTTCGTCGCGCGATTGGGCACCGTGCGGTGCCTTGGACTTCAGATGTGCACCGATCAACCGGAACTCGAACCCGGCCCGGGTTCGGACCGCCAGTTCCATGGGTGGTTTTGAAAACCGCACCAGATCCTCGGTCGCGTCAATGTCCAGATCGATCCGAAACTCGCGGTCAAAGCGTGGGAGATCGTCGGGATCGTGGCCGCCATCTTGCACTCCTTTCGGGTCGTGCCGGGCGGTCAGGGCCTCGGGATCATACAAGAGGGCCAGTTCTTGATGCGTATCGTTGGCGAAACCCATGATCGCATTGGATGTACGCAGATCGAACGTCTCGGCGAAATGCTGCAAGGCGCGCACCGTGTTTTGCGATTTGCCCGTATTCGGCGCCTCGACGATCAGCATGGCGTCGGCGTCGACGGCCGTCAGCACCGTCGCAATGGCCTCGATCTGCTGTGCCTTGGTGACATTGTGCCGGCCCGACCAGCTGTCATCGACAACCAGTTCATCATTGCGGTCGAACAAATTGGCGAACCATTCAATGTTGTAGGTCGCCAGACGCATCGTCTCAGACCCGCGCGCCGTTGATTTCATCCCAGGCGCGGTTGATGTCGATCATCTTTTTTTCGGCAAGGCGAATTGCTTCTTCGGGAACACCACGGGCCATCATCGCATCTGGATGTGTGTCACGCACGAGCCTGCGCCAGATTTTTCGGATCTCGGGTAGTGGAGTGTCAGGGGTCACGCCCAGAACGGTGTAGGGATCCTTGGGCGCATCTGGAACGAAGCGCGCACGCAGGGCTTTGAACTGTGCATCGGTCTGGCCAAAAGTCCGCGCCACATCCTCCAGAAACTCGTTCTCGTTGGGGTGATAGAACCCGTCCGCCATGGCGATGTGAAACAGCCCCTCCATGAGGTCGCACAGGGTGGTGCTGTCTTCGGCGAACATGCGCGCGATCTTGCGTGCGTATTCCTGATACCCGGCCACATCCGTCCGGGCCATGTTGAACACGCGCGCCGCGCCGGCCTCTTCCTCCGGCGGAATACGAAACACCTCGCGAAAAGCGGTCACCTCGTCGCGGGTCACCTGCCCGTCCGCCTTGGCCATCTTTGCGCCCAAGGCGATCACAGCAATCGCGAAGGCCACCGAACGTTCGGGCGGCGTGCGTAGCTTCTCAAAAACGGCCGTCAGGCTTTCACCTTTGGCAAGCGCGCTCAGCGCCTCGGATATGCGGGACCAGATCGACATGAGCGCACACTAGCGCGCCGAGTACGGACTGTCAGGTGCGACCATTCATTCCGGGGCCAGAATTTTCTGCATCAGCACAAGATCCAGCCAACGCCCCCATTTATGACCAACTTCCGGCATTCGGCCGACCGCCTCAAAACCGACCGCCGCATGAAAGGAAATCGCGCCCGGGTTCTCGGCCGAGATTCCAGCGACCAGAACATGCACGCCTTGCGATCGCGCCACCTCCTCCAAGGCTCGGATCAGCGCGCGACCCGCGCCCCGCCCCCGGCCTTCAGGAGCCAGCAGGATGGTGTGTTCCCGGCTGTGCGCATATCCGGGACCCGAGCGAAAACGGCCATAAGTCGCATATCCCGCGACACGGCCGTCAAGCTCGGCAACTTGGAACGCCAGCCCTCGCTCGTCGATATCGCGCGCGATTTCTTCGTGGCTTCGCTCGGTCGTGGTAAACGTGATCAGCGTCTCGCGGATGATCGAATTGGTGATCTCTGCAATTTCAGCCGCATCCCGGGGCAGAGCCGGGCGAATGATCATTCCAGCACCCGCGGTCCGTGCGGCGTTTCAAATTCAGCCCGCAAAGCCGCAGGCCCGGAATCGAAAACAACCTTGTCGAGCGGGCCGAGCAATTGCGCCAAATCCAGCGCGTCCGGGTGATAAACCACCAGCCGCCGCAGGTGGCAGCCACTGGCCCGCAGCATGCCAGCCGGATGCAGGTCACCTTGCCACTGAATCAAAGCGGGAAACAGGTTGTCGAACGGCAAACGCCCCGATCCTGGCACCGCCATCTTCCACCGCAACGCACCACGATCAAGGTCATGGATATCGCCAATGTCGATTGAGAATCCATCGACATAGGCCTGCAGATCCGAAACCTGACAGACCCAGTTGCTGAGCCGCGGCGGCCCCGAGAAACGATCAAGATCAAACCAACGTGGCCGCCCAGGATCGGCAGCTTCCGGGTCAATCGCGATCGCTTCAAGATACAGGCCCTCGTCCAGCCCAAGAAGCTTGTTGTAGGTGCCGAATTTTCCATGTTTGCCACCGGGCATCATCGGAATACCCAAGGCATGCTCAACATGCGCGACCGCCTCGTCCAAAGTCGACGCGGCCACCGCCAGATGATCAAGCTCCATAATTGCGCCTCCAGCGTCCAAAACCGACCTCATGCCATCGGATACCATGAAAAGCCTGACTTGGGCACTTAGTCTGACACCAAACATCCCAGCGGGTGAATGCCCGAGGCCGCAGGCATCGCGAAAAAGGGGGCAGAAAGCCCCCCAAAGTCACAGTTCAGGCGCGCGCCTCGCGGATCAGGCGCAGAATGTCTTGTGCCGCCTCAGGGATGTTGGTCCCCGGCCCGAAGATGGCCTTGACCCCGTGATCATACAGGAACTGATAATCCTGCTGAGGGATGACGCCACCGCAGATAACAATGATATCTTCGGCGCCGGCCTTTTTCAGCTCTTCCACCAGTTGCGGTGCCAGCGTCTTGTGGCCCGCCGCCTGGCTGGAAATGCCAACCACATGCACGTCATTGTCGATCGCGTCCTGCGCGGCCTCGGCCGGGGTCTGGAACAGCGGACCGACGTCCACGTCGAAACCGATATCGGCGAACGCGGTGGCGATCACCTTGGCCCCGCGGTCGTGACCGTCCTGGCCCATCTTGACCACCAGAAGACGCGGGCGGCGGCCCTCTTCCTCGGCAAATTCCTCGATCGATTTCTGGATGGCGGCAAAGCCCTCGTCACCTTCGTAGGCTGCGCCATAGACACCGGCCAGCGTTTTCACTTCGGCCCGATGACGGCCGAATTCCTTTTCCATTGCCATGCTGATCTCTCCTACGGTTGCGCGGGCACGCGCGGCCTCGACGGCGGCTTCCAGGAGGTTGCCACCCTCTTTCGCGCGCCGGGTCAGTTCGTCCAACGCAGCCTGACAGGCGGCCTCGTCCCGGGTCGCGCGGATGCGTTCCAGCCGGGCGATCTGCGCCTCGCGGACGGCCTGGTTGTCGACCTCGAGGATCTCGATCGGGTCTTCCTTTTCCTTGCGGTACTTGTTGACGCCGACGATTACTTCTTCGCCACGGTCGATCATGGCCTGACGGCGCGCGGCGCTTTCCTCGATCCGCAGCTTGGGCATGCCGCTGGCAACCGCCTTGGTCATCCCGCCCATCTCCTCGACCTCTTCCATCAGGGCCCAGGCTTTTTCGACCAGTTCATTGGTCAGGCTTTCCACATAGTAGGAGCCAGCCAACGGATCGACCACATCGGTAACGCCGGTTTCTTCCTGCAACACCAACTGTGTATTCCGCGCAATTCGGGCCGAGAAATCGGTAGGCAGAGCAATCGCTTCGTCCAGCGCGTTGGTATGCAGCGACTGTGTGCCACCCAACACTGCGCTCATCGCCTCATATGCCGTGCGGATCACGTTGTTATACGGGTCTTGCTCCTGCAGCGAAACGCCCGAGGTCTGGCAATGGGTGCGCAGCATCTTCGAGCGGTCCGACTTGGCCCCGAATTCGGTCATCACCCGGTGCCACAGCGTACGCGCGGCGCGCAGCTTGGCGATCTCCATGAAAAAGTTCATGCCGATGGCAAAGAAGAACGACAGACGGCCGGCGAACTTGTCCACATCCATGCCGGCGTCGATGGCCGCGCGGACATATTCGCGCCCGTCGGCCAGGGTATAGGCCAGTTCCTGCACCAGGTTCGCCCCGGCCTCCTGCATGTGGTAGCCCGAGATCGAGATCGAGTTGAACTTGGGCATCTCGTTCGCGGTATACTCGATGATGTCCGAGATGATCCGCATCGATGGCTCGGGCGGGTAGATATAGGTGTTGCGGACCATGAACTCTTTCAGAATGTCGTTCTGAATGGTGCCCGCCAGAACCGACTTGTCATGGCCCTGCTCTTCGCCGGTGACGATGAAATTGGCGAGGATCGGAATCACTGCGCCGTTCATCGTCATCGAGACCGAGACCTGATCCAGCGGAATGCCGTCGAACAGGATCTTCATGTCCTCGACACTGTCGATCGCCACCCCGGCCTTGCCCACATCGCCCACCACGCGCGGGTGGTCGCTGTCATAGCCGCGGTGCGTGGCCAGATCGAAGGCGACCGAAACGCCCTGCTGACCGGCCGCGAGGTTGCGGCGGTAGAAGGCATTCGATTCTTCGGCCGTGGAAAAACCTGCATATTGGCGGATGGTCCACGGGCGGCCCGCATACATGGTTGCCTTCACACCGCGTGTGAACGGCCCGAAGCCGGGCAGCGACCCGATATGCGGCAGGTTCTCGATGTCGTCCTGCGTATACAGCGGCTTGACCTCGATCCCCTCCAGCGTCGTCTTGGTGAGGTCTTCGACAGGGCGCCCACGCAACTCTTTTTCGGCCAGGGCGCGCCAATCCTTCGTGTCGGTCATAGCGTAATCCTCTTGTCTGTTCCCGTCGCGGGCCCGAATGGCGCGCCGAGGGGCTGGGTATGAATATGGAGGGGCCGACCCGGCGCACGGCAGGTTCGATCATTCAATTTTTTGATCGTCGCACGCATTTCGCCGGTCGCATTCGCGGCAACTGGGTCTATATTCAATGGAACAGGAGACCACATGACCCGCACGCTTGCCCTTGTTTTGTCAGCTTTTTTGCCTGTGGCTGCCGTCGCCGCCGACGGTGCGGCCCCGGATGAAACCGCATATATCCGGCCAGCCGGAGACAGCGATCTGAACGAGTTTCTCTGGACACACCGCCCCATAGTGGTGTTCGCCGATACGCCAGCCGATCCCCGGTTCCAGCAGCAGATCGACATGTTGCTGGAGGGCGAAGACATGATGCGTGACCGGGATGTCATCGTGCTGACCGACACCGACCCTTCGGCGCGATCCCCGATCCGGACGCAACTGCGCCCGCGCGGGTTCGCAATGGTCTTCGTCGACAAGGACGGTGTGGTGAAGCTGCGCAAGCCCACGCCGTGGAGCGTGCGCGAGATCAGCCGGTCCATCGACAAGACCCCCCTGCGCGAACGCGAAGTCCGCGAGCGGCGCGAGGGGCGCTGACGACCCAGACCCGCCCGGCAGAAGGGGTCTGCCAAGCCCGCCCCATCCGCACCGACGGTGCAGATGGCGGCCGAACGGGCAAAACCCACATTTTCCGGGCAAGCGCACATGGGCGTTATTCGAACTCCATGATCACGTCATCGACGGCCAGGCTGTCACCCGGACCGGCGTTGATCTTGGACACCACGCCCCGGCGCTCGGCGCGCAGGATGTTCTCCATCTTCATCGCCTCGACCGTGCACAGCGCCTGACCTTCCTGCACCTCTTGGCCGACCTCAACATCGATCTTCACGATCAGGCCCGGCATCGGGCACAGCAGCATCTTCGAGGTGTCTGGCGGCAGTTTCTCGGGCATCAGCTTGGCCAGTTCGGCAGCGCGCGGCCGGCGCACATGCACCTTCAGGTCCGCCCCCCGGTTGCGGATGCGGAACCCGCCCGAGATCTTGCCCACCTTCAGCACGAGCGGGCTGCCGTCCACGTCCAGAACCGCAAGTTGGTCGCCGGGTGTCCAGTCCGAGCTGACGCGTAGGGCGGCACCGCCCTCGAACTTGACCGTGGCGCCGTCGCGGTCTGCATTCACCTGCACGGCATATTCCTGCCCCTGCAGCGTGACCACCCAGCGCTTGCCGACTTTGCGTTCGTGGTTGTCCATCCGGCCCGAAACGCGGGTGCGGCGGATCTCGGCCACCCGGTGCATCGCCGCGCACGAGGCCGCAATGCGGCGCAGGTCGCCTTCGGGCAGTTCTACACCGTTGAACCCATCGGGGTATTCCTCGGCGATGAATGCGGTGGTCATGTCACCACTGACGAATTTGGGGTGATCCATCACCGCCGACAGGAACGGCAGGTTGTGGCCGATGCCTTCGACCTCGAAACTGTCCAGCGCCACGCGCATCGCCTCGATCGCCTGCTCGCGGGTCGGCGCCCAGGTGCACAGCTTGGCGATCATCGGGTCATAGTACATGCTGATCTCGCCGCCCTCATAGACGCCAGTATCGTTGCGCACGGCTGTCTCGCCACTGGGCGCATCGCCCTGCCATTTGCCGTTTTCCAGTAGCGGCCCCGCGGCCACCTCCTGCGGCGGACGATAGCGAGTCAGCCGCCCGATCGAGGGCAGGAAGTTGCGATAAGGATCCTCGGCATACAGCCGGTTCTCGATCGCCCAGCCGGTCAGCTTGACGTCATCCTGGGTGATCGACAGCGGCTCGCCCGCGGCGACCCGGATCATCTGTTCGACCAGATCGACACCGGTGATCAGCTCGGTCACCGGGTGTTCCACCTGCAGGCGGGTGTTCATTTCCAGGAAGTAGAAATTCTTGTCGCCATCCACGATGAATTCCACCGTGCCCGCGCTGGCGTACCCAACGGCCTTGGCCAGCGCCACGGCCTGTTCGCCCATCGCGCGGCGGGTCGCCTCGTCCAGGAAGGGCGACGGGGCCTCTTCCACCACTTTCTGGTTGCGGCGCTGGATCGAGCATTCCCGCTCGCCCAGGTAGATGCCGTTGCCATGGGTGTCGCACAGAACCTGAATCTCGATGTGGCGCGGTTGCGTCACGAATTTCTCGATGAAGATCCGGTCATCGCCGAAGGAATTCGCCGCCTCGTTCTTCGAGCTTTGAAAACCCTCGCGTGCCTCCTCGTCGTTCCAGGCGATGCGCATGCCCTTGCCGCCGCCGCCGGCGCTGGCCTTGATCATCACCGGATAGCCGATCTGTTGGCTGATCTTCACCGCCTCGTCCGCATCCTCGATCAGGCCCATGTATCCGGGAACGGTGCTGACATCGGCCTCCTGCGCGATCTTCTTCGAGGTGATCTTGTCACCCATTGCCTCGATCGCCCCTTTCGGAGGACCCACGAACACAACGCCTTCGGCCTCGAGCGCTTCGGCGAATTTCGCGTTTTCGGACAGGAAGCCATAGCCCGGATGCACCGCCTGCGCGCCGGTCTGGCGGATGGCGTCCATCACCTTGTCGATCACGATGTAGGACTGGTTCGCCGGCGGGGGGCCGATGTGAACCGCCTCGTCGGCCATTTCCACATGCAACGCGTGCTTGTCGGCATCCGAGTAGATGGCGACAGTGCCGATTCCCATTTTCCGAGCGGTCTTGATGACCCGGCAGGCAATCTCGCCTCGGTTGGCGATCAGGATCTTGTTGAACATGGAACGTCCTCTGTCTTTGTGTTCTGGACAAACGAAAACGCCGTTGCCGGGCTGATGCCCCGCAACGGCGTTCCGTCAAATGATGACCGGGACGGCGCGCGCCCCGGAAAACCGGTATCAGTTACAGTTGTTTTGCGTCTTGCAATACAGCACGTTGCCGGCTGCACCGACCGCAGCGCCAAGGATCGGATCCGCGCTGAGAACCGCAGCTCCGACAGCCCCGACACCGCCGCCAAGCAGCGCCTGTTCCCCGGTTGAATCACCGCAGGCTGCCAACCCGCCACAGGTTGCGAGCGCAAGGAAAACTCGTGAGATTCGCATGTATACTGCCCCTTTTGGTTTCTTGTCGAATTGAACAGCAAATGCCTGAAACGGGCTTTGTTATTCAATATCAAACGGGGTGAAACAGGGCTTTGCGCAGGTTTTTGCCGCCTTGGCTCCGCAGTTCGGGCAAAGAAAAGCGCGGGCAGGTCTGTGTTGGAAACACGGTCCTGCCCGCGGAAGGAAGGGGTACGGAATAGTAGGTGCATGTGCGGCGCAGGCAAAGTCGAGCCGCACGGCCCGATCACCTTGCACAGCAAAAATGCGGCCGCCAACGGATCAATTGCAACGCCGGAAATTCCGGCTGGAAATTGCCCATTCCCGGAAACGGCGCGCAGGTTCGTGCCGAAAGAGCCCGGTTTGCAACGGGTTCCGGCACAGACTTCAGCCATCACTGGGCGCCGACGGGACCGCATACCCGGTCGCCGCCGGATCGCGCTCCAAGCAGATGAACCCATAATATTTGGCTGAAGGCTCATGCTGAACTACGCCTCCCCACCGAAGATATCGGGGAAGGATTGCCGCGCAGTCTCAAAGTCGATCTTCAGCAACGCATCATAGCTGGCCGGATCGAACGGATCCTCGGCAGGCACGACCTCGCGCCCGAACAGCCAGCTGAGGCGACCAGCGTCCAGATTTCCGCGTTCAAACGGCTGATCTCCGAAATGCTCCCACAATGCTTCGAGGAATGCCGTATCGGCACGCTTGTCCGCGGCTTTTCGGTCCCGATAGCGTTCACGACGGGTCAATGGCGTCACGCCCTTGGGATTTGCCCGGCGGATCGTGAACTGGAAATCGGTTCCCGGCAGCCGCCCGGGAAAACCACGGTGCTTCAACATGCTGGCACCTCGTTCAAAAAACCGGTCCGCGACGGGCACCCGCGCAGGGATGAATGTGTCATGCGTATCTCCAAAGCCGCATCAGTTTCTCGGAATGCTCCGACGACATGAGATCGGGAAATCATGTTCAGAGTCCCTCCCAGATACATGCGGATTGCTCCAACCGGTAGGCTTCAAAATACTGCGTCGCGTCCGGAGACGAGTTGCCGAATTCCACCGGGCGGTCGGACAGCGAGATCACGACCCGCGCCGGGCTGAGTTGATGGTGCGCGACATAAGGAATGGCCAGTGTCTGACACAGATGCTCCATGTCGGTCGCGGCCACGTCATAGCCGATACCGCCCACCTCATCGCCGATCTTGGGCGCGACAAATCGAAACCGCAGCCAGAGTTCACCCGGGTTGGTATCGACCAGAACATCCTCAAGTGTCACCGGCTGGCCGGATGGAACCGGCAACAGGTTCCCGTCCTGCGCGATACCGGGCGATCCAAAACACATGAAAGCCAGAACAAGAGCGCGACCCCGGACCTGCCACAGGCAGGCTCCTCCTTCCGGGGTCGCAGGCGCCAGGATCATCTCCTGCGCTGTTCCGTATCTGGTGGCTGGGATCATGAAACGGTTTTGTGTCAGCGGTCAATCGGGAACATTCGTGGATCGAACCGGGGCAAAGCGCCCCGGCGGATTACAGCGGAATGTTGTCGTGTTTCTTCCAAGGGTTCTTCAACTGCTTGTTACGCAGGCTGGCAAAGGCCCGCGACACACGGCGGCGCGTCGAATGCGGCATGATCACCTCGTCGATGAAGCCGCGTTCGGCGGCGACAAACGGGTTGGCGAACCGATCCTCATAGTCCTGGGTGTGCTTCGCGATCTTGTCCGGATCTCCCAGATCGGCGCGGTGGATAATTTCGGTTGCACCCTTCGCGCCCATCACCGCGATTTCGGCGGTTGGCCAGGCATAGTTGAAATCACCGCGCAGGTGCTTTGACGCCATGACGTCATAGGCGCCGCCGTAAGCCTTGCGGGTGATCACGGTCACCTTGGGCACAGTCGCTTCGCCATAGGCAAACAACAGTTTGGCGCCATGTTTGATGACACCGCCATATTCCTGGCTGGTGCCGGGCAAAAAGCCGGGGACGTCCACCAGGGTCAGGATCGGAATCTCAAAACAGTCGCAGAACCGCACAAACCGTGCGGCCTTGCGGCTGCTGTCAATATCCAGACACCCCGCCAGAACCATCGGCTGGTTTGCCACCACGCCGACGGTCTGCCCCTCAAGCCGGATGAAGCCAGTGATGATGTTTTTCGCGAAATCCTCCTGGATTTCATAGAAATCACCCTCATCGGCTACCTTGGTGATCAGTTCCTTCATGTCGTAGGGGGTGTTGGGGTTTTCCGGGACCAGCGTGTCCAGAGAAGTCTCGATCCGCCCCGGCTCGTCAAAAAACGGGCGCACAGGCGGCTTTTCCCGGTTGTTGAGCGGCAGGAAGTCGACCAGCCGCCGCACTTCGGCCAGCGCTTCGACATCGTTTTCGAAAGCGCCATCAGCCACACTGGACTTCTTGGTATGGGTCGATGCTCCGCCCAGTTCCTCGGCGGTGACGACCTCGTTGGTGACGGTCTTCACCACGTCGGGGCCAGTCACGAACATGTACGAGGTGTCTTTGACCATGAAGATGAAGTCGGTCATCGCCGGGCTGTAGACCGCGCCACCGGCACAGGGGCCCATGATCACCGAGATCTGCGGCACCACGCCCGAGGCCATGATGTTACGCTGGAACACCTCGGCATAGCCCGCCAGCGAGGCAACGCCTTCCTGGATTCGCGCCCCGCCCGAGTCGTTGATGCCGATTACAGGCGCGCCGTTCTGCATGGCCATATCCATGATCTTGCAGATCTTCTGCGCATGCGTTTCCGACAGAGACCCGCCAAACACGGTAAAGTCCTGGCTGAACACATAGACCATGCGGCCGTTGATCGTACCCCAGCCGGTCACAACGCCATCCCCGGCAGGTTTTTGTTTTTCCATGCCGAAATCGGTGCAGCGATGGGTCACGAACATGTCGAACTCTTCAAAGCTGCCCTCATCGACCAGCAGCTCAATCCGCTCGCGCGCCGTCAGCTTGCCCCGCGCATGCTGCGCATCGATCCGTTTTTGCCCGCCACCCAGGCGCGCGTCCTCACGGCGGTTTTCAAGCTCGGCAAGGATGTCCTTCATCACGATTTTCCCCTGTCAAATTTGTGGCGACAATATAGATTGCTCCGCATCACCCAAAGGCCTTTTCGGCAAATTTGCAAAATTTTGGCAATTACATTTCTGGGAATTGCAAATCAGTTAATGTTTGTGCATCGGCATGGCCTTTCCCGAATACCGGAACTATGAGTGAACCATGCAGTTCAGTTCCACGTCTACGCACCGCTCTCCGCCCAAGCTGCTAACGCTTGTCCTGCTGTCGGGATTGTCGGCGCTCAGCATGAACCTGTTCCTTCCCAGCCTGCCTTTCATGGCGGTGTATTTTGAGGCCGACTACAAGGTAATGCAGCTGTCGATTGCGTTGTATCTGCTGATCAACGCCGTTCTGCAGATCCTGATCGGTCCGATCGCCGACAAGGCCGGGCGGCGGCCGGTGCTGCTGTGGGGGCTGGTGCTGTTTCTGCTGGCAACGCTGGGGTGCATCTACGCCCCAAACGTCGAGACATTTCTTGCCTTCCGCATGGGGCAGGCCGTTATCGTCGTGGGGATCGTCCTCAGCCGTGCAGCGGTGCGCGACATGTATGACCAGGATCAGGCCGCATCCATGATCGGTTACGTCACTATGGGCATGGCCGTCGTGCCGATGATCGGACCCGCCATCGGGGGTATTCTGGAGGAAAGTTTTGGCTGGAAGGCCAATTTCTGGCTGCCTTTCGGACTGGCCGCCTTCGCGCTGGCGCTGACCTATCATGACTTCGGAGAAACCTCGGCAAAGAGCGGCAAAACCCTGATCCAACAGTTTCGGGAGTATCCCGAACTGCTGACCTCTCCGCGGTTCTGGGGGTATTCGCTGTCATCCGCGTTGTCGTCTGGCGCGTTCTTCGCCTATCTGGGCGGCGCGCCTTTCATCGGCACCGAGATCTTTGGCCTGACCGCCGCCGAAGTCGGAATCTATTTCGGCGCCCCTGCCGTCGGTTACTTCTTCGGGAACTTCATCAGCGGCCGGTACTCGGTACGCTATGGCGTGAACCGGATGGTGCGCTGGGGCTGCTGGCTGAATGCAATCGGCGTCGCGCTGTCCGCGGTTCTGTTTCTGGCGGGTTGGGGCTCGGAGCTCAGCTTTTTCGGGTTCATGACATTCGTCGGCTTGGGCAACGGCATGTCGATCCCGAATGCAACCGCCGGATCGCTGTCCGTGCGACCACATCTGGCTGCGACCGCATCCGGGCTAAGCGGCGCGATCATGCTGGGCGGCGGCGCAGCTCTCAGCGCCCTGGCCGGTGCGATGCTGACCAATGAAACCGGCGCCATGCCGCTGTTGTGGTTGATGTTGGCCACATCGGTCCTAGCCATCGTCGCGATCAGCAGCGTGATCTGGCGGGAACGTCAACTCGGCATCTAGCCATCTTGCACCCGGGACTTTGCAAAGTTAGCCTGCGCAGGCGGAATAACTGCAAAGAAAACCGATGGCCACTCAGAAACTCTACGCAGGTGCAAAGCTGCGCGAAATGCGGACGCGTCTGACGCTGACGCAAAAGGAATTCGCCGCCAAGCTGGGCGTGTCCCTGCCCTATCTGAACCAGATGGAGAACAACAACCGGCCGATCTCGACCACGGTTGTTCTGGCGCTGGCGCAGGAATTCGGCATGGATGTAACCGAGCTGAGCACCGGCGACAGCGAACGACTGGTCTCGGACATGCGCGAGGCGTTGGCCGATCCAGTCTTCGCGGATGCCATCCCCCCTCTGGCGGACCTGCGGCTAACGGCGTCCAATGCCCCCGCATTGGCACGGTCCTTCATCGAGCTGCACAAAGCCTACCGTCAGACCCACGAGAGGCTCGCCTCGCTGGACGAGGCCCTCGGACGCGAGGATGCCCGCATCCAGGCCAGCCCGTGGGAAGAGGTTCGCGATTTCTTTCACTATTGCGACAACTACATTGACGCGGTCGATCGAGCCGCTGAACGGTTCGCCGCCCGCGCCGAAGGACCGGGAGGCATCCGACAGGCAGCACTGGACAGCCTGAAGGAACGCGGGGTTCAGGTGATGTTCGAAGACATTCCGGCCCTGCGCAGCTATGACAACGCTACAAAAACATTGCGCCTGTCTTCGCGCGCAGCGCCGCAGACCCAAGTGTTTCAACTGCTGCTGCAGGTCGCGCTGATCAGCCAGGACAAACTGCTCGAGGCCACGCTGGACTTTGCCAAGTTTCAAAGCGACGAAGCCCGCTCGATCGCCAAGATCGGCCTCGCAAACTACTTCGCTGGCGCGTCACTGATGCCCTACACCGCCTTTCTGTCAGCAGCGCAGGAAGACCGGCACGATCTTGAATTGCTGAGCAACCGGTTCGGCGCTTCGATCGAACAAGTCGCCCACCGGTTGTCCACGCTGCAGCGACCGGGCGCCAAGGGCATCCCGTTCTTCTTTGTGCGGGTCGATCAGGCGGGCACGATCACCAAACGCCATTCGGCCACACGGCTGCAATTTGCGCGGTTCGGCGGGGCCTGCCCGCTTTGGAACGTGCACCGGGCCTTTGAAACGCCTGGTCATTTCCTGCTGCAATTGGCAGAAACACCCGACGGGGTTCGTTATATCTCAATCGCGCGCGACGTTTCAAAGTCTGGCGGGTCCTTCGGTGCGCCAGTGCGCCGCTATGCCATCGCCCTCGGGTGCGAGGTCCGGCACGCCGAAGCACTGGTCTATGCCGACAATTTGGACATCAACAACACCAGCGCCTACGAACCGATCGGGATTTCCTGCCGCATCTGCGAACGCCAGACCTGCCACCAACGGTCCGTGCCACCGCTGGAGCGCCGACTGAAGATCGACGCCCATACGCGCGGCACGCTGCCCTACGAAGTCACCTGAGCTGAAAAACGGAAAAGGGCAGGATCAGTTCCCGCCCTTTTTTGGTTCACGCTTTGCTCAGGATCGACCAGATCTGATCCTTGAGCGCGGCCCGCTTTTTGCGCAGTTCGCCCTCGGCCAGGTCTTCCATCGGCTCAACATTGGTTTCCGCCCGATGCACCATACGGTTGAGTTCGTGATATTCGTCCGCAAGCCGGGCGAAATGGGCATCGGTCTGCTTGAGCTGGCTCATCAGTTCAACCTTGTCCGGGAATTCCTCGGCCAGTTCATGCGGGGTATGGGACATTCCTGCTCGCTCCTTCAGTTTGGTTTCGCACTACAGCTAGACCCTAATACCAAAGCTGACTTTGACTCGGATCAATTGAAAGGGGAATGTTATCTTCGCGGTCGCGTTCCCCTCCCCGGCAATGCCTTCAACGCTGTGCCTCAGCCCATTTGGGGTGAATCCATGGCCGGCCATTGGCCCGGGGCAGCGGGTCTTTGCCCAGCAAATGATCCGACATCTTTTCGCCCACCATGATCGACGGCGCGTTCAGGTTGCCGTTGGTGATCTGCGGAAACACCGAGCTGTCCGCCACGCGCAGCCCATCCACCCCGATGACTCGGCCCTGCGGGTCGACGACCGCGTTCGGATCGTCCGCCCGCCCCATCCGGCAGGTGCCGCAGGGATGGTAGGCGCTCTCGGCATGTTCGGCGATGAACGCGTTCAGTTCTTCGTCGGTCTGCACGTCCGCTCCGGGCTGGATCTCCTTGCCAGCATAGGGCTTGAACGCGTCCTGGCCGAAAATCTCGCGGGTCAGGCGGATGCAGGTGCGGAAATCCTCCCAGTCCTGCTCGGTGCTCATGTAGTTGAAGCGGATCACCGGCGCGTCCTCGGGCTTGGCAGAGCGCAGCGTCACAGCCCCGCGCGAGGGGGAGCGCATCGGCCCCACATGCGCCTGGAAGCCGTGCCCCTCGGCTGCGGCCTTGCCGTCATAGCGCACAGCGATGGGCAGGAAGTGGTACTGGATATCCGGGTACTCGACCCCCGGCTTCGACCGGATGAACGCCGCGCTTTCAAACTGGTTCGACGCGCCAAGGCCGGTCTTGGTGAACAGCCACTGCGCCCCGATCAGGCCCTTGCCGAACAGGTTCCAGTATTTGTACAGCGTGATCGGCTGCAGCGAGGCCTGCTGGATATACAGTTCCAGGTGATCCTGCAGGTTCGCGCCCACGCCGGGCCGGTCGGCGACAACATTGATGCCGTGCTCGGCCAGGTGCGCGGCCGGTCCGATCCCCGACAGCATCAGCAGCTTGGGCGAGTTGATCGACGAGGCCGCCAGCACCACCTCGCGCCGGGCGCGCACGATCTGCGTGCGGCCACCCCGGATCAGTTCGACCCCTGTTGCGCGGCCATCCTCGATCACCACGCGCGTGGCGAGGCCCCGGACGATGTCACAGTTCGGCCGTTTCAGCGCAGGCTTCAGATAGGCATTGGCCGCCGACCAGCGCCGCCCTTTCCAGACGGTCTGCTCCATCGGGCCGAAGCCCTCCTGTTTCTCGCCGTTGTAGTCGTCGGTCAGCTCGTAGCCCGCCTGCCGCCCGGCCTCGACGAAGGCCTTGAACAGTGGGTTCTTGCGCGGCCCTCGCGACACATGCAGCGGGCCGTCGGTTCCGCGCCATTTCGGGTCACCGCCATGGCCGCCGTCGTGCCAGCTTTCCATCCGTTTGAAATAGGGCAGAACATCCGCGAAGGACCACCCATCCGCGCCCATATCGGCCCAGGTGTCAAAGTCGCGCGCATGGCCGCGCACATAGACCATCCCGTTGATCGAGGACGACCCCCCGATCACCTTGCCGCGCGGGCAGGCCAGCCGCCGGTTGTTCAGGTGGGGTTCGGGCTCGGACTGATAGCCCCAGTCATAGATCGGCATGTTCATCGGATAGCTCAGCGCCGCCGGCATCTGGATGAACGGCCCGGCATCGGTGCCGCCGTGCTCGATCACCAAAACCGAGGCCCCTGCCTCGCTGAGACGATAGGCCATCGCACATCCGGCGGATCCGGCGCCGACGATGACGAAATCTGCTTCCATGGTCGTGTCTCCATTGGCCCCAACCGGTGGCGCCGGATGTCCCGTGCGTTGCCACCGGTGGGCGTATCTTCAAAATTCGAAAGAGGTCATTCGCCGCGCGGGAAGCGCTGGCTTTCCTCAAGGTTGTCCAGGTTCATGTGGTTGCGCATGTAGCGCTCGGACGCTTGCTGCAGCGGCTGATAATCCCACGGGTAATAGCCGCCCTGCCGCAGCGCCTCGTACACGACCCAGCGCCGCGCCTGGCTGGCGCGCACCTCGGCGTCGAACCGGTCCAGATCCCAGCGCGCCTCGGACTTGGCGCGCAGGGTTTGCAGCGTACCGGCGTGTTCGGGCTTGCCGGCCAGGTTCACCAACTCGTGCGGGTCGGCCTCGAGGTCGAACAGCTGATCGGGGTCCAGCGCGCAGCGGTTGTATTTCCACTTGCCATAGCGCATCGACACCAGCGGGGCATAAGACGCCTCGGCCGCGTATTCCATCAGAACCGGCGCCGCGCGCTCGGTGCCGTTGGCCAGCGGCACCAGGCTTTCGCCATCCGTCCACGGAGCGATCTCCGCCATGTCCACCCCCGCCAGTTCACCCAGCGTCGGGGTCACGTCTATCGTTGAAACCGGGGTGTCGATGCGGCCCGTCGGCAGGCCCGGCGCCGAGATCATCAGCGGCACCCGGGCCGAGCCTTCGTAGAAGTTCATCTTGAACCAAAGGCCCCGCTCGCCCAGCATGTCGCCGTGGTCCGAGACGAAGAGGATGATCGCCTCCTGCCGGGTGGACTCCAGCACTTCGAGGATCTCGCCGATCTTGTCGTCCAGATAGGTGATGTTGGCGAAATAGGCCCGGCGCGAGCGGCGGATGTCTTCTTCGGTGATGTCGAAACTGCGCCAGTCATTGGCGTCGAAGATGCGCTGGGAATGTGGATCTTGGTTTTCATAGCCCAGATCGCCGACCTCGGGCAGTAGGTGCTCGCAATCCTCGTACAGGTCCCAGTATTTGCGCCGCGCAACATAGGGGTCATGCGGGTGGGTGAAGCTGACGGTCACGCACCACGGGCGGTCATCCTTGCCACGGGCCAAATCATACAGCTTGGCCTTGGCGTGATAGGCGACCTCGTCGTCATACTCCATCTGGTTGGTGATCTCGGCCACGCCTGCCCCGGTAACCGAGCCCATGTTGTGGTACCACCAGTCGATGCGCTCGCCCGGTTTGCGGTAATCCGGGGTCCAGCCGAAATCGGCCGGGTAGATGTCGGTGGTCAGGCGGTCTTCGAACCCGTGCAGCTGGTCCGGGCCGACGAAATGCATCTTGCCCGACAGGCAGGTGTAATAACCCGAGCGGCGCAGGTGGTGGGCATAGGTGGGGATGTCGCTGCGGAACTCGGCCGCGTTGTCATAGACGCCCGTGCGCGAGGGTAACTGGCCCGACATGAAGCTGGCCCGCCCCGGCGCACACAGCGGCGAGGCCGTATAGGCATTGGCAAACCGCGTTGACCGCGCCGCCAGTTTCTTGAGGTTGGGCGCGTGCAGCCACTCGGCGGGACCGTCGGGAAAGAGGGTTCCGTTGAGCTGATCCACCATCAGGATCAGAATGTTGGGTCGTGTCATTTTTCGGCCTCGAGCAAGGTCGTCAGGACGCGCATGGCGTGGGTAACCGCCAGTTGCGGTTCCTCGGGCGCGGACAAAGCGGCGCGGATGTACAGACCGTCGATCAGAGCGATCATGTTCTCGGCCGCTTCGACCGGGTCCTTCATCAGCGGGCGCAACGCGTGGATCAGGTTCGACCGGATCCGCGCCTGATAGATCTGCCACAGGCGCAGCGCGTCATCGTTGGTCTGGGCCAGAACGTAAAAGGTCATCCACGCGGCGATCACGTCGGGCGTAAAGCAGGACGGCGCGAAACAGGCGCGGATAATGGCTTGGGCGCGCTGGTCCGGCGCCGCGGCTTTCAATTCAGCCCGGGCTTCGGCGCCGAAATCGCCAAGGATGCGCCGCATCGCCGCCAGAAAGATCTGGTCTTTCCCCCCGAAGTAGTGGTGCGCCAGCGCACTGGACATGCCGGCCCGCTTGGCGATCTGGCTGACGGTTACATCCAGGGACTTCTTGGACCCCAACTCGGCAATCGTCGCCCTGACGATCGCATCGCGCCGGATCGGCTCCATTCCGAGTTTTGGCATAACCGCCCCCAAACCTAGTCTCAACAGAACAAACGCTAAGGGCTTTTTATTGACTCGTCAATCAATAACGTTACTCTTGGGGCTCCGGGGCTTTTAAAGCTTGGGGGCAAGGCTTGGAGGGGTCAAGCCACTGCGGTTCAGTACGGCCTCGCGCCAGGTTATGAAACTGACCGCTGCGAGGATCAGTGTCCCCCCGGCCACGACCCAGATATCGATGCCCTCTTGAAACACGAGCGCACCCAGAAGCGTGGCCCAGATCAGCTGCAGGAAGGTGACCGGCTGAGTCACCGCGACGGGTGCAGCCTGCAAAGCCAAGGTCATGAAATAGTGCCCCGCCGTTGCAAAACTGGCGATCATGAACAGCACGCCGATGTCGCGCAGGCTGGGCGGAGTCCAGACGGCGATCGCAAAAGGGATAAGAAACAACGTCGTCCAGATCGACAGATGCGCCACAACGACCGAAGGCCGCACGTCCTGCACCATCGCTTTGGCCAGCAGGTACGACCCCCCCAACATCAGCGAGGTGCCCAGCATCGCCAGATGTCCGGCGGAAATCTCGCGGAACCCGGGTCGTAGAATGATTACAGCGCCCACGATGGCGACAAGCACGGCCGCGATACGGCGAAAGGCCATCGTCTCGCCCAGAAAAAGCGCGGCGCCCAAGGTCACATAGACCGGCGTCAGGTAGTTCATCGCAGTCACTTCCGCCAGCGGGATACGGGTCATCGCAAAGAACCACAACATGACCCCGACCGCATGTATGGCCCCACGCAGTCCAAACAAGGCGATATGCCGGCGGGTCAGATGCGTGGTCAGGATCGCCCGCATGGCTGGCAGCAGAAAGACCAGCCCCAAAGCATAACGCAGGAACGCAGCCTCAATCGGATCCATCGAGGTACCCAGAGATTTGACCAAGGCTGTCATCGCCACAAAAGACAGCCCAGCGCTGAACATCCAGAACATTCCGGCAAGCGGGCGGGATTGGGTGGCGATCGTTGTCATGGGTCCGGTTGAACACGGAAACCCGGCGACGAACAAGCCTCTACATTGCGACCAGCTTCCAGGCGATCGCCAACATGACGATACCAATCAGCACATCCAGCACCTGCCATGCCCTGGGCCTTGCGAAAATGGGAGACAGCACCCGGGACCCATATCCCAGAGAGAAGAAGAAAACGAAACTGGCGGACATGGCGCCGATGGCGAAACCCATCCGGTCTTCATACTGCGCCGAAATCGAACCGATCAGCACCACCGTGTCCAAATAGACATGCGGATTGAGCCAGGTGAAGGCCAGAACGGTCAGCAAGGCCGCGCGCAGACTTGTACGCTTCGCCTCTCCGACCTCAAGCGCGGCGCCGCCGCGCCAGGCTGACGCCAGACTGCGCAGTCCGTACCACGTCAAGAACAGCGCGCCGCCGTATCGCATCATCGGCTCGAACC
The DNA here is from genome assembly GCF_056535705.1 of Ruegeria sp. BC8. NCBI lineage: Bacteria > Pseudomonadati > Pseudomonadota > Alphaproteobacteria > Rhodobacterales > Roseobacteraceae > Ruegeria > Ruegeria sp. BC8. The sequence continues at coordinate 730,053 of NZ_JBQFIV010000001.1, read as the reverse complement.
ACGGCGCCGCAGTTGCCAGGCTGCCGAAACCCGCGACACCTGCGGCGATCAGAATGGCGTCCGACACGGCGCATGTCAGGCACAACACAAAAACATGCTCGCGTCTGAGCCCCTGCCTGAGGACAAACGCGTTCTGTGCGCCGATTGCCAGGATCAAACTGAAGCCAAGCGCAAAGCCGGCGATGACGGATGTAGACATGGACCCTCCTGTTCAGGTCCGTTGACTACGCGACAGATACGCATGTATCAAATTAAAGATAATGAGCCATAATTAGATTTTCTAATGCACTTGGACCCACATCACCTGGCCGCGTTGGCCGCTATTCTGCGGCATGGCAGCTTTGACGCCGCCGCCGCTGAACTAGCGGTAACGCCATCTGCGATTTCGCAACGGATCAAGGCGCTGGAGGATCGGGTCGGCGTATCGTTGATTCACCGCGGCACACCCTGCACCGGAACCCCGGCTGGCTTGCGGCTTGCCCGCCATGCCGAAGACATCGGCCTGCTTGAAGCGCAACTCAATCGCGAGCTTTCGCTGGAACAGGGCACAGGCCCTACCCGGGTCAGGATCGCGGTTCCGGCGGATGTTCTGTCCACCTGGTTCATAGACGCGATGGCAGCCGTTGATGATATGCTTTTTGACCTTGTGATCGACGATCAGGATCACTCGGCAGAATGGTTGCGGCGTGGAGATGTCAGCGCTGCCATCTCGGTCGGCGGGCAGACCGTCCCGGGATGCGATTCCATTGCCCTCGGCACGCTCAGATACCTGCCGACGGCAAGCCCCGAGTTCATGGCTCGTTGGTTCTCTGGCGGAGTGAATGCTCAGAGCCTGTCGCAGGCACCCTGCCTGACCTTCAACAGGAAGGATGCCCTGCAAAAGGCCTGGATACATGCGCAAACGGGTAGCCGGCTGCCTCCGCCGACCCACTTTCTGCCCTCGTCTCACGGGTTCGTAGCCGCTGCTGCCGCAGGTTTGGGTTGGGGGATGAACCCCGCGCATCTGGTCCAAAGCGCGATCGCGGATGGCCGTCTACGCGAGCTTGTGCCCGGCACCCCGCTGGATGTGCCTCTGACCTGGCAGGTCGGGCGTATCCTTGCACCGGCGCTTTCACCGTTGACGCGAGCGGTCCGGAAAGTTGCGGCGCAGGTGCTGGCAAACCCGTAACACCATGCTGTGATCGATGGCTCAGGTGGCGCGTTCCGCATCCTTCGGCTGCGGCGTGACCAGACGATAGCATGCGATTGCGGACCAGAAACTGCACAGGGTGAGGAAAGCGACCGCCAATGCGACCTCGTTCATATGCGCAACCGCCGCCAATCCCGCCGACCCGACAATCGCCACGAGCCTACAAATGCTCTTGATCGCGGCCGACGCCTTGACCCGCTGTTCCTTGGGCGCGGTGTCGATGAAATACAGCTTGCGCGCACTGCCGATGCCGGTTGTCGCGACGGTCGCCACGAACAGGGCGATCGCGTGCAGGTGAACGTCGTGGTCAAGATTCAAATAGTGAACCGCAACCAGAACGACGCCCGTCACCCCCACCATCAACGACCCGGCCACCATGACCGCCCGGTGTGATTTCATGTTCACGAGCTGCCACAGGGGCGCGGCGACCAGATAGCCGGTCGCCGACGAAATGATCAACGCCGTTAGCCCCTTGGCCGAACCATGATGCGCCTCGGCTGCGATCAATGCAAAGAACGGCACCGACAGAGAAACTCCGACCAGCGGCAGCCGCATGGTCAGATACCGCCGGAACCAGGCGAATTCGAACATGGCCCGAGCGTCCGACAGGAACTGCCCTGCTGCTCGACGACCGGTTTGAGCCTTGGGTTGCGACCGCGACAGTTCCGCAAGGGCAAGAATGGACAATCCGGACAGCACAAAGAACCCGGCAGACACCGCGATCACGGTCGAGTGACGTGAGAATGGCGGGTTGTCCGAAGTCAGATGATGCAGCGTCAGTGTCAGTCCGATGGCCCCAAGCCCCCCTGCCCCCAGTTGAAGATAGCTCATCCAGATCCGGGATTTCGAGCGCAGGTGATCCCCCCAAAGGTCAGTGAACATCAGCGCCTGGACCTCTTCGATCATGCCGATTGCAAAGAAGGCTAGGACGAAAGCCGCAGCCACCATGGGCGAGCCCCCGATCGCCGCAACCACGATGGCTGCCAGAAGGCACGCACCAATCGCGACCTCGGTCAGGGCAATGGAACGTTTCTTCTGCTGCTTCGCGGACACAGGGACCGCAAAGAACATGTCCGAAATCATGTTGCCTGCCTGACGCACGGAAACCAGCGCCCCGGCAAGAAACATGGGCATCTCCAGGGAGACCGCCAGAAACGGCAAGACGATCGAAGGGCTGCCCATCGTCCATGCTACCTGGGACAGCACGCTTTGGCTTGCCAGAACCGGCACATTTCGCCGCTCCAATTCCGTGGATTTGCCTGTCATGTCCTGTCGTGCCGGCCCCGACCTGTCTGTCGCAAGGTCTCTGCCAGTTCCTTTCTGCGCGGTTCAACCCCAAGGGTATGCGCAGGACCCACATGCGCCAAGAACCAAGTGCGTCGCAGGTAAAAAAAGAAACCCGGCCGTGTTCGGCCGGGCTCCGAAAACAACCGAGTGCGACGCTTAGAGTTGCGCCATCACCTCGTCGGTGGCCTCGAAATTGGTGGTCACGCGCTGAACGTCGTCATCGTCCTCAAGCGCTTCGACCAGCTTCATCAGGCGCTGCATATCCTCGAGGCCCAGTTCGGTGGTGGTCGTGGGTTTCCACACCAGCTTGGTGGATTCAGATTCACCCAGAGCCGCCTCGAGCGCGCTGGACACATCGTTCAGGTCGGTATCCGCACACCAGATGATATGACCGTCTTCCGAGCTTTCCACATCTTCGGCCCCAGCCTCGATGGCCGCCTCGAAGATCGTGTCGGCATCGCCCGCCGATGCGGGATAAATCACTTCGCCCTTCCGGTCGAACATGAACCCGACCGAGCCGGTCTCGCCCAGGTTTCCGCCATTCTTGGAAAAGGTCGAACGCACGTTCGACGCAGTGCGGTTGCGGTTGTCGGTCATCGCCTCGACGATCACGGCCACACCGTTGGGACCGTAGCCTTCGTACCGGATTTCTTCGTAATCCTCACCGTCGCCCGCCTGGGATTTCTTGATCGCGCGTTCGATCACGTCCTTCGGCACCGAGTTCGACTTGGCCTCTTTGACCGCCAGACGCAAGCGCGGGTTCTTGTCGGGATCGGGGTCGCCCATCTTGGCGGCCACGGTGATCTCTTTCGACAGCTTGGAAAACAGCTTGGACCGCGCGGCGTCCTGGCGCCCCTTGCGGTGCTGGATGTTGGCCCATTTTGAGTGGCCTGCCATGTTGCGTCCTCGTAATCGTGATTGCGTATTCGGCGCACATATAGACGTTTGCGGGGCAAAGGATCAAGACACCCGCTTGCCCGGCAGGCCGGTGCCGCTATGGTGGCCCAATGACGACAGATCAGATCATTCTCTTTGCACTCTTTATTACCGTATTCGGTTTGCTGCTTTGGGGTCGGTTCCGCTACGACCTTGTGGCGTTTGCCGCCTTGATGGTCGGCGTGATCCTGGGTGTTGTGCCGGTTGACAAAGCCTTTGCAGGGTTCGGCCATCCGGCCACGATCATCGTGGCGCTAGTGCTTGTGGTCTCGGCCGGGTTGGTGCGGTCGGGTGCGGTGTTTCTGATCACCCGCACGCTGGTCGATGCCTCGCGGGGTCTGGGTGCGCATATCGCGCTGATGGGCGGGATCGGAGCGGTTCTGTCCGCCTTCATGAACAACGTGGCGGCGCTTGCGCTGCTGATGCCTGTCGACATTCAGACCGCGCGCAAGGCGGGGCGTTCAGTTGGGCTGACGCTGATGCCGCTGAGCTTTGCCACCATTCTGGGCGGCATGGCCACGTTGATCGGCACACCGCCCAACATCATCATCGCGTCGATCCGACAGGAAACCCTGGGCGAGCCGTTCCACATGTTCGATTTCGCTCCGGTTGGCGGGCTGGCGGCCATCGCAGGTCTGGCCTTCGTCGCCCTGATCGGCTGGCGACTGATCCCCAACCGCGGCGAACAGACCGAGAGTTCGGAAACGCTGGCGGAATATATCGCTGAACTGACAATCCCGGCCGAGTCACCCCATATCGGCAAGCGCGTCGCCGAGCTGGACGAGGTCGCCGAGAAATCCGACGTCGCCATCATCGGCCTGATCCGGGACGGCAAGCGCCGTTATGGCCGCGCGGCAAACGCGATCCTTCAGGAAGGCGACGCGCTGGTGCTGGAAGCCAGCCCCGAGGCGCTGGACGAGTTCCGCGCCGCGCTGAATCTGGATTTCTCGGATGCCCGCCGGCAAGAGCTGCTGACCGCGGTCGGCGATGGGCTGGAGGTGATCGAAGTCGTCGTGCCCGAAAGCGCCCGCATCAATGGCCGCACGGCACAGGGGCTGGGGCTGGCCTGGCGGCAGAATACGATCCTGATGGGCATTTCCCGCCAGGGCCGGCGCATCACCCAACAGGTCCGCAAGACCGAGGTACAGCCGGGCGACATCCTGCTGTTGCTTTGCCCGCGCGACCGGGGCGCGGACGTGACCGAGTGGCTGGGCTGCCTGCCGCTGGCCCAACGCGGTCTGAACGTGACCGCGAATGACAAAGCGTGGCTGGCCATCGGCTTGTTCGCCGCCGCCGTTCTGGCCGCCAGCATTGGGCTGATCTATCTGCCGATCGCGCTGGGGCTGGTGGTAATCGCTTATGTGCTGACCAAGATCATCCCGATCACCGAGATCTACAATCAGATCGAATGGCCGGTCGTGGTTCTGCTGGGCTCGATGATTCCGCTGGGCAGTGCGCTGGAAAGTTCGGGCGGAACGGAACTGATCGCGAATGCGCTGGTCCAACTGACCGACGGCCTGCCGGCCTGGGCCATCCTGACGGTTCTGATGGTCGTGACCATGACGTTGTCGGACGTGCTGAACAACACCGCAACCGCCATCGTGGCCGCGCCGGTGGGCATCCAAATGGCGCGCACGCTCGAGGTTTCACCCGATCCGTTCCTGATGACGGTGGCGGTGGCCGCCTCGGCGGCGTTTCTCACGCCGATCGGACACAAGAACAATACGCTGGTGCTGGGGCCCGGCGGCTATCGTTTTGGCGATTATTGGCGCATGGGTCTGCCCCTGGAAATTCTGATCGTGGCGGTTTCGGTGCCGGCGATCCTCGTGTTCTGGCCGCTGTGAGGGCTTGCGTGACTGCCGGACCGCGCGCTAAGGGCAGCGCATGAAACGCTTTCTGATCCTGCAGCTGCGCCCCGAGACCGATGCCTCGGACGCCGAATATGCCTCGATCCTGAACCGGTCCGGGCTGACACCCGAGCGTACCCACCGCATCCGTCTGGATTGCGAGGCCCTGCCCGAAGGTCTTGACGTGACCGACTATGCTGGCGTGATCGTGGGCGGCGGGCCGGGCTGCGTCAGCGACGACCCGGCCAGCAAATCTCAGATGGATGCCCGAATCGAGGGCGCGATCATGGGGCTGATGCCGCAGATCACGGCGCACGATCATCCTTTCATGGGCTGCTGCTATGGCCTGGGCATTCTGGCCGCGCATCTGGGCGCGCCGGTCAGCAAGGACCGCTATGGCGAGCCGGTCGGCCCGTCGCGCTGCCACCTGACCGAGGATGGCGCCCGCGACCCGCTGACCGCCGGGCTCGAGCCCGACTTCGATGCCTTCGTCGGTCACAAAGAGGCAGTGCAGGCCCTGCCCGCGGGCTGCGTGCATCTGGTCGCGTCAGACCCCTGCCCGTTCCAGATGATCCGCTGGGGCCAGAATGTCTATGCAACGCAGTTCCACCCCGAAGCCGACGCCAAGGATTTTGAACAGCGCATCCACATCTACAAGAACCACGGCTATTTCCGTCCCGAGGACGCCCAGCCGCTGATCGACCGCTGCCACGCGGCCGAGGTCACGCAGCCCGGCGAAATCCTGCGCCGTTTCGCCCAGCGCTACGGGTGACCCAACGGCGCGGTTGCCTGACCGGGGACCGCGCGCTTAGGTTGGACCGAAACGACTTTGGGAGGGGTTGTTTTGGATCTTCTGATAAACGTGGGCCTGCCGGTTTCGCTGGCCATCATCATGCTGTCTCTGGGTATCGGGCTTGAGGTGGCAGATTTCCGGCGCGTGATCAGCCGGCGCTATCCGTTTGCAATCGGCGCGGTCTGCCAGGTCGTTCTGCTGCCGGTCGCGGCCTTCGTCACGGTCAAGCTGTTCGCGCTGCCGCCAGCGATTGCGGTCGGGTTCATGCTGCTCAGCTTTTGCCCGGGCGGCGTCACCAGCAACATCCTGTCGAAACTGGCGAAGGCCGATGTGGCGCTGTCGGTCAGCCTGACGGCGGTGATCAGCCTGCTGTCGATCGTCACGGTACCGGTTCTGGCGGCCTGGTCGATCGACCACTTCATGGGCGAGGACGCACCTGAAGTGTCGATCAGCGGTCTTGCGCTGGCGATGTTCCTGATCACTACACTGCCCGTCGCCATCGGCGTTGGGTTGCGCCATTTTGCAACCGGTTTTGCCAACCGGATCGACGGCCCCCTTTCGAAACTGGCCACCATCCTGTTCGTGTTGATCGTCATCGCCGCGCTGGCTGGAAACTGGCAGCTGTTCGTCGACAATCTGGGCATCATGGGCGCCGGGTTGATCTCGCTGAACCTCGCGCTACTGCTGATGGGGTTGGGGCTGGCGCGGGCGGCGAAACTGTCGTGGAATGAGGCCAAGACCATCTCGATCGAAACCGGCATCCAGAACTCGACCCTGGGCATCACGCTGGCGGCCCTGATCACCGGAACCGAAAGCGGCTTCAGCCCGCTGGCCCTGCCCTCGGCCGTCTACGGGATCACCATGTACGCCGTCGCGATCCCCTTCATCGCCTGGTACCGCAACCGCTGAAAGGACAGAGCATGACCGAAAACACTGCTGATGCGATCGTCGTGGGCGGCGGGCTGGCCGGGCTGGCCGCGGCAGCCGAACTGGGTGACCGCGGCAAGAAGGTGATCGTGCTGGACCAGGAACCCGAGCATTTCCTGGGCGGTCAGGCATTCTGGAGCCTTGGCGGCCTGTTCATGGTCGACACGCCCGAGCAGCGCCGTATGGGTATCCGCGACAGCCGCGACCTGGCCCTGCGCGACTGGATGGGCAGCGCCCAGTTCGACCGGGACGAGGACGCCTGGCCCCGCAAATGGGCCGAGGCCTATGTCGAATTCGCCGCCGGCGAGATGCGCCCCTGGCTGCACCAGATGGGCCTGCGCTGGTTTCCCGTGGTCGGCTGGGCGGAACGCGGCGGGTCCTATGCCGACGGTCACGGCAACTCGGTCCCGCGGTTCCATATCACCTGGGGCACCGGCCCGGGCGTGCTGGAGCATTTCATCCGCCGGGTCCGCGAGCATGTCAGCGCCGGCCTGATCCAGTTGAAGTTCCGCCATCAGGTCAGTCACATCATCATGCAGAACGGCGAGGCCAAGGGCGTCTCGGGCGAGGTTCTGGCCGATGACGCGGCCCAGCGCGGCGGCAAGACCAACCGCGACGAAGTGGGCGAGTTCGAGGTCTACGCCCCATCGGTCATCGTCACCTCGGGCGGGATCGGCGGCAATTTCGAGATGGTGCGCCAGAGTTGGCCCCGCGACCGCCTGGGCGAACCGCCCAAGGACATGGTGGCGGGTGTGCCCTTCCATGTGGATGGTCGGATGATCGCGATCAGTGAAAAGGCCGGCGGCCACGTGATCAACGGCGACCGAATGTGGCACTACACCGAAGGCGTGCGCAACTGGGACCCGATCTGGCCCGCGCATGGTATCCGCATCCTGCCCGGCCCCAGCTCCATGTGGTTCGATGCGCGCGGCAACCGGCTGCAGCCCCCCTGCCTGCCCGGGTTCGACACGCTGGGCACCCTGCGCGAGATCCTCAAAACCGGCTATGAATACAGTTGGTTCGTTCTGACCCAGAAGGTCATCAAGAAGGAATTCGCCCTGTCCGGGTCTGAACAGAACCCCGATTTCACCTCGGGCAGTTGGAAGGAGGTCATCCGTCAGCGGGTCCTTTCGGGGTCGAAGGCCACCGGGCCGGTCGAAGCGTTCAAGGAAAAGGGCGAGGATTTCGTTGTCGCCAACACGCTTACCGAACTGGTGAACGGGATGAACCATCTGGGCGGCGGCTTGATCGACGAGGCGCATCTGCGCGCCCAGATCGAAGCCCGCGATTCACAGGTGGACAATCCGTTCTCGAAAGATGCTCAGATGATGGCGATCCTGGCGGCGCGGAACTATCGCGGTGACAAGCTGATCCGCACCGCCAAACCGCACAAGTTCCTCGATCCGAAAAACGGCCCGCTGATCGCGGTCAAGCTGCATGTGCTGACCCGCAAGACGCTGGGCGGCTTGCAGACCAATCTGGACAGTCAGATGATCGGCGCCGATGGCCAGGTGGTGCCCGGCCTGTTCGCGGCCGGCGAAGTCGCGGGGTTCGGCGGCGGGGGCTATCACGGCTACAACGCGCTCGAGGGCACGTTCCTGGGCGGATGCATCTTCTCGGGCCGCAATGCCGGGCGGTCGAGGGCCGTCGCCTGACGGCCCTTGGGCATTATTGGTCGCGGCGGAACTGCAGAACCGGTTCACCTGCCGCATCGAGAAGAACCAGAGTGTCCCCGCGCTGAACAAAGCTTGCGACCTTTGGGAGAGCGGCAAGGAATTCCCGCTCAACCTCGTCCAGCGGCGGCGGGCAGGCCATCAGAGTGGCGGCCATGTTGTCGGGGAAGGAAATCGACTTGCCCGATATCTCGGCCTGTCCGCTGAACCGGTTGCAACCGCCTGTTCCCCCAAAGGCTCCGCCCTCGGCAAAGGTAATCTGCGGGCGTTTCTCGGTGTCCAGCGCAACGCCGTTTACCTCGGTTGCGGTCCATTGCGTGTTCTCAAGCATCGCCGCACCCCGTTCCTGCACCTTGACCATGACCAGATCGACCGAGTTTCCGGCGTCGTTAGTCAGAACCGGGTAAGCGGTATCGGTGGTGAACAGCAGCTTGCCGTCCTGATGCACCGAGGCTCGCACCACATAGCGGTGCCGATCCTGAACCAACGCGTCGTCATAAGTCAGCTCGAACTGGGCAGGCACGCCCGTCAAAGCATAGCGCTGCGCAGCCAGCGTGACGGCTGGCGCGTCAGCCAGTGAAACGTCCTGCAGTTCGACGAACAGGGTTGCCCCGGGCGGAACCGCGATCCGTTCGCGATATGTGGCTGTGCCTTCAACGGTTCCCGCCTGGGCGGCGCCCCACACGGCTGCCCACAACGCGGTTCCTGCCAGCAGGCTTTTTGCGGTTTGCATTGTCCGATCCCCTTGTCACCAGTTTCCAGCACAAAAGATCGGGACATCAGCGCGTTTTACAAGGTTTTTCAGTTCCAAGCGGCAAATTCGTGCCGGAGATCAAAGCGGCCAGAGGAACGGGATGATCAGCGAAGCCAGCAATCCAACCGTCAGGTTCAGCGGAATCCCGACCTTCATGAAGTCCGTGAACCGGTACCCGCCGGGGCCGTAGACCATCATGTTGGTCTGATATCCGATCGGTGTGGCGAACGAGGCCGAAGCCGCGACCATCACCGCCACCACCAGCGGCCGCGGATCCACCCCCACAGCCTGCGCCAGACCGATGGCGATCGGCGTGACGACAACCGCCACGGCGTTGTTCGAGACCAGTTCCGTCAGGACGGAGGTCAGCAGATAGATGGCCCAAACGATGAGGAACGGCGGCAGGTTGGCAAAGGACGGAGCAATCGCGTTGGCGATCAGGGTGACCGCACCCGAGCTGTCCAGCGCAGCCCCAATAGCCAGCATGGCAAAGATCAGCGCCAGCAGACGGCCCTCGACAAAGGAAAACGCTTCGTCCGCGTCGATGCATCGCGTCAGCAGCACAACCGCAACCGCTAGAATCGACAGCAGGAAAATCGGAGCCACGCCGAGCGCCGCCAACACCACGATCCCAATCAGCGCAGCAATCGCGATCGGTGCATGACCGCGCCGGAAGGCGCGGGCCGATGGCTGGGTGACGTCGACCATGTCCATGTCGGCAGCCAGTTTGCTGATATCGGCCGGCGAGCCTTCGAGCAGCAGCGTATCACCGACCCGGACGACCAGATCGTCAAGTTGCCCCCCGATATTCTGATTGCGCCGGTGCACGGCCAAAACATAAACCCCGTAGCGACGACGCAGCCGCAACGCACCCAATGTGCGCCCGACCATGCGACAACCGGGGGTGATCAGAACCTCAACCGTGCGTGTTTCGACCGCCGAAACCTGATCAACGCGCTTGAGTTCCTTGTTGCTTTGCAGGCTCAGCAGCTCGGTCATTTCCGTGCGCAACACCACGCGGTCACCGACCTTCAGTTCGACCCCTTTCAGGTTGCGCCGCAACGACTCGTCGCCGCGGATCACGTCGATGAGCCGCACACCCGGACGTTTGAACAGCTGCACACCGGTCACTTCACGGCCGATCAGGTTGCTGTCGGGCGGAATGACCGCCTCGGTGAAGAATTTCATCTTCGACCGATCGCTGAGCATGGTTGCCATGCTGTCACGCTCGGGCAGAAGGCGCGGCGCGATGAAGCGCAGGTAAATCATGCCGTAGATGACAAGAATGATGCCCAAAGGCGTGACCTCGAAAATCGTGAAGGCCGGCAGGCCTTGTGCCCGGGCCACACCATCGACCAACAGGTTCGTCGAGGTTCCGATCAGGGTCAGCGTCCCGCCGAGAATAGCAGCATAGCTGAGCGGGATCAGCAGCTTGGACGCCGAAATATTCAACGTGCGGGCAATCTGGATGAACACCGGGATCATCACGACGACGACGGGCGTGTTCGACACGACCGCCGAGGCCAGGACGACAAATGCCATCAGCAGACCGATGGCAATGCGCGGGTTGACCTGCGCCTGTTTCTGCGCCGTCGCTGTAAAGGCGTGCAGGGCACCGGTCCGGACCAGAGCGCCCATGATGATGAACATCGCCGCGATGGTCCAGGGCGCCGGGTTCGACAGAACCGCCAGTGCGCTTTGGTAGGGAAGCACGCCGGTGACCAGCATCACCGAAACGCCGCCTATGGCAACGACCTCGGTCGGATAGACCTCGCGCATGAACATGATGAACATGCCCGCAACAACCGCCAGCGCAAGTATCGCGCTGCCCATATCTGACAATTGAAGGAGTTGCATTCGTGGTGTTCTGTCCGAAACCTGTCCCGGCCCAAGCGCCTGAGAGTCAGTTTCACGTATTGCAGGCCGCAGAGCAAGCCTGACGTGCATTCACGGTGCTGCCTGCTGCAGGCGCCCGCCAACCCGTACCATGCTGATCGTCTTGGCTTGCCCGTCACGGTCATCAGTTTCCACGAAAACGCCGCTAAGCGTCGCTTCGCCATTGGCCGGGGTGAACCGTGCCTTGGGCATCCCCGTGATGAAGCGGCGCATCGGCTCCTGCTTGTCCATTCCGATCACCGAGTCATAGTCGCCGCACATGCCCGCATCGGTCAGGTAAGCGGTGCCGCCGGGCAGGATCTGGGCATCGGCGGTCGGAACATGGGTATGGGTTCCCACGACAAGGCTGGCGCGTCCGTCGCAGTAGTGGCCCATGGCCATCTTCTCCGAAGTCGCCTCGCAATGCATGTCCACGATGATGGCCTGCGCCTGACCGCCCCGCGGGTGGGACTTCAGGATCGGTTCCACCGCCGAGAACGGATCGTCGAACGGCCGTTTCATGAACACCTGTCCCAGCACCTGAACCACCAACACCTTGCGTCCGCCCGGCGCGGTGAACAGTCGATGTCCGCGACCGGGAGCACCCTTGGCGAAATTCACAGGGCGCACGATCCGGGGTTCGCGTTCGATGAATTGCAGCATGTCTTTCTGGTCGAAAGCGTGGTCGCCCAACGTCAGACAATCTGCGCCCGACTCCAGCAGCAGCTTGGCATGATCGCCGGTCAACCCCATGCCGTTCGAGGCATTCTCGCCGTTGACCACCACGAAATCCAGCCGCCACTCGTCGCGCAGACGGGGCAGATGCTGTTGAACGGCGGCGCGGCCCGCGCGCCCCATCACGTCACCCAGGAACAAGATTCTCATATCGCGGTCCTAGGCCCTGCAAACGGCAATAACAAGGCGGAACGATGCAATTCGCGGGCCGCATGCGGGTTGAATTCCGGTGGAAACCTGCAATTCTGGCGCAACCGGTTTTTTCACTCGGAGATTTCGATGAAACGCATAGTCCTGACCGCAACTGTCTCTCTCGCTATTTCGGGCAGCTTTGCTCACGCGACGACCAAGACCACAATGGCAAATCCGGCCGCGACCTTCTGCATCGAAAACGGCGGCGAATATCAGATCCGCAAAAACACCGATGGATCGGAATACGGCGTGTGCATCCTTGAGGATGGAACCGAGGTTGATGCCTGGGACTATCTGCGGAGCCACTTTGAGAACTGACGCCTAAAACGTCAGGACCCTGGTCTCGGTAACGATCATGTCCAGCGGCTGGTCCGTCGGTTCCAGCGGCAAGGCTTCGGCCTCTTGCGCGTCGAAGGCGAAACCGATGGCCAATGTGGGACGTTTGGCGCGCAGCCCTTCAAGCGTGCGGTCATAAAACCCGCCCCCATAGCCCAATCGCCCGCCTTGCGGATCGAATGCCACAAGGGGCACGATCAGGATTTCAGGGTCAAAATAGTCGTCCGTCTCGGGCACCTTGGCGCCAAATGGACCATCTTTCAGCGGCCCTTCGGGTGTCCAGCGCGAAAACCGCAGAGGCCGTCCGGCGCCTTGGATGACCGGAACACCCACGGGACCATAGGCTGCGGCCTCGGCCATCGCGGGCAGAGGGTCGATTTCGGTGCGGATCGGCATGTAGCCAGTCAGCGGAACCCCACGAAATCCGGCCAGCACCTCGGACAGGCGGCCCGCGGCGGCCGGCGGCCCCGCGTCAAAGGCCGCTTTGCGTCGGGCAAAGGCAGCCTTGCGCGCTGCGGCCTTGATTTCGGTCAGATCGGTCACAGCAGCACCACGCTTGCAAGCCCTAGAAAGATGAAGAACCCCATCACATCCGTCGTCGTCGTAACGAAGGTTCCCGAGGCCAATGCCGGGTCTACACCCAGGCGATCCAGCACCACCGGTACTACCGTACCCGCGAACCCGGCGATGATCATGTTCACGACCAAGGCGGAACCGATCACGACACCCAGCAGCGGGGATTCAAACCACATCATCCCCACCGTCCCCAGAACGATGGCGAAACACAGCCCATTCAACATGCCCACCAGCAATTCTCGGCGGATGACTCGCGCCACGTTCGAGCCCGTCAGGTCGCGGGTCGCCAACGCCCGCACGGCAACGGTCAGCGACTGTGTTCCGGCGTTGCCACCCATCGAGGCAACGATGGGCATCAGAATTGCCAGCGCCACGATCTGCTCGATTGCCGCCTCGAACTGTGAAATCACCAGCGAGGCACAAATGGCGGTACACAGGTTGACCGTCAGCCAGGGCAAACGACGACGACTGGTTGCTGCAACACTGTCTGAAATCGAGCTGTCATCACTGACACCTGCCAGTCGCAGCATGTCTTCCTCGATTTCTTCATCCAGAACGGCCATCGCGTCGTCAATCGTGATGACCCCGACCAGCCGTTTGTCACTGTCCACCACCGGCGCGGAAATCAGGTGGTATTGGTTGAAAGCATAGGCAACGTCTTCTTCATCCTGATCGACCGGGATGATGTGGAACTCGTCCTCGGCGATGTCCTGCAACTTGGTATCGCGCCGCGCGGCCATCAACTTGCCCAACATGACTTGCGCCACCGGCTTCAGCCGCGGATCGACCAGAACAACGTGATAAAACTGCTCGGGCAGATCGTCCTGCGAGCGCATGTAGTCGATTGCCTGCCCCACCGTCCAATGATCGGGAGCCATGACCACTTCGCGCTGCATCAGTCGGCCTGCCGAGTTCTCGGGATAGGCCAGCGCCTGCAGGGCCGCGATCCGTTCCGAGGCCTCAAGGGCCTCCAGCACCGCTTCCTGCTGCGGCTCCTCCAGATCCTCCAGAAGGTCCACGACATCGTCGCTTTCCATCTCTCGTACGGCCTCGGCCAGAACGTCGGGCCGCAGAACTCCAATGACCTCTTCGCGGACGGATTCGTCCAGTTCAGACAGAATGTCCCCGTCGAATTCCCGGTCATACAGGCGGATCAGCCGCGCCCGGTCGTAGGGGTTGATCTGTTCCAGAAGGTCGGCAATATCGGCCGCGTGCAGCGGCTCCATCAGCTCGATCAGCTTCTCGCGATCCTCGACATCCACGGCGTAAAGGATTGCGGCCACCGTTCGCCGGTCCAGCGCATAGACGTCATCATCGCGGGAGGGGTCGGTTCTGTTGTCTTCGGTGCCGGTTGTCATGCGCTGCCCCTTGTTCTGGGAATTGGCCCCTAAATAGAAGAAGCAGCTACCGGAAAACAATGACAATGGTGCGATTTACCCGCATCTTTCACATCCCTATGCTGCAAGCCGGACTCACCAAGGCGGAGATCACGGCGGATGGCGCAAAAGACGCTTTTGACAGGGCGCGTACTGAGTTTCGAACACTCCCCCTTCGAAACGCAACCGGATCAGGCGGTCCGGCTGCACGAAGCCGTTCTGATCGAGGGCGGGAAAATCCAGGAGTTGGGAAGTACCGCTGACCTGCAAACCGCGCACCCCGAGGCCGCCATTCATCACCATGGCGAAAACCTGATCCTGGCTGGTTTTGTCGACCCCCATGTCCACTACCCCCAGACGGCGATGATCGCGAGTTGGGGCAAACGGCTGATTGATTGGCTGAACACCTACACTTTTCCCGAAGAGATGAAGTTCGGTGATGCAGACTACGCTGCCGAGATTTCGAACCGGTATCTTGACCTGACCGCCGCACACGGCACCACGACCATGTGCAGTTTCTGCACCATTCATCCTGAAAGCGTCGATGCCTTTTTCACGGCCGCCCAGCAGCGCGGTCAGCGTGTCGTGGCCGGCAAGACCTGCATGGACCGCAACGCGCCCGAGGGTCTTCGGGACACGGCCCAAACAGCCTATGACCAGTCCAAGGCTCTGATCGAAAAATGGCAAGGTGTCGACCGGATTTCCTATGCGATCACGCCGCGGTTTTCCCCGACCTCGACCCCCGAACAACTTGAGGCGATGGGCGCGCTGTGGGCAGAACACCCGGACTGCCTCATGCAGACGCATCTCAGCGAGCAGACGGACGAAATCGAATGGGTTCGGTCGCTGTTCCCCGAGGCGCGTGACTACCTGGACACCTATGAAAAGTTCGGACTGCTCGGCGCGAATGGCCTCTATGGCCACGTGATCCACCTGGAACCGCGCGAGCGAGACCGCCTGCGTGAGGTCGATGCGTCGCTGATCCATTGCCCCACCTCGAACACGTTCATCGGTTCGGGTCTGTTCGATATGCACGGGTTGATGCGGGATGGCCATCGTATCGGCCTGGCAACCGACACCGGCGGCGGGTCCAGCTTTTCCATGTTGCGGACCATGGCGGCCGCCTATGAAATTGGCCAATTGCGCGGACATCCGCTGCACCCGGCGCAACTGCTGTGGCTGGGCACCGCAGGATCGGCCCGGTCGCTGCGGATGGACGACCGCATTGGCAATATCGCCCCCGAAATGGAGGCGGACCTGATCGTGCTCGACCTCGCCTCGACCCCCGCGATTGCCCAGCGAGAAGCCAATGCCGAGTCCCTTTGGGAGGCGGTGTTCCCGACAATCATGATGGGAGATGACCGCGCCATCGCCGATGTGTGGATCGGCGGACGGCGCGTTTCGACCTGAAGGCAGATCAGCCCTGCAATGCTAGGGCCAACCTGTTCTGCCGTTCGATCGCGCGCGGCAGGTCGAATGTGGCAATGTTGCCGTCCCGAACGACCTGTCGACCCTCGACAAACAGGTGTTTGACGTGCACCGGACCTGCCAGCAGCAGGGCGGCCGGGTCCCAACTGCCCGCGCATTCCACACCCCTTGTGTCCCAAACAGCGATATCGGCACGTTTACCCGGCATCAGGCGGCCGCAGTCCGGCCGGTTCAGCACGTCCGCCCCACCCCGCGTCGCGATTTCCAGAGCCTCGCGCGCCGACATGGCATCGGCACCGTTCGCCACACGTTGCAGAAGCATCGCCTGCCGCGCCTCGGCCATCAGGTTGCCGCTGTCGTTGCTTGCGGAACCGTCAACGCCCAAGCCAACCCTGACACCGTTGTCACGCATCGCGCGCACCGGCGAGATCCCCGAGCCCAGACGGCAATTCGAACAGGGACAGTGCGCCACCCCGGTGCGTGACCGAGAGAACAGGTCGATCTCTGCCCCGTCCAGCTTCACGCAATGGGCGTGCCAGACATCGGGGCCGGTCCAGCCAAGTTCCTCGGCATACTGGCCGGGTCGACAGCCGAACTGGGATTCTGAATACAGGATATCCTCGTCGTTTTCCGCCAGATGGGTGTGCAGCATGACCCCCTTGTCCCGCGCCAGCCGTGCGGCGTCGCGCATCAGATCCCGACTGACCGAGAAGGGCGAACAGGGTGCAAGTCCGACTCTGCACATTGAGCCCTCGGACGGGTCATGGAACGCATCGACCACACGGATCATGTCATTCAGGACGTCGGCCTCGGCCTCGACCAACGTATCGGGCGGCAGACCGCCGTCGCTTTCGCCGATGCTCATCGCGCCGCGGGTCGGATGGAACCGCAGCCCCACCTCCGCAGCAGCCGCGATCGTGTCATCCAAGCGTGACCCATTCGGGTACAGGTACAGATGGTCAGCACTGAGCGTGCAGCCCGACAAGGCCAACTCAGCCAGGCCGATCTGAGCCGAAGTGAACATCTCGTCGGGACCGAACCGCGCCCAGATCGGATAGAGCGTCTGCAGCCAGCCGAACAGCAGCGCATCCTGGCCCGCGGGAACAGCTCGGGTCAGTGTCTGGTAGAGATGGTGGTGGGTATTGACCAATCCCGGCGTCACCACACAGCCGCCAAGGTCATGCACCTCTCCGTCGGTCGTCAAACCTTGGCCGATGCGGGCAATCTGCCCGTCACGGATCAGCAAATCGGCACCGGCCAATTCTTGCCGGTTGTCGTCCATGGTCAGGATCGCATCGGCGTTTCTAAGAAGGATTTCGGGCATCTCGCACTCCTGCATCTGCCCGCCTCATGCCAGAAATGCGTGTGCCGGTGGAAAACGGGCGCAAGAACCGGCGCGACGACCCTAATCAATCGCGACCGCAGCGGCAACCGTCGTCAGAAGTCGCGCAGAATCTCGAGGGCCGCGGCGTGGATTTCAGGGTTCGCAGCCGCCAGTGCCCGCCCCCCCTGATGGGCAGGCCCGCCCTGCCAGTCGGTCACGACGCCACCGGCCGCCTTGATCACCGCGATCGGGGCCTGAATGTCATACGCGTTCAGTCCAGCCTCGATCACCAGGTCGACCTGCCCGGCCGCCAGCAGCGCGTATGCGTAGCAGTCCATGCCGTAGCGCGTCAGTTGCACCTGTCCGGCCACGGCGCGAAAAGCGTCGCCTTCAGCGATCGTCCCAACTTCGGGGAATGTCGTGAACAGGATCGCGTCCCGCAGGGCATCCGTCCGACGGGTCGACAAGCTGGTTCTGCCCAGAGGACCGGTCATGAACGCACCGTCTGCATGACCCACAAACCGTTCGCCGATATAGGGTTGGTCAATCACCCCCATAATCGGCCCGCTATCGTCGCCAAGCGCGATCAAAACGCCCCATGTCGGTGTGCCGCTGACGAAACCGCGGGTGCCGTCGATCGGGTCCAACACCCAGGTTCGCCCCGATTTGCCTTCGACCGCACCGTACTCCTCACCCAAAATGCCGTCGTCGGGGCGCAGCTCGGCCAGAACGGATCGCATGGCCTGCTCGGCTGCGCGATCGGCCACGGTCACCGGGTCATACCCGCCTTGCAGCTTGTTTGAGGTTTCAAGATTCGACTGGCGAAAGTAAGGCAAAATGGCCGCACGCGCCGCGTCGGCCATTTTCTCGGCAACTTCAAGATCACTTGCAGAGGCTTTGGTCATGCGCCACTGGTGCGCTCAGCCCTGTGCGAAGTCAAGTCCCGGTCTCAGGCCACGTCGCTGAGAACTCGCGCAAGCTCAAACAGGCGCCGGCGCTGGTTTTCCGGGATCGCGTAGTAAGACCGAACCAGATCCAACGCTTCCTTGTCGCCCATCAGATCAGCAGGGACCGACTTTTTGCCCGAGTCTTCCTTCTGGGCGTCCTCCAGACCTTCAAAGAAAAAGCTGACCGGAACGTCCAGAGCTTCGGCAATGTCCCACAGGCGTGATGCGCTGATGCGGTTGGCCCCGGTTTCGTATTTCTGGATCTGCTGGAACTTGATACCGACCTGCTGTGCCAGCTGCTGCTGCGTCATGCCAATCAACCAGCGGCGATGCCGTACGCGCTTGCCCACATGGACATCGACGTGATGGGTCATTGGTATTCTCCTCTGTTACACACAACCGCCCGGGAAAACGCTAACTGAACCATGACCGCACACTAGCGAGACGCTTGTAAAGAACTCTCTAATACGGAACGTGCCCCCCGAAACAGCACTGACAAGCAATATTGCCGCTTTTTGGAAAATTTTCAAGATGGTTGAATCTGCGCACCTGAAGGAAGGTTTACGGTTGTGCACGATTTGGCCAGTGCGACAAAGACGCCCCGGCCATTCCCTTCCGGAATGATTGACAAGTCAGGGGCGGCCCCGATCAATGGCACCAACATGGAGATTTGAGATGCTGGCCTACCAGATCCAGTCTGCCGGAGAGCAGGCCAAATTGCGCGAGATACCCGTGCCCTCGCCCGCCGAAGGCCAGATCCGCGTGGCCATTCGCGCCTGCGGGCTGAACTTTGCCGATCTTCTGATGCAGAAGGGCACGTACCAGGATACGCCAGCGGCCCCTTTCACATTGGGGCTTGAGGTTGCGGGGGTCGTAGACGCGATCGGCGCAGGGGTCAGCCATCTGAAGCCCGGGGACCGGGTCGCGGTATACTCAGGCCAGGGTGGATTGGCGCAATACGGTGTTTTTGACGCCGACCGCGCCGTGCTCATCCCCCAGTCGTGCAGCTTTGAAGACGCGGCAGCCATCCAGATCGCCTACGGCACCAGCCATATGGCGCTGGGCCATCGGGCGCGACTGCAGCCGGGCGAGACCCTCTTGGTGACCGGTGCCGCTGGCGGGGTCGGGCTGACGGCGGTCGAGATTGGCAAGCTTATGGGCGCGACGGTGATCGCACAGGCCCGGGGCGCCGATAAACTGGCGGTCGCCCGCGCGGCCGGGGCCGATCACCTGATCGACGCGGACGAAGATCTGCGCGAGCGCGTGCTGGCATTGGGCGGCGCAGACGTTGTCTATGACGCCATCGGTGGCGATGTATTCAAGGCTGCCTTCCGGGCGACCAATCCCGAAGGCCGCCTGCTGCCGATAGGTTTTGCCGGCGGCGAAGTCCCGCAGATACCGGCCAATCACTTGCTGGTGAAGAACCTGACCGTGATCGGGTTCTACATCGGTGGCTATCTGAGGTTCCGGCCCGAGGTCGTTCGCACCAGCTTTGAGACCCTCTTCGCCTGGCATGCCGAGGGACGCATCCGGCCCCATATCAGCCATACCCTGCCGTTGTCCGAAGTGGCGCAGGGCATGGCTCTGCTCAAGGAACGAAAGTCGACCGGGAAAGTCGTCATCACGATCTGACCGGATCAGCCCACCACGGCGCGCAGCGGTGTTCCGCCAAGCATGTGGAAGTTCTGCCGCACCAGCGCGGCGAGGGCCTCAACCACTTCGCCGCGCCCCTGATCGCCTCCGTAAAGGTTGATCATATGCGCCGGCAATTCGGGCAGAACCCCACCTGAATCGATCTTCTCCAGATGTGCCGCCTCGGTCCCCTCAAGCATGGCGTGGACGGCGAGGTCCGCGCTGACGGTTGCCTCGATCGTGCGGTCGTTCTCGGTTTCGACCGACAGCTCCCATGGAATGCCTGCTGCATCCAAGGCGGCAATGACCTGAGGCCGGAAAAGGCAGCGCCGACCCAGAGCCAAAGGAAGCGGCCGGCGCCGCCAAGCCGAGCCTCCTGACGCGCCGATCCAGCGCAGGGGCAGCTCTGCAATGGTTTCACCGCCATCCGAATTCGCAGCCTCAGTCGTCAGGATCACGTCGCATTCGCCACGCCGAAACATCTCTTTCAACTGGATTGAATAGGATGAAACCAACTGCACCCGCACGCGCGGGAAGTCGGCATTGAACCGCTGCAGAACCCGTGGAATAGCCGGGTAGACGATATCGTGCGGCACCCCGAGCACCACCTCGCCTTCAAAGGCCTGATCGGTCAGTTTCGAGATGACCTCGTCATTCAACGCCACCATTCGCCGGGCATAAGCCAACAGCTGTTCGCCAGAGGCCGTCAACGCGATGGTCCGCCCAGACCGGTCCAGCAATTCCAGGCCCAACAGCTCTTCCAGACGCTTCAGCTGCATGGACACAGCCGACTGTGTCAGATGCAGGAAACCGGCGGCGCGCGTCACGCCCCCGTGGTCCGCGACCGCCACGAATGAGCGCAGGGTGGTGATGTCTAGGTTCCGCATCATCAACAATCCTTATGGATTAATTCAAAAACATTCATTTTTAAAATATGCCACAACCCGCCATATAGTTCAAGGAAGCTGATAAGAAAACAGATTTACATCACAGACCGATGAAAGGACACAAGTCATGACCCAAATCGCTGCACACCGACCCTGTGCCTCGGCATCGATCAAAACGGGCAATTGGCTTCAGCGCATGCTTGCGGCCGCTCATCAACGGCGGGAGCTGGCCCGGCTGGATGACCGCGCCCTGCAAGACATCGGGATCACCCGATCAGAGGCCCTGACAGAAGCATCCCGCCCGTTCTGGGACGCGCCCGAAACCTGGCGCAAGCGGCCCTGAATGCACGGCCTGCAACGGATTTCAGCGCCACCTTCCAAAGCGGCGCTGAAATTGTTGACCATATTGCTGAGTTTTGGCCCCAAAACCCTTGAAACATGCGCTACACTCTCCGATATTTGCAGGGAAATCGCCCCGCAACCGGGGGCTGAAAGCTGAATTCAAGGGAGACCTCTATGGCACAATTCGATACGATCCGGACGGCGACTGGCGCGCGCGCTGCCGAGATTGACGAGGGCCTGCGCGCCCACATGAACAAGGTCTACGGCACGATGTCCGTGGGCATGCTGATCACCTTTGCGGTTGCATGGGCCGTCGGCACCAGCCCGCAGCTGTTGTCAGTATTCCGCGATCCGGTGACCCTCAGCCCGAACATTCTGGGCTGGATCGTCATGTTCGCTCCGCTGATCATGGTGTTTGCCTTCGGCGCGGCCATCAACCGCCTCAGCGCAGCTGGCGCTCAACTGTTCTTCTACGCCTTCGCGGCGGTGATGGGCCTGTCGCTCAGCTGGATCTTCGTGGCCTTCACTGGCATTTCGATCGCCCAGGTCTTTCTTGTGACCTCGATCGCCTTTGCCGGTCTGTCGCTGTATGGTTACGTCACCAAGAAGGACCTGTCCGGTATGGGCACGTTCCTGATGATGGGTGTGATCGGCCTGATCGTGGCAATGGTCATCAACCTGTTCCTGCAATCGCCGGCCATCATGTTCGCCGTGTCGATCCTGGGCGTTCTGATCTTTGCGGGCCTCACCGCCTATGACACGCAGAAGATCAAGACCACCTACATCCAGATGGCCCATGCGGGCGATCAGGAGTGGCTGGGCAAAGCCGCCATCATGGGCGCGCTGAACCTGTACCTGGACTTCATCAACATGTTCATGTTCCTGCTGCAGCTGCTCGGCAATCGCGAGTAAGACTGCCGGAGCACCAAATCAAAGGGCGGGCCCGCAAGGCCCGCCCTTTTTTGTTCCGGCGCCAGCAAAGCCAGCCCAAAGAAAAAGGCCCCAGCCAAATGGCAAGGGCCTTTCATCATTGTAATCGCAAAAGATCCGATCAGCTGCAGTTCAGCGGAACCGCGAAACCCGAGCTGCGCGACGAGCCGCCTTTGCGGTATACGTCGCCCGCAGGCAGACAGCCTGTAAAGCGTTCGGTCTGGCTGCCGAACGCGGCCCCAACCGAGTTGTCCACCTTGGTGCTGTTGTTTTCGGTGCGCAACACGCCGAACAGGGTTCCGTTCACGCTCACCGTGCTCAGGAACATGGTACTGCTGCTGCCGGTCAACTGAACGGCAGTAGTGTCGGACCGTCCGCCATTGTCGATGGCAACGCCAGCGACCTTGTCGAATTCTGTCTTGTCAGTGCTGGCCTGAATGGTCGGCAATTCAGCCAACTCAGCCGGGACGTTCGTAGCAGGCGGAACAAAGGCAACGGCGCCTTTGACGTCCGAAACGGTTCTTGGTTCGCCATCAATGCCGGTGAACCCGACGCCTTGGCGGTTGAACGGGTCCTCACAGGCCGAAAGTGTCAGAATGGCGATTGCGGGCAACAAGATTTTTTTCATGGCGCTCAACATTTTGTGGCGGTTTGCTGAACCGTACTGGCAGGCGGGGCAAAAAAGCAAGCCAACACCAATCAGAATACCTGTCGGCCTGATGCGCCTCTGCAACGGCCCGAAACGGCCGGTTCAGGCGGCTTGAGGACCACACGACCCGGTCAAAACAACGAAAAAGGGTCCTGCCGAAGCAGAACCCCTTAAGCTTTCACGTCGAAAAAAGGCAGATTACTTGATCTTGCCTTCTTTGTACTCGACATGTTTCCGAACGACCGGGTCGTATTTACGAACGGTCATTTTCTCGGTCATGGTGCGAGCGTTCTTTTTGGTCACGTAGAAGTGGCCCGTGCCCGCGGTCGAGTTCAGACGGATCTTGATTGTCGTCGGCTTCGCCATGGTTATCTCCTGCGTCCGGAAAGGCAGGGGCCTTTCGGTTGAATTCCTATGAGCGTGCGCTTTTACCCGGTCGCGCGCCCGAGTCAACCGGAATCGGCGGTGTTTCAACACAAATCACAGTATCCGACACACAGTGGATCAGCGCCCGGTTTGGACAGATCACGGTTTCGTGATATGATCGCGTCACAGCATCCCAGAACGCCGCGGTCCAAGGTTGTGCGGCGTGAGGCAGCGAAACCGGGCAAGACCCTCTGTCAGCAGAGTTTTCTTGCACGTCTGCTTGGGGGAAATCATGACAGAATGGAAACTTCAGGGCGAGACGCTGGCCAATTGCAACTGTGATTTCGGTTGCCCCTGCCAGTTCAGCAGCCTGCCCAGTCACGGGAATTGCGAGGCCGTGGTCGTCTTTGACATCACAAGCGGCCACTACGGGGACACGGATCTTTCCGGCCTGCGGGCTGCGGGTGTCTACCACTGGCCAGGCCCGATTCACGAGGGCAACGGGCAGATGCAACTGATCATCGACGAACGGGCGGACGCCGATCAGCGGGCCGCCCTGCAGGCCATCATGTCCGGTGAGGACACCGATGAAATGGCCACCATGTGGTATGTCTACAGCGCCATGGCGCCGACCAAGCATGAGACACTGTTTGCTGAAATCGACGTGAACTGGAGCCGCGAAGACCGGACCGGCTACGCGAAGGTCAAGAACGTGTTCGATGTGGACGTCAAGCCGATCGCACATATCGTCTCGGGCCAACCGCATCGCGCGTCGATCCAGTTGCCGCATGGATTCGAATACCGCCACGCCGAGGTCGCCTCGGGAACGGCCAGGACAAGCGGTTCAGCCATAGACCTGACCTTCGAGTCCTCACATGCCCATCTGGCGCATTTAAATATCTCAGGTCATGGCGTTGTCGGGCCATAGTGCAGACGCGTCGGAACAGGCCCGCCCTGCCCGAACGATCAGCCTCGAGCGAGTACTGCGAAAAGAACGTCTGATCGTCGCTGGAAGTGTCCTTCTGATCGTTTCGGGTGCGGTCTGGTACACGGTCGCCGGTGTCGGGATGCAGATGTCGGCCGTCGAGATGACTCGGATGGCCGGTCCAATTGGCCAGCCCATGCCGATGGGGGCCGGTGCCGTCTGGACGCTTTGGTACGCCGCATTGGTCTTTGCCATGTGGTGGGTGATGATGGTCGCAATGATGACGCCCAGCGCGGCCCCGACTGCCCTATTGTTTGTGGCGTTGAAACGGGTTGGACCCGACAGGCAGCGCAGCGCCAGCTTCGGATTGGCCTTTCTGTCGGGGTATCTTTTTGCCTGGGCCGTGTTCAGCCTTGGGGCAACCGGACTGCAATGGGGCCTGCAACAGATCGGAGCGATGGATGGCCCGATGATGACCATCCGGTCCGGAATCCTGGCGGGCATCGTTCTCTGTGCTGCCGGGATGTATCAGTTCAGCGGGTTGAAATCCGCGTGCCTCCGCCATTGTCAGAGCCCGGCTGCCTTTCTGACCCGCCACAACCGGCCCGGGTATTGGGGTGCGTTTCGATGCGGCGCCCTGCACGGAGCCTACTGCTTGGGCTGCTGCTGGGCCTTGATGGCACTGCTGTTCGTCGGCGGCATCATGAACATTTGGTGGATCGTCGCAATCGCCGTCTATGTCGCGCTGGAAAAGCTGTCGCCCCGGGCGGGATGGCTGACGCCGGTCGCCGGTGTCGTTTTGATCGGATTGGGAGCCTGGGTGTTGATCACCGCATTGGTTTGATGCGGCAAGCCTGTCTTCCGGGCCAAGGAGCCGGCCAATTGGAGCGCTCTGCACATTTCGTTCACGAGGAGATCGTCATGCCTGTCTTCATCACCTATGCCTCTTATTCCAACGCCGGTGTCAAAGGGATGCTGAAGAAACCGGAAAACCGCACCGGGCCGGTGTCGGCGCTGCTGGAGAAGGTTGGCGGCAAACTGCTGGCGTTCTACGTGACGACCGGAAGAAATGACGTGGTGGTCATCAGCGAAGCTCCGGACGGAACGGATGCCGTGGCCGTTGGTATGGCCGTTGCGGCTTCGGGGGCGGTTTCGCGTGTCGAAACGGTTCGGGCCTGGTCGGCCGACGAATTTGTTGCCATCACCGAGAAAGCCTCGAAACTGGTCGCGGCCTACACACCGCCCGGAGGATGAAGAAGATACGCGCGGAGGGCCTGTAAGCCGGATCCTGTTCCGGGGTTGCCCCCTTCGATGACCATTCCTCTAGGCCGGGCATTGCTGCGCGGCTCGAGCTGCCAACCCGGTCCCTCTCGGCCAAGGCGAGCCTAGCGGCGGTATCGGCTGACGCCGACCGGCCCGCGCGGGGACCCTATTCGGCATTGCTCCCGGTGGGGCTTGCCGTGCCGCCGCTGTTGCCAGCGGCGCGGTGGGCTCTTACTCCACCGTTTCACCCTTGCCATGATGTGCCGGAGGCGAACCTCCGATCCGTCATGGCGGTCTGTTTTCTGTGGCGCTTTCCGTCGGGTTTCCCCGCCCGGGCGTTACCCGGCACCGTTGCCTTGTGGAGTCCGGACTTTCCTCTCGGGCCTAAGCCCCAGCGGCCATCCGGCCCTCCGCGCGGTTGCCGGGTTAAACGTCCACCCGAATACCGTCAAGGTGTTCCATCAAACCAGCCAGTCGTTCGATGTCGCCCATATCCTTCTTGGACAGGGGCCCGCGCCGCCACGGGGCAAACCGGCTTCGGAACGCTTTCAGCAGATCCGCGGCAGGGGCTTTGGGGTATCCGGCCCTCTTGGCAACCAATGCAAAGTATTGGTCGTCTGGCGGCAATTCATCAAGGCATATACCCTTCAGAACGGCCGGCCCCGCTGCCATTTTTTGTTGCGCGAGACGATCCCAATCAAACTTGGGACCGGGATCAAGCTTTCGCTCGGGGGCCATGTCCGAATGGGCGATAACGTTCCAGGGCTTGATCCCCAACCGCTCTTGCAAATTTGAAAGCAGGTTTTCCAATACCGCCATCTGCGGTTCGGAGAAAGGATGATCGCCGCGATTGTCGAGTTCGATCCCGATGGAGCGGGAATTGATGTCGCTGAACCCCCGCCATGCACCTTCACCGGCGTGCCAGGCGCGATCTTCCTCACGGACCATCTGCCAGAGCGTTCCGTCGCAGCCGATCAGATAGTGGGCCGATACCTCGGTGGCCGGGTCGCACAAACGCTCGAGCGCGGCTTGAGCGCTGTTCATCGCGGTGTAGTGAAGCACCACCAGCGACGGCTTCAACCCATCCCGGCGGGGGCCGAAATTGGGGGATGGGTGCCAGATCGGCGAGAGTTCAGTTGCCGACGGCACTGCGGAACGGGCTGGGGTCCCAGCCGCAGGCAAATCCGTCGCCATCCGGGTCCAGGCCCTTGCGGTCGCGCTGGGGGCCACCATTGGCCAGGAAATCGATCTGGGCCTGGTCGGGCGATGCGTAGCCTGCGCAGTTGCGTTGTGCCTTGGCCTGCAAATTGAACCCGGCTCGGCTGTAGAGCTGTGTTCCAACTGGATTGGTCGTAGTAAGAGCATATTGGACGATATTGGGCTGTCCGTCCGACCCGCGCTGAGGAACCGCCGTCGGCGCGACAACCTCGTATGTCTGACGGTTCTGCTGAATCAGCGCGGCATCATCCTGGATGCTGCGGCTGCTTGAAACCGCTGCGAAATCCTGCTCGTTCGAAATGCCGTTTGAGCTTACGGCCACCGGTGCAGTCGGCTGCGCCGATGTGCTCGCCAATGCCGCCGCGGTCTGGTTGGCAATGTCCGTGGCGCTGTCGCCCGTCGTGAAGGGGGCAGGACCGGCTTCGGCATTCAACTGCTCCTGCGAAATGGCCGGGGGCGGCAGCAGCGGGTTGCCTGCTGCGCCCTGCCCGGCCAGCTGCGCCTCGCGTTCGGCCTGATACTGCGGCGTATTGAAGCCGGAGTCCGTGACTGGTGCCACGGTATCGCAAGCCGCGACGAACCCGAAGGCCGGAATGAGAAGCATTTTGCGCATGGAACTGCTCCGTCCTCGCGTTGTTACCGCTGCCTGAGGGTTACCACCATTTGCCCGGCTTGGCCACAAACCCGGCGGCATTCTCGAGAGCGTAGGCGGTATTCAGAAGGTCACCTTCTTCCCACGGACGACCGATCAGCTGCAGCCCCAGCGGCAAGCCCTGCCCGTCAAGACCGGCGGGAACCGAGATACCCGGAAGACCCGCGAGGTTGACGGTCACGGTGAACACGTCGTTCAGATACATCTGCACCGGGTCAGCCTCGGTCATTTCGCCCAGACCGAACGCCGCCGAAGGTGTCGCCGGTGTCAGGATCGCATCGACGCCTGCGGCAAAGACATCCTCGAAGTCTTTCTTGATCAGGGTCCGCACCTTGCGCGCGCGGTTGTAATAGGCGTCATAGAAACCGGCTGACAGCACGTAGGTGCCGACCATGACGCGGCGCTGCACCTCGTGGCCAAAGCCTTCGGCGCGGGTCTTTTCATACATCTCGGTGATGCCGTCGCCCTGCGCCAGCTGCGCACGGCGGCCATAGCGCACGCCGTCATAGCGCGCCAGGTTCGACGACGCTTCGGCCGGCGCGATCACGTAATAGGCGGGCAGCGCGTATTTGGTGTGCGGCAGCGAGATGTCGACGATCTCGGCCCCCGCATCACGCAGCATTTCGGCCCCATCGGCCCAGAGCTTTTCGATCTCGGCGGGCATGCCATCCATCCGGTATTCCTTTGGAATGCCGATTTTCTTGCCCTTGATGTCTCCGGTCAGCATGGCCTCAAAATTCGGAACAGCCAATTCTGCGCTGGTCGAGTCCTTCGGGTCGTGCCCGCACATCGCCTCAAGCATGATGGCCGCATCGCGCACGTTCTTGGTCATCGGCCCGGCCTGATCCAGCGAGGACGCAAAGGCCACGATGCCCCAGCGCGAGCAACGGCCATAGGTCGGCTTGATGCCAGTGATTCCGGTAAAGGCGGCGGGCTGCCGGATCGAGCCACCGGTGTCGGTTCCGGTCGCTGCCAGGCACAGATCGGCTGCGACGGCAGACGCCGAGCCACCCGAGGAACCGCCCGGGGTCAGCTGCGCGTCATCATTGCCGCGCCGCCAAGGGTTCATCGCATTGCCATAGACCGAGGTTTCGTTGGACGAACCCATGGCGAACTCGTCCATGTTCAGCTTGCCCAGCATCACCGCGCCCGCATCGGCCAGTTGCTGCGAGACTGTGGATTCGTATTCGGGCTTGAACCCGTCCAGAATCTTGGACGCAGCCTGCGAGGGCACGCCCTTGGTGCAGAACAGATCCTTGATGCCGATCGGAAGGCCACACATGGCAGGCGCGTCGCCCGCCTTGATCCGCTCGTCTGCGGCCTTCGCACGCTCCAGCGCGATTTCCGGGGTCTTGTGCACGAAAGCGTTCAGGACATCGGCTGCGTCGATCGCCTTCAGGCAGGCCTCGGTCAGCTCGACCGAGGTCACATCTCTGTTGCGCAGGGCGTCGCGGGCCTCGGCAAGGCTCAGTTTGTTCAGATCGGACATGTCTTACTCCACCACCTTGGGAACCGCGAAAAAGCCCTCGCGCGCGTCGGGGGCGTTGGACAGGATCTTGTCCTGCATGTTCCCGTCGGTCACCACGTCCTCGCGCCGCTTCAGCCGCATCGGCGTCACCGAGACCATCGGCTCGACCCCTTCGACGTCAACTTCGTTCAGCTGTTCGATGAACCCCAGGATCGTATTGAATTCCGAGGCCAGCGCGGGCAGCGCGTCATCCTCGACCTTGATCCGGGCCAGTTTGGCCACCTTGGCGGCGGTGCTTTGGTCAATCGACATGGGAAACCTCATATGCGTTACAGGGGCATTTACCCGTCTGATGCAGCAGTCGCAAGACCACTGAGCCACAGCGATTTGTCCAAAGTCCACGCGGTTGCCGACAAGCCAAACAATTTTGAATACCCGCTATGCAAAAAAGTGAACGAATTAGTTCACTTTGACGATTGAAGCCGGCGCAAAAAGTTACTTTATGTACTGAACGAAACAGTTCAGTCCGGAGAATAATCATGAAACGCATGTTGATTGCTGTGTCCGTTGTTCTGACAACCGCTGCCGCGCCGGCGCTCGCGCTGGGGGTTCCCATGGGCGACCTGACACCGACGCTGACCTTCCCCGATCAGCACCCCTCGGACCAGGTGAGCCAGGAGAAATCTTCGCTCCGCAACTAACCCTACCGCTTCCCTGTTGGATCGGGCCGGTTCTCCCCCCTTTTTCCGCCCCGATCCTGCACCTGCCCTCGTGGCGCCGCCGGCCCTGAATGGGTCGGCGCTTTTTTGTTGAAGCACGGTGCTCTATCGTTCATTCACTCAAGAGTTTCAGGTCAGCATGACCGAATGTCCCGAGGTGCCGTTGCCAAAGCAGGAGATGCCATGACAGAGCGCAAGCAGAAGGTTCTGGATGCAATTGATACGGCCAATTCGGCCGATCCCACCCAGGAAGACGGCCGCCCCGCCGCGCTGCTTTATGGCGAACGGATGAGCGCCGAGTTGGACCGGCTGTTCCCCGACGCCTCCGAGCCGTTGCAGATCGCCGCCCGCGGCCAGCATGTCGAGCGCTGGAAGCTGGCCCGCTCGGCCTATCCTGAAGGGCGCGCGGGCTATCTGGCCTGGCGCAAAGCCCAGGCCGAGCATCACGCGCAGGTCGTGGCCGAGCTGATGTCCGAGGCCGGGTACGATCAGGCCGAGATCGACGCCGCCCGTCGCATGTTGCGCAAACAGGGCATCAAGCGCGACGACGACGTTCAGGCGCTGGAGGACGTGATCTGCTTTGTCTTTCTGAAATGGTATTTTGCGCCCTTCGCCACGAAACACTCGGACGAAAAGATCCAGCGCATCGTCGAAAAGACCGCCCGCAAGATGTCGGCCGAGGCGCGCCGACGCGTGCTGGACGAGTTCGACCTACCCGAAGACCTGGCCAGCGCCTTCAAGGATTGACGGGTC
The DNA here is from genome assembly GCF_056535705.1 of Ruegeria sp. BC8. Taxonomy (NCBI): domain Bacteria; kingdom Pseudomonadati; phylum Pseudomonadota; class Alphaproteobacteria; order Rhodobacterales; family Roseobacteraceae; genus Ruegeria; species Ruegeria sp. BC8. The sequence continues at coordinate 700,054 of NZ_JBQFIV010000001.1, read as the reverse complement.
ATGACTGATGACATGCAGCTGTTGATCGACCTGCACCTGCCCAACGACCGGCAAGGCCCCGGCAGCGACGCGGCAACGCAACTGGCGCTGACGCTGGCGGGCGTACAAGCCGATCCCGGACTGAAGATCGCCGATATTGGCTGCGGAACCGGCGCTGCGGCCTTCTGCCTTGCGCGCCATCTGGGCGCATCGGTGACGGCAGTGGATTTCCTGCCGGAGTTTCTGGCCGAGTTAAACAGGCGTGCGCAGGGCTTGGGTCTGGCGGCCCGCATTCACACCCTTGAGGCGTCAATGGAGAACCTGCCCTTCGACGATGCCAGCCTTGACGTGATCTGGTCGGAAGGCGCGATCTACAACATGGGGTTCGAGAACGGTTTGAAAGCCTGGCGTCGGTTCCTGAGACCCGGCGGGGTCCTGTCTGTGTCCGAACTGACCTGGCTGACCGATCGACGCCCCGAACCGCTGACACGGCACTGGGATGCCGCCTATCCCGAAGTTGCGACCGCCGGACAGAAGATCCGCCAGATCGAGACCGCCGGTTATGAACCCGTCGGCTATTTCCCGCTGGGCACCGACTGCTGGATGGAGAACTACTACCTCCCCCTGAAACGCAGCTTCCCTGCCTTCCTCGACCGGCATGGCCATTCCGAGCAGGCCGCAGCCATTGTCGATGCCGAACAGGCCGAGATCGCTTTGTATGAAACCTATTCCGACTATGTCAGCTATGGGTTTTATCTGGCGCGGCGTCTGCCGGACTGACCGCATCCGTCATGGCCCGGCGATAAACCTCGATCATCCAGCCCAGCATGGTGGCGTTCAGGATGTGCCACATGAAATGCGTCCCCATCGGGACGCGGGCGCAAAGCGGGGCATCGAGCGCGCGAAAAGTGATCGACGCAATCAGGATCACAGCCCCGAGCGCCAGACCCCGGGCCACTTGCGGCCTGCGCGCACGCAAAAGATACGCATAGATCAGGATCAATAAAGGCACTGGAGCATATGCGGCCGACCCGCCCAGCCCGGGAACCAGTTGAAACACTGGAATGGTCAGCGCCGCATAAGGGATGAACAAGGCCGTCAGCACCGCCGCCTTCGTCGTAGACAGCTGCCAGATGTCCCGGTTCACCGCGAAGATATAGACCAGGATGAACAGCAAAATCGGCGTCGTATCCGCCAGCGCGGCCCAGACCTGCGCATGGGTGTGGAACAGATAGCTGCCGATACCGATCACCGCCAGAATGGCGACCAGCAAGTTGGCCAAGGACAGACCCTGCCCCCGCACCCGCCGCCACATCACCCATGCCGCCAGCAGAAAGGCCGCGTTGGTCACGGCGTTTACGGGTTCGGCCCAATAGGCCGGCGACAGGCGCTCGCAATAGCCGTCGATTTCTCGCATCCAGTCCATGGATTTTTACATAGCCGATGCTAGGCTGACCCTGAACCGGTTTCAGGAGGGTCTTTCATGAAAATCATCTGGTTGGGGCATGGCAGCTTCCGAATTCACGCGGCGGGACAGGTCCTGCTGATCGACCCCTGGCTGAGCGGCAACCCGATGCTGCCCGAGGATCAGCACGAGGCCGCCGTCCAGGGCGCCACGCATATCCTGCTGACCCACGCGCATTTCGACCACGTTGCCGACGTTCTGCCGCTGGCCAAACGCCTGAACATTCCCGTGGTGGGCCAATACGACGTCATGGCGCATTGGGCCGAGGCCGAAGGGATCGAGACCATCGGCTTCAACAAGGGCGGTCGGGTCGATCTGAACGGGGTCAAGGTCGACATGGTGCCGGCCTCGCACAGCTCGACCTTCGCCACGCCCGATGGCCCGCGCGCCGGCGGGTCCGAGGTGGGCTTCGTCCTGTCGGCCGATGGTCACACGGTCTATGTGTCGGGCGACACCACGATCATGGCCGACATGGAGTGGATCGGCGACTACTACAAACCCGATATCGGCATCCTGTCGGCGGGCGGTTATTTCACGATGGACATGAAAGCCGCCGCCTATGCCGCCCGGCGGTATTTCGACTTCAAGACGGTGATCCCCTGTCACTACCGGACTTTCCCGATCCTGGAACAATCCGCCAATGACTTGGCGGACGGGCTGCCGGGCGTAACCGTCATCGAGCCCGAGGTCCTGCAGGAGATCGAGCTTTGACACCCGCGCTGGCCTTCTCGGCGGAAGAATACGCGGCGCGGCTGGCCAAGACCCGGTTCGCGATGGCCCAGCGGGGTATCGAGACCCTGCTGGTTGCGGACCCGTCGAACATGGCCTGGCTGACGGGCTATGACGGCTGGAGCTTCTACGTCCCGCAGATGGTGGTCGTCCCGCGCGACGGCGCGCCTCTGTGGTGGGGCCGGACGCAGGACAAGCCCGGCGCGGCGCAGACCACCTGGCTGGACCCCGCCGACCTGTTCGACTGGCCCGAAGAACATGTGCAGCACCCCGACCATCACCCGGTCGAGTCGTTGGCATCGCTGCTGCGCGACCACGGCTGGACGACCCATCTGGGTGTCGAGATGGACAATTATTACTACTCGGCCGCAAGCCACCGGATCCTTGAGACCGCGTTCGGCCGCGATGCGCTGGTCGACGCGACGGGGTTGGTCAACTGGCAGCGTGCGGTCAAGAGCGAGGCCGAGATCGCCTTGATGCGCAAGGCCGGGCAGTTGACCGCGCATATGCACGCGGTGCTGCGCGACGGGTTCCGCGCCGGGGTTCCCAAGAACGTGCTTGTGGCCGAGGTTCAGGCGGCGGGCATCGCCGGGCTGCCGGGTCTTGCGGGCGACTATCCCGCGATCGCGCCCATCGCGCCTTCGGGGGCCGAGGCCTCGGCCTCGCACATCACCTGGAACGACCGTCCGCTGACACCGGGCGAGGCGACCTATTTCGAGATCTCAGGCTGCCACCGCCGCTATCACTGCCCGGCCAGCCGCAGCCTGTTTCTGGGTGACCCGCCTGCCGATATCCGGCGCGCGGAAACCGCGATCCTGACCGCGATCGAGGACACGCTGGCCGCCGCCCGCCCCGGCGCCACCTGCGAAGAGATCGCCGCCTGTGTCTATGACAGCTTTGCCCGGGCCGGCTACATCAAAGGCAACCGCACCGGCTATCCGGTAGGCCTGAGCTATCCGCCCGATTGGGGCGAGCGCACCATGAGCCTGCGCCCCGGCGACAGCACCGTTCTGCAGGACAACATGACCTTTCACCTGATGCCGGGTCTGTGGACACCCGATTGGGGCCTGGCCATCACCGAAACCTTCGTGGTCACGCCGACGGGCGGGCAACCTCTGGCCGACATCCCCCGCGAACTGGTCGTGAAACCGGCCTGAGCGCGCCTCAGCCTTTGGGCCCGCCGCCACCGCGCTGCGCGGCAAAGAATTCGCGTAACAACCGGGCGCAGTCCTCGGCCGCGATTCCGTCATAGACCTCCGGGCTGTGATGGGCCTGAGGGTGTGAGAACACCCGCGCCCCATGCGCCACGCCGCCCGATTTCGGATCGGCGGCCCCGTAGTAGACCCGCCGGATCCGCGCCGCCGCCAGCGCCGCGGCGCACATGGCGCAGGGCTCCAGCGTGACATACAGGTCATGCCCCGTCAGCCGCTCGGACCCGACGGCCCGGCAGGCGGCGCGCAGGGCCAGGATCTCGGCATGCGCGGTCGGGTCGTGCAACTCGCGCGTACGGTTGCCGTCTGCCGCGATGATCCGGCCATCGGGCGCCACAATCACCGCGCCCACCGGAACCTCGCCCCGATCACCCGCCGCGCGCGCCTGTTCCAGCGCCTTGTCCATATGCGTTCTGAAGACCATGCCCCTGACTGCCCCAGAAACCCACCTTTCGCAAGCCGCGCCGATGCGCTATGCGCAGGGCATGAGCAACACCCCTCCTCCTGGCGACCGGATCGCCAAAGTGCTGGCCCGTGCCGGCATCGCCTCGCGCCGCGAGGCCGAACGCATGATCGAAGCGGGCCGCGTAACCGTGAACGGCAAGACCATCGACAGCCCGGCGCTGAACGTCACGCCCGGCGACAGGATCACCGTCGACGGCAAGCCCGTGGCCGAGCCCGAACCCGCGCGCCTGTGGCTGTATCACAAGCCAACCGGCCTTGTGACCACGAACCGCGACGAAAAGGGCCGCCCCACGATCTTCGACAACCTGCCCGAGGACATGCCCCGCGTCATGAGCGTCGGCCGGCTGGACCTGAATTCCGAGGGCCTGCTGCTGCTGACCAATGACGGGGCCATCAAGCGCAAGCTTGAACTGCCCTCGACCGGCTGGCTGCGCAAGTACCGGGTGCGGATCAACGGCCGCCCCAAGGACGAGGATTTCGCCCCCCTGCGCCAGGGTCTTGTGATCGAGGGCGAAAAGTTCCAGCCAATGACCGTGACGCTGGACCGCCAGCAAGGCGCGAATGCATGGCTGACGATCGGACTGCGCGAGGGCAAGAACCGGGAAATCCGCCGCGCGATCGAAGACATTGGCTTTACCGTGAACCGGCTGTTGCGCGTGTCCTACGGACCGTTCCAGCTGGGCAACCTCAAACCCGGCGAGGTCGAGGAAATCCGCCGCCGCGTTCTGCGCGACCAGTTGGGTCTGGAACCTGAAACCCCACCGGCTGCTGCGAAACGCCCAAGCCACCCTCAAAGATCCCGCAGGCCGGTCGGCAAGAAATCACGCAATTGACGCGGGTTATCGAACCTTCCCCCTAGCGCCAAGCCCCTTGATCCCCTAGGTTTTCAAGGGGACAACCGCAGTTGGAGGACGTCATGTCCGGGACCGGAGTGCAAAAAATGGCCTACGCGGCCCTGCTGGTGCTGTTGTTCGGCGTCTGCACCGGTTGGCTTGGGGGGCTCTGACGCCATGGCCAAGCGATACGGCGGAAAGTTCAGCCCCGACGGCCAATCCGACATCGACGCACCCGCCCCGCGCGGGCAATACGATGGTGCCCGGGTGAACCCGGTCGGCGCCCGCGCCAATGTGATGTTCGTTCCGGCGATCCCGCTGGTCTTTCTGTCGCTCAACGACGGCGCGATCGGGATGACACTTGGATTGGTCGCCGCCGGCATTCTGACCGCTGCGGCCTTTCTGCTGCGGGAAGGGCTGAAAGCCGAGGATGCCTACAACGCACGCCGCACCGCGCGCCGCCCAGCCTTTCCCCGCAAGATCTTTTCGTCGGTGCTGACCGGGCTGGGGGTGGGTCTGGCCGCTTATCGCAACGACTATCTGGATGCCGAGGCCGCCAGCCAGGTCAGCCTGCTGGCGCCGGTCTTGTTCGGCGGTGTGGCAACGGCCCTGCATTCCGTCGCCTTCGGGCTCGACCCGATGAAAAACAAAGGCATGGCGGGTGTGGACACCTATCAACAGGACCGGGTCGCCCGCGTGGTCGAAGATGCCGAAGCCCATCTGAACCAAATGACGGATGCCATCAAACGGGCCGGCGACCGCAGGATCGAAGCCCGGGTCGAGCGGTTTCAGACCACCGCTCGCGATCTGTTCCGCACGGTCGAGGAGGACCCGCGCGATCTGGCCGGTGCCCGCAAATACCTGACCGTCTATCTGCAGGGCGCCCGCGATGCGACGATCAAGTTTGCCGATGTCTATGCGCGCACCCGCGACCCGCAGGCTCTGTCCGATTACTCGGCGCTGCTGGACGACCTCGAGCAGAATTTCTCGGCCCGCACCCGAAAGATGCTATTGGATGACCGCAGTGATCTGACGGTCGAAATCGACGTGCTGCGTGAACGACTGCAGCGCGAAGGCGTCCGGCTCGACTGACCGGCCAAACCAAGAACAGGGAAGCTTCTCATGTCTGACGAAATCAAGAAAAAGGCGGCCGAGGCCGAAACGCTGGTTCAGGAAGTTGCAGCAGTCTCTTTGCCCGAGCCGAGTTCCGAGATCGTGCCGTTGGAAGAGGCCGACGAACCGGTGGGCGCCGAAATCCGCAAGCGCATGTCCGAAATCGACATGGGCGACACCAACTCGATCGTTGCTTTTGGATCGGCTGCGCAGGCCGAGCTGCAGGAAATCAGCCAGGCCATGCTGGCTGACGTGCGCAACAAGGATGTCGGCCCCGCCGGTGACAGCCTGCGCGACATCGTCACCACGATCCGCGGCTTTTCCGTGTCTGAACTGGACGTGCGCCGCGAGCGCAGCTGGTGGGAGAAACTGCTGGGCCGCGCCGCGCCTTTCGCCAAGTTCACCGCGCGCTACGAAGAGGTGCAGGATCAGATCGACCGGATCACCGACAACCTTCTGTCGCACGAGCACACGCTTCTGAAGGACATCAAGTCTCTGGATCTGCTGTATGAAAAGACGCTGGATTTCTATGATGAACTGGCGCTGTACATCGCGGCCGGCGAAGAGAAGCTGACCGAACTGGACAGCCATGACATCCCCGAGAAAGAGGCCGAGGTGCAGGCCGCCCCGGAAGATCAACAGGTGATGAAGGCGCAGGAACTGCGCGACCTGCGGGCCGCCCGCGACGATCTGGAACGGCGTGTGCATGACCTGAAGCTGACGCGACAGGTGACGATGCAATCGCTGCCCTCGATCCGGCTGGTTCAGGAAAACGACAAGTCGCTGGTGACCAAGATCAACTCGACGCTGGTGAACACCGTGCCGCTGTGGGAAACCCAGCTGGCGCAGGCGGTCACCATCCAGCGCAGCGCCGAGGCCGCCGCCGCCGTGCGCGACGCCAACGATCTGACGAACGAGCTGCTGACCTCGAACGCCGCGAACCTGCGCCAGTCGAACAAGATGATCCGTGAGGAAATGGAGCGCGGCGTGTTCGACATCGAAGCCGTCAAGAAGGCCAACGAGGATCTGATCGGCACGATCAATGAAAGCCTCGCCATCGCTGACGAAGGCAAGGCGAAACGGGCCGCCGCGGAAGAAGAGCTGAAGAAGATGGAAGCCGAGCTGCGGGACACCTTGGCTTCGGCCAAGGCTCGGAAAGACGGGCTGGGCGACACGGCCGGAACCGCCGTTCCGGGCTGAGGAGAGATCGCAGGTGCGGCTTCGGAGATTTCTAGGGCACGGGTTGGGGGCAGCTGCATTGCTGATCTTGGCCAATTGCGATGACGCGCTCGAGTCCTCGATTGCCCCGCAGGCGCGCCCGTCCCAGCCGCAATTGGCCAATGCTTATGTCGAACCTTCGGCCGCAAGCCGGGATCTGGCGCGATATTATCAGCGCGTCGAGCGCGACCTGTTGACCCGTGGTCTGATGCGTACAGACGGTGGCGGGCCGGACACCCCGTTTGATGCGGATGATTTGGCGCGGAATTTCGAAGCCATCGCGTTCTACAGCGAGTATCCCGGCGCCGCCGTATCCGGCAGCAGCCAACGTACCATCGGAAGGCTAAGCCGCTGGTCTGGCCCGGTCCGGATACAGGCAGAGTTCGGGCCATCAGTATCGCCAGACCAACGTGCGGCCGACAAGGAACAGATCCGGGCCTATTCCGAACGCATGTCGTCCTTGACTGGCCACCCGATCTCGACCGTAACCAGAAACGCGAACTTCCATGTGTTCGTCGCCGGCGATGACGATACGGAATTCGTGCAAACGCGACTGCGCCAGTTGTTTCCCAATATCGGACAGGCTCAGTTGAACCTGTTTCAAGATTTACCGCGCTCGTTCTATTGCTTTGTCTTCGCCTCGGCGTCGAACGGGGCACCCAACACCTATACTGGTGCGGTTGCGTTGGTGCGGGCCGAGCACCCTGACTTGATGCGGCTGAGCTGCATCCACGAGGAAATCGCCCAGGGGCTGGGCCTGCCCAATGACAGCCCACGGGCGCGGCCGTCGATCTTCAATGATGACGACGAATTCGCCCTACTGACCAGCCATGACGAAAAGCTGCTGACGATGTTGTATGATCCGCGACTGAAACCCGGCATGACCGCGCAAGAGGCCGAGCCGGTGGTGCGGATCATCGCCCGTGAATTGATGGGGCAGTCGCTCTGACCCCGATGACAGGAGAACCCAGATGGGAATTTTCGATTTTCTGACCGGAGAATTCATTGATGTCATTCATTGGGTGGACGACACCCGCGACACGATGGTCTGGCGGTTCGAGCGCGAGGGCCACGAGATCAAGTATGGCGCCAAGCTGACCGTGCGCGAGGGCCAGGCGGCCGTATTCGTGCACGAAGGCCAGCTGGCCGACGTGTTCACGCCCGGCCTCTACATGCTTGAGACCAACAACATGCCGATCATGACGACGCTGCAGCACTGGGATCACGGGTTCCAGTCGCCGTTCAAGTCCGAGATCTATTTCGTCAACACGACCCGGTTCAACGACCTGAAATGGGGCACCAAGAACCCGATCATGCTGCGCGACCCGGAATTCGGCCCGACCCGGATCCGCGCCTATGGCACCTACACGATCCGGGTCAAGGACCCGGCCCGTTTCCTGGTCGAGATCGTGGGTACCGATGGCGAATTCACCATGGACGAGATCAGCTTTCAGATCCGCAACATCATCGTGCAGGAATTCAGCCGGGTCATCGCAGGCTCGGGCATTCCGGTTCTGGACATGGCCGCCAACACCGCCGATCTGGGCAAACTGATCGCGGCCGAGGTCTCGCCGGTGCTGGACGGTTATGGGTTGGAGATGCCGGAGTTCTACATCGAGAACATCTCGCTGCCGCCGGCGGTCGAGGCGGCGCTGGACAAGCGTACCTCGATGGGGCTGGCGGGGGATCTGGGCAAATTCACCCAGTATTCGGCGGCCGAGGCGATGACGGCGGCCGCCAGCAACCCGAATGGAGGCGGTGGCATGGGTGCCGGCCTTGGTATGGGAATGGGCATGGCGATGGCGAACCAGATTTCGAACATGGCAGCGGGTCAGCCGTCTGGCCCGTGGGGCGCGCCCGCGCCCGCTGCCCCGCAACCATCAGCGCATGCGGCCCCGCCGCCCCCGCCGCCAGTCGAGCATGTCTGGCATATCGCGGTGGATGGCCAGACGAGCGGTCCGTTCTCGAAGGCCAAGATGGGCCGCATGGCCAGCGAGGGAGAAATTACGCGGGACACTTTCGTGTGGACGCCCGGTCAGGACGGCTGGAAGAAAGCGGGCGAGGTGCAGGAACTCGCGCAGCTGTTCACGATCCTGCCGCCTCCGCCGCCCGGCGCGTGAGGCATCGGCATGCCCGCATCGCGGAAACGCTCGAAGACAGGCGGGCGCAAAGCGCCGCAGCCGCCGCAATTCATCTGCCCGTGCTGCGGTTATGTCACCCTGGCCAAGCGCGGGGCCTACTTGATCTGCGCGATCTGCTTTTGGGAGGACGAGGACATTCTGTACGACAAGAACCCCCGCGAGCCCTCTGCCGCCAATCACGGCCTGACGCTGGCCGAGGCGCGCGAGAATTTCAGGGCGATCGAGGCCTGCGAAGCGGCGATGCTGCCGCATGTCCTGCCTGAGGAGCAGCGCGCAGCCTATCTTCACTTTCCCCTCGACACGTGACCACCCATGACACAGCCCCCTGCTCCGCCACCCGGTTCTGCGGAACATCGTTTTCCATGTGACAATTGCGGCGCGGACTATCGGTTCGACCCGCAATCCGGCACGCTGACCTGTGACCATTGCGGCCATTCCGAACCGATCGGGGCTGGCCCCTGGGGCGGCGCCAGCCTGCGCGAACTGGACTTCGACGCCGCCATCGCCGACCGCTTGCCCGACAGCGAGATCGAAGAGACGCAGGTTCTGACCTGCCCAAACTGCGCGGCGCAGGTCGAGTTCGACCCCAACACCCACGCCGCGGAATGCCCGTTCTGCGCCACCCCGGTGGTGACCGATACCGGTGTGAACCGGCACATCAAACCGCGCGGCGTTCTGCCCTTTGCGCTGGACGAACGCGCCGCGCACAAGGCCATGAGTGACTGGCTGGGGCGGCTGTGGTTCGCGCCGAACGGGCTCAAGGATTACGCCCGCAAAGGCCGCAGGATGCAGGGCATCTATGTGCCCTACTGGACGTTCGACGCCGACACGAAATCGGCCTATCGCGGCGAACGGGGCGTAGTCTATTACGAAACCCGGACGGTGATGCGTGACGGCAAGCGGGTGCAGCAGCAAGTGCCCAAGGTGCGCTGGACGCCGAAATCCAGCCGGGTGGCCCGGTTCTTTGACGACGTGCTCGTGCTGGCCTCGCAATCGCTGCCCAAGTCCTACACCGACGCGCTGCAACCTTGGGACCTGCCCGCGCTCGAGCCCTATCAGCCCGAGTACCTGGCCGGGTTCCGGGCCGAGGCCTACACGGTCGATCTGCAGCAAGGTTATCAGGAAGCCCGCGGCCACATGGCCCGCGTGATCGAGCGTGACGTCCGCTTTGACATCGGCGGCGACCGGCAGCGCATCCATGCAATCGAAACCGACATTCGCGACTTGACCTTCAAGCACATCCTGCTGCCGGTCTGGATGGCCGCGTACAAGTATCGCGGCCAGACCTATCGCTTTGTCGTCAACGGTCGCACCGGTCAGGTGCAGGGCGAACGGCCCTGGTCGGCGATCAAGATCACGATTGCGGTGGTCCTGGGCCTGCTGGCGGCAGCCGGTATCGGGTATCTGGTGGCGACCGGACAGCAATGACCGCCGGGCTCCGCCGCCGAAAACTCTGCTGTGGAACCCCTTGAACATCCCCGGCTTCTCACCCATCCTGCCGCCGGCTGCCCCGGAGGAGAGGACGACGTGACCCTGGCCGATCTGAATACGCTTCTGACCGCGCGCCATTCCTGCCGCGCCTTCCGAGCCGATCCGGTGCCGCTGGGTGACATCGAACAGATTCTGACCAGCGCCGCCCGGGTGCCCAGCTGGTGCAACGCGCAGCCCTGGCAGGTGGTCGTGACCAGCGGCGCGGAAACGGATGCGTTCCGCAGCGCCTTGCGGGCCGAAGCCGAAACCGGCCAGGCGCAGCCCGACCTGCCCTTTCCGACCGGCTATTCCGGCGTCTATCAGGACCGGCGCCGCGCCTGCGGATGGGCCCTGTACGAGGCAGTCGGCGTAGAGAAGGGCGACCGTGCCGGATCGTCTCGGCAGATGATGGAAAACTTCAACCTGTTCGGTGCCCCGCATTGCGCCATCCTGTCCAGCCCGGCGGAACTCGGCCCCTATGGCGCGATGGATTGCGGCGGGTTTGTAACGGCTTTCACCTTGGCGGCACAGGCCTTGGGAATCGCCACGATCCCACAGGCGGCGGTGGCCGCCTATGGGCCGTTCCTGCACCGCTATTTCAACATCCCCGATGACCGGCTGATCCTGTGCGCGATTTCCTTCGGCTATCCGAATGACGATCATCCGGCCAACCAATTCCGGACCGAACGCGCCACGCTGGACGAGTTTGTCACCTGGCGTGGGGCTTCGACCGAGTAAGCGAACTTTGAGAAAAACATCGACATGCGCGCATTGATACAAAGGGTGTCCGAGGCATCGGTCTCTGTCGAGGGGCAAGTTATCGGCCAGTGCGGGCCGGGGCTGCTGGTGCTGGTCTGTGCCATGCAGGGCGACGACGCCTCGTACGCCGAGCAACTGGCGGCCAAGATTGCCAAGCTGCGGATCTTCAAGGATGACGCGGGCAAGATGAACCGGTCGGTGCTGGATATCGGCGGCTCGGCCCTTGTGGTCAGCCAGTTCACGCTGGCCGCCGACACGTCGCGCGGGAACCGGCCGGGATTTGCGGCGGCGGCGGATCCCGCAACCGGCAAACGCCTGTACGAACACTTTGCCCGCGCGCTGGCCGCGCTTGGCGTTCCGACCGAAACCGGGTCTTTCGGTGCGAATATGGCGGTGTCCCTAGTCAATGACGGCCCGGTCACGATCTGGATGGACATGTGATGACGATGCAGGATCAGGCGATCGCGATCTGGAAGGCGGGCGTTGCTGCCGTTGACGGCTATGGTGCGGTCAAGGCGGCACTGCCCGATGTTCCGCGCCCCGATCGGATTCTGGCGGTGGGCAAGGCCGCGGCGGCGATGATGAACGCGGCGCAAGACCATTTCGGCAAAACACCGGGCCTTGTGGTCACGAAAGACGGCCATACCGAGGGGCTGGCGTCACATCTGCAGGTCATCGAAGCCTCTCACCCCGTGCCCGATGCCCGCAGCCTGAAGGGCGGCCAAGCCCTGCGCGCGGCGGTTCAGGCCATGGAGCCTGGCACGCATCTGTTGCTGCTGGTCTCGGGCGGAGCGTCTTCGCTGGCCGAGGATCTTGTGCCGGGGGCCGCCCTCGAAGATCTGGCGCGGCTGAACGCGCAGTTGCTGTCCGAGGGGCTGGACATCACCGCCATGAACGCCCGCCGGCGCGAGATCTCGCGGATCAAGGGCGGCGGTCTGCTGACCGGTTTCGGCGGAGCGCGCGCGACGGTCCTGGCCATTTCGGACGTGCCGGGGGACGACATCGGCGTCATCGGATCGGGCATCGGCGCCTTGCCCGACGCCCCGCAATTCGAAGCGAATGCCCAGATCATTGCCTCGAACGCCCATGCGCGCTGCGCCGCAGCTGACGCGGCACGTGCCGCCGGTCTGGACGTTTTGGTTGAGGAAGAGGCCCTGCACGACGACTATCTGTCCGTCGCCGCAGATATCGGCGCGCGGCTGCGCCGGATGCCGCCGGGCGCGATGATCTTTGGCGGAGAGCCGACGGTCGTCCTGCCCGAAAACCCGGGCCGAGGCGGGCGCAACCAAGCGCTGGCCCTGGCGTTGGCGCGCGAGATTCAGGGATGCGAGGGGCTGTGTGTCGTGGTCGGCGGAACCGACGGCACCGACGGGCCGACCGATGCGGCCGGCGGAGTCGTGACCGGCGCGACATGGACCGATGGGGCGGACCAAGCCTTGCGCGAGGCCGATGCGGGATCGTTCCTTGACCGGGTCGGTGCTCTGCTGGTGACCGGCCCCACGGGAACCAATGTCATGGATCTGCTTGTCGCAACGAAGGAATGAATTGACGCTTTTCCTCGCACACCATCCGCCGATGCGCCTGAGACTAGGCACATGACTCAGGCGAAGAACTCACTGGCCGAGATCGAAGACGTTCCGGATCAGGGCATCATTCTGTCGGACGGCTGCCGCCTGTCGGCGCGGATCTGGCGTCCTGTCGATGCGGCGCAGCGCCCGGTGCCCGCCATTTTGGAATACCTGCCTTATCGCAAGCGCGACGGCACGACGGCGCGCGATGCCCTGACCCATCCCTGGTTTGCCAAACGGGGTTACGCCTGCATCCGCGTCGACATGCGCGGCAACGGCGACAGCCAGGGACTGATGGAGGATGAATACACCCAGCAGGAACTGGACGACGCTGTCGAGGTGATCGAGTGGCTAGCCCAACAGCCATGGTGCAGCGGCGCAGTCGGGATGATGGGGATCAGTTGGGGCGGCTTCAACGCGCTGCAGGTGGCGGCGCTGCAGCCCGCACCCTTGAAGGCCATCATCACCTTGTGTTCGACCGCCGACCGTTATGCCGATGACATCCATTACAAGGGCGGCTGCCTTCTGAACGAGAATCTGGGCTGGGGGGCCACCATGTGGTCGTATTCGTCCCGCCCGCCCGACCCGGCGCTGCGTGACGACTGGCGCGAGATGTGGCTGCAGCGGTTGACGGCCGAACCGTTTCTGCCCTCGGTCTGGCTGCGGCATCAGACCCGCGATGCCTATTGGCGACATGGGTCTGTCTGCGAAGACCCCGGCGCGATCCGAGCCGCGACACTGGCGGTGGGCGGCTGGGGTGATGCCTACAAGAACACGGTGCCCTGGCTGGTCGAGAACCTGACTGCGCCGGTCAAGGGCATCGTCGGCCCCTGGGTGCACAAGTACCCGCATTTTGCCGTGCCCGAACCACGCATCGGCTTCCTGCAAGAGGCGCTGCGCTGGTGGGACCGCTGGCTGAAGGGCAAAAAGACCGGAGTTGAACAGGACCCGGCCTATCGCGCCTATCTGATGGATGGCGTGCGCCCGGCGCGCTGGTATGCCGAACGCCCGGGCCATTGGATCACCGAGGATGCCAGCGCCACGTCCCACCTGCCGACGGTCACCCTTCCGCTTTCCGAAGCCGGGCTGGGTAAGGACGGCCCCTTGGATACCAAAATCCGCTCGCCGCATCATTGCGGCATGGATGGCGGCGAATATTGCGCCATCTGGCTGGGTCCGGACATGCCGGGCGACCAGCGGGCAGATGACGCTCTGTCCGCCTGTTTCGACACGACCCCTCTGACCGCAGATCTGGACATTGTCGGTGCCCCGCGCCTGCGCTTGAAGCTGAGTGTCGACAAACCACAAGCCCAGATTGCCGTTCGGCTGAACCAAATCCACCCCGACGGAGCTGCGACTCGGATCACCTATGGTGTATTGAATCTGACCCATACGGAGGGGCATTCGTCCCCCAAAACGTTGATACCCGGACAGGTCTACGACATCGAAGTTGTGCTGGACCACGTCGCCTACCGGGTTCCCAAGGACCACAGCCTGCGCGTTGCCGTCTCAAGCGCCTATTGGCCGCTGATCTGGCCTTCGCCGGAAACAGCGGAGCTCCACCTGACAGGCGGCACGTTCACGATCCCCCAGCGCGACAGGTCGGATCGGGATGAATGGCAATTTGCCCCACCCGATGCGGACTCTCCGTGGCAAGTGACCCAATTGCGAGAGGCGACCCATGCGCGGCGCGTCGAAACTGACATGACGACCGGCGTCATCGATCTGGTCATCGAAGATGATTTCGGCTTGGTCGAAGACGCGGATCATGGTCTGGTCAGCGGCGGAACCGCTTTTGAACGGTGGTCGATCCATCCGGACGATCCGCTGAGCGCGCGCGGTCGCTGCGAATGGGTACAAGAGACCCGGCGCGACGGCATCCAACTGCGAACCGAGGCCAATTGCGAGATGTGGTCGGACCGATCCAACTTTCATCTGCGCGCGACGCTTGATGCCTTTGAAAACGATGTGAAGATTTTTTCCAAAACCGTGGAGGACACCATACCTCGTGATCAGATGTGATTTTGCTGGTGGCAAGTCCCCGAGATTTGACCTTGCCCGCCGCGACGAAATGCGCCAACGTTGACTCATGCGTCAATAAAAAGCCCGTAAAACGGGCACACAAAACACTCAACTGGGAGATATCCGAATGAACGAACAACTCACTCACATGGCCAGCCAGGTGACCGCCGGGAAACTGACCCGACGTGAATTCATGGGGAAGGCAGCCGCATTGGGTGTATCGGCTGCCATGGCCAGCACCGTCTTCGCCGACGCGGCCCGCGCCGCTGGCGCCAAGAAAGGTGGCGATCTGAAACTGGGCCTGCAGGGCGGTGAATCCACGAACTCGCTGGACCCGGCCACCTATGCCAGCTCGGTTCCGTTCCAGAACGGCAAGCAGTTCGGTGACCAACTGGTAGAAGTCGCCCCCGACGGCACGATCGAGCCGCGCCTTGCCGAAAGCGTTGAAGGCAGCGCCGATGCCAAGGTGTGGACGTTCAAACTGCGTCAGGGGGTCGAGTTCCACAACGGCAAGACCATGACCAGCGAGGACGTGCTGAAAACGATGCAGCGCCACTCGAACGAAGATTCGAAGTCGGGCGCGTTGGGCATCATGAAGGGCATCGAGTCGATGAAGGCCGATGGCGAATATTTTCAGGTCACCCTGAACGAGCCGAACGCCGATCTTCCCTACCTGATGGCCGACTACCACCTGATCATCCAGCCGGACGGCGGAATGGATAACCCGGGCGCCGGTATCGGCACCGGTCCGTACAAGCTGGAAGCGGACGAACCCGGTGTGCGCCACCTGTTCTCCAAATTCGAGAACCACTGGAACCCGGATTTCGGCAACTTTGACAGCGTCGAAGTGGTGGTCATCAACGATGCCACGGCCCGGACGGCTGCGCTGCAGTCGGGTCAGGTCCACGCGATCAACCGGGTTGAGCCCAAGGTTGCCGACCTCTTGGGTCGTGCGCCCAACCTGACCGTACATTCCACGGCAGGACGCGGCCACTACGTGTTCATCATGCATTGTGACACGGCGCCGTTCGACAGCAACGAACTGCGGACCGCTCTGAAATACGCGATCAACCGCGAAGAGCTGGTCGAGAAGGTACTGCGCGGCTATGGCTCGGTCGGGAATGACATGCCGATCAACGCAGCATACCCGCTGTTCGATGAGACGATCCCGCAGCGTGAGTTCAGCGTTGAAAAAGCCGCCGAACATTACAAGAAGTCCGGTCATGACGGGTCGCCCATCATTCTGCGTGTGGCCGACGGAGCCTTCCCTGGCGCCGTGGATGCCGCAGCCCTGTTCCAGCAGACCGCCCAGCAGGCCGGCATCCCGCTTGAGATCAAGCGCGAGCCGAATGATGGCTACTGGTCCGAAGTCTGGAACGTACAGCCGTTCTGCGCGTCCTACTGGGGCGGCCGTCCGGTGCAGGACCAGATGTACGCAACTGCCTATCTGTCCACCGCCGACTGGAACGACACCCGGTTCAAGGTCAAGGAATTCGACGACCTGCTGTTTGCCGCGCGTGCCGAGCTGGATCCGGCAAAGCGCAAGACCATCTACAGCCAGATGGGCATGATGGTCCGTGACCAGGGCGGCCTGATCTGCCCGATGTTCAACGACTTTGTCGAAGGCATCAGCAACCAGCTGGATGGCTGGGAAACTGATCCGACCCAAGAGATGATGAACGGCAACATGTCCCGCAAGATGTGGTTCGTCTAACTCGGATCGACAGGTATGCATCCTATCATCAAACTGGTTTCCCAGCGCCTGGCGCTGGGATTCCTCTTGCTGTTTGGCGCTTCGGCCCTGATTTTCGGGTTGACCGAGGCCCTACCCGGAGACGCCGCGCAAGCCGTCCTGGGGCAGTCCGCCACCCCTGAATCCCTTGCCAACCTCCGTGAGGAGATGGGGCTGAACCGTCCCGCCCTGACCCGGTATTTCGAATGGCTTGGCGGAATTGTCCAAGGTGACATGGGCACGTCCCTGACCAACAAGCTGGACATCGCCGAGTCGGTCAGCAACCGATTGGGCAATACGTTGTTTCTTGCCTTCTGGGCGGCCATCGTCTCGGTCCCCCTTGCAATTTTTCTTGGCCTCGTCGCGGTACGCTACCGCAACCGCTGGCCCGACAAGCTGATCTCAGCCGTTACTCTGACGACAATCTCGATCCCGGAATTCCTGATCGGCTACGTCCTCGTCTATTTCATCGCGGTCAAGCTGGGCATGTTCTCGCCGCTGGCGATGATCAATGACAGCATGTCCTTTTGGCAAAAGCTGAACTCGATCGCGCTGCCCGTCATCGTGCTGACCATGGTGGTTCTGGCGCATATGATGCGCATGACTCGCGCCGCAATTTTGAACGTAATGCAGTCGGCTTATGTCGAAACGGCCGAACTCAAGGGCCTGAGCAACTTCAAGGTCATCTGGCGCCATGCCTTCCCGAACGCCATCGCCCCCATCGTGAACGTGGTGATGCTGAACCTGGCCTATCTGGTCGTCGGCGTCGTCGTGGTCGAGGTGGTGTTCGTCTATCCCGGCATGGGACAGTATCTGGTGGACCATGTGACCAAGCGCGATGTGCCGGTGGTGCTGGCCTGCGGCGTCATCTTTGCCGCCATCTATATCGGGCTGAACATGGTTGCCGACATCGTCGCGATCCTGGCCAACCCAAGGCTGAGGCACCCGAAATGAAGAACATCCCAATCTCTGCAATGATCGGGCTGGCCTTCACCGCCCTGTATTTCATCATCGCCGTCTTTGCGCCCTTCCTGGCGCCCTACGGCATGGCCGAGGTGGTCGGCGACGTGTGGGAGCCCTCGAGTTCGGAATTCTGGCTGGGCACCGACAATATCGGCCGCGATCTTCTCAGCCGAATGATCTATGGCGGGCGCACCACGATCTTCATCGCCACCGCCGCCACCATCCTCAGCTTCGTCACCGGTTCGATCCTGGGCTTTCTGGCGGCCGTGCTGGGGGGCTGGGCCGATCAGGTGATGTCGCGGACCGTGGACCTGATCATGTCGATCCCGTCGCTGATCACCGCGCTGGTGGTTCTGGCCATGGTGCCGGTCACCATCCCGGTTCTGATCGTGGTCATGGGCCTGCTGGACGCCACCCGCGTCTATCGTCTGGCCCGGGCCGTGGCCGTTGACATCGAAGTCATGGACTATGTCGAGGCCGCCAAGCTGCGCGGTGAGGGCCGCGGCTGGATCATCTTCCGCGAGATCCTGCCCAACGCGCTGTCCCCGCTGGTGGCCGAACTGGGCCTGCGCTTCATCTTCATGGTGCTGTTCGTCTCGACCCTGTCGTTCCTGGGCCTGGGCGTTCAACCTCCGCTGGCCGATTGGGGCGGCATCGTGAAGGAAAACAAAGACGGCATCGTCTATGGAATCGGCGCGGCGCTGTACCCGGCGGTGGCCATCGCCACGCTGGCCATCTCGGTCAACCTGGTGGCCGACTGGATCCTGAACCGCACCACATCGCTGAAAGGAGGCCGGGGATGAGCGATACCCTTCTCAAGGTCCGTGACCTCAAGATCGGCGCAACCGTCTACCCGCCGGGCGAAAAGCCCCGCGACATCGAAATCGTGCACGGGGTCAGCTTTGACCTCGAGCGCGGCAAGGTGCTGGGGCTGATCGGGGAATCCGGTGCGGGCAAATCGACCATCGGGCTGGCATCGATGGCTTATGGCCGGGGCGGCGTTAAGATCACCGGCGGTGAGGTCTGGGTGAACGGGCGCGACATCCTCAAGACGTCGCTGTCGGATATCCGCAAACTGCGCGGCGGCGAGGTGACCTATGTATCGCAATCGGCGGCGGCGTCCTTCAATCCCGCCAAGAAGATCATGGATCAGGTGGTCGAAGCCGCGGTCGAGCAGAAGAAGTTCAGCCGCAAAGAGGCCGAGGCCCGTGCGCGTGAGCTGTTCGCCAAGCTGGGCCTTCCCGACCCGGACAACATCGGCAACCGCTATCCGCACCAGGTCTCGGGCGGGCAGCTGCAGCGTTGCATGACGGCGCTGGCGCTGTGCCCCGAGCCGGATCTGGTGGTGTTCGACGAACCCACGACCGCGCTCGACGTGACCACCCAGATCGACGTCCTGATGGCGATCAAGGAAGCAATCCGCGACACCGGCGTGGCCGCGCTGTACATCACCCACGATCTGGCGGTCGTGGCGCAGGTCAGCGATGACATCATGGTGCTGCGCATGGGCGACACGGTCGAATACGGCACCACCGACCAGATCATCAACAACCCACAAGAAGAGTACACGCGGGCGCTGGTCTCGGTCCGTTCGATCGAACACGAGGAAAAACAGCCCACGCCCGAACCCGTGCTGCAGGTCGATGGCATCACGGCCCGTTACAAAGGGCTGAATTTCGACGTGCTGCACAACGTCAATGTCGAGGTACATCCGGGCCAGACGCTGGCGGTCGTGGGGGAATCGGGGTCGGGCAAGTCCACGCTGGCCCGGGTGATCACCGGCCTGCTGCCCCCGCGCGACGGCGAGATCACCTTTGCCGGGCGCAAGCTCAGCCCCGATCTGGCCGGACGCTCGCGCGAGGACCTGCGCGAGTTGCAGATGATCTACCAGATGGCCGATGTTGCGATGAACCCGCGCCAGACGGTGGGTACAATTATCGGCCGGCCGCTCGAGTTCTACTTCAACATGCGCGGCGCCGAGAAGCGCAAGCGCATCGTTGAACTGCTGGACGAGATCGAACTGGGCGAAGGTTTCATCGACCGGTACCCGGCCGAGCTGTCCGGCGGTCAGAAACAGCGTGTGTGCATCGCCCGCGCGCTGGCGGCCAAGCCCAGGATGATCATCTGTGACGAGGTCACCTCGGCGCTGGATCCGCTGGTGGCGGACGGCATCCTCAAGCTGTTGCTGGACCTGCAGAAGATCGAGGACGTGGCCTATCTGTTCATCACCCATGACCTAGCGACGGTGCGCGCGATCAGCGACAGCATCGCCGTGATGTATCAGGGACGCGTGGTTCGCTATGGGCCCAAATCGCAGGTGCTGAGCCCACCGTTCGACGACTATACCGACCTGCTGCTCAGTTCGGTGCCGGAAATGCATCTGGGCTGGCTGGAAGAGGTCGTGGCCCACCGCAAGATGGAGAGCGCCGGCAACTGAGCCGCTGGCTGTGCAAGCCGACAAAACACTCTGAAATCCCGACACTTTGTTTCTATCGAAGTGTCGGGATTTTCTCATTCCGGGCGCGAACGGGCAGCCTTGGCTGACCGAATCTCCTAGGGTGGGCCAAATAAGTCATCCAATACGAGAGCCATGCAATGGACCGCAAGCTTCTGCTCATCATTCTCGACGGGGTTCCCTGGCGCAATTTCCGCCGGCTATTCGGCAACCTCGAGGGCTGGGTCGACAGCGGCGAGGCGCGGGTTTGGAAGCTGCGTTCGGTGTTGCCGTCGATCTCGGCCAGTTGCTATGCCTCGATCCACACTGGCGTTACACCGCAGGAGCATGGCTGCACCGGAAACGGCAACGTATTCCGTCTGGACCACAAAGACATTTTCAGCCAGGTGCGCGAGGCCGGCGGCGTGACCGGTGCCGTCACCCACAGCTTCTGGTCGCAGTTCTTCAACCGCCACCCTTTCGACTATGTGCGCGACATCGAATATGACGAACCGGACAGCGCCACCATCAACCACGGCCGCTTCCACTCGATGACGGGCTATGGCAAGGCCAACCAGATGACGCCGTCGGATGTCGACCTGTTCGCGACCCTGACCAACCTGTGCCTGCGGTTCGGGCTGGATTACGGCATTCTCCATACCTGTACGCTCGACAGCATGGGCCACCGCTTCTACCACGACTGTGAAGAGATGGATCACGCCTGCTTCGTCATGGACGAGATGCTGGCCCCTTTCATCCCCCGCTGGCGGCAGTTGGGATACGAGGTGATCGTGACCGCCGATCACGGCCAGGACGAGCGCGGCCACCACGGCGGGCGCAGCGCGCTGCAGCAGGAAACGGCGCTGTACTACTTCGGCGATGCCGAGGGTCCCGATGCGGAAACGGTCATTGACCAATTACAGTTGGCGCCCACGATCCTGACCCGCATGGGCGCACCGGTGGCCGAGACGATGAAGGCCAGGCCGTTCCTGCGCTGAGCGCGGTCAGTCGTAGTTCCACAACCCCTGCCCCAGCGCCTCGACCGCGATCGAGATCCGTTCGAAGCTGTCGGCGGCGCGGGTCACCGAATGGCGGGCGCGCAGGTAGCCATGCACGAGTCCGGCCTCGTTGATCCAATGCGCCTGCCCGCCGGCGGCGGTGATTTTGGCGCAGTACGCGGCTCCGTCATCACGCAGGGGATCGCAGTCGGCGGTCACGACTACCGTCGGCGGCAGCCCGGAAAAGTCGGTATCGTGCAGGGGTGCGAATGTTGGGTCATGTTCCGGGACGTCGCCGCCGCAGCGGACCTTTTCATAGAACAGGACCTCGTCGCGCGTCAGCATCGGGGCGTGGGCGTGTTCGATGTACGATCCCTGGTTCGGGTCGCCGCCCAAACCGGGATAGATCAGAACCTGCCCCAGGATGCTCCCGATGCGCCCGCGCGCGTGATGGGCGACGGCTGCGGCCAGGTTTCCGCCCGCGCTGTCCCCGGCCAGAACCAGCGGATCGCCGAATTCGGATTCCACCCAGTTCACCGCGGTCCAGCAATCCTGGAACTGCGCCGGATGAACATGTTCAGGACACAGGCGGTAGTCGACCGCCACCACCCGATAGCCAGTTTGGGCGCACAGTTCGGCGCAGACGTCATCGTGGCTGTCCAGCCCGCCGACGACGAAACCGCCGCCATGCATGTAGACGACGGTTCGGGTGGGATCTCCGCAGGAATAGACGCGCACCCCGACCCCATCGGCCGAGCTGTCCCGCGTTTCGACGCCCGGTGGACGCGGCTGCCGAAACGCGCGGCACATGTCGTCATAGACGCGGCGCTGGTCCTCGATGGACCGATCCACCGCGTCTTCGGGATAGCTTTCGGCGGTGCGCCGGATGAACGCCCAGGTCTCCTCGTCGATCAGACGTTCATAGTCCATTGCCCCTCCGGATCAGTCGGCCCACTCCCACGGCCGGGTGAAGTTGCCCAGCACTTGGTTCACATCGTCTTCGGATGAGCCGTTCGCGTCAAGCTGCGCGACAAGGCCGCGCTTTTTGTCGTCGATGACCGACACGACCCGCGCCGCAACGCCGGCGGTTTCCAACGCCTGGTTGTAGACCCGAGTGATCGCCTGTTTGCGCAGTTCTGGCTTGAATACTTTGCCCACCGCCGTCTTCGGCAGTTCGGGCAAGATGGTCATGTGCTTGGGATGCGCGGCGCGTTCGTGCACGTGCACCTTGCAGTATTCCAGAAGTTCTTCCTCGGTCACGCTGGCGCCTTCGACCAGTTCGACAAAGGCACAGGGCACCTCGCCCGCATGGGCGTCGGGCTGGCCGATAGCGCCGGCAAAGGCCACCGCGTCATGACCCAGCAAGGCCTCTTCGATCTCGGCCGGGTCGATATTGTGACCGCCGCGGATGATCAAGTCCTTGGCACGGCCCGTGATCCACAGATACCCGTCCGCATCGAACCGACCCAGGTCGCCGGTGCGCAGGTACTTGTCGAAATAGTAGAGATCGACGTTCTTGTCTTCCTCGGTATAGGTGTTCCCGGCATAGACACCCGGGTTCGACACGCAGATCTCGCCCACTTCGTCCACCGCGCATTCCTTGGGGCCGTCGGGACTGTCGCGCAGGATCTTGACGTCGGTGTACGGGAACGGAATCCCGATCGAGCCAATTTTCTTCTCGCCATCCACCGGGTTGCAGGACACCAGGCAGGTGGCCTCGGTCAGGCCATAACCTTCGACGATGGTCACACCGGTCGCTTTCTCGAACCGGCGGAACAGTTCGACCGGCAGCGGAGCCGAACCCGAGAAGGCCGTCTTGACGGTCGAGATGTCGGCATCCACCGGACGCTGCATCTTGGCCGAGATCGCCGTGGGCACGGTGATGATGAACGAAACTTTCCAACGTTCGATCAGCTTCCAGAAGTTGTCGAACACGCCGTCGCCGCGATAACCGGCGGGGGTCGGGAACACCACATGGGCGCCCGACGACACCGCCGCCATCACGATCACATGGCAGGCAAAGACGTGGAACATCGGCAGCGGGCACATGATCACGTCCTCTTCCGAGAACAGCAGCGTGTGGCCCAGCCACCCATTGTAGATCATGCCGGAATATTTGTGCTGCGCGACCTTGGGCATACCTGTGGTGCCGCCGGTATGGAAATAGCAGGCAACCCGGTCCTCTTTGCTGTCCTCGAAGGTCAGCGTGGTGGGTTGCTTCGCCAGTTCCTTGTTGAAATCCAGATAATCGGCGTGGGCCAGATGCTCTTTGTCGGCCATCTTGGGCCGGACCAAAGGCACGATCCACGATTTCGGCGGCGTCAGGTACCGGTTCAGGTCAATCTCCAACACGGTGTTGACACCCGGCGCGTGGCGCACGGCCTCGGCGACCTTCTGCGCGACGTCCGTTTTCGGGAATGGCTTCAGCGTGACCACGACCTTGGCCTTGGTCTCACGCAGGATCGACGCGATCTGCTCTGGCTCGAGCAGCGGGTTGATCGGGTTCACGATCCCGGCCACCGCGCCGCCCATCATGGTGACCAGCGTCTCGTTGCAGTTGGGCAGCACATAGGCCACCACGTCGTTTTCCTTGACCCCCAAAGAGCGGAACAGGTTGGCCGCCTGGTTCGTCTTGGTCAGCAGTTGCGACCATGTCAGGGTTTCGGCCTTGTCCTTGGGGCCGGACAGGATCTGGAAACTGATCGCGTTGCGATCCGGGAACTTGGCGGCCGTCCGCGAGAGCAGTTGATGGAGCGTGACGGGGACGTCGCGGTCCTCCCACGGCATTTCCTGCTCCATTCTCAGTTTGTCTTCCTTGCCCACAAAGGCCATGTGGTTCCTCCCCTTTTTTACCCTGCATTTTTGCAGGCTGTCTTGCGTCCAAGATGTAAGCAAATGCAGCCCTGCGCAAGCGAGGGCTTACCCTCGGGCAAGGGGAAAAAGTAGAATGACGCTACGGCGGTTCGCGAAATGCCCGCGCGTCACTTCACTCGGCGGCCACACCATCGGTGAACTGGAGACGCGCCAGACGCGCATAAAGCCCATCTTGCGCCACCAGATCGTCATGGGTGCCCTGCGCCACGATCCGGCCGTTCTCCATCACCACGATGCGATCGGCCTTTTTCACGGTGGCCAGACGGTGCGCCACGATCAGGGTGGTGCGCCCGGCGCGCATCTGGTCGACAGCGGCCTGTACGGCGCGCTCGCTCTCGGCGTCCAGCGCCGAGGTCGCCTCGTCCAGCAGCAGAACCGGAGCGTCGCGCAAAATCGCCCGCGCGATGGCGATGCGCTGTTTCTGACCGCCCGACAGCATCACGCCGCGTTCGCCGACGAAACTGTCATAGCCTTCGGGCAGGGCCGAGATGAAGTCATGCGCCGCGGCGGCACGGGCCGCGGCCTCGACCTCGGCATCCGAGGCGTCCAGCCGTCCGAACCGGATGTTTTCGCGCGCCGAGGCCGCAAAGATCACCGGATCCTGCGGAACCAGCGCCATGTGCTGCCGGAAATCCGAGCGGCGCATGTCGCCCAGATCGATCCCGTCTAGGCTGACCTGACCGGCCTCGGGGTCGTAGAACCGCTGGATCAACTGGATCACGGTCGTCTTGCCCGCGCCCGAGGGGCCGACGAAGGCCACGGTCTCGCCCGGGTGCACGGTCAGCGACAGGTCGTCCAGCGCCAAAACGTCAGGCCGGGCCGGGTAGCGGAAGGTCACGTTGTCAAAGGTTATCTGCCCCTTGACCGGCTGCGGCAGCGCCTTGGGCTGTGCCGGGTCGTTGACGGTATCCTCGGCGTTCAGCAACTCGACCAGCCGCTCGGTGGCGCCTGCGGCGCGTTGCAACTCGCTCCAGATTTCGGAAAGCGCGGCCACGGACCCGGCCATGATGATCGAATAGATCACGAACTGGATCAGCACGCCCTCGGTCATCACGCCATTGCGCACATCGTTCGCCCCCATCCACAAAACTCCGACGATCCCCGAGAAAACCAGAAAGATCACGATCACCGTCAGAACCGCCCGCGTCTGGATACGGCGCAGGGACACATGGTACGAGGTCTCGGTCATGTCACCGAACTGGCGGCGGCTGGCGTCCTCATGGGTGAACGCCTGTACGGTCTGAACGGCGCCCAGCGCCTCGCCCGCATTGCCCGACGAGGCGGCGATCCAATCCTGGTTTTCGCGGCTGATGACCCTCAGCCGACGCCCGAGAACCAGGATCGGCACCACCACCACCGGGATCAGCAGCAGAACCAGCCCGGTCAGCTTTGCCGAGGTCAGCAACATCAGCACAAGCCCGCCGATGAACATCAGGAAATTCCGCAATGCGATCGACACCGACGACCCCAGAACGGATTGGATCAGCGTGGTGTCCGTGGTGATACGGCTCAGGACCTCACCGGTCATGATGCGTTCGTAGAACGCAGGGCTCATGCCGATGACGCGGTCAAACACGGCTTTGCGGATGTCAGCCACCACACGTTCACCCAACCGGGTCACCAGCATGTACCGGATACCCGTTCCCACCGCCAGAACCGCCGCGATGCCCAGCGCCGCCAGGAAATACCAATCGAGCAGTTCACCGTCTTCGATGCGGAAGTTGTCGACCACGCGCCGCACGGCCAAAGGCAAGGTCAGGGTCATGCTGGCCGTCAGAACCAGCGCCAGCGTCGCCCCAAGCATCAGCAGTCGATAAGGCTTCATGAACGGCCACAAAGAGGCCAGCACGCCCAGCTTCCGGGATCCGGGTCGATCTTCATGAGCACCGGGCGCCTGCACGTTTGCTTGGTTGGCGGAGCGTGTTCTTGCCATGCCTGACCCTTTTTACCTTCTGGGACTCGCGATACGGCTTCTTGGCGGCGCAGGCGCGCCGGGTCAAGGAGACTGCGCGCAATAGCACCCCGACAAGGGCTTTTTGACGCAACTTATTCCGGAGAGTTTGGAGCGGGTAGACGGAATCGAACCGACATAGCCTGCTTGGAAGGCAGGGGCTTTACCATTAAGCTATACCCGCTTGGTGAAGGGCTGAGTAGTCCATGCCCGGGCCGTCGTCAAGAACCGAAATCCACCTACGCATCGCTTTTGCGACTGCCTGCTTGCGGTCAACCATTGCAGACTGCGCGGCCAACCGCCCATCGCTCTGAATTGCACTTGTTTTGGGGTCGCGCACTGGCGCAGCATACGATTGCAGTGCTTGCCGTTCGCGAAAACCTGCCTAGCGTGTGTACCGCCCCAAACGGTTAATGGGGTTGTTAAGTACCTGTAACAATCAGTTCCTAAATCCGTTTCACAAATTCATTCCGACAGCGAGGAATCATCCAATGAAAGACGTTGATCCAGCCACCCTTTCCGCCGACGACTGGGACGAACTGCATTTCCCCCGCCCCGACGAAAACGACTTTGACCGCGTCGTCGAAAGCGCCCTGTCGCGACGCGGCTTTCTGGGCGGAGTGTTGGCCTTCGGGTCGGGTGCTGCGGCCATGGGCAGCGGTCTGCTGGGGTCGACCTCAGCCCACGCACAGACCGCTTCTCGTTTTGCCTTCACCCCGATTGCGGCCCAGACCGATGGCACCGTGCATGTGCCCGAGGGGTATGAATGGAAGGTCCTCATGCGCTGGGGCGATCCGCTGTTCTCCGAGGCTGACGGGTATGACATCACCGATGGTGGACCGGTCGAGAACTCGGACAAGGTATTTGGCGAAAACACTGATGGTATGGAAACCTTCTCGTTCCAAGGGCACCAGTTGATTGCCATCAATCACGAGTATCCCAACCGCAAAATCAACCTGCCCGCAGCGCAGGAAGGTGTGCCCGCAAACGCGGATGACGTTCGAAAGTTGCAGAACCTGCAGGGTGTGACGGTGATGGAAATTGCCGAAACCCCGGATGGCTGGACCGTGGTCAAGGACAGCCCTTTCAATCGCCGCATTCACCACAACACCCCCATGAAGATCGTGGGGCCGGCAGCTGGCCACGACCTGCTGAAGACCGAGGCCGATCCGACCGGCACAACGTCGCTGGGCACCATGAACAATTGCGGGTCGGGCAAGACGCCTTGGGGAACCTACCTGACCTGCGAAGAGAACTTCAACGGCTACTTCGGCTCCAGCAATGAAAGCGCGACTTATACTCCAAAGGTCGCGGATGGCTTCAAGCGATACGGCATCAAGGCCGAAAGCTGGAACGGATACGAGTTGTTCGATCCACGGTTTGACACTTCGAAGAACCCGAACGAACCACATCGCGTCGGCTGGGTGGTCGAAATCGACCCGACCGATCCCAACAGCACCCCGGTCAAACATACCGGACTTGGGCGGTTCAAACATGAAAACGCCGCGGTCGAGCTGGCCAAGGATGGTCGCATTGTCGTCTATATGGGCGATGATGAGCGGGGCGAATACCTGTACAAATTCGTCTCGAACGGCGTCTACACCCCCGGCGGGGATACCGAAGGTCTGCTGGATGACGGCACGCTGTATGTGGCCAAGTTCAACGACGATATGTCCGGTGAATGGGTGCCGCTGACGCCGGAAACCACTGGCATGGACGAGGCCGAGATTCTGATCTTTGCCCGCATCGCTGCATCTGAGGCCGGTGGAACCACGATGGACCGACCGGAATGGGTTGCAACCAGCCCGGTTCTTGCCGAGGCTTATTGCTGCTTGACCAACAACAAGAACCGTGGCGTCAAACCCAATGCGGGTGGCGATGATACTTCGGTCAATGGTCCCAACCCTCGGGAGGCCAACAAATACGGGCAGATTGTTCGCTGGCGGCCTGCCAACCAGGATCATGCAGAAACCGAGTTTCAGTGGGATCTGTACGTCATGGCCGGCAATCCGACAGTGCATTCCGATGCGTATGCCGGGTCCGAGAACGTAAACGAAGGCAACCTGTTCAACTCGCCCGACGGGATGATGATCGACAGCACCGGCGTGGTCTGGATCCAGACCGATGGGAACGACGACAACGAAGGCGATTTTGCAGGCCATGGCAACAACCAGATGCTGGCCGGCGACCCAATCACGGGTGAAATCGTTCGCTTCATGACCGGCCCGAACGGCAGCGAGGTGACCGGCCTGACATGGTCGGCCGACCGCCGGACCATGTTCGTAGGCATCCAGCACCCCGGTGGATCCTGGCCAGATGGGGGCACGCCGCGTTCCTCGATCATCGCGATCAAACGCAAGGACAACGGACTGGTCGGCTGAACCGTCTTACCTCAGCGATCACCCCCGGCGAAGCGTCGGGGGTGGCAGCGCCGTTCAGAGATCTTGGCCGGGCATCGCCAAAGGCCCACCATCGGCCGCAAGGTGACGCTCGGGCAGCCAAGGGTTCAGTTCCAGCGCCTCTGCCAGAGCAACGCGGGCTTCTTCCATTCTCTGCAGACCCATTAGGGTCAGCGCCCGACCGCTCATCGCTGCGATATGGTTCGGCGACAGTTCCAGAGCACGGTCCAGATCGGTCAGGGCCGAGTCAAAATCCTGGCGCAGGAAATTCACGAAGGCGCGCTGGTTGTAGCCCTCGGCATACTCGGGGCAGTACGCAATCAAACGGTCGAAATCCTGCAGCGCCCCCAACAGATCCCAGGCGTTTCGTCTGGACATGCCCTGATCCAATACGGTCTGCGCGGCCTCGTCAGGTGCGTCGGCCCACAACTCCCACATCTGGTTCGAGATCTCGCGCGCTGCCATCTCGGTTTCGGCCTGCTGGATCTGACCGATTAGTTCACCCAGCCGGGCGGCGTGATCGGGCGCAGGCGGACAGGTCTCAGCAATTGCCGGGATCGCAACGCCCGCGCTCAGAACTGCGGAAAGAACTAGGTGTCTCATAGTTCAATGGTGACGCGGATCGCCCTTTCGTCAACCCGCGCCATCAATGGCATCGGCCAGCCCCGTCTCTTTCACCGCCTCCATCGCCACGAAGGTCGAGGTGCTGGCCACATGCGGCAGCGACGAGATCTTTTCGGCCAGAACCGCGCGATATTCCGTCATCGACCCGGTCCGTACCTTCAGCAGATAGTCGAAATTCGACGCGATCATATGCGCCTGTTCGATCTCGGGCACTTTGCGGACAGCCGCGTTGAATTCAGCCAGCGCCTTTTCCCGCGTGTCGGTCAGGCGCACCTCGACAAAAGCCACATGGTCCAGCCCCAGGCGGATCGGGTCCAGCATGGCCCGGTAGCCGGTGATGATCCCCTCGGACTCGAGCCGTTTCAGCCGCGCCTGTGTCGGCGATTTCGACAGCCCGATCCGCCGGGCCAGATCAGCGACCGAGATCCGCCCGTCCTCGGCCACGATGGACAGAATCGCGCGGTCGAACCGGTCCAACCCCGGAAAGTCGTTTCGCATGGCGTTTGATCCAAAATTCAGGACATCGGGCGCTGGATACTTCATTTTCGGTCCGATGTCCCGCAAAATCGCAACTATACTGCGTGAAAGACCGGAGGACACATGACTCACAGCCTGCGCCACACCATCGACTCCATGACCTACGCGGACCAGACCGCGTTGCTGAAATCCCTGACCGATCAGGCCGCCCTGACCCAAGCGGACCGCACCGCCATCTGCGAGGCGGCCGCGCAACTGGTGCGTGACATCCGCTCCAGCACCGCGCCGGGGCTGATGGAGGTGTTCCTGGCCGAATACGGCCTGTCCACCGATGAAGGCATCGCCCTGATGTGCCTGGCCGAGGCGCTGTTGCGCGTGCCCGACGCCGACACGATCGACGCGCTGATCGAAGACAAGATCGCGCCCTCGGATTGGGGCAAGCACCTCGGCCACTCGTCGTCGTCGCTGGTCAATGCCTCGACCTGGGCGCTTATGCTGACGGGCAAGGTGCTGGACGAGGGCAAGGCCTCGCCGGTCAGCGCTCTGCGCGGCGCCATCAAGCGGCTAGGCGAGCCGGTCATCCGCACCGCCGTCGGGCGCGCGATGAAGGAAATGGGCCGTCAGTTCGTTCTGGGTGAAACGATCCAGTCCGCCATGAAACGCGCCGCCGGGATGGAGGCCAAGGGCTACACCTATTCCTACGACATGCTGGGCGAGGCCGCGCGCACCGAGGCAGACGCCGCGCGCTATCACCTTTCATATTCCCGTGCCATCGCGGCGATTGCCGATGCCTGCACGCAGGACGACATCCGCGCCAACCCCGGCATCTCGGTTAAACTTTCGGCGCTGCATCCGCGCTACGAAGTAGCCCAGGAACAGCGCGTGATGCACGAACTGGTGCCGCGCCTGCGGGCGCTGGCGCTGCTGGCCAAGGCCGCCGGAATGGGCCTGAACGTCGACGCCGAAGAGGCTGACCGCCTGTCGCTGTCGCTGCAGGTGATCGAGGCGGTTCTGTCCGAGCCAGCGCTGGCCGGATGGGATGGGTTCGGCGTGGTGGTACAGGCCTATGGGCCGCGTGCCGGGCTGGTGCTGGACACGCTTTATGAGATGGCCGAGCGGTATGACCGCAAGCTGATGGTGCGTCTGGTCAAAGGCGCCTACTGGGACACCGAGATCAAGCGCGCGCAGGTCGAGGGCGTCGACGGCTTCCCGGTCTTCACCAACAAGGCGGCAACCGACATCTCTTACATCGCCAATGCCCGCAAGCTCTTGGGCATGACCGACCGGATCTATCCTCAGTTCGCGACCCACAACGCCCACACGGTCAGCGCGATCCTGCATATGGCTGAGGGCCAGCCCTTCGAGTTCCAGCGCCTGCACGGCATGGGCGAGACCCTGCACCAGATCGTCAAGGCCCAACGCAATACCCGCTGCCGCATCTACGCGCCGGTTGGCGCGCATCGCGACCTGCTGGCCTACCTGGTGCGGCGGCTGCTGGAAAACGGCGCCAACAGCTCGTTCGTCAACCAGATCGTGGACGAAAACGTGGCCCCCGAAGTGGTGGCCGCCGATCCGTTCGAGGCCGTGCGGAAACCAGCACACCACATCCCAACCGGCCCCGAACTGTTTCAACCTGAAAGACCAAACTCGCTAGGGTTCGACCTGCATCACACACCGACATTGGACCGGATCGATGCCGCTCGCGACGCCTTTCGCGCGCATCACTGGTTCGCACAGCCCCTTCTGGCCGGTGACGCGGCGCCCGAGGCCGAGGAACCTGTCATCAACCCCGCCCTGCCCGAGGACCGGCCAGGCGCGGTCGCCCCGGCCAGCGCCGCGGATGTGGAGCTGGCGCTGGCCGCAGCTGCTCCGTGGCAGGCCTCAGCGGCCGAGCGCGGCCGCGTCCTGAATGCCGCCGCCGACCTCTACGAGGAGCATTATGGCGAGCTCTTCGCCCTTCTGGCGCGTGAGGCCGGCAAATCACTGCCCGACGCGGTGGCCGAACTGCGCGAGGCGGTGGACTTCCTGCGCTACTACGCCGCCAACATCCCCGACGCAGACCCTGCCGGGACCTTCACCTGCATCAGCCCGTGGAACTTCCCTCTGGCGATCTTCACGGGGCAGATCTCGGCTGCGCTTGCCGTGGGCAATGCGGTTCTGGCCAAGCCCGCGCCGCAGACTCCGTTGATCGCCCACCGCGCCGTGCAGCTGCTGCACCAGGCCGGAGTACCGCGCGACGCGCTGCAATTGCTGCCGGGCGGGCCATCGGTGGGCGCCGCGCTGACCTCGGACCCGCGGGTTTCCGGCGTGGCCTTCACCGGCTCGACCGCGACGGCGTTGAAAATCCGCGCTGCAATGGCCGAGCACATGCAGCCCGGAACACCGCTGATCGCCGAAACCGGCGGGCTGAACGCGATGATCGTGGACAGCACCGCCCTGCCCGAACAAGCCGTGCAATCGATCATCGAAAGCGCCTTCCAGTCGGCGGGCCAGCGGTGCTCGGCCCTGCGCTGTTTGTATCTGCAGGATGATATCGCCGATGACGTGCTGACCATGCTCAAGGGCGCGATGGACGCCCTGTCGGTGGGCGACCCGTGGCTGCTCTCGACTGATTGCGGCCCGGTGATCGACGAACAGGCCCGTCAGGGCATCGCAGACCACGTCGCCAAGGCCCGCACCGAGGGTCGTGTGTTGAAGGAACTGGCGCTGCCGCCCCAGGGGATCTTCGTCGCGCCCACGCTGATCGAGGTCCCCGGCATCAATGCACTGGAACGCGAGATCTTCGGCCCGGTCCTGCACGTTGCCCGGTTCAAGTCACACGAGATCGACCAGGTGATTGCCGACATCAACGCCACCGGCTATGGCCTGACCTTCGGCCTGCACACCCGCATCGACGACCGGGTGCAGCACGTGACCGAGGCGATCCACGCCGGTAATATTTACGTGAACCGTAACCAGATCGGCGCGATCGTCGGCTCGCAGCCCTTCGGCGGTGAAGGCCTGTCCGGCACCGGCCCCAAGGCGGGTGGCCCGAACTATCTGGCTCGTTTTTGCGCCCCGGACCGACAGGTCGTGGCCGCGGAATGGTCCGCCCCAGCCGACCTGCCGGCGCCGATCGGGCAGCCTGCCGCGCCGACGACCCGTTCGATGCCCGGACCGACCGGCGAATCGAACCGGCTGACCGAGTTTCCCCGCGCGCCGTTCCTGTGCCTGGGCCCCGGCCCCGAGGCGTCCAAGGCACAGGCAGACGCCATTCTCGCGCTTGGCGGCACCGCGATTCAGACCGAGGGCGCGCTTGACCTGCACCGGCTTGAGAACCTGCCGGGAATATCGGGGGTTCTGTGGTGGGGCGATGCGGACACCGCGCGTCAGATCGAGCGTCATCTGGCTCGGCGAGGCGGCCCCATCCTGCCGCTGATCCCCGGCTTGCCCGACCGGTCGCGGGTGATGGCCGAGCGCCATGTCTGCGTCGACACCACGGCCGCCGGAGGGAACGCCGCACTTCTCGGCGGTGCGGCATAAGCTGACTTGACGCTGGGCCGGGAAAAGCCCAGCGTCCCCCCATGTTTCCAATTCGAGACCACAACCCTTCGGGCCGCACACCCTATGTCGTCTATGCGCTGATCGCGGCGAATGTCCTGGTTTTCCTCAGCTATGTCGGAATCATGGACGATGCCCGGCTGATCAACCGGTTCTATTTCGACTATGCGATCATCCCCGCCCGCATCAGCGACGGCGTGGCGCTCGAGACGTTGGTGACGTCGATGTTCCTGCATGGCGGCTGGATGCATCTGATCGGCAACATGCTGTTCCTGTGGATCTTCGGCGACAACATGGAAGACGAGATGGGCCACCTGCCCTTCCTGCTGTTCTACATGGTCGCGGGTATCGGCGCCGGGCTGGTCCATATCGTTACGGCTCCCGGGTCGCTGGTACCCACCATCGGCGCGTCCGGCGCAATTGCCGCAGTGATGGGTGGGTACCTGCTGATGTTCCCAAAGGCGCGCGTCGATATCCTGCTGATTCTGATCATCTACTTCCGGGTCTTCACCATCCCGGCCTTCGTGATGCTGGGCGTCTGGCTGGGCATGCAGTTCCTTGGCAGCGTGTCCAGCAACCCTGACGCAGGCGGTGTGGCCTATTGGGCGCATACGGGCGGTTTCGTTATCGGATTGATCCTGTGCATCCCACTGTGGCTGAAACGAGGCGGACCAGCTTATTGGGGCCGCACCCACGGCCACCCGCCGCATCCCGAACACCGCTACAAGCTCAGCCAGTCCCGCATACCAAGAGTGCCGCGCCGATGAGCCAAATGACCGCCACCTGCCATTGCGGCGCCGTGAAGATCGAGGCCGAGTTCCCCGGTGGCCTGTCCACGGCTGCCCGATGCGACTGTTCCTTCTGCATCCGCCGCGGGGCCGCCGCCGTGACCGCCATAACCGAGAGCCTGCGCATTCTTGAAGGCGCCGAGAACCTGAGCCTCTACACATGGGGAACGCATACGGCGAAACACTATTTCTGCAAGACCTGCGGGATATACGTTTATCACCAAAGACGCTCGGATCCGGCAGAGTGCGGCGTCAACCTTGGCTGCATCGAGGGCGCAAACCCCAGAACCCACGGGCCGATTCCCTGGAATGACGGGGTCAATCACCCCTCTGATCGATCTGACTGATCCGGAGTTTGACCACCGCTCAGCCGCGTGATCTCTTGCGCAGCCTGAACGACGTGGGCGGCAAGCTCGGGTGCCCGGTCCGGATTGAATCGCGCGGTCGGCCCAGAGACAGAGATTCCGGCACAAGGCTCCTGCTTGTCGTTGAAGATTGCGGCTCCGATGCAGGACATGCCCGAGTGGCGCTCCTCTCGATCATAAGACCATCCGCGCAGCCGCGTTTCGGTCAGATCCTCGCGCAAGGTATCCAGTGTGGCGCAAGTATTGGGCGTATATGGCACAAGCTGGGTGTCGGCCAACACCTTGGCCCGGGATGCCTCGGTCATGGCCGCCAGGATCGCTTTGCCCGTACCCGAGGCATACATCGGCGTACGAGCGCCCGGCGGAAAGAACGCCCGGATCGGGTTCGATGTCTCGACTTGCCCGACAAACACCACTTCCGACCCGTCGGGAACTGCAAGGTTCGCCGTTTCTCCGCTGTCCTGCATCAGGCGCCGAAGAACTGACCGGCCGATCTCGACAACGCTGTTGTGCCGCAGAAACGAAGCGCCTGTGCGATAGGCTTCGACTCCGATCATCCATTCCTGACGTTCTTCGCTGAAGCTGACGAACCCATGCTTTTGCAAGGTCGTCAGGATGCGATGCGTGGTTGCAGTAGGCACGTCGATCTCACGCGCGAGGTCGCTGAGCGCGGTGCGTTCAAGCCGTGCGACTGTGGTCAGAACCCCCAGCGCACGGTCCAACGCCTGCATGGTTCCGGCCGAGCTTTCCTTGAACAACGACTTGGGCCGGCCGCGCGGGCGCTTCTGGGCTGACATGGCGATTCTCCCTGATTTTGGCCGAAAGGCCGTCTGGCTTTCTCAGCTGATCACAAACACTCAGCGAAATGAGAAAGTGAATATCCTGCGTTTATGGCAGGTTACGCATTTAATCCAAATAATGAAAATATTTTTCAAGAAAATTGCATCAACTCCGACAGGGAGACAGACTTGGGGCAAAGCGGAGGACATGATGATGTCAAACCAAAACCCGGTCTTTATTCCCGGCCCGACGAATATCCCGGATCGCCTCCTGCGCGCGATGCAGGTCCAGACCATTGACCACCGCGCGCCGGATTTCGTTCAGGCCTTTGCTCCGGTACTCGAGGGCCTCAAGCAGGTCTTCCGGTCGACCACGGGTCAGATTGTGACCTTTCCATCCAGCGGCACAGGTGGGTGGGAAGCTGCGATCAGCAACACACTGAGCCCGGGCGACAAGGTTCTTGTGGCCCGCCATGGCGTATTCAGCCATCGCTGGATCGACCTTTGCCAACGGCATGGGCTGGATGTGCAAGTCATCGATTGCCATTGGGGCAGCGGAGCACCTGCCGAACGGTTTCAGTCGATCCTCGCCGACGACCGGAACCACGACATCCGGGCGGTTCTGGTGACGCATAATGAAACGGCCACCGGCGTGCGCTCGGATATCCTGTCGGTCCGATCGGCGATGGATGCCTCGGCGCACCCTGCCCTGCTGATGGTCGATTGCGTCAGTTCGCTGGCCTCGATGCCGTTCGAATTCGATGGCTGGGGCGTCGATATTGCGGTTTCGGGGTCGCAAAAGGGGTTCATGCTGGCCGCTGGAATGGCAATCCTGTGCGTCAGCCCCAAAGCGCTGGCAGCGATGGATGGTGCGCGGCTGCCCCGCACCTATTTCGACTTTCGGGACATGTTGGACGCCAATGCCTCGGGCGGGTTTCCTTACACGCCGCCGCTGCAACTGATCTGCGGACTGCAGGAAAGCCTGTCCATTCTGTTTGACGAAGGCCTGGACAACGTCTACGCCCGTCACTTCCGTCTGGCTGAAGGCGTGCGTCGGGCCGTCGACGCGTGGGGATTGAGCCTGGTCGCTCAATCGCCGGACCTCTACTCGGACACTGTCAGCGCAGTCTATGTGCCCGATGGGTTCGACAGCAATGTCCTGACTAACCATACCTATGACACCTATGGAGTGTCCTTCGGGATCGGCCTGGGCCAATTGAACGGCAAGGCGTTTCGCATCGGTCACCTGGGCAGCCTGACGGACGTCATGGTTCTGTCCGGCCTCGCCACGATCGAGATGGCGATGGCCGATCTGAACTACCCGATACAACTGGGCAGCGGCGTGGCGGCAGCGCAGGAATACTTCCGTGCAAACGGCACCAACCGCTCGCGCGCTGCGGCTTGAGGAGATCGGTATGTTGGACACGCTTTCGGCTGCAGATCTGACGATCGACGACATGCGCGCAGCGCATGAACGGATCAAACCACATATCCGGCGTACACCCGTCCTGTCGTCGGAGTATCTGAACGCACAAACCGGCGCACGGCTCTTTTTCAAGTGCGAGAACCTGCAGGAGGCCGGAGCCTTCAAGGTCCGCGGCGCCTGCAATGCGGTATTTGGATTGCCCGACGAGATCGCCGGCAACGGCGTCTGCACCCACTCCAGCGGGAATCATGCACTGTCCCTGTCATATGCGGCCGGTCGGCGCGGTATTCCCTGCAACGTCGTCATGCCGCGCACCGCACCTCAGGCCAAAAAAGACGCGGTCCGCAGTTTTGGCGGCACGATCAACGAATGTGAGCCTTCGACATCATCGCGCGAAGCGACCTTTGCCGAGGTGCAGGCCAAAACGGGTGGCGAATTCGTGCACCCCTACAACGATCCGCGTGTCATTGCAGGACAGGCCACATGCTCGGCCGAGATGCTGGAACAAACAGGTGGGCTTGATGCCGTTATCGCTCCGATCGGCGGCGGCGGTATGGTGTCGGGCACGTGCCTGACAGTATCAAATCTGGCCCCTGACACCGCGATCTATGCCGCG
The DNA here is from genome assembly GCF_056535705.1 of Ruegeria sp. BC8. Classification (NCBI taxonomy): domain Bacteria; kingdom Pseudomonadati; phylum Pseudomonadota; class Alphaproteobacteria; order Rhodobacterales; family Roseobacteraceae; genus Ruegeria; species Ruegeria sp. BC8. Next base: position 663,115 of record NZ_JBQFIV010000001.1, on the reverse strand, counting down.
GAACCTCAGCAGGCTGATGACGCATACCGATCTTTCAAAGCCGGTCGGATCATCGCCGACGACGCACCCAAGACGGTGGCCGATGGCCTTCTGGTTCCGCTCAAGGAAAACACCTGGCACTTCGTGTCGCGGAACGTTGCCGACATCTTCACGGCCTCCGAAGACGAAATCGTGGCGGCCATGAAACTGGCCTGGAAACACCTGCGACTGGTGATTGAGCCATCTTCGGCCGTTCCGTTGGCAACCATTCTCAACAACCCCGAGGTTTTTCGAGGCAAACGCGTCGGCGTGATCCTGACCGGCGGCAATGTGGATTTGGACAAGCTGCCCTGGCTGGCCGGGCAAGGAGGAGAAGGATGAACAGACCCGTGAACATCGATCAATTGGACGTCGGCTTCGACATCCCCGCAGCAATCGGCATGGATGAAAGCGATATCCAGACTCCTTGCCTGATACTGGACCTCGACGCGCTGGAGCGGAACATCCGCAAGATGGGCGACTACGCCAAAGCGCACGGCATGCGCCATCGGGTGCATGGCAAGATGCACAAGTCTGTGGACGTCGCGCGCCTGCAGGAAAAACTGGGCGGGGCAGTTGGCGTGTGCTGTCAGAAGGTCTCGGAGGCCGAGGTTTTTGCGCGTGGCGGGATCAAGGATATCCTTGTGTCCAACCAGGTGCGCGATCCGGCCAAAATTGACCGCTTGGCTCGGCTGCCGAAGCTGGGCGCGCGAACGCTGGTCTGCGTTGACGACATTGAGAATGTGCCCGAGCTGTCCTCTGCGGCGCAGACCCACGGAACGCAGCTGGAGATCCTGGTCGAGATCGACTGCGGCGCGGGGCGCTGTGGGGTGACCAGTACGACTGATGTCGTAGCCATTGCCCGCGCTGTCGAGGCGGCACCGAACCTGAAGTTCACCGGCCTCCAAGCCTATCAGGGCGCGATGCAACATCTCGACAGCTATGACGCGCGAAAGGAAAAACTGGATGAAGCAATCGCCATGGTGCGGAACGCCGTCGACGGGTTGAAGGCGGACGGGATTGAGTGCGAACTGGTCTCGGGCGGCGGGACGGGATCATATTATTTCGAAAGCAATTCGGGCGTTTACAACGAATTGCAGTGTGGGTCCTACGCGTTCATGGATGCCGACTATGGGCGGATTCTGGACCAAAATGGCCAAAGGATCGATCGGGGCGAATGGGAAAACGCCTTGTTCATACTCACCAGCGTCATGAGCCACGCCAAACCGGACAAGGCGATCTGTGACGCAGGGCTCAAGGCACAGTCGATCGACAGCGGTTTGCCGGTGATCTTTGGCCGCGATGATGTCGAATACCTGAAATGTTCGGACGAACACGGTGTGATCGGCGACCCCAATGGCGTGTTGCGGGTGAACGACAAGTTGCGTTTGGTCCCCGGGCACTGCGATCCGACCTGCAACGTGCACGACTGGTATGTCGGCGTGCGCAACGGAAGGGTCGAGACCCTGTGGCCGGTCTCTGCTCGCGGCAAGGCGTTTTGATCATGAGGGACGAGATGAACGCTGAAACCAATCTGATACAGATCGTTGGCGAAGACCTATGCAAGCAGCTGGTCAACCGCAAGCTGGCGTTTGACGCAATCCAAGACGTGTTCTCAGCGATGGCACGCGGCGGAGCGCGCAACTTCCCCGTCATCCGCGAAGGGCTGGGTCATGCCGGCGCCGTATATGGGTTCAAATCCGGCTTTGACGCCGAAGGCTTGGTTCTGGGTGTCAAATCTGGTGGCTATTGGCCGGGAAACACCAATCGCGGACTGACCAACCACCAATCCACCGTCATCCTGTTCGATCCCGATACCGGACAGCCTTCCGCGTTGGTCGGTGGAAACTATCTTACGGCTATCCGCACGGCTGCGTCCTCGGCAGTGTCGATCGCGCACCTGGCCCGTACGGACGCCAAGGTGCTTGGCATGGTCGGCGCGGGCCATCAATCGGTCTTTCAGTTGCGCGCCGCCGCCGAGCAACGCGACTTCGAAAAGGTGGTGGCATGGAATCCCCATCCCGAAATGCTTCCGAAACTGGCCGCCGTCGCGCAGGACATCGGACTGGATTTCGAATCCGTCTCGCAGCGGGAACTGGGGGCACAGGCCGACGTCATCATCACGATCACATCGGCGTTCGAACCGTTGTTGATGCGCGATTGGATCAAGCCCGGAACGCATCTGGCCTGCATGGGCACCGACACGAAGGGCAAGATGGAAGTCGACCCCGAACTGGTTGCTTCCGCTCAGGTCTTCACCGACGAGGTTGCCCAGTCCGTCACCATAGGTGAGGCGCAACACGCCGTGGCTTCGGGCGCGCTGGATCCTGACGCCATCACGCCGATTGGAGCAGTCATCAATGGCGATCATCCCGGCCGAACAGAGATTGACCAGATCACCCTGTTCGATGGGACCGGGGTCGGGTTGCAGGACCTGGCCGTGGCGTCCGTGGCTGCGCGGCTGGCTTCCGAGGCAGGTTTGGCGGGTACTGTACGCCTTTGAAACAAAACGCGCGGCCAATTCGGCCGCGCGAACTTAGAAATTGGTTCTGGTCGTTTCCGGCCGCCGTATTGACGAGTCAGCCGCGGATCACCTTGGCGAACTGGTCGAAAATCGGTTCGTTGGCGCAGATCACTTCCCCGTCAGACAGAATGCTGCTTTCGGGGTTCAACGGTTGAACGAACCCACCCGCTTCTTTCACGATGATGATGCCGGCGGCCAGATCCCAGGCATTCAGGCGACGCTCCCAGAAGCCTTCGTAGCGGCCAGCGGCAACATAGGCCATATCCAGCGCAGCTGCACCCCAGCGGCGCACACCCGCGCAGGCGGGCATCAGACGGGCCAGGTCCTGCAACGTGGCCGGCAGGTCCGAGCGGCCACCAAACGGCAAACCGGTCGAGAAGATCGATTCGATCATCCGGCTGCGGCTCGACACGCGGATACGCATGTCGTTCATCCAGGCACCCTCGCCCTTTTCGGCAAAGAACATTTCGTCCTTCGCGGGATCGTAGATGACGCCCGCGACGATCTTGCCCTTGTGTTCAAGTGCGATCGAAACCGCCCAATGTGGCAGGCCGTGCAGGAAATTGGTCGTCCCGTCCAAAGGATCAACGATCCAACGCCGGGTCGGGTCTTCGCCCTCGATCACACCACCTTCTTCAGCCAGCCAACCGTAGGTGGGTCGCGCGCCCAGCAGTTCTTCTTTCAGAATGTTCTCGGCTGCAATGTCGGCCTTCGAGACGAAATCGCCCGCGCCCTTCATCGACACCTGCAGGTTCTCGACTTCGCGAAAGTCTTTTACCAGCGATCGGCCCGCTTTGCGCGCGGCCTTGATCATGATGTTGAGATTTGCACTGCCAACCATAGTTCCGAGGCTCCTGTCCGGTCAAACCGCGCGTATACTGGCGCAACGCCCCCTTGCCAAGAGGAATGATGCGCATAGCAGCATGCCGTTTCCCGCGTGGCCAAAACCTTATTGCTGCTGCAGCTTGCGCGCCTCTAGGCTGGCCAGCTTGACCAATTCCTGCACAAAGGGTTTTTCCATGTCCTCGGTACGCACCGCGGCATACAGCCGACGCGTGATGCCATCCTTGGTCAGCGGGCGGGTCACATAGTCCGAGTTGTACTTGACCTCCCGCACCACCCAGTCGGGCAGAACGGATATTCCACGGTTTGACGCCACAAGCAGCAGGATCACGGCGGTCAACTCAACTTGCCGGATCGCAGCAGGCTCAACGCGGGCCGGGATGAGAAGCTGGCTGAAGATATCAAGCCTCGTGCGTTCGACCGGATAGGTGATCAGCGTTTGACCGCGAAAATCCTCGGCCTCGATATACGCTTTCCGGGCCAGAGGGTGGGTCGAGGCGGCGACAAAAACAGGATTGTAGTCGAACAACTCGATGAACTCGACCCCCGGCAGATTTTCGGGGTCCGAGGAGACGACCAGATCGACCTCTTCCTTCTGCAGCGCGGGCAGCGCGTCAAAGGCCAGACCTGGCCGGATATCGACATCGACATCCGGCCACGACTTGCGGAAGGCCTCGAGCACCGGGAACAGCCACTCGAAACAGGCGTGGCACTCGATCGCGATGTGCATCCGTCCCGTGCGCCCATCGCGCAGCGAGGAAAACTCCTCCTGCATCGCTTCGACCTGCGGCAGAATCTGCTCGGCCAGACGCAGAAGGCGCAGCCCAGCGGCCGACAGTTTCATCGGTTTCGACCGGCGCAGGAACAGCTCGACGCCGGCCTGATCCTCCAGCCCTTTGATCTGATGGCTGAGCGCAGACTGCGTGATGTTCAGTTGATCCGCCGCACGGGCCAACCCACCACATTCATGGATGGCTTTGATCGTGCGCAGGTGTCGAAATTCGATATGCATCTTTCGCGTCGTTCATGTTGTTCTTGAATAATATGAGTTTGTCTCACAAAGAACTCCATGGCACAAGAGCCGCAACACAACCTGCGAGACTGCCATGACCCAGCCCGAGATTTCCTTCGAATTCTTTCCGCCTCAGACGCTCGAAGCGTCGTTTCGCCTGTGGGATACGGTTCAGACACTGGCGCCACTGGCACCCCGTTTTGTCTCGGTCACATATGGAGCGGGGGGCACCACCCGTGAATTGACCCGCGACGCGGTGGCGACGTTGCACAAATCCTCGGGATTGAAAGTCGCGGCCCATCTTACATGTGTCGACGCCTCACGCGGCGAGACCTTGGCCATAGCCGACAGCTTTGCCGCGGCCGGCGTCACTGACATCGTTGCGTTGCGCGGCGACCCACCCAAGGGGCAGGAACGGTTCGTCCCGCATCCCGATGGGTTCGCCCACTCGGTCGAATTGATCGCAGCACTGGCGGAAACGGGCAGTTTCACCATCCGCGTCGGTGCCTATCCCGACATTCACCCCGAAGCGCCACATGCACAGGCTGACATTGACTGGTTGAAAGCCAAGCTGGACGCCGGCGCAGACGAGGCTTTGACGCAATTCTTCTTCGAGGCCGAAACCTTTTTGCGCTTTCGCGATGCCTGCGCCAAGGCCGGGATCGACAAGCCGATCGTGCCGGGCATCCTGCCAATCGAGAACTGGGCCGGTGCGAAGAAATTTGCCAAACGCTGTGGCGCCCAGGTGCCGGACTGGGTCGATCAGGCCTTTGACAAAGCGATCCGTGACAACCGGCACGACCTGTTGGCCACCGCGCTGTGCACCGAACTGTGTTCGGACCTGATCGATGAAGGCGTGGACAAGCTGCATTTTTATACGCTGAACCGCCCCGAACTGACCCGCGATGTGTGTTTTGCCCTTGGGATCACGCCCAAAGCCGATCTGCAAAACGTCGCCTGACTGTTCCTTGCATTTGCACAGGCCAAAGGGGGATTGCCCCCTGCGGCCCGCTGCAAGGTGCGAACAATTCCCCCTGCAACGGCGCACTGTCCTCGCCAAGCCCACCAATTCACAGGATAATTTGACAGAAACTCAAGGCTCCGGACAATAGGAGCCAGTTGTTTTATCGAGTGATTTTGGTATGGAGCCAGTCGAGAAAATTCAGGCTCGCGTAGAAGCACTGCACGTCTTGGGCCTCGATCAGACCGCCACCGCATCGGACATCCGGAATGCGTGGCGTGACATCGCCTTTCATGCACATCCCGACCATACAGGCGGCGACTGCAATCAGTTTGCGCAGGCGAAGTCGGCCTATGACTATCTGCGCAAAAACGGGTTGGCAGGAAAAGGCGCCGGGCCGGCCCAACCGCGACGACCGAAACTCAGAAAGCGTATCATCGAGCTGGACGAGAAGGATATTTCCGCCTGCCTGAAGCTGCTCGATCCAAGTCGCGCCCTATCCTTTGGCGAGACCAGCGCGGAAGATTGCCCGCTATCGACGCGCAATTCGGACCATGTACCAGAGGCGATCGGATGCTATGGCCGCGACCTGACCTATTTCGTTGCGACGCCGGTTTGCGAAGGTGAAAACCGCGTTGCCCTGCCGACATCCGTTCTGGCCGGCTTTCGGACGGTCGAAACCGAAATACTGTCCTTCCAGGCCAAGAATGGCGGAGCGGGCGAGGTCGTTGTTCCCGACACCATTCGAGAACGCAAGTTTCCCGGCGCGCGCAGCGTCAAGATCCGGTTCGAGGCGGATCAGGCCACTCGGGAACAGTTCTGGCAGGCTTGTTGAAGACCCAAAATTGAAAAAGGCCCGGCGGGTCTGCCGGGCCTGCAACGCGCGTCACGTCAGTTCGCGATCGGGCCTTCGGACGTGAATTTCGGGATCACGTTGGTCGAGGCGTCATTGCCTTCGAGCCCCGGCCAGTTCCCCTCAGCCAGGTTGATGTTGCCCGGGACGTCTTCTTCCCAAAAACCGACCACGACATCGGTGATGTTCAAATACAGCTTGTCGTCAACGATCCGCCAAAGGTTGGGGTTGCCGGGAACCTTGCCGCCCTTTGACACGCCATAGGCGCAATGCCCATCATATTGCGGCGCATAGAGCGCGGGGTTTTCAAGGAACTTCGCGCGGTTTTCTTCGCTCGCAAAAGCCCAGGTCGCCCCGTTGTATTCCGCAGTGATGTCCGACCGTCCGCGCACGCCCTCGGGCTGCGACTGTCCGATCGGTGATTGAGCAAGCCCACGGTAGGCCACCACATCATATCCGGACACGGCGAAGCCGGTCCCATCGACATATTGCGGGCCGGCAAAGGCGGGCACGGCCAACGCCATTGCAGCAGCAAAGGTCAGAGCAAATCTGTTCATGTTTCATGTCCTCGTGTCTTGACGGGTTGCAGGGCCAGAGTGGCTGTCTGCAGAGACAATAAGCAATTCCCTTCGACGGCGAAGACCCGTTAACGCCGCTGTGACCATTGACGAGCAAACGTGAGCAGTCTTGCCGCAATTGTTACAGAACAGCCGCCACGTCGGGGGTTGGCGTTCTTGTTCTGCAACACTAACTCTTGTCGGGCCGGGCGCGGCTCGGCTCTGGGACGAAAGGCAGAAGATGAGCGACACCACCACATACACCCCACCAAAAGTCTGGACATGGGATAGTGAAAGCGGAGGGCGTTTCGCGAATATCAACCGCCCCATCGCAGGGGCGACCCATGACAGGGAATTGCCCGTCGGCAATCATCCCTTGCAGTTGTATTCGCTTGCAACGCCAAACGGGGTGAAAGTGACGGTCATGCTGGAAGAGCTTTTGGCCCTGGGTCACGCGGGCGCGGAATATGATGCATGGCTGATCAATATCGGTGACGGCGATCAGTTCGGCTCGGATTTTGTCGCGATCAACCCGAACTCGAAAATCCCCGCTCTTATGGACCGCTCGGGTGAAGCGCCGATACGGGTGTTTGAAAGCGGCTCCATCCTTGTCCATCTGGCCGAAAAGTTCGGAGCATTCCTACCCGCATCCGGCCCTGAGCGCACAGAAGTGATGAACTGGCTTTTCTGGCAGATGGGCAGCGCGCCTTATCTGGGTGGTGGGTTCGGGCATTTCTACGCTTATGCGCCAGAGAAATGGGAATACCCGATCAACCGCTTTGCGATGGAGACCAAACGCCAGCTGGATGTTCTGGACCGCGAGCTTGCCGACAAAACCTTTATCGCCGGCGAAGACTATTCGATCGCTGATATGGCAATCTGGCCGTGGTATGGGCAACTGGTTCTGGGTCGTTTGTACGACGCGGCCGAGTTCCTTGATGTGACGTCCTACAAGAACGTCATGCGATGGGCGCAAGAGATTGACGCGCGGCCAGCCGTGAAGCGGGGCCGCATGGTCAACCGCGCCTTCGGAGAGTTGCACACCCAACTGCGCGAACGGCATAACGCAAGCGACTTCGAAACCCGTACGCAGGACAAGCTGGAGACAGCTGCCGAATAAATCTGTTCATTTGGCGCAGGGAGCAAACCATCCCTGCGCCGAAGCCTCGATTTCACTTCAAGATCGGGGGACTGTCCGGGTCGCTTCCGGGCGAAGGTCGGGACCCGGAGGCGCGCACAGGCTCGGGGATATCAAATCGCAGGCCCACTTTCGCCAATGCTGCGGCGGCAGGATCGCTGGCCGCGAAAAAACCGACATCCAAGGCACCAGCCTCAATCCCCGAAAATGTCAGAGCTTCGGACACCGCCTTGGCCAAGGCCGTCTGGGCACCGGGCACCGCGTCCACGAAACCAAGAAGATGACCCTGCCCACCGCCCTCGGCGCGGGTTCCGGCGAGATATGCGGCGGAGGCCAGACCTGAAGCTGTGGCCAGTTTGGTGTCCAGCGCCGTCAGCAAAATGTCGGGCAACCCCGCGGGCGGAAGGAACTCCGTCAGACGGGATTGCACTTCTTGCGGGGCATGGCTGAGGGTTTCCGCAAGCCAGGCCAACGCTTCGGCAGGGATGAGCATCGACGACGGCGCCACCTCGAGGTTCAGCCCCAACCCGATGCCCTGCCCTGCAAGCATCCCCGCCAGAACACGTCCGGACAGAGCGGCATAAGGGGCAGGACGGCCCGCAAACTGCGCCAGTCTGTCTTCGCGGTCAAAGGCCAGCACAAACCGTCCATCTGCCACGTCAAACAGCTCGGGCGAGATGTTTTCGTCTCGCGCCTCTTCGGTCAGCAACAGAAACAGTTCGTTGTCCGCGAGCCGTTCGAAAAACCTCAGCCGCGCGGCATCGCTCTGAGGGTCGGCCTCCATCTGGGCATGCGCAATGTCCAGCGCGGTCGTGTCAGTCATCCATTACCTCTTTGACCCGGGCACGCAGCACCGGCAACAGGTCCGTTTCGAACCAGGGATTTTTCTTCAGCCATGCCGTATTGCGCCATGACGGATGAGGCAAGGCAAATACCCGCGGCGCATGCTGTTGCCAATTGCGCACCGTATCGGTCACCGAAGCTTGTGCGCCCAGATGGAATTTATGCGCGTGGCCACCGACAAGGATGGTCAACGGAACATCGCCAAGTTCACTCATCACCCTGTGATGCCAGGTCTTCCTGCAGATCGCCGGCGGCGGCAAGTCCGCCTTTCGCGCATCGTACCCCGGAAAACAAAACGCCATCGGAACGATCGAAACCCGCGCCTGATCGTAGAATTGCTCTTCCTCCAACCCCAGCCAATCCCGCAGCCGGTCGCCTGAGGGGTCGGTGAACGGTCGGCCGCTCTCATGGACCCGTGCCCCGGGAGCTTGCCCTGCGATCAGAATGCGCGCACCGGGGCGGAACCACACCACCGGGCGCGGCGGATGCGCGGTCGCAGTCGCAGCGAAGCGGTCGGCGCACAACCGGCACGATCTGATTTCTTCCGCAAGTGGCTTCACCTGATCTCCAGCCCTTTGGCGCTTGTTGCAATCCTAGGATGGATCATAGTCGTTCCCGCAAACCGATCCAGTTGTCGGCTCTATGCGTCACAATTGTGGTCAGGCGTATCGAACGCGCATTGAACATTTGTTTCATATTTCGACATAATGTGGCCAACATGGAGCGGTAGAACACCCGGCCGTCAGCCAGCCACCGGTGGCCGCACCCAAAGCAAAAACATGAGCAGGCCGTGAATGCTTGAGTTCGAGAATGTCAGCAAGTCCTTTTGGACCGGGACTCGCCGCAAGGTGATCCTGGACAGGGTCTCGTTCCGGGTCGAGCTGGGAAAATCACTTGGCGTTCTGGCCCCGAACGGCACCGGAAAAACCACGCTTATCAACATGATGGCCGGCCTCGAAAAGCCCGACGAAGGCGTGATCCGCCGAGAGTGTCGGGTGTCTTTTCCCATGGGCTTTGCCGGCGGCGTTTCCAAGAAGATGTCCGCGCTCGAGAATGCCCGTTACATCGCCAAGATTTATGGAATGGACCCCGACTATGTCGAGGCTTACTGCAGCTGGATGTGCGACTTGGGCGAGTATTTCAACCAACCCTTGGCGACATACTCAGCCGGCATGCGCGCCCGTTTCACCTTTTCGTTGATGCTCGCCCTGGATTTCGACATGTACCTGATCGACGAAGGTATGCCTGCCACCACCGATGTCGAATTCAACAAAAAAGCGGGTTCAATCCTGCAGGAACGCTTGCGAACCACGACTTTGGTGATTGTGTCACACAATCCCAAAACCCTCGAAAAATTCGCCCGCCAGGCCGCCGTGCTTGTGGATGGGCAGCTTCATATGTTTGACTCCTTGGAAGAGGCGACGCAGCTATATGACTACCAAACCCAAGGTTAAAAAATACGACCCGAACCATGCCTCGCAGGCCGAAGGCACGGTCGAGGCGCGTGCCGAGGCGATTTCGCGCATCAGAAAAGCAACTCAACCGGCCGAGGAAGCCCCGGCCGGAACTGAACTGGATGCCATCAAGAAAGAAGGGTTGACCGGTCGTCAGCTGCGCATGGCCCGACGCCTGGCGCAGAAACACGGTCTGGCTGCGACGTCGGACTACGATGCCGTGCGTCTGCTACGAAAAAAGGGGATCGATCCGTTTCCGCGCTCCAACCTTCTGGATTTTGCGGCGGGTTCTTCCGATACCGCGGATGCGGAAGACCAGCCAAAAGACAAGGTCACGATCCAGCTGCCGCAAACGGTGAAAGAAAAGCAACAGACCCTTCCCGGCCCCGAATGGAGCCCGGCACAGCGGCGCGAATTCGAAATCGGCCAGATTCAGAAGGACATCGCCCGTCGGCGCAGACGAAAGCTGTTTGGTCTGTTTGCCCGTCTATTCGCCTTTGTTCTGCTGCCCACGATTATTGTCGGCTATTACTTCTATCGCATAGCCACTCCGATGTACGCCAGCGAGTCCGCGTTTTCCATTCTACAGGCAGATGGTGGCGCTGGTGAGATCGGCGGGCTTTTGGCCGGGACGCAATACGCCACCACGCAGGACTCGGTCGCGACCCAGGAGTTCCTTGAATCCAAGGATGCGCTCAACCGTCTGGAACGGGACACTGGTTTTGCCGAGATTTTCAAGCAGGACTGGATAGATCCGATTCAAAGACTGCCTCAGGACGCCACGCTGGAAGAGGCGTTCAAACTGTACAAGCGCATGGTCACAATCGGCTATGACCCCAGCGACGGTATCATCCGGATGGAGGTTGCAGCACCCGACCCAGACACTGCCGTCGACCTGTCAAATCTGCTGATCTCCTACGCCGAAGAAAAGATCAACGGCCTCACCGAGCTGAAGCGCGAAGATCAGATGCGGGACGCTCTGCAGTCCTTCGAGGACGCTCAGGAAGAACGGCGCAAAGCCCAGGAAGCGCTGATCGAACTACAGTTGCAGGGTGCCGTGCTGGACCCCGAAAACGTGATTGCCGGGCTGCGCGCCCGCATCAACGAGATCGAGATACAGCTTCAAGACAAGGAATTGGAACTGGCGGCGTTGCTGGACAACCTTCGGCCGAACAAAGCCAAGGTCGACGGTGTCCAAGCCGATATCAACCGGCTTGAGGCCGTGCTAAAGGAGCTCAATGCCGAGATGCTGGACGCCTCCGCAGGCGAAAACTCGCTGGCGCGGTTGAGCGTTCGGATCCAGATGGCACAGGCCGATCTGGCCGCACGGGACATGATGCTGCAATCGGCCATGCAGCAAATGGAAACCGCCCGGACCGAGGCCAACCGCAAGGTTCGATACCTCACCGTTTCCGTGAACCCGGTCGCCAGTCAGGAGCCCACCTATCCGCGAAAGTTCGAAAATACGATTTTGGCTTTCCTGTTGTTTGCTGGTATCTACCTGATGATTTCGCTGACTACGTCAGTCCTTCGTGAACAGGTATCCTCGTAGAGCTCATGAAACATGTAAAAATAGCCAACGTCACCGTTGGCAACGACCTTCCGCTGACCATCATCGCGGGCCCTTGCCAGCTTGAAACGGCGGATCACGCACAGATGATCGCGGGAAGGATGAAAGAAGCTTGTGAAGCCGCGGGGGCACAGTATGTGTTCAAGGCCTCATATGACAAAGCCAACCGCACGTCCCTGTCCGGGAAACGCGGGATGGGGATCGAGGCCGGACTGAAGGTGTTGGATGACATTCGCAAAACGATGGGTATTCCGGTACTGACGGATGTCCACACCGAAGCGCAATGCGCCATCGCGGCCGAGGCGGTGGATATTCTGCAGATCCCCGCCTTCCTTTGCCGCCAGACGGACATGCTGCTGGCAGCCGGAGAAACAGGCAAGGCCGTCAACGTCAAGAAGGGTCAGTTCCTGGCCCCCTGGGAAATGCCGAACATCGTCGAAAAGATCGAAAGCACGGGCAACCACAACATCCTGCTGACCGAGCGCGGAACCTCGTTTGGCTACAATACGCTGGTCGCCGACATGCGATCCCTGCCGCAAATGGCGCAAACCGGGTATCCGGTTGTCATGGATGCAACCCATTCCGTTCAACAGCCCGGTGGCCGAGGCGGCTCGTCCGGCGGGCAGCGGGAATTTGCACCGGTAATGGCCCGCGCGGCCGTGGCCCTGGGCGTCGGTGCCGTATTCATTGAAACGCATCAGGATCCGGACACGGCGCCGTCTGATGGGCCGAATATGATCCCGTTGGACCAAATGGGCCAACTGATTGACACATTGATGCGTTTCGATGCCCTGGCCAAGGCCAACCCAGTTCAGATTTAACGATCGAGATTTTCCATGACCAAACCAATCCCCGAGGTGACCCCGAACACCTGGAGCTTTCTGCGCGATGCGATGATCAAACCCACCGGGTTTCGTGAATACGATGCCCGCTGGAAATACCCGGACGAGATCAACCTGCCGGGGATGACGGCTCTTGGTCTTGGTTTGGGCACTCAGATGCACAAGCGTGGGATCGAGCCGCTGATCGCGGTCGGCAACGACTACCGCGACTATTCTCTGGCGATCAAGAATGCGTTGATTCTGGGCCTCATGCAGGCCGGTATCCAGGTCAAGGATATTGGCCCTGCGCTGAGCCCGATGGCGTATTTCGCCCAATTCCACCTGGATGTTCCCGCGGTCGCCATGGTGACGGCCAGCCACAATCCCAACGGCTGGACCGGGGTGAAGATGGGCTTTGACCGTCCTCTGACCCACGGCCCTGACGAAATGGCCGAACTGCGCGATATCGTGCTGAACGGCGAAGGCGTGGCACGCCCCGGCGGGTCCTATGAATTCGTGGACGGCGTGAAAGAGGCCTATATCGACGATCTGGTCGGTGATTTCAAGATGTCGCGCCCCCTCAAGGTGGTGTGCGCGACAGGGAACGGCACCGCATCTGCCTTTGCCCCCGAGATCTTTGAGCGGATCGGCGTCGAGGTCGTACCCAGCCACAACCGGTTGGATTACACCTTCCCCAACTACAACCCGAACCCCGAAGCGATGGAGATGTTGCACGACATGGCAGACGCCGTCAAAGCCAGCGGGGCGGACCTCGCGCTTGGGTTTGACGGAGACGGCGATCGCTGCGGTGTGGTCGATGACGAGGGCGAGGAGATCTTTGCCGACAAGGTCGGTGTCATCATGGCCCGCGATTTGGCCAAGCTGCATCCCGGCGCGACCTTCGTGGCCGACGTTAAATCGACCGGCCTGTTTGCAAGCGATCCCGAACTGCAGGCCCATGGCGTCAAGGCGGATTACTGGAAAACCGGCCACAGCCACATGAAACGGCGCGTGAAGGAAATCGGCGCGTTGGCCGGGTTCGAAAAGTCGGGCCATTATTTTCTGGCCGAGCCAATCGGGCGTGGATACGACTGCGGAATGCGGGTCGCGGTGGAAATCTGCAAACTGATGGACCGAAACCCGGGACAGAGCATGTCCGATCTGCGTCGCGCCCTGCCCAAGACATGGTCGACCCCGACCATGTCGCCCTATGCTGCTGATACCGAAAAGTATGACATCCTCGCCCGCTTGGTGGACAAGCTCGTTGCCAAGGCCGAGGCGGGTGAAACACTGGCCGGTCGGCCGATCAAGGAAGTCGTGACCGTCAATGGTGCCCGCGTCATCCTCGACAATGGCAGTTGGGGCCTGGTTCGGGCATCTTCGAACACGCCCAACCTGGTGGTGGTCTGCGAAAGCAGCGAGAGCGAAGATGAGATGCGGGCAATTTTCGCCGATATTGACGCCGTAATCCGCACCGAACCGGGTGTGGGCGACTACGACCAGACCATCTGAGCAAAAAAAGGGGCGCTGAGGCGCCCCTTTCTCAATCCCGTCCGAGCAGTTTCAGCAAACCCTTCTTGGCCTCGTCCTCAAGCTTTTGCTTCAGCGCGTCTTCGACCTGTTCGCTGTCGGAGATGGTTGTATTCAACTCCTCTCCGACCTTCTTCAGCGCCTTGTCCTTCGCGTCCTGCTCCAGTTCCTTGAGCTTCTCTTCCGTCGCAGCTTCAATCACCTTGCTCAGGTCGGGCTTGATCGACGGATCGCTCCACGGCCCCTTGATCCGCACGGGCACGGCAATGCCATTGCCCCCGTTTGCCCGCAGCGCGACCGGTGTGAACACATAGTCGATATCGCGCGCGCCCAGCCCGACGCGGCCCGCACCGTCGGCCCGGAAATTGTCAAGCTGCATCAGAAGATCGTTGTTCGTCAGGTTGCCGTCCTGAATCGTGTAGGTGGCAGTCAGGCTGTTAAAGACGGTGGTTCCTCCACTGCCTTCGCCGCGCCCCATCAAACGATCCAGATCAAACCCGGCGATCACCCCCTTGCCGACGTCCAGGCTGCCCTTGCCGCTGAGTGAGCGCATGATTTGGGCTTCGGTTTGCCCCACCCCCAGAAATTGCAACGTTCCGGACGCAATACCGGACAGCCGTTCGACACCGCCCAATGTGGTCAAAGCCTGCTTGAGGTCGATACCGGTGGCGGTCAGGTTGCCCCCGACCGACAGTCCGTTTCTGTTGTTGGCCACGACTTCTCCAGTCAGCTTTCCGGAAAACAGCGTGGCCGGTTCCATTTTCAGAACCGCACGCGACCGATCCAGGCTGAGGCTTAGATCGCTGGGGCCAAAGGTCATATCCGGAATAGCGATCGAATTGGCTTTCAACCGGATCGTTCCATTTGCCAACGAAAGGGGTGACGCGTCGATCGGCGCCTGGGACCAGCCTTTGGGCGCCTGTTTGCCTCCTCCGCCCGTGCTGCCGCTGTTGGGCGCGCTGCCGGCCGTTGCCTGCGTCAGGTCAAGGTCACCAGTACTCAGCCGCGCAGTAATCTTCGGTGGGCTCGCGATAACGATATCTGCGGCACCGTCAAAACTGTTCTGATCCAGAACGGCCCGCATATCCCGCAAGGAAATGCGCCCATCCTTGGTGTAGGTCATCTTGCCGGACACATCCGCGACCCGTCCAAGTCCCATGGGGACTGAAACCCCACCCTGACCAAAAGCGGCCAGCATCGCGTCGGTGTTTGTGGTCCGGACATGAGTTTTCCCGTCCATTTCACCGGCCAGGTTGACGCGTCCGTCAAAGCTGATCTCTCCGCCCGGCGCTGTCAGGCCAAGAACCAATGGCGTCACCGCGCCACTGGAGAAGGCAGGTAAATCAGGAATTTCCAGATCAACCTCAACCGCGCCACCGGGCACCGGCATTGATGCGCTCATCTTCATCGGCGCAGTGACATCGGGCCAACTGGCCATCAGATCGACCCCGGAAAAGTCCATCTGAGGGACACCGTTTTCCACATAAACCAGACGCGCGTTGCTGAGCTCCAATCGGTCAAGGGTCACGGTTCCGGTCTCGGCCGGTGCCGCAGAGTTGGGTGCGGGTGCATCTGAATTGCCAGAGCCCGTGTTTGACGCCCCGGATTGCGGCGCCGACATTTCCCAGTTGCCCCGCCCTTGTGACAGCTCCAACTGCAAGACGGGATCCTCGGCCACGACGCGCCGGATGCGCACATCCCCCGCCAACAGCGCTGATGCGTCCACGCCAACTGCCAGGCTTTGCGCGCTCAGCATCGGTTCTGAGCTAGCCCAAAGCGCGTTCCCAAACGTAACCGGCCCGGTTTCCATTCCCAGAACCGGCCAAAAGGACAGGCGGACATCACCGGACAACGTCAGCTCGCGTCCGGTCTGCGCCTTGACCTGTTCGGCGAGGATTTTGCCCAGCTTGTCGCCGGGCATCAAAAGCAACGCCCCGATCACCAGCCCCGCGACCGCAACCAGAATGAATAGAATGCGTATCAGCCACTTCATGATTTGCTCTCTGCCTTGCCGGCTTTTTGCCTCAGCTTCGATGTTCCTCGCGTGCGAAGGATTTGCAAGGGGAAGATTTCCCCACTATATGCCGCGCAATGAGCACCAACCCGCCAAACCTACGCCCCGATCTGGCACCCGCAGCCCGGATCACCGACGCACCGCGCAGCGGCCAACCCACCATCGGAATGGTGTCCTTGGGGTGTCCCAAGGCACTGGTCGACAGCGAGCGCATCCTGACGCGCCTGCGCGCTGAAGGATACGGGATCTCGCCCGACTATTCAGGTGCGGATGCCGTGATCGTGAACACCTGCGGGTTTCTGGACAGCGCCAAGGCCGAAAGCCTCGAAGCAATCGGCGAGGCTCTGGTGGAAAATGGCAAGGTCATCGTGACCGGGTGCCTGGGTGCCGAGCCGGACTACATCCGCGAACATCACCCCCGTATCCTGGCCGTGACCGGCCCGCACCAGTATGAACAGGTGCTGGATGCCGTTCACGCCGCCGTTCCACCTGATCCCAATCCGTATGTGGATCTGTTGCCGGCTTCGGGCGTGAAGCTGACCCCGCGCCACTACAGCTATCTCAAGATATCCGAGGGCTGTAATCACAAGTGCAAGTTCTGCATCATCCCGGATATGCGCGGAAAACTGGCCAGCCGACCGGCCCACGCGGTTTTGCGCGAGGCTGAAAAACTGGTCGACAGCGGTGTGCGCGAATTGCTGGTGATCAGCCAGGACACCTCGGCCTTTGGTCTGGATCGCAAATACGATGTGAATCCCTGGAAAGACAGGGAGGTGCGCAGCCACATTACCGACCTGGCCCGCGAACTGGGCCAACTGGATGCTTGGATACGACTGCACTACGTGTACCCCTATCCACATGTGCGCGAGTTGATCCCGCTGATGGCGGATGCAGGCAGCAACCTTTTGCCCTACCTGGACATCCCGTTCCAACACGCGCATCCGGACGTTCTGAAACGAATGGCGCGCCCCGCTGCCGGCGCCAAGACACTGGACGAGATCGCCGCCTGGCGCGCGATCTGCCCCGACATCACGCTGCGATCGACCTTCATTGTCGGCTACCCGGGGGAGACCGAGGCCGAGTTCCAGACCCTGCTGGATTGGATGGACGAGGCGCAGTTGGATCGCGTCGGGTGCTTCCAATACGAAAACGTTGAAGGGGCCCGCTCGAACGACTTGCCGGATCACGTCCCGGATGAGATCAAGCAAGAGCGCTGGGAGCGTTTCATGCAAAAGGCCCAGGCGATTTCTGAAGCGAAACTGGCGTCGAAAGTGGGCCAGAGGATCCAAGTGATCGTGGATGAGGTGGATGCCGAAGCCGCCACCTGCCGCACCAAGTCAGACGCGCCTGAGATCGATGGCAACCTGTTCATCGACGACGGTCATGAAAACCTGAAACCCGGCGACATCGTCCTTGTTCAGGTCGACGAGGCTGGTGAATACGATCTGTGGGGGAAGCTGGTGCGCTGAACCGCCATCCGGCGGAAGAAAGCAGACGGCCCCCAAATCGGGACCGTCTGCAAAAAGCTTACTGAGTGACCGGGTTACACACGGTCTGGCCGGCCTCGGTGGTGGCCAGTTCATAGCCTGCCGAACAGCTGGGCGAGCCATATTTGTCATAGCTTGGCTGAACGTAAACCGGGGTGGGCTCTTCCTGCTGCGAGCAAGCAGTCAGGATCAAAACAAAGGCGCCGGCGGCAGCGAATTTCAGTTTCATGTCCATCAATCCTTTAATACTTTTCTGATATTGCCCAACTTTTCGGGGCCAGGTTAAGGATACGGGCAGTTCGGCTTTCTGGCAACAGATACGGTCACATCCGTGTGATCAGAGGCGAATCCACGCTTGCACCGCGACGTGCCACCGCCGGACCGGGACGCGCGAACTACACATTTCTCTGCGTTGGGCTAAGCTCTCGGGTGTCCCTTTCAACAGCCGGAGCGCCAGAATGCCAAAAGGATCTCAAATCGCCCAGAAGTCGCCCTACCCCATCGAAGTGACTGAAGGCAAAAGCTACTTCTGGTGCGCTTGCGGACGCTCCAAACGTCAGCCATTCTGCGACGGTTCGCACAAGGAAACTGGGATCGAGCCGGTAAAATATGTAGCAGAATCAAGCAAGAAGGTCTTCTTCTGCGGATGCAAGCATACCGCTAATCCGCCGCTGTGCGACGGAAGCCATTCCAAGCTTTAGGCCAATCAGGTCAGCGCATTCAAAGCTTTGGCATTGGCGCAAAAATCCGGGGCAGCGGTCGCCCGGCTTTGTTGGCACGCAAGCCAGACAGCACATCTTTCGCTGCAGTCAGCGGCTCGACAACGGGTAACCATTTCGCTGTATCCCTGCGCGGTCAGCCGCCCTTCGGCGATGGCTTCGGACAGCGAGATTTCCATGCAGCGCGCAACCGACCGCGTTAGCCAGAAGTGTTTTTCTATGTCTCCGAGTCGCACATGTTTCATTGTTTTTCCTGATTCTGCAGCGTCTTAAGTTTGGCGAATCGGTTCCTGTTCGGACATGTCTCCGGGGCCTCAACCCTGTCACCTCGGTGCGTCTGCCAGTCGCTACAGTCGCAAGCCCACTCGCAGCCCCGGCACCGTCCCACCATGCGCGCCCATTCGTCGGGACTGAGCCGACCCGTGAGATGGGCATCTACAAGGTCAACGCCGGTCGCCTGCCCCATCCGCAGAACAAGGCGTACATGCTTCATGGTCTGGCCAAGGACGTTCATGGTTCTGCCCGTCCGCGCTAGGGTGCAAGCCTGGCCAGCAAATCCTGGTTTCGGCAATACTCCGGTGGCCGTCCGTCGCTGTTTTGAAGCGCCAACGCGCGGTCGCAGTGATAGGGGTTTGTACAGCCTGTACAGCGCAGCACCGCGTCGGTGATTTCGTCGATGGAAACCGAACCGCCGATTGCGGCCTCCTGCAGGTCAACGCCCAGTTTCAGGGCCATTCGATCCACCAAAGCGGCGTGGCGGCGCAATTCTTCGCGTCTGGACATCCGAGTTCCTTTCGCTGTCTCGCTGAAAAGAACCCTAGCGCCATAACCCCACGGTGCCCTTGATTCAGGTCAAGAGACAACCCCCAGGTGGTCAAGGTAGGCCCGTGTGGCGTCCTGGACCCGCCTGAAACGATCTCCGCCCAGCTTTTTGCCGCCATACCATCGGGTCACAATGACCACGTGATCCTGCACACCGGCGCGTTCCAACATGCGCAATATGACCATCCCCGCACCAGTTTCGCCATCATCTGCCTTGAGAGCGCCGGTCGGCAAAATCGCGGCCCACGTGTTATGGGTCGCCTTGGCATATGCCTTGTCCGATTTAAGGTCGCGCAATACCGCATCGACCTCATCCCGCGACCTGACGGGAGCACCGCTCACCGCGTATTTCGAGCCTCGATCCGTCAGAACAACCCCCATCCGCTGGATCTGGGTCATTGGGTCAGGCCGAGCTGGGCGGCTGTTTCCAGAACAACTTCGATGCGCTTGGCATTGGGCGGATGAGACGCCAGAAAGCGGTCACCCGGATCTGGAATCCGGCCGAAATAGGCCATGCCGACCAGCGGATTGTACCCAGCCGAATAGGTGATCAAAGTTCCCATCCGGTCCGCTTCCAGCTCGAATTCTTTCGTGTAGCTCTGAACTCCGACTTCAGCACCCAGCTTCTGAGCACGTTCAATTCCTGCCGCGTCCTCGCCTTGCGCCTCAGCCAGTTCTCCGAAAATGCGGGCCCCTTCCTTGGCGTTTTTTACCTGCCGGGCGATGTGGCCCAGGATGTGATGCGCCGCCTCGTGTCCCATCACGAACGCCATCTCGTCGGCGTTCTGCGTCGACTTGACCATCTCCTGCGTGAAAATGATGAACGGGCGCCCATCCTTGTCCAACGTCTGGAACGCATTTGGCTCGGCAAACGGATCCGTGTCGATCAGAATGCCGAAATCGCAGTTTTGCCCCCGTGTCTCGCGCTGACAGACTTTTTGCGCGGCTGCCCCGACCGACCTGCTGACCTGCTGAAACGTCAGTGCCGAGTCGCGCAGTTCGGGCGAGGACGGTGACCAATCATCAACCGCAATGAACCCGCCCGCAGTGCATGCGGACACAACCAAGACCAGCAAAAACCTGAGGCGGTGCATTCCGGATCCTTTCTGTTCGTGCCGGCAGGAAAGCTTAGCGCGATGTGGCCCCCCTGACCACAGCCCGAAACCCAATCAGCGGGTTGCATTGCGATCGCAGGCTGGGCAGTCTGGGAACATGTTTTCGATTGAGCATGAATTCGACTCGACAGTCATTACCTTGGTGGACGAAGGCCCGGAGCCTTTGCAAGAAGACGTGGTGATCAACAGTTTCGCCGAGTGCGTCACGATCGAGCAGTTGGACCCCCGAACGGACCAGATGCAGAAAATCACCCTTTCGCCCGAACAGGTGCGCGATCTTGCCGCCGCTCTGGATCTGCCCGAAGGGGTGTATCAAATCAGGGAGACACCAGCCTAGGGATCGTAGACAAAGACCTTGTCGCGCCCTGTATGGCCTTTTTTCAGCGTCAAAGCTGACGGTGAAGCACCCATGGCCCGGGCCAACAGCTTGACCACGGCCTGGTTCGCCTTTCCATCCTCGGGCACGGCGGTGACAGCGATGTGTACTGTCGTCCCGTCGAAAGAAATCCGGTCCTGCGCAGCTTTGGGAGTCACCCGTACGGGACGCGATTGCCCGGGTCGCGCCAGATACGCAAGGTCCGGCAGGTTTCGCAGTTTCGGTTTTGCCATCACATTCTCTTCCGCATTTGGACGGTGCCGGGTGGCACAATATCCAACAGTTTTGCATCTTGCCCTTGAAACCGACGCGTGTCTGCCCGAGATACGACAGAACCATGTAAAGGAATTTAACATATGACGCTGAAAAACCCGGCTGCGTTCGAGTTCCTGCAGTCGCGCAGGTCGCGGCCCGCCAAGACGTTGATGGCCCCGGCGCCGACACGCGACGAATTGATCCCGTTGCTGACCGCAGCCGCTCGCAGCCCCGATCATGGCAAGTTGGAACCTTGGCGGTTCATCGTCATCGAAAAAGGCGCAATGCCGCGATTGGCCGATCTGACCGAGGAACGAGGCGTTGCGCTGGGGAAAAGCCCCGAAGACATTGCCAAGGCCCGTAGTCAGTTCGATATGGGGCATCTCGCTGTTGCCGTCATCGAAGTGCAAAAACCATCGCCGAAAATCCCGGAAATCGAACAAACCTACTCGGCCGGTGCGGTCTGCCTTGCACTGCTCAACGCAGCCCTTGCTGCGGGTTGGGGTGCCAACTGGCTTTCAGGTTGGCAGTCGCACGACCGCGAATTCTGCGAACGCGGTTTGGGCCTGGCCGACAATGAACGCATAGCCGGACTGATTCATATCGCAACCGAAGGGGCCACGCCGCCCGAAAGGCCCCGCCCGGACGTGGCCGCGATGACCGAGTGGGTGACGGAATGATTATCCTCAACGCGTTCTTCGCGGCCTTGGGACAGCTCGGCGATGCTCGATTCCGATCGGTGCTACTGCGCGGTGTCGGCCTGACGATTGTGCTGCTGGTTGTTGCCTGTGCGGTGGCGATTTGGGGCATCAACGCCCTTGCTGGTCAGGAGATTTCGCTGCCATTTGTCGGTGACGTCCCGTGGTTGAACGACGTTCTGAACTATTCGGGGATCTTTCTGGTTCTGATCCTGCCGGTCTTTCTGATGGTGCCGGTGGCCTCAGCCATCACCTCGATGTTTCTGGATGAGGTCGCACAGGCCGTTGAAGACCGGCATTATCCGAACCTACCCCCTGTTCCGTCCGTCCCGATCTGGGATGCGGTGCTGGACTCGCTGGGATTCTTGGGCGTGTTGATTGTTGCCAACGTATTGGCGTTGATCCTTTACGCGCTTTTCACACCCCTCGCTCCGTTCATCTTTTGGGGAATGAACGGGTTTTTGCTGGGTCGAGAGTATTTCACGCTGGCGGCCATGCGCCGGATCGGACGCGACGGTGCGCGGGCGTTGCGAGCACGCCATGCCGGGACGATCTGGGTCGCCGGAACCTTGATGGCCATCCCCCTGTCGGTCCCGCTGGTGAACCTTTTCATTCCGATCATCGGAGCCGCAACGTTCACGCATATCTTTCATGGGGTGTCGCGGCAGGCTGAGCGCTGATTACTCGCGCGGTTCCATTTGGTTCAACCAGTCAAAATCACGAACTGAAATTACGCCAGAAACAATGATCCCTGCGATCACCGCCCACAACACGATAGAAATACCGGTGGTGATCCAGATCTTTTTCTTCATGTGGTGAACTTCCGGGGCGCCCGCATGGGTTCCCGGCACGATGTCGCCCAGATCGCCTTGCGTCTTGATGCGGACCGGCAGCACGACCAACAAGGTCATGAACCAGATCACGGCGAACAAAACCAACGCAGCAGTGATTGTCATTTCGACGCCTCCTCAGCCCGGCTCAGACTTGCTCCAGCTCCACAAGGCACCCGTTGAAGTCCTTGGGGTGCAAAAACAGCACAGGCTTTCCATGGGCGCCGATTTTGGGCTCTCCGGTTCCCAGAACGCGGGCACCGGTCGCCTTCAGGTGATCCCGTGCGGCGATGATGTCCTCGACCTCATAACAGACATGGTGGATGCCACCCGCCGGGTTCTTTTCCAGGAAGCCGTTGATCGGGCTGTCGTCGCCCAGCGGGTACAGCAGCTCGATCTTGGTATTGGGCAGTTCGATGAAGACCACCGTAACGCCATGATCCGGTTCATCCTGAGGTTCACCAACCTTGGCGCCCAGCGCGTTGCGGTATTGGGCGGATGCGGCCTCGAGGTCGGGCACGGCGATGGCGACATGGTTCAGGCGGCCAATCATGGCAGTCTCCTCTGTTCTGCGTTGCAGCGTTTATGGGGGCTGCCCTGTCAAAGGGCAAGTGCGCCAAAACGCGCGTTAACCCTGTGTTAGCCAGGAGTTCCTAGCGTGAGGCATCTGCTGAAAGGAGTTCTGCCATGGACGATTCGGTGCCGTTCGCCCCATCCACCGTCGCCCCCAGCGCCACCCGGCCTTTGCTGGGTCAGACCATTCTGGTTGTCGAGGACAGTCGTTATGCCTGTGATGCAATGCGACTGATGTGCCTGCACAGCGGCGCCCGCATCCGCCGGGCCGATTGCCTGAGGTCGGCGCGCAGGCACCTTCAGATCTATCGCCCGTCGGTGATCGTGGTTGATATGGGTCTGCCGGACGGCTCTGGCGCAGACCTGATCGCGGAACTGAACGCGGTTTCCCCACGTATCAGCGTCATCCTTGGTATGTCCGGCGACGACTGCGCCGAAACGCTTGCCTTGCAAGCCGGAGCCGATGGTTTTCTGGCGAAACCGTTGAATTCGCTGATCAGCTTCCAAAGGGCCATCCTGGAGAACCTCCCCGAAGACCGCCGTCCGGGTACGCTCCAATCCGTCAAAGACGAACAGATCTGCCCCGATCCGCTGGCTTATCAGGATGACATGGCGCATATCGCAGATGTTCTGACCGGGCCTGCGGATTCACGCACGCTGGACTATGCCGCGCAATTCCTGCGCGGTGTTGCCCGAGATGCCGAGGATACGGTTCTGGAACAAGCAGCCCATGACCTCGCATCCTCGCGCGCCAAGGGCGCTCCGGTAACAGCTTTGGCTGCGCGCGTTGCCGGTCTTGTCCAAAGCCGTCTTGAAAGACGAAAGGCGATCTGAATGACACTGGCCTATTTCGTGACAACAGCCATGCTCTGCGCTTGGTGGTATTGGCACACCCGCAGATCCGCACGGACCATTCGCGCCAACCGCGAAAAACAGCCGAACTGGCTGGACTGATTTCAAGTTCAAGGGATTTTAGCCACTTGGAAAACGCAGGCACCGATAAGCACTGAAGTGCTTGGCGGAAAATTCGCTTCGCGCCACCGCAGTAGTTTTGACCGCACCCAAAGGTTTTTCACACTCTGTGTACGGTCCTTGGCTCATTCCTGAGGGATGACCCGCAGGCCCAGTTCCATCAGCTGATCCGAAGTCGGGTCCGACGGCGCTTGCATCATCAGATCTTCGGCACGCTGGTTCATCGGGAACATCATGACCTCGCGGATGTTGGCCTCGTCCGCAAGCAGCATGACGATCCGGTCGATACCGGCGGCGCAACCCCCGTGCGGCGGAGCGCCATAGTGGAACGCGTTGAACAGCGCGCCAAAGCGACTTTTGACCTCGTCCTCGCCATAACCGGCCAGCTCGAAGGCCTTGAGCATGATCTCGGGCTTGTGGTTCCGGATCGCACCCGACACCAGCTCGTAACCGTTGCAGGCTAGGTCGTACTGATAGCCCTTGACCTCAAGCGGGTCGCCCTGCAGCGCCTCCATGCCGCCTTGCGGCATCGAGAACGGGTTGTGTTCGAAATCGATCTCGCCGGTTTCCTCGTCCTTCTCGTAGATCGGGAAATCCACGATCCAGGCAAAGGCGAACCGGTCCTTGTCGGTCAGGCCCAGCTCTTCGCCGATAACATCGCGCGCCTTGCCGGCGACTTTTTCAAAGGCTTTGGGCTTACCACCCAAGAAGAACGCCGCGTCACCGACCCCAAGGCCCAGCTGCTGGCGAATTGCCTCGGTGCGTTCGGGGCCGATGTTCTTGGCCAACGGGCCGGCCGCTTCCATCCCCTCACCCTGATCGCGCCAGAAGATATAGCCCATGCCGGGCAGACCTTCTTTCTGGGCAAAGGCGTTCATGCGGTCGCAGAACTTGCGGCTGCCGCCACCGGGCGCGGGGATCGCGCGGATCTCGGTGCCTTCCTGTTCCAGCAGCTTGGCGAAGATCGCGAAACCGGACCCGCGGAAGTGTTCAGACACCACCTGCATCTTGATCGGGTTGCGCAGATCGGGCTTGTCGGTGCCATACCACAGCGCCGCGTCTTTGTAGGAAATCTGCGGCCATTCCTGATCAACCTTCCGGCCACCGCCGAATTCTTCGAAGATTCCCGTCAGAACTGGCTGGATCGTGTCGAACACGTCCTGCTGGGTTACGAAGGACATCTCGAGGTCGAGCTGGTAGAAATCCGTGGGCGACCGGTCGGCGCGCGGGTCCTCGTCACGGAAGCAGGGCGCGATCTGGAAATACTTGTCGAAGCCCGACACCATGATCAGCTGCTTGAACTGCTGCGGCGCCTGCGGCAACGCATAGAACTTGCCCGGATGCAGGCGCGAGGGCACCAGGAAGTCGCGCGCGCCCTCGGGGCTGGACGCGGTGATGATCGGCGTCTGATATTCGCGGAAGCCCTGATCCCACATGCGGCGGCGCATGCTGGCCACCACGTCCGAGCGCAGTGC
This sequence comes from Ruegeria sp. BC8, assembly GCF_056535705.1. Classification (NCBI taxonomy): domain Bacteria; kingdom Pseudomonadati; phylum Pseudomonadota; class Alphaproteobacteria; order Rhodobacterales; family Roseobacteraceae; genus Ruegeria; species Ruegeria sp. BC8. The sequence continues at coordinate 637,655 of NZ_JBQFIV010000001.1, read as the reverse complement.
CATGTTGCGCTGCATCGCCTCGCGACGCAGGTCCAAGTAGCGATAGCGCAGGCGGGTTTCCTCGGGGTATTCCTGATCGCCGAACACCATCAGCGGCAGCTCCTCGGCCGCGCCCAGCACTTCCAGTTCGCGGACATAGACCTCGATCTCGCCGGTGGGCAGCTTGGGGTTCACCAACTCGGCATCGCGCGCCTTGACTGTGCCGTCGATGCGGATGCACCATTCCGAGCGCACTTTCTCCAACGCGCTGAACGCAGCACTGTCGCCGTCGCACAGAACCTGGGTCACGCCGTAGTGGTCACGCAGGTCGATGAACAGCACGCCGCCGTGATCTCGCACCCGATGAACCCAACCCGACAGGCGGACGGTTTCACCGACATTTGCGGCGGTCAGATCGGCGCAGGTGTGGCTGCGATAGGCGTGCATGGATGATATCCCTTCGGGCGCTGAATTCGTCGCGCCGATACACCGCGATCGGGTCGGGAAGTCAAGGGTTGGAGCACGATGCGCCTCCATCGGAGCCCGGAATGCAGACAAATTCGAAAAAATCGCTATCTTTTGGACATGTGAACTCGAATAGTTTTCCCGGCACGCGGGAGCCAAGCCCCTTGAGCAAGGAGGTGTTCGGCCGATGTGGCAAACTGTTTTGGATCGCGTATTGCGGGGTTTCATCACCCGCGGAACTCTGCGGATCACCTATCCTGACGGGACGGCGCGCACCTATGGCGACGCCACGCAGCCCGAGGCGCATATCACCCTGCATGACCCCGCTTTGATGGCGCGCCTGGTGCGCAATCCCGAGATGGCTTTTGGCGAGGGCTACATGAACGGCACCCTGACCGTCGACGAGGGCGGCCTGGAAAGTGCCATGCGGATCGCGATTCGATGCGCGGCCAGCGGGTCATTGCCCCTGCTGCAGCAGATCCAGGACTGGGCCGGGTATCTGCTGCGACCGATCCTGCAGCGCAACTCGGTCCGCTCGGCGCGGCGCAACGTGGCGCATCACTATGACCTGTCCGACGACTTCTACCAGCTGATGCTGGACCCTGACATGCAGTACAGCTGCGCCTATTTCCAGCAGCCCTGGATGACTTTGGAACAGGCGCAAGCCGCCAAAAAGGCGCATATCGCGCGCAAGCTGTGCCTCGAGCCCGGAATGCGCGTACTGGACATCGGCTGCGGCTGGGGCGGTCTGGCCCTGACGCTGGCGCGTGACCACGGCGTGCAGGTGACCGGGCTGACCCTGTCGCAGAACCAGCACCGCACCGCGACCGCGCGGGTGCAGAAGGCCGGGCTGACCGACCGCATCGACATTCGGCTGATGGACTACCGGCAGATGCAGGATCAGTTCGACCGGATCGTCTCGGTCGGGATGCTGGAGCATGTGGGCGCGCCACAGCTGCGCACCTATTTCGACCGGGTCGCAGCCCTGTTGAAGCCCGACGGCGTGGCGTTGATCCATTCCATCGGCCGCAACGGGCCGCCCACCGGCCAGTCGCCCTGGCTGAACAAGTACATCTTCCCGGGCGGCTATGTCCCGTCGCTCGAGGAAATCGTCAAACCCGTAGCACGCACCGGTCTGTGGTTTCTGGATGTCGAAAGCCTGCGGCTGCATTATGCCCTGACCCTGCGCGCCTGGCGCGACCGGTTCGAGAGCAACCTGGACCAGGTGCGCGCGATGTATGATGACCGGTTCATCCGCATGTGGCGGTTCTACCTGACCGCCTGCATCCTGGTGTTCGAAGTGCGCGACCAAACCGTGTTCCAATTGCAGCTGGGCCACCGCCGCGACGCGGTGCCTTTGACGCGTGACTATCTGTACCAGCCCGATCAGGACATGCGCAACGCCGCCGAGTAGAGCCGTTAGAACGGGCGCTGCACGTTGCCGGAATAGAAGAACACGCCCAACCCGGCGGCAAAGATGATGTTGCCGGCGATTGCGTGCAGCAGCACCGCATAGAAGAACGACCCGCGCTTGCGGTAGGCCCAGGAAAACAGCAGCCCGCCCGCGAATGTCATCACGGTGACGATCCAGCTCCAATACATCAGGTGCGCAAAGGCGAACAGCCCGGCGTTCAGCAGCGGCAAGGCCGCGCCGTCAGGCAGGATCGCGTGATAGCGGCGATAGAACAGCGTGCGGAAAAGCAGCTCTTGCGGCAGCGCCGACAGCAACGGATAGCCCAGCCAGATCACGGCCAGAAATTCGGGCCGGTTCAGCAGCAGAAAAAAGGCCGCATCGGGGCGCGTGGCCATCACCAGGGCCGAACAGATTGCCGCCATTGCCAATGAAAACCCGATCACCTCGGCCCAGCGCCAGTTGCGCCAGCCATAGCGCAGCTCGGCCCAGGAATAGCCCGGGGTGTGGTGCAGCAGGGCGATTCCGATGGCGGTGAAGAAGAACAGGGCCGGAAACATCCAGTCGGGTGGAAATAGAACCGCGATCAGCAAGGGGACCGCGACATAGAACGCCACGAATTCAGCCTTCAGGCGCAGGTTCGATACCTGCAATCCACGCGCAGAGCTGCGGTCGCTCATGGCAGCATCACCTTGGCCGGTATCAAACCGCGCAAGGAATTGCCCATCCAGACCCGGTGCGCGGCGCCTAGGTCATGCAGGGTCAAGACCGTCTCGGCCGCGCGTCCGGTTTCGATCAACTCCTCGCGCAGGATGCCCGGCAGCAGGCCCGCGGCAACCGGAGGTGTCAGCAGGCGCCCGCCGTCGATTTCGACGAACAGGTTGGTGATGGTGCCCTCGCACAGTTCATCCCGTTCGTTCAGGAACAACAGTTCGTCCACGCCGTCGGGCATTTCCGCCCGTGCCTGATCATAGATCGCGCGGCGGGTGGTCTTGTGGCGCAGCCAGGTGTCCGAGGACGTCAGCCTTGTTGTCGCCAGACCCACCGTCCAGCCCGGCGGGTTGTCTGCCAGAGGCCCCGTAGTGACCTCGGGCTTGCCGGTGATGTCCAGCGTCAGCCGACACCGCAGCGAGTCCGCTCCGGACACACCGTCCACCACTTTGCCGACGCGCCGCACGTCGAACCGAACACCCAGCCAGTCCGCAGTCCGCGCCATGCGCCGCAGGTGACGGGTCACACGTACAAAGCCCTGCCCGGGCCGAAACGCAAAGGTTTCGATCAGGCGGAAATCAGGCTCAGTTGGTGCGCGAACCGGGCTTTCCATAGCGCTTCCTCATATTCCGACGCGGCGGTGCTGTCCCAGACGACGCCTCCGCCGACGTTCAACGTGGCCCGATTGCCCTCGACCATCAAGGTCCGGATCGCGACGTTGAACTCCGACCGCCCGTCCGGGGCGGCCCAGCCGATGGTGCCGCAGTAGATGTCGCGCGGCCAGGGCTCCAGATCCGACAGAATCTCCATCGCACGGATCTTGGGCGCCCCAGTAATCGATCCACACGGAAACAGCGCCGACAGGATGTCGGACAGCCCGGCCCCCACCTGCAGCCGCGCCTGCACCAGCGACACCATCTGGTGCACGGTGGCGTAGGTCTCGACCTTGAACAGCTCGGGCACCTGAACCGTTCCCGGCAGCGCCACGCGGCTGATGTCATTGCGCAGCAGGTCCACGATCATCAGGTTCTCGGCCCGGTTCTTTTCGTCCGAGGACAGGAAATCGCGCCGCCGCGCGTCCTCGGCCAGATCGGCGCTGCGCGGCTGGGTACCCTTCATCGGCCGGGTCTCGATCATCCCGTCGGCATCGGTGCGGAAGAACAGCTCGGGCGAGCGGCTGAGCAGATCGGGCAGCCCGTCCTGCTGCACCAGCGCGCCATGGCCGACCGGCTGCCCGGCGGTCAGCGCGGCATAGAGCGCGGCACTGTCGCCCTCGGTTTCTAGGTCGATGGGAAAGGTCAGGTTGGCCTGATAGATGTCCCCGGCCCCGATCGCATCATGCACGGCGCGGAAGGCTTCGGTATAGCGCGCCTCGCTCCAACGCGGCTGAAATGCAGTCAGCCCGGCCGCACCGGACGGCAGGTCCTGCACGCTCGGGCCGTCGAACACCCCAAAGCACAATAGCGGCAATCGACGGTTCGCGGGCAGCCTTGCGGCCAGCTTCGGCTCAAGCGCATAGCCAAGCTCGTAGCTGGCAAATCCGGCCAGCCAGCCGCCCTGCGAGCGCGCGTCATCCAGCGCCGCCAATGCCTGGGGCACCTGCTCCGCCCGGTCGGCGCGGATCACCTGGGCGGGCCGGTCGAAACCGGTGCCCGGACCGGCGGGTCCCTGATCGAAACGAATGCGCAATTGCTTCCTCATCTGCCGTTCAGCGGCATATAGAGAATACGGTGCCAAGGGAAAGGGGGGAAAGCGGCAATTTCGCTTCCGTTTCCGATCCCCCTTGCACCTTTTGCCCGGGTCCCTATAACGCACGACAATTTGGGCGCTTGGGCGGCGCCCGCGACTCGTGCAAAATCGAAGGGACCAGGCCATGCCGAAGAGAACCGACATCCAGTCGATCATGATCATCGGGGCGGGGCCCATTGTCATCGGGCAAGCTTGCGAATTCGACTATTCCGGCGCCCAGGCCTGCAAGGCGCTGCGCGAGGAAGGGTATCGGGTCATCCTGGTGAACTCGAACCCTGCCACGATCATGACCGACCCGGAACTGGCCGACGCCACCTATATCGAACCGATCACGCCCGAGGTCGTCGCCAAGATCATCGAAAAGGAACGCCCCGACGCCCTGCTGCCTACAATGGGCGGGCAGACAGGCCTGAACACCTCGCTGGCGCTGGAAGAGATGGGCGTGCTGGAAAAATTCGGCGTCGAGATGATCGGGGCCAAGCGAGAGGCCATCGAAATGGCCGAAGACCGCAAGTTGTTCCGCGAAGCGATGGACCGCCTGGGTCTTGAAAACCCCAAGGCCACCATCGTCACCGCCCCCAAAAAAGCCGACGGTTCTGCCGACCTGGATGCCGGCGTGCAAATGGCCTTGGACGAGCTGGAAAACATCGGCTTGCCCGCGATCATCCGCCCCGCCTTTACATTGGGCGGCACCGGCGGCGGTGTGGCTTACAACCGTGAGGATTACATCCACTTTTGCCGCTCGGGAATGGATGCCTCGCCGGTGAACCAGATCCTCGTCGACGAAAGCCTTCTGGGCTGGAAAGAATATGAAATGGAGGTGGTGCGCGACACCGCCGACAACGCGATCATCGTCTGCTCGATCGAGAACGTCGATCCAATGGGCGTGCATACCGGCGACTCGATCACCGTGGCCCCTGCGCTGACGCTGACCGACAAGGAATACCAGATCATGCGCAACGGCTCGATCGCCGTTCTGCGCGAGATCGGCGTCGAAACGGGCGGATCGAACGTGCAATGGGCGATCAACCCGGCAGACGGCCGCATGGTCGTGATCGAGATGAACCCGCGTGTGTCGCGCTCGTCAGCGCTGGCGTCCAAGGCGACAGGCTTCCCGATCGCCAAGATAGCCGCCAAGCTGGCGGTGGGCTACACGCTGGACGAGCTGGACAATGACATCACCAAGGTCACGCCTGCGTCTTTCGAACCGACTATCGACTATGTCGTCACCAAAATCCCGAAATTCGCTTTCGAGAAATTCCCCGGATCCGAGCCTTACCTGACCACCGCGATGAAATCGGTGGGTGAAGCCATGTCCATCGGTCGTACCATCCACGAATCGATGCAAAAGGCGCTGGCTTCGATGGAATCGGGCCTGACCGGGTTTGACGAAGTTGAAATTCCGGGCCTCAGCATCGGCCCATGGGATGCGGTCGAAAGCAGCGACGACAAGGCACATGTCATCAAGGCCATCAGTAAGCAGACACCCGACCGTTTGCGCACCATCGCGCAGGCGATGCGCCACGGTCTGACCGACGACGAAATTTTTGCCGTCACCAAGTTCGACCCGTGGTTCCTGGCCCGTATCCGCGAGATCATCGACGCGGAACGCACCGTCCGCAAGGACGGCCTGCCGATGACCGAGGACGGCCTGCGCCGGCTCAAGATGCTGGGCTTTACCGACGCGCGTCTGGGCAATCTGGCCGGCCGCGACGAGGCCAACGTGCGCCGCGCCCGCCACAATCTGGGCGTCACCGCCGTGTTCAAGCGGATCGACACATGCGCCGCCGAGTTCGAGGCGCAGACGCCCTACATGTATTCGACCTACGAGGCCCCCACGATGGGCGAGGTCGAATGCGAGGCCCGCCCCAGCGACCGCAAGAAGGTGGTCATCCTGGGCGGCGGCCCGAACCGGATCGGCCAGGGGATCGAGTTCGACTATTGCTGCTGTCACGCCTGTTTCGCGCTGACCGACGCGGGCTATGAAACCATCATGATCAACTGCAACCCCGAGACGGTGTCGACCGACTACGACACCTCGGACCGGCTGTATTTCGAGCCGCTGACCTTCGAGCATGTGATGGAGATCCTGCGCACCGAGCAGCAGAACGGCACACTGCACGGCGTGATCGTTCAGTTCGGTGGTCAGACCCCGCTGAAGCTGGCCAATGCGCTCGAGGCCGAAGGTATTCCGATCCTGGGCACCACGCCCGACGCGATCGACCTGGCCGAAGACCGCGAACGGTTCCAGGCACTGGTCAACGATCTGGGCCTGAAACAACCCAAGAACGGCATCGCTTCGACCGACGCGCAAGCGCTTGAGATTGCAGAAGAGATCGGGTTCCCGCTGGTGATCCGCCCGTCCTACGTGCTGGGCGGCCGCGCGATGGAGATCGTGCGCGACATGGATCAGCTGAAGCGCTACATCAACGAGGCCGTGGTGGTCTCGGGCGACAGCCCCGTGCTGCTGGACAGCTATCTGGCCGGCGCGGTCGAACTGGACGTGGACGCGCTGTGCGACGGCAAGGATGTCCATGTGGCCGGCATCATGCAGCATATCGAAGAGGCCGGCGTGCACTCGGGCGACTCGGCCTGTTCGCTGCCGCCCTATTCGCTGTCGAAAGAGATCATCGCCGAGATCAAGGACCAGACTTTCAAGCTGGCCAAGGCGCTGAACGTGGTCGGGCTAATGAATGTGCAGTTCGCGATCAAGGATGACGAGATCTACCTGATCGAGGTCAACCCGCGCGCCAGCCGCACCGTGCCCTTCGTGGCCAAGGCGACCGACAGCGCCATTGCCTCGATCGCCGCGCGGGTGATGGCGGGCGAGCCGCTGTCGAACTTCCCGCAACGCCCACCCTACAAGGAAGGCCAAGACACCAAGATCGCCGACCAGATGACCCTGGCCGACCCGGACATGCCCTGGTTCTCGGTGAAAGAGGCGGTGCTGCCCTTCGCCCGCTTCCCCGGTGTCGATACCATCCTGGGTCCCGAGATGCGCTCGACCGGTGAGGTCATGGGCTGGGACCGCGATTTCCCCCGCGCCTTCCTCAAGGCGCAGATGGGCGCGGGCATGGTGCTGCCGTCCAAGGGACGGGCTTTCATCTCGATCAAGGATGCCGACAAGGGTCCGGCGATGATCGAGGCTGCGCAGGTTCTGGTCGAGCAGGGATTCTCGCTGGTGGCCACCCGCGGAACACAGACATGGCTGGAGTCCAAGGGCGTGCCTTGTGACGTGGTCAACAAGGTCTACGAGGGCCGCCCTGATGTGGTGGACATGCTGAAGGACGGTCAGGTCCAGTTGGTCATGAACACCACCGAAGGCGCGCAGGCAGTTGAGGACAGCAAGGCCATCCGCTCGATCGCGCTGTATGACAAGATCCCCTACTACACCACGGCCGCGGCCAGCCATGCCGCCGCGCTGGCCATCAAGGCGCAGGCTGAAGGGGATGTGGAGGTCAAATCGCTACAGGGTTGAAGCCCGCAGCGGACAAGCAAAAAGCCCCGGCCTTTCGCCGGGGCTTTTTTTGGGGATCATGCAGTCTGGGCCGCCAGCCTGCGCTGTTCTTCCCGAGTGAAGAACAGCAGGTAGAACACCGGCGCGGCGACCATGGTCAGGATCGTCGCGAAAGCCAGACCACCCATGATCGTCACTGCCATCGACACGAAGAACGCGTCGGTCAGCAGCGGCGCCATCCCCAGGATCGTGGTGATCGCTGCCAGCATGACCGGGCGTAGACGCGAGACCGAGGCTTCGATGATCGCGTCGCGCAGAGGCTTGCCCGTTGCGCGGACAAGGTCGATCTCTTCGACCAGAACAATACCGTTCTTGATCAGCATCCCTGACAGGCTGAGCAGCCCGAGAAGCGCGGTGAAGGTAAAGGGCAGGCCCGTGCCCAGCAGCCCGATCACCACGCCGTTCACTGACATCGGCACCAGCAGCCAGATGATGACCGGTTGCCGGATCGCGTTGAACAGCAGCACCGAGATCAGAACCATGATCAACAGGCTCAGTGGCAACTGTTTGCCAAGGCTGGCTTGCGCTTTGCCGGAATCCTCGAACTCGCCGCCCCATTCCAGCTTGTAGCCCAGCGGCAGTTCCATGTCCTCGATCGCATCGCGAACCTCGGAATGGACCTGGGCTGCGGTCAGGCCGGCCGGGATGTCTGCGCCCACCGTGACGGTCAGAACGCGATCGCGCCGATGCACCAAAGTATTGAGCGCTTTGTACTGGAACCCGTCCACCATCTGCTCGATCGGAACGAATTTCTGTGACTGGTCCGAGTACACCACTTGATCCACGATCGAGTATTCTCCATCCGCCGGGCGACGCAGGATAATCGGGATCAGGCGGTCCCTCTCGCGGAACACGCCGCCTGTGATGCCATCCGTCGAAAACTGCAGGGTGGCGGCAATGTCTTCGCGGGTGACACCGGCCGTCTGCGCACGTTCGGTCGCATAGATCGGCTGGACCGCCAATTCCATTTCACGCCAGTCGTGATGCACGTCCAGCGCATTTGGCGATGCCGCCGACATGCGCCGCACCGCCTCGTCGGCCAGTTGCCGCAGCACGACCGGATCGCTGCCCGAGAACCGCGCCTCGATCGGGGTACCGCCGCCGGGGCCGAAGACCAGACGCTTGGTCCGGAATTCGCCTTCGGGGAATTGAGTTTCACCAAAGGCCTCCAGATCGGCGCGCAGGACAGGAATGTCCTCGAGCGTTTCGGTCCGGATGATCATGTGCCCATAGCTTGGGTTGGGCTTCTCGGCCGAATAGGTCAACATGAACCGCGTCGCGCCCTGCCCCACGAACGTGGTGACCGAGACGACATCATCCCGCTGGGCCAGCCAGTCTTCAAAGACTTGCATATCGGCACTCGTCCGCGCGATCGGAGTCCCCTGCGGCAGCTTGTAATGGACGAAGAACAGCGGCGTGTTGGAGTCCGGGAAAAACTGCTGTTTCACCATCGCGAAGCCGGCATAGCAGACCACGGTGACCCCGACCAAACCGGCCACCACCAGCCAACGGAACCGCAATGCCCAGCGCAGGATCGCCCCGTAAGTTCGGAACAGGATACCGCTATAGGCGTCGACATCCACGTCCTTGCCCTGTTTGAAGAAATAATGCCCCAACAACGGTGTCGCCGTGATGGCCAGCACCCAGCTCAGCAGCAAAGAGATCGCGATCACCGCAAACAACGAGAACAGGAATTCGCCCGTCGCATCCGGGCTGAGCCCAATCCCGGCAAAGGCCATGATCCCGATGACCGTGGCCCCAAGCAGGGGGATCTGTGTCTTGGACGCGGCCTCGTCGGCAGCATCGCGCGAGTTTTTTCCCTTGAGCATGGAGATCTGCATACCCTCGGCCACCACGATGGCATTATCGACCAGCATCCCCATCGCAATGATCAGAGCGCCCAGCGAAATGCGCTCCATCTCGATGGAAAACAGCGCCATGAACAGCAGGGTCCCGACGACGGTCAACAGAAGGGTCGAGCCCACAACGACTGCCGCGCGCCAACCCATGAATATTCCAAGCACCGCCACCACGATGGCAACCGACATGGCCAGGTTCACAAGAAAATCGTTCGAAGCCTGCTCGACGACGACGTGCTGCTGGTAGATCGGCAATACATCGACGCCCGCGGGAATTTCCACATCCAGCTCGGCCAGCTTGGCGTCGACGCGCTTTCCGACTTCCACGATGTTTTCCGTCGACAGGCCGGCAATACCCAGGGTGAAAGCTTCGACGCCGTTGAACCGGATCATGATGTCAGGATCGGTCTGGCGGGCCCGGTAGACATCGGCCATGTCAAAGAGGTTGATCACTTGCCCCTGAGAGCCAACCGACAGCCCGGCGATCTCGGACACGCTGTCCGATCCTTCGGCCGTCAGGATCGTGGTGCGATCGTCATCTGACCGGAGCGTCCCTGACGACTGGACCGAATTGGCGTTGGCGATCGCTTCGTTGATCGACTGCAACGGCACATTCTGGTTGACCGAAATGGCCAGGTCCGGCTCGATGAAAATGGCTTCGTCCGGCAAGCCCTGCACTTCAACGTCTGCAACGCCCTCAACGGTCAGCAACTCGCGCCGCAAGAAGGTCGACAATTCGTGCTTTTCGGCGTCGCTGAACCCTTCCGCGGTGACCGCATAGAAAAGACCGAACACGTCACCGAACCCGTCATTCACATAAGGTTGGCTGACACCGGACGGCAATCCACGGGCCGCATCCCGGACCTTGGCGCGCAGTCGGGTCCAGATATCCGGCAATTCGCTGCCATCGTAGGTAGACTTGATCTCGACTTCGATCAGCGATTGACCGGGACGGTTGACCGAGGTGATGACATCGACCTCGCCCATCTGCTGGATGGCAGATTCCAAAGGCTCCGAGACCTCCTCGGCCACCTGTTCAGCCGTCGCACCGGGATACGTGGTCAACACTACGGCGTTCTTGATGGTAAAGGCCGGATCTTCGAGCCGCCCGAGCGACGAAAATCCCCAGATCCCACCCAGCAAGGCGATCAGGATCACCAGCCACGTATAGATCGGCCTGTCGATCGAGGCGCGTGCGATATTCATCATCGCCCCCTTCAGTTCGCAAAGCCGGCAAAGCGGCGCACGGTCTGCCCATCGGTCAGAACGGACCCGCCGGCCACCACGATTTCGTCGCCGTCCGACAATCCGGTCAGAACCCGGACGTCTCCTGTCTGGGTTGGTTCGATGGTCACGGGAACACGCCGTACGGTGCCGACATCCGCACCGACCGGCGAAAAGACCATGACGCCCAGATTGCCCTCGGCGTCGGCGACAATCGCGGTCGGAGGAACGATGATGCCAGTGCGTTTGTCATCGACCTGGACATTGACGGTTACCGATGATCCGGGCAGCACCCGCAAGTCTTCCGGCGGCGTGAGGCCGAACTGAATCCGGAACGTCTGGCCGACGCTCGAAGTTTCGGCGTCGAATTCGCGGATTTCCAACGGGAAGACCTCGTCACTTGCGGGGAATTTTGCCGTGATCGAAATGCCATCTTCCTGGCTGGTCCTCTGGAACAGGATTTCGGGCACATCGACCTCGATCCTCAATTCGGACAGATCGTGGATCCGGACGATCGGCGTTCCTGCGGCCACGGTGGTGAAGTTCTCGACCTCACGCCGCGATACCAGCGCATCGAACGGCGCGGTCAGGGTCGTGTGCTCGAGGTTGTACTCGGCGTCACGCACCGCGATCGCGGCCAGTTGGGCGGCGGTTTCAGCGTCATCGACAGCGACCTGACTTGCAGTCGTCCCCCGCAGGCGCGACAGGCGGGCCACGGTGCGGTCAGCCTGATCCTTCTGAAGACGTGCACGTTCCAGTGCCAGTTCGAACGGCTCTTGGTCCAGCTTTGCAATTAGGCTGCCCTTGGGCACCTGGAACCCTTCGTTGACGGGCAGTTCCACGATCTGTCCGGCGACCTGAAACGCCAGATCGACAGTCTGCCGCGCGGCCACGCGCCCGAAGAACTGGCGTGAAAATCCGGGAACGGTCTCATGCACCACCATAAGTTTCACAGGCTTGGTGTCGTCTTGCGCCGCAAGCGGTGCGGCCAGTACGGCAAGGGCAAGGCCCAGCGAAGTCAGCAGCTTCATTTCGTCAATCCCTCGGGTATTCCCGTTTTCAGAATGTTGTCCCGGATCTTGCGGGCAAGCCGGGCAAATTGAGCGGTTTCCTCGTCATCCAACCCGGAGGCACGGTGAAACAGCTCTCCGGCGGTGGTGACCAGCATGTTGCGGGCCTCGGCACCTTTGTCGGTCAGCACCAGCAACCACGCACGGCGATCATCGGGGTCCTGTTGGCGGGTCAGATAACCGGCCGCCTCAAGCGCATCGGAGGTGGCCGTAATGGTCGACGGCACGGTCAGCATGTCGGCCGCCAACACTCCCATCCGCTTGGGCTGATCTAACTTGATCAACATGTGGCATTCCTGATGGCTGAGATCGGTATCAATGCAGCCGAAACTCTCTTCCAGTTTCCAGTACAGCGCATAGACGCCCATCATCGCCTGGATCTCAGGGGTCAGTCGGGCCAGCCGTTCACTGATGTCTTTGGTCATGGATGCTCTCCGCGCGAGTCGAGCGGTGATATACTTCGGATTTCGAACTATTCAAGATGTGAAGTTGAATTTGCGCAAACCTATGCCGTTCCCTTGGGTCAACATCTCTTGATCTGGGGGCGCTGTGACTGCATTTTGGGCGAATCCGAAACATTCAGGACCCGACATGTACACGCCCGCAATCACCGGTACCGGGGTTTTCACGCCCGAAAACGTCATCACCAATGCCGAGCTGGTCAAAGCCTTCAACGCCTATGCCGACAAGATGAATGCTGCCAACGCCGATGCCATCGCCGCGGGCGAGATGGAGCCGATGCAGCACTCCTCGGAAGAGTTCATCGTCAAGGCCTCGGGCATCGAGAACCGCTACGTCATGGACAAGACCGGCGTGCTGGACCCGGACGTGATGCATCCCCTGCTGCGCCAGCGCAGCGATGACGAGCCGGGCATCATGACCGAGATGGCGCTGGACGCCTGCAACAAGGCGCTGGCCCAGGCCGGGCGGACTGCGGCGGATGTCGATCTGGTGATCTGTGCCGCGTCGAACCATGAACGCGCCTATCCCGCCATTGCGGTCGAAATCCAGAACGCGTTGGGGATCACTGGTTTTGGGTTTGATATGAACGTGGCCTGTTCTTCGGCGACGTTCGGCATTCAGGCCGCGGCCGACATGATCCGGTCGGGGTCCGTACGGTCGGCGCTGGTGGTCAACCCCGAGATCTGCTCAGGGCATCTGGAATGGCGCGACCGGGATTGCCACTTTATCTTCGGTGACGTGGCCACCGCCACGCTGATCGAGCGCATCGAGGATGCAAAGGGCCCGCATTTCGAAATCCTGTCGACCCGCTGCGCAACCGAGTTTTCGAACAACATCCGCAACAACAACGGTTTTCTGCGGCGCACGCGCCCAGATGGTTTGACAGACCGCCGCGACATGCAGTTCATGCAGAACGGTCGCAAGGTGTTCAAGGAAGTGCTGCCGATGGTCAGCAAACACATCAGCGACCACATGGATTCCGAAGGGATCGAAAGCGGCGATCTCAAGCGGCTGTGGCTGCACCAGGCCAACAAGACGATGAATGATTTCATCGGCAAAAAGGTATTGGGCCGAGAGCCCGAGCCGGGCGAACAACCCAACATCCTGCAGGACTATGCCAATACATCGTCAGCCGGGTCGATCATCGCCTTTTCCAAATATTCAGACGATCTTCAGGATGGCGATGTCGGCCTGATCTGCTCGTTCGGTGCAGGGTATTCGGTGGGGTCCGTCATCGTCAAACGCCACGCCTGACACGCCGGCGCCGTAAGTCTACGTCCGGCGTAACAAGCAATAACCTCGAATATTTCGCCCGCGCAGGCGGACTGTTTTTGCATTCCTGAACACTTCTTCAGAATTGATACAGCGCAGCTTAACCCGCGGCCTCCATCTGGAAGGCCATGCAATTCCGCATGTCAGGTGACGCTAGGTTAAGAAAGGTGCGCCATGTTCAAGAGTTCTAAGTCAGGAATGGCGGCCTGGGTTGTCGCCCCGTTTTTGGGGGTTGCTGCAGCCAGCGCGGCCATGGCCGAGCCTCAGGTCTGCAACGCCAATACAGCACGGGTCGCGGCCAACAATGGTGACTATGCAACCCTTTGCGGCTGTTCGCAGGTTACGCCCAGTTTCCTCTCGCATCTGCAACAACGGGCAGATTTCGGGTCGGTTCTTGCAAATACCTCGCAGCAATGTCCGGGGCTGGCCAATCTGCTGAGCGATTTGCCGACCGGATCGATTTCCAACGCCAACAGCTTTGACGGCCGCGAAAACGACCCCAGCGGGTTTCAACCCGCATCCAGCACCGGCCCATCCGCTGGCGGCGGATCCGGGTCGGGCGGCGGCAACAGCGGCCCCGGCAATGGCGGGGGGAACGATGCCCCCGGTGATGGCGGATCCGACGATCCGGGCAACGGCGGCGGAAATGATGATCCCGGCAACGGCGGCGGCAAGCCTGGCGATGGCGGCGGCAAACCCAGTAAGGGTGGAGACAAACCCGGCAAAGGCGGCGGCAAGCCCGGCCATGGTGACGGCAAGCCCGGTAAGGGTGGCGGTCACGGCGGCGGCAAAGGCAACAACGGTGACGGGAAAGGCGGCGGCAAGGGCAACAATGGCGGCGGCAAAGGCAACAACGGGGGCGGAAATGGGCCCGAAGGCTCAAGCCCCGGACGCGGGAACAATGCCAACAACGACGAAAACTGACTAAGGCTAAGAGCTACTTCAGCTCAGCTTGAGGAAGGCGATGCGCACATCGCCTTTTTCACCGCCCCATGGCGGCTTTTCGGAAACTAGGTCAGCTGACGCTTTCCTCTTCGAGGTGCAATTTCATCTCGATCAGAACCTGTTGCAGCAACGAAGTTTCTTTCAGCAGACGCTTGGCTTCGTTGACGGTAATGATGCCATCCTCGATCGCGGCCTGGTATTCGGTCATCAGCATCGCAAACCGCTGGCTCAGTGCGATCACGTCCGAATTGACGCCCCCGGTGCGCGTACGGGTCGAATTGCGCTCATCATAGGACAAGGTGATGTTCTTCAGGTCCGCCAGGGCCGAGGTCACATGCGGGTAGCTGGCCGCGTTTTCCAGACGTGCGACCGCATCCACCGGCATGAACCGGTCACTGTGCTCAGGATTGTCGGAGTAATACCGGCCCAATGTGGCCTTGGATTTCCCTGTGATCTCGCATGCTGCCTCGATCCCCACGTCCTTGACCAAAGCTTCGGTGTGCTTTTTCAGATAGGCCCCGATATCTGCCATTTTTGTACCTTTGTTCGCTGCGCCCTCTTGCCCGGCTGTCCGCACCGGGGAAAGGGAGGGGAAATTTCCCATACTCGAGTCATAATTGAAATGTCATATGTTGGCTATCCCTCAGATATGCGGGGGTTTTGTGAGTGAGTGGCGGCAGTTAATGCCGGTAAAGAGTGTTTGTGGGGCAGTATTTCAGGCCCTGCGCTGTTTCGGCCATTTCGTGGCCGGCGGTGTCGCTGTTGCGGAAGCGGGGTTATCCATCCCCAAGAGCATCTGCTCGGCCTCTGCGACTGCAATGGCGGCGTCGATTTCTTTCAGGACATTGACGACTTGCTCGTGCGGCGTGAGCCGATTAGACCCAGCCCATGGCCAAGCTGTACTTTAACTACTCAACCATGAACGCAGGCAAGTCCACGGTGCTGCTTCAGGCGTCGCACAACTATCGCGAGCGCGGCATGGACACCTATCTGATGACCGCAGCCATTGACGGGCGCGCGGGCCAGGGGCGCATCGCATCGCGGATCGGAAT
Source organism: Ruegeria sp. BC8 (assembly GCF_056535705.1). NCBI lineage: Bacteria > Pseudomonadati > Pseudomonadota > Alphaproteobacteria > Rhodobacterales > Roseobacteraceae > Ruegeria > Ruegeria sp. BC8. The sequence goes on along the minus strand of NZ_JBQFIV010000001.1, from coordinate 621,939 downwards.
CTCGGAACAGGCCGATACGTTCACTCCCCACGACGATGTGTTCGCGATGATCCAAGACCGTCTTGATCAGGGGACAGTGGCCTGTGTTTTTGTGGACGAGGCGCAGTTCCTGACCGAAGAACAGGTCTGGCAATTGGCTCGTGCGGTGGATGACCTGAAAGTACCGGTTCTGGCCTACGGGTTGCGGGTGGATTTTCAGGGCAAGCTGTTCCCAGGATCAGCGGCTCTGCTGGCCCTGGCCGATGAAATGCGCGAGGTCCGCACCATCTGCAGATGCGGGCGGAAAGCCACGATGGTGATCCGTCAGGACGAAAACGGCAAAACCATCACTCAGGGTGCGCAGGTGCAGATCGGCGGAAACGAGACCTATGTTTCGCTCTGCCGTAAACACTGGCGCGAGGCCGTGGGCAGTTAGACCAGATTTGGCAGCGGTCGCCCGGCGACAAATGCCGCCACATTGTCCAATGCCATGCACCCCATATCCGTGCGCACTTCCTCGGTCGCAGTACCCAGATGCGGCAGCAGGGTGACATTCTCCATCTCGCGCAGCGCCTGCGGCACGGCGGGTTCAAACTCGTAGACATCCAGCCCGGCCCCGGCGATCTGGCCGTTTTTCAGCGCATGGATCAGTGCAGCTTCGTCCACGACTTCTCCGCGAGCGATGTTGACCAAAATGGCCGACGGCCGCATAGCCGAAAGAACCGAAGCGTCTATGAGGTGGAAGGTGTCAACGCCACCGGGGACGGCGACGACCAGAAAATCGGCCACAGCAGCCAGGGCCGCCAAATCGGGAACGAACTCGGCAGGGAAATCCAGATCCTTGGGCGTGCGGGATTGATAACTGACCTGCATCCCGAATCCGAAATGACAGCGCCGGGCAATGGCTTGCCCGATCCGTCCCATTCCGATGATTCCGACCCATTTTCCGGTGACGTGCTGTCCCAGCATTTGGGTCGGGTGCCAGCCCTGCCAATTGCCGGAACGGACCAGCCGTTCACCCTCGCCCGCGCGGCGGGCCGTTGCCAGCAGCAGAGTCATGGCAATGTCCGCCGTTGCATCCGTGACCGCCCCCGGTGTGTTGGTCACGCGAACACCAGCAGCCTGCGCGGCCGCCACATCAATGTGATTGAAACCCACTCCAAAATTGGCCAACAGTCTGCACCGCGGAGCCGTGACCATTTCAAAGACATCGGCCGAAAAGACATCACCCAAAGTCGGAACGACCACGTCGTAGTCCCGCAATGCGCGCGCCATCTCGTCAATGCTGAGCGGTGCGTTGCTATCTCGGATTTCGACGTCGAACTCATCCCGCGCACGGGCCGTTACGGCAGGGGTCATTGGACGGGTGATCAACAGTTTCATCAGTGCATCCGCCCGCCCGCGGGAACTTTGCCATCAGGACCGATCAAAACAATCTCGCCCGATTCGTCCGGCAGACCCAGAACAAGAACCTCGGACATGAACCGCCCGATCTGACGCGGCGGGAAATTGACCACGGCCAGCACTTGTTTGCCCACAAGGGATTCGGGCGTGTAATGCGCGGTAACCTGCGCCGAGGTCTTGCGCTCGCCGATCTCGTCGCCGAAGTCGATCCACATCTTGATCGCGGGCTTGCGCGCCTCGGGATAGAGTTCGGCCCGGATGACCTCACCTACGCGGATGTCGACCTTGAGGAAGTCGTCGAAGGAAATTTCACTCACCGGACAACTCCTTGGATCGATCGGTTGCCGCCTTTACGGCACGGTGCAACAGGTTTGGAAACCCTTTCTGTTCATGCATCAGGACTTCCAGCGCTGCCTGCGTCGTGCCGTTGGGTGACGTGACATTGATGCGCAATTGCGAGGGATCTTCCTCGGACGCCATCGCCAGAGCCCCTGCCCCGGCGACCGTCGCCTTGGCCAGGCGCATGGCCAGATCATGCGGAAGGCCTTGCGCCTCACCGGCGCCAGCCAGCGTCTCAATCAAATGAAAGACATAGGCCGGCCCCGAGCCGCTGAGACCGGTGACCGCGTCCATCTGCGCCTCATCCTGCAGGCGCACGGTATCACCGATGGCCGAAAGCAGATCTTCGGCCAGGGTCATGTCAGAACCCGACGTGCTGGCGTTTCCAATCAGCGCTGTAATGCCTTGCCGGATCGCCGCAGGCGTGTTCGGCATGGCCCGAATGATCGGAGTACCAGCACCCAGAACACGCTCGAACGTGGCGATGGAAGTTCCGGCGGCGACCGAGATGAACAGGGTTCCGCCGCCCCCCAACGCCTGAATTGCCGGCAATGCCTCGCCCATCATCTGAGGTTTGACGGCAACCAACACGACGGCAGGTTCTTCAGGAAGTGGGGTGTTGATATTGACCCCTTGCGCCCTGAGCCATTCGGAAGGGTTGGGGTCGATCACCCATACGGATGCGGCAGGCAGGCCATGTTCCAGCCAGCCGGCCAACATGGCCGACCCCATCTTTCCGCATCCCAGAAGCACCAGCCCCTGATCCGCGACGCGTGACATGTCCATGATTGCCCCTCCCCTGCCTTTACGGTTTGGGGCAAAGCTTTACGCGCGGCCGTAAGCCTCTGCAATGGCGACTTGCATCGCATCCTCGGGCGTACGGTTGCCCCAGGTTACCAATTGGATCGCCGGATAGTAACGCTCGGCGCTCAGGACCGCGGCGGTGATCATCGTGTCGATCTGTTCGGGGCTGGCCGATTGCCCGCCGCTCAGCACCAGACCGTAGCGGTAGACCATCAGCTTCTGATTGCCCCAGTAGGTGAAGGCGCCGGCCCAGCATTGGTCGTTCATGCGGTTCAGCAATTCATAGAGATCGGAAACCCGGTCCTCGGGCGGCTCCATCTCGAACGAGCAGACCATCCGCAGAGTCTCGTCATAGTTGGACCAGGCCAGCGTGATCGAGTAGGTGCGCCACTGTCCTTCGACCGCCATGGCGATCTGGTCGTCTCCGATCCGGTCGAAATCCCAATCGTGGTGTTCAGCCAGATGTTCGACAATATCAATCGGATGAATGTCTTCTTCGAAATACTGCTCGGAAAGTGCCATGGTGCCACCTCACTTAATACCTAGCATTTCGGGGCTGGCAGCGCCCCAGCGCTAGTTGCCTGCTCTACAAGCCGGGCTTCCCCCATAGGCCTGTACTAAATATGGTGCGCTGTGGCTGGGACTCTGGCAACCCCCATTCTTGGGGATAACAGCAATAAGTTGTGGACAGCTGGCAACGGCCACCAAAATATTGGCGCACCCTGCAGCTTTGCCTTGATTTATTTTTACAATGCGGCGAGACTCCCCACACTGCGAAACCCAGCGCGGGTTGAGCGGTGTAAGGTCTTGCCAAAAATTCTGAAATGCCGATCTACGGCTGGGCTTATTTGTCCAGCTTGGTTTCAAGCGCGGCGATCCGCGCTTCCAGCGCCGCGTTTTCTTCGCGCGCTTTCTGGGCCATCGCGCGGACGGCATCGAACTCTTCTCGCGTTACAAAGTCGCGATCCGCCAGCCAGCGGTCGACCAAGGACTTCATCGCCGTTTCAGCCTCTTCCCGCGCACCCTGCGCCACGCCCATTGCGTTGGTCATCAACTGGGACATATCGTCCAGAAACTTGTTGCGGGTTTGCATGTGTCTACTCCGGAATCGCGAATGCCTTCTATATGGGGGATAGAGAGCCCAGTCTCAAGGTTGACTTGGTCAGCCAACCCCGGGCAATGAGACGCACATGCAAGCTGTTTTGAATTTCCCCGATCTGTCACCCGAGCTGTTCTCGATTTCCGCCTTCGGGATCGAGTTCGCGCTGCGGTGGTATGCGCTGGCCTATATCGCGGGCATCCTGATCGCGTGGCGCATGGCAGTGATGGCGGTGCGCCGTCCCGCTTTGTGGCCGGATCAATCCCCGCCCCTGAGACCGGACCAGTTGGAGGACCTGATCACCTGGATCATCCTAGGGGTCATCATCGGCGGGCGATTGGGCTTTGTTCTGTTCTATCAGCCCGAATACTACCTGTCCCACCCGCTTGAGATCCTTAAGGTCTGGCAGGGTGGCATGTCCTTTCACGGCGGCCTTCTGGGTGTGGTGATCGCATCGCTGGTCTTCGCGCGACGCAATTCGGCCCCCTTGCTTTCGCTGGCCGACCTGATCGCCCATACGGTCCCCCCCGGCCTGTTGCTTGGCCGTTTGGCCAATTTCGTCAATGCCGAGCTGTGGGGCCGACCCAGCGAACTGCCCTGGGCGGTGATCTTTCCCGGCGCGGCAGCTCAGGATTGCGCAAATGTCGCTGCCGGACTTTGCGCCCGCCACCCGTCGCAGTTGTACGAGGCTGCACTGGAAGGCGTGCTGTTGGGCCTGCTTTTGTTGTGGCTGGTGTATAGGCGCGGCGCATTTCATTGGCCCGGCCGCATCATGGGCGTATTTCTGGCGGGCTATGGCGCTTCGCGCTTCATCGTCGAGTTCTTTCGTCAACCCGATGCGCAATTCGTTTCGGCCGGAAACCCGCTTGGACTTGCGTGGCAAGTGGGCGGGTACGGCCTGACGATGGGCCAGATCCTATCTGTACCGATGATCGCCGTCGGCTTGTGGTTCGCCCTACGGGCACGGCGGGCGGCATGAGCCTGCTTGGCCACCTGACCGACCGCATCCGGCAAGACGGGCCGATGAGCGTGGCGGACTACATGGCCGAATGTCTTCTGCATCCAACGCACGGCTACTACACCACTCGCGACCCATTGGGCACACATGGAGACTTTGTCACCGCTCCGGAAATCAGCCAGATGTTCGGCGAAGTGATTGGTCTTTGTCTCGCGCAGGGCTGGATTGATCAAGGCAGACCCGGCCGGTTTGCGCTCGCCGAGCTAGGCCCAGGGCGCGGAACACTCATGGCCGATATTCTGCGGGCTACCCGGGGCGTGCCCGGGTTTCACGACGCCGCGCAGGTGGTATTGCTCGAAGCCTCGCCCGTTCTGCGCGGACTTCAGGCCGAGGCCCTGGATGCGCACGCACCGAACTGGATCGTTTCGGTGGGCGATCTCCCAGAGCTTCCGCTATTTCTTGTGGCCAATGAATTTTTCGACGCTTTGCCCATCCGCCAGTTTCTGCGCGACGGCGACGGCTGGTGCGAACGTCTTGTGGGCCTGCAGGGCGATCAGCTGGCATTCGGCCTTGGCCCGAGGGCGACGCAAGCGGCCTTGGCGACGCGCCTCGAGGATACACGGGACGGTGATCTGGTCGAGCTGTGCGCGGCGGCGGTTCCCATCGTGACCGAAACGGCCCGCATCATCCGTAGCCACGGTGGTATGGCTCTCGTCATCGACTATGGCGACTGGCGTTCGCTGGGCGACACGTTGCAGGCCGTCAAGGGGCACGAATACGTCGACCCGCTCGCCACACCGGGTCAGGCCGACCTGACTGCACATGTGGATTACGAAACGCTGGCATTGGCGGCGGGCGCGACGGGCTGCGCCCATACGCGGCTGACGCCTCAGGGTGTGTTTCTTGAGCGTCTGGGCATCACCCAACGCGCACAATCTCTGGCCGGCGCGTTGACCGGATCAAAACTGGAAACGCTGGTTCGGGCACATCGGCGGTTGACGCACCCAGAGGAAATGGGAAACCTGTTCAAGGTGCTGGGCCTCTACCCGAAAACTGCGATGCCACCATCGGGACTTGGGACATGACTCTGGAAATTCTGACCTCGGATTTGCTGTCACCGATTCGACACGGGTTCTTCAGTCGCAAGGGCGGCGCCTCGTCCGGTATCTTCAGCGGGCTGAATTGTGGCACGGGCTCGTCCGACCTGAGCGAGGCGGTCGCGCTGAACCGAAGCAGAGTGGCCGAGGCCATGGGCGTCAAACTGGATGCATTGGTCGGCGTGCATCAGGTACATTCCCCACACGTGATCACCGTCGACAAGCCGATTGCAGGCGAGAAGCCAAGGGCCGATGCAATCGTTACCGCAACGCCGGGCCTCGCGCTGACGATCCTGACGGCAGACTGCCAGCCGGTACTGTTTGCGGATCCTCAAGCTAAAGTGATCGGGGCGGCACATGCGGGATGGCGCGGTGCTCTGGACGGTGTCCTTGAGGCGACGCTGGACGCCATGGAGGCGCTGGGTGCGCACCGCAAAAACATCATCGCCGTCATCGGCCCGACGATCTCGCAGCGCGCCTACGAGGTTGGCCCGGAGTTTCTGGAAGACTTCCTTTTGGAAAGCCAGGACAACGCGCGTTTCTTTGCAAATGGGCAAGGCGACCGGATGCATTTCGACCTGCCGGCCTTTGGCCTTCACAAGCTGCGTCAGGCCGGCGTCGGGCAGGCAGAATGGACGCGGCATTGCACCTATTCGGATCCCGACAAGTTCTATTCCTACCGGCGCGCGACCCACGCCGGCGAGGCGGATTACGGCCGCCTGATTTCCGCCATACGATTGTAAAGATCGACCGAATTAAGGCGAAAGCGCCACTTTTCCGCCACATTTATTGTGTCTATCTGTCATCAGAATCGTTGTTAATTTTTGCCAGTGCTCAGATGGTTATCCGTTCTCCGAACGTCTGATTTCTGGCATCCGAACTCAGGGGGTGCCGCAAGACTTCATCATTGTCCTCAATTGATCCCGGAACAGCCACATCGCTGCCGCAAAGACGCGTCACATTGGCTTTACAAAGGGAAAAGGGCTTAGGCCCGAACTTCGAGCAGGACATGAATATGAAGTTGAAATCTCGCTTTCTTCGCGCCGTTGTCGCGGCCACCAGGGACCAACAACCGGAAATGCCCTGGAAGCGGGTTTCCAGTCACTCTGCAAGGGTCGTGCGCCGGTTGGCCGCGCGACGCTGATACGAAATCCCTCTGGGGCCAGCTGCCGGCCTCAACAGGGCAAGACGCGCACCGGAAGCTGCTCTGGGCCGGTGCGTGAACCGAGGCTGGTATTCGCAGCCGACGTTTTTCAGGGCGTTTGTGTGCGGACAATTACGTTCGCAGTGTACGAGTTTGTCTGGGGGGTCATTGTGTTGACCAAACGAATGCGAAATCCATTCGCCATGCGCGGCCATGTCGGTACCCGCATGGAGGTGGCGCACTTTTTTCAAGACAAAGAATCAAGCTGTCAGGCGGGCCTCCACGGGGATGTTTCCCGCCTGTTCGGCGTATTGGAAGGAACGGAATAATATGACTATTCCAAATTCACTGGCACGTGCCGCGCAGAATGCCCTCGACACTTCGGCATTGCTGCGCGAAGCACCGCGTCCAGGCACCAAACAGAAGGCGCAACTGCGTCGATACGAGGTGAGTGCGCTGCTGAAAAACGGGGAAGTTTCGCAGACACGCCACATCGCACCGGCGCTGCCCGTTTTCGAAGACGCGTTCTGCGCCTTTACACGTGGGTCTCTGGTCGAGACGGAACACGGCCCGGTCGCCATCGAGGACTTGATGCCGGGCGACACGGTCCTGACCCAGACCGGCGCATCCGAAAAGGTGTTGTGGAAAGGCTCGGTCACTTTGGTACCTGGCCGCGAAGACTCGCGCGGGCGGACACGCCCTTTGACCCGCATCATGGCAGACACGTTCGGCATGCAAAAACCATTGTCCGGTGTCATTGCCGGCCCCGCAGCCCGCTTGCTGGCAACACCGGCGCATCTGCGGCATCTTGGAGGTGGCCAGCCGATGTTGACACCCGTTGCCGAATTTCAGGACGGCATGTCCGTGATCGAAACGCAGCCGCCCACTCCGGTCGAGCTGTTCCACATCTGCCTGGAGCGCCACGCGGTCATCAATGTCGATGGGCTGCAGTTCGAAACCTATCATCCCGGCGTGAACGCGGTCCGGATGATGAGCCACTCGCTGCGCTCGATCTACCTGAACCTGTTCGCGCATATCCATTCCTTGCACGATTTCGGTCCGCTGCTTATGGCACGCGCCGGGGAGGGCGAGATCGACGCCATCACGGCGTGACAGCTTTGACCATCACCACTGCATTTTGGGGGGCAACATGCAGATTTTACTGAGTTGGGCCATTTCTCTGGCCATCGTGGCGGTGCTGCCGCCATGCGCATCGCAAACCAGACGCGCCGGCGTTACGCCGTCCGGTTCATCCGTTCTTCCAATACGTCGAACGGCACGCCGGGTTCGTCTTTTGCACCGCGGATGACAAGCGAAGTCTTGACGCTGGCCACGTTCGGCGTGGTCAGCAACTCACCCGTCAGGAACTGTTGAAAACTGCTGAGGTCGGGGGCGACGCATTTCAGGATGAAGTCGACCTCGCCGTTCAGCATGTGGCATTCCCGGACCAAGGGCCAGTCTCGGCAGCGGTCTTCGAACGCCCGCAATTCCGCTTCGGCCTGGCTTTCAAGGCCTACCATCGCAAAGACCTGAACTTCGAACCCCAGTTCCCGGGCGTTGACCTCGGCGTGGTATCCTCGGATAAAGCCAGCCTCCTCCAACGTGCGCACGCGCCGCAGGCAGGGTGGGGCCGAGATTCCGACACGTTTTGCGAGCTCGACATTGGTCATTCGTCCGTCTGCCTGCAGTTCTGCAAGGATCTTTCGGTCGATCTCGTCCAGCCGTGTCGTGACCATGCGGTGCTCCTAAAATTTTCGGTTCTTATATCAGCGCAGGTGCCATGCGCAATATTCTTTCGCACCAGCGCAATAATCTTTGTCTGTCGATCAGGCAAGCCGGCACCTTGGAACCACATGACGGACGCGTGAGACGAAGGGGCTTTAAGCCGATCGATGCTATCGCTATATCGAAGCCCGGCGCCCACGACGGCGCTCAGGCAATAATCGAGTGGGGGTTCCATGGCCGAGACACGACACACCAAGGTTCTGATCATCGGATCGGGGCCTGCCGGATACACTGCGGGCGTCTATGCCAGCCGCGCGATGTTGAACCCGATTCTGGTGCAGGGCATCGAACCGGGCGGCCAGCTGACCACCACCACCGAAGTCGAGAACTGGCCGGGCGACACCGAAGTTCAAGGCCCCGACCTTATGGTGCGCATGCAGGATCACGCCAAGGCCATGGGCTGCGAGGTGATCGGTGACATCATCAACGACCTGGATCTGTCCAAACGTCCTTTCACCGCCAAGGGCGACAGCGGCACCGTCTACACTGCGGACGCGGTCATCCTGGCGACCGGCGCACGCGCCAAATGGCTGGGGCTGCCGTCGGAAGAGAAATTCAAGGGCTTCGGTGTTTCGGCCTGCGCCACCTGTGACGGGTTCTTCTATCGCGGACAGGAGATCGTGGTGATCGGCGGCGGCAACACCGCCGTGGAAGAAGCGCTGTTCCTGACCAATTTCGCCAGCAAGGTCACACTGATCCACCGCCGGGACGAGCTGCGGGCAGAGAAGATCCTGCAGGAGCGCCTGTTCAAGAACGACAAGATCGAGCCGCTGTGGTTCCACCAGCTGGCGGAAGTGATTGGCACAGATAACCCGCTGGGCGTCGAAGGCGTGCGGGTGAAGAACGTCAAGACGGGCGAAATCACCGAGATCCCCTGCAAGGGCGTGTTCGTCGCCATCGGCCACGCACCTGCCAACGAACTGGTCAAGGACGTGCTGGAAACCCATATGGGCGGCTATGTCAAAACCAAACCCGGCACCACGCAGACCTCGATCCCCGGCGTGTTCGCGGCCGGCGACTTGACCGACCATGTGTACCGGCAGGCGGTCACCTCGGCCGGAATGGGCTGCATGGCTGCGCTGGATGCCGAACGGTTCCTTGCCGAACAGGAATGACCGCGACGCGCAGCGTCTTCGGCGCTGCGTACCGCCCTCCTCTGGCACCTTGACCCACACAGCGCGGCAACGCAGACTTGCCCGAGCGCGGCAGATTTCAGGTGATCTTTTGAACACCCCCCTTTGGCAGGGCAGTTGGGCGACCCGTCTCAGGATCATCAGTGGTCTTGTGCTGTTTGCCTTTGCTTTCTTCCACTTCATCAATATCGGGCTGGGGCTGTTTCACACCGACTACCTGCATGACATGCAGGACTCTCGGAAAACGGTCACGCGCCATTCGATTGGCAGCGCTGTCCTGTATCTTGCCCTGATCGTACATGCGGGTCTGGCATTGGTGTCGATCGCCCAGCGCCGAACCCTGCGAATGCCTTTTCATACGGCCCTGCAGATCGTTCTTGGCCTTCTCATTCCGCTGCAACTGATCTCGCACATCGTCCAGACACGCTATGCGCATCAGGTTTTCGACGTGAATGACGAGATGGGCTACATCATCATTCTGATGTGGCCAAATTCGGCCATCTGGATGCAAAGTCTGCTGATGCTGATCGTCTGGATACACGGGTGCATCGGACTGCATATCTGGCTGCGACTGACTTCGTGGTGGCGCCAAACCGTACCCTATCTGATCGGAGTTGCCGTCTTCATCCCAAGCTTTGCCCTGGCCGGTTTGCTGACCGAAGGGCGGCGCATCTGGATGGATTTTGCGGATCCGGATCTACGCGAACAGTATATCGAGCATTACAACTGGCCCGGCCCCGAAGAGTTCCAGGTTTTGTTCAGCGTCAAGGACAACGCCTTGATGGCCTTCTGGATCGCGCTTGCTGCAGCTCTTGCGTTCCATTTCGGAGGCAAGCTTTGGCGCAGACGACACTCGGTGCGCGTCAGATATGTCGATGGGCCAGAAGTGACCTCAGAGAAAGGCATGACGCTGCTTGAGATGTCACAAGCCAACGGTATTCCGCATACTGCACTGTGCGGCGGCCGGGGGCGCTGCACCACCTGCCGTGTCATCGTCGAGGATGGCGCCGAGTCACTTCCACCGCCCAGCGAGGTCGAAGCCCGCAGCCTGAAAGCCGTGGGGGCCACACAGCGCACGCGCCTTGCCTGCCAGGTCCGCCCCTCTAGCCCCTTGACGGTTTTCCGTGTTTTCCGGCCGGATGGTGGACGCCAGCGGGCGCATGCCAGCCAGGGGCAAGAGCGAAAACTGGCCGTGCTTTTTCTGGACATGCGCGGGTTTACCGCGCGCACAACGGGGCAACTGCCCTATGACATCGTGTTCCTGCTGAACCGGTTCTTTGACGCCATTGTTCCAGCCATTACCGCAGACGGCGGGGTCGTCGACAAATACATGGGCGATGGCCTTTTGGCCGTGTTCGAAACACCCGACACGTCCAGCTCGGCCCGTTCTGCCCTGAAAGCTGCGATCGACATCAGTCATGCGCTTGCGCAGTTCAACCAGCAGCTGTCCCAGGAAAACAGCCCCGCGATCCGCATCGGCATGGGCCTGCACCTGGGCGACCTTGTGTTGGGAGAGATCGGCGCTGCCGGCCACGCCGCGCGGACCATCATCGGTGACGCCGTGAACGTCGCCAGTCGGCTGGAAGGAGAAACCAAAGCGCTCGGGGCCGAGCTGTTGGTCTCGGAAGCCGTGCTGCGCGCGGCCGGGTTTGAGACCGATGGCCTTGACCTGCGTCTGTTCCAGCTCCGGGGCGTAACCGAGCCCGTCCCTGCCCTGCCCGTCGAGCGCGCTCTGGATCTGGACCAACTTCTGACCTCACCAGAACAGATCGCCGCCGGTTGACGATATTGTCCCCATCCGGTGGGATTTTCGTCGCTTTTTCGGTTCCGGCCCGGAAAAACCTTCCATTCCGGGGAAAAACCGCGCATATCCTCCTTTGTTTCATGAATGTATATGGACTTCGACTGACGACCGGGGCACATGGCCCGGAAATGCACCTGAATCACTGACTGACCACACTGCCTCAAGAGTATTGCGATGACGATGTTGAGTAACCTGGCTCCGATCCCAGAACTGTATGTTTCCTATGAGTCCGCCCAAAAGCTGAAAGTCGAAGCCGCCGACCTGACCAGCTGGGACCTGACCCCGCGCCAGATCTGTGATCTGGAATTGCTGATGAATGGCGGGTTCAACCCGCTCAAGGGCTTTCTGAGTCAGGAAGACTATGACAGCGTCGTCGAAAACATGCGCTTGGCCGACGGAAGCCTTTGGCCGATGCCGATCACACTGGATGTGAACGAAGATTTCGCCGATCAGATCGAACTGGGTCAGGACATTGCGCTGCGCGACCAGGAAGGCGTGATCCTGGCGACCATGACCGTTACCGACCGCTGGACCCCGGACAAATCGCGTGAGGCCGAGAAGGTGTTCGGTGCCGATGATGATGCGCATCCGGCCGTGAACTACCTGCACAACGTGGCAGGCAAGGTTTATCTGGGCGGCCCCGTGACCGGCATCCAGCCGCCGGTGCATTATGATTTCAAGGCGCGCCGCGACACCCCGAACGAGTTGCGCGCTTATTTCCGCAAGGTCGGTTGGCGCCGCATCGTGGCTTTCCAGACCCGCAACCCGCTGCACCGCGCACACCAGGAACTGACTTTCCGCGCCGCGCGTGAGGCGCAGGCCAACCTGCTGATCCACCCGGTTGTGGGCATGACCAAGCCCGGTGATGTCGATCACTTCACCCGCGTGCGCTGCTATGAGGCGGTGCTGGACAAATACCCGGCCTCGACCACCACCATGAGCCTGCTGAACCTGGCGATGCGCATGGCCGGCCCGCGCGAAGCGGTCTGGCACGGCCTGATCCGCAAAAACCACGGCTGCACCCACTTCATCGTCGGCCGCGACCATGCCGGCCCCGGCAAGAACAGCCAGGGTGAGGATTTCTACGGCCCCTATGACGCCCAGGACCTGTTCCGCAAATTCCAGGACGAGATCGGCATCGAGATGGTCGATTTCAAACACATGGTCTATGTGCAGGAACGCGCCCAGTACGAACCCGCGGACGAGATCGAGGACCGCGACAACGTCACGATCCTGAACATCTCGGGCACCGAACTGCGCCGCCGTCTGCGCGAGGGGCTTGAGATCCCCGAGTGGTTCTCGTTCCCCGAGGTGGTCGAGCAACTGCGCCGCCGCTATCCGCCGCGCAGCCAGCAGGGCTTTACCGTCTTCTTCACCGGATTCTCGGGCTCGGGCAAATCGACCATCGCCAACGCTCTGATGGTCAAGCTGATGGAGATGGGCGGCCGTCCCGTCACGTTGCTGGACGGTGACATTGTCCGCAAGAACCTCAGCTCGGAACTGGGCTTCTCGAAGGAACACCGGGACCTGAACATCCGCCGCATCGGATATGTGGCCTCCGAGATCACCAAGAACGGCGGCATCGCCATCTGTGCCCCGATCGCGCCCTACGCCACCACCCGCCGCGCCGTGCGCGAGGAGATCGAGCAGTTCGGCGCGTTCTGCGAAGTTCACGTGGCCACCAGCATCGAGGAATGCGAGCGCCGCGACCGCAAGGGCCTGTACAAGCTGGCGCGTGAAGGCAAGATCAAAGAGTTCACTGGTATTTCGGACCCTTACGACGTGCCGGAAAACCCGGAACTGCGCGTCGAGACCGAGAATGTGGACGTGGACAACTGTGCCCATCAGGTTCTGCTGAAGCTGGAAAGCATGGGATTGATTGCCGGATCCTGAGCCACAGCTAGTTGCTGTCAACACTGACCCCCGGAGACATCTCCGGGGGTCTTTCATTTCCAGAACACTGCTTTGAACACCCCCCTTCCATCCGCGCAGATTGGCGGTCGTTCGACGTTTCCTCCAGAAAATGCTACTATTTCGCATATTTTGCGCAGACATAATTTGTCTGCATCCTTTGGGAGGGTGAACATATGGCAACTCAAAAAAGCACCGAAGATGGCGGAGCCATGTTTGCGGGAGACAACCGCGCAGCGGTAATTGCCGACTACAAGATCGCCCAGTTTTCCCGGTTGCAACTTCCGGCGTTGATGGCTGCACCGGCTATGGCAGGGGGCCTGACACCATTTATCCCCATAGACTGGCTGCTGGACCTTCTGAAATCGATCCGCACCTACGCGGATTGGGTGAAGGAATGCGACAAGATCAAAGCCAAGATTCAAAAGGCGCTGGATACACTGCAGCCGCCGCCCCAGGATCACCCTTTGGGGCTTGTCGTGCCACCGGTTCCGCCGACGCCCGGCACGACCCGTCTTCGTCAGATCCTTGAGGTCATCGATGCGGCCAAGACCGCTGCCGGCAACATGGAGCCAGACTCGGCGCGCGACAGTCTCAAAGAGGCCAAGGACATGATGCACCACGACTCGGTCAAAGCCGAGTTCCGCCGGCTGAACGACGTGGACGGCTGGTATGACATTCTGGAAGAATTGCAGGACGCGATCGATTACTTGGAACGTGTCTCGCGGCACTGACCCACTCCGGCACAGCCAAAGTGCGCGTTCGGCACAGTCAGCCTGCTGAAAGCTGATCCCGCAAGGCCTCGGCGGCCCTCAGTTCGAACTCTCCATAGATGGCGGCCTGCGGTTGCATCGCCCGCAGATACGGCAGGCGTTTTTCATAGTCTTCCCCCGACAGCATTTGCACGGCCTGCTGGATGTCCGACTCGGTTTCGCACAGGATCATCCCCTCGGTATCGAGGAAGTCGCCGATATTGGGGCACCCCCAATAGATCGGGACTGTCGAACACAGAACGGCGTCGATCAGCTTCTCCGAGAAGTAGTTCCTCTCGCGCACGTTTTCGATGACGACCGAATAACGATAAGGTGCCAACCCGTCTGACTTGTTCTCGAACGGCTGATAGCCGCGGCCCATGATGTCGATGTCAGCGCCTGTGTCGCGGGCCCAATCGATCAGCTTGTGCCTCAGCTGGTGCCCCTCCAGATCGCGCTTCGCCGACGCGATCAGCGAACATGACCGCGTCTTGACGACGCTCAGATCCTGCCACTCGGGAACTTGGGTCACGCCGTAGGGCAGGAAAACCGCGTTGGGCAGGCTGTTCAGCAATACGTCGTGAAAAGTGAACACCCGGAAAAAACGCCGCCAGGTCCAGCGCAGCATCCGATCGTGCTTGCCATGTATGGCCGATGGCTCGCCCATCATCAGCGATATCCGAGCCCGCGTGCCGCGTCGCAGGCGCAGGTGTACAGTGGAATTGGGATACATGATCAGGTGGTCGGAGGGCGCGAGGTCACCAACGGTCTTTCCTGACAGGCGCTCGGGGCAGCCCAGCGGCCAATTCAGATCTGCCAGCGGAACCGAGGCCAGTTTCGGCCCCAGACGGTGGCCATAGGGCAGAATCGCGATCGCAGGTTCGGTCATTGCAGGCTGTCCGGCAGGTCGGTCTGTCCGCGCATCAGGACGAACCCGCGCCCGGCAACCTTGATGCCCGTCATCGCATCCGTTGGCCCGACCCGCGTTACGGTCGCCTGGCCGGGACGGCCCATGTCGTGGCCCTGTTCGGCGATAAAGCTGTCTTTCGGCATCAGCCCGTATTTCCACAGGTAAGCCGCCATTGCGCCGGTGGCGGAGCCGGTGAACGGATCTTCGGGCGGGCTGGGCGGCGCCAGCAACAGACGCGAGAACGTATCCCCTTGAGCCGTGGCCCCCTGCAGGGTCACCAGAAAGGGTTCGGCCATGTCGGACCCGGCATATCCGGCAGTTTCCGCCACCCGTTGCAGCGCATCCACATTCAGTTGTGCCGCGCGCAAGGCTGCGTGATCCCGCAGAACTGTAATGCAGAACGGCAGCCCGGTCGAAACCATCTGCGGCGGCGAAATGATCGCACTTGCAGGTAGGCCGATCGCAGCTGCAACAAGGTCTTCCGGCACCCGCGTGCCGAATTCGGGCGCGATCTGGGTCATCTCGATCTGGTCGCCATGCAGCTCGATCGACACGATCCCTGCTCCGGTTTCCAGCGTCAATGCGTCACCAGATATCATTCCACGGGAGCGCATGGCTGCCACGGTCGCAATGGTCGGGTGTCCGGCAAAGGGAATTTCGCGGCTGGCAAGGAAATACCGCACTCGAATATCCGCCACATCCGATGGGCCGGTAAACGTGCATTCGACCAAAGACGTCTCGCGGACAAACGCCGTGCAGACCGTTTCCGGCAAATGCGCGCCACCATGCACGACTGCACAGCCATTTCCGCCGAATGCCGTGTCGCTGAAAGCATCCACCCAATCGAAATCGAACCAGCTCATGCGCCCTCTCGTGCCTGCAGTCAGAAAGTGCCGGGAATGCAAACCCGCGGGTGGCATGTTTGACGCCTCACGCGCCGCTTGTCACGTTGAATCGGTCTGTGGCCGTGTCAGTGCACGGCCACCGGAGACAGGTCATGCTGCCGCGCCAGTACGAAGGCCAGCTTTCGATCGGCGACAAGCGCCAGTTGCTGCCCATCTGAATCGTGAACGGCATAAAGATGATCCAGATCACCCACCTGCGTGCGCACCTCGTGCGGCAGGTTGGCCACGTTCACAGCCTTCACATAGACGATCCGATTGCCTTCGGTGTTGATTTCATACGGTGTATTCATGGCTTACCCCTTCCTTATGTTGATCGTCTGCACAACGGTTTCGGGCACGGCGCGGGTCAGGTCGATATGCAGAAGGCCATTTTCCATAATGGCCTCGCCGACCTCGACACCGTCGGCCAGCACGAACATGCGCTGGAACTGACGGGCCGCGATGCCGCGGTGCAGGAACACGCGCCCCTCGCTGTCGTCGCGCTGACGACCCCGGATCACCAGTTGCCGATCTTCGATGGTGATCGACAGGTCGTCCTCGGCAAACCCGGCTACGGCCAAGGTAATGCGGTAGGAATGATCCGACGTCTGTTCGATGTTGTAGGGCGGATACCCTTCGTTTCCGGCCTTTGCAGACCGTTCCAGAAGGCGTTCCAGCTGCTCGAACCCCAGAAGATGCGGGTATGAGCCAAGAGTAAGTTTTGACACGTTTTCTCGTCCTTCTTTGTCAAAGCGACGTGATGCGCGGCCCCGTAACGGCAGCTGCGCACAAGACAATATGGGATGAAACGTGTGTCTCCACAAGGTCTAGGCGGATTCACTTGAACGCACTATCTTGTGTAACACGCACCACCAGCCACACATGAGTCGCCCATGAACGCGCCCACCGACATTTCGATGAAAACCGACGAGGTTCTGCGCGTCGAACTGGAGGTGTTTCGCCAGCAGCACCGCGACCTGGACGAGGCGATCAAGGCGCTCGAGGCGACCGGCACTGCCGACCAGCTGACGGTGAAGCGGCTCAAGAAACAGAAGCTGCGCCTGAAGGATATCATCCGGCTGATCGAGGATCGCCTGACCCCTGACATCATCGCCTGATCCGGCGCGGTCAACCGCATTGCCACGCAAGCGGATTT
Organism: Ruegeria sp. BC8; assembly: GCF_056535705.1. NCBI lineage: Bacteria > Pseudomonadati > Pseudomonadota > Alphaproteobacteria > Rhodobacterales > Roseobacteraceae > Ruegeria > Ruegeria sp. BC8. The sequence continues at coordinate 604,780 of NZ_JBQFIV010000001.1, read as the reverse complement.
CACTATAGTGCGCGCTTCCTAAAGCAGGCGGGGAACAGGGCGGATGAGCGAGATCAAAGTCGGAATCATCATGGGTAGCCAGTCGGACTGGCCCACCATGAAAGGCGCTGCAGAGATACTGGACGAACTGGGCGTGGCCTACGAGACCAAGATCGTCTCGGCCCACCGCACGCCGGTTCGTTTGTGGGAGTACGGCAAGACCGCCGTGCAGCGCGGGCTGCAGGTGATCATCGCCGGCGCTGGCGGTGCCGCACATCTGCCGGGGATGATGGCGTCCAAGACGCGGGTACCGGTGATCGGCGTTCCGGTACAGACGCGGGCCTTGTCCGGTGTCGACTCGCTCTATTCCATCGTGCAGATGCCCAAGGGTTTCCCGGTTGCGACCATGGCCATCGGTTCGACCGGCGGCGCCAATGCCGGCCTGATGGCCGCCGGTATTCTGGCCCTGCAGGACGCAGCCTTGGCCGACCGGCTGGACGCCTGGCGCGCGGCGCTGTCGGACTCGATCCCCGAGGAGCCCCGCGATGAGTAACCCCTTGCAGCCCGGCGCGGTGATCGGAATTCTGGGCGGCGGCCAGCTGGGGCGGATGCTGTCGATGGCCGCGGCGCGGCTGGGCTTTGTGACCCATATCTTCGAGCCGGGCGCCAACCCGCCGGCGGGCCAGGTGGCGCATCGCGTAACCACCGCACCTTATGAGGATGCCGAGGCGCTGGCCGCTTTTGCGCAATCGGTCGATGTCATCACCTACGAGTTCGAAAACATCCCGACCGAGGCGCTGGACGTTCTGGAATCGCACCGCCCCATCCGCCCGGGACGCGAGGCGCTGCGGGTCAGTCAGGACCGGCTGACAGAAAAGACATTCCTGCAAGGCCTGGGCCTGAACACCGCACCCTTTGCCGATGTGACCGACCTGGACAGCCTGCAGGCCGCCATCGAACGGATCGGCACGCCGGCCATCCTCAAGACCCGCCGCTTCGGCTATGACGGCAAGGGGCAGGCGCGGCTGAAGTCGCCCGAGGACGCCCGGTCCGCACTGGCCGACATGCAGGGCGCGCCCGCGATCCTGGAAGGCTTCGTCAATTTCAGCCACGAGGTGTCGATCATTGCCGCCCGCGGGCTGGACGGCCAGGTGGCCTGCTTCGACCCTGGCGAGAACGTGCACCGCGACGGCATCCTGCACACGACCACGGTGCCCGCGCGCCTGTCCCCTGCCCTGCGGACCGACGCGGTGCTGCTGGCCGCGAATATCCTAAATGCGCTGGACTATGTCGGCGTCATGGGGGTCGAACTGTTCGTGACGCCGCAGGGCCTGATCGTGAACGAGATCGCGCCGCGCGTTCACAACTCGGGTCACTGGACGCAGAACGGCTGTGCGGTCGATCAGTTCGAGCAGCATATCCGCGCCGTGGCCGGCTGGCCGCTGGGCGACGGGCAGCGTCACGCGGATGTTGTAATGGAGAACCTGATCGGCGACGACATGGACCGCGTGCCCGAGCTTGCGCAACAGCGCGACGTGGCCCTGCACCTGTACGGCAAGGCCGAGGTCAAGCCGGGCCGCAAGATGGGCCATTTCAACCGGATCAAACGCTAGCGCGCTGCGGCGACGAACCGCCCGGCGACATCCCCCGACAGGAAACTGACCCGGCCGCCGGCGATGGTGGCCGCCACGCGCTGCGTTTCAGCGTCCAGAATGACCAGATCGGCGCGTTTGCCGGGGTGCAGCGACCCGCGGTCCTCAAGGCCAAGCACCCGCGCGGGCCCCGACGACACCAGCGCCCACGCGCCCGCCAGATCCAGCAACCCCGATTTCATCAGCATCAACGCCGCCCTGCGTGGGCTGGGATAGTGGTAATCCGACGCCAGCGCATCGCACAGCCCCATGGCGATCAGGTCCAGCGCGCTGACGTTGCCCTTGTGCGATCCGCCCCGCACCACGTTGGGCGAGCCCAGAATGACGTGATCGCCCGCAGCCTTGGCAGCCTCGGCCGCTTCGAGCGTTTCGGGAAATTCGGCGATATGCACGCCGCGTTTGCGCCATTGGGAACGGGCCTCTGCCGTCGCGTCGTCATGGCTGCCCAGACGCACGCCTTGTTGGGCCAGCGCCGCGCACAGCGCATCAAGCGCGGCGGGTACCTCGGAGGTCCGGGCATGCATCGCCTGCAGCATCTTCAGATGCGCCTCGGGGCTGCGACCAGCCTTGAGCGCCTGCCCGGTCAAACGCGGCGGGGTACGCCCCTGCGCCAGACGGTCATGGGGCAGATGATCGTTGAACACGACATAGGGCACCTGCCAGTCGGCGATGCGCCCCGGCAGGTCGGCATAGTCATCCAGCAGGTGGGTTTCGAACCGCAACTGCGGGATCAGGTCGGTAACCACGCTGCCCTTCACCGCCGCGATCGCGCGGAACACGTCGGCGGCGAACTCTGGGCCGCGTACGCCGCCCTCCCAGCTGTAGAACTGCGCCAGCACGGCGGTGGTGATGCCATTGGCTGCCAGTTCGGCCTCGGCGGCGCGGATGCCCTCGTCCATCTGCTTCATGGCCCCCCGGCGCGGGGCGATGTGACGCTCGAACCCGTCCCCGTGCAGGTCGATGATGCCCGGCAGGATCAGATAGCCGCTCAGATCAACGACCGGCGCACCGCTGCCCTCCTGGATCAAGCCGTCCGCGATTGAGAGATCGTTACCGACAAGTCCGCGATCAGGGTGCAGAACCTGCGCCCCGGAAAAGGTCAGCTCCAATGCGGTCATCGCGTGGGTTCCGAGGCGGGTTCGGCGCAGTCCTCTCCGATGCAGATCTCATCAATGATGTCCATCACACCGTCCAGCCAGGTTATGTTGGGATCGAACTCACCGAACTCGATGAAGTGCAAAGCCTGCGCCATGACCTGCGGGTTGTTCATCATGAACGTATGCGTCACCGGCAGCACGATGTGGTCGGTCATGCCCTGGACTTTGGTTTCTTCGACAGCGACCTTGCCGTCATCCGGTCCATCAACCAGCGACGAAAAGACCGGATTCAAGGAGTTCTCGCCTGCAATTACCCCCAGCTCGAAGTCGACCGGTGGCAGGCGACGCGGAATACCTTCGGGACCCGTACCCAGCTGCAGGCCGGCGGGGCCGTTCAACAGACCGAACACTTCCCAATCGCCCAGTTCATCGACCAATTGGCTGCCTTGGTTGGGCGGGCCAAGCATGACGACGCGGCCCAGATTCTGCGGATGGTGATCCTGCAGCCAGTAGCGCAACAGGATACCCCCCATCGAATGCGCGACAACGTTGACGGTGTCATCTCCGCACGCCGCAAACGCCTCGGGTATGGTCCGGTCGGCCAGTTCCGGAATCGGAAGATCCGTCGAGCGATAACCCGGCCGCAAAACGGTGTACCCGTGCACCTTGAACAACTGCTCCATGACCGAAAACGATGCTTCGGTCCGGGCAAGCCCATGCAGCAGGACAACGCATTTTGCCTGCGCGGCGATCGGCATCAGGAAAAGCAATATGAAAAACAGGATCCGCATGGCTGCCAGATAATCGCTATTCTTCAGAGAGGAAAGACCTAGCGCCGCCTCACGCGCATAACTGCCAATGCAATACCGCCCACAACCAACCCTGCCCCTGCCATCAGCCGCAGGCTCAGTTGCTCGCCGAGCAGCGCCACACCTGCAATGATCGCAATCACCGGGACGCTCAGCTGCACTACGGCTGCAACCGCAGGCGCCAACTGGGGCAGCAGGCGATACCACAGGGCGTACCCCAACCCCGAGGTTACGCCGCCAGATACGGCCGCCAGCCCCAAACCCGCCCAGGTCAAGTTCCACGCCGGAGCGCCGGCGATCAAAATGCCAGCGGTCACCGGCAGGGCCACCACAAAGTTCGAGGCCGTTCCCGCCAGCGCATCGGGCTCGGACCGACCAGCAATCGAATACGCAGCCCACCCGACCCCTGCGGCGGCCATCAAGGCTGCCCCTGTCGGGTCAACTCGTGCCTCAGCGCCTGGCCACAGAACCCAGGCCAATCCGGCCATTGCAATTGCTGCCCCCGCCACCTGTCGAAAAGTCGGGATCGCCCCCGTCAGGGTGCCGGCCAGAACCATCGAGATCTGGACCACCGCAAACAGGATCAAGGCGCCCAATCCCGCATCAAGTGACAGATAGGCCATCGAGAACCCGACCATGTAAAGCGACAAGGAGCCTGCTCCGATCACTCGGCGCCTGTCGAACACCCGCAGGGTGCCACCCCGCGACACGACCAAAACGCAAAGAACGAGCGCACCACAGAGCACACGAACAACGGCAAAACTCGCCGGGTCGCTGGCTCCGCTCTCCATGGCCAACCGGTTCAGGATGGAATTGGCCGCAAAGGCACACATTGTCAGGGCGGTCAGAAGAAACAGCTGCATACCCCTCCAATATCGTGTCTGCACACAATGGACACCCGCTTTCCTGCGCTTCCGCGTGACCGGCTGCGGCGATCCCCAGAATTGCAAGCAGCGCCGGCCGAAACCCCGCGGATTACTGATATAAACCAAAACGGGGCCGCCCGAAGGCGACCCCGCTGAAATTTTCGGTAAGACTTTCCCTTGCGGGTTGTCTGAATTCGCTGGCGCGAACCCGGTCGTCTTACATCATGCCGCCCATGCCGCCCATGTCGGGCATGCCAGCACCGGCGCCTGCACCTTCTTTGGCGGGCTTGTCGGCAACCATCGCTTCGGTGGTGATCAGCAGACCTGCAACCGAGGCTGCGTCTTCCAGAGCGGTACGCACCACTTTGGCCGGGTCAATCACGCCGAACTTGAACATGTCCCCATATTCTTCGGTCTGAGCGTTGAAGCCGAAGGCGGTGTCCGAGGACTCGCGAACCTTGCCGGCAACGACGGCACCGTCGACACCTGCGTTTTCAGCAATCTGACGCAGCGGCGCTTCGATGGCCTTGCGAACGATGTTGATACCGGCGTCCTGATCGGCGTTGACACCTTTCAGATCGGCCAGAGCCTTGCCGGCCTGAACCAGGGCAACACCGCCACCCACGACGACACCTTCCTGAACGGCGGCGCGCGTTGCGTTCAGAGCGTCGTCCACACGGTCCTTGCGCTCTTTCACTTCAACTTCGGTCATGCCACCGACGCGGATAACGGCAACACCGCCTGCCAGTTTGGCAACGCGCTCTTGCAGCTTCTCACGGTCGTAGTCGCTGGTCGTTTCTTCGATCTGGGTGCGGATCTGGGCAACGCGTGCTTCGATCTCGGCCTTCTCGCCAGCACCGTCGACGATGGTGGTTTCGTCCTTGGTGATCGACACTTTCTTGGCGGTGCCAAGCATGTCCATGGTGACGTTTTCCAGCTTCATGCCCAGGTCTTCGCTGATGACCTGACCGCCGGTCAGGATTGCGATGTCCTGCAGCATTGCCTTGCGGCGATCGCCGAAGCCCGGAGCCTTGACGGCAGCGATCTTCAGACCACCGCGCAGCTTGTTGACAACCAGAGTTGCCAGCGCTTCGCCTTCAACGTCCTCGGCGATGATCAGCAGCGGTTTCTGCGACTGGATCACCTGCTCGAGCAGCGGAACCATCGGCTGCAGCGACGAGAGTTTTTTCTCGTGCAGCAGGATCATGCAGTCTTCCAGCTCGGCGACCATCTTGTCAGCGTTGGTGACGAAGTAGGGCGACAGGTAGCCACGGTCGAACTGCATACCTTCGACGACGTCGGTCTCGGTTTCCAGACCTTTGTTCTCTTCGACGGTGATGACGCCTTCGTTGCCAACCTTCTGCATCGCGTCTGCGATCTGGCGGCCGATTTCAGCTTCGCCGTTAGCCGAGATGGTACCAACCTGCGCGACTTCGTCGCTGTCTTTGACTTCGCGGGCAGCGTTCTTGATTTCTTCGACGACTTTGGCGGTTGCCATGTCGATGCCGCGCTTCAGGTCCATCGGGTTCAGGCCGGCAGCAACCTGCTTGAGGCCTTCCTTGACGATGGCCTGAGCCAGAACGGTCGCGGTGGTGGTGCCGTCACCGGCTTCGTCATTGGTGCGGCTGGCGACTTCTTTCACCATTTGCGCGCCCATGTTCTCGAACTTGTCTTCCAGTTCGATTTCCTTGGCGACCGAAACACCGTCTTTGGTGATGCGCGGCGCGCCGAAGGATTTGTCCAGAACCACGTTGCGGCCTTTGGGGCCGAGGGTCACCTTCACAGCATCCGCCAGGATGTTCACACCCTTCAGCATGCGGTTGCGGGCATCGGTGTCGAACTTGACGTCCTTTGCAGACATGTCTTTTTCTCCTCGAGAAATGTGTTTGAAATGACGATCAGAGCAAGCGCGTGCGCGTCACTCGATGATCCCCATGATGTCGCTTTCTTTCATCATCAGCAGCTCTTCGCCGTCGACGTGGACCTCGGTGCCGGACCATTTGCCGAACAGGATCTTGTCGCCGGGCTTCACAGCCATCGCGATCAGTTCGCCGCTGTCTTTCCGCGCGCCTTCGCCGGTTGCAACGACTTCGCCTTCGCTGGGCTTTTCTTTTGCGCTGTCGGGAATGATCAGGCCGCCTGCGGTTTTCTCTTCGCTTTCGGTACGGCGAACCAGCACGCGGTCATGAAGCGGTTTCAATGCCATCTTTGCAGCTCCTTGGGCTCAAAGGTTGTTTTCCTCCCCCCGCGGTCTTGCGGGGCGTTAGCACTCAGCTTGGTCGAGTGCTAACGCACGCATAGCTAGGGGGTGATTTCCGGCGAGTCAACAATCGGTGATGAATTTTTTTCGCGCGCAGCCTGAGGCCGGCCTGGTCAGGTCGGGTCTTCCCAGCTGTAAGCCCAATGCTTCAGACCTTCGGACCCGGAAGGCGACAGTTCATAGACGCCCTTTGCCACCTTTTCGAACCAGCCATAATGGTTTTCGCGCATGAGGCGCGTCGCGGCCGCAACGCCGGTGGCACTGGCGACCTCAGCACCTTTGGTCGCCCCGTGTTCGGCCAGATGCGCGGCACATTTCAGGGCATCCTGCCGATAGGCAGTTACGATTCCGTGCCGGGTTGCCCCACCCGAGTTCGGATCCCCTTCCAACCGCTCGAACTCGCGCAACAGTCGCGCAGCTTTGGCCTTGTTCTTTCGCGGCGCATAGGGTCCAGGGTCACAATGGACTTCGACCCGCCCATCCGCACGAACGGTGATCAAACCCAGCCCCAACCGACGACACAGGGACAGGTTGTCCCGCAACGCCCGGCGCGCCGACCGGCCGGTGGGCTTGCAGACGGCCACATAGACCTGATCCGATACCTTCAACCGGGTCACGGCCTGATGGAACAAGGCCAGCGAAAATCTCAGCTTCAATTCAACGATCACTGGATCACAACCGGGCTTGACGGCCACGATGTCGGCGGCGCCCACCTCTCCTTTCACGGAGTACCCTTGCCGCTGCAATAGCGCCTTGATCGGAGGATAGAGATCCTGTTCGCGGTTCATGACGCCATGCTATGGTTTTTTCCGAGAAACGCCATACGGATACACGGCTTGCGCGCGGTAGGCGGGCGTGGCTATCTGTTCCCAAGTTCTTTCAGCCACAATCGGAATGGTCTCGATGCGCGTGTTTCTTTTTGCCCTGCTTGCTGCTCTGCATCCAATTGTGGCCAATGCCGCCTGTGACGGGCGCGATTTGCGGCAAGACATGACGCCTGAGGCCCGGGCCGAGTTGAACGCGGCCACCAGTCAGATGGCATATCCCGAAGGCAATCACTGGATTGCACAGAAGGACAACACTGTTTTGCATCTGATTGGCACATTGCACGTCAACGATCCGCGAATGGGCCCGGTGGTCGACCGGTTGGCGCCGACATTGAGCGAAGCCGACGCGTTTTACTTCGAGATCACCCAATCCGACATGTCCGCTTTCGAACAAGACCTGGCCAAGGATTTCAGCCCGGTTCTGATCAACTCGGGACCAACTCTGATCGATCTGATGAGCGAAGAGGACTGGGCCGTGATTTCCAAGGCGCTTTCGGCACGCGGCATTCCCGGTTGGATGGCCGCGAAACTGCGCCCTTGGTTCCTGTCGATGATGCTGGGTATGCCACCCTGCATGCTCCAGGTGCCAGATGCAGACCGGGGAATGGATGCGCGCCTGACCGAACTGGCCGAAGCTGAAGGCAAACCGCAATACTCTCTGGAACAGATCGACGACCTGATCGCGATCTTCGACAGCCACACGCTTGAAGAGCAGGTGCAGTCTTTGGTGCGCATGGTCGATGCCTTTGACGCCGGCGATGACCACATGGTGACGATGGCCAGCGCATATTTCGAGGAGAAGCACGCAGAAATCCTGCAATTCGCAAAGATATATGGGCGCGAGGCTTCGGGCCTGGCGCCTGATGTGTTTGCACAGGAATGGGCCGCATTCGAGGACCAGCTTCTGGTTCAACGCAATGACAACTGGATGGAAACGATCCTGACCATCGAAAACCAGACGGCGGTGATCGCGGTTGGTGCCGGCCATCTGGGTGGAGACCACGGACTCTTGCAACAGCTGGAACGCGCCGGATATCAACTGAGCCGCGCACAATTCTGAGCGGTCAGCGCTTCTGTCAGACCAACCGTCGCAGCCGTGTTTCTGCCGGGTGACAACGCCAATGGACCACCCTATAAGGCGCGCAAACTCCTTATGTGCAGGAAACAGACATGACCACCCAAGTATTTGGCCACAAATCTCCCGACACCGACTCGACCGGATCGCCGATCCTGTGGGCCTGGTATCTGAACGAAGTCAAAGGCGAAAAGGCCGAGGCCGTTCTGTTGGGCGAACCCAACACCGAAGCCGCCTTCATGTTGCAGCGCTGGGACCTGCCCAAGCCGCGCATCATCGAGGATGTCGAAACCGATGCGCCCGTCGTCATCGTTGACACAAACAACCCGGCCGAGCTGCCTGCCAATGTCAACAATGCCGACATCCGCGCCATCATCGACCACCACAAGCTGGTCGGTGGGCTGGAAACCAAAGGCCCGATCGACATTACCGTTCGCCCGCTTGCCTGCACGGCGACCATCATGATCGACCTGATGGGCGACGACGCCGCCAAGATGCCCGAGGCCGTCAAGGGCGCGGCCCTGACCTGCATCCTCTCGGACACGCTGGAGTTCCGCTCGCCCACGACCACCGCGCATGACCGCGAAGTGGCCGAGAAGCTGGCCGCCGAGTTGGGTCTGGATGTTTCGGCCTATGCTGCCGACATGTTCGCCGCGAAATCGGACGTATCGTCTTTCTCGGACGCCGAACTGATCCGCATGGACAGCAAGGAATACGAGGTCGACGGCACCAAGTTCCGCGTGTCCGTTCTGGAAACTACCGCACCGGGCGTGGTGCTTGACCGCAAGGACAGCCTGGCCCAGTCGATGGTCGAGGTGGCCCAGGAAGACGGTGTGGACCAGGTGCTGCTGTTCGTCGTCGACATCCTGAACGAAGAGGCCACCCTGTTGGTGCCGAACGACCTGGTCAAATCGGTTGCCGAAAAAAGCTTTGGCGCTTCCGTGTCCGGCGACACGGTTGTTCTGCCAGGCATCATGAGCCGCAAGAAGCAGATCATTCCGAACCTCAAGGTCTGATCCCGTTCACAGTTCAGCGAAAGGCGCCCCCACCGGGCGCCTTTTTTGTTTGCGCGTCGAAAGGTTTGCCGGATGGCAAATCGTTGCTAGGCTGGACGAAGGGACAGGGTGGATCGAGACACGGTGGTCACACGGAAATACAGCACGACACGCAGCATTCTGCTGTTCGAAGGCGGCGACAGGCTTGCCTATTGGCGGCGCTTTGCCATGCTGCTGACCCTTTCGGTGATCATCGCAACCATGGGACTGCTGCGGAACTCTGGCGCCGTGGTCATTGCCGCGATGCTGGTCGCGCCGCTGATGACACCAATTCTGGGCATTGCGGCTGCGATGGTCATGGGCTGGCTGAAACGCGCTTTCGTTCTGACCCTGACGGTCTGCATTGCGGCGGTACTGTGCGTTCTGATGGCCTGGATCCTGGTTTATCTTGCCGATGTCCCGCGCGGCATCCTGATCCCCGATCAGGTCTTGGCCCGCACCGACCCGGGCACCGAAGATCTGATCGTGGCGCTCGCGGCCGGCGTGGCCGGCGCATACGTTCAGATCAACAAGGCCGAACTGAGCCTGCTGCCCGGCGCCGCCATCGGCGTGTCTTTGGTTCCGCCATTATCCGCGTCCGGGATCCTGCTGTATTTCGGGGAACCCGCCGACGCCTACGAGGCGGGTCTTTTGTTCGCGACCAACCTTGGCGCGATCGTTCTGTCGGCCTGCGCGGTCTATATCGTCTATGCCGCAAGGTCGGTTGCATTCGGCAAGGGCCGGCGCAAGCTCAACTTTACTGCCGGTGTGGTCATAACCATGGCGTTCCTGGCCCTCGTCGTGGTCCAGTTGGGAAAATCGACCTACAACCGTTACCTGGAAACCCGTACCGAGGCCGAGGTTGCGCAAGCGATCCGCGACTGGGCGGACCCGGTATCGGTCGAGATCATCCGCATCGACGTGAATGCCAAGCGCAAACGGGCCGAGGTCTGGGTGATCGTAGATCTGCCGCCCGAGGCGCAATTCAAGGTCTCGTCCGTTGCCGGGCTGTTGCCCGAGAGCCTACGGGAAACGTCACTGGTGGACGTTCTGCAGGATGAACTTGGCCCCGGCTATCTCGCCGTCATCCGGTACCAGACCCGCATCGGCGCGCAGGTCATTCTTGGCACCGAAACCGTGCAACAGGCCCCGGATGTCGAAAAGTTGAGCGACGAGGAATGACGGCCAGCACCCGGCTACCTCTGGTCAAGCGGGGCCAGCTTTGCCATAGGTGGCGCAACGCCGTTTCAACAGCCCGAGGCCCGCATGACCCAGATCATCTCCGCGCTTGACCAGATTTCCGACCGTTACAAGGCGCTGTTCGTGGATCTTTGGGGCTGCGTCCACAACGGCATCACCGCCTACCCCGAAGCTGTTGCCGCGTTGAAGGCCTATCGCGACCGGGGCGGCAAAGTGGTGTTGGTGACGAACTCTCCGAAGCCGCGTGCCGGGGTTGCCGAGCAGTTAAAACAGTTCAACGTCCCCGCGGACTGCTACGACACCATCGCGACCAGTGGTGACTCGGCCCGGTCCGCCATGTTCCGCGGGGCCGTGGGCGAGAAAGTCTATTTCATGGGTGAGTGGGAGCGCGACGCCGGCTTCTTCGAGCCGCTGAAAATCCTGGAACATCCGATCCACATCGAACGCGTGCCGCTGGACCAGGCCGAGGGGATCGTCTGCTGTGGCCCGTTCGACCCGATGGCCGACCCGGCCGTGAACCGCCCGGACTTCCTGTATGCCAAGCAGAAAGGCCTGAAGCTGCTGTGCGCCAATCCTGATATCGTTGTCGATCGGGGCGAAGTGCGGGAATGGTGCGCCGGTGCGCTGGCCAAGCTTTATACCGAAATGGGCGGCGAGAGCCTGTATTTCGGCAAACCACACCCGCCCATCTATGATCTGGCCCGGCGTCGCCTGCATGCGCTGGGAACGGACGTTCCGGATGACGAGATTCTCGCCATCGGCGACGGTCCGCATACCGACATCGCCGGCGGCATGGGAGAGGGAATCGATTCCCTGTTCATCAGCGGTGGTCTGGCCGCATCGGAAACAAAAACGTCGCACCAGCCGGATCCGGATGCTTTAAGCGATTATATTTCCAAGGAAAACATCAACCCAACCTATACGATCGGCCGCCTACGCTAAGCAGAAAACGCTTGATTTTCTGCAGTTGCGAAGTAATAAAGTTGCCAACCTTGGGTCGTTGGTGATTTTTTGTTGCCGGACCGATGCATAGTGAGGGCAACATGTTGGACAATCTTCCACGCGGAACGATCTGTATCGAAGACATCGAAATGGGCATGACCCGCTACCTGCGGAAAGTGGTGACGGACGAAGACATCGAGATGTTTGCCCAGGTTTCAACCGACCGAAATCCGGTGCATCTGGATGACGACTATGCCCGCGATACGATCTTCGAAGGGCGCATCGCCCACGGGATGCTGACCGCCGGTCTGATCTCGGCCGTGATCGGTGAACAGCTTCCGGGCCATGGGACCGTCTACATGGGTCAGTCGCTCAAATTCCTTGCGCCGGTCCGCCCCGGCGACATGGTCTATGCCGAGGTCAAGGTGATCGACATCGACTTCGCCAAGCGCCGGGTCAAGCTGGATTGCCATTGCGCAGTAGACGGCAAGAAGGTTCTGGTTGGCGAGGCGATGGTTCTGGCTCCGTCACGGAAATTCGACTGACGGCAGGTTTTGACGCCCTGCTGGACGCTGGTCCGGAACTGCCGCTTGAACCCGGCGGACAGTCCCGCTAGGCAAGCCCCATGCAGATCATCCGGGATTTCCAGTTTGTAGACCCAGAAGACCGCAGCGCCAGCGTTGCGATCGGGAATTTCGACGGCGTTCATATTGGCCACCAGTCGGTGATCGATCTGGCCCGGCAGGCATGCCCCGAGGCACCCTTGGGCGTTCTAACGTTCGAGCCGCACCCGCGCGAGTATTTCGCCCCCGATGCCCCGCCCTTTCGTCTGATGCGCGGCAATGCGCGTGCGCACCGGCTAGAGAAGCTGGGCGTGCAGAAGCTGTACGAACTGCCGTTCAACGCCGCGCTTGCCGGGCTGACGCCCGAGGAATTCGCCCACAACGTGATTTGCGAAGGTTTGGGTCTGGCCCATGTGGTGATCGGGGCCGATTTCTGTTTCGGCAAAGGCCGCAGCGGCACGGCGCAGGACATGGTTCAGTTCGGCCAGCAGATGGGGTTCGGTGTCACCATCGCCCCATTGATGCAGCAGTCCGATCACGTGGTCTCGTCCACCGCGATCCGGCAAGCCCTGAGCGACGGCCGCCCGCGGGACGCGGCGGCCATGCTGGGCCACTGGCACCGGATCGAAGGCGAGGTTATCGGCGGCGAACAGCGCGGCCGCGAATTGGGCTTTCCCACGGCCAATATGTCGATCGAAGGAATCCACCCCCCAAAATTCGGCGTCTACGCGGTTCTGGTCGACGTGCTGGATGGCCCACATGCCGGCAGCTATCACGGTGCGGCCTCGGTCGGGGTGCGGCCGATGTTCCATGGCGAGGTGCCGAATATCGAAACCTTCCTGTTCGACTTCTCCGGCGATCTTTATGGGGCGACCCTCTCGGTGGGTCTGGTCGAATTCCTGCGCCCCGAGATGACCTTTGACGGCCTCGATGCTCTGATCGCCCAGATGACCGAAGACTGCGATCGCGCGCGCAAGATCCTGGCCGCGACATGAGCAAGGATCCGATCGACCGCGCCGGGCTGGCCCCGCGTTTCTGGGAGCGCAAACCCCTGCAGAAGATGAACCCGCGCGAATGGGAAGCCCTGTGCGACGGCTGCGGCAAATGCTGTCTGAACAAGCTTGAAGACGAGGACAGTGGCGAGGTTGCCCTGACCCGTGTCGCCTGCCGGCTGCTGGATGACGCGACGTGCCGATGCACCCAGTATGACATCCGCCACCAGTTCGTACCGGAATGCATCGTCATGCGCCCGGACAACATTCACGAACACGCCTACTGGTTGCCTCAGACCTGCGCCTACCGCCTGTTGTGGGAGGGCAAGCCCCTTTACGATTGGCACCCGTTGCTGTCAGGGTCGCCCGACAGCGTCCACGCCGCCGGCGTTTCGGTTCAAGGGCTTACCGTGTCCGAATTCGAGACGCCCGAGGAAGAGTGGGAAGACTACATTATCGAGGAGCCAACCTGATGCATTTCGCCTCTGACAATTCCGGGCCCATCCACCCCGAGGTCCTGACCGCGCTGGCCGAGGCCAATCAGGGCTATCAGATGGCCTATGGCGCCGATGACCTGATGAACGAAGTGCGCGACCGGATCCGGGGCATATTCGAGGCGCCCGGGGCGGCGGTCTATCTGGTGGCGACCGGAACGGCGGCAAACTCGCTGGCTCTTGCGACCCTGTCGCAGCCGTGGGAGACCGTATTCTGCTCGCCCGTCGCGCATATTCATGAGGACGAGTGCAACGCGCCCGAATTCTACACCGGCGCCAAGCTGACGCTGGTTCCGGGCGGCGACAAGATGCAGCCGGATGCACTGCGCCGCACCATCGCCGCTGAAGAGACACGCGGCGTGCATGGGCCCCAACGCGGTCCGGTGTCGATCACACAGGTGACCGAGCGCGGCTCGGTCTATTCTCTGGCCGAGCTGCAGGCCCTGTGCGGGGTCGCCAAGGCGTTCGGTCTGCCCGTCCACATGGATGGCGCGCGGTTCACCAATGCGCTGGTTGCGCTGAATTGTTCCCCGGCCGAGATGACATGGAAGACGGGCGTGGATGCAGTCAGCTTTGGCGGCACCAAGAACGGGCTGATGGGGGTCGAAGCAGTGATCTTCTTCGACGAAAGCAAGGCCTGGGAGTTCGAGCTGCGCCGCAAGCGCGGGGCGCATCTGTTTTCCAAGCACAGGTATCTGTCGGCCCAGATGGCGGCCTATCTGCGCGATGATCTGTGGCTGCGCTCGGCCCGTAAGGCCAACGCCAACTGTGCGCGTCTGGCCGATGGGCTGCGGGCTGCGGGTGCGCAGTTCCTGCATGAACCCCAAGCCAACATCATCTTTGCCAGCTTTCCTCGCAGCCTGCACAGGCGCCTGCACACGGCCGGTGCCGTCTATCACCTGTGGGGCGACCCACTGGACGGCCCGGACGAGGACGAGATGCTGGCCTGCCGGTTCGTCTGCGACTGGTCGACTCCGACCGAAGAAATCGACCGGTTCCTCGCGCTGCTTTAAGCTCTCCAGAATGCGTCGATCTGCGCTGCCGTCTCGCCCGGGTGCGAGATGGGCAGCATGTGCCCTGCCCCCTCGACAACGCTCTGCCGCGCATTGGGCAAGCGGGCGCAGAGCCCGGCATTGACCACGGCCATGATCGGGTGCGAGGCCGATCCATGCAGCAGCAGGATCGACATTTCGGCCCGTGCCATGGCCGTCGGGGCCAGCAGGTCGGAGGTGTCGCGGAACAGCTGCCCCTCGACCGCGCCGACCACGCCGACGCCCCGGATCATCGCATTTCGGGTCCGCTCCGGCAGGTCCGGCCAGCGCGGGCTGCGGTCGGTCGTGCCCCACATGCGGTTGAACAGGCGGGCGGCCCGGGGCGCGTCGCCTTCGGCAAGGGCAGCCTTGTATGGCTGGGATTCGGCCGCGTGCCGCGTCGCAAGCGCTGGTGCGTCCTGGTGGGCGACCGCGAAGAACACCGGTTCGATCAGAACGGCGCTGCGCACACGGTCCGGGTATTCGATGGCCAGCCGCAGGGCGACCATCGCGCCGAAACTGTGCCCGATCACGTCCATCGGTTCGCTCAACTGCGCCCGCGACAAAGCTGTGGTGAGGTCGAAGAAATCCCCCTGCCCGTCCCAATCCGGACTGCGTCCGTGCGACAGCATGTCGGGTGCGATCAGCGTTGCCTGATCGCCCAAGGCAACGGCCAGACCGGACCACGCACCGGAATGCGCGATCGTGCAATGCAGCGCTAGCACCTTTCGGGCACCCGCCCCAAGAGTGCGAACGTGGACGGGCGGCAGCACGGCCTTGGCCACGGTCATGCTTTGAGCGTGGCCAGATGCTCGTCCAGATCCACAAGCCGGTCCTGCCCCCAGAACCGCTGATCGTCCTGCGTGATATAGAAAGGCGCGCCGAACACGCCGCGGTCCACCGCCTCTTCGAGGTTGGCCGCATAGGTCTCGGCCCCGACCAGCAGTCCGCTGTCGGCCAGCGCCGGATCAAAGCCCGCCCCGGCCAGACAGTCGCGGATCACGTCGTCCTGCGCGATGTCCTTGTCCTCGGCCCAGCAGGCGCGCAGAAAAGAATGGCAGAGTTTTCCCACATCACCCGACCCATCCTGAATGGCCGCGATGATGGCGTATGAGGACGGCGCCGCGTTGGTCGGCCAATGTGCAGGTTGCAGGTTGAACGGCAGGCCCGTCTTCTTGGCCTGACGCACCAGTTCCTGCGCCCGGTATTCGATGCGCGACGGATGGCGGTCCTTGGGGGGCACGCCGCCGGTGCGCCCGAACAGCGCAATGATGTCGACCGGCTTGTAGGCGATGGTGGCGCCGTGCTTGGCCGCGATCTCCTCCAGCCGCAGTCCGGCGAGGTAGGAATAGGGCGACAGTGTCGCAAAAAAGTAGTCAATGTCGGCCATGTGCACTTTCTCCACCCAGTTACCTTTGCGGAACCGTAAGGCCATGCTAAGCGGTGTCAACATCACGAATCTGTCACATTGCCACTGCTGCCCGGGGACCTCAGCCGATGCCGACACATCACGAACCCAAGCTTATTGCTGGGAACGCAAACCTTCCGCTTGCCGAAACCATCGCGCGCCGCATGAGCCTGCACCGCGGCGTCAACCAGCGTCTGGTAGATGCGCGGGTCGAACGGTTCAACGATGGCGAGATCTTTGTCGAGGTTTTCGAGAACGTCCGGGGCGAGGACATGTTCATTATCCAGCCCACCTCGAACCCGGCCAATGACAACCTGATGGAGCTGCTGATCATCGCCGATGCGCTGCGCCGATCGTCGGCGGCGCGGATCACCGCGGTTATCCCCTATTTCGGATACGCCCGCCAGGATCGCCGCACCAAGGCGCGCACCCCGATCAGCGCCAAGCTGGTGGCCAACATGCTGACCGGCGCCGGGATCGAACGCATCCTGACGATGGACCTGCATGCGGCACAGATCCAAGGGTTCTTCGACATGCCGGTCGACAACCTGTATGCCTCTCCGATCTTTGCGCTGGACGTGAAGGACCAGTTCCGCGACCAGATGGACGACCTGATGGTGGTTTCGCCGGACGTCGGCGGTGTGGCTCGTGCCCGCGAGCTGGCCAAGCGGATCAGCGCTCCTCTGTCGATCGTCGACAAACGGCGTGAAAAAGCCGGGGAAGTGGCCGAGATGACCGTGATCGGCGACGTGAAGGACAAGATCTGCCTGATCGTCGACGACATTTGCGACACGGCCGGTACGCTGTGCAAGGCGGCGCAGGTGCTGATAGACAACGGCGCACGCGAGGTTCACTCGTACATCACCCATGGCGTCATGAGCGGCCCGGCCGTTGAACGCGTCTCGAACTCGGTGATGAAATCGCTTGTTTTGACCGACACGATCATGCCGACCGAAGACATCAAGAAGGCCAAAAATATCCGCACGGTGCCGACGGCCCCGATCTTCACACAGGCCATTCTGAACATCTGGCAGGGCACATCAGTGTCGTCGCTGTTCGAAGACAAGACCCTGATCCCGATCTACGAATCCCTGTACCACACAGACTGAAGAAACCGGAAAGCCATTCCCATGACCGCCAACAAACGTCTGGTTCTTTCCAGCGATCACGCTGCCATCGACCTGCGCAAGGAAGTTGCCGCTTTTGCAGCGGCACAAGGCTGGGACGTTCTGGATCTCGGCCCTGACAGCCCCGAAAGCACCGATTACCCCAAGCACGGCAAAGCCGCCGCCGAGGCCGTCGTCTCGGGCGAGTGCCAATTGGGCATTGTCCTGTGCGGCACGGGGCAAGGTATCATGATGGCTGCAAACAAGGTTCCCGGCATCCGCTGCGGCGTCTGTTCGGATACGTTCTCTGCTCGCATGATCCGCCAGCACAATGACGCCAACATGCTGTCGATCGGCGCGCGTGTTGTTGGCACTGGATTGGCGCTGGATATTGTCGATGCCTTTCTGAGCACCGAATTCGAAGGCGGCCGGCACGCGAAACGCGTGGCAATGATCGAACCCTAAATCATTGCGGATGGCCCGCTGGGAACGGCGGGTCAGGAGATGTCCCAGTCGTCCTCGTGCGCAACTTCCCCGATCGCGGTCCATGCCACGCGGATCCGGGCGATACGGGTGTCCGACCACGTCCGGAACACCGCATCAAAGCCCGTGGTTGTAACATTCTCGGACAGCAGCTCGGCGCGCAAGGCCGATGAGGTATCGACATCCCACAAGGACACTCCAATCTGCACGACGGGCGGGGTGCGGAAGGGTTGGCTGAAGGTGACGGGCCGGCGTCGTTCCCGCGGCCCCTCGCCCGTCCACATGTCTCCGCCATCTGCGAATTCCGAGAACAGAACCTCTTCACCTCGGTCAATTCCGATGGGGTGGGTCAAGAATTTCTTCATTGCGCATCAATTCCTATGAATTTCCGCAACTTATCCTGACCTTTCGGCGAAATCACGACAAAAAAACGGCCCCGCAGCAGCAGGGCCGTTTCCAATTCTGACGGTGCATCAGCCGTTACAGGCTCATGTGCGTTCCCAGCGCTTCCATGTCGGCCAGCAGCTTGGCTGCCTCGTCGACAATGGTCTGTTCGCCGTTTTCCTTCGCCGCCTCGTGCAAGGCGCGAGCCTCGGCAATCAGCTCGTCCAGATGCGTGCGGGTCACTTCGTCAACCGGGATGGCCTTTTCGGCCAGCACCGACAGAGCATCGCCGTTGATCTGGGCAAACCCGCCGGTGACCAGGTATTCGCTGGTCCCTTCGGGCGCTTCGACCTTCAGGATGCCCGGACGCAGCGTGGTAATGGTGGGGGCATGATCGGGCATCGCCGTCATGTCCCCGTCCGCACCGGGAATCTGGACCGCGCTGGCCTGAAGCGAAGCAAGGCTCCGCTCCGGGCTGACGAGGTCGAATTGCATCGTGTTTGCCATCGGGGATACTCCTTAGGCAGCAGCTGCGGCCATCTTCTCGGCTTTGGCGATCACTTCGTCGATGCCACCAACCATCAGGAAGGCCGCTTCGGGCAGGTGGTCGAATTCGCCGGCCACGACACGCTCGAACGAGTCGATGGTGACTTCTAGCGGAACCTGCACACCCGGCGAACCGGTGAAGACTTCGGCCACGTCGAACGGCTGCGACAGGAAGCGCTCGATCTTGCGGGCGCGGGCCACGGTCAACTTGTCCTCTTCCGACAGTTCGTCCATGCCGAGGATGGCGATGATGTCCTGCAGCGACTTGTAGCGCTGGAGAATCTGCTGAACGTCGGTCGCAACCTTGTAGTGACGCTCGCCGACGATGGCCGGGTCAAGCAGGCGCGAGGTTGAGTCGAGCGGGTCCACGGCCGGGTAGATACCCTTTTCCGAGATCGCACGGTTCAGAACGGTTGTTGCGTCCAGGTGTGCGAACGAGGTTGCCGGCGCGGGGTCGGTCAGGTCGTCCGCAGGCACGTAGATCGCCTGCACCGAGGTGATCGAGCCCTTCTTGGTCGAAGTGATGCGTTCCTGCAGGGCGCCCATGTCGGTGGCCAGCGTCGGCTGGTAGCCCACCGCCGAAGGAATACGACCCAGCAGAGCCGACACCTCGGAGCCCGCCTGCGTGAAGCGGAAGATGTTGTCGACGAAGAACAGAACGTCGGTACCGGACTGGTCGCGGAACTGCTCGGCCAGGGTCAGGCCGGTCAGAGCAACACGGGCACGCGCCCCCGGAGGTTCGTTCATCTGACCGTAGACCAGGGCCACCTGGCTTTCCGACAGGTTGTCGGGCTTGATGACGTTCGATTCGATCATCTCGTGGTACAGGTCGTTCCCTTCACGGGTCCGTTCACCAACACCCGCGAACACCGAGAAACCCGAGTGCACTTTTGCGATGTTGTTGATCAGTTCCATGATCAGAACGGTTTTACCAACGCCGGCGCCGCCGAACAGGCCGATCTTACCGCCTTTGGCGTAGGGGGCCAGCAGGTCGACAACCTTGATGCCGGTGACCAGAACTTCCGACTCGGTCGATTGTTCGTCGAAGGTCGGCGCGGGCTGGTGGATCGCGCGGGCCTCAGACGCTTCAACCGGACCTTTTTCGTCGATCGGTTCACCGACCACGTTCAGGATGCGGCCCAGGGTGGCGTTGCCAACCGGAACCGAGATCGGTGCGCCGGTGTCAGTCACGGCTTCGCCGCGGACCAGACCTTCGGTCGCGTCCATCGCGATGGTACGGACGGTGTTTTCACCCAGGTGCTGAGCAACTTCCAACACCAGGCGCTTGCCATTGTTGGAAGTTTCCAGCGCGTTCAGAATTTCAGGCAGCTGATCTTCGAAGTGCACGTCGACGACGGCCCCGATGATCTGTGTGACTTTGCCTTTTGCATTCGCCATGTTTCGTCTCCGGTTTTCTTACAGCGCTTCGGCGCCGGAAATAATTTCAATCAGCTCGTTGGTGATCACGGCCTGACGCGAGCGGTTGAACTGGATCGTCAGCTTGTCGATCATCTCGCCCGCATTGCGTGTCGCGTTGTCCATCGCGGACATCCGTGCACCCTGTTCAGACGCACCGTTTTCGAGCAGAGCCGAGAAGATCGCTGTCGCGACCCCCTTGGGCAGCAGGTCGGCCAGGATGGCCTCTTCGCTGGGCTCGTAGTCGAAGATGGCACCGCTGTCGTCACCCGTCGCTTCGTCTTCGAACGAGGCGGGGATGACCTGCTGTGCCGTCGGAATCTGGGTCACAACGTTGACGAACTTCGAGTAGAAGATCGTGGCAACATCGAACTCACCCCCGTCAAAGCGGGACAGGATGTCCTTCGCGATGTCCTGCGCGTTGGTGTAACCAATGCGTTTTACTTCGCTCAGGTCGACATGACCGACGAACAGATCGCCCAGATCACGCTTGAGCGCGTCGCGGCCTTTCTTGCCGACGGTCAGAACCTTGACCGTCTTGCCTTTGAGGCGCAGCTCTTCCGCCTTTTGGCGGGCCAGCTTGGCGATGTTCGAGTTGAAGCCGCCACACAGGCCGCGTTCAGCTGTCATCACAACCAGCAGATGGACATCATCACTGCCCGAACCACGGAGCAGCTTGGGGGCGCTGTCGCTGCCCCCGACCGACGCCGCCAGCCCCGCCATCACGGCATTGAACCGCTCGGCATAGGGGCGCGAGGCTTCGGCAGATTCTTGGGCGCGGCGCAGTTTTGCAGCCGCGACCATCTGCATGGCCTTGGTGATCTTGCGGGTCGATTTGACCGACTCGATCCTGTTTTTAAGGTCCTTTAGACTTGGCATCGCCGCGTCTCCTTAAGCGAAGGTTGCGGCGTATTCGTCCAGCGCAGCCTTGATCTTGTCGGCAGCCTCGCCCTTGATCTTGGGATCTTCGTCGGTGATCCACTGCAGCAGATCGGCATGCTTGCCGCGCAGATGCGCCAGCAGACCAGCTTCGTAGCGGCCAACGTCCGAAACGTCGATCTTGTCGAGATAGCCGTTGGTGCCGGCGAAGATCACGCAGACGATTTCCGCATTGGTCAGCGGCGAGTACTGCGGCTGCTTCATCAGCTCGGTCAGACGCGCACCGCGGTTCAGCAACTGCTGGGTTGCGGCGTCGAGGTCCGAACCGAACTGCGCAAATGCAGCCATTTCGCGGTACTGGGCCAGTTCCAGTTTCACCGGACCAGCAACCGACTTCATCGCGTTGGTCTGAGCCGACGAACCCACGCGCGAAACCGACAGACCGGTGTTCACGGCGGGGCGGATGCCCTGATAGAACAGCTCGGTTTCCAGGAAGATCTGGCCGTCGGTGATCGAGATCACGTTGGTCGGAATAAAGGCCGACACGTCGCCGCCCTGGGTTTCAATGACCGGCAGAGCGGTCAGCGAACCGGCGCCGAAGTCTTCGTTCAGCTTGGCCGAACGCTCCAGCAGGCGCGAGTGCAGGTAGAAAACGTCACCCGGATAGGCTTCGCGGCCCGGCGGACGGCGCAGCAGCAGCGACATCTGACGATAGGCGACGGCCTGCTTGGACAGGTCATCATAGATGATCAGAGCGTGGCGGCCGTTGTCACGGAAGTATTCAGCCATCGCGGTTGCGGCATAAGGTGCCAGGAACTGCATCGGCGCCGGGTCGGACGCGGTTGCGGCCACGACGATCGAGTATTCGATGGCGCCGGATTCTTCCAGTTTCTTCACCAGCTGAGCAACGGTCGAACGCTTCTGGCCGATGGCCACGTAGACGCAGTACAGCTTCTTCGATTCATCGTCGCCAGCGGCTTCGTTGTAGACCTTCTGGTTCAGGATGGTGTCCAGAGCCACAGCGGTCTTGCCGGTCTGACGGTCGCCGATGATCAGCTCACGCTGGCCACGGCCGATCGGGATCATCGCGTCAACCGACTTCAGGCCGGTCGCCATCGGCTCATGCACCGACTTACGCGGGATGATGCCCGGCGCCTTGACGTCTGCGACGCCGCGCTGCTTGGCATTGATCGGGCCTTTGCCGTCCAGCGGGTTGCCCAGACCGTCAACAACGCGGCCCAACAGTTCGTCACCAACCGGAACGTCCACGATCGAGTTGGTGCGCTTGACGGTGTCACCTTCCTTGATGTCACGGTCCGAGCCGAAGATCACGACACCGACGTTGTCGGCTTCGAGGTTCAGCGCCATGCCCATGATGCCGCCGGGGAACTCGACCATCTCACCCGCCTGCACATTGTCCAGGCCGTAAACACGGGCAATACCGTCACCGACGCTCAGCACGCGGCCGATTTCGGCCACCTCTGCTTCTTGACCAAAATTCTTGATCTGGTCTTTCAGGATTGCAGAAATCTCTGCGGCTTGGATACCCATTTATCCGACCTCTTTCATTGCATTCTGTAGGGAGTTGAGCTTGGAGCGGATCGAACTGTCGATCATCTGCGAGCCCACTTTGACGACAAGACCACCGATGAGGCTTTCATCGACGGTCGCATTGATGGTCACGTCCTTGCCCACGCGCTCGGACAGTGTCTTGGACAGTTTTTCCAGCTGGGTCTTGGTCAGCGCCTTGGCCGAGGCAACTTCGGCAGTCACTTCGCCGCGCTCGTCGGCCAGCATTTCGCGCAGAACCTTGATCAGCTGCGGCAGCACGAACAGACGGCGCTTCTGCGCCATCAGAGCCAGCGTGTTGCGCATGATCGGGTGCAGGCCCATCTTGTCGGCCACGGCGGTGATGGCCGCCTGCTGGTCGGCCCGGGAGATCAGCGGCGAAGAGATCACCTCGCGCAGGTCCGCGCTTTCACTCAATGCAGCCGAAAGGTCATTGATGCCGGTTTCCAGACCTGCAAGGTCCTTGTTCTCTTTTGCGATCTCGAAGATCGCCGTTGCATAGCGTTTGGCTATGCCCGTCGAAATCGAAGCTGGTTCGGACACGTCCACCCTTCCGATATTTTGGGCCCCGATTTCGCGTGCGGCAGCTGAACCGGGGGCGTGAGGAAACCCCGTCCTGAAAGGGCGGGGATCAAAATCACCGGGGATGTAGCAGAGCCTAAGCCACCTAGCAATATGTTATGCCGGGCTCAGCTTTATCCACAAAATCTTTCTTTTCAATCGGTTACGGAAACTGCGACGGTTTGAACCCATTCGCCGGCGTGAAAAATGTTACCAAGTTGCCTGTTTTTGCGATTCCTGTGGCCTTTTTCCCTCATGTTTCCGGGAATCCCGCGCTTGTGGATGCGCGCCGGTTCACGCCGGCTTCAGCAATCCGTCCAGCGCTTTGATGGGGCGTTTTTCGGCATCCTTGGTCACGCTGCCGCTTGGTGGCCGCACAAGCTTGCTGGCTTCGACCATCAGAACACCACCGGCCATGATGGTCGGGATCCGTTGCCCTGTCTTTTCGATCAGCCCACCCGAGCGCAGCCAGAACCGCCGGAACGAGGGCGGCAGGTAAAGGGCGGAGCAGTGCATCTCGGGCACGAAATGATGTGCGCGCAGCTGGTTCTCCAACTGGGTTGCCGAATACGGATGTCCGTAGCCGAAGGGCGTACGGTCGGTTCGGGACCAAAGCCCGGCCCGATTGGGAACGACAAACACCGCCCGGCCACCCGGCCCCAGAACACGCCAGCACTCTTCAAGCAGTTGACTGGGTCGTTCCGAGGTCTCGAGCCCGTGCATGACCACCAGCTTGTCTACATGACCGGTTTCGATCGGCCACCGGGTTTCCTCGGTCAGCACCGATACGTTCTGCATACCAGCGGGCCAGGGCATCACCCCTTGCGGTCCGGGCATCAGGCCGATGACACGCCGCGCGTCCGCAAGATAAGGGCGTAACAGAGGCACCGCAAATCCGAATCCGGCCACCGTCTGGCCCTTGGCCTCGGGCCACAGCTCGATCAGCCGGCCACGAATGGCAGCCTGCGCCGCACGCCCCAGCGTGCTGCGGTAATAGAAGTTCCTAAGATCCTGCACATCAAGATGCATTGCAGATACCCGGTCGATCGGCTTAGCTGAGCGCAGTCTAGCAACGAAAGGGCAAAAGGCCATGCCTCTTGAGATCGTCACCATCCCCTGTCTCAGCGACAACTATGCTTTTCTGGCACATGACCATGCAAGCGGACAGACAGCCCTGGTCGACGCCCCGGAGGCCGGACCCATTCTGGCCGAATTGACCGCACGCGGCTGGCGCCTGAGCCATGTCCTTCTGACCCATCACCACTGGGATCACGTCGACGGCTTGCCGGGCATCCTCGAGCAGCACCCAGCACAGGTGATTGGTGCGGCGGCCGACGCTCACCGGCTTCCTCCCCTCGACAAACAGGTGGCTGACGGTGACCGGTTCGAGATTGGGGGCGAACCCGTCGAGGCTCTGGATGTCTCGGGGCATACGGTGGGACATGTGGCATATTACATGCCCAAAAGCGCGGTGGTGTTCACGGCCGACAGCCTGATGGCGCTGGGATGCGGGCGCTTGTTCGAAGGAGACGCAGCGCAAATGTGGACCTCGCTTTCGAAACTCGCGGCTTTGCCCGACGAGACGTCGGTCTGCTCGGGTCACGAATACACCCAGTCAAACGCACGATTTGCGGTAACCGTTGATCCTGACAACACAGCGTTGCAGCAACGGGTGCATGAGATCGATCAGGCTCGGGCAGAGGGCCGCGCGACCGTGCCGTCAAATCTGGGCGTGGAAAAGGCGACCAATCCGTTCCTGCGCGCCACTGATCCCAAGATTCAGGCACAGCTTGGAATGGTGGGGGCTGACCCGGTCGCCGTTTTTGCCGAGATCCGGGGTAGAAAAGACCGCTTCTGATGCCTAATTGGTCTTCTTCACGGCCACGGTCACGTTAAATGTGACTGTCAAGTGAAAGAAAACCCTTGAAGCCGCGCCATGATCAACCAAACTCTAATAGTATGAGGTCATGGTTGGGATGGGGATCCGGCCAATACTCGAACCCCTTCCGACCCAATACAGAGGAGCACCCGCGTGCCTTCATTCTCGAGCACACTGGAACAAGCCATTCACGCGGCCCTGGCGGCTGCAAACGAACGGCGTCATGAATTCGCAACGCTGGAGCATCTGTTGCTGGCGCTGCTGGAAGAACCCGATGCGGTGCGCGTCATGAAGGCGTGCAGCGTGGATCTGGACGAATTGCGCAGCTCTCTGGTCGAGTTCATCGACGAGGATCTGTCCAATCTGGTGACAGACATCGACGGGTCCGAAGCCGTACCGACAGCTGCGTTCCAACGTGTTATCCAGCGCGCCGCGATCCATGTGCAAAGCTCGGGCCGGACCGAGGTGACCGGGGCGAATGTTCTGGTGGCCATCTTTGCCGAACGGGAAAGCAACGCGGCATACTTCCTGCAAGAGCAGGACATGACGCGTTATGACGCGGTGAATTTCATCGCCCACGGCGTCGCCAAAGACCCGGCATTTGGTGAAAATCGTCCGGTAACCGGCGCTGATCAGGGTGAAGAGGAAGCGCAGAACGCCTCCGGTGACGCCGACCAGAAGGAAAGCGCGTTGGGCAAGTATTGCGTGGACCTGAACGCCAAATCCCGCGCCGGCGACGTCGATCCGCTGATCGGTCGCGCCGACGAGGTCGAGCGCTGCATCCAGGTTCTGTGCCGCCGCCGTAAGAACAACCCGCTGCTGGTGGGTGATCCGGGCGTGGGCAAGACGGCGATTGCCGAAGGTTTGGCCTATAAGATCGTCCAAGGCGACGCGCCAGACGTTCTGGCCAACACCACCATCTATTCGCTGGACATGGGCGCATTGCTGGCCGGCACGCGCTATCGCGGCGACTTCGAAGAGCGGCTCAAGGCCGTGGTGACCGAGCTTGAGGATCACCCAGACGCCGTGCTGTTCATTGATGAGATTCACACCGTGATCGGTGCGGGTGCAACTTCGGGCGGCGCCATGGATGCCTCGAACCTGCTGAAGCCTGCGTTGCAGGGCGGCAAGCTGCGCACCATGGGCTCGACCACCTACAAAGAGTTCCGCCAGCACTTCGAGAAGGACCGCGCGCTGTCGCGTCGGTTCCAGAAGATCGACGTGAACGAGCCTTCGGTCGAGGACAGCGTGAAGATCCTGCGCGGTCTCAAGCCCTATTTCGAAGAGCATCACGACATCAAATACACCGCCGACGCGATCAAGACCGCGGTCGAGCTGTCTGCGCGTTACATCAACGACCGCAAACTGCCTGATAAGGCGATCGACGTGATCGACGAGGCCGGTGCGGCCCAGCATCTTGTGGCTGAAAGCAAGCGGCGCAAGACCATCGGCGTCAAGGAGATCGAGGCCGTGGTGGCCAAGATCGCGCGCATTCCGCCGAAGAACGTCACCAAGGACGATGCGGAGGTACTGAAGGACCTTGAGAACTCGTTGAAACGGGTGGTGTTCGGGCAGGACCAGGCAATCGAGGCTCTGTCCAGCGCAATCAAGCTGGCACGGGCCGGTCTGCGCGAGCCGGAAAAACCGATCGGCAACTACCTGTTCGCCGGCCCGACCGGTGTCGGCAAAACCGAGGTCGCCAAGCAACTGGCCGATACGCTCGGCGTGGAACTGCTGCGCTTCGACATGTCGGAATATATGGAGAAACACGCGGTCAGCCGTCTGATCGGTGCGCCTCCGGGCTATGTCGGCTTCGATCAGGGCGGTTTGCTGACCGATGGCGTCGACCAGCACCCGCATTGCGTGCTGCTGCTGGACGAGATCGAGAAGGCCCACCCAGACGTGTTCAACATCCTGCTGCAGGTGATGGACCACGGCGAGCTGACCGATCACAACGGCCGTACGGTGAACTTCCGCAATGTGGTGTTGATCATGACCTCGAACGCAGGTGCGCAAGAACAGGCCAAGGCCGCAATCGGCTTTGCCCGCGACCGGCGTGAAGGTGAAGATACCGCCGCGATCGAACGGATGTTCACCCCTGAATTCCGCAACCGTCTGGACGCGGTAATCTCGTTCGCGCCGCTGCCCAAAGAGGTCATCCTGCAGGTGGTCGAAAAATTCGTCCTGCAGCTTGAGGCGCAACTGCTGGATCGTGGCGTCACCATCGACCTGACCCCGAAAGCTGCCGAGTGGCTGGCCGACAAGGGTTATGACGACAAGATGGGCGCACGGCCTCTGGGCCGGGTCATCCAGGAGCACATCAAGAAACCGTTGGCCGAAGAACTGCTGTTCGGAAAGCTGGCCAAGGGCGGTGTTGTGCGGGTCTCGGTCAAGAGAGGCGATCTGGATCTCGAGATTATCGGCCCCGACAATCCGCGGATCTCGGGCGACAAGCCGCCGCTGCTGACCGCGGACTAGACCTCGGTTCAATCAAAAAAGTCTCGTCGTCCGGCAGTCAGTTCTGCCGGGCGATTTCTTTAGAGCCCCCCCTCCCGCAAGTATTCGCCAAAAAGACAGTTCCCAGCGACGGAAATCCTTGCGCACCACGTTTCAGACCAAAGCCTTTGGAGTGGAGCAGCACAGTGTCCAGAAAAATCGCCGTCATTTGGAGCATCGCCTTCGCGGCCTCGGTCGTAGGCGTAATCGCCTCTGCACAGCATCGGTTTCGCTTTCATGACGAAACCCGTGCGGAACCGTTGAACCTGGAACCGGCGACCGTCAACCCAGGCGTCAACAGGTCAGAGATCACCGAACAAGGCCGCGCCTTGTCGATTACCGGCAATGGCATCCCCAATCATCTGGTCGGTCGCTTTCCGAACAAAGGCAACCCGCATCAAATCGCCGAGCAGTCGGTCAAGTTGAACCTGCCGGCCGTTCCGAGGGCGAATGCAACCCCGACGCCTCTGCGCATGGGGTGGAATTTTGGCGTGTCCCTGACTGGGGTCGTCTTTGACCCACTGGCCGCTGAATTCTGGCACGGCGATCCCCGGTCGGGCTGGTCCTACAATGCCTTGGGCGGCGCGATCGCCCTTGGACTCGATGCCAATTTCGCGCATGTCCAACCGAACGGAAAATATCACTACCACGGGGTTCCGACCGGCCTGATCGAAATGCAGGGCTGGTCACCGAAAGAACACTCTCCGTTGATCGGATATGCAGCGGACGGGTTTCCGATTTACGCCCGAACCGGTTTGGTGGGCGGCAAGGTCACGCAAATGACCTCTTCCTACCGGCTGAAGGCCGGACAGCGCCCGGGCGGCGCCGCCCCTGACGGACGACATGATGGAACGTTCAACGAAGACTACGAGTTCGTGGCGGGGCTTGGAACGCTCGGTGAATGCAATGGCGCCATGACCGTCTCGACCGAGTTTCCTTCGGGCACCTACGCGTATTTTCTGACCGATGACTACCCGGTTGTTCCACGCTGTTTTGCGGGCACACCCGATCCCAGCTTCCGCTTCGGGCCGCGCTGACACTGGCTTAGCGTTCGGTCAGCTTCAATTCGATGCGACGGTTCTTTGCCCGCGCTTCCGGAGTGTCCGCCGTATCGACAGGTTGAAACTCTCCAAATCCGTTTGCTGACAGACGTTCCGGCGGAATGCCCAACTGTTCGACCATGTAGCGCACGACCGACAGCGCCCGCCCTTGGCTGAGCTCCCAATTGTCTCGATACCGTCCTGTTCCGTTCAGCGGGATATTGTCCGTGTGACCGTCGACCCGGATGACCCAGTTCAATTCGGGCGGAATGTCCGCCGCAATCCCACTCAGAATGCCCGCCACTTTCGCGACCTCGCGCCGGCCATCCTCGGACAGAACCGCCGAACCGGGTGGGAACAGCACCTCGGACGAGAATACGAAGCGGTCGCCCTCGATCCGAACGCCTTCCTGGTTGCCCAGTACGTCGCGCAGGCGACCAAAGAACTCGGAGCGGTACCGCTGCAGGTCTTCGGCCTGTGCCGTAAGTTCCTGATTCTGGCCGGCCAGTTTCTCGGCTTCGGCCTCCAGACGGACGCGTTCGGCCTCTTCCAGCAAGCGGCGGCGCCGTTCTTCGGAAGCGGCCCGGGCAAGGGCCGCGTTCAGGTCCTGACCAAGGGTCTGAATTTGCACCTCGGCCTCGGCATTCCTGTCCTTGTAGTCATCCAGCAGCGCCTGCAACGACCCCAATTGGCCGCGCAATGCGGCGATCTGCTGGTTCAACAAGGCCGTCTGGCGTTGCGCCTTGGCGGAAAGAGCCTTTTCGGTGGCGATCGTTTCCCGGGCAACGGCAAGCAAGGCGTCACGCTGCTCGGCCAGCGTCCGCTGACTTTCGGCCTCGGCCTCAGCTTCGGTTCGCGCCGCAAGGGCTGCTTCAAGCTGAGCCTTGAGCTCTTCGTCATTCAACTCACCGAATTGCCGCTCAAGCTCGGCTTTGGCCGTCTGAGCGGCGGCCAACAGTGTCAGTGTTTCCTCGGCCTGTTTACGCTGCTCTTCCAGTGCCAGGGTCATGGCCGTCAATTCGGCATCCGCATTCTGCAATCTGTTGCGCAGTGCCTCAGCGGCAGCAGCTTCGGCGACGCGGGCGGCTTCCTCTTCAGACAGTTGGCTTTGCAATTCCGCGATCTGGGCCGCGCGCGCGCTGTCCGCTTTCTCAAGGTCGGCCACCAAGGCCTCAAGCGCTTCGCGGCGTGCAGCCGCCAGCCGTGCTGCCTCGGCCTGGGCATCCACCTCCGCACGGCTTTGAGCCAAGGCAAGGTTCAATGCCTCCTGCTCGGACAGCAGTTGCTCGCGTTGGGATTCCAATTCGGCAATATCGCCCTGCGCGCGCGCCTGATCAGCCAAAAGCGCGGCAACTTGCGCTTCGAACCCTGTGATACGAGTCTGCGCCTCTTCCAACTCGGCCGCGCGCTGGTCACGCTCCGATGTGAGTGATGAGATCAAGGCCTGCGCCTGGCTCAGATCCTCTTCGGCCTGCGACAGCGTCGTGTTCAGTGCCCCCAACCGTGCCTGCAGGCGGCTGTTCTCGCGCTCTTCCAGGCCCAAGGCATCCGCAAGGGCGGCCACTTCGTCCGACAGGGCCGTCAGCTCGTCTTCCTGTCCGGAGATGGTTTCACGCAGCACGAACTGCACGACCATGAAAATGGTCAGCACAAAGGTCATGACCATCAGCAGCCCCGTGATTGCATCAACGAAGCCGGGCCAAACCGAGCCTTGGAAACGCTGACCGGTTCGACGAGACAGGGCCATGTGTTATTCTCCGCCCGGTGTGTGGCGCGCCGCCCCGCGCGGAAGCGTCAGCGCCTTGACCAGCAGTTCGAAATCCTTGCGCAGTTCGTTCATGCTGTCCTGGCGCCCAGCCGAGATTTCTTCGAGAATGCGCAGAAGCTGCACGTCCATCGACCGCAGCCGCATCCGGCTTTCGGCGTCGATCCCCTCGCCCGCACCATGTTCACGCATATGATCCAGCAGCGCGTCCTGCCCCAACGCGATCCGCTCAAGCGCGGCGGTGACCCCTTCGGTTTCCGCCTGCCGTTGGTTCATGTCCGCGATGACATCGACCAATGCACCCAGCTTGGCCGATACTTCGGCGCGATCCGCCTCCTGGGCCGCGAACAGATCCTGCAGCGCGTCCATCTGCTCGGACATGGAATCAAGGACCGGGGTCAGCACCGCAAGTTCCGCACCGCCTTCATCTCCGGCGGCAAATCCGACGCGCGTGATCGACGACAGCCATTCCTCAAGCTCGCGGTAGAAGCGGTTCTGCCCGTGGCCGGCGAACAGTTCGAGCAAACCCACGATCAGCGATCCGGCAAGCCCCAACAGAGAGGACCCGAACGCCACGCCCATGCCTTGCAGCTGGGATTCGAGGCCACTCATCAGACGATTGAATACGGCCAGGCCTTCTTCGCCCTCTTGGGGGTTCAGGCTGCGAATGGTATCGACAATTGCAGGAACCGTTGTTGCCAAGCCGAAGAATGTGCCCAGAAGACCCAGATAGATCAGCACGTTGGTGATGTAACGGGTGAATTCCCGCTCTTCCTCGACTCGTTCCGCGACCGAATCCAGGATCGACCGGGTCGATGTCGAGCTGATCTGCGATTTCGCGCCGCGTGCGCGAAGCAGCGACGCCAGAGGGGCCAACAGCTGCGGTGTACGAGCGTCTTCGCGCACGACGCCGCCAACGAACGCTTCGATCCAGCGAACCGAGCCGATCAACTGGGTCACCTGATAGAAACAGGCCACCACGCCGATGACGAAGACCAGCAGGATGAATCCGTTCAGATAGGGGTTGGCATAAAAAACCGGCAGGACGTAGGGCAGAGCCATGAACACGCCCAGACCCGACAGCCCGATGGCGATCAGCATCATCACGATTTGACGGATCGGTTGCGAGAAATGCGGTCTCGCGCCCTGCTGTACATGCGCCATGCGCGTCTTTCCCGGTTTTGCCTGCTCTGAGGCGAATCTATCGAAAATCTGGTGGCAAGGCCAAGGGTTTATGCGGTCAGGCTGCGCACCCGTTGCGCCAACCACTCAAGATCCGGGTCGTGCAACCCGATCTCGGACAGGTGTTCAGCGGTATTGTAAAGATACTCGGGGTTGGGGCCGCGGCCGCCCACGGCCCGCGCGATGATTTGCGCCTGCTCCTCCAGCGGCAGGCCCCCGCAATACTGCACGTGGTCGGGATCGATCACATAGGTCACTGCCGTCACGGTCTGGCCGTTGTCCAGATGCACATCCAGCATCTTCTCCACATAGGCTGACGAGATCAATTCGCGCTCGCGCAATTCCTCGAGGGTGCGTTCCTCATGGCCCGGTTCGACCGCCAGCGCCAAGCCCTTGCAATGGGCATCCGGGTGTTCGTCCAAGGCCAGGACAAGTCCGGGGTTTTCCTCGGTTCCGCGGTGATGGATCGACCGCATGCAAAATGACCGCGCATAGCCGTGAAGTGTCGCCTGCTCGCGCCGGGCCACCGGAAAGCCCGGATTCCACAACAGCGACCCGTATCCGAATACCCACATCGTCATAGTTCTGGTCCTTGCCCGTTTAGGCCTATAAACATCAATTCCAAGGCAGGAAAAAGGGCCATTTGCGATGCGCCGATTGGTACGAGTGTTCATATTTCTGGCCATCCTCTGGGGAGGGTATTGGGCCATAGCCGGGTATGGGCTGCGCAGCGCCATCACCGGTTGGTTCGCGCATCAGCAGGATCTTGGATGGCAGGCCGACTATTCCGACGTGGAAATCGCCGGATTTCCGCTGCACCACGTGACCCGATTGAACAGTGTCGCGCTGGCCGATCCGGTGAATGGCACAGCCTGGAGCGCGGATTGGATCGAATTCGAAAGCCCCGCCATCTGGCCCGGACGACAGATCTTGCGCTTTGCGGATACGCCGCAGCGGCTGTCCTATTTCGACCAGACCGCAATCATCCTGGCCGACAGCCTTCAGGCGGAACTGAATCTGCGTCCGGGCGTCGCGCTGGAGTTGGAGAAGATGGCCCTTACATCGGGCAACTGGTCGGTGACCCAGGACGGAACCGACATGGCTGCCGGTCAGTCACTTGCCCTGGTCATGGAACAAGGCACCCAGCCCGAGAGCTATGCGATCGGGGTCAGTTCGGATGCCTTTACGCCCGGTGAAGACCTGCGCGCGCTGATGCGAACGGCTGCTTCGCTGCCCCAAGCCTTCGAGACACTCGAACTGGACATGAATGTCACCTTCGACAAAACCTGGGACCGTTCCGCGCTGGAAGAACGTCGCCCTCAACCTCGTTTGATCGACCTGCATCTGGCCGAGGTGCAATGGGGCGAATTGCGTCTGTTTGCAACCGGCGAACTGGAGGTCGATGAACAGGGCATTCCGGTCGGAGAGATTGCGGTCAAAGCCGAGAACTGGCGTGACATGATTGCCATGGCCAATGCTGCAGGTGCCCTGCCCGATCAGGCCGTTGATCCGGTCACGCGGGCGTTGAACCTGCTGGCAGGTCTGGGGGGCAACCCCAACGCGCTGGACCTGCAGCTGAATTTCCGCGACGGGTTCGTGGCTTTGGGACCGTTGCCGTTGGGCCCGGCCCCGCGTCTGATCCTGCGTTAGCGGCAGTAGGGTCCGCTTCGGTAACGGGCGGTATCAAGGTGGAAATGGTTCTGGTGATAGCGGTCTGAATTCGGGCCAAGAACCGTGCCGAAGGGCCCGCACGCTCCGCGCCAGATCTTGGTCAGTTGTTTCTTCGAGGGGTTCTTGCGCCAACCGTCCAGAACCGTCACCACCTCGCCATCGGCCATTTTGAACCCCGAGATATCAATGGCCCGACCCTTGCCATGTTCCGAGATCCTGGCACCTTTCCGGTTGTTCCGGGTACGGCAAGCGTAGTGCGCAGCAACCTGCAATTCGACAACTGGACCGCGCCGTTTGAACGTCGGTTTGACGGTCTTGTCGACCCATTTGTTCAAGGCGATCGCCGTGCCGCAATCCATCGTCGATGGGCGACTGAGAACCACGCCTGACACCGATGTGATCTGGACGGCATCCTTGATCCCGCAGGCTTTGATCTTGCCGGGAACCGAGCCCACGGCCTTGCCCTGAATGGCGATGTCACCGCACACCGATCCTTTGCGCAGTTTTCGCTTTTTGAACAGGACTTGCTGTTCCAACGCCTCGGGCCGCAGATAGGGTTTGAGCGAGGTATCCGGTCCAAGCAGCGGAAGGTCGGCCGGGCGCGCTGCCACGGCCAGCACCTGAGGGGATACGGGCCGCACCACGGGTCGCATCTTCGCTGGTACAGCGATCGGCGTCGCCGGACTTGCCGGGACATAAGCGGCCTGCACCAGCTCTGACACCGGGGATGGCCGCGCAACCGGAACCGGTGATGTGTCGGGGGCCGATGCAGTGGCTGCGCCGGCCCATACCATCGCTATAACCGTCAGAGCTTTGCCTTTGATCAGTTTCATGACTTGGCCTTTACGCGCCCGAAATCAGGAGCGTCGGTGTCCTGACCCGCGTCGATGATGCCGCGCCGGATTGCGCGGGTGTGGGTAAAATAGTCGAACAAGTGCTGACCGTCGCCCGTGCGGATCGCGCGCTGCAGGGCAAACAGCTCTTCGGTGAAACGGCCGAGGATTTCCAGCGTCGCGTCCTTGTTGGTCAGGAACACGTCGCGCCACATGGTCGGGTCCGAGGCCGCGATCCGGGTGAAATCACGGAAACCGGCGGCCGAGTACTTGATGACCTCGGAGTCGGTGACGCGCCGCAGGTCGTCGGCGACGCCCACCATCGTATAGGCGATCAGGTGCGGCGCGTGGCTGGTGACGGCCAGAACCAGATCGTGGTGATCGGCATCCATCTCGTCGACATTCGACCCCATCCCTTCCCACAGGGCGCGCAGGCGGGCGATGGCCTCGGGGTCAGACCCTTCGACCGGAACCAGCAGGCACCAGCGGTTGTCGAACAGCTCAGCAAAGCCGGATTCGGGGCCGGAATGCTCGGTCCCGGCCAGCGGGTGCGCGGGCACGAAATGCACGCCTTCAGGAATATGCGGGCCAACCTCTTCAATGACGTGACGTTTGACCGAGCCTACATCCGAAACGGTCGCGCCGGGCTTGAGCACCGGCGCGATGTCCTTGGCGACGGAGCCCATTGCGCCCACCGGCACGCAGAGCACGACCAGATCGGCACCCTCGACCGCCTCTTGCGCGGTGTCGCAGACCCGGTCGCACAGCCCGATGCGCCGCGCAGTGTCGCGGGTGGCCTCGGACCTGGCATAGCCAGTCACCTCGCCCGCCAACCCGGCGCGCTTGATCGCCCAGTACATCGACGAGGCGATCAGACCCAACCCGATCAGCGCCACGCGGTCATAGATCTGGCTCATGCGGCGCCCCCTTTGAACGCGGTGATGGCCGCAACCACGCGGCGACAGGCCTTTTCGTCGCCCACGGTGATCCGCAGAGCGTTGGGCAGCTTGTAGCCCGCAACCCGGCGCACGATCAAACCTTTCGATTGCAGATAGGCGTCGCAGGCCTCGGCCTCGGCCTGATCCGCGAAACGCGCAAGGATGAAATTGGTGCAGGACGGATCGGACGGAACGCCGATCTTGGCCAGCTCGGCCGACAGCCTTTCGCGCAGGCGGGCGTTTTCGGCCCGGCAGAACTCGACATATTCCACATCGGCCACGGCGGCCTCGGCCGCCGCGATGGCCGTCAGCGACAGGTTGAAGGGCTGGCGCACGCGGTTCAGCACGTCGATGATTTCGCGATGCGCATAGCCCCAGCCGACCCGCATCCCGCCCAGCCCGTAAATCTTCGAGAAGGTCCGGGTCATGATCACGTTGTCGAACCGGTCCACCAGACCGGCGCCGCCGTCAAATCCCGGCACGAATTCCGCATAGGCGCCGTCCAGAACCATCAGGCAGGTCTGCGGCAGGCCCTCAGCCAGGCGCGTCAGTTCGGCGTCCGAGATCATGGTCGAGGTCGGATTGCCCGGGTTGGTCACGAACACGATCCGGGTGCGGTCGGTCACCGCGGCCAGGATCGCATCGACATCGACCTTGCGGTCACGCTCGGGCACCTCGACCGGGGTCGCGCCGGCCATGCGGGCGATGATCGGATACATCGAGAATCCATGCTCGGTATGGATCACCTCGTCCCTCGGCCCGGCATAGGCCTGGGCCACGAATTGCAGCACTTCGTCGCTGCCCACCCCACAGATGATCCGGTCGGGGTCCAGCCCGTGCCGCTCGCCAATCGCGGCGCGCAGGTTGTTGTGATCGGTCACCGGATAGCGATGCAGCATCGTGGCGCTGTCGCGCACGGCTTCGATCGCCTTGGGGCTGGGGCCAAAGGGGTTTTCGTTGGAACTCAGCTTGATGACGTTTTCCACGCCCTCGACATGCGACTGACCGCCCTGATACAGCGCGATATCCATGATGCCGGGTTGCGGGGTGATCTTGTTCATGAGGGGCTCCGTTGGTTGCGCCCCTCATACAGGTCTCAAGGCCTTGGGAAAAGCGGCAATTCCGTCACGCCGCCTTGAAGCGGGCGGTTGCCGGATCGGCGGCGTAGAACGGGGCGTATTCCTGCGTACGGCGCGACAGGTCATTGACGCTATCGATGATGAACTGAACCGTGTCCTCGGTCATCATGTACGAGAAGTTCAGCCGCACCCAACCCGGTTTCTTCATCTCTTCTCCGGCCGACAACGCCGCGTGCAGCGCCTCTGAGGCCGCCTTGTCGATGCCCAGCAGCCGATGCGCATAGGGGCCCGCGCAGGCACACCCGCCGCGCGCCTGAATGCCGTAGATGTCGCTGAGCATCCGTGTGAACAGCTGTTGGTGTACCGGCTGCCCGGTGTTGTCGCGCACCAGGAAGGAAAAGATCGGCAGGCGGTGAGGATGGTCCACCCCCAGCAGGGTCAGGTTCGGGTTGTCACGCCACCCATCCAGCGCCATGCGGTTGTACAGCGCCTCGCGCCGGGCGATCTCGTCGGTACCCACGGCATCCTTGACGATAAAGGCCAGCGCCGCGCGGATATCTCCGATCACGTTCGGGGTTCCGGCCTCTTCGCGGGTGGCCAGATCGGTGCTGTAGTCGTGGCGCCAGGGCGAAACGAAGCTGACCGTGCCCCCGCCCGGCCAACTAGGACAGGTGCGGCGCACGGCGCCCCGGTTCACGATCAGAACGCCCGAAGCCCCCGGCCCGCCCGGAAACTTGTGCGGAGACACGACGATGGCATCCTTGCGCGCATCGTCCGGCCCCATATCCATCGGCAGGTAGGGCCCGCCCCCGGCATAATCCCAGACCGCGCGCGCCCCGTGCCGTTTCAGCAGCCGCGTCACCGGATCAGGGTCGGTGATCACGCCCGTGACATTCGACGCCGCCGAGAATGACCCGATCACCAGATCCGAATCCGAATGCTCGATCAGCGTCTGTTCCAGCACCGCCATGTCCGGCCCGCCCTCGGGGCCTTCGGGGATCTCGATGACCTGCGCCTTGCTCTCGCGCCAGGGCAGGATGTTCGAATGGTGCTCGTACGGACCAATCAAGACAACCGGCCGGTCAGCCTCTTGCACTCCCATCAAACTGACCAGCCGGTTGAGCCCCGCAGTGGCACCGGACCCGGTGAAGATCACCGCGTCATCTCCCCTCGCGCCAACGATGCGGGCTATTTCCGCGCGCGCCTCGCGGCGCAGTCGCGTCATGTAGGAACCGCAATAGGAGGCCTCGGTGTGGCTGTTCGCATAGAAAGGCAACACATGCTGGGCCACAAAATCCTCGACCTGCCGCAATGCGCGGCCCGAGGCAACGTAGTCCGCGTACACAAGCGGCACGTCCCCATGCAGACCCGGGATCAGAACGTTCTCTCCGATCAGCCCGTCGCGCAGGGTCGAATTGTGAGTGGCGGCTTGGATTTCTGCACGAAAATGGGACAGGGTCATGTCATTGGCTCCATATTGCACTTCCAATATGATCTACTTGAGCCGAGTAAACTTCACCTATCTTTGCTTGAATTATAAGAATTTTGGGTCATATGATCTGAAATGAATGAAAAGATAGATCAAATTGACAAGCGCCTCCTGCGCGAACTGCAAAAGGACGCAACCCTTTCCCAGCGCGAACTGGCCGAGCGAGTCGGCCTGTCGCAAAACGCCTGCTGGCGGCGGTTGAAGGCGCTGAACGATGCAGGCGTCCTGACAGGGTCGACAGCTCGGATCATGCGCGAAAAACTGGGGCTGAACCTGGTGGTCTTCGTGATGCTGCGCACGCGTCACCACTCGGCCGAGTGGCTGCAGGCCTTTCGC
Organism: Ruegeria sp. BC8; assembly: GCF_056535705.1. Classification (NCBI taxonomy): domain Bacteria; kingdom Pseudomonadati; phylum Pseudomonadota; class Alphaproteobacteria; order Rhodobacterales; family Roseobacteraceae; genus Ruegeria; species Ruegeria sp. BC8. Next base: position 566,899 of record NZ_JBQFIV010000001.1, on the reverse strand, counting down.
AGCCATGTCCTGACCATTCCGGAAGTCGTGGATTTCCACCGTATCGGCGGCGACTACGACTATCAGCTACGGGTCGTGACACAGGATATGGCGACCTATGACAAAGTCTATCAGCGCCTGATCGAGAAGGTCGAACTGGACAGCGTGACCTCGTATTTCGCGATGGAGGCGATCGCAGAAGACCGCCCTTTGCCGATCTGAGTGCTTGCCATGAAAAAGGGCCGCACCTTCGCAGGTACGGCCCGTTTTCTAAAACTGTCTGCGAAGATCAGTTCTTCGCGTAGAATTCGACGACCAGGTTCGGTTCCATCATGACCGGGTACGGCACGTCGCCCAGCGACGGGGTGCGCACGAAGGTCGCGGTCATCTTCGAGTGGTCGACTTCCAGGTAATCCGGAACATCACGCTCGGCCAGGCCAACGGCTTCCAGAACGACGGCCAGTTGCTTGGACTTGTCGCGGACCTCGATCACGTCGCCTTCCTTGACGCGGTAGCTGGGGATGTTGACCCGCTTGCCGTTCACTTTGACGTGGCCGTGGTTCACGAACTGACGTGCGGCGAACACGGTCGGCACGAACTTGGCGCGGTAGACGACAGCGTCCAGACGGCGCTCCAGCAGGCCGATCAGATTTTCACCGGTGTCGCCCTTCACACGCTCGGCTTCGGCGTAGATGCGGCGGAACTGCTTCTCGGTCAGGTCGCCGTAGTAGCCTTTCAGCTTCTGCTTGGCGCGCAGCTGAAGGCCAAAGTCCGACAGCTTGCCCTTGCGGCGCTGGCCGTGCTGGCCGGGGCCGTATTCACGACGGTTGACCGGGGATTTCGGACGACCCCAGATGTTTTCGCCCATCCGGCGGTCGATTTTGTACTTGGCAGACGTGCGTTTGGTCACGGCTGATCTCCTTCGTTAGGTCGAGGCCCCGCGGGGCCACTATGAAGGGCGTTGTCCTCTTGAGGTTTCCCCCATGACAGGCATCCCCTTGCGGGGGCCACCAACACCAATGAAGCCGCGCTTATATCTGCGAACAGACCAGAGTCAACACGCGGCGATGCGCGGACGAAAAAATAGTTCCTAAGGAATGGGCCGTCTATTCAGCGGCGGTCGCAGCCAAATGCGGCGCAAGAACCAACGTTTGCTCCGTCGACCTGCGATGCGTTGGGAAGGAAACGACATTGCCTGCATCCGACTGGCTTGCGTGGGCATATTCTTCGACGGCGCACACCCAGAATTCCTGACCCCGCGCGGGGCAGCCATTTTGGAACAGAAAAACTGCGTCTTTCTGACCCTCGACCAACGTCAACTCGGCCTCGTAGGTCTGCGCCCCATTCGTCAATGAGACAACCGCAAGCGTGGCGACCGGCTTCAGCGTTGCGGCTTCGGGGCCATGCCCGGCCAGCGCCATCAACGCCTGATCATGTCCAGTCTGAACGGAATATTCCGCGCTACAGTCCGGCAAGCGTGTCATGCACCCATGCCACGACCAAGACGCTCCAATGGCCAAATCTGCCACAGGCGCTGCTTCAAGCCCGTCAATTTCCGTCTGGGACCAAAATACTGCTACGCGACCGTTATACCCGGCTGTCATCTGCCCGCCCGACCTTTCAAACTCATCACCCCGTACACTAGCGGTGTATCAACGATGAATCCGGCGGAAAAGAGACGGAATTGCAGCTTTCACGAGAATGTTGCCGGAGAGTCAAATCAAATTGAGACTCCGGCGAAACACAATACAACTTTAACGACAGTTATGTGGCACTCGTCAACCGCATTTCGAGTGTCCGCAGCTGCGGCAGGTCATGCAGCCCTCGATCATCACCATGTCATACTGGCCGCAGGACGGGCAGGCCTTGCCGCGTGGGGCATCCATGTTGACCACCTGCGCCTGCGGGTCTGACTTCAACCCCATCCCTTCCCCCTCAAGGAACCCGATCGCGATCATGTGCTGCTCGATCACGCCGCCGATGGCCGCCAGGATCGAGGGGATGTACTTGCCCTGCACCCAGGCCCCGCCGCGCGGGTCGAACACGGCCTTCAGTTCCTCGACCACGAAAGACACGTCGCCCCCGCGCCGGAACACGGCCGAGATCATCCGCGTCAACGCCAGCGTCCAAGCGTAATGCTCCATGTTCTTCGAGTTGATGAACACCTCGAACGGACGCCGTCGGCCACCGATGACGATGTCGTTGATCGTCAGATAGATCGCGTGCTCGCTGTCGGGCCATTTCAACTTGTAGGTCGACCCTTCCAGCGACTGCGGGCGGTCCAGCGGTTCGGACATGTAGATCACGTCGCCGCCTTCCACCTCGTGTGGCGCGTCGGCGCTCTCGCCCGGCACCTTGTCGTCGCTTTCCGAAACGGTCAGAACCGAACCCGTCACGTCGTTCGGGCGATAGGTGGTGCAGCCCTTGCAGCCCATATCCCAGGCCTGCATGTACACGTCCTTGAAGGCATCGAACGAGATGTCCTCGGGGCAGTTGATCGTCTTCGAGATCGAGCTGTCGATCCATTTTTGGGCCGCTGCCTGCATCTTGACATGCTCGGCCGGGGTCAGGGTCTGTGCGTTCACGAAATAGTCGGGCAGTTCGACGTCGCCGAACTTGTCGCGCCACATCTGCACGGCATAGTCCACCACCTCTTCCTCGGTGCGCGACCCGTCCTTCTGCAGCACCTTGCGGGTGTAGGCATAGGCAAAGACCGGCTCGATCCCTGACGACACGTTGCCCGCATAGAGCGAAATCGTCCCGGTTGGTGCGATCGAGGTCAGCAGAGCATTGCGGATCCCATGCTCGCGGATGGCCTCGCGCACATCGTCATCCATCTGCTGCATGGTGCCGCTGGCCAGGTATTTCTCGGCATCGAACAGGGGAAACGCCCCTTTTTCCTTGGCCAAATCCACCGACGCCAGATACGCGGCGCGGGCGATCGCGTGCAACCAGCGCTCGGTCTGACGTGCCGCCTCGTCCGAGCCATAGCGCAGGCCCAGCATCAACAGCGCATCCGCCAGCCCGGTCACGCCCAGACCGATACGGCGTTTGGCCTGCGCCTCGGCGGCCTGCTGCGGCAGCGGGAATTTCGAGGCGTCCACCACGTTGTCCATCATGCGAACGGCCGTGGCGACAAGCTCCTGCAATGCCACCTCGTCCAGATGGGCCGCGTCTTCGAACGGTGCCGATACCAGCCGGGCCAGATTGATCGAACCCAACAGGCAGGCGCCGTAGGGCGGAAGGGGCTGCTCGCCGCACGGGTTGGTGGCGGCGATGGTCTCGGCATAGCTCAGGTTGTTGGCCTGGTTGATCCGGTCGATGAAGATCACGCCCGGCTCGGCATAGTCATAGGTGGCCTGCATGATCTTGTTCCACAGATCGCGGGCCTGCACCGTGTGATAGACCTTGCCGTCAAAGATCAGATCCCACGAAGAATCGGCCTTGACCGCCTCCATGAAGGCATCGGTCACCAGCACCGACATGTTGAACATGCGCAGGCGGGCCGGGTCGGATTTGGCGGTGATGAACTGTTCAATATCCGGATGGTCGCAGCGCATCGTCGCCATCATCGCGCCCCGACGCGAGCCCGCCGACATGATCGTGCGGCACATCGCGTCCCATACATCCATGAACGACAGCGGCCCCGAGGCGTCGGCGGCCACCCCATGCACATCTGCGCCGCGCGGCCGGATGGTCGAGAAATCATAGCCGATCCCCCCGCCCTGCTGCATGGTCAGCGCGGCCTCTCTCAGCATGTCGAAAATGCCACCCATGCTGTCAGGGATCGTGCCCATGACGAAACAGTTGAACAGGGTCACCTGCCGCGCGGTACCCGCTCCGGCCGTGATGCGCCCGGCGGGCAGGTATTTGAAGTCCTCAAGCGCCTCGTAGAACTTCTGTTCCCAATGCGCGGGGTCCTTTTCCACCCGTGCCAGATCGCGCGCAATCCGCCGCCACGTATCCTCGACCGACTTGTCGATCGGCGTGCCATCCGCCTTCTTGAAGCGGTATTTCATGTCCCAGATCTGCTCGGCGATGGAGGCGGCAAAGCGGCTCATTGGTGATTCCCTGTCTTGAAAGAGGCATCCAGATTAGACCAAACCAGCGTCGAACCACAACAGCTTGATAGCGCGCAACGGTAGGCTACAATATAAAGATAGTTCGTGGGACGACTCTGTGGGAAAGCTGTGGATAAGTACATCAACCTCGTGAAACTCTCGGTCGGGTCCGAGAGCGTGGACAGCCTGATCGCCTGGCAGGACAGCTATCGCCGGCGGTTCGCGGACGGCCTGCCCCGCCACATCACCCGCATGTGGCCCAAGCGCGAGGCCGAGATTCTGAACGGCGGATCGATCTTCTGGGTCATCAAGGGTGTCATACAGTGCCGCCAGCGCATCTTGCGGCTGGACGAGGTGACAGGAGAGGACGGCATCCGCCGCTGCGCCATCGTGCTGGACCCGCAGGTCCACCGCACCCAGGGCGCGCAGAAACGGCCGTTTCAGGGCTGGCGCTATCTGAAACCCGAAGACAGCCCCGCAGACCTGCCCGAAAGCCGCGCGCAGGACGACGCCCTGCCCGAGGATCTGAACCGTTCGTTGGCTGAAATCGGCGTGCTCTGACCTCAGCCCAGACGGCGCATCACTTCTGCCAAGGCGGCCTTTTCCGCGGAGCCGTACTCCGCAACCCGGCTGCGCCACAAAGTGGCCTGCGATTGCAGGATCAATCCATCTGACAGAATCTTGAGGTGGTTGGCGCGCAGGGTCTCGCCGGTCGAGGTGATGTCGGCAATCGCCTCGGCGGTTTCGTTCATCACCGTGCCCTCGGTCGCCCCCTGGCTGTCGACCAGCGTATAATCGGCAACCCCGGAATCGGTCAGGAACTCGCGCACCAGACGGTGGTACTTGGTGGCGATCCGCAGGCGGTGTCCGTGCGTGGCCCGAAAGGCGGCGGCGGCGGCGTCCAGGTCATCCAGCGTCTCGACATCGACCCAGCAGGCCGGAACCGCAATCACCAGATCGGCCTGGCCAAAGCCCAGCGGTGCGATTTCTTCGACCTGCTGTTCCCAGCGCGGCAATTTCTCGTGTACTAGGTCGGTGCCTGTCACGCCCAGGTGAATACGGCCAGCGGCCAGTTCGCGCGGGATCTCTCCGGCCGACAGCAGGATCAGCGAGACATCCTCGATCCCGTCTACCTTGCCTGCGTATTCCCGGTCGGACCCGGCGCGCGACAGCTCGATACCGTGGCGGGCGAACCAGGCAAAGGTTTTCTCCATCAGCCGCCCCTTGGACGGCACGCCCAGCTTCAGGGTCATTGGCCCGCCTCCTCGATTTCCAGCATCAGGTCGGGGCGCAGCACTCCACCCACCGCCGGGATCTCGGCCCCGTTGCCCAGCCGCCGCGTCAGCGCGTCATAGCGCCCGCCGGTGGCGATGGGCGGCAGGTCGGGGCGGCGCTCGGCGTAGAAGCCGAAGACGAACCCGTCGTAATATTCCATCGAGGTGCGCCCATACGAGGCCTCGAAATCCAGCTTGCTGACATCGACGCCACGCGCCTGCAGGGCGGCGATCCGCGCCTCGAGCCGGTCCAGCGCGGGGGTGATCTGGGGCAGATCGACCGCGATGTCGCGCAGATGCTCCAGCGCATAGGGCATGGTCTCGCGCACGCCCAGCAACGAATCCAGCCCGGCCATCTCCGTATCGGAAATCGGCGGTGTGTCACGGTCGGCGCGCAGGGCGTCGATGCGGGCGGCGATCTCGGCCGGTCGGCGCTTGCCGATCATCGGCGCGTCGCAGGCCATCGGGTCGTCCGCCTCAAGCAACGCGGCGCGGTGGTCCGGCTCGGGCTTGCGGCCCGCGAACCGGTCGAGCAGAGACCGGAACCGGCGCGGACGCCACAGATGGCGCATCAGCGCGGCCTTGCGTTGGTCGGAGGTGCGCAGGCCTTGTACGGCTGCGGTCAGAATGCCGATGTCGCCGGTCGCCGCGCGCAGCGGCAGGCCCCGCAATTGCAGGGCAAACAGCGAGAACACCTCGGCATCGGCCCCTGCCGGATCGTCGCGGTCAAAAACCTCATAGCCCACCTGGATGTATTCATTGGCGCGGTCGGGGTCGTGTTCCTGACGGCGGAACACCTCGCCCGAATAGGTATAGCGGGCCGGTTCGGCCCCGTCGCGCATGTGCATCTGCACCACCGGCAGGGTGAAATCCGGGCGCAGCATCTGTTCGCCGCGCAGCGCGTCCGAGGTGACATAGGCGCGCGCGCGGATATCCTCGCCGTAAAGGTCCAGCAGCGTCTCGGCCGATTGCAGCAGCGGCGTGTCGACGACCTGCGCCCCGGCGGCCTCGAAAAGCACGCGCATCATCGCGGCCCGGGCCTGGATCTGGGATCGGTTGGGCATGGCTCAGTCCTGACTGTCCAGAATCTCGCGCACCTTGGCGACCAGATCGCCGCGCGGCACCTCGAACTGGCTGGGGCGTTCCTTCCATTCCTCGAGCGTGGCGCTCTCGGCGATCTTGGCACCCAGGATCAGGTCCTTGATCTGAACCACGCCGCGGTCCTTCTCGTCCCCGCCCTCGATCACCGCGACGGGCGAGTTCCGCTTGTCCGCGTATTTCAGTTGATTGCCGAAATTCTTGGGGTTGCCCAGGTAGACCTCGGCGCGGATGCCGGCATTGCGCAGTTCGGCCACCATGGCTTGATAGTCGGCCATGCGGTCCCGGTCCATCACGGTCACGACGACCGGCCCGGTGTCATGCGACTTGATCCGCCCTTTTTCGCGCAGCGCGGCCAACAACCGGTCGACCCCGATCGAGATACCCGTCGCGGGCACTTCCTGTCCGGTGAAACGCTTCACCAGATCATCATAGCGCCCGCCGCCCGAGACCGACCCGAACTGCCTCTTGCGGCCCTTTTCGTCGAAGATCTCGAAGGTCAGCTCGGCCTCGTAGACTGGACCGGTGTAGTATCCCAGCCCTCGCACGACCGAGGGGTCGATCTGGATGCGATCGGCGCCATAACCGCCCGCGGCTAGCAATTCGCCGATCTGTTCCAGTTCCGAGATGCCTTCGGCGCCGATCTTGCTGTCGCCCACGGCCGCGCGCAGGTTAGCCAGCGTTCCGGCGGCGTCATCAGCCTTGGATGTCAGGAAGGCGATCACCGGCTCGGCCTGATCGTCGGACAGGCCCACACCATCGATGAACGCGCCCGAGGCGTCCAGCCGGCCCTTGGTCAGCAATTCGCGCACGCCCTGCTCGCCCACCTTGTCGAACTTGTCGATGGTGCGCAGAACGTCATCGCGCGCCGCCGCGTCCGTGCTGAGGCCCATGGCCTCGAGCACGCCGTTCAGGACCTTGCGGTTGTTGACCCGCACCACATAGTCGCCGCGCGGGATGCCCACGGTCTCCAGCGTGTCGGAAAGCATGGCGCAGATTTCGGCATCGGCGGCCATACTAGCCGTACCCACAGTATCCGCATCACACTGATAGAACTGGCGATACCGCCCCGGCCCCGGCTTTTCGTTGCGCCAGACCGGCCCCATCGCATAGCGGCGATAGGGCGTGGGCAGGTCGTTGCGGTGCTGGGCATAGACCCGGGCCAAAGGTGCTGTCAGATCATAGCGCAACGCCATCCAGTCGCCGTTGCCGCCCTCGTCAAACTCCTGCCAGGCGAACACGCCTTCGTTCGGGCGATCGACGTCGGGCAGAAATTTGCCCAGCGCCTCGACCGTTTCCACGGCGCTGCTTTCCAGCGCGTCAAACCCATAGCGATGATAGACGTCCGCAATCGTCCGCAGCATCTCGGTGCGCTGCGTGACTTCCTGGCCGAAATAGTCGCGGAACCCTTTCGGCGTGACGGCCTTGGGGCGGGGCTGTTTCTTGGGCTTGGCCATGTGGGGCGTCCTTGGGATTTCATCACTTGCGCGCGCGGTCTATCCCATGGTCTGGGTCGGGGCAAGCCAGCGCTGGCATTGCGCGCGCCACAGCGGTATGACCGCACCAGATCACAGGAGCCCCAGCGATGCAGCATCTGGAAGAAAAAATTGCCCATCTGACCCGCACCGTGGATGACCTGAGTATGGTGGTCGCCAAGCAGCAGGACGAGATCGATCGCCTGACCCGCCACGTCGCGATGCTGATGCAGCGCGAAGCCGAACGTGCGCAGGAAGGATCCGGCGGGGTCATTCTGGGCGACGAGCGCCCACCGCACTATTGAGCCCGACCCCTACAGCCCAAGCGTTGATCTAACGGCATCGTCGACGACACCACCCAACAGGGCATCCTCATCGCCTGCGCAACCTGCGGTCAACGCTGAAAGAAAAGCCTCACGTAGCTTGGCCTTTTCTTCGTCCGAGGATGCAAACTCTTCGATATCAACCTGACGGTTGTAGAGCGAAAGAGCGGTCATCTTTCTGACGACGTCGAAAACGTATTCATCATTCCCATCAGCCTCTTCGATGACCGAAGCGCAGGTGTGGTACATCAGCGGAAGCGCGTCTTGCGCCATCTGGTCGGCGGCCTCGTCCGCCGTGCCGATGGAAGGGAGAAGGATCAAGCCGGCCAGAACCGGTTTGAAATCAAGCAGTCGCATCAGGGCTCCTTTCTGATGGCGGTCAGTCATGGACACCCCCGTCACTTGCGGTTTGCCCCAATGATGGCACCGACAACCGCACCTGCGGCCGCGCCTTTGCCATCTCCAATCAACGCTCCGACGCCGGCGCCGATCAGGGCGCCCTTCAGCGCGTCTTCTTCCTTCTTCTTCTCCGCCAAAGCGGCTGACGCAGGCAAGACGATCAGCGATGCCGCCAATATACAGGCTGGCGCCTGTGCGCATTTCCTCAAGATCCACATTTGGTTGCCCTCCCGTGACCAAGCTCGAACCGGGTGGTCAGCGTAACCCGCTCCTGGAATTCTGGCAACAAAGGCCACTCTCAGGCTATTTGCGCCGAATGCCGATTGGTCTGCCGATCTGCGGCTCGGGGGGCAATGCGGCATGGTCGGACACCATTCGCGCCAGCCGCACCGCAGCCCAGTCCGGGTAGGGTTCCGACCGGCCTGTTGTGTGGCTGACATTCATGAACAGCGCCTCTTGGGTGGCACAGACCACGCCATCCTCGGCCGACACCATCTGCGCAAAATAGTGACCGCGCTTGTGATCGGCGTCCAGCATCCGAAACCGGAAAACCAATGCCTCGCCCTCGCGAACCTCGCGCAGGAAATGCAGATGCGACTGCAGGATGTACGGCCCCTGCTCCAGCGCCGCGACCTGCGGTTCGCCCAAGCCCAGATGATCGACCAGCAGCCGTTCAAAGGCCAGATCGAACACCACGCCATAATACCCCACATTCATGTGACCGTTATAGTCGATCCAGTCGGGCCGGACCGTGAAACCGGTGATTTCGACCGGTGCGGGGTACGGGCCGTCATGGCCTCCCAAAAGCTCGTTTTCCCGGGTCATTCGTCGTCTTCCTCCTCGAAGATCGCCACCGCGCGGATGAACCCGGCCGAGGCGCCCTTGATCTTGAACGGAAAGCACGAGATCTCGAACCCCGTGGGCGGCAGGCTTTCCAGATTGGTCAGCTTCTCCATGTGGCAATAGCCGATCTCCATCGACGCGCGATGCCCCTCCCAGATGATCGAGGGGTCATGGGTTTCCGCGTATTCCTGCGCGGTCAGCGGAAAGGGCGCGTCCCAGCTCCAGGCGTCGGTGCCAGTCACGCGCACGCCGCGCTCGGTCAGGTACAGCGTGGCCTCGCGCCCCATCCCGCAGCCTTTCATCAGGTAATCCGGCTGGCCATAACAGGTGCCGGCCGAGGTGTTGACCACGACGATATCCAGCGGTCGCAGGTCATGCCCGATCCGCTTCAGCTCGGCTGCGACATCGGCGGCGGTGACGACGTAGCCATCCTCGAAATGCCGGAAATCCAGCTTCACGCCCGGGTTCATGCACCACTCCAGCGGCACCTCGTCGATGGTGATCGCCCGCTCGCCCCGGTTCATGGTCGAGTGGTGATGGTACGGCGCGTCCAAGTGGGTGCCGTTATGGGTGGCGATCTGCAGCCGTTCGATGGCCCAGCCCTCGCCGCCGGGCAGGTCCTCCTTCTTCAGGCCGGGGAAAAAGGCCATCACCTGCTCGGCCGTCTGGTCGTGGCTCATGTATTCGATCTGCGGCAGCATGATCGGCGGGTCCGACACGATGCCAGTTTCCAGCGGGACGGACAGATCGACGAAACGGCGGGCCATGAACTCTTCCGGGATTGCGCGGCCCAAGGGTTGGCTGGCTGCAAGCATCTGTCAAGCCAAGAAAAAGGCGGGCACGCTGGCCCGCCTTTCCAGACTTTTGGTGAGTGGTGGCAGTCGTTACTCGGCCGCGATGGCGTCCTCGATCTTTTCAACACGGATGGCCGAGAACTTGAACTCGGGGATTTTGCCATAGGGGTCGATGGCCGGGTTCGTCAGGATGTTCGCCGCCGCCTCGACATAGGCGAAGGGGATGAACACCATGTCCTCGGCGATCGCCCGGTCGGCACGCACCATGATCTCGATCGAGCCGCGCCGGGTGGTCAGACGCACCATCTCGCCGGGTTCGATCCCCATCAGCTTGAGCGTACGCGGGTTCATCGAACAGTTCGCCTCGGGTTCGACCGCGTCCAGAACCTTGGCACGACGGGTCATGGACCCGGTGTGCCAGTGTTCCAGCTGCCGCCCTGTAGTGGCGATCATGGGGAATTCCTCGTCCGGGGCCTCATCCGGGGGGATGATGCTGGCCGGAGTGAACTTCGCACGGCCATCCGGGCGCGGGAAGCCGTCGCCGAACACGATGGACTGGCCCGGATCGGTCTCGGACAGCGACGGATAGGTGATGCTCTCGGTCTCGAGCCGCTCCCAGGTGATGTTGTCCAGCGAAGCCATCGTCAGCTTCATCTCGTTGAACACCTGCGAGACATCCTTGTAATCCCAGTTCAGCCCGATGCGCTGCGCCAGATCGACGGTGATCGCCCAGTCCTCGCGCGCCTGGCCCGGCGGCGGCACCGCAGGGCGCACGCGCTGCACCTGACGGTTGGTGTTCGACACCGTGCCGTTCTTTTCATACAGCGCCGAGGCCGGCAGGATGATGTCGGCATAGTTCGCCGTCTCGGTCAGGAAGATGTCCTGCACGATCATCAGGTCCAGCTTGGCCAGCGCCTCGCGGGCGTGGTGCACGTCGGGGTCGGACATGGCCGGGTTTTCGCCCAGGATGTACATGCCTTTGATCTTGCCCGCATAGGCGTGGTCGATGATCTCGGTCACGGTCAGGCCCTTCTCGTTCGAGAAGTCGCCCGAGTTCCAGACCTGACTGAACTTGGCGCGCACGGCGTCGTCGGTGACCGACTGGTAGTCGGGCAGGAACATCGGGATCAGGCCTGCGTCCGAGGCCCCCTGCACGTTGTTCTGCCCCCGCAGCGGGTGCAGACCCGCGCCGGGCTTGCCCACATTGCCCGTCATCAGCGCCAGCGAGATCAGACAGCGCGAATTATCGGTGCCGTGGATATGCTGGCTGACGCCCATGCCCCAGAAGATTAGGCCCGCATTCGCATTGGCGAAAATCCGGGCCACGCGGCGCAGCTGATCGGGTTCGATCCCGCAGATCGGTGCCATCTTCTCGGGGGTGAACTGGCGCAGGTGCTCCTTCTCGGCCTCCCAGTTCTCGGTCCAGCGGTGGATGTACTGGCTGTCATACAGCTCTTCCTCGACGATCACGTTCATGATCGCGTTCAGCATCGAGACATCGGCACCGGGCCGGAACTGCAGCATCTCGGTCGCGAATTTGCGCATGCCCACGCCGCGCGGGTCCATCACGATCAGCTTGCCGCCGCGCTTAGCGAACTGCTTGAAATAGGTGGCTGCGACGGGGTGGTTCTCGATCGGGTTGGCGCCGATGATGATGGCCACATCGGCGTTCTCGATCTCGTTGAAGGTCGCGGTTACCGCGCCCGAGCCCACGTTCTCGATCAGCGCCGCCACCGACGAGGCGTGGCACAGCCGCGTGCAGTGGTCCACGTTGTTGTGGCCAAAGCCCTGCCGGATGAACTTCTGGAACAGATAGGCCTCTTCGTTGGTGCATTTGGCCGAGCCAAAGCCCGCCACGCTGCGCGGATCTTCATCCCGCAACTCCATCAGCCCCTTGGCGGCCAGATCCAGCGCCTCGTCCCAGGTCGCCTCGCGGAAATGGGTGCTCCAGTCGGCGGGATCGACGTTCAGGCGCTTCGGCGGCGCATCATCGCGCCGGATCAGCGGCTTGGTCAGGCGGTGCGGGTGGTGGATATAGTCGAACCCGAACCGGCCCTTGACGCACAGGCGGCCTTCGTTGGCGGGACCGTTGATGCCCTCGACATATTTGACCTTGCCGTCCTTGACCTTGAGGCTGACCTTGCAGCCCACGCCGCAGAAGGGGCAGACGCTTTCGGTCTCGCTGTCGTAGTCTTTGCTGTCGCCGCGCTGCTGGTCGTCCAGCACGGTGGCCGGCATCAGCGCGCCGGTCGGGCAGGCCTGAACGCATTCGCCGCAGGCGACGCAGGTCGACTCGCCCATCGGGTCGTTCTGGTCAAACACCACCTGCGCGGTGTGCCCGCGACCGGCCATGCCGATCACGTCATTCACCTGCACCTCGCGGCAGGCGCGGACGCAGAGGTTGCAGTTGATACAGGCATCCAGATTGACCCGCATCGCCACATGGCTGTCATCCAGCAGTGGGATCTTCTCGGGCTCTTTCGCCGGAAAGCGGCTGTCGCTGACATCGTTCAGCTTGGCCATGTCCCAGAAATGGCTGGATGCATCGTGCGGCTGCTCGGGCTGATCGGCCACCAGCAGCTCCATCACCAGCGCGCGGGATTTCTCGGCGCGGTCGGTGTCGGTTTTCACCACCATCCCCTCGGCCACCGGGCGGATGCACGAGGCGACCAGCGTACGCTCGCCCTCGACCTCGACCATGCAGGCGCGGCAGTTGCCGTCGGGGCGATAGCCCGGCGCGGGCTTATGGCACAGGTGCGGGATGACCAGACCCTTGCCGTTGGCCGCTTCCCAGATCGTGGTGCCCTCGGGCACCGTCACGTCTTCGCCGTTCAGGTTGAAGGTGACGGTCTTGGTTTCGCTTGCATCAAGCATGGCTGTCTCCCTCAGATCTCATTGGCGAAGTGTTTCATGACCAGGCGGATCGGGTTCGGGGCCGCCTGCCCCAGACCGCAGATCGAGGCATCGCCCATCACCTGGCACAGATCTTCCAGCAGGTCGGTATCCCACTTCTCGGCCTGCATCAGCTTGACCGCCTTTTCGCAGCCCGCCCGGCAGGGCGTGCACTGGCCACAGCTTTCGTCCTCGAAGAACCGCAGCATGTTCAGCGCCGCATCGCGGGCCGTGTCCTGATCGGACAGAACCACAACCGCAGCAGACCCGATGAAGGTGCCCAGCGGCTGTAGGGTGTCAAAGTCGAGCGGGACGTCGTCGATGCTGGAGGGGAGAAGACCTGACGACGGCCCGCCCGGTTGATACGCCTTGAACACATAACCTTCGGCCATGCCCCCGGCTGCATCAATCACGTCAAGAATGGTCGACCCTGCCGGCAGCAGGTAGACGCCGGGTTTCGCCACCCGGCCCGAGACCGAGTAGCTGCGCAGGCCCTTGCGGCCATTCTTTTCAACCGAATTCAGGATTTCCGGGCCTTCCCGGCAGATCTTGGACACCCAGTAGAGCGTCTCGACATTGTGGACCAGCGTCGGGCGGCCGAATACGCCGACCTGCGCCACGAAAGGCGGGCGGTGACGCGGTAGGCCCTTTTTGCCCTCAATCGATTCGATCATCGCGGATTCTTCGCCGCAGATGTAAGCGCCCGCGCCGCGGCGCAGGTCGATGTAATCTTTCTCGACGATCCCGGCCTGTTCCAGCGCCGCAATCTCGCGCCGCAGGATTTCCAGCACCGCCGGATATTCGTCGCGCATGTAGATGAAGCATGTCTGTGCCTCGACTGCCCATGCGGCGATCAGCATGCCTTCGAGAAAAACATGCGGCGTGCGTTCCAGATAGTAGCGATCCTTGAAGGTGCCCGGTTCGCCCTCGTCGCCGTTCACGGCCAGGTAACGCGGGCCGTCATTCATGCGGACAAAGCCCCATTTCTTGCCCGACGGGAAACCGGCGCCGCCCAAACCGCGCAGCCCCGAGGCCAGAACCTGTTCCTGAACCGCTTCCCAGTCTCCGCCCTCGCGCAGTTCTTTCAGCTTGGCGTAACCGCCGTTTTCGACATAGGTCGCGAAGGTCTCATACTCGGCCAGATGCGCATGGGTGTCGCCCGCCGTGATGGCGGCCTGCACCTTTTCAGGGGTCGCGTGGTCGATATGGTTGTGCCCGATTTCCAGCACCGGCGCAGTGTCGCAACGACCCATGCAGGGAGCACGCAGAACGCGCACTTCGGACGGGTCCAGCCCGTCCTCCAGCGCCTTCTTCAGCTGTTGCGCGCCTGCCATTTCACAGGACAGGGAATCGCAGACGCGGATCGTCAAGGCCGGGGGAGGAGTTTCACCCTCTTTCACCACGTCGAAATGGGCATAGAAAGTCGCGGTCTCGTAGATCTCGGCCTGCCCGATCCGCATCTCGACGGCCAACGCGGCGATGTGGTCGGAACTGATATGGCCGTGCGTGTCCTGGATCAGGTGCAGAAACTCGATCAGCAGGTCGCGGCGGCGCGGACGGTCGCCCAGCAGGCGCTGAATCTCGGCCTGCGCCTCGTCTGTGAATTGTCGGCCCTTGGGCGTGTGCCGCCCCTTGCCTTTACCTGACTTCCAGACGCCTTTTGGCGCGCCTGATGGCTTGGTATCCAATGGTGCCATGATGCCCTCCGATCGAGCCTCGTCTCTCATCAGAGTAGCATATCGTCAAATCGCAAAAACCAATGACACGATAACGACAGTTTATCACCGCAAAGACGTCACGACCTGCCGCAATGCGCCAACGGTGGGCAATTCCGGATCCCGCGCCAGCGTCGCCAGACAGATCGGCTTGCTGACCACAGGATCAACCAGAGGCAGGACACGTGTGCCTTTCAAATCGCCGAGCGCCCGCACCAGAACTCTTGGCACGACCGTCGCCGCCAGCCCTTCGCGCGCCATGACCATCGAGGCAGTAAATCCGCTGGTTTCGGCCACCACACGCGGATGCAACCCCTGTTCGGCAAATATCCTGTCGAGAATGCGCCTGTTCTGCATCTGGGGCTCCAGCAGGCTGAGCGGGAACTCGGCCACCCGAGCCCAGGGGATCGGGCCCGTGCCCTGCGTCATATGCTCGGGTACGAGCAAAACATAGGTTTCCTCGTACAAAGGCTGCACATAGCGCAGATCAGTGCCGATGCTGTCGCCATAGGTGATCCCGGCATCCAGGCTGCCTTCGTCCAGACGGTGCTGGATTGCCGTGGCCGACATCGTCTCGATCCGCGACAGGATACGCGGATGCGCCTGCTGCAGCCGCTTGACCAAGCGGCCAGTAAACGCGATGGCGGTCGGGATCACGCCCAGGATCAGTGTACCGGTGATCTCGCCCTTGATCGCCTGCACCTCCTGCTCGAGCGCTTTGGCGTCATCCAGTATGCGGCGAGCGCGGCGGACGATCATCTCGCCCTCTTCGGTCAGGCCCTGAAAGCGGTTCGCACGGCGGACGATGGACACGCCAAGCCGATCCTCGAGGTTGCGGATACGCATCGAGAACGCGGGCTGCGAAATACCGCACTCCTCGGCCGCCTTGGCAAAATGGCGGTGGCGCGCCAAGGCGCTGAGCAGTTGCAGATCGCGGATTTCGAACACGTGCGGGCCTCGGGCGGATTGGAGCGATACCGTAAGATACCGCCAATGCCCGCCCAGAAAAGCTGTTTCGTGATCAGGTGTTGAACAGGAAGTGCATCACGTCGCCGTCCTTGACGACATAGCTTTTGCCTTCTGCACGCATCTTGCCGGCCTCTTTGGCACCCTGTTCGCCATTGCACGCCACGAAGTCATCATAGGCAATGGTCTCGGCGCGGATGAAACCCTTTTCAAAGTCCCCGTGGATGACACCGGCCGCCTGAGGCGCTGCAGTACCCCTGCGAATGGTCCAGGCGCGGGCCTCTTTCGGGCCGACCGTGAAATAGGTTTCCAGTTTGAGCAGGTCGTACCCCGCACGGATCAGCCGATCGAGGCCCGGTTCTTCGAGCCCCATCTCTTCGAGGAACATCTGCGCCTCTTCAGGCTCCAGCAGACTGATCTCTTCTTCGATCTTGGCGCTGATGATGACATGGGCATTGCCCTGCGCCGCGGCCATCTCGGCCACACGCGCGGAATATTCATTGCCTTCGGCAGCGTCTTCTTCCGAGACATTGCAGACATACAGGACCGGCTTGGTGGTCAGCAACTGCAGCATCTTCCAGGCTTTTGCATCCTCGTCAGACACCTCGACCAAACGGGCGGGTTTGCCGCTTTCCAGCATCTCTTGCGCGGTGGCCAGCAACCGATCCTGCTGCTGCGCCTCCTTGTCGTTGCCCTTGAGCTTGCGCACGAGGTTGGCGCGACGCTTTTCGATGCTTTCCAGATCGGCCAGCATCAGTTCGGTCTCGATGGTCTCGGCATCGGCCACCGGATCGACCTTGCCTTCGACATGGGTCACGTCGCCATCCTCGAAACAGCGCAGCACATGAGCGATGGCATCGGTTTCGCGAATGTTGGCCAGAAACTGGTTCCCCAGCCCCTCACCTTTTGAAGCGCCTTTGACCAGGCCTGCAATATCTACGAAGGTCATCCGGGTCGGGATGATCTGCTTCGACTTGGCGATCGCAGCTAACTTGTCCAGACGCGCATCGGGAACGGCCACGTCACCCACATTGGGTTCGATTGTGCAGAACGGGAAATTCGCCGCCTGCGCGGCCGCGGTCTTGGTCAGCGCGTTGAACAGGGTCGACTTGCCGACATTCGGCAGACCCACGATACCCATTTTAAAGCCCATGACGGCCTCCTGATGCCATTCGCGGGCTGCTTCTATGCGGGTCCGGTGCAATGCGCAAGGCACCTGCGGCTGCTGGCCCTGAGTCCAATCTGCAACATCACGAAAATGTAGGGAAAACGTGTGCTTGTTGACATTGAACACGAAAGAATAGTGTCAAACTTTAACATTTAACGAATATCAACAGCGAACATCCCCATGAAAAACCTCCTTTCAAGCGCCGCTTTTCTGGCTTTTTCAACAGCCGCGCAGGCGCAGTCGGTGATTTTCGGCGCCGGCTTCGCCGACTATTCCGACAGCAGTTCGATTGACCAGGCGATCTTTTCCCTCGAATACCAGCACCGGCCATTTCACGAGGCCACCCGCTTCAGCGCTGCGCTGGGGGCCGCGCTGTCGGTGGACGAGGATGGAAACACACATATCGGCGCCGGGGTGATCGGGGTCTATTCCTTTGCCGACAGATGGTTCGTGGAAGGCAGCGTGATGCCGGGTTTCTACAGCGAAGCCAACGAATTGAACGACCTTGGCGGGAGCTTCGAAATCCGAAGCCTTTTCGGGCTGGGCTACACGTTGAACAACGGCAATGACATATCGCTGGCCGTGACCCACAAATCGAACGCCAGCACGCAAGAGGAAAACCCCGGCGTGAACGCGCTCTTGCTGCGGTATCACCTGAACTTCTGACCCCACCGCTCAGGACGGGATTGATTTTCGGCCAAAGTTTCTGCACATCAGGTCCAAACCTGTATGCAAGGATCGTCCATGACCCGTATCGACGCCAAGTTCGCCGCCCTTAAAGCCGAGGGGAAGAAGGCCTTTGTCGCCTATATCATGGCCGGGGATCCCGACTATGACACCTCGCTTGAGATCGTTCGCGGCCTGCCGGGGGCCGGCGTGGACGTGATCGAACTGGGCCTGCCCTTCACCGATCCGATGGCGGACGGCCCCACCATTCAGGCGGCGGGTCAACGGGCGCTGGACGGCGGCATGACGCTGCAACGCACGCTGGATCTGGCCAAGGCGTTCCGGGAAACCGATGACACCACCCCGATCGTACTGATGGGCTATTACAACCCGATCTACAGCCGCGGCGTAGACAAGTTTCTGGCCGACGCCAAAAAGGCTGGCATCGACGGCCTGATCGTCGTCGACCTGCCGCCCGAGGAAGATGACGAGCTGTGCCTGCCCGCGCAGGCGGCCGGGCTGAACTTCATCCGGCTGGCAACGCCCACCACCGATGACAAGCGCCTGCCGCGGGTGCTGCAGAACACCTCGGGCTTCGTCTATTACGTCTCGATCACCGGCATCACCGGCGCGGCCGAGGCCAAGGCCACCGATGTCGGCCCCGAGGTCGCGCGCATCAAGGCGGCGACCGATCTTCCGGTGATCGTGGGGTTCGGCATCAATACGCCCGAGAAATCACGTGCCATCGCCAGCGTTGCTGACGGAGCGGTGGTCGGCTCGGCCATCGTCAGTCAGATCGCCGCCGGCAAACCCGTGGCCGAGGTTCTGGACTTCGTGAAATCGCTGGCAGACGGCGCCCACAGCGCCTGAGGCCAAATCCCAAACGGATTGCAACCGCTGCAGGCCGCACGCCTGCGGCGGTTTTTCTTTGCGCCTTTGACCCACCTGACCACATGCGCAACTGGCCGTTGCGCCGCGGCGGAAGAATTGGTAAAGAAACCTAACCAATCTGCAGAAGGGCGCGGCCATGCCTGTCATTACCAATATCGACGACCTCAAACGCATCTATGAACGCCGGGTGCCCCGGATGTTCTATGACTATGCCGAAAGCGGCAGCTGGACCGAGCAGACCTTCCACGACAACAGCTCGGACTTCCACGACATCCGCCTGCGCCAGAAGGTTGCGGTGGACATGTCCGGCCGCTCGACCGCGTCGCAGATGATCGGACAGGACGTTGCCATGCCGGTGGCCCTGGCACCCGTGGGCCTGACCGGGATGCAGCATGCGGATGGTGAAATGAAGGCCGCCAAGGCCGCGCTGGAATTCGGCGTGCCCTTCACGTTGTCGACCATGTCGATCAACTCGATCGAAGATGTGGCCGAACATACCGGCGCGCCGTTCTGGTTTCAGCTGTACACCATGAAGGACGAAGATTACGTCCGCCGCCTGATCCAGCGCGCCAAGGATGCCAAATGCTCGGCCCTGGTCATCACCCTGGATCTGCAAATCCTCGGCCAACGGCACAAGGACCTGAAGAACGGCCTGTCCGCCCCGCCGAAACTGACGGCCAAAACGATCGCCAACCTGATGACGAAATGGGCCTGGGGCATCGAGATGTTGGGCGCGAAACGACGCGAGTTCGGCAATATCGTGGGCCATGTCGAGGGCATCTCGGACGCCTCATCGCTGGGCGCGTGGACCGCCGAGCAGTTCGATCCCAGCCTCGACTGGAAGAAGATCGAGAAACTGATGGAGCAATGGGGCGGCAAGGTGATCCTGAAGGGCATCCTGGACCCCGAAGACGCCAAGATGGCGGCCAAGTTGGGCGCCGACGCCATCGTGGTGTCGAACCACGGCGGGCGGCAGTTGGATGGCGCGCTCAGCTCGATCCGGATGCTGCCACGGATCATGGATGCGGTGGGCGGCGACGTCGAAGTGCATCTCGACAGCGGCATCCGCTCGGGGCAGGACGTGCTCAAGGCGCTGGCGCTGGGGGCCAAGGGCACCTATATCGGGCGCGCATTCGTCTACGGGCTGGGCGCGATGGGACAAAAGGGCGTGACCACCGCGCTGGAGGTGATCCAGAAGGAACTGGACACCACCATGGCCCTGTGCGGCGAGCGCAACGTGGCCGATCTGGGGCCGCACAACTTGCTTGTCCCGCAGGATTTCTGCGGCCGCTGGCAGGAATGACGCGGAATTCGTTTTTACCCCTTTCCAAATGGCCGGATTCGGTCTAAGGACGCCGCTTCACGCGGGGTGACAGCCTTGGAGGCACCCTGCCCTAACATTGGAGATTTATCATGGCTGGTGAGATTCCTGATCTCGTAGCTCTGGAACGGACGGGGACGGGCAAGGGCGCCGCTCGTCAGGCACGCCGCGACGGCATGGTTCCGGGCATCGTATTTGGTGGCGAGAAAGACCCGCTGCCGATCCAGATTCCGTTCAACGAACTGTTCAAGCGCCTGAAGGCAGGCCGCTTCAAGTCGACCCTGTGGAACCTGAAGGTCGAAGGCCACGAGGACGTCCGCGTCATCTGCCGCGACGTTCAGCGTGATGTCGTCAAGGACCTGCCGACCCACCTGGACCTGATGCGTCTGCGTCGTACGACCAAGATCGCCCTGTACATCCCCGTCGAATTCATCAACGAGGAAGAGGCCCCCGGCATCAAAAAGGGCGGCGTTCTGACCGTTGTCCGTCCCGAGGTCGAGCTGGTCTGCACCGCCGGCGACATCCCCGAAAAGATCACCGTCGATCTTACCGGCCTGGAAATCAACGACGTTGTCACCATCTCGTCTGTTGACCTGCCCAACGGCACCAAACCGACCATCGACCGTGACTTCGTGATTGCGAACATCTCGGCACCGACCGGCCTGGCGTCCAGCGACGATGAAGAAGGCGAAGGTGAAGAGGAAGTCGCAGCCGACGAAGTTGAAGTCGTAGGCAAAGACGAAGAATAAATCCGGATCCTTCGGATTGGAATTTGAAGCGGGGCCTCTTCCAGGGCCCCGTTTTTCTTTGAAAGACCGGCTGGCGCCGGAAAGGAATCTCGTGCAATTCTGCGCCGGACCGAAACGCACAAGGAATTCGCGATGAAGCTGTTTGTCGGATTGGGCAATCCGGGCGCAAAGTATGCCCGCAACCGGCACAATATCGGTTTCATGGCGGTGGATGCCATCGCCAGGGATCATGGCTTTGGGCCATGGCGTTCGAAATTTCAGGGTGAAATATCCGAAGGAATGCTGGGCCGAGAGAAGGTCCTGCTGCTGAAACCCATGACCTTCATGAACCGCTCGGGCCAATCGGTCGGCGAGGCCATGCGGTTCTTCAAGCTCGACTCAACCGATGTGACCGTTTTCCATGACGAACTGGACCTTGCACCCGGGAAGGTTCGCGCCAAGGCCGGTGGCGGCCATGCCGGGCATAACGGCCTGCGGTCGATCCACGACCATATCGGTGCCGCGTATGACCGTGTCCGGCTGGGGATCGGCCATCCCGGACGCAAAGAGCTGGTTTCGCCCTATGTTCTGGGCGATTTCGCCAAGGCCGACGCCGACTGGCTGGACGATGTTCTGCAAGGTGTTGCAGACGGGGCGGTCCATCTGGCTGCGGGCGATGCGGCCAAGTTCATGAACGCCGTGGCGCTGCGAACAGCGCCACCGCGCAGTTCCACCACGACGCCCAAATCCGAAACCAAGACCTCTCCTGCCCCGCAAGCCGAGACGCCAACGCCCGATGACCGCACGGCGATGCAGAAGCTGTTGGACAAGTTCCGATAGCGGCAAAGACCTTCCGCAACGTAGCAATTGCAGAATTTCCGTCATCACGATCCAATGCCGCCAAACGGGAGGAAAATCATGAAAACAGGTTTGAAGTGGCTGCTGCGAATCGTCCTGACGCTGGTCTTGGCCGCTGCAGTTGTCGGTTTCTGGAAGCGCGAGGAAATCCAGCGCCTTCTGGCGGTGAACTCTCTGTTTTCCGAAGAAAAGATCGTTCAGAATTTCTCTCACATGGACGCGGCGTTTCTGACTGTCGACCTCCCTCGCGGGAATGGTCCCACCTGGGACCTGCCCTACGGCGCTGAATTCGACCTGCCCGCCGAGACGCAGGACTGGATCGAAGAGCGCGCCGTCACATCGCTGCTGGTGATGCAGGACGGGCAGATCCGGTTCGAGGAGTATTTTCTGAGCACATCGCCGGAGGACCGCCGGATCTCGTGGTCGATGGCCAAAAGCTATTTGTCCGCTCTGTTCGGCATCCTTCTTGAGGAGGGTGCCATAGCCTCGCTGGATGATCCGGTCATCAAATATGCCCCCAAGCTGCAGGGCAGCGCCTATGAAACAGCCACGATCCGCAACGTGCTGAACATGGCCAGCGGTGTAACCTTTGACGAAGACTATCTGGACCCGAAATCCGACATCAACCGTATGGGTCGGGTCGTCGCCCTGGGGGGCGAGTTGGATGACTTTGCGGCCTCGTTGAAGGACAGTTTCGCGGCACCTGGCGAGACCTGGCAGTATGTTTCCATCGATACCCATGTCATTGGAATGGTGATCCGAGGGGCGACGGGTCAAAGCGTCGCCGCATTGCTGGACGAAAAGATCCTGCAGCACCTCGGTCTTGAGCGGGACGGATACTATATCACCGACGGCGCAGGCGTCGCCTTTGTTCTGGGTGGCTTGAATTTCACGACGCGGGATTACGCCCGCTTTGGCCAAATGATCCTGCAGAACGGCGTGCGCGATGGGCGCCAGATCGTTCCGGCCGACTGGATCAAGGAATCCACCTTGCCAAGCGCGCCGACCGAACCCGGAAAGATCGGCTACGGATATCAGTGGTGGATCCCCGTTGGCGCCCATGACGGTGAGTTTCTGGCACGCGGTGTTTATGGCCAGTACATGTATTTCGACCAGTCGCGCGGCGTGCTGATCGTAGCCACGGGCGCTGATCGGAAGTTCCGCGAGCCCGGTGTTAATGAGCAGAACATCGAAATGTTCCGCAAGATCGCGCAAAACCTGTAAGGTGGCTGCATGCAAAAGCAGGACAGCATAAATGTTCTGGGCGGCGTGCTGGCTCCGTGTTCACGAAAGCCCCTGACCGGTTTTTTCCGCGACGGGGCCTGCAACACCTGCCCTGAGGATCGCGGCAGCCACACGGTCTGCGCTGTGATGACGGCCGAGTTTCTGGCCTATTCAAAATATGTCGGCAACGACCTGAGCACGCCACGGCCCGAATTCGATTTCCCGGGCCTGAAGCCTGGCGACAGCTGGTGCCTGTGTGCCGCGCGGTTCATGCAGGCCCATGACGAAGGCTGTGCGCCAAAGGTCCATCTTGAGGCGACTCACCAGCGCGCATTGGAAATCGTGCCGCTGCACGTTCTGACCAGCCACCGCGCAGACTCTGGACAGTGAACCGGGAATGAAAAACCCGGCACGGTCGAAGCGTGCCGGGTCCGGATACTTGGGCTGCCCTTAGGTTGCGTCGCGACCCTCGGTATCAGACATGTCGAAGTTCAGATACTTGGCGACCGTTTGAACATCCTTGTCGCCGCGTCCGCACATATTCATGCAGATGATGTGATCCTTGGGCAGATCGGGCGCGATCTTCATGACATGCGCCAGCGCGTGGCTGGGTTCGAGCGCGGGGATGATCCCCTCGGTCGCGCAGCACAGCTGGAACGCCTCAAGCGCCTCTTTGTCGGTGACCGAGACATACTGCGCGCGCCCGATATCGTGCAGCCAGGAATGTTCGGGGCCGATGCCCGGATAGTCGAGCCCGGCCGAAATCGAGTACCCCTCGAGGATCTGGCCGTCGTCGTCCTGCAGCAGATAGGTACGGTTACCATGCAGAACACCAGGCCGGCCGCCCGTGAGCGAGGCGCAATGCTCCATCTTTTCGTTGACGCCCTTGCCACCCGCTTCGACGCCGATGATGTTGACCGATTTGTCGTCGAGGAAGGGATAGAACAGCCCCATGGCGTTCGAGCCGCCACCGATGGCGGCGATGATGGTGTCGGGCAAGCGACCCTCGGCCTTCATCATCTGTTCCTTGGCTTCCTTGCCGATGATCGACTGAAAGTCGCGCACCATCGCCGGATAAGGGTGAGGGCCGGCCACGGTGCCGATGCAGTAGAAGGTATCGCGCACATTGGTCACCCAATCGCGCAGCGCGTCGTTCATCGCGTCCTTCAGGGTGCCGCGACCGGATGTCACCGGAATCACCTCGGCCCCCAGCAGACGCATGCGGAACACGTTGGGCGCTTGCCTCTGAACGTCATGTGCGCCCATATAGACCACGCATTTCAGGCCGAACTTGGCGCAGACGGTCGCGGTAGCGACGCCGTGCTGCCCGGCCCCGGTTTCGGCGATGATCCGGGTCTTTCCCATGCGGCGCGCCAGGATGATCTGGCCCAGCACGTTGTTGATCTTGTGCGCGCCGGTGTGGTTCAACTCGTCGCGCTTCATATAGATCTTGGCGCCGCCCAGATGCTCGGTCAGGCGCTCGGCGTGATACAGTGGCGACGGACGGCCCACATAGTTGGCCCACAGATCATCCATCTCGGCCCAGAAGCTCGGGTCGGTCTTAGCCTTCTCGTATTCCTCCTCCAGCGACAGGATCAACGGCATCAGAGTCTCGCTGACGAACCGCCCGCCGAAAATACCGAAGCGGCCGTTTTCATCCGGGCCGGACATGAAGGAATTGAACAGATCATTGGCCATGGTGGTCTCCATCGTCGTGCCTGTTGTTATTAGGAGGTGCCGGCGGGATTTGCCATCGCAAATCGCACTATTCCGCCGCGGTACTGCCGTTCATCCAGATAGTCAGCGCCTGTTCCCGGGTCGGAATGGCGATGCAGGCAAAGTGACGGAAGTGGTAGGTATTGGCCAAACGCGGGGCGGCTTGCATCACCCCTCGGTGCGGGTTCGACTGGGCAAAGGTCAGCATGGCTTCGACGTCGTGCCAAACGCTCAGCGAGAAATACGCGCCCTCATGCGAAAACACCTCGGCATGGAGGCACAAGGGATCGCCCTTGGCCTGGCGCAAGGCCTTGCCCGCGCGCCAGAAAAACTCTGGCCCATGGTACCATCGCTTGAGTGAAACCGCTCCAATTGCAGCCAGCATCCCGCATCCTCCCCTTTGAGAAGGATACGCAAGCGCGTTCTGGTCAGATCACCGTGCCGCTTCAATAAATGAGCGGATCAGGCCCGGATCCTTGACACCCGGGGCGCTTTCCACGCCCGATGCCACATCAACCTGCCTTGCACCGGTCATACGGATCGCCTCGGCTACGTTGCCCGGGTTGAGTCCCCCCGACAGCATCCACGGCGTCCGCCAGTATTTGCGACCGGCGAGCAGACGCCAATCAAAGGGCAAACCGTTGCCGCCGGGCAGCTCAGAGTTCTTCGGCGGTTTGGCGTCAACCAACAACTGATCGGCCACGTCCGAATACAGGTCTATTGCGGCCAAATCCTCGGCTTCCGCCACTCCAATCGCCTTGATCACCGGCAAGCCGTAGCGTGATTTGACCTCGGCCACGCGCTCGGGGCTTTCGGCGCCATGCAGCTGCAGCATGTCCAGTGGAACCCCCGCTACGATCTCATCCAACTGCGCATCCGTGAAGTTCACCGCCAAGGCCACCTTGGCCACGCCGACAGGCACGTCACTGGCCAGCGCGGCTGCCTGGGCAATCGGTGCATAGCGTGGCGACTTGGGAAAGAAATTGAACCCAATGTAACGCGCACCTGCTTCAACGGCGGCACGCACATGCTCGGGTGCGGTCAAGCCGCATATTTTTACGCTGATCTCGGAAGACATCGGCTCTCAGCTGGCCTCGTCCAGAAGGGCAAGCACATCGTCCTGGCCTTCGTTCTGCTTCTTCTTGAGCTTCTTGACCTCGCGCTCGAGCTTCTTGACCTCGGTCTTTTTGACGGTGGCGTCCTTGCGGTGCTTGTGCTCACGCAGCCATTCCCACAGAAAACCGATGACAAGGCCGGCCACAATCCCGCCAAGAACTACAAGAAACAACGGCAGCGAAGTGGCCAGATTGAAGCCAAGCAAGTCAGACAAGGCGTCCGGCATCAACTGCAACTGAACCATCTGGCGATTGGCCAACGAGACCGAGACAAGGACGATCCCCAGGACCGCAAGAAAACCGTATCGAATGTAGCGCATCATGAGATCACGCTTTACCGTTCAAACGATCCCTTAGCAACTTGCCGGTCTTGAAAAACGGCACGCACTTTTCCTCGACTTGAACCGTCTCGCCAGTGCGTGGGTTCCGGCCGACCCGCGCATCCCGTTTCTTGACCGAAAAAGCTCCGAAGCCCCGCAGTTCGACACGGTCACCGCGCGCCATCGCGTCTGTGACTTCCTCGAATACGGTATTCACGATCCGCTCGACATCACGTTGGTACAGATGTGGATTTTCGTCGGCGATTTTCTGAATCAGTTCTGAACGGATCATGCGTGCTACCCTCCCAGGTCACCGTGTCATCTCGTCTACTGGTTTGGTCAGTATAGGAAAAAACGGTGCCGGGTGGAATGTAAACTCTGTGTGTCCGGGGTGCATTTTCCAAGAAAGCACCGGAAATTCGCCTGTAGAGACGCGAATCCGGCGGTTCATGCCTGCACCTATCACCGAATAACTCGCAAAACCGGAACACATTGATTCGCAAAAGAAACGGCCCCGCTCGGGATGAGCGGGGCCGTCTGAGTGTTCAAAACTGCAAGTCTGGCTTAGTCGCCGGACTTCAGCGCTGCGCCAAGGATATCGCCCAGCGATGCACCCGAGTCGGAGGAACCGTACTGTTCCACGGCCTCTTTCTCTTCGGCGATTTCGCGCGCCTTGATCGACAGGCCCAGACGGCGGGTCTTGCTGTCCACGTTGGTGACGCGGACGTCGACCTTGTCACCGACCGAGAAACGCTCGGGGCGCTGTTCGGCACGGTCGCGGCTCAGGTCCGAACGGCGGATGAAGGACTTCATGCCTTCGTACTCCACCTCGATACCGCCATCTTCGATCGCGGTCACTTCGACGGTGATGACCGAGCCACGCTTCACGCCGCCCACGGCTTCGGCGAACTTGTCACCGCCCAGGGCTTTGATCGACAGCGAGATCCGCTCTTTTTCGACGTCAACTTCCGAGACAACCGCCTGAACGACGTCGCCCTTGCGGTAGTTCTGGATGGCATCTTCGCCACGCTCGTCCCACGACAGGTCGGACAGGTGAACCATGCCGTCGATGTCGCCTTCCAGGCCGATGAACAGACCGAATTCGGTGATGTTCTTGACTTCGCCTTCGACCTGCGTGCCCTCGGGGTGCGTTTCTGCAAACACTTCCCACGGGTTGCGCTGGGTCTGCTTGAGGCCCAGAGACACGCGACGCTTGGCGCCGTCGATTTCCAGAACCATGACGTCGACTTCCTGGCTGGTCGAAACGATCTTGCCGGGGTGGACGTTTTTCTTGGTCCAAGACATCTCGGACACGTGCACCAGACCTTCGACACCGGGCTCCAGCTCGACGAACGCGCCGTAGTCGGTGATGTTGGTGACGCGACCCTTGTGCACCGAACCCAGCGGGTACTTGGCGCCAACCAGATCCCACGGATCTTCCTGCAGCTGCTTCATGCCCAGGCTGATGCGGTGGGTTTCCTTGTTGATCTTGATAACCTGAACCTTGATGGTTTCGCCGATCGTCAGGATCTCGGACGGGTGGTTCACGCGGCGCCATGCCATGTCCGTGACGTGCAGCAGGCCGTCAACGCCGCCCAGGTCAACGAATGCACCGTATTCGGTGATGTTCTTGACGACACCCTCGACGGTCTGACCTTCGGACAGGTTGCCGATGACCTCGGCACGCTGTTCGGCACGCGATTCTTCCAGAATTGCACGACGCGAGACAACGATGTTGCCACGGCGGCGGTCCATTTTCAGGATCTGGAACGGCTGCTTCAGACCCATCAGCGGGCCAGCGTCGCGCACGGGGCGAACGTCAACCTGGCTGCCGGGCAGGAACGCAACTGCGCCACCCAGGTCCACGGTGAAGCCACCTTTGACGCGACCAAAGATTGCACCTTCGACGCGTTGGTCGTCGGCATATGCTTTTTCCAGACGGTCCCATGCCTCTTCACGGCGGGCCATCTCGCGCGAGATGACGGCTTCGCCACGGGCGTTTTCTGCGGCGCGCAGGTAGACTTCGACCTCGTCGCCAACAGCGATTTCAGGAGCTTCGCCGGGATTTGCGAATTCTTTCAGATCGACACGGCCTTCCATCTTGTAGCCTACGTCGATGATGGCCTGGCCCGCTTCGATCGCGATGACCTTGCCTTTGACAACCGAACCCTCTTCGGGGGTGTCCATTTCGAAGCTTTCGTTCAGGAGGGCTTCGAATTCCTCCATGGATGCGTTAGCCATGTGGCGTTGTTTTCCTTTACATAACGTTTTTGCTGGCCGAGCGGTTGTCTCCGCCGGTCTTGTTTCATGATGTCCTCTGGCGTGACCCGGTGCGCATCTGGCTAAACAAACACAAAGGGCCGAGGAAACCCGGCCCTGCTCAGATACGTCGTCCGGGCGTTGACCGCCCTTGTTCAGACAGCGCGCGTATAGGCGGATTCTGGGCGCAGCGCAAGCATAAAGGCCCTTGTTGCAAGCCGACGCGGGATTCCGCTTGCGTTTTCCGGGCCAGCTACTCCTCCCAAATCCGGGCATCCCTCAGCAGCATGGCCTGCTCGATCGCATTCAAACGTGCCAGAGCGTCGGCCGGGGCCTTTGCCCCACCGGCTGCCTTCCAAATCTTGAGGGCCGAGTTCGGACTCCACGGCAAACAGGCATTCGCAAGCCACTGACGCAACTGAGGCGGAAGGGTGTCATAGGCCTGCATCGCGGGGCGTTGCCGTCTCCGGCGGTTCAGGCGGCTGCGCAGATTGCGTCTTTGATTGGTCATGGGCATCGACTGTACCAATGCGAGTTTTCAGAGCGGGAACTGGACCGGATGGAATGGGTTGGGGAAACGTCCCAACTGATATGGTATGTTATTACGTAACATTATTTTAGTGCGCAACCCCGGATTGAGGTCAAAAAAGGCAGGGTTCTGCAACCCTGCCCTCAACCATTTCGAAGCTCTCAATATCAGCCGAAGCCGAGAGACCTAGAACAGTTGCAGGTCTTTCTTGCCGCTTTGAATCTCGGCCAGGTTCGGCATGTTCTGGATGACCACCGGTTCGGGCGCGGCACCCGGCATCGGAACGGTCGGCTGTGCCGCCTTGGCCATCGCAAAGGTGGGTTGCTTGAGCTCTCCGCGAATGTCGCGCAGAAGGGTTTTGTGATCCGGCATCGCTTTCAGGATCTGCGCAAGGTCCACTTTCGCGCCCTTCCACCATTGGAACCAGATGTCCTTCCGCAATGGTCGAATGCGATCACGAATTCCAGTGCCATACCCCGTATCATAGACCTGCTTGCCCAGCAGAACCGTCTGATAGACGCGATGGTCAAACAGCGTTGCAAACTCGACATCGTGCTGCATCGGAAGGCGGTTCTTCCAAAGCTCGAGGTTTTCAGCCAGCCTGTCCGGCACCTTCATCTCGGTCCGCGCGTCGATCCAGTATTGATCATCGGTACGATTGTTCAGCTTGTAATGCAGGCAAATGAAATCCAGCACCTCGTCATAGAGCTTGTTCATCTGACGATTGTATCTATCCCTAAGCGAGGGTTCGATATCGCGGGTCGGCAGATGCTCGGCGAACCAGCGTACGGCATGGTCGACCATATGGATCGCAGTGCTTTCCAGCGGCTCGATGAACCCACCGGCCAGCCCGATTGCAACGCAGTTCTTGACCCACGCGTTACGGACGCGCCCGATCCGCATAGGGATCACCCGCGGCGTCGCGCCTTTGCCGCTGTCACCCAGCCACTCCAGATATTCGTCCGCCGCCTGATCATCGGTCCGGTGCGCGGATGAATACACGTATCCCGTGCCCACTCGGTTGTAGAGAGGCACGCGCCAAGTCCAACCAGCGCCAAGTGCAGTCGATCGCGTGACGCTTTCGATCTTCCGCGGATTGGGGTGCTCGATCTGCAACGCCATGGCACGGTCGTTCGGCAGATAGTCCGAATAATCCATGAACGGCTCGCCCAGTGCCTGATTGATGATCAGGCCGCGGAAACCGGTGCAGTCCACAACCATTTCAATATCGTGGCGGCCTGCACGCTCAAGCATCAGATGGCTGACATTGCCCTGTTCATTCAACTCGACCGACTGCACCTCATCGCGGATATGTTCGACGCCACGCTGCGTACAGACCCTTGTCAGCATGCCTGCGAATTTAACGGCGTCCAGGTGATAGGCATAGCCAAACCGCTGCTCGAATTCGGGTTGCCCCAGAAGCCGCGCGCCCCTGCACAGCCGAGCCAGGTCATCATGCGGCGAGATGGACTGAGTGAAATCTCGGTCCCCATTGCCAAACCGAAGGTAGTATTCGGCGGCCTCGAGGCCCTCCAGCATCTGGCCATGGGCAAATGGGTTCACGTAGTCGATGCGCTTTCCCTTTGCGTCCTTGTTCCAGTTGCAGAATTTGACGCCCAGCTTGAACGAAGCATTGGTTTCGCGGAAAAAGTCTCGCTCGGAAATTCCAGCCTGACGGAGCGTGACTGGCATACGTGGCACGGTCGCTTCACCAACGCCGACCGTGGCGATGTTCGGGCTTTCGATCAGGCATATCCGCGGACGGTCCTTGGGTGCTGACGTGCGCGAAAACACCATCTCGAGTAGCAGCGCCGTCATCCAGCCGGCCGTACCGCCACCCACGATGGTGATTTTTTGCAAACGATTATTCATGTTGTTCTGTCCCTGTTGGCTGTGAGGATTATGCGGCCGCCTGCCCGTTTTGCCGGGCCTCGGTGGCGACCTCCCCTTATCGCTGAGGGAAACTATAGCAGCTTTCAGGCATCCAGCTAGGGCCAATGGCGGCATCAAGTGGGCCCAAACGGGCGCCTTTGCCAAAGCAACGCATGGTCACGACCTGCTTCCCTTGCACTGAACGGACAGCGATGACGGTTGAGCCTTCCGAGGCAGCCTCAGATGTCCTCGCCTTTCTTCAGAAGATCGTCGATCAGTTCGCGTTGCAGATCATGGCTGTCCCCTCCGCCGAACTCGGCCGCACCCCCGGAATAGAGAGTGCCATAGGTCCGAGCGATATTGACGGTCTGCGCCAGGCCCGAGATCAGTTGATCCTTGTTCAGCCGTGACAGCGGGTGGATGAACACGGCCCACAAGGTACCGTTGGCGATCGCATAGCGCGCGTCCAGCGTACTGTCGAAATTGGCCTGCATCATGCGCTGCAAGTCTTCGGCCGAAAGCTCTGAGGTGCCGCTGATCGCAACCATTGCCCGCATCCGGTCTGCAAGCACATCAGTAACAACCAGCACCGGCACATCGGAAATCGTCATGGTAAAGCCCGGACCCTGCGGCTCGGCATCGGGGTCGAGGGCAAAGATGATCTTGCCCAGTCTCTCGTAGGTCATCGGTGGCTCGGCTTCCTGTGCCAACGCATGGCCGGCCAACAAAACCCAGATCAAGGCAAATCGGATCATCCGCTTTCTCCACCATAGACACGTTCAGCCTAAGCGGGGACTGATCAACTGGCCAAACACAGCTTGGTGAGCCGGTTTGGCTGGTTCTCGGCAAGTGCGAACGATCTGCAAGGTTTTCCGTCCGCCCTGCGATTACGCGTCCGCACGCCCGCATTTATCTGTTCAGCACCGGTCGGCGCGCGTGCCGGCCACAACTGAATACGAAAGGAACACACAATGAAATCTGTTGTACTCAGCGCCCTTGTCGCCGTCCTGCCGATGATCGCCGCACCGGCTTTTGCGGCGGATGAGATCAATGTCTCGAACGGGATCTCGGCCGGCGGTGCGCCGCTGGCTGCTCACGGGGTCGATCTGGTGGCGCTGGTCACCGACGGCAACCCGGTCGAAGGGTTCGCCACGCATTCGGCCACCTATGATGGCGCGTCCTACTACTTCACCTCCGCCGAGAACCGCGAAGCTTTCGAGGCCAACCCCGAGGCATACCTGCCGCAGCACGGCGGCTTCTGCTCGTATGGTGTTTCCGTGGGCAAGAAGTTCGATGGCGATCCGGATCAGTACCTGCTGGCCGATGGCAAGCTGTACCTGTTTCTGAACGCGGCAACTCGCGCCAAGTTCCTCGAAGACGTGTCCGGCACCGCCAAGACCGCGGATGACCAGTGGGCGAATATCAAGTCGATTGCGGTCGGCGAACTGTAATCGGACTGTCGCGAAGGACTGTCCGTGGTCTCACCTTGCCGCGGGCAGCTTTCCTTGAATAACCGCGACCGCCTTTTCCAGCGCGGCCTCGATGCTCAGGTCCGAAGTGTCCAGAATTACGGCATCGTCGGCCGGTTTCATCGGGGCCGTGCTGCGCTCGGCGTCCCGCGCGTCGCGCGCGCGGACATCGGCCAGAACCTGCGCGCGGGTTACATCCTCGCTTTTGTCTGCCAGTTCCAGATAGCGTCGCTCGGCGCGCACTTCAGGGCTGGCTGTGACGAACAGCTTCACTTCGGCCTCGGGGCAGATCACCGTGCCGATATCGCGCCCGTCCAGCACCGCGCCGCCGGCCCGCCGGGCAAAGCTGCGCTGGAAATCGACCAGAGCTGCGCGCACCTCGGGGATCACCGCCACTTTCGACGCCGCCTGCGCGATTTCGGCGGTGCGCAGGTCGCCCTGCTCCAACTCCTCGGCCGTGAGGGACCGCGCCGCCTCGACCGGGTCGGTGCCGTCCAACGTGCGTCGGCCGACCGCGCGATAGAGCAGCCCCGTATCTAGATGCGCCAGCCCGAAATGCGCAGCCACGGCCTTGGAGATCGTGCCCTTGCCCGCAGCGGCCGGGCCGTCGATGGCGACGGTAAAGCTCATGTGCGCTCGACCTTGGCACCCAGGCCCTTCATCAACGGCTCGAAGATCGGGAACGAGGTCGCGATGGGGCTGCCGTCATCGACCGAGACCGCCTGTTGCGCGCCCATGCCCATCACCATGAACGACATGGCGATGCGATGGTCCAGAAAGCTTTCGCAGGTGCCGCCGCCGGGAACGCCGCCGATGCCCAGCCCGTCGACCGACCACCAGTCATCGCCCTCGTCAACCGTGACGCCGTTGGCCCGCAAGCCACGCGCCATGGCGTCGATGCGGTCGCTTTCCTTGACGCGCAGTTCCTTGACGCCGCCCATCATCGTCTTACCGGTGGCGTTGGCCGCAACCACCGACAGCACCGGATATTCGTCGATCATCGAAGCCGCGCGTTCGGGCGGGACGTCGATGCCCTTCATGTCGGGCGAGTAACGCGCGCGCAGGTCGGCGACCGGCTCGCCGCCTTCCTCGCGCATATTCTCATAGGTCAGATCGGCGCCCATCTCGCGCAGCGTCGTGAACAGGCCGGCGCGCGTGGGGTTCAGGCCGATGCCCGGCACCAGAACGTCCGATCCCGGCGAGATCAGCGCCGCGCAGACCGGGAAGGCCGCGCTGGAGGGATCGCGCGGTACGGCGATCACCTGCGGTTTCAACTCAGGCCGGCCGGTCAGGGTGATGACCCGGCCTTCGTCGGTGTCCTCGACGGTGATTTCGGCACCGAACCCGGCCAGCATTCGTTCGGAATGGTCACGGGTGGCTTCCTTCTCAATCACCACGGTCTTGCCGGGCGCGTTCAGGCCGGCCAGCAGAACGGCGGATTTCACCTGGGCCGAAGGCACGGGCACTTCGTACCATACCGGCACCGGATCGGCCGCCCCGACGATGGTCATGGGCAGACGCCCGCCCGAACGGCCCACGGCCTGTGCCCCGAACAGGGCCAACGGATCGGTCACCCGCGCCATCGGGCGTTTGTTCAGGCTGGCGTCACCGGTGAAGGTCGCGCTGATCGGGCTGGTCGCCATCGCGCCCATGATCAGGCGCACACCCGTGCCCGAGTTGCCGCAGTCGATCACCTGATCCGGCTCGGCAAAGCCGCCCACGCCGACGCCGTGCACCGTCCATTCGCCATTCCCGTGCGAGATCACCTCGGCCCCGAAGGCGCGCATCGCCTTGGCGGTGTCCAGAACGTCTTCGCCTTCCAGCAGGCCCGAGATCCGGGTCTCGCCCACGGCCATCGCCCCAAGGATCAGAGAGCGGTGCGAAATCGACTTGTCGCCCGGCACTTCGGCTGTGCCGGTCAGCGGGCCGCAGGGATGCGAGGTCATCGGGATGGGCGTGCCGTGTCCGGACATGAGGGCTCCTTTTGCGCTATCAGTGCCCCTGCCGATTAGCGAATTGGCGCCGCAGCGTCCAGCCGCAATCACCCGTTGCGGCGGAAGGTCAGGTAGTGCGGCGTGCGGCCTTCACGCAGGGCCTTCTGCTCGTAGCGGGTAGAAATCCAGTCGTCCCACGGCTTGCGCCAATCCTCGGGGCCCTCGGCCAGCCATTCGAAACCGGCGCGGGGCACCTCCTCGAGCGTCTGGCGGACATAGTCCGGGATGTCGGTCGCCACGCGGAAAATCGCGCCGGGTTTCAGCACACGCGCCAGCGGGTCCAGATGCTCGGGCGTCACGAAGCGGCGGCGGTGGTGCCGCTTTTTGGGCCACGGATCGGGATAGAGCAGAAACGCGCGCGAGATACTGGCATCGGGCAGCACGTCGAACAGGTCGCGCACATCGCCGGGATGTACCGCCAGGTTGGTCACTTCGGCCCGGCGGATCTTGCCCAATAGCATGGCCACGCCGTTGATGAACGGCTCGGCCCCTATGATGCCGATATCGGAGTTCTGCTGCGCCTGATGCACCAGATGCTCACCACCGCCGAACCCGACCTCAAGCCATACCGGCTTGCCGCCGAACAGCGCGTTCAGGTCAATCGGGGCACGGTCGGGGTTGCTGTCCCAATCCACCGCGCCCGGCGACAGGGCGGCCAGGTCCTCGGACAGATAGGTCTTTTGGCTGGGCTTCAGGGTCTTGCCCTTGAAGCGGCCATAGAAGTTTCTGCGGGGGCGTTCGGGTGACTGGGTGCTCATGCCGGTGCCCTTACTGCGGTGGGGTTTGCGTTGCAAGGGGAGGGCCGTGCCGGAGGGGCGACCTTCGAAACGAAAAAGGCGCGCCACATCGGACGCGCCTTGCCGTGTTTGATTTCCCGGTGCTGGCTCAGACAGCCTTTTTCAAGGCCTCAACCAGATCGGTCCGCTCCCAGCTGAAGCCGCCGTCCGCATCCGGCTCGCGCCCGAAGTGCCCATAGGCCGCCGTGCGCTGGTAGATCGGCTTGTTCAGCTGCAGGTGTTCGCGGATGCCGCGCGGGGTCAGGTCCATCACCTGTCCGACCGCCTTCTCGATCTCGGCGTCGGCAACCTGTCCGGTGCCGTGGGTGTCAGCGTAGATCGAAAGCGGCTTGGAAACGCCGATCGCATAGCTCAGCTGGATCGTGCAACGCTCGGCCATGCCGGCGGCCACGACGTTCTTCGCCAGATACCGCGCGGCATAGGCCGCCGACCGGTCGACCTTGGTCGGGTCCTTGCCCGAGAACGCCCCGCCGCCGTGCGGGGCCGCACCGCCATATGTGTCGACGATGATCTTGCGCCCGGTCAGACCAGCATCCCCGTCCGGGCCGCCGATGACGAACTTGCCGGTAGGGTTCACATGCCATTCCGTCTGGTCGCTCAGCCAGCCATCGGGCAGAGATTCGCGGATGTAGGACTCGACGATCTGGCGAATATCGTCCGAGGTCAGCGCCTCATCCAGATGCTGGGTGGACAGCACGACCGAACTGACACCGACTGGCCGCCCGTCACGGTAGATCACCGACAGCTGCGATTTGGCATCGGGACCCAGAGCGGGCTCAGACCCGCTCTTGCGCACCTCAGCCAGACGGCGCAGGATGGCGTGTGCATATTGGATCGGAGCCGGCATCAGGGCTGGGGTTTCGGTAGTGGCATATCCAAACATGATGCCCTGGTCACCGGCGCCTTCATCCTTGTCAGCAGACGCATCGACCCCTTGGGCGATGTGCGCGGACTGTTCGTGCAGCAGGTTCGTCACCTCGACCGTTTCGTGGTGGAACTTGTCCTGCTCGTATCCGATGTCCTTTATGCAAGCGCGGGCGATCTCTTCGATCTTGCCCATGTAGTCGTGCAGTTTTTCCTGATCCGACAGACCGACCTCGCCGCCGATGACCACCCGATCAGTGGTGGCAAATGTTTCGCACGCGACACGCGCTTCGGGCTCTTCATTCAGAAAGGCATCTAGGACCGCATCTGAAATTCGGTCGCACACCTTGTCGGGATGCCCTTCGGAAACGGATTCCGAAGTGAAAATGTAGTTCTGTCGGGACATGAAAGCGCTCCATTAAGATTTCCCCGTCACGCCAGGAAGCCGTTGTGACAGGCATTCGACGGGATACGCCCGAAGAAACAGGGGGTCAATCGGTAATTATGCCCTGCCAAACCGAACGTTGCGCCCAAACAGCAGCAGAAGCACCAACAATAGCCCAAGCGTCAGCCCGTCGCCGGTTCGCGCATACAGTGTCGGAGGCAATGGCGCCGGAAGATGAGCATCCACGAAACCCGCCTGTCCCAAAGGCAGGGAGGCGATTACGTTGCCATAGGGATCGACCATCGCCGAAACACCGGTATTTGCCGACCGCGCCAGCGGCAGACCCTGTTCGATGGCCCGCATCCTTGCCTGCGCCAGATGCTGGAATGGTCCTGTGCGGGTCCCGAACCAGGCATCATTGGTTATCTGCAGAAGGAAATCCGGACGCTGCGGTGCCGCCGAGACATCCTGCGGAAAGATCGCCTCGTAGCAGATCAGCGGCAGCGCCAGACCCAGCTTGCCGGCGTTCAGCATCGCCGCTCCGGGCCCGGCACTGAACCCGCTTCCGGTGGTCGCGGCCATACCGTGTATTCCGAACCTGTCCATCAGATCGCCAAGGGGAACATACTCGCCGAAGGGCACCAGATGATGCTTGTCGTACAGGCCGGTCTGACGCCCCTGCTCGTCGAGGTAGATCATCGAGTTGTAGATGCGCGGCCCGTCTCCGCGTTGGATACCGAGGATGACGGGCGTTCCCGGAGCGGCCTCGGCAATCGCTTCCAGATAGGGACCCGCGCTGCCCAGCCACGCCGGAACCGATGTCTCCGGCCATACGATCAGGTCGGGGCGCGGATCGGCGGCAGTGAATTCAATCTGTCGAGCAAAAAACAGCGGGGCAAAAGAAGGGTCCCATTTCTGCTCTTGCGGCGCGTTGGGCTGGACCAGACGAACAATATGACCGGTCTCTGCAACCCTCGGGCGGTTGCTGGCTTGAACCAGCGCCAAACCGGCAAAGATGCCAACTGCCACGACGGGCCAAAGAAACGCCTTGCCGTTGCGAGGACCGGCGACGGCAGCGCCCAACGGCAGGGCAAGCAAAAAGGTCGCGGCCCCAAGGCCATATGGACCAACCCATGCCAAGAGTTGCCCGGCCGGGGCATCCACCCAAATCTGTGCCATTCCCGCCCAAGGAAACCCGGTCAGAACGTAGCCGCGCGCCATTTCAACCAGCGACAGGGTCAGGGCCAGAACGATGACCTTCCGCGGCCCCACCTCTCGGGTTCCGCGCGCGAGCAAAAAAGCAAACGCCCAGAACAAGGCCAAGCCAGCAGCCATGAACACAAGCGCAAAAGGGGCCATCCAGGCATAACGCTCAGCGTCGATCTGAAAGGGCTCGATGATCCAGCTCAGGGCATTGGCGAAGTAACCGGTTGCGAAAGCCCAGCCCACCCATGCCGCGCGAGCGCGCGTGGAACTGGCCAGAAACAACGGCGCGACGGATGCAAGCGCAATGCAGGTGATTATCCAATAGCCATACGGCGCCAAGCCAAAGGCCGCCAACGCGCCGAGTAACGCGGCCAGTATCACGCGCAGCCAATGCGGCCACCGCAAGGCAGGATTCATGCAGCCATATCCGGCAGCATCACCCGCAGGCGCTTGATGCGCCGCGGATCCGCGTCGATAACCTCGAACTCGGGGCCTTCGGGGTGCAAAACCACCTCGCCGCGAGCTGGAACCCGCCCAGAAAGCATGAAGACCAGCCCACCCAGGGTCTCGATCTCTTCCTCGTCCACATCCTCGTGGCTGGTCAGCGACCGGCCGATTTCGGCCTCGAAGTCCTCAAGCGGCGCCTTGGCCTGAACGATATAGCACCCGGGCTTTTCTTGCACCCACAGCTGATTTTCGTCGGCGTCATGCTCATCGGCGATTTCTCCGACGACCTGTTCGATCAGATCTTCGATCGTGACAAGCCCGTCGACGCCACCATATTCATCGATCACCAACGCCATGTGGCGACGCTCGGTCTGCATCTTGGTCAGCAAAACACCGATCGGCATCGAAGGCGGGACAAACAGCAACGGGCGGAGCATCGAGATCAGATCGAATTCCGCCGATCCACCGTTGAACCCATGCGTCAGGGCAAAATCCTTGAGGTGAACAAAGCCCAGCGGCGTGTCCAGCGTCCCCTCGTAGACCGGTATTCGGGACAGACCGCTATCCCGGAAGACCTGGGCCAGTTCCTCTTTGGTGATGGTCGAAGGCACGGACACGATGTCGGCGGAAGGAATTGCCACATCCTCGATCCGCATGCGCCGCAGATTGATCATGCCGCGTGGCTGAGGGGTCACGGCCTCATTCCCGTTCACGACGACTTCGGCGTCATCCTCGGCGGAAGAAAAAGCATCAAGAATACGAGAGAAAAGCCCGCTTTTCTCTTTGGTTTCATCGCTGCTCTGCGAGTGCGCGCTCTGCGCCGCTCCAGAACTGCCGTCAATATCGCCCATTTTCCTGTTCCAATAGATCGGGCACCAAGGCCCACATTACCCATTATATGGGTCATCAATACCCATTTTGCCAAGTATCTCGACCTCGGCACGTTCCATCAAAGTGGCGTCAAGGTCACGAATGTGATCATACCCCAGCAAATGCAACACTCCGTGAACCAGCAAATGGGTCACGTGGTCATCCATGGATTTCCCAGCCTCCTGAGCCTCGCGCCAGCAAGTGTCATACGAGATCGCGATGTCACCAAGCGCGATGTCACCCGTGAAATCCGGCTGGGGCACGAGCGGTGTGCCGCCGGGCTGATCCGCCGCAAGTTCCTCGGCGGGCCAGCTCAGCACATTCGTCGGCGCAGGCTTTTCACGAAATTCAGCGTTCAACTCGGCAATCCGGGTGTCGTCGCAGCCCAGCACGCTGACTTCGCACAAATCGGCATCCACGCCGCAATGCGCCAGCGTCGCGGCCACGGCCTTGTGCGCCAACGGCTCAAGACCCTGCCAACGCGGGTCTTCGATCGTGATTTCCAAGTTCATCTCGAAACGCTCCGAGGCCGATTTCCCCAGCTCCGACGGTTCAACCCGTTTCCCGGCCCGAGTCGGCCTCATACGCCTCGATGATCGCCGCGACAAGCGGATGGCGCACCACGTCCTTGGATGTGAAGTAGTTGAAGCTGATATTCGGGATCGTCTTCAGCAGCCGCTCGGCATCCGCAAGCCCCGAAGCCACGCCGCGCGGCAGATCCACCTGCGACCGGTCGCCGGTGATCACCATCCGGCTGCCCTCGCCCAAGCGCGTCAGGAACATCTTCATCTGCATCGTCGTGGCGTTCTGGGCCTCGTCCAATACAACGAAGGCATTGGCCAGTGTCCGCCCGCGCATGAACGCCAGAGGGGCAATTTCGATCCGCTTTTCCTCGATCAACTTGGCCAGTTGCTTGCCTGGCAGAAAATCATTCAATGCGTCGTATAGCGGCTGCATATACGGATCGACCTTGTCCTTCATGTCACCAGGCAGGTAACCCAGCTTTTCGCCAGCTTCGACGGCTGGGCGGCTGAGGATGATTCGATCCACATGTCCGCCGATGAACATCGACACACCCACGGCCACGGCAAGGTAGGTCTTGCCCGTTCCCGCCGGGCCGATGCCAAACGCGAGTTCGTTGTTGAACAGCGACTGCACATAAGCCTTTTGCGCGTCAGTACGGGGTTCGACCAGCTTTTTGCGGGTCTTGATTTCGACAGTTCCCCCTTTGAACATTTCAAGCTGGTCGCCATCACGCGAGCCGGTTCCGGCCTCGGAATTGCCCATCCGCAACTCGCGATCAACGTCGGCAGCTTCGACGTCGCGCCCGCCTTCCAGCCGGGTGTAGAGGGCCTGCAAAACCTCGATCGCCTGCTTCTGAAGCTCGTCTTCACCCATGACGACAAGTTGGTTGCCGCGGCGCACGATCTGAACGGACAGTTTCCGCTCGATCTCGGCCAGATTGCGGTCGTATTCGCCGCAAAGATCAATCAACAATCGGTTGTCAGGGAATTCAACAAACGCCTCGTTCGCGGGCATTTCATCTTGCGGTGGGGTAAGGGCACCGATGGCCAATCCGTTCTCCTGTCTTGGCGTTGTCACCCCAAGCGTAGACAACAAGAGTCGGTCGGCGCAAGCCACAGATTCAAAAATCTGAGCAACTGATCGCAAATCGGTCAGGCGGAAAGGAATACATGGCCCGGCGTGATGAAATCTCAGGCCGGAATCCGCCGGCGGGATCAGAACTTGTAGTTCAACCCGACGCGAATCCCCTGGTAGCTGGGCGTGGATTTGGTCGAGAACCCCGAGCCAAAATCGACGACCTTCGACTGGAACTGCACATATTCGAATTCGCCGGTGACGGACCAATTGTCGTTCAACTGATGCTCGGCCCCGATGCTGGCAACGAATCCGTTGCGTCGGTCATCGCTTGCGAAAGACTGAGTGGTGCCGCCGCTGGACAAGCTGTTGGTCGTTTCGATTTCACCCTGAACGAACCCGACGGTAACGAAATACAGAACCGAACCGCTGGGGTTGGTCAGCCCGTTTTTGAACCGCAGCGACAGGACATCCGATATCTCGGAACCGCCCTGAACGGTCGTGGTGCCTATCTGCGTGGTGACACTGTCATCCAGCGAAGCGAAATCGTACCCGATCTCGAACCCGTAGACGTAATCGCGCCCGCCACGCGCAGGCAGAACACCGCGCCAACCGCCCCGTATCCCGCCGTAGGCACCGCTCAGGTCAAGTTTGCCGATGGGAAAGGTGCCCGCATTGGTAGCGAGCCCGAACTGGTCTGTTCCGCCTGATCCATACCCGGCGCTGAACCCCAGATAAAAGGCACTGACGTCTTTGGAATAACGCTCCGGCCCCAACACGACCGGATCGGAAACGGCGCCGTCCAAATCCCCCGCATGAGTGGGAATACCTCCGCTGGCGGCCAGCAATAGGCCGGCCAGAACACGGCCCACCCCTGTTTGTCGAATACCTGCCTGACGTGTCACTCGTACCCTCCATTGCGGTGCCCGGACGACCCGAAGCCCCGCCGGTGTAAAGCCCGAAGGCCACCTGAAACACGGCCCCGAGAATTCTGGCTATTCTCCGACCATAGTTCCAAGCGATAAATCAAGGGTAAATTTTGGAAACAAACGCCACGAATGTTGCGTGAGCGGTGAAACGCAGCCCTGTCACAGCACCTCGCCGGCCAGTGAATTGGCGCCCGAGGCCGTGATCCGGACGTTGCGAAGATCTCCCGCCGAAAGATCGGCTCCGGAAACGTGGACGGCATGCAGATACTCGGACTTGCCAACCATCTGTCCGGCCAGACGCCCGGGTTTCTCAAACAGAACCCGGACTGTCCGACCAACCATCGCATCCTGGATCTCGCGCTGGTGCCGGGTGATCAGAGCCTGCAAGCGTTGCAGACGGTCGTCCGCCTCCTGCGGGTCGACCTGCGGACGCTCGGCCGCGGGCGTGCCCGGCCGGGTCGAATACTTGAAGGAATACGCATAGCCATAGCGGACCTGCTCGACCAGATCCAACGTGGTCTGGAAATCCTCTTCGGTCTCTTCTGGGAAGCCCACGATGAAATCG
Organism: Ruegeria sp. BC8; assembly: GCF_056535705.1. NCBI lineage: Bacteria > Pseudomonadati > Pseudomonadota > Alphaproteobacteria > Rhodobacterales > Roseobacteraceae > Ruegeria > Ruegeria sp. BC8. The sequence goes on along the minus strand of NZ_JBQFIV010000001.1, from coordinate 525,288 downwards.
CCCGACATCAGGATATCGGGGCGCGCCTCGCGGATCCGCTCGATCAGACGCAGATAGCTTTCGGCGGTGTGACTACGGTTCATCCGCTTGAGGATCTTGTCCGACCCCGACTGCACCGGCAGGTGCAGATAGGGCATCAGCTTTTCGCAGGTGCCATGCGCCTCGATCAGGTCGTCGGTCATGTCGTTGGGATGCGAGGTGGTGAAGCGGATGCGTTCCAGCCCGTCGATCTTGTTCAACTCCCAGATCAGCCCGGCCAGGGTCATGTCACCGTTCGGACCTGCCCCGTGATAGGCGTTGACGTTCTGGCCAAGGAGCGTGATCTCGCGCACGCCGCGCTCGACCAGGTCCTGCGCCTCGCGCAGGATACGATCGGCGGGGCGGCTGACCTCGGCCCCACGGGTGTAGGGCACGACGCAGAAGGCGCAGAATTTGTCACAACCTTCCTGCACGGTCAGAAACGCCGTCGGGCCGCGTTTGGCCTTGGGACGGTCCTTGAGCTTCTCAAACTTGTCCTCTTCAGGGAAATCGGTGTCCAGCGCCTTTTCGCCGGCACGCGCCTTGGCTTCCAGTTCGGGCAGGCGGTGATAGCTCTGCGGGCCGACGACCAGATCGACCAGCGGCTGCCGACGCATGATCTCTTCGCCCTCGGCCTGCGCCACACAACCGGCCACGCCGATCTTCAGATCGGGCTTTTCGGCCTTCAACCCCTTGAACCGGCCCAGTTCGGAATACACCTTCTCGGCCGCCTTTTCGCGGATGTGGCAGGTGTTCAGCAGGATCATGTCCGCATCTTCGGGCGACTGCGTTTCCACATAGCCCTGCCCGCCCAACGCCTCGGACATGCGTTCGCTGTCATAGACGTTCATCTGACAGCCATAGGTCTTGATATACAGCTTTTTCGGTTCGGACATGGGCTGGGCCTTTTGCGTTCGCTGGATCGGCGTCGTCTATACGCATCGAACGCCGCTTGCAATGCTGGCGCAATTACCCGAATTTGACGGGTATTTCCAGCAAGGCAGGCTACAAGCGGGCAATGAAATACGAATCCCTCGACCACTTTCTGAAATCGGGCCGGGCAGCGTTGACCAAGGGGCCGGTCGCATTGGTTTTTGCCGAAGACGATGTCGAGCTTGATGGGACCTTGCGCCATCACTTGGACTTGGGGTTCAAATCCGTGATCGTATTTGCACCGGCCCAGTTTTCGATCTTGCCTGAAATCTTGGACCGGGTGCACCGGGTCACGATGCGCTGCTCGCCCAGAAACGTGGTGTTCGACACCATAAATCGCGTCATTCAGGCGGCGCCAAACATCTGGCTGTACTACTGCTACAACTCGGAATACCTGTTCTTTCCGTTCTGTGAAACGCGCACGGTCGCAGAGATGCTGGCCTTTCACGCCGAGGAGCGGCGCGACGCGATGCTCTGCCACGTGATCGACATCTACGCCGACGACCTGTCCGCCTATCCCAACGGCGTGGCCCCGGATCATGCGATGCTGGACAGCACTGGATATTATGCTCATTCCCGGCACGACCGATCGGGACAACCGCTGGAGCGTCAATTGGATATGTCGGGTGGCCTGCGTTGGCGGTTCGAGGATCACATCCCGTATGAACGGCGCCGGATCGACCGGATCGCGCTGTTCAAAAGCTGCAAGGGTCTGACCCTCCAACCCGATCACACCTTTAACGAGCCCGAGTACAACACCTATGCCTGTCCCTGGCATCACAACCTGACGGCCGCAATCTGTTCGTTCCGCGCCGCCAAAGCGCTGAAAAGCAACGCGGGATCGACCTTTGATATTCCCAGTTTCCGCTGCCCGTCCTCGGTTCCTTTCCAATGGAACTCGCACCAGTTGCTGGACCTTGGCCTGATGGAACCTGGCCAGTGGTTCTGAGCGGGCCGGAACGGCTCAGCGATTGAGCAGAACCGGGAACCAGTCCTCGCGCAACCGTTGTCCAGCCCGCATGTCATGCCCCGGAAACGGCGGCGACGTCCGGCCCGGACGCTCGACATACCGGGCGTCATCCCCGACCAGCCGCAGCGAGAAGGCGCGGCGCCGGCTGTTCGACTGGTTTCCTCGGGCACCATGCAGGGTTCGAAAGTTGAAGGCGACCGCATCGCCGGGTTCCATGTCGAACTCAACGATCCGCATCCCTTCGGCCTCGGGGTCTGGTACCGCGATGTACTGGCCCTCGTCAGGAAAGAAACCCTCCTCCGAAACCCAGCGCGTCGGCAACACTTCCTTTTCCCACAGGTGAGACCCCGCCACGCACCGCAGAGTCGCCTGCGTCACCGGGTCGAGCGGCGACCAGAAGCTTATCGTCTGACGCCCTTCCACAAAGTAATAGGGCCCATCCTGATGCCACGGCGTGGCCATCGAGGTGCCGGGCTCCTTTACCAGAACGTGGTCATGGAAAATCTGGACCGAACGGGACTCCATCAGGTCGGCAGCGACCTCGGCAACCGGAGAGGCTTGAATGACCTGCCGAAACTCGGGGATGCGAGACCAGTTGCAGTAGTCGTCAAAGAAACGGCCGGTTTCGCCTTCTTTCTTGTTTTCCGACGCATATGGCCCGGGATCAGCCATGTTGCGAGCCACCCCTTCTCGCAAGGCATCGACGTGATCGGCGAACAGGCCCTTGACCAGAACAACCCCGTCATTGCGATAGGTTTCGATCATCTCCGGTGAAACAAGAGGGTGTGGCATTTCGGTCTCCGTCATTTGCTGAGGCCGATTTGCACATGTCCGGCACCCCTGTTCAAATCATATCTTTCAAAATAAGCATTAACTCCATGTTATATATCACCTTGCGCCAATACGAATATGTTTGCGCCATTGGGCGACACGGAAGCCTGTCCGCCGCGGCACAGCACCTGAACGTTTCGCAACCTGCGCTTTCAAACGCGCTGACCCGGGTCGAAGAACACCTGGGCCATCCGCTGTTCTCGCGCCGACGCGGCGCGGCAATGTCGCTGACGCCTCAGGGGCGCAAGTTCATCGACAAGGCCGAAGCCTTGCTGACGAGCGCTGCCCGGATCGAAGAGGCGAAAGCCCCGGTTGCCGGAACAAGCCGTTTGAAGTTGGGCTGCTTTGTGGATCTTGCGCCGTTCCTGCTGGCGCGGGCAATGCAGACGATCAGGGACGCCCTTCCCGATATCGTTCTGACCAACGGTGTTGACACTTTCGAAGGCTTGATCAGCGGATTGACCGACGGCCGTTTCGATCTGGCGCTCACCTATGATCTGGGCCTCGATGCCGGTTTCTCACGCCACAAGCTGCTGGACAGTACGCCAAACGCGCTGGTCAATCCTGCGCACCCTTTGGCCGGGCAAGGCAGCGTTTCACTTGCCGAGCTTGAGCAATACCCGCTCATCCTGTCCAAAGAAGGTCTGTCAGCGCAGCATGTCTTGGGCCTGTTCCGGCGTCATGGGCTGCACCCCAGCGTGTCCTACCGCGCGGAATCGCTCGAGATCCAACGCAGTCTTGCGGCCCATTGTGAAGGGGTGGGCATCAGCTATGCCAGCCCGCAAAACGGCTTCAGCTATGATCGGATGCCGCTGCTGAGCCTGCCGATCACCGACCCCGATGCAACCGAGGCCGTGATTCTGGCTCGTCACGGCACCGGTCCTGCGGACACGACAGTCTCCGCTGCTGAACAGGCTCTGGTTAGGTCGCTTGGGAAACTGTGATCAGCGCTTTTTGCGCAGCCGGATTACGACGTCCACCGACGCGATCTCAACCCCGGCCGGTGCTTCGGGCAGACGCTGGATAACCAGTTGGTCGGACGGCGCATCGCTCAGGCGGCCCTCGTCCTCCCAGAAGAAATGCGGGTGGTCATGGGTGTTGGTGTCGAAATAGCTTTTCGAGCCGTCCACGGTGATTTCCTGCAGAACGCCGGCATCGCAGAAGGCACGCAGGGTGTTGTAGACCGTTGCAAGGGAAACGGCGTCGCCCTTGGTCTTGGCCGACTCGAACAGGCTTTCGGCGGTGACATGTCGGTGGCGGCCATCGCCCACCAGCAATTCGGCCAAGGCAACACGCTGGCGCGTCGGGCGCAGCCCAGCGTCAACCAACCAGTTCGTAGCGATGTCCCGACTTTGAGCTGTCATGAAACCATTACCCAATTTCCCCTGCCCCAATATATAAGTGCCGACCACCACCAATTTCAAATGAAATTCATTCGCAACCAACGGCTCCGGCGGGCCGGATGTGTTCGGGTGGTCTTGCAGGACCTTGCAAACGGGTGATAGACGAGGCCAGATTGAATAAACAGACCCCTGGCAGGAGACGCGGCAGAATGGCCCAATTCCCAAGCAGCTTTGACAAGGACGACCTGCTGAAATGCGCGCGCGGCGAACTCTTCGGCCCCGGAAATGCTCAACTTCCGGCTCCCCCGATGCTGATGATGGACCGCATCACCGACATTTCAGGCGACGGCGGCGCGCACGGCAAGGGGCATGTCGTGGCCGAATTCGACATCACACCGGACCTTTGGTTCTTCGATTGCCACTTTCCCGGAAACCCGATCATGCCGGGTTGTCTGGGTCTTGACGGACTGTGGCAGCTGACCGGTTTCAACCTCGGCTGGCGCGGCTGGCAGGGTCGCGGCTATGCGCTGGGTGTGGGCGAAGTGAAACTGACAGGCATGGTGCGCCCTGACCGCAAGATGCTGACCTATTACGTGGACTTCACCAAGGCAGTCCAGACCCGCCGCCTGACTATGGGTGTGGCGGATGGCCGGGTCGAAGCGGATGGCGAAGTCATCTATCAGGTCAAGGACATGAAGGTTGCATTGTCGGAAAGCTGACCCCAGCTGACTGACAGTCAACAGGGAATGGAACACAGGAGAACGCAAATGCGTCGCGTCGTCGTCACCGGTTTGGGGGTTGTCTCTTCCATCGGGAACAATGCCGAAGAGGTTCTGGCCTCGCTCAAGGCGGGTAAGTCCGGCATCGAGGCCAGCGAGCAGATGGTCGAGCACGGCTTCCGCAGCCAGGTTGCAGGGACGCTCAAGATCGATGTGTCGGAACAGGTCGACAAGCGCACTTTGCGGTTCATGGGACCAGGCGCCGCGTATGCCCATATCGCGATGAGCCAGGCAATCGCTGACGCGGGTCTGAGCGAAGATCAGGTCGTCAATCCGCGTACCGGCCTTGTTGCCGGGTCCGGTGGACCGTCCACCAGCGCCATGCTGACGGCGCACCAGACCGTTCTGAAAACCGGCGCAACCAAGCGCATCGGACCGTTTGCCGTTCCGAAATGCATGTGCTCGACGATCTCGGCCAACCTGGCGACCGCATTCAAGATCAAGGGCATCAACTACTCGATCACCTCGGCCTGTTCGACGTCGCTGCATTGCATCGGAAACGCGGCCGAGCAGATCATGCTGGGCAAACAGGACGTGATGTTCGCCGGTGGCGGCGAAGAACTGGATTGGACCCTGTCCTGCCTTTTCGATGCGATGGGCGCGATGTCCTCGAAATACAACGACACCCCCGAAAAAGCCTCACGCGCGTTTGATCAGAACCGCGACGGATTCGTGATCTCGGGCGGCGGTGGCATCGTCGTTCTGGAAGAGCTGGAACATGCTCTGGCCCGCGGCGCGAAGATCTATGCCGAGGTAACGGGCTATGCCGCAACCTCGGACGGGCACGACATGGTCGCGCCCTCGGGAGAAGGTGGAGAGCGCGCGATGCGCCTGGCCTTGTCCACCCTGCCCGAAGGCCGCAAGGTCGGCTACATCAACGCCCACGGGACCTCGACACCGGTCGGAGATGTGGGCGAAGTCGAAGCCGTCCGCCGGATTTTCGGCGAGGGCAATGTGCCGCCGATCTCTTCGACCAAGTCGATGACCGGCCACGCTCAGGGTGCTGCCGGCGCGCTCGAGGCGATTTTCTGCCTCTTGATGCTGCAGCATGATTTCATTGCGCCGTCGATCAATGTCGACACGCTGGCCGAAGGCATCCAGCCCGGCGAAATTGCAACTGAGGTTGTTGAAAACGCAGGTTTGGACAGTGTCATGACCAACAGCTTCGGCTTTGGTGGCACCAACGGTTCCATGATTCTGTCCAAGTATAACGGGTGATTATGATGTCGGATTCTATGAAGGGTAAGCGCGGGCTGATCATGGGCGTCGCCAATGATCGGTCGATCGCCTGGGGCATTGCCAAGGCCATGCACGAGGCAGGCGCTGAACTGGCATTCACCTACCAGGGCGAGGCCTTCGGAAAACGGCTGGAACCGCTTGCACAGAGCTTGGGCAGCGACTTCATGGTCGATGCGGACGTGACCGATGACGCATCGCTGGACCGGGCCTTCGACGAACTGGCCTCCCGTTGGCCAACGATTGATTTCCTTGTCCACGCCATCGCCTACTCGGACAAGACCGAACTGACCGGGCGGTTCCTGAACACCACGCGGGCGAATTTCAAGCACTCGCTGGATGTCTCGGCCTATTCATTCATCGAAGTGGCCCGTCGCGCCTATCCAATGATGAAGGAAAACGGCGGGACGCTGCTCACCCTGACCTATCAGGGTTCGAACAAGGTCGTGCCGAATTACAATGTCATGGGTGTTGCAAAGGCTGCACTGGAATCGGCGACGCGCTATCTTGCGAATGATCTGGGCCCCGACGGGATCCGGGTCAACGCCATCTCGCCCGGACCTATGAAAACCCTGGCCGGCGCGGCCATCGGGGGGGCTCGCAAGACCTACAAGTTCTGCGACCAGAACGCCCCGCTGCGATCGAATGCTACGCTCGAAGCGGTTGGCGGCACGGCCGTCTACCTTGCGTCAGACGCAGGGGCCTGCACCACCGGTGAAATCATTCGCGTAGACGGCGGATTCCACATCTTGGGAATGCCACAGCCCGACTTCATGTGACGCGATCTTTCCCTGTCGTTGCCAAGATTTTACCAAACTTCCGCGGCAGGGATATCACATGAGCAAACTAGACCGGATAATCGCGACCAATTCGCGTGCATCTCACTCTCGTCGCAAGACCGGAGTGCTCAGCAGCCGCGCGCGTACGCTGCTGCTGACCCTGACGACATTGTTGGTATTGTGGATCTTCTATACCCAACCGCAGCTTCGTGAGGCGGTTGGGTCATTGTTGGGCGGCTGAACGCGCGCTGATCAGTTGATCGAAACGACCTCGATGTCGAAGATCAGATCCTGGCCCGCCAGCGGGTGGTTTGCGTCCAGGGTCACGGTTTCTTCGTTGGCGTCCACCACCGTCACAGGCAGCGCCTGACCATCGGGGGTCTGCATCTGTAGCTGGGTGCCGGGGTCCAGCGGGATGTCGTCCGGGATGCCTTCGCGCGGGACGTCCTGGCGCATAGCGGGATTGATCGGCCCATAGGCGTCCTGGCAATCCACTTCGACCCGCTTCTTCTCGCCGATTTCCATACCCGGCAGAGCGGCGTCCAGACCGGGAATGATCTGGCCGGACCCCACGGCGAACTCAAGCGGATCTCGTCCTTCCGAGCTGTCGAAAACGTTGCCGTCCCGCAAAGTTCCAGTGTAGTGAATGCGAACCGTGTCGCCTTGTTTGATTGCGGTCATGACTGTCTCCGACCTGAGTTTGGAATGAGCGGTCCAACCTAGAGACTGACCCGGCAATGTAAACCCTTTTACGCTTTAACCCGCGCATGGCCTGTGCCAACCTGCCCCGGAAGATGGGGAGAGGCAGATGGCGATCACAACCTGCGTTTTCGATGCGTACGGAACCCTTTTCGACGTGGCCGCAGCCGCACGTCAGGCGGCCGCCGAACCGGGCCAGGATGCGCTGCGTGACAAGTGGCCTGAACTGGCCAACCACTGGCGGTTGAAGCAGCTGCAATACACGTGGCTGCGTGCTGTGGCGGACGCACATGCCGATTTCTGGGACGTAACGCAGGATGGCCTGGACTGGGCGCTCGAGGCGACAGGCTTGCAGAGGGACCCAGCGCTGCGGCAGAGACTGCTGGACCTGTATTGGGAACTGCAGGCCTATCCCGAGGTTCCCGCCATGCTGAAGGCGCTCAAGGATGGCGGGATGCAGACCGCGATCCTGTCCAACGGATCGCCGCCCATGCTGGAAGGCGCGGTCAGATCTGCGGGTATCGCCGGCGTATTGGACGACATTCTGTCAGTCGAAAGCGTCGGCGTCTTCAAACCGCATGCACGGGTCTATGATCTTGTGTGCGACCGTTTCGGGTGCGAACGATCGAACGTTCTGTTCGTCAGCTCGAATGGTTGGGACGCCGCCGGAGCCAGCGGGTACGGGTTCGTTACAGCCTGGGTCAACCGCGCCGGCGAACCAATGGACCGATTGCCGTGGACCCCGGCGCATGTCCTGTCCGACCTGACCTCGATTCCGGAACTGGCGGGCGTTTGATGCCGCAATTCACGACGTCTGACGGTCTGCGCCTGACCTACGAAGAAACAGGCAGCGGCAAGCCACTGCTGTGCCTTGCCGGCCTGACCAGAAACAGCCGGGATTTTTCCTTCTTCGCGCCGCACGCCAACGGACTGCGTGTCATTGCGATGGACTATCGGGGGCGCGGCGACTCGGATTTTGATCCGGATTATCGCAACTATTCCGTTCCGCGCGAGGCACAGGACGTGATCGAGTTGCTGGATCACCTCAAGCTAGATCGGGTCAGCATCCTTGGCACCTCGCGTGGCGGGTTGATTGCCATGACCCTCGCCGCAATTCGCCCCGAACGTCTGAGTGCCGTCATTCTGAATGATGTGGGCCCCGAAATCGAACCGTCGGCCATCGGCCGCATTATGGATTATGTCGGCAAGGCTCCTGCCGCAACAACGCTGGAACAGGCCGCTTTTGCGCTGAAACAGGCAATGGACCCGCAGTTTCCGGGCGTATCGATTGAAACCTGGAGAAAGCAGGCCGCATTCCAATACGAAGAAACCGGCACCGGCCTTCGGTTGCGCTATGACCCCGCATTGAGAACCGCGTTGAAAGAACAGATTGCAGCGGGCCCGCCCGCTGATTTGTGGCCATTGTTCGAAGCCCTGAACCCGCTTCCCACCGGAGTGATCCGTGGAGCGAACTCGGACTTGCTGAGCGCCGAGACCCTTACAGAGATGCACCGGCGTCACGCGGGGCTGATTTCGGCTGAAGTGCCCGACCGGGGCCATGTTCCATTTCTGGACGAACCGCAGTCCATTACCGTCATTCGCAAAGTACTGGATTTGATATGAGCACAATTGACCTGATCGAAGCCGCTGCCGTGCGCCTGCAAGGGCACGCGCGCGAAACCCCGATCCTCACATCGCCGTTTCTGGACGACCTTGCCGGGCGGAGCGTTCTGGTCAAGCCCGAGTGTCTTCAACACACTGGAAGCTTCAAGTTTCGCGGCGCGTGGTCTGCGATTTCCGCCCTGGATTCCGAGGCTCGCAAACGCGGGGTGATCGCGTATTCATCAGGCAACCATGCGCAGGGCGTGGCGCATGCCGCTACGCTTCATGGTGTTCAGTCCGTCATCATCATGCCATCCGACGCACCGGCTCTGAAAATCAAAAACACTCGCGCGTTGGGCGCCGAGGTCATCCTATATGATCGCGCCAATGAAAGCCGCGAAGAGATCGGCGAGGCGTTGTCCCGGGAGCGCGGTCTTACGTTGATCCGCCCGTATGACGAACCGCAGGTGATCGCCGGTCAGGGCACCGTCGGCCTCGAGGTGGCGCGGCAGGCGCGCGATCTCGGTGTGACCGACGCCGATGTTCTGGTATGCTGTGGTGGCGGTGGACTGACCTCAGGCGTGGCACTTGCCCTGGAAAAACATGCGCCGGGTCTCAGGGCGCGCCCCTGCGAACCCGAAGGATTCGACGATGTCAAAAGATCCCTGGCCTCGGGGTCCGTTCAGACCAACAACGCAGCCGCAGGCAATATCTGCGACGCGATCCTGACACCGCGGCCCGGTGATATTACCTTTCCGATCCTCCGTCGCCTCTGCGGACCGGGATTGGCGGTATCGGAAGACGAGGCTCTCCGCGCCATGGCCTTGGCGTTCCTGCGCCTCAAGGTCGTTCTGGAACCGGGCGGGGCAGTCTCGTTGGCGTCGGCGTTGTTCCGCAAGGACGATATCCAGGGCGACGCCGTTATCGTCGTGGCATCGGGCGGGAATGTCGATCCACAGGTCTTTGCCCGCGCGTTGGAATTCCTTACCTGACAACGGGTTAGGACAGATGCAATAAATCGCGGCGTAAACTGTCGGAATGATACCAGCAAAAAAGGCTGACCAGATGCACATCGCTGATTTCGGAGATGTTCAGATTCACTATCGCTTGGACGGTGACCCGGATGGCCCACATTTGGTCTTTGCCAATTCGTTGGGCACCGACATGCGCTTGTGGGACCCCGTGCTACCTCTGCTTCCCAAAGGTCTGCGCATCATCCGTTATGACAAGCGCGGGCACGGCCTGTCCTCGCAACCGGATGGCCCCTATTCGATGGGAAGTCTGGTGCGCGATGCCGAGCGGCTTCTGGACTTTCTCGAGGTACGGGATTGCATCTTCGTCGGCCTGTCGATTGGCGGAATGATCGCGCAGGGGCTGGCCGTCAAGCGGATGGATCAGATCCGGGCGATGGTCCTGTCCAACACGGCCGCCAAAATAGGGACGCCCTCTATGTGGGCCGATCGGATGGCAGCCGTTCGTACAGGTGGGATCGAGGCGCTGGCCGAAGCAACCATGGAGCGCTGGTTTTCGAAAGCATTTCGGGAAACCCCCGATGTTGAGCTATGGCGCAATATGATGGTACGCCAACCGGTCCAGGGGTATCTGGGCTGCTGCTCCGCCATCTCGGGCACGGATTTCTATACGCCAACCAGCGGGCTCAGACTGCCGACGTTGGGAATTGCGGGCTCGGAAGATGGCTCGACCCCTCCCGATCTGGTGCGCGAAACCATCGACCTGATCCCCGGCTCCCGGTTCGAGCTGATCCGCAAGGCCGGGCACCTGCCCTGCGTCGAGCGGCCCGAGGTCTACGCCGAGTTGCTGAACGCTTTTCTGCGAGAAACCGGACATATCTGAAGGAGGTCACGGTGGCGGAATTTCTTCTTGTGCACGGGTCTTGCCACGGCGCATGGTGCTGGCGCGATCTGATACCGGAACTTGAGAATCTGGGGCATTCGGTCCGGGCGATCGACCTGCCCAGTCATGGATCGGACCCGACCCCAGTATCCGAGGTTACGCTCGAGACTTGTCGAGATGCGGTGTTGAATGCCACGACCCCGCAAACGATCCTTGTCGGCCATTCCTGGGGCGGCTACCCGATCAGTGCGGCCGCCGAATTCGCCCCAGACCGGATGCGGGCCCTGATCTATGTCTGCGCCTACGTGCCGGTCTCCGGGCTGTCGATGATAGAAATGCGCCGGCGTGCACCAAGACAGCTGATTGGCGATGCGGTCGAGAAATCGGCAGACGGACTGTCCTACAGCGTGTTGCCGGACCGGGTGCAATCCCTCTTCTACCACGACTGTCCGGCCGACGTTGTTACCTATGCCCTGGCCCGCCTGTGCCCGCAGGCGATCCGCCCGCAGGACACGCCGTTGGTTCTGAGCGAGCGTTTTGACGGAATTCCCAAGGCCTATATCCTCACCATGGATGACCGGACGATTCCAACTGAATACCAGGAAGAGATGAGCCATTGCGCGCCGCCCGAATTGCGCCTGACGATCGACAGCTCCCATTCTCCATTCTTCTCGCATCCGGCGGATCTGGCCCGCCAATTGGCCGCAATCGCTACCCGCGTCTGAGATCCGGCCGGGTCAAAGCTGACGTACCGTCAGTCGAGATTTTCGCCTCGATCACAAAAGACCGGGTTACAACACGACAGGCTGACGACTAAGGTCCTGCAAAATAAGTCATTCGTGCGGTTTCATGCGTCTTCCTTTTCTGTTCGTCCTCGGCACTGTCATGATCGATGCCATGGGCATCGGACTGGTCATGCCGATCATGCCTCAGCTGATCGTCGAGGTTCAGGGCGGCTCTCTGGCATCGGCAGCCATCTGGGGCGGGATCCTCAGCACGGCCTTTGCCGCGATGCAATTCCTGTTCGGTCCGGTGCTGGGCAACCTGTCGGATGCTTACGGACGCCGCGCGGTCTTACTGGTTTCCCTGTTTGTCATGAGCTTGGACTACGTGGTCATGGCCATGGCCGGCAGCATCTGGCTGCTGCTGATCGGCCGCATCGTGGGTGGCATCACCGCGGCCACCCACTCTACCGCAGCGGCCTTTATGGCGGACGTTTCGAAACCTCATGAAAAGGCCGCCAATTTCGGTCTCATCGGAGCAGCTTTTGGTGTGGGTTTCGTCCTCGGCCCTTTGATGGGCGGATTGCTGAGCGAATACGGAACCCGCGCCCCGTTCTGGGCGGCTGCCGGATTGTCATTTGCGAATTTCCTGCTGGGCCTCGCGGTCATGCCTGAGACGGTGACCGACAAGAACCGCCGCGGATTCCGCTGGCACCGCGCGCGTCCTGACAGCGCATTACGTGCCATCGCCGCCCTGCCCGGCATCCGACCGTTGCTATGGGTATACTTTTTGTACTCGGTATCGATCTACGTCTATCCCGCCATCTGGTCATACTTCACGACCGAGCGTTTCGGTTGGTCACCGCAGATGATCGGGTTGTCACTCGCGGTCTACGGATTGGGCATGGCGGCAGTTCAGGGCGGCTTGATCCGCCCCGCCACCCGCCACTTGGGAGAGCGGACCACGATTGTTTGGGGCATGATCTTCGAGATCGTCAGCTTTCTGGCCCTGGGTTTTCTCACAAACGGCACGATTGCGTTGATGCTGATTCCGATCACCGCACTGGGCGCCGTCGTGACGCCGGCCCTTCAGGCACAGATGTCACGTGCAACCCCGGATTCGCAGCAGGGAGAGCTTCAGGGGGTTCTGGCCGCGCTCCACGCGCTGTCGATGGTGATCTCCCCGTTGGTGATGACCACCGTTTTCGCCCAATTCGCGCGCGTTGATGCAGCATTCTACCTTCCAGGGGCCCCGTTCCTGTTGGCATTGCTGCTGATGCTGGCCGGATTCGTCCTGTTTCTGCGCGCACATCCCAGCGAAACGTAACAACGACACGGGAATGACGGTTTCAGCCTTGCGGACCGCAGATTCCCGCGTCACCGTGGCCCAAACCAAACGAGGGATCCATGCAGACCATCAAAGCCGCCGTATGCCGCGCCTTCAACGAACCGCTTGTCATCGAAGACATCCAGATCGCGCCGCCCGGCATGGGCGAGGTCGAAGTCACGTTGGATGCGGTGGCGATCTGCCATTCTGACATCACCTATGCCAGCGGCGCTTGGGGCGGGTTTCTGCCCGCCGTCTACGGGCACGAGGCCGCCGGTGTGATCTCGGCCGTCGGAGAAGCCAGCGGAGGATTCAAGGTTGGCGATGCGGTCGTGGTGACCCTGATCCGCGCCTGCGGGTCCTGCCCGTCCTGCGCCAGCGGCAAGCCGGTGATCTGCGAAACACCCTATGACACCGTCAAGGGCCCGCTGCGCACTGCGGATGGCGGGCCGCTGGAACAGGCGATGGCCTGTGGCGCCTTTGCCGAAAAGGTCGTGGTCAGCCACCGCCAGATCGTCAAGATACCCGACGCGATGCCCAAGGACGTGGCCAGCCTGCTGTCCTGCGGGGTGATCACCGGCGTGGGGGCGGCGGTCAACGCCGCGCAGTTGCGCCCGGGTCAGGATGTCGTGGTCATCGGCGCGGGCGGTGTGGGCCTGAACGCCATCCAGGGCGCGCGGCTGGCCGGGGCCCGGAGGATCGTGGCCGTCGACATGACCGAGGAAAAGCTGGAAATCGCCAAGGAATTCGGCGCCACGCATGGGGTTCTGGCCACGCTGAAAGAACCGTGGAGAGCAGCCTACAAGGCCCTTGGCGGTCGCGGGGCCGATGCGGTTCTGATCACCGTCGGTGCGATCCCCGCCTATGATCAGGCGCCCCGCTATCTGGGTCGCGGTGGCAAGGCGGTGATGATCGGCATGCCCCATTCCGGCGCGCAATCCAGCTATGAGCCGGTCATTCTGGCGGCCCTGGGTCAGGGCATGGTCGGGTCGAAGATGGGCGACGTGGTGATCCAGCGCGATATTCCGTGGATGATCGATCTGTATGAACAGGGACGTCTGAAGCTGGACGAGCTGATCTCGGGTCGCTGGACGCTGGAACAGATCAACGAGGCCATCGAGGACACCAAGACCGGTTCGGCCAAGCGCAACGTGATCGTATTCGACCGGGGCTGACGGCCCCGGACCACCGGCGGGAGGAGACCGGATGAAACTGCAGGATCTCGACATCATCGTGACCGCTCCGCCCGCGCCGGGCTGGGGCGGGCGCTATTGGATTCTGGTGAAAGTCACCACCAATACCGGCATCACGGGCTGGGGCGAGTGTTATGCCTCCTCGGTGGGTCCCGAGGCGATGAAACACGTCATCCGTGACGTTTTCGACCGCCATATGGCTGGCGAAAACCCCGAGAATATCGAGCTGATGTTCCGCCGCGCCTATTCCAGCGGCTTCACCCAGCGCCCCGACTTGACCGTGATGGGCGCCTTCTCGGGGCTGGAAATCGCGTGTTGGGACATTCTGGGCAAGGACCGGGACCGCCCGGTATACGCTCTGATCGGCGGCCGGATGAACGACCGCATCCGCGCCTACACCTATCTCTACCCGCTGCCGCAGCACAATTTGACCGATTTCTGGACCTCGCCCGAACAGGCCGGGGAAAGCGCCGCCGAAATGGTCCGGCGCGGATTCACGGCGGTCAAGTTCGACCCGGCCGGCCCCTACACGATGCGCGGCGGGCATATGCCCGCCATGTCCGACATCTCGATGTCGGTGGCCTTCTGCAAGGCGATCCGCCAGGCCGTGGGCGACAAGGCCGACCTGCTGTTCGGCACCCATGGTCAGTTCAACACTGCCGGCGCCCTCCGCCTTGGGCAGGCGATCGAGCCTTACTCGCCGCTGTGGTTCGAAGAGCCCACCCCCCCGGACATGATCGAGGACATGGCGCGCGTCGCCCGCAGTGTCCGCATCCCCGTGGCCACGGGCGAGCGGATGACCACCAAGGCCGAATTCGGCGCGGTTCTGCGCGCCGGCGCGGCCGAGATCCTGCAGCCCGCCTTGGGCCGGGCCGGTGGTATCTGGGAGATGAAGAAGGTCGCCGCCATGGCCGAGGTCTTCAATGCGCAGATGGCGCCGCATCTCTATGCCGGGCCGGTGGAATGGGCCGCGAACATCCATCTCGCGGCCTCGATCCCGAACCTTTTGCTGCTCGAGACCATCGAAACGCCGTTTCATGACCAGCTGCTCAAGGGCTCGATCCGGGTCGATAACGGCTTTGTCGAGCCGCCTTCGGCCCCCGGCCTGGGCATCGAGGTCGACGAGGAACTGGCCCGTGCCCACCCCTATTCCGGCGACGGTCTGCACCTGCAGATGCAGGAAGCCCCCTGCGACTATGTCAACGGCAATGCGTTTCAGGGCGGGGCCCCGGCAACCGAGGGATGACAATTTCAGACAAGTTGGTGCATACTGCGTCTACCCCTTATTTCCATCCCCAAGGTACCACGTGACTTTCACTGACGCCGAATTGACGACCCCACAATCCGAATTGCCCTCGGAAATGGAGGAAAGCGCCGCGCAAGCAGCGGCTTTCCTCAAGACGCTGGCGCATCAGGGCCGCTTGATGATCCTGTGCCATCTCGCGGCCGGAGAACGCTCGGTGGGCGAGCTTGAAGCCTTGCTCAAGTTGCGCCAGGCCGCGGTCAGCCAGATGCTGGCGCGTCTGCGAACCGAAGGCCTGGTTTCAACCCGCCGAGAGGGCAAGACGATCTACTATTCGCTGCGTGACGGCAAAGCCAAGCAGGTGATCGAGTTGATGCATTCCCTGTTCTGTAGCCCGCAGGCCTGAACCTGTCAGCGTGATACATAGCCTGCGATCACCTGCAACAGCTTGAACGCGGTCGCAGCATCGTTTTCCACCACGGCCAGGAACTCTTCCTCGCCGATACGCAGGCAGGTCAGATCGGTTTCGGCCACCATGCTGAGTGCGCGGGGCTCTTTGCGGATCAGGCCCAGTTCGCCCACCAGGGTGCCGCTGCCGACGCGGGTCACCAGCCGATCCTCCTCGGGCGGCTGCGGCAGGTACAGACCCGCTTCGCCGTCGATGATCATGTAGGCACCATCGGTCGGCTGGTCATCCTTGAGGAACACGACTTCGCCGGCCTTTGCCTCGTACCAGCGCGCACCAAAGGCCAGCAGCCGCAGCTGACGACGATCCAGCCCCGAAAACAGCGGCGTCTGTTCCAAGGCACGCAGCTTTCGCGTGAGGTCCGCCGAGGCTGCACTGTCACCTTCGACATCCGACGGAACCTGATCGGACACTACGCGCCCCTGTCGGATCTCGACGAACATGTCGAAAGCGCCGGGGTTCTTGAACTGTTCGTTCAGGTAGATGATCGTGGCGTCCGGAAGCAGCTCTCGCAGGTTTCTGAACACAGCCACCTGCGTGTCCATGCCATAACTCGCCAGTGCGTTTTCCAGTATAAGGATATCCGGCTTCTTGATTGTCGCGCGGGTAAAGGCCAAAGGCTCGGCCAGCGCGGCCGGCAGGTTCTGCCCGCCCAGCGCGACCGGTACATCGTAGATCAGCTCAACCACCAGCGGACGGGCTCCGTTTTCGGTCAGCACGTCTGCGATCACTTTCCGAACCTCGTCCGACCGCGCGCCCCCGATCTGGCTGACCTTGCCGAACAGCGCATTCTCCATAACCGTCAATCCGGGCGCAAAGGTGGCCGGGTCCAGCGGCTCGAACACGTCGTTCAGGCGCTCCATCAACTTGTCGGAATGGCTGTGCCGCAGTTCGAGGATGCGGTTCTTGAGCTCTTCGGAAAAGGCCGGCCCAATCTGTTCGGCCGAGATCACGAAAGGCACGGCCAGCAGGCTGGCCAACTGGTCATCGTCCAACCCCGATGCGCCGGTTTCCCGGGTCCTCTCTACCAGGTCGACAGCGGCTTCGTAGGTGGCGGCCTCGAGACCCAGCTTGCGGAACAACGGGTGATCCGTCCCGTCCAGACCAAAGATCTGACGCAGCATTTCGATCACGTCACGTGTCAGGCCGACCAGTGTTTCATCCAGGCCCAACTCGCGCAACTGCCCCAGGAAAACGGTCTGCCGGGCCAGCAACTCTTGCGTCACCTGCACGCGTGGCACAGCAAACAGCAGGTTTTCGGCAACGGGCAGCGCAGCGTTGTACGTCATGCGGTCGAAAATCAGGGCTTGCGACTCCAGACCGGCCTTTTTGACGGCGTCCTGAACCAAGGGCCGCAGCTCGATCAGCTTGGCAGCAAGGTCGGGGTGTTTTTCAGGATCGAAACCCAACTCGGCCCCGCGTTGGAACAAGGTGGGCCCGGAGCCCAGTCCGTCGATCAGCTTCAGCCACCAATCGCGCAGCTGCTCGGCCGTTTCGAACCCGGCCAGGGAAGGGTCCAGCCAAGTGGCCCGGAAGGGATCGGGGCTGTTGCCCGCACGCAGCGTTTCAAGGTGGTCCGCGTCCTCCGGTGGAGCGGTCAGAGGCCTGAGCTGCATCGGCATCATCACGTTGCCGCCAACGGTTCCCTGGAACATCACCGGTCGCGATGTGGCATGACCGATCCGGGCCGCCACGACGGCCTGGTGCAGCGAGGACAGGTTAACACCCCCGATTTCGACCCGGCCCGAACTTGGCAGGATCTCCCGGGTCAATAGATCCGCCAGGGCCCGGCGGTCCTCTTCGCTGGGGGCCGCGATCCCTATGGTCTTGCCGGCAGGGAAGGTCAGGTTCAGATCATCCAGAACCTGATTGCCATCCAGATCACGCACCGAGACCTGCTCCAACTCGATCGGGCCATTCAGGTGCGGTCGGCTGTCGGGCTCGCCTTCGAACAGGCTTTCATCCAGCATGCCGCTTGGGGCGAACCGTTCGATGACCACCTCCCAGCGCAGAGACATGTCCTGTGTCTGGTTGTAATAAGTCAGCAGCTCCTTCCAGGGCGAGCTGAGGTCCTTGTAGGCAGCGAGCGCGGCCACGAGAGCACCGAGCGAAACTGACCCCTGCAGAACCAGCAAACCACCGACTAGGTAGAACAGGAACGGAGTCAATTGAGAGATGAAGTTGTTGATGAACTTCATGAAGAATTTTTTTTGGTAGATCTCGAACCGGATGCTGAACAGCCGGGACAGTTGATCTGAAATCAGCGCTCGGCGATGGCGCCAGCCGCCGTTCTGCCGCAGGGTTGCCGCGCCTGCTGCATTCTCGCCGATCTGAGCGGCCAGTACGCGCACCTCCTGGATCCGGCGCTTGTTCAACAGGTTGATCTGGCGCTGCAATCGCGGGATCAGCCAGGCCTGCAATGGGATCAGCGCGACAGCAGCCAATCCGAACCAGACGCTTTGCAGGAATAGAAAGGACAGGATTGTCAGCATCTGCCCCGCCTGAAGGACAGGCTGGCTGATCGCATCGCCCATCAGCCCGCCCATCGGCTCGCTTTCGGCGGTGATCATCGAGACCAGTTCGCCCTGACTGACGCGCTCGAAATAGGGTTGAGGAAACAACAGTGCGCGATTGATCAACTGGTATCTGAACCGGCGCAGCATTCGTTCGCTGAGAACGCCTTTCATCGTGTTGATGCGCATCTTCATCAAACCATGCGCCAACACCGCCGCCAAAAAGGCGAAGCACAAAATTACCAAAAACGTCGTCTGCGACAGACTGTATCCCCAGACATCCACGATCTCGCTGGAGGCGCCGATTGCGTCGTTGATGATGCGTTTGGGCAATTCAAGCGTCAGGTACAGCAGCGGGAACAAAGTTGCCGTCACGGCCAGCAGAACAAGCTGATCACGCTTGGAATACTTCCAAATAAATCCAAAAATTGAACGTTCTATGGCCCCTGCCCCTACTGGTGACCCGAAACTGTTTTGCAGCGATCCTGCCGCGGTCAAAGCAGCACGACGGTACTGCAATCGCGCTTGCATAGGCAAATGGTTTCCAAGGCGAAAACTATTTCGACTTGTGTGAACTAGTTCATTTGCGATCCTGTCTCATAGCCCTTAGTCTGAAGGTCAGGACGATATCGGGAGGGTAGTTTTTGCCTGCTACACTTGGCACTGTGTTGCTTCTGCTGTGTGCACTGCAGATCAAACACATGTTTGCCGATTTCTACCTCCAAACGCCCAAGATGCTGTCTGGGCGGGGGGAGTACCTGCATGTCGGGCGCGCACAGCATGCTGCGGTGCATGTTGTGGGATCAGTCGTGGTTTTCCTGATATTCGGCGCGCCGCTTTCGTTCATTCTGATCATTGGTGCGCTTGAGTGGATTGTGCATTTCAATATCGATTTCGCCAAAGCCAGCTATTCCGACAAGAAACAATTGCAACCTGATCAGGCCGCCTTTTGGCGGGCCGCCGGTTTGGATCAATGCCTGCACAACCTCACTTACATCGCGATGGCCTGGGCCTGGGTTGAATTCGTCGCGCGGTAGTCAGAACTCGACCAAACGATTGCGTTTGACCGCGCGCAGAACCACATTCGTCTGTGCACTTGCGACGGCCGGCAAACGAAACAGAAACCTCTCCAAAAAGACGTTGTAGGCGGCAAGATCGGGACACTGCACTCGCAGGTGATAGTCTGCTTGACCGGTCGTTGCGAAACATTCCTGAACTTCCTTGCAGGTTTCGATTGCCCGGATGAACTCCACGATCTTGTCGGGATCATGCCGCGTCAGATGCACATGTACGATCGCCTCGAACCCCAACCCCAGCGCGACCGGGTTCACAACTGCGCCGTAGCGTTCAATGATCCCGGCCTCTTCCAATGCGCGCACCCGTCTCCAAAGGGCCGAGGTCGACATACCGACCGCATCGGCAAGGTCCGCATTCGACACGCGGCTGTCCCTTTGTAGCAGGGTCAGAATCCGGCGATCTCTGTCGTCCAGCTGCATCATTTGGTAAACCTTTTCGTCTTTTTAGCGTTTATCGGCAATTTTTTTCGAAATGATATCAAGCTTGCGGACCCATTGGCACAACATTTCGCAAATACAGAACTACAGTTGTTCAATCTCAAAGCCAATCCAGGTCCAAGCCATGAGCCACCACGACAGCAGTCTTCGCACTTATCAACTCACAGACCGCTACGACCAGACCACTGGCCGGGTATTCCTGACCGGCACGCAGGCGCTGGCGCGCATCCTGATGGATCAGGCGCGGCGCGACCGCGATGCCGGGCGGAACACGGGCGGGTTCGTCTCGGGCTATCGCGGCTCGCCCTTGGGCGGGCTGGACTTGGAGCTGTGGCGCGCGCGCGAACGGCTGAAATCCGACCGCATTACGTTCATGCCCGCCGTGAACGAAGATCTGGGCGCAACCGCCGTTCTGGGCGCGCAGCAGGCGACGCTGGACCCGCAGTGCGAATTCGAAGGCATCTTTTCGATGTGGTACGGCAAGGGGCCGGGCGTCGACCGCTCGGGCGATGCGCTGAAGCACGGCAACGCCTATGGCTCGGCGCCCAAGGGCGGCGTGCTGGTCGTGGCCGGCGACGACCATGGCTGCGTCAGCTCCTCGATGCCGCACCAGTCCGACGTGGCCTTCATGGCATGGTTCATGCCCACGCTGAACCCCGCCTCGGTCGAGGAGTATCTGGAATTCGGCGAATACGGCTTTGCGCTGTCGCGGTTTTCCGGCACCTGGGTCGGGTTCAAGGCGATCTCGGAAACCGTCGAAAGCGCCCGCTCGGTCGAGCTGCGCCCCGACCGGCAGTTCATCCTGCCCGAGATCGACCTGCCCCCCGGCGGGTTGCACGTGCGCGCCGCCGACCTGCCCTCGCCCGAGATCGAGACCCGTATCCAGCACAAGCTGCGCGCGGTCCGCGCCTTTGCCGAGGCCAACCCGATCGACCGGCGCATCTATGACATCGACCACGCCAAGTTCGGCTTTGTCACCACCGGCAAGGCGCATCTGGACCTGATGGAGGCACTGCGTCTGCTGGGGCTGGACGAGGCCGCCTGCCGCCGTCTGGGGATCGACATCTACAAGGTCGGCATGGTCTGGCCGCTGGCCCGACGCAACGCGCTGCGCTTCGTGAAGGGCAAGGCCGAGGTTCTGGTCGTCGAGGAAAAGCGCGGCATCATCGAAAGCCAGTTCAAGGAGTATTTCTATGACTGGCCGGGCGACAAGCCGCACAAGATGGTGGGCAAATACGACAGCCACGGCGAGCCGCTGATCCCCTGGACGGGTGAACTCAGCCCGCTGATGCTGGTGCCCATCGTGGCCGACCGCCTGCACCGGTTCTTCCCCGAGCAAGACCTGCCCGCCAAAGCCAAGGCGCTGACGGACCGGCCGCCGCAACTGATCAACGTGTCCGGCGCGACCCGCACGCCCTATTTCTGCTCGGGCTGTCCGCACAACACCTCGACCAAGGTGCCCGACGGCTCGATCGCCGCCAGCGGCATCGGCTGCCACGTCATGGCCTCGTGGATGGATCGCCACACCGTCGGCTATGCCCAGATGGGCGGCGAGGGCGTACCGCATGTGGTGGCGTCCAAGTTCAACGGCGGCAAGCACATCTTCCAGAACCTCGGCGAGGGCACCTGGTATCACTCGGGCTCGCTGGCGATCCGGCAGGCGGTCGCGGCCGGGACCAACATCACCTACAAGATCCTCTACAACGACGCCGTGGCCATGACCGGAGGCCAGCCGGTGGACGGCCCGGTCAGCGTCGCCGGCATCGCCCAGACCTGCCGCGCCGAGGGCGTGGAACGGATCGCCGTCGTCTCGGACGACATCTCGAAGTTCCACCACGCGGATTTCCCGTCGGAAACCACGTTCCACGACCGCGCCGAACTGGACACCTTGCAACGCGAGTTGCGCGAGATCCCGGGCGTGACCGTTCTGATCTATGAACAGACCTGCGCCACCGAAAAACGCCGCCGCCGCAAGCGCGGCACGATGGAGGACCCCAAGCGGTTCGTCTGGATCAACGATCTGGTCTGCGAGGGCTGCGGCGACTGCTCGGTCGAGTCGAACTGCCTGAGCGTCGAGCCGCGCGAAACCCCGCTGGGCCGCAAGCGCAAGATCAATTTGAGCTCGTGCAACAAGGATTTCTCGTGCCTCAACGGATTCTGCCCCAGCTTCGTGACCATCGAAGGCGGCGAACGCCGCAAACGCATGGCAAAGCTGGAGCTGGCAACACTCGAGGACGGGCTGCCCGACCCTGCCCTGCCCCGCCTGGACAAACCGTTCGAGTTGCTGGTCACCGGCGTGGGCGGCACGGGTGTGGTAACGGTGGGGGCGCTGATCACGATGGCGGCCCATCTCGAAGGCAAAGGCGCCTCGGTCCTGGATTTCACAGGCTTTGCTCAGAAATTCGGAACCGTTCTCAGCTATATCCGTTTGGGCGACACTCCAAACGCATTGAACCAGGTCCGCATTGATCAGGGCGCGGCCGATGCGGTGATTGGTTGCGACGTCGTCGTCAGTTCGGCCCCCAAAGCCTCGGCACATTACCGCAAGGGTACGCGCGTGGTCCTAAACCGGGCGGAAATGCCGACCGGCGATATCGTTCTGCGCCGCGACGCTCAGTTGCAGGTAAATGCCCGTGAACAGGCCATTCAGAACGTGGTCGGGGCGGAAAACCTGTTCGGTTTCGACGCCAACGCGGTGGCGGAAACCCTGCTGGGTGATGCCGTGTTTGCCAATGTGATCATGCTGGGTTTTGCGTGGCAGCACGGTCTTGTGCCGGTATCGCATGTCGCGCTGGGTCAGGCGATTCTGCTGAACGGCGTCGCTGCCGAGAAGAACCGTCTGGCCTTTGCAATCGGGCGCAACATGGCGGTTCGTCCGGACGTTCTGGCCCTGCCTTCCGACGACGTTGGTTCGGAAGAAACTCTGGATCAGATGATTGCGCGCCGCACCGCCTACCTGACCGAGTATCAAAACGCGAAATACGCGCACGCCTACGCCGATCGTATCGCCGCCCTCCGCTCGGCGCTGCCGCAGGCTGACGAGACCCTGCTGCGCAGCGTCGCTCGCAACCTGTTCCGCTTGATGTCCTACAAAGATGAGTTCGAAGTCGCGCGGCTGATGACTTCGGACCATTTCGAAAAGGAACTGGCCAACCAGTTCGAGGGCGATTTTGCGGTCCGTTTCCACATGGCTCCGCCCCTGCTGAGCCGCAAAACCGATGCCCGGGGCCGACCGCTGAAAAAGGCGTTCGGACCTTGGATGCAGCCGGTTCTGCGGGGCCTGTCAAAGATGCGGGCACTGCGCGGAACAGCTCTCAATCCGTTTGGCTATCATGCCGAAGCGCGCCTGCATCGCGATCTGCTGAATTGGTACCAGTGGCTGTTGGACCGCCTTGTGGCAGAGTACGGGGATCGGGATACCGAAACGTGGCAAAGCATCCTGTCCTGCGCTGACGAGATCCGCGGTTACGGCCCAGTTCGGATACAAGCGGCCGAGACCGCCAGACGAAAGGTCGAAGACTTGTTGCGCGCGCCGCGCGCTCAGGCCGCCTGATCCAGCGCCGAGGCTTTGTAGGCCGCAAGCCAAGCCGCATCCAGCCGGTCGACAACGGCTGGATTGAACCGGTCTTCGACCTCCCAATACCGGCCGGATGGCACCATGTAGCCCGCCTCGTACTCGGCCTGCAGCAGAGCATCGACGTGTTCAGGGCGCGGCCGGGCCTCGGGGATCTTTTCGGTATGAGAGACGGACGGATAGACCAGCCGGCTGGGTCCAACGGACAACCGCACCACGTTGCAATCCTGACGCGCCGCCAGCAGCGCCAGCCGTGCCGATTTCGCCTCGAGCGAACGCAGGGTGACGTCAGCACGCAAGGGATCGGCCGTTCCCTGGCCGTAGAAATGGGTATTGCCCGAGCGCGGATAGACCATGTCGCAGCCAAAGAAGGCAATCACCGATGGTTTGAGAGCGCCCAGCGCCCAGTACCCGGCGGTAAAGGCCATGGTGCCTCCGGCATAGACGAAACCGCCATACGCGTTCTGGATCGGGACATAATCCTGCGCCGTCACGATGCGCTGTGTCGCTGTCAGACAGTCGGGACGGTTCTCGGCCGGAAAATCCTCGGGATGGATCAGGAAATCCCAATCTTCGCGGATGCGCCAGGCGTTGTTGATGGCCACGATATGAGCGAACGGCCCACGCGCCCATTCCCGTGCCGCCAGCGCTGCGGGCGCACTTCCCAAGATCAGAACTTTGGTGTCATTCTCCGCCATCGCGCCCGCCCTTTCTCAGTGTTTCCAGAGAGCTAGCGCATTTGTCCGGCTTGGCTAGCCAAGGACGGAAAAACTGCTTTCCTCGTTGATGGGTCGCTTGCGGGAGTAAAAGCCCGCGTCGATGGTGCGTTTGATATGGGGCAGCTCGAATTGCAGGGGCTGGGCGTCGTGATCCGCCCCGCCCTCGCAATACTCGACCAACGCGGCCATCATCTTGCCCGCGATCGGCGCGTTCTTGTACTGGTTCCCGCTGGTGCCGCAGGCCATGTAAAACCCTGGCAGGCTGGACTTGTCATAGATCGGGATCCAGTCGGTCGAGGCGTCGTACAGATCGACCACTCCCCGCGTTCTGGACGGAATGCCCAGGCTGGGAACGCGCTGCGCGTATCGCATAGCCTGCGTCGTCCACTGGTCGGTGAAGTCGTGGTTGTAGTGCACATCGTCCTCGCACCACTGATGCGGGTCGCAGTCCGGGTCTTCCGAGCCGATCAGGATATGGTTGCCATGTTCCGGCCGGCAGTAGCAGGCGATATCGCCGTCCGATACGATGGTTCCCTGACGCTCGAAATCGAACCCTTCCGGCGCCGGAACGTGGACCACCTCCTGCCGCAGCGGGCGGGTTTCGATGGTCATGTCGTCCAGCACACCCGCCATGCGGTTGATGATCGACGATCCCGGCCCGGCCACGTTGATCACCACCGGCGCGTGAATCTCTTCGCCCGAGGCCAGCCTGACGCCTTTGACTCTGCCACCTTCCTGCAAGATTTCGACGACCTCGGCCCCGGTCCGCACCTGCGCGCCGCGCTGCGTGGCCGCTTGCATCAGGTTCTGCGCGGACAGGGCCGGGTCTGTGACATAACCGGCCTTGGGCCAGAACACCGCCCCCTGCATCCTGCTGCCATTGGGCTGACCAAAGGCTGGATCGTCCATCCGTTTGGCCGGGGCAAAACTGTCCAGAGAATAGATCGGCAGGCGGTCGAGAATCTGTTCGGCCAACCATTCCTCAAACGGGCAATCCAACTCGGCGCTGTATTTCATATGCCTTGACAGGTGGCCGTTGGCCTCGGTTTTCATGACAAGGCAGCCTGTCTCGCGGAACTGCGCCAGATCGGCCCCGTTGGGCAGACCCAGATAGTCGGCCCAGTCGCGCCAGTAATGATAGCCCTCCCACGCAAAGGCTGTGCCGTCGAAGGTGGAGTAATGCATCCGGATGATCGCGCAGGACCCGGCGGTCGAGCCGTGCCCCACCTGCGCGTTGCGGTCCAGCGACAGGGTCTTCCAGCCGCCCTTGGCCATCTCGAACGCGATGGCCGCGCCGATCACGCCGGTTCCGATGATGATTGCGTCAGGCTGGCTCATGGCTTGATCCTCCCTCCCAACAGCGCTTGGCATAGGCGCTGAATTCCTCGATTTCCTCGGGCCGCGGTTCGACCCCGGTAAAGACGTACAGGTAGTGCGGCACCAGAGACAGGCGCATGGCCAACGGCTCGTTCAACTGCGCCAGATCATAGCCGATCTGCATGTAGTACAGCACGCGCGCACGGGTTTCGGCCTCGACCGCCTCGTAGCCATGTCGGGCGAACATGGCCCGCAGCGCGGCCAGGCGGCGAGCATCGGACTGGTCCAGCATCCGCCGCACCTTGCCCGACCGCCGCGCCCAGTCGCGCACGGCAAAGTCAAGCGCCGTGTCGAACAGGGCGGTGTTGACCACGCAGCGATGCACGTTGCAGACGGCGGCGGTGATGGTCTGGGCCGGGGCCTCGGCCTGCGCGATCAGGGCGGCGGTGTTGGTGGCCTGCCAGCGATCCAGCAGCGCATCCAGCAGGTGCTGCCGGGACTTGAAGTACCAGTAAAACGAGGACCGCGACACCGCCATGCGGTCGGCCAGGTTCAGAACCTTGACCTGCTCGACCCCGTCCGAGATCAGCACATCCATCGCCACGTTCAACCAGTCATCGCGCGTGACCTTGACGTTCCCGACCAGAGGCTCGGCCTTGGGGTCGTCACGATGCAGGATGGGTTTGCTGTTCATCTCAACTCTCCGGCGGCGCACCGCCCTCGGCGGTTCGGCGGGCAATGAAGTCGCGCATGGCGTCCAGCCCCGGCTGGTCCTGCGCGGGTGGTTCGAAATTGTTCAGAATGTCACGCCAGACCGCAGTGGCCCGGTGGTTGGCATCGACCGATCCGCGTTCGGTCCAGGTGCCGAAATTGGCATAGTCATGCAGGTGCGGTTCGTAGAATTCGGTGGTGTAGCGCTCCATCGTCTGGCTGGCGGCGAAGAAGTGGCTGCCGGGCTCGACCTCGCTCAAGGCGGTGTCGAACCCGATCTCGGCCCGCCCGGCCTGAGCCCCTGCGCACAGCTCGGCCACCATGTTCAGCACCTCGGCATCGCAGACCAGCTTTTCGAAGGACACGGTCAGCCCCCCTTCCAGCCACCCGGCCGAATGGATGATCACCGTGGCCCCCGCCATCAGGCAACCCCACAGCCCGAACTGGTTTTCATTCGCGGCCTGCACGTCATTGACGTTCGAGGCCGACCCGGCCGCCGACCGCCACGGCAGGCCCAGATGGCGCGCCAGTTGTCCCGCCGCCAGCGAGGCCTGGAAATGCGAGGGCGTGCCAAAAGCCGGGGCGCCGGATTTCATGTCCACGTTGCTGGTGAAGGTGCCATAGCAGACCGGCGCGCCGGGATTTGCCAGTTGGGTCAGAGTCAGGGCGGCCAGCACCTCGGCATGGGACAGGGTGATCGCGCCCGCAACCGTGATCGGCGCCATCGCTCCCATCAGCGTGAACGGCGTGATGATCGACATCTGCCCGTGACGGGCGAAATCGATCAGCCCCTGCGCCATCGGAATGTCCAGCGTGCGCGGGCTGTTGGTATTGATGATCGTGTAGCAATGCGGCCGGGTGCGGAACTCGTCGTCGGACAGGCCCCGCGCGACGGCCAGCATCTGGAAGCAATCCATCACCTGCGGCGTGCCGCGCGAGAAGAAGAACGGGAACTTGTCGGTCAGCTCCACCTGCGCCTGCGTGGTGAAATAGTGGCGCAGGTGTGTGGGCACGTCCTGCGGCTCGACCTGCGGCGAGATCATCTGGAACACGTCGAAATGATGGGTGAGCTTGAGGAATTCGAGGTAATCCTGCCCGCTGGCCGGGCGGCGGCCGCGTTCCAGATCGGTGGCATTGGGCGCCCCTGCGCCGGGCTGAAAGACAAGGCTCCCCAGCTCCAGCGTAAAGTCGCGATGCCGCGCCCCTGCCCGGCAGGCGATGGATTTCGGGGCCGAGGCCACCGCAGCCTCGACCAGATCGCGGCCGATGAACACCATCTGGCTGTCTTCATCCACCCGCGCGCCTGCAGCAGCAAAGAGACGCCGCGCCTCGGGCAGCAGGACCTTGACGCCCAGTTCCTCAAGCGTGCGCAGAGCGGTTTCGTGCACGTCGGCGATCTGGTCGGCGGGAAAGACCTCCATCACCGGAAACGGGTTGCGCAACTGGCGATAATTCACGTCCCGATGGGTCGCGGGTGCGGACTCCGCACCCCGGCCCCGCCTTCGCCGATCCCTGCCCCGGGCCGCCACGATCAGCCCCTCATCGCCTTGCCCTCGGGATCATGTGGCGACGGCGCGATCACCCGCGCGGGCCGCTCGACCCCCACCACATGCACCGACAGTTCGGTGCCAGGCTGCGCCTTGTCGCGGTCCACCAGCGCCATGGCCAGCGACTTGCCGATATAGTGGCCATACCCGCCCGAGGTCACGAAGCCCACGCGCTGGTCGCCCGCCCAGACAGGTTCGTACCCGCTGGCGTCGGCATCCAACGCATCGACCTCGAGCGTCACCTGAACCTGCGCCGGGCCGTTGCCCTCACGCTCGGCCAGTGCCGCGTCCTTGCCCACGAAGTCCTTGTCCCAGTCGATCCAGCGGTCCATTCCGGTCATGCCCGGCGTGTAGGCCTGGGTGAATTCGGCCGACCAGATGCCAAAGCTCTTCTCAAGCCGCGTGGACAGCATCGCGTTGAAGCCGCATTCGCGGATGCCTTCGCTGGCTCCGGCCTCGAGCAGCGCACGGCGCAGGGCGATGTGGTCGCCATAGCGGCAGTTGATCTCATAGCCCCTTTCGCCGGTGACCGACATGCGGGCCACCCGGGCGCGCACGAGGCCGATGTCATAGTCACCGCAGCCCATGAATTTCAGGGCTGAGATATCCTGCTCGGCCAGTTTCTCGACCACCGCCTGTGATTTCGGGCCAACCAAGGCAAAGCCGCAGACCTCCTCGCCCAGGTCGCGCACGGTGACCCCGTCGATCATATGATCGTCGAACCAGCGCATATGCCAGGCCCGCAGGTAATAACTGCCCATGATCCACCAGGTGCCGTCGCCCCAGTTCAGAACCGTCAGATCGCCCTTGAGCTGCCCGTTCTCGCCCAGCATCGGCGCCAGTTTCGCGCGACCCGGTCCCGGCAGTTCCGAGGCCATCACCTTGTCAAGCCAGATTTCCGCATTCGGCCCCGAAACCTCGAACCGTGAGAACCCGGTGATGTCCATCAGGCCCACGCCTTCGCGGATGGTGCGGCATTCCTCGGCCACGATGTCGAAGGCGTTCGAGCGTTTCAGCGTCGGCGTTTCCTCGAACCCCTTGGGCGCGAAATAGAGCGGCACCTCGATATCCCAGCTGATGCCCCATTTGCAACCCGCTTCGGTCATCGCGTCATGGGCCGGCGACATTTTCAGCGGGCGTCCGGCGGGCAGTTGCTCGTTCGGATAGGTCATCACGAAACGGCGGGAATAGAACTGGCCTGTCGTCTCGCGGATGTAACGCTTGTTCTGAGCAAAGTCGCCATAACGCGCCACGTCCATCGGCCAGGCGTCGGCCTCGGGCTCGCCATGGATCATCCATTCGGCCAGCGTCTTGCCGACGCCGCCCCCCTGCAGGAACCCGGCCATCACCGCGCAGGCGGTCCAATAGCCGCGCTTGCCCGGCACCGGACCGACCAGAGGGTTGCCGTCCGGCGAGAAGGTGAAGGCACCGTTCACCCATGTCTTGATGCCCACGTTCTGGATCGCCGGGTAACGCTCGAAGCCCAGTGTCAGCTCGTTCTCGATGCGGTCCAGCTGCTCCTGAAACAGCTCCTCGCCATAGTTCCACGGCGCGCCGTCCATGGCCCAGTGCTCGTGATCCACCTCGTAGATCCCGACCAGAACACCCTTCTGGTCCTGCCGCATGTAGGTGAAGCCCTCGAGATCCACGGTCATCGGCATCTCGAAATCGGCCGCTGCGACCTCGGGCACCGTGTCGGTGATCAGGTAATGGTGCTTCAGTGGCGACACC
Organism: Ruegeria sp. BC8; assembly: GCF_056535705.1. Classification (NCBI taxonomy): domain Bacteria; kingdom Pseudomonadati; phylum Pseudomonadota; class Alphaproteobacteria; order Rhodobacterales; family Roseobacteraceae; genus Ruegeria; species Ruegeria sp. BC8. Next base: position 495,667 of record NZ_JBQFIV010000001.1, on the reverse strand, counting down.
GGCAGTTCGACCCCTGCCATGCGCCCCACCTGCTTGGCCCACAGGCCGGCGGCGTTGACCACATGCTCGCAGGTGATCGTTCCCCTGTCGGTCACCACCTGCCAGCCATCGGCGGTCTGGATCAGTTCCTCAACCTTGGTTTCCTCGTAGTATTCCGCTCCGCGCTTTTTCGCGGCACTGGCATAGGCCTGCACGGTGCCGGTGGTGTCGATGTAGCCCTCTCGGTCGGCCCACATCGCGCCCAGAATGCCGTCAGTGGACATGATTGGGCAGCGTTTCTGCGCCTCTTCCGGGCTCAGCAATTCGCAATCGTCGATGCCGATGGACTGGAAGATGCGGTAGTTCGCCTGCAACCACTCCCACCGTTCGGGGGTTCCGGCCAGCGTGAGGCCACCGGTCATGTGCAGACCGATATTCTGGCCCGATTCCTTCTCGATCTCACTCAGCAGGTCGATCGTGTAGGCCTGCAACGCCGCCATGTTCGGATCGGCGTTCAGTGCGTGGATGCCCCCCGCCGCGTGCCATGACGACCCCGAGGCCAGCCGCCGGCGTTCCAGCATGACCACATCCGACCAGCCGAACTTGGCCAGATGATACAGAACCGAGGCGCCGACGACGCCGCCCCCGATGACTACAACGCGATACTGCGATTTCATCCCGACCTCCCCTGGACGATTCCCAAAGGACGCTAGGGGTACTGTTCACTTCTGTCTAGACATTTCTGTACAGTGCTGTCAGGCGCTGGCGCTGGGTCGCGCCTGCACGCTGTCGAACCAGGCCCGGGTTGCCGTGTTGCCCTCGGGGATGCGCATCTTGATGACACGGGCGAAATCCACGAACACGAAGGTCGAGATATCGGCCAGCGAGAACGCCTCGCCCGCGATGAAGGCGCTGTCTTGCAGACGTTCTTCGAGCAGGTCGAAGAACGCTCCGACGCGCGCGAGGCCGCGTTCGGCCAGTTCCGGGATCTGCGCGTGGTTCTGCGGTCCGGGGATGGCGCGGTCCTTGAAGGCCGGATGCGTGTTGCGCAGCGCGTCTGCGATGGGCGCCCCGCCCTGTTGCTCGACGATCGCGTTCCACATCAGCACCAGCCCTTTCTCGTCCGGTGTCCGCCCCATCAACGGAGGCTCAGGGAAGCGCGCCTCGAGATAGGCAGCGATGCCGAGGTTCTCGGTCAGAACGGTCCCCTCGTCGGTAACCAGAACCGGAATGGTGGCGCGGGGGTTCACCTTTCGGAACGCCTCGCTCATTTGCTCGCCCTTGGCGATCGAGATGTCGCGGGTTTCGATCTGCAGCCCCTTTTCGGCGATGAACATCCGGGCACGGCGCGGGTTCGGGGCGGTCGAGCAATCGTAAAACAGCATGGGCGGTCCTTTGCGTGAACGTCACGCGAAGGTTAGACCGCCTGCCGTGCCGGGATCGAGTCCCCGCGCAAAGTGACCCTGCGGAACGCCGCTCAGCGCCGGTAGATATAGCAGCGACCCGGAACCGCATCAGCGGGAAGGGTCTGCTCCGTGAGCGTCTCGAAATACATCCGGTCGCTCGAGACCATCAGCCCGCCCTCGGCCAGCAGCGGTTCGATCAGGGGTGACACAAAGCGGGCGAAGGCATCGTTCTTTTCGCGGTTGTGGCCGCCCAGATCGGCATGGATCAGGCTGGCGGTCGCGCCGAACCGATCCAGCGCGGCGGGCAGCGTCTCGCGCACGTCGCCCAGGATCAGACGATCTTCGGGCGGAGTGGAATCGGGGTGCGAGGCCACAGCGCGTTCGAACACATAGACGGGTCGGTTGCGGACCCGGTTCATCATGTGATGATAAGTGCGCCCGTTTCCCAGACCCAGTTCGAACACCGGACCGGCCAAATCGGCCGTGTCGGCAATCGCGAAATCCAGACATGCCCGCTGCGAGACCATGCGATCAATGAACAGATCCAGTCGGCTTTGCGCGTCGGACATTGCGAAATATCTCCCTGATACCTTAACGACCACCAATCGCGGCCAATCGCGGCTTTGATGACAAAAACTCAAGACTTTGTGTAGGCACAATGCACTGTTCGTTACGTTTCCGCGACATTTCAGCCCAAGAAGGTATTTGACTAGTCGCCCCCAAGCGCGCGAAACTGCGACAAAAAAACCAGGGAGTTCAAAACCAATGTCACGTGGTGGCCACACGGGTGGAAAGCCCGCATGACGGCCTTGTTGTCTGTCCGAGACCTGAGCATCGGTTTCGGCGCCGGGGAGCCCGTCGTCAGAGATGTGAATTTCGATGTCGAGGCCGGGCAAACGCTGGCATTGGTCGGGGAATCCGGGTCGGGCAAGACGATCTCTTGCCGGGCGGTGCTGCGCATTCTGCCCAGAACGGCCCAGATCCGCAGTGGCGTAATGCAGCTGAACACCTCCAAGGGCAGCGTCGCGCTGTCCGAAATTTCCGAACGTGAGATGCGTGGCATCCGCGGCAATCGAATTTCGATGATCTTTCAAGAACCTATGCGGTCTCTGTCTCCGTTGCACAAGATCGGCAATCAGGTCAGCGAAGTTCTGTGGCTGCATCGGGGCGCCTCCGAGTCTGAGGCCCGCAAGGAAGTGCTGTCGCAGTTCGAACGCGTGGGCTTTCCCGATCCAGCGCGTGCCTATGACTCGTATCCGTTCGAACTTTCGGGCGGGATGCGTCAACGCGCGATGATCGCGATGGCGATGGTGTCCAAACCGGAATTGCTGATTGCCGACGAACCGACAACTGCGCTGGATGTGACGACCCAGGCCCAGGTGCTGGGCCTTATCAAGGATCTGCAGAAAGAAACTGGTATGGCGCTGGTTTTGGTGACGCATGACCTGGGCGTGGTCGCCAATATGGCCGAACAGGTCGTCGTCATGCACAAAGGCCGGGTGATGGAGGCGGGTTCAGCCGAGCTGATCCTGAATGCTCCGGCCCATCCCTATACCCGCCAGCTGTTTGATGCGGCCCCCGAAATCCCGGACAAAGAAGCCGTGGGAATTCCGATGCCGGACGAGGATCTGATCCTCGACATGAAGGATGTGTGCAAGACCTACACGATGCGGTCGTCGCGCGGTTGGAAAGCGGACAAGCTGATTTATGCCTGCCGGGGCGTCGACCTGAAACTGGCCCGCGGCAAGACGTTGGCCGTAGTCGGCGAAAGCGGATCGGGCAAGACCACCGCGGCCCGGATCGCGCTGGGGGCCGAGTTGCCAGACCCGGGCGGCGAAGTGCTTTTTCGCGCCGCGCCGGGCGAGGACCCGATATGCGTCCACCAGATGACCCGCGAGGAGCGCACGGCGTTTCAGCGCAAGGCTCAGATGGTGTTTCAGGATCCCTACAGTTCTCTGAGCCCGCGCATGCGCATTCAGGATGCGATGACCGAACCGCTGGAGATCCACAATATCGGTACGACGGCCGAGCGCCGCGACAAGGCCGCTGAGATGCTCGAACGCGTGGGATTGAACGCCGGGATGCTCAAGCGCTACCCCCACGCTTTCTCCGGCGGTCAACGCCAACGCCTGTCAATCGCCCGTGCGATGATGCTGGATCCGTCCCTGATCGTCTGCGACGAGCCGACATCGGCTTTGGACGTTTCGGTCCAAGAGCAAATCCTGACCCTTCTGGAAAGACTGCAGGACAGTCTGAACCTGTCCTATCTTTTCATTTCTCACGATCTGGCCGTGGTCGCCCGTATCGCGGACGAGGTCGCGGTCATGCGCCAGGGGCTGGTCGTCGAACAGGCTCCACCCGAGACGTTGTTCTACAACCCGCGCCACCCCTACACCAAGGCTCTGATTGCCGCACAACCCGAACCCGATATCAATCGTCCCATCGATCTGAAGCTGGTCGCCCTTGGCGCCGGGTCTCCGGACAGTTGGGATGACGCCTTTAGATTCTCTGACACCATGATACCTTCACTCGTGGAAATGGAGCCCGGCCATAAGGTACGTTGCCATGTTTAAGACCACTCGATTCAAGTTTCTGGCCGCCGCGCTGACGCTGGGCGCGGCGCTGCCCGCCTGGGCCGACACCCTTCCCGACCTGCAGGAAAGCACGTTCTGGAAAGCCGAGGTGGACATCGGAAACCTGCCCCCGGTGCAAGATCGCATCCCGCAGGAACCGCTGATCGTCGACCTGTCTTCGAAAGGGCGCGAATTCGGCAAACAGGGCGGAACCCTGCGCACGATGGTCACCCGGTCCAAGGATATCCGGCAGATGGTGGTCTATGGCTACGCCCGACTAGTGGGCTTCGATGCCCAGTACAATCTGGTCCCCGATCTGCTGGCGTCTTACGACAACGAAGAAAACCGCAAGTACACCCTGCACCTGCGCAAGGGACACAAATGGTCGGACGGGACACCGTTCACCTCGGAAGACTTCCGATACTGGTGGGAAGACGTGGCCAACAACGAGCTTCTCAGCCCGTCCGGTCCCCCTGATTTCCTGAGGGTTGAGGGCAAGCTCCCCACTGTCACGTTCCCGGACGAAACGACGGTGATCTACGAATGGGACGACCCGAACCCGAACTTTCTGGCCTCATTGGCGCAGGCGCGACCGCCATTCATCTACCGCCCTGCTGCGTTTCTGAAGCGTTATCACGAGAAATATGCCGACAAGGAAAAACTGGACTTCGAGGTCAGTGACGCACGTGTCAAAAGCTGGGCTGCCCTGCACAACAAGTTGGACAACCTCTACAAGTACGACAATCACGAACTGCCCACTCTGCAGCCTTGGCTGAACGCAAGCTCGGGCAAGAAGATCCGGCACAATTTCGTCCGCAACCCATATTACCACCGCATCGACTCGAAGGGTTTGCAACTGCCATACATCGACGTGGTCGAGATGGAGATCGTTGCTCCCGGCCTGGTGGCGGCCAAGGCCAATGCCGGTGAGACCGACCTGCAGGGCCGTGGGCTTGATTTTCGGGATGCGTCGATCCTGAAAAAGGGCGAAGCCAACGGAAATTATAAGACGCTACTCTGGAAAACCGGTGTCGCGTCACAGATCGCGATCTACCCCAACCTGAATTTCGAAGACGAGGTCTGGCGCAATGTGCTGCGCGATGTCCGTGTCCGTCGCGCTCTTTCGCTGGCCATCGACCGGCAGACCATCAACCAAGCGCTGTACTTCAAATTGGCGCATCCGGCCGCCATGTCCGTTCTGCCTGCCTCGCCCTTCTACAGTGAAGAGAATGCGCAGGCCTGGGCGCAATACGACGTCGCACAGGCCAACGCCCTGCTGGACGAGGTCGGGCTGACGCAGCGCGACAAGAACGGCATACGCGTGTTGCCGGACGGCCGCCCCATGGAGCTGGTGATCGAGACGGCCGGGGAACGCCAAGAGGTCGAGAACGCGCTGCAGATCGTGACTGATACCTGGCGGGAAATCGGGGTGAAACTGGTCATGCGTCCGCTTGACCGCGACATCCTGCGCAACCGCGTATTCGCCGGCAATACGATGGCTTCGGTCTGGTATGGCTGGGATGATGGCATCCCGCAGCTGCATACCTCACCGGTTTACCTGGCCCCGACCGACCAGGTGTTTCTGGCCTGGCCAAAATGGGGGCAGCACTATCAAACCGGCGGCGAAGCCGGCGAGCCGCCCGACCTGCCCGAAGCCCAGCGCTTGCTGGAGTTGAACCACATCTGGGAACTTGCAAAAACCGAGGATGAACGCCGGGCGGTCTGGGAGGAGATGTTGAAGATACACGCCGACCAGATCTATGGCATCGGAATTCTGAACGGGGCGCCCCAGCCGATCGTGGTTTCAAACCGTCTGCGCAATGTGCCCGAACAGGCCATGTGGGCGTGGGAACCCGGCGCGCATTTCGGAGTGCACCGCCCAGACGAATTCTTTCTCGCCGACTGACAGGAGCGGATAGATGATCATGCTCCGCTACGCGGTGTATCGCTTTTTCACGATGCTGCTGACCCTGTTGGTGGTATCGATGCTGATCTTCGTGATCATCAACCTGCCGCCGGGAGATTACCTCAGCAACCAGATTGCCGAACTGCAAGCTTCGGGGCAGTCGGCCGGTGTGGCCAAGGCGGAATTCCTGCGAAAGGAATACGCTCTGGACCGCCCGATGTGGGAACAATACCTGATCTGGGTCGGCTTCTTTCCCGGCCCTCATGGGTTTGAGGGGTTGCTGCAGGGCAACTACGGCTGGTCCTTCGAATTCGATCGTCCGGTTGCCGACATCGTCGGAGACACGCTGTGGCTGACCGTGGTCGTGAACCTTGCCGCGATCCTGTTCGTCTATGCCGTGGCCTTGCCTCTGGGCGTTATGGCGGCGGCCAAATCGCGGACCTGGGTCGACTATACGACCGCCTTCGTGGGCTATCTGGGATTGGCGACGCCCAACTTTCTGCTGGCGCTCATCCTGTTTTATTACGGGCACCGCTACCTCGATTTGCCCATCGGCGGATTGATGGACCCGGTGTATGAGGGGCAACCCATGAGCTGGGACAAAATGAAATCCATCCTGGTTCATCTGATCGTGCCCACATTCGTGATCGGCACCTCGGGCGCCTCGGCTATGATGCAGCGCCTGCGCGCCAACATGCTGGACGAATTGGGCAAGCCTTATGTTGAAACCGCTATCGCCAAGGGCATGTCGCCGTCGCGGATGCTGACCAAATACCCGCTGCGCGTCGCCTTCAACCCCTTCGTGGCCGACATCGGCAACCTGCTGCCCTCGATGGTGTCGGGATCGGTTCTGGTTTCGGTGGTGCTGGGTTTGCAGACCATCGGCCCCACGCTGCTGACGGCGCTTAAGACACAGGACCAGTTCCTGTCAGCCTTCATTCTGATGTTCGTGGCGCTGCTGACGCTGATCGGCACCATGATCTCCGACATTCTGCTGGTCATGCTTGACCCGCGTATCCGGTACGAGGGGCGCGAAGCATGAGCAAACTTCCCGACGGTCGCTTTGTCGACGACGCCCCGTTTGATCCCGAAGCATCTTTGCAGCAATTGGAGCGCAGGGATCTGGACGCCCCGAATTGGGTTCTGGTCTGGCGCAAGTTCAAGACACACCGGCTGGGTCTGATATCGGGCATTTTTCTGCTGCTGTGCTATCTGATGCTCCCGTTTGCAGGGTTCATCGCGCCTTATGGCCCGAACGAACGAAATGGAGAACATCTCTACGCACCGCCCCAATCGGTGAACTGGTTCCACCAGGGCGAGTTCATTGGGCCGTTCGTCTACCCGATCGTGGCCGAGGCCGACCTCGAGACGTTCCAATGGAAATTCGTCCCTGACACCGAGGATCCGCGACCCGTGCGGTTCTTCTGCGAGGCATCCGAGTACAAGCTGGCCGGGCTCATCCGGTCAAATACGCATCTGTTCTGCGCCCCGGAAGGCACGACACTGTTCCTCTGGGGTTCGGACCGGCTGGGCCGCGATATCTTCAGCCGCATTCTATACGGCGCACAGCTTTCGCTGACCGTGGGCCTGATCGGCATTTCGGTCTCATTCTTCCTTGGCATCCTGTTCGGGTCTATGGCCGGCTACTTCGGCGGGCGGATCGACTGGGTCATCAACCGCGTGATCGAAATCCTGCGGTCTTTGCCCGAACTCCCCCTGTGGCTGGCACTATCGGCCGCGGTTCCGTCGAACTGGTCGCCGGTTGCCGTGTTCTTCATCATCTCGATCATCCTCGGCATCCTCGACTGGCCAGGGCTGGCCCGATCCGTGCGCGCCAAATTCCTGTCGCTGCGCGAAGAAGAATATGTGCGCGCCGCCGAGATGATGGGCGCCAGTTCAGGCCGGGTAATCCGCAAGCACCTGTTGCCGAACTTCATGTCTCACCTGATTGCCTCGGCCACGCTGTCGATCCCCGCCATGATTCTGGGGGAAACGGCGCTCAGCTTCCTTGGCCTCGGCCTGCGGGCACCGGCGGTCAGCTGGGGCGTGATGCTGAACGACGCGCAAAACCTCGCCTCGATCGAGATCTATCCGTGGACGGCCATCCCGATGCTACCGATCATCGTGGTGGTGCTAGCCTTCAATTTCCTGGGTGACGGGCTGCGCGACAGTCTGGACCCCTATCAGCAATGAGCCTGCTGGCTTCGCTTCCACCGTCCGAGGCCTATCGGGTCGCCGGTTCCGGTTCGCTTCCCAGCGCCTTTGCCGTGTCCGAGCTGGCAACAGCCAGCTTTGCAGCCGTGGGCCACGAGCTTGGACGGTTCATGCAGGCCACCAGTCTTGTCTCGCTCCCGCCCAAGGCAATGGTCGATCACCGCCTCGCGTCACTGTGGTTCGGGTATTCGTTCAAGCCCGAAGGCTGGGATATGCCAAGCCTCTGGGATCCGATCGCGGGCGACTATCGGGGGGCCGATGGCTGGATCAGGTTGCACACCAACCTCCCCCACCATAGGAAAGCGGCTCTCAAGGTTTTGGCGACCGAGGGGGATCGTGCGGCGGTGACGCAGGCCATCAAGAGCTGGTCGGTCTCGAACCTTGAAACGGATATCGTGGCGCAGGGTGGTGTTGCCGCCGCCATGCGCAGCCGGGCCGAGTGGCTGGACCACCCGCAAGGCCGCGCCGTGACGCGGGATCCGTTGATCGGCTGGCACGGTCCACGCCGGATCACCCTGCGCGACAGGCCACAGGCACGCGCGGATCGGCCTTTGGCCGGGCTTCGGGTTCTCGACATAACACGCGTGCTGGCCGGCCCGGTTTCCACCCGCACGCTGGCCGGGTTCGGAGCTGACGTACTGCGCATCGACCCACCGGGTTGGGATGAGCCGGGCGTGATCCCCGATATCTCGCTCGGCAAGCGCTGCGCGTATCTGGACCTCAAGACACCCGCCGGCCTGGAAAAGCTGCAAGAGCTGCTGGCGCAAGCGGATGTCTTTGTCCACGGCTACCGCCCCGGTGCGCTGGATGCCCTGGGCCTGACCAAAGAGGTGCGCGATATGGTCGCTCCAAACCGGGTCGAAGTTACGCTGGATGCCTATGGTTGGCAGGGACCCTGGGCCACCCGTCGCGGATTTGACAGCCTCGTCCAGATGAGCGCAGGAATCGCTGACGCCGGCCGCGTTTGGGCCGGAGCGGACAAGCCCACACCGTTGCCTGTTCAGGCACTTGACCATGCCACCGGCTATTTGATGGCCGCCGCTGTCCTGTCGGCCCTGACAGAAGCGGCTTCGGGGCATTCGATCATGGATGGGCGCCTGTCGCTTGCCCGTACTGCCGAGTTACTGGCCAGCCTCGCGAAATCCGGGACAGGCGACCCGATCACCGCTGCCGAACCCGGGGACTACGCATCCCGATCAGAAGAGTCCGGCTGGGGCCCCGGCAAACGGCTGAAACCCGCGCTGAGCGTCGGTGAGGCACGGATGCACTGGCCGATCCCGGCATCCCGGCTCGGCACGTCCGATCCAACGTGGCAAACCACCTGAACAAAGGCCCGACCGCCGCGCGGCCCTGCCCAACGCTTGGAACGGCGGCACACCTGCGCCGCAGGTCAAAGGGGCGGGAGCGCCCTAGCGGTCGTCTCCACCGGGGCCGATATCGTCCAGATAATCCTCGTCAATCGCGGCTTGCACCGCGCCGGTGACCGCCTCGCGTTGTTTCGGAGACAGGTCTTCGGGGTCCTTGCCATCGGCCAGTCGTACCGTGACTTCGCGGTGTGCAAACTTGATGCCTTCGCGCGCGAACAACTCGCGGATTTCTTGGTACACCTTCTTGCGCACCAGCCACTGGTCGCCCGGCTTGGTCATGAACTTCACCCGGATGATCATCGCGGAATCCTGCATCTCGATGACGCCCTGTGACTTGAGCGGCTGGATGAAGTTGTCCCCGATCACCGGGTCCTCCAGCAACTCCTGCCCCAGCTTCTTGATCAGCTTGCGGACCTTCTCGACGTCCGTGTCATAGGTCACGCGCAGAGGCAGTTTCATGATCACCCAGTCGCGCGAGTAGTTGGTCAGAACCTTGATTTCACCAAACGGGATCGTGTTCAGGGCCCCCAAATGGTGGCGCAGCTGGAAAGACCGGACCGAGATTTTTTCGACCGTGCCTTTGACATCTCCGATGTCGATGTATTCTCCCTTGCGGAACGCGTCATCCAGCAGGAAGAACGCGCCCGAGAAAATGTCCCGCACCAGGGTTTGCGAGCCAAAGCCCACGGCCAGACCGACAACGCCGGCGCCTGCAAACAGCGGGCTGACATTTATGCCCAGTTCCATCAGAACGATCAGCACGATGGTCACTACCACCACGGCCAGTATGGCGCCCCGGAACAGAGGCAGCAGCGTGGCAAGGCGGCTTTGACCGCCCTCTCCGCCCTCGTCACCCAACTCGGCTTCGGCGGCTCCATCATCGGTTTCTTCAGCGATTTTGGTGTCGATCCAGATCCGGAAGAAGTGGAACAGGATGTAGCCGATGAACAGGATCACCATCACATCCAGCGCCCTGCCAATGGGCAAATCCTCGCTCCAGCTGGCTTCGGGATTCCAGATGACGACCAGTGCGTAGATGCCGACGACAAAGGCCAGGATGCCCGCGACACGCCGCGCAAGATCTTCGTAGGTCACCAATGTGTGCTTGCGTTTCTCCGCCTCGGGCGTCTCCGAGGTCCGCATTGTATCTTCATCGGTATCGATCTCGGCATTCAGAGCCTCGATCTGCCGGTTGCGATCGAAGTACCGCTCGAGCAGATAGTTCATGGCGCCATATGCGATGACGACCGACATGAAGATCATGTAGCTGCTTGCGACGATCGGCAGCGAGTCCTCGGTCTCGAGCACCAGATCCACCGCCAGCTTGAACCAACTGAAGACCAGATAGACGATCAGGGCCGGGGCCCAGCCAAATGATACGAACCGCAGCAACCAGGACACCTGGTCTGGCTGGCGGCCGCCTCGGATGGCGTTCGAAATGGCCCGGGCATTGAACAGGATCATCAGGATGTTCCCGACCATCCCGATCAGGGTCAGCCCGCCATAAACCATCGCGTAGACGTTGTAGTTCAGCCCGAAATCCGCCACCCAGGTGGAAAACAGAACAGCGGTAATGTCATAGGTCGCCAGCGCCGATGCCCAGATATACAGCCGCTTGGCGTCACGGTCCGAGAATGGCGGCAGCCTGTACTGGCTGAGATACGGCGACAGCACCATCCGCCACAGGTCGGAAACCGTACGTGACAGGAAAAACGTCGTGAAAATCGCCGTGACGGTGAACTGGATCGAGATATCTTCGGCCTCGCCAAAAAACAGATACCCAACGATCAGAGCCATCAGCATTGCAAACACCGTGGCCCCGATACCCATCAGAAAGCGGAACACAAGGAACGGCATCTTTTCCCGATACCCCTGCGGGTTTTCCTTGATCCGGGCGACGACCCACCGTCGGGCAAAGCGCTTGCCGTACAGCTCGATCGACAGCCATCGGCCAACCATCAGGAACAGTATGTTCCATCCCAGCACCTCGACATAGGTGAAAATCCGGCCATCAGGACTGGTTTGCTCGAGGATGTAGCGCACCTCGAAGATCGAATAGGGCAACGCCTCAAGGCGGGATCGCACGGCTTCGCTGAACTTGGCAAAGCGCTCCTGCGCCTTCATCAACTGCGAACTTTCCGCCATCGGATCATGAGCGACGTCCTCGGGCTGGCCACCAGCCTGCCCGACCGAGGATACCACCTGCCCGGCGCTGTCAATGACGATCACGCTGGCGCCCGCCTCGGTCGCGGCGCGGATCGCGGCCGCGACATCGTTGTCCTGCGGGGCCTCTGTTTCACCGGACGCCCCGGGATACCCCGGGATCAGCGAGGTCTGCGCCGCCGCACCGGTCGCGAAGGCCAGAGCGATTGTCCACGTCAGGAACAGTACACGGACAAGAAAGTTCGGTTTCATAAGGTCTTGCATCCTGATCTCTTGCTGCACGACAGCCTATAGAACGCACCGGCCTTGATCAAACGATCCACTCGCTGCTTCCCGACATCGTGTAGGACCGTGTTTTTGGCGCAAGCCCAAAGGCAGGATGTTTCCAACCCTATGGAATTCCTATAAGAGCAGGCAGCATCCGGCAAATCCGGGCTTTGCCAACTTCGGGGAATGTTGCAGGCTTCGCGTTATTGGTGACTTGCGCAATGGCTGTTGCCAAATCGCAATGATTGACGCATTTGCGGCTTTGACACAGACCCTTTGGCAGGCGGCGTCAAAAAATATAAGATAACTGGTGCGAAACGCGCGGAAACTGCACCGTAACAAAGATACGAGCGAGGGCATGAGCCTAGGCATCGACGACAAACAGACCGGTCGCGCTCCGCGCATAATGTTCTACAGTCACGATACGTTCGGACTGGGTCATCTCAGACGCTCCCGAGCGCTGGCTGCGGCAATGACGCGGGTGAACCCGCGTGCCTCGGCCCTGATCCTGACGGGCTCGCCCGTTGCCGGGCGCTTCACTTTTCCGCGGCGCGTGGACCATGTACGCCTGCCGGGCGTGACCAAGCGGGCCGATGGTTCGTATGCCGCGCGCACGATCGGAATGGGGATTGACGAGGTCACCGAGCTGCGTTCGGGACTGATCCAGACCACCATGCGCCAATTCGATCCGGACGTCGTCGTCGTCGACAAGGAGCCGACCGGATTCCGAGGCGAACTGCTGCCCACCCTGGAACAGCTGCATCAATCCGGGCGCGCCAAACTGGTGCTGGGTCTTCGCGACGTTCTGGACGAGCCCGAGGTTCTGGCGGCGGAATGGGCCCGAAAGGACGCAGTCGCCGCGACCGAGAAATACTATCACGAAATCTGGGTCTACGGCCTGCGGTCGGTTTATGACCCGACAGAAGGATTGCCGCTCAGCCCGTCGGCGCAGGCGCGGATTCACTGGACCGGCTATCTGCGCCGCGATCTCGGCCCTGTCGGCGAACCTCCCGAGCAGCCCTATATCCTTATCACGCCCGGAGGCGGTGGCGACGGGAAGGCAATGGTCAACCTTGTCCTGTCCGCGTATGAAAAAGACCCTGATCTGTCCCCCCGAGCCCTGCTTGTCTATGGCCCTTTCCTGTCCGGTGAGTTGCGCGAAGAATTCGAGGCCCGCGTGGCGGCCCTGAACGGTCGTGTGACGGCGGTCGGGTTCGAATCCCAGATCGAAACCCTGTTCGCCGGCGCGGCGGGTGTGGTCTGCATGGGCGGATACAACACGTTCTGCGAGGTGCTGTCCTTTGACAAACGCGCGGTGATCGTCCCGCGAACCACCCCGCGGCTGGAACAGTGGATCCGCGCCTCGCGCGCCGAGGAATTGGGCCTTGTGCGGATGCTGGACGAGACCCGCGATGGGTTGACGGCCGATGCGATGATCACGGCCATTCGCAACCTGCCGCAGCAGCCCCTTCCCTCGCAGGCGATCCGGGCTGGTTTGCTGGATGGCTTGGACTATGTCTCTGATCGGGTCGAGGCCCTGCTGAGCGTGGAACAGGAACGAGCGACCGGATGACAGACGCAGAGCCGAGACTGGCGGTGTTGGTCAAAGGTTGGCCGCGCCTGTCCGAGACGTTCATCGCTCAGGAACTGGTTGCTTTGCAGGATGCCGGCCACGCCTTTGACATCTGGTCATTGCGCCACCCGACCGACACCAAACGCCACCCCCTGCACGACCGGTTTCAGGGGCGGGTGCATTATCTTCCCGAATACCTGTACCAGGAACCCAAACGCGTATGGGCGGCGAGACGAACCGCACAGGCGCTTCCGGGTTATGCACAGGCCTACCGGGTGTGGCGACAGGATCTGCGTCGCGATCCCACGCACAACCGGATCCGCCGCTTTGGACAAGCTTGCGTTCTGGCCGCGGAATTGCCCGGCGGTACACGCGCGCTGTATGCCCACTTCCTGCATACCCCGTCCTCGGTTGCCCGCTATGCTGCAATCATGCGCGGCCTGCCGTGGAGCTTTTCGGCTCACGCCAAGGATATCTGGACGTCGCCCGAGTGGGAAAAGCGTGAAAAACTTCATGCCGACACCTTTGGAGCGGCATTCGGCGCAACCTGTACCGAGATCGGCGCGCGGCACTTGCGCGATCTGGCCGATGACCCCGCCCGTGTCGATCTGATCTATCACGGGCTGGACCTGACGCGATTTCCTGAGCCGCCCGCACGAAAGCTGCGATCCTTCGATGACCGGTTCCATATGGTGTCCGTCGGACGACTGGTGGAAAAGAAAGGCTTTGATCGCTTGATCCACGCCTTGGCCATGCTCCCCCCAAAGATCGACTGGCACTGGACCCACATTGGCGGCGGCACCTTGTCGGACAACCTGCGCGGCCTGGCGGAAAACCTGCGCCTGCAGGATCGCATCACCTGGAAAGGCGCCTGCGATCAACCCGAGGTCATTGCGGCCATGCGCGAGGCGGATCTGTTCGTGCTGCCCAGCCGCATCGCCGCGGACGGGGACCGGGACGGCCTGCCCAATGTCTTGATGGAAGCCGCGTCGCAAAAACTGCCGATCCTGTCCACTCCGGTCTCGGCCATTCCCGAATTCATCCGCAACAACGTGCACGGCATCTTGTCCGATGACGAACCCAAGGCGCTTGCAGACGCTATTTCCACCTTGGCCGCCGACCCGCAGAAAGCGGCAATCATGGCCGATGCGGCTTATGACCGCTTGCTTGCCAATTTTCGCATGGACCCCGGCATTGCACGCCTGTCCCGCCGCCTGAAAGCCTTGTGCGCGGAGGGTGCCTGATGGTTCGGGTCGCCTTCTATGCGCCGATGAAAGCCCCAGACAGCCCGGTACCATCCGGCGACCGCGAAATGGCTCGCAACCTGATGGCTGCAATCGGGGCCGGTGGGCATCGTGTTGATCTGGTCTCGCGGCTGCGCATCTATGACAAGACCGGAGACCCGGACCTTCAGAACCGTCTCTACCGCGAAGCCGCGGCCGAGGCCACCCGACTGAGCACAGAACTGCCTGCAGATACAGGCCTCTGGGTGACCTATCACAACTACTACAAAGCTCCGGACCTTTTGGGGCCCGCGGTCTGCCGCGCGCGGGGAATACCCTATGTTCAGCTTGAGAGCACCCGCGCCATGTCGCGCCTTTCCGGGCCCTGGGCCGGCTTTGCCCAAGCTGCGCACGATGCCTGCGACGCCGCGCAGGTGATCTTCTATCACACAGCAAATGACTTGATCACACTGGAACGCGAGCGGTTCGGTGATCAGTCATTGATTGAACTCCCACCCTTCCTGCCCCGATCGGACCTGCCTCGACCCTCTAGATGCACGGGGCCGATGCTGACGGTGGGAATGATGCGTTACGGGGACAAGTTGGAGTCTTTCCGCATTCTGGCCGATACGCTGGCATTGCTGAATGGGGATTGGACGCTGAACATCGCCGGCGACGGACCAGCCCGCCCGGATGTCGAGGCTTTGATGGCCCCCTTCGGCACAAGCGTCCGGTTTCTGGGCCTGCTCAGCCGCGATGACCTTGAAACGATCTACTCCGATGCTGCTCTGTTGGTATGGCCGGGCGTCAACGAAGCCTACGGGATGACCTATCTCGAGGCGCAGTCCGCGGGCGTCCCCGTTGTCGCCCAGGATCGCCCGGGAGTGCGCGACGTACTGGCGCCTGCCAATCATCCTGCCCCTGATTACGGCGCCGCCGCGCTGGCCGAGCGAATTGACCGGCTGCTGTCCGATCCCGAACTGCGTCGGGGCGAAGGTCAAAAAGCGCGCGACTACGTGGCCGGCCGTCATTTGATGCCAACCGCAACGCGGACGTTCTGGTCGGGAGTTTCTTCGCTGGTAGAGGAGATGTCATGACACGTCTGGCCCTTCTGCGCCACGGTCATACCGCCTGGAACCGCGCAGGGCGCATTCAGGGGCGCAGCGACATCAGCCTCGATGATCAGGCAAAGGCCGAACTGGCCCGATATCGCTTGCCAACTCCTTGGGACCGGGCCGAACTATGGTCCAGCCCCCTGACCCGCGCCAGCGAAACTGCGCGGCTGGTCGCCGGGCGCGAACCCGCAACCTCGGCCGCTTTGGTCGAGATGAATTGGGGCGACTGGGAAGGCCAACGCGGAGAAGACCTGATTGCAGATGCCAACACAGGATACCGGCATATCGAAGATTGGAGCTGGGAATTTCGTCCCCCCAACGGCGAAAGCCCGGCCGACATTCGCCGCCGTCTCATGCCATGGCTGTCCAGCCTGACCGGTGACAACGTAGCTGTCTGCCATATCGGAATCATGCGGGTCATCCTAGCCATTGCCTGGGGGTGGGAGTTCCAGGGCCCCGCGCCGTTCCGCATCAAACGCAATCGTCTCTACGTGGTCGATTTGGAGCAAATGCGACCGGAGGCAGAGCCCGTCCGGCTTATCTCGCGCGAGGCCGGGTCATGAGGTCCATGATCGTCGTCACCCATCTGCTGGGGACCGGACATCTCAGCCGCGCATTGACCTTCGGTCGGGCTTTTGCAGATGCCGGGCACGACGTGACCGTCGCATCCGGCGGGATGACTGCACCTCAACTGAACACGGATGGAGTTTCCCTGCTGGCGCTACCACCGCTGCGTTCGGATGGTACCGATTTCACGCGGTTGCTGACGGCCGACGGAGATATTGCAGACGCGGCCTATCTGAACTCCCGCGCTATTGCCCTGACCGAGGCTGTTCGACGGGTAAACCCCGATGTCCTGATAACGGAACTCTATCCCTTCGGGCGCCGAAGCCTGGCCGACGAGTTTCTGGCCCTGTTGTCCACTGCGCGGTCACTGCCGTCCAGTCCGGTTGTTCTGAGTTCGGTCCGGGACATCCTCGCGCCGCCGTCGAAACCCGCCAAAGCTGCGCGGACCGAAGAAATCATTGAGCGTTTCTATGACGGCGTACTGGTTCATTCCGACCCCGAAATCACACCGCTGGATACCAGCTGGCCGGTTACAGAAAACTTGGCCGAACGCCTGTTCTATACGGGCTTTGTTGCCCCGCCTGCGCCGGGCCCTCATGAGCAAGGGGAAGGAGCGAATGAAGTTCTGGTCAGCGCTGGCGGCGGATCGGTCGGACAACCGATCTTTCGCGCGGCCATCGAGGCCGCCCAAAAGATGCCCAACAGGCGCTGGCGCCTGCTGGTCGGCGGTCAGGATGCCGAAGACCGGATTGCCGAACTGAGGCACATGACAAATGGCGAAAATGTCATTCTGGAGCCCGTACGTCCGGATTTCAGACAAATGCTGCCGCTGGCCGCAGCCTCGGTCAGCATGTGCGGGTACAACACCGCCATGGACTTGCTGCAATGCGCGACCCCGGCCGTTCTGATCCCATTTGACGATGGCAAGGAAGTGGAACAGACCCTGAGGGCAAAAAGCCTGGCCCGCTTGCCTGCCGTCGACGTGCTGAACAGCGCGAAGCTGACCGGAGAGGCATTGGCCCAAGCAGTCGACCGCGTCCTGCATCAAGGCTCGCGCGAACCCTTGGATGGCGGGTTTGACGGTGCCCGCAAGTCGGTAGAGATTGCCACCTCGCTCTGGGAGACTCGGCAATGACGACCGATTGGACACCGCTGCGATCCGAATTGCAGGTGTGGCGAGAGGCTGGGCTTACGCTTCCACTGTGGTGGCGGGACGATGACGCGATCGCGCCCAGCCGGCAATTGGACCGTTTGGTGGGCCTGTCATCCCGAACCGGGCTGCCGGTTCATCTGGCCATCATTCCACGCGATGCCAGTCAGGATCTGGTCGACCAGGTTGCCAACCAGACCAGCTTGGTTCCGGTGGTTCACGGCTGGGCGCACCAGAACCACGCGCCTGAAGGCGAAAAGAAGTCCGAGTTCCGCCTGCATCGTCCGCTCGCCTCGATTGTGTCTGATGCACACCATGGCTTCCTGCGTTTGCAGGAGTCCTTCGGTGATCGTCTGTGCCCGATGTTCGTCCCCCCTTGGAACCGCATCGCGCCCGAAGTGACGGCAGAGCTTGCGGAGATCGGCTATCAGTTCCTGTCCACGGCCACGCCCAGAACGCACGTAGAAGCAGCCCCAGGCCTGACTCAGGTCAATACCCATCTGGATCCGATCGACTGGCGCGGTACGCGAGGGTTGGCCGATCCGAATGCGTTGATCGCCAAAACCGTCTCGATGCTGCAGGATCGCCGCGAGGGGCGTGCCGACCCAACCGAACCTTTTGGCGTGTTGACCCATCATCTTGTCCATGATCAACAGATCTGGGACTTTACCGAGGCGCTTCTGGATTGTCTCATGGCGGGCCCCACACGCGTCTGGTCCGCAGGACCACACTGATTACCCGAGGAGACATTGATGAGCCGACTGGATTCCATGCTGCGACGCCTGACCGCCCAGCGCGACGGGCTGAACTGGGCTGCGGCGCGGATCAAAGGGCTGAAAGGCGATGTTCTGGACATGGGTTTGGGCAACGGCCGCACCTATGACCACCTGCGCGAGATCCTGCCCGACCGGCGCATCTGGGTCATGGACCGGGTTCTGCAATGTCACCCGGACAGCACCCCTCCGGCCGAAGATTTTCTGCAGGGCGAGGCTGAACCGATGCTGAAGAAGCTGGCCGAAGATGGCCCGCGGATCGCATTGGCGCATTATGATTTCGGTCGCGGGATCAAACACGAAGACGTGGCCGAAGCGGCGAGGCTCAGCAAGCTGATTGGCTCGGTCATGGTTCCAGGCGGGTTGCTGATATCCGGCCAACCGCTGGAAGGGTTCGAGCAGATCAACGGCCCGGACTCCATCGCGCCGGACCGCTATCTGTTCTACTTGGCCTGATCAAGCCACGCGCTGCCCGCGCGACCAGACCGCGGTCAGGGCCGGGACGTCGCCCCGCATTCGAAAACGGATCAGGTCTGCCCGCAGCCCCGGTTTCAGAGCGCCGCGATCCGCAAGGCCCGCCGCCCGCGCCGGAGCCCGTGTCACAGTGGCGATGCCACGCGCCATGTCATCCCAGATGCGCCCAAGAGTAACGGCTGACAACAGCAAGGCTGACGGCACATAGTCCGACGACAGAATGTCCAAACACCCCAAGTCGGCCAGTTCCCGTGCTGCCACATTCCCAGAATGTGACCCGCCCCGGATCAGGTTTGGCGCGCCCATCATGACCTGAATGTCATGAGCGTGACAGGCCCGTGCGGCGTCGACCGTCGTTGGGAATTCGGCCAGCCGAATGCCATGACGAGCGGATATCGCCACTTGCGCCTCGGTCGTGTCGTCGTGGCTGGCCAGAACCGCTCCGAAGCGGCGCGCGGCGTCCACGGCCTCTTGCTCGTGGCGGTCTCCATTGCGGTCCCTCAGCCCCCGCAACTGGTTGACGTGCCGTGCGAACATGTCGTCATCCATAGCGTACTTGCCTTTGAGATAGGCTTCGAACTTGGACAGGTCCCTAAACTGGCGCTGGCCGGGCGTGTGATCCATCAACGAAACGATGCCAACCCGGTCTTCTGGACCGAATTCCTGCAATTCCTCGACCAGCGTCTCAGAACAGACTTCGGCGCGCAGATGCAGAAAGTGGCTGATCTTGAGTGCGTCCTGCTCTCGCAACTCCCACAGCTCGCGGGACAGTCCGCGCGCGTATTTCAGATACCGTCCGGCACCGGAGGGGATCGACCCCACCCGCATTGCGTCAAAAACCGTCGTGATCCCGGTGCTGGCCAGTTCCGCGTCATGCGCCAGAATGGCTGCGGCATGGGGCCAGTCCACCTTGGGCCGCGGCTGGATGTGGCGTTCCAGGTTGTCGGTGTGCAACTCGACCAGGCCGGGCGACACATAGTCCCCACCACAGTCAATCGCGCCTTTCGGAACAGCCGCGCCGGTGTCTATGTCAGCGATCGTCTGGCCAACGATACGGACACACCCCCGGACGGTCTCATCCGGCAGAACAAGCAACGCATTGGCAAGGGTCAGTTCATCTGTCATCGGATTTTCACGTGGTTTGAGGTAAGGAGAGGCCACGCAACAGGAGGCCATTGTGAATTTTGCGCGATACGCGATCTATTTCGTTCCCCCAGCCCAATCCGACTGGAGCAGGTTTGCAACCGCGTGGCTGGGGTGGGACATCGATGCGGGACGGACCGTCGACCATCCGGCCATTGACGGGTTGGACGTCGCCTCGGTAACACAAGTGCCGCGCAAATACGGGCTTCATGCCACGATGAAGCCGCCATTTCGCTTGCGTGAAGATCAGTCGCTGTCCGCTTTGGAGGACACCTGCGCCCGTTTGGCCGGTAAATTCGCCCCCGTTTCGCTGGACGGGCTCGAAGTTGCACGCCTTGGTCGGTTTCTTGCTTTGCGGCCCGTGGGCGACACACGAGACCTGAACGCGCTTGCGGCGGCTTGCGTCCGCGACCTGGACCCTTTTCGTGCCCCGGCCTCGGAAACCGAGATGAACCGGCGCCGAGCGGCCGGGCTGACCATGGAGCAGGACGCCAATCTGACGAACTGGGGCTACCCATACGTTCTGGAGGCTTTCCGCTTTCACATCACCCTGTCCAGCCGCCTGAGCAAGCCGATGCTGGCAAACGTGCAAACCGTGCTGAACCAACGGCTTGTCCCATTGCTGCCAGCCCCTTTTGACATAGGGGACCTGGCCCTTGTGGGCGAGGCTGAAGACGGGCGGTTCCATATGCTTCAAAGGTACGCCCTTTCGGGTTGAAGGCCGGACAAGATGGTTTCAACGGTTGCATCCAGTGACCCGGAATTGTCGACCTCGATCACGTGGTTCAGGCCTTCGGGCAGGGCTGCAGTGGCGCGCCCCAAACGCCGGGCTTGATCAGCCGCGCTTTCCCGGCCGCGCACTGCCAGACGTTGTGCCAGAACCTTTGGTTCGGCCGTCAGGGATATCACGATCAGCTCTCGAAATTCCTTCTGCGCCTCGGGCAACACAGCCCTTGAGAGGTTGACCAGAACCGCATCGGCCCTTCGGCGTTGGTCCGTGATCGCAACGGGTATGCCGTAGTGCAGCCCGTGCGCGGCCCAGCACAGAACAAAGCTGCCCTCTTGGACCATTGTTTGAAACGCCCGGTCGGACACGCGGTCAAAATCCTCACCGCCTTCGCCATGGGGACGGGTGATGACTCTACGCACCCTTTCGAAGTTCGACGCGCGCGCCAGCAGTGCTTGGATCACGCTGTCTTTTCCAACACCCGAAGGCCCGACAACTGCAATGACCGGGGCCATCTTCATGCCGCCGCCCCCGGCGCAAACTGCGTGACGTCGACCACGCGGCTGCAGACCCGGTCACGGGCCTCTTGGTCGTGGAATATCCCAATGATCGCCGCGCCGCGGGCCTTTGCTTCTTGGATCAGGGACAGCACGGTTTCGCGGTTTCGTGCGTCAAGGCTGGCCGTGGGTTCATCCAGCAACAGAGCCGGATAGTCATGCGCAAAACCACGCGCGATATTCACCCGTTGCTGTTCACCGCCCGAAAATGTCGTGGGACTGAGGCGCCAAAGCGGTTCCGGAATATTCAGGCGCTGAAGGAGGCCCGCTGCCTTGTCCAGTGCGGTCTGCCGCTCGCACCCCTGAACCAGAAGCGGTTCGGCCACGACCTCCAGCGTCGGCACACGCGGCACAACACGCAGAAACTGACTGACATAGCCCAGGGTCTCCCGGCGCAGTTGCAGGATCTCGCGCGGTTGGGCCCGGGCGACGTCGAGGCCGCCCACCCGCACCTGCCCCGAGGCCGCCAGGTAGTTGCCGTAGATCACCCGCATCAGTGTGGACTTCCCGGCCCCGCTGGCCCCGGTCAGGGCCACGCATTCTCCGGCCCCGACCTGCAGCGACGCGCCCGCCATCACCGGGATCACGGCGCCGCCCTGATTGTGCAGGGTAAAGCTCTTGCTCACGTCGATCAGTTCAATCATCGGATTTCATCTTTTCTGTAGCATTCAAACCTGCAGGACGCTGGACACAAGCAGTTGCGTATAGGCATGCTGCGGGTCGTCCAGCACCTGATCGGTCAGCCCCGCCTCGACCACCTCGCCATCCTTCATCACCATCAAGCGATCCGCCAGCAGCCGCACCACGGCAAGATCATGGGTGACGATGATGGCGCTCAGCCCCATCTCGCGCACCAGACCGCGCAGCAGGTCCAGCAGCCGCGCCTGCACCGAGACGTCCAGCCCACCGGTCGGTTCATCCATGAAGACCAGCCGCGGACCGGTCACCAGGTTGCGCGCGATCTGCAACCGTTGCTGCATGCCGCCCGAAAACGCGCTGGGTCGGTCGTCCACGCGGCTTTCCGCTATCTCGACCCGGCCCAGCCAATCCAAAGCCTGCCCGCGGATCTGGCCATAGTTCCGGCTCCCCACGGCCATCAGCCGTTCGCCGATATTGCCGCCGGCGCTGACCGACATGCGCAGCCCGTCGCGGGCATGTTGATGCACAAAGGCCCAGTCGGTGCGCCCCAGCATCCGGCGGGCCGGTTCCGACATCGTGACCGTGTCCACCGGCCCGTCGGCGCGGGTATCAAAGATCACCTGCCCGGCATCCGGCTTAAGATGCCCAGCCAGACAGTTCAGCAGGGTCGACTTGCCCGACCCGCTTTCGCCGACGACCCCCATTACTTCACCGGGGTAGAGGTCGAAACTGACATCCCTGCAGCCGATCCGCGCGCCATAGCGCTTCTCGATGCCTTTGACCTGCAAGAGCGGGGTCATGCCGCATCCTCCTGCGCCAATCGGCCTTGGTGTCCGGCCTCGCGGCGGGACCGGCAGAAATCGGTGTCCGAACACACGAACATCCGGTTGCCTGCATCGTCCGTGATCACCTCGTCCAGGTAACTGTCTTCGGCCCCGCACAGATCGCAGGCGTGATCGGCCTTGCTGGCCTCGAACGGATAGTCCTCGAAATCGAGGCTGACCACCCGCGTATGCGGCGGCACCGCGTAAATGCGCTGCTCGCGCCCGGCCCCGAACAGCTGGATCGCGTCCATTTCCAGTTTCGGATTGTCGAATTTCGGGATCGGAGACGGGTCCATCACATAGCGGTCGGCCACCCGGACCGGATAGGCATAGGCCGTGGAAATCGCGCCGTGCTGGCTGATGTCTTCGTAGAGCTTCACATGCATCAACCCGTATTCCTGCAGGCTGTGCATCTTGCGCGTCTCCGTCTCGCGCGGTTCCAAAAACCGCAGCGGTTCGGGGATCGGGACCTGATAGACCAGGATCTGATCGTCGCGCAGCCTGGCCTCGGGGATACGGTGGCGGGTTTGGATGATGGTCGCCTTCCCGGTCTCTTCGGTCGTGGCCACGCCCGCCGTCTTCTCAAAGAACTTGCGGATCGACACAGCATTGGTCGTGTCATCTGCTCCCTGATCGATCACCTTGAACACATCGTCCGGTGTCAGCGTCGCGGCCGAGACCTGAACCCCGCCCGTGCCCCAACCATAAGGCATGGGCATCTCACGGCTGGCAAACGGCACCTGATAACCCGGAACGGCCAAGCCCTTGAGAATGGCCCGGCGGATCATCCGCTTGGTTTGTTCGTCCAAATATGCGAAGTTATACTCATTCATTTGATGTATCACTTTCGTTTTTTGGTGTTGTTGTGGACGGTTTTCTGGTTACCTCGGCCTTCGCGGTCGTCATGCTCTACTTTCTCTGGCGCAGGATACATTCCCAGCGACGGCGCCGGGCCATGCGGCGGGACGCGCGAGGCGAATGGTCTGCGATCAGCGCGGACGCGCCACGCCGGGCTGCGGCTGGCAGGGCATCTCGGCCGGCGGACAGGATGCAGGAAGGGCACCGAAGTCATTCGGCGGCCTCGCGCGGTTCCAGGCGTTCTTCGGCTTCGCGGCGCAATTTGCGCACCAGTTCCAATTCGGACTGGAAATCGACGTAATGCGGCAGTTTGATATGCTCCAAAAAGCCGGTCGCCTGAATGTTGTCAGCATGGCTGAGGACGAATTCCTGATCCTGCGCCGGGGCGCCCAGATCGTCTTCGCCCAATTCCTCCCAGCGCAAGGCGCGGTCCACCAGCGCCATGGCAATGGCTTTGCGCTCGGACTGGCCGAAGACCAGCCCATAGCCGCGCGTAAATTGCGGCGGCTCGGTCTTTGATCCCTTGAACTGGTTCACCGTTTCGCATTCGGTCAGGGCGATCTCTCCGATCTCGATCGCGAAGCCCAGTTCGGGGATATCCATCTCGACCGCGACGGTGCCGATGCGCAGCTCACCCACGAAAGCGTGGTTGCGGGCATAGCCGCGCTGGGTCGAATAGGCCATGCCCAGCACGAAACCCTCGTCCCCGCGCGTCAGCGCTTGCAGGCGCAGGGGGCGGTCGGCCGGGAACTCCATCGGTTCGCGCGTCAGATCGCCGGGCGGCTCATCGCTGGCGGGTTCGTCCTGGATCAGACCTTCGTCTTTGAGGAATTCGGTGATGTGCGGGGTCGGCTCGTGACGCGGCACGGCGGTGGGGGCCTCAGGCTCCGCGCCATCGGCGGCCAGTTTGAAATCCAGCAGACGGTGCGTGTAGTCGAAGGTCGGGCCCAGAACCTGCCCGCCCGGTGCATCCTTGAACGTGGCCGAGATCCGGCGGTCGCAGGTCATGCTGCCGGTATCGACCGGGGTCGAATAACCAAACCGCGGCAGGGTGGTACGGTAGGCGCGGATCAGGAAGATCGCCTCGATTAGATCACCCCGCGCCTGTTTGATCGCCAGTGCGGCCAGATCGGGATCGTACAGAGAGCCCTCGGCCATCACGCGGTTCACCGCAAGGCTGAGCTGTTCACGGATCTGGGCCAAGGACAATTCGGCCACGCCGGGATCGCCCCGGCGTTCCTCTGCCAGCCAGGCATGGGCGTTTTCAATCGCCTTTTCGCCCCCTTTGACGGCTACGTACATGGCCTAACCCTCGGGCTGGATGCGGGTGCTGCGCGGCAGGGCCGCAACCATATCCCCGCAGGTGAAGAAGAAATCGCACCCCAAGGGGTACAGGTCTGAATTGGCCTGAACCGCCGCGACATCGGGCACGGCCAGGTGCGTAGTGTCGCGTATGCCCGGCCCTCGCAATACGGCACCGGAAAGGTCTAGCGCGCCACACTCCACGATCAGGGTGGCGGATCGGTCGGGGTATTCCGGCGTTCCGATCAGGTATTGGTCCAGCGGCACAAGGTCCTGCCAGCAGCCAACGGCGAAATCGGCCCGCGCGGCGGGCACGAGGGGCGCACCGGTGTGGAAGGTCAGCCATTGGCGAATGGCCGGGTTGTCGGCTCCGCGCGCCAGATAAACGCCCGTGTCCGGGTCGCACAGCGTCAGCAGCAGCGTTCCCGCGGCGACCGACAGGCCGTCGGGCGGGGTCGCGCCGACCAGCTGCCGCAACTCACCCGGCCGCGCCATCACGGTCATGGCCGCACGAAAGGCGTGGGCCGCCTGAACCGGCGCATCGGTGAAACCGCCTGAAAAACGGGTCTGTGGGGTCATTGATCCTCTCCCCGAACCATCGTGAAGAACTCGACCTTGGTGGCCGCGGCCTTGGCGGCCCGGGCCGTTCTGGCCGCCTGGACCTGGCGGGTCAGCGGCTCCAGGATTTTCGCACGCACCGCATCCGCGCGCCCGGTCTGCATCAGCGCGTCGATCAGAGCGGCGGTTTCGGCATGGGTCTTGTCGCGCCCCTGCACATATCCGTGGCCCTCGGTTCCGTCAGGCAGAACCAGAGCGCAGCGCGTGATCGTCATCTCGCCCAGATTGAAGGGCGCACCCGTGCCGCCTGCCCGCCCCCGCACCATGACTCCGCCGATCTCGGGCGCGCGCAGCCACTGGAATTCGGGACGCGCGCCATAGGCGGTCCACAAGGCAGCCAGCGCCTCGGCCGGCGCACGTGCCAGAAGGCCCAGCCAGGCCCGTCGATCACCTGTCGCGATTTTTGTCTGTTCCGCCATCAAAGCCTCTTGGCCAAGTTGTCTACAACTACTATACAACTAGACAAATCATAGCGGGGCATCGGGTGACTCGCAACGAATATGCTGTGAAGTTTTGATGACATGAGCCAAACACCGATCTGGAAGACCATCGCGCTGGCGCTGACCGCCGACATTGCCGAGGGGCGCTTTGCCACCGGCGACCGCCTGCCGACCGAGGCGCAGCTGGCCGCAACCCACGGCGTGAACCGCCACACGGTGCGCCGGGCCCTAGCCGAACTGGCCCGGCAGGGGCTGGTGCATCCGCGCCGCGGGGCCGGCGTGTTCGTTTCGGCAGCAGCGACCGACTACCCGATCGGCAAACGGGTCCGGTACCACCAGAACATCTCGGCCAGCGGCAAGATCCCGGGCAAGCGTGTGCTGTCGCTGATCACCCGCGCCGCCGACAAGACCGAGGCCCAAGCGCTGGCCCTGGCCCCCGGCGACCCGGTGCATGTCTATGACGGGTTGTCGCTGGCCGATGGCCAACCGATCGCGGTGTTCCAAAGCGTCTTTCCCGCCGCGCGCCTGCCCGACCTGCCCGAAGCGCTGGCCCAGAACGGCTCGGTCACGCGGGCGCTGCGGCACTGTGGCGTGGCGGATTATACCCGCATCTCGACGCGCCTGACCGCCCGCGCGGCTGATGCGATTCAGGCCCGGCACCTGCACCTGATCGAGGGCGCGCCGGTTCTGCATTCGGTCGGCATCAATGCCGATCCGCAGGGGCATCCGGTTGAATACGGCAAGACCGTCTTTGCGGGCGAGCGGGTCACTCTGACGCTGGATGACGATCACGGGTGATGCCGGTCAATCCTCGTATTTCTCCAGAAACGCCTCGGCGGGCAACGCGCGGAAATCCGGCAGCGCCGCGCGCAGTCGGGCATTGTCCCAATCCCACCAGGCCAGAGCCATCATACGCTCGGCCACGTGTTCGGGGAACCGGCGTCGGATGGGGTGGGCAGTGACGCCGCCGACGATGGTATAAGGTGGCACGTCCTTGGTCACGATCGCCCCGGAGGCGACGATTGCCCCGTGCCCGATCGTCACCTCGGGCTTGATGATGGCCGCGTGGCCGATCCAGGTGTCATGCCCGATTTGCGCCAACCGCCCGGCGCGCCGGGCGAACCAGTCCGCGTCGTCCTCGGCATCGTCCCAATAGTCGGCCGAGCGGTAGTGGAAGTGATGCAGCGACGCTTTCTCGATCGGATGGTCGGTGGCGCCGATCCGGGTGAAACTGGCGATATTGGCGAATTTCCCGATCCGTGCATTGGCGATGTCGCAGGTGCGGTCGCAATAGGTATAATCCCCAAACACCGAATTCGTCACCCGCGTTCCGGCACCGATTTCGACAAAGGCGCCAAAGCTGCTGCCGGTTATCTGGCAATCCGGGTGAATGAAAGGCTGGTCCGGTCGCAAGCGCGCCATGGTCTGCAAGTCCTCGTATAAGGTTCAAGGCAACATCAGGGGCTTGGCCTGCGGGTCGCGCTGTTTGCGCGACTTGGGCGGCCCGCCCTGGATCAGCCGCCTGCGCAGCCAGCCCGAAAACCAGTCCATCAGCATGACCATCAGGATGATCAGCACGATGTAATAGGCGACTTCCTCCCAGTCTTTCTGGGTGATAATCGCCTGTGTCAGCAACAGACCGATCCCGCCCCCGGTTATCGCCCCGATCACGGTTGCGCTGCGGGTGTTGGATTCCAGGAAGTACAGGAGCTGACTGAGCAGAACCGGCGTGATCTGCGGGATCACACCGAAACGATATTTCTGCGGCGCATTGGCCCCGGTAGACTGCACGCCCTCGATCTGCTTCTGATCAACATTTTCCAGCGCCTCGGAGAAGATCTTGCCGAAGGTGCCGGTATCGGTGACCAGGATGGCCAGCGCCCCTGTCAGCGGCCCCGGCCCGAAGGCGCGCGCCAGAACCACCGTCCAGATCAACGCATCAACCCCGCGCACGAAGTCAAAGATACGACGAGTGGCAAATCGGACCGTTCTAAACGGATTGAAATTTCGTGTCGCCAGAAATGCGAGGGGCAAAGCGATCATTCCTGCGCCCAATGTACCCAGAAAAGCCATTAGAAGCGTTTCAAAGATCGCCCACGCAACATCCTGATGGCGCCACATCTTGTTGGTCCAGAAATCGTCAAAGATTTCCGCGGCCTCGCCCGAAGCGGCACGCCCCACCAACTGGCTGAAAGACTGACCGTAATAAGGGCTGTCCAGTGTGAACCAGAACAGTTCCCACCCGTTGAAATACCGGAACACCTCGGCCCGGTTGCGTGTCACGGTCAGCCGGCCCGCCGGCGTGGTTATCGCCAGGCGGTTCTTTGACATGTTGATCCAATCCGGCACCTCGGCAGTCGGCAGTTCGGCCTGCACTCCGGCCGACCGGCTGGGCGTTGCGCGCACTGTTCCGTAACCCGGGATGTCGTATTCCACGGTTTGAGGTCCAAAACGAACGATGTGGCCGTCTTGCAGGTCAATCACGGTGGTTTCGCCCAAAGCGACCCATTCCGGCGCAGTGCCATCCGGGTAAGCGCCCTTTCGCTCTCCCTCTATCGCAACGGACACCTGTCCGTTTCGATTGTCCCGCGTCACGTGAGTCTTGTAGCTGTAGCTGTCGGATACAAGCGTCTTGCCGTTTTCCCAGTTGGCCCGCTCGGCCAAGCCGGGCACGTCAAAGGCAAAGAAAACATAGACCAGGTATAGAATGACCAGCCCCGGCAACCCGAAACTCAGCGCCCGTTTGCGCCGAAAGATGTGGTCGGTTTTGGCCTTCAAGTCGTTGATCGGCAGATCAGTGGCAAAGGTGCTCATGCTGCGGCTCCTTTGGCGGAACCGTGTGTCAGGCGGTCACGCAAAACGCTGGACAGCTGATCCACGGCCACGATGGTAACGAACAGAAGCAGAAAGATGGCCGCCGCCTCGTCGTAACGCCCCTGCCCCCAGGACATGGCGTTGCGCAACTCGTACCCCAAGCCGCCTGCCCCCACGAAACCAAGAATGGCCGAGGCGCGGATGTTGATCTCGAACCGCAGAAGAGCGTAGCTGACATAGTTTGGCCCGACCTGCGGGATCACGCCCAAATACATCCGCTGCGACCAGTTGGCGCCAACCGACTGCAGCCCCTCGACCGGTTTCAGAGAGGCGTTTTCATTCACTTCGGAAAACAATTTGCCCAGGGCACCGGCAGTGTGAATGGCGATGGCAATCATTGCAGGCACTGGCCCGCCGCCAAGAACAAAGATCAGAACCAACGCGATGACAATTTCCGGAACGGCCCGGCAAATATCAGAAATCCGCCGAAAAACGGGGATCAATGACGGCCACAGCGCCATGCCGCGGGTGGACATCAGCGCCAGAAAGGTGCCGCCCAGAGTGCCCACCAGCGTGGCCGCGGCGGCGATATTCAGTGTTTCGATCAGCGCGGGGAAGAACTCGACCAAATTCGCGGGCAATTCCCCGATCTTCTCCCAGGCCTCAGTCAGAACCTCGGCAGGGTAATCGAAAATGCGGTTCCACCCATCGGCAAAACTACCGGCGTTTCGCATGTCGGCGGTCCGGAATCCGGCCGCCATAAGTGCCACGAACAGGATCAGAAGTATCCCACCGTAGACCCGTTTTCGACGGGTCATGCTGGTGTAATCCTCCCGGATCCGGTCGAGGCCGGCGGATCCCGCGGTCAGGTCGGTCATGAAAGGCTCCGATGGGGATAATGGGGTCCGGTTTGCGGCCGGACCCCGAACAGAAGTTGCGCAGGCTTAGTTCGACTTCAGCTTGCGGGCCTCAATGATGATTTCGTAGGCCTCGTGGGTGATCGGCTCGAACGCTTTGGCTTCACCTGCGGCCACGCCATAGAAGCACTCACGGTCTTTGTCGGCCAGCCCGGCCATCAGAGCCGTCATCTTCTCTTTGACATCCGCCGGCAATGCCTTGCGCAGAACCACCGGACCTTCGGGGATCGGCTTCGATTTCCAGATTTCCACCATGTCGTTCATGTCGACCAGTCCGGCATCCACGGCGCGGCGTAGCGCGCCCGAATTGTAGCCGTCTTCCCAGTTGCCCAGACCGTCGGCCCAGGTCACGCCACCATCCACGTCACCGTTGTTCACGGCGACGATCGTCTGCTCGTGACCACCGGTGAACTTCACCTCACCGAAGTAGTCACCCGACTCCATCGTCGCACCCGTTGCCTGAGGGATTTCGATCGAGGGGATCAGGTAGCCCGAGGTCGAGTTCGGATCACCAAAGCCAAACACCTTGCCTTTCATGTCATCAAGCGAGGTGATGCCGCTATCCTTGCGGGCGAACCCGACCGAGTAGTAGCCATACCCACCATCCACGTTCACCTTGACCAGAACCGGTTCGACCGCCTCGGGGTCGCTCAGATAGGTCTTGGCATAGGCGGAGGCGCCCAGCCAGGCCATGTCGATCGTGCCGCCCAGCAGGCCCTGGATCACGCCGTTGTAATCGGCCGGGGCGAACAGCTTGGTTTCGACACCCAGCGCGTCCTCGGTGTACTCACGCAGACATTCGTTGTTGTTCAGCCGGTCCTGCGCGTTTTCTCCGCCCAGGATGCCGATACGGAATTCGCTGATCTCCTCGGCCATGGCAGGCGCGCTCAGGGCGGAGGTCGCGACCAGGGCGGCAACTAGTTTCTTCATCTGTCTCTCTCCAGGTTGATTGGCCCACCCCATTCATCGGGCCGGGCGATAAATGAGGTGTTTGGGGCTCAGATCGTGGCCTCGGCTTCCATCAGAGCCTTCCGGGTGGCATCCAGCGTTTCGATCTCGGTCGAGGTCGCGGCCTCGGAGAAGCTGGCATCAGCGCCGTAGATCTCGCGGGCGACGCCGGTGGTCAGCTGCTCGGGCAGGCCGTCGAACACGATGCGCCCGTCGCGCATGCCGACCACGCGGTCGCAATAGCGGCGCGCGGTGTCCAACGTGTGCAGATTGGCGATCACGGTACGGCCGTCC
The DNA here is from genome assembly GCF_056535705.1 of Ruegeria sp. BC8. NCBI lineage: Bacteria > Pseudomonadati > Pseudomonadota > Alphaproteobacteria > Rhodobacterales > Roseobacteraceae > Ruegeria > Ruegeria sp. BC8. The sequence continues at coordinate 464,836 of NZ_JBQFIV010000001.1, read as the reverse complement.
TCTTCGTGGATGCGGCGCAGGGCCTGCATCACGACCTGCGCATTCATCGGATCCAGCGAGGCGATGGGTTCATCGGCCAGGATGATCTTGGGATCCTGCATCAGGGCGCGCGCGATAGCGACACGCTGCTGCTGCCCGCCCGACAACGCCTCGGCCCGTTTAGGGGCATGTTCGGCGATGCCAAGTCGGTCAAGAATGTCGATGGCGCGATGGATGTCTTCCATCGGGAACAGATTGAACATGGTCGCCAGCGTCGAGTGCCGGTTCAGCGTTCCGTGCAACACATTCGAGACCACATCCATGCGGGGCACAAGGTTGAATTGCTGAAAGATCATCGCGCAATCGGCCTGCCACGCACGTTTTTCGCGCCCTTTCAGCGTGGTCACGTCGCGCCCGTGAAACAGGATCTGCCCGGCGCTGGCATCGGTCAGGCGGTTGATCATACGCAGCAGGGTGGACTTGCCCGCGCCCGACCGCCCGATGACCCCGATCATGCATGGCTTGTCGACGTCCAGCGTTGCGGTGTCGACGGCGGTATTGTCGCCGAAGCGCTTGGTCAGTTTTTCGATGCGCAGCACGTGCCACCCCCAATTCGTGATGGAGGTCGTCTACAGCTGGTGCTCAAAGGTGATGTGTCGATCCGGTGAAGCTTTTGTAACGGGCTGAAAGCCGATGGCCTATGCAAGGGCTGGGCAATACCGCTCGTCCCGTCTATACGCGGGCTCAACACCTGAACCATCAGATCTGTCACATGAGGCCGCCATGAGCTTTGACCGCAAGATCAAGATCGCACCGTCGATCCTGTCCGCCGATTTCGCCAATTTCGGACAGGAAATCCAAGCTATCGAGGCCCAAGGCGCCGACTGGGTTCACGTTGATGTGATGGACGGGCATTTCGTGCCAAACCTCACCTTCGGCCCGCCGGCGGTCAAAGCGTTCCGCCCGCATGTCGAGACGGTGATGGATGTGCACCTGATGATCACGCCGGTCGACCCCTACATCCAGGCCTATGCCGATGCCGGCGCGGACTATCTGACGGCCCATGTCGAGGCTGGTCCGCACACGCACCGCACGTTGCAGGCGATCCGCGCGGCCGGAATGAAGGCAGGCGTGGCGCTGAACCCGGGCACTCCGGCCGACGCGGTCGAGCACCTGCTGGATCTGGCCGATCTGGTCTGCGTGATGACGGTGAACCCCGGCTTTGGCGGGCAGAAATTCATCGACATGACCACGAAGGTCCGCCGCCTGCGCGAGATGATCGGCGACCGCCCGGTGCATATCCAAATCGACGGGGGAGTCGATCCCACGACCGCCCCGTTGGTCGCAGCGGCCGGTGCCGACGTTCTTGTTGCCGGTTCCGCGGTCTTCAAGGGCGGGTCGGTTGCGAACCCGGACGTCTATGGCCAGAACATCCGCGCCATTCGCGCCGCAGCCGAAGGCCACGCGGTCTGACGGCGGCTCCCGCCCGTCGTCGACGTTTTTTGTAAAACGCCTCCTCCCCTTGGGCCCGGCATCGCGCATGGCGCGATGCCGGGCCCAAGGCCGCAAGCGGGATCGGCGCAGCCAATGTCGCGCGGGCGCGGGAGCGTTTTGCCGGCCCTGCCCCTAGGCCAGTTGATCCGCGAAATGCGCAAGCAGCCTGTGCTTGAGGATCTTCCCCGTAGGCGCCGCGGGCAGTGACGTGGCCAGCACGATCCGGCTGGGCCGCTTGTAGCCCGCAAGACGCTCGGCCACGAACTTCGCCAACTCTGCCTCGGACACAGCGCCGATTTCAGGCACCTGAACAAAGGCCAGCACCTGTTCGTCGCCGCCCACCCGATGCCCGATCACCGCAGATTGGATCACCAGCGGGTGGTCGTTCAGCGCGGCCTCGACCTCGGGCGGATAGACGTTGAAGCCGCCGTGAATGATCAGTTCCTTGGCGCGGCCGACGACGTGCAGATTGCCATGCGCGTCGAGACGGCCCAGATCGCCCGTGCGCAACCATCCCTGGGCCAGAACCCGGCCCGTTTCCTCGCCGTTGCGATAGTATCCCTTCATCACATGCGGGCCGCGTGTCAGGATCTCGCCCACGCCATCTCCGCCGCCGGGTATGCTTTCGTCAATGCGCAGATCGACCCCCGGCAAGGGCGGGCCGACCGAGATATCCGGATCCCCGATCCGGTTGTGCGAGGCGCAGATCCCCGCCGTGCTTTCGGTCATGCCATAGCCATTCTGCAGTGCGACGCCATAGAACGCCTCGGCCTTGCGTTTCCACGCCGGATCCAGCGGGGCAGCCCCTGACGAAGTGTAGCGCAGGGCGCCCGAGGGCAGCCGCTCCAACCCCTTTTCCTTGGCATATTGCATCAGCAGCGCATGCATCTGCGGCACACCCGAAAACACCGTGACGCCCGCGTTCAACGCGGCAAAGGCGCGGTCCGCCGCGAACCGGGCATCCAGCTGGACGAAGGCCCCGGCCAGCGCCGACCCGGTGACGATCGAGGCCAGCCCGAAGATGTGCGAAATCGGTAGCACGCCATAGACCACGTCATCCTGCGTCAGCCCCCGGAAATTCGCCGAGGTCAGCCCGCCAAACCGCAGGTTTTCGTGAGTCAGCATCACACCCTTGGGCGTTCCGGTCGTGCCGGTGGTGAACAACATCGCCGCGACATCCGTCAGATCGGGGTCGGGCGCGCTCGGGTTCGGCGCGGCCAGGTGCATCTGCCCGAAGCCCCCGGAAACAGGCTGGGCCCCGGCCATTCGCGCATGGTCGCACGCCTCCGGCGACGCCGCCGACGTGAACAGGATCACCGCCGGGGTGATGTAATCCACGATGCGTGCCAACTCAGCCGCGGTCTGACGGGCGTTCACCGGCACCACGCAAGCGCCGATCCGGGAACAGGCAAACAGCGCGGCCACTGCCGTACAGCAATTCTCGAGCACCAGCATGACCCGATCGCAGGGGCGCACCCCCGAGGCCAGCAGGATGTCCGACAGATCGGAAATCGCGCGGTCGAGGTCAGCAAAGCTCCAATTGGCGCCGAACCCGTCGGCGAAGGCGCGGGCCTGCGGGCGGGTCCGGATCTGGGCATCCGGATAGTCGTGCCATTTGTTCATGTCCCTTCGCCCTCCCCTGCGCCGGAACCGGTTTTTCGCTCAGCGTTTCGTGGTGCGCTTGAACACCCCCGCCGCCGTCGCGATCAGGGTTCCGTCGTCGCTGTGCAACTCTCCGGTCACATAGGCCAGCGTGCGCCCGCCCCCCGTTGCGCGCCCCGTGGCCGTCACGCGCCCCTGACGCACCGCCGCCACATAGCTTGTGTTCAGTGACAGGGTCAGAACCAGCGGATGTTCGTCCCGGTCGAACCAGGCCGAGGCGGTGTTGCCGCAAGCCACGTCCAGCAGCATGGCGATGATGCCGCCATGCAGGATGCCCTGGCTGTTCAGGTGATCCGCCCGGATGGTCAAATGACACCGGGCACGGCCGTCGGGGTCGGACAGATCCACCTCGAACCCGATCGCGTTCTGACAGCCCGACCGACGGACCTTTGGGTCGTCTTCAGGCCGCGCCGAGTGCAATGAACCGCTCCAAATGATAATCCGCGTCGCCGAACCTGTGATCCGACATGACGATCCGCTTGGCAATATGCGCCAGCTCATATTCCTGCGTCATGGCGATGCCGCCATGCATCTGGATCGTTTCCTCGGCCACCAACCGGCCCACCCGCGACACCAGGTTGCGGGCCGCGGCGATCTGCCGGTCGCGATCGGGCGCTTCAAGGTGACCGGCCGCGTTGATCACCGCCGAGCGCGCCTGCTCCAGCTCGATCAGCATATCCGCGAACCGGTGCTGCAGCGCCTGAAAGGTCCCGATCGGACGGCCGAACTGCTTGCGCGTCATCAGATATTGCCGTGTCAGGTCCACCGCGCTTTCCATCGCACCCAGAACCTCGGCGACCAGCGCGACATTGGCTGCGGCCACAACGTCCATCAGCGGCTCGAACGCCTTCCCCGCGGCGCCCAGACGCGCGGTTTCCGGCAGGCGCACATCGTCCAGAGTGACCTCGGCCGCGCGGCCCCCGGCCAGCATCGGATACCCGCGCAAGCCCAGACCCGGTGTGCCAGCAGGCACCAGAAACAGCGAAATGCCGTCCAGATCGAACGGCCCGCCCGTTTCGCGCGCGGAAACGATCAACTGCCCGGCGGCCTCGGCATTCACGACCACGGCCTTGCGCCCGTTCAGGATCAGGTCCGTGCCGTCGGTCCGCACGGTGGTTTCGACCCGGCTCAGGTCATACCGGCTGGCAGGCTCACCATGCGCCAGCGCCAGATGCAACGCGCCCGAGATCACCTGATCCAGCAGGGCCCGCTGATCGGGGCTGCCCACCTGCGCGATCAGCCGACCGCCCAGAATGCAGCTGTCCAGAACGGGCTCGACCACGCCGGCGCGGCCCAGTTCCTCGAACACGGTGGCGATGTCAAAGCCCGCCCCGCCGAACCCGCCATCCGCTTCGCCGAACAGCGCGCCCAGAACGCCCAGATCGGCCAGTTCGCGCCAGATGTCGGCGCTGAACCCCGCCGCGCTGTCCAGAATGTCGTTGCGCACCGGAGTCGTATATCGGTCGGCCAGATAGCGCCGCAGCGTGTCCTGCAGCATCTGCCGTTCTTCGGTCAGGTTGAAATCCATCTCAGCCCCCCATCTTGACCTTGGCGATGATCCCGCGCTGAATCTCGTTCGACCCGCCGAAGATCGACAGTTTCCGGTTGTTGAAATACTGCGCGGCGACCGGCGCGGCATAGTCCGGCCCGATCGGGTCGTTACCGCCCGCCACCGCTTCGGAGGCGAAAGGCATCGCATAAGGCCCCACCGCGCGGCGGGCCAGGTCGTTGATCTCCTGCCGGATGATCGTACCCTTGACCTTCAGCATCGAGCTTTCGACCCCCGGTGCCTGTCCGGCCGCAGCCTTGCTGATGATGCGCATGTTGGTGGTGGCCATGGCCATCAGGTCGATCTCGACCCGTGCCAGCCGGGCGGCGAAATGCGGGTTCTCGATCAGGGGGCGGCCATTCGCGGTTTCGATCCGGGCAATCCGCTTGACCATGTCCAGCCCCGCCTGGCTGAAGCCGACACCGGCGATGTTGGTGCGTTCATGCGTCAGCAGATACTTGGCATAGGTCCAGCCCTTGTTCTCTTCGCCCACCAAGTTTTCGACCGGGACGCGCACATCGTCAAAGAACACTTCGTTGACCTCGGGCGTTCCGTCCAGCAAGACGATGGGGCGCACCACGATCCCCGCCGTGTTCATGTCGATCAGCAGGAACGAGATCCCCTCCTGCGCCTTGGCCTCGGGGTCGGTGCGCACCAGGCAGAAGATCCAGTTGGCGTATTGCGCCAGCGTGGTCCAGGTCTTCTGGCCATTGACGACATAGTGGTCGCCGTCCCGCACCGCGCGGGTCTTCAGCGAGGCCAGGTCCGACCCGGCACCCGGCTCGGAATAGCCCTGGCACCACCAGTGTTCACCATTCAGGATGCGCGGCAGGAAATACTCCTGCTGTTCCTTCGAGCCGAATTTCTGCAGCACCGGGCCCAGCATCGACAGTCCAAACGGCACGATGCGCGGCGCATAGGCGGCGGCGCATTCCTCCTCGAAGATATGGCGCTGAACCGCATTCCACTCGGCGCCGCCAAACTCCTTCGGCCAGTTGAAATTCAACCAGCCGCGCTCGTTCAGCGTGGCGTGCCACCACTCATACCCTTCCTTGCCGATATTCCGGCCAGCCCGGATCTTGTCCGAGATCTCCTTGGGCAGCTTTTCGGCCAGAAAGGCTCGAACCTCGTCGCGAAAGGCCTTCTCCTCGTCCGTATAATTCAAGTCCACAGCCGCCCTCCTCCTCGATGCGATCGGAACCTTGCCTGCTCGGCCCTACGGGCCGGGCAGCGCCGGGCCGGCCCTCGATGGGCTGGCCCGGCGCCCCTTGCTTCAATAGATCTCGAACAGACCAGCCGCGCCCATGCCGCCGCCGATGCACATGGTCACGACACCCAGCTTGGCCCCGCGCCGCCGCCCTTCGCGCAGCAGATGGCCGACCATCCGCGCGCCGGTCATGCCGAACGGATGCCCGATGGCGATCGATCCGCCGTTCACGTTGCATTTCTCGTCATCGATTCCCAAACGGTTTCGGCAGTACAGCGCTTGCGAGGCGAAGGCCTCGTTCAGTTCCCACAGGTCGATGTCCTCGACGCTCAGTCCATGCCGTTCCAGCAGGCGCGGCACCGCAAAGACCGGTCCGATGCCCATCTCGTCGGGCTCGCACCCCGCCACGCAGAACCCCTTGAACGCGCCCATGGGCTCCAGCCCCCGCCGCTCGGCCTCGGCGCTGTCCATCACGACCACCGCGGCCGCGCCGTCCGACAGCTGGCTGGCATTGCCGGCGGTGATGTAGTTTCCGGGGCCGCGCACCGGATCGAGTGAGGCCAGCCCTTCCAGGGTCGTGTTCGGCCGGTTGCATTCATCCCGGTCCACGGTGACCTGCCGGTGCGAGACCTCGCCCGTCTCTTTGTCCTTGACCGCCATGGTGGTCTGCATCGGAACGATTTCGTCGTCGAACTTGCCCGCCGCCTGCGCCGCCGCGATGCGCTGCTGCGACCGCAGACCGTAGGCGTCCTGTTCTTCGCGGCTGATGCCATAGCGCTCGGCCACGATGTCGGCGGTCTCGATCATCGTCATGTAGATCGCCGGCTTGTGCTCCTGAATCCACGCCTCGGGCACGGGGCGGGTTTTTGGCTGGACCAGCGAGATGCTTTCGACCCCGCCAGCCACGATGGGGCCCGCGCTGCCCTCGGTGACGGCCTGCGCCGCCAGCGCCACGGTCTGCAGCCCCGACGAGCAGAACCGGTTCACGGTCATCCCCGAAACGCTGACCGGCAGCCCGGCCCGGATGGCGATCTGGCGGGCGATGTTGCCGCCGGTCTCGCCCTCGGGGAAGCCGCAGCCGATGATGCAATCCTCGATCTCGGTGCCGTCCAGCCCCGAGCGCGCGACCGCGGCCTGAACCGCGTGGCCGCCCATCGTGGCGCCGTGGGTCATGTTGAACGAGCCCCGGAACGACTTGGCCAGCCCGGTGCGCGCGGCGGATATGATTACGGCTTGTTTCATCGCTCGGCGTCCTTGTTCAGATCATCAAAGCTGCGGCCCTCGGCCACCAGTTTTTCCAGCAGCGGCGCGGGCTGCCAGAAATAGTCATCTTCGGCCGACCAGGCGCGGATGTCGTCCAGAATACCCGGCAGGCCCTGCAGATCCGCCCATTTCAGCGGCCCGCCGCGATAGCGCGGGAACCCATAGCCATAGAGCAGCACCACATCCACGTCCAAGGGGCGGCGGGCGATGCCCTCGCCCACCACCTTGGCGGCCTCGTTGACCATCGAGACCATATATCGCCGCACGATCTCGTCATCCGTGAACGTGCGCGGGGTGATGCCCTGCGCCGCGCGGTCGGCCGCGATCAGGTCCAGAACCTCGGGGTTCGGCGTGCCGCCGCGCTTGCCTTCTTCATAGACATAGAAGCCCTTGCCGGTCTTCTGCCCGAAATGTCCGGCCTCGCACAGTTTGTCGGCATAGCTGCTGTCGCGGGCGCGCGGGTCCAGCCCCTCGGCGCGTTTGCGTTTGCGCACCGCCCAGCCGATATCCAGACCGGCCAGATCGGACACCGCGAACGGCCCCATGGCAAAGCCGAAATCGGTCAGCGCCTTGTCGATCTGGAACGGGCTTGCCCCGTCCAGAACCATGTGATCGGCGCAGGTGCGATAGGTGCTGAGGATCCGGTTGCCGATGAACCCGTCGCACACCCCTGCGCGCACCGAGACCTTCTTCAGCCGATGCCCCAGCGCAAAGCCGGTGGCGACCACCTCGGGCGCAGTCTTGTCGGCCACCACAATCTCGAGCAGCTTCATCACATGGGCAGGCGAGAAGAAATGCAGCCCGATCACGTCCTGCGGCCGCGTGGTGGCGGCGGCGATCTCGTTGACGTCCAGATACGAGGTGTTGGTCGCCAGAACCGCCCCCGGTTTGCAGACCGCATCCAGCTGGGCAAAGACCTGTTTCTTGACATCTATATCCTCGAACACGGCCTCGATCACCAGGTCGACGGCGCTCAGCGGGTCATAACCTGTGGCAAGCTGCAACTGGCCCGACAGGATCGCGTCATGCTGCTGCTGGCTGATCTTGCCGCGCTTCAGGGCGCCTGCCAGGTTTCCGGCGATCCGGTCCTTGGCGGCATGGGCGGCCTCCTGCGTCATCTCCAGCAAAGTCACGGGCAGACCCGCCAGCAAGGCGGAGGTGGCGATCCCCGCGCCCATCGTGCCGCCGCCGATGACCCCGATCTGATGCACTAGGCGCGGCTCGACACCCTTCAGTTCGGGCAGTTTGCCCACGGCGCGTTCGGCGAAGAAGGCGTGAATCAAGCCCTTGCGCTGATCCGATTCCATCAACTGCATGAACAGTTCCCGCTCGCGCGCCATGCCCTCGGCAAAGCTGGGCGCCTCGCAGGCGGCTTGCACCGCGCGCACGGCAACGGCGGGGGACAGCTGGCCGCGGCCCTTCTTCAGAACGGCCTCGTAGACCGCATCGAAATCGACAGGGTCCGGCGCAGGCATCTCTCCGACCGCGCGGCGGGGCGCGCCCGTGTCGAGCAGCTCCTGCGCATAGGCCAGCCCGATCTCGCGCGGGTCGCCATCCTGAACCTTGTCGATCACGCCCAGCTTTAGCGCCTCGTCGGCGCGGACATGGCGGCCGGTTGTGATCATGTCCAGCGCGGCCTCGACCCCGGCCACGCGCGGCAAACGCTGGGTGCCCCCGGCACCCGGCAGGATGCCCAGATTGACCTCGGGCAGGCCGACCTTGGCCGAGGGAACCGCGATGCGGTAGTGGCTGGACAGCGCAACCTCGAGCCCACCGCCCAGCGCCGTGCCATGCAACGCCGAAACCACCAGCAGAGGCGAGGCCTCGATCCGGTCGCACAGGCCCGGCAGCCAGGGCTCTTGCGGGGGTTTGCCGAACTCGCGGATGTCGGCCCCCGCGAAATAGGTCCGGCCCTTGCCGTAGATCAACACCGCCTTTGCGCCTTCGGCCTCGGCCCGTTCGATTCCGGCCAGCAGGCCCCGGCGCACGTCCACGCCCAGCGCATTGACCGGCGGGTTGTTCGCCGCCAGCACCGCGATATCGCCAATCCGTTCGTATTCCACCGCCTCGGACATCAGACTTGGTCTCCTCTTGCCAACCCCAGCTTGTTCCGCATTGCGGAACAATATTCCGCAACAGATTGAACCCGTCCGCGCGCGGGTTCAACCCCTTATACCCGACTGCGCCGCCGGGCCGCATTTCTTGCCGGCGAGCAGGCCCCAAACAACTTGTGAACCGGATCGCGGAAAACCGTGCTAGGCTTTGCCCACCCGGCCAATGAATTCGGCCCGGAACGAAAACAGATTGCAGAACAGGGAGTTTTGAAATGTGTGACGTTTGCGTAATGAACGCGGTGAAAGACCGGATGCTGTCGCGTCGATCCTTTTTCAAGGCTGGCGCAGCGATGGCGGCCGGCACGGCGCTTGGGACGGTGGCTGCCCCACCAGCGCTTGCGGCCGGCCATGGCGAGGTGCTGGACATGACCCATGTCTACGATGCCGATTTCCCCACCTATTTCGGCCAGCCGGGGATCGAGGCGACACAGGCCTTCAATTTCAAGGAACATGGCTTCAACCTGTTCAACCTTGCCGTCAACGAACACACCGGCACGCATGTCGATGCCCCGCTGCATTTCTCGGCGGATGGGCAGTCGGTGGACGAAATCCCGGTGTCGAATCTCGTCTGTCCTCTGTGCGTGGTGGACATTGCCGCCCGCGCGGCCGAGGACCCGGATGCGCAGGTGACCCCCGACGATCTGAAGGCGTGGATCGCAGCAAATGGCGACATCCCCGATGGCGCCTGTGTCGCCATGCATTCGGGATGGGCCGGGAAAACCGCGACTCCCGAGTTCCGCAACGCCGACGGCGACGGCAAGATGCATTTCCCTGGCTTCCACGTCGAAGCGGCGCAGATGCTGATCGAAGGAACCGGCGCGGTTGCTCTGGCCGTCGACACGCTGTCGCTGGACCACGGGCCATCGGCCGATTTCGTGACGCATTACGCGTGGCTGCCCACCAACCGTTACGGCATCGAGAACCTGGCCAATCTCGACAAGGTGCCCGCCAGCGGAGCGACGCTGGTGGTCGGCGCGCCGGCCCATCGTGGCGGGTCGGGCGGCCCGGCGCGCATCTTTGCGATGGTCTGAGCATGGCAACGGTTCGCCTGTTGACGGACGAAGAGGTCAGCGCCGAGGCGCTGGCCGTCTTCGATGACATCCGCGCCACCCGCAACACCGATTACATCAACAATTTCTGGCGCGCTCTGGCCCATGACCCGGCGCTGCTGAAAGCCACGTGGGAGCGGCTGAAGACCGTCATGGCCCCCGGCGCGCTGGACCCGCTTGTGAAAGAGATGCTGTATGTGGCGGTCTCGGTCGCCAACAAATGCGAATACTGCGTGCACTCCCATTCAGCCGCGGCCCGCGCCAAGGGCATGACCGATCAGATGCAGGCCGAACTGCTGGCGGTGATCGCGATGGCCAGCCAGACCAACGCCCTGGCCACCGCCTTGCAGGTGCCGGTAGACGACCAGTTCAAGGCCTGAGGCTGCGCCTGTCGGGCCAGACTTGCACCAGATGCACAGCGGCTATTCCCTCAAGTGCCTAGCTGCACTGCAGCATCAGGTCTAAATCTCTTTGGTCACATACAGACCAGAGAGGCTCCGCTCATGGCACAGACAAGCACGCACCGCCCTGCAATCCTGAACCTGTTCTCGGCCGTCGCCGATGTGTTCAGCGGCATCTATGATGCTTTGATCCGCATGGGCGAAGCAAATGCCAAGGTCATCAAGATCAAGCAACTCAGCGAGTTGACCGACGAAGAACTGGCTGCGCGTGGCCTCAAGCGCGAAGACATCGTTCGCCTGGTGATGGCGGGCGTCTACTAAGACACGCCCGCGCCCTGCATTTCGGCCACGGCCTGCGCGGCCTTGGCATAGGCGGCTTCGCACAGGTCAAAGTCCGCCTCGGTCAGCGCCAGGGACGGATAGGTCTTGCCCGGCGACTTGAACATCCCGTTCTGCATCAGAACCGCATTGAACCGGGTTGCCGTGGCCGTGTCCGCGCGAACCACATCGCGATAATCCCGCACCTTTCCTTCCGTGAACACGATTTCGAACAGGGTCGGATCGCCGATGACGCGGTGGGCGACCCCCTGCTTGGTCAGCGCGGCCGAGGCCATGTCCATCAGACGCTGACCATTGGCGCGCAGCCGGTCGTACTGACCGGGGCGGCGCAGCACTTCCATCGTCTTGAGCCCGGCCACCGCGGCCACCGGATTACCCGACAGGGTCCCCAACTGCATCAGCCATTTCTCCGCCCCAACGGCGGATTTGTCAAAATGGGCCATGATCTCGACCCGCCCGGCGATTGCGGCGAGCGGAAAACCGCCGCCGATGATCTTGCCCAGCGTGGCGATGTCCGGGGTCACGCCATACAGCTCCTGCGCGCCGCCATAGGCGAAACGAAACCCGGTCACCACCTCGTCGAAGATCAGCACGATGCCGTACTTGTCGGCCTCGTCCCGCAGAAGCTGCAAGAAGCCGGGTTCGGGCGGGATGATGCGTTGCAAGGGCTCGACGATGATGCCCGCGACCTGGTTGCCGTGCTCGGCCAGCAGCGAGCGGATGTAGTCCGGGTCGTTGAACGGCGCGATCAGCATTTCGGCCTGAACGCTGGCCGGTATGCCCGCGCTGTCGGGAACCGCCTGCGGGAAATTCACCATCCGTGACGGGGCCAGGCTCATCTGCGCCTCGGCGCTCATGCCGTGATAACCGCCTTCGAACTTCACGATCTTGTCGCGGCCGGTAAAGGCGCGGGCCAGCCGGATCGCGTACATGTCAGCCTCACCGCCGGACGAGACATAGCGGATCTGATCGGCGCAGGGCACGGCGGCGCAGATTTCCTCGGCCAGTTCGGCTGCGCGCGCGTTGTTGGCGAAGAACGTCATGCCATTGGGCAACTGTTCGGCGACGGCCTCCAACACCTCGGGGTGGCCGTGGCCCAGCAGCATCGGCCCCGAGCCGATCAGCAGGTCGACATATTCTTTGCCGTCTTCGTCCCAGACGCGGCTGCCCCGGCCCTCGCGGATGAAGACCGACGGGTCGAAATTGCCAAAGCCACCGCCGGGCAGCACCGCGCGGGCGCGTTGACCCCAATCGGATTGGCTGAGATGTCGCGGCATGGTCGCCTCCCTAATCCAGTATCACGTCCGGCGCGCCCAGGAATTCGCGGTCGGGCGCAACGCCCAGGCCGATCCCGTCGGGCGGCGCGATCCGGCCGCCCTTGCGGGTCGGGCCATCGGGCGCCAGCCGCGGCGCGACATAGCCCGACAGGTCGCACACGTTCATCAGGCGCGCCGGTTCAGTTGCTGCGCCCAGATGCAACAGGGCGGCGGTGGTGATGTCAGATCCCCAAGTGTCTTCGACGCACATCTTCGCCCCCAGATGCAGGCACAAATCACGCGCACGGCGCGCAGCCGACAGCCCACCGAATTTCGACAGCTTCACCGCGACCGCATCCATGCAGCCCAGCGCATGCGCAGCCATCAGGCTGGCGGTGTCGTGTGCGCCTTCGTCCAGCTTCATTGGCAGGCCGGTGGCGGCGCGCACGCGGGCGCAATCCTCGATCGTGGCACAGGGTTGTTCCAGCATGACATCCAAATCCGCGACCGCCCGCCCCACCCGGCTGGCGTCCAGAGACGTAGCGCCGCAGTTCCAGTCACCATAGACCAGCGGCCCGTCGCCCACCGCCTCGCGCACCAGACGCAGGCGTTCGACATCGGCCTGCCAATCGGAATCCGCGCCCAGCTTGACCTGGAACTGGGTGATGCCCTGCGCCTGCGCCTCGCGGGCGATGCGGGCCATCTCGGCCGGGGCGATACAGGTGATCGAGTGATAGAGCGGCATCGTCTGCGCCTGCCGCCCCCCCAGAAGCGCGTGCAGGGGCAGCCCTGCCACCTGCCCCGTCAGATCCCACAGCGCGATGTCGATCGCCGATTTGGCATAGACATGCCCCGGCAGGTGCCGGTCCAGCCGCGCCATCAACGCCTCGGGTCCGATCGGGTCGGCGCCCAGCAGAACCGCGGCCATGTCCTGCACCGCCGGGGCCACACCGCGCGCATAGGCGGGCAGGTAATGCGGAATCGGGCAGACCTCGCCCCAGCCGGTCAGATCGTCATCGGTGTCCAGCGCCAGAACCACCGTTTCAACCGTGTCGCAGGCCTTGCCGTCAGCCATGTAATAGGCCTGATGGCTGGTTAGCGGCACAAGCCAAATAGAAATGCGGGTGATGCGGGTCATTGGTGCACGGCCTTTGGTTCCCCCAGTGCATCTTCATCCGGGGCTACGCCGAGGCCGGGGGCCTCGGGCAATTCCAGATGACCCTGACGGTTGCGTGGACCGCGCCCGCCCGCGACGTCCAGCGTCAGCATGTCCTGACAGGCCCAGACGCCCAGGCGGTTGTGATCCGGGATGGTGGCGGCCAGATGCAGCGCCTCGGTGTCGGCCAGAACCGAGCCGCCGGTGGCCATCACATACATGTCGATGCCATGCGCCAGCGCGATGTCCCGCATCCGCGCGGCCTTGGACAGGCCGCCGACACGGTTGAGCTTGATCCCGAAGACCTCGGCCAGCCCGTCGCGGGCAATGCGTGTGGCGTCCTGCAGGGTGACCAGGCTTTCATCCACGCTGACCGGCGCGGAATGCAGGGCCCGGATGGCCGCGATGTCGTCCAGCGTCTCGCCGGGTTGTTCGAACATCACGCCCAGATCCTCGGTGGCCTTCATCACCCGCAACGCCTGTTGCCGCGTCCAGGCGCGGTTGACGTCATAGAGGATGCGTTCTCCCGCAGGGCGGTGCGCCTCGACATCGCGGATGCGTTCTATGTCGCGATCCACGTCGCCGCCCACTTTGACCGAATGCACCCAATAGCCGCGGCCGCGATAGCGATCCATCACCGCGCGGGTTTCCTCGACGGTCTTGGCCCCGACCGAGGAGGCGACCGGCGCGGGGCTGCGCGACCCGCCGCCCATCAGATCGGCAATCGGCAGCCCAGCCGCCTGTCCGGCAATGTCCCAGCAGGCCATGTCGATCGGCGATTTGGCGTAAAGATGCCCGGGCAGCGCGTGGTCCATCGCCCGCTCGACCTCCAGGACCCGGCGCGGGTCCAGCCCGAGGACGAAGGGCGCCATGGTCTCGATCCCCGCCCGGATGCCCGGCCCATGGGCGGGCACATAGGTGTGGCCCCATGGCGTGCCCTCGCCCCAGCCGGTCAGCCCGGCGTCGGTTTCGATCTTGACGAAGGTGGCATCCAGCACCTCGAATTTCAGACGTCCGCCGGACAGCCAATAGGGATGTTCAAGCGGCAGATCGACGTGAAAGACCGAGATGCGGGTGATCTTCATGCGGCGTCCATCCTGGGCAGGTCGTTCAACCCCTCGCCCCGCCACAGCACGAACGTGAGGATCGGCTGATCCCCCGTGGACATGGCGTGACTTTGCCAACTGGCATGCAACCGCGTGCCCTCAGCGCCAACAAAGGCCCGATCCCCGTCAACCTTGAAGACCGCACCGCCCGCCAGCGTCAGGTAAAGCTCCTCGGCCTGGTGGCTGTGCCAGTCATAGTCCAGCCCGGCGCCCCAATAGGCGACATAGCCCCGCAACTTGGTCGAATGGAAATGCCCGGTTGGCCCGAACAGTTCGAAATACCCGTACCGATTGCGGAAATCGGCACCGACCTCTGCCTCGGTATAGGTGCGTTTCCAGTGGGCAAGATGCGCCGCCGACCGGATCGCCTGAACCAACCCCGTTGTCCGGGGTGATCCGGGTTGATCCAGCGCCTGCACCAGTGGTGTGGCGGGGATCGCTCGCGGTTGCAAACCGGTTGCGGTCAGGTCGGTGGGCCAGGTGCCGAATTCGGACAGCGCCGGCAGGGTCTGATGCAGGTGCCGCGCAGCTTCGAGAACGTTTTCCAGGGTCATGGGATCACCACGATATTGCCGGTATGATGCTTGTCGATGAAGGCCTGCTGGGCCTCTCGCAGCTCAGTCAACGGGTAAGTGGCGGCCAAAGCTGGCTTGATTTGCCCATTTTCTATGTATTTCACGACATCAAAGAAGTTCTGCGGCGTGTTCACGGTCGACCCGGTGAAGGTCAGATCGCGCAGATAGAAGGTGCGCAGGTCGAACTGCACGATCGGACCGGCAATCGCGCCCGAACAGGTATAGCGCCCGCCACGCTCCAGCATGTCGATCAGTTTGGGCCACATCTCTCCGCCCACGACGTCGGCGACGACGGTGATCCGTTCGCCTTTCAACTCGGCCCGCAGGTTCCTGGGGTTGCGCGGCAGAATGCGATCCGGGCCCAGTTTGGCGACCTCGGGGTGTTTGGCCTCGCTGGCCATGGCGATCACGCGTGCGCCGCGCAGCTTGGACAACTGGATCAGCGCCCCGCCCACACCGCCCGAGGCGCCGGGGATCAGAACCGTGTCGCCCTCGCCGACCTGCGCCCTGTCCAACATGCCCTCGGCCGTCACATAGGAACAACTGAAGGTCGCCAGTTCGGCATCGCTCAGGTCGGAGTCGATCGCAGCCACGCCGTGGATGTCGGCCTTGGTGTATTCGGCAAAGCCGCCGTCACATTCCGAGCCGAAATATCCCGCCTTGTCGCGGTTCATCGGCTCGGACCAGTCGCGCAGCCAGCCCGCCACGATCACCCGCCGGCCGATGATCGCGGGATCGGCCCCCTCTCCCACGGCCACGACTGTTCCGACCGCGTCCGCGCCCTGAATGCGCGGGAAGGTCAGGGGCGCGCCGCCCCAGGTGCTGTCGTCGTCATCCAACTCGGAATAGGCGCCGCCGGTGGTGGCCTCGTCCACCGCCTTGGAATACCAGCCGGTGCGGGTGTTCACATCCGTGTTGTTCAGCCCGCAGGCGCCCACCTTGATCAACACCTCCATCGGGCCGGGTGTGGGGGTGGGCCAGTCCTCATGCCATTCGTATTTGTCCAGATCGCCATACCCGGTCAGGACCATGGCCTTCATCGTCTTCGGGATCATTCCGCAGCCTCCATCGCGGTATCGGTTCGGGGCAGAACACTGTGCGGGTCATAGGCGGGCGCGCCCAGGATCCGCCCGCGACGCGGCACGCCCGCAATCACCACCTGCACTTCGGTTCCCGGCACATTGGCCTGCGGTTTGACATAGGCAAAGGCAAGGATCTTGCCGACCGTATGCCCGTAGGCCACCGAGGCGGTGGAGCCCACGACCTTGCCGTCCAGCAGGACCGCCTCGCCGCCATGCCCATCGTTCTGGCCATCTGGTTCGATCTCCAGATAGGCGCAGACCCAGCGCAGATCGGGGTTCAGGGTCCGGTCCTTGCCCAGGTATTCCTTGTCGGTGCGGGCAAAGCGCAGCACGTCGGCCTCGGCCAGGGTGACCTCGTTGGTCAACTCGCCTGCGCCCTTGAAGGCCTTCTCCATCCGCAGCGCGTTCATCGCGAACGACCCGTAATCGGCGATGCCGTGCGGTGCGCCTGCGGCCCAGAGCGTATCGTAGACGGCCAAGGCGCAGTCACGCGGCATGTGCAGTTCCCATCCCAATTCACCGGCATAGGACATGCGGAAAGCCCAGAGCCGATGACCCGCCACGTCGATTTCCTGCGCAGTCAGCCATTTGAAACCGGCATTGCTCAGGTCCGCTTCGGTGCAGGCGGCCAAAACCTCGCGCGCGCCGGGGCCATTGAGGCTGAGCGCGGCCCAGTCGTCGGATCGCAGGATGATATCGACGTTTTCTTCGTCGCGATGCTGGGTCAGGTGGTCCAGCAGGCGCTGTTCGAAGAAGGCGGCACAGACGAGGTAGTACCGGTCCTCGCCCAGTTTCACGACCGTGGTCTCCAGCTCGATCCGACCACGGCGGTTCAGCATGTGGGTCAGCGCGATGCCGCCCACCTTTTGTGGCAGGCGGTTGGCGACCAGCCGGTCCAGCAGGGCCCGGGCATCCGGGCCGCTGACCTCGACCTTGGTGAAGGCCGAGATATCCATGATGCCGACCGCCTCGCGCACGGCCCTGCATTCGGCGGCGACCATGTCATGCACCACATTGCGGCGGAAGGAATAATGGTCGCGCTGTTCAACGCCGTCCTTTGCGAACCAGCGGGGGCGCTCGTGGCCAAAGACCTCTTCAAACACCGCGCCCTTGGCTTTCAGCCGGTCATACAGGGGGGACGGCTTGATCGGCCGCCCGGCAAGACGGTTGAAATGCGGAAACGGAATTTCGTGGCGCAGCTTATAATCCTCATGCGCCTTGGTGACCTGCCAGTCTTTGGTGGCATAGGCCCCGAACCGGCGCGGATCATAGTCGCGCATCGAAATGTCGGCCGCCCCATGCACCATCCACCGCGCCAGTTCGCGCGTCAGGCCCGGGCCCCAGCCGATGCCGATCTGAGTGCCGCAGCAGCACCAATAGTTTCGCACCCCCGGCGCCGGGCCGATCAGCGGATTGCCGTCGGGCGGGTGCGAGATCGCCCCGTGAACCTCGCGCTGGATGCCCAGATCGGCGAAAATCGGCATCCGGTTCAGGCTTTCTTCCAGCCACGGCATGACCCGGTCGTAATCGGCGTCGAACAACCAGTTTTCATAATCCCACGGGCAATGGTCATGCCAGACCGAGTTCGAATTCTCCTTTTCGTAGATCCCGATCAGCCCGCGCTTCTGCTCCATGCGGATATAGCCCGAGACCTTGCGGTCATCGCGGATCACAGGCAACTCGTGATCGAGGTCCTGGAACTGTGGCACCGGTTCGGTCACGAAATAGTGGTGGGTCATCGAGGTCATCGGCAGTTGTAGGCCAGACCATTCGCCCATCTGCCGGGCATAGGCGCCGCCCGCATTCACCACGTGTTCGCATCGGATCGTGCCCCGTTCGGTCTCGACCACCCATTCGCCATTGGCCGCCTGGGTGATGTTGGTGGCCCTGCAGCGGCGGATGATCCGCGCGCCCAGCTGACGCGCCCCCGCCGCCATGGCCATGGTCACGTTCGTCGGGTCCACATGCCCGTCATCCGGCGTATGCAGCGCGCCCAGAACCCCGTCGAGGTTGTAGAACGGGTGCAGTTCGGCCACGCGGTCGGGGCCGACCAGTTCAATGTTGAAGCCCAGCGACCGGCCCACCGACAGGGTGTGGCGCAGCCAGTCCATCTCATCTTCGGTATAGGCCAGCCGGAACGAGCCGCATCCATGCCATGTCACCGCCTGCCCGGTCTCGGCCTCGAGCGCACCGGAATAGAGCCCGATGTTGTAGTCCACGCATTTGCCCAGACCAAAGGAACTGGTCGAATGGGTGATCTGCCCGGCCGCATGCCAGGTGCTGCCGCTGGTCAGCTCGGCCTTTTCCAGCAGAACGACATCCGTCCAGCCCTCGTGCGCCAGGTGGTAGGCCAGACCGACGCCCATGACACCTCCGCCCACGATCACCACGCGGGCCTGTGACGGCAGTTCCTTCCCGGACATGATTTTTCCTCTCACCGAGTCGCATTTCTTCTCGACAAGCTAAAGCCACATTTGTACCATCGTCAATCATGAATGACACAAATGTATCAAACACCGTTCTTGACCGGCTGACCCGTGAATGGGACGCCCTGACGCCCGAGGCGCAGAAGGCCGCCCGCTATGTGTTGGAGAACCCCGCGGATGTTGGCGTTTCGACCGTGCGCGAAATCGCCGAGGCCGCGAACGTGAAACCCAACACCTTCGTCCGCATGGCGCGGCAGGTGGGGTTTGAGGGCTACGAGGATTTCCGCGCGCCGTTCCGCGACGCCATCCGCCGAGGCACCGTGTCGTTCCCCGACCGCGCCCGCTGGCTGCAGGAGATCGGCAAATCTGGCGAGCTGGGCGGCCTCTATGCCGACATGGTCGGGGCCGCTATCCGAAACATCGAAGAAACCTTCGCCGGGATCGACGCCACCCGGTTGCAGGCCGCGGCCGAGGCGATCTGGACATCGCGGCAGGTGTTTACGCTGGGCGTCGGCGTCAACAACGCGAACGCGCGCAACTTTACCTATCTGGCCTCGACCGGGATGAAGCAGTTCCACGCCATCCCCCGGCCCGGCTCGACCCCGGTGGACGATCTGGCCTGGGCCGATGAACAGGACGTGCTGATCGCGATGACCTGCCACCCCTACCGGACCGAGGTGATCGAGGCGGTGAAGCTGGCCCGCGAACAGGGCATGACCGTGGTCGGCATCTCCGACAGCCCCGCCAGCCCAGTCATCCTGAACGCGCAACACGGGTTTGTCGTCGCCGCCGACACGCCCCAGTTCTTTCCGTCATCGGTTTCGACCATCGCGCTGCTTGAGACGCTTCTGTCTTTCGTGGTCGCCCTGT
Organism: Ruegeria sp. BC8; assembly: GCF_056535705.1. NCBI lineage: Bacteria > Pseudomonadati > Pseudomonadota > Alphaproteobacteria > Rhodobacterales > Roseobacteraceae > Ruegeria > Ruegeria sp. BC8. The sequence goes on along the minus strand of NZ_JBQFIV010000001.1, from coordinate 445,308 downwards.
CCAGCGATGAAATCGTCGAGCGTGTGGAGCGGTTTCACCGCCGCAGGCACCAACTTGGCCTCTATGCGGAGGAACCAGAATGACCGCACCGCTGACCCGATCGCTGGAGGCCCGCTATTACACCGACCCGGCAATATTCGAGCAGGAGAAGCAGGGACTTCTGGCCCGCACCTGGCAATTTGCCGGCCATGTGGCGCAGGTGCGCGAGCCGGGCGACTACTTCGCCTTTGAAATCGCAGGCCAGAACCTGTTCTGCATCCGCGGGCGCGATGGTGAAATCCGCACCTTCTACAACGTCTGCCAGCACCGCGCGCATGAGGTGGTGACCGGGGCCGGCAACACCCGCGTCGTCGTCTGCCCCTATCACGCATGGACTTACGAACTCACCGGGCACCTGCGCGCCGGGCCGAACATCAAATCGGTTCCGGGCTTCGACCGCAGCGCGATCTGTCTGACCCCGGTGCGGACCGAGCTGTTCAACGGCTTTATTTTCGTCAACCTCGACGATGACGCCGCCCCGATGGACGACTGGTACCCCGGCGTGCGCGCGGAAATCCGCGCCTTTGTCCCGCTGATCGACGATCTTGAGCCGCTGGAATGGGTCGAGATTCCCGAAAACTGCAACTGGAAGGTCAGTATTGAGAACTACTCGGAATGCTATCACTGCCCGACCAATCACCCGACCTTTGCCACAGGTGTGGTCAAACCCGAAACCTATGACATTCAACCCGACGCAGGCGGCGGATACGTTCTGCGCCATACGACCGAGTGTCAGAGCCTCGACAAGATGACCTATCCCATCGACCTGTCTGTTCCCCATGCGGGCGACTATCAGTCGTGGTTTCTGTGGCCGATGTTCTCGTTCCAGTGCTATCCCGGCAATGTGCTGAACACCTATCACTGGCGCGCGCAGGATGCCGATCACTGCACCGTCTGGCGCGGATGGTACACCGAGGGCGGGTCCGAAAGCGCGGTGATCCGCCAACTGGCGGTGCAGGACCGGGAAACCACGGTCGAAGAAGACATCCGGCTGGTTGAAAGCGTGCATCGCGGCCTGAAATCGCGCGGCTATCGCCCTGGCCCGCTGGTGCTGGACCCGGCTTGCGGCGTAATGTCGGAACATTCGATCGCCCGCTTGCAGCAATGGATGCGCGAGGCGGTGGATACAGATGCAAGCGGAGTGGACGATGGCCGACATCTTTGACGAAGACCTGTTTCTGAAGGGACTGGCGCAGCGCAAGGCGACGCTGGGCGACGAATACGTAGAAAAGAACCTGGCCGCGGCGGATGATTTCACCCGCCCATTTCAGGAGGCCATGACAGCCTGGTGCTGGGGCTTCGGTTGGGGGGACGAGGTGATCGACCCCAAGACCCGCTCGATGATGAACCTGTCGATGATCGGCGCCCTGGGCAAGATGCACGAGTGGGAGATCCACTGTCGCGGAGCCCTGAACAACGGCGTCAGCAAGGAGGAGATTCGGGCGATCATCCATGTCGTCGGCATCTATTGCGGCGTCCCGCAGGCGCTGGAGTGCTTTCGCGTGGCGCGCAAGGTTCTGACCGAAGCCGGTCAGCTTTAGTCGGTTCCTGCCCCGAAGATCGAGATCGCCCGCCCCCGTGCGGGTTTTCTCATGTCGGCACAAATACGTTACCGATTTTCGATTTGAAGCACAATTGCGTTACATTTTCCTTGCCGCGAATCGCTTCCGGGCGTATTACCCGACCAAGCGGTCACTTATTGACCCGGACGCAAGACACGAGGTTCCGACGCATGGACGCTTTCATCTGCGACGCACAGCGCACCCCGATCGGACGCTATGGCGGGGCCCTGTCCCAGGTTCGCACCGACGATCTGGCCGCGATCCCGCTGGCTGCGCTGAAAGAGCGGAACCCGCAGGTGGACTGGGCCAGCCTGGATGACGTGATCATGGGCGATGCCAACCAGGCCGGCGAAAGCAACCGGAACGTGGCGCGCATGGCCGCCCTGCTGGCCGGTTTCCCGGTTCAAGTGCCCGGCACCACGATCAACCGCCTGTGCGCCAGCGGCATGGATGCGGTCGGCATGGCCGCGCGGGCCATCAAGGCGGGGGACTATGATATGGCGATCGCCGGTGGCGTCGAAAGCATGTCGCGCGCGCCCTTCGTGATGCCCAAGGCCACCAGCGCCTTTTCCCGCGCCAACGCGGCCTATGACACCACGATCGGCTGGCGTTTCGTGAACCCGAAGATGCAGCAGATGTACGGCACGGATTCAATGCCGCAGACCGCCGACAACGTGGCCGAGGACTATGACATCAGCCGCGCTGATCAGGATGCCTTTGCCGCGCGCAGCCAGGCCCGCTGGGCGGTCGCGCATCAGGCCGGCGTTTTTGCCGAGGAAATCACCCCCGTGACCATCCCCCAGCGTAAGGGCGACCCGCTGGTGGTGGACACCGACGAACACCCCCGCCCCGGCACCACGGCCGAAAAGCTGGCGGGCCTGAAGGGCGTCAACGGGCCGGACAAGACGGTGACGGCGGGCAATGCCTCGGGCGTCAATGACGGCGCCGCGGCCATTCTGCTGGCCAACGAGGCCGCCGCGCAGAAGAACGGCCTGACCCCGATGGCCCGTGTCGTGGGCATGGCGGTCGCGGGGGTCGAGCCTCGGGTCATGGGAATCGGTCCGGTCCCGGCCACCCGCAAAGTGCTGGCCCGCACGGGGCTGAGCATCGAGCAGATGGATGTGATAGAATTGAACGAGGCCTTCGCGGCCCAGGGTCTGGCCACCCTGCGTGAACTTGGCGTGGCCGATGACGCACCCCATGTGAATCCCAATGGCGGCGCCATCGCCATCGGCCACCCGCTGGGCATGTCCGGCGCGCGGCTGGTCATGACGGCGGCCTATCAGCTGCGCCGCACCGGCGGGCGCTATGCCTTGTGCACCATGTGCGTGGGCGTAGGCCAAGGCGCCGCGCTTATTCTTGAACGCGTGTAAGGGAGGAGACCCGACATGTACGCTCAGATGATCAAGACGGCAGGAACAGGCGTCAAATCCCGCGAGGAAATGACCGAGCAGGAACGCGCCTTTCAGGACAAGATCGACGCCGACATCAAGATCGAGCCCAAGGACTGGATGCCCGACGACTATCGCGCGACGCTGATCCGCCAGATCGGCCAGCACGCCCATTCCGAGATCGTCGGCCAGCTGCCCGAAGGCAACTGGATCACGCGCGCGCCTACGCTGGAACGCAAGGCGATCCTGCTGGCCAAGGTGCAGGACGAGGCCGGGCACGGCCTGTACCTGTACTGCGCCGCCGAAACCCTGGGCGTCAGCCGCGACGAACTAACCGAGATGCTGCTGGACGGGCGGATGAAATACAGCTCGATCTTCAACTATCCCACGCTGAACTGGGCCGATATCGGCGCGGTGGGCTGGCTGGTCGACGGGGCGGCGATCATGAACCAGGTGCCGCTGCAGCGCACCTCGTTCGGGCCGTATTCGCGCGCGATGATCCGCATCTGCAAAGAAGAAAGCTTTCACCAGCGCCAGGGCTATGACGCGATCCGAAAGATGGCCGAGGGCACGCCCGAACAGCGCAAGATGGCGCAGGACGCGCTGAACCGGTTCTGGTACCCGTCGCTGATGATGTTCGGCCCGTCCGACAAGGACTCGGTGCATTCGGCCCAGTCGATGGCGTGGAAGATCAAGATCAACTCCAATGACGAGCTGCGCCAGAAATTCGTGGATCAGACTGTGCCGCAGGCCGAGTATCTGGGCCTGACCATCCCTGACCCGGACCTGAAGTGGAACGAAGAGCGCGGGCATTACGATTTCACTCAGCCCGACTGGTCGGAATTCTTCGACGTGATCAAGGGCAACGGCCCCTGCAACACCGACCGCCTGGCCGCCCGCAACAAGGCCTGGGACGATGGCAAATGGGTGCGTGACGGTCTGCTGGAACATGCCCGCAAGAAACGCGCCCGCAAGGTCGCAGCCGAATAACCCACCCGATAGGAGGACACCTGATGAAAAACGAATGGCCCCTGTGGGAAATCTTCATCCGCGGCCAGCACGGCATGAGCCATCGCCATGTCGGCTCGCTGCACGCACCCGACGCCGAAATGGCGATCAAGAACGCCCGCGACGTCTATACCCGCCGCAACGAGGGCGTCTCGATCTGGGTGGTCGAGGCCAACAACATCACCGCCAGTTCGCCCAGCGACAAGGGCCCGCTGTACGAGCCCAGCGAAAGCAAGGTCTACCGTCATCCGACCTTTTTCGACATCCCCGAAGAAGTGGGGGCGATGTGATGACCCGCGACGAGGCATTCCTGCAATTCCTGCTGCGGATGGGGGACAACACGCTGATCCTGGGCCATCGCGTCAGCGAATGGTGCGGCCATGCGCCGGTGCTGGAGGAGGACATCGCGCTGGCCAACACCGCGCTGGACCTGATCGGCCAGACGCAGATGTGGCTGGGCCTGGCCGGAGAGGTTCAGGGCGAAGGCAAGTCCGCCGATGATCTGGCCTTTCTGCGCGACGCTTGGGATTTCCGCAACGTGCTGCTGGTCGAGGTGCCCAACGGCGATTTCGGCCGCACCCTGATGCGCCAGTTCCTGTTTGATGCCTGGCACTCGATCATGCTGGGCCGGTTGCTGAAGTCGTCTGACGACCGGGTCGCGGCGATTGGCGAGAAGGCCAGCAAAGAGGTCGCCTATCACCTGGAACGGTCCAGCGACACGGTAGTCGGGCTGGGCGACGGCACCGAGGAAAGCCACAGACGCATGCAGGAGGCGCTGGATTACCTCTGGCCCTATGTGGGCGAGATGTTCGCCAGCGACGAGGTCGATGCCGAGATGGCCGCCGCGGGCATCGCCCCCGATCCGGCCAACCTGCGCGAGGAATATGACGCGCTGGTTCGGCGCGTACTGACCGAGGCCACCCTGACCGTTCCCGACAGCCGCTTTGCCCACAAGGGCGGCCGCGACGGACGCATGCATACCGAACATCTGGGCCACCTGTTGACCCAGATGCAATGGCTGCAGCGGGCCTATCCGGGCGCAACCTGGTAAAGGCAGATGAACCGCGCCAACGTAGAGCAGGTCTGGGAATGGCTCGACGCCGTGCCCGACCCCGAGATCCCCGTGATCTCGGTCGTCGATCTGGGCATCGTGCGCGATGTGACATGGGAAGGCGACACGCTGAAGGTTGCCGTGACGCCCACCTACTCGGGCTGCCCGGCGACCTCGGTCATCGCGATGGACATCGAAACCGCCCTGCGCGACCACGGCATCGACAAGATCAAGCTGGAGACCCGCATCTCTCCGGCCTGGACGACCGATTGGCTCAGCGACAAGGGGCGTGCGAAGCTGAAGGACTATGGCATCGCACCGCCCCAGCCCGCGGGCGGACCCGACCGCTGTCCGCATTGCGGCAGCACGGCAGTGGAAAAGGTCAGCCAGTTCGGCTCGACTCCGTGCAAGGCGCATTGGCGCTGCACCGACTGCCTGGAACCTTTCGACTATTTCAAGTGCATCTGAGGAGGACCGGATGGCACGTTTTCACGATCTGGAAGTCACCGACATCCACAAGACCATCCGCGACGCGGTCGTGGTCACGCTGAAACCGGTGAACGGCGCGGCCGAGGAATTCGACTTTGTCCAGGGCCAGTACCTGACCTTCCGCCGCGAATTTGACGGGGAAGAGCTGCGCCGCTCCTACTCGATCTGCGCGGGCAAGGATGACGGCGTTCTGCAGGTGGGCATCAAACGGGTCGAGGGCGGCGCCTTTTCAACCTGGGCCAACACCGAGCTGAAAGTGGGCGACAGGCTGCAGGCGATGCCGCCGATGGGGGCCTTCCACACACCGCTGGACCCGGCCGCGCATCGGCAGTACCTGGGCTTTGCCGGCGGGTCGGGCATCACGCCCGTGCTGTCGATCCTAAAGACCACGCTGGCACGCGAGCCGAATGCGCGCTTCACGCTGGTCTATGCCAACAAGGGCGTGAACACGATCATGTTCCGCGAAGAGCTGGAAGACCTGAAGAACCAGTATATGGGCCGCGTGAACGTGATCCATATCTTGGAAACCGACGCGCAGGAGATCGACCTGTTCACCGGGTTGGTGACCAAAGAGAAATGCGCCGAACTGTTCCAGCACTGGATCGACGTCGAAAACACCGACACCGCCTTCATCTGCGGCCCCGAGCCGATGATGCTGGGCATTGCCGAGGCGTTGCGCGAACACGGGCTGAATGACAGCCAGATCAAGTTCGAGCTGTTCGCCAGCGCCCAACCGGGCCGTGCCAAACGCAAGCATGGCGATGTGGCAACGGCTGCACAGGCCAACCAGACTCAGGCCCGCGTCACGCTGGACGGCGCCAGCCAGACCCTCACCATGCCCAAGGACCAGACCATTCTGGATGCGGCGCTGGAAAACGCGATGGACGCCCCCTTTGCCTGCAAGGCCGGGGTCTGTTCGACCTGCCGCTGCAAGGTGATCGAAGGCGAGGTCGAGATGGTCGCCAACCACGCGCTCGAGGACTACGAGGTCGAGAAAGGCTATGTGCTCAGCTGCCAGGCCTACCCGCTGACCGACAATGTCGTCGTCGATTACGACCAGTAAAGGGAGAGGGACCATGGCCGAAGACATGAGCATCGAAAGCTACCTGGCCGCAGGCGGCGTTCTGACCAACCCGACCAACGTGCCACCCCGATACCGGGCCGAACTGATGAAGCTGATGGCGACCTTCGTCGACAGCGAACTGGCCGGTGCGGCGGGGTTCGCCGACATCATCAACCAGGGCCCGGGCATCAAGGAACGTATCGCGGCGGCGAAGATCGTTCTGGAAAAGACCGACAATGCCGACCGCGTTCTGAAGATCATGGGCGAGTTCGGCGCGGATACAGACCGCTATGCCACGCATCACCCGTGGACCGCACGGCTGAACCGTTCCGCCGATATCGGGGCCACGCGCAGCGAACATGACATGCGCCTTGCGGTCTTCAACTATCCGATCGAAGGCTGGAACGATGCGGTGGTGATGAACCTGCTGATGAGCCGGGCCGTGGGCGTGCAACTGGCCGAGTTCGCGCTGGTGTCCTATCAGCCGCTGGCCGAGGTGTTCCGCGCTATCGCCCCGATCGAGGCGCATCACGGTGAATTGGCCCTGGAAGGCGCGGTCAAGCTGTTGGAACAGGGCGCGGCGCCGGCGATGCAGGAATCGGTCGATTACTGGTGGCCCCGGGTGGCCGCAGGTTTCGGAGCGGGCAACCCCGAGCGGATGGAAAAGCTGCGCCAGATGGGCCTGCGCCGGGCCTCGGGGGTCGAACTGAAAAACCGCTGGCTGGCCGAGGCCGCAGAGGTCGTCACGCGGCTGGGCCTGCGCACCCCGTGATCACCGCCCGCTGGGGCGGCTGATCAGGCCGTATTTCAAGGCAAGCGATCGCAGGCCGCGACGCCGTGGCCGGGCCCCCTTGCCCGTGCCCGCGTCACGCACACCTGTCTTGCGGTTGAATTCATAGACGTCGATGATGCGCTCGGCGCAGCCGCAGGCCTCGCCCATCCCGACCTTGGCGAAATAGAATTTGTCGAACCGTTCCGGTTTTTGCATGGCGCCCTCCGACCGCAAGTAAACGCCGGGACACCCGCGAAAGCCAAATCACATTGCCGGCAGGACCGGAGCTACAGCGCCTTGACGCCCGATAGGGTCAGGTTGCTGACCAGCGCGGCATAGTCCCGGCGTGCCTGCGCATCGGCCCCAGAATTCCACATGTAATACCAGTTCAGCATACCAAACACCGACATCGTGGCCGAACGCAGCTTGGCCCCGTCGCCCTGGAACACGTCGGGCGCGACATCGGACAGGATCGCGCTGAGGAAATTCACCATGTCGCGCTGATATCCGCGCAACAGGCGCTGCTGATCCTCGGGCAGAGCCGACATGCCGCTGGTCTGGACCCGGTGTTCGTCATCCACGCCCTGATAGGCCAGCAGGATCTCGGCCACCACGCGGTGCAGCTTTTCGGGCGGGCTGAGGCCTTCCATCTCGAGCCCGCAGATCAGGTCGCGCAGTTCCCGCAGATAGGTCTCGAGAATGTCGAACAAGATCGCGTCTTTGCTGTCATAATAGTGATAGATGTTGGCCTTCGAGATCCCGCATTCGCGCGCAAGCTGGGTCATCGAGGCGCGGTCGAAGCCTTCGCGGGCAAAGACCCGCGCCGCCGATTTCAGGATCTGGGCGCGTTTCTGGTCGTGATCTTTTGCAATCGTACGGGCCAAACCTCACTCCTTGTCTCGGTTGTCGACGACGCGCTTGGCCTTGCCCTGGCTGCGCTCGACATCGCCGGGGTCCCCTACAACGATCTCGGTGGAAACGCCAACGATGTCCTTGATCCGCTTGGTCAGCATCCGCGCGGCGGCGGTCTTGCTGAGCTCATCGGCCGCGTCGGGCATCGCCTCGACAAAGACGCGCATCGCGTCCATGCGGCCGGATTTGTACAGCTCGATCTGGTAATGCGCGGCAATGCCGCCGGTGGCCATGACCTGCTCCTCGATCTGGCTGGGGAAGACGTTGACCCCGCGCAGGATGATCATGTCGTCGCTGCGGCCGGTGATCTTCTCCATCCGCCGCATCGAACGTGCGGTGCCCGGCAGCAGCCGCGTCAGGTCGCGGGTGCGGTAGCGGATCATCGGCAGACCTTCCTTGGTCAGCGTGGTAAAGACCAACTCGCCCATTTCGCCGTCGGGCAGAACCTCGCCGGTCTGCGGGTCGATGATTTCGGGGTAGAAGTGGTCCTCCCAGATGACCGGGCCGTCCTTGGTTTCCACGCATTCGTTGGCGACGCCCGGCCCCATGATCTCGGACAGGCCGTAGATGTCGACGGCGTGCATGTCAAAGGCCTGCTCGACCTCATTGCGCATCGCATCCGTCCAGGGTTCGGCCCCGAACACGCCCACCGACAGCGAGCTTTCGCGCGGGTCCATCCCGACCTTGTGATACTGTTCGAGGATGTTGAGCATGTAGGACGGCGTGACCATGATGCCGTCGGGTTTGAAATCGGTGATCAGGGCCACCTGTTTCTCGGTCTGACCGCCGGACATGGGAACGACCGTGGCGCCCAGCCGCTCGATTCCGTAATGCGCGCCCAGGCCGCCGGTGAACAGGCCATAGCCATAGGCGTTGTGGATCATGTCGCCCTTGCGCAGACCGCTTGCGCGCAGGCTGCGGGCCACCAGATCGGCCCAGTTGTCGATGTCGTTCTTGGTATAGCCCACGACGGTCGGCTTGCCCGTGGTGCCGGACGAGGCATGCAGGCGAATGATCTGTTCGCGCGGAACGGCAAACAGGTCGAACGGATAGTGGTCGCGCAGATCGTTCTTGTAGGTGAAGGGGAACTTGGCCAGATCGCTCAGCGTTTGCAGATCGTCGGGATGCACCCCGGCCTCGTCGAACCGCTGCTTGTACATCGGAACGTTGTCATAGGCATGGCGCAGCGACCACTTCAGGCGGTCCAGCTGCAAGCTGCGGATTTCATCGATCGACGCGATCTCGATCGGGTCAAGATCCGCTTTGTTCGGGGTCAGATCCTTCATGATGTCCTCCTCACCTCAAGATTCTGGAAACAGAGTGCCGTTGGTCGCGCGGGAAAAGCCCCGGAACTCGGCGATCTTTTGGCCGTCCTGATTGGTCACGGTCACGTCATAGATGCCGCTGCGGCCGGTCAGGCTCTGTTCGGTCGCGCGGGCGGTCAGCCGGTCGCCCAGCCGGCCCGGCGCGACATAGCTGATCACGTTGTGCTGGGCCACAGTCGACTGGTTGCGACTGTTGCAGGCAAAGGCAAAGGCGCTGTCGGCCAGCATGAAGGTCACGCCGCCATGGCAGATCCCGTGCCCGTTGCAATGGTGCTGCTGCACAGTCAGCGCCAGCGTCGCGGTGCCCTCGTCGACCTCGACCAGTTCCATCCCCGCCCATTTCGAGGCATGGTCCTGCGCCCACATCGCGGCGGCGGCCTTTTCGGCGCGTTCTTTCGGCGTCATGCTCATTTGCCCCGAAACTCCGGGCTGCGCTTTTCCAGAAAGGCCGCGACGCCTTCGGCATAGTCGACGGATTCACCGCAGGTCTTCATGGCGTCGGCCTCGATCTCCAGATGATCGGTCAGGCTGTTGGTCGCGGCGGCCTGGATGGTCTGCTTGGTCAGACCCAGGCCCAGCGTGGGGCCGTTCGACAGGCGTTCGGCCAGCGCACGCGCCTGGGTCATCAGGTCGGCATCGGGTAGGACTTTCCAGATCAGGCCCCAGTCCTCGGCCGTCTTCGCCATCAAGGGCTCGCCGGTCAGGGCCAGCCCCTTGGCACGCGCCTCGCCCAGCAGATGCGGCAGGTGCCAGCTGCCGCCGGTATCGGGGATCAGCCCGACCTTGGCGAAGGACTGGATAAATTTCGCGGACTCGGCGGCCAGCACGATATCGCAGGCCAGCGCAAGATTGGCACCCGCGCCCGCGGCCACGCCATTGACCGCGCAGATCACCGGAAAGTTCAGCGACCGGATCAACCGCACCAGCGGCGCGTAGAAAGTACGCACCGTGTGGCCCAGATCCGGCGGGCCGTCCATTTTCGACGGGTCACGGTCGGCCAGATCCTGCCCCGCGCAAAACCCGCGTCCGGCCCCGGTCAGCAGGATCGCCCGCGCGCCCTCATCGCGCGCGCCTTCGATGGCGCGGCGCAGGGCATGGTGCATTTCCTCGGTGAAACTGTTCAGGCGATCAGGGCGGTTGAGAGTGATTTCCACATAATTTCCACGCCGCTGCGCAAGAATCGTATCGCTCATGGGCCGCTCGCTTTGCATTCGTTTCGATATTCTTCTTGCATTAACCGAACGGTTGGTCAATAAATTTCTCCGACGAAGCGCCGAATCCGGGCTTTCGGCCAGTTGATGGTTACAAAAAGGACCATTAACGCATTTGTGACTCATGTTTTGGAGGAGGAAACCAGTCATGAAACTCAACGGGATCAAAACGCTGTTGGCGACGGCTGCCTTGGCAGTGTCTGGCAGCGTGGCATTTGCGGCGGATTACACCCTGACGATTTCCAGCTGGGCGCCGCCCACCCACGGGATCAACGCCAAGATGTGGCCCAAATTCGTCGAGATGGTCGAAGAGGCCACCGACGGCAAGGTGACTGCCGAGTTGAAGCTGGGCATCGCCCCGCCCCCGGCCCAGATGGACCTGATCATGGATGGCGCGGCGGATGCGTCGATCATCTTCCACGGCTATCAGCCGGGCCGCTTCGTGACGACCAAGCTGATCGAACTGCCGGGCTATGAAGGCTCGGCCGAGGCCGCCTCAGTCGCCTATTGGCGCGCTTACGACAAATACCTGAAGGCCGCCGACGAACACCGCGGCGTCAAGGTCATTGCCCTGCACACACACGGCCCCGCCCAGCTGCACACCAGCAGCCCGGTGACCTCGATGGACCAGATCTCGGGCCTCAAGGTGCGGATCCCCGGTGGCGTCGGTGGCGACGTGGGCACGGCGCTGGGTGCGACCGGCATCCAGGTTCCGGCCCCCAAGGTCTATGAGACGTTGGCTTCGAAGGCCGCCGACGGTGTGGTCATGCCGTTCGAATCCCGCAAGGGCTTCAAGCTGACCGAAGTGGCCCCGAACGTCTATGAGATGCCGGGCGGCCTGTATCGCGGGTCGTTTGCCTTCATCATGAACGAGGAAACCTTCGCCGACCTGCCCGAGGACATCCAGAAAGCGCTGGAAGAAAACGTGTTCGGCGAACCGCTGAGCCGCGACATCGGCAAGATCTGGGACGAGATCGACGCCATCGGCCGTGAAGCGACCCAAAGCACCGAGGGCAATGCGATCCACGAAGCCGCTGCCGAGGACATGGAGAAGTTCTCGACGATCGCCGAGGACGTGCGCGCCAAGGTTATTGCCGAAGTCAACGAAGCCGGCGTCGATGCGCAAGCCGCCTATGACATGATCAAGTCGGAAATGTCCTCGAACTGATCCCTGATGCGGGGCGGCACTGGCCGCCCCCACCCAGCCCCTTCCGGAGCCACCCGATGACCCCTCTCATCCAGCTTGTACGGCGCGCCAGCGTCCTGCCGGTGATCGTCGCCTGCACGGCCCTGTTCATCCTGATGGTGATGACCTTCTGCGACGTGATCCTGCGGTCGGTCTTCAACGCGCCGATCGAGGCCGCCACTGAACTGACGCGCATCCTGATGGCGATTCTGGTGTTCTCGGTGCTGCCCATCATCTCGGTCACCAACGGGCATATCGCCGTGGACCTGACCGACGGTATCTTTCACCGCCTGCGCCTCAGCCGCCTGCGTGACGCGGTGATCTATATCCTCAGCGGCGCCATGCTATATTGGCCGGTCCAGCGCGTGTGGATTCTGGCCGAACGCGCCCGCGACTATGGTGATGTCACCGAATACCTCAGCATCCCGACATACCTCGTCGGCTGGTTCATCACTGCGTCGGTGGCGATCACCGCCGTGGTGATGATCATCACCGGACTGCTGCACCTGTTTGCCCCCAAGACCCTGACGGAATCCACTCAATGACCGCTGCCCTCATCGGATTTGCCCTTGTCCTGATCCTGGTGCTGATGCGCCTGCCCATCGTCTTTGCCATGGGGCTGGTCGGCACGTTGGGCTTTGCCTATGAACGCGGCGGCTCGATCTTTGACGAGCGCGGGCTGAAGGCCGCGATGTCGATGGTCGGCCGCCAGATCACCGATACCGCGCAGGATTACGGCCTGTCGGTCGTGCCGCTGTTCATCCTGATGGGCCTGTTCGTCAACAAGGGCGGCATGGCCCGCGAGCTTTATGCGGTTTCCAATGCCTTTCTGGGCCATATGCGCGGCGGTATCGCCATGGCCACCGTCGCGGCCTGCGGCGGGTTCTCGGCAATCTGCGGATCGTCGCTGGCCACCGCCGCGACCATGTCCAAAGTCGCGATGCCGCAGATGCGCCGTTATGGGTATTCCGACGAACTATCGACCGCCTCGATCGCGGCCGGCGGCACGCTGGGCATCCTGATCCCGCCCTCGGTCATTCTGGTCATCTACGGGCTGCTGACCGAAACCTCGATCGGCAAGCTGTTCATGGCCGGCATCATCCCCGGCATTCTGGGCATCCTGTTCTACCTGTTCGCCGTGCGCTGGACCGTCTGGCGCAACCCGGAGGCCGGCCCGGCCGGTGAACGCGCCAGCTGGGGCGAGCGCATCAGCGCGCTGGGGTCCGTTTGGGCTGTGCTGCTGCTTTTCTTCCTGGTGATCGGCGGGCTGTATGGCGTGTTCGATTTCGAACCCCTGAACCTGACCTTTTCGCCGACCGAGGCCGCAGGCATGGGCGCCGCCGGCGCCTTTCTGATCGCGCTGTTCCGTGGCGGGCTGACCGTGGGATCGACCTTCGAAGTGCTGAAGGAAACCTGCTTTACCGCCGCCGCGCTGTTCGCAGTGCTGATCGGCGCGCAGATCTTTTCGAACTTCATCAACCTGGCCGGCCTGCCCGAGGCGCTGATCGCCATGGTCACCGCCTATGACGTGGCACCCTTCGTCGTGATCCTGATGATCTTGGGTATCTACATCATCCTCGGCTGCGTGTTTGAATCCCTGTCGATGCTGCTGCTGACGGTTCCGATCTTTTTCCCGCTGGTGACCTCGCTGGGCTATGACCCGATCTGGTTCGGCATCGTCGTGGTGGTGGTCACCGAGATTTCGCTGATCACCCCGCCGGTGGGCCTGAACGTCTTCATCCTCAAGGGCGTGGTGGGCGACGTCTCGACTGGCACGATCTTTCGCGGCGTGACCCCGTTCTGGGTGGCCGACATCTTCCGCCTGGCGCTGATCGTCCTAGTTCCCGTCACCGTTCTGTACCTGCCGCAACAGATGGGCGCGCTGGGTCACTGAGCTCATTTCGCCGCGCAAGGCGGCCCCAATACAGGAGCATCTCATGTCTCTGAAACAGATTTCCAGTTTCGCCGCGGGCCAGTGGGTTGCGCCCGGCGCCGGGGCCCGCACCATCGCCTCGGCCATCACCGGCGCACCCTTCGCCACCGCCGGCAATGACACGCTGGACGTGCAGGCGATGCTGGCCCATGCCCGCGACGTGGGTGGGCCCGCCCTGCGCCGGCTGACTTTCCATGAACGCGCCAAGATGCTCAAGGCGCTGGCGCAGGCCTTGTCGGAACGCAAACAGGCGCTCTATGACCTGAGTTTTGAAACCGGCGCCACGCAGAAGGATCACCTGATCGACATCGACGGCGGCATCGGCACCATGTTCGTCTTTGCCTCGAAAGGGCGGCGCGAGATGCCCGACGGCCATGTCTATCTGGATGGCGATGTTGAGCAACTGTCGCGGAACGGCACCTTCCTGGGCCAGCATGTCTGCACCCCGCTGCAGGGCGTGGCCGTGCATATCAACGCCTTCAACTTCCCGGTCTGGGGGATGCTGGAGAAACTGGCCCCCACCCTGCTGGCCGGGGTTCCGGCGATCGTGAAACCGGCCACCAACAGCTGCTATGTCACCGAATTGGCCGTGCGGATCATGCTGGACAGCGGCATCCTGCCCGACGGCGCACTGCAGCTGGTCTCGGGCGGGCTGGGCGACATGCTGGATCACCTGACCTGTCAGGATGTGGTCAGCTTTACCGGCTCGGCCGACACCGCGATGAAGCTGCGGCAGAACCCGGTGATCGTGACCAACTCGGTGCGGTTCGTGGCCGAGCAGGATAGCCTGAACGCCTCGATCCTTGGCCCCGACGCGGTACCCGGCACGCCCGAATTCGACCTGTTCGTCAAGGAAGTCGTGCGCGAGATGACGACGAAGGCCGGGCAGAAATGCACCGCCATCCGCCGCATCATCGCCCCTGAGGCGCAGGTCGAGCCGCTGATCGCCGCGATCTCGGCTAAACTGGCGCAGACCACGATCGGCGATCCGCGGCTGGAATCCACGCGCATGGGCGCGCTGGTCTCAAACGGGCAGAAGGCCGACGTTCTGGCTAAGGCCAGCCTCATCGGGCAGGAGGCCGAACGCGTATTCGGCGACCCGGATGCCTTCGAGGTGATCGGCGCCGATGCCGAAAAAGGCGCCTTCGTGCCGCCGATGCTGTTCCACTGCGCCGATCCCGACGCCGCCCGGCACGTGCATGACACCGAGGCGTTCGGCCCGGTCTCGACCATCATGGGCTATCGCGATCTGGACCACGCCATCGCGCTGGCCAATCGCGGCCAGGGGTCGCTGGTCACCTCGCTGATCACCCATGACCCCGAGGTCGCGCGCCAGGTGGTGATGGGCGCGGCCGCCTTCAACGGGCGGATCTATATCAACGACCGCGACTCGATGCAGGAATCCACCGGCCATGGCTCGCCCCTGCCGCACATGGTCCATGGCGGCCCCGGCCGCGCCGGCGGCGGTGAAGAGATGGGCGGCGTGCGCGGCGTGAAGCACTACATGCAGCGCACAGCCCTGCAGGGCTCGCCCCGGATGCTGGCGACGATCGGCCGGAAATGGATCCCCGGCGCGCCCGAGATCCAAGGCCCCGCGCACCCCTTCACCCGCAAATTCACGGAACTGCAGATCGGCGAGACGCTGCACACGGCGCCCCGGACCATCACGCTGGACGACATCGAACATTTCGCCCATTTCACCGGCGACACATTCTATGCCCACATGAACGAGGACGCGGCGGCCAGAAACCCGTTCTTTCCGGGCCGGGTGGCGCATGGCTATCTGCTGCTGAGTTTTGCCGCCGGCCTGTTCGTCGAGCCGAACGAAGGGCCGGTGCTGGCCAATACCGGGCTGGACGGCCTGCGCTTCATGAAGCCGGTCGTGGCCGGCGACAGCATCAAAGTCCGCCTGACGGTCAAGCAAAAGACTGGCCGCACCGACGACTATGGCGAGGTGCGCTGGCACGTGACGCTGACCAATCAGGATGACGAGAAGGTCGCCGAATATGAACTGCTGACCATGAACGCCTACTGAGCGCGCGGCAAAGTGTTTTTCTTGCACAGCCGGGCCGGATAGACTGGGCGCATGACCAACGCGCATCCGTGGTTCACCCAGGCCGTAGCCGAACTGGCCGACCCGCAGAATCAGCGGGTCTGGTCGATCATCGTGTCGCTGTTCGGCGACATGGCGCAGGAGCGCGGCGCCAAGATCTCGGGCGGGGCGCTGGGCCGCATCATCGAACCGATGGGCATCAAGCCCGAGGCGATCCGCGTGGCCCTGCACCGCCTGCGCAAGGATGGCTGGATCGAAAGCGACCGGGTCGGGCGCGTTTCGATGCATTTCCTGACCGAATATGGCCGCACGCAATCGGCCCGGGTCACGCCGCGCATCTATGCGCGTGACCCTGCGCCGGATACGCCACTGCACCTGCTGATCGCCGAGGATGGCACCGGCACCCGGCTGCTGGAAGACATCCTGCTCAGCCAAGACTACACGCCGATCGGCCGCAACGCCGCGTTGGGATCGGGGGCACCGCCCGTGGACCAGGACGAACTGCTGATCCTTGAGGTCACCGCCCGCTCGGTCCCGCGCTGGGTGCATGAAAAGCTGCTCCCACCCGAATTGCGAACGGCTTGCCGGTCCCTGCACGGGGCCGTGCGCCACGTGTCCCAAGGCCGCCCGGCCAGTTGGGAGCCCACGCCCTGTCAGATCGCCACGCTGCGCACGTTGATCGTGCACCGGTGGCGGCGCGTCGTTCTGCGTCTGCCCGACCTGCCCGACGGATTCTGCCCGCCGGACTGGACCGGCCCGGCCTGTCGCGCGCAGGTATTCCGCCTGCTGGATCAACTGCCGCGCCCCCTGCCCGACGAGCTAAACCAAGACTGACCCCACGGCAGGTTTTCCTGAAACGCCGTTTGACCCTATCCTGACCTTGTACCTTTGGGAGGAGGTGCAGGCATGACCCACGACACTGACATGCTGATCGTAGGGGCCGGGTTCTCCGGGCTGATCATGGCGATCGAGGCCCGCAAACGCGGCATCCACAACATCGCGATCCTTGAAAAGGCCAACGACATCGGCGGCACATGGCGAGAGAACACTTATCCCGGCGTGGCCTGCGATGTGCCCTCGCACCTGTATTCGATGGCAACCCATCCGAACCCGGACTGGACCCGCGCCTATGCAGGCGGGGCCGAAATCTGGGACTACATGCGCCGCGTTGCGCGCGACGAAGGGCTGTACGATCTGTGCCATTTCCACACCGAACTGAAGTCGGCCCAGTGGGAAGGCACGCATTGGCGGGTCGAGACGACCGGCGGCGCGCAATGGACGGCACGGTTCCTGGTGTCGGCCATCGGCGCCCTGCACATCCCCAGCATTCCCGAGATCCCAGGAGCAGCGGGCTTTCCGGGACCGGCGTTCCACTCGGCCCAATGGGACCACACGGTGCCGCTGCAGGGCAAACGCATAGCAGTTGTCGGCACCGGCGCATCCGCCGTTCAGTTCGTGCCGGAAATCGCCAAAACCGCCGCCCATGTCACCATCTTCCAACGCAGCGCGCCTTACGTTCTGCCGCGTCCCGACGGACCGATTGCGCCCTGGGTCCGGCGCCTCTATCGCCGCATTCCGCTGCTGCCGCGCATCCGCAGGCAGTTCATCTACTGGCTGTTCGAATTCCGCCACCGCGTATTTCGCGGCGAAAAACGCGCGGTCGACTTTGCCATGAAGATGTGGCGCAAAGGGCTGGAGGACGCCGTATCCGACCCCGACATGCGCCGCATTCTGACACCGGACTATCGGATCGGATGCAAGCGCGTCCTCAGCTCGAACGACTGGTACCCGGCGCTGGCCCGCGACAATGTCACCGTGAACCCGCATGGGGTCGAGCGGATCGAAGGGACCGAGATCATCGCGACCGACGGCAGTCGGACGGCGGCCGACATTCTGATCTGGGGCACCGGTTTCCACGTGACGGACGCGGTCCAAAGGCTGGACATCCGCGGCGCGAACGGGCTGAGCCTGCAGGAGGCCTGGGCCGACGGCATGCAGGCCAATCTGGGCACCGCCATTGCCGGGTTTCCCAACTTTTTCATCCTGCTGGGGCCGCATACCGGGCTGGGCCACAACTCGGTCGTTCTGATGATCGAAGCACAAGTCGCCCATATCGGCCGGGTGCTGGAGGAGATGCGGCGCGCGGGTCTGCCCGCGATTGCTCCAAACGCTGACCGGCAGGCCGACTTCACCCGTGAAATGCAGGAGCGTCATACTGACAGTGTCTGGCAGGCCGGCGGATGCACTTCGTGGTATCAGGACGCACAGGGGCGCAATACGACGCTGTGGCCCGGCACCGTTTCGGAATTCCGCAAACGTCTGGCGAAGGCCGGGCTCGAGCATTACCATCCCGTTGATCCCGCCCAGACCAAAGGACCGCCGACATGACCACCCTGCTGACCATTGCGCTGATCATCGGTGCCGCGTTGATCCTGATGCATCTTTGGACCCGTCGCCTGACGCGGATGGGAGCCCAATCCGTGCCTCAGCCCGGGCAGATCCTGCCGATGAACGGCGGTTCGATCCACTATGTCGAACAGGGCGATCCAGAGAAGCCGACGGTGGTGATGATCCACGGGTTGACCGGCCAGTTGCAGCACTTCACCTATGCCATGACCGACCTTCTGGCCGACGACTTTCACGTCATCGCGGTTGACCGGCCCGGGTGCGCGTATTCGACCCGCGACCACGCGCGGCTGGCCACCTTGCCGGAACAGGCGCGGATGATCCACGAATTCCTCGAAGCCAAGGGCGTATCGCAGGCCATTCTGGTCGGACACTCGCTCGGGGGCGCGGTGTCGCTCGCCATGGCGCTGGACAATCCTGAACGGGTTCGGGCACTGGCCCTGCTGGCCCCGCTGACACATCGGGTACCCAGCACACCCGCCATCTTCAAGGCGTTGGAGATCCGGACCGAATGGCTGCGCAGCCTGATCGCCAACACGATCGCTGTTCCCTTGGCGAAAACCACGGCGCCGCACGTGATTGATGAGGCGTTTGCCCCGGAACCGGCCCCGAGTGATTTCCTGGACCGCGCCGGTGGCGCCTTGGGGCTGCGCCCGTCAGCCTACATCACCGGATCGCAGGATCTGGCGGGCGTGGACGCCAGCATCGACGCCCAGTCCCAGCGCTACCACGAACTGAAGGTTGGGGGCGGCATCCTGTACGGGGCCGAAGATCCGATCCTGTCACCCAGCCAGCAAGGCGCACCGATGGTGGAATACGGGCTGAGCTTTGAACAGCTCGAGAACCGCGGCCACATGATCCCCCTGACCGCGCCCGAGGCCTGCGCAGAGTTCGTCCGCCGCATGGCCAATGCTTCGCAATCGCCGTCGAAACCCGCCAACACGGCCGGATGAAGAATCCCGCATTTTCGTGGCATTTCCCTCTTGACCCTCTCCGGCCCCTCCCTTAAATCGCCTCTCACCGTGGCGGAGTAGCTCAGTTGGTTAGAGCAGCGGAATCATAATCCGCGTGTCGGGGGTTCAAGTCCCTCCTCCGCTACCACTTCCCTGAAATCCTCGAGTTTGGCCTTGGGCCGCGTCCGCTTGGCCAGTCGCGGTTATCATCGACGATGGCAATGCCCTCATGCCACCCGTCTGCATCAAGCGGATCGGACAAACGGCCTGTTCGCCCTCCTCCAATTATCAACCCGGAAGGTTTGACTTTGGATGGCCGGCCCTATCATATTCAAATCTATGATAATGATAGCCAAACCGGCACAAGCGGGAGGAACAGTGATGAAACGTCTATACCTTGGATTGGTCTGTGCCCTCAGTTTCGCTTGGCCGGCAGCGGCCTAGGATGAAAAACCACCTCAAACACTGTTCACCAACGTGCATGTCTTCGACGGTACAAGCGAACAACGCATCGAAAACGCCAGTGTTCTGGTCGAAGGGAACCTGATCAAAACGGTTTCGACCGAAGCGATCGACGCCCCAGACGCCACGGTGATCGACGGCGAGGGGCGCACGTTGACACCCGGGTTCATCGAAAACCATGCGCATCTCATGTTGATGGGGCCCAGTCTCAGCGCCATGGAAGCCAATTCGACATGGGAGGATTTCGGAATCCATGCGACGCGGATGGCCGAAATGTATCTGATGCAGGGTTTCACGACGGTCAGGGATGCAGGCGGGGCCAATGGTGGACTTCGACGGGCTATCGACTCGGGTCAGATTCCCGGGCCACGCTATTATCCGTCGGGAGCCTTTCTAAGCACGCGTGGAGGCCATGCCGACTTTGGCAACTTCACCGCACCTCCGGGGACGGACACCAATTTCAGCCGCCTGAACATGGCACAGGAAATCAGCGGCGTTGACGACGTTTACAAATTCGGACGCAACAACTTCCGGATGGGCGCGACGCAGCTCAAATTCATGCAATCGGGCGGTGTCGTTTCGGCCTTCGACCCCTGGCAATTGCTGGCCGGGTCGCCAGAAGAGATCAGAGCGGCCGTGCAGGTCGCGAATGAATATGGCAGCTATGTCATGGCGCATTCCTATCGGAAGGAAGCAATTCTGGGTGCGCTCGACGCGGGCGTGATGTCCATCGAACACGGATTTTCGTTCGACTGCGAAATCGCTGAAAAGATGAACGAAATGGGCGCGTATATCACGACCAATCTCACAGCGTTCGATCCGGGCCTTCTAGATATACCGGCGGTCAAGAACCAACCATCGAGCCTTGCCAAGGCAATCTCGGCTTCGGCGACGTTCGAGAACTACATCCCGAACATGAAGGAATGCCCGGTCAAGCGCGGGTTCCAGACAGATTGCGTGGGCACAGTCGAGGCCTGCAACATCCAGATCGCGTATGAAAAACACCTGAACAACGAATTCTTCGGTCCCTATCAATCAATGGTCACACTGACCTCGATCGGAGGCGAGATCGCCCAGTTGTCCGGCGATTTCACCAATCCCTACACCGCCGGTAAGCTTGGAGTGATCGAGGAAGGCGCTTATGCGGACATTCTGCTGATCGACGGCAACCCGCTCGAAGATTTCTCGGTCGTGGGGACAGGCATCAGTGGTTCGGCGCGGACCCGCGGCCTGACAGCCCCGAGACCATCCGCCTGATCATGAAGGATGGCGTGATCTACAAAAATACGCTCAACTAAGGCCATGATGAGGATTCGCGGTCGGGACCGCCATGACAAGCCCGCTTTTCTGAACTCCGTCGGAACTCTGCTGATTGCGGCGACGCTCAGCTTGGGTGCGGGCGCGCCATCCTGGGCTGGCCTCTCGGTTGGTTGGGACGATCTGCCCGACCCGACCGTTCAGACCTTCGAAGACCCCTATCGCGACCTCAGCCCCGAACAATTCGACGACGTCCTGTTCGTCGTTCGGCTGCGTGGCCGGCTGCAGCAGGATGTCGGAACGGACGAGGACCGCCAGAAGTGGCAGGAACTTCTGCACGAGACCGAGGATGCGCTAGCCGCGGGCGGTGTCGACGTGGACTGGCTGTTGGGTCAACGCCAGGTCGTGACCGAACGCAGGGAAAAAGCAGCCACGCTTGGCAACCCCTTGTATGACGGGCAAGAGGTCACGCTGTCCGGTTTCGCCATTCCGGCTCCTGCGGACGCGGACGGGCGATCCGTTGTCTATCTGGTGCCCGAACGGGGCATGTGCAGCCATATGCCGCCGCCGCCGCCGAACCAGATGATCCGTGTGATGCTGGATGCCGACTGGGTTCCCAGCTATGTCCACGAACCCGTCCGCCTGACGGGACGTCTGACGATTTCGCCGACCGATCACCAGATGGTCGTGGTCGACGGGCTGATGCCGATGCGCGCCACGTTCCAATTGGAGGCAGACAAGGTCGAGACGCTCCAGAACCGCACCGACGGGCTGGAGTGGAGCGAGGACGCGACAGATCTTCTTCGGGCCGCGGGGCGGCGCAAAACCGGTGGTCAGGCGGCTTCGGAATGATCCGGCGGACTGCGCTGGTGCTGGCGGCCCTTGTCTGGGCCTCGGGTGCGGTCGCTCAGGGATTGTCAGGTCCCTCGTCGGTGAATGCCGAGCTTGAACCCGGAGACGGCTTGACCGATCCGCAATTCCGGTCGGATTTTCCACGCAATATCGCACCTGAATGGTTTGCCTGGAAGGATCGTCTGGCCGAAGACGGGTTCCGTTTCAACATTGACTATCTGGCCCTTGGGCAAACGACGGATGCCGACCTGGGCGCCGGTGAAGCCGCCAGCGGAATTGCCCGTTTCTATGGCAGCTGGCAGGCAACCGAACAGGGTTCGTTGACCTTCAAGGTCGAACACCGGCACAGCTATACCGATGTCGCGCCGCAGTTTCTGGGTCTGGACGGAGGCGCGCTTTCGATCACGGGAACCGCCTTCAACGACACGGGTTTGCTGCTGACCAACCTGTTCTGGTCGCAGCGGGCCGCGGACGGGTCGTGGACGCTGCAATTCGGTCAGATCGACGTGACCGACTTCGTCGACATCTATGGCCTTGTCAGTCCCTACAGCGGTTTCCAGAACCTGTCGTTCAACACCAATCCGACGATAAACGCCCCCAACCCCGGGCTGAGTCTTGCCGGGGGCGTGCGGCTGGGCAGCAATTTCTATGCTGTGGCCAGTGTCGCTGACGCAAACGCCGATCCGTCCGATCCGAACTTCGACGTTTTCAGCGACGGCAACCTCTTCAAATCGCTCGAACTGGGGTACACGTCGGGCTTTGATCGGATCTATTTCGACAACATCCATCTGACACTTTGGCACGCGGATGCAGCCGATGACGGAAGCCGGGCCGAAGACTATGGCGCGGCCTTCTCCGCCGCGTGGTTCGTGGGCAACCAATGGATGCCGTTCCTGCGCGCCGGCGCGGCAAAGGGAACGGCGGCGCTGTATGATCGGTCCCTGTCAGCCGGCATCGGGTACTACGGCCGGAACACCGATCTGGCTGGGCTGGGGCTGAACTGGGCCGAAGCCCGTGGCATCGACGGCGATCAGTTCACCCTCGAAGCTTTCTACCGTTTTTCGATTTCGCCCGGCTTGCAGATCACGCCGTCGGTGCAGTTCATCTCGAACCCACTGCTGAACCCCGGCCAGGACAACGTGGCCCTGTTCGGCCTGCGGACAAGGCTCGTGTTCTGACGCTGGCCGGGTCTGCCCACTTGAGGCAATGCAACCCATGGAAGGACACTCGATGAAGCTACTGATGACTGCGGCCGCAACTGTCCTGGCAATCGCCACCCCTCTTCACGCCAGCGAAGAAAGCAAGACCTGGGACGCATCTGACGAAGCCAGACAGTTCGTGCAGGACACGATCATACTGGGCATGCTGGCCAGCCCCTACGGAACCGGCTGGACCGAAGACGAGCAACTGCACACCTACTTCCAACGCGCCCGGGACAACGGCATCACCGGCCATGAAATGACATTGGCCGCCGCTGACATGTCGTTCGACACGTTGCTTGAACAGCACTATCATTTCCGCGCCGCCATGGCGCAGCAGCCCGAGAATTATCTGATCGTGAATGAAACACGCGATATCGAGGCCGCGCATGCTCAGGGCAAGACGGCTGTGATCTGGAACAGCCAAACCGCAACGGTTCTGGATGGCGACCTCAAGAAGATGGCCCTGCTCAAGGACATGGGCATCAAAAGCATGATCCTGGCCTACAACGACATTTTCCGAACCGGTTCAGGGCAGTTGGCAGCTTACAACGGACGGGACATCGGTCTGACCCCATGGGGCAAATCCGTGATCGATGAGATGGTGCGCTTTGGTATCCTGCTGGACCTTAGCCAGACCGGGTCGAAAACAACCAACGACGCGATGGACTACATGGATGAGAACTATCCCGGCGTGCCCTATGTCTACACCCACTCGGTTCCGGCGGGCTCTACGCGAATGAGGCAAACGCCACGCCAAATGGCTGTTATCGAGCCATTCCAGACGACGAGGCACTGCGAGCAGCCAAGTCCGGAGGATACATATCGCCCACATTCACAGAATGGATGATGGACGGGGTATGGCCCGAAGACATCTCACCCAAGCAAGCCGCCGATATGATCGACTATTATGTCCAACTTGTCGGCGTCGACCATGTCGGGATCGCGACGGACGACATGTTTTCAACCGAACTTGTCGTTCAGTTCGCGACCGCGAATGCCAGCATGTATGACGACGGTGGCTACATGATTGACGCGTTCAATAAAGGTGCAACCGGGAATGGTGAATTGGCCAAGATCCTTGCCGCGATAACCGACGATCTATGGGCGCGGGGCTATTCAAACGAGGACCTCGCCAAAATCTACGGCGGCAACAAAATGCGCGTCTATGCCCAGGTTTGGGAGGGCAAGCCGCCCGAACGGTTCTTGCAGGAATACCCTGAACGCCTGCGGATGAGGCAGGAGTTCCAGAACCTGTTCCACTCGCGCTAGTCCCCGTCCGGTCGTTGAATCTCTGACAAGGTGCTGACACCGATCTGGGCCATGGCGATGTCCATCTCTTCGGACAGCACCGCCCACAACCGGTGCAAACCGGCCTCGCCGCCCGCCGCGACGGCGAATTGCAGGATCCGCCCGAAGAACAGGAAATCGGCACCAGCCATGAGCGCCTTGAGCGCATCTTCTCCGGACCGCAGGCCACTGTCATAAAACAGCGGATAGTTGTCGCCGACCGCAGCGCGGATCTGCGGCAGGACCGAGATCGGCGCGGGCGCGCTCTCCAACTGGCGGGCGCCGTGGCTCGAGACCTGGATGGCGTCGACTCCGGCAGCCTTCAGTGCAACCGCGTCTTCGACGTGCAGCACGCCCTTGACCACCAGCTTGCCCGGCCACCGGTCGCGCAACCTTGCCAGCGTGTCCCAATCGGCCATTGCACGGCTTTCGGTGCGGTCGAACGCGAACCCCTCCATCAGGAAATTCGCCATCTGCGGTTTGCCCTTCAGCAAGGTCGAGATCGACCAGCGCGGGTGCAGCGCGAAATCCAGAAACTGCCACGGCCCGACCCGGAACGGCATACGGAAGCCGTGGCGCAGTTCGCGCGGGCGGCGGCCGACTTCGGGCACGTCAACCGTCAGGATCAGAGTCTTGTAGCCCGCGGCCCTTGCCCGATCGACCAGCTTGAACGTGCCGTTGCCATCGCCGCTGAAATACAGCTGAAACCAGGCATGGCCCCGGGCCTCTTCGATCAGCGCCTCCATCGGTGTCGAGGCCACCGTGGAAACGCCCAGCGGCACCCCGTATTGCGCCGCCAGCCGCGCCAGCATCAGGTCGGCGCCCGGAGCGGACAGGTTGCACATGCCCATGGGCGCGATACCGAAGGGCCTGTCGGCTGGTTGCCCGAATACGCGGGCTGCCAGTGACCGGCTACTGACATCGCGCAGGATCCGGGGCTGCAGGGTCATGGCGTCCAGCGCCGCGCGGGTGCGCCGGGCCCCGGCCTCGGACCCGGCGGCCCCGTCGATATAGTCGAACACCATCCACGGCAGACGCCGCCGGGCCAGCCGGCGGGCATCTTCGGCGCTGTGGATGGCGCTTGCGCCCATCAGGCCTGAACGGCCTTCATGAAGCGGTCCCGGATGACGACCGGGTCCATCGTGATCGGCGGCATCTTGGCGTTTCCGCTTTCACATTTGCTGACGATGATGGTCATCTGGCGGGCGTCCAGCGCCTCTTGCAGCACGCGGCCGGTCTCTTCGGCCTGGCATTCGATCACGCGCTCGCAGCCCGCCGCCTCGGCCATCTTGGCCAGCGAGGTCTTCTGCCCGGCATAGGTCGGCTGATCGCCGGTCGAGCCGTAGGATCCGTTGTCGATGATCAGCAGGATGTAATTGTCGGCCACGTTGTTGGCGATGGTCGGCAGCGTCCCCAGATTGGTCAGGATCGACCCGTCGCCGTCGATGACGATCACCGGTTTCGGCTGGGACAGCGCCAGACCCAGACCGATGCTCGAGGCCAGGCCCATCGTGCCCAGCATGTAGAAATTGGTGGGCTGATCGTCGATGGCATGCAGTTCCTGGCTGGGGATTCCGATATTGCACACGACCAGTTGGTCACGCAGGATCGGGGCGATTTCCTTCAGGATTTCAGAACGGATCATTGGTCGCCATAGCCTCCCCAGAAATTGGCGTCGGTCAGGATCGCGACGGGCTTGTTGCACATGAAGGTGTATTTCAGGATCGCGTCCAGTTCGCCCACGTCTTCCTGATGGTGGAAATGGTAGGTCGGGATGTGCAGCTGCGCCAGCAGGGCCTTGGTGTGAACGGCCATCTCGACCTGGCAGGCGATGGGCTCGCGCAGTTCGCCCCGGTACGAGATCAGCATCGGCAGCGGCATCCGATAATACTGGATCAATGTCGCCAGCGTGTTGATCGTGACCCCGATCGCGGTGTTCTGCATGATGATCGCGGGTCGCTTGCCGCCCATCCAGGCCCCGGCGCACAGGCCCATGCCCTCGTCCTCTTTGTTCGAGGGGATGTGGTAGATGGAGTCGTGGGCGTCGATCTCGGCGATGACGCCGGCCAGTTGCTTGCACGGCACCGTGGTGACGAACGAGATGTCGTTGGCCACCAGATCTTCGGTGATCTTCTTGTCTATGTTCATGTCGAAACTTCTGTTCCTGGGTTGGGGCGCCGAGGGCGCGATGGACGGGTCAGGCCCTGCGGTGGACGTGGACGGCACATTTTGCATGCCGCACCACGCGCGACGCGGTGGAGCCAAGGAAATAATCAGTCAGTCCGGGACGGTGCGAGCCAATGACGACGCAATCGAACCCGTGGTCGTTGGCATAGTCGATGATCGTGCGCGCGGTGTGGCCTTTGACCAGTTCGGGCTTTACGCCCGTAATGCCTTCCAGCTTGTTCATCAGGACTTCGCGGGCGCGGGCAAAGCCATCGGCCACGGCATCTTTGTCCAGATAGACGCTGACCGAGCCCTGCGGCATCTCATAGACATGCAGCGCCACGATCTCGGCGGATCCGCCGCCCAGAGCACGGGCGATCTCGAGCGTTTGGGGCGAAATGCCGTGGTCAAGCGCCATGGGGACAAGAATTTTCTTATACATGGTTACCTCCAGTTCCGGGCAGTCAGGCCCACGGGGACAGCACGATTTTCGGAACCGCGACCTCACCCGAGCGTAGCTGGGCAAAGGCCCGGGCGCCATCGGCCAGATCGCGTTCTTCGATCCAGTCCAGAGGGCCCAGAGCGCCGTCAAAGATGGCCTGGGCAGTCTGACGGAAATCCTGCGCGGTATAGGTGTAGGTTCCGATGAAGGTGATCTCTTGCAGGGTCATGCGTCGCACGTCCAGCCCGCCGGCGTCCTCGCCCAGGCCCACATGCGCGATCACCCCGCCGGGTTGGGCCCGTTCCGAGGCCACCGCACGGGTGGCGGCAAAGCCCACGGCGTCGACCACGATCGGGAAATGGCCTTGCGCTTCCGTTACGACCTTGCCGCAATCCAGCCCTTGCAGGAACTTACGCCGCAGGTCGTTGGGTTCGACGATGGTCACATCCACGACATCCATCGCCCTTAGCGCCAGCGCCGCCGCAAGGCCGATCGCCCCACCCCCGATCACCAGCGCACGACGCTCCATCGCCGGGTGCAGCGCCTCGAGCGCAAGGCGCGCGGCATGCCAGCTGACGGCCAGCGGCTCGGCCAAGGCGGCTTTGGCGAAGGGCACGTGATCCGGCACCTCGACCAGATTATCCCAGGGCATCGAAACATATTGAGCAAAGGCGCCTTCACGCGGGGGCATCGAGATGATCTGACGGTCGGGGCACAGGTTTTCCCGCCCCGCTTGGCAGGCCGGGCACTGCCCGCAATTTACAAGCGGATTGATCGTGACCCGCGTTCCGTCTTTGGGGCCGCCGATCACTGTGCCCGCCGCCTCGTGCCCCAGGATCAAGGGCGCCGGGCGGCGCGCATCATGGCCCAAGTAGGCATGCATGTCGGACCCGCAGATCCCAGCGGCCTCGACCCGGATCAGGTGCTCGCCCGGTTGCGGCGCGGCGTCCGGTACGTCGCGATAGACCAGCTGTTCGACACCTTCATAAACCAGAGCTTTCATTTCGCCGTGAACCCCCCGTCAACCATCAGGATCTGCCCGGTGACATAGTCGGATGCCTGCGAGCACAGAAAAAGGATCGGCCCGTCGATGTCTTCCATACGGCCATTGCGACCGATGCATGTCTGCGCCGCGTTGCGGGCCGCGCGGGCGGGGTCATCGAACACCGCCTGTGTCAGCTCGGTCGGAAAGAAGCCCGGGCCGATGGCGTTGGCGGTGATCCCGTGGGACGACCAGGCCTCAGCCATGGCGCGGGTCAGCTGTGCGATCCCGCCCTTGCTGGCGCCATAGGCGATCCCGCCGGGAAAGGCCCGCGTCGTCTGCAGCGAAGCAAAATTTACGATCCGGCCCCAACCACGCGCCTTCATCACAGGTACCATGGCCTGGCTGAGGAAGAACGGCGCACCGAGGTTCAGGCCCAGTGTCGCGTCCCAGCCTTCGGGCGTGACGTCATCGGCGACCTGTCGCGAGTTCACCCCGGCGGCATGAACCACGATATCCGGCGCGCCGAAAGGGGCCGAGATTTGTTCGACCAGCGATGGCAGGCCGTCCCGGTCGGCCACGTCACCTGCGACCACCGCAGAGCCTGCACCGATCTCGGCCTGCAACTCGGCCAGTGCCTCGGCCCGGCGGGCAACGCCCACCACCCGCGCGCCCGCGGTCGCCAGCACCTGCGCAACGCGCCGGCCCAGCCCCGAACTGGCGCCCGTGACGCAGGCCACCCGGCCGGTCAGATCGAACAGGTCGCGGGGGTCATTCATCTGCGGTCAGGTCAAAATTTTCGTCCGGGAAATACTTGGCCAGACGCACATCGGCCGCGCGGGCGTGGCCCTCCATCCCTTCCAGACGCGAAATCCGCGCGGTCGCCTCGGCGATGGGTTTCGAACCCTCGCGCGTGGCCCGCTGCCAGGTAACGATCTTCATGTATTTGTGCACGCTCAACCCTCCGGTATAGCTGGCCGCGCCTGACGTGGGCAGGACGTGGTTCGTACCGGTGGCCTTGTCGCCATAGGACACGGTCGTTTCTTCGCCCAGGAACAACGATCCATAACAGGTCAGCCGATCCAGCCACCAATCCAGATCCGCGGCCTGCACGGTTAGGTGCTCGGGGGCGTAGTCGTCGGAACACGCGGCCATTTCTTCGCGGTCCGCGCACAGGATCACCTCGGCATAGTCGCGCCAGGCGGCGGCGGCGTTGTCGCGGTTCAGCTCGGGCAGATCGGCGATCAGGGTCGGGACCATCTCCATCACCCGGGTCGCCAGATCACGGTCATCGGTCACCAGCCAGACGGGCGAGTTGTAGCCATGCTCGGCCTGGCTAACCAGGTCGGTGGCCACGACGAAGGGGTCGGCCGTGGCATCCGCCAGGATCAGGCTATCGGTCGGACCCGCGATCATGTCGATGCCGACCTTGCCGTACAGTATGCGCTTGGCCTCGGCCACGAACTGGTTGCCCGGCCCCACAAGGATGTTGGCGCGCGGCAGCCCGAACAAGCCATAGGTCATGGCGGCCACGCCTTGCACGCCCCCCATGGCCAAGATGCTGTCGGCGCCGCTGATATGGGCGGCGTAGACGATCGCCGGGGCGACGCCCTCGCCCGGGCGGGGCGGCGAACAGGCGGTGATGTGACGGCACCCCGCCACTTTGGCGGTGGTCACGGTCATGATGGCGCTGGCGATGTGGCTATACCGCCCGCCGGGCACATAGCAGCCCGCCGCATCGACCGGGATGGCCTTCTGCCCCGCGATGAAGCCCGGCACGATTTCCAGCTGCACATCCGACACGGTGGCCTTCTGCGCCTCGGCAAAGCGGCGCACGTTGTCTTGGGCAAAGCGGATGTCGGCCTTGAGCTTTTCCGGCACCCGGGCGCAGGCGGCGTCGATTTCCGCGGGGGTCATCAGTACGTTGCCCTCGAACTTGTCGAACTTGGCCGCGTATTCCATCGCCTTGGCGTCGCCGCCGGCCTCGATGTCGGCCAGAATGGTCTTGACCGTGTCATGCACCTCGGACGCGTGGGATTGTGCGGTCAGGGTGGCCTTCTTGAGGTATTCACGCGACATGTTCAGAAGATCCTATTGGTAGATTTCAGGAAGCAAAGTGGTCGACAGCGCCGGAACGTAGGCGATCAGGATGACGACGATCAGCATGGTCAGCACGAAGGGCACGGCGCGGGCCGCGATCTTGAGGATGGATTCACCCGTGATCCCCGACACCACGAACAGGTTCAGCCCCAGTGGCGGCGTAATGAAGCCCACCCCCAAGGCGGTGATCATCATGATGCAGAACTGGATCTCGTTCATGCCGATATTGTCCGCCAGCGGTTTAAGGATCGGGGCTAGGATGACGATATTCGGTGTCGTCTCCATGACGCAACCGGCCGCGATCAGAATGCCGATCATCAGCAGGATCAGCAGGAACGGATCCTCGGTCAGCGAGGTCACCGAGGCCACGAAGCCCTGCGGCACGCCCATGATCGCCAGCGCCTCGGCCAGCGGGGCCGAGAAGGCGATGATCGGCAGGATAACCCCGTTCACCTTGGCCGAGCTGACCAGCATCGACGGGAAGTCCGCCAGCGTCAGCGTGCGCAGGATGAACCCCATGATGATGGTGACGACAACGGCGGTCGCGCCGGCCTCGGTCGGGGTCAGGCGGCCCGAGAAGATACCGTAGAAGATGATGCCCGGCACGATGAAGGCGTACCAGCCCGATTTCAGCGCCTTACCCAGATTGGCCAGCCATTCGCTCATGGTCATCATGCCGCCGCCCTCATAGGCATAGAGACGGTTCATGATGATGTTGGTCACGAGAATCGAGATCAGGATCGCAAGCCCCGGGATCAGAGCGGCCAGAAACAGGGTCGAGGCCGAGATACCCAGCACGAGCCCGATGATGATATAAGCGATCGAGGGCGGGATCAGGATGCCGGTACAGGCCCCCGCCGCCACCAGCGCACAGGCATAGGGGCGCGGATAGCCGCTTTCGACCAGTCGGTTGATCGTCATCCGACCCACCGCCGCCGCGCCTGCCGCGTCGGACCCCGAAATGGCCGCGAACATGCCGCAGACCAGAACCGTGGCCGAGCCGAACCCGCCTTTTGCGAAACAGGTCAGCGCCTCGGCCACGTCCAGAAACTTGCGCGACAGCCCGGTTCGCACCAGCACGTCACCGGTCAGGATGAACAGCGGCACCGCGGTCAGGGCAAAGGCGTCGATGCCGGTGAACAGGCTTTCGCCGACAAGGCTCAGCGGCAGGTCGCCCGACATGATCAGCATCACGATCGCGGCCGAGCCGATTGCGGCCCAGACCGGCACCGCCAGCGCGATCAGGCCGACGAACAGGATCACGGGCAGGTAGAAATCCCAGCCCAGTTCGACCGTTTGATTGAGAGAACTCCAAAGCATCCGGTTTCTCCTCAGTCAAACAGCTTGTCGCCTTCGAAGACGGGCGTGCCGTCACGAAGGCTTTTGATATCGTTCATCAACGATTGGATCAGGCGCCAGATCATCAGAGCAAAGCCTGTGGGCACCGCCATCAGGAACCACACCTTCGACACCCGCAGCCCGTCGGTGACCGAGCCGAACTTGGCCGAGACATGCACCGCCTCATAGGACCAGTAGAGCGCGATGACCGCCACCGCGAACATCACCAGATCACCGAAGATATACAGCACCGCCTTGGGCCGGGGGCCGAGGTAATGCATGATCACGTCGATCCGGATATGGGCGCGTTCCTTGACCGCCGCCGCTGCGCCGATCCAAGCCAGATAGATGAAGGAATAGCGGACGATCTCCTCGCCCCAGATCGAGGAATAGGCGAAGATCTCGCGCCGCAGCACCTCGATTGCCATCGTGATGACCAGCATCACGTAGAATACCAGCAGCAGCCAGCGTTCGGCGTTGCGGTCTATGGTTTTGAGTAAGGACATCGCTTCCCTCGGCAAGGCTGGGGGGATGGGCCTGAAGGATCAGGCCGCGCAGGTCTGGAAAGGGCGGGCGCGCTTCCGACGCCCGCCCGGTCCGTATCAGGCGTCGTGGACGTAATATTTGCCTTGGGTGCCGGCCGCCTCGACCAGCTTTTCGAAGGCATCCATCGACCCGGCCAGCTCGGTCTTGAAGGGGTCCCACTCCGAGCGCTGATAACCGCCGGCCTCCTGCCACTCGGCCAGTTGGTCGTCGGTCAGCGAGTGGAACTCGACTCCGGCCTTGTTCAACTCGGCCATGGCGTAGGCGCGGGCCGAGGGGACCTTGGCGAGGTTCTGGTGGCTGGTCATCTCCGAGCCCCACATGATGCCCTCTTGCACGTCGGCCGGCATCGAGTTGAACCATTCCAGGTTGCAGGAATAGACTTGGCTGTCCGGCACCGCCTGGGTGAAGGTGACGTGAGACAGAATGTCCTTGAAGCCAAACACATAGAGCGCGCCGACCGACGGGTCGAGCGCATCCGCCACGCCCTGCTTGATGGCCGAGGGGGTCTCACCCCAGGCAACAGGCGTCGGGTTGGCGCCGGCCATGCGGTAGTATTGCTGCAGCATCTTGGACCCGGGCACGCGGAACTTCACACCGCTCATGTCCGATGGGGTAATGATGGCATTTCCGCCCTGGCGCACGGCCACGACGCGCGGGTCGATCACGACATAGAACAGCGCCTTGAAGCCTGCGGCCTCGACCTTGGGGTGCACTTCGTTCTTCCAGGTGTCGGAATGCACCAGGTTGGTAAACCGCTGGTTCGAGCCGCAGAGATACGGCATGTTGATCAGGTCCACGGTCGAGGCGAAGGGTGCGAAGTTCGACAGCGAATGCTGCGCGGCCTGGATGGTTCCGCCCTGCACCTTCTGCACCAACGCGCCGCCCGCGCCCAGCTGCCCGCCCGGGGCCAGCTTGACATAGACCTTGCCGTTGGTTGCGTTCTGGATGTTCTCTTTCAGGTCCAGCTGCATGATCGGATAGCTGCGCGAGGCGCCCAGCACATAGGCCGTAGCGACTGTCATCACATGCTCGGCAGCTTGTTCGCGCTCTTTTTCCTCCTTCGCGGTCTGCGCCGCGGCCTCGGATGACCACAAAACGCCGCTTGCGCCCGCCACCAGTGCGGCCGTGAACGCGCCGCTGGCACTGAGTTTGAGGAAATTGCGGCGTTCAGCTGACGCCAGTTCCATTTGATCTTTGTTCATTGATTGCCCTCCCATTGGAAAAATTCAGCCGCCGTTCTCCTCGCGTGCGGCCTCTTTTTTCAGAATTGCGACAACGAACAGGATCGACGCCGCGAACAGAACCAGCATCTCGCCCACATCCCCAAGAAACGCGCGGCCTGCAAACGCACCCAGCGCCACGTTCGCGAAATAGACGACGAAGACGACGGCGGATGCGGCAAGAAACATGTTCGGGACTCCGGGTAGAATCGGCACTGATGCCATTTGTAAGCGCTTACATGGAAAATGCAAGCGCTTACATTTCAACTTTCATTGCCAATCCGATCCGGTTAGAATTGCGAAGAGCAAAGATTAGGTTTGGAAATGTCGAAGCTGAAGCCCGCCCCGACACTGGATGACGTTGCCAGAAAGGCGGGCGTTTCCACGGCTACGGTCTCGCGCTGCATCAACACGCCGGATCGAGTTGTCGAAGCGACCCGCAAACGCGTGCAGTCGGCGATCGAGGCGCTGGGCTATACACCGAATTTCGCGGCTCGGGTCATGGCGGCCAAGCGCACGTTTACCATCGGCGCGATCATCCCGACGATGGAGAATGCCATCTTTGCGCGCGGCTTGCAGGCCTTTCAGGAAGAGCTGCACCAACATGGATATACGCTGCTGGTATCCAGTTCGGCCTACAAACCAGCCGCCGAAGAAGAGCAGATCCGGACTCTGGTCGCCCGCGGCGCCGATGGCCTGCTGCTGATCGGACACGACCGTGCGTCGAGCATCTACGAATTTCTTGTACACCGTGAAATTCCGGCGCTGGTCGCGTGGTCATTTTCCCCGGACGGGCGTCTGCCCTCCATCGGCTTCGACAACCAGGCGGCTATGTACGAGCTGGCAAAAAGGGTGATCAACCTGGGGCACCGACGGCTTGCAGTGATATCGGGTATCACCCACGGCAACGACCGTGCACGCCTTCGGTTGAACGGGGTGCGCGCCGCTGTTCGGCAGCACGGGCTTGACCCGCAGGTGCTTCAGGTCATCGAGACCCCGTACGAGATCGAAAACGGCGCAGAAGCCTTCGCGCGTCTCATGTCGCAGGACACGCCGCCGACGGCCGTCATGTGCGGCAACGATGTGTTGGCCGCCGGCGCTTTGCTCAGGGCTCAGGACATGGGGCTGAAAGTGCCGCAGGATGTATCGATCACCGGGTTCGATGACATCGAACTGGCCCGGATCCTGCGCCCGGCGCTGACGACCGTGCATGTGCCGCATCGGGAAATGGGCGGAAAAGCCGCCAAGGCATTGATCGAAATGGTTGAAAAAAGGGCCCCGGCGGCCGGTGAACACTTGTTCACGCACATCGTGGAACGACAGTCCCTGGGTCCGGCCAACTCGGCGTGATCCGTGTGCCTAGGTCAGGCGGCCTGATCTTCCATCGTCCGGAAATCACCCTTCAGCCACAAATGCCGTTTGCACATCGGCTCGGTGAAATACTGCCGGATCAAGCTGCTGAGGGCCTTGTGGATCAGTTTTGAAGTGGTGTCCGGATAGACCTCGGTCGTGAACAGAGAAACGATCCTGACAAAGTTCCGACCCGGAAAAGGCGTGGCCCGCACCGAGTCATGATAGCGATGCGCCCGATGGAAACACCCGGCCGTGGTGATCGCCCATCCGCTGCCTTCGGCCACCAACCCCATGATCGACTGGTTGCATTCCAGCTCGAACCGGTTGGGCAGGTTGTACTTGTTGCGCGTCAGCTGGATCTCGATCTGCTTGCCGATCGTGTAGTCTCGCGAATACCGCAGCAGTGGCAGGTCGGAATGGGGTGAGAACAGGTCCTGCACCTCGCCCTTGAACTTTTCGGGCACGATCACGATGAACGGATCGCGCATCAAAGGATATTCGATCAGGCCCTGTGTGCCGCCCGGCGGTCGGGTCGCCACGCCCGCGTCCAGCTTGTGCTCCTGCAATTTCTCGATGATCTCGTGGCTGGGCCGGGTGAAATGCCGGAAATTGCAGCGCGGCAGCGCATGGGCCAGGAACCGGATCAGTTCAGGCGCGATCTGGTTGTCGAAATCATCCACCAGGGCCAGCCGCAGATCGGTGGCGTGGCGCCAGTTGCCAGACCGGATCTCGGCCTCGCCCCGCTTCAACACGGTCAGGCCATCGCGTACATAGCGCGAAAATACCTCGCCAGCCGGTGTCAGGCTCATCGGACGACGGCCGTGATCCACCAATGCGATGCCAAGGGCGTCTTCAAGGCTGCGAAGATGATTGGAAACGGTGCTGATCGACAAACCCGTTTCCGAGGCCACCTGCTGGATCGAACCGGACTTAGCGATCAGGCGAAACACTTCCAACCAGCGCAGGCTCAGTGTTTTGGACACGGGGCAAAACCCTCCCGCAATTTCGAATTCATCGAAACTAGCGAAACAGAGTTTTGGCTTTCGGGCAATGGTGAATGTTGGTCACCCGCTTTAGCTGCGCATGCGGGTGAAGTCGGGATCGTAGGGGCAGGAAGGGATCACCCGCGCCGGAACCCTGTCGCCACACAGGTCCAGCCTCATCTCGCTGCCCTCAGCTGACAGTTGCGGCTCGACAAAGGCATGCGCCAGGTTCAGCCCAGTGCGATGCCCCCAGTCGCCCGAAGTCACCGTTCCCACCACCCGATCCTCGGCCATCAGCGACGCACCCGGATGCGCAGGCGCGTGCGCGGCCTGCACTTGCAGGGCAACCAGCTTGCGCGACGGCCCTTTGGCCTGCCGTTCGATCAGCGCCGCGCGCCCGATGAACTGCGGTTTGTCCAGCCGAACAAAGCGGTGCAGCCCGGTTTCGAATGGGTCGAACTCGGTGATCAGGTCGGCCTTCCAATGCAGGAAAGTCTTCTCCATCCGCATCGACTCGACCGCCCGCGCGCCGAACAATTGTAGGCCAAAGGCCTGTCCGGCCTGTCGCAGCGCAAGATAGGCCGCATAAAGCGAGGCGTTGGGCACATGGATCTCATAGGCCAGTTCGCCCGAGAAACTGACGCCCATCACGGTGGCGGGCGCGATGCCGACAAAGCACTCGCGCACGCTGAGCCACGGGAAGGCGTCCCGCGACCAATCCCCGCGCGAACAGGCCGACAGCACGTCACGCGCCCGTGGCCCGGCCAGAACCAGGATGGTCTGGTCGTTGGTCAGGCTACGCAACTGCACGTCCTCGTCGGGGGCGATGTGCCGGGACAGCCAATCCATGTCATGCAGTTCGGCCGCTGCGGCCGAGCCGTACCAAACCCGATCCGGCCCCCGGTCACTGGCGGGCAGATTTGCGATGGTCGCCTCGGCCTTGACCATGCCCTGATGGTTCAGCAGATAGGCCAACCCCACCCGCCCCGGGCGACGGGGCAGCGCGCCGCAGATCATCCGGTCGAGGAACGCATGCCGGTCGGTACCGGTGATCTCGATCCGGTTGAACCCGTTCACCTCGGCCAGCCCGGCATTCTGCTGCACATTGGCAACCTCGGCGGCGATCACGTCGAATGTTTCGTCAAAATCGAAACTGAGTGTCGGCGTGAAATCGGGCGCGGGCTTGATGTACTCGACCCGCTCCCAGCCATTCACCACGGTAAATTCCGCGCCCTCGGCGGCCAAAACCGGGGTCAGCGGCGTTGTCTTGGCGGGCCGCCCGGCGGGGCGGTGTTCGTGCGGAAAGTGAAAGCGGAACTCGTTCTGGTAATCCTCGATCGCCTTCAGCGCGGTCAGCTCGACATTGGCATGCCCGGCGAACCGGCGCGGGTCGAGGCACCAGGTGTCATAGCAGGCCTCCCCATGCACGATCTGCTGGGCCAGCAGCCAGCCGTGGCCGCCCCCCTCGCCCAGCCCGGCCCGCAGGCCGATGATGCAGAATGCGTTGCGCTTGCCGGGGATCGGCCCGACCAGGGGTGCACCATCGATCGTATAGGTGATCGGGCCGTTGACGACCGTGTGGATCCCGGCCTCCATCAGCGCGGGCATGCGGGCAAACGCGCCTTCCAGCACGTCGGTCACCCGATCCAGATCGTCCGGACACAGCGCATTGACGAAGTTCGGGTCGATCCCGTCCATGCCCCAGGTCTTGCAGTCCTGTTCATAGAAGCCCAACAGCAGCCCATTCTTTTCCTGCCGGCAGTAGTAATCGCTGATCGGGCAGCGCAGCAGCGGCATGCGGTGGCCGGCATCGCAGATCGCGGGGATTTCCTCGGTCAGGAAATACTGGTGCTCCATCGAGGCCACGGGATGGTGCACGCCCATCATCGCGCCCACCTCGTTCACACGGTAACCGCAGGCGTTCACCACGATGTCACAGTCGATGTCGCCGTGCTCGGTATGAACGGTCCAGGTGTCGTCCTTGTGCTGGGTCAGGGCCGTGACCGGCGTGTTGCGATAGACCTCGGCCCCGGCCTTGCGCGCCCGCCGCGCCAGCGCCTGGCACAGCTGCGCCGGGTCGATGTCTCCGTCCAGCGGATCCCACAGCCCGCCCAACAGATTGTCGGTGGAAATGAGCGGGTGGCGACGGGCGCATTCCTCCGCGTCGATCACCTCGAACTGCACGCCCATCCCCCGCGCCATCGAAGCGAAATGGCGATAGCCTTGCATCTGCGCTTCGGTATTGGCCAACCGGATGCCACCGTCGCCATGATGGTAGTTGATCGGATAGTCCGGGTCCTCGGCCAATTCCTTGTACAGGCGGATCGAATGGGACTTGAGCCCCACCATCGTCTGGTTCATTCCGAAATTCGTCACCTGCGCGGCCGAATGCCATGTGGTGCCGGATGTCAGCTCGTTGCGCTCCACCAGAACCACGTCGCTCCAGCCTTCCTGCGTCAGGTGATACAGGGTTGAACAGCCAGCGATTCCGCCGCCGATCACCACGACCTTGGTGCGCGATTTCATGGGTGTGCTCCTTCTGACATTCCCCGAACCCTGCCGAACGACGCAGCGGGCGGGCAATGGCGCAGTGGCCGGTCCCGAAAAATCGAAACGGGGATTGAGATTTCTCAAAACGGCATTTCCGCTTTGGCCGCACCCCGCGTTGCCGCGTACTCTGCAGGGCAGGATCGGATCAGGAGCCTTCGGAGATGCCAGAACAGGGCAAACGCGGCGGGCGGCGGGCGAGGCTGGCGCAACGGGCGGCCAAACCGGCCTTTGACCCCTGCCCGCCCGGCCAGATCGGTGGGCAGTACAAACCCCTGACCTTGCCCGAGATCGCGGCGATCCACGACACCGCCCTGCGCCTGCTGGAAAGGCTGGGCATGGGCGAGGTGCCCGACCGTTTGGCACAAGACCTGATCGCCGCCGGCGCGCGGCCCGGCCCGCCGGGACGGCTGGTCTTTCCCCGCACGATGGTCGAAGGCGCGGTCCGGCAGGCCGCCAAACGGTTTACCCTGCACGGGCGCGACCCGGCCCGGTCGATCGAGGTGGGCGGCGACCGCGTGCATTTAGGCACCGGCGGAGCGGCGGTCCAGACGCTGGACCTGGACAGCGGGCTCTATCGCCCGTCGACCCTGGCTGACCTGCATGACTTCACCCGCCTTCAGGACACGCTGGCCAATGTCAGCTGGTTCACCCGATGCTGCGTCGCCACCGACGTGCCGGACAATTTCGATCTGGACGTGAATACAGCGTATGCGCTGATCCGGAATACCACCAAACCGGTGGCAACCTCGTTCACGCTGGCTGAACATGTCGCGCCCATCGTGCGGATGCTGGATATCGCCGCCGGAGGCCAGGGCGCCTTTGCGGAACGCCCGTTTCTGAAGGCGCATATCAGCCCGGTGATCTCGCCCTTGCGGTACGGCGAAGATGCGGTGGACGTGGTCTATGAATGCATCGCGCACAACATCCCCATGTCCTGCATCACCGCAGCCCAAGCCGGGGCGACCGCGCCCGCAACCATGGCCGGGTTTCTGGCCCAGTCGCTGGCCGAAACCCTGGCCAGCCTGGTCATGGTCAACGCGATCCGGCCGGGCTTTCCCATGGTGTTTTCCAACTGGCCCTTCATCATCGATCTGCGCACCGGCGCGTTTTCGGGCGGCAGTGGCGAAACCGCCGTGCTGAACGCGGCCTCGGCCCAGATCACCAACTGGTTGGGGCTGCCCTCGGGCGTGGCCTGTTCGATGACCGATGCCAAGGCCATCGACGCGCAATACGGTGCCGAAAAAGGCATCACCTCGCTGGCCGCCGCGCTGGCCGGGGGCAACCTGATCTACGAAAGCTCGGGCATGACCGCCTCGCTGTTGGGGGTTAGCTTCGAGGGGTTCGTGCTGGATGACGAGATGCATTCGCACACTTATCGCGCCCTGCGCGGGATCGAGGTGACCGAAGAAAACCTGGGCTTTGACGAGATCTGCCAGTCGGTTCTGGGCGAGGGCCATTTCCTGGGCAGCGCCCACACCCATGCAGCGATGGAGCGCGACTATTTCTACCCCGCCCTTGCCGACCGGGCCGAGCCGCGCAGCTGGCAGGACAGCGGCGCGCGCGATGCCTGGTCCACCGCCCGCGACCGCGCGCGTGAAATCCTGCGCACGCATCATCCGCAATACCTCAGCCCCGAACAGGAGGCCGAGATCCGCGCCAATTTCCGGATTCTGTCCTGATCCGACGCCGTTGTGTCGCGGACCGGGTGTTTTTGACGCGGGCTTGGCGCTAGGCTCGGGCAAACCACGACACAGGGGGCCCCATGGCAAATGCGTTCTTTCAACCCGTCTCGGCGATGGAACTGGCCCGCTTTGCCGGTGTCCCCACCTTCATGCGCCTGCCGGCCCTGACCTCGGACGACGACCGGATGGATCTGGTCGAGCTTGGGCTGGTCGGCATCCCCTGGGACGGGGGCACCACCAACCGGCCCGGCGCGCGGCATGGGCCGCGGCAGTTGCGCGACCAATCCACCATGATCCGCGCCATGAACCCGGTGACCGGGGTTGCCCCGTTCGAGTTGGTCAACTGTGCCGACCTGGGCGACGTGCCGCCCAACCCGGTGGATATCGAGGATACGCTGGACCGCGTCACCCGCTTCTACACCGACCTGACGCTGCGCGGCATCGTGCCCCTGACGGCGGGCGGCGATCACCTGACCACCCTGCCCGTCCTGCGGGCGCTGGCCAGCGACGGCCCGCTGGGGCTGATCCAGTTCGACAGCCATACCGACCTGTTCGACAGCTATTTCGGCGGGCACAAATACACCCATGGCACCCCGTTCCGCCGCGCGGTCGAGGAAGGATTGGTCGATCCCGAACGCTTCGTGCAGGTGGGCATTCGCGGCACCGCCTACAACACCGAGGATATCGAATGGGGCGAGGCGCAGGGCATCCGCATCATTCGCATCGAAGAGTTGTTCGACCGCGGCATCGACGATGTCATGGCCGAGGTCCGCTCCATCGTCGGCGACGCGCCCTGCTATTGCACCTATGACATCGATTTCGTGGACCCCACCCATGCCCCCGGCACCGGAACGCCCGAGATTGGCGGCCCCAACAGCTTTCAGGCCCAGCAGGTCATTCGCAAGCTGGAAGGTCTGAACCTTGTGGGCGCGGATCTGGTCGAGGTCTCGCCGCCCTTTGACCCGGCGGGCGGCACCGCGTGGCTGGGCATTTCGCTGATGTTCGAACTGCTGTGCGTGCTGGCCCAGGCGATCGACGCGCGGCGCTAGGCCCGCGCGACGTTCTCGGCGATCATCGAGATCATCTCGAACATCACCGCCGCCGCCGTCAGCGCGGTGATGTTGTTGGGGCTGTCCTTGGTCGGCATCATGCAGACCACATCGCCGCCGACGATGTTGAGCCCCCGCGCGGCATGCAGAATGCCTACGACTTCGTCGATGTCAAAACCCTTCTCGCCGGGTTCCAGGTTCGACACGCCCGGCGCGATGGTCGGGTCAAGGCAGTCGAGATCGAAGGTGATGTAGACCGGCCGGTCGCCCAGAACATCGCGCGTTTGGGCCACCACATCGGCCAAGCCACGCTGGCGGAACTCGCGCATGGTGACGATGTTGTAGCCATAGTCATAAGAAGGCTGCAGCCAGTCCAGGCTGCGCGGATGCCCCCGCAACCCGATCTGCATCGACCGGGTCGGGTCCACCTGCCCCTGATCGGCCAAGTAAGCCCCCCAATGCGCGGCGGACTTCTTGGCCCCCAGGAAATGATCGACCTTGGTGAACACATCCGTATGCGCATCCAGATGCAGAAAGCTGACCGGTTGCCCGCCCGCCAGTTCGCCTCGGCCCAGCGCCTGCACGATCCCGCCCGTGATCGAGTGATCGCCGCCCACCGAAACGGGCCGCGCACCGGCGGCGTCGATGTCACGGTAGAAGGCGGTTATACGCTCGATGCAATCCTCGTTGTCGTTGGCGCGCGGGAACGGCACGTCGCCCACATCGGCAATGCGCGCGCTTGACCACGGATCGATCTGGAACAACGAATGCACCCGGCGCTGCACGGCCGAGACATGACGCAGCGCACGCGGGCCCAGATGCTGGTCGCGCTCGGTGGTGCCGTTGCCGGCAGAATGCGGCACGCCCACAAGGGCGATATCCTGATCCTGCGGCCCCACATGGGGGCACCGGAACAGGGTGGGCACGCCCCACCAGTACAGGTTGTCCATCATGGATTGTTCGTAGCGGTCCGCCATCATGTCTCCCCGCCCTTAAATGAAACCGCCCCCACGGGTGACCCGGGGGGCGGCTGTCGCGTCAGATCTTTTCGTCTTCGCGTCGGAAGGCGCCCTGAACGATACGGTCCATGACCATGGCCAGGAACAGGATCGCAAAGCCACCCAGCAGGCCCGGCCCCTTGGCCGCGTATTGCAGCGCCTCAAGGATTTCCTTGCCCAGCCCCCCGCCGCCGATCAGCGAGATGATCACGACCATCGACAGACACATCAGGATGGTCTGGTTCACACCGGTCATGATCGACGGCAGCGCCAGCGGGATTTCCACGTCCTTCAGCAACTGCCATTTCGAGGCGCCAAAGGCCACGGCGGCCTCTTTGATGCTTTCCGGCACCCCGCGCATGCCCAGCGCCGTCAGGCGGATCACCGGCGGCATGCCGAAGATGATCGTAGCAAGGATGCCCGGCGGGTTGCCGGTGCCAAAGAAGGCGATGATCGGGATCAGGTAGACGAAGGCCGGCAGGGTTTGCATCAGGTCCAGCACAGGCTCGGCCGCGCGATAGGCGCGTTTGGATTTGCCGAACCAGATGCCCAGCGGAATGCCGAAGGTGACGCACAGCAGCACGGCCGCGCCCACCAAAGCCACCGTCTCCATCGCCACGTCCCAATAGCCCAGCAGCGCGATATAGGCCAACGACGCGGCGGTGAAGATCGCCACGCGCGGACCCGCCGCGCGCCACGCGGTCACGCAGATCACCAGCATGACCACCGGCCAGGGCGACCCGATCAGGGCCACGGTCAGCCCGTCCAGAACCGAGCGCACACCGGCAACAATCCCGTCGAAAATGTCTCCGCCCGCGGCGGCTGCGGCGTCGATCCGGGCCTCCATCCAACTGGCCACGACCGAGAACAGTGTTCCCTGATCAGGCCCGAGTATCATCTCGGAGACTTGTTTCTCGGGGAAGGCATCCAGCAGCGGAAGCGAGGCATTCACCGTGAATTTGTAAACGATCAGCGGTCCGATCGCAGCGATCAGAACTGCCCCCAGAACCGTGTTCCGAGTCGAGCGGCCGCTTTCGGTGTTGTCGGGGTTGATCCGCCAGTTCGAGTACTGTTTTTCGTACACCCGGTCAGCGTAGAACCCCTGAACCAGCTTGAAAACCAGCAGCATCAGAAGCCCGGTGACCATGATCCCCAGGGCTTCGGACTGTGCCAGCTGCGCTTTCTCAAGGCTGCTGTCAGCCGCTTTCTGGATATTCGCGGCCAGTTTGTTGAACCGGTCTATGTCTGCCTTC
Source organism: Ruegeria sp. BC8 (assembly GCF_056535705.1). Taxonomy (NCBI): domain Bacteria; kingdom Pseudomonadati; phylum Pseudomonadota; class Alphaproteobacteria; order Rhodobacterales; family Roseobacteraceae; genus Ruegeria; species Ruegeria sp. BC8. The sequence continues at coordinate 402,232 of NZ_JBQFIV010000001.1, read as the reverse complement.
TCGGTTGCATCCGCCGCGCGGGCCAGCAGCTCATTTGCGCGTTCCTGCTGACGGGCCGCGCGTTCGGCCAGATCGGCCCCCGGGTTACCCCAGGCACCGCGACCGATCTGCACCCAGGCGATGATCTCAAGGATCAGGAAGGTCCAGAACATTCCCCAGATCGCCCGCGAGGCGGACCAGAACGGCCCCAGCACCGCCGCCCACAGGTTGAACGTATTCGGGATCGGACTGGTCGCGTCGTGGATCTTATGAAAGGCGTTGACGTAGTAGTCACCGTTGGGGCCGGCGAATTCGTGGATCGACCGATCCAGCGCCTCGCGGTCCACCTCGATGTCGGAGGCGGCCGTGACTTTCAATTCCGTGGTTGCATCAGTCATTTTTGCCCCCCTGAATTCCGCGCAACAGGCGTGGTTTGGTCACGACGCCGACATCCTGACCGCCATCGGTGATCACCACCGGAAGCTCGGTGTTCACGGCCAGGTCGATCAGCTGGTCGAGGTCTGCGCCCTCATCGGCACGCGGCGCGCCATCCAGCGGGCCGGAATAACTGTCCAGCGGCTCCATGATCGAATGCGCCTTGACCAGTTTGAGTTTGGATATGCCCTGCACGAACTCGCGCACGTAGTCGTCGGCCGGGTTCATCACGATGTCCTCGGGCGTGCCGATCTGGACGATCACACCGTCCTTCATGATGGCGATGCGGTGGCCGATGCGAATGGCCTCGTCCAGGTCATGTGTGATGAACAGCGTGGTTTTTTTCAGCTGCGCAACCAGCGCCTTGAACTGATCCTGCAATTGCAGCCGGATCAGCGGGTCCAGTGCCGAGAATGGTTCATCCATCAACAGGATTTCCGGGTCCGAGGCCAGCGCCCGCGCAATGCCCACGCGCTGCTGCATCCCCCCCGACAGCTCCTTGGGCAGCCGGTCCTCGTAACCGGTCAGGTCCACCAGGCCCAGCGCGTGATCGGAGACCGCCCAGCGCTTGGACTTCGAGACTTTGCGGATCTCGAGCGGATAGGCCACGTTGTCGCGCACCGAACGGTGCGGCATCAGCGCCATGTGCTGGAACACCATCCCGATCTGCTGGGCGCGAATGCGGCGCAGTTCGGACTCGGAGATCTTGGACACGTCCTGCCCCATGATCTCGATCTTTCCGGCCGTGGGCTCGATCAGGCGATTGACATGGCGCACAAGAGTCGACTTGCCTGAACCCGACAGGCCCATGATGCAAAAAATCTCGCCGCGCGGCACTTCGAACGTGGCGCCTTGAACGCCGACCACGCAATTAAATCTTTCAAGAACTTCAGGTTTTCCAATACCTTCATTCCGGACCGCAGCCATGGCTTCTTCGGCCCGTGCGCCGAAAATTTTCCAGACATTTTCTAGTTTTACGACAGGTTCGTCCATTTGCCCCTCATCTACGGGGTTGCATCCCGGCAAACAGGCAAAGGGCCGCCGCGATCAGTCGCGACGGCCCCATGCGTTTGTGATTTAGTTCGTCAGCCAGCCGATAACGGTGTCTTCGTTTTCAGCCACCCACTGGCGGGCGAAATCGGCTGCTTCTATGTTGTCCACGGCCAGCGCCTTGCCCATCGCGCTCAGATCATCACCCTGCATCTGGTAGTTGCGGAACAGGGCCGCGACCTCGGGGTGATTTTCCTCAAGCTCTTTGGCGTAGTGCAGGTGTAGAGTTGCCCCGTTCCACGCGGTCGAGGCCTCGGACTTGTCCAGCCAGTCCGGGTCATCGGTCGGCTGAACGATCGTCCAGGTGGCCGGATCATGCGGCGGCTCTTCCAGAACGGTCAGATCCTGGGTCACGAAGATGTAGTGCGGGCTGTAGCAGAACCCGATCCACGGATCGCCGGCCTTGGTCGCGTTTGCCAGGTTGGCATAGGCGATGGTTTCTTCGTACTCGGTCAGTTCGAAGATCTGGTCATAGCCATAGGACTTGGCGCGGATCTTCTCGACCACGGTCGACGCCCAGCCGGGTGCGCCGATCCAGACCTCCGGGGTGCCGTTTCCGTCAGTGTCGAAGATGGCCATCTTGTCCGGATCGCTCAGGTCGTCGATGGATTTGATGTCATATTCCTCGGCAATGTAGGTCGGAACGCACATACCCTGCTCGGCCTGAACCGGGTTCTCGTTCATCACGACTGTGCCGTTCTGCTTGACATAGGTGTCGTGCAGGTTCTGCTGGTTCGGCATCCAGACTTCCGGATGGACGTGCATCGCGCCGGAATCCATCGCTTCAAAGACGATGGGGTTGGTGCCGTTCTGCAATTCGACATCAAGGCCAAGGTTTTCTTCGATAACGACTTCAAGAATGTGCGCGGTGGCGTTCACCGACGCCCAGTTCGGCACACCGATCACGATATCGGCAGCAAAAACCGGGGCAGCGACCGCCATCGATGCGCCCCCCAGTAACGTAGCAAGTTTGTTCATGTTGCATCTCTCCATGTTGGTCGTCTTCGGCGCTGATTCTCGTTGATCGAAAGCGACCAGGCAGACGGGCCTGATCGTCGAGATCGGGTCAGCGTCTCGGGTGTATTGAGCGCGTTTCGCATGTGAACACGCCCCGCACTGAAAAAAGTGAAGCACCTGCCGTTTGACCCATCAAGCGCAACTTCGAACCGGGGTCACGGTTTCGAAATTCTCGCAAAATGGTTTCGCTAAATTCCGAATAACGGTCCCACGCGTCGGGGTGAAGCCCGTGGGACCGTACGTTGGATTGGTACGCCTGCAGCATGAAATTTGGCTGCAATGCAGTTTGGTTCAGTGGGGATTGGGCCTCAAACCAGAGCCTGCGGCAAGACAAACGGAACGTCAGTTGCCGGCAGCGTGCTGACCGGCAGATCGATGCCATAGACCTGCCGCATCACCTCGTCGGTCATGACGTCCGAAACCGCCCCGGTGCGCCAGACCTCTCCGTTCGACAGAACGCAGACCTTGTCGGCAAACAACGCGCTCAGGTTCAAGTCATGCATCACGACCACGACGCCCCCGCCCTGATCGGCGAATTCGCGCGCGATGCGCAGAACCGTGAACTGATGCGCGATGTCCAGGCTGGCGACGGGTTCGTCCAGCAACAGCCAGCGCGGCCTGTCGCGCCGCACCGAGCTCCAGACCTGGGTCAGAACGCGCGCAAACTGCACGCGTTGCTGCTCACCGCCGGACAGGTTCTGGTACGAGCGCGGCTCGAACCCCGCAAGATCCACATGCGCCAGGGCGCGCGACGGCAGTGTGTCGTCACCGTCGGCCAGGCCACCGGGCAGGCCCAGCCGTACGACTTCCAGCGCGGTGAAGGGAAAGGCGACCGCCGAGGATTGCGGAAGAACGCCCCGCACCTCCGCCAGTTCCCAGGGCTGCAGGGCCGCGATGTCGAGGCCGTTCAGGGTGATCCGGCCGGTGTACGGGATGTCGCCCGACAGCGCCCCGAGCAAGGTGGATTTGCCCGAGCCGTTGGGCCCGATGATCGCGGTGACCTGTCCGGGTTCGGCCAGGAAATCCACATCGCGCAGGATCTGCTTGCGCCCGATGCGGACGCTGACATTTTCAGCTTTCATCATTCACATTCCCATCGATCCGTGGCGGCGCAGCAGGATCCAGAAGAACACCGGCGCGCCCAGAATGGCCGTGACGATGCCGATCGGCAGCTCGGCTGGGGCCACGATCACCCGGCTGATCATGTCGGCGGCCAGCAGCAGGGCGGCGCCCAGCAAGGCTGCATTCACCAGCAGCCGGTGGTGATCGGGGCCGGTGCCCAGCCGCAGCAGATGCGGCACGACGATGCCGATGAACCCGATCCCGCCCGACACGGCCACGGCCGCGCCGGTGGCGGCGGCCACCGTCAGGATCGCGATGTTCTTGCTGCGTTGGACCGGAATGCCGATGTGATGCGCCACCGCTTCGCCCATGGCCAGGCCGTTCAGGGCGCGGGCCAGACGCTGCGCGCACAGGATCGACGCCAGGATCAAGGGCGCGGCGGTGGCGACCTTGGTCCAGGTCGCGCCGGCCAGCGAGCCCATGCCCCAGAAGGTCAGATCGCGCAGCTGCTGATCGCCGGCGATGTACACCATGACCCCCGACACCGCGCCCGACAGGGCCGCCAGGGCGATGCCGGCCAGCAGCATCGTGGCGACCGAGGTCTGCCCCTGACGCGTCGAAACGCGATAGAGGATCAGGACCGACGCCCAGCCGCCCAGGAAGGCGGCAACCGCGACCAGGCCACTGCCGACCCAGGCCAGAACGGCGGCGGGCAGAAGGTTGCCGAAGACGATGGCGGTGATCGCGCCCAGCCCCGCCCCCGCGCTGACGCCGACGATGCCCGGATCCGCCAGCGGGTTGCGGAACAGCCCCTGCATCACCACGCCCGACACCGCCAGCGCCGCCCCGACCAGGATGCCCATCGCCAGCCGCGGCAGGCGAATGTCCCACAGCACGATCCGGTTCAGATCCGACAGGCCCCGGCCATGCAGCAGATCTGACACGGCCGTCTTCAACGAGGCCCCGGACGCGCCGACCGAGATGCTGGCCACGCTGGTCACGGCCAGAAGGCCGACCAGGGCCAGGGTCACCCATGCCGCCCGCGACCTGCGGGCCGCGGCGGACGGGGGCGCGCCGTTGTCCAGTGCCAGTGTCATGAGCCCCTGACGCCCCGCAATGCGGCCGACAGATCCATGACCGCGTCGGCGGTGCGCGGGCCGAAGCCCAGCAGATAGGCGCCGGGCATCCGGATCAGCGCCCGGTTCCGCCCCGCCGGGGTCAGCCGGACCGCGGGCAGCGCGAACAGCTCTTCCTCCGAGAGGATCGGCCCGCCCTGACGCTCCATCATCAGGATCACGTCCGGCGCGGTGGCGGCCATGGCTTCGGGCGTCATCGTCTTGAAACCCGTCACATCGGCGGCCGCGTTTTTGCCTCGGGCCATGCGGATGATGGTATCGGCCTGGGTCTCGGCCCCGCCGACGACAAATTCGCCGCCCCGAGCCGAAAGCAGGAACAGCACCTTCACCGGCGCATCCTGCGCGGCGGACGCCTCGGCCAGCGCCCGGTCCAGCCGGCGCGCGGTTTCGGCCGCCAGGGCTTCGGCTTCGGCCTCGACCCCCAGCGCGGCCCCCACGGCGCGGATCTTGTCGATGACGCCATCGCGCGAGAATTCGTCGGCAATGGTGACGTAATCCACGCCGGCCTCTCGCAGCACCGCGATGGCCTCGGGCGGTCCCGACCCTTCGAGCGCAAGGATCATGTCGGGGGCAACCGACAGCACGCCCTCGGGCGACAGGGCCCGGCGATACCCGACATCGGGCAGATCCGCCGCCTCGGGCGGCCAGGTCGAACTGCGGTCACGGCCGACCAGCCGGTGCTGCTGGCCCAGGGCATGGACGATCTCAGTCAGCGAACTGCCGATGGCGATCACGCGGTTGCTCTCGGCCTGCGCGGCCGCCGCCGAAACCAGCAATGCCGCGCAGAGTGTCACCAGGCCCCGCATCATGCCGCTCCGGTGTCGGCCGGGCCGGGCAGCGCGGCCACCAGCGCATCCCAGGCGGGGCGATGATCGGCCTCGCCGGTGCGGCGCCCGAAGATCTGCAATATCAGGGCGCCGTCCGCGTCGAAAGCCTCGACTGAGATCGCCGGGCCGCGCTGGGTCGGCTTGTCGACGGCCCAGACCTCGGCGATGTGATCGCTGCGCAGATGCAGGTTGAAGCCCGGATCCAGCACGTTGAACCACGGCCCCATCTGCTGAAGATTTTGCACCGGGCCGCCGTGGATCTCGATGCAGCCGCGGTTGCCGACGAAGATCATCACCTCGATGTGCCGGTCCCGCACCTGTTCGAACAGGTCGGTGACCGCCGCGGGATCAACCGCGCGGGCCAGCGGTTCGCCCGCGATGCGATAGGCGCCCAGCCGGCTCATCCTAAGCTTGGAGGTCAGGCGCAGGAACTGGTGCGTGTCCGTCATCTTTGCCCATTCGCGGCGCAGGGCGTCGGCCTTGTCGGCATTGGCCTTGGGCGCTTCGGCCGGTTTGCGCGGCGCGACCGTCATCGTCTGGCCTTGATCCTCGGCGGCCAGTGTCCGAACCAAGCTGTCCCAGTGGCCCAGGTCCGAGCCATCGCGCAGGATGATCTTGTGAACCGCGTCCCCGGCAGCATCGAACACCTGGATCGAGCGGCGCAGACCGGCCTCGGTTTCCCGCTCGACGGCAAAGACATGGTGCCATTGCGCGGGGAACATGCGCAGGTCGATCTCTTCGGTCAGCACCATCGCGGCATGCTGGCCGCTGTGGTAATTGTCGTACCGCCCGATCTTTTCGATCACGCAGGACGGGTTGCGCGTCAGCGCCATGACCTCGCCCAAACCAGCCAACTGGCCGAACAGCCCGTCAAGGCCGGGGTTCAGCCGCGTTACGCCCTGCCCGGCAAAGGCCGCGACCAGCTGGCCCTCGCTCAACCCCAGCGTTTCCGCGAAATCGCGGTCTCGCTGGCCTGTCTTCTGCGCATAGGCAGCACGAATATCCTGAGGAGCCATAAGCACCTGTTCCATAGCGGGTTTCCCGTCTTCTTCGTTGTTCCAAGGGATGCTGGCCCGGGTGCCGATCGCAAACAGCGCCCTGCTGGCAGTGCCGAAATTACAGGCACGAAATTATGTTGACTGTTTTAGTCACCTTTATTAACGAGCACAAGTCGCCGCGAACAGGCGATTCCAAAAAACAGAAAAAAAACTGACCAGCGCCAGCGAACTGCAAGCATCTCCGGTCCTCACACTTGTTTCGAAGGGACAGAAATGCGTGCGCGTACTCATATTGCAGGCCTGCTTGAGACGGCCTCTTGCCTTGGTTTGACGGCGTCCATGGTTTGGGCGCAGGAACAGGATGACGGGTTCCTCGGGACCCTGGAACTGGGCGAAAGCAAACGCGAGATCCAGACCGCCACCGCGGTTCCGGTCACGAATATCGACCAGGAAGAGATCGATGACCGTCAGGCCAACACGGTGGCCGAACTGATCGATTCGGTTCCCGGCGTCACCCTGGTGAACGGCTCGACCCCGCAAGGATCGGGCATCAATATCCGCGGATACGGGGCCAACGGCACCTTCGGCACCGACCAGAAGGTTCTGATCCTTGTCGACGGCGCGACCACCGGCGCGGAAGAGCTGTACCGGATCGGCAACCAGCTGTTCACCGATCCGCAGCTGTACAAAAGCGTCTCGGTCATCCGCGGCACGGTGGGGTCCTTCGAATACGGCTCGGGCGTCGTCGGCGGCGTGGTTCAGCTGGAAACCAAGGACGCGTCCGACTTTACCGGTGGCGAACCGGGGTTCCGCTTCCGCCAGACGCTCGAGGGGTATTCCAACGGCAGCGGCTTTGCCTCGTCGTCGATCCTGGCGTGGCAACCCAACCGGCAGACCGAATTCCTATTCAACTACACCTATCGCGACCAGGACGATCAGAAGGACGGCAACGGCGACTCGATCGGCAACAGCGCCTTCACCCTGCCTTCGCTGCTGGCCAAGGGGAAATACAGCTTTGGCGACAACCTTGAACATTCGATCACCGCGTCCTGGAACCAGTCCACCTCGGAAGAGCGCGACGTGCCCTATGATTCCTTCGGCACGACGGCGGATGCGTTCGGCAACGTGGACCGCGACATCGAAACCCGGATCGCCGTTCTGCGTTACCAGTACCGGCCGGCCGGTAACGATCTGGTCGATCTGGACGTCAATCTCAGCTATTCCGAGCAGTCCATCGACAGCAGCTATGTGCCCGGCTCGTCCAGCCTGGAGGGAACGCCCTTCTTCCCCGGCATCCAAGCGCTGGCCGATGCCACGCACAATTACGAAACCACCAAGCTGACGATCAAGAACAGCGCGTATTTCCAGACCGGGGCCGCGTCGCATGATCTGCGGTTCGGGGTGGAATTCATCGACCGCGAGCGGCTGGATGCCCCATCGGCGCCGGGTGGCACCGACCGTCGCGTCGCGCTGTTTGCCGTTGACGACATCCAGTTCGGCGACCGGCTGACGGTCACGCCCGCGCTGCGGTACGAAACGCAGGACATCAAGGGCAACGGCGACGCGGCCGCGCCCTTCAACGCCAGCTATGACAACGACGCGCTGATGGGCGGCCTGTCGGCCCGATACGAATTCGCCAGCGGCTTCGCTGTGTTCGCGGGCGGGGCCTATACCGAAAGCCTGCCGATCATCGACGATCTGGGCACACCGCTCTACATGACCCAGCCCGAGAAATCCCGCACCTGGGAGGCCGGCTTTTCCTATGACCGCGGCGACATCTTCGCCGCCGGCGACGTTGTGCGGGCCAAGGTCAATCTCTACAGCACCGATCTGTGGGACATCACCTCGTACGTGTCGGGCACCCCGTCCCTGCCCCTGTCCAAGGTCGAAACCGAGGGCGTCGAGATCGAGGCGTCCTATGCCCATGCCACGGGCTTCTACGTCGATTTCAACGCCAACATCGTCAGCGCCACCGAATTCAGCGCGGCGGGCATCGGATCGCCGTGGCGCAACGAACCCACGGATTCGGCGCGGATCACCCTGGGCAAGCGGTTCGGCGAAACCCTGGATGTCAGCTGGGAGATCTTCGGCGCCAGGTCGGGGCTCGATTCCTCGGGCGGTCCGGTGGGCGGCTACGGGGTGAACACCCTGCGCGCGACCTATCTGCCGCAAGAGGGCGCGCTGGCAGGCTTCGAACTGCGCGCCGGGATCGAGAACATCTTTGACAAGGCCTATCAGCCGAACCTGTCGACCCGCATTTCGCCGGGCCGGAATTTCAAGCTGACCGTGGCCAAGACCTTCTGAACCCCTCACGGAAAGGACCCGTCATGACAAAAGCCGTGCATCACCTTGTTCGGGCGGTCCTGCTGGCCCTGCCCCCCATCGCGGGGGCGGGGTTGCCCAGTGCCGCGGGCACCCAGGGCGCGGGCGGCGTCACGATCGAGCTCAGCTCGGCCGTGGACCAGGATCAGGGCTGCCTGCTGAGCTTCGTGGTCGAAAACGCCCACCCCGCCGATATCGGCGGCGCCGTCTATGAAACGGTGCTGTTCGGCGCGCAAGGCGAAGTGGCCCTGCTGACGCTGCTGGATTTCCAGGACCTGCCCGCCGGGCGGCCCCGCGTACGCCAGTTCAAATTCGCCGGCCTGGCCTGCAATCAGATCAGCCGGATCCTGATCAACGGGGTGCAGGACTGCGCCTATCCCGGCGATCTGACCGATGCCTGCCTATCCGGCCTGACGCTGCGCAGCCGCCTTGAAACCGAATTGATTGGATGACCCGATGGATGCGTTTCTGCAAAGACTGACCGCAATTCTGGACCTGGGCGGCCCGGTCGTGGCCGTGCTGATTGCAACCTCGGTCGCGACCATGGCGCTGATCCTCTACAAGCTGTGGCAGTACAAGGCCGCCGGGGTCGGGCGGCATGTCGAGCTATCGCAGGCCATCGAAGCCTGGGACCGCAACGACCGGGCCACCGCGCGCGCGCATCTGGACCGAAGCCGCAGCTATCTGGCGCCGGTGGTCGCCATGGCGCTGGACGGGCACGGCCCGGAACTGATGGACCGCGCCGATGCCGAGGCGGAGGCGCGTTTTGCCGGGCTGGAACGCGGGCTGAACGTGCTGGACATGGTCTCGCAGCTTGCGCCGCTGCTGGGGCTGTTCGGCACCGTGCTGGGCATGATCGAGGCCTTCCGCACTCTTCAGGCGGCCGGCAACGCGGTGGATCCGGCGCTGCTGGCCGGCGGCATCTGGGTTGCGTTGATGACGACCGCCGCGGGGCTGGCCGTGGCCATGCCCACCGCGCTGGTCCTGACTTGGTTCGAAGCGCGGATGACCCGCGAACGGGTCTTTGCCAACCGCGCCCTGCGCACGGTGTTTGCCCCCGGCCACGCCGCCGCGTCACGCCCGGCCATCCCGTCCTCCGAGGTGCTGGCCCATGGCGCTTGAAACCCGCAAAAGGCGGCGCCGGCACCTTTCGATGACGTCCCTGATCGATGTCATCTTTCTGCTGCTGCTGTTCTTCATGCTCACCTCGACCTTTTCGAAATACGCCGAGATCGAGCTGACCACCGCCGCGGCGGGCGGGGCGCAGGCCCAGCGGCCCATCCGGTTCATCAAGCTGGAACGCGACCGCATCCTGATAGACGGCACCGAAGTCGCGCCCGAAGCGGTCGCCGCCCGGTTCGACGGCCGGACCGACGAGCTGGCCTTGATCAGCCTGGGCGGCGGGGCGACCTCGCAGCAGTTGATCGACTTGCTGACCGCCCTTGCGCCCGTGTCCCGGCTCAGCACGCAGGTCATCGGATGATCCGCCTGACCCCCAAAACGAAACCCGGCCGCGAGCCGACGATCGCCCTGATCAACGTGGTCTTTCTGATGCTGGTCTTCTTCATGATCGCAGGCACGCTGGCGCCGCCTCTGGGCCAGTCGGTGCAACTGGTGCGGACGGCGGATCTTGAAGGGCGCGAGCCGCCGGATGCGCTGGTCATCCGCGCCGACGGCGTGCTGGAATATCGCGGGGCCGAGCTGACCGACGTAGCGGCCTATGTCGAGCGCGCAACGATCGACCTGCCATTGGACGCCGTGCGGCTGGTGCCCGACCGGGCCTTGCCGGCGGTGCGGCTGAAACAGATCAGCGACGCCCTGCGTACCTTGGGCGCCAACCGGGTCTTCGTCGTGACCGAACGGGGCCTGCCATGATCCCGCAATCCCGCATCATGGCCGCCGTGCTGGTCGTGCTGGCCGCCGCGACCCACGCCGCCGCCCTGTTCGAATTCGACACGGACGAAGCGGTTCTCATCGAAGGCGGTGGCGCGGTTGCCCCTGCGGCGCTGGGGTCCTCGTTCCGGGATTACGCGGCCGGAACCGTAGCCCCGCCCCCGGCGGCCGCGCAGCAGTCACCCGTTGCCCCAGCACAGACCGCGCCAGAGGCCCCGGCGGACCGTGCGCGCGCGCAGCCGGCCACCAGGGTGCAGGCGCAGGCCCCGGCCCAGCGGCAGAACGCCCATACACCGACCTTGCAAAAACCCCAGCCGCAGCAGGCCCGGCCTCCAAAACCACCCACCCCGACCGGGAATGCCGCGGACAGCCGCAAAAAGGGCAGCGCCACCGGCAAGGCGGCGACCGGGGCGGCCTCGGCGAAACGGACGAACCGCGCCGCGCAGGAACAGGGAAATGCCGAGGCCAGCACCTATGCCGGTCTGGTCAAGCGCAAGATTTTGCGCGCCCGTCGAAAAAGCGTGAATATCCAAGGCTCGGTTCTGGTGGCCCTTCGTATCGCCGACAACGGTGCGCTGGCGTCGGTCAGCGTCGCCCGCAGCTCGGGTTCGGCCCGGCTGGATCAGGTCGCACTGGCGCAGGTCCGGGCCGCCGCGCCCTTCCCGCCGCCGCCGGCCTCGGCCCGGCGCGCCTATACCGTGGAAATCGTCAGCAAATAGAAACTCAACCCGCGCTTGTCCGGCTACCTGGTGTCCAGCGGCTTCAACAGATCGAACACTTGTTGCCGCATCCATTTTGCCATCGGATTTGCATCCGATCGTCTGTGCCAGATAGCTATGATGTTGACGGGTTCGATTTCGAACGGCGGGGCAAGTACCTTCAGGCCGAACTCCGGCGCCAACTTCCTGGCCAGCTGAGAAGGCACCAAGGCCACAAGATCGCTTGCACTGACCACTCGGCACACCCCTGAAAACACCGGAAGGGTCATCGCGACGTGCCTTTTCCGACCAACTTTCGCCAGAGCCGCATCACCCATCGCCGCCAGTTTACCCTCGGGTGAAAACAGCACATGCGACAAGGCGCAGAACGTTTCCACCGGAAGTTCGGTGCCGTCTTCGATCTGTGCAAGGAATGGGTTGTCAACGCGGCCGACGACCATGAAGGACGACCGGAACAGCACCTCTCGGCTGATCCAATCCGGTGCATCTGTATCCGGGATCAACGCGAGATCAGCATTGTAGCGCTCAAGACTCTCGACATAGTTCTCGGGAACAAGATCCACCAATTGCGCGACCATCTTCGGAGCCTTGCGGTTCAGAACACCCCCAAGACCGGGCATCAGCAGCTCGGCGAAAAAGTCGCTGGCCGCGATCTTGAAAGTTTCGGATGCCTGCCTGGGGTCGAAATCGTCATTGTGGCTCAGTAGACTTTCAAGTCGATTGAGTTCCTCACGCAGCCCGTCCTTGATCGAAACCGCAAAATCCGTTGGGACAAGCTGATTTCCCCGCCGCACAAACAGATCGTCACCCAAGGCGTGCCGCAGGCGGTTCAACGCATTCGACACTGCGGATTGCGAGACCCCAAGTCTTTCCCCTGCCTTGGTGGTGGACCCCGCCGTCAGAATCGCATCAAGAACACGGAGCAGGTTCAGATCAAGCGTTGCGAAATTCATGTTGGTAATACCGTGTATTATGAACTTTCGTTAGATTGATACCGTTTTTTGCGCCTACAAGTAAGGTACCGAAAGCGCTTTCGTTTCATGTCGGATCAAAGGACAGAAGCGATGCATGATCATCTGGTTGATGACGCCACGCTCGAATGGCAGGGCGTTCGTTACAAAACAATTCTGGACCCCGCTGAAACCGGGGGCGCCATGTCGATTGTAGACAGCCTTTCGCCGGTCGGAAGCGGTCCGCCACGGCACATCCATCAGGCAGAAGACGAAGTCTTCGTGATTTTGACCGGTGTCTGCAAAGTCTGGGTCGAAGGTGTCGAAACGCGTGTCGGCCCGGGCGAAAGCATCTTCATACCCCGCGGAAAAGAACACACGTTCAAGGTCATCGGTGATGAGCCCAGCCGTCACCTTGTCATTCTCACACCGGGAGGTTTCGAGGGCTTTTTCCACGCCATGGCAACGGCCCAGTACAAAATTCCGGAAGACATGCCGGACATCGAGGCCGTAGCCGCCAAGTACAACCTGTCATTTACTGGCCCTCCATTGGATTGAACGTCATGACCCAGCACATCGTCTATCATATTCCTGTGTGTCCCTTTTCACAGCGGCTTGAAATTCTGCTGGCGTTGCGGGGGATGAGGGACCGGGTGGAGTTCCGCGTCGTGGACATCACCAAACCCCGCGATCCAGAGCTGCTGAAGAAAACGCGCGGAACGACCGCTCTGCCGGTTCTCGAGACTCCGGACGGGCAGATCATCAAGGAAAGCCTCGTGATCCTGCGCTATCTCGATGAAATGCTCGAAGGGCCAAAGCTGCGGCGCAGCGACCCGGCCGAGCATGCGGTCGAGTCGATGCTGATTGCCAAAGAGGGCGCCTTCACGATGACCGGCTACGTCTATGTGATGAACCAGGACCCCGCGCAGAAAGACGCCCACAACGAAAAACTGCTCGCGCTATATCGTGACCTCAATGACTTTCTTCTGACCCACAACCCGAACGGTGTTTTTCTGTTCGATCAGTTCGGGTTGGCCGAGGCGGTATTTACACCGATGTTCCAACGGTTCTGGTTTCTGGAATACTACGAAGATTTTGAACTCCCGCAGAACGGCGAGTACGACAGAGTCCGAAACTGGAAAGCCGCCTGCATGGCGCATGAGGCCACGGGGCAGGTGACACAAGAAGAAATCGTGAAACTCTACTACGACTATGCATTGGGTGCCGGAAACGGAGCGTTGGTGGGCGGCCGCAAAGTGTCGAGCTTTGCGTTCGAGCCACATTGGAAGTCGAGGCCAATGCCACCGCGGGACAAATATGCCGGGACGGCATCGGACAAAGAACTTGGGCTGGTAGTCCCGGCATCTGATTGAAGCCAGAAGGCACGCGGGTCGATCGGGGGCACCCGCCGCGGAGGACCGGCGCCCACAACACGCATTCGAATATGGCCCGGTGGTGCACAGTCGGTCTTAAGTCATGAATACCGGCTGATTAAACCGAACCAGTCTTAGGCTTCCGGGCGCGGAACCGTTGAACCTTTAGCCGTCAGACAAACCTGTTGACGTAGTTCTCCAAGCGCTCCTGCCTTCCGGATCGAGGCTCGGGATTGATACCTTCGGCCAACACTCGAGCCGCGATTTCATCCAGCGATGAGGCAAGCATGGATTGCGCCTCCGGGCTGCCCCATCCGGAGTATCTGTCGGTCAACGCGGCATCAAGCCCGCCATCCTCGATCATCGCGGCGGCGGCCTTCAACCCGCGGGCACAGACGTCCATGCCGCCCACATGCGCCGCGACAAGATCCTCGGGGTCGATCGACTGGCGGCGGATCTTGGCGTCGAAATTCGTGCCCCCGGTCGAAAACCCTCCGGCCTTGAGGATGTAGTAGTAGGCCAACGCGACTTCGGGCACGTTGTTGGGAAACTGGTCGGTGTCCCATCCAGATTGATAATCGTTCCGGTTCATGTCGATCGAACCCAGCATACCCTCGGCCGCCGCCACGGCGATCTCATGTTCAAAGCTGTGGCCAGCCAGGATCGCGTGGCCCTGTTCCAGGTTCAGCTTCACTTCGTCTTCCAGCCCGTATTTCCTGAGAAACCCGATGCAGGTTGCGGCGTCGTAGTCGTACTGGTGCTTGGAGGGTTCCTGTGGCTTCGGCTCGACCAGGATGGTGCCCTTGAACCCGATCTTGTGCTTGTAGTCGACCACCATGTTCAGGAACCGTCCCATATGGTCCAGTTCCAGCCCCAGATCGGTGTTCAGCAACGTCTCGTAGCCTTCGCGCCCGCCCCACAACACATAGTTCTCGCCGCCCAGCTTGTGGGTCGCATCCATACAGGATTTCACGGTTGCTGCGGCAAAGGCAAAGACGTCCGGATCAGGGTTCGTGCTGGCACCCCCCATCCAGCGGCGATGGCTGAACATGTTGGCGGTCCCCCAAAGCAGCTTGGTTCCCGACGCCTGCATCTTTTCACCGATATAGTCGGTGATTTCCTCGAGCGTGCGCAGGTTTTCGGCAAAGCTGCCCTGTTCGGGGCGAATATCCGCGTCGTGCCAGCAGAAATAGGGCTGTCCCAGTATTTCAAACATCTCAAAGGCGACATCGGCCTTCATCCGGGCGCGTCCCATGTCGTCTTGCGGGTGCCACGGGCGGACAAGGGTCGGACCACCGAACGGGTCTCCGCCCTCCCATGCGAAAGAGTGCCACCAGGCGACGGCAAAGCGCAGATGGTCCTCCATGCGCTTGCCCAACACCACTTCGTCCGGGTCATAGTGACGGAACGCCAGCGGGTTCCGACTGTCTACGCCTTCGTACCGGACCTTTTCGATACCCTCGAAGAAACCGCTTGTCATACCTGCCCCCTATTCCGAGTTTTGCCCGGGCTGCTTGCCCAGAATGATCATCGACAGCAGATCGTCGTCGGTCACGTCCGCGATATCGACCGTGCCGACCAGCTTGCCGTTCTTCATGACCGAGGCCCGATCACACAAATCCATGACCGCATGGACATCATGGTCGATCAGGAAAATTCCGATCCCCTGCGCCTTGAGCTGGTGAATCAGATCGGCAACCATCTGCGTCTCGTGCGGGCCCAAGGCGGCCGTCGGTTCGTCCATGATCAGGATGCGGGCGTTGAAATAGACAGCCCGCGCGATGGCCACCGACTGTCTCTGGCCACCGGACAGAGCCGAAACCGGATCGTTGAACTTCTGAAAGTTGGGGTTCAGCTGCGCCATGATCTTACGGCATTCGGCCTCCATCGCCGCGTCGTTGACCAGACCGAAAGGCGTAGTCATTTCGCGTCCCAGGAACAGGTTCGAGGTGGCGTCCAGATTGTCGGCCAGGGCCAAGGTCTGGTAGATTGTCTCGATATTGTTGGCCCGCGCGTTGCGCGGATTGTTGATCTCGACCGGCTTGCCATCGATCAGGATCTGCCCGTGGTCCATCTGATAGGCTCCGGACAGGACCTTGATCAGCGTCGATTTGCCAGCCCCGTTGTGCCCCAGCAATCCCACCACCTCGCCGGGATACAGGTCGACCGAGACCTGGTCGACGGCCTTGATCCCGCCGAACGAGATCGAAATGTCTCGCATCTCGACCAGAGGTGGTTGCCCGGAACCGCGACCGGATGCCGGCGGCGTTTTCTGAGTTTCCTGCGCTTGCGTCATTTTCCACCCAATCGCTTGCGATAGACGATGTCGATATAGACGGCCAGAACCAGCACGCTGCCGACGACGATGTTCTGGAACGGCGCATCCACGCCGACCATGGCCATGCCCGACTGCAGCGCCTGCATTATCAACGCACCAAGAATCGCGCCATAGATGGTGCCGATGCCGCCAGACAGGGCGGTTCCGCCAATGACCGCAGCCGCAATCACTCGCAGTTCGTCCAGTGTTCCGATGTCATTGGAATGGTTGGCCAGCCGCGCCGAGGCGACCACTGCCGAAACCGCGCACAGGAAACCCATCAACGCAAAGATCTTGACGGTCAGCAGGCGGGTATTGATACCCGACAGCTCGGCGGCATCCGGGTTGCCGCCGGTCGCGAAGATATAGCGCCCAAAACGGGTTTTGCGGGCCACGACCGTCAGGGTCACGGCGACAATGATCAGGATCAGGACCGAGATCGGGATGCCGTATCCGACGATCAGGCCCTCGGGCATCGTCTCGCCGCGGGCTTCGAACATACGCTGCAACCGGCGGGTCGGAATGGCATAGCTGTTCAGGATGTACACATATCCCAGGATGCTTGCGGCAATGATCCCGGCGAGCGTTGCCTCGGCCCAGACGGGTTTGACCGGGAAGCCATGCGCCGCCTTGGCCCGGCGGCTGCCCCACAGCGCCCAGATCGCAATGGCCGCCGCAAACAACCCGAACAGCCAGCTTGCCGTTGTTCCCAAGGTTCCGTTCGTTCCCCCGAACATCAGGAAATTGCTGTCCAGCGGCCCGATTGTCTGCCCGCTTGTCAGATACCAGGCGACGTTGCGCCAGACCAGAAAGCCACCCAAAGTCACGATGAACGCCGGAATTGTCAGGTAGCCGACCATCCAGCCATGAAACGCTCCGACCAGCGTTCCGATGGCAAGACCGACCAGAATGGTGATGATCCAGGTGGCGGGATGGTCCAGACCCATCCCCAACACGCGCGGCAACAACTCGGTCTGCGTCATGGCCATCACCGCCGAGGTGGTCGCCAGCAAAGCGCCAACGGACAGGTCGATGTGACGGGTTACGATGATGAACACCATACCGCAGGCCATGATCGCCACCGAAACCGATTGGATCGACAGGTTGAAGAGGTTGCGGGGCGTCAGGAACCGTCCGTCAGTGACGATATTGAACCCGATGCACAGGATCACGAATGCGCCGATCATGCCCAAAAGCCGCATGTCCAGTTCCAGCTGTTGGAATAGGCTTGGCTTGGTTTTCTGAGGTATCGGCTGAGACGAAGTTTCGGTCATTTCCGATCTTTCAAATTCAGCAAGGGTCCCCGGCCCGCCCATGCAGGCCGGGGACTTTGGAGTTTAGTTGCAGGGTGCGGGGCCGTTCTCGACGCCCTGGCACAGATCTTCCAGCGCGATCCATCCGGCATCCACAACAACCGACAGATTGTCCTTGGTGATCGGAACCGGAGCCAGGAAGACAGAATTCATCGTCGTTCCGCCCGGCGAGGTCCAGCTGACCACTCCGTCGATTTCCGACGGGTCGGTGCCACTGCTGAGTGCGACGGCAATCTCGCCGGCTGCCTTGCCCAGCTCGCGTGCGTCCTTCCAGACGGAAACGGTCTGCGTACCCAAGGCCACGCGGTTCAGCGCGGCGTGATCGCCATCCTGACCCGACACTGGGATACCTTCCATGCCCTGCGCAGTCAGCGCCGCGACAACACCACCTGCGGTCCCGTCATTCGACGCGACAACCGCATCGACCTTGTTTTCATTGGCGGTCAGGATCTGTTCCATGTTCCGCTGCGCATTCGCGGGCAACCAGCCATCAGTATAGGCTTCACCGACGATCACGATGTCACCGCTGTCCAGCGCCGCCTGAAGGATTTCCTGCTGACCACCGCGCAGGAAGTCCGCGTTCGGATCCGTAGGCGAACCCTTGATCATGACGTAGTTGCCCTTGGGCATCGCCTCGTACACGGCGCGCGCCTGCATGCGTCCCACTTCGACATTGTCGAAGGTCAGGTAGAACGCGCGATCGTCCTCGATCAGGCGGTCGTAGGCGATGACGGGAATGCCCTCATCCGCGGCGGCCTGTACGGCCGGACCGATGGCCTGCGCGTCCTGCGCCAGAATGATCAGAGCGTCCACACCCTGTGCGATCAAGCTTTCGATGTCGGACAGCTGCTTGGCCGAGGACGACTGGGCGTCCGCCGAGATATATTCGGCCCCACCGGCCTCAAGCGCAGACTTGATTGCCGCTTCGTCCGTCTTCCAGCGCTCTTCCTGAAAGTTGGACCAGCTTACACCGACGACCGGCTCGGCAAAGACAGCCGAGCCAACCATGGCAACAGCAGCTGAAAAGCTGAGAATTCGTTTCATGATTTCCTCCCGTTGATGGGGCCATCGCGTCATGATTCGCGGCCCTCGTATTTCTGCGTATCATATTTATTTCAGCGGGTAAAATATTTACTCTGTTCGTGGACCTCAAATCCCAATAGATTGAGGCCAACAGAAGATTCGCGGAGACAAGATGCTGAAAAGCAAGGCTTCTCAAAACTCGCTGGACCAACGGAATGCCACGCGCCTGCGGGTGTTGGAGCATATCCGGACCAAGGGATCGATTTCGCGGATCGACATCGCATCGGCCCTGCAGACCAGCCCGGCGACCGTCACCGCTGCAACCGCTGACCTGATTTCCGCCGGCCTGGTCCGAGAGACCGAAGGCGAGGCGCATTCCAAATCTGCCAAACGCGGGCGGCCGCGGGTTCTTCTGCAACTGGACGGGCCCTCCTATCTTGTGGCAGGCCTCAAGGTCGCGCGCCAGGTCATCTCGGTCATCCTGGTCGATTTCGAAGGCAACGAAGTCACCTCGCACATGTACGCCTTGCAAGATGCCAGAATGTCTCCGCGCGATTTCGTCCGCACTGTGCGCCTTGCGCTTGAGGAGACCTGCGCAAAGATCGACCGTACGATCGACGGGCTTTCAGGTGTTTCCATAGGCATCGCCGGATTGGTCGATGCCGAAAGGAATTTCGTGCACTGGTCATCTTCGATCACCGAGCGCAATGTGAACTTCGCCGCGTTTCTGGACGAAGGCCTGCCTTGCCCGGCCTTCATCGAGAACGATGCGAACCTAGTGGCCAAGGCCGAACAGCTGTTCGGGCTGGGCAAGGGCCTGTCGAACTTTCTTGTCGTCACGATCGAACACGGTGTCGGACTGGGCATCGTTCTCGACGGCAAGCTGTTCCGGGGCAACCATGGCTGCGGGGCCGAATTCGGGCATGCCAAGGTCCAGTTGGACGGGGCGCTGTGCCAATGCGGGCAACGGGGATGCCTCGAGGCCTATGTCGGCGACTATGCATTGATCCGAGAAATGACGGTCGCCGGGCAAAGCAGCGCGTTGGAAACCGTATCCGACATTCACGACCGCGCGCACGCCGGAGACCAACGGGCGATTTCCGTTCTGGCTCGCGCGGGCCAGATGTTCGGCTTGGGCCTGTCCAACCTCATCAATCTGTTTGCCCCAGATTGCATCATTCTGTCCGGAGCCCAGGTCAGCTTTGAGCACCTGTGTTCGGACGACGTGATGGCGCGCATTCGAAACGGAGTGGTGAATGTCGACACCGCCCTGCCCGAGATCAAGGTGCATCATTGGGGCGACCTCATGTGGGCCAAGGGCGCGGCGGCCTACGGGATCGAGCAAGTGTCCATCCTGAAGGTGCAGGAGATCGCAGCCCATGCGAGCTGAATTCGCCCTGGTGGCGGCCCTCGCCACGACCGCCAGTGCCGATCCTGCCATTCCCCGGTATCAACCGATCGACATTCCCTCTCATGTCTACGACGGCGGTTGGGAGCATTTCGTGGGTGGCGGCGTCGCGGTTTTCGACTGCAGCGGGGACGGCTTGCCGGAACTCTTCCTTGCTGGTGGGGCGAACCCATCGCAGCTGTTCCGAAACACCTCTCGAGCGCAAATCTCCTTTCAGGCAAGCACGCCAGAGCCGCTGTCCCTGACAGGTGTGACCGGCGCCTACCCGATGGACATCGACGGCGACGCCATCCTGGACCTTGTGGTTCTGCGCGTTGGGCCGGACCTGTTGCTCAAAGGTGGGCCCGATTGCCAGTTCAGCCCATTCGCGGGGCCGGGGTTTGAGCCCGATGACCACTGGACCACGGCCTTCACGGCCACGTGGGAACCCGGACAGACACTGCCCACTCTCGCCTTCGGAACCTATGTGGACCGCGACAATCCGAATGGCCCATTCGAGGCCTGCGGCCCCACTCTGCTGTACCGCCCCCTTGGTGAAACCTATGGCCCGCCCGTTCGGCTGAAACCTGGGTACTGTGCGCTGTCGGCTTTGTTCTCGGATTGGGGCCGGACCGGGCGCGCGGATCTGCGGATCAGCAACGATCGGCACTACTATGTCCGTGGCGGACAGGAACAGATGTGGGCGATGGAAGAAACTCCGCGCCTGTATGATCAGGCAGAAGGTTGGTTGCCCTACTCGATCTGGGGCATGGGCATCGCGTCGCGCGATCTGACGGGGGATGGCTATCCCGATGTCTACCTGACCTCGATGGGAGATCAGAAATTCCAGATTTTCGACCCCGAAGCCGGCGGTCCCACATGGCGTGATGCGACCTATGACAAGGGCACGACCGCACACCGGCCGCACATCGGCGCGGACGGGCGACCATCGACCGGTTGGCACGCGCAATTCGCGGATGTGAACAACGATGGGCGTGACGACATTTTCGTCGCGAAGGGCAATGTCGAGCAGATGCCGGATGCGGCGCAGGACGACCCCAACAGCCTGTTGCTGCAGCTGGAATCCGGTCAGTTTTTCGAATCCGCGGCTGAGGCCGGTGTGGCATCGATGGCAAAATCTCGCGGCGCCGCACTGCATGATCTGAACAATGACGGCTGGCTGGACCTGGTTGTGGTCAATCGCGGATCACCGGCCGAAATCTATCAGAACCAGCCCGCCACAGGGAACTGGATCATGGTGGACCTGGGCCTGCACGACGTCAATTCGCAGGCCATCGGCGCCTTTGTCGAAGTCCGGACCGTTGCCGGAATTCAGACCCGCGAGATCACGATCGGCGGCGGCCATGCCAGCGGGATGGCAGGGCCGCAGCATTTCGGTCTGGGCAATGCCAAGACCGTGGACATTCGTGTCGTCTGGCCCGGCGGAGACCGCTCGGACTGGGAGACATACGACACCAACCGGATCATCCGACTGCGGCGCTGATCACTTGTCGACTGGCAGCCCACTGGGCACCCGCCCTGGTACACCCAGCCGTTCGGCGGGATCCTCCAGCGCGGCCATAAAACTCAGGATGTCGTCAATCTCTGCATCTGACAGGGCAATCGGTTGCAGTTCGTTGGCCGCGGCGATGGCATCGACCAAGGCCGGATCCTGTAGCGGCCGTTGATCATCGGCTCCGGGGAAGACAGGCAGATCTGCCATTTCGATCGAGTAGCGCCGCAACGCGCCTTCGGGGTCAAGGTGGTGCCGTACCACGTCCTCGAGCCGAGCATAGGCGCCATCGTGACCATAGGGCGCAGTCAGCGTCACATTGCGCAGCGACGGCGTCCGGAACGCAAACGCATCTTCGGTTGCACCGGTTACGCGCAGTCGACCATCATCCCGGACGTGGTTTTCAAAACGAGCAGCCTTTCCCGGGCCGATCTGCGGCATCGCGATCGCATGAAACCCGTGGTCAGTCTGAAACCACCCCGAATGGCACGATCCGCAACCGGCCTTGCCGTAAAACAGCTGCATGCCGCGCGCCGCGTCGGGCGGCAGAGGTTCCTCTCCGCGCATCGCGCGATCAAAGGGACTGTTGTCGGCACGCCATTCAAAGGCGATGAAATCGGCAATCGCGTTGGCGATGGCTACGAACGAGACCTCCTTTTCGGGGGTCACGTCGCGAAACATCCGTTGGTACTCCGGAACCGCAGCCACCCGCCCGGCGATCAGATCCCATGCACCACCCTGTTGTGTTAGAAGGCCCAGCCGCACCGCCTTGCTGATCGGGTTTTCCGAGTAGTGTCCGGCCATCTCATCCGGCGACAGAACCGGGAACATGGCCTGAGCCGCCAATGCCGAGCGGAACCCCGGCCGCATATGCTGCCCCAACGGTGTTCTGATGCCGAAAGGTTGCTCAGGAGCATCCTCGAGCCTGCCGTCGTGAAAAAACGTCGTGAACTCGGTCGCGCCAAGGTTCCAGAGGGCCGGGGAATTGCGCGGAATGCGCTGTTCGGGCAGGTTGTCGGATCCAAGCCCGCGGGCGCTGCCCAGCCCAATCCCGCCTTCTCCGATGCCCAGCGACATCCCGTCCGAGGTCCCGAATCTTGGGTGGTGGCAGGTGGCGCAACTGATATTTTCGTTTCCCGACAGGATCGGGTCGTAGAACAGCATTTGGCCCAGTTCCACGATGGCAAGGTCGGGCTCGATGAACTCGGGAGCCGGGCCCAGGTTCTGGGCCGCTGTCCCGGTGGCAAAGCTGGCAAGAACAGCCAAGGCCGATAAGGAACGGATCACGCTCATGCCCCTGCCTCGGATATCTCAAGCATCAGCGTCTGGTGATACGGTTTCTCGGGCGTACATATGATCGATGGGAACGCGAGGACGTTCGGCGCATTCGGATAGCCCGATGGCTCGATACAGACCCCGGCATGCGGTGCAAATGGCGCGGACAAATGGGCGGCAGAGTAGACCTGCGCCCCGGGCTGATCGGAATGGACCGTCATCGTCAGACCCGACGGCGCCGCAAGGGTGGCAACCGGTTGGGCCACCGTGCCGCCGGTGCCGAACAGGAAGAAGTGATCGAGGTCCGTGGCGGCCTGTCCGATCGGTTGGGGGGCCGCGAAATCGAGCCCGACCGATGCAGAGCCGACGATCCCGCCAGACGGTATCCCCGGATCGTCCAGCTCCAAGTGGCGATCCGACGCCAACTGCAATCGGTGCTGCGAGATGCCTCGAGCAGACCCCAACGTGTAGTAGTTGTGTTGCGCAATGCTGATCGGGGTCGGCCTGTCCGGCCAAGCAGAGATCGAATATGTCAGGCTAGGGAAATCCAACCGGACCTTGACGTCGAAGCGCACAGCCCCCGGAAATCCGCCTGCGCCGTGGGGCGAGACATGGACCAGCACCGCCTCGCACGGCGAAAGCTGCTCGACCTGCCAGAACTGGCGCGAGAGTCCTTCTGGCCCCCCATGCAGCGTATTCGACCCTTCGTTCGCAATCAGCGCATGATGGGTGCCGTCCAGATCGAACCCTGCGCCGCCGATCCGGTTGGCAACCCGCCCGACGAGCGCGCCCAGATAGAACGGGTCGTTCAGGTATTCGGTCGGGTCGTCATAGCCAAGGATCAGCGGTTGGCCCTTGTACCACCACCCTTGCGTGATCGCTCCATAGCCCAGCAATGACACCCGCATGTCCCCGTCTTGCAGGACGATAACCGGGATATCAGTGCAATCAGTGCGACTTTTGTTCATCATCCAGCCAATGGCGCCAGCGCCTTGTAATACGCTCTGTATCGTCTGTAGGCGCTGTCATAGGCTTCGGTCAAATCACTCTGCGGTTCGATGAAGGCGTCGATCTCTGGCGGGGTCATGATCTGTTCGGGTGTTGCGTCTCCGGCTGCGCACATGGCCAGCCGCGCGGCACCAGTCGCAGCCCCGAACGCGCTTCCCTTGGGCAGGGCCAGCGGCACATTCAGCGTGGTGGCGATGGTCTGAAGCCAGTAGCGGGACCGCGCACCGCCACCTACGGCAATCAACTGCGCCGGTTCGGTACCGGTGCTCCTCAGGGCCTCAAGGCAATCGCGCATTGCAAAACCGACACCCTCCATCACTGCCTGCACCAGATCCGTCGGCTCCGAAGCGA
The DNA here is from genome assembly GCF_056535705.1 of Ruegeria sp. BC8. Classification (NCBI taxonomy): domain Bacteria; kingdom Pseudomonadati; phylum Pseudomonadota; class Alphaproteobacteria; order Rhodobacterales; family Roseobacteraceae; genus Ruegeria; species Ruegeria sp. BC8. Next base: position 378,284 of record NZ_JBQFIV010000001.1, on the reverse strand, counting down.
TGTCTAGGCCCAGAAAAGCTCCTCGGATGGTGCTGTCATTATGCGGCGTCCGCTCGCCGGACAGGTAGGGCAGAAAGGTCAACGACGACGGCCCGTTTGGCTGGTCGGGCAGCGCCCCGGCCAGCGCCTCGACCGGTTGGCCCAGATTGCGTGACAGCCAGTTCAGGCTGTTGGTCGCCGACAGGATGACGCCCATCTGAATCCATCGCCGAGGCACCGCGTGGCAAAAGCAATGAACCGCCGTCTCGGGTGCCGGTGCATAGCTGTTCCGAGCCATCAGCAGCACACCCGAGGTGCCAAGAGACAGAAACCCGGACCCCTCGTCGATGCTGCCGATACCGCAAGCGGCCGCGGCGTTGTCGCCAGCACTGCCAGCGACCACAACCGGGCCGGACAGCCCCCATTCCCGAAGCAGTTCATCCCGCAGTTCGCCACCATGGTCAGTGCCCTCGACCAGTCGCGGCATCTGATCGGGCCTCATGTGACCCAACTCCAGCGCCCTGTCCGACCAGTCTCGCGCGCCGACATCCAGCCAGGACGTTCCCGCGCTGTCGGACATGTCACTGACATATTCCCCGGTCAGCCAGAACCGCAGATAATCCTTCGGCAACAACACCATGGCCGTACGGGCGAACAGGTCGGGTTCATGGGCACGGACCCATTCCAGCTTGGGCGCGGTGAACCCGGGGAACACGATATTGCCCGTGATCTCGCGCATCCCGGGGGTCTGGTCCAACTCTTTGGCCTCTAGCGCCGATCTGGTGTCATTCCACAGAATGCACGGCCGCAGGACGGTGCCGTCCCGATCCAACAGCGTTGCGCCGTGCATGTGGCCACTCAGTCCGATCGCCCGCAGTTGCGCCAGTGCATCGCCGTTCGTCTCACGCAGCCGGCCCATGACGGTTACACAGGCGTCGATCCAGTCTTGCGGGGCTTGTTCGGACCAGCCCGGTTGCGGGTTCGACGTCGCGATCTCAGCCTCGGCCTCGGCCAGAACGTGCCCGGCTTCGTCCACAAGAATTCCCCTGAGACCCGAGGTCCCCAGATCCAAACCCAGATACACGAGACGCGCCCTCACCCATATTATTTTAGTTGGTAAAATTATTAACTGAGTTCAGAAAATGTCAACACCGGAATCCGGCGCGCAAATTCATACGACACAAATAGGGCGGAATGCCCGGTCCTCACCCAACCTCTTTGATCGGCAGCGGATCAAAAAGCTCTCCGCCAATACGCTGTTTGGGCGCTCAAGACTTAGTTCGCTACAGGCTGCCAATTCTTGCGCATGCTGCCCTATGTCTCGGAGTTCGAGGCGGGTGTCTCGTTGCATGACGACCGCAGCATGGGGCATGGCTGCATCTCAAGCTGCAAGGAAAGCGCGCGCGTTCTTTGGGTTACGCCCATCAGGTTTGATGGATGGCGACATCCCCTTTCCCGGCGACCGGGCCTCAGGGATCCGGGCGCAGGCACAGCCAGATCAGAAAGCCCAGGTACAGAAAGACGGTGACGTTCAGAACGGTATCCAGAACCTCGCCTGTCATGGCCCTTCCTCCCGCGCCAGCACCCGGAACAGACAGACCACCAGAACCGGAACTATGAAAACAAAGGCGATCGCCGAAATTGCGATCACAGATCGCACCAGCCCGATATCCCCGACAAAGACCATGGCAAGCCCCAACGCACCCAGAATTGCCCCCCACACCGTTCGGATCCGGGGAGACGGGTTTTCATCACCACCGGTTCCGATCATCGCGAGGGTAAATCCGGCGCTGACGACGCTGGTGACCACAAACAGAAACGCCGCGACGATGGTCGCTGTCTGCGTCAGTCCGGACAGTGGAAACCGCTGAAGCAACGCGAATGTGGTCGCGTCAAGATTCTGCTGATTGACCACGGACAAGGAACCTTGCTGCCGCAGCGCGTCAAAAAACCCAAGCCCGCCAAACACGCCAAACCAAAGGATCGAGAACAAGGTTGGCGCGACGATCACACCCAAAAGAAACGCCCGGATCGTTCGGCCCCGGGAAATCCGGGCGATGAAGATACCGACGAACGGCGACCAGGCCAGCCACCAGATCATGTAGTTCAGAGTCCAATCCTGGAACCAGTTGACGAGGTCGTCACCAAAGAACTCGGCCGTGGCAAACCCTGCGGGCAGAACGTGGAACACGTATCTTCCGAAGCCGCTCACGATACCGTTCATCAGGTATGAGGTGGGGCCAAGGATCAACAGATAGATCATCATTGCCACGGCAATCAGCATCGCAGCATTGGACAGCTTCGCCATGCCGTCCCCCAGATCCCGGCGCAGAGGAATGACAAATGCCACACACATGGCGACAAAGACCGGAAGCGTCAGAGCCGCCGAATCTGCCACGCCAAGCAATCCGGCCAGCCCGGTCTGCACCTGAAACACCCCCATGGCCAGCGAACCAGCCAACCCCACGGCAATGGCAACGATTGACAGAAGGTCAAAGCCCCAGCCCATCGCCCGAACCCACGGGGCCGACCCCAGAGCGTCGTTCAACGGCGCGCTCAGCAGCAGAGTGCCCCCACGGCGGAAGGCGAAATAGGCAATGATCAGACCGACCACCCCGTAGATTGCCCAGGCATGAAAGCCCCAGTTCAGGTAGGTTACGAACAGAGCGTTTCCGGCGGCCCTCGGATCTGGTTCGTATTTTCTGAGCTCTTCGAAATGAGTCAGCGGCTCGGCCGCACCATAAAACAGCAGCCCAACCCCCATCCCGGCCGCAAACAGCATGGCGATCCATGCGGGAGTCGAAAACTCGGGATCGGCACCATCCGGCCCCAACCGGATGCGCCCAAAGCGCGAAAAGGCCAGAAACAGCGCAACGAACAACAGGCCGCTGGCCTCGAGCATTATGAACCAGCCCCGGCTTTCGAACTGCGTCGCAACCGCGGCAGACGCCAACCGGCCCAGCCCCGCCGGGTCGACAAGACCCCAAATCGCAATGCCTGCGCTAATCGCAAGCGCGATGACAAGCAGCGAATTGGTCGATGTGCGGCGCATGGGCTTTGGTCCTTGGATTTGATCCAAGGCCGAGCGTAGAGACCCGTTTGCAACCTGTCCAGAAATCAACTCTTTCGAGAATTTTGTTTGAGAACAGCCGAATATCTGTGCCTAATGGCGGAACCGACCAACGGTGGCGGGCCGCAATGGTGCTGAGCCCGCAGGAGACGTGCATGGCAACTCAACCCAAGGCCGACAACCAGCGCGTGGGCAAGCCTGGGCTGACCTTCTGGTATCAGCTGGTTGTTCTGCTGTTTCTGACCATCGCGTCATTGGTGCTGGCGTCCTCGGTTCTGATACCGCTTTCTTTCGCCATACTGTTGTTTGTGCTGCTTACTGCAACATCTGACCGGATCCACCGGATCGTCATTCTGGGCCATTCCGTACCGAAATGGATGGCGCATCTTGGGGCCTTGTGCCTGATCCTGTTTGGATTGCTGATCATCCTGTCGATCCTGTCCAGCCAGGCCGGTCTGGTGTCCGAGGCTTTCCCGAAATACGAAGAGCGCCTGTCCGGTATCCTGGCAAAACTTGTCGCCCTCGTCGGCAACGAGAACTATGCCGCGGCCCAGAAGGCGCTGAGCCAGATCAACCTGTCGGGTTTTGCCGGCAGCATCATCGGATCCGCTGGCGCCTTCCTCAGCGCCTTCTTCCTTGTGCTGCTCTACGTGCCGTTCATGCTGGTTGAACGCCTGCCGATGCAGACCAAGATTGACCTCGCGATCTCGGATCCAAGGCTTGCCAACAAAGTTCGCAACGTGCTGCACAGCACGTCCGCCAGCATCCAGCGCTATGTCGGGATCAAGACTTTCGTCAGCGCGCTAACCGGGTTCGGCAGCTTTCTTGTCATGTGGGCGGTTGGGTTGGATTTCGCCGAGACCTGGGCGGTTCTGGCCTTTCTGTTGAATTTCATCCCCACGGTCGGGTCCATCATTGGTGTCGCCCTGCCCTCTCTGGTCGCTCTTGTCCAGTTCGAGGAACTGAGCCCATTCCTGATGGTGCTGTTGGGGTGCGGGGCCGTGCAATTCTCGGTCGGAAATATTCTTGAGCCGACCTTGCTGGGCAAAAGCCTGAACCTGTCCCCTCTCATGGTCATACTGGCCCTGACATTCTGGACCGCGATCTGGGGCATTCCCGGTGCGCTGATGAGCGTTCCGATCACCGTCTGCATCATGATCATTCTGACCCACATTCCGGCCACGCGCCCCATCGCCATACTGATGTCGGGCGATGGCCGTGTGGGCCCCAAAGACTGATCTCGGTGCCGACAAACCGGATTATCGGCCCATCGCCCGCGCGACTGGCCGCTTCACGAAAGGACAAAGCCGATGGTTACCAAAGCGGAACTTGAACAGCAGGTTGCTGAGTTGAAGCGACAGCTTGAAGAGCAGGCCGAGGACAAAAAGTCGGGCGCGCGCAAGGCGGGCGAAAAGGTGAAAGAGGCCGTCCAGGACATTCCCGATAAGTTGTCGGCCGAGTTCGAAGACTGGTCCGGTGAGATCGAAACCGCGCTGGCCGAGCTGGATGCCATGCCACACAAGAAAGCCATCCTGTTCGCCCTGGGCGTTTTCGCTCTGGGCTACGTGATCGGTCGGTCCAGGTAGGAGACAGTCAGATGAGCCGCATTTCCCGAAACATTTCCATCATCCTGCGTACCGAACGGCTGATCGCTCAGCGGAACATGACCGTCTTGGCCAAACGCGCGGGCTTTTTCGCCGCAGCCGGATTGGCGGGCGGGTTGGCCATCATCATGCTGAATGTCGCGGGCTATCTTGCTCTGGCGTCAGTGATGTCCAAGCCGTTGGCTGCACTGGTCATCGCCCTGATCAACCTGATCGTGGCGCTGATACTCGCGGCTATCGCCAACTCGGTCAGCGCCGAGGCCGACACTGCGCCAGTAGCAGAACTGCGCGACATGGCGATCGGCGATATCGAGGCCGAGGTTCAGGACATGATGTCAGAGGCTCGCGAGACGGTCCGCGACCTTAGAACCGTCTCACGCGACCCTCTGGGAACGCTTGCCCCCGGGTTGGTGACCATGATCGCAAGCGCCGTTCTGAAACACCTGAAGAACCGCAAAGAGTAAGCGGCGACTGTCGCCTAGACGGTCGCCCCTTTCTGGCGGATCAGACAACCAATGCTGCTGGCGCAAACACCGACCAGAACGCCGATGATCAGCTCCATGGGCTCGACCTTGGCAAAGGCCCAATGGGCAAAAGCCAGGGTTTCCAGTATGCCGATCACCGCGCCCATGGTCGCGGCCAACCACAGTTGGCGGGTCATCATGCCCACCGCAAGGCCCAGAATGCCGGGCAGGCTCAGGATGTTGCCGCCGATTGTTCCAAGAATCTCAAGCATGTCGTGCCACTCCTAGTCGGATGTGCTGTTCAGGAATGACCGGATCTCGGCCGCGCCGGTACTCTGCGCCACCTCGGTGCCGGTCACCGGATCCAGCGAGGCGACCACTTTCTGGTACTCCTCCAGATAGCCCGGCGGCAGGCTGTGCGCGATGCCCTGATGGCAGTCGATGCAGGTCATGTTCTCGTCGATCGCGCGCTGGTGTTCGTTGGCGGCGCGCGTCTCCTGAATGGTGAAGTCCATGTATTCGAAATTGTGACAGTTGCGGCATTCGCGGCTGTCCGAGGCCTTCATCTTTTTCCACACGGCCGAGGCCATCTGCAGGCGGTGATCCTCGTATTTCTCGGGCGTACTGATGGTGCCGACCAGCTCGTGATAGACGTCTTTCACCGCCATGATCTTGGCTTCGATCTTGAAGCTCCATTCCTTGGGCACGTGGCAATCGGAACAGATGGCCCGTACGCCGGAATGGTTGTTGTAGTGGATGGTTTCCCGGTATTCGCCAAGGTTGGTTTCCATCGTGTGGCACGAGACGCAGAATTCTTCGGTATTCGTCATCTCAAGCGTCCAGTGGAACCCACCCCAGAACAGGATGCCGGCCAGAAAGCCCGCCAGAACCAGAAAGCCTGCGCTGAACGCGGCGGCCGGAGTCCAGATCCACGCCCAGATGCGACCGATCAAGCCGCGCTTTTCAGGAGAGTCTGCCATATTCGGTGCTCCTTTCAGTCCAAAGCTGGATCAGTTTCCGGCCGAGGGCTGGAACAGGTTGTCGACCAGGGCCGGCGCATCCGCCTGCGGCACATGGCACTGGTTGCAGAAATACCGGGTGCCCGCGATCTGATCGAGCTCGTTGCCTTCGCGATCCAGATAGTGGGTCATCGACAGGGTCGGCGCGTTGCGCTCACCGGCCTTGGTCCAGTCGTGGCAGGACAGGCACTGATTGGTGCGGATGTCGATCTGGTACTGGTCGATCTTGTGCGGAATCAGCGGCGGCTGCTGGCGATAGTTGCGCTGCATGCGCCCTTCGATGTTGCGGTGCACATCATCTAGGATGGCCGGATCATCGATGTCCACGCCTCGCAACGTGGTCACGGACGCGGATTGCGCAAAGGCAAGCCCGGTCACAAGAAGAACAGGGATCAGGGCTATTGCGCCTGTCGCTATTGATTTTTTCATCTTGGCACTCCCTTAAGCAGGTCTGGCGGCGCGCGGTTCTGGCGCGGCGGCTGGATCGGGTGGCGCGACGACGGCGTCATCGAACCGGTGGGTAAGCTTGAAGACATCGACCGAGCACACGTCGATGCAGCGGCCGCATGTGGTGCAATCGGGCAATAGGATCAGCGGGCTGGATCCCGGCTTGCCCTTCAGTGCGGGCGAGATCACCTGGTTCTCCGGACAGACCGCATAGCAATCCATGCAGTCGTCACAGGCGGCGCGGTTGGTGGCGCTGACCCGCAGCAGGCTTTTGGCGCCGATCAGGCCGTAGAAGGCCCCGACCGGGCAGATATGGCCACACCATCCATGCCGGGCCACGAAAAGGTCAAAGACAAAGATCGCTACGACCATCGCCCAGACAAAACCCATGCCAAAGACCAGCCCGCGGTGCAGCATGGTGATCGGATTCACCAGTTCCCAAGCGATTACACCTGTCAGGGCCGACGCGATCAAAACGGTCGCCAATATCCACAGCCGGGTGCTGCGTTTGGGCTGCCAGCCTTTGGACAGGTCCAGCCGACGGTGCAGCCAATGCGCGGCATCCGTGACCGGGTTGATCGGGCACACCCACGAGCAATAGACCCGCCCTCCGATCAGCGCATAGGCCACCAGAACGATCAGCCCGCCGATCAGCGCGGTCATTTCCGGCCAGTGGCCGGCCACCAGCCCCTGCAGCAGGATGAACGGATCGGTCAGCGGCAGCACGTCCAGCGTCAACGATCCGGCCAGCGTGCCCTTGACGATCCAGATGCCGAACCACGGTCCCAACAGGAACAGCGCCAGAAAGAACACCTGACTGAACCGCCGCAGCAGCAGGAACCGATGGGCGCCGACCCATCCCTTGACCTCGCGGGCCTCGTGCCCGACGGGCATATGTGTCCGCGCCGTCATTGGCCTGCCCCCGGAAGGTTGTAGCCCGGTTCGTACCCGCCCGGCGCGGCAAGGTTGTCCGCGCCCGGTCCGGGCAGGCGATCGGGCAGGTCGATGATGCCTTCGACCAGCGGCCCGCCCTTTTCGGCCTTTTCTTCCCATCCCTTGCGATAGTGCTCGGCCGAACTGCCACGCGCCAGCCGTGCGGGCAAAACCTTGATCGCCGCCTCGGGCAGAACGCAGCTTTTCTCGCAGACACCGCAGCCAGTGCAGTGGTCGGCATGAACCGTCGGCGCAAAGATCGCGTGGTGGCCGGAACGGTCGTTGTGCGACAACTCCAGCGTGATCGCCTCGTCGATGACGGGGCAGACGCGATAGCAAACGTCGCAGCGCAGCCCCAGGAAGTTCAGGCAGTTCTCCTGATCCACCAGAACCGCAACACCCATCTTGGCGTCGTCAATGTCCTGCAACCCCTTGTCCAGCGCTCCGGTCGGGCAGGCCGCAACACAGGGGATGTCTTCGCACATCTCGCAGGGCACGTCGCGGGCGATGAAATACGGCGTACCGGTCGCCACCGCATCAACCCCCAGCTCGGCCAGCTTCAGCGTGTCATAGGGGCAATCGCGGACGCAAAGCCCGCAGCGGATGCAGGCCCCCAGAAAGCCATCTTCGGGCAACGCCCCCGGTGGGCGCAAGGCCTCGGCCGGCAGGGCGCGGGCGTCGCGGGCCAGATAGGCCAGCACCGACCCGGCGACCAGACAGCCACCCGCCGCGCGCGCCGAGTCCTGCAGGAACCGGCGCCGTTGCGGCGAAAGAGGTTTGCCGACCAGAGACATTACACGCGACCTTTGCGATCCCTGCCCTTACGCCCGCTCGACCTTGCAGGCGCATTTCTTGAAGTCCGTCTCTTTCGACAGCGGACAGGTCGCATCCAGCGTCAACTTGTTGGTCAGTTGGCCCTCGTCGAACCACGGCATGAACACGAGGCCACGCGGCACCTTGTTGCGGCCACGGGTCTCGACACGGCTGATCACCTCGCCGCGGCGGGTGGACAGCACGATCTCCTGCCCGCGGCGCACGCCGCGTTCCTTGGCGTCCTCGGGGTGCATGAACACCACGGCGGCGGGGAAGGCGCGGTGCAGCTCGGGCACGCGGCGGGTCATCGACCCGGAATGCCAGTGCTCCAGCACCCGGCCGGTGCACAGCCAAAGATCGAACTCTTCGTCCGGCTCCTCTGCTGCCGGTTCGTAGGGCGCGAAGATGATCTTGGCCTTTCCGTCCTTGTGGCCATAGAATTTGACGCCAGCACCCTCAGGCACATAGGAATCGTAGCCCTCGCGGAAGCGATAGAGCGTCTCTTTCCCGTCCACGACCGGCCAGCGCAAACCGCGGGCCTGGTGATAGGTTTCGAACGGTGCCAGATCGTGCCCGTGGCCGCGGCCAAAGCTGGCATATTCCTCGAACAGGCCCTTTTGGACGTAGAAGCCGAAATGCTCGGATTCGTCGTTGTGGAACCCTTCGGCGGTTTCCGACAGCGGATACTGGTCGATCTTGCCGTTGGCATACAGTACGTCGAACAGGGTCTTGCCACGATGCTCGGGCATCTTGGCCAGCAACTCTTCGTCCCAAACCTCCTCGACGGTGAAGCGTTTCGAGAACTCCATCAGCTGCCACAGGTCCGACTTGGCCTCGCCCGGGGCCTTTACCTGCTGGCGCCAGAACTGGGTGCGGCGTTCGGCGTTGCCATAGGCCCCTTCTTTCTCGACCCACATGGCGGTCGGCAGGATCAGGTCGGCCGCAACGGCAGTCACCGTTGGGTACGGATCCGATACGACGATGAAGTTTTCGGGGTTGCGATAGCCGGGATAGCCTTCTTCGTTGATATTGGGGGCGGCCTGCATGTTGTTGTTGCACTGCACCCAATAGACGTTCAGGTCACCATCCTTCAGCTTGCGGTTCTGCAGAACCGCGTGGAAGCCCGGCTTGGGCGGAATGGTGCCTTCGGGAATGTTCCACTTGGTCTCGGTGATCTTGCGGTGTTCATCATTGGTCACCACCATGTCGGCGGGCAGGCGGTGGGCAAAAGTGCCAACCTCGCGCGCGGTGCCACAGGCCGAAGGCTGACCGGTCAGCGAGAACGGTGAGTTGCCGGGCTCGGAGATTTTGCCCACCAGCAAGTGCACGTTGTACATCAACGAGTTCACCCAGGACCCGCGGGTGTGCTGGTTGAAGCCCATGGTCCACAGGCTCATGACCTTGCGGTTCGGGTCGGCATATTCCTTGGCCAGCTGCTCAAGCTGGTTCGCCGGTACGCCCGACAGTTCAGAGACGTATTCCAGCGTGTAGTCGGCGACCGAGGCGGCGTATTCCTCGAACGAGATCGGCTCCAGCTTGCCCGAGTCCGGGTTCGCCGCGGCCTGTTGCAGCGGGTTGGTCTCGCGCAGGCCGTAACCGATGTCGGTAGCGGTCTTGGTGATGTTGACGTGGTTCTTGACGAACTCCTCGTTCACCGCGCCGGTCTGGATGATGTGGTTCGCGATGTAGTTCAGGATGGCCAGATCGGTCTGCGGCTTGAAGATGATGCCGTTGTCGGCCAGTTCGAACGAGCGGTGCTCGAAGGTCGACAGCACATGCACCTGCGCGCCCGGCTTGGTCAGGCGCGTATCGGTCAAGCGCGACCACAGGATCGGGTGCATCTCGGCCATGTTCGAGCCCCACAGCACGAAGGTGTCGGCATGCTCGAGGTCGTCATAGCAGCCCATCGGCTCATCAATGCCGAAGGTCCGCATGAAGCCCACCACGGCCGAGGCCATGCAGTGCCGCGCGTTCGGGTCGATGTTGTTCGTGCGGAACCCGGCCTTCATCAACTTGGCCGCGGCATAACCCTCCCACACGGTCCACTGTCCCGAGCCGAACATGCCCACGCTGGTCGGGCCTTTCTTGGCCAGCGCCTCTTTCCACTTCTCGGCCATCACGTCGAAGGCTTCGTCCCAGCTGACGGGCTCAAAGTCACCGTTCTTGTCATAGACGCCGTTCGATTTGCGCAACAGCGGGGTGGTCAGACGGTCCTTGCCGTACATGATCTTCGAAAGGAAGTAGCCCTTGATGCAGTTCAGCCCCCGGTTCACCGGAGCGTCCGGGTCGCCTTGCGTGGCAACCACGCGGTCGTTCTTGGTGCCCACCAGAACCGAGCAGCCCGTGCCGCAGAACCGGCAAGGTGCCTTGTCCCATCGGATGTCGGCATTGGCGACTTGGGCGGCAGCTTGGCCCGTCGCCAGCGGGATACCGGCCGCGGACGCGGTCGCGGCGGCGGCGGTTGCTTTCAGAAACGTACGGCGAGATTCGGAAATGGTCATGACAAGGGCCTCCGGCTGGAATCTTGGCTGGGAGTTTCGGGACGCGGACGGGTCTCCGCGAGATCTTCGAAATGGTGATAGGTCAGGGTCAGCGAGACGACCCCGGGGATCTGATGCAGGTCCATGATGATCTCGGACGCCAGCCGTGTCTGCGTGTCCTCGACAACGACAACGAACCGGCTGTCGTCGGATTCGGCATGGACCTCGACCCCGTCAAACGCAGTCATCGCCGACCGTGCTGCCGAGGTCTGGTCCGGCGCGACATGCACGAGGCATCCACAGATATTCATTCACGCACCTCCACTGTGGCGGGCTGGTATCTCTCAAGGGAAACGGCACCGGTCGGGCATGCGGCCGAACAGGCTCCGCAACCGACACATGATGCCAGGTCCAGGTTCACTTCGGCACGGCCTCCGGTTTTCAGGCGGAATCGGATGGCCCCTTGATCGCAGCTGTCCTGGCACACTCGGCAACTGACACCATTTGCCGAAAGGCAGGTGTCGGACACTTTCGCGCGCCACGGCCACTCGGCGAACCGGTCCAGGCTCAATGCGTCGGTCTTGCAGGCATCCGCGCAGCCTCCGCAAAAGGTGCAGCCACCCTGCTGCGGCTGAAACACCGGCAAGCCCGCGTCGTCCATCGCCAAAACATCCTCGGGGCAAACCGAGACACAGTCGCCGCATCGAGTGCAGAGATCGTGGAAGTTTTCGCGCGCCGCTCCTGGCGGCCGCTTCACGCTGTCGTCTTCGCGAGGCAGGCGTCCTGTCAGGAACGCGCGCCTGCTGGCTACTGCAGACATGTGCCGCCCACCCGTTCTAGAAACATTTGTGGTACTCCGTTCATGCTGCGTGGATAGCGGATACGAGTCAACTCTGACTTGATCTTGATCAGATTTGCTCATGGATTGAGCAACCGAATCCTTCCTGAAACACAACTCTGGAAAGGTGCGGCACAAAGCTGATCCGCAGGACCGGCAGCAGCGGATTGCGCAGTCATAATCGAATATTACTATAAAAATGCAGACTCGACCCGGTGGTCTGTACTAGGCTGCCTGCGGGTGGATACTTCTGAGGGCACCAATGTCTGGCGACCTAAGGGAATGGCTGAGCGCCCTTGGGTTGTCCGATTACACCCAAGCGTTCGCGGAAAACAAAATCGACTTTGCAATTCTTCCTGAACTTACGGGCGAGGATTTGCGCGAGATCGGGGTGACCGCCGTCGGCGACCGTCGCCGGTTGCTGCGCGCGATATCCGAGCTGGACGTCCCGGAAACCGTCGGCGCGTTTGAACCCGAGGTCGAACTGGAACCGGCAAAACGTCAGGTCACTGTTCTGTTCGCGGACCTGACCGGCTTTACCAAATTGTCCAGCGAACACGACGCCGAAGACATGCACGCGCTGCTGAATGCGTTCTTTGGCAAGGTCGACCGCGCCGTCGAGAAATTTGGAGGCCGGATCGACAAGCATATCGGAGACGCTGTCATGGCGGTGTTCGGGGCGCCGATCTCGCACACCAACGACACCGAACGGGCGGCCCGGGCTGCGCTGGAGATTCACGCCGCGCTTCCCACACTTGACCCGCCCCTGTCGTGCCATATCGGCATCGCCTCGGGGCAGGTCATCGCCAGCACCACCGGAAGCGAAGCCCATACCGAATACACCGTGACAGGGGACGGCGTGAATCTTGCGTCCCGCCTGACCGACATTTCTGCGCCGGGTCAAACGCTGGTGTCGGACGACATCCAGCGCGCGCTTGGCCCACTGTTCGTGGGCGAGGCGATCGGCACCAAGGCAATCAAGGGCCTTAACAAGGAGGTCGGAATCTGGCGTCTGGACCGTCTGGCCCGGAACATTCGCACGCGGCGCCACAAATTCATCGGGCGGGAACGCGAGATGTCGTTGTTCTCGGCGACATTCGACCGGTGCCAGCGCCACGGAAAGGGTGAGGTTCACATCATTCTTGGCGAACCCGGTATCGGCAAGACCCACTTTTCGGAACAGGTGGCCGAGCTGGCCGCAAACCGGTCCTATTCGATCCACGGGGGCGTGGTGATGGATTTCGGCACACGCGAAGGGCATTCGGCCATCCAGTCCATCGCCCGCAGCCTTCTGGGCCTCGACCCGACCGACGACTCCGATGCCAGCACCGCGGCCGCTCATGACGCGATCGACCGGGGGTGGATCAACCCCGCCAGTTCAGCCCATCTGAGTGCTTTGCTCGAACTTGAACAGGATCCCGGGCTGGCCGAAGTCTATGCCGCGATGGACAACGCCGCACGCATGCGGGGTCGGCGACAGGTCATCGACGAACTGCTGCAGGCCCGCAGCCGCGAGGCCCCCCTTCTGCTCCAGGTCGAGGACATCCATTGGGCGCCACCGGACATTCTGACCATGTGCTCTTACATGGCTGCCGCGACGCGGGACCTGCCTTGCGTTCTGATGATGACCAGCCGGGTCGAAGGCGACCCGATCGATCGGGAATGGCAGATGGGAACGGATGGTGCGCTGGTGTCCAAGCTTGAGCTGTCGCCTATGGGTGACGAACAGGCGCGGAAACTGGTCGAGGAATTCACCGCCATCGACCCAGAGCTGTTGGAAACCTGCGTGCAACGCGCCGGAGGCAATCCGCTGTTTCTCGAGCAACTGCTGCGTAATATCGACGGCCTGACCCGCGACACTGTCCCCGGCAGCATCCAAGGCATCGTGCAATCCCGTCTGGACGGGTTGGATCGTCGTAGCAGAACGGCGATTCAGGCAGCATCGGTTCTGGGGCAGCGGTTCTCGCCCGAAGTTCTGAATTATCTGCTGGGTGAAGGCCATCTGGACACGTCCGACCTGATCCGCTCGGCCCTGATCCGCGAGGTCGGGGCAGATCTGATGTTTGCGCATGCTCTGATCCGCGACGGATCCTATGCGACGCTGGTCAAGTCCGAGCGCGCCCGACTGCACCGGCAGGCAGCAAGCTGGTACGAAGGCAAGGACGCCACCTTGCGCGCCCAACACCTGGACCGTGCCGACGCCTCCAACGCAGCCGAAGCCTATCTGGAGGCCGCCGAAAACCTGATCCAGGCCTTCCAGTTTGACGAGGCCAGCCCGCTGATCGAACGCGCGCTCGAGCTTTCGGCTCCGCCGGGTATCCGGTTTGACCTGATGTGTGCCCGCGCGGAAACCCATCGGCTTCAGGGCCTGTCGGACGAGGCCCTGAGCGAGTTCAACGAAGCCGCTGCCTTGGCCGAGACTGACGCGCAGAGTTGCCGCGTTCATATCGGTCTGGCACAAGCCGCACGCCAGGCCAGCCTGTACCAGGATGCGCTGCACAGCCTCGACATCGCCGAGGCCGCCGCTGACCGCAATGGATCGGAACGGGATCTGGCCCAGATCAGCTATGTTCGCGGAAACATCTATTTCCCGCTGGGACGGGTCGCGGATGCTCTGCAAAGCAACGAAAAAGCGCTGACGCTGGCCCGCAAACTGGAATCCGTCCGGCTGGAGGTCGGCGCCCTCAGCGGCTTTGGCGACGCGAATTTCATGAATGCCGCAATGCGTACCGCCGCAGGGTTCTACACTCAGGCCGTCGAAAGAGCGCGGGACAAAGGACTGGTCCGGGACCTGGCCGCCAACCTTCACAATCTCAGTGTTGCCCGCAGTTACTCGGGTGACGTGGCGCAAGGTCGGGCCGATGCGCAGGAAGCCATCGAAATCTCGCAGAAATACTTTGCCTTCGTGCCGGAATGTGTCGCGCAGACCTGCCTGGGCGTCGCGTGCACCTTTCAGGATGACATGGACGGCGCGCTGCAGGCCTTCATCCAATCCGCCGATATCGCCCAGCGCGTCGGTGCCAAGCGACTCGAGGCTCAGGCGCTGGAACACTTGGCGCGGGCGCAGGTTTACGCCGGGCAAAGGCAAGAGGCTGAACAGGTGGGGCGGCGCGCCGTGGAAATCGCGTTGGAACATGGCCGCAACTTTGTCGGCCCCAAGGCGCTGTCGGCATTGGCCTTGGCTCTGGACGACCCGGATGCCCAGGATGATCTGTTGGATCAGGGCGTCCGGATACTGGGCGAAGGCTGCGTTGGGCACAGCCACCTGCATTTCTACGCAGACGCCTGCGCCGTAATGCTGGCCCGCCAGGATTGGGACCGCGCGATCCGCTTTGCCGACGCCTTGTCCGAGTTCACCGCCTCAGAACCACTGCCGATGGCCGATCTGTCCATCCGTCACACCCGTCTTCTTGCTGCGGCCGGGCAACAGGGCCTCGCCCTGTCTGACCACGCCGAGTTTCCAGAACTTCGATCTCAGTTCGATGATCTGGGCGTGGTGCGGTCGCTGATGGGGCATCTGGATTTTCCGGTGGCCGGAATGGCCGGTCAACCGACGGCATGAACCGCATGACGATGGAACAACAGGAAGAAACAGGGCGCGTAATGACGGTCGAGAAAAAGGTCTGGGGTCTGTCAGGCCTCGTGTCGCTGATACTGACGGCCGTATTGTTCTACCTTTGGGCATCGCTGAACCATTTCGAGCAGGACCCGACCCAATTGCCGGATCAAGCCTCGGTCGATTCCTACCTGGAGTCGCTGGAGAACGCGCCGGATTATCGGGTCAGGACGGGAATATTCCTCAAATCCTTCAGTTTCGTCGACGCAAGCGATGTCCACGTCACGGGCTATGTCTGGCAGCACTATCAAACCGGCGTCCATGACGCGATAAAACCCGAACCCGGTCAGGCCGGGTTCCTTCTGCCCGAGTCCGTGGATGTCGGGAGCGGCCTTATCGAAGAAGCCTACCGGATGCCAGAACCCGGCGGCGAAGTGATCGGCTGGTACTTTGAGCAGACCCTGCGCCAGTCCTTCGACTACACCAGCTATCCTTTCGACCACAAAACCGTCTGGGTGCGGTTCTGGCCGGGCCGGTTTGACGTGAACGTCGCCTTGGTTCCCGACTTCGACGCCTATCCCGCGACTGGGCCAAAGGACATTTTCGGGATCGACAACCGCATCGTCATGGGCACTTGGGAACGCGAAAACACCTATTTTGACTACAAGCTGTCCGATTTGGACACGACGCTGGGCATCAACCAGAACGAGTTTCAGACCAGACTGCCCGAACTGCACTACAACTTTGTCATCAAACGCAACTTTGCGAACGCCTTCGTGGTGCACATGATCCCATTGATCGTAGTCACGATGCTTCTCTTCGGCGCCGTAATGACGGTGACGCGGAAGCCGAACCTGGTCGAACGGCACGATTTCAGCACCTCAAGCGTGATCGGAACCTGCTCGGTCCTGTTCTTCGTGATCCTGCTGGCCCATGTGCAATTGCGCGAGGGTTTTGCCGGGTCACCGGTAATCTACATGGAGTCCTTCTTTTTCCTGATGTACTTCATGCTGCTTGTTGTCTCGGTGAACACCTATCTGTTCGTCTCCGAGTCCGCACCGTCGCTGCGCTTGATCCACTATCGTGACAACCTGATTCCGAAGGCCGCGTTCTGGCCATTTGTCCTGAGCTGCATGATCGCGATCACCGCCTACAACCTCAGCCTCAAGTCACCTCCGTCAACGGATGCCCCCGAGGCCATCACGCATCAGGACGGCTAGCGGCCGCCTCATACCCGGGCTTGAGCGTCCCTGTGGCCATGTCGATCGAGTATTCGTCGACCAATTCGGACGCACCGCTTTCCAGTTCGGCAAGGTATTTTTCCGGATTGGCGATGACGTAGACGTAAGCCGGTTTTTTCACGCCATCCATCAGGACATTGATCCGCTTGCGGACATAGACATTGTCAGCCGCGCCCGGTCCGTGAAAGCCCTCGAGCTTGTCGAGTTCCTTCAACCCGTCCGAGGTTACCCGGTAGACCTCGCCCTTGATTGGACGGCCAGTGCCCTTGCGATCCACCAGTGTGGCCATGCGGTGCAGATAGGCACAGTTCGGGTTGTCGCAAAACGGCTCTTTCGGAACGATCAGGGGCATAGGCTGCCGAGTGACCGCTTGTCCAACGAAATCATCCAGAACGTCCGCATGAGCGTCGTGGTTGGGAAATCCTTTTTTGAGCGATCCGTAGGTAAAATACAGATAGGTCTTTTCGCGATCATCGATCAGGTCATCTTCGTCTTCCACCTCTTCTGGTTCTGACAGTGCGTGCGTGTTGGCCCATTCATCCAGCATCGCGCGGATCTCGTCCGACACCCTGATGCCCCTGGACCGCACCGGATCCTGCAGGAAGTGGATCAGAGGGCTTGCATCTATGCTCTCCGCCGCCAGCAGGGTTTCGACCATCTCGGCCGAGTTGTTCATCGCGGCGACATGCAGGCTGGTAAATCCGTGATCATTGACCGCGTTCACGTTGATACCTCTTGCGATGAGGGCTTTGGCAGCCTCGATGTCCGGTTTTCCCAGATCTTGCCCGTTCTCGGTCAGCTCGCCCTCGCCCCCGGCCGCATAGTGCAGCAGCGTGTCGCCATTATGGTCATCGACAATGTCGATACCGGCGACCCCCTCATCTATGGCCTGAAACACGGGCTCCCATTGGGCGAAGTCATCCGAGGCCGCAGCATCCTGCGCCCATTTGCAGATATTGTGTTCGTGGTTTTCCAGCTCTTCGAAGGCTTCTTCCAACACCTCCATGATCTGGTCGGGCGTGGCCATCATGCCGATGCCCATCATCCCGTTCGACAGGCGCCCCTTGCGGGGACCCACAAGATCAATCCCCAGATCGCGCAGCTTTTCGACATTGTTCTGGGTGGTGACGTTGTTCCACATGTTGGTGTTGCAAGCCGGACAGAGGATCGCCGGCTTGTTGCGATACTGCCAGGCCACAAAAACCGAAGTCAGCAGGTTGTCGGCAATGCCGTTGGCGATCTTGCCCATCGTGTTGCAGGTGACCGGCGCGACAATCACGCAATCGGCCCAGTCGCATAGCGCAAGATGCGACGCGCGCAAGGGCATCCCGAACTCGGTATAGCGAAAGTTCCACTCGTCATCGTCGCGGTAGTAGTCATTGTGGGTGATATAGTCGTCGACTGTCTTGGTTTTCTTCCCGGTCTTTTTTGCCTTGCCGGCCTCGCTGGCCTTGTCGGTCCCGATATCGCGAAAGAACTTTTCGGCCGAAACCGAAGGGATCAGTTTCACGTTGTGACCAGCCTCGGTGATCCGGGCGACCAACTGAGGCACCTTGTCCGCAGCCGATGAGCCGCAGGCGCATAGCAGAACGTTCCGGCGACCGTTTGGCGGGGCTGTCAACCCGCCCTTGGGATACCCGAAGATGTTCTTGTCGAGGCTCGGCGACTCGTGGCGCAGCAAGACAGGCAGACCGGCTTTCTTCATGTCTTCCTGCAGGCTGCCGTCCAGGATCATGTCGACGATGTCGCTGCGCTTGCCCAGGCATTTCCCTTGGAAGAACAGGTAAGGCACCTTTTCCTTGCTGCTTTCGGCCACCAGTTGCCGGCGCATCTTCATGGCGTTGGCCCCGTGCCCGGCGACATCGACCAATTTCAGACCAGTCGCGCCGATATTGGCCAGAATGTTCTTCAGCATGTTCGACCACGGGTCCTCATCCTCGTAAAACAGAACCAGCGGGTTTTCCCGGACAATCCGCGCCACGTCGCTGGGGTCTTCCGGGGCCTGGGTCTCTTCGATCACCAGCATGGCCGGGCTTTTCAGGTCGCGCAGCCCGCGAAAGATATGCCCGCGTGGCGCCTGCCAGACCTGCGATGTGGCCGGGCTCATGTCGACGACGGTGACAAGGTCGGCCTTTTCGTCATAGGCCACGCACAGGCACCAGAACTCTTCCAGCAGCGCCGTCTCGCGGAACACGTTTTCGGGCGGCCGGATCACCTCGAACCCCAACACGCGGTTGAAGTCGATGTTGATCATCAGGTGGCGCCCCTCATGTTCGTTCAGACTGCGCAGCTGATCCCGGAACCAGTCTTGCGGCGACCTTTTGTCCTTGCCGGGTCGTTTGGCATAACTGCGGAAGGTGCTGCCGATATGCACCTCGGAGGTGCCGGCCAGATACCGGTGGGCCATCTCGCTCATCTTCTTGGCGGTCGAAACGCGGCTCAGCGCCTCGGTGTACGAGGTCTGGGTCGCGATCAGCAGCTTGTCTTCGGTGACCTGGACATCGCCCAAAATCTGCAGGCTTTCGGCCAGAACGCCCAGGCTGTTCATGTTCGGGCTGGCCCGCCGGAACAGGTTGCGGCGCTTCTTGGGATCGCGGGCCAGATACCTGGTGCTGTCCACATAGTTGCAGTCCTGCCGGAAGGTCTGCAGCGTGGTCTTGACCGCTTCGCGCGCGGAGAACCGCAGCAGCCCGCGCGCGCGCATCGAAGTGCCGTCGCGGTCGGACATGGCCGCGTACAGGCGGTCGATCGTGGTGACCCACAGCTTGCCGTATTTTTCGGGATGCACATCCATCATGTGCACCAACCCGGTGCTGGGGTTGCACTTGGCGATCACCGCGAAATGGCCGCCGGGCATGGTGGGCTTGCCATGCGCGACCCCAACCTGAAAATTCGCCACCAGGATATCGTTGTCTCCGCCCAGTCGATTGGATTCGTCAATCGCCTCAAGCAGCAGCGGCACCGAGGTCGTCGCCTCGTCCATGAAGTAGGCCTGGACCTGCACAAGGTCGCGCAGACCCTGCGAATGGATATAGGTGCACGCCACGTCGAACAGTTCACCCAGCGAGATGCCGTCATTGACGACAAAGCTGGTGGGCAGTTCGCAGACGCGGAAGATGTCGTTCACCTCGCAGCTGAAGCCCAGCGCCGACATGCTCAGCGCGGCCGCGGTCACGCTGCAGCAGTTGATCGGCTGCTGGAAATTCTGAAGATGCACGCTGACCAGATCGCCGAACAGCGTGGCGTAGCATTCGCGTCGAATTTCCGCGGGAATATCCAGCCACTCGTTACTGGCCAGAAAGGCAAGCCGAGTGCCGGGCAAGGCAACGGCCTGCAGGCTGACCGGTATGTCGCGGATCTCCAGATGCTCTTCGTAGAAATAGTCCCCGGTATCGGCGGTCGCCAGATCAACGTCGTTCTGGCGAAGCTTCACGATGCCGTCCAAAACCACATACATCCCGCGCGGCGGCAGAACCGTGTCCTCAAGAACTTCGAACAGATCGAAATGCTGCCTGAGCCGCTCGGCGCTCTGCCGCACCTTTTCTCCGGGCAGAACGGCGAATATTTTCTCCCAATCGGCAGATGTGGCTTCAATCGGTTTTGAATTGGAAATCGTCTGTGTGGTCACGGCCAGTTCCTCCCCCAAAAAGTCAGTGGCGCAATAGTTTCGTATTTCGTGGTCACTTTCCTGAAATCAGCATTTGTATTTTGCAGTCTCCCCCGCCGAACAAACGGCAGACCGCCCGACGCGTGGCGCCATTCAATGCTGGCTCCACCCCTCAATTTGCGCAGGCAATACGAGCGATACCTGCATTCTTAGTACAGATTTGCAGAAAAATCACTGGGATTGTGGGGTTTACCCAGCTTCGCAAACTGATGCACCGCTGGGGCAGAGCGGCCTTGATTGATCGGGTGATAGTCGTCAACGTGCAAGCAACCCGCCAGACCCGCGCCCGGTTCAAAGCAACGGAGCCCCCAATGTCAAAACATGGATATGAATCCGGCCGCCTGAATCTGCCGTTCGTCGGCATCGCCACATTCGGCAAGAAGCCATATGTGCAGGATTGGGACCGGATCGATGCCGATGTCGCCATCCTGGGCGCCCCGTTCGACTTCGGCTGCCAATACCGGTCCGGAGCCCGGTTTGGCCCGCGTGCGGTGCGCGAGGCATCCACTCTGTTCAGCTTTGGTCATGCAGGTGCCTATGATCACGAGGACGATGCCACCTACTTGGGCGAAGAGGTGCGCATCGTCGATCTGGGGGATGCCGATATCATCCACACCAAGACCGAAGCCAGCCACGCGAATATCGAATACGGGGTACGCAAGATCCTTGAGGCCGGCGCTCTGCCCGTGACGATCGGTGGTGACCATTCCATCAACATTCCATGCATCAACGCCTTTGATCAGGACTGCGCCCGAAACGGTCCCATTCACGTGGTCCAGATCGACGCGCATCTGGATTTCGTGGACGAGCGACATGGCGTTACGGCGGGCCATGGAAACCCGATGCGGCGGGCGATCGAGAAGGACTATGTCTCGGGTATGACCCAGCTGGGCATCCGCAATGTCTCGTCGACTGCGAAAGAAGGTTACGAGGATGCACGCGCGCGCGGCTCCGACATCTTGTCGGTGCGGCAGGTCCGCAAGCTGGGAACTCAAGGGGTGTTGGACCGCATCCCCTCGGGCGTCCGATACTACGTGACTATCGACATTGACGCGTTTTGCCCATCCATTGCACCGGGCACCGGAACACCAAGCCACGGCGGTTTTTTGTACTACGACGTTCTGGAAATCCTGCAGGGCCTTGCCCGGAAAGGGCAGGTCGCTGGCATCGACCTTGTCGAAGTTGCCCCGGCCTATGACCCGACCGAAAGCACGCAGATCCTTGCCGCGCAGCTGTTGCTGAACTTCATCGGCTTCATCTTTCACCACAAGGAATGAAAGAAACCCCGGTCACATAAACTCGGAGAGATCAACCAACGGGGTCTCTCGTGTAACCGCGACGGCGTGACTACCACCCGGTGACTGAACCCGCACGTCCACACGTTCAGCCTGCGAAAACCGGTCGAAGTAATCAAATCTAATTTCACCAAGCGCCTGAAGGTTGCTGCACCTGATCGTGTATTCGGCCTGAAATTCGGGCCGGTGATCGTCAGACCCCAAGGCCGACCCGGCTTCGCCGCCGACCAGCGCCACGTTCGCCGTGGCCGTGGCACAACCCGCCTCGGCAGTGACCGCGAACAAGGTCATGGGCTGCGACAGGTCCGAAATGGCGACCGCGACCTTCGCCTTTTCCTCTGCGCTCGAAGCGGGAAGTTCAAAGCCAACGATTTCAGACGCAGGAACAGACAGAGACAGCGTGTACCCCGAATCCAAAAACGCGATCACCAGTGCTGCGGGTTTTGGCGCCCCTTCCTGCTGCGCGTCCAACGCAAGGGGAAACACGCAAAGGGCAAACGCCAGGGATCTCATCACGCAACCACCACCAACTTAAGAATCACACCATCATTGTATCTGCACGCCTTCCGCAGGCAACGGCGCGCAACCCGGTCTGACCCCGCCGGAAATGGCTAGACAGATCCAGAGAACCCATCCAGCCAAACCGTATTTGGCCAAAACAGCGACGTGTTTCACAAATAATTCCCGACTTAAAGACTCGGGTTGACATAACTTACAATTTAACTCAGTTAATATTCATCTCAGCACCCGCACCGGGTGCTCTTGCCCATTCATTTCGACAGGAAGGCCTGAACTTTATGACCCGCATATTTTCGACGACCAGCCTGGCAGCCTTGCTGATGGCAACGGCGGCAGCCGCCGGCGACGCCCCCGCAAAGGTCGACATTCTGGACACCTATGCTGACATTGCCGAAGCAAAATATGACGACAGCCTGCGTGCTGCCCGCAAGTTGCAGGCCGCCGTTGCCGCACTGGTTGACCAGCCTTCTGCTGAAAACCTGACCGCCGCACGCCAGGCCTGGGTTGCGGCGCGCGTTCCGTACCAACAGACCGAGGTCTATCGCTTCGGCAATCCGATCGTCGACGAATGGGAAGGCAAGGTGAATGCGTGGCCTCTGGACGAGGGTCTGATCGACTATGTGGATGCGGCCTATGGCGGCGCGACGGACGAAAACGAGCTTGCGGTTCTGAACGTGGTTGCCTCGCCCAGCTTTGAGCTGTCTGGCCAGCCGGTCGACGCCACCGAGATCACGCCCGAGCTGCTGTCTGAGACCCTGCACGAGGCCGACGGGATCGAGGCCAATGTGGCAACGGGTTATCACGCCATCGAGTTCCTGCTGTGGGGCCAGGATCTGAACGGTCACGGCGAGGGCGCCGGCAACCGTCCGTGGACCGACTATGCGCAGGACGAGTCCTGCACCGGCGGCAACTGCGATCGCCGGGCCCAGTATCTGGTGGCGGCGACCGACCTGCTGGTCTCGGACCTAGAATGGATGGCCGCGCAATGGCAGGGCGACGGTGCCGCGCGGGCGGCCCTGACCGACGACGCCGACTCGGGCATCAGTGCAATTCTGACGGGCATGGGATCCCTGTCCTATGGCGAACAGGCCGGTGAGCGCATGCGCCTTGGACTGATGCTGAACGACCCGGAAGAAGAGCATGACTGTTTCTCAGACAACACGCACAACAGCCATTACTATGACGGGTTGGGGATTCAGAACGTCTATCTGGGTCGGTATGTCCGGATTGACGGTACTCCGGTTTCGGGTCCGTCCCTGTCGGATTTGGTTGCGGCCTCGGACCCGGCTCTGGACACCGAGATGAAGACCAAGCTGGCCAACACAATGTACGCGCTAGGCCAGATCAAAACCGCAGCCGAGGCCGGATTAGCCTACGATCAGATGCTCGAGCGCGGGAACGTCGGTGGCGAAACGCTGATCATGGGCGGTGTCGAAGGTCTGATCGATCAGACCAAGACGATCGAACGTATCGTGTCCGTGCTGGGCCTGGGCAATGTCGCATTCGAAGGGTCCGACAGCCTCGACAACCCCGACGCCGTTTTCCACTGATGAACCAAAGCAGCCGGGCGCAGCGACCGCTTGCGCCCGACCCTGCGACAAGCTGTGTCTGGACCCGAAGCAAATACCCTACTATTTGACTAGGAATTAAGAAAGGCCGAGTCGCCATGATCGTCTGCCACTGCACCAACATCACGGATCACGAGATCCGCGCGGCAATCGACTGGATGCGCGCGGCAGATCCTCAAACCATCATCACGCCGGGCAAGATTTACCATGCTTTGGGAAAATCGGCGGATTGTGGCGGGTGTATGCCGCTGTTTCTGGACACGATGCGCGCAACCGATAACCTCGAAATACCCATGCAACTCCGCGCCCTGCGCGTGGATGATACACAGGAGAGTGCAGATGAAGGGCGACCCCAAAGTCATCGAATACTTAAACAAGTCCCTGCGGCATGAATTGACCGCAGTCAGCCAGTACTGGCTGCATTACCGCCTGCAGGAGGACTGGGGCCTGGGCCACATGGCCAAGAAAAGCCGCGAGGAAAGCATCGAAGAGATGCAGCACGCGGACAAGCTGATCGAGCGGATCATCTTCCTCGGCGGCCACCCCAACCTGCAAAAGCTCGACCCGCTGCGCATCGGCCAGACGCCCAAGGAAACCCTGGAATGCGACCTGGCGGCCGAGATCGACGCCCGGGCCCTGTACAAGGAAGCGCGCGAATACTGCCAACAGGCCGGAGACTTCGTGTCGATGGCGCTGTTCGAACAACTGATGGCCGATGAAGAAGGCCATATCGATTTCCTCGAAACCCAGCTCGATCTGTACGAAAGACTCGGCGAAGCAAATTATGCGCAACTCAATGCATCGAAAATGGACGAGGCCGAATAAGGCGGGCCTCTTCGTGGTGGCCGTTTTTGCGGCCACCCCTTCCCTGTCTCAGGATCTGCGGGACAGTCATTTGAACCCCCTCCCCCGAACCGACGCTGAACGGGCACGGATCGCCACAGTCACCGCAGCGCCGTCGGATTTCACGCAGCCCCAGCGCTATGAGGACCTGCCGGCAGGCGCCGCGACGGTGCGCGCCCGGACCGATGCGGATGCGTTCTCGCAACCCTCGGCCAACCTGAGCTTTGAGCAGGAGCTGGATTTCAAGGTCGGCAACGGGCTGTTCAAGAAGGTCTGGGTGTCGTCTCCGTCCTCGACTCTGGCCTCGGATGGGCTGGGGCCGCTGTTCAATGCCCGGTCGTGCCAGCGCTGTCACATCAAGGACGGGCGTGGCCACACCCCGGCCGGACCCGAAGACAACGCCATTTCGATGTTCCTGCGCGTTTCCATCCCCGGAACGCCTGCGGACGCGCCGGAAGGGATCGAAGGGTATCTCGCTACCCTGCCCGAACCCACCTATGGCGGCCAGATGCAGGATTTCGCCCTGCCCGGCCACCAGGCCGAATACCGGCTGGACATCACCTACGAGGAAATCCCGGTGGAACTGTCCGACGGCGAAACCGTGTCGCTGCGCAAGCCCACCTACAGAGCGGCCGATCTGGGCTATGGGCCGTTGCACCCGGACGCGATGCTCAGCCCACGCGTGGCGCCGCAGATGATCGGTCTGGGCCTGCTCGAGGCGATCCCGGCCGAGGACATCCTGGCCAAGGCCGACCCGGAAGATGCCAATGGAGACGGGATCTCGGGGCGGCCCAACATCGTGTGGTCGACGGAATTCGGCGAACCCATGCTGGGCCGGTTCGGGCTGAAGGCGGGCATGCCGACGATCATGGAGCAGTCGGCCGCGGCCTTCGCCGGCGATATCGGCATTTCCAGCCCGCTCTACCCCGCGCCATTTGGCGACTGCACCCCGGCCCAGGCCGATTGCCAGACCGCCCCGCATGGTGACGGCGACGAACGCGGCTTCGAGATCGACCAGCAGGGCATGGATCTGGTGGCCTTCTACAGCCGCAACCTGGGCGTTCCCGCCCGCCGCGATGTGGATGACCCGCAAGTTCTGCGCGGGAAAGAGGTTTTCCACACCATTGGCTGCGCGTCCTGTCACACGCCTGCTTTCGTCACCCACCGTCTGCCCGACCGGCCCGAGCACAGTTTCCAGCTGATCTGGCCCTACACGGACCTGCTGCTGCACGACATGGGCGAGGGACTGGCCGACAACCGCCCCGAGGCCCGCGCCACGGGCCGCGAATGGCGTACCGCGCCACTGTGGGGCATCGGCCTGACCGAACGGGTCTCGGGGCATACCCAGTTCCTGCATGATGGCCGGGCGCGCTCGCTTCTCGAAGCGGTCCTGTGGCACGGCGGCGAGGCCCAGGCCGCGCGCGATGCAGTCGTTTCCATGCCCAAACCCGACCGCGATGCGTTGATCCGGTTCCTGGAGAGTCTCTGACCCATGCGCCTGATTGCCGTGATCCTTTCCGCATTGATCCCCCTCTGCGCGGTGGCACAAAGCCGCGATGCGATCCTGACCGACGTGACCCAGGCCCATATCCTGCCGCGTTTCGAGCAACTTGTCGAAATGACCGCCACGCTGGATGCTGCCGCACGAGCCGACTGCGCGCCGGGGTCCGCCGATCTGCGCGCGGCCTATCACGCCGCCTTTGACGCCTGGATATCCGCAAGCCACCTGCGGTTCGGTCCGACCGAGGTCGGAGATCGTGCCTTTGCCCTGGCCTTCTGGCCCGACAGCAAAGGGTTCACGCCCAAGGCGCTGTCGGCGATGATCGCGGCCGAAGACCCGGCCATTGCCGACCCCGATGCCTTTGCAGAAACCTCGATCGCGGGGCGCGGCTTCCTCGCGCTCGAGAGGATGCTGTACGACCCGGCCTTTGCCGATCAGGGCAATGCGGCCTATCGCTGCGGGTTGATCCGCGCCATCGCCGCCGACATCCATCGCACCGCCCGGGCCATCGACCGGGACTGGTACGGCCATGCCCGCATCATGACCCAACCCGGGCCGGACAGCCCCTATCGGTCCTCCGACGAAGCCCTGCAGGAGCTCTACAAGGCCCTGACCACCGGGCTCGAGTTTACGGCCGATACGCGCCTGGGCCGCCCGATGGGCAGTTTCGACCGCCCCCGCCCCAACCGGGCCGAGGCCCGCCGGTCGCTGCGGTCGCTGCGGCATGTGGAATTGTCGCTGACAGCGCTGCGCGACCTGGCGGCGCGGCTGGCGGCCGATCACCCACAGATTGCCGCCGCGCTGGACGACGCCTTTGCCCGCAGCATCGCCCGGGCGCAGGCGCTGGACGATCCCGCACTGGCCGGCGTGGCCGAGCCCCAGGGGCGGCTGCGGATCGAGGCGCTGCAGCAGTCGATCAACGACATCCGCAGCTTGGCCGCCGCGCAGTTGGGTCCGACCCTGGGCATAAGCGCCGGGTTCAATTCATTGGACGGAGACTGACCGATGACCAGCCGCCGAGGGTTCCTGGCCGGTTTGGCAGCGGCCACTCTTGCCCCCCTGCCGGGCTGGGCTGAGGTCGGTTCGCCCGATTTCCTGTCGGCTGCGCTGTTCGACGATGGGTCGTACCGCCTGGTCGGGCTGACCGGTTCAGGAGAGTTTCGGTTCTCGGTCCCCCTGCCCGGCCGCGGGCATGCCGCCGCCGCCCATCCCCATCTGGCGCGGGCCGTTGCATTCGCGCGCCGTCCGGGGCGATTTGCGCTTGTGATCGATTGCGCGACCGGGGACCAGCTGACCCGGCTCGAGGCGCCGGCCGGGCGTCATTTCTATGGCCACGGCGCATTTTCGCCCGACGGCCGCCGGTTGTTCACCACCGAAAACGACTATGAGGCTGGCACCGGGGTCATCGGCGTCTGGGACGCGGCCGAGGGCTATGCCCGAATGGGCGAGTTTTCTTCGGCGGGGGTCGGCCCCCATGACGTAGTGTTGATGCCCGACGGCAAATCTCTTGCCATCGCCAACGGCGGCATCGAAACCCACCCGGATACCGGGCGCAGCAAGTTGAACCTGCCGACCATGCGCCCGAACCTGACCTATGTCAGCCTCGACGGATCGGTTCTGGAGCAGGTCGAGCTGCCCGCGGCGCTGCACAAAAACTCGATCCGGCATCTGGCCGTTCGTGCGGATGGCCTGCTGGCCTTCGCGATGCA
The DNA here is from genome assembly GCF_056535705.1 of Ruegeria sp. BC8. Taxonomy (NCBI): domain Bacteria; kingdom Pseudomonadati; phylum Pseudomonadota; class Alphaproteobacteria; order Rhodobacterales; family Roseobacteraceae; genus Ruegeria; species Ruegeria sp. BC8. The sequence goes on along the minus strand of NZ_JBQFIV010000001.1, from coordinate 350,738 downwards.
GTGGCAGGGCGACCTGTCCCACAAGCCGGCCCTGCTGGGGCTGAATCGGCGGGGTGGCCGTTACCACCTTCTGTCCGCGCCGGATGACATTCAGGCGACGCTGGCCGGCTATGCAGGCAGTGTCGCCTTTTCCGCCGAGGGGCGTCAGGTCGCCATCACCTGCCCACGCGGCAACGCGCTGCACGTCTTTGATGCCGAGGCAGCTCGTTTTGACAGCGCCCATTCGCTCGGCGACGTGTGCGGGTTGGGCCCCGGGCCATCCGGCTTTGTCTTTACCACCGGGCATGGCGATGTGGGGCATCTGGTTGGGTCAAACCCGGCGGTATCGCCCCATCCTCGGGTCCGTTGGGACAATCATCTGGTTCCCATTCGCCCTGCGATCTGAATTGGGCTAACCTCCGATACAGATTACACTTGGAAGAATCGAACGGCTGCCGTATTGGCGGGCGAAATTTCCACGCCTGCAACGCAAGGACTGACTTGATTGAAACAAACGCCCGTCGCACCGCATTCCATCTACGGGGTTGAAAAATGGGGCAAGGGTCTCATCGAGGTGACGGAGGACGGCGAGATCAGTCTGCGCAATCCCATGGCACCCGATGCGGCGGCCATCAGCCTGCCCGGTATTCTGCACGACCTTGATCAACGCGGGATCAAGGCGCCGATGATCCTGCGCATCAGCTCGTATCTGGAACGCGAAATCGCGCATATCAACGAAAGCTTCCGCGATGCGATTGCGCGTACCGGCTACAAGGGGTCCTATCGCGGCGTGTTCCCGATCAAGGTGAACCAGCAGGCGCAGGTCGTCGACCGGATCGTCGAGTTCGGCAAGCAATACAATTACGGGCTCGAGGCCGGATCGAAGCCCGAGCTGGTGATCGCCCTGGCGCACCGTCTGGCCCCCGAGGCGCTGATCGTGTGCAACGGCGTCAAGGACGCGGAGTTCATCGAACTGGCCATCCTCAGCCGCAAGATCGGGTTCAACACGGTCATCGTTCTGGAAAGCCCGAAAGAGGCCGACACGGTCATCGAGGTCTACGAACGGCTTGGCATCGAACCGCTGCTTGGCGTGCGGGTGAAACTGACCAACCAGATCAGCGGCAAATGGCAGGAAAGCTCGGGGGATCGGTCGACCTTTGGCATGAACACCGATCAGCTGGTCGCGGTCGTCGACAAGCTGCGCGATGCGGGCCTGCTGCATTGCCTGAAGCTGCAGCATTCGCATCTGGGCAGCCAGGTGCCCGACGTGAACGACGTGCGCCGCGCCGTGGGCGAAGCCTGCCGTTATTACACCGAACTGACCCGCGAGGGCGTGCCGCTGACCCACCTGGATCTGGGCGGCGGCATGGGCGTCGATTACACGGGCGAGAAGAAGGCGACCGAGAACTCGATCAACTACACGGTCGAGGAATACTGCGCCAATGTGGTGGAGACCGTGGCCTATGCCATGGACGAGGCCGAGGTGGACCACCCCACGCTGGTGACCGAGAGCGGCCGCGCGGTGGTGGCGACCTCGTCGATGCTGGTGTTCAACGTGCTTGAAAGCACGCTCTATGACGCGCCCAACGGCCCCGAGGTGGAACCCGACGACCACCACATGGTGTCCGATCTGGCGGCGGTAAACGGGTACCTCAGCCACGATCGGCTGCAGGAATGCTGGAACGACGCCACCTTCTACCGCAACGAGTTGCGCGCCCTGTTCCGCCGTGGCTATGTCGACCTGCGCCAGATGGCCCGGGCCGAGCGCATCTACCTGTCGCTGATGGCGCGGATCAAGGCGCTGGCGGCCTCGGACGAGGTCGAAACCGATGTGGACGACCAGTTGGAAAAGCTGGCGGACATCTATCACTGCAACTTCTCGCTGTTCCAGTCGCTGCCCGATGTCTGGGCGATCGACCAGTTGCACCCGATCGTGCCGCTGCAGATGCTGAACCAGGCCCCCGACCGCCGCGCGGTGCTGTCCGACATCACCTGCGACAGCGACGGCAAGATCGACCGGTTCATTCTGGCCGACGGTGTCTCGCCCAGCCTGCCGGTGCATTCCCTGCCCGAAGATCGCGACTATTACATGGGCGTGTTCTTCGTCGGCGCCTATCAGGAAACCCTAGGCGACCTGCACAACCTGTTCGGCGACACCAACGTGGTCACCATCGACCTGCGCGCCGATGGCGGGTTCGACCTGCTGCATGAGCAAGAGGGCGACACGATCAGCGAAGTCCTGTCCTATGTCGAGTTCGACCCAAGCGACTGCATCGCTGCCTTCCGCAAGATGGTCGACGAGGCGATCTCGACCGGCACGCTCAAGGCGAATGAACGCAAAACCCTGATGACTGCCTATCGCGACAGCATCAACGGCTATACCTACTACGAATAACCCCGGCGAAAGGAGAATTTCCCATGGGCAAGACACTGGTTGTTGGCGCGGGTGGCGTCAGCCACGCCGCCGTGCACAAGATGGCGATGAATTCCGACATCTTCACCGAGATCACGCTGGCCAGCCGCACCAAGGCGAAATGCGATGCCATCGCCAAATCGGTCAAGGAACGCACCGGCGTCGACATCAAGACCGCCGAGCTTGACGCCTACAAGGTCCCCGACACCGTCAAGCTGATCAAGGACACCGGGGCCGAGCTTCTGGTGAACCTGGCCTTGCCCTATCAGGACCTTGTGCTGATGGATGCCTGCCTCGAGGCCGGGTGCCACTATCTCGACACCGCCAACTATGAGCCCGAGGAAGAGGCCAAGTTCGAATACCACTGGCAGTGGGCCTATCAGGACAAGTTCAAGCAGGCCGGCCTGACCGCGATCCTCGGCTCGGGCTTCGATCCCGGCGTGACCAGCGTATTTGCCAAGTGGCTCAAGAAACACAAGCTGGACTCGATCCGCCAGATCGACGTTCTGGACGCCAATGGCGGCCAGAACGATCAGGAATTCGCCACCAACTTCAACCCCGAGATCAACCTGCGCGAAGTACTGGCCGACGCCCGCCACTGGGAAGGCGGCGAGTGGAAAGTGACGCCAGCCATGACCCACAAGGTCGAGTTCGACTTCCCCGGCATCGGGCCGAAGAACATGTACCTCATGTATCACGAGGAACTGGAGTCACTCTCGACCCACTTCCCCGAGATCGAGCGCGCCCGTTTCTGGATGACCTTCGGCGATGCCTACATCACCCATGCCAAGGTGCTGCAGAATGTCGGCATGACCCGGATCGACCCGGTGGTGCACAACGGGGTCGAGATCATTCCGATCCAGTTCCTGAAGACCCTGCTGCCCGATCCCGGCGATCTGGGCGCCGAAACCAAGGGCAAGGCCTGCATCGGCGACATCGCCACCGGCCAGGCCAAGGACGGCTCGGGCGAAAAGACCTACTACATCTACAACATCTGCGACCACGAGGAATGCTACCGCGAGGTCGGCAGCCAGGCCGTCAGCTACACCACCGGCGTCCCCGCCATGATCGGCGCGGCCCAGGTGCTGAAAGGAAACTGGCGCGAACCGGGCGTTTGGAACATGGAACAGCTGGACCCAGATGATTTCATGGACATGCTCAACAAGCACGGCCTTCCTTGGCAGGTCCACGAACTCGACGGCCCGGTCGAGTTCTGAAACCTCGGGGCGGTCCGCGCGACCGCCCTACTTCATCTGGCCCAAAATATCCGGGGGGGGGCGCCATTGGTCCGAGCGACAATGGCGACAAGTCGCACCCCCGTCCTACCCACCAATCGGAGACGCCGGACATGACCCAACTGATGCAGACCCAGGCCGGAGACGCCGGCGCCTTCCGCCACTTCGACCTGACCCGCGTCCCCTCACCCTGTTTCGTCGTCGACGAAAAGGCGGTGGAGCGAAACCTTGCGGTTCTGGCCGATATTGGCGAGCGGTCCGGCGCGCATGTCCTGTCCGCGCTCAAGGCCTTTTCCATGTACGCGCTGGCCCCGCTGGTGCGCCAGTATCTCGGCGGCACCTGTGCCAGCGGCATCTACGAGGCCCGGCTGGGCCGCGAGGAATATGGCGGCGAGGTCGCAACCTTTTGCGCGGGCTACAAGGAAACCGATATCGACGAAATCCTTGCGCTCTCAGATCACATCATCTTCAACAGCCCCGCGCAGAAAGACCGCTTTTTGGCCAAGGCACAGGCCGCCGGGCGGCAGGTCGGGCTGCGCATCAACCCCGAACATTCCGAAGGCGAGGTTGCGAAATACGACCCCTGCGCCCCGTGCTCGCGCCTCGGCACCCCGGTCAGCCAACTAGACGCCAAGGCGCTGGAGGGCGTGGATGGCCTGCACATGCACACGCTCTGCGAACAGGGGTTCGAGCCGCTGGCGCGCACATGGGCGGCGATCGAACCGAAGCTCGCGCCATTCCTGAACAGCCTGAAATGGCTGAATTTCGGCGGCGGCCACCACATCACCCGCAACGACTATGACCGCGACGGGCTGGTGGAGTTTATCAAACACATCCGCGCCAAATACGGCGTCGAGGTCTATCTGGAACCCGGCGAGGCCGTGGCGCTGGATGCAGGCATCCTCGTGGGCGAAATCCTGGACCTGCCGCACAACGGGATGGATCTGGCGATCACCGACATTTCGGCCACCTGCCACATGCCCGACGTGATCGAGGCCCCCTACCGCCCCGCCCTGATGGACGAGGCCGAGGCGGGCCACACCTATCGTCTGGGCGGCCCCTCGTGCCTGGCTGGCGACGTGATCGGTGACTACACCTGGGCCGAGCCGCTGCGGATCGGGCAGCGTTTTGCCTTCCTCGATCAGGCGCATTACTCGATGGTCAAGACCAACACGTTCAACGGCGTGCCCCTGCCCACCATCGCCCTGTGGAACAGCGAAACCGATGACCTGAAGATCATCAGGCAATTCGGCTACGACGACTTCAAAGAGAGGCTTTCATGAGCATTTTCCTCGACAGCGAACTGACCGAGGCCGAGCGCAGCGAAGACGCCCGGTTCCGCGTGATCCCGGTGCCGCTGGAGCGCACGGTCTCTTACGGTTCGGGTACGGCAGGCGGCCCCGCCGCGATCATCGCAGCCAGCAATGAACTCGAGCGCATCACTGGCCATTCCGAACCCTGTGTCGATGGCATCTTCACCGAACCTTCGCTGGATTGCACCGGCCCGCTGCCGGACGTCATGGAGTGTCTGGCCCAGCGCACCGAGGCCGCGATCCACGCCGGCAAGGTGCCGGTCACGCTGGGCGGTGAACACTCGCTGAGCTATGGCGCGGTGATGGGCGTGGCCCGCGCGTTGGCTCAGCCCCTCGGCATCGTGCAGATCGACGCTCATGCCGACCTGCGCAACGCCTATCAGGGCGAGAAACACAGCCACGCCTCGGTCATGCATCTGCTGGCCGAGGAAGGCGTCCGTCTGGCGCAATTCGGCGTACGCGCCTTCTCGACCGAAGAAGCCAAAAGCCGTCTGAGGAACCGTGTCTTCCATGTGGATTCCGAAGAATTGGTGACCGGCAACATTCATGCCGTCGACCTGCCCGAGGACTTTCCAGAACTGGTCTATGTCAGCTTTGACGTCGACGGGCTGGACCCGTCGCTAATGCCCGCCACCGGCACACCGGTTCCGGGCGGGCTGGGATACTATCAGGCGCTGCATCTGGTCGAACACGCCTTGAAAGGCCGCCGCTGCGTGGGCTTCGACGTGGTCGAACTGGCCCCGGACGGCAACGCGGCGTGGGATTTCACCACGGCACAGATCGTTTATCGCCTGATGGCCTCCTGCTAGGCGTCCACGGTTTCGTTCAGCTCCATATGCCCGTCGCCCTTGTTCAACACGCGGCGCAGCATGGGCTCGAAGAACTCCAGCGGCCTGGTCGGATAGTCCGGGTCGAACGCCTTTTGATCGTATTCGTGGCAGAAATAGCGGCAGTCCTCCCAATAGGGGCTGTCGCGGTATTTGTCCCGCGCGTTGCGGTCTCCACCCAGATGGTGGTTATAGTAATAGCCCTGGAACACGCAGTGATGTTTCAGGATCCAATGGGTCCGTTCGCTGACATAGGGCTTCATCATCGCCGCTGACAGCTCACCGTGGTTGTAAGGCGACAGGATGTCCCCGGTGTCATGGATCAGGGCCGCAACGACCAGTTCCTCATCCGCGCCATCCTCGTAGGCCCGCGTCGCGGCCTGCAGGCTGTGCTGATACCGGTTGACCGGATAGGGCGTCCATTCCTCGTCCAAGGACCGGATCGCATCCAGAATTCGGTCGGGCAAAGCCGCGTTATAGGCCTCTTCATATTCCATGACGGCGTCCCAATCGGCCTTGGTGGCCTCTTCGAAACTGGTCCAGGTGGGTTTGTGGCTTTTGTCCAGCATGGCGGGTCCTTTGTCTGCGGGTCACAGCCAGACTAGCCGCGACCAGCCAATAGAAAAAATAAATTGATTTTATCACGTCGATCAAAAAATAGTTTCACATGCAGATGCGTGAACTCGAAACGTTTTTATGCGTGGCGGAAACCGGTGGTTTCCATGCTGCGGCCCGACGGATGAACGTGACACAGACGGCTGTCAGTGCACGGATCCGCCAGCTTGAGGCCGCCACGGGCAAAGCCCTGTTTTCACGTGGTGCCGGCGGTACCAGCCTCACCGACTTCGGGGCACAGTTCAAACCCTATGCCGAACAGATGCTGTCGCTTTGGTCCTTCGCCTCGCAGGACCTGCCGGCCCAAAGTCAGGGTCGTGTGGCCCTTCGCTTGGGCGCTCAGCTCAGCATCTGGGACCCGCTTCTGGTCGATCTGGCCGTCCGGTTCGAGCAGAGGTTTGGCAAACTTCTGTTGACGCTCAACTATGACCACACGCTGAACATGGCCGAGGCCGTTGCTTCGCACGTTCTGGACGTGGCTTTGACACATGAGAGGCCATCGCGGTCCGGGATTTCGTGCCAGGAATTGCCGCCCGAGCACTTGATCCTTGTCGAGACGCCCCATCTGGCTGAGTCCGGTACCGATCCTGTTTTCATCAATCTCGAACTTGGTGAAGGCTATCAGGAGCATGTACGCGGTCTTGCCCGGCTGTCTGCTGGGCAAACCGTGTTTCTGGGCAATTGCATGATGGCACTGCGCTATATCCTGCAACGCGGCGGGCGCGGTTTTTTCCCGCACAGCGTTGTAGCCCCGCACCTTGAGAATGGCGCGCTGCGCATGGTCGAGGAAGCCGCACCGCTAATTCTACCGGTCCACTTGGTCTCGCGCGCAGAGGACGACCACCAAAAACTGTTGGGTGAATTACACCAGTGCCTGTCAGAGCTGCGGGACTGACCTCAGGCCGGGGATGGCGCGGGTGCGGCAGTTCTCACCCGCCGGCGGATGATCGGTCTTCCGGCGAAAGCCAGGAATACGGCCGATATTGCGAACCCGACAACGGCTGGACCATAGAGCAGCGGCCATAGCTTCGCATCCTTGATCACCACCGGAGATACGAACCCACGCACGCCTTCCAACAAGACAAGAATCGTGAATGCCGCGAATATCTGAGGCCAAAGGCCGAACCGGGAAAAACTGCCCAGCATCAGAGTCGAATACCCCACCAGCGCCACGGTGATGCAGATCGCGATCCAGGAAAACCGCTGGTGCAGCTCTTCCACCAATTCCCCCAACGGGTAGCCGTCTGCCACGGCGACAGCGTCAAGATCGCCCAACAACTCGATCGTCGGAATCGCCTCAAGACTGCGGCGTCCATTGTCAGTGTTTCGGGACAGCTCCGAAATGTCGTATGATGCATCGTCGAAAAGGGTCGACGACAGGGTCTTGCCTTCCTTGTTCAACCGCAGTGCAACCCCATCCACCATGACCAGATGAACGCCGGATCCGTTGTTCACCAGATAGGCGGACGTGCTGGAGTATGTGGCGGGGTTTTCCTGATCGCGACGGTCGGACACGAACACCTCGTGCAATGTGCCATCCAGATCAATCCGACCGATATAGACGGTCACGCCCCGAGCCGGGTGCATGAACTCCCCCTCGTTGAGCAACTGCGCGGTGATGTCACCTGCCACCTCGGCCTGGCGCAATTCCAGCTGTTCTACGGATGCGGGCCGCAGAATGACGCTGACGATCGCCATCATCAGCCCCGCCACCAGACCAAACAGCAACACCGACCGGCCCAGCCGCCATGGGCTGGACCCGGTGGCCAGCATCACGGTCAGCTCGCTTTCCCGGCTCAGCCGGTTGGTGGCATAGACTGCGGCGGCAAAGACCGCCATCGGCATGACCGTTCGGACAAGTGTTGGCAGGGTCAGCGCCGTGAACTCCAGAAACACCATAGCTGACTGGCCGCCGCTGATGACGTGTTCGAACAGGCTGACCGAGCGGGTGATCCAGAACACGCCCACCAGAACAAGCGTGAAGAAGCCGAAAAGAACCAATAGCTGCCGCAGGAAATACCCATCAAAGCGCGACATGTGACCTCTTTCGGCTGTTTTATCCTGGCGGGACATTAGGCCATTCGCCAGTCAAGGGGAACCGCGATTGCGCCCCAGTTCACCGGCCGGCACAAGGATTTTGGTGTGCCACAGCCACCGCAGGACCTTAACCGCCGAGGTGGGTCCGATGCGGCTCGACCATCGCTGCAGAATATCGGGCACAGAGCGTGAGTCGCGCAGATCGGATATCAACGGCGCCAGTTCGGCCCCCGCCAGCGAGTGGACCGGGCGCGGCAAATTGGGGTGGGTCAGAATCTCTGACCGCACAACATACGCGTCGCCTTGCACACCGCCCTGTATCAGCTTCGCCTCCGGCGACCGGCGAAGCACCTCGCCCGGGGACAACTCGGCGTTCTGCAGGTCCGCAGGCGGGCGGCGAAGCCAGTCCAGAGGCTGTGCGCGCTGGCTCCAGAACGGACCAGAGGTGACCTCGTGGTGACGTGCATAGAATGCCGCCGCCAATTCGGCGTGGGTTTCTACGCGTTCGCGCTGTCGTCCCGAATAGAACCCCAGCGCGATGTTGGTGTCGCAGGGCCGAGTCAGAATCGTGTTTGCAACCACTGCCGCCTGCATGGCCTGCGCCATAGACAGTTGCACCCCTTGCGATGACAGCGCATCGACCGAGAAACTCGCTTCGCCCACACGCAGCAGATCATCGGCGGGCGGTGTCAATTCACATTGGCTGCTGGCATCACACCGGCGCACCGGGCCCATCCGCGCCTGCTCCAGACAGCCGGCCAGAAGAGTCGATCGTGCCAGAAGGTTCAGATACAGATCACGCCGGGCTGCCGGCAACAAACCAGTGCAATCCGACGGGTCGACAAAAACGCAAGCGTTGACCGTACCGTCCGGCTGTGCTGCGCCCCAATACCAATGGGCATCACCAGCCTCCACGCGGGCCTGCGTGCCAAAACCCGGTGGGGCTTGCCAATAGGCATAGAGCGCCGTCAATGGCGCTGAGGCCGGGCGGAACCTCCGACCCAGTCCCGCATGCTTGCCCGCCGCATCCACCAAAAGGTCGGGGCGCAGCCGGCCTTTTCCCTGCGCAGTCAGGATCGGAACCTCCCAACCGGCGCCAGTGCGCCGTGGTCGATAGGCGCGTGCGGGTTGCAACACACGAACACCCGACTGGCGTGCAGCGTCCAGCAGGATGGCATCGAACCGGCTGCGATCCACCAGAAGGCCCGGATCGTCAACTGGTTCACCCCGCCTTTCAAACGCCCCGCCCCACATAAGGACGGAACCCGACGATTGCAGGAATCCCGCAGCTTTCATAGCATCGCCCACACCCAGAAACCGCAGAATGGGCCAGATGGAGGCAGGCAGTGACTCTCCGATGTGTTGGCGTGGGAAGATGGCGCGTTCCAGCAGACAGACCCGTCGCCCCAGCTGTGCCAGCCGCATCGCTGTCACGGCCCCGGCCGGGCCACCGCCGATCACGCAGATCTCGGCTTCAATCTCGGCCGCCATCCGCTGCGCCCTCAGGCCGAACGGCGGGCAGCGTCGCCGAAGAAATCCGGGCGGGCAGCCGACAGCCTGACATAGGCCTGCAGGCAATAATCCAGCCAGCCGCGGATATAATCACATGCCGGGCGGCCACGATGAATGACCTCGTGATGGCAACCGCCACCGCACATGTACCGTGCCCAACAGGTGTTGCACGGCGATTGGTTGTGCACGTGGCGCTCGGCCAGCCAGGCTTCTCGCCGCGCATCCGGGCCGTCATGGACATTGCCCATCGCGGCCAAGTCGTCCTCGACGAAGCGGTGGCAGGCGAACAGATCGCCATCCGCCGAAACCCCGAAATATCCGCCACCGGCTCCGCAAGCGTAGGGCCGGTGCGTGCCACGGTGGATCTCGTGCATTGCGGCGGCCATGTTCGAGAAGGGAAAGCGGCGGCCCTGCAGCACTGCGTCTTCGAAAACGCGTCCGCAGCGGATCATCTGCGAAAGCATTTCGGCCATGTCCTTGCTGCTCATTTCTTCGCGCCCGGTTGGCGAAGCCAGCATGGGTGAGAACCCGACCGAGTGGAAACCCAAGCCTATGAAATGGCTCAGGGTCTCAGGCAGCTCGATGTTGCGCGGTGTCACAGTGACTCGAGCGCCCACCTGCATGCGGTGCTGTTTGTCCAGCAACGGCAGCACCTTGCGCAGAATGGTGTCGTAGCTGCCGCGCCCACCCTGGTTGGGGCGCAACCGGTCATGTGCCTTGCGAACGCCATCCAGACTGATGGTGACGGCAAAGGCGTGGTCTTCGAAAAACTCAGCGTCTTCCGGGCGCAGCAACGTGCCATTCGTCGTGATCGAAAATCCCACATCCACTTTGTTGCGTTGCGCGTGTTCAGCAGCATAAACCGTCGTTTTTCGGATCAGGTCGCGATTGATCAACGGCTCGCCTCCAAGAAAGGCCAGATTGATCCGGGTGCCGGGTTCCGCGTCCATGATCAGCCGATCGACCGAGGCTTTCGCGACCTCCCATTCCATACTGCGGGCAGGACCACCAAAGCTGCCCTGCGAGGCATAGCAATAGGTGCACGCCAAGTTGCATTTCTGCGCGACCGCCAGCGACAAAGACCTGACCGGCATGCGGCGCGGCGGCGCGTCGTCAATGAACGGCACACCATCAAGACCCATCTGCGTCAGAAACTCTCGCTGACTTTCGGCGGCCATACGGGCGAAGTGATCCGCCGTTCCTTCGGGCACATCGAACACGCGCGAGCCATCTACGGCCAGCATGTGCTCGCCCAATGTCGTTTCGAAAAAATGCACCTCGGCAGATGGGTCGGTCATGTCTCGACCTCGGGCCAGAACGGGATACCGATACCCTTTTCCGCCAAGGCTTCACCGGCGACCCGGAAGCTTTTCATCGTGTCGCGCACCTGCTGGATATACTTCTGCGCTTCGGCAAATCGGTTCTGAGCCTCGTTTTGATAGGCCTGTTCGAGCCCATCGGTGATGCGGCGGAACAGATCCAGTGCCTCTTTCGCCTGCGTTTCCGAGCCCACTTGGATCGGGCGCAGATAGGCAGGTGTGCCGCGGCCCGTTTGGTATTTGGCCAGAACGTCCTTCATCTGGCGGAACCGCAGAAAATGCTCGTCACCGTCGGTGTCGATCCGCACGGCCAAAGCATACAGACGCCGATCGGTGAACGCCTTGTGTTCCAGTGTCGCCACGCACTGGGCATAAGCACGGTCGATGAACCCGTCGGGGCGTTCGATCTCGATGAAGTCGTCGATGGCCTCGGGCGTCAAGGGGCGCAACGACCGTGGGATGATCCGCTTGGGTCCGATGGGCAGGGCAAGCGCGGGCGTCAGCACTGGCTTATAATCCTTGCCCTGCAACGACCACAGCAACTGGTTTGCCCAGCGCATGTGGGTCATCTCGCCGATCGCAACTTCAAGCAGGGCGCGCCGCGCAAAGATCAGATCATCCTTCAACGTTGGCCAGCGCTCGGAATCGACGGTTTCGGGATCGGCCAGCGAAAAATAGGCATAGAGGTATTGCAGGCTGAGCGTCATCTCCATCGGCGCCAGACGGGTCTGCAGGTCTTTGACCATCGCCGCTACGCTTTCATACGGTTCGACACCGGGCAGGTCCGTGTCGGCCTCATAGACTTCGCCGGTCTCGCGTCCCTCGACTACGATCGGCAGGTCGCTCCACATCTGGTTGACCTCGTAATGGTCGATCTGAAACGGGCGGTTCTGTTCGACGGTATTCAACGCCGCCACATTGCCCGAGGGCGATTTGTCCGAGCGCAGCCAATCCAGATAGGTTTCGGCCACAACCGGATCGTCGGGCGCACCAGTCGGCAGGCGGGTGTCATGCGGTACTTCGGCAGTGACCACATCCGGGTGGTTTGATGGCCAGTAGTGGCAGCCGCAATCCCGAAAGTCATGCGACCAGGGATTGCACAGGCTTTGGGTCAGCTCTCCGGGGTCGTAGGCCGTATCGAACACGCCGGCTTCGGTGCGGTACTGCCGGCGGTATCCATGCAGGACGACCGGCGGTGCGTCGACGACACCGTCGTGATTGCGCCGCTCCAGTGCGATGGTCACCGGATGGTCGTCGCCGCATTCAAGGCTGCGGATGAACCGCCAAACCAGCATGCCGTCGTAGGGTTTGCCCTTGTCGTCGCGGAACGAGATACGTCGCCCGCCTTGTTCGACCCAGGCCAGAAACCACCGGCCGCTGGACAGCTCGGCGCCGATGTCACCACGATAGGCGTCCAGCAAGTCCTGCACCCAAGGTGTCGAACTCTCATCGGGCAACATCGGGTCATAGAAATAGTCGACATAGACCAGATGAAACCCTTGCGTATTTTCGGGTGCTTCCGGAACCGGGTTCAGCGGGACACGTACGGCATTGAAAACCAATCCCGGAAAGAACCGGCGATCAAGGTCGCGTACGTCCATTTCCAGCCCCGGGAAACAATTTCCGACCGACCCGTCCAGCCGAGTGTTGTCAGGGTTGCCGGGCACCTTGTAGGCCGCACGGGCCGTCAGGTTGCGGGGTTTGATGCGGATCGGCGCTGGTTTGTCAGACATCCCGAGGCTCTCCTACCGGTTGGGTTTCGGGCGCGGGCGGGTGCGCCTCGAGGTAATCGATGAAAGACATCACCAGGTGGTACTGCCGCCGTGACAACGAGAGCGGAAAATAGTTTGAATCCCGCATGTAGGGCGGCATGCGGGCGTCGTGCATCATGTCGCGCACGATCCGCGGGTCGCGGAAGGCGGGATCGGGTGTCTGGTCAGGGTTCGGGTCCTCTTCGAACTGGGCCAGAACGCCAAAGGGTGGGCGCATCAATCGCCGAACGAAATCAGGCCTGCGGCGCAGAAAATCCAAAAGGTTTTCTTCATCGATCAACTGCTCGTGCACAAACTTGGTGGCGACCGTATAGGGCAGCTGTTCATTCGGGACCGAGTTTGAAAAGACCGAAACCGGCTGTGGGCGGATCAACTCGTCGATCTTGTCGGGCGGCACCGAGTCCTTTTCCGTCATCGATGCCGCATCGGTGGACGGCAGGCCCGGTGTGGGTGCGATACTGGTCTGCGCCTGAAGAGAGGCATTGTCCTTGAGGCCCTGTGCCCGGATGTCGTCCAGATTGATCAGGCTGTTGGTCTCGAACGCCCTTCGGAAGATGTCGACCACTTCGGTTTTTGCATCAAGGTAGTTTTCGGCGGTGACCGAGATCAACGACATGTCGCGATCCGCCAGATCGTCTTCGAGGCTGTAGAAAGGCCGGCAATCCGGTGCGAAATCCGGCGGCCCAGTGAAGATGCGCGCCCGGGCGACCAAACGCTGACCGCGAACAGCCAGCGTGGCCTCGATCGTTCCATCACACGTGTCGTCAACCACCCCCCAGGACTGATCGTTGCCGACCCGTGCACCATCATAACTGTCATGCGGTTCGGGATCGTCAGACAACCCCGACATCATGATCCACTTCGACCACGGCGTGTCCGGGTTCAGGATGCGGTTCTGGGCCGGCACGATCTCATGAATCCGGCCATATTCCGATTTGGGCGGGTCATTCTTGTATCCCGGCACAGCAAGAGTTGCAGGGCCGAAGGCGGCGTCGGGCGGGCCGTATACCTCGCCCTTGGGCGGAGTGAACCGCAAACGTAGAAGACTGCGGTCCACCATCTCGCCGGGCACCGGCTCGTCCGTCCCTTGGACCGGGCGGACAACCCGCACCGAGCCCAGCGGGATCGGGTTGTGTTCATAGACCAGCGGTTGCTGTTCCGACGTGTGCGGACTGAAGGCCAGCAAGGGTTTGGGAGTAAAATCCTCGGCCGCGATCTCGACCCGTGTACGAAACCCGCAGGCTGCATCTCCGGTGCGGCGGGCGGCTTTCTGATTACCTACAGCGACCGTGTAGCGGATGTTCTTCAGCGACAGCCCCTGCCCTTCAAGAAGGTTCAGAGTCACAGGAGTTTCATAGGCCTCGCCGGTTTCAGCATCGAACATTCGCGCCCACAGTTCAAAGAACGGCGCGACCGGGCGCAGGGCGCCGGTGCCTTCATCCCGAAATCGAATCTTCCGCGGGTCCGGCAGGTAGGCCGAGACACTCCCATCCTCGTTTTCCCGCAAAGTCACGTTCGAGCGTATGACCGTCTTGTTGTTGCCATGCGCGTCCAGATCCTGCTGCCATTCGTAGCTTTCCAGCGGGGTCTCGCCCGGGCCAAGCCTGGCAACGGCCATCGGCGGCAGAAAGAAGATTTCCTGTATCGTGTCCATGCCGGGCGCTCTCCAGTTTGGCCATGCCGGTCCGCAACCCGTTTTCAGGGGTACGAATAGCTTTGATAGGTAATCGTCGGGTCCGAGAAGAACGGAGTCGACTTGTCCCGAATGATGTCCGGCGGAGCGTCGTCCGGAACCGGAGAAATACTCTGCTGGTAGTGAAAGAAGTTCTGTGGGTCGAATTTCCGCTTCACGAACAGAAGTGAGTTGAAGTTGTCGCCCCAATAGAGCCAACGATAGTTCAACTGAGTGCGCCGCGGATAATTCTGATAACAGCGATCGATGAAGAAGCCCTCGTCCGTCATCATCTGCATGAACCCATCCAGCCATGGGACCACGACGTCTTTCTCATCCTCGGACAACCAGAACACGTCAACGTAGAAATTCATCGACACGTCGCGGTGAATGAAGGCGTTTCCCTGTTTGCCAACCGGCATTCGGTTGATCGCCCCGCCATACGGCTCGATCGCCACGGCCCCGTAGTCGTTTGGCGTGCTGTCCAGATAATCGACGACCCTTTGCCATTCATCTTGCAACAGTTGGCGGGCGATGTACCCGCCCTGCTTGTCTTCGCGGGCTTGATCCGGGACCACCGGGATGTCGTATTTCTCGTCATACAGCCAGGAATTGATCTGCTGGTAGGTCCCTGTCTTGCTGTTTTCCATGTGGCCGCCAATGGGTTCGTCCAACAGCGGCTGAATGACCCGGCGCCCTTCGTCTTCGGGCCCGTGATATAGGGCCGAGACCAAGAGAACCTTCTGGTCTCCTTGATAAGCCAGAAAGATGTAGGCCCCAAATTTGTCCGAGAGACCGTCCTTCATGTAGTTGGCCTGAAGAAACTCCAAAGCCTTGGCAGCCCTGTCCAGCGGCCATTTGATATGAACGCCCCAAACTTCGTACAGGTTGTGCAGCTTGAACCGGATTTCCAGAAGCACCCCTAAGTTGTTGCCGGTGCCTCCCCGGATCGCCCAGAAAAGATCGGCGTTGGTCGTGTCATCCGCGATCACGATACTGCCATCCCACAGCATAACCGTCACGCCCAGGACATTGTCGCAGGCCATTCCGAACAGGCGCGACGTGAACCCGTATCCTCCGCCCATCATGAATCCGGCCACGCAGACATCCTGACACGCGCCACCCGGCACATGCAGGTGATAGGAATCCAGCACCGAGTTCAGGACCTTGAACGGGGTACCGGGGCCGACATAGGCCATCGGGGTATCTGGATCGACCGTCACGTAACACATCCTGCTGGTATCCAGCACCATCGCATTGTTGACCGAGTACCCCGCCGTACTGTGCCGGCCCGATCGGCTGACCACCCACAGATCATGGGCCCGCGCGAAGGCCAGACTGGCCCGCACGTCCTGAATGGTTTCGCAATAGACAATGATTTCCGGGTAGTCCTGAAAGGCCGGGTTCCACAGTTGGCGATCCGTGTTGTAGTTCGGATCAGTCGGCAAAACGACCGATCCAACCAGGCCTTTTTCAAACTCCCGGATCTGCTCAGGCGTAATCGGATGATAGCGCTGCAGCGACAGGTCCGTTCGGCTGGAGGCGACCCGATCCTTGGCCAGAATGGTCTTGCTTATCTTGCGCATGATGGGTGCTCCCTTGGCATAACATGCAGAACGCGCAGGAAAAAACACTGCGCGCACGTTTTACGGTCTTTCCATCAACCCATTTCTGCCCGTCCCAAGCTGGCAGAAAGCTTCCGTACCGGTCAAGAGATCGTTTCATGCAATGCCCGGGCTTCGAGCAATTCAGGGATGTCGGCCTTTAGGTCGAAACGTTCCAGGGCATCCGACAGCCATGGCCCCGGCCGGCCCCCGGTTTTGGAAACGTGGCGCGTCAGCGCCACGGCTGCGCGCAGTTCGAATAGGCTGGCCCCGCATTTGCGCGCCTCGGACACCGCCTGTTTGAGCATCGGTTTGGGATCTTTCCGCTCATGATCGTCAAGCAACGAGCGGGCCCTGAGAACCTCGGCATCGGCCCATCCTTCGTCGGTGTCTTTGCGCCAAAGTTCGGCCTGCGTCAGCGCCTGCTTGGCGGCCTTGAGCCCCCCGGCACGCACCAGAAGTTCCGCGATCAGCGATAGAAAGAAGCTTTTGTAGTTTCCGGCGCCACTGGACCACCAGTCATCCGACGCCTGCCGTAGGGCCGCGATGTGCTCGGCGTCCGGGGTCCGGTGCGCCCGCGCCCAACCGAGCCACATGCGGGCCGTGATCGACATGAAGGCCAATCTGTGCTCGCGAGAAATCTCCTCCAGCGGTGCGACGGTCGCGATCAGTGCGTCGATATCGCGGTTCAACAGATGGACCATGCACGTATAGGTCAGGACCTGGGCTACGCTGTGCGCGTGTTGCAATTCATTGGCCCAGTCCAAAGCCTGCGCCTGAACCTTTCGCGCACGGGCCGGCTCACCCATCAGGCTGTAACAGACCCCCAGAAAGCCAGCTGTGATGGCCGCATGGTCGGTGCCATAGACATAGGCCAGCTTCCCATGTGTTTTGAAATCGTAAAGGGTCCAGGCCTGCTCCAGGTGCGCCCGGGCATCCGTCAGATTGCCGATGTGCAGTTGTACGGCCCCCATGGCGCGGTGCCCTACCATCCGGTGCTCGGTCCGGCCGCTGACTTCGGCCAGGTCCAGGATCTGGTCCGCCACCTCACCGGCCAGGCGGTACTCGGCCCGCACAAGGTGAAACGCATAAAGCCCATTGAGAACCGGGAACAGGCGTTCCGTCTCGCGTGCCCGACGGCACAGCTCGCGCAGCCGGCCATAGGCCTCGCCTGTCGCTTCGCCTGCAATCCCGTCAGTCGAGCGCAGGACACCCGCCCGCAGCACTTGCAGATCAATCTCGCGCAAGTCGCGGTCGTGGCTTTTCGGCAGCTCTGACACAAGACCAAGCGCCTTGGACAAATGAGTCAGTGCTTCGGACAGGGCCGACCGCTCGATCGCTCTCTGACCGGCGTTTTGCCAATGGGTAACGGCCTCTTCGGGTCGGTTTGCCAGCGTATAGTGCTGGGCCAGAACTTCGGGCTGGGTCTGTGCAAGATAGGGTTGCTGGTCCAGCAATACACCCGCGGCCTGGTCGTGCAGGACCTGCCGCTCGGACCGCAGAAGGCTGTCATAGGCCATGTCCCGGATCAGAGCATGGCGAAACAGGTATTCGTCCTCGGCCCCGTCCGGTGGCCGCTGGATGATGCCCGCCATGGCCAATTGTTCCAGGCTGGCCTGCATCGAGGCTGCCGGCAGCATGGAGACCGCCGCGACCAGAGCCACCGAAAAGCGTCGCCCGAACACCGCACCGGTCTGCGCCACGTCCTTTGCCATGCCTAGGCGGTCGAGACGCTCCATCAGCGAATCCTTGAGCGTGCTGGGCACCGACAGCGACGGCAGCGGACCGCGCAGGACATAGCCATCCTCGGTCAGCCGCAACTGGCCGGATTCCAGAAGGCCACGCGTCACCTCCTGAACAAAGAGCGGGATCCCATCGGTCTTGGCGGCAATCAGGTCGCAGACCGGACCCGGCAAAGGTTTGCCCCCCGCAACATCCGTGACGATTTCCGCCACCTCGGCATTCGACAATCGGGTCAGGGGGATGTGCAACGTGTTGTGGTGGTGCCCCCAGCTGGGGTCGAATCCCTGCCGGGCCGTGACCACGATAAGAACCGGCAGGTCACGGATCCGCTCGATCACCCTGTCGGTCAGCGAAAGCGTGGTCGGGTCCACCCAATGCGCGTCTTCGAACAGCAACAGAACGGGTTTGCTTCGGGCCATCGACACCAATTGCTGCGTGACGGCTTCCAGCGTCTTTTCCAGCTTGACCTGCGGCGGCAGGTCCAAGGGTCCCAATGCATCATCGGCATCGATGCTCAACAGATCCGCAATCAGGCGCTGTTGTTCGGATGTCAGGTACCGCAGCAGCGGCAGAAGCTTGTCCAGCTTTTGGGCGTCCGTATCCGCCGGCGCGAACCCGGCGGAACGTTCCAGTTGCTGCACGATCGGATACAGAGCACTGCTTGTGTGCAGCGGCGAGCATTGAAAATTCAGACGCAGAATGTCCTGACCCTGCAACTCGTGCGCCAACCCTTCGATCAGCCGGGACTTTCCGATCCCCGCCTCACCCGAGATCAGAACGGATTGACCCGCCCCGTGACTGGCTTCGTTCCACTTGTCACACAGCTTGCGAAACTCGGAGCCGCGACCGATCAGACGGCCGGAACCCGCTTCGGGATTGATCTCGAACCGCCGTTCGATCCGCGCGGTACCCTCCACGGTCCAGGCCTGAATCTCGTCCGCAAACCCCTTGAGAACATGCCTGCCGGCATCCTTCAGCCGGAAAGCGCCCCCGACCAGGCGGCGCGTCGAGGGGCTGATGATCAGCGAATTTGGTTCGGCCAGACCCTGCAAACGGGCGGCCAGATTCGGCGTCCGCCCCATGACCACGTCGTTTTCCCGCAACCCGTCCCCATAGATGGTGCCGACCACCACAAGTCCCGTGGCGATTCCGATCCGCGCCTGCAGCTCTTCCTTTCGGTCGATCGCGGGGAGTTCGTCCAAAATCTGCAACCCGGCCTCGATCGCGCGCGAGGCCGCATCCTCCTGCGCGTGCGGATAGCCGAAATAGATCATCGCACCATCCCCCATGAAACAGGCGATGTGACCACCGAATTTCGAAACGGCGGTTGTGCAAGTCTCTTTGAATCGCCGCACCAGCTCGCCCAGATCTTCCGGATCCAGGCGCTCGGACATTGCCGTCGAGCCTACGAGGTCAACGAACATGACCGTCAATTGCCGGCGTTCGGCCACGATTTTCCCCTGTCGGCGGGTGTGCACGGCGTCACCGGCCGTGTCCTGGGCAAAACGCGCGGTTGCGGCAAGCAGGCGACGTCTGGGACCCAGCGGCAGCCCGAGATCGATCAGATCATGCTCGGACAGATGAACGAGGTCGGACAAGGCCACTTCTGCCGCAGCGAAGGCGGGGGCGTATTTGGACAGCCCCAACTTCTCCAGAAAAGCGGCGATATCCGTCATTTCTCCCCCAACGGCCTGTCCAACGCCGGTTTGTTTTGGCTCGGTCCACCCCGCGCAGATCGCGCGTCGCAAACCGTGGCCCGTTCATTATCCAACTGACTGAACAGCCTTTTCGTTCTTTACCCGCACGTCAAGAGGTTTGGCGAACCAAACCGGCGCAGCACGGTTGACCGTGGAGGCAACATTGCTGATTTGCTTGGAGAATGGCAGGGGCAGCAGGGTTCGAACCCGCGACCTACGGTTTTGGAGACCGTCGCTCTACCAACTGAGCTATACCCCTGTGGTGCGCCATCAGATATGCCAGCGGCGCGACGGACTCAAGAGGCTTTTTCAGTTTCTCGGACACATATGCATTAGACAAAGAAGTTGCGTGCGTCGTGCAGTTCTATAAGACAAGGTTCGGCCCACCGAGAGGAAATTACCCTTGAGCCTTCGCAAGAAGATTGCTGACAGCGAGACAACCCTGAACTGGGCCGCGCGCCGCATCGCCAGCTATATCAGGATGGTCCATCGCAACACCAAATGGCAGCGGATCGGCTATGATGAATTGGACAAGCTCGCGGAACAGGGCGAGCCGGTCATCGTGGTGCTGTGGCACCAGCGGCTGGCCCAGTCGCCCTATTTCTTTCCGCTGGAAAAGGGGCGCATCTGCTCGATCACATCGGCCGCGCGCGCCGGCAGCATGGTGGGCCGGGTGCAGAAGCTCTTCGGCATGGACACCATCGCCATGTCCAGCCACAAGCGTCACGTGGCCCTGTCGCGTGAAGTGCTGGGCAAGATGAAGCAGGGGATCTCGATCGGCATAGCTGCCGACGGTCCACGCGGCCCGGAACGGGTGTGCTCGACCGTCCCGCTGGTCTGGGCGCGCAGCTCGGGCAAACGCGTTTTTGGCATCACCTATTCGGCCCGCCATGGCCGTGAGGCGGGCACCTGGGACCGGCTGCTGCTGCCGCGCCCCTGGCGCAACGAAGGCGTCTTCCTTTGCCGCGAATGGACTGAGACCGTACCCCGCAAGGCGTCGGAAGAGCAGATCGAGCAACTGCGTCAAAGCCTCGAGAAGCACATGAATGACATCACCGCCGAGGCGGATCGTATGGTCGGTCGCGCCCCGTGGGAACCAAAGCTCTGATCAGCCCGCCTGCTTTCCGCCAAAGTCACGGCGAAGGGCGCCGGTTTGCTTGCCCCCAAGCCTTCTGCGTTCCCGAAAAAAATCGCTGACGGTGCAGTCGACTTCGTGATCATCATCGCTGAGAATGGCGTCGCGCATGTCTTCCAGGTCCTTGTTGTGAAGGATTTGCGCCCCGTAATTCAGAAACTCAAAGCCAAACATCGCGTCTTCCTGCTGTTCGGGCATTCTGCCGAGCGTGCACAGGTCGCTTTCGGCGTTGCACATCAGGTAGACATTCAGCTTCTGGAGCAGATGGGCGGAAGGTTAAGATTTCTCAAGCCGAGGGTCGGGGGCACTACCAAATCGAAAACAATGGCAGACTTGGAACCATCTGATCTGCTTCCCAACAAGAAAAAGGGCGCCCCAAGGGACGCCCTTTCCATCAGTATGCGCTGATGCGCCTTACTCGATGATTTTGGACACGACGCCTGCGCCGACGGTGCGGCCGCCTTCGCGGATGGCGAAGCGCAGACCGTTTTCCATGGCGATCGGGGCGATCAGCTCGACGCCGAACGACACGTTGTCGCCGGGCATGACCATCTCGGTGCCTTCGGCCAGGGTCACGGTGCCGGTCACGTCAGTCGTACGGAAGTAGAACTGCGGACGGTAGTTCGCGAAGAACGGAGTGTGACGGCCGCCTTCTTCCTTGGTCAGGATGTAGGCTTCGGCTTCGAACTTGGTGTGCGGAGTAACCGAGCCCGGCTTACACAGGACCTGGCCACGCTCAACGCCGTCACGGTCAACACCACGCAGCAGGGCGCCGATGTTGTCGCCGGCTTCACCGCGGTCCAGCAGCTTGCGGAACATCTCGACACCGGTGCAGGTGGTCTTCTGCGTGTCGCGGATGCCGACGATTTCGATCTCGTCGCCAACGTTGATCACACCACGCTCGACACGACCGGTCACAACGGTACCGCGACCCGAGATCGAGAACACGTCTTCGATCGGCATCAGGAACGGCTGGTCAACAGCGCGCTCGGGCGTGTCGATGTACTCGTCAACGGCGGCCATCAGCTCGCGGATCTTGTTCTCGCCGATTTCCGGGTTGTTGCCTTCCATCGCGGCCAGAGCCGAACCTGCGATGATCGGAATGTCGTCGCCGGGGTAGTCGTAGCTGGACAGCAGTTCGCGAACTTCCATCTCAACCAGTTCCAGCAGCTCTTCGTCGTCAACCTGGTCAACCTTGTTCAGGAACACGACCATCTTCGGGATGCCAACCTGGCGGCCCAGCAGGATGTGCTCGCGGGTCTGCGGCATCGGGCCGTCAGCGGCGTTCACAACCAGGATCGCGCCGTCCATCTGCGCCGCACCGGTGATCATGTTCTTCACATAGTCAGCGTGGCCGGGGCAGTCGACATGCGCATAGTGGCGGTTGTCGGTCTCGTATTCCACGTGGGCGGTCGAGATGGTGATGCCGCGCGCTTTCTCTTCCGGCGCACCGTCAATCTGGTCATACGCCTTGAAGTCGCCGAAATACTTGGTGATTGCTGCGGTCAGCGTCGTCTTGCCGTGGTCAACGTGGCCAATCGTGCCAATGTTGACGTGCGGTTTTGTACGCTCAAACTTTTCCTTTGCCATTCCTCAGGCGCCCTTTTGCGATTTGGGGGACCCTTGGTCCCGTGGTTACATCTGCGCGCGCGAGATATTTGGTTCAAAGCGGAAAATCAAGCACATCCTGAGGGAAATCCTCAAAACTATGCCGGGTTTTGTACCGCCTGTCCGGATTCAATCGGTTGGATCAGGCCGGGGCGCAGGTCGAACCACCCGTTGTCCTTGTGCTCTTCAGCCAGCCATTCCTCGACGCGGTCGGCCACTTTCAGTGCCAAACCGCTCATCTGCTCTTCTTTGGTGCGTTCGTTGCCCGAGCCCTTCAGAGCGCTGCCACCGGTGGTATCTTCGAGGACCTGGAACTGCTTGCCCTTGGCCAGAAACTCTTTCTTGCCGACATCATAGACGTTGACCAGAACGATCGCTGTGCTTTTGGGGTTGTAGATCACCGGAATACCAGGAGGCGCCAGCATATAGCCTTCGAGGCTGATCCCGATGTCATACTCCTGCGAGCCCTGATAGCGACCAAGGCGGATATCGACGGCCTTCTGGATCGCTTCGGTCCATTCCTGGGGCGTCGCGTCACGAGACACCGGCCCCTGGACGGCCTTGTCGGCAAACGCATAGTTCACACGCAGCTTGAATTCACCCAGATCTTCCGGTTCTTCATAGAGTTGCGTCTGCGTGCAGGCGCCCACCAGGGCCAGTCCGGTAATCAGGGTCAGAATGCGCAGCATTGTCTCGTCTCGATAGGCGTGTTTTTCTTTGATCTAGCGCACCGATGCAGCTTGTGCCAAGCCGTATCGGCAGATTTCCACCGTGGTCGGAGCACGATCACGAGAACTTGTAATCGCGCGGGAACCCATAGGGCGGTTTTTTTCCGACGCTTGCGCGCTTTGCCAGCCATTGAGACATATCTGCCTCATGCCGCGTCTTGTCGCCGCCCATTGACCATTTCAAACCGTCCTCCCAGTTGAACGTCGTCAGGTCGGACAGGCCGCCATCCAGCTCCAGCGTGCCCTGGCGCCCGCGCGCCATGTTGTATTTCTGGAGACGCACGCCCTTGCCCCGCGTCATCTCGGGCAGTTCGGAGACCGGGAACACCAGAAACTTGCCATTCTGTGATACCACAGCGACGTGATCGCCCTCGATCGGCTTGCAGATCACCGCGCGCTCGTCATCCTTGACGTTCAGCACCTGTTTGCCGTTGCGGGTCTGGGCCAGCACCTCGTCCTCGGGCACCATGAACCCGTTGCCCGCATCCGAAGCAACCAGCAATTTGCGCCCCGGCTTGTGGATCAGGATATCGACGATCTGCGCCTCGTTGGGCAGATCGACCATCAGGCGCAGCGGCTCACCCATTCCCCGGCCACCGGGAAGGTTCGCGGCGCTGACCGTGTAGACCCGCCCGTTCGATGCGAAGACCAGCAGCCGGTCGGTGGTTTCCGCATGGAAGATGAACCGCGGCCCGTCGCCGTCCTTGAACTTCAGCTCGCGGTTCAGGTCGATATGGCCGGTCATGGCGCGGATCCAGCCCATCTGCGAGCAGACGACCGTGATCGGCTCCTTGTCGATCATCGCCTCTAGCGGTACGTCCTCGACCTCGCCTGCTTCGGCAAAGCGGGTGCGACGCGCGCCGCCCTCATAATCTTTGCCGAAGGTCTTCTTGGTCTCTTTCAGCTGCTCGGCGATCTTGGCCCATTGCAGACCCTCATCCGCCAGCAGATCCTCGAGTTCTGCGCGCTCTTCCATCAGCGCGTCACGCTCACGGACCAGTTCCATCTCTTCGAGCCGACGCAGGCTGCGCAGGCGCATGTTCAGGATCGCGTCGACCTGAACTTCGGACAATTCGCCCTCGCCCGGCTTGGGCGAGACATAGTCGGCCTCGCTGGTGGCGCGGACATGGTCGATGCCCCAATTCTCGCGCATCAGCGCGGCCTTGGGATCGTCGTCATAGCGGATGATATCAATCACGCGGTCGAGATTCAGGAAGGCAACGATAAAGCCCTCCAACACCTCCAACCGGTGGTCGATCTTGTCCATGCGGTGACGAGAGCGGCGCAGCAGCACCTCTTGCCGGTGATCGAGGAAGGCGCGCAGTACTTCCTTCATCGAACAGACCTTGGGCGTCACCCCGTCGATCAGCACGTTCATGTTCAGGCTGAACCGCACCTCGAGATCCGAGTTACGATACAGCATGTTCATCAACACCTCGGGGTCCACGTTCTTGGAGCGCGGTTCGAGGATGAGGCGGATGTCGTCGGCGGATTCGTCGCGCACATCGCCCAGGATCGGGATCTTTTTGGTCTGGATCAGCTCGGCGATCTTTTCGATCAGCTTGGATTTCTGAACCTGATACGGGATCTCGGTGACCACGATCTGCCACTGGCCGCGGCCCAGATCCTCGACCTCGTATTTGCAACGCAGCCGGAACGATCCGCGCCCGGTGCGATAAGCCTGCGCGATATTCTCGGCCGGTTCTACGATTACGCCGCCCGTTGGGAAATCGGGCCCCGGCACATAGTTCAGCAGCGTGTCGTCACGCGCGTCGGGCGTCTTGATCAGATGCAGACAGGCGTCGCACAGCTCGGCGATGTTGTGGGGCGGGATGTTCGTCGCCATGCCCACGGCAATGCCTGAGGCGCCATTGGCCAGAAGGTTCGGGAACTGTGCCGGCAAGACGACCGGTTCGGTCAGCGTGCCGTCATAGTTGTCGCGGAAATCGACGGCGTCCTCGTTCAGCCCCTCCAGCAACGCCTCGGCAACGATGGTCATCCGGGCCTCGGTGTAGCGCGAGGCCGCCGGGTTGTCGCCGTCGATATTGCCGAAATTCCCCTGCCCGTCGACCAGCGGGTAGCGGACGTTGAAATCCTGCGCCAGACGCGCCATCGCGTCATAGATCGCGGCGTCCCCGTGCGGGTGATAGTTACCCATCACGTCACCCGAGATCTTGGCCGACTTGCGGAACCCGCCCGAGGAGCTGAGTCGCAGCTCGCGCATAGCGTAGAGGATTCGCCGGTGAACCGGCTTCAGCCCGTCGCGCGCATCCGGCAGCGCGCGGTGCATGATGGTGGAGAGAGCATAGGTTAGATAACGCTCGCCAATTGCCCGGCGCAGCGGTTCGGCCACCTCACCCCCGGCGTCGGGGGCCTCCATGTTGGGGTCGTCGATCGTGTCGTTCATAGATGATGTGATACGACGCCCGGCGCGCGTGGTAAAGCAACCAAGGCATATTTTGCTGGGGACAAGTCGGGATTTTTGCAACAGGGGGAGCCAACCCGGCGATTTCCCCCGATTTTCGACTCGGGACCCGAACTATGGTAGGATCCCAACAATTGAATGCTGCCTTTTTCTTGTTGTTATGATTACCGGGGGATGCGCCATGACGCGCCTTATGCTTGTTACTTTTGCCATGCTCGGCTGGTTCTTCTACGTCATGAGCGGTGGATCCGAATTCGAACCGCGCGGAACCCGCGCCGAGGCACCACCCGTCGTTGCGGCAGGTGAGAAACCCGAGCCCAGGCCACTGGTCCCCTCCCCGGCAACCGAGCTTGTGACGAAAGTGGCCCTGCGCCCCGCCAAGCCGTCCGAACCTAAGCCGGAACCGATCCCCGCCGCCGATGCCGTCGATACCGAGGCGTTGCTAGCGCAGATCGCGGCCGGTCTGAATTCTGATCTGTCCAGTTTCGACAATACCGGCGGCACCTTTTCGCTGGCGTCGCTGGATGAAAACGCGGCCGTCCAGGTTTTGGACACCGACGCCGAACCGGAAACGGCAGCCGCCCCTGCACCCGCAGAGCCGCCGAAAGACATCCGCATCGTGTCCGGCACCCGCGTGAACATGCGCGACGGCCCCGGCACGATCTATCCGATCATCGGCAAAGCGCGGATGGGTCAGCAGGTCGAAGTTCTGAGCGAGTCCGGAACCGGCTGGCTGCGCCTGCGCGTGTTGCCCGAGCAACAGGTTGGCTGGATTTCCTCCTCGTTGATCCGAAAAAGCACAAATTGACGTGATGCCGTCATTGCCGGAGGCCGATCCTCGCAATAGTTTTTGCCGAGGACGACTTTGGGGCAGACATGCAGAAATCCATCCTCATCACCGGATGCTCATCCGGCATTGGTCTGGACGCGGCACACGGGATGCGTGCACGCGGATGGCGCGTGTTTGCCGCCTGCAGACATCAGCGCGATTGCGACAGGCTGAGGGCTCAGGGCTTTGACAGCCCAAGAATCGACTATACCGATGCCGAAACGATCACTTCGGGATTGGCCAGTGTTCTCGAAGCAACGGGCGGCACATTGGAAGCGCTGTTCAACAACGGCGCCCATGGCCTGCCCGGTGCGATCGAAGATGTGCCCACCGACGGGTTGCGCCATATCTTCGAGACCAATGTTTTTGGCTGGCACGAACTGACCCGCCAGGTGATACCCGTCATGCGTGCACAGGGCCATGGCCGCATCGTGCAGAACTCGTCGGTACTGGGTCTGGTCGCCTTTCCCTGGCGCGGTGCTTACGTCGCCACGAAATACGCAATCGAAGGCCTGACCGATACGATGAGGCTGGAGCTGCGCGGCACCGGCATCAAAGTGGTGCTGATTGAACCCGGTCCCATCACCTCTAAGCTGCGCGAAAAAGCCATACCGATTTTTGAACGGTTCATAGACTGGGAAAACTCGGCCCTACGCGACAAGTATGAGGGGTCGCTGCTCAAACGTCTGTACGAAGACTCGGGCCCCGACCGGTTCGAGCTGCCGGCGTCTGCGGTAACCGACAAACTTGCCCGCGCGCTCGAGGCAAAGTCGCCCAAGGCTCGATACTACGTGACCACACCGACCTATATCGCGGGTTATCTGCGCCGCATTCTGCCAACGGGCACGATAGACCGCATCCTTTCGGGTATCTGAGACGAAATTACCCGTTCGCTTTCGCGGGCCGCCCCGCTAGATGGTGCGGAAAGGATACAACAAATGCGGACGGTGAGTTCATGGACCTTCTAATGGGCGTACTTCTTTTGGCCATGGCGGCGGTCGTCGTTGTTCTGGCCATCGGCATATCCAATTTCGGCAAGGGCGGTATGGCGGCTGCCAAGAAAAGCAACAAGATGATGCGGCTGCGCATCCTGTTTCAATTCATTGCCGTGGTACTGATCGTGCTCTACGTCTATTTGCGTGGACAGGGAGTGCAGTAGATGGTCGTTCTGAACAAGATTTACACCCGCACCGGTGACGATGGCAAAACCGCGCTGGGCAATGGCGAACGGGTTGCGAAATACTCGGGCCGCGTGGCGGCCTATGGCACGGTGGACGAGTTGAACGCATTTGTCGGCGTGGCGCGCACCGAGGCTGAGGGCGAGGTCGATGCGGCGCTGGCCCGCATCCAGAACGATCTGTTCGACCTGGGCGCTGACCTGTGCCGCCCCGACATGGAAAAGGATGCCGAGGCCGACTACCCGCCCCTGCGGATCGCCCCGGCCCAGATCGATCGTCTGGAATCGGAAATCGACGCGATGAACGCGGATCTCGAGCCGTTGCGCAGCTTCATCCTGCCGGGCGGATCAAAGCTGGCGGCGCATCTGCATGTCTGCCGCACGGTCTCGCGGCGCGCCGAGCGCCTGTCTGTCGAACTGACCAACATGGAACCGGTGAACGCGGCCGCGGTAAAATACCTCAACCGCCTCAGCGACTGGTTCTTCGTGGCAGCCCGCTGCGCCAACAATGGCGGCCGCGATGACGTCTTGTGGGTTCCGGGCGCGAACCGCTGAAACCCGAGCTTCTTGAATGCGTTTTTGCACCATCCGGCGCGGCAAAACCGCCCATCGGCCGGGTAACAATATTTCGTTCCTTCACGTCAAAAAGCGTGAAACGCGACGTCCCCACGACATGACGTGACGATTTTGCCCTGTCCCGACGCCCCGCAAGGCGCTATCTAGGCCGACGAGAGCATTGGTGGAGTCGCATTGCGGCTTGCCGTTTTTGTAAGGAGCGTACGCAAAAATGAAGGTACTTGTGCCTGTCAAGCGCGTGATCGACTACAACGTTAAAGTTCGCGTCAAAGCGGACGGCAGCGGTGTTGATCTCGCCAATGTCAAAATGTCGATGAACCCGTTCGACGAGATTGCCGTCGAAGAGGCGATCCGCCTGAAAGAAGCCGGCAAGGCCGAAGAGGTCGTGGCCGTTTCGATCGGCGTCAAGCAGGCGCAGGAAACGCTGCGCACCGCGCTGGCGATGGGTGCAGACCGCGCCATCTTGGTCGTCGCGGCGGACGACGTCCACCAGGACATCGAGCCGCTGGCCGTCGCCAAGATCCTGGCCAAGGTGGTCGAGGAAGAGCAGCCCGGACTGGTTCTGTGCGGCAAGCAGGCGATCGACAACGACATGAACGCCACCGGTCAGATGCTGTCGGCACTGCTGGGCTGGAGCCAGGGCACCTTCGCGTCCGAACTGGACATCGAAGGCGACACCGCCAAGGTCACGCGTGAAGTTGACGGCGGTCTGCAGACCATCAGTGTCAAGATGCCGGCCATCATCACCGTCGACCTGCGCCTGAACGAGCCGCGCTATGCGTCGCTGCCGAACATCATGAAGGCCAAGAAAAAGCCGCTGGACGAAAAAACCGCCGCCGATTACGGCGTCGACGTCACGCCGCGCCTCGAAGTCGTCAAGACCGAAGAGCCGCCGGCACGCGCCGCTGGCATCATCGTGGGCTCGGTCGACGAGCTGGTCGGGAAACTCAAAGAAGCGGGGGCTGTGTAATGGCTGTACTTCTGCTTGCCGAAGTCAACAATGGCGAACTGGCGATGGACGCAACCGCCAAGGCGGTCACCGCAGCCAAGCAGCTGGGTGACGTGACCGTTCTGGCCGCGGGCGGCTCGGCCGCCGCTGCCGGCGAAGCCGCCGCCAAGATCGACGGCGTGTCCAAGGTCCTGGTCGCCGAAGACCCGTCGCTGGGCCACCGTCTGGCCGAATCGACCGCCGCGCTGATCGTCAGCCTGGCCGATGGC
Organism: Ruegeria sp. BC8; assembly: GCF_056535705.1. Taxonomy (NCBI): domain Bacteria; kingdom Pseudomonadati; phylum Pseudomonadota; class Alphaproteobacteria; order Rhodobacterales; family Roseobacteraceae; genus Ruegeria; species Ruegeria sp. BC8. The sequence continues at coordinate 321,304 of NZ_JBQFIV010000001.1, read as the reverse complement.
TATGAACATATCGTGGCGCCCGCCACCACCGACGCCAAGAACGTGATGCCGCGCGTGGCCGCGCTGCTGGACGTGATGGTCATCTCGGACGCGTCGGGCGTGGTGGACGGCTCGACCTTCGAGCGCCCGATCTACGCGGGCAACGCGATCCAGACCGTCAAGTCGAACGACGCCAAGAAGGTCATCACCTTCCGTACGGCCAGCTTTGATGCGGCCGGCGAAGGCGGATCGGCCCCGGTCGAGACCGTATCGGTCGGTGAAAACCCCGGCCTGTCGGACTGGGTCGAGGACAAGGTCGCCGAAAGCGACCGTCCGGAACTGACCTCGGCCGGCGTCGTTGTCTCGGGCGGCCGTGGTGTTGGCTCGGAAGAAGACTTCAAACTGATCGAAGCCCTGGCCGACAAGCTGGGCGCGGCGGTTGGTGCCAGCCGCGCGGCAGTCGACTCGGGCTATGCCCCGAACGATTGGCAGGTGGGTCAGACCGGCAAGGTCGTTGCACCCGATCTGTACATCGCGGTTGGTATTTCGGGTGCGATCCAGCACCTGGCCGGCATGAAGGATTCGAAGATCATCGTCGCGATCAACAAAGACGAAGAAGCTCCGATCTTCCAGGTCGCGGACTACGGCCTGGTCGCCGACCTGTTCCAGGCTGTGCCGGAGCTGACCGAAAAGCTGGGCTGACGGCCCTTCTTTTCGAGAATTCAAGGCCCGCCAATCGGCGGGCCTTTTTCATTCGAGGTCTCGGATCGCAGGCAGCAAACGTTCGGCAATGGCCCGGTGCGTGGCAGGCCCGATCATATATTCCGCCATCGGTTGCTGCATCGTGCCGAACAGCATGTCCTCAAGATCATCCGAAGCACCTGAAGGGCGCACCGTCATCTTCACGATTGCCACCCCTCCATCCGACACCCCATCAATCATGGCCTGTGTAATCGGCACCGGATCAGATACCCCGTGTGCATCTGGCCCGATTGCCGCGCTGTGATCCCAGTCCAGCCACAGCAGCAGAAACCGGCTGGTGACGTTGTCCAACAGGGTGCGAAGCGCCTCTGCCCAAGCCCGCCGCAACTCGGCGGCCACCACTTCGAACCGTGCGTCCGAAAATGCCGACAACCTGGACATAAGGTGCCGCACAAAATGAACGTCCGCGAAGTCAACTTCGGGGTACAACGCGGAAAGGTCCGAGGTTGCCTGGAGCACCCGATCATTGCGTCGGGGATGAACACGGTAGAACCGGTTGGACTGATTCAGCGCCGAGGGCAGTTGCACAACGCAAACCTCGGCGCCATTCATCAGGCTCAGAATTTCCGGATCCCGCGCCAATCCCTCGGCACCCGTGAACAGACTACCCAGATTCAGACACTGCATTTCCAGCCGCTGCTCCAACGCTGCGGGAAACGGAGAATCGACGAACCGACCGAATGTCTCGGTGCCGCCGACGCAGGCCACATATGGTACCTGCAACGCACGCTTTGGCCCGCGAAACCACAGTTTTGACGCCCTGTACCGGCAGACGGATTCCTCGACACCGGTCGCGCCCGACTCATGATAACTCATGTCAGCCACCCATTTTCTTCACCCAATTGCCATTCTGCGGCCTTAGGTGTTTAGAAAACTCTAATGTGCGCATTTGAAGCGAATTGGACCGGTCCCAACCCCTTGCCGCCCAACCCGGACTGCCGATAATGTCCCCCTGAACCTTGATGCGGAAGGCAGTTCAATATGGACGTGAAATCAGTCGGAGTAATCGGCGCGGGCCAGATGGGCAACGGAATTGCCCACGTGATGGCGTTGGCAGGGTATAACGTTCTGCTGAACGACATCAGCCAGGATGCGCTGGATGCTGCCATTGAAACGATCAAGGGCAACCTGGCTCGTCAGGTGTCACGCGGCAAGATCGGTGACGACGAGATGCAGGCCGCATTGCAGCGGATCAAGACCACGCTGAACCTTCCGGAGATCGGCCAGACGGACCTCGTGATCGAAGCCGCGACCGAGCGTGAGGCCATCAAGCAGGCGATTTTCGAGGATCTGCAGCCGCATTTGCAGGCCCACACGATCCTGACGTCGAACACTTCGTCCATTTCGATCACACGGCTTGCCAGCCGGACGGATCGGCCGGAGCGTTTCATGGGGTTCCACTTCATGAACCCGGTTCCTGTCATGCAATTGGTCGAGTTGATTCGCGGTATCGCCACCGACGAAGAGACCTTTGCCACCTGCAAGGCGGTGGTGGATCGGTTGGGCAAAACCGCCGCCAGCGCCGAGGATTTTCCGGCCTTCATCGTGAACCGTATCCTGATGCCGATGATCAACGAGGCCGTCTATACTCTGTATGAAGGGGTCGGCAGTGTTCAGTCGATCGACCAGTCCATGAAGCTGGGCGCCAATCACCCCATGGGTCCGCTGGAACTGGCCGATTTCATCGGGCTGGACACCTGTCTGGCCATCATGAACGTCCTCCATGATGGGTTGGCGGATACAAAGTACCGCCCCTGCCCGTTACTGACGAAATACGTCGAGGCCGGCTGGCTGGGCCGCAAGACCGATCGCGGGTTTTATGACTACCGTGGCGAGGTTCCGGTCCCGACGCGCTAAGCCGTCAAGGGACCGCCCCGCTCGCCCGCGATTTTTTCGCGCCAATGAACGGTGGATCAGGCTTGTGGTGACTGCCCCAAGCCCAGCGTGTGTTTTCTGAGCCAGGTCATGAATCCGCGCGGGTCGCGTTCGAGCAGTTTCATGTCCTCGTCCGAAATCGGCTCTCCGATCACGGGGCCGACCGGTTTGTTGCAGGACCGGACGATCTCGTGCAGCAGAAGTCCTTGACGCAATATTGCCGATAGTTTGTTGGCAATCTGGTACCAGCGCGAATTGCTGCCGGGGAAGTAGATGGGCAGAACCTTGGCACCGGATCGCCGGATCATCTTGGCGGTAAACACGTTCCATTCGCGTTCCTGAGCCGGGCCGAACCACGTGTCCGAAGACATCACCACCCCGGATGGGAACAGCGCGACGACACCACCGTTCTTGAGGTGCTCCATCGCTTTGCCCCGCATCTCAAGCATCTTGCTCTGGGCTTCGGGGTCATGTGGAAACGGGACCGGGATCATGAACGATGTCGCGGCTTCATCCAGCCCGGTCAGAACCGAGCGGGTCAGGATGCGATAGTCCTGGCGCACTCGTCCGATCAACTCGGCCAGGATCATGCCGTCCACCATCCCATGCGGGTGATTGGCCACCACCACAACGGGCCCCTCTTTCGGAATGCGCGCAATCTGGTGTTCGGGCGTGGTCAGGTCGATTCCCATGATACCAAGGGCACCACCCCAGAATTTCTGGCCGCGATACTTTTCATTCTGCTTTTCGAACTTGTTGACCATGCGCAGAATGGTCAGCTTGCCTGTGCACCATTCGATCGCCTTGATGGCCGTCGAGGTCCAGGCGTCGTCAAACGAATTTGCGTAGGTCAGCGTGCGGCGGTCGTAGATTTCGCCCGCTTCCGCGGTCTCGGCCACCACCGTGTTGGTCTTGGTATCGTGCGTGGTTTCCGCCAATTCCTGGTCTTCCCGTTCTTGTTTTGTGGCAGTGCCCTGCGTCAGAAACCTTCGCCGAACTTGTCGTTCACCAATGCTTCCAGCGCATCTGCCAGCGCCTCAGCATCCGGCCCGGACGTTTCGACGTCAATAGTCGTTCCACGCGAAGCCGCCAACATCAAAAGGCCCATAATGCTGTCACCCGACGCGGACATGCCGTCTTTGGACACTTCGGCGCGGGCGTCAAACCCTTCGACTACCTCGACCAATTTGGCTGAAGCGCGCGCGTGCAAGCCCTTTTCGTTGATGATTTTCAAGCTTTTGGTGGCCATATTCAATCGATCCGATGTCAGTCCAATGTCACATTTTGCGCATTGATGTACTTTCGTCCAGCCTCCATAGCCCTACGGACGGCGTCCCCGACCGGAAGTTGGCGGCTTTTGGCCAGTTTGATCAGCATCGGAAGGTTGGCGCCGTAAAGAATTCTACGGTCCTGCGGCGCACAGGCGCGCAGGCTGAGATTCGAGGGGCTGCCCCCGAACAGATCGGTCACGACAACAACACCGTCGCCGACATCCACAGCATCCGCGGCTCGACAGATTTCGGCCTGCTTTTCTTCGCGATCATGATCAGCGTCGATCGACACTGCCACAAGGCCGGGTTGCTTGCCCACGACGTGTTGCATGGCCGCCAGGTATTCCTGGGCCAATCCGCCATGCGCCACGATTACAATTCCGATCAATCCGGCCTCACATTCAACGATCGACGTTCCATCTCGCGGTGTCTAATTGCCACCGGCTGCCCCTGCTCTGCAAGGGCTTTTGCGACCGCTTCGGCCATCGCGACCGAGCGGTGCTGACCCCCGGTACAGCCGAAGGCGACCGACAGGTGCGTTTTGCCCTCGGCCTTGAAGGCGGGCAGCAGAGACAGCAACAGCTCCACCACCCGTTCAAAAAAGGCGGCATAGTTCGTGTCAGCCTGAACATAGGACGCAACGTCCGGATTTCGACCATCAGCCTCGCGCAGCTCCGGACGCCAATAGGGGTTGGCCAGAAATCGGCAGTCGAACACCATGTCCAGGCCCAGCGGCAGCCCCCGTTTGTAGGAGAAGGACTCGATAGAAACGGCCAGATGCCGGCCTCCTTCGGGGGCGAACCAGCGTTCGACCTCGGATCGCAGCTGGTGCACGTTGAGCACGCTGGTGTCGATCAGGGTGTCGGCGATCTCGCGGATCGGCTCCAACAATTCCTTTTCCTGGCGGATGCCGGTTTCGGGGCTGGCATCGGTTGCGACCGGATGACGGCGCCGGGTTTCCGAAAACCGGCGCAACAGCACGTCGTCGCTGCAATCCAGATAGAGCGTGGACAGGTCCACCTGGCTCATCCGGCCCAGTTTGGCGACCAATTCGATAAAGCCGATGGTCGAGAAATCACGATTGCGGGCATCGATTCCCAGCGCCATCGGCCGGGATGGATCCGCGCCCTCCATCAGGCGCAGCAACAGGCCCATAGGCAAGTTGTCGATGGCCTCATAGCCCAGATCCTCGAGCACATGAATCGCCGTCGACCGGCCCGCGCCCGACGGACCTGTCACTAGAACGATACGCGTTTGTGCTGTCATGTGCTTGGCCATTGCGGATCGACGCGCCCCATTTTCATCAGTTGAACAAGTGCTGATGCCAAGTTGGGGACGCCGGCGGCACGAAGCAAGGGAACAGGATGTCCCAGCACAAGAACCTGTCGCGGTTCCGGCAGTCGCTGGGATTCCACTTGATCCAGATCCACGATCCATTCCAACGGAACGGGGCCGCAGGCCGTGGCGCGCAGCAGGCCGACGCCGCGGGCCTCGACCAATCCTCGGATCTGAGGGACCGCATCCGCAATCACCCGGTCGCCCGACAGGGTTAGGTTTACACGATCATCGGCGACCATGTCCGCGCCGAAGCCCATCATCTGCAATGCAAGTGCCGATTTTCCGGCCCCGGACGGCCCCGAAATCAGGGCGCCGCGGCCTGCAACGGCAACGCATGTGGCGTGCATGCAGACCGGATCATTGCTAGGTTTTTCGGGAAGGCGCAAAGCGCACATCGCTCAAAGGGGAAGACCCACGACAAACCGCGCACCTTGCGGGTCCGACGTGATGTCCGCCTCGGTCGGGCGGATATTCTCGGCCCAGATGACGCCGCCGTGGGCCTCGACAATCTGTTTCGAGATCGCAAGTCCAAGGCCCGAGTTGTTGCCGAAATGCTCGGCAGGGCGCTGCGAGTAGAAGCGCTTGAACACCTTGGTCAGGGCCTGATCCGGAATACCGGGGCCAGTGTCTTCAACAACAACCAGAACCCGGTTTTCGCGTTGGCGCACCCAAACGCGGATCGCGTCGCTTTCCTCGCAGAAGGAGATGGCATTTGTAATCAGGTTCACGAAAACCTGTGCCAGACGGGCCTCGAGCCCGTTTATGACGATGGGCTTGGACGGCAAATCCGTGATGTAGTCGATCCCCTTCGATCGGGCATCTTCGCCCAGGTACTGACTGATATTGCCGATCAGCTTCAGAAGATCGAAGGGCTGCTCCTGCTCTTTGACCAGTTCAGCGTCCAGGCGGGACGCATTCGAGATGTCGCTGACAAGGCGGTCCAATCGGCGGACATCGTGCTCAATAACGCCCAACAATTTCTCGCGCTGATCGTCACGCTTGATCATTCGCAGCGTACCGACGGCCGATTGCAGGCTGGCCAAGGGGTTCTTGATTTCATGCGCGACGTCAGCCGCGAACTGTTCGTTGGCGTCTATCCGGTTGTAGAGCGCCGTCACCATTCCCCGCAGCGCACGGCTAAGCCGACCAATCTCGTCCGGGCGGGCGCTCAGGTCGGGGATGCGGATACGGCCGGGATTGACCCCAGTGCCGCGGTCCTTGCCCATTTCCGCCGCAGCGGCCAGATCCGCCAGCGGGTTCGCGATGGTCGAGGCCAGCACAAGGCTGAGACCCACCGAGACCAGCAGGGCAACGACAAACATCTGTAGAATGCGCTCCTGCTCTTTTCGAGCCAGTGCATCGATTTCTCCGGCGGGGCCAGCCATTGCGACAGCCCCCACAGGGGCGCCATCCAGAACGATTGGCGACGCCGCCACAATCACGGTGTCTCCGGCCGCATCAGACACGGCGTGAACCTGCATGTGGCCGTCCAGCGCGTTTGGTATGATGTCCTGAACCCGCTGTGCCAGCGTCGGCGCCTCGGTTTCAGATCCGGTGGTGAAAACCGAATACAGACCATTCCAGACGGCGGTCAGGGCATCAGAGATCAATGTGCTGCCGGTCGGAACATCCGCCTCGGCCTGAATCAGGCCCGGCAATTCCGACACGGTCGAGGAACCCCGTGTCCAGCCGATCAACGTGCCGGTGCTGTCATAGACGAAGACTTCGCCGCCTTCGGGGATGCTCAGCCCGGCAAGGGTCGCCTTGACGTTCAGGTCAGAAGCGTCCCGCGATCCGGCAACCTGGCGCAGCTGGGCCTCGAAGACGTTGCTGACCAGTTGCGCATCGCCGATCAGGTTCCGCGCCGTTTGCTGGACCCTCTCTTTTCGGGTGTCATCCAGATACAGCAGCCCTGCGACCAGGATCACCAAAGCAATCAGGTTGAACGTGATGATCTTGCGCGCCAGCGGCGAGTTGCGCAGCGTGAACAGAGTACGCCGCGATCGCCGCGCGCGCAGCTCGGCCGACTCGGGGTCTTGCGGGATGACCCAATCATCGCCCAGAACGACGTCACCGTCGCGCAACTCGCTGGATTGCTCGGTGTCACGCACGAAACAAATTCACCTTTGCAGAAAGCCGGCCCGGCTTATTCCTCGTTGTAACGGTACCCGATACCGTACAGCGTTTCGATAGCCGAAAACTCGGGATCAGCCGCACGCATCTTCTTGCGCAGACGCTTGATGTGGCTGTCGATGGTCCGGTCGTCGACATAGACCTGATCGTCATATGCGACATCCATCAGCTGATCGCGGCTTTTGACGAAGCCGGGGCGTTGCGCCAAGGCCTGCAGCAGCAGGAATTCCGTGACCGTCAGCGAAACATCGGTCCCCTTCCAGCTGACCGCGTGACGCAGGGGGTCCATGCGCAGATCGCCGCGCTCCATCACCTTTGCGTCCCCGGTGGTTGCAGCCGACGCATCCCCGTCGGTCGCTTCCTGACGGCGCAGCAGTGCACGGATGCGCTCGACCAGAAGGCGTTGAGAGAATGGCTTTTTCACGTAGTCATCCGCGCCCATCCGCAGGCCCAGAACCTCGTCGATCTCATCGTCTTTGGACGTGAGGAAAATCACCGGCATCTGGGTTTTCTGCCGCAGCCGCTGCAGCAAATCCATGCCGTCCATGCGGGGCATCTTGATGTCCAGAACCGCCATGTCCGGCAGTTTCTTATTGAACGCATCAAGGGCTGCCTGCCCGTCATTGTAGGTTTCGACCTCGAACCCTTCGGCCTCGAGCGTCATGGATACGGACGTCAGAATGTTCCGATCGTCATCCACCAGTGCAATCTTAGACATAGGGCTGCCCCTTTACCTGCTCACTCACGATGTATTTTTGCTTTTTGTAGGGCATTCTTGGCTTTTTTAAGGCCGCGAATCAATCCGGATGTACGAATCGCGCCACATTGTTCACGATCCTGCGACAAAAAGGTCGTCCTGCGCTTCCGAAAGTGCCCGGGTTTTCCGACCGGAAAATCTTGGTTGCGCTAAACCCGGCCTTGGTTGCGCTAACTGTGCCAAACCGTCCTGTTCATGCCCTAAACGGCCGTGATATGAGGCCCTTATCCGCCGGACTAACCGGCACTACGCCTCATGAGCGCAGACGGCCCCAACCGCCGCAGCGCCGCCACAGGAGAAGACACGAATGACATTTGGACGGGTAAACCCGCAGTTCCGCCTCGAAGATCAAGGCATCGAGGGGCTGGGCAATGTCTATTACAACTTGATGGAGCCGGCGCTGATTCAGAAGGCGCTCAAGCGGAATGAAGGCACGCTGGGCAATGGCGGAGCGTTTCTGGTGTCCACCGGCAAGTTCACGGGCCGGTCACCCAAGGACAAGCACGTCGTCCGGACCGAAAGCGTGGCGGACAGCATCTGGTGGGAAAACAACGCGGAAATGACCCCCGATGGCTTTGACGCGCTGTACGCCGACATGCTGGCCCATATGAAAGGCAAGGACTACTTCGTTCAGGATCTGGTTGGCGGCGCTGATACTGCCTATGCGATCAATGTGCGCATGGTTACGGAACTGGCCTGGCACAACCTGTTCATCCGGCACCTGCTGCGTCGCCCGGACCGCGAGGACCTGGACGAATTCATCGCAGATTACACCATCATCAACTGCCCCAGTTTCCAGGCGGACCCGAAAAAGCACGATTGCCGAAGCGAAACGGTGATCGCGCTGAACTTTGACCGCAAACTGATTCTCATCGGCGGCACCGAATACGCGGGCGAGAACAAGAAGTCCGTGTTTACGCTTCTGAACTACCTGCTGCCGGAAAAAGGCGTGATGCCGATGCATTGCTCGGCCAACCATGCGGTGGGCAACCCCGTCGACACCGCCGTTTTCTTCGGCCTGTCCGGCACCGGAAAGACCACGCTTTCGGCTGATCCGGCGCGTGTTCTGATCGGCGACGACGAGCACGGCTGGTCGGATCGCGGGACCTTCAACTTCGAAGGCGGATGCTATGCCAAGACCATCAATCTGAGCGCCGAAGCGGAACCCGAGATCTACGCGACCACGTCGAAGTTCGGCACGGTGATCGAGAACATGGTCTTCGATCCCGAGACCCTGGAACTGGATTTCAACGATGACAGCCTGACTGCGAACATGCGGTGCGCCTACCCGCTGGAATACATTTCGAACGCCTCCAAGACGGCGCTGGGCGGGCACCCGAAAAACATCATTATGCTGACCTGTGATGCCTTCGGTGTCCTGCCTCCGATCGCCCGGCTGACCCCGGCGCAGGCGATGTACCACTTCCTGTCGGGCTTCACCTCGAAGGTTGCCGGAACCGAACGCGGCGTGACCGAGCCGCAGCCGACCTTCTCGACCTGCTTCGGCGCCCCGTTCATGCCGCGCCGGCCCGAGGAATACGGCAAGCTGCTGCGCGACAAGATCGCCCAGCACGGCGCGACATGCTGGCTGGTCAATACCGGCTGGACCGGCGGCGCATACGGCGTTGGCAGCCGGATGCCGATCAAAGCCACACGTGCCCTGCTGACGGCCGCATTGGACGGGTCGCTGGCCGATGCCGAGTATCGCAAGGACGCCAATTTCGGCTTCGACGTTCCGGTGACGGTCCCCGGCGTGCCCGAAGTTCTGTTGGATCCGCGCCGTACCTGGGACGATCAGGCCGCTTTCGACAAACAGGCGGAAAAGCTGGTGCACATGTTTGCCGAGAACTTTGAACAGTATTTGCCGTTCATCGACGAAGACATCAAAGCCGTCGCAATCGGCTGAACCGACATGCAGGGGCGCGGTTGCGTGCCCCTGCGCGCACAATAACGGGTCCTTGCAGTTATTTGTTCTTCCTGCAGTTGTAATGTGACATTGGCATGAACAAATTCGTTGCCCGCCTAAAAATCATGCAGTAAATCAAGGACCCATTACAAGGAAATAGCCCGGCGCAAAATGCACCGGGCCGAGACTGAAAAAACCTTTGGGCAGCTCGCGCGCGGACACTCACACTCGCAAGATGAGCAGCCTAATCAAGGCGGTAGTGTATTATCAAGGGGATGAGTGTCAACATGAGATATGCCGTGTGATAGGCGACTATCATGGGTCATTTGACCAAGCGGATATCAACTGGTGGCACTGGTAAAATCAGGAATGGAAATGACCGAGATCTCGAAACTGGCGGAACTGCGCAAGTTGATGCAGAGCATGGAACGCACGTTGGGGCTCGAAGAGCTTTCTCCGGTAGAGCGTGACATTTATTACGCGGCCGAAGAATTGTCGAAAGACACACGCGAAGTCCGGACCTATGGCCTGATCGAGCACACTTTGGTGCAAAGCGTTTCGCGCCCGACCTTCTTCCGCGCCCTCAAGTCGCTGGTACAGAAGGGCTACTTGTCCCAAAGCGGAAACGCCAACCGGGGACGGTATGTCGTCAACGCCCCGCGTTGACCGCTGAGCAATCCTGAAAGAAGCATGACGTGATGCGATCGTGGGCCTCTGACACGTTTTATGCTTCGTTGGCCTATATCGGCGCATCGTTTCTGACCTTTTGGGTTTTGATGCCCATGCAGAACGTGTTCTTTCCAGAGTACCCCAGCCGCGCCAGCCTGTTGTTTCTTCCGCACGGCGTGCGGGTCCTTGCGGCGTGGCTCTTGGGGTGGCGTGCGATACTGGCCATGCTGCCCGGTGTCTTTCTGGTTTTCGCGACACTCGGTGGCTCGGACGTTTTTCTGACCAGCCGCCTGCTGGCCATCTTGATTGCGGTCACGACGGCGCCGGCCGTATTCTATTTGTTGAAATGGCTAGGATGGGATCTGTTTCCCGCCGCTGATCGGGCGCCCTGCTGGGCCTGCATCATGGGGGTCGGAGTCATCACGTCAATCCTGGTGTCCGGCCTGACCAACCTGGCTTTTGGCAGCGCGACGGCCGAGTATTTTGCCTTTTTGATCGGCGATCTTTCGGGACTGCTGTTCCTGATGTTCGGACTGTTTTTTGCCTTCCGCTATTTTGAACGTAAGGGTTGAGCGTTCAACCGAACACCCCCCTGCGCAGCAAGTTCGCACCTGCGATCATCAGAACCAACAAAGTCGCCTTGCGGAACGTGGCCTGATCAATCCGATCATGCATCTGCAATCCCAGCCACATGCCGGCCAAAGCCGGAAGGGTCAGCGCAGCCGAGAACGGCACGGTTTCAGCCCGCAACACGCCTGATCCAATATGCGCCACGACCAGAGCCAAGGCTCCCAAGCCATAGATTACGCCCTGAATGCGCAATTGTTCGGATTTGGGGGTATTCAGCGCAGTCAGATAGGCAACGGTCGGAGGTCCCCAAACGCCTGATATGCCGCCAATGAACCCGGTAACCGCACCGACTGCGGCCTCGATCTTCGGCGATTGTTCAGACAGGCTCAGTTTCACGCCCAGCAGTTGGATCGTGGCAAAGAACGTGACGGGAATTCCGATCATCAGAAGGAAAGCCTGCGATGGAACCAGGCTGATCAGCTGAGCGCTCGCCAACAAAAAAACCAGCCCGACGGAAAGAAAGACCCGGAACTGCCGGATGGAAGACATCGCTGCCGCGCGTCCTTCTCTCAAGGCCTGGATCCCGTTCGTCACAACCGTTGGCAGGATCAGCCCGGCCAGCGCAAGCTGGGGCGGCAGCATCATGCTGAGCCCCGAAATCAGGACCATCGGCATGGCGAAACCGACCATGCCTTTCACCGCTCCGGCCAGAAAGGCGACCGCGAACGCAAGGCAGAGTTCGGGCAGGGACATCAAAGAAAACAGATCCATTGCCCCTACATATCACCGCAGATTTTCTCTGCATCGCAAAATTCGTTACGTAATTTTTGGACCTTTTCGACGCATTTTGTGAATTTTTGTTGCGCTGCAGTTGCAGCATGATATGACCAGACAACCCAGCAAAGGACGTGATTCATGGCCCATGACGGACAAGATATGACGAACATGACTTCTCAGCCGGTTCTGCCTGATCTTCTGACCCTGACGGGGGCCGCGCTGCCGGCGGTTCAGTCCGTCTTTGAGCGGGCGCGCGATGCGGTGCGCGAGATGGTCTCGGCCGAGGGTCGCGTCTCGGGCGCTTTGGTCGAGGCGCACCAGACCGCCGCGCATGGGCTGGCTTGGCTGGCGACCTACAACCAGTCGCTGCAGCAGATGCAGAAATGGGCCGAGGCGCTGGACGCCCAGGGCAAGTTCGGCGAGATGGAACAGTTGCTGCACCAGATCGCCTTTGGCGAATATCTGCACCAGGTCGCCGGCGGCATCCCGATGAACCAGGGTGAGGTCGTGCGCCTGCAGGATCTGGGGCTGGGCTGGGATGCGCTGTCGGGCTTCCAATGCGCCGAGGTGCAGACTCTGATGGCACAGGCCAATAGCCAGGCCGCGCGCAGCCGTCTGGTTCAGCTGATGCAAGACCAATCCGGGGCCACCATGTTCGGCGCCTCGGGCCTGGACGAAGAGCTTGAGATGATCCGCGAGCAGTTCCGCCGCTATGCGCTGGATCGGGTCGAGCCCAACGCCCATGAATGGCACCTGAAGGACGAGCTGATCCCGATGGAAATCATCGAGGAACTGGCCGAGATGGGCGTATTCGGCCTGACCATCCCCGAGGAATATGGCGGGTTCGGCCTGTCCAAGGCGTCGATGTGCGTCGTCTCTGAAGAACTGTCGCGCGGGTATATCGGCGTCGGCAGCCTGGGCACCCGGTCCGAGATCGCGGCCGAGTTGATCATCGCGGGCGGCACCGACGACCAAAAGGCCCAATGGCTGCCCAAGATCGCCAGTGCCGAGATCCTGCCGACGGCCGTGTTCACCGAACCCAACACCGGCTCGGACCTTGGCAGCTTGCGCACCCGCGCGGTCAAGGACGCGAACGGCGACTACAAGATCACCGGCAACAAGACCTGGATCACCCATGCCGCGCGCACCCATGTGATGACGTTGCTGGCGCGTACCGATCCCGAAACCACCGATCACCGGGGCTTGTCGATGTTCCTGGCTGAAAAGACGCCCGGCACCGACGACGACCCCTTCCCGACCCCCGGCATGACCGGCGGCGAGATCGAGGTGCTGGGCTATCGCGGCATGAAGGAATACGAACTGGCCTTCGACGGCTTCCACGTCAAGGGCGAGAACCTGCTGGGCGGCGAGGAAGGCAAGGGCTTCAAGCAGCTCATGGAAACCTTCGAATCCGCGCGCATCCAGACCGCCGCCCGCGCCATCGGTGTGGCCCAAAGCGCGCTGGACATCGCCATGCAATACGCGCAGGAGCGCAAGCAATTCGGCAAGGCCCTGATCAACTTCCCGCGCGTGTCGGGCAAGCTGGCGATGATGGCGGTCGAAATCATGATCGCGCGCCAACTGACCTATTTCAGCGCCTGGGAGAAGGACAACGGCCACCGCTGCGACCTCGAGGCCGGGATGGCCAAGCTGCTGGGCGCGCGCGTCGCCTGGGCCGCGGCGGACAACGGGTTGCAGATTCACGGCGGCAACGGCTTTGCGCTGGAATACAAGATCAGCCGGGTGCTGTGCGACGCCCGCATCCTGAACATCTTTGAAGGCGCCGCCGAGATCCAGGCGCAAGTCATCGCGCGGCGTCTGCTGGCCTGAGCGCCCGCCCGTCGCGGTTTCCCCAACTTGACCCGGCCCAGCGCCGGGTCTTTTCTTTTTTACAAATCAAACAGGTTCTCGGGCCCCGATCTTCCGGATTGTACATCCCTGATCTCGACCGTACGCTCGGGCGGAGAACAAAATATGCCTTGGGTTCCGGTACCGGTTTCGGCTAAGTAGCCTGCGAACCGCATCATGCTGCGCCGCCGCAATGCAGATGCCCGATCAAGCCTTGCGGAGAAACCATGGCGCGCCTTCTGATCCTTGTTCTTGGCCTCTTGTTTGCAGGATGCAGCACGCCGTCCGGCACGACCTCGGGCGATGTTGCCGGTCTGACCCGCGCCATTCAGAACCTCAGCCCTGATGTCGATCCGCAGGAAGCCGCCCGCGCGGCGCAGATCGCCCATGACTATGCGCTGCAGCTGAGGGCCGAGTACCGGGTCACCGATCCGGCGATCATCCACAACGCCAAGGTCATCAACGGTTTTCGCGAACGCGGGCTGTGCAATGACTGGGCCGAGGACATCCTCAAGCGCCTGCGGAAAGAGAACTTCCGCACGCTGGACCTGCACTGGATCACTTCGCCGCCGACCCCGTTCCGGATCATCCACCACTCGGCCGCGATTAGTGCCAAGGGCGACGGGCCATTTGACGCGATCGTTCTGGACGGCTGGCGCAACGGGGGTCACCTGTTCTGGGCCCCGGTGCGCGAGGACACACGCTACAACTGGCGCCCCCGGATGGAGGTGCGCGCCGAACTGCTGGCGCAATGACGCCAAGTCGGGATAGAAAGCCCTTATGCTGCGCCTGAGCCTGATCCTGCCCGCCCTTGCCCTGCTGCAATGTGACCGCGACGAAAGCGTCGCCGCCTATGGCGCAGCCGACCGCACCTGGGTGCTGCAGGAGGTGAACGGCCAACCCTATGACGCCAGCGCCCTGCTGCGCTTTCCCGAAGACGGCAAGATTGCCGGAAACGCGCCCTGCAACAGCTACTCGGGCACATTGAACGCGCCCTATCCGTGGTTCGAAATCACCGACCTGTCCGCCACCCGCGCCGCCTGCGCCGGGATTGAGGCCGAAGGGTTCTATTTCGCCGCGCTGCTGGCGATGACGCAGTCCGAGGTGTCGGGCGACGTGCTGATCCTGCGCAACGAGGACGGGCACGAGATGGTGTTCAAAGCCGCCGAGTGAACTGATCGACAAAGCGGGCGCGGGCTTCGGGCAGCGGCGTGTGACCCAGCGATGGCGCCACGCGATGTGCCAGGAAATAGCCGGTGGTGCGCAGCCCGGCGGCGATCTCGTCATCCGGGGCGGCCCCCTGCCCGCGCAGCACCGGCGGCAGAGGCAGCAGGCGGTCGGCCCAATCCCCGGCGCCTTCGGCACTGACCGCCCGGCCGGTCTTGGGCGAGACATAGGCCAGCCCCTCGGTAGTGCCGGTCACGGCACAGCGGGTCAGGTCCAGCCCAAAACCCAGCTCTTCAAGCAGGGCCAGTTCCCAGCGCAGGTAAGCCAGCGGCCAGATCTCGTCCTGGCCCAGCAGATCCATCAGCTGTTCCGTCTGTCGATAGATTGCGGGGTGTGGTTCGCGCTCAGGCAGGCAGAAGGACAGCAGCGCCACGACCGCGTTCAGCCCCGACAGCGCCAGCCGCCCCGAAAACGCCGCCGCCGCGCGCGAGCGCAGCGGTTCGACCTGGAAAGTGCCGATATGTTCCTGCAGCCGCGCCCGCCACAGCACGTCCAACTGCGCGCCGGGCTGCAGGATGGGCGCGATCTTGCGGCTGGCACCCCCGCGCACCACGCCCGCATGGCGGCCATGGGTTTCGGTGAACACCTCGATGATGGCCGCGGTTTCGCCGTGGCGGCGGGCGGTCAGTAGAATGCCATGGTCGCGCCAGTCCATGCGGGGCCCTTGGGTTGCCTTGAGATCGCGTCGGACCGCGACGGTACGGCGCGGCGCGGAAAGAAGCAAATTCAATCGGAAGACGCCGGCTGACGTGCCGGAATTGTGGACTTGAGCCCGGGGCGATATTACCCAGAACGGGCAGACACGAGACCAAACATGACCGACGCGACCTTTCCTAGCATTTCCCCCGCTTTCCGCCGCGCGGACATGACGGTGCATGCGGTGGGCCTGACGTTGATCTTGATTGCGGGCGGCCTGCTGGTGGCAAAGGCGGCAACCCATCTGCAAGGTCCGCTGGTTGCTGCCGTCGTGGTTTACGTCTTGTGTGCGCTGGCGTCGAACCTGGCGTCCTGGGCCTATCACTTTCTACCGCTGCACGAGCGGCGCACACTGCTGCGGCGCATTGATCACGCGGCGATCTACCCCAGCATAACAGGCACCTTCACACCGTTCTTCGTTCTGGCTGGCACGACCTGGACCCTGGGCCTGCTGGTGGTGTGTTGGGCGCTGACAGCGGTGGCAGTTTGGAACAAGATCACCAACGAGACGGTGAAATCACGCTGGTCGACGGCATCCTACCTGGGGTTGGGCGCGCTGGGGCTGCTGGCCTTGCCCGACCTGCGGGGCGTACCAGTGGCAACTTTGTGGTGCATTCTGGCCGGGTCCGGCTGCTATGTGATCGGAACCGCGTTCTACGCCCGCAAGACGCTGCCCTACCGCTATGCGATCTGGCATATCTGGGTGAACCTGGGCGGGATCGCCATGTTCGCGGGCGTCTGGCTGGCGCTGTCGCCTTTGTGGTAAGGCAGCCCTAGTCCAGCCCTTCCTCGTTCAACAGATGCCGGCCTTGCCGGTCTTCGACCTCGATCACCCAGAGATCGGGGTCAAAGCTGCGCTGACGGGCGATGGCCTCGTCCACCTCGGCTTCGGGACCTGTGGCGAGCTCGATCCATTTGCGTGCGCCGCTGAGCAGGTCGAAGCTGCGCTGAAAGGCGGTGGCATTGCCGTCGAGCGTGTTGAGCTTGACCAGAACCGCGCCGGCAGTGTCGTCGCCATGGGATACGACAAAGGCGGGGATCTCGTGCAGGCGCAGCCGGGCTAGGTAGGCGTGGACCCAGAACTCGGCAGTCAGGCGGGTCATGCGTTGCCGTCTTTGAAGTCCAGCCCCATTTCCGAGTAGCGCTCGGCCTCTTCCAGCCAGTTGGGCCGGACCTTCACCTGCAGGAAAAGGTGGACCTTGCGATCAAGGAATTCCTCCAACTCGGCCCGAGCGGCCTGGCTGACGGCCTTGATTGTCTCGCCGCGCTTGCCCAGCACGATGCCCTTGTGGCCGTCGCGCATGACATAGATGACCTGGTCGATCTTGGCCGAACCATCCTTGCGCTCCTCCCAGTTCTCGGTCTCGACCGTCAACTGATAGGGCAGTTCCTGATGCAGGCGCAGGGTCAGCTTTTCGCGCGTGATCTCGGCCGCGATCATGCGCAGCGGCAGATCGGCGATCTGGTCTTCGGGATAAAGCCAGGGGCCTTCGGGCAGATGCTGTGCCAGCCAGGCACGCAAGTCCTCGACGCCGTGGCCCTTCTCGGCCGAGATCATGAAGGTTTCGGCAAAGGGGAAGCGGTCATTCAGGTCGCGGGTCAGTGACAGCAGCGCGGGGGCCTCGACCCGGTCGATCTTGTTGATCGCCAGCGCCACCTTGCGGCCCTGCGCGATCTCGGACAGGCCATCCAGGATGCGCTCGACGCCCTCGGTGATACCGCGATGCGCCTCGACCATCAGCACGATGATGTCGGCATCGGCCGCGCCGCCCCAGGCCGCCGCGACCATCGCGCGGTCAAGCCGGCGGCGGGGTTTGAACAGGCCGGGCGTGTCGACGAAAACCAGTTGCGATTCGCCCTCCATGGCGACGCCGCGAATGCGC
Source organism: Ruegeria sp. BC8 (assembly GCF_056535705.1). Classification (NCBI taxonomy): domain Bacteria; kingdom Pseudomonadati; phylum Pseudomonadota; class Alphaproteobacteria; order Rhodobacterales; family Roseobacteraceae; genus Ruegeria; species Ruegeria sp. BC8. Next base: position 303,613 of record NZ_JBQFIV010000001.1, on the reverse strand, counting down.
GCGCGCGTGGTCTGCACCTTGTGCGTCACGATCGAGACCTTGGCCCCGACCATGCGGTTCAGAAGGGTGGATTTGCCTGCATTGGGCTCTCCGATCAGGGCGATGAATCCGGCGCGTGTCGTCATTGTGTGGTGATCCTGTTTTCAAGTGCGCATCCCTATCGCAGAAAGGCACAGCGGGCCAGAGGCATTTGTCGCATTGCCGGGCCGGTACGGGAATGGCAGGACAGGCGCACAGGCCAAGCCGATCCCAGCCAGGCCGCAGACCCGCATCTTGAGGATCAGGCATGAAACGACGGGAGTTTCTTTTATCGGGCGGCGCCGCAATGGGGGCCGCAGGCTTGGGTGGACTTGCATTCGCGTCCAATAGCTCCGATCAGGAACTGGTGGTTCAAAGCGCCAGCTACATGTTTCGGGACCAGCCTACGCAAGGAATGGTCAGCCTGAGCCCCGACGCTCCTCCGCCCGTCCTTTTTGGACGTCAGGGTGAAGCGATGAGACTGACGGTCAAAAACACTCTGTCCGACTATACCTCGATGCACTGGCACGGGATGCGCATCCGCAATGATATGGATGGCGTGCCTTATCTGACCCAGATGCCCCTGGGACAGAACGAAAGCTTCACCTACGATTTCACACCCCCAGACGCCGGAACCTACTGGTATCACCCGCACTGCATGACGATGGAGCAGATGGCGCACGGCCTGACCGGAGTGATGGTCATCGCTGAGCCTGAAGACGTCGGGTTCGACGGCGAGCAAGTGATCAACCTGCGGGACTTTCGCCTGGACGAGACGGGGGCATTTCTGCCCGCCTACACCCAGCGGGGCGCGGCCAGAGCCGGAACTTTCGGCAATGTGCAGACCGCGAACTGGTACCAGCACCCAATCTATGACCACTCCGCCGGCAGCCTCGTGCGGCTGCGACTGCTCAATTCGGACACGACCCGGATCTACAAATTGCACCTGACGGGCGGAAACGCGCAGATCATTGCGTGGGACGGTCACCCGGTCACCGCCGAACTGCTGATGCCGAGTGCAGATGATCCCTTGCAGGTGGGCCCCGGTCAGCGTGTGGATTTTGCCGTTGCGATGCCAGACGGCGAAGGGGCACAGGTCGACCTTGTGGCCAAACTGCCCGGCCAGCCCTTGAGGACGATGACCAGCCTACGGTCGCTCGGGCAATCCGCGGGTCGAGACCTGAGAGAACTGAGGCCTTTGCCGAAGAACCCGGTCGCCCTGCCCGATCTCGGCAACGCGCAGGTGCACGAATTCGTCTTCGGCTGGACGCCAGAAGGTGAACTGCCGGACAATGGGTTCTGCGGGTCTCTTGGATACAGTTTCTGGTCGATCAACCGGGTTCCCTGGCCCGGAGATGCTGCCGCAGACGTCGGGCCACTGGCGACGCTGGAACTGGGCAAAAGCTATGTCTTGAGGCTGCGCAATGAATCTCCGAACCTGCATCCGATCCATCTGCACGGGCTGGTCTTTGTGCCGTTGCGATCAAACCTGCGAGAATTGCCGCCGCTGTTGACGGACACCATGCTGCTGTTGAAAGACGAGGTCGTTGAAATCGGGCTGGTCGCGGACAATCCGGGCGACTGGGCCTTTCACTGCCATGTGATCGAACACCAGAAGACTGGGCTGACCGGGTTCTTGCGGGTCGTTTGAGCGGCAAGGACTAGCCGTTGCAGACGCGGTTCGTGATAGGTGGACAGCCCTTGCGGACATTCCCGGACAGATGAAGAGCAGGCAACGCCGCGATCGAAGAGATCAGCTTGTCACACGATCCAGCAGAGCCTGCGCAGCCGCCTGTTCCGCCTGACGTTTGGAGCCGGCGGTTGCTTGGGCCTCGGATCCGTCCTGCAGCCGGGCCGCGATGGTGAAAACAGGGGCGTGATCCGGGCCGCTGCGCGAAATCTCGACATAAGCGGGCGGTTTCTGCCCGCGCGCCTGCGCCCATTCCTGAAGCGATGTCTTGGCATCGCGCGCATCCGCTTCGACCGTGTGAATCCGGTCACCCCACAGCGACAGGATCACTTTCTGCGCCGCCTCAAAACCGGCATCGCGATAGACCGCGGCGATAACTGCCTCCATCGCGTCGCCCAAGAGCGCCTGCTTGCGGCGCCCGCCCGACAGCATCTCTGACCGGCCCAGCTTCAGAACCGCGCCGATATCGATTTGGCGGGCAACGTCGGCACAGGTTTCCTTGCGCACCAGTGCGTTGAATCGGGGGGCCAGTTGGCCTTCGGTGGCCTTCTGATCGGCCTCGAGCAATGCGGTGGCCATCACAAGCCCCAGCACACGGTCACCCAGAAACTCGAGCCGCTGGTTGTCCGGGCGTGTCGAAGACGAAACCGACCCGTGCGTCAGCGCCCGAACCAGTAGTTCGGGATTGGCGAACCTGTGTCCAAGGCGTTTTTCGAACGCCTTCATGTCGGTCGACAGCTTCAATTGACCGCCTTGAAGAACCGGTCACCGCGCCAGGTCCAGAAGAACAGCATCGAACGCCCGGCGGACGAGAACATGATGCGGTCGGCACGACCGATCAGGTTCTCATAAGGAACGTAGCCGACGCCGCCTGCGACCTGCGGCACGCGGCTGTCACTGGAATTGTCACGGTTGTCGCCCATGAAGAAGTAGTGCCCTTCCGGCACGGTGTAGACACCCGTGTTGTCGGTACTCTGGTTGCCGATATTCAGGATTTCATGCGACACGCCGCCCGGCAGCGTTTCGATCATCCGGGTCTTTTCACAGGTGCCGCCGACACCGACCGGGCCATTTTCACAGCGCGGCCGAAGACGTTGAGGCCCTTGCGGCTCGGCGATTTCGGTAAAAGTGCCATCCGGGGTCTGCTTGGCTTCGGTACCGTTGATGTAGACCACGCCATCTTTGATCTGGATCTTGTCTCCGGGCAGGCCGATCAGTCGCTTGATGTAGTCGCGCCCCGAAACCGGATGGCGGAACACGATGACGTCGCCCCGCTCGGGCTCGCCGCCCAGCAGGCGGGTATTGTCGCCCCCCATCCAGCCGCAGATGTCCTCGGCATCGACATCGAGGCCGACGCTGGGGATGATCAGACTGGGGCAGGACGCGTAGGAATAGCCATAGGCCATCTTGTTGACGAACAGGAAATCACCGATCAGCAGCGTGGGTTTCATCGACCCCGACGGAATCCAGAACGGCTGAAAGAACAGAGTGCGGAAAACGCCCGCGATCAGCAGGGCATAGACGATGGTCTTGATCGTCTCCCAGATGGCGTTTCCGGATTTGGCTTGCTCGGCCATACTGCTCTCCAGTCCTTGCTCGGCTCGGGGGGTTACATGCGGCGCGGTCGCGGGGGTGTCAAGGCCGCTGCGTCGGGATCACCAAGCGGGCGCGCCTCGATCACCACGAAGGCCTGCGCCCATGGATGATCGTCGGTCAAGGTGACGTGGATGATCGCCTCGTGCCCTTCGGGCGTCATTTCTTTCAGCCGTTCGGCGGCCCAGCCGGTCACATGCATCACGGGCTGACCTGTGCGCAGATTGGTAACTGCCATGTCCTTCCAGGCGATGCCCATACGCAGCCCCGTGCCCAGCGCCTTGGAGCACGCCTCTTTTGCGGCCCAGCGCTTGGCGTAGGTTCCGGCCGTATCCCGCCGGCGCTCGGCCTTGCGCTGCTCGGTCTCGGTGAAGACACGGTTGCGGAACCGGTCACCGAACCGATCGAGCGTGCCCTGAATGCGCTCGATATTCGCAAGATCCGTACCAATGCCGAGTATCATGAGTGCGTCTCTTTCTTTGCCCTTTCAAGAGCCTTGAACGCAGACCGGGCGCCCACCCACAGGAATAGTCGCGAAATGAGAAACGCCACGACAAAGGTGATCGTGAAACCGATCACCAAAAAGTTCACCGGGATACCGGCCAATCCCTCGGACATGCCCGGAACGACAAGAAAGAACAGCCCAGCCATGACCAGGTTGGTCAACATGCCGACGATGCCCATCCATAGTGCGGCGCTCCACATGTCGCCGCTGCCCGGCATGGTCTGGTGCGTCTGAACCTGTCGGTGTCCTTCGAAAGTCGCGGCGGCCAAAAAGGGGATGAACGGCAGGAAACTGCTGGACAAGTCAATTCCGAACACCGCCGAAACGCCAAACAAAACAGCCGGGACCGCGATCGATGTGATCACGAAGACGACAAGAAACCTGGGAGTGTTCAAGCGCATCGGAAGATCCAGAAGAAGGAGGCTTCAAGGCAGTGGCTCATTGGCGCGCCTCATCCATCAGGCGGCGCATTTCCTGAATGGCTGGGGTGAGGCCCCGGAAGATGGACTCGCCGATCAGGAAATGACCAATGTTCAACTCGCGCACTTCGGGAAAGGCGGCAACGGGCTGGACCGTGTCATAGGACAGGCCATGGCCGGCATGCACTTCAAGGCCCAGCGAATGGGCAAAGGTGGACATCTTGCGCAGAGCCTCCAGTTCGCGTTGCGCGTCGTCCACCCGACCCTCGGCATGGGCGTCGCAATAGGCGCCAGTGTGCAGCTCGATCACTTCGGCGCCGATGCGGTGGGCGGCCTCGATCTGCTTGGGGTCTGCGGCGATGAAGATGGACACCCGGCAACCGACGTCACGAAGCGGCGCGATGAAATGCGCCAGACGGTTTTCCTCGCGCGCGACTTCCAGGCCACCTTCGGTGGTACGTTCCTCGCGCTTCTCGGGGACGATGCAGACGGCGTGCGGCTTGTGGCGCAGAGCGATCTTCTGCATCTCATCCGTAGCCGCCATTTCAAAGTTCAGCGGAACAGTCAGAACCTCCATCAGCCCGTCGATATCCGCATCCGAGATATGCCGCCGGTCTTCGCGCAGGTGCGCAGTGATGCCGTCGGCCCCGGCCTCTTCGGCAAGCTTTGCGGCGCGAAGCGGGTCGGGATAGGCGCCGCCACGGGCGTTGCGCACGGTGGCAACATGGTCGATATTCACGCCCAGGCGCAGAGGGGTGTCAGACATCCTTCGAATCCTTTTTGTTCGCGTCGCCCGAGCCTATCGGGTTTGGTCGAGGAACGGCAGAGCTTGCTTCGGCCAAGCGTTTGATTTCTTCGAACTTCGCCTTGATCTTTGCGCGGCGGCGCATCTGATAGGTTCGGATCACCGGCAGGCTGATATAGGTGCAGATCACGCCGGCCACGATGCCGGGAATGATGCCGCCAATCATGTAGGGAAAGAACACGTCGTCATAAAATTGCGACAGCCCGTGCCAGTCAGCGACCCGATCGGAAAACATCGCCAGGAAGTTATCCTTGAGGTCCCCCATCGCGCTGGCAAATTTGCCCATCAGCCCCTTGGTGTCGCCCTCTTCGTATTCGGTGCCCAGCAGGAAATGCCCAGTTTGCAGGCAGACCACGCCGATCGGAACGTAGGTCAGCGGGTTGCCGAAAAACGTGCCGCTCAACGCGGCAAGGATGTTGCCGTTCAGCATCCGGGCCAAGACCGCGGCAACCAGAAAATGAAGGCCGTAGAATGGGGTGAAGGACGCGAACACCCCGGCCCCTACCCCACGGGCAATGCGTTCGGGCGAGTCCGGAAGACGACGGACGCGGTGTTTGACATAGTGGAAGGCGCGGGTCCAACCGCCGCGAGGATAGACCAACTCGGACAGGACCTGGAGTACCGAGCGGCGATCACGGCGCTTGAAAACCACTCCTGATCACCCCTTCTCAGTCAGCTGCGACCGCAGCGCTTGTCATGTCCCGATACCGTTCGACCGCAGCCACGTCACTTTCCGCCTCAAGCATCAGCATCAGCGAATGCAGCTGTTCAAGATCCCGCACCTCGATACTGATCAGCAGACGATAGAAATCTGGCTTCCGGTCCACGAATTCCAGGTTCGAGATATTGGCCTTTTTCTCGCCGATCAATGTGCAAATACGTCCCAGCACGCCGGCGTCGTTGCCGATGGTCAGCTCCAACGTGGCGCCGTAGGCGGCCGGATGCGTGCCAGTATGCCAGTGAAGGTTCACCCACCGTTGCGGCTGATCCTCGAATTCGGCAAGACGATCGCAATCGATGGAATGCACCACCACGCCCTTGCCCCGAGACGTGATACCCACGATGCGTTCGCCCGGCAAAGGCTGGCAGCACGGCGCGCGTTCAAACCCCTGTCCCGGCTCAAGCCCGATCACGGCGCGACGCAAGGGAATTGCTTCGCCCTCGTCGCGGGTCAGGTCGGGATAGACCGCGGCCACCACATCATGGGCGGTCAGTTCGGCACTGCCGACGCGGGCCAGCAACTCATCGCTGTTCTTGATGCGCAGGTGTTTGGCGGCGGTTTCCAATGCTTTGTCGGTCGCCTTGCGGCCGACATGCTCGAACCCCGCGCGGACCAGCTCGCGCCCCAGTTTGATGAACCGTTCACGGTCAACCTCGCGCAGCGCGCGGCGGATGGCGGTGCGGGCCTTGCCGGTCACGGCAATCTCAAGCCACGTTACCTGCGGAGTCTGGCCGTCGGCCGTGATGATGTCGACCGATTGGCCATTCTTGAGCCGCGTCCACAGCGGCACACGGATACCGTCCACCTTGGCCCCGACACAGGCATGGCCGATACGCGTATGAATGGCGTAAGCGAAATCGATCGGGGTCGCCCCGCGCGGCAGTTTCACCACGTCGCCCTTGGGGGTGAAGCAGAAGACCTGGTCCGAATACATCTCGAGCTTCACCGCCTCGAGGAAATCTTCGTGGTCTTCCTCGGTGTCGAACTGCTCGGTCAGGTTGGCGATCCACTTGGCCGGATCGACCGCAAAGGGGTTTTCCGTCCGCACACCGTCACGATAGGACCAGTGCGCGGCAACACCGGTCTCGGCGACGTCATGCATCTGACGGGTACGGATCTGCACCTCGACCCGCTTGCCGTCACGGCCCGAAACCGTCGTATGGATCGACCGGTAGCCGTTCGATTTCGGCTGGCTGATATAGTCCTTGAACCGTCCCGGCACCGCGCGCCAGCGCTGGTGGATGGCCCCAAGGGTGCGATAACAGTCTTCTTCGGTCTGGGTGATGATGCGGAAGCCATAGATGTCGGACAGGCGCGAGAACCCCTGATCCTTTTCCTGCATCTTGCGCCAGATCGAATAGGGTTTCTTGGCGCGGCCAAAGACTTCGGCCTCGATCCCCGCTTTCTCAAGCTCGTGCCGCATGTCGCCGGTGATCCGGTGAATCACGTCACCGGTTTCGCGCTGCAGCGTGATGAAGCGGCGGATGATCGACTGGCGGCCTTCGGGATTGAGGACGCGAAACGCCAGGTCCTCAAGCTCTTCGCGCATCCACTGCATACCCATCCGGCCGGCCAGCGGCGCGTAGATGTCCATCGTTTCGCGCGCTTTCTGCACCTGCTTTTCGGGGCGCATCGCCTTGATCGTGCGCATGTTGTGCAGCCGGTCGGCCAGCTTGACCAGGATCACCCGCAAGTCCTTGGACATGGCCATGAACAGTTTGCGGAAGTTTTCCGCCTGCTTGGTTTCGCGACTGGAGAGCTGCAGGTTGGTCAGCTTCGTGACGCCGTCCACAAGCATCGCCACCTCGTCACCGAACAGCTCGGCGATCTTGGAATAGCTGGCCTTGGTGTCCTCGATCGTGTCGTGCAGCAGCGCGGTGATGATCGTGGCATCGTCCAGACGCTGTTCGGTCAGAATGGCGGCGACTGCGACGGGATGCGAAAAATAGGGCTCGCCCGAATGCCGGAACTGCCCTTGATGCATCTGCAGTCCGAACTCGTAGGCCCGGGCGATGCGATCTGCATTTGTCTTGGGGTTGTAGTTGCGGACCAGCGCAATCAGGTCTTCAACAGAAATCATCCGGTCCGCACCTTCGCTTGCAGGGCTTACCCCTGCCCCTGGGCCTCCATCAGGGCACGCAGGAGTTTCTCTTCGGACATGTCGTCATCTGCCGGCTTGTCCGACTCTGCACCCATCAACAGCGCCATCTGATCTTCTTCGGGCTCGTCGACCTCGATCTGGGTCTGGTTGGCCTCGATCAGACGTTCACGCAGCTCGTCCGCCGTTTGGGTTTCTTCTGCAATCTCGCGCAGAGACACGACGGGGTTCTTGTCGTTGTCGCGGTCAACGGTGATCGATCCGCCAGTGGAAATCTCGCGCGCACGATGGGCGGCAAGCATCACCAGTTCGAACCGGTTCGGTACCTTGTCTACGCAGTCTTCGACCGTCACGCGGGCCATGAGGCGCTCTCCACAAATGAATCCGTGTCAGGAAGGGGTTTATCTAAGCGCGAATCTCTGCCTTGACAAGCGGGAAATGCCCAGCATTGGCGGCTCAGAGGGGGGTTACGGCGGCAACCTCGTCCGCAGGCAGCTGTCCGATCATTTCCCGGACGGTCAAATCCAGCACCGGATGGCGCCAATCGGGCGCGACATCAGCCATCGGAACCAGCACGAATGCCCGGTCCTGCAGGCGCGGGTGCGGCACGATCAGTTGTTCGGGCGCGGATTGCACCTGCTGGTCCATCGGCAAATCCAGCCAGCGGCGGTATCCGTCCAGGTCCGGCAGAACGCGGTCGTCCCAGCAGACAAGATCAAGATCAAGTGTGCGCATACCCCAACGCTGAACCCTGGCGCGGCCGAACTCGGCCTCGACCTCGTGCAGCAGGCCCAGAACACCGCGCGGATCCAGTTCCGTCTCGATCACAGCGGCTGCGTTCACATAGTCCGGGCCGGCGCCCGCAGGGAAGCAGGGGGTCGAAAACAGCCGGCTTTTGGCCCGAATCACCAGCCCCTTGGCCTCCATCACCTCGAGAGCCTGCGCGAGTGTCACCTTGGGCCCGTTTCCTCTCAAGGTGAGATTTGCCCCCAACGCCACGACCACTTTTGACATGGATTTGACCACTTTTATCCCCGTATTCCGTTCAGAGAATACTTGCGATACAGGTCAAATAGCCTATTTTAAAGGCATCAATGCGCGAATTTATTTTTTTCACTCACAGACACCTCCGCGCGTTGAGCGATACCGGAAGGACAAATTAATGTTTTACAAGGACGAACGGCTTGCGCTGTTCATCGACGGCTCGAATCTGTACGCCGCCGCAAAAGCACTGGGGTTTGACATCGATTACAAGTTGCTTCGCCAGGAATTCATGCGTCGAGGCAAGCTTCTCAGAGCCTTCTACTACACAGCGCTGCTAGAAAACGACGAATACTCACCGATCCGTCCGCTTGTCGATTGGCTGCACTACAACGGCTTCACCATGGTGACCAAGCCGGCCAAGGAATACACCGACAGCATAGGGCGACGTAAGGTCAAGGGGAACATGGACATCGAACTGACTGTCGATGCCATGGAGCTTGCGCCGCGCGTGGATCATATCGTGCTATTTTCGGGTGATGGGGATTTCCGCCCGCTGATTGCCAGCCTGCAACGTCAGGGCGTGCGCGTGTCGGTCGTCTCGACCATCCGCAGCCAGCCGCCGATGATTTCGGACGAGCTGCGTCGTCAGGCCGACAATTTCATCGAGCTTGACGACCTGCGCGACGTGATCGGACGCCCTCCGCGGGACGTGTCCGATGAACCGCGTACGGTAGCCGTCGCAGGAAAATAAGAACTCCGCCATCCACTACTCACACATGTGGAGCAATCGCGCGGTCAGGACTTTTTGTCCTGGCCGCGCTTCTTTAATCAAGAACCCGTGCTCAAACGGGTATTGGCTAACAGGACTTCATGTCAGCATGATGACAAGGCTGTCCTGACTGGACCAACAGGTGGAAAAGCCTTACCTGTCCCTTTCAAGGAGACAGACGCATGACCAAGCCCCCCCTGACCCTGTATCTGGCCGCCCCGCGCGGGTTCTGCGCCGGTGTGGACCGCGCGATCAAAATCGTGGAAATGGCCCTGCAGAAATGGGGCGACCCGGTCTATGTGCGGCACGAGATCGTGCACAACAAGTTCGTCGTGGACGGGCTGCGCGCCAAGGGTGCCGTCTTTGTCGAAGAGCTGGACGAATGCCCCGATGACCGGCCGGTGATCTTTTCCGCCCACGGCGTGCCCAAATCGGTGCCTGCCGCAGCAGCCGCGCGCGAGATGATCTATGTCGACGCCACCTGCCCGCTGGTGTCCAAGGTTCATATCGAGGCCCAGCGCCACGCCGAGGCCGGGTTGCAGATGATCATGATCGGGCACAAGGGCCACCCCGAAACCGTCGGCACCATGGGCCAGCTGCCGGACGGCGAGGTCCTGCTGGTGGAAACGGTTGACGACGTGGCCGGGGTGCAGGTCCGCGACCCTGAAAAACTGGCCTTCGTCACCCAGACCACCCTCTCGGTGGACGACACGCGCGACATCGTGGCCGCGCTGCAGGACCGGTTTCCGGCTATCGTCGGCCCGCACAAGGAAGACATCTGCTATGCCACTACCAACCGGCAGGAGGCGGTGAAGACCGTCGCGCCCAAGTCGGATGCGCTGCTGGTGGTGGGTGCGCCGAATTCTTCGAACTCGCGCCGTCTGGTCGAGGTGGCGTCCAAGGCGGGCTGCACCTATGCCCAGCTGGTGCAGCGCGCCACCGACATCGACTGGCGCGCGCTCGAGGGGATTTCCAGCATCGCCATCACCGCCGGCGCCTCGGCGCCCGAAGTTCTGGTGAACGAGGTGATCGACGCCTTCCGCGACCGCTTTGACGTGACCGTCGAAACCGTCGAAACCGCCACCGAGAATGTCGAGTTCAAGGTGCCCCGCATTCTGCGCGTGCCCGCATGAGCGGCATCCCCCGCGCACCGTTGGTTCTGGGCCTGGCCGGTCTGATCCCGTTTGTCTGGGGCGCGCTGACCTACCTGAGCGGAGACCTGAATGATTGGGGCAGCCGCGCGCTGGGCCCGCGGTTCGTGGGGCCCTATGTGCAGCTGTTCTATGGCGCTGTGATCCTCAGCTTCATGTCCGGCGTTCTGTGGGGCTTTGCCACCAAGACCGCGGGCAGCCGGGCGGCGCTGTGCTATGGGCTGTCGGTCCTGCCGGCGCTGTGGGCGTTCTTCACCACTGGCGGCGGGCCGGTCGACGCGGGCACCAACCTGATGATCGGCTTTGCCGGGCTACTGGTGCTGGACGCGCTGTTCTGGTCCTGGGGCCTGACCCCGCGCTGGTGGATGAAACTGCGGCTGCTGCTGAGCGCCGTCGTGCTGGCCTGCCTGGCCGTTGGAGTATTCCTGTGAGCGACAAACGAACCATCGACGCCTACACAACCCGTGTGGACGACTATCTGAAAGTGCCGCTGCCGCCCGAACAGATCGAGGCGCGCGCAGCCTTTGCGCAGGCGGTCGGCGACGGGCTGGTGCTGGATCTGGGGTCGGGTCCGGGTTCGGACAGCGGTTTCTTTCTGCGCCAGGGGCTGCGGGTTCGGGCGCTGGACGCCACACCTGCCTTTGTCGAACACGCCCGCGCAAATGGCGTGGACGCGCATCTGGGCACGTTCGACGACGTGACCGAAACGGCCGAATACGATGGGGTCTATGCCAGCTTTTCCCTGCTGCACGCCCCGCGCGCCGAATTCCCGCGACACCTGGCCGCCATCCACGGGGCCCTGAAGCCGGGCGGCGTGTTCTTTCTGGGCCTCAAACTGGGCACCGGAGAGCATCGCGACGAACTGGACCGCTATTACACCTATTTCACGCGCCCCGAGATCGAGACCGCGTTGGTCGAGGCCGGGTTCGTCATTGACCGTGTCACCACCGGTATGGGAAAGGGGCTGGCCGGTTCTTATGACGGTTTCATTCTGGTGCTGGCCCATGCCTGATCTGTTTGCCTATACCGATGGTGCCTGTTCCGGCAATCCCGGACCGGGGGGCTGGGGCGTGCTGCTGCGGGCGATGGATGGAGAAACCGTCCTGAAAGAGCGCGAGTTGAATGGCGGCGAGGCCGAGACCACCAACAACCGGATGGAGCTTCTGGCCGCGATCAGCGCGCTCGAAACTTTGGATCGGCCCTCGAAGATCACCATCGTGACCGACAGCGCCTATGTGAAAAACGGGGTGACGGGCTGGATCCACGGGTGGAAGCGCAACGGCTGGAAGACCGCCAGCAAGAAGCCCGTCAAGAACGTGGACCTGTGGCAGCGGCTGGACGAAGCCCAACAGCGCCATGACGTTACCTGGGAATGGGTCAAGGGCCATGCCGGCCACCCCGAAAACGAACGCGCAGATGAGTTGGCACGCGCGGGCATGGCCCCGTTCAAGCCGAAAAAGGCCCGCACATGAGCGGTCTGGCCCTGCTGGACTATGCCTCGGTTCTGGTCTTTGCGCTGACCGGGGCGCTGGTGGCCAGCCGGGCGCAGTTGGACCTTGTGGGATTTGCCTTCATCGCCTGTCTGACGGCGGTGGGCGGTGGTACGGTGCGTGATCTGCTGCTGGATCGGCACCCCGTATTCTGGGTGGGCCAACCTGACTATATCCTGATCGCGGTGGCGGCGGCGGTGGTCGTGTTTTTCACCGCGCATCTGGTCGAAAGCCGCTACAACTGGTTGGTCTGGCTGGACAGTTTCGCGCTGTCGATCGCCGCGGCCGCGGGAACTGGCGCGGCGCTGGCGCTGGGTCAGTCGGGCGTGATCGTGGTGTTGATGGGTGTGACCACCGGTTGCCTGGGCGGGCTGATGCGCGACGTGGTCTGCAACGAGGTGCCGCTGGTGCTGAAACAGGGCGAGCTCTATGTCTCATGCGCCTTCACCGGGGCGCTTGTGGCCGTGTTGGCCACCCGTCTGGGGCTGGAGACGCTGCTGGCGCTGGGCCTGTGCGCACTCTCCTGCTGGGCATTGCGGGCCGGATCGCTGCTGTTCGGCTGGCAGTTGCCGGTCTACAAGGCACGCCCGCCACGAAGCTAGAGGCCGCGCCAGACCTCTTCCTCGGTCAGGTTCAGAGATGTGAAATCTTCGGCCCGCAACGATCTGTCAGCCTCCCACTCCATGAAGAACTCATCCAATTGCGGCGGAGCGATCATCGTGTCCGAAAGCATCGAATGCACTTGTCCCCGATGGTGAATCTGGTGCTGCAGCAAGTGCAGGATCGTGCGGTCGTACCGCTCGACTTGCACCAATTCCCCACGTGGAATCCTGACGCGTGCAGTTTCATCCAAAACCTTCTCATCGCGGCAAACATCAACGAAACGTCGGTCGATGGCGCGTTGGTGCGCCGAAAGCTCGGGCAAGTCGGGATAGGGAGTTTCCGGGTCGAAGGCGTCCAATCCCATTGGCCGGCCTTCCAGAGCGGTGACGTAGAAAAGATCAACCGTATAAATGTGATTGAGAGTCTCGATGATGGACGGGAAGAAACCAGTACGGTGCTTCGCCAGTTCTTCGGGGGGCAATTGCGCGCAAGCCTCCAGAATTCGGTGGTTGGCCCATGCGTTGTTATAAGCTTGTGGGAAAAAATAGTTTTTCATTGCCGATGCCTAGTTGATTGCCAAAGCACTGTCTAGCGTGGCCTGCGGCCTGCCGCATCAACGCCGGAAATAGGTCTTCCAGATCCAGATCAGCAGCAGCGCGCCCAGCACCGCGCCGACGAATCCGGGCATCCAGCCCATGACCGTCAGCAAGGCGCGCATGATCAGCCCGCCCACCACGGCCCCGGCGATACCGATCAGCAGGGTGGTGGGGATGTCCGCCTCGATCCGCATCAGGCGGGTGGCCAGAAATCCGGCCGCGGCGCCGATGACGATCAGGGCAAGGACGGGCATCTCATTTCCTCCAATGCGTGGGCACGATGATCAAGGCCCCCACCGACGAGATCACCGCATCCAGCCCAGGCGGTCCAAAGCTGATGCCGAACATGATGCGGATGAAATAGAACAGGAACGCCCCGCCCACGCAGATGATGATGGATTGCAGATAACCGTTGTGGGTAAAGCCCGTCACCTCGGACAGATAGCCGACGATGCCGGCAATCACGACGGTACCCATCATCACCATGAACATCAGGATGTCTCCGAGCCGAGGCGGGTTCCGGCCGGGATCGGCCAGCCCCGCAGGAAGGTTTCCCTATCCTGCGCCGCCTTGCCCGCCCGTTGCAAGCGCAGCAGTTCGACTGCGCCGGTGCCGCAGGCCACCCGCAGCGCGTCGTCCAGCACTTCGCCCGGCACGCCCTGACCGTCCGACAGGCGCGAAGCGAGCAGCTTGACGCGCTCGCCCTCAATCTGAGTCCAGGCGCCGGGAAAGGGCGACAGGCCGCGGATCTGGCGATCGACTTCGACAGCTGGGCGCGACCAGTCCACGCGGGCCTCAGCCTTGTCGATTTTTGCGGCATAGGTCACGCCGACCTCGGGCTGCGGTTCGGGAGTCAGCTCGGGCAGGCGGTCCAGAGCCTGCACGATCAGATCGGCGCCCATCGCCGACAGGCGGTCATGCAGCTGGGCGGTGGTTTCCTCGGGTCCGATCGGGGTGGCCTGACGCAGCAGGACGGGGCCGGTGTCCAGGCCGGCCTCCATCTGCATGATACAGACGCCGGTCTCGGCATCGCCCGCCATGATCGCCCGGTGGATCGGCGCGGCCCCGCGCCAGCGGGGCAGAAGGCTTGCGTGAATGTTCAAGCAGCCATGTTTCGGAGCATCCAGGATCGCCTGCGGCAGGATGAGCCCATAGGCCACGACCACGACCACATCGGCCTTCAGCGCAGCAAAGGCAGCCTGTTCCTCGGGCGATTTCAGCGAGGTGGGATGGCGCACCGGCAGGCCCAGCGCCTCGGCGCGGGCATGCACCGGCGTGGGCCGGTCCTTCTTGCCGCGACCGGCCGGGCGCGGGGGCTGGCAATAGACGGCGGCGATCTCGTGCCCGGCCTGCACCAGCGCATCCAGCACCGGCACCGAAAACTCGGGCGTTCCCATGAAGATGACGCGCATGCCGCCCTACCCCGCCTTTTTCGCCTTGCGCAGCAGCATGTCGCGTTTGACCTTGCTGAGACGGTCAAAATACATCCGGCCGTTCAGATGGTCGATCTGGTGCTGCACGCTGGTGGCTTCGATGCCGACGAAATCGCGCCGGTCGATCTCGCCTTTTTCATTGAGGAACCGGACCGTCACCGCACGCGGACGTTTGATCTTGGCCGACACGCCCGGCAGGTTCGGGCTGGCCTCGTCATGCTCGCGCAGTTCGATCGAGCTGTGCAGGATTTCGGGGTTGGCCAGGCGCACCGCGCGGCCACGCTCGGCCGAGCCGTCCACGACCGCCAGCCGCAGCATCACGCCGATCTGGGGCGCCGCCAGGCCGACGCCGGGCATCGCCTCCATCGTGTCGATCATGTCGTCCCAGATGGCACGGATCTCGTCGGTGATCTCGGTCACCGGCCCGGCCTTGGTGCGCAGGCGCTTGTCGGGCCACGGCAGGCAGGGACGGACGGTCATGCGCGGGCACGCTCACGCTTGAGCTTGACCATCTTGCGCGTGATCATCTGCCGTTTCAGCGGCTTCAGATAGTCGATGAACAGCTTGCCGTTCAGGTGGTCGATCTCGTGCTGCACGCAGGTGGCCCAAAGCCCGTCGAAGGTTTCGCGCTGCGCCTTGCCGTTCTGGTCCATCCAGGCGACCTCGACCTCGGCCGGGCGGGTGACCTCGGCGAACTGATCGGGGATCGACAGGCAGCCTTCCTCGTAGACGCTGGTTTCGTCCGAGGCCGAGATGATCTCGGGGTTGAACATCACCAGCGGGCGGGGGGTGGCGCCTTCCTCTTTGACGCAATCCAGCACGATCAGCCGTTCCAACACGCCGATCTGGGGCGCGGCCAGCCCGATGCCCGGCGCGTCATACATGGTTTCCAGCATGTCGTCGGCCAGCGCGCGCAGCTCGTCCGACAGGTCGTCCACAGGCGCACAGACCTTTTTCAGGCGGGGATCGGGATGGATCAGGATGTTGCGTTTCATGTGGCTGATTTAGGTCATCGCGCGCGTGGCCGCAACGCCCCCCTTGCGCCGGGCGAATTTCCCGATAGCTTTCGGGCCAAAGAATGGAGCAGACATGACTTTCAACGACCTGATCGACCGCCGGGGCACCTTCAGCTCGAAATGGGACAAGATGGAGAAAATCTATGGTGTCTCGCCCGAGGACGGGCTCGCCATGTGGACCGCCGATTCCGACTATGCCACCGCGCCTTGCGTGATTGAGGCGGTGCGCCGTGCGGCGGATCACGGCGTGTTCGGCTATTCCTGGCAGCACCCGGCCTATCTGCAGGCGGTGCAGTGGTGGATGCAGAAGCGTCACGACTGGGCGATCGACACCGATTGGATCCTGACCACACAGGGTCTGGGCAACGCCATCGCGCTGAGCCTCGATGTGTGGAGCGAACCGGGTGACGGGGTTGTGATCTTCACGCCGGTCTATCACGAGTTTGCGCACAAGGTGAACAAGACCGGCCGCCGGGTAGTGGAATGCCCGCTTGTGCGGGCCGGCGACACCTATGAGATCGACCTGGATGACGCTCAGTCGCGGCTGGACGGGTCGGAAAAGCTGTTGCTGTGGTGCTCACCACAGAACCCGTCCGGGCGGGTCTGGACACCGGACGAGCTGCGCGCGGTGGCGGCCTTTGCCGAACGCAATGGGTTGATCCTGATCTCGGACGAAGTGCATCATGATCTGGTCTATCCCCGGCATACATTCGTGCCGATGGACGTTGCCGCGCCGGATGCACGGCCCTGGACGGTGACGCTGACCGCACCGTCCAAGACCTTCAACATCGCCGGCCAGCGCACGGGCAACATGATCATTCCCGACGACAAGCTGCGGGCGCAAATGCGCCACCGGCTGAACACGCTGGACTACGACCCCAGCGCATTGGGCGTGGCGATGATCACCGCAGCCTACTCACCCGAGGGCGCCGAATGGGTGGATGCCCAGATCGACCACCTGAACGGCAATCGCGCGCTGTTCGATGCCGCGATTTCCGAGATCCCCGGCCTGTGGTCGATGCCCCTGCAGGCGACCTACTTGGCCTGGGTCGATTTCTCGGGCACCGGAATGGACCACGCCGAATTCGTGCGCCGTCTGCGCGATGATGCGCGGATCGCAACGTCATCCGGTCCGGGGTTTGGAACGGGAGGCGAGACCTTCGAACGGTTCAATCTCGCCACTCAGCGGGCGCGGGTCGAGGACGCGTGCGCCCGTTTGAAACTTGCTTTTTCCGACCTTCAATAAGGCCGCGCGAACGGTCTGCCCTAGTCGTCTTTGCCGAGAAGGGCGATTGGGGCATCCGGCGCGCGATAGAAATCCAGTGGCGCCTTGTCCGCCGCGACGGTGCTGCGCTTGAACTCATATCGCATCTGGCCGCCGTCTTCCTCGTCAGCGACGATCAGGCATTGATACAGGTGGTTGGCGCCGTCAAAAATATCGACCAGTCCACGTAGACGCGGTGTTGTCTCGGCCTCGACGGCGAAACCATCCTTCCACAATTTGAGGATTCTGTAGGTATTGTCGCCCATTTCCACCCGCAGACGGCTGGACTTCTTGAGCGATGCGATTCGGGCCGCATCCAATTCGGCGCTAATTTCCTTGGAAACATAAGTACTCATCAAAATTCCCCCCAAGCTATGCCATCTATTGTGGGGGTATCTTCGTAAAAATCCAGTGAAGCCCGACCGTTGACGCGGATCTGTGGGCGATTTGTTGCACAGACATCCCGGGTGGCACTGTGCGACTGCGCAGAGATGCTGCGCGCCTTCGGCGATGTGAACTGCGGCGCTGTCGCACTAAGCTTTGTCCGGAGACGGAAACGGAGGATCCAAGATGGGCCTGTTGGTCGACGGCACCTGGCACGACACCTGGTATGACACGAAATCCACCGGCGGAGCGTTCAAACGTTCGGCTGCCCAGTTTCGAAACTGGATAACGGCCGATGGCAATGCAGGTCCCTCGGGCAAGGACGGTTTCAAGGCTGAAGCCGGTCGATACCACCTGTATGTCAGCCTGGCCTGTCCATGGGCGCATCGGACGTTGATCTTCCGCCAGCTCAAGGAACTTCAGGACCTGATCACCGTATCGGTTGTCCATCCGGACATGCTGGACCGCGGATGGACTTTCCAGACCGACGATCACGGCGCCACCGGCGATGCTTTGTATGGGCTGGACTATGCCTATCAGGTCTACACACGCGCCGACCCGAACTACTCGGGCCGGGTGACGGTGCCGATCCTGTGGGACAAGGTGCAAGAGACCATCGTGTCGAATGAAAGCTCGGAAATCATCCGCATGTTCAATTCGGCCTTCGACCAAATCACTGGCAACACCGACGACTACTGGCCCGCCGAGATGCGCGACGCGATCGAAGAGGTCAATGCGAGGGTCTACTCAAACGTGAACAACGGCGTCTACAAATCCGGCTTTGCCACCTCGCAGGAGGCCTATGACGCGGCCGTGCACCCCCTGTTCGACACGCTGGATTGGCTGGAAGATCGGCTGTCCACGCACCGATACCTGATGGGGGATCGCCTGACCGAGGCCGACTGGCGCCTATTCACGACCCTGATCCGGTTCGACCCGGTCTATCACCTGCATTTCAAGTGCAACCGCAGGCGGCTGATCGACTATCCCAACCTGTGGGCCTACACGCGTGAACTGTATCAATGGCCGGGCGTGGCGGGCACGGTAAACATGCACCATATCGTGCGGCACTATCACTACAGTCACGACAGCATCAATCCGCACCGGATCATCCCGATCAACCCCACCCTGGACTATTGGGAGCCGCACGGACGCGATCAACGCCCCGCGGCGTAGTGTTCGACCATCGCCGCCAGATCCTCGGGCGGTGTTCCGCTCTGGACATAGGCGCAGGCATTGGGGCTGTGCGCAAAGATCGATCCGTCGGAAAAGAACGTTGTGTTGGTGACGAAGATCACCCGGGCATCCGGGCGGCGATAGCTGGCGAAATCCGCGACCGCCAACGCGCTGCCTGAATCCAGAACCAGGTCCAAGATTATGATGTCGAAGGGCGTGCCGTAAAGTGCAAGGATCGCTGCCTCCTGGCTTTCGACCAGAGAAACCTCAGCCCCCTGCCGTTCCAGGTGCCGCTGCCAGACCCGACCCAGGTCGGGGTTACTCTCAACAATCAGAACTTTCATTTGCAACAACCTCGGCACTTGATAAGGTGAGTGGTGCCGACCCCCATAAGCTGTGATCACGTTATTTCGTTAACAAAGGGTTAACGGTCGCCCCAGCGCTCTTCAAGGAACCGGATTTGCTTGTAAAAACGGCGTAAATCCGCTTGAAGCGGGGTAATTTCGGCGTTTTGGACGATTCCGGCATGACTGACCGCACTGACGACTTGAACCCGCGCGGCAAGCGTGACCACGGCGGAGGTTTGGACGACGCCATTGCCCGTCATGGCGGCGCGCGAACGGAATGGATCGACCTGTCGACCGGTATCAACCCACACCCCTATCCTGTGGCGGACCTTACGTCTGAGGATTGGACCGCCCTGCCGGATCACGGGGCATTTGCCCGGCTGAGCAATGCGGCCCGTCGCTTCTGGGGTGTGCCGGAGAGCGCGGCAATCCTACCCGCACCGGGGGCCTCGGCCCTGATCGCGCGGATCCCGGCGCTGGCCCCCGTTGGTGCGGTCCAGATCACCACGCCCACCTACAACGAACATGCCGCTGCCTTTGCCGCGCAGGGCTGGACGGTGCAGCCCGGCGGCCCGACGCAGGCGCGGGTGATCGTGCATCCCAACAACCCCGACGGCCGAATCTGGCAGGCTAAGGACGCCGATGCGCCGCTGACCGTGATCGACGAAAGCTTTTGCGACGTGACGCCCGATGCCTCGCTGATCAGCCTGTCCGAGCGCCCCGGCGTGATCGTCCTGAAAAGCTTTGGCAAGTTCTGGGGTCTTGCGGGCCTGCGGCTGGGCTTTGCCATCGGGCATCCCGACCTGATCGCGAGGCTGAACGATCTGACCGGTCCATGGGCGGTGTCCGGCCCGGCCCTGCGCATCGGCGCGCAGGCCCTGAATGACACGACCTGGGCTGAAACCACGCGCGCGCGACTGGCCCGTGATACGGAACGGCTGGATACGCTGATGACCGGCAAGGGCGCGCATTTGGTCGGCGGCACCACGCTGTTCCGCCTGTACGAAGTGGACGATGCCGCCGCCTGGCAGGACCGGCTGGCACAGGCCCATATCTGGAGCCGCATCTTCCCCTATTCCGATCGGTTCCTGCGGCTGGGCCTGCCGCCCGAGCATGGCTGGTCGCGGCTCGAGGCGGCGCTGTGAGCACCGCCCTGACGCTGGCCCTGGCGATGCTGCTGGACGCCGCATTGGGCGAGCCCGACTGGCTGTGGTCGCGCCTGCGGCACCCGGCGGTTTTGATGGGCAACGCCATCGCCTGGCTGGACCGCCGCCTGAATCACGGCAAGCATCGACGCGCCAAGGGCGTGTTCGTCGCCCTTCTGCTGGTCCTGGGCGGCTGGGTGGTCGGCACGGCGCTGGGGTCGCTTGGCTGGGTGGTCGAGGTCGTGGTCTGCGCGATCCTGTTGGCACAGAACTCTCTGGTGGCGCATGTCCGCGCCGTGGGCGTCGCGCTGCGGCAATCCCTGCCCGAGGGGCGCGCGGCGGTGGCAATGATCGTGTCGCGCGACACCTCGCAGATGACCGAGGCACAGGTGGCGCGCTCGGCCATCGAGAGCGCCGCCGAGAACCTCAGCGACGGGGTGATCGCCCCGGCCTTCTGGTTCCTGCTGGGCGGCTTGCCGGGGCTCCTGGTCTACAAGGCGGTGAACACCGCCGACAGCATGATCGGCTACCGCAACGACACGTACCGAGACTTCGGCTGGGCCGCCGCCCGGCTGGACGATCTGCTGAACCTGATCCCGGCGCGGCTGACTTGCCTGATGATCCTGGCCCTGTCGGGGCAGTGGCGCCAATGGCGGGCCATCGTCGCGGACGCGCAGCGCCACATCTCGCCCAATGCCGGCTGGCCCGAGGCCGCCATGGCCCGCGCGCTGGACGTGGCACTGGCCGGGCCGCGCAGCTATGACGGGCAGTTGCGCGATCTGGCCTGGGTCAACGGCGAGGCCCGGCGCACGATCGGTGCGACGGAGGTTTTCCGCGCATGCGGAATGCTTTGGCAGGTTTGGGGGCTTGCGTTGGCGGGGCTGACGGTGTGGGTTGGTCTGAACACGGTTTTCTGAGGATGGTTTTCGTAATGCGCTTTGTCTCGGGCCTTGTGGCCGCTTGCCTGTTCGCTGCCCCTGCCCTTGCCCAGTGCGGCGGCGGCTTCAACGCCTTCGTTCGCGGACTGAAGGCCGAAGCGGCACAGCAGGGTTTCGATACGGCCACGGTCGATGCGTTCTTCAAAGGTGTGCAACAGGACCCCAAGGTGCTGAAGGCCGATCGCGCGCAGGGTGTGTTCCAGAAACCGTTCATCGAATTCTCGCGCCGCCTGATCTCGCAGGATCGGATCAGGCGCGGCCAGGCGATGGCGCAGAAATACGATGCCGTGTTCGACCGGATCGAGGCCGAATACGGCGTGTCGCGTGGGGTCCTGCTGGCCTTCTGGGCGTTCGAGACGGATTACGGCGCGTTCCAGGGCGATTTCAACACCCGCAATGCGCTGGTGACGCTGGCCCATGATTGCCGCCGCCCCGAGCTGTTCCGGCCGCAGATTTTCGCCGCGATCGAGCTGTTCCGGAACGGCGATTTCGACCCGAACCGCACCACCGGCGCATGGGCGGGCGAGATCGGCATGGTGCAGATGCTGCCCCGTGACATTCTGGAAAACGGCGTGGACGGTGATGGCGACGGCCATGTGCGGCTGAAAACCTCGGCCCCCGACGCGCTGATGTCCGGGGGCAAGATGCTGTCGCATTTGGGCTGGCAGCCCGGTCAGCCCTGGCTGCAGGAGGTCACCGTGCCCGCACAGATGGACTGGTCGCTGACCGGGCCGGGCAAACCGCGCCCGGTCTCGGACTGGCGGGCGATGGGCGTGCAGGCGCGCAGCGGGTCATTGGCCAACCTGCCGGCCTCGCTGATCCTGCCGCAGGGGCGCAAGGGGCCGGCCTTTCTGGCCTATCCGAATTTCGATGTCTATTTCGAGTGGAACCAGAGCTTTGTCTATGTCCTGACCGCGGCCTATTTCGGAACGCGTCTCGAAGGCGCACAAGTCTATTCTGCGGGCAACCCCGATCCGGGCCTGACCGGCACCCAGATGAAACAGCTGCAGGCGAAACTGCAGGCGCGCGGCCACGACGTGGGCAAGATCGACGGCATCCTGGGGGCCGGAACGCGCGCTGCAGTACAGGCTGAACAGGCCCGACTGGGCCTGCCCGCAGATGCCTGGCCGACAGTTGATTTGCTGAACCGACTCTAGCCGCTCAATCCGTTGGGTCGTGGAACACCAGCGTAAATACTTCCTCAGGCGTCGGTTCCGCGTAATGCCTGGAAAACCGGCGGAACTGTTCTTCGGTCGCGGCAAAGGCGTGGTCGCCCGCTGCGTTTCGTGCTTGCAATCGGGCCAGACAGACAGCGTCGGGCGTGGTCAGCACATGCATCTGATGCGCTGTATCGGTCTGATCCAGAATTTCGCGCATCCAGGCGCGGGTTTCGACCGTGTTGGCCGGGAAATCCAGAACAACCGACATGCCCGCTTCAAGCAGAGTCGTGACATGCGGACCCATCGCCGCCCGCAGACGCGTGGAACAGCGCAGATAGTCGGCACCTGTCACCATCTGATCGGCAAACAGCGGCTTCAGCCAGGCGTCCTCGGCAATCAGAACTGTGCCGGGCTGCCTTGCGAGCTGGGCGGCAAGCGTCGATTTTCCCGCGGCGATCTTGCCGCAAAGCATGTGCAGGGTCGGAGCGGGTCGGGTCATCGGTCGGTTCCTGGTTGGGCACGGCGGGCGAAGGGCAGACCCCGATCACTCGGGTCGCACCGGGTAACGTTCACCTTTTTCGGTGATCAGGATCAACCGACCATTGTTCCGCACGTACAGATCGCAGCGGTCGAACCCGTTGCGGTACTGCACACAGATGCTGCCATCAGCGGCGATTGAGTAGGTTCCGAAGGCCGTTCCGCCGCCATTGACCGCGGAATAAGTATAGGAATAGGCCCCACCGGCCGAGTATTTCGACTGCCCATCGTCATAGAAAGTCAGCGTGCGGCCTGCCAACGCGTCCAGTTCAGCGGGGCTCAGGGGGATATCGCCGGGGCGGGTGGCCCATTCGGCAGCCCAGAGCGGCGAGGCGGCGCAGGCCGCGGCGATCAGCAACAGGTGTTTCATGGAACCAGCCTAGCCCGGCCCGGCCCGATCGCGGAATAACGTTGCGGTGAGCGGTCAGGCGACCATCTGCTCGGCCTTCTTCAGATCGACCGAGACCAGCTGGCTGACGCCCTGTTCCTGCATGGTCACGCCGAACAGACGGTCCATCCGCGCCATGGTCACCGCGTGGTGGGTGATGATCAGGAACCGCGTGTCGGTCTGGCGGCACATCTCGTCCAGCAGATCGCAGAACCGGGTCACGTTGGCATCGTCCAGCGGCGCATCAACCTCGTCCAGCACGCAGATCGGCGCGGGGTTGGCCAAGAACACGCCGAAGATCAGCGCGGTGGCTGTCAGGGTCTGCTCCCCGCCCGACAGCAGGCTGAGAGTCGACAGCTTCTTGCCCGGCGGCTGGCACATGATCTCGAGCCCCGCATCCAACGGGTCGTCGCTCTCGACCATCACCAGGTTGGCCTCGCCACCGCCGAACAGATGCTTGAACAGCATGGCGAAGTTCGCGTTGACCTGTTCGAAGGCGGTCAGCAGACGCTCGCGGCCCTCGCGGTTGAGGCTGGCGATGCCGCTGCGCAGCGCCTTGATTGCCTCTTCCAGATCGGATTTCTCGCTGTTGAGCGTGTCGAACTCCTCCTGAACCTCCTTGGCATCCTCCTCGGCGCGCAGGTTCACCGCACCCATCGCGTCGCGCTGGCGCTTGTGGCGGTTCACCTCAGCTTCCAGGGCATCGGCGGCGGGCATGTCATCGGGGTTCACGTCCAGCTGGTTCAACAACTGGTTCGGGGTCAGTTGCTGATCCTCGGCGATGCGCTCGGCAGCGGCGGCGACACTTTCCTTGGCCGCTTCGAACCGCGCCTCCGCCGCGGCGCGAGCTTCGCGCGCCTCCGAGGCCTTGCGCTCGGCCTCGCGCTCGGCCAGCACGGCTTCGCGTTGCACCGCTTCGGCCTGGGCCAACTTGTCGGCGGCCTCGGCGCGGCGGGCCTCGGCGGCCTCGATCATCTCGTTCAGCTCTTCGCGCGCCTCGGCGATCTCGGCGGGCGCGGCCATCGCTTCGGTCAGCTCTTCCTCGGAACTGGCTTTGCGCTCGGCCAATTCGGCGATGCGCTTCTCGGCTGTTTCCAGACGGTGTTTCCAGCCGCTCAGGTCCTTGGCCACCTCCTGTGCGCGGCGGGTGCGGGCCTCGCCCTCGCGGCGCAGCTCGTCATGGGTCGAACGGTGCGTCAGCATGGTGATCCGCGCGGCCTCGACCGTCTGCTTGATGTCCTCGACCCGGGCACGGGCGGTGTCCAGATCGCCCAGCTCGGCCAGGGCGGCCTCGGCCTCGCGCAGCTGGGCGCGGGCCGCCATCGCATCCTGCTTGTGGCGGTCGACCGCAAGCGTCAGGTTCTCCAGCTTGCCCTGCGCCAGGTTGCGGTCGGCCTCGGCCCGGCTGAGCGCGCGGGCGGCTTCGGCCATGCGCTGATCGGCGGCGCGGCGGGCCTCGCGGGCGCGACGGTCGGCCTCTGTCACCTCGGCCAGTTGCCGCGACAGGGCCTCGTGCGCGGCGCGGGCGCCGTCGGCCTGTGCTTCGACCAGCGCCAGTTGCTGTTTCAGCGCCTCAAGCTTGTTGAGCTGCTCGAGCCGCAGCGCCGCGGCGCTGGGGGCATCCTCGGCCCAGGCGCGGAACCCGTCCCAGCGCCACAGATCGCCAGAGCGCGACACCAACCGTTGGCCGGGTTTCAGCAAGGGTTGCAGCCGGGCGCCCTGATCGGCGTCAATCAGGCCGATCTGCGCGATACGGCGGCTGAGACGGTCCGGACCCGAGACGTGTAGCGCAAGCGGCTCGGCCCCGTCCGGCAAAGGCTGATCGGCGTCATAGCCCGGCACCTGCACCCAACCCGACGGCCCATCGCCTTCGACAAGCGGGGCGCGGAGATCATCCGCCAGCGCGGCCCCCAGCGCCTTTTCAAAGCCTGGCTCGACCCGCAGCAGGTCCAGCACCTGCCCGCCCTCGGCGGTGTCGCGCTCGACCAGCTTGGCCAGCGCGGTGGTCTCGGCCCGAATCGCGCCCAACTCGCCCTCGGCCTCGGAGCGTTGGGCGCGGGCCTCGGCCTCGCGCGCCTGCGTTTCACCGCGCAGCTCGTCGGCGGCGGCCAGCGCTTCTTCGGCGGCTTCGGCGGCCTCGCGCGCCTCTTCCTCGGCGGCTTGCGCGGCCTCGAACGCTTCGTCGGCGTGGGTCAGCGCGGCGCGGGCCTCGGCGACGGCCGCGCGGGCCTTTTCCTCTTCGGCCTCGGAGCGTGCCAGCGTTTTGCGGCTGTCCTCGACCAGGCGCTGCGCCGATTGGTGACGCGCGACCAGGCGGGCGGTGTCCTCGGTCTCCTGCGCCAGCAGATCCTCACGCTCCTGCAGAACCGCGGCGGCCTCTCGGGCAATTTCGGCGGCTTCGGCCAGCTTGTCGTCATGGCCCTCGGCGGCCTTGGCCAGTTCGCGGGCCTCCCATTCCAGCCGCTCGATCATCTCGCCGGCGTCGCGGTTCAAACCGGTTTCACGCTCGATGTCACGGCCGAGCTGCTGGATGCGGGCGGTCAGGGTTTCGATGGTCTGGCGCGCGCGGGTTTCCTGATCGGACAGCTGATCGCGCTGCACCTGCTGGCGCTGCAGGACGGCGGCGGCAATGGCCTCCTCCTCGCGCAGCGGCGGCAGGGTCTCTTCGATCTCGGCGCGTTTCGCGCTGGCGGCGCGAGCCTCGGCCTCGGCGCGCGCGGCTTCGGTGGTGCGGTCGCGCAGACGCTCTTCGGCCTGCTGGCGGGCCATGTCGGCCTCTTTCCAGCGGCGATACAGCAACATGCCCTCGGCCTGGCGCAATTGCTCGCCGATCTCACGATACCGCGCGGCCTGACGGGCCTGCCGCGCCAGCTGCGCCAACTGTGTGCCCAACTGCTCCAGCACGTCATCGACGCGGGTCAGGTTGGCTTCAGTGCCCTTGAGCTTCAGTTCGGCCTCGTGCCGCCGCTGGTACAGGCCCGAGATACCGGCGGCCTCTTCCAGAATGCGGCGGCGGGCGCGGGGTTTGGCGTTGATCAGCTCGGCGATCCGGTTCTGCCCCACCAGAGCGGGTGAATGCGCGCCGGTCGAGGCGTCGGCGAACAGCATCTGCACGTCGCGGGCGCGCACGTCCTTGCCGTTGGCCTTGTAGGCGCTGCCCACGTCGCGGGTGATGCGGCGCACGATCTCGATCTGATCGCTGTCATTGAACCCGGCCGGGGCCAGACGTTCCGAGTTGTCCATGGTCAGGACGACCTCGGCGAAGTTGCGCGCCGGACGGGTGGCGGCACCGGCAAAGATCACATCCTCCATCGCACCGCCGCGCATCGATTTGGGGCGGTTCTCGCCCATAACCCAGCGCAACGCTTCGAGCAGGTTGGACTTGCCGCAGCCGTTGGGCCCCACCACACCAGTCAACCCGTCCGCGATGATCAGATCGGTCGGATCGACGAAGCTTTTGAAGCCGGTGAGTTTGAGTTTGGTGAAGCGCAAAGGCCGATTTCCATGATTCCCGTTCCCTGAAAGTCTGGACAAGGGAATGCCCGCGAGTCAACGCAGTTGCGCAGGATATGGGATATTGAGCCGAGTTATCCACAATATCTTGCTGATTTGGGCGGAATTGCGCAGAGTCAATAAGGCGAACACTCGAACACCTGGTACCCGGTGTCCGACCCGCTGTCATAGGTTCCGAAGTCAATGCATTCATAGTTGGTCGGCGTGACCGCAGCCAGCAACAGCCGGTCCGACGCCCTGCGGTCGCAGGCGAGGATGCCAAGGGTCACCGCCGCATCGCCCAACACGTCGGCGACCGGACATCCCGAGACCTGCGCCATGGCCAATGCGGCCCGATCCCGGATCGGCCCCAGCCGCGGGGTATATTGGCTGTTGACGCGGACCGCCTCGGCGAGGTCACCGCGCAGGCGCACGTCGAACACGCTGCCGTTTACGACCACGCGGGTTGCGGGCAGGTCGCGGAAATGGGTCGTACCGGCCGAGCAGCCGGCCAGCAACAGCAAGGCGAGGAACCGGATCATGCCGCAGCTTTGCGGCAAAATGGTTAACGAAAGCTTTCGCGCGCTCAGCCGCCCAGGACCGCGCCCAACCGGGCAATACCCTCGGCAATCGTAGCCTCGTCCGAGTTGGAGAAACTCAGCCGGATCGTGTTGGCGCCGCTGCCATCGGGGTGAAAGGCCTGACCGGGCACAAAGGCGACCTTGACCGTCTCAAGCGCGCGGGCCAGCAGTTGCGCGCCATCCGAGCCGGACGGCAGGGTCAGCCAGATGAACATGCCCCCCTCGGGCCGGGTCCATTGCACGCCTTCGGGCATGCGCCGATCCAGCGCCGCCAGCATCGCGTCGCGGCGCGCACGGTAGGTTGCGCGCACTTTCGGGATGTGGCTGTCGAAACAGGTTTGGGCCACTTGGTGCACCGCCATCTGGTTGATGGTGGCCGAATGGAGGTCGGCGGCCTGTTTCATCAGCACAAGCTGCGCGATGACGGGCCGCGCCGCCACGACCCACCCCACCCGCAACCCGGGCGACAGGGTCTTGGAAAAACTGCCGCAATAGATCGTCCGGCAGGCTTGCAGATCGGCCTTCCGCGCCAGTTCCAGCGCTAGGATCGGCGGTATCGCCTGCCCGTCATAACGCAGGGCCTGATAGGCGCCGTCCTCGATCAGGGCGCAGTCCAACTCTTCGGCCAGATCCAGAAGGGCCTCGCGCCCTTGCCGATCGACGGTCTCGCCGGTCGGGTTGGCAAAGTCGGGGGACAGATAGGCGTATTTGACCGCCCCCGGCCCCGCGGCGGCCCGGTATTGCGCCGCGCCCGCATTGCCGCCTGCGCGCAACTGGTCAAAGCGTGGTTCATAGGCGTTGAAGGCCGCCAATGCCCCCAGATAGGTCGGCCATCCGACCAGCGCCGTGTCGCCGGGCGACAGAAACAGCTTGCCCAGATAGTCCAGCGCCTGTTGCGAGCCCGAGGTGATCAGAACGTCGTCGGGGCCGCAGTCGATGCCGATCTGGCACATGTGGCCAGCGATCCATTCCCGCAGCGGCATGTACCCTTCGGACACGGAATACTGCAGCGCCTGCGCCCGGCTGTCGGCGCCAAGCGCCTGTTGGAATGCGTGGGCAAAGGCCTCGGCCGGAAACAGCGTCGGATCGGGGATGCCGCCGGCAAAGGAAATGATGCCGGGCTGATCCAGCAGTTTCAGCAGCTCTCGGATTTCGGATGCCTTCATTCGCGCGGCGCGCGTTGCAAATAACTGGTGCATGGGCCGAGCCTCCTCCGCTGGGTCGGACTGACGCTATGACCTCTGCGCTTAAAGTCAATAATGCTGACCTAGTGTTTCAGCCAATGTGATCGCGGCCCGTTCTTGCACGGGCCGGGCATGTGTGGTCATATGATTTGACCAATTTTCAGCGATGATCCGATGCCCTTTCAGAAAGTCCAGACCGAGAAACTGTCCCTGGCCGTCGTCAAACAGATCGAGTTGCTGATCCTGCGCGGGATCCTGCGCCCCGGTGAGCGCCTGCCGTCCGAGCGCGAGTTGGCCGACCGGCTTGGCGTGTCGCGCCCGTCGCTGCGCGAGGCGATCTCGCAACTGCAGGAGCAAGGCCTTCTGACCGCCAAGGCCGGGTCAGGCATCTATGTGGCCGAGGTTCTGGGCTCGGCCTTTTCGCCGGCGCTGATCCGTCTGTTCAGCAGCCATGACGAGGCTGTGTTCGATTACCTGTCGTTCCGGCGCGACTTGGAAGGGCTGGCGGCCGAACGCGCCGCGCGGCTGGGCTCGGACAGCGACCTGAAGGTGATCCAGGCGATCTTCGACAAGATGGAGGCCGCCCATGCCCGCAACGCGGCCGATGACGAGGCCCATCTGGACGCGCAGTTCCACATGGCCATCATCGAGGCCAGCCACAACGTGGTGATGCTGCATATGATGCGGTCGATGTTCGATCTGTTGCGGCAGGGCGTGTTCTACAACCGCCAGATCATGTTCCACCAGCGCACGACGCGCGACGCGATCCTGAACCAGCACAGGGCAATCAACGAAGCGCTTCAGGCCCGCGACCCCGAAGCCGCCCGGCAGGCGGTGGAACAGCACCTTAGCTTTGTCGAACGCTGCATGGAAGACCAGCAAAAGGCCGAGAAACACGAAGAAATAGCAAGACAAAGGTTTCGCCAAGAAACCGAAGAACGGTATTAGTCAAGTCCCTGACCAAAGTTCGATCACGCGTTGCTTCATATCCTCGTAATCCTTTTGTGTCAGGCTAACTCGACGATGTTTTCTGTCGAGTATTCGTCGTTGCAGTCTTCCGGGCCACCTAAGCTTTTCTAATATCGTGAAGGCATAAATGTCCCCACGCAGGTGAACCTTTCTCATGCCCAATTGAACTGCCATATAGTCGAGGCACTTTTCTGAGAAAAAGCTAATGTGCTGTCCGGTTTCAAAGGCCCAATACCACCAGTCGCGATGCGGGATCTCGTGTGGGTCAAAGCAGGTTGCCGAAAAAAAGAGAGTGTCAAATCCATATCGTGCACGTGCCTGCGTTAGGAAATCTAGGGGGTTCGGCAGGTGCTCCAAAACCTCAAAGGCCGTCGCCACCGCGTAGTTTTTGTCAACCGCCTCGAAACCGCGCGCGAGCAAGTTTCTGGCGTAAGGATCTGACCAATGAAAATCCAATCCGGAGTCTCTTAGGCCCCTGACTAGCAGACCGTAACCTCCACCAAGGTCAACGCCGCATTCGTGGGTTAACCTATTTGCCCGCATGACTTGGGTAATTGACTGAGTATTCTTTAGATTTCGGGCAACTATCCCGGTGTCGGTCAGAGCGATGGCATCGCTGTAAGCTTCTTCCAACCATGTGGGATTCTCTACCCAGATATAACCGCAACTATTGTCTAGGTAGTACTTTGCAGAATGATGGCCGATTACTTTAGCTTCGAATAAATAAGTGCCAACCTGTCCAGTAATTGGTGACTTTGGCATTGATCAATAAATCCCCGATACGCGATTGATTAAATTTGGTGGTAGCTGCGCTCCGCTTCCTTCACCAAGATGCTCGTCTGGTGCAACAGTCATAAAGGCTGGGTCGATAAACAAACGCGCCCCGCGGTCCCGCATTCTTTTGTGCAGCATCACATGTTCACAAACAAGCCTACCATGCTCATCTCGACAAGAGTAGCTTAAACCTTCCAGGGCCTTGGTACGATACAGGCCTGCACCGGCGAAAGCGCTGTCAACAGCTATCAGCGGGAAATTCCTAGGTATATTGAACTGGCGGTCATAGATCGCCGACTTGACAAGATTGCGCCGCCATTTCCGTCTGCCAAACAAGGGTTTGCGCGTGTTTCCAATTCGATTCCAAACATCTTCTTCGCACCAACCGCGACACCTAAGAGCGTAAATGTCATAATAGGCCGGTCTAGGGTTCGCGAAAACCGCATCCCAGCGCAGTGTCGCGCGCTGGGTCGCGGCCAACACGGCGGAAATATCCAATTCGGTATTCGGTCCGTCCAAGTCCAAAACTAGGGTGTACTCTTTCTTTGTCTCACCTTCTTGCAATGCGTCGAGCACCGCGTTTCGTGCGACCGTGATTCTTTCGACTCTTTCCGGATATTCGTCATTCAAGCCGTCCAAACGAAGAATCAGGGATTTTCCACAACGCTCAGAGAATGCAGATAATACCGCGTCGGTGTCGTCTGAATTATCGTTAGTTGCTATAATAATTGAGAAATCTCGAAGGTGCATAGATAACTCTTCGATCCGTGAGATCGTCTTTTTCAATGCATTGCCACCATTGCGCACGACACCCACGATACTCATGCAAACATCGCCACCCGGTGTTTCCAATAACATCCCACCGGGATCGGTCGCAAAAGAAGTTGTTTTCTTCATCTTTATCTCTCAGTCATGAATATCTGCAATTCGCC
The DNA here is from genome assembly GCF_056535705.1 of Ruegeria sp. BC8. NCBI lineage: Bacteria > Pseudomonadati > Pseudomonadota > Alphaproteobacteria > Rhodobacterales > Roseobacteraceae > Ruegeria > Ruegeria sp. BC8. The sequence continues at coordinate 272,451 of NZ_JBQFIV010000001.1, read as the reverse complement.
CCTTTCTTTCTTAGTCGCCATTTTCGGCTTTACGGGTCTATTACTTAAACCATGAGAAGGTTTTTTGCGAATAGACCCGTCCAAGGAGCGTGGAATTCCTCTTGCGCATTTACGGGCGCCTTTTCCTTCGGCACTATTTCCGGAAAGGCCGTGTTTTCGTTTCGGTCCAAACACTGCCCGGGTAATTGAAACTGGAGCGAGCACAGTACGATTGAGCCGTCAAATCCGATGTTTTCGACGTAGGAGAATTGGGGGGACAAGCAAAGCCCCCCATTGCGGAAGATCGTGGCGTACCAGAACACGGCCCAAGTCTTCAGTTCCCCACTCTTATTGGCAAGAACCTGAGCCCAGAAGTCATTTGCTCCGTCTAGGTTGAAACGGTGGATGTCTTCATCCGTAAACAGACTGACCAACTCGTCCGGATCGCGCGAGTAATGGGTCCATCTATCAGCCCACGTCGCCCAGCCCCAGCAACTCATGAACCGCCACAGACTCGCATGGTTCGAGCCTCTGTTCTGCGGAATATCCTCATTGTACCCGGCTATGTGCCACACATCCGGAGTTTCCCTGTAGTGCTCTAGGGCAAGGTTCATATAATGAAGAAAGGCTGGCGACGTGAGTATATCATCCTCGAGAATGATCGCGCGGCCATGCTCGGCCATCATCTGCGAAACACCCTCCTCGATCGAGACCGCCAGCCCTGCATTTTGGTCACGTCGGCGCAGCTCGATACTGGCGAAGCCCTGCTGCGTTTCGGCGACCTGCGCAACAGCGTCGACAATCGGCTTCTCGGCATCATTGCGGGGGCCGTCGATGAATACGGTCAAGGATGTCGACGCGGCCAAGGGCGATTGGGCCAGGGCATCCAACGTCCGCCGCGTGTGTTCGGGTCGGTTGAACGCGAACACGCACACAGGGGCGGGATCAACAATCTTGGTATGTCCGGATGTCATCGTACCTCACCGAAACGCCACAAGCTGACTGCCCTGAATCAACAGACAATGACACGGGCTACAAGCAAAAAACCCGAAAGCAGGTAGCTTTCGGGTTTTGGAAATTGAGATTGGCTCACGCCGAACAGCTCAGTGCAGCTTGTCACCGACCTCGGAGATCGCCGAGTCAATCAGCTTGTTGGCTTGCGCCGCAGTCATCTGCTTGGCCAGCACGGACTTGGCCGCCGCAACGGCCGCAGTAACAGCCTGGTCGCGCACTTCCTTCACCGCCGAGGCCTCGGCCGATGCGATTTGATCCTGTGCGGCAGCCAGACGACGCGCGATGGATTTCTCCAGATCCGCCTTTGCCTGTTCGGCAGCCAGAACCGAATCTTCCTTCGCCGCGGCCACAATGGCTTCGGCCTGAGTCTGCACTTCACGCTGCTTGCGCTCGTATGAGGCCAGCAGGCTGCGCGCTTCTTCATGCAGGGCACGGGCTTCGTCCAGCTCGGCCTTGATGCCCTCGGCGCGGTTGTCCAGCGCCCCGCCGATCATCGACGGAACTTTGAAATAGAACAAAACCCCGATGAAGACGATGAAGCCCAGCGTCACGACGAAGTCGGTGTTCGCCAGCGAGAAGAACGGGCCGCTTGCGGCCAGCGCCGGGCTGGCGAAGCCTGCGGTCAGGATAAGAGCAAGTGTATTCCGCATGTCACTTATCCTTTCATCTGTGCGCTGACGGCACTGCTGATGGCTTTGGCATCCGCCTCGCCGCCCAGCGCAGTCACCAGTTCGGCCGCCGTATCGTTGGCAACCTGTTGAATGCTTTCCAGCGCTCCAGCACGGATTTCGGCAATTGCCTTCTCCGATTCTGCCGCCTTGGCCGCGATTTCCGCATCTGCCTTGGCGATCGCGTCATCCAGATCCGCCTGGATTTCGGCGCGCGCTTCGGCTGCGATCCGCTGCGCCTCGGCACGGGCATCAGCCAGCGCCTTGTTGTAGGCCTCTTCGGCCTCGACCGCTTTGGCCTTCAGGTCTTCGGCCGCAGCCAGGTCATTTGTAATGGTCCCCTGACGCTCGGCCAGGATCGCCGCGATGCGCGGCAGGGCCACGCGGGACAGGACCAGAAAGATGACGACCAGCGTAATGACCAGCCAGAAGATCTGGTTGGGGAACCAATCGAAGCAGAGCTGCGGCATCCCGATGGCCGAGCCATGGGAATCGACGCATTTGCCGACTGCTTCTGCAGCTATGGGTTCTGTCGCCATGATGTCCTCCGTCGGAACGTTGTCTTTACAACAGGTGGGCCGCTATGGCTTGGGCCCACCTGCGCGTAAGGATCAGGTTCCGCAGATTATACGGCGAACATCAGCAGCAGCGAGACCAGGAATGCGAAGATCCCCAGGGCTTCTGCGAATGCGATACCGATGAACAGGGTTGCGGTCTGCGAAGCAGCCGCCGAAGGGTTGCGCAGAGCGCCGGCCAGGAAGTTGCCGGCCACGTTGCCCACCCCGATTGCGGCCGCGCCGGAACCGATTGCTGCCAGGCCTGCGCCGATGTGTGCGAGATCGCCTTCCATGATGTATCTCCTTACGAATTGGAAGTTTCGATTTTGGGTTATCGTTCCTGTGCTCAGGGTCGCCCCTGATCAGTGATGCGGATGCAGAGCGTCCTTCAGATAAACACAGGTCAGAATGGTGAATACGTAGGCCTGAATGAAGGCCACCAGGACCTCGAGGCCGTACATTGCGGTGATCGCCAGAACGGACACGGGCGAGATCACGGCGACCGCGGCGAAGCCGGCGAAAACCTTGATCACGGCGTGGCCGGCCATGACGTTACCTGCAAGACGAATGGAGTGGCTGACCGGGCGCACGAAGTACGAGATCAGCTCGATGATCGCCAGGATCGGGCGCAGCGCCAGCGGCGCGCTGGACACCCAGAACAGGCTGAGGAACCCAGCACCGTTCTTGACAAAGCCCAGAACGGTCACGGTCAGAAACACGGCCAGCGCCAGCGGAATGGTGACCGCGAAATGCGATGTCGTGGTAAACGAGGTCGGGATCAGGCCGAGGAAGTTCGCGGTGACGATGAACATGAACAGGGTCATGACATAGGGGAAGTATTTGACGCCTTCCTTGCCACAGATGTCTTCCAGCATCTTGTAGATGAAGCCGTAGGCGAGCTCGGCGATCGACTGCATGCGGGTCGGAACGATGGCGCGCTTCGAGGTGCTGAGCACCAGCAGGCCGATGATGGCCAGAACCGCGAAGAACAGCCACAGGGTCACGTTGGTGGGCGTGTACCAAGCCATCTCACCGCCGAAAAGCGGCTTGACGATGAACTGGTCCATCGGATGGAAAACCAGGCTGCTGCCTTCTGCTGCGGTGGTCTCGGTCGCCACGTTCAGTCCCTCTCGTCCTTCTCGGCCTGTGTCGAGGCCGCTTGTTTCTCTTGAGCTTCTTGCGCGCTGCGGAGCATGACCTTCACGCCCGCGACAAGGCCCAGCAATGTGAACAGCACCAGGAAGATCGGGATCGTCCCGAACAGGCTGTCCAGCCCGTACCCGATGCCAAATCCGATCCCCAGACCGGAAACCATCTCGATGACCATCCGCCAGGCCAGTTCGCCCCCGGATATGTCAGCGTCCGCACGCGGTTTCGGCGCTTTGGCCTTTTTTGCCGCGTCGATCTTGGCCTCAAGCTGCGTCAGGCGCTGCTTTGGGTCGTCATCGGTCACGGGCGTTTCCCTCGCACAGTCTTGGCGCAGTTGCTATGCGGCCTCGCGCGCAGAGTCAACGCTGTTGATGGCTCCAATTGACGCAGCTTAAACCTTTGTTTTCTAATGTATATTAAGGGAGCACGTTGTCTGCCGATCGGGTCACTGGCAATCCATTCCGCTGGAAGCACCGGATTCCGCATATTCAACCAAATGGTTGACCAAACTTTCCCGCTGTGGTTCAGCGGGATCATGTCCGATGACCTCGATACCGTCTTTGCGGCCCTGGCCGACCCCACGCGGCGCGCCATCCTGGCGATGCTGCTCGAGGATGACATGGCCGTCACCGACGTGGCCGAGCCGTTCGAGATGTCGCTGGCGGCGATCTCGAAACACCTGACGATCCTGACCCGGGCCGGGCTGATCAGCCAGGAAAAGCGCGGCCGGGTGAAATGGTGCAAGCTGGAACCCGACGCGTTGCGCGCGGCCTCGGTCTGGATGCAAGGGTTCGGGCAGTTCGAACCCGTGAATCTGGACGCGTTCGAGCGGTTCCTGGAAAACCAGCTTTCCGCGGGGGACGAGGTCTAGCGCACTACGAAGACCGACATGCTGGCATGTTTGGCCAGATATCCGGCATGGCTGGACAGTATAAAGTCGGTAATCCGCGGCGCATGGGTGCCCACCACGATCAGGTCGGCACCGATCTCTTCAGCGGTGCGGGCCAGGTCACCATCCACTTCGACCGCCACATCCACCGAATGAATGTTGCGGAAATCAACTTGCGCTCCACTGGCTTGGGACAACTCGTCCGCCAGATCGGACAGATGGTCCTTGATCGCGGATTCGGTTTGCGTGGGGTCGCCGGGCTGATTGCTTGTCACGCTGACGATGGTTATCCGCGCCCCCTGCCACCGGGCGACTTGTGCCGCAACCTCGGCCGCCTTGCGCACTTCGGGTGGCAGATGCAGATCGACGGGAAACATTATGTGTTTGAACATCAGTCCCTCCTTTCACGCCGACAGCTTAGCGGGTTTGACACAACCGGCCCTTGATGTGGCTCAACCCAAGAGGATCAGCCTTGCTGGCTGTACTCGACCCCTGTGACCACGCCGCTGGGATCGGCGCGGCACAGCCAGGGTGCCTGAGCGCCGGCCACTGCGACCTGCGTGACGGTTCCCGCCGGTTCGGCAGTTGTAGACAGAGCCTGGACATCCGCGGGGCTCCGGTTTGCCTCAGCAGCCACCAATGCCTCGCAGCTGGCTTGAAGGGTTGAATTGTCGGCGGTGTCCTGCGTACATCCAAAAACCAACATTAGCGTGGCCGAGGCAATCAATCTGTGCATGTTCTGGTCCTTTCGGAGTTTGCCTCACCCTGCCACGAACGGGCGCTTTGGCAAAGGTCAGTCCGGCGCGGTTTGTTGCCGAGCCATCCCTAGGTCATCCCCTTTCAGCAGCAGCACGAGGGCAAGGATCGTCAGCCCTATTCCCACCAGGACCAACGGGCCCGGCGCCGGCTGGCCCAGCGCGATCTGCCAGATGATCACCCAGCTGGGCGTCAGGTAGGTATAGGCCATGACCTTGGCCGATGGCAGCAGCAGCGTGGCGTACTGCAACAGAACGAAGGTGGCCGCGCTGGCGCAGATGGCGACGTAGAACAGGCCGATCCAGACGATCGCCGGCAGGTTGGCCCAGTCGGTTGCGCGGATGTCGGACCAGCCGAACACCGTCAGCACTGCGCACCCGGCCACCAGCGTGCCGAAGGTGAACACGACCGGCGGCTCGCCCCAGTTCAGCTTGCGCACCATGGGCGTATAGATCGCATGGGCCACACAGCCCCAGAAATAGATGATCTCGCCCTGCCCGATCTCGAAGGCGCGAAAGGCCAGCCAGTCGGCGCGGAACACCACCCACAGCGCGCCAACCGCGCCCACGCTCAGCGCAAGGGCCATGTGCGGGGTGGTGATCTGGCGCAGCAACACCCAACCTGCCACCGCCGACAAGATTGGCGTCAGGGTGAACACCGCCGCCGCGCTGACCGGCGGCGCGGTTTTCAGCCCGTAGAACATCAGCACGAAATAGGCCGAGAACAGCCCGCCCAGCACCAGATAGCGCCACGGCGCGCGCGCCGCGCTGCGCGGCAAACCGGTCGTCATCAGCGCCGCGATGCCGATCACCACGCCGGCAATCGCGAAGCGCGCGGCGTTCAACGCCGCCGGCGCGATCTCGTTGGCAATCATCGAACCCAGCGAGAAACTGCCCGCCACCAGCGCCGAGAACACCAGCATGGCCAAGTGGCCACGCGCCTGCGGGTTCATGGCAGCCAGTCCTTGGCCTGCTCCTTGAGGAATTTGAGAAAGGTCTGCACCTTGTTGGTGCGGTGCAGATCCACATGGGTTACCAGCCACAGATTGCCGGCCCATTCCGGCAGCGGCTCCATCACTTCCTGCAGCTGCGGATGGCGGGCGGCCTCCCACCGGGCCATGAAGCCGATCCCCGCCCCGGCCAGTACCGCCTCGGCCACGGTGAAGTTGTTGGAACAACGGAAGGTGATCGCCTCGGCCGGAACATTGGCGCGCAGCCAGCGTGAAAAGGGCGCGCGGCTGTTTTCATCATCCGCCCCGACGAAGGCGTGGTTGGGGAAATCCTCGACGCCCGCGGGCAGGCCGCGCCGCGCGATGTAGTCCTGACTGGCATAAAGCCCCACCTCTTGCGTCATGAAGGGCTGCACCACGTTGTCCGGCTGGTCGGGGGCCGCACCGGCGCGGATCGCCACATGCGCCTCGCCATATTCCAGGCGGAACAGGCGGTCGCCGGTCAGATAGCGCACGATCAGGTCGGTATGGTCCTGCTGGAACGCGGTCAGGGTGGGTACCACCAGCGGCGCCAGCGAGGCCAGAGAGGTCACCACCAACTCGCCCGAGACATCGTCTCCACGCCCCTTCAGCCGCCCGACCAGCTGGTTGAACTGATCCTCGGTGGCCTGGGCCACGCGCAGCAGATCCTCGCCCGCCTCGGTCGGGGTGTAGCCGCGCGCGTGGCGCTGGAACAGCTTGACCTTCAGCCGGGCCTCGATCGCGTCGATATGGCGGATCACCGTGGCGTGGTGCACCCCCAGAACCTCGGCCGCGCCGCTGACCGTACCCATTCGCGCAACCTGATAGGCGGTGCGGACCTCGTCCCAATTGTCCATGACAAAACCAATTCTGTGCAATTTCCAACAATGCCTGTTGATTTATCCTAGTTTCGTTCGCTCACGCAATACTCATATTGGGCTCAGACGCAAAATCCGAACCCTGAGAAGGATCCACGCCATGACAAAGACCATCCTGCATATCGACGCCTCGGCCCGCCGCACCGGCTCGGCCACCCGCGACCTGTCGGCCCGCATCGTCCAGCACCTGGGCGCCAGCCGCATCATCCGCCGCGACCTGGCCACCCCCCTGCCACTGCTGACCGAGGACTGGATCACCGCCAACTTCACCCCCGCCGATCAACGCGACGCCACCCAGCGCGACCTGCTGGCCCTGTCGGACGAGTTGGTCAAGGAACTGCAGCAGGCCGACACGGTGGTGATCGGGCTGCCGATCTACAATTTCTCGGTCCCGGCCGCCTTCAAAGCCTGGATCGACCTGGTCGCCCGTGCGGGCCTGACGTTCTCGTATACCGAGAACGGCCCCAAGGGCCTGCTGGAGGGCAAGCGCGCCATCCTCGCCATCGCTTCGGGCGGTACCGCAGTGGGGTCCGAGATCGACTTTGCAACCGGATACGCCCGCCATGTTCTGGGCTTCATCGGCATCCATGACGTGGATGTGGTGGCCGCTGACCGCATGGCGCTGGACCCGGAAGCAACTCTGAGCAACGCCCAGAAAGCCGTGGCCGAACTGGCCGCCTGATCCGGCCACTGGCCATCCCCGGTCAAACCGTCCAATCTGTCCCCGAGCGGGATCGGCAGGTTGGACGGTTGTCATGAAGAAGATCGGAATTCTGGGCGGGGTCGGCTGGGCGTCGACAATAGACTATTACCGCGCCATCGCCGAGGGCGCGGGGCGTCATTTTGCAGACCGTGGGCACGGATCACCGCTGCCTGTTCCTCCGATGACCATCGAGTCCGTCACCCAGGCCAAAACCCGCGCGCTGCGTGGAACCGCCGGCGACGAAGCAAGCTGGTCCGCGTTCGATGCCGTTTTCCGCGAAGCACTGCTGACGCTTGAGCAGGCGGGATGTGATTTCGGCATCATCGCCTCGAACACACCTCACGCCCGTTTGCATGCGATCCGGCAGGGCGTGACCATGCCGATCCTGAGTATCTTTGATGCAACCGCCGTGGCCACCAAAACGACAGGCGCCAAAAGCGCGCTGGTGCTGGGAACCTCGGTCACGATGCAAGCGCGCCACTATGCGGAACGGCTGGCGGCTGAAGCCATCACGGCCAATGACCGGCTTCCCGAGGACCAGATCGCGGAAATGCAGGCCATGATCGACACCGAGTTCTACGGCGGTGCCTCGGCCAATGCCCGCCACGATCTGCTGGCGTTCTGCAACCGGCACGCCGCCCCCGGAACCGCGATCCTGCTGGCCTGCACGGAATTGCCGCTAGCCTTTCCCCAACATCTTGATGACCCGGTTTTCGAGGCCGACGGACACCTGTTCGTCAATCCCTCGGCCGCCCATGTCGCCGCCGCGTTGAAAGAGGCGCTGAGCGAATGATCAAGGCAGCCAGGTGACCTCGCACCCGATCCGGTCGTAGAAGGCCATCAGGTCGTCGCGCGCCATGGCCACCGTCCGGTCATTGACCAGCGGATGCATATAGATCACATCCGCGCGCCGCGCCGCGTCGTCCATGAAGAACCGCACATCGTTGCCCACGCCGTTGATCATCGCCAGCGGGCTGACCGCGCCGGGACGGATGCCAAGGTTCTGCATCAGCCGATCCGCCGACCCGAAGGACAGGTTGCCTACACCCAGTTCGGCGCCCAGCGCCTTGAGGTCGATCTCGCGGCTCTGTTCCAGCGTCACCAGGTAGTTCCGCTTTTTCTTGTCGCGCATATACAGGTTCTTGAGCCGCAACGCGTTTTCGCCCGGCACCATGAACTGATCCTCAACCGCCTTCGACTCTTCGACCGTCCGCAGCGGGACGTGGCTGTGCAGGCGATAGGGCAGCCCCCAATCGTCCAGCTGCTCCAGCAGTGCATCGGAACTGAGCGGCAATGAGTCCTGAAAAGCGGATGAGGCGTCCATGGTCTTCTCCTAAATAGCGCGCCAGTGATGGCCGACGGGGCCAGACGATGCAACCCGGCAAGCGCTGATGGTTGACTCAGGCAGCCAATGAGCCTAAACGCCAACGCAACATCCGGAAGCGTCTGTTCTTCCGGTCCCTTGAGTCGTTCAGGGATCGCCCCCCACCAGCGAGTTTCGCCCGTGGGGGCGTTTGTGCATTGACCCGTCTGCCCCTATCTATGGGGCGCCAATCGACAACCGGCGAAGGAGGCCGAAGGCATGTTTGAAAATCTATCCGAACGCCTCTCTGGCGTCTTTGACCGGCTGACCAAACAGGGCGCCCTGTCCGAGGAAGACGTCAAAACCGCGCTGCGCGAGGTTCGCGTGGCGTTGCTTGAGGCTGACGTATCGCTGCCGGTGGCGCGTGCGTTCGTCAAGAAGGTGCAGGAGCAGGCGACCGGCCAGGCGGTGACCAAGTCGATCACGCCAGGCCAGCAGGTCGTCAAGATCGTGCACGACGCGCTGGTCGATACCCTGCGCGGCGAGGAAGACCCCGGCAAGCTCAAGATCGACAATCCGCCTGCGCCGATCCTGATGGTCGGCCTGCAGGGCTCGGGCAAGACCACCACCACCGGCAAGCTGGCGAAACGCCTGAAAGAAAAAGAGGGCAAGAAGGTCCTGATGGCCTCGCTGGACGTCTACCGCCCGGCGGCGATGGACCAGCTGGCGGTGCTGGGCACCCAGATCGGAGTGGACACCCTGCCGATCGTGCCGGGGCAGAAGCCGGTGGACATCGCCAAGCGCGCCAAACAGCAGGCCACGCTCGGCGGCTATGACGTCTACATGCTCGACACTGCCGGCCGTCTGCATATCGACGAGGTCCTGATGGACGAGGTCGAGCAGGTCCGCAACGTGGTCGACCCGCGCGAAACCCTGCTGGTGGTCGACGGCCTGACCGGTCAGGTCGCCGTCGAGGTGGCCGAAGAGTTCGACGCCAAGGTCGGCATCACGGGCGTGGTCCTGACCCGGATGGACGGTGACGGCCGCGGCGGCGCGGCGCTGTCGATGCGCGCAGTGACCGGCAAGCCCATCCGCTTCGTCGGTCTGGGCGAGAAGATGGATGCGCTGGAAACCTTCGAGCCCGACCGCATCGCGGGCCGGATCCTGGGCATGGGCGACATCGTGGCCCTGGTCGAAAAAGCCCAGGAGACCATGGAGCTCGAGCAGACCGAGCGCATGATGAAGCGCATGATGAAGGGTCAGTTCAACATGAACGACCTGAAGATGCAGCTGGAACAGATGATCCAGATGGGCGGCATGCAAGGCATGATGGGCATGATGCCGGGCATGGGCAAGATGGCCAAGCAGATGGATCAGGCCGGGCTGGACGACCGGATCCTGCGCCAGCAGATCGCCATGATCCAGTCGATGACCAAGAAGGAACGCGCGAACCCCGCGCTGCTGCAGGCCAGCCGCAAGAAACGCATCGCGGCCGGGTCGGGCATGGAAGTCAGCGACATCAACAAGCTGCTCAAGATGCACCGGCAGATGTCGGACATGATGAAGAAGATGGGCAAGATGGGCAAAGGCAAAATGCTGAAACAGGCCATGAAAGGCATGTTCGGCAAGGGCGCGCCCAGCCCCGAAGAAATGGCCGCGGGCATGGACCCCAAGGCGCTGGAAGCCGCGGCCAAGGCGATGGGCGGCAAGATGCCCGGCGGTTTGCCCGGCATGGGCGGCGGCATGGCCCTGCCCCCCGGCCTGAGCGGATTCGGAAAGAAAAAGTAAGTGACTGCGCCCGTCGCATATCCCTGGGAGGCTCCGGCCACCGGCCCCGCCGCCGCGCTGTCGGCGCGGCTGGCTGCGGACTTGCCGCGGATCGAGACCGCGCGGCTGGTGCTGCGCGCGCCGCGGATCGGGGATTTCGACACCTATGCCGACATCCTGATGTCGGACCGTGCCAAACACATGGACGGCCCGTTTAACCGGCAGGCGGCCTGGCTGGATTTCTCGCAATACGTCGCGGGCTGGCTGCTGCGCGGCGCGGGAATGTGGGCCATCGAGGACCGCGCGGGCGGTCAGGTTCTGGGTTTCGTGTCGATTGGCATGGAATTCGGCGACCGCGAACACGAGCTGGGCTATCTGCTGACCGAAGCCGCCGAAAGGCGTGGCATTGCAACCGAGGCGGCCGAAGCCGCCCGCGACTTTGCGCTGGGGTCGCAGGCTCTGCCGTCACTGGTCAGCTATGTGGACCCCGACAACGCAGCCTCGGCCCGCGTGGCCGAGCGCCTGGGCGCCCAGCGCGACCTGCAGGCCGAGGCCGGGTTCGACGAGTCGGTTCTGGTCTATCGTCATCTGCCCGGCGACGGCGATGGCGGGATGGAGGCCTACGCATGACGACCTTCACCATCCCGACCCTTGAGACTGAGCGCCTGATCCTTCGGGCACCGCATCCGGACGACCTGCCGGCCATGACGGCCTTCTACGCGACCGAGCGCAGCCACATGGTGGGCGGCCCCAAGGATGCGGCGGGCTGCTGGAACGGACTGGCCAACCGTCTGGGCCATTGGGCGCTGCGTGGCTATGGCCTGTGGCACCTGACCGAAAAGGCCAGCGGTACTTTCGTGGGCTGGACCGGCATGATCTATGTGCCGGGCTGGGACGAACCCGAGCTGGGCTGGACCCTGATGGAGCAGGTCGAGGGCAAGGGCCTGGGCTTCGAGGCCGCGCAGGCCGCCCGCGACCACGCGGCGCGCCATCAGGGGCTGAACGGCGTCATCAGCTATATCGCCCACGCCAATGACCGCTCGCGCGCTCTGGCACAGCGTCTCGGCGCGACCTACGAGCGCGAGGGCGAAGTGCTGGGCAAGTCCGCGCAGATCTGGCGGCACCCGAAACTCGACACGTCAACGACCGATCTGACCACCGAAAGGACCGGCCAATGAACAATCCCGTGACGCGGGCCGCGGCCTTGCTGAAAGACCACCGCGAAAGCATCGACCGGCTGGATGCGATTCTGGTCTATACGCTGGCCGAGCGGTTCAAGCACACGCAGGCCGTTGGCAAGCTCAAGGCCGAACACGACCTTCCCCCGTCCGATCCCTCGCGCGAGGCCGCGCAGATCGCACGGCTTGAAGACCTGGCGAAAGAGGCGGATCTGGACCCCGATTTTGCCAAGGCTTTCCTGAATTTCATCATTCAGGAAGTCATCCGACACCACAAGAAACACCAGAAGTGAACCAGAGGTTCAACAAACACCAGAAATAGCCGGAACACTCCGGCCAACGCCATCCAAAGGAGATACCACAATGGCAATGAAAATTCGTCTGGCCCGTGGCGGCTCGAAAAAGCGCCCCTTCTACCGCATCGTTGCAGCGGACAGCCGCATGCCGCGTGACGGCCGCTTCATCGAGAAGCTGGGCACCTACAACCCGCTGCTGCCGAAAGACAGCGAAGAGCGCGTGAAGATGAACATGGAGCGCATCCAGTACTGGCTGGGCCAGGGCGCGCAGCCGACTGACCGGATCGCCCGCATGCTGGAAGCCGCCGGCGCCAAAGAGAAAGCCGAGCGCAACAACCCTCAGAAGGGCACCCCGGGCAAGAAAGCCCAGGAGCGCACCGAAGAGAAAGCCGCCAAGGCTGCTGAAGCCGCAGAGGCTGCTGCCGCTCCGGCCGAAGAAGAAGCTGCTGCTGCAGAAGAGTAAACAGGCGGGCGCGTGCAGGATCAGGCTTTCACCGAAGATTTCCGCACGCAGTTCGATCTGTTGATGCGGCTCCGGCGCGATGTGCGCCGGTTCCGCACAGACGCGGTGGACGAGGCAGTGCTGACGCGCTGCCTCGATGCGTTTCAGCTGGCCCCTTCGGTGGGGCTGAGCGAACCGTGGCGCGTGATCCGCGTCGAAAGCCCCGCGGCCCGGACCGCGGCGCTGGAGAACTTCAAGGCGGCAAATGACGCGGCGCTGGCGGGCTACTCCGGTGACCGAGCGCAGTTGTACAGCCAGCTGAAACTGTCGGGCATGCAAGAGGCGCCGGTGCAGCTGGCGGTGTTCTGCGATGACGCCACCGACAAGGGCCAGGGGCTGGGCGCAGGCACCATGCCCGAGATGCGCCGCTATTCGGTGGTCTCGGCCATCACTTTGTTCTGGCTGGCGCTGCGTTCGCATGGCCTGGGGCTGGGCTGGGTCTCGATCCTCGATCCCGACCGGCTCGCCCGCGACCTGTCGGTGCCCGAGGGTTGGCGGCTGATCGGCTATTTCTGCGTGGGCTGGCCCGAGGAAAGCTCGGACACGCCCGAACTGGAAACCCATGGCTGGGAGTGCCGCCGCGGCAGCCTCCCGGTGAAAACGCGGTAGGGTGGCATGTTTGGATTGATACGCCTTCCCATCCTGCTGCTGATCGCCTTTATTGTGGGCGTGTTCTTTGAACGCAGCAATCAACGCGAAGCCTGTGACGAAATCGGTGTCTGGGAAAGTGGAATATGCGTGACTACGGAAATGCCCAATGACTGATCTGATCTGTGTCGGCAGCATCGCCGGGTCCTTCGGCGTACGCGGCGAGGTCCGCCTGAAAAGCTATTGCGCGGTCCCCGAGGATATCGAGACCTACTCCCCTCTGACCGACGAGAGTGGCGCCCAGCGCTATCCGCTGATCATCACCCGCGCGATCAAGAACGGATTTGCCGCGCGTCTGGGCGGGGTCGAAACCAAAGAACAGGCGGACGCCCTGAAGGGGCTTCGCCTTTATGCCCGGCGCGAGCAGTTGCCATCGCTTCCAGATGACGAATTCTATCACGCCGACCTTTTGGGGCTTGACGTTTATGATACCGGCGGAACCCTGTTGGGGCGGGTCAAATCGGTGCAGAACCACGGCGCCGACGACCTGCTCGAACTGCACGGGCCGGGGCTGAAATCGACTGTGTTCCTGCCATTCACCAAGGCGGCCGTACCCACGGTTGACCTTGAGGCCGGGCGTATCGTTGCCGACCCTCCCGAGGGCCTGCTGTGACGCGGCGCATCCTGCTGCATCTGGGCCTTCACAAAACCGGCACGACCGCCGCGCAATCCTTTCTGTTCGAGAACCGAGCGCTTATCTGGCCGCGCCACGCATTGGTTCTGCCCTATGTCACCCGCAAATCCGGGTTATCCGAAGCCGCCACGCGCCATTCGCTGTATGGGACATTCGGTACGCTGTCCGAATTCGGCAATCGCTGGCGCGAACTTCTGGCAACGCTGGATTTCGGGGAAAAGCGCGGGCTGATCCTGAGCGAGGAGAACTTCTCGGGGCTTCGCCCCAGCCGCAATTTGGTTGTGGGATACGCCGAAGCCCCTGATCTGGCCGCCTGCGTGGTCGATACACTGCGCAACCGGCTGGTCGGATCGGAACTGGACATCACCGTCTATCTCTCGCTGCGCCAGCGCGGCAGTTGGATCCGCAGTCTCTGGGCCCATGATCTTCAGCGCACGCGGCTGGTGCAGGATTTTGACACGTTCCGCGAGAGGCTCGAAGAGCTCCCTTCGCTGCAGCAGACTGCGGACGCCGTTCGTGATCGGCTACCCTCGGTTCGAGTGCGGACCGAATGGCTGGAAGACCTGCGTGAGCATAGCTTTGGCCCCGGCACACCTTTTGCCGAATTCCTGGACCTGCCGCCCGAGAAGGCCACCCTGCTGGTCAAGCCCACTCGGTCAAACCCGGCATTGCCGCAAGAAGCGCTGTCCGAAATGCTCGAGTTGAACCGATCGGGGCTGGACGAGGCGGCGCTGGTCCGACAGAAAGCCCGCATCGTCGAACGCGCTCAAATCAGTCTGACCACGAACACATGACGGACAAACCTGCAAAGTCATATGGCCGCAAGGCTATTCGCCCCACGCTGAAACCGCGTGAGCTGCTGACGCCCACGCCGGACCTGCATGGCGTGTGGAAGGCCAAGGTGATCACGCTGTTCCCATCTGCCTTTCCCGGTGTCTTGGGCGAAAGCCTGATCGGCAAGGCGCTGCAGGAGGGGCTGTGGCAACTGGAAACGGTCGATCTGCGGCAGTTCGGTGTCGGCAAGCATCGCAATGTCGACGACACGCCCGCAGGCGGCGGTGCCGGCATGGTGTTGCGGCCGGATGTACTGGGGGCCGCCATTGATCACACTATGGATGGGGTACAGGGCAACTGGCCGCTGATTTACCTCAGCCCGCGCGGGCGCCGGATGGATCAGCGCATGATGCAGAACTTGGCCCGTTGCGATGGCATGACCCTGTTGTGTGGCCGCTTTGAAGGCGTTGATGAACGGGTTTTGGAGCACTACGGCATCCAGGAAGTCTCGCTGGGCGATTTCGTCATGACCGGAGGCGAGATTGCCGCGCAGGCGCTGATCGACGCCACCGTGCGACTGCTGCCCGGGGTTCTGGGAAATCAGGCCTCGACCGAGGAAGAGAGCTTTTCGTCCGGCTTGCTGGAACACCCGCAATACACTCGGCCGGCCGAGTGGAACGGGCGCGAGATCCCTCCGATCCTGATGTCCGGACATCATGGGCGCATCGCCGAATGGCGTCACCAGATGGCGGAAGAGATTACCCGCACGCGCCGCCCGGACCTGTGGGATGCCTACCTGAAGGCGCGCGGGGAAACCGACGACTAGGGTGCGCCCGCCTTCCATCGCGCCCAGATATCAGGCGAGCCGTTGAAGGCGTTGATGTCCACCCGCCCCTGCACGCCGGGAACCAACCCGGTGCCCGTGTACTGCCAGAACCGCCAGACTGCCTTGGGATAGACATTGCGCGGATGCCCCGCGACCGAGCGCAGCCAGAACTCGGTCTTTGGCAGACGTCCGATACCTGTGTCCTCGTAGAAATCGACCGTGGTGTAGACGATCGGCCGGCGGCCATAATGTCGCTCCAATATGTCGAGGAACCTTTCCGCCTCGGCCCGCACCGTCTTGCCATCGGGACGCAGGGTGCAGGTTTTGGAATGGGGGGTCCATTCCATGTCCAGCACATGCGGCAGGTCGGCCCCTCGGGGAACGTTGCGAATGAACCAACGGGCCTGTTCGGCCGCGGGGCGGCAGAAGTAGTAATAGTGATATGCACCCCACGGAACCCCCGCAGCCCGGGCGCCCTGACTGTGATCCTGGAACATCGGATCGGCCACGTCGCCCCCTTCGGTCGCCTTTATGAACACGAAACTGACCCCCGAGGCCTTGGCCTGACGCCAGTCGATCGGTCCCTGCCAACGCGAGACGTCGAGCCCATGCACGGGATAGTGCTCGGGCCGCCGCCGCTCCCAGTCATGCGGGTCGGCATCCGCAAAGGCTGGGTACAGAACCGAAGGTCCGGAAAGTCCCGCGACCACCGGTTGGTCTAAGATTTGGGGCGCCGGCGCACGACGCCCGCAAGACATCAGTGCCAGCGCAAGAACCACGCAGAAAATCGCTTTGCTCATCGTGTTGCTCTGCCTCTAAACCTGCCCTCAAATTATGACCCAGAATGCCCGATCCCCGGCACAAGGCAACGCCGCGGTACGTGTGACGGCGGATTCCCACCAAATCCACCGCGATTTGGCCTGAAAACCGGCGATTTGGGCTTGATATGCTCGTCCGACTTCCCTAAACGGGCGCAATCCGGTGCCGCCTCTGGGGCGACTCCGGTGTTTTGGGTTGATCGCAGGAACGCACCTGCCCTTCTTCGGATCAGGGAAGCTGTGGAATAACCCGGACCAAAAGGAACATTCGACCTGACCTCTGGCGGGCTGCAGATCGCGGGACCCGGAGAAGACCAAGAGCTCTCAGATCGTGCCCAACTTCGTGGACCAACCACGAGCAGATAGGAGTAACTGCGATGGACCTGATCGCACAGCTTGAGGCGGAACAGATTGCCGCCCTGGGGAAAGACATCCCCGACTTCAAAGCCGGTGACACCATCCGTGTCGGCTACAAGGTGACCGAAGGCTCGCGCACCCGTGTGCAGAACTACGAAGGTGTCTGCATCGCGCGTAAAAACGGCGACGGCATCGCCGGATCGTTCACCGTTCGCAAGATTTCGTTTGGCGAAGGCGTGGAGCGTGTGTTCCCGCTGTATTCGACCAACATCGACAGCATCACCGTTGTCCGTCGTGGCCGCGTCCGTCGCGCCAAACTGTACTATCTGCGTACCCGTCGCGGTAAATCCGCCCGTATCGCAGAAGTCACCAACTACAAGCCCAAGGCTGGCGCCGAGGCGTAAGGAGCGGAAAGATGAAAAAAGACATCCATCCCGACTACCACATGATCGACGTCAAACTGACCGACGGCACCGTGATCCAGATGAAATCGACCTGGGGTGCCGAAGGCGATCAGCTGGCCCTGGAAATCGACCCCTCCTCGCACCCCGCGTGGACCGGTGGCTCGTCGCGCCTGATGGACGCCGGCGGTCGCGTGTCGAAGTTCAAGAAGAAGTACGAAGGCCTGGGTTTCTGAACCAGCGCCTTTGCGGAATTTCCAAGGCCGTCCCCCAGGGGGCGGCCTTTTTCGTTGGCCGCTTCTATTGCGCGTCCGGAACGTCGAGGTCAAAGACGATGATCCCGTCGGCACCATTCTGACACAGATCACACAGCTGACCGCCCAACCGGCGGTGTGTCGGGTGTTCGGCGTAAGCCTTCACGGCGGGTCGATCCGCAAAGCGGATCACGAACCCATCGCGATAGTCCTGCGACTTTCCTTCGAAATCGAGATTGGGGCCGCTTTCAAAGGCCAAGGCCCCGTCCAGATCAGCGCATAGCTCGGCCAAGCCGGTCAGAACGGCGCGGCGCGCGTCCTGCGGTGCATCTGATCGGAAAGTGAAGAACACGCAGTGCAATATCATGATGTCGGTTCCTGGTTGGGCAAAGTCAGATCCAGTAGGCCAAGGCGAGCGGCAGCACCAGGATCGTCGTCAGGGTTGAGACCATGATGTACCCGGCCACTTCCGGGCCATATTCCGGAACATGCTGGTCGATGAACAGGTATGTCGCAATCGAGGACGGCATCAGGCAGCACAGGATCAACGCTCCGCGTTCGACCCCGGTAAAGCCGAACAGCCAGACAAGCGTGGTGGCGATCCCGGCTGCCAGAACGAGATGCAGACCTGTCAGAACGACTGCCCGGCCAAGGCTGCCCGTCCGAAGCGTGGCCAGCGTGTGACCAAGTGTCAGCAACATCAGCGGGATCGACAGCCCGCCCAGGATGTCAAAGGATTTGGCGATCGGTTGCGGCAGGGCAGAACCCGTAGCCATCAACGTCAGCGCGATGGCAACCGCATAGATGATCGGAGATGTTGCAAGCTTCCGGGCCGAGAACTCTCCGGCCGGGATCCACATGCCTACCGTGAAAATGCTCACCAACACCACGACGACAAAAGCCATCGTATAGGCCATGCCCGCATCGCCCAGTGCCAGCAAAGTGACCGGCAATCCGATATTGCCCACATTGCCATGCATCAGCGGTGTCAGAAACGCCCGCACCGGCCAACGCAACAGCCGCAACGCCAAAAATCCGAGCACGCCGAATGCCGCAATGGCGAGGGCAGCAGCCGCCATCATGTCCAGAAACGTGGCAATCTGGATCTTGGTGGCGGACAGATGAGAGATGATCAATGTCGGATATCCCACCTTCGAGACAATCCCGCCGATCACCTTGTTGTCGAACGGTGCGCGCGCGACCGCCAGCCCGTACCCCACACCGGCACAGATCAGCACCGGCAGAACGATGTTCAATACGTTCAGGAATACGTGCTCCAAGCCGCGTCCTTGCGTCCAAGTCAGTTTGCAGACTGTGGCGGCGGACGCCCCGTTTGGCAACAACCAAGCGTCAAGCTGCGGGTATCGCGAAAAAATCCAATTTAGACACTGATATTGTCCCGCAGACCCTACAGGACCGCTTTTCTTCGCGGATCACACAACATATAGTGGGTTCAAACAACGTGTAGGCAAACACGGCGCGACTTGGGAATACAGGTATGGCACATATCATCGTTGTGGGGAACGAAAAGGGCGGCGCAGGCAAGTCGACGGTTTCCATGCATGTTGCAACCGCGCTTGCGCGTTTGGGCAACAAGGTCAGCACCCTGGATCTGGACCTGCGGCAGCGCAGCTTGGGCCGCTATTTCGAGAACCGCCGCAATTTCCTTTCCACGGAAAAGCTGGAGCTGCCCAGCCCGCGTCACCATGACCTGCCCGAGATCGACGCTAGCAAGCTCAAACCCGGCGAGAACATCTATGACCACCGCCTGTCCGCCGCCGTGGCCGAGTTGGAGAGCGACAGCGATTTCATCCTGATCGACTGCCCCGGCTCGCACACAAGGCTGAGCCAGGTGGCTCATTCGCTGGCCGACACGCTGATCACGCCGCTGAACGACAGTTTCATCGATTTCGACCTGCTGGCCCGGATCGACTCGAAGGGCGAAAAGATCCTCGGGCCCTCGGTCTATTCCGAGATGGTCTGGAACGCGCGGCAATTGCGGGCTCAGGCCGGGCTGAAACCGATCGATTGGGTGGTGGTGCGCAACCGCGTGGGCACCCAGCGCATGGTCAACAAGGAAAAGATGCAGCGCGCCATCGAGATGCTGTCGCAGCGCATCGGCTTCCGTGTCGCCTCGGGCTTTTCCGAGCGTGTGATCTTTCGCGAACTGTTCCCGCGCGGGCTGACGCTGCTGGACCTCAAGGATATCGGGGTGAAACAGCTCAATATTTCGAACATCGCTGCCCGTCAGGAGTTGCGCGACATGATGCGTGAACTGAACCTGCCCGGGGTCGAGATCGACTTCTAGGCCGTCGGCGCGTAGATCGTGAACAGCTCTTTGGGTTCGGGCACGCCGCGCAGCATATAGCGCCCGACCGAGATCAGGTCCTGTTCGCAGGGCTGAGCGGCACGGGCCACGTCATCCGAGATCAAGATACGCCGGTCCAGCGAGCGGTGCATGCCTGCGATACGCGCGGCCTGGTTCACCGCCGGTCCGATCACGGTGAAATCCAGCCGGCTTTCAGCACCGATATTGCCATAAAGGATCTCGCCCGAATGCAAGGCAAGTGTGAAATTGGCGACCGGCAGGCCGGCGGCGGCCCGTTCCGCGTTGAGCTCGGCCATACGCGTCTGCAGAACACCAACGGCGGCCAGCGCGGCGCGGGCGTCCTCGTCGATCTCGCCCACGTCGAACATGGCCATCAGCCCGTCGCCCATGAATTTCAGGATATTGCCGCCACAATCCTGAACGACCTCGACCGCCACGGCCAGATAGTCGTTCAGCATGGCGATGATGTCCGACCCGGGAAGGCGTTCGGCCAGGCCGGTAAAGCCCTCGAGGTCGAAGTTCCAGATCACGGCGTCGATCTGCTGCAACGATCCGCGCCGGATTTCCCCCGACAGCACGCGCCGACCCGCATCCCGCCCCAGATAGACGCGCAGCAGATCCTGCGCCATTTTCCGGTTCGAGGCCGATTTCAAGGCCAGCCCCAGATGCGGCAGAGCATATCGGATCAGATCCAGGTGAATGTCGTCGAACCCCTCGGCATGGTCCGTCGTCCACGACATCAGCACCCCCTCGGGCATCTGGTCCAGGGCGATCCGGTTTTCGGGATCGACTTTCTGCAGAACCAGACCGGATGCAAAGTAGTCGGTGGCACCTTTCTGGTGCAGTTCGTTCAAAAACGGAAATCGGCTGGGTTCGTTCTGGTCTTTCAGCCTTTCACGCAGTTCCTTCGCGCCGGACTGCAGCATCGCGTAGAGCGGGCTCGAAACCCACTGATCGGGCAATTCCTCGCGGTGCTCGTAATTCTCGACGCTGCCCCCTTCGTCCCGGTACCAGTTGAAGCCGGTGCCGCCGTAAGTGGGGTGATAGGCGCTCTGGGCGGCGTGAAACCGCATCAGGGGAACGCCCGCATCCACAAGCCGCAGGCAATAGCCTTCGAGTATTTCCGACTGTTCGGCCCCTTCCAGCCCCCGGTCCAGCAACCATCCAATCAGGTCATCGGCGCGGGATTTGGGGTCGGTGGATGGCATCTTGGGGCTCCGTCTGGTCTGCACCCCACTTGGGGGCTGCGGGGCCAGATTACCAGAGGTCAGTCCATCCCGGCCAGCCGCCGCAGCATCATCCGCAACAGCGCCGCCTCGCCCGTGGTGAACATGCCCGCCAGCCGGGCGTCATAGTCGCGGGCGATGTTGCGCAGTTCCCGGTACACCGCCAGACCGGCGGGGGTCAGGGTCAGCCGCTCCATCCGTCGGTCGTTTTCGTCGCGGGTGCGCCGCAGGTATCGGCGCTGTTCCAGCTTGTGCACCGCGCGGCTGATCTTGGTCTTGTGCATCTTGGCACGTTCCCCGATCTGCTTGGCGGTCATCTCTCCGTAGTTGCCCAGGTGGAACAGAACGCGCCATTCGGTGCGCAGCATCCCATAACGGTTCTTGTAGACCTTCTGGAAATCCAACGAGCTTTCCTCGGCCGCCTGGTTGAGCAGGAAGGGCAGGAAATTTCGCAGGTCGAAGTCATCTTTTTCGGCGGAATCTGGCTGTGTCATGGTTGTTAGTTACAAAATCAACTATTATCCGACAAGCAGCAAACGGAGGAACCCCGATGAATCGTCCGACTGACCCGCACGCTCTGACCCAGGCCAGCACGCCCGTTGGCACCCACGCGGGCTATATGCCCGGCTTTGGCAATGACTTTGAAACCGAGGCGCTGCCCGGCGCGCTGCCGCAGGGCATGAACAGCCCGCAGAAATGCAACTATGGCCTTTATGGCGAACAGCTCAGCGGCACCGCCTTCACCGCCAACCCGCCCGAGCGCACCTGGTGCTATCGCATCCGGCCGTCGGTCAAGCATTCGCACCGCTATGAAAAGATCGACCTGCCCTATTGGAAAAGCGCCCCGAATGTCGATCCGGACGTGATCAGCCTGGGCCAGTACCGCTGGGACGCGGTGCCCCATTCCGACCAGCCGCTGACCTGGCTGACCGGCATGCGCACCATGACCACCGCCGGGGACGTGAACACCCAGGTCGGCATGGCCAGCCATATCTATCTGGTCACCGAATCGATGGTGGATGACTATTTCTTCTCGGCCGATTCCGAGCTTCTGGTGGTGCCGCAGGAAGGCCGCCTGCGTTTTGCGACCGAGCTGGGCATCATCGACCTGGAACCCAAGGAGATCGCCATCATCCCGCGCGGTCTGGTGTACCGGGTCGAGGTGCTGGAGGGCCCCTGCCGCGGCTTCGTCTGCGAGAACTACGGCCAGAAATTCGAGCTGCCGGGGCGCGGTCCGATCGGTGCCAACTGCATGGCCAACCCGCGCGACTTCAAGGCGCCCGTGGCCGCGTTCGAAGATCGCGAGGTGCCTTCGACCGTGACGATCAAGTGGTGCGGCCAGTTCCACATCACCAAGATCGGCCACAGCCCGCTGGACGTGGTGGCCTGGCACGGCAACTACGCGCCCTACAAATACGACCTGCGCACCTATTGCCCGGTCGGGGCCATTCTGTTCGACCACCCCGATCCGTCGATCTTTACCGTGCTGACCGCGCCTTCGGGCGTTCCGGGCACGGCCAATATCGACTTCGTCCTGTTCCGCGAACGCTGGATGGTGATGGAGGACACGTTCCGCCCGCCGTGGTACCACAAGAACATCATGTCCGAGCTGATGGGCAATATCTACGGCCAGTATGACGCCAAGCCGCAGGGCTTCGTGCCGGGCGGCATGAGCCTGCACAACATGATGATCCCGCATGGCCCTGACAAGGAAGCCTTTGAAAAGGCGTCCAACGCCAATCTGGGGCCGGACAAGCTGGACAACACCATGTCCTTCATGTTCGAGACCCGCTTCCCGCAGCACCTGACCGCCTTTGCCGCGAACGAGGCGCCGCTGCAGGATGACTACATCGATTGCTGGACGGATCTGGAAAAGAAATTCGACGGCACGCCCGGCAAGAAATGACACCGGTGGCCCACGGCCACCGCACTGCACAAGGAAACGCAATGCCATTGATGAAATCCTGGGTGGCCTCGGCCAATGACGCGAACCACCCGTTTCCGCTGAACAACCTGCCCTATGGCGTCTTTTCGACTGCAGGTTCCGAGCCGCGCTGCGGCGTGGCCATCGGGGACATGATCCTCGACGTGTCCGCCGCCGAGGCCGAGGGGCTGATCACTTTGGGCGACGAGCCGCTGTTCGATCTGCCCTTCTGGAACCCGCTGATGGAACAGGGTCCGGCTGTCTGGGCCGCGCTGCGCGAGCGGCTGACCGCCCTGCTGGCGAAAGGGTCGAAAGAACAGGACAAGGTCGAACCGCTGCTGGTTCCGCAGGCCGAGGCCCAACTGCACATGCCTTTCGCCGTCAGCGAATACACCGATTTCTACGCCGGCAAGCACCACGCCACCAACGTCGGCACCATGTTCCGCGGCCCGGAAAACGCGCTGCCGCCCAACTGGCTGCACATCCCCATCGGCTACAACGGACGGGCCTCGTCCGTGGTGGTTTCGGGCACCGATATCCGCCGCCCGTGGGGGCAACTGAAATCGTCCGACCATGACCGCCCCGCCTTCCTGCCCAGCCGCCGTTTCGACATCGAGCTGGAGATGGGCGCCATCGTCGGCACCCCGTCCGACGGCCCGATCACCGTGCAGGAGGCCGACGATCATATCTTTGGCTATGTCCTGCTGAACGACTGGTCTGCGCGCGACATCCAGGCCTGGGAATACCAGCCGCTGGGCCCGTTCCAGGCCAAGGCGACCGCCACCTCGATTTCGCCGTGGATCGTGACCAAGGCCGCGCTGGACCCCTTCCGCTGCGACACGCCCCCGCGTGAGGTCGAACTGCTGGACCACCTCAAGGATTGTGGCCCGATGCTCTATGACATCGAGCTTGAGGTGACGATGGCGCCCGAGGGCAAACCGGCGTCCACCATCGCCCGCACCAATTACAAGGAAATGTATTATTCCTCGGCGCAGCAACTGGCGCATCATACCACCTCGGGTTGCCCGATGAACGTGGGCGATCTGCTCGGCTCGGGCACCATCTCGGGGCCGACGAAGGACAGCCGCGGCTCGCTTCTGGAACTCAGCTGGGGCGGCAAGGAGCCGATCACGCTGGAGACCGGCGAAACGCGCAGCTTCATCGAGGACGGCGACACGCTGACCCTGAAGGGCGCTGCCCGGGGCGACGGCTACACGATCGGCTTCGGCGATTGCACCGGCACGGTGCTGCCCGCCCTTGAAGACCCATACGCACGATAAGGAGCGCCAAATGGCAAAGGCATTCGCGTCCCAGGGGGACATGACCGAAAAGAAGATCTCGTTCACCGAGGTGGGCGAAGGGCTCTATGCCTTCACCGCCGAGGGCGACCCGAACTCGGGCGTGATCATCGGCGATGACAGCGTGATGGTGGTCGAAGCCCAGGCCACGCCGCGCCTGGCGCAGAAGGTGATCGACTGCATCCGGTCGGTAACCGACAAGCCGATCACCCATGTGGCGCTGACCCATTACCACGCGGTCCGCGTGCTGGGCGCCAGCGCCTTCGGCGCGCAGCAGATCATCATGTCGGACATGGCCCGCGCCATGGTCGTCGAGCGCGGGAAAGAGGACTGGGATAGCGAGTTCCAACGCTTTCCGCGCTTGTTCGAAGGGCATGAAAGCATCCCCGGCCTGACCTGGCCCACCACCACCTTCAGCGACACGATGACGGTCTATCTGGGTAACCGCCGGGTCGATCTGATGCATCTGGGGCGGGCGCATACGGCTGGCGACATCGTCATCCACGTGCCCGACCAGAACGTGATGTTCACCGGCGACATCGTCGAATACCACTCGGCCTGCTATTGCGGCGACGGGCATTTCAGCGACTGGGGCGACACGCTGGATCAGATCCAGTGGTTCGACGTGGATGCCATCGCGCCGGGGCGCGGCGATGCACTTGTCGGCAAGGAAATGGTGAACGCAGCCATCGAGAACACCCGCGACTTCGTCGAAAGCACCTATCGCCCGGCCGCCAAGGTGGCGGCACGCGGCGGCAGCCTGAAAGAGGCCTGGGACGCAGTGCGTGCGGAGTGCGATCCGAAATTCTCGGACTACGCCATCTATGAGCACTGTCTGCCCTTCAACGTGGCCCGCGCCTATGACGAAGCGCGCGGCATCGACACCCCACGCATCTGGACCGCCCAGCGCGATCTGGAGATGTGGGAGGCCCTGCAAGGCTGAGAAATGGCCCGGCGACTTGATCCAGATCGTGTTGCCGGCCTGAAAACGATGCGACCATGGAGGAGAGCCATCGGCGCCCCGCGCCGGTGGGCAGGGAATGTGTGCCCGGCGCACAGAACTTGGGGAGAGAGCCCATGAACAAGATTTTTGAACAGCCGCTCTATGCCTATGCCCGCAGCCCCGATCAGGATGCCCCCGCCCCGGTGCGGCATCAGGTGATCGTGATCGGCGCGGGCCCGGTCGGTTTGGCCGCCGCCATCGACCTGGCCCAGCAGGGCGTCGAGGTGGTGGTGCTGGACGACAACGACAAGGTCAGTTTCGGCAGCCGCGCCATCTGTTTCGCCCAGCGCACGCTGGAAATCGCCGACCGGCTGGGGTGTGCCCGGCCGATGGTGGGCAAGGGCGTGCTGTGGAACACCGGCAAGGTGTTCTTCGACGACCGCAAGGTCTATGAATTCAACCTGCAGCCCGATGAGGGCTACGCCCATCCAGCCTTCATCAACCTTCAGCAATACTACTTTGAGCAGTTTATGGTCGAACGGGTCCGCGCGTTGCAGGCCCAGGGCGCACCGATCGAAATCCGTGGCCGCAACAAGGTCGAGGCGATCGGCACCCATGACGACCACGTCAAGCTCGAGGTGGAAACGCCCGAGGGGTCGTACACCGTCGAGGCCGACTGGCTGATCGCCTGCGACGGGGCCAATTCGCCCACCCGTCGGATGCTGGGGCTGGATTTCGTGGGCCGGGTGTTCGAGGACAACTTCCTGATCGCCGACGTGATCATGGAGGCCGATTTCCCGTCCGAGCGCTGGTTCTGGTTCGACCCGCCCTTCAACCGCGGACAGTCTGCCCTGCTGCACAAACAGCCCGACAATGTCTGGCGCATCGACCTGCAACTGGGCTGGGACATCGACAAGGAACGGGAAAAGCGCCCCGAAAACGTGATCCCGCGCCTCAAGGCGATGCTGGGCGCGGATGTCCAGTTCGAGCTGGAATGGGTCAGCATCTATACCTTCCAGTGCCGCCGGATGGAGAAGTTCCACCACGGCCGCGTCCTGTTTGCCGGCGACAGCGCCCATCAGGTCAGCCCCTTCGGCGCGCGCGGGGCCAATTCGGGCCTGCAGGACACCGACAACCTGTGCTGGAAGCTGAAGATGGTCCTTGACGGCACCGCGCCCGACAGCCTGCTGGACAGCTATGATGTCGAGCGCATCCACGGCGCAGACGAGAACATCCTGAACTCGACCCGCTCGACCGATTTCATCACGCCAAAATCGGAAATGTCGCGCATCCTGCGCGACGCGGTTCTGGACCTAAGCGAACACTATGAGTTCGCCCGCCCGCTGGTGAATTCCGGACGGCTGAGCGTGCCCTGCACCTATGACGGCTCGCCGCTGAATTCGGCGGATGCGCTGGATGGCCCGGCCGAAACGCGCCCCGGTTCGCCCTGCCCCGATGCGCCGCTGGGGGATGAATTCCTGTTGCCCAAGCTGGCAGGCAAGTTCACCCTGCTGACCATCGACGCCGAAGCCCCGGAAACGATCGAGGAAGAGGGCGTGACGGTCGAGCGACTGGCGCTGTCGGTCAAGGATGACCGCACGCTGGCGCTGAAGCGGCGGTATCTGGGCGACGCGGAAGGTGCGGTCTATCTGATCCGGCCCGACCAGCATGTGGCGGCGCGGCGCGACAGCTATGAAGACAACGCGTTCCGGCATGCGATCCGCCGGGCCATCGGCAAGGAGTAGGCACAATGGATGAACTGATCCTCACCCAGAATATCGACGGCGCGGATGATTTCTATGCCGATCTGCTGGCCGCGCACGACGGTCTGGACAAGGCCGAAAGCGACGCGCTGAATGCTCGGCTGGTGCTGGTGCTGGCCAACCACATCGGCGACCGGACCATCCTGAAACAGGCGATCGACGCGGCCAAAGCCCGATGAGCGACGTCGTCCTGTATGACTACTGGCGGTCCTCGGCCAGCTATCGGGTGCGCATCGCGCTGAACCTGGCCGGGATCGCCTATCGCACGCAGACAGTCGATCTGGTCAAGGGCGAGCAGACCGCGCCCGCGCATCTGGCGCGCAACCCGCAGGGCTTTGTTCCGGTGCTCGAGATCGACGGCGTGCAATTGACCCAGTCACTGGCCATTCTCGACTATCTCGACCGGACGCGGGGTCTGAACCTGCTGCCGGAAAAGCCGGTTGCGCGGGCCAGGGCGCAGGCGCTGGCCCATGCCATCGCGGTGGATCTGCACCCAGTCTGCAACCTGAAGGTCGCCCGCCACGCCACGCAGTTGAGCGGCGGAAAGGGCGACATGCCCGGCGACTGGATGCGCCATTTCATCCGCCCCGGTCTGCTGGCCTTCGAGGCAATGCTGGAAGGGTTTGAGCAAGCCCCCTATTGCACGGGATCGGCGCCCGGGCTGGCCGATCTGTGCCTGATCCCGCAGATGTACAACGCCCGACGCTGGCAGGTCGATCTGTCCGACATGCCACGCATTCTGGCGGTCGAGGCGGCCTGTGCCGACCACCCCGCCTTTGCAGCGGCCCACCCGGACGCCTACGAGCCGGGCTGAGCCGCGCACAGGGTCTGTGTGCCGATGCGTCTGTGCACCGACACCGATCGGGCCTAGCCTTGTGCCGGAAACCACCGCACGAGGCCCCCTATGCCACGGATCACCGGCTATCACGCCCATGTCTATTTCGACGCCGAAACGCAGGAGACCGCCCGCCGTGTCTGCGAAGAGGCTGCCCGCCTGTTCCCCGTCCAGATGGGCCACATGCACAGCCGTAATGTCGGCCCCCACCCGCGCTGGAGCTGCCAGCTGAGCTTTGCCGCCGATGCCTTCGACAAGGTGATCCCATGGCTGATGCTGAACCGGCAGGGACTGACTGTGTTCACCCACCCCGAAACCGGCGAGCACCTGCCCGACCACCGCGACCGGGCGATCTGGATGGGCGAGATGCTGGAATTGGACCTGTCGATCTTTGACCGGCTGGGCGCCTAGCCCAGCGCCCGGGCCTGATCTCTGAGCTTGAATTTCTGGATTTTGCCCGTCGAAGTCTTGGGCAATGGCCCGAAAACGACCGTTCTTGGTGCCTTGAAATGGGCCATGTGATCGCGGCAGAACGCGATCAGATCGGCCTCGGTCGCCTCGGCGCCCGACTTCAGCTCGACAAAGGCGCAGGGCGTCTCGCCCCATTTCTCGTCCGGCCTGGCGACCACGGCGGCCTCCATCACTGCGGGGTGCTTGTAGAGGATATCCTCGACCTCGACCGAAGAGATGTTCTCGCCCCCCGAGATGATGATGTCCTTTGACCGGTCCTTCAGCGCGATATAACCGTCGGGATGCCTCACCCCCAGATCGCCCGAGGCAAACCAGCCGCCGCGAAAGGCTTTCTGCGTGGCCTCGGGGTTCTTGAGATACCCTTTCATCACGATGTTGCCCTGCATAAAGATCTCGCCCATGGTCTCGCCATCGGCCGGAACCGGTTCGAGCGTTTCGGGATCAGCCACCATCAGCCCCGACAGGGCAACGTATTTCACCCCCTGCCGGACCTTGAGCGCGGCGCGTTCCTCGGCGGGCTTGTCGTTCCATTCGTCTTTCCACGCGCACACGACCGACGGACCGTAGGTTTCGGTCAGGCCATAGACATGAGTGACCTCGATCCCCATCCCCTCCATCGCAGCGATCACCGCGGCAGGCGGCGGGGCGCCTGCGGTCATCACCTTGATTTCATGGTCGAAATCCTTGAGATGATCGGGCGCGTTGGCCAGCATGTTCAGCACGATGGGCGCACCGCAGAAATGGGTAACCTTCTCGTCGCGGAACGCGCGGTAGATCGGCTCGCCCCGCACTGCACGCAGGCACACTGACGTGCCCGCATTCGCGGCCATGGTCCAGGGGAAACACCAGCCGTTGCAGTGGAACATCGGCAGCGTCCACAGATAGACCGAATGCTGCGGCATGCCCCAGGTCAGGATGTTCGAGGTGGCGTTTAGCGCCGCGCCACGGTGGTGATAGACCACCCCCTTGGGGTTGCCCGTGGTGCCCGAGGTATAGTTCAGCGTGATCGCGTCCCATTCATCGGCGGGCAGAGACCAGTCGAATTCCGGGTCGCCCTCGGCCAGCAGGTCGTCATAGGTCTGCGCGCCCAGCTTCTCGCCACCATCGAAACTCGGGTCCTCGATGTCGATCACCAGAATGTCGTGATCCACCTGCTCCAGCGCCTGCTTCACCACGCCCGAGAATTCGGGATCGACCAGCAGCACCTTGGATTCGGCGTGGTTCAGGATGAAGGCGATGATCGGGGCATCGAGCCTTGTGTTGATGGTGTTCAGCACCGCGCCTGACATGGGCACGCCGAAATGCGCCTCGTACATTTCGGGGATGTTGGCGGCAATGATCGACACCGTATCGCCCTTGCCCACCCCACGCGCAGCCAACGCGCTGGCCAACCGGCGGCAGCGCGCATAGGTCTGCGCCCAGCTATAGCG
Organism: Ruegeria sp. BC8; assembly: GCF_056535705.1. Lineage (NCBI taxonomy): Bacteria > Pseudomonadati > Pseudomonadota > Alphaproteobacteria > Rhodobacterales > Roseobacteraceae > Ruegeria > Ruegeria sp. BC8. The sequence continues at coordinate 242,911 of NZ_JBQFIV010000001.1, read as the reverse complement.
TCGGTCGCCATAGACCACGGCCGGATAGTCCGGGTAAACGGCCGCCGTCCGCTCGATATAGCTGAGCGGGGACAGGGCCGTGAAATTGGCCGGGCCTTTGTCCAGATCGCGCTGATAAATGCTGTGGGTCGCCATCCGCCTCTCCTCCCCAATTCGTCGGATTTTTCGTATTGAGCACAAAGGTTGCCGCAAAACAAACCCGTAAAAATACCCGAGACGAATATACTGGAGCTACGCGATCGGGTAATCTGGCCCTACTGCGTACCGGGCTTTCGGGCTGATCTGCGGTATCTGGTTCATCCGCGCCCGCCGGGCATTGTGATTCCCGCGCGTCGCGTCTTACTGAAAGGACATGTCATGGACGGCACGTTCAACGAAAACGATCTTTCCCGCGTGGTCGAGGCCGACCGCGCCCATATCTGGCACCACTTGATCCAGCACAAGCCGTTTGAGACGAACGATCCGCGCATCATCGTCGAAGGCAAGGGCATGCGCGTCTGGGATCAAAAGGGCAAGGAACACCTGGATGCCGTCTCGGGCGGCGTATGGACGGTGAACGTGGGCTATGGCCGCGAATCCATCTGTAAGGCCGTTTACGACCAGTTGATGAAGCTGTGCTACTTTGCAAACTCGGCGGGTTCGATCCCCGGGGCGCTGTTTGCCGAAAAGCTGATCGAGAAGATGCCGGGCATGAGCCGGGTCTACTACACCAACTCGGGGAGCGAGGCGAACGAGAAGGCGTTCAAGATGGTTCGCCAGATCGCCCACAAGAAATACGGCGGCAAGAAGACTAAGATCCTGTATCGCGACCGCGACTATCATGGCTCGACTCTGGCGGCGATGTCGGCGGGCGGTCAGGATGAGCGCAACGCGCAGTATGGCCCCTTTGCGCCGGATTTCGTGCGCGTTCCGCACTGCATGGAATACCGCAAGCACGAGCTGGACGGCGCACCCGAAGAGAACTTTGGCGAATGGGCCGCCGATCAGATCGAAGCCGTGATCCTGCGCGAAGGTCCCGACACCGTGGGCGCGCTGTGCCTTGAGCCGGTGACCGCCGGCGGCGGCGTGATCGAAGCGCCCGAAGGCTACTGGCAGCGCGTGCAGGAGATCTGCAAGAAATACGACATCCTGCTGCATATCGACGAGGTCGTCTGCGGCGTCGGCCGCACGGGCACCTGGTTCGGGTACCAGCAATACGGCGTGAAACCCGATTTCGTGACCATGGCCAAAGGCGTGGCCTCGGGCTATGCCGCGATTGCCTGCATGGTGACCACCGAGGAAGTCTTTGACATGTTCAAAGACGATGCCGCGGACCCGATGAACTATTTCCGCGACATCTCGACCTTTGGCGGCTGCACCGCCGGGCCGGCCGCGGCGATCGAGAATATGCGCATCATCGAAGACGAGAACCTGCTGGGCAATTGCGCCGCGATGGGGGATCGCATGATGGGCAATCTGCAGGCACTGATGGACAAGCACAAGGTCATCGGCGACGTGCGCGGCAAGGGCCTGTTCCTGGGTGCCGAACTGGTCGCGGATCGCGCGTCCAAAGAACCGGTGGATGAAAAGCTGGCCCAAGCGGTCGTGGCCGATTGCATGGCGCAAGGGGTAATCATCGGTGTCACCAACCGCTCGGTCCCCGGGCGCAACAACACGCTGTGCTTCTCTCCGGCTTTGATCGCCACGGCGGACGACATCGACCAAATTACCGATGCGGTTGATGGCGCACTGGGGCGTGTGTTCGGGTAAACCCAGCGCAGGCTAAAAGACCAAGTGAAACCGGCGTTCTTCGCGCCGGTTTCTTTTTTGAGCCCCATTCGCTCAGGCAATAGAATTTGTTTGAGTCAATCAGCGCATCCAGACCAAAGTCTAGGATTTGCGCCCGCTGATGACAAAATGGGTTAGCGAAAAGAAAAACCGGCCCTTCGCGGCCAAGGATCTCTGCTCATCCGCCCATTCCTTGGCTTCCTGATCCGGAACGAGCTTGTTGGACTCGGCAAACCTTTTCATCAGGGTGATCATCATATTGGCCAGCCCATCTGGCCGGAGTTCGTTATCGCAAATCGTGATCGGCGTGATGCTTTCCACAGTGAAACCCGCGTCTCTCAATATCGGTGGCAGTCGTGCGGGCACGTCTCTCCCGACAAAGTGCTCGTCCCAGGCTTTTATCATCTGATCCATTCTTGCCGGATCATCACTGTACCAAACCAGACTGTCGAAATGGATGTCGCCCACGACAAGCAGACCAGCCGTCCTGAGACAGCGATGGGCCTCCGCCACCGCGGCGGCAATGTCGTCTAAATACTCGTAAACCTGAACCGATACCGCCTTGTCGAGTGACGCATCCTCGACCGGAAGTTGGCCTGCCTCACCCTCCATGATTTGGACCCAGTCATATTCATGGCAGCGGTTTTTGGCGGAACTCCGCATCGCCTCACTTGGATCGATCCCCAAAACACGCCCGGTCGGACCAACCGCCCGCGCGAGCTCTGCTGTCAAAAGACCGTTGCCGCATCCAACGTCCGCAATGGTATCACCCGGGGCTGGTCGCAACGCGTCAAAAGACCCTCGCCGCCGCCGGGTGACATCGGCACCTTGATACACGCTATCGAGTAGACGCGTTGTTGCTGCATCAAATTCAAGCATGGCACTCGCAAAACCAATGTTGGTCAATTCAGCACGTGCAAGCCTAGCGGTTTTTGGTCTAATTGTCTGCCTGCGCAAAAAAGCAGGCACTCAGGCATCAAAAAAAGCCGCCCCTTGTAGCGCGGCCTTTCTTTCACTGTTTACTGAATGAGGAGGCCAGAGGGGCAAGTACCCTAGAAACCACCCCACCAAGCAGCTCCAGTTCGTGCAACCTGCGTTTTTGTGCGTCAGTTCGCCCTTTTGATTTCGACTTGATCAAATTCGAAACGGCCAGTTCCAAAGGCTGCCAGGCCTATCCCCGCACGAGCGCCCTGGCTGGAGTTCGTGGACGTTCGCTTTGAGAACAGCGTTTGAACGACCTTGGTCCCGTTGGCAAAGAAAACCACATGCGCCCCACGGACCTGGAAGGTCAGCTTGTTCGGGGCGCCGACACGTATCGCGTCATGTCTGTCCGCGTGTACCAGCCGCAATTGGCGACCGTCCTTTTGCAGTACGTGATAGCGCCCTTTGTCGTCCACAGTGAACGCCACATACTTCCCGGACTTTCCGCTGCCAACCAGAATGCCCACACCGCTTTTGCCGCTGAACTCTCCGTCCACCACGGCAGAGATTACCATGTCCTGCGTGCTCTCCAACGAATCCGAGCCGGGAAACTTCACCCACGCCACATCGTTGAACTGAAGGCTACGCGCATCCTGTCTGTTCTCCATGACGAATTTTTCATCGGCCACATAAACAGCCCAGGGCGGCTTGGCCGATTGAAAGTCGATCTGCCCACCCAGCATGAGCGTCGTGTCGTCGCCATCAAAGGTTTCAACCAAAACGTCAGGAAGGTCAGGTTCGGTGATCGTGTCCTGTGATCTTGCCACTGTCGGGTGGCAAATCGCCACTGCCGTCAAGACAAGAAGGGCTTGTGTAAGTCTTTGGCAAATAGGCATTTCAGTATTCCGAATTCAATTCATCAGTGAAACTTAACAGATGATTACATCAAATGCGTGTAGTGACCATGACGGAATCCCATACTTGGTTTATGCGAAATCCAATCTGGTCGATCCAAAGAAAAAAGCCGCCCCGAACGGGACGGCCTTTCTTTCACTGTCTCTCGAAAGAGGATCAGGCAGCCAGAGCGGCCTGTGCCTTGGCGACGATCGCGCCGAACGCTTCCGGTTCGTGCACGGCCAGGTCGGCCAGAACTTTGCGGTCCACTTCGATACCGGCCAGGTTCAGGCCGTTGATGAAGCGGGAATAGGTCAGAGCTTCGTCATGCGAACGAACAGCGGCGTTGATGCGCTGGATCCACAGGGCGCGGAAGTTGCGCTTGCGGTTCTTGCGGTCGCGGGTTGCGTACTGGTTGGCCTTGTCGACGGCCTGACGGGCAACCTTGAAGGTGTTCTTGCGGCGGCCATAGTAACCTTTGGCGGCCTTGATGACCTTCTTGTGACGGGCGTGAGTTACGGTTCCACCTTTAACGCGGGACATATCGGTATCTCCTCTTAGCGGTCGTAGGGCATGTAGCCCTTGACGATCTTGGCGTCGGGGGCGGACAGGGTGGTGGTGCCACGGGCGTCGCGGATGAACTTTTTGGTCCGCTTGATCATGCCGTGCCGCTTGCCGGCCTGAGCCGACATGACCTTACCGGTCGCGGTCACCTTGAAGCGCTTCTTGGCGCTCGATTTTGTCTTCATCTTGGGCATTTCCGTCTCCTTTCAGGGTTCGGTCCGACACGCGACTCGGCATGCCACATCGGCCGGTCGCGCGATCAGATGCGCCGTTTACGCAAGTTCGGTCATGCTGGCAAGGGGTTTTTGACCTGTTCGGGTGCTTTTTGCACCGGGGTCGGGAACCGGGGCAGCAGGGCCGCCCCGGTTGGTGTCATCAGTCGGCAAACTTGCGGATTTCGCCGCTTTTCAGTCGCGCGCTGTACGAGGCCAGCTCCTGACGCACCACTTTCATCAGGAAGTAGAGCGCAAAGACGTTGACCACGGCCATGGCAAAGATCGCCGCGTCCGAGAAGTCGATGACCGGGCCCAGGTTGGCCGCAGCCCCGATCACCACGAAGACGCAGAAGATCAGCTTGAACGCCAGCTCCTTGGTGTGGCCCTCGCCGAACAGGTAGGTCCAGGCCTTGAGGCCATAGTAGGACCAGCTGATCATGGTCGAGAAGGCGAACAGGATCACCGCGATGGCAAGGATGTAGGGGAACCAGCTGAAGGCGCTGCCGAAGGCGGCCGAAGTCAGACTGACGCCCGAGTTGCCATCCACGGTTGCGATCGCCGTGCCGGCTTCGTTCAGTACGTACAGGCCGGTTGCCGGGTCGATCACCAGCTGCTGGGTGATGATGATCACCAGCGCGGTCATGGTGCAGATCACCACGGTGTCGATGAACGGCTCAAGCAGCGAAACAAAGCCCTCGGTGATCGGTTCCTTGGTGCGGACGGCCGAGTGCGCAATGGCAGCCGAGCCAACGCCTGCCTCGTTCGAGAATGCGGCGCGCTTGAAGCCCTGAATCAGAGCACCGACCATGCCGCCGGCGACACCCAGACCGGTGAAGGCACCAGCGAAGATCTGACCGAAGGCCCAGCCGATCATGTCGGCGTTCATGATGATGATGACCAGAGCAGTGGCGACATACAGGATGCCCATGAACGGCACGACCTTCTCGGTCACGCGGGCGATCGACTTCAGGCCGCCCACGATGACCATGAACACCACGGCCGCGAAGACCAGGCCGGTGATCCAACCGGGATAGTCACCGACGATGCCCGCGATCTGCTGGTGCGCCTGGTTGGCTTGGAACATGTTGCCCCCGCCCAGCGCGCCAAGGATACAGAAGATCGAGAACAAGACCGCCAGGATCTTGCCGCCGGGCAGACCCAGCTCGGCAAAGCCCTTGGACATGTAGTACATCGGGCCGCCCGAAACGGTGCCGTCTTCGTACTCGTTGCGGTACTTCACACCCAGCGTACATTCGGTGAATTTCGAAGCCATGCCCAGAAGGCCGGCGAGGATCATCCAGAAGGTCGCACCGGGGCCGCCGATGCCGACTGCTACGGCGACGCCCGCGATGTTGCCCAGGCCGACCGTACCGGACAGGGCCGTTGCCAGCGCCTGGAAGTGACTGACCTCGCCCGCATCGTTGGGGTCGGAATAGTCACCTTTGACCAAGCTGATCGCATGACTGAAGAACCGCATCTGCACAAAGGCGAAATACAGCGTGAACACCGTCGCGGCCACGACCAGCCACATCACGATCCAGGGAAAGCTCGTCCCCGGAAAAGGTGCGAAGATGAAGCTGACGAAGGGGCCCGTCAGATTCGCGAAGGTCTGGTTGATCTTTTCATCCAGACCGGGGGCCTCCTGCGCAAATGCGGGGTTAGCCAGCAGGGCCGCGGCCGCACCCGACAGACCCAGGGTTTTGATCGATTTCATGTCTGCTCCTCCCGTCAGTTCACGACTGTGACCGGAACGTCGGCATGCATGACCAAATTCTGGGTCGAACTGCCGAAGATTCGCTTTTTGATGCCGTCAGCCGAGGATCGTCCCACGACGATCTGCGATCCGCCGTTTTCGACCGTGATCGCGTTCAGCGTTTCGGCCACATCGCCATGGCGGACAATACCGCGGGCGCTGAAGCCTGCGGCCTTCAGGGCCTCGACGGCGGGTTCCACCACGCGGCTGGTGGCAAGCGCGATCTCCTCCTCGCGCCGCTTGTGCCGCAAGGCGTTCTCCTCGGGAGTCTGGAAAGTATAGGGCGACCATTCGATGACATAGGCAACCAGCAGTTCACACGATCCAATCCGACTTGCCAGATCCTTGGCAAAGCCGACCGCGCGATCCCCGGTCTCTGTCCCGTCCAGTCCTATGACAATTTTCGTTGTCATCTCGTTCCTCCGTTTTTGTTGATTTGGCCGGGGCCCGTGCCCCCGGCAGGGCAGCCGGAACCTGGAACTCGTTTTACAAGACTGCCCTTCGGTCAAGTATCAGGAAAAATCACTAGGAAAAGGAGATTTTTTCGGGCTATTTTCAGGAAAATATGCCGCCAGGCCTCAAAATCGCAGGGAAATTGCCTGATGGACAGGGATTTGGATAAGATCGATCAACGGATATTGGCCGAGCTTGAGGCCAATGGACGCCTGCCAATAGTCGAACTGGCGGCCCGAGTAAACCTGACCAACACGCCGTGTTCCGAGCGGGTGAAACGGCTGGAAAAGAGCGGGTACATCACCGGCTACAGCGCGGTGATCGACAAAGAGAGGCTGGGGCTGGGGCACTTGACGGTGGTGCAGGTTTCGCTGACGGCCACAGCCGAACACTCGCTGGATCGTTTCAACGAGGCCGTGCGACGGGTACCTGAAATCGAAACCTGCCTGATGGTCGCCGGATCATTCGACTACATGCTGACCGTGCGGACACGCGACATCGCGCATTTCCGAACGGTTTTGGGCGACAAGATCAACAAGCTTCCGGGGATACACCAGACAAGCTCTTTCACGGTGATGGAAACCGTAAAAGAACCTGTCGGCGCCAAAGCAAGACCCGGCGGACCGGGTGGCTGATCCTATTCGGGATCCGTCGAGTAGATCAGACGCTCGTCGCAGGGGGCGACGCGCAGGATGTTTGTCGAGCCTGGCACGTTGAACGGAACACCGGCGGTCACCACGATCTGATCCGAGGCGCCGGCAAATCCGCTGGCACGCGCGGCGCGCGCCGCATTGACCACGGCGCTTTTGAACCGCTCGAGCTCGGGCGTCATCACGCAGTGACAGCCCCAGCTGAGGCACAGACGCCGCGCGGTTCCCCGCAGCGACGTCATGGCGATGATCGGGACACCGGGACGCTCGCGGGCGGTGAGCAGCGCGGTGGTGCCGCTTTGGGTAAAGCAGCAGATCGCCTTGATGTCGGTCTTTTCGGCAATTTCACGGGCCGCGGCCACGATGCCGTCGGCAACGGTCGTTCCCTTGGTCTGGCGCGAGGCGTCGATGATCTGTTTGTATGTTGGGTCGGCTTCAACCTCGATCGCGACCTTGTTCATGGTCTGAACGGCCTCGATCGGATACGAGCCCGCGGCCGACTCGGCGCTCAGCATGATGGCGTCGGTTCCCTCATAGATGGCGGTGGCGACGTCCGACACTTCGGCGCGGGTGGGCATCGGGCTTTCGATCATGCTTTCCAGCATCTGGGTCGCAACGATCACCGGTTTTGCGGCGGCGCGGCACTTGCGGACCAGTCGCTTTTGAATCGGAGGCACGGCCGAGACCGGGAGTTCGACCCCCAGATCGCCACGGGCGACCATGATGCCGTCCGATGCGTCGAGAATTTCGTCGAACGCCTCGACCGCGGCGGGTTTTTCAATCTTGGACAGAATGGCGGCGCGGCCATCGGCCAGGGCGCGCGCTTCGTACACGTCCTTGGCCCGCTGCACGAAGCTCAGCGCAAGCCAGTCGACACCCAGCTGGCAAACGAACTCCAGATCGTCCCGGTCCTTCTCCGACAGAGCTGCCAGCGGCAGCACTACGTCAGGCACGTTCACACCTTTGCGGTTCGAGATGGTCCCGCCGATTTCAACTTTGCAATCTGCGAAATCGGGGCCGCATTTCTCAACCACAAGGCGGATCTTGCCGTCGTTGACCAGAAGATGCGCCCCGGCTTCCAAAGCCTGAAAAATCTCGGGATGCGGCAGGCAGACCCGGCTGACATCGCCCGGAGTTTCATCCAGATCCAGGCGGAACGCGGCACCTTCGACCAGGTCTTCTGCATCATTCGCAAACACACCGACCCGCAGTTTCGGGCCCTGAAGGTCCGCCAGAATGGCGATCGGACTGTCGAGATCCTTTTCGATCTGACGGATGATCCGGTGGCGTTCACGGATTTCGTCGTGGCTGCCATGGCTCATGTTCAGGCGGAAAACATCGGCACCGGCCTCGTGCAGAGCACGGATCATATCATAGTCGTTGGACGCCGGGCCCAGCGTCGCCACGATTTTCACATTTCTCAGGCGTCGCATCGATCTTGCTCTCCTTGATGGTCGAATGTTACCGCAAACAATGGTCGGTTTGCTTATTGCGCAATTCCCTTTCCGAGGCAACTGTCCTACACCTGCGGCAAACTAGATGACAGGCTCATGACATACACTCCGTTTTATGTGCACGGGGCGGATCGCCCGTCCCGCTGGCTGATCACGTGCGACCATGCCACCAACACCGTACCGCCGCAGATCAACGGCGGCGACCTTGGCCTCCCGCGCGAGGACATGGAGCGCCACATCGCCTATGACGTGGGCGCTTACGAGGTGTCGAAACATCTGGGCGAGATCCTGAACGCGCCGGTGATCGCGGCCAATTTCTCGCGGTTGGTGATCGACCCGAACCGGGGCGAGGACGACCCGACCCTTCTGATGAAGCTGTATGACGGGTCGATCATCCCGGCCAACCGTCATGCCGACGCCGCCGAGCGCGAACGGCGCCTGAACCTGTGCTATCGCCCCTATCACGAGGCGCTGGCCAAGATGGCCGCCCTTCCCCATGCGGTGATCGTCTCGATGCATTCCTTCACGCGCCAATTGCGGGGCCGCCCGCCGCGCCCCTGGCATGTCGGCATCCTGCACACTGCGGACGAACGGTTCTCAGCCCCGCTGATCGATCGGCTGCGGGCCGAGGAGGATTTGTGCGTCGGCGTCAACGAACCCTATACCGGCGTGCTGCCGGGGGATGCGATCGACCGGCACGCCACCGCTTTTGGCCGCCCCAACGCACTGATCGAGCTGCGCAACGACCTGATCGCCGATCATGCCGGGCAGCGCTCCTGGGCCGAGCGGCTGGCGCCGATCCTGCAGGATGCGCTGGCTGCAAGCGGGCTGTAACGCTGGAAAAATCCGCGACCAAACGACGCCCGTACTCTTGCACGGCGCACGGGCGGACCCCATTTTTTGGGGTGAAAGGAGGCCGTCATGACACCTGAAACCCTGACAGCCTTTTTTGGCTGGATGACCGTTCTGAACTTTGCGGTTCTGCTGCTGTCGACCCTGATGGTGGTGGCCCTGCAGGACCGCATCGCCTCCATTCACGGCCGCATGTTCCAGATGGAAAAGGCCGAGGTCAGAAAGGCCTATTTCAAGTATCTGGCGAACTACAAGATCCTGACCCTGATCTTCTGCCTGATGCCCTGGATTGCCCTCAAGCTGGTCTGAACCGGCGCGCGTTGTGCAATGGCCCCGGGCTTGCTAGGTCTGGGTCAAATCCCACGAACCGGAGCCCGACCATGGACCCCCAGACCGAGATCGAACTTCAGGCCGCCGCTTTCCGCCGTCTGCAGAAACACCTTATGCAAGACCGCACCGACGTTCAGAACATCGACATGATGAACCTCGCCGGGTTCTGCCGAAACTGCCTGGCGCGGTGGTATCAGGAGGCCGCCAATGAAAAAGGCATCGAAATGGGCAAGGGCGAAGCCCGCGAAATTTTCTATGGCATGACCATGGATGAGTGGAAATCCACATACCAGACCGCGGCCAGCCCCGAAAAACAGGCCGCCTTCAAGGTCGCGTTCGAAGAGAACGTGGGCAAAAAAGACTGACACCATAACGAAAGGGCCCGCCAGATCGGCGGGCCTTTGAATTCAGATCGCTGCCTTCAGGCTTTCGTCCAGATAGATCTCGCGCAGGCGCGTGGCGATCGGGCCCGGCGTACCGTCGCCCAGTGCAACGCCGTCAATCTCGACCACCGGCATTACGAAAGCGCTGGCCGAAGTGGTGAAGGCCTCGTCGGCCTCTTTTGCTTCGTCGATGGTGAACAGGCGTTCCTCGACTTCCATCTGCGCCTCGGCCGCCATGCGCAGCACCGCCTTGCGGGTGATCCCGTGGAGGATGTCGTTCGACAGCGGGCGGGTGATGATTTTGCCGTTCTTGACGATATAGGCGTTGTTGCTGGTGCCCTCGGTCACGTACCCGTCTTCGATCATCCAGGCATCATCGCACCCTGCGGCCTTGGCCATCATCTTGCCCATGGAGGGGTACAACAGTTGCACCGTCTTGATGTCGCGGCGGCCCCAGCGGATATCCTCGATCGAGAGGATCTTGGCCCCTTTCTTCGCCGCCGGGTTATCCGCCAGCCCGGGCTTGTTCTGGGTGAACAGAACCAGCGTCGGTTTGGTGTCAGCCGAGGGGAAGACGAAATCGCGGTCGCCGTCGCTGCCGCGGGTGACCTGCAGATAGACCAGCCCCTCGGTGATGCTGTTCAGCTCGACCAGCTTGCGGTGGATTTCGAGCAGCTCGTCCTTGCTGCAGGGCTCGGCCATCTGCAATTCGTCCAGAGACCGCTTCAGGCGCACCGCGTGACCCTCGAAATCGATCAGCTTGCCGTCCAGCACGCTGGTCACCTCATAGACGGCATCCGCCATCAGAAAGCCTCGGTCGAAGATCGAGACCTTAGCTTCGGTCTCGGGCAGGTATTCGCCGTTCACGTAAACGGTGCGGGTCATGTCATATCCTTCTCGTCCTTGGGCTGCGCCCATTCCTCGCCTCAGCGCGTCACCCCCAGAGCGCCGCCTGCGGCGGGTGTACTCCGGCCGCGTCGAAAACCAGCGGGGTGTCGCGGTCTTCGGCCAACAGAAGCGGGCCGTCAAGGTCCGTCACCAGCGCGCCCTGCGCCACCAGTGTCGCAGGCGCCATCGCCAAAGAGCTGCCAACCATGCAACCCACCATGATGCCATAGCCCTCGGCCTGCGCCCCGCGGCGCAGTTCCAGCGCCTCGGTCAGACCGCCGGTCTTGTCCAGCTTGATGTTGATCACGTCATATTTGCCCTTCAGACCGGGCAGGCTTGCGCGATCGTGGCAGCTCTCGTCGGCGCAGACCGGCACCGGGCGCTCCAGCCCGATCAGTGCCTCATCATCTCCAGCTGGCAGTGGTTGTTCGACCAGCGCGACGCCCAGCCGCACCAGATGCGGCGCCAGATCGGCATAGACCTCGGCCGACCAGCCCTCGTTGGCATCCACGATGATCCGGGCATCGGGCGCCCCGGCCCGCACGGCCTCGAGCCGCAGCATGTCGTCGGGCGTGCCCAGCTTGATCTTCAACAGCGGACGATGCGCGTTCTTCGCCGCCTGCGCCCGCATGGCGTCGGGCGTGTCCAGCGACAAGGTATAGGCGGTGATCTCGGGCTTGGGCGCGGGCAGGCCGGCCAGTTCCCAGGCGCGCTTGCCCGCCCGCTTGGCCTCAAGGTCCCACAGGGCGCAATCCACCGCATTGCGCGCGGCACCGGCGGGCAGCAGGTCCATCAGCGACTGGCGCGTGAACGTGTTGGGCAAACCACGGATCTCGGCTTCGACCGATTCCAGCGATTCGTCATACCGGGCATAAGGCACACATTCGCCCCAGCCCTGATGCGCCCCATCCGTCAAGCGCACCGTCAGTACCTTGGCCTCGGTCCGCGACCCGCGCGAGATGGTGAACACCTGCGCCAGCCGGAACACATCACGAGAGACGTCGATCTGCACGCGCCCACTCCTCTGTCTTTGCAGTTTCCAGCGCCGGAGGCAGGTATCCCCGCCATCGGCGCCCCGGTTGGATCACATCGCGGCCAGCGCGTCCACCAGCTTGCCCGCGCCGAACCGGTACGGATCCGTGGTCGGCAGGCCCATCTCGGCCTCGACCTTGGCGATGTAGGCTTTCGCGTCCTCCTCGCTCAGGTGCTGTGTGTTGATCGAAACACCCGCAACCTGGCAGGCGGGGTTGGCGAGGCGCGCCAAAGGCAGGGCCGTGTCGCGCAGCTGCTCCAGCGACGGCAGGGAATATTCCGGCAGACCGCGCATATGGGTGCGGGTCGGCTCGTGGCACAGAACCAGAGCATCCGGCTGACCGCCATGGATCAAAGCCATGGTCACGCCGGAATACGAGACATGGAACAGCGATCCCTGCCCCTCGATGTGATCCCAGTGATCGGGATCGTTCTCGGGCGTCAGGTATTCAACGGAACCGGCCATGAAATCGGCCACCACGGCGTCCAGCGGAACGCCCTGCCCGGTGATCAGAATGCCGGTCTGGCCGGTGGCGCGGAAGGTCGATTTCATGCCGCGCTTGCGCATCTCGGCATCCATCGACATGGCCGTGTACATCTTGCCTACCGAACAATCGGTGCCCACCGCCAGACAGCGCTTGCCGCTGCGCTTGCGCCCGTTGGCGATCGGATAACCCACCGTGGGCACACGAACGTCATGCAGGGTGCATCCATGGGTCTGGGCCGCGGCCACCAAATCGCCTTCGTCGCGCAGAAGGTTGTGCAGGCCCGAGGCCAGGTCATAGCCCATTTCCAGCGCGGCGATCAGGACCTCTTTCCAGGCCTGGCTGATGACGCCACCGCGGTTCGCGACACCGATCACCAGCGTCTTGGCGCCGGCGGCCTTGCCTTCGCCCAGGGTCATGTCGGTCAGGCCCAGATCGGCCTTGCAGCCTTCCATCCGTAGCTGACCCACGGCGTTTTCCGGGCGCCAATCCCGAATGCCGATCGCGACCTTGGCGGCCAGTTGGTCGGGGGCATCGCCCAAAAACAGCAGATACGGTGTCTCGATCATCGCGCGCTCTCCTTTTCTTCCGCCCCAACCTATTGAAGGCCGTCAACGAGCGTTTCTCGTTTTCCTCCGACCTCCCGCACCTCGGCCGGAGAATTTTGCAAGATTCCCCCGCGCGGCGCAAAAAGCTTCGAAACTTTCAAAACGATGAAACTTTGACCGCCGCGTTCCGGGGGTTGCGCACAGCTTTCTGCAACAGCATTGCCGCAACTGCACAATCAGGCTTGCGCAGGGTCGCGCAATTTAATACCCAATTACCAACTGAAATCGCAATTTCATTACCCAACGAGGTGCCGATGAGCTTTCGTATCCAACCCGCCGCCCCGGCGCGACCAAACCGCTGTCAGCTGTTCGGCCCCGGTTCCAACACCAAGCTGTTCCCCAAGATGGCCGCCTCGGCCGCGGACGTGATCAACCTCGACCTCGAAGATTCGGTGGCCCCGTCCGACAAGGACACCGCCCGCGCCAATGTGATCGAGGCGCTGAACACCGTGGACTGGGGAAACAAGTACATGTCGGTGCGGATCAACGGGCTGGATACGCCCTATTGGTACCGCGATGTCGTTGACCTGCTGGAACAGGCCGGCGACCGGCTGGATCAGATCATGATCCCCAAGGTGGGCTGCGCCGAGGATGTCTATGCGGTTGACGCTCTGGTCACTGCGATCGAACGCGCGAAGGGCCGCACCAAGCCCATCAGCTTTGAAGTCATCATCGAATCCGCCGCCGGCATCGCCCATGTCGAGGACATCGCGGCCTCCTCTCCACGCCTGCAGGCCATGAGCCTGGGCGCGGCCGATTTCGCCGCCTCGATGGGGATGCAGACCACGGGAATCGGCGGCACGCAAGAAAACTACTACATGCTGCGCGAGGGACAGAAATACTGGTCGGACCCGTGGCACTGGGCACAGGCTGCCATCGTGGCCGCCTGCCGCACCCATGGGGTGCTGCCGGTCGACGGTCCGTTCGGCGACTTCTCGGACGACGAAGGCTATATCGCGCAGGCGCGCCGTTCGGCCACGCTGGGCATGGTCGGCAAATGGGCGATCCACCCCAAGCAGATCGCGCTGGCCAATCAAGTCTTCACCCCGTCGGACGAGGCGGTGGCCGAAGCGCGCGAAATCCTTGCCGCGATGGAGCAAGCCAAGGCCAATGGCGAAGGCGCCACCGTCTTCAAGGGGCGGTTGGTCGACATCGCCTCGATCAAACAGGCCGAGGTGATCGTGGCGCAGGCCGAACTGATCGCCGCGAACGGCTGATGGGGAATTATGAGAAAAGGCGCTCGTTTTGTGCGCCTTTTCCTGACTTCGGTTGGCCTCAGCGGCCGAACACGTTGTTTGGGGTCCAGGTAAACTTCTCACCCTGCTTGCCGGATTTCATCATCAGGCAGGACGTTCCCAGCTTCTGGAAATAGATGATCTTCAGAGGGTACCAGCCCGCCTTTGGAACTTCGACCTCGGTGCGCTGGTTGGCTTCACACCCCTGGATCCCAGTGACCCGGCCAATCTGCTGGCCACCGACATAGGCCTCGATCCCGTCATTGGACCAGGTTTCAAGCTCGTAAATGCCCGGAGAATCAAAGCGCATGTACCCGGTGATTTCAGCGGCAACATTGTAGGGGTCCGTGAATGTCAAAACCGGCTCGCCCTTGTTGGTGTCGGCATAGTCCAACCCGCGCAGTGGCTTGCCCGGCTTGGCCTTGGACAACACGCTTTTGGCCTGGCTCAGATCGCGGATCTTTCTCTGAGTACCCTGCCCCACATATTTCACGTTCAACCCCGCCTTGGGATTGGGCTGCGGGTTGGCGGGCTGCAATTTCAAAGGCGCGGCAAATGCGGCACCGGCGACAATCGCCATCACGGTCGCCAATGCGCCTGTCCGAACAAAACTCATGATCGTGTCTCCCTGACATCGCGCCCTGTTCGATCTGGTGCCGAATTTCTGGCGCTTTCAGGCTGACGATATTCCGGGATACATATGCCTGCAAGGTCCTTGCGGCAGTGGGCTCAAGCTCAGGCCCGCAGGTCTTTCGGGGATCCCATGACCACGTAGGACGTGATCGAGGTGACATGGGGCAAGGTGCCCAATACGTCGGTATGGAAGGTCTTGTAGGCCGAGAGGTCGGCGCATTCCACCCGCAGCAAGTATTCGATCGTACCGGTGATGTTGTGGCATTCGACCACTTCGGGCGCCAATTGCACCGCTTTTTCAAAACCTTCCTGGGCGGCCTTTGTATGCTCACCCAGTCCGACGCCAATATAGGCGACGAAACCGACGCCCATCGCCGCAGGGTTCAAAACGGCGCGATACCCGCTGATGACGCCCGACCGCTCAAGCTCTTGAACCCGGCGCAGACAGGCTGACGGCGAAAGCCCTACGCGGTCCGCCAGTTCAAGGTTGCTGATCCGGCCATTCCTGGCCAGCTCTTGCAATATTTGCTGATTCTTGAGGTCAATATTCGCCATTTGTTGCAAGCTTTATGTAATCGAGCGCGAAATCGCAATTTCATTTGACCAAACCTGGGCGATCTTTGCGCCATGACTTACGACATTCTACTTGCGCTGGTCGCCTTTGCCTTTGTCTCGTCCATCACGCCGGGACCGAACAATCTGATGCTCATGGCCTCAGGGGCGAATTTCGGGTTCCGGCGGACAATCCCCCATATGCTGGGTATCGGCCTGGGTTTCATGCTGATGGTTTTGTTGGTCGGCGCAGGGTTGGTGCAGGTGTTCGAAGCCTATCCCGTCAGCCACGTGATCCTCAAAATCGCGTCGGTGGCCTATCTGCTATTCCTCGCGTGGCGAATTGCCAATGCGGCTCCTGCCAAGGGCCCGGGACACGCCGGACGACCCATGACGTTTCTGCAGGCGGCGGCGTTTCAATGGGTGAACCCCAAAGCCTGGGCCATGGCGTTGACGGCGACGACCGCCTATGCCCCGGGCCAGACCCTGCAAGCCATTGCGCTGGTTGCCATTGTATTCGGCTGCGTGAATCTGCCATCTGTCAGCACCTGGACGGTTCTGGGCCAGCAGATGGCGCGCGTGCTGACCAACCGGCGACGTCTGACCGTGTTCAACTGGTCGATGGCGGTTCTTCTGGTGATTTCCTTGTACCCGGTGCTGTGGCCAGACTGATGTCGCCTGACCGCGTACCTTTTCGCCACGCGCGGGGAAACGCGCCCCGACACGCGGTGCCGAGTTGCATCCGGGGCGACCTCGGGTCATATAGCGGAGAACTTTCGCGTTGAGAGGCGTCATGACCCAGTATCTGGATTTCGAAAAACCGCTGGCCGAGATTGAAGGCAAAGCCGAAGAGCTGCGCGCCCTGGCCCGCGCCAACGAAGAGATGGACGTAGCGGACGAAGCCGCCGCGCTGGACGCCAAGGCGGCCAAGCTGCTGGACGAGTTGTACAAGGACCTGACGCCCTGGCGAAAATGCCAGGTGGCCCGCCATCCCCAACGTCCGCACTGCAAGGATTATGTCGAGGCCCTGTTCACCGAATTCACCCCGCTGGCTGGTGACCGCAATTTTGCCGACGATCTGGCGGTCATCGGTGGCTTGGCACGGTTCAACGACCAGCCGGTTATGGTGATCGGGCATGAAAAAGGCTCGGACACCAAATCTCGGATCGAGCGCAACTTCGGCATGGCACGCCCCGAAGGCTATCGCAAAGCCGTGCGCCTTATGGAAATGGCTGGTCGGTTTGGTCTGCCGGTGATCACCTTGGTGGATACCGCCGGCGCGTATCCGGGCAAGGGCGCGGAAGAACGCGGGCAATCCGAAGCGATCGCCCGTTCAACCGAGATGTGCCTGAAAATCGGTGTTCCGCTGGTGTCTGTCATCATCGGCGAAGGCGGCTCGGGCGGCGCGGTGGCATTTGCCACGGCCAACCGGGTGGCGATGCTGGAGCACTCGATCTATTCGGTTATTTCGCCCGAGGGTTGCGCGTCGATCCTTTGGAAAGATGCAGAAAAAATGCGCGAGGCCGCCGAGGCGCTGCGCCTGACCGCGCAGGACCTTCAAAAGTTGGGCGTCTGCGACCTGATCATCCCCGAACCCAAAGGTGGCGCGCATCGCGACCGCCCGGCTACGATCGAATCCGTGGGCAAGGCGATCGCCAAGATGCTGAAGGATCTGAACGGCAAGGATGCCGCCGCGCTGATCAAGGACCGGCGTCAGAAATTCCTGGACCTGGGGTCCAAAGGACTGGCGGCCTGATCCGTCAGCCCCCCAATGAGCGCAACAAACTGACCGAGGGCACGCCCGTAACGGGCAGGCCCTTGGCTTGCTGATACGCGGTTATGGCCGCGGTGGTATTCTTGCCAATCACCCCATCAGCGCCTTGCGTGTCATACCCGGCAGCAGTCAGACGCCGCTGCAACTCTTTGCGATCTTCCAGCGTCAAGCCGGTTTCGTCGGGCCCGAATGACGCCTGAAAGGGTGCGCCACCGGCGATCCGATCGGACAGGTGCCCGACCCCGATCGCGTAGCTGTCCGAGTTGTTGTAGCGTTTGATCACCTGGAAATTGCGGAACACCGCTATGCGCGGCCCGGGTTTCTGCGGCTGCAGAATTGCAACCGGTGTGCCCGAATTTGCCGCTGCAGATCCGACCTCACCCCCCCAAGGCTGGCCCCGCACCCAACCCGCCCGTGACAGGTAGGCAGCTGTCGAAGCCAGCGAGTCCGTCGGATCGTCGGACCAGATGTCGCGTCGGCCGTCTCCGGTGAAATCCACTGCGTAAGCCAGATACGAGGTCGGGATGAATTGCGTATGCCCCATGGCACCGGCCCAGCTACCGGTCATGTTCGCCGGCGACGTGTCACCGTTCTGAAGGATCTTCAACGCCGCAATCAGCTGGCTTTCGAAGAACGCCCCGCGACGCCCGTCATAGGCCAGCGTGGAAAGGGCCGAAATCACGGGCACATCGCCCCGCCGCTGCCCATAGCGGCTTTCCAGCCCCCAGACCGCCACCACAACCTCTTTGTCCACGCCATAGCGCGACTCAATCTGCGTGAGGGTGGCGTTGTGGCGTTGCAGCATCTGCTTGCCGGTACTGATCCGCTCGTCTGACGCGGCAATGGCCAGATAGTCTTCGAGCGAGCGCTTGAATTCGACCTGGTTGCGGTCGCGTTCGATCACATCTGGCAGGTAACCGGCCCCCTGAAACGCCCGGTCGATCGTCGCTTGCGAAATACCCTGCCCTGCCGCGCGCGCCTTGAAACTTGCAACCCAAGAATCCCAGCCGGCATTGGGCACTGCCCGCATTCGCGACGCGGTTGTTCCGGTAGGCGCGGACCCGCCCGCGCAGGCGCTCAGGAAACCTGCACCGAGGCCCAGTGAGAATGTCCGTCGATTGATCATGGCTGAAATCTGCTCTTGTTTGTTGTTGGCAGCAGCGTAGCGCAGCAAATGCCTTGAGGCTAGCTTCGCAACCGCCGCCCGTTTGGATTTCACACTTTGAGCAAAGGCCCGCTCAGCTGACCAGCAAGCGCAGACCCTGGGTCACATCCGATCGCACCGCCAACCGCAAACCCGGTTCGTCCCCCGCCTTCAGAGCGGCGATGATCAGCTTGTGGTAATGCGGCGGCTCGGTCCGTCGCAGGCGGCCATAAAGAGCCCGCATGGTCGGACCAAGCTGCAGCCAGACTGTTTCGGCCATCGCAAGCATGGCCGGAGCCTGCGCCCGCAGATAAAGCGTGCGGTGAAACTCGAGGTTCGTTCGGATGTAGCCGACCGCATCGCGCTTGGTCACCATTTCGGCCACGGTCATGTTGATGCTCTGCAACCGGTCGATCAGAGCCATATGCGCCCGAGGCAGCGCACGGCTGGCCAGCTCGACTTCCAGCAGGGCCCGCAGCGCGGCCAATTCTTCGATCCGGTCGTTGCTGAGTTCGGGCGTGGAGACTCGACCCGAATTGGACAGAAACAGCGCCCCTTCGGCGGCCAGACGGCGCACGGCTTCGCGCGCCGGCGTCATGGACACACCGAACTCCTTGCCGATGCCGCGCAACGTCAGCGCCTGACCGGGCGGGATTTCTCCATGCATGATTCGAGACCGCAGGGCGCGGTATACCTGATCATGGGTCGCGATCTGGGAGTCGGAACTGCGGGTGGTCAACATCCCCTCATGTGATCACAAATCCCCGCGACGTCAACCGGCGGGCTCATCGAACCTGTAACGGTGCAGTTCGGCCCCATTGTCGCGCAGCCAGCGCCGGGCCGCTTTGTACGGCCCGAACAGCCGCTCGACCTGCGCCCAGAACGCCGCCGAATGGTTCATCTCGGCCAGATGCGCGACCTCATGAGCCGCGACATAGTGCAGGATTTCGGGGGGCGCCAGAATCAGCCGCCACGAAAACATCAACCCTCCCGATGCACTGCACGACCCCCACCGCGACCGTGTATCGCGCATCGTCAGACTGGAGTAGCCCCGCCCCAGCATGGCCGCATAGTCGTCGCAGGCTTCGGTCAAGCGATCACGCGCCAGCTCTTTCAAAAAGCGGGCGAGGCGCCGCGCCTCGGCCCCTTCGGGCACCGCAACCTGATCGGCGTGCAATCTGACCCGGCGCCCCTCCGCCGGCACGATTCGCCTTGGGACACCTTCGACCGGCAGGGTTTCCCCGAAGCCGACTGACGCCGGAACGGGCCGCGCGCCCAGATGCTGGCGGATCCAGTCCTCCTTTGAGCGCGCAAAGCCGATCGCCTCGGATTCGGACACACCCTGCGGATAAGTCAACGTAACCCGGCCATCCAACTGGGAAATCCGCAGGCTTATGCGGCGTGCCCGCGCCGATTTGCGCAAGGTCAGCGCAACGGGAGGCTGTCCGGGCAATGAATGTCGCCCCATGGTGCGATCTCCTTGGCGCAAAGGCTTTGACAGTACCCGCCGCATGTGGCAGGTGACCTGAATCGTTGATACGACTCACCTGATATCAAGGGGAATTGACATGCCCAAGGAAGAATGGGGCGTAAAGCGCGTTTGTCCGACCACTGGCAAGCGGTTTTATGACCTGAACAAGGACCCGATCATCAGCCCCTACACCGGCGAGATCGTGGAATTGGAAACCGGCAAAAGCCGGATGATCGCAGCCGACGCCGAAGATGCAGCGTCGGTCAAGGCGCGCGAAGCCTCGTCCGATGAAGAGCTGCTGGACGATGATGACGCAGTCGATGTCGATCTGGACGACGATCTGCTTGAGGACGACGACGAGGACAACGTCTCGTTGGACGACATCACCGACGTCGCGTCGGAAGACGAAGACTCGTGATCCGGCCGGGGCGGCGCAGGCTGCCCCGCGCCCCGATGCACCCCGTGCGCCGCGCATCTTTTTTCACCGAATCCGATTTTTTGGTCTTGCGCTCGCGTACGTCGTTTCATAAACGTCCGTCCACCGCACAGGCGGTACCGGAAAGGGGCCTTAGCTCAGTTGGGAGAGCGCTTGCATGGCATGCAAGAGGTCAGGGGTTCGACTCCCCTAGGCTCCACCAAATCCCCTCCCATGGCATCCATTCCGCCACTCGGGCTACACCTGCGCCGAACCGATGCCCGTGGTTCTTTCCAGTATGTCCACGCCCTGCTGTTTCCAGAAATGCAGAAGGTCGATGAAGATCCAGTTCTCGGCCAGCTTGTCGCCTGCGCGGCGATAGATGTCGATCACCCGAAACTCACCGGGCGTTTGGGTCGCGGGCATGCCCATGAACCCTCCGGTCGGAACAGCCGTGAAGTTCGGCCAGCCGAAAAACCCGCCGTAGTGACCTTCGGCCAGCCGGCAGACATGTTTGGTCTTTGACCGCTCGGCGAATGCCGCGCGGAAAGGACCGGCATGTTGCTTGCCATACCGATCAATCGTGTAGGTGGCGCCAATTCCCTCGGGCCCCCACCAGATCATGTCGTCATGCCAGGTGCGGCTCAGCTCTTCGCTCAGGGTCAGGCCACTTTTCCACTGGCCCAGGTCAGAAATCATGGCGTTGATCAGCGCCAGAGTCTGCTCCCCTTCTTCGGCGGGTTGATCCGTACCAAGGATACCGTCGTGTGTCAGGGGCCCGGGCTGTACAAGATGGGCAGCGGTCTGGGGCGGAAACGGGTTCTGACCGGCCTGCACCATCAGATGCGGGATATCGAAATACATCGCGGTCTCGACGATCTTGCCGTCTTGCACCTTGTTGAACTCGCAATAGCGCAGGAATGCCATTTTGCCTGTCGGTCGAATGCCCAACCAGGAGTGGTCGAACAGACCCATCAGATGGCCCATGGAAACCACCCAGACCTCGCGCTCGTCGGTCAGCGAGTTGCACCCCGCGAAGAATATGTCCTGACGCCGTTGCATGCGTTTGAGGCTGGTTCGCAGCGGGGCCCAGAAGTTTTCCGCTACGTCGTGGACCCCCGAAATCTGACCGAACGGGTGAAAGCCGCGCCACAGCAGATTCGGCGCACAGAATCGCCCCAGGACATCTGCTAGCTTGTCGATGGTGGCCAACTGCAGGTCCTCATAGAACGCCTTCACCAGATCTTTCTCTTTTTGAAAGCTCATCTGTTTTTCATTGTTTTGCAGCATCTTGCGCCTGTTGTTGCCTGGGGGTGAATCACTGATTTCCGGCATATTTGCATACGTATGCAAAAATGTCTTGCCAGAATTGGTAAACCAAGAATACCCTTTTGCAAACGTATGCAAAACGATTCCTTCCCGGGGGGCTTCATGGCGGAAATTCAACTGCGCAATGTCGGCAAGCGATGGGGATCGTTTGTTGGGGTTCACAACTTCGATCTGACGATTGCCGATCGCGAGTTTCTGGTTCTGCTTGGCCCGTCCGGCTGCGGCAAGACCACGACAATGCGCATGATCGCGGGGCTTGAGGACGTAACCGAGGGCGACATCCTGATCGATGGCAAGGTGGTCAACGATCTTGAGCCCAAGGACCGCGACGTGGCGATGGTGTTCCAGAGCTATGCCCTCTACCCCAACATGAACGTCTATGAAAATATACGCTTTCCGCTGAAGGTCCGCGGGATCGACCCCGCGACCCATGACGAGAAGGTGCGCCGCGCCAGCGCCATGGTCGAACTGGACGATTTTCTGCATCGCAAGCCGGCTGAACTGTCGGGCGGTCAGCGCCAGCGGGTCGCCCTGGCCCGCGCGATCGTGCGCGAACCGAACGTGTTCCTGATGGATGAGCCACTGTCCAACCTGGATGCCAAGCTGCGTGTATCCACCCGCGCCCAGATCAAGAATCTCAGCCACGAACTGGCCGTCACCACGATCTATGTTACCCATGACCAGATCGAGGCGATGACCTTGGCCGACCGTGTCGTGGTGATGAAAAAGGGCATCGTGCAACAGGTTGGCAGCCCGACCGAGATCTACGACCGCCCGGCCAACACTTTCGTCGCCAGCTTCATCGGCTCGCCCGCCATGAACCTGATGGATGGTCACGTCGAGGGCGGCGTTTTCCGGACCAAGGGTGTCGAAATCCCGGGACTGGATGTTGCTGATGGCCCGCTGACCTTGGGGTTCCGCGCCGAGGATGCGACACTGGCCGAAGGTCAGGGCCAGATCACTGCCCCGATCTACACGCTCGAGCTGCTGGGTGACGCCACCATGATTTCGGTCCGGGTCGGCGGCGCACTGGTCTCGGTCAAAGCCGACAAAGCATTCCGCGCCGAAATAGGCGAGATGGTCTCGTTCTCGGTGCCGAAAGAAATCTGTCACCTGTTCGAAGCAGAGAGCGGTGCGCGGATCGGGGGCTGACCCCAACCAAAGCCCGAAAGGGCCAACCAACGGTCCGGACGTCGACGACGGACCGATCCTGACAGGGAGAAACGCATGAAACTCAAGACAATTCTGATGGCAGGCGCCATGACCATGGTGACCAGCACTGCATGGGCGGCGTGTTCGTTCGAGAACACCGTTCCGCTCAAATCACTGTCCGCCGGGTTCGAAGCCTGGAAGGCCGTCACCGACGCGATGGCCGAGTGCGGCAATTTCGGCGCATCGCTGGACCAGGAGTTCCGCGAGAAGCAGCCCGAAGCCTTTGCGGCGGATCCGGCTCTGTACCAGATCGGCGGCGTGTCGAACGCAACGCTGGTGCCGTTGCTGAACGCAGGCACCATTCGTCCGCTGGATGATCTGGTCGCGAAATATGGCCAGGACCTGCTGCCGAACCAGCTGATCAAGGTGGACGGCCAAACCATGGCGATCGCCATGATGGTGAACGCCCAGCACCTGATGTACCGCAGCGACGTTCTGGCCGATCTGGGGATCGAAGAGCCCAAGACCTATGACGATGTTCTGGCCGCTGCAGCCAAGGTCAAAGAGGCCGGCGTCATGGATTACCCCATCGGCGGCACCTTCAAGACCGGATGGAACCTGGGTCAGGAATTCGTGAACATGTACCTGGGCGAAGGCGGTGAGTTCTTTGCTGACGGCAACATGCCTGCGATCAACAACGATCAGGGCGTGAAGGCTCTGGAGACGCTCAAGGCCATGACCGAATACATGGACCCCGAGTATCTGGTGTCGGATTCCACATACGTTCAGCAGCAGTTCCAACAGGGCAAGATCGCCATGGCCAACCTGTGGGCCAGCCGCGCTGCTGCAATGAACGATGAGGCCGAAAGCCAGGTCGTCGGCAAGGTCGTCATGGCGGCCGCTCCGATGGGCTCGGCCGCTCCGGCAACCACGATCTGGTGGGACGGCATCGTTCTTGCCTCGAACATGAGCGACGAGGAAGCCGATGCCGCATTCCGCGTGGCGCTGGAAGGCATGGACGCAGAAATGGTCGAGGCCAACAACAACGCCGCCGTCTGGCTGAACCCTGCCTACAAGCCCGGTGATCTGGCCGCAGGTGCAGCCGCTTCGGCAGAAGCCGGCGCCAAAGCCTATCCCGCATCTGGCCCGATGGGGATCATGCACACAGCGCTTGGCAATGGCCTGGCCGATTATCTGACCGGCGCCAAGGACGCACAGACCACGCTGGCAGACATCGAGGCGGACTATCTGACCGCCGCGAAAGAGGCCGGACTGGTCAACAACTGATCCTGCCGCGGGAGGGCCTCGACCCTCCCGCACCCAATCCAACGAGAACCATAAGAAAGGCAGAGCCATGAATTTCCGGACATTTGCCGCCTTTGTCGGCCCCTCTGTCTTTATGATGCTTCTCTTTATCGCTTTCCCGCTGGTCAGCGTGTTCAAGCAGAGCTTCTACGTCACCCAGCCCATCTATGAGACGGTCGAGGTCGAGACCTGCACGCCGGGCTTCCTGACCCAGACCTGCGTGACCGAGGAAAAGTCCATTCCGAGGCTGGACGAAGAGGGCGAGATCATCACACAGACCCAGTTTGTCGGGCTGGAAAGCTATCGCAACGTGCTGGAGCCTGAACGCGCCTGGCGCGCGATCAGCGAAGGCAGCTGGAGCGTGCTGTCCACGATCAATTTCTGGAAGGCGCTGCGCTTTACGTTGACCTTTACCTTGATCACTCTGCCCTTGGTGATCGGTACCGGGCTGCTGATCGCCATCGTGATCAACAATGCTGCATCGGCAATACGTGGTCCGGTGATCTTTGTGTCGCTCCTGCCCTTCATCATCACGCCGGTCATCGGGGCCCTTTCGATCAACTGGCTGTTTCGCGGCGACGGTATCCTCACGGCCCTGCTGGAATGGTGGCTGAACCGCGACATCGCGCTGTTCGCGCAGGCCTGGACGATCGAGTTGCTGATGATGCTGTACCGCGTCTGGCATGTCGCACCCTTTGCCGCGATCGTGTTCTACGCCGGTCTTCAGACCGTGAACCAGGACAGCCTTGAAAGTGCGGTGATCGACGGCGCAAGCCGTTGGCAGCGCCTGAAATACATCGTCATCCCGCACCTGATGCCGCTGATCATCTTCGTGTCGATGATCCACCTGATGGACTCCTACCGGGTGTTCGAAGAAATCGTCGGCTTCTCGAGCCAGGGCTACGTCATCTCGCTGCAATGGCTGACCTATGACTTCCTCGTGCCGGATCAGGCGGGCAACCGTTCGATCAGCCGGGCTTCGGCCAGCGCCATGCTGACCATGGTCGGCATCGTCATCCTTCTCATCGCACCGCTGCGCCGGACATGGCGCGACCACAAGGGAGGTCACTGATATGTCCTCGCGCGCCCTTCGCCAACCGCTCGGCCTGCGCCTGTCGTCGAACCTGTTTCTGGCGTTCTGGTGCCTCGTGGCGGCCTTCCCGATCTTCTGGATCGCGGTGATGAGCTTCAAATCACCCGTGGACGCATTCGACAGCAACGCGCTGAACGTGATCTTCGGTCCAGCGACTCTTGCGACCGGGGAAGGCCTTTCCATCCTCGACATCATCCTCGGCATCGTCACCATTTGGGTCGCGGTGATTGCGACGACCAAGACACTGCCCTCGATGGTCAGAACCTACACCAAGCCGGGTCAGGCCTGGTTCGGCTGGATCATCGGCGGTTTGGCTTTGGTGATGGGTTTTCTGTTGGTGTTTTTCGTGATCTTGCCGGCCGTTCTGAACGTGTTGAACCCACTGTTCGGCCCGCTGGGGCGGGACGTGGTTGGTCTGACGACCGAGCACTACAAGACCGTCTGGATCGACCGCGGCTTTTCCAACAACTTCAAGAACTCGCTGATCGTTACCGCGGGCGTCGTGACCGTGTCGCTGACCGTGGGCACGCTGGCGGGTTATGGGCTGGCGCGGTCGGGCTCGACGCTGGCGTTCTGGATCCTGATTGTCGCGTTGGTGTTTCGCGCGCTGCCGCACTCGGTTCTGGTGGCGGGCTATCTGCCCGTCTTCATCAACTCGGCCGAATGGCTGCGCCCGATCCTGGGGGAAAACGCGCCCACGCTGTACGGCAAGCCCTTTGCCGTGATCGCGGTTCTGGTGGCGATCAACCAGCCCTTTACCATCTGGATGCTGCGGTCGTTCTTCCAAAACATCCCGGCCGAGCTGGACGAAGCCGCGCGCGTGGATGGCTGCAACCACTTCCAGGCCTTCCGTCGGG
This sequence comes from Ruegeria sp. BC8, assembly GCF_056535705.1. Classification (NCBI taxonomy): domain Bacteria; kingdom Pseudomonadati; phylum Pseudomonadota; class Alphaproteobacteria; order Rhodobacterales; family Roseobacteraceae; genus Ruegeria; species Ruegeria sp. BC8. Next base: position 216,702 of record NZ_JBQFIV010000001.1, on the reverse strand, counting down.
TGATCATGCCCGTGATGTGGCCGGGCGTCATCACCACCGGTCTGTTCAGCTTCCTGCTGGCCTACAACGACTTTCTGGTGACCTCGCTGCTGCTGGACGCGCAGAACCAGACCATGGTTCCGGCCATCGCCGGCATGTTCAACCGCGAAACCACCACCACCGACCAGGTCGTCGCCGTGGCCGCCGCCGTGTCGATCACCGCGCCTCTGTTCTTCCTGGTCATGATCTTCCAACGCCAGATCGTCAGCGGCCTGACCGCCGGCGCGGTCAAAGGCTGATGAGCCGCCGGTTCCGCCATAACGCCCTGACGCGCCATCCGGCGCTGAACAGGTTGCCCAGGGATTTTCCCGGATTTGGGGGCATGTCCCCCCGATCCCCAATCCCTGACAACCTGACAAGGACAAGACGATGAAAGGTTCCCGACCTGAACAAGCGGTTCTGACCCGCGACACTGACCTGACCAAGACCGAAGACACGCGCCGCGTGATCGAATCCATGGTCGACGGCCTGAATGACCACCGCATCAACGACATCGGCGAGTTCTTCGCCGAAGGATTCCGCTGGATGGGCAACCAGGGCTGCGGCACGAAGAACGGTCTGCAAGAGTTTCAGGACAACTGGCAGCGCCCCTTCCAGGCCGCGTTTTCCGACAAGGTCTGCATCGACGAGGCGCGGCTTTACATGGGTGAATGGGCCGCGGCCTTCGGCCGGCAGGAGGCGACCCATTCGGGCGAATTCCTGGGCATCCCGCCCACCGGCAAGCGGGTCGAGATCCGCTACATGGATTTCTGGAAAGTGGTCGACGGCAAGATCGTCGACAACTGGGTGAACGTTGATTTCGCCCATGTCGCCGCGCAGCTGGGCGTCGACCTGTTCCAGGGCCACGGCTGGGAAGCATATGACCGGGGAGAGAAAACTCCGCCCCGCCCCGACAACTGAGGATCAAGACAATGGCAATCGAGTATCTCAAACGCGGCAAGTCCGACGCAGACCGGGCCGAGGATGACGCCAAGACCCGCGCCGTGGTCGAGGCGACCCTGAAGGATATCGAAACCCGTGGCGACGCCGCGGTGCGCGAGCTGAGCGAGAAGTTCGACAACTATTCGCCCGCCTCGTTCCGCCTGTCGCAGGACGAGATCGACGACCTGATCGCTCAGCTGTCAGACCGCGAGCTGGCCGACATCAAGTTCGCGCAGGAGCAGGTGATGAACTTTGCCCGCGCGCAACGTGCCTCGATGACCGATATCGAGGTCGAGACCCTGCCGGGTGTGATCCTGGGCCACAAGAACATCCCCGTGCAGTCGGTGGGCTGCTATGTGCCCGGCGGCAAGTTTCCGATGGTGGCCTCGGCCCATATGTCCGTGGCCACGGCCAGCGTTGCGGGTGTGCCGCGCATCATCGCCTGCACCCCTCCGTTCCAGGGTAAGCCGAATCCAGCGGTGATCGCCGCCATGCATTTGGGCGGCGCGCACGAGATCTATGTCATGGGCGGCATCCAGGCGATCGGCGCCATGGCTCTGGGGACCGAAACGATCGACCCGGTGCACATGCTGGTTGGCCCCGGCAACGCCTTCGTGGCCGAGGCCAAGCGCCAGCTGTTCGGCCGCGTCGGCATCGACCTGTTCGCCGGCCCGACCGAGACCATGGTGATCGCCGACGAAACCGTCGATGCCGAGATCTGTGCCACCGACCTGCTGGGGCAGGCCGAACACGGCTATAACTCGCCCGCGGTTCTGGTCACCAATTCGCGCAAGCTGGCCGAAGAGACCCTGTCCGAGATCGACCGCTTGCTGGGCATCCTGCCGACGGCCGACACCGCGCGGGTCAGCTGGGAGGATTATGGCGAGGTGATCCTGTGCGACAGCTATGACGAGATGCTGCAGGTCGCCGACGAGATCGCCTCGGAGCATGTTCAGGTAATGACCGACCGCGATGACTGGTTTCTGGAGAACATGACCTGCTATGGCGCGCTGTTCCTGGGGCCGCGCACCAACGTATCGAATGGTGACAAGGTGATCGGGACCAACCACACGCTGCCCACCAAGAAGGCCGGGCGTTATACCGGCGGGTTGTGGGTGGGCAAATTCCTGAAGACCCACAGCTATCAGAAGATTCTGACCGACGAGGCGGCAACTCTGATCGGCGAGTACGGCTCGCGCCTGTGTCTGCTGGAAGGGTTCGTGGGCCATGCTGAACAATGCAACGTGCGGGTGCGCCGCTATGGCGGCATCAACGTGCCTTATGGCGCACCGGCCCCATACCGGGATGCCGCCGAATGAGTGACAGGCATACGCAGCACAAGGCGCTGATCGCGCCGCTTCGGGCGGCAATGTATGATTTCGACGAATCCGGCGTTCGGGCCGCTCTGGCCCATGTGACCGCGCCCGACGCCCTGTTCCGCCTGTGCCACCCCTTCGGTGACAGCACCGGCAGCGAGGCGTTCTACGATCGGGCCTACAAAGGCCTGCTGGATGCTTGGCCGGACCTCGAACGGCGCGACTATATCGTGATGGCCGGGCCGGACGAGTTCGACGCCGACTGGGTCGGCTGCGGCGGCTACTACACCGGCACCTTCACCGGTCCGTGGCTGGACATCCCGCCCACCGGCCACCAGGTCACCATGCGGTTTCACGAGTTCTACCGGTTCGAGAACGGCCGGATCGTCGAGATGCAGGCCCTGTGGGACATCCCCGAGGTGATGATGCAGGCCCGTGCCTGGCCGATGGCGCCCAGCCTGGGCCGCGAATGGCATGTTCCGGGCCCGGCCACGCAGGACGGTCTGGTGCCGGGGCCGTATGACGCCGACCAGGGCCGCGCCACCTGCCAGCACATCATAGACATGCTGGAACATCTGAAAAAGCACCCCTCGCAGGGCGGGCCCGAGGTGATGGAGATGGAGCGGTTCTGGCATCCGCGCATGAACTGGTACGGGCCTTCGGGCATCGGCACCGGGCGCGGCTATGCCGGGTTCCGCAACTGGCACCAGATCCCGTTCCTGAACGGGATGCCGGATCGCGGGCAATATGTCGATGACATCACCTATCATTTCTTCGGCGATGGCGAATACGCGGCAGTGACCGGCTGGCCCAACATGATCCAGACCGTCACCCATGACGGGTGGATGGGCATCGCGCCTTCGGGCAAGCGGATCACCATGCGCAGCCTCGATTTCTGGCGGCTGGAGAACGGACGGATCCGCGAAAACTGGGTTCTGGTCGATCTTTTGGACGCCTATGCGCAGCTTGGCGTTGACGTCTTTGCCCGCCTGCGGGAATTCAACAAGGCCCGGAACCTGGGCCGCATTGAAATCCCGGATGGAATGAGCTGATGACCCAACTGCCCCGCACCCCTTCGTTCTCGCTGAGCGGCAAGACCGCGTTGGTCACCGGCGCGTCTTCGGGTATCGGATTGGGCTGTGCTGTCGCCCTGGCCGAGGCCGGGGCGCATGTGGTCTGCGCCGCGCGCGGGGCCGAGCGGTTGAACGAAGCGGTGTCCGCCCTGCAGGCGCAGGGCTGGTCGGCCGAGGGGCGGGTGCTGGATCAGGGCGACCTGACCGCGTTGCATGCGCTGTTTAACGGCCGGGTCTTTGACGTGGTGGTGAACTCGGCCGGGACCGCGCGGCACGGGCCGGCGGTCGAAACCGCGCCCGAGGATTTCGACGCGGTCACGAGTGTCAACCTGCGCTCGGCCTATTTCCTGTCGGCCTACGCGGCCAAGGCGCTGATGGCGGCCGGGCGGCCCGGTTCGATTATCCATATCTCCAGCCAGATGGGCCATGTCGGCGGCATCGACCGGGCGCTGTACTGTGCGACCAAGCACGGGCTGGAAGGCATGGTCAAGGCGATGGCGATCGAATGGGGCAAGCAGGGCGTGCGCATCAACACGGTCTGCCCGACTTTCATCCGAACCCCGCTGACGCAGTCGACTTTCGACAACCCCGAACGTGCAGCCTGGATCATGGACAAGATCAAGCTGAACCGCGTGGGCGAGGTCGAGGATATCATGGGCGCGGTCCTCTATCTTGCCTCCGACGCCTCGGGGCTGGTCACCGGCACGTCGATGCTGATCGACGGCGGATGGACGGCGGACTGATGGCGGACAAGGTCACATCGCTTCAGGTCGCGCAACTGGCCGGCGTCAGCCAGTCGGCGGTCAGTCGGGTGTTCACGCCCGGCGCCTCGGTCAGCAAGAAGACCGAGGAAAAGGTACGCAAGGCGGCGGCCGAACTGGGCTATCGTCCCAACGTGCTGGCGCGGGCGATGGTGTCGGGCAAAAGCCGGATCATCGGCCTGGTGGTCGGCTATCTGGACAACTACTTCTATCCCGAAGCGTTGGAGAAACTGTCCAACCGCCTGCAGGAGCATGGCTATCACGTGCTGATCTTCATGGCTTCGCGCTCGGCCGGAAACATCGACGACGTGATGGAGGAAATCCTCGACTATCAGGTGGACGGGGTCATTCTGGCCTCGGTGCCGATGTCGTCGGACATCGCCACGCGCTGCCAGCAGGCGGGCGTTCCGGTGGTGCTGTTCAACCGCAGTCAGGATATCGAGGGCATTACCACAGTAACCTCGGACAACTATGCCGGCGGCCGCAAGGTAGCCGAGTTTTTGCTGGCGGGCGGGCACCAGCGCATCGGCTACATCGCAGGCTGGCAGGGCGCCTCGACCCAGCGCGACCGCGAGGCTGGTTTCCTTGCCGCACTGCGCGATGCCGGAAGCGATCTTTTTGCACATGGGATCGGCGAGTTTCACACCGAAAATGCCCGTGCGGCGGCCCGAACCATGTTCGACGTGGCACCGGAGCGCCGACCTGACGCGGTTTTCGTCGCCAACGATCACATGGCTTTGGCGGTCATGGATGTTCTACGCTTTGAGCTGGGCCTGCGCATCCCCGAAGATGTCTCGGTCGTGGGGTATGACGATGTGCCCCCTGCCGGATGGCCCGCATACAATCTGACGACGATTCGGCAGCGGGCGAACCTGATGGTCGCGGAAACGGTTGCCGCGCTGCTGGATCACATCGAAGAGCCCAAGACTTCTGAACCCCGCAAGGTGGCAATTGACGGACCGCTGATCGTACGAACCTCGGCCCGGTTGCCCAAGGGATGGAACCCGAAAAGGACGAACACATGAAGGGATTTGACCCCAAATTCCGGGATTTTCCCGACTATATCATCGGCATCACCAAGGAAATCTGGGAAGATCGCAGGATCGCCACGCTGCATGAATATTACAGCGACGACATCGTTGTCCGTTCACCGGGTTCAGTCGTGCTGGGCAATCAAAACGTCATTGGCGCGACGATGGCGACCCTGGCCGAATTTCCCGACCGGCAGCTTCTGGGCGAAGACGTGATCTGGTCAGGCACGCCCGAAGAGGGGATGCTGAGTTCCCACCGCATTATCTCGACCGCCACGCACCTTGCCGAAGGTGTCTATGGCAAACCAACCGGAACCAAGCTGCGGTACCGGATTCTGGCCGATTGCCATGCGGTCGACAATCAGATCAACGATGAATGGCTGATCCGCGATCAGGGGGCTATCGTGCGCCAGATGGGCTGGGACCCCAAGGAATACGCAGTCGATCTGATCGCTCGCGAGGGCGGGCCGGAAAACTGCGTGAAACCTCTGACGCCCGAGATCGACCAGCCCGGCCCTTACAAGGGTCGAGGCAACGACAATGAATGGGGCCAGCGCTATGCCGATATTCTGACCCGGATCATGAACGCCGACATGGGAGCGATCGGGGCTGAATACGACCGTGCGGTGCAGTCGGAATATGTCGGCGGGGTCACCGGACACGGTTGGGACCCGGTCGACCGGTTCTGGATGGGATTGCGGGCCAGCTTCCCCAACGCCGAGTTCCGCATCGAGCACCAGATCGGCCGCGACGATCCCAACATGCCACCCCGTGCCGCACTGCGCTGGAGCCTGTGGGGCAAGCATGACGGCTGGGGGGTGTTTGGAGCCCCCACCGGAGCGCAGGTCTATGTTCTGGGCATCAGCCATGCCGAATTCGGTGAACTGATCAGTGGCCAGCCCAAGCTGCGCCGCGAATACACCCTGTTTGATGAAACCTCGGTCTGGAAGCAGATCCTTCTGCAGGGCACAGAGGTCTGAATGCTCGCTCCGGTCGAATATCGTGTTCTGGCCTGTGGCCTGCGCGAGACCGGTGCAAGCCGGCGCTTTCACCTATTCCGGCAAAGCCTTCGAGCGCGCCGCCTGAATTTGCGGCCTCCGGGAACGTGATCGAGCATCTGCCGACCATTCCCTCAAACGCATAATCCGGAACCAGTACCATGACACAATCAACCATCGCATCACGCATCGTCCGTTATGGAGAGCTCAAGCCGTGCAAGACGGCCTTCATTGATGCCCACACGCCGGGCAGCGATCAGAAAGAGAACTTTACCATCATCGGCGGCGGTGTTTCGGAGTCGCCGGATCAGCACGTTCATATTACCGACAAGATCGGCTTCAATATCGGGGCCGCCGGCCAGCCGCCCAAATGCCGCAACTCGCTGCACAGCCATACGACGGCCGAGGTCTTTTTTGTCGCCAAGGGCCGCTGGCGATTTTTCTGGGGTCGCTATGGTACGGCGGGCGAGTTCATTGCCGAGGAAGGTGACATCTTCAACATTCCCACCGGCATTTTCCGCGGGTTCGAGAACGTGGGCGACGACTACGGGATGATCATGTCCATTCTGGGCGGTGACGATGCCGGCGGCGGCGTAACCTGGGCACCTCAGGTTATTGAAGACGCCCGGGCGCATGGGTTGATGCTGGGTGACAACGGCGTGCTCTACGACAGCAAGAAGGGCCAGGACCTCCCGCATAACGTCCGGCCCATGCCCTTGCTGACCGACGAGCAGCTGGAATCCTATCCCGAAGTGCCGGTCGAGGCCGTGATAGGCAAATACGTGGCCCGCTACTGGGACCTGATGGCGCTGGCGGCCGACAAACCCGCCAAGGTGATCGGTGAAAACGGTCTGATCAAGGACAAGCCCGGCTTTGAGGTCGACTTCCTGACCCGTGGCTCAGGTGTTCAAGACCCCACCAAATCGGCCAAGCCCGTCGTGCTGATGCCGGCAAGCGGCCATTGGCGGGTAACTGTCGAGGATGTCGAAACCACGATTTCGGGCGGGGATACGGTTCTGGTGCTGCCCGGCGAAGCCTATACCATCACTCCATCCATGACCGGAACGGCCGGGTTGTACCGCATCACCGCGACCGACGATCCTGCTGGCGCAACTTGGACCGGCGACTGATCAAGAAAGGACCCCGCATGACAAAGATACTTACCACCCATGTGGGGTCTCTGCCCCGATCCCAGGAAGTTGTCGACTTCATCTTTGCGCGCGAGCGGCATGAGCCCTATGACGCCGATGCGTTCGACAGTTGCATGACCAAGGCCGTGTCTGAAACGGTTCGGCGTCAGGTCGAGGCCGGTGTCGACATCGTCAGCGACGGAGAGACCTCAAAAATCTCGTACGCGACATACGTAAAGGACCGCTACACAGGCTTCTCAGGGGACAGTCCACGGAATGCCCCCGCGGACCTGAAGATGTTTCCCAGCTTTTTGCAACATCTTGCCAACGAAGGGGGCACACCCCAATACGCCCGGCCGCAATGCACGGGCGACGTTCGCTCGAAAGGCCAGGACGAACTGAACAAGGATATCCGCAACCTCAAGCAGGCAATGGCTGAGAACGGAGTCGAACGTGGCTTCATGAACGCCGCCTCGCCCGGGGTGATTTCTCTGTTTCTGCAGAACGCCCACTACCCCAGCCGCGAGGCCTATTTGGCCGCGCTCGCCGATGCGATGAAGCAGGAATATGAAACGATCGTTGCGTCGGGACTGGATCTTCAGTTGGACTGCCCCGATCTGGCCCTGTCCCGGCACATGCTGTTCGCTGATCTTTCCGATGCCGAATTCATCTCGATCGCCGAGATGCATGTCGAAGCCCTGAACCACGCGCTGCAGAATGTCCCGCAGGATCGGGTCCGGGTGCATATCTGCTGGGGCAACTACGAAGGCCCGCATTGCTGCGACATTGCGATGGATCAGGTATTCACGACCCTGATGGCAACCAAATCCCGCTATGTTCTGTTCGAAACGTCGAACCCGCGCCACGCCCATGAGTGGACCGTCTTCCGGGATCGCAAGAGCGAAATTCCGGACGACAAGATCCTTGTGCCCGGCGTCGTAGACACGACAACGAATTTCATCGAACACCCCGAGCTGGTGCGGCAACGCATCGAGCGGTTCACCAACATCGTCGGGCCGGATCGGGTCATCGCCGGGAGTGACTGCGGGTTTGGCACTTTTGCCGGCTTCGGGGCGGTCGACCCCGACATCGCCTATGCCAAGCTGGCCTCCCTGGCCGAAGGTGCCAGATTGGCATCGGCATGACGCCTCTGGTTCTTCTTCCCGGAATGATGTGCGATGCCCGACTGTTCGGGCCGCAAATCGAAGCCCTTTCCGGACGGGTGCCGCTGATGACCCACCCGCTGAGCGCCCAGGACAGCGTCGAGGCAATGGCGGCCGATGTACTGAGCCATGCACCGCCGGTATTTGCCCTTGCGGGGCTTTCCATGGGCGGGATCGTTGCCATGGAAGTACTGCGCCAGGCGCCAGAACGTGTTGAACGGCTGGCACTCCTGGACACGAACCCGCTGGCCGAAGCAAACGAGGTCAAAACCCGGCGCGGTCCGCAGATGGAGGCCGTGCGCAAAGGTGGATTGCGGCAGGTCATGCGTGACGAGTTGAAGCCGAACTATCTGGCCGATGGCCCTCGGCAGGGCGCAATTCTTGACCTTTGCATGGCCATGGCAACCGATCTGGGCCCCGAGGTCTTCCTTCGCCAGTCCATCGCCCTCATGGGCCGTCCGGATCAAACAGACACCTTATCCGCTTATCAAGGTCCAAGCCTCGTTCTATGCGGCGAGGATGACAGGCTATGTCCGTTGGAGCGGCACGAACTGATGCACAAGCTTATCGGAAACAGCACGCTGGAGGTCGTAATCGGTGCGGGACACTTGCCCACCCTCGAGCGACCCCAAGAAACCACAGCGGCGTTGCGCCGTTGGTTGGAGGCTCCATGACACCGTCCCTACTTGCCTTGCTGCGCAAGGTCGACACACCCACAGTCTGCAACGCCATCGAGATGGCCCAAGGCAAGCGCGGGTTTGATCAGTTCACGCGTGGTACAGTGTTCTGCTCGGCCCCGTCCGAGGGCGCAATCGTCGGATTTGCCCGCACCGCCAAGATCGCTGCGGTGCAGCCGCCCTCTGAAGCGCCAGAAGTCATCAGGCAGCGGCGAATGGACTATTACAGATACATGGCCGAGGCCCCGGCTCCCTCAGTTGCAGTGGTTGAGGATGTCGATTTCCCCTCCTGCATCGGCGCCTATTGGGGCGAAATCAATACGTCTGTACACAAAGGGTTCGGAATGGCCGGCGCGCTCACCAACGGGGTCATGCGGGACCTTGGTGACATGCCGCAAGGATTCCCGGTCATCGCCGGTTCTATCGGACCCAGCCATGGTTTCGTTCACGTCCGAGAAATCGACACGCCTGTTTCGATCTTCGGCCTGACGGTCAATCCATCAGATCTCATCCATGCGGACCGGCATGGTGCTGTTGTCGTGCCCGCCGATCTGATCGATCAGCTCGAACACGCCATTCTGAAACTCTTTGAAACCGAACGAATAATTCTGAGCGCGGCTTCTGAACCCGGCTTCAATTTCGAGAAATTTAAAGTCGCTTGGGCCGCATTTGAAAAAGCGCGCGTTTAAGGGTGCACTTAGTCTGACCGATCGCTGACCTGGGTCAGCGGTTGGTTGGTCGGTCTTAGCCTAAGTCTTGGGAACTTCGCCTAAGTCTTGGGAACTTCGATTGCGCGTTTTGCGCCTATCTTTCCTTTTGTTTTGTCGGCGATTGTTGGGTTGGTGCTGAACGAGCGGTGGAAAACGAGCAAAGCCGCCCTTGGGCGGCTCGTTTGGTGTTTTGATTTTGTGGATTTGGTTGCGGGAGCAGGATTTGAACCTGCGACCTTCAGGTTATGAGCCTGACGAGCTACCGGGCTGCTCCATCCCGCGACACTTTGGGTTGGTCTGTTGCCTATTTGGCTGTTTGAGACCTGGTCGTGTTTTTTGATCGTTTTAGAGAGGGGGGGATTTTTCTAGGTTTGGCGGTGACCTACTCTCCCGGGGCTTGAGCCCAAGTACCATTGGCGCTGCAGTGCTTAACTTCCGGGTTCGGGATGGGACCGGGTGTTTCACTTGCGCTATGACCACCAAACCGAGGAAAATCCCCGTCGCTCTTTTGCTTTGCAAAAGGCGAAGCGCGGGAGGCGGCGTATTCGCTTGCGAATGCGCGTTCCCGCACGGTTGTGTCACCCCTTGCGGGGTTTCACATCAATCAACACCGTCGCTATTTGCGTAGCAAAAGCGACGTAATTGTCCAACTCAAGGTCAGTGTATGCTTCTGGTCTTGTTTGATCGCCTACCGCTTCGCTACTTGAGGCGGTGAGCTTTGTCTTTCTGTTACTGGATCAAATCAAGCCTATCGGGCGATTAGTACCGGTCAACTGAACGCATTGCTGCGCTTACATCTCCGGCCTATTGACGTGGTGGTCTTCCACGGCCCTCAGGGAGACCTTGTTTTGAGGGGGGCTTCCCGCTTAGATGCCTTCAGCGGTTATCCTGTCCGATCATAGCTACCCTGCACTGCCGTTGGCACGACAACAGGTCCACCAGTGGATCGTTCACCCCGGTCCTCTCGTACTAGGGGCAACTCCTCTCAAGTCTCCTACACCCACGGCAGATAGGGACCGAACTGTCTCACGACGTTCTAAACCCAGCTCACGTACCTCTTTAAACGGCGAACAGCCGTACCCTTGGGACCTGCTCCAGCCCCAGGATGAGATGAGCCGACATCGAGGTGCCAAACACTGCCGTCGATATGGACTCTTGGGCAGTATCAGCCTGTTATCCCCGGCGTACCTTTTATCCGTTGAGCGATGGCCCTTCCACTCGGGACCACCGGATCACTATGGCCGTCTTTCGACTCTGCTCGACTTGTCAGTCTCGCAGTCAGGCTGGCTTCTGCCATTGCACTCAACGAGCGATTTCCGACCGCTCTGAGCCAACCTTCGCGCGCCTCCGTTACGCTTTAGGAGGCGACCGCCCCAGTCAAACTACCCGCCACGCAGGGTCCCGGATCCGGATAACGGACCGCGGTTAGACATCAAGAATGCAAAGGGTGGTATCTCAAGGGAGGCTCCACAGGAACTGGCGTCCCTGCTTCGAAGCCTACCACCTATCCTGCACATTGCAGTCCTGATGCCAGTGCGAAGCTGTAGTAAAGGTGCACGGGGTCTTTCCGTCTAACCGCGGGAAGCCTGCATCTTGACAGGCAATTCAATTTCGCTGAGTCGATGTTGGAGACAGCGGGGAAGTCGTTACGCCATTCGTGCAGGTCGGAACTTACCCGACAAGGAATTTCGCTACCTTAGGACCGTTATAGTTACGGCCGCCGTTTACCTGGGCTTCAATTCAAGGCTCTCACCTCTCCTTTTAACCTTCAGGCACCGGGCAGGCGTCAGACCCTATACGTCGTCTTGCGACTTCGCAGAGCCCTGTGTTTTTAATAAACAGTCGCCACCCCCTGGTTTGTGCCCCCAGCCCCTAGTTGCCTA
>NZ_JBQFIV010000001.1:0-200000 GCF_056535705.1 Ruegeria sp. BC8 | reverse complement strand
AAAACCTTCTCGGCCTCGTAGCGGGTGGTGTAGCGCCCGACATTGACGCCCCAAAGATGCCCGCCCGACGTGGACAAACGGGTAACGACTTCCTGCTCGGGCTCGGCCACGACTTCTGCGGGCTCGGTCGATGCAAGCACAAGGTTCTCGGGGCGCAGGGCCGGACGCGTGTCGGCATTCTCGACCGGAGGCGCCGCCGGCGCGATATCCGCCGCCGCGATCGCCGCGGCGATGCCGTCTTGAATACGTGCACCGTTCTTGGCTGCGGTTTCAGCCACGGCGCCGGCAACCTGGATGGCAACGCCAGCCCCGGGTCGCATCACAGGCCGAAGGCTTCGCTGTGGCGCGCGGACCGCACTGGCCAATTGGGTGGCTCCACCCAGTCCAGTATTCCCGGCATATGCCGGACGGGCGGGTTTGCGGATCGGAGCCCGAGACGGGGCGCGCCGGAATCCCATGTCCAGTAGCTCGGCCACCTTGGCGTTGCGCGAGGTGCTGGATTTGCCGCCGAACACGGTTGCGATGATCCGTTTGTCCCCACGCTTGGCCGAGGCAACAAGGTTGAAGCCCGCAGCGCGCGTGTATCCGGTTTTGATGCCGTCGGCGCCCCGGTAGGCTGCCAGCAACCGCCGGTTGGTGTTCGGAACAGTCTTGATGCCCGCATGTGTCGATTGGCGTGAAAACAGGTTGTAATACTCAGGATAGTCATAAAGCAGGTGCCGACCCAGCGTGGTCATGTCACGCGCAGTCGAAAGATGGCCCGCTTCGGTCAGCCCGTGTGCGTTCTTGAAGGTTGTGCGGCTCATGCCCATGGCCTTGGCCGTGCGGGTCATACGGCGCGCAAAGGCGGCCTCGGATCCGCTGAGAGCGATGCCGATCGCTGTCGCGGCGTCATTGGCCGATTTCACAGCGGCCGCGCGGATGAGATAACGGAATGCGATGGTCTGGCCCGCCCGCAGGCCCAGCTTGGAGGGCGGCTCAGCCGCCGCGGCCTTGGTGATCCGCACCTGGGTGTCCAGCGTGATCTCACCGTTCCGCACCGCTTCGAAGGCGATATAGAGGGTCATCATCTTGGTGAGAGAAGCAGGGTGCAGCCTGGTATCGGCGTTGCGGGAATGCAGAACCTCTCCGGTTCTGGCGTCGATGACCATTGCCGCATAAGGAGCCGCAAGCGCCTGAGTCGCCAGGACAAGCGCCATCCATATCACTGTGACTACGAGCAAGCCCGCCCGCGCCGGAACTATCCGCCGAATCTGCACGATCTTTGCCTCTGTCTGCCTCGCGCCGCCGAGTTTTCTCGGCCAGCCTTTTTAATTATTTGGTCGAGGCTAACACACAGCACTGCTGAAATAAACCGAAAGCTGAAAATTCGGCGGCAGCGACTCTGCTCGGTGGCGTCTAGATGTTGCGGCCCAACGGATGGCCGCCACCAAAACGGCGAAGATGTCAGAAAGTTGGCGCGGCTTCGTCGTGAAAATTTGAAACTGGGGCCAATCTGTCACAGGTCAGGAGATCTGCCGGACCAGATCAGGAAGATCTCCCAAATCGCGGATCTCCCGGAAACGGGGATGGCTTGTCGGGATCTCGGCCTGCTCGATCTCCCACACCAGACCGTGCGGTACGTGCACGCCCCAGCACCCCGCCTGGATCGGCGCGACCACATCCGACCGCATCGAATTGCCGACCATCATGGCACCGGCAGGTGACTGCCCCATCCGCCGAAAGACTTCGCGATAGGTGTCGGGCGTCTTTTCCGACACGATTTCGACCGCGTCGAACAGTTCACCCAATCCCGATTGGGCCAGTTTGCGCTCTTGATCAATGAGATCACCCTTGGTGATCAGAACAATGCGATGGGTATCTGCGATTGTCTCGACCGTTTCCCGCGCGTGAGGCAACAGCTCGATCGGGTGGGACAGCATCTCCTGCCCGGCTTCGATCAATTCGCGGATGACCCTGGCCGGTACTCTGTCCTCCGTTACCTCGATTGCTGTTTCGATCATCGACAGGACGAAACCCTTGATGCCGTACCCATAGTGGCGGATGTTGCGCTTCTCGGCCGCCAACAACCGCTCCATCAGATGGTCACGGTCCGCATGATCCGCCAGCAGCGCGGCAAAATGCGCTTGGGTCAGCTGAAAGAAACGCTCGTTGTGCCACAAGGTGTCGTCAGCGTCGAAAGCGACGATGGTCAGGTTTTCATCCATTTCGAATCCGCCCGGTTGCTCTTTCCTCTGGGTGGGTCGGCGTTATATAAGCCCTGAAACGACCCGAAGTGTGAATCGGAAAATCTCGCGACATGATTGAAGCCCGTTGGATGATGGCTGGCAAATCGGAAGACGATGGCGACACGTCAATCCTTGTTCAGACCAAGCCCAAGACCAAACGACCGCCCTTGTACAAGGTGCTGCTGTTGAATGACGACTACACGCCCATGGAATTCGTGGTTCATGTGCTCGAGCGGTTCTTCGGGATGTCCCATGCGCAGGCCTTCGAGATCATGTTGACCGTGCACAAGAAAGGCGTGGCCGTGGTCGGCGTATTCAGCCACGAGATTGCCGAGACCAAGGTTGGGCAGGTGATGGATTTCGCTCGTCGGCACCAACACCCGCTTCAATGCACCATGGAGAGAGAGGAGTAGGGTCGCGACGCGCGCCTCTGCCCCCTTCAACCCGCTCTGATGTCCTCACGATTGTCTCTCGCCCTCGACTCGGGCCTGACCCTGTCGGAACCGATATCGGTCGTTGGACCGACGCCGGATCATGACCTGTCGGCGCTGCCCAATGGTGTCGAGGTTGTTCAGCCTTTCAAACCGTTCCACGACCATTTCCGGGGCCGCGGCTTTGCAGCTGTGCCCGAAACCGACAGCGTCTGCGAAGACGTGGTTCTGTTTTTGCCCCGCGCCAAAGCGCAGGCACGCGCCATGATCCATCATGCGTGCAGCCGGGCCTCGGGAACGGTTGTCGTTGATGGTGCCAAGACAGATGGCGTGGACAGCTTGCTGAAGGACATTCGCAAGCGGGTCGAGATCGAGGGCCCCATCGCCAAGGCGCATGGCAAGATCTTCTGGTTCAAGGCCGAACCTAACGCATTTGCAGACTGGGCCCCGCCCACAGGACAGATGGCGGATGGCTTCCAAACCGCGCCCGGGGTGTTTTCGGCCGACGGGGTCGATCCTGCTTCGGCACTGTTGCGCCAGACCCTTCCACTAAAGCTTGGACCTCGGGTCGCCGATCTGGGTGCCGGATGGGGCTATTTGTCCGCCGGGCTGCTGCAGGATGACACTGTGCGCACGCTGCACCTAGTCGAAGCCGACCATACAGCCCTGACATGCGCCCGGACCAACGTGCCCGACCCAAGGGCACAGTTCCACTGGGCAGATGCGGTGACGTGGTCTGCGCCAGAACCCGTGGACACCGTTGTCATGAACCCGCCGTTTCATACGTCGCGCAGCGCCGATCCCGACCTGGGGCGTGGGTTCATTACCGCCGCCGCGCGCAACCTGTCCCGCTCGGGCCACTTGTGGATGGTCGCCAACCGCCATCTCCCCTATGAAACGACTTTGACTGACGCTTTCGCGCGGGTCGAGGAAATTGCAGGCGACAACCGGTTCAAGGTATTCCACGCCTCTCGCCCTCGGCGGTGAAGCCGATTAACCTGCGCCGCGACTCAGGAGGAAACACATGTCCTTTTCCATAGCCGGCAAGACCGCCATCGTTACCGGAGGCGCCAACGGCATCGGCCTTGCCATCGGCCGTCACTTTGCCGATGCGGGCGCCAACGTGATGTTCGCCGACATGGACGAGAAACGTCTGGCAGAAGAACTGGGCGAACAGGCCGACGACAGCAACGTCCGCTACTTCGCCGGTGATCTGCGCGAAAAGCTGACGATCGCCAACCTCCTTTCGGCCACTCTGGATGCATTCGATCAGGTCGATATTCTGGTCAACGGGGCCAGACAGGTCATCCCGACGGATCCGCTGGACCTGGAAGACGACTCGGTTCGCACCCTTCTGAACCAGAACCTGATGCCCGCCCTGCGGCTGAGCCAGCTTGTGGCCAAGCGGATGATCAAACAATCCGAGGATCAGGAAGAGGGACCGAATGGTTCGATCATCAACCTGTCCTCGATCGCCGGTCAGCGCGCGCATCCAGGCCTTTTGGCCTATTCGGTTTCCAGCGCCGCGCAGGACCAGTTGACCCGGTCCCTAGCAGTGGCGCTTGCGCCTCATCGGATCCGCGTGAACTCGATTGCGTTGGGGTCGGTCATGAGCGCATCACTGCAGGCCACCCTGAAAGACAATCGGGACTATCGGCGGGACATTGAGGATCATACCCCACTGGCCCGCATTGCCGCCCCGGCCGAGCTGGCCGAAACGGCGCAATACCTTGCCTCGGACGCGGCTGCGTTCATTACCGGGCAAGTCCTGACAATTGACGGTGGACGGACCCTTCTGGACCCGGTTGCCGCCCCCGCGCATTGAGCCTGACGATGTTTGAAACGGAAAAATCCACCGCCTCGGCCTGGTTTCGCCAGTTGCGCGACGAAATCGCCGCGGCCTTCGAGGCTTTGGAAGACAGCCACCACGCGGGGCCGTTTTCCGATGCCCCCGCCGGGCGGTTCGAAGTCAAGGAAACTCGACGCCAGTCTGAGGATGGCTCGGACGCGGGCGGTGGGCTGATGTCGGTCATGCGCGGTGGCCGCGTGTTCGAGAAGGTCGGCGTCAATGTCTCGACCGTCTACGGCACGCTCGGCGAACGAGCACAACAGGCGATGGCCGCGCGCAAGGGCATCCCCGGTATGGCCGACGACCCGCGGTTCTGGGCCTCGGGCATCAGCCTTGTGGCGCATATGCAAAACCCGCATGTCCCGGCCGTTCACATGAACACCCGCATGTTCTGGACGCCCCATGCCTGGTGGTTCGGCGGCGGATCCGACCTGAACCCCTGCATCGAATACCCCGAGGACACGGCGCATTTCCACGCCACGCAGAAGGCGCATCTGGACCCGCACGGACCAGGGCACTATCCGCGCCTCAAGGAGTGGGCCGACGAGTATTTCTACATCCCGCACCGCAAGCGCGCGCGGGGCGTCGGCGGGATCTTCATGGATGATTACTGCACCGGCGACTGGCAGGCCGATTTCGCGCTGACCCAGGACATTGGCCGCGCTTTCCTGCCGGCCTTTCTGCCGCTGGTCGAAAAGCGGCGCGCGCAGCCCTTTACCGAAGCGGACAAAAACACCCAGTTGGTGCACCGCGGGCTCTATGCCGAATACAATCTGGTCTATGACCGGGGCACGAAATTCGGGTTGGAAACCGGGCATGACCCAGACGCCGTGCTGATGAGCCTGCCGCCGCTGGCCAAGTGGGTCTGAGACGTCAGAACCCGAAATCCATGAAGTTGTCGTAGCAGTAGTTCTGCGCCGAGGACGCTGACATGTTCTCGCCCACCCGCTTGACGGTGATTGAATAGCCGGGGGTGGTATCCACGCCCGGCGGCGGCTTCAACGAGAATTGCACGGTTCGGACACCCGGCTCGTAAGCCCTCCAGATGTAGATCCGTTGCGAACCGGGGACACCCAACTGCCGAATGGCGAAATCGCCGATCCCGCACCAGTAGTTGACCGGTGCTGACGACCCGATTGCCTTGACCTCGTACACACCGTCTCCGACGGATCTTATCTCGGTGCGGTAGGTCGGGCGGACGCCGATGCCAAACCCGACAGCTTGTGCGGCGATCGGAGCCAACAGAGTTGCAGACAGAACCAAGGCTGAAATCGAATGCTTCATCAAAACTATCCGCCAAAAAACCGGGTTGTGCCAATCATAGGCCGCCTGCCCATTGAGTAAAGCCAAACCCGGTCACCTTTGGAAACAGGCCGCGCCCACACGCCCTCTCAGCTTCGGCGGCGACAGAAAACAAGTACCATTTCAAGACTTTGCCCGATATACTGCCGATGTCCCAAGGGGTTGAGGTCAGGTTTGAGCAGAAAATTTCCAAAGGACTGGTTTGATATCTCTCCCGAGAAATACGCCGATTTCGGCGCGCTCTTCTACCTTGCCGGGCTGACCAAAACCCACCAGCAACGCAGCCTCGCCCAGGTTCTGTAAGCATTCGAAACGCCTTTGCGGCTGGGGCAGTATCACATCTTTCGCCAAAACGGATTCCCGCGCGGTTTCGTGACCTTTGCCGGGCTCAGCCCTGAAGCGGAATACCGATATGCGGTGCAGGAAAAGCCTTTGATGGATACTGATTTCACCAGCGGTTCATCTTTCTGAATCGTCGATTTGGTCGCACCTTTCGGACAGACCAACCAGATGGTCGAGATTCTGAAACGCGAGATTCCGCACCCGAGGGTGCGCACGAACCGCATGGACAGCGACATGACCCGAAACCGAATCGTCGAATGGACCCGGGATGAGGCCGGCAAGGTCCATATGAAGCTGTACCGGAAAAAAGAGTTCTCGCAGCTTCTGAAAGAACAGGGTGATTGACCCTGCCGCCTAAGATTTGGCGACCCGTCCACCGACATCCTGCGGTGCCAGCGCTACGGTCTTGACGACCGCGTGGCACGGTTTGCCGGGCTGCAACGCCAGAGCCTCGACCGACCGGCGCGTCACACGGGCCAGCAGCGTGCCCGCCGGTGTTCGGACCGAAACGATCGCCCCTGGCCCTTCGCCCGCGCGCACGGACTCGACGGTGCCCTGCAGGACGTTCAGCGCCGACAGACCCTCGGGCTTTCGGTCCGACAGTATGACTTCCTGGGCGGGGATGCGGATCCGAAGCGTGTCGCCAACCGAATGCGGGATGCGCGGCAGGAACAGTCGGACACCGTTTGCCGTCAGTTCCGTCAGGCCGTCTTCGTGATGCGCGGCCACACTGACCTCAAGCACCGCACCCACAGCCCGCACACCTGTCGGCGCAACCGAGGGATCCGCCAGCACTTCGGAGGCCGGTCCCTGCCGCAGCACCTTGCCGTCCTGCAACGCCACGACCGAGGTGGCAATGCGGGCCACTTCGGCCGCAGAATGCGTGACATAGAGAATCGGCACCGAGACCTCGTCCCTCAATCGCTCGAAATAGGGCAGGATCTCGGCCTTTCGCGCTTCATCCAACGCAGCGAGAGGTTCATCGGCCAGGATCAACCGCGGACTTGCCAGCAGAGCACGGCCAATGGCGACACGCTGCTTTTCACCGCCCGACAGGTGGGCGGGGCGACGGTCCAGCAGGTGGCCGATGCCCAGCATCTCTATCACGTGATCGGGGTTTTCACGGCGCGCGCCCCGGGGAGCGAACCACCGGCCGTACGACAGGTTTTGGCGCACGGTCAGGTGCGGGAACAAGCGGCCTTCCTGAAAGATATACCCCAGCCGGCGGCGATGCGGCGGCAACCAATGGCCTTGCTCGGTATCGAACAGCACCCAATCATCCACCGCGACCCGCCCAGCCTGGGGGCGTAGCAAACCGGCCACGGCATCCACAATGGTGGTTTTGCCCGACCCCGATCGTCCGAACAGAACCGTCACACCCCGCGGCGCCTGGAACAGGATGTCCAGGTCGATGCCCGGCAGGCGGTGTCTTATCTGCACGGACAGGCTCATGTTCCGGCAACCCGGGCCGCTGCGCGACGCCCCACATATTCCGACAGAAGCAGCGCCCCCATGGCGATGACGATCGAGATGATGACCAGCCGCATCGCGGCGCTCTCACCGCCCGGCACCTGAAGGAAGGCATAAACGGCCGACGGCAGAGTCTGGGTCTGGCCGGGAATGTTCGACACGAAGGTGATCGTGGCTCCGAACTCGCCCATCGCCTTTGCGAAGGCAAGGATTGCCCCTGCGATGATCCCCGGCAAAATCATAGGCAAAGTCACGGTGACAAAGACAAAAGGTTGCGATGCCCCAAGCGTCGCTCCGGCCTGTTCCAGTTTTGGATCAACCGCCTCGATCGACAGGCGGATTGCCCGAACCATCAGCGGAAATGCCATGATCCCGGCGGCCAGTGCGGCTCCGGTCCAGCGGAAAGCCACAACGACGCCCAGATCAGCCAGCACCCGACCAACCGGGGCTTGTACGTTGAAGGTCAGCAACAACAGATAACCGGTCACGACCGGTGGCAGGATAAGCGGCAGATGCACCAGACCGTTCAGCACTTGTCGGCCGGGAAACCTCCAGCGGGCCAGTGCGTAGGCCACGAATATCCCGAGTGGCAGCGAAACGATCGTCGCCCAGAAAGAGACGCGCAGCGACAATCGCAACGCTTCGATCTCGGCGGGACCCAGCCAACCCATGGCGCTATCCGTGCGGCAGGGTGAAACCCTGCGCCTTGAATATGCCGGTCGCCGGTTCGCTCTGCAGGTAGTCGAGGAAGACCTGCGCCTCAGGCCGTGCGGTCGCGGTCAGGGCTGCGGGATAGACGATCACCGGGTGCGTGCCTTCAGGGAAAACTCCGACCACATCCACCCGAGCCTCGGCCTGCGCATCGGATCGGTAGACAACACCCATTGGTGCCGCGCCACTTGCGACAAGCGCCAAGGCCGCGCGCACGTTGTCGGCCTGAGCCACCTGATCCTGAACATCGTTCCACAGGTCCAGGGCAGTCAGCGCGGCCTTGCCGTAGATTCCGGCGGGAACCGCATCAACGAGAGCCATTGCCAGATAGCCGCCTTTCAATTGGCCTCTCAGATCAAAGTTCGGCGTAAGCGTCTGTTCGCTGGGCTGCCCTGCGCGAGCAATCAGCACCAGCCCGTTGCCCACAAGATCGACGCGCGACGCCGGGTCGATGTCTCCGTTCCGCTCAAGAACATCCATCCAGGCGGTATTGGCAGAGATAAACAGATCGGCCGGCGCGCCCAGCTGAATCTGCCGGGCCAAAACGGAAGAGGCTGCGAAGGAAACCGTAACCTGTTGACCTGTCGCGGCCTCGAATTCCGGAGCGATCTGGTCCAGCGCGGTCTTGAGACTGGCCGCCGCGAACACCAGGACCTCAGCCGCCGCGACCCGAACCGGGGCAACCAACGCGCCGCAAACGGCGGCAACCGCAACAAGACGGCGGCATGTGTCGAACTGCATCCCCGGCTCTCCTGTTCGGACGGTCGCACTGGTTTTGGCATATCGGAGGCAGCGGGCCGCAGGCAAGGTGTATTCCCGCCGGCGTGCCATGCAGAGTCCGGAATCAATTGGTCTTTCCGGCGTCGAAAGAGTAAGCCCGGAGAAAAAGGCGGCATCCCAAACCCGCAATCTGTCGCAAACGAAATTGATGTCGCGAACTCGCAAGACGAGTCTGGGCATGAACTAAACAGGACGTACACCATGCTGCACCAAACCCCGGGATTGATCGACACTGTTCGCGCGCGGTTTGCCCATGTGGACATCTGCCCCTTTCAGGGTCCCCGCATCTTTTTCGAAAATGCCGGCGGCGCACTGACCTTGAACTCGGTGGTCGAAACCTCGGCCCGTTTTGCGGCCATCCCGGACAATCAGGGGCGGGACAACCCCGCCAGTCACGCGTTGGTCGACATCATCAGCCGTGCCAAGGCAGATCTTGCCGTGTTTATGAATGCGCCTTCGGGGCAGTTCTTCGTGGGTGAAAGCGGAACAGAGCTGCTGTTCCGCATGATCCGCACGGCCTGCGTGAATGCGCCAAAAGGGGCAAAGGTGATCGGCAGCTCGATCGAACATCCCGCCAGCCGCAGCGCCGCGCGCCGCTGGGCGGGCCTTGCCGGATTGGACTATGTGAACGTGCCGCATAACGACGCGACAGGTTTGGTTACTGCCGCAGATTATTCGGCCCACATGACACCGGACGTGGCGGTCGCCACGATCCTGCACGCTTCGCCGGTGACGGGAATGGGAATGGACGTGGCTGAAATCTCGCGCGCGATCCGGGCGGTGTCGCCGGATTGTTTCATCATCGTCGATGGCATCCAGCACGCAGCACACGGACAGTTGGATATCGACAGCTATGAAGTCGATGGATATGCGATTTCACCCTACAAAGTGTTTTCCCGGCATGGCTACGGCATTGCCTGGATCTCCGACCGGCTGACCGCCCTGCCCCATGACCAACTGATTGACGCGCCAGCTGATGGTTGGGAATTCGGCACGCGCGATACCGGCGCCTACGCCACGATGTCCGACGTGGTTGCCTATTTCGACTGGCTGGGCGGCCAGGTGTCGGATGCCCCTGACCAACGCACCAGAATCGAGGCCGCCGGCCAGGCGATTCATGCCTATGAGACCCATCTGACCAACGCGATGATCAACGGCGTGGGCAACCTGCCCGGCCTGCGCGATATGGATCACGTCGCGATTCTGGCCGGAGAAGACAACCCCGCCCGCGAAGGACTGGTGTCGATCGTGGTCCGAGACATGCCCTCGGCCGACGTGGTCTCGCGCCTGAACGCGCAGGGCATCCGAACCCACACCCGCAAGGCCGACCATTACAGCGGGAACGTGCTGAACCCGTTGGGCTTGTCCGATTGCATCCGGATTTCGCTGTGCCACTACAACACCGAGCACGAAGTCGCGCAGCTGCTGACGGCATTGAAAGACATGAATCCCTGAGACACACGGCCACCGGCGCAGAAATTCTGAAAGACCCTCTTGCGCCGGCCCACCAGCTTGGCTAAATCCCCCCTCACGGGTGATTAGCTCAGTTGGTAGAGCGCTTCGTTTACACCGAAGATGTCGGGAGTTCGAGTCTCTCATCACCCACCATCCCAACCTCTTCTCCGTCTTCAGTATTTGCGCGGGTATGACCTGCGATTTCCGGCTCGTCGCGCCAACCCATGCACAAATCAAAATACTATTTTGGTTTGCCGGCAGCCTCCTTTATTGTGGGTCAAAGCCAAAACGGGCTCACCGGAGGGACATCATGAAGACGGTACGGATCGCGAAACCCCTGATGCTTGGCCTGTCGCTGGCGATTTCAGCAGCGACCTCGGCACTCTCTCAGCAGTCCGACTGGTCCTATTCGGCCACGATCTACCTGTTCACCCCTGAAACGGAAGTGTCGCTGGACACACCCGCCGGAACCTTGGATGGCACGCTCAGCTTCTCTGACGCGCTGGAAAACCTAGACCTTGCTTTCATGGGCACGTTTGCCGCGTCGAACGGCCGTTGGTCGTTCCTTGCGGACTACAACTATACGAACCTGTCCTTCTCGAACGAGACTCCCGGACCGGCAAGCTCGGGTCTGGACACATCGTTCAAAACCCAGTTCCTGAGCGGCTATGTCGGCTACCGTGTCCTCGAAACACCGACAGCCAGCGTCGATCTGGCTGGCGGGTTCAGATGGTTCAGCACTGAAACCAAGTTCAACCTGTTGCCCGGAACAGCGCCCGGCAATCAGACCTCGGTTGACAGCAGCTGGACCGATCCGGTGATCGGCGTCCGTGCCCGGGTCGCGTTTTCGGACAAATGGTCGGGAACCGGGTTCCTGGACTATGGCGGGTTCCGCAGCGACAGCGAAACCTGGCAGGTCCTGCTGACCGCGGACTATGCGATCAACGACCGCTGGCTGTTACGCGGCGGGTACCGCTACATTTCCTTTGATCACGACATCAATGGCAATGACTTCAGCTTCCACCAATCCGGCCCGGTCATTGGCGCAACCTACCGATTCTAGGGCATTTGCCACCCACTAGGTGACGCTCGACATGCAAAGCCCGTCCTGCGACGCACAAATCCTGTCTTTCGGCACCCCGATGACGTTCGCTTTTTTGGAGTTCCGGCTTCAGACCCCCTAAGATCAACAGTCAAGGTTACTCTGCCGCGATCGCCTTCTCTTGCCGTCTCTCGACGTCTTCGATCAGCAGCGTGCGGGTCGGAAACGGAATATTGATATCGGCTTCGTCCAGCGCTTCTTTGACTTTGCGCTTCATGTCTGCCTGGTACTGGAAGTAGTCCGAAGACTTGCACCAAACGCGGACAAGAAAATCGACGCTGCTGCTGCCAAGATTGTTCACCTGGATGAACGGTTCGGGATCTGCCTGCGAACGGGCGTCCGACATGATCGTATCGCGAATGACACGCTCGGCCTCCGCCAGGTTGACGCCGTATCCAACGCCAAAGGTCCACTCGGCACGACGTGTTTCATAGACGGAATAGTTCTTGATGGTGTTTCCCCACACCTCGGCGTTGGGAACGATAACCTTGACGTTCCCCATATCAGCAATTTCGGTGTAATTAAGGGTGATATCTTTTACGGTTCCGAGCACGCCGTTCACGTCGACGAAATCGCCGATCTTGAGCGGCCGGAACAGGATGATCATCACGCCGGCTGCGACGTTGGACAATGTGCCTTGCAGGGCAAGACCAATGGCCAAACCTGCGGCACCGATCAGCGCGATGATCGACGTCGTCTGCACCCCGAACGTGTTCAGAATGAACAACCCCGTAAACGCCAGGATCGTATAGCGCGCCAGATTGCCAAGAAAGTTGAAAAGCGTGTCGTCAAGACGTTCCGATTTTTCACCGACGCCCCGGATCTTCCGGCTGACATATCTTGAAATCACAAGCCCAAGCACCAACAGGATCAGCGCGGCGATCGTGTTCGCGACGAGGCCAAGAAGGGCCTCGAGCGTCAACAGGTCGCTCAGCGATTTCCCGTCATACAGCTCGGTATTCAGAACTTGCGACAGTTCGGCCCAAACGGTGTTCGTCACGGTCTCTGCGGTCTGTGCAATCTCGTTTTCCATGGTGTTCCTCGTGTTTCATCGCCTGAATTTTCGTATCTTGCAGCGCGGCCCTGCCGCGTCAGACCTCGATTACGGCGCTAGAGGCAAAGAACATGGCCTGGCTGACGGCCGATTTGACTTGTTCTTCGGTGTAGGGTTTGGAAATCAGAAAGGCGGGTTCGGGGCCTTTGCCCGTCAGAAGGCGCTCGGGGAATGCGGTAATGAAAATGACGGGACAATCGCCGTGCTGGGCAATGATGCGGTTCACCGCATCGATTCCACTGGATTTGTCCGCCAGTTGGATGTCCGACAAGATCAGGTCGAACGGCTCGCGCTCGGCCAGGTCAATGGCGGCCGTCTCGGTGCGTGCGACCCCAGTGACCCGGTGGCCCAGGTCGGTCACCATCGTTTCAAGATCCATCGCGATGATTGCTTCGTCTTCGATGATCAATATCCGGCCGGATGTGTGGCGGGCCATTTCCTCGTAGGCGATTTCGATCAGCTTCTG
The DNA here is from genome assembly GCF_056535705.1 of Ruegeria sp. BC8. Lineage (NCBI taxonomy): Bacteria > Pseudomonadati > Pseudomonadota > Alphaproteobacteria > Rhodobacterales > Roseobacteraceae > Ruegeria > Ruegeria sp. BC8. Next base: position 186,810 of record NZ_JBQFIV010000001.1, on the reverse strand, counting down.
AGCCTCGGCGGGGTCTGTCTGCATGATCGCGGCGATATCGCTGACCGAGAACTCTTCGACCGTGCGCAGCAGCAAGGCCTCGCGCGTGTTCGGCGTCAGGCGTGCCAACTGGGCGTGAGCGCGCGTTTGGATGTCAGAGCTGTGGCCATCTGCGTCAACAGGCATTCCCGATGTTGACCAGATGCTGTGAAACACACGAAACAGCGCGACCCGCGGCGCGAGATCGGCATCGAACTGGGCGGGATCTGCAAGGATCGCCTCAAGCGATGCAGCGGCGTAGGCGTCGCCACTGTCCTGTGAGCCGGTGAGGGCACGGGCATAACGGCGCAGAAACGGCAAGAGCGGGCCAATTTGATCTGCGACGGAAACTCCGGTCAGCTCGGTCATCTATGTTTTCCTCATTTTTTTCTCTAAACTCGGGAACCAAACGCATACTGGGGCGTTATGGTTCCAGCAAAAGTAAAAATTTTTGATGATGCCATGACAAAACCACAGCCCGGCCGAGAATATCGGCAAGAAATAGAAAAGCGGATCGACGAAAACCTCAAGCGGGCTTTCGATGAGGTTGCCAGCGAACCGGTTCCGGATCGGTTCGTCGATCTTCTTGAAAAACTGCGCAATCAGACCAGTGTTCCCAAAAGTGGTGACACGGGAGGCTCGGATGGTTGATCCGCGAGAAGAGCTTGTCGAACATATTGGTGCGATGCGTGCCTTTGCGATCAGCCTGTGCCGAAACGGCGCCACTGCCGATGACATCGTGCAGGACGCATTGATCAAGGCTTGGAGCAATATCGACTCGTTCCAGGAAGGCACCAACATGCGGGCCTGGCTGTTCACCATTGTCCGGAACACCTATTTTTCCCTGCACCGCAAACGCAAGCGCGAGGTCGAGGATGTCGATGGTGTCATGGCGGAGAGCCTGTCGCAGAAGCCCGACCATGACGGACGTTTGGCCTTGAAGGATTTTGCGGTTGCTTTTGAGCAGTTGACGGATGAGCAGCGCGAAGCGTTGGTGCTGGTCGGTGCACAAGGGTTTTCCTATGAGGAAGCAGCCGAGATGTGCGGCGTCGCCCTTGGAACGATCAAAAGCCGGGTGAACCGGGCCCGCGCGCAACTGGCCGAACTGATGGATTTGGAAGATGACGAACCCATCGAATTGACCGATGCGGTAACGGCGGCAATCGTTCAGACGCAACCGGCGGCCTGACGATCAATGGATGCGAAGCCGCGCAGCCTGACCGTTTATCTTGCCGCGCTGGTCACCTTGGCGCTTCTGCCGCTAGGGCTGATTGCGGTATTGCAGACACGCGCTGTTATTACCGAGGCCGACGAAAGATCGCGGGCCTCAGTGCTGGCGCGCACGATTGAGGCTGCCAGCCGGGAACGGGAGCTTCTGCAGAAAGCTGTTGGTGCAAGTTCGGGACTCACAGCCGCGCTTGCCGAGGGAGGCTTGGACAATGCTGCTTGTTCGGACCTCATGCGCCGGTTCGTCGAACGCCAGCCCGAGTTCGTATTTGCCGGGTTTATTCAGCCAAACGGGGTCATGGCCTGCTCAACCGTCGAGCGAGCCATCGATTTGTCGGACGCGCCCGGTTTCGGGCAGATCTCGGAAAATCCGCAGCTTACGTTTTCTGTCAATCGTGCCGGCGCGGCGACCGGGCAATCGGTGATCATCGTGACCCAGCCGGTCCTTAACAGGACCGAACTTGTGGGGTTCGTTTCCATCTCGATACCGCATGCGTTGGCGCGGACGCCCTTGGATGTTGGCAACATTGACAGCGACGTCGTCATCGCCCTTTTCGACGCGACCGGAGAAGTGCTGTCGTCAAATGTCGGCCTGGACGCGGTCCAGCAATTCCTGCCGCCCGTGCAGGAAAATCTGTTGGTTCTGTCCAGTTCCGGCAAGACCTTTTCCGCCAAGACGGTCGGAGGCGAGGATCGGGTTTTTGCAGTTGCCACCATCATTCCGGGCGAAGTTGCCGTAATCGGCAGTTGGCCGCGCGAGGCGGCTCTGGCCTCTGTTGGTGCAGGCAGTACAGCCCTGACCATTGCGTTTCCCATCCTGATGTGGGTTACCGGACTGGGAGTTGCCCTGTGGGGCCTGCATCGATTGGTGATCCGGCATCTCGACAGCTTGCGTTCCGCCGTTCGTCGCTTTGCCTTGGGCGAGCGCGACCCGATTGAAAGCCTTGCGGGCGCGCCGCAGGAGTTTCAGCAAATCCAGACTGCATTCAACCGCATGGTCTTGTTGATCCGCGAGGCTGAGGCACAGCACGAACGGGATCTTGTCGAAAAAACGCTGTTGTTGCGCGAGGTTCACCATCGTGTCAAAAACAACCTGCAACTGATTGCTTCGATCATGAACATGCATTTGCGCAAGGCTGAAACCCCCGAGGCCCGGCGCTTGCTGGAACAGTTGCAGCGTCGGGTTCGCGGCCTGGCCATGGTGCACCAAACCTTGAACCAGAACTCGCAGATGACGACGATCAACACCGAGGCTCTCATCGGGCATTTGGTGGCCGAACTGGCGCATCGACCGCCAATTCTGGGTCAGGTGGTCGAGGTCGACTGCCGGATCGCGCCGGTCGAACTGGGGCAGGATCAGGCCGTCACGATGTCGATGCTGGTGGCCGAGGCGCTGACGAACGCGGTCAAATACGTAGGCGTACCGCAGGACGGACCGCCGACAATCTCGGTGGAATTAACCCGACCCGAGGAGAGCATCTTGCATCTGAAAATCTCCAACACGCGCGGGCAGACAGACGACGGTGCGGATTTGTTCCACAGTGGCGGGATCGGTCAACGGCTGATGCAGGCCTTCCTTCGCCAATTGGACGGTTACGAAACCATAACCGAGACATCATCGCATTATGTATATGAGGTGACGTTCGAAATCGCCGAAGTAGAAGGGGATAGCGAACCACAGACCATTGCGGATGAGAGAGGCGGTGATGCCCGTGCCGCAGCAGAATGACTTTGAGGTCCTGATCACGGCCGAGCAAGCCTGGCCCGCCTTGGAAAAAGCGGTTCTGGAGGCCCGGCACCAGATCAAGGCAAGTTTTCGGATATTCGATTTCATGACACGGCTGCGCAGCGATGAGGCGCGCCGGATCGGCGATACCTGGTTTGACCTGATCGAGCATGTCATCCGCAAGGGTGTCTCGTTTCATTTGGTCATCAGCGATTTCGATCCGATCTTTGCGACCGAGTTACACGAACTGAGCTGGCGCACCAAACGGCAGGCAGTTGCGCTTGGGGAAATCCTTGGCCTAGAACTGGCCGCGCGCTTGAGCGTTCGCGTGTCCATGCATCCCGCGCAGGCCGGCGCATTGCCTTGGGCCACGCTGTTACCCGCGGTTTTGCGAAAAAAGGCGCAGCGGATGCAGGAACTGTCCCGCGAACGACGCGAACGGCAGGCGGTGCGGCTGGGGTCGGACACGCTGCCCCGGCTTCACACCGTGTCGCACCATCAGAAAGTCGCCGTGATCGACAATGAGGTCTGCTACCTCGGCGGATTGGACTTGAACGAAAGGCGCTTTGACACGCCGGATCACGACCGTCTGGCCAAGAACACCTGGTCAGACGTTCAATTGCTGGTCCGCGGATCCGAGGCCGCCGAAGCCGCGCGCCATATCGACCGGTTCGAACATGAAATCGCAACCGGAAAACCGGACCCAAAGGCAACCCACCTGCGCCGCACCCTGTCCAGCCCACGCCGGTTTGCGTTCTGGCGGCTCTCGCCAAAGACCATCGCGCATGAGATCGAGGATGAGCACATCGCTGCCTTTCAAGCGGCGCGGCAACTTCTGCACATCGAGACCCAGTATTTCAGATCAACCCGGCTGGCCGACGCCTTGGCTGAGGTGGGCCATTCCAAGCAGGATCTGAAACTGGTGCTTGTTCTGCCAGCCTTGCCCGAGGAAGTGGCCTTTGGCGGGCATGACGGACTGGACGCGCAATACGGTTTGGACCTGCAGGCCAAATGCCTGCAGATCATCCAGCAGGGGTTCCAAAACCGGGTTTCGGTGTCGACCCCGGTCCAACCGATTTCGGCCAGTGGGGCTGATGCCAGCGCTGAAGTTCTGAGCGGGTCTCCGATCATTCACGTTCACAACAAAGTTCTGGTGGTGGATGACAGCCATGCCCTGGTCGGGTCCGCCAACCTGAACGGACGGTCTTTGCGGTGGGACACAGAGGTCGCCCTTCGGATCACCGCCCGGCAGCGGGTCGCGGTTCTGCGGCAGGCCTTGGTGGACCATTGGTGGTTCTCGGACGATCTGCGCAGACAGATCGAGCCCGATGCCACGTTCGACTGGTGGGGGCGAGAGGTTCAGGCCAACGGCGTACGGCGCCCCGAAGCGCGCAGCGGTTTCCTGGTCCCGCATGACGCAGACGTTGCGCGCGATATGCGGCAACCTCTTCCGGGGGTAACTGAAAACATCGTCTAGGTGGTCTAGACCGGGCTCATGACCTTGGGGTGCATCAAAACACCGAACCACAGCAGGATCGGCAGCGCGACGATGGCGCCGACCGGTCCCCACAGCCAAAGCCCAAAGATGATGGCGATGAATACGACCAGCGGGTTCACCTGCAGACGTTGGCCGACGAAGGCGGGTGTTACGAATTGTGCCTCGGACAGATTGATCGCCAGGAAAATCAGGGGGGGCAACAGGGCCGCGGCTCCGCCGAACTGGGTTAAGCCGGCGATCAGAAGGCCGGTCAGTATCATCAGCGGGCCGAGATACAGCACAAAATTCAGAAGGCCGGCGGCCACCCCCCAGACCACGGCGTCATTGATGCCGATCAGCCCCAAGGCCACGGCCGTAACAGTCCCGAGGCCGATATTGACCAACGTCACGGCAGCGAAATAGCGATAGACCGCGCGGTCGGCCAGATACAGCCGCTCCGTCAACGGGCCGGCTGCGGCATAGAGCTCGGGTCGGGTCAAAACGAAAAAGAAGAGCGTGCCGATGAAAATCAGGATCTTTGATCCGAAATTGGGCGCCAGCCACAAGGCATCCATCACTGACGGAAGGGCGGACTCCGTTTCCGCTGCCCCATCGGCGCCGACGGTTTCCTCGATCTCACGTCCAAGCGTTTCGATACCCCGAATGAACTCGGACATCGCGGCGACCCAAGAGCGCAACTCGCGTTTGATGGCAGGCAACTGTTCGACCAGCGTGGACAGCAATGGTTCAAGCAGAAGGAATGCCGCGACGATGACGGTGCTGGTCACGAACAGCAGTGCCGAGGCGGATATCACACGCGGGCAACCGACCTTCTCAAGCTTGTCCGCAAGCGGGGCAACCACGACCCCCAAAACCAAAGCGAAGGTGATCGGCGCAACGATCGACCGGGCCAGGTACAAAGCGGTGATGATGGCAATCCCGGTCAGGATCGCCAGCATCGCACGCAGGGCCGATGGAGAGCTGAAAGCAGTTTGCATGGGTGCGCTTCACTGACTGCGCAAAGCGTGAGAGGCCCGATCAGCGGCCTCATCCAGCCGTGCGTTGGCTGCGGCATGCAGTTTGTCCAGTTCTTCGTTCAAAACCCTTTGGGCCTGTCGCATCAGTTGATCGCGCCGATGGCCCAGCAACTCGTCCTCTTTGCGGGTGTTGGGCAGCAGGGCGCCAGCCAGAATACCTACGCCCAGCGCCAATGCTCCGGCCGCCAGAGGCTGATCATGAACGAAAGTTTGCGAGGCCTTCGCCGCCTTCCGCGCACGCTTCTCGACCGCTTGCTGTGCACCGATTGCGGCCTTGCGCGCTTCGATCACACGGGCACGGGCCTGGGGTGAGAGCTTGTCCAGACCACGTTCCAAGGCGGCGGACAGCACGCTGGCAGATTGGCTGTGTTCAGTCATTCCGGTCATCTCCTGTTTCATGCGGCTGTCGGCGTCGGCGACACGCCGGTCAAACCCGTCGAAAGCCTGCTGCGGAGGTACGGCCTGGGGCGGGGATTGCGTTCTTTTTGCGCCAGACCCGGGACCCGCGACCGATAGGGCTGCCCCTGCACCGAACAGAGCGAAGGCGGCCGGGTTTTTTCGAGCCGCAGACCAGAGCTGCGCCCCGATCTGCCCACCATAGGCTTCGAGCGTCGATTTCGCCTCGTCTGCCAGGCGCTGCGGCGCCAGCGTATCCGACAGAGCATTCAGCGAGCGCGCAAGGGCGCTGCGTTCATATGCAATCTGCGTTTCAAGGGGTGTCAGGTCAGACATGGGTCGACTCCTTCATCGCTTCGATGTCGCGCTGCAGGTTTTTCATGGCTTTCTCGGGGACCAGCGCGGTGGCGGACATGCGGGACCGGCCAAAAAGCGCCAGGCACGCAGCAGCCAGTGCCAAGCCCGCGCCAACGAGCAACGAGGCCATACCCACCGACAATCCATTGGCGGCGAAATACGCGACCAGGGCTGTGGCCATGAGGTTCAGCGCGATCATCAACAGGATCAGAGCAATGCCAATGCAGGCCAGCCCTACGCCCGCTCGCGTCAGGTTTCGGGACAACTCCTCCTTGGCTAGCTTCGCCTCAGCCTGAAGCAAACTCGACAGATGTTTGAGCGCGTTTACCAATAGCCCCGGTGCCGATCGCAGATCGTTGGGGTTATGCATTGCGGCCACCATTCATCCGCGCCAGCGTGCTGGTGTGGCCCGACGTATCGACCGAGGTCCCATGCAGCGGCGACGGATCAATATCCCAAGGATCTGCACCAAAAGATGCGGATTGAGCCGCGCCCGTATTGCGCGCGCTCAGAAAACGGGCTGCGGCAAACCCGGCCAGGGCAACCGATCCGACGAACAACAGCGGGTTTTGCCGGGCGAAATCAGAGACCTTTCGGCTCATACTGGCCAAATCGGCAGAGCGCACTTGCCCAGCAACGGCCTCCATGTTGTCGGCAATCCTCGACAGGACCTGATGTTGCACGGATTGGTCGGGAAATGCGTCGGCAGCTGCGTCGGCGGCATGGGCGGCGCTCTCCGCCTCCTGCGCTGCGCTGTCTTTCAAGGCTTCGGCCCGGGCCGAGGCCTCTGCGGTCACGGTGTCCTTGACCTTGCCGGCCAGATCCTGGGCATGAGCTTTTGCTTTCTCCGTGGTCTCGGTTCGACGTGGCATGGTTTGATCTCCTGTGTTGAGGTCTCAAGCCCCCAACGCATAGCTAGCGAGATTGTTCCCAAGACCACTTCGGACGCCACTGAGGACACAGTTCGGTAGCCGTCCGATCGCCCTTGCATCTTGGCAGGTGCAGAAAAATCGCCGGCGCCCGGAACCAGTTCGAGTTTGATGCGTTTCACTGACAGCGAAGAAGCAACCGAAAGGAAGTCACGATGAACTGGGACCAAATTCTTGGACGCTGGACCGAATTCAAAGGCAAGCTGATGGAGCGTTTCGGCGAGCTGACTGATGACGAAATCGAACAAGCGCGCGGCGATCGCGAGCAACTGGAAGGCATCATCCAAAAGAAATACGGAGACTCGAAAGAGGACGTTCGGGAAATCGTGGATCGCCTGATGAAGGACATGTAGCGCAAAGGTGGATGCACATATCGCGTGGGGTGGCGTCAAACCAACGGCGCCCCACACACTCCCAAGACCGACTCCAAAGGTAATCACGAGCGCCATGAAGCTGTCTGACCTCATCAACACGCCCGTTGTCTCAGCTGGAACCGACCACGCAATTGGTCGCGTTTCCGATATCGCCATCCGCGCTGGGCAGACCGAGTTGGAGTACGTCTTGGTCAATCTGAGCATGACCGGGGGAAATGACCCGGTGGCGTTCACGGCCGATACGCTCGATCTTGGCGCAAGCGAGATAGAGTGCGCGTTTTCCCAACAGCAATTGGATCATTTGCGCCAGCGCAAAGAAGATGAAGATCCCCTTGCAGTGGACATCGAAGGCCTGCCGCCCCTGGTCATAGGGCCGTTCGGCAACGCGATTGCACCGGTTGTGATGGGGGCGGTCCTGAATGACGCCCTCCGCCAACGCCCCCAACCCACGCCACCCGGTGGCAGCTTCCGATGGTTTACGAAGTTGCTGGGCAACCCTGCGTTTGACTCGACTGGTGAGTTGGGCAGATTCAAGGATATTGAGTTCGACCCTGACACCAAGGCACTGCGGTTTCTTCTGATCGACGGGCGACCAGATATCCTGAGTTTTCCATTCGCCGAGTTACGCAATATTCCCGACGACGAACACTACATGGTTCTATCCAGGTCTTCTGACCCGCTGCACCCGGTCTGAGTATCTGGACACGGCTTGTCAAACCGCGCAGTTGCGCGGTTTTTTTCTTTTCAAAACAGATATTTTTGCATTTTTCTGGGAACAAGTCGCGGCGTCATTCGTTTGTTCAACAAGACCGCGGGAAACGCGGTCAGAACAGACCAAAGGAGTGAGCTATGAAACGTTTTCTGACCACAACTTCGATCGTTCTGGTGATGTCGGCATCGGCCTATGCAGAAAGCTCGAATGTCGAAGAAGTCGGCAAGAACCTGGAAGAGGCAGCCGAGGCAGCCGGTGATGCGCTGTCCAATACCGCGCAGGATATCAAGAACGCTGCGCAGAACACGGCGGAAGACGTCGACCAGACAGCCGAAGCAACCGGTGAGTACATCAGCGAAAAAGCTGGGCAGGTGGCCGATGCAGTCGACCCCACCACCATCGACATCGAGGGTTATGTCCCCGTTGCCCAAGGCTCCATCCCGGCCGAAGATCTGACCGGCATGCGCGTCTATGACGTCTCGCAAGAGTGGATCGGCGAGATCGAAGAGGTCGTCGTCGACATGGACGGAACGGTCGATGGTGCCGTGATCGGCGTCGGCGGGTTCCTCGGCTTGGGGGAAAAGGATGTTCTGATCGATTTCTCGCGCGTGTCGCTGATGCGTGAAGTCGATGGTGACACCACCTATGCCTTTGTTCACGCGGACAAGGAGATGCTGAAGGACATGCCGGCCTACGAAGGGTCGTAAAACGGCTCCTCAGTCGCAAAGCATGTGATCAAGCCGCCGGCCGATTTTTCGGTCGGCGGTTCTTTAATTCCCGTCCATCCGCCGCGATTAGATCAGCGGGCGCGGAACGGCTTCGTTGATTTCGACCAAGCCAAGCTCGGCCAGACCCTCAAGATCGTTGATCTGCAGCACATTGTTGGACCACTCGGCCAGACCGAGATCCTTCAGCCGGCGCAGGGTCTTGTTCGTGTGAACCAGCGACAAGCCCAACGCATCCGCAAGATCCTGCTGCCGGTAGGGCAGCGGACACCGCAAGCCTTTGGCCAATCCGACGGCCTGCGACCTTGTGTAGAAGCGGTGCAGGCTCCACGCGATCTTCTCGATCGCGCCGCGCTGGCCGACGGTTGTCAGGGCGTCGCCCAGGAAATGCTCTTCGACGGCTGCCAGAAATGTCAGGTCAAAGGCCCGATCAGGCTGGTTCTGATACAACTCGAACAGCCGCGAGCGATTGAACACGCACAGCCGCATCGCAGTCGTCGCTTCGACCGAGTGCCGCATCTCGCCCATGACGCCAGCTTGCAGCCCGACCAGATCGCCTGGAAGCACAAAACCGATGACCTGCCTACGACCGTTTTCCAGCGTTTTGTAGCGAACGCCCATCCCGCTCAGAACCGTGAACAGATGTGCGGATTTCGCGCCCTCGATGAACAGCTGTGTTCCGGGTTCGGCCTGCATCTCGCCGGTTTTGAACCCCTGCATGAACCGCAGGTCGTCCTCCGAGAACGGCAGGAAGACATTCATCTGCCTCAGCGGACAGTCCGCACATGCGATCAGAGAAATTTTTTGTTGCTGTGTCATAGTTTATTGCGGCGCTGCGGGATTGCCCTACGGTGGCATCGAACAGATTTCAGGATGGTATTTATGGAAGCCTCTTCCCGCAGCGTAGCAGATGTTTTGATTGTTACGGAAAACTTTATCGAAGCAGCGGACATCAGTGACGCCATCCCCGGAGTTTCGCCCGATCGCATTGTCCATATCCGCGAGCTGCACGCGGGCGGGCATTTCTGGCAGGATCCCAAATTCGCCCCGGCCCTGAGCGTTCTGAGCTATCGCAGAAGTGAGACGTCATTTGACGCGGTCGCGCGGCTGTTGGTTAACCGCGGCAGTGCACTGTTGCTGCTGGACCCGTCCCCCGAGGTGCAAGCGAAATTTGAATGCGCGACACTGATACGGCCTTTCACGGCCGCAGATCTTGCCCGTACGATCGCAGCCATTGATTTTAGTGGGAACGGCTTGAAGATCGGTTCAGATCCTGGGTGAGCCGGCGCAGGGCGCATTGTGCCCCCAAGATCCTTCAACCAAAAAAGCGCGGCCGATGCCGCGCTTTGATTTTGTACTGACAATTTCCGAACTTATCAGATCGCGCTGCGCGCGGCCTTCGGGCCAAAGATCAGCCAGCAGATGAATCCGATGACCGGAAGCAACAGAACGAAAAGGACCCACAGAATTTTCGCACCGGTCGTCGCAGACGAACCGATGATCGAGATTATGGCCCAGATCGATAAAACCAGGACGATCAGACCGCCGATGCCATATACTTCCACCATACCGAAGTTCCTTTCGAATTACGTGTCGTTGTTCCTACAAGGACACAACGCGATAGGTGGCTGAAAGTTCCCGACAAAGATCTGGGCGTGTTCCCAGTTCTTTCAGAAGGTTTGAGGAACTTTGTACCTGACGGAACCAAAACGACCGGCAGAACGTTGGGTTTGAAGGTCGATACATGGGGTCAAAATGTCCGATAAAAACAAAGCGCCGCGAAAAGATCTTGTCGAGAAAGAAAGTGAGCGCGAAGCGGTCGAAGAAGCGTCCGGCCTGTCTCCGCGCCTGATATTCGAGACCATCCGCCAAAACGGCGAGGAGGAACTGGACCGCCCGACCAAAGCGTTGTTCTGGTCCGGGATTGCCGCAGGCGTGCTGATCAGCTTTTCGGTGCTCGGCGAAGCGATCTTGCGAGCATATCTGCCCGAAACCAGCGGGCGCTTTCTGATCGAGAACCTAGGTTATTCCCTCGGCTTTGTCCTAGTCATTTTGGGGCGGATGCAGCTGTTCACCGAAAACACGATTACGACTGTGGTTCCAGCCATGATAAACCCGTCCGTTGCCTGCTTCACCAAAACCGCCAGGCTGTGGGCAATCGTACTGGGTGCCAATGTGCTGGGGGCGTTTGCGATATCTGCCTTCCTGATCCATACGCCGGTTTTGTCGCCCCAGCTCGTCTCGGTCATCAACGACCTGAGCCACCACGCCACCGGCATGGGCGCCTGGGTTGGCTTTCTGCGCGGAATACCGGCGGGGATCCTGATTGCGGCGATCGTTTGGATGCTGCCATCGGCGCAGAACAACGAGGTGCTGGTCATCGTGATCTTCACTTGGATGATTGCGGCCGGTGACTTTACCCACGTCGTTGCCGGATCGGTGGAAATGGCGGTTCTGATGCTTCAGGGGCAGTTGCCAGTAGGCGCAGCCGTTTTCAGCTTTTTCCTACCCGTTCTCGCCGGCAACATCATCGGAGGAACCGCTGTCTTCACGATGCTGGCCTACGCCCAGATCAAACCCGAAATAGAAGAAGACCCAAAGCGCGGCTGAGGCGCTTTGGGTCTTTGGGGTGGCGGGTTGGTTGGCGTGGCAGTGACGAATAGCGCTGTCAGCGATTCCTGATGAAAAACCAGATCAGTAGACCGGCCAAACCCAAGCCGAGCATGGCCGGCAATACGTATTCGATGCCCATATCGGTCGCGGTGTACCGCGTTTTCTAACCGCGGTCCGCCTTGCGCAACGCGAGGCCCAGCAGGACACCCGCGCCCAACGCTCCGACCATTGCCAAGCCCGGGTTTTCGCGGACGAATGCTGCACTTTTCTCGGATGTCTGTGTCAGCTGCTTTTGCGCCTCGTCGCGCGCCGTCTTCAACGTGTCACGCGTTGCGGTTACGCCATCTTCCAACGCTGATTTGGCCTCCTTGGCCACTTCGTCGATCCGCGCCGCCATCTCCACATGCGGAGTGTCCTGAGGGGCCTTCTTCGCCGTTTTCTGTGTCATGTCAGATCTCCTTTCATCGACCCAACGCGAGCGGTCGCCAAAGGTTCCACCAAAATGATCCGGAACCAATCTGGGGTTCCAAGCGTTGACCCGTCAGTAGTCACAAAAATGAAAGGAAATCCCATGTTGTCCTGGGCGCTGATCTTTTTCGCACTTGCTATCGTTGCTGGCATCTTCGGGTTTGGCGGCATCGCGTCGGCCTCGGCCGGTATCGCGCAGATCCTTTTCGTGATCTTTCTGGTCCTGTTCATCGGTTCGCTGATCTTGCGGCTGATCCGTGGGTAAAACCCCGCACATCCGCACTCCCTGAAACAGTACCCCGAGGTTCAAAGCCCTATGAAAGATGCCGTCCATACCCAAACCGCCGCCGAATTGCTGATTGCCTGCCTCGAGGCCAACGGCGTGACCTGTGCATTCGGTGTTCCGGGTGAGGAAACAACCGATCTGATCGCCGCATTCGACAAGTCGAGCATCGACTTCGTCCTGTGCCGGCACGAGCAGTCGGCGGCGTTCATGGCATCGGTTCACGGTCGATTGACGGGGAACCCGGCGGTTTGCCTTTCGACGCTTGGACCTGGAGCGACCAACCTTGTCACCGGTGTGGCTGACGCCACGCTTGACCATGTGCCGCTGATCGCCCTCACGGGGCAAGGCGCGCGGTCCAGGCTGGGCCGCGAAAGCCATCAGATCATTGATCTCGAAGCGCTCTTCGCGCCAGTCACCAAGTTGAGCCGAACGCTGATGGTCGCGGATGAAATTCCCCAAGTCGTGGCCGAGGCCGTGCGGTTGAGCAAGCTCGACAAACCCGGAGCCGTCCATCTTTCCCTGCCCGAAGATCTGGCCGAGGTCCCGATTCTGGCCGAACCTTTCGTGGCGCCGCCGCCAGCGGAGGTACGACCGGCAGCCGATGCGGTCATCCGTTCCGCGCGCCTGCTGGCTGAGGCGAAAAAGCCCTTGATCCTAGCAGGACACGGGGTGATCCGATCCGGCACCGCAAGCGACGTTCGGGCACTTGCGGAAAGCCTGTCTGCCCCGGTCGTCACGACATTCATGGCCAAAGGCGTTCTGCCTCCGGGGCACCCGCTCTCGCTGCATTCGATCGGTCAGCCGGCTAAAGAATTGGCATCAGAAGCCTTCGACCTGTGCGACCTGATCATTGCCATCGGGTTTGACCCGGTTGAATATCCACCCTCGAACATTTCGATGGGCGGTAAGAAGCCGGTTCTCGAGATCTCGGACGTGGCCTCGACTGTTGATGTGGACTGGCCGGTAAAGGCCGCTCTGACTGGCGACCTTCCTCACTGCATCGACGTTCTGGCAAAGGCCACGGCCGAACGTCCCCCGCAAAGCTGGTTCAAAGATCTTCAGCGGAGGATTGACGCCTCGCTGGAAGGTGGGCCAACACCTTCCGATGCCGCTTGTGTCGCGCCGTCGGACATTTGTCAGGCGATTTCCGAAACGCTTCGCGAAAGCGACGTTCTATTGTCTGGCGTGGGCCTGCACAAACTTTGGGTCGCCAGCAAGGTTCAAGCGCGCCGGGCGGGGCAAATCATCATTCCGAACGGCCTGGCCGGTATGGGCCTTGCGCTGCCCGGAGCGATCGAGGCTGCGCGCCTGCTGGACGAGGGTCGGGTAATCGCCGTTTGCGGTGATGGGGACTTCCTGATGAACGTTCAGGAGATGGAGACGGCGGCCCGGTTGTGCGTGCCCATTACCGTTCTGGTCTGGGAAGACAACGGCTATGGTCTGATCGACGAAAAACAGCCAGGTGCGCGCGAGTTTTCCTTCGGCAACCCCGATTGGGAGTCACTGGCCCGATCCTTTGGCTGGGTCTACCACGATATCGAAAGTCACAGCAAACTTGCTCCTGCGCTGCAGGCGGCGGCCGACGTCGCCGTTCCAACCCTGCTGCGGGTGTCGGTTGACTATTCGGCTGATGGCGGGATGCCCACCGTCACCTGATTTTTCCGCCGAAAGTGGAACCAAATCCGGTTTTGGGCGTTTCCTCCCCAGTAGAAAAAAGGAGTTGTCATGACCGACGCATTGAACGTTGTCCCGAACGAAAACCCCGTTTCCACTGGCGTGCGCGACACCGCGCCCTTGGCCAAGGGTCTGGCTGATGTTCTGGCCGACACCTACCGGCTGACTTTCAAGACACATGCGTATCACTGGAATGTGGAAGGCCCGCTGTTCTATTCGATCCACAAGCTGACCGAAGAACAGTACGAAAACATGTTCGCGGCCGCTGATGAGATCGCGGAACGCATCCGCGCACTGGGCCATCTGGCACCCTCGCGCATGTCCGACATCCTGGATTTTTCGGCCATCAAGGATCGCGAAGGCGACCTGTCCGCCGCCGAAATGATCGAAGATCTGGCTGCTGATCACGAGCGGGTGGCGCACCGCCTGCACGCCCTGACCGAGCTTGCAGGAAGCCGCAAAGATGTCGTGACCGAAGATCTGGCGACCGAACGTTCGGCATTTCATGAGCAGGCAGCATGGATGCTGCGGGCGATCTCGAAATCAAGCTGACGGGGTGCCCGGGCGCGTGTGTCGTTTTGCGACCCAACTTTGCGCGTTTAAGGTGTTTAAGGTATTGTGCAGGCTTGCCGGAAAACCGGCAAGCCTGCCTAGTGACCAGTCCAAAGGGCGGCAATGTCTGACAAAAACACGAAAAGCCAAAACTTGGCCGAGGAGCGGACCGACTGGGCCGAAGACCGCACCATTTTGGCAAATGAGCGCACGTTTGCGGGTTGGATGAGAACCGGGATGGCATGCGTGGCCATCGCCCTCGGCCTCAAGGCCGTGTTTTCCGCCGTCGAGCCCGAGTGGCTGGCGAAAGCCGCAGCCACTCTTTTTGTGTTGATCTCGCTGCTGATCTATTGGGGAGCCTGGATGAACGCCCGCCGCGTGTATTCCCGATTGGAAGCACACAGCGCCCAACCGGCATCTCGCTTCCACTTGCAGTTGGTTGTTGGGAGCCTGTCCCTCGGATCAATCGCATGTTGCCTTGTTTTGTGGCTTGTCTAATTGAGGCACTTGGCGTGCCCCCGTCGGGTGGTGGGGTTTGATTGTTGGTACATTGTCGGCCTCTGGTCCACCGGCACGATGCATTCTGGCGCGAGCGGACAGTAGCCCAGTGAGCTGTGTGGCCTGACGGCGTTGTAGTGGACAGGCCATTACTCGATCAGAATTCTGGCTTCCTTAGGCCGTAGAATAGCTCGCCGTTGTGCAGTTCATCGCGGAACCGTGCGTTGAAGCTTTCGCAGCAGCCGTTTTCCCAAGGTGAGCACATCGGCCTCCCACAGGATGTCCTCAAGCCCCCAGGCCTTGATCGGATCGAGCCCATGGCGCTGATAGCGGGCGAAATGCAGGTCGCCAAGAACCACGGGGGGCCGGTCTGGTACGGAATGGTCACATGGGTCAGGGCGGTGTCTTCAAGGCAGCAAGGGGCGCATCGCCAGCGTCTCGGCGCGGTCGAGCATCCGGGCGACGGAGCGCAGGCTTGGGCGGCTCTGCCTGACGGCACCGGTCTCGAAGATGGCGGCAAGGGCGTCGACAGCAGGCGCGGGAAGGTTCCGCCGCGCGGCTTCGGTCATGGCGAAGTCCCTTAGCTGCCCCGTGGTCAGATCCGGCAGGTCCAGCACCACGCAGCGGCTTTGAAACGGTTCCGGCAGGCCCTGCCGGCTGTTCGCCGTCATCACCCAGTTGACCCAGGACATGTCCATCTTGACCTGGAAGAACGGGCATTCCCAGGTTGCTGCCGTCATCCGCTCCAGCTGCGGCAGGAGCGCGTCCGTCAGCGTGTGCCGCGTGCCTTTGTTGGAGTGGACCTCGTCGGCTTTCTCTATCTCGTCGATGATCACCAGAGGTCCGGCATGCCGGCTGTTCAAGACCGTGTTGACCAGCTTGCCCGCGTGGGCGCTGCCCCAGCCGCGCTGGGATCCGGTGAGCGCGAAGGACGCCGGCTCGCCCGTTGCGTCAATCTTGGTCGCGGGCACCTCCAGATGATGGGCCAGCCGCCGGGCCCAAAAGCTCTTGCCGATGCCGGGCGGGCCGATAAGGACGAGCGGCGTGAAACGGACACCGGGCAGGCCCTCGCGCGCCGAGGCCCGCAGCCCGTGCCAGACGGCTTCGCTGGCGGGCGCCATCCAGGGCATCTCGGCGTGGAGCGCGGCGGCGATCTCATCCGCCTCGTGTTCGGTGGTGATGCGCGTGACCGGCAGCCCGCCACGCAAGGGCGTCAGCTTCGCACGGTTCTCCTCGCTGAGATGAGACAGGCCGGACAGGGCGTCCAGCCGCTGCACGTAGCGGTACGCGCGACGCCGGATCTTCCGCCGCTCGGCCTCATTCAGATAGTCGAAGAACTGATCCATCTTGTCACGGCCGTCTTCATCGTCACCGGTCTGGGCCGCCTGGCGTTGCCTGCGGAGGCCGCGCAGAAATGTCTTCAGGCGCCGCTCGACCTCGTGCAGCGTCGGCAGGTCGTCTTCGAACCGCAGCGCATGGAATGGAATCGTGGTCGTGGCACGGGGCATCGCAGAATCCTTTCGTGGCGCGACAGGGCTTGCCGCGCTGGTGTCCACACCGCCGGGGCGGGCGGGGCTGATGGGTGTGAAAGGTTCCGGAACCTGTGGAACGATTAGGGAACATCTAACATGCTGCGTGTCAATGCATCCTGATTGGGTTGCGCCATCGAACCCGGCCGGAATGAACGAACCGCTACACGGCGCACAAGTTGTTGAAAGAACTGCGCTAAAAACAAAGCAGATTCGAGTTCAATTCAAAAAACCGTTTTTTGTCGCAAAAACGGACTTTGGATGTCGAACGTCACCCACTAGGATCAGGAACTGGCGATCCCGGAAGGACTCGAACCCTCAACCTGCTGATTAGAAGTCAGCTGCTCTATCCAGTTGAGCTACGGGACCGCTGGGCCCTTCTTGATCGGTTTAGGGCCGGGGTTCAAGAGCCAAGCGCATGAACGCGCTGTTGGGATCGTCCCGATACCCAAAGATCGGACCGCAATAGCTGTATCGCAACGTTTCATAGAGTTTGCGTGCGGCGTCGTACTCGGCCAGATGGGCAGCGCCGGTTTCCAAAACCAGAGCAGAGATTCCGTCGGCGCGTGCGCATTCGGCCAGGTGGTTCATCATCGTCCGCGCCAAACCGCGCCCACGTGCTTTGGCCAGGATATGGACCGACTTCACCTCGGCCGTCCCGTCCGGCAAAGCCTTCAATGCGCCGCACCCCACAGGCTCGTCGTCGTCAAACAGGGCCCAGAACCGAATACCCGGCCCAGAGAGCGCCTCGGCATCCATCGTGTGATTGCTTTCGGCGGGTCCCGCGGTTTCGCTGTGCGCGAAATGCGCCTCGACCACCGGCCGCAGGGCAGCCGAAGTCGGATCCGCTTCGCGGATGTCAATCATTCAGTGGGTCCAGGGACCGCGGCGGTCTGTTGCAAAATTCTCGCCATACCCGCGCTGGCGCAGGTTGGGTTTGCGCTTGTGCGGTTCGCTGACCAGAACTTCGATGCCATGATCCTTGGCATAGTCCAACGCTTCTTCCTTGGTGTCGAACTTCAGGCGAACCTGGGATTGCGTGTCAGAAGACGATGTCCAGCCCATCAGCGGATCAACCTCGCGCGCCGACGCAGGCGCGAATTCCAAAACCCATTTGCGGGTCTTGGCCATACCCGACGTCATCGCATTTCTTGCAGGCTGGTAAATCCGTGCGCGCATGTCGCCTCTCCATACTCGGTTGGTCGCGACCGTTTATGCGTCAGAGTGCGGGCGGGGACAAGATTGCAAATGCCGCAGGGCCACGCAAATGACCGGCGCTGCAGGGGTTGCATGCGGACAAAATAAGAACAAATGTAAGAAGCCCAAGCGGAGCCTGCCGATGCCCTATGCACATTCTGACAAAACCCAGCTGACCGTGGACGATGTCCGCGCCCGCCTGAAGCTTGAGGGCGGCAAGCGGTTCGTCATGCATACGGAGTTTGCACCGGCCGGGGATCAGCCAACGGCCATCAAGGAACTCGCCGCCGGTGTCCTAGACGGCGAGCGCGATCAGGTGTTGCTGGGTGCCACGGGCACCGGCAAGACCTTCACCATGGCCAAGGTGATCGAGGAAACCCAGCGCCCCGCCATCATCCTAGCCCCCAACAAGACGCTGGCGGCCCAGCTTTACGGCGAGTTCAAGGGCTTCTTCCCGGACAACGCGGTCGAGTATTTTGTTTCGTACTACGACTACTACCAGCCCGAGGCCTATGTGCCGCGCAGCGATACCTATATCGAGAAAGAATCGCAGATCAACGAACAGATCGACCGGATGCGCCACTCGGCCACCCGGGCGCTGCTCGAGCGTGACGACGTCATCATCGTGGCCTCGGTCTCGTGCATCTACGGCATCGGCTCGGTCGAGACCTACGGGGCGATGACGCAGGATCTGAAGGTCGGGAACGAATACGACCAGCGGCAGGTGATGGCCGATCTGGTGGCTCAGCAATACCGCCGCAACGATCAGGCCTTCCAGCGCGGCAGCTTCCGGGTGCGGGGCGATTCCCTGGAAATCTGGCCTGCCCACCTGGAAGACCGCGCGTGGAAACTCTCGTTCTTCGGCGAAGAACTGGAGGCGATCACCGAGTTTGACCCCCTGACCGGCGAGCGCACCGACACGATGGAGCAGATCCGCGTCTATGCCAACTCGCACTACGTCACGCCGAAACCGACGATGCAGCAGGCGATCCTCGGCATCAAAAAGGAACTGCGCCAACGGCTGGATCAGCTGGTGGGCGAGGGCAAACTGCTCGAGGCGCAGCGGCTGGAACAGCGCACCAATTTCGACCTGGAAATGCTCGAAGCCACCGGCGTCTGCAACGGGATCGAGAACTACTCGCGCTATCTGACCGGCCGCGCACCGGGCGAGCCGCCGCCGACCCTGTTCGAATTCATCCCCGACAACGCCATCGTCTTTGCCGATGAATCCCACGTGTCCGTGCCGCAGATCGGCGGCATGTATCGCGGCGACTACCGGCGCAAGTTCACGCTGGCCGAACACGGGTTCCGACTGCCCTCCTGCATGGACAACCGTCCCCTGAAGTTCGAGGAATGGGACGCCATGCGCCCGCAGTCGGTCTTCGTCAGCGCCACCCCGGCCAAGTGGGAACTGGAGCAGACCGGCGGCGTCTTTACCGAACAGGTGATCCGCCCCACGGGTCTGCTGGACCCCGAGGTCGAAATCCGCCCCGTCGAGATGCAGGTGGACGACCTTCTGGACGAGGTGCGCAAGGTTTCGGCCAAGGGGTTCCGCACGCTGGTCACCACGCTGACCAAACGCATGGCCGAAGACCTGACCGAATACATGCACGAGCAGGGCATCAAGGTCCGCTACATGCATTCCGACATCGACACGATCGAGCGGATCGAGATCCTGCGCGACCTGCGGCTGGGTGCCTTCGACGTGCTGGTGGGCATCAACCTGCTGCGCGAGGGACTCGACATTCCCGAATGCGGGCTGGTCGCCATTCTTGACGCGGACAAAGAGGGCTTCCTGCGCTCGGAAACCTCGCTGATCCAGACCATCGGCCGCGCTGCGCGCAACGCCGAGGGCCGCGTGATCATGTATGCCGACCGCATCACCGGCAGCATGGAGCGCGCGCTGGAGGAAACCAACCGCCGCCGCGCCAAGCAGATCGCCTATAACGAGGAACACGGCATCACGCCCGAGACGGTGAAGAAGAATGTCGAGGACGTTCTGGCCGGTCTCTATGCCGGCGATGTGGACATGAACCGCGTCACCGCCACCATCGACAAGCCGATGCACGGCGCCAACCTCGAGGCGCATCTGGACGGATTGCGCGACCAGATGCGCAAGGCGGCCGAGAACCTGGAATTCGAAGAGGCCGCCCGCATCCGGGATGAGATCAAGCGTCTGGAAGCGGTCGATCTGGCCGTCGCCGACGACCCCATGGCGCGGCAATGGGCGGTCGAGAAAGCCTCGGAAGACGCGGTGCGGTCGCAGGGGCGGTCAACGGCCGGACGGCCGGGGCAGCGGGGTGGGAATGTGAAGCGGCGGAAGCGGTAGAGTTCAATGTCGGTTTTTTGGGGCCTAAACGGGTTTGGCGTTCGATGTGGGTTTGAGAATGGCCCGCAAGGCTTGATAGAAATCTACTCGAGATCTCAAGCTACTTGGAACACAAGTGCTTATTGTGACGAATTTGATAGAAAAAATTTGAATACTGCTAATCCAGATCTGATCCTGAGAAACTGGAATGAGGTGATTTGTAAAGACGGGTTGATGGACATTGGTCACAAGGTAGACTCGGTTGTTTTAGCAGACTTGGGCCTCAACTGCGCTTTTCCCTTCATCGCACGACCTCTTCTTCTGCTCCCGACAACGAATGCACCGATGTGCAAGTTCCCGAGTCCGGAGACCGATGAAATGGAGAGGAAGCTGGTTGTGTTTTTGGAAATGCAACTCTCAGATATTCTAGATATTTGCCAAACAGTTTCTCCAGAAAAGGCCAACATGAATACGACGGGCGCTCGTATTTCACGAAGCGTAATTGGCTCATGCATTCAATTAGAGAATCTGCTCGCAAAGACTCTAAAAGCCAACTCGGAAAATGCCCCGAGCAGGTTGACTACAAATCACTTAGTCGAACTATCGCATCCCATGCGCTTGGCAGACTATACTGTGAGCTTTCCCAGGTTTGGCTTCGCTTTGAGTCCGTTCAAAGATTGGGATGTTGAATCGCCAACAGCAAGCCTACCTTGGTTCAATCGCTACAACAAAGCCAAGCACAGCGCACATGACATTACTTGCCAGCCAACTTTAGACGACGCTTTCTCAGCGCTTTCAGCGGTATTCATTGCTTGTACCAGCGCCTTCGGCTGGGTCAGAAGTGGAATGTCTGGTTCAACAATGCTCGGAGAGAGCATTGACCTTATAGGTAGACCAACTTGGGAACCATCCGATTGTGTAGTGACCACTACTAACGCTATTGGGCATACGTTGGTCTGCGAACAGAAATACTTTGATTGACTAACGTACCCGCCCGTTCCACGTTCCAATGCAAGCGTAGGCTGGGTCGAACCCCTTCTACGCTACACCCCACACTCCACCCTTGCACCCCGCTCCTCCCTCCTCCACGTTTGAAATCACAAATTGTGATTCCAAACGGGTGCCATGACGAACGCCAAAAACCTGCCCTCCACGCATGAGGTCCAAAGCGCCATTCACCGGGTGCGTGGTACCCGCGTGGTGCTGGCCGAGGATCTGGCCCGGTTCTACGGAAAAACCGTCAGCGCCTTCAATCAGGCCGTCTCGCGCAACAAGGACCTGTTCGAGGGCTACCGCTTTCAGCTGACCGATGCCGAGGTGGCCGATTTGACATCACGGAATGTGATTTCAAAGCCCAAGGGCCGCGGCGGGCGGCGGGTCAACCCGTGGGTCTATACCGATTACGGCGTGGCCATCGCCTCGACCCTGTTCAAGGACCCGCGCGCGATCAAGATCACCCGGATGATCACCGAGGCCTTCGTCGACGGTGCCAACGCCCTGGCTGAAACCCCGCGCAGCGCGCCCGAGATCCTGCCGCCCGAAGGCACCCCCGCCCCGCTGCTGCCCAATGGCGAGCAGTTGCGGGCGCTGGCGGAAAACATCCTCGATTCCGGGCAGCAGAGCCTGGTCGACTACATCGCCAACCCCACCACCAAGCGCCAGCAGGCGGTGGCGGTGATCATGAAAACGCTGGCCGAAACCGCAGGCGAAGAGGTGCGCACCCAGCACGAGCGTCTGCGCCTGCGCATCGCCGAACGGCTGGCCGCAGGCGACTATGCCGATGACGATGACCGCAAGCGGCTGATTGAACTACTGCAGGCGATGAAGGGCTAAAGCCCCAGCTCGGCCCGCATCTTTTTCGTCAGCTTGGCCAAAACCATCTCGTAGGACGTCACGATGTGGTCGCGCAGGGACGCATCGCTCATCCCGCGTTCGTCGTAAACCTGCAGCCATTTCATGCCCCGCGAGGCCAGATAAGGCGCGGGGCGGATGCCGGGCTGATCCTGCAGCACCTCATAGGCCAGATCGGTGGCCTTGAAGGTAAAGGCGTCCTTGCCGTCGTTCCAGCCGCAGATCGCGAACACCTTGCCGCCCACTTTCCATACATCCGCATTGCCCCACTGCACGACGTGGCTTGTGGCCTTGAGAGATGCGCAAAAGGCGTTGAATTCGTCTCGGGTCATGACGCCGATCCTGACCGGCCGGCAAGGATTTCGCAAGCAAGCATGACCTGTCGGGCCTAACCGAACAGGTCTTGCAGAACGTCGCCGATCTGAACCGTCGCCGCGCTGGACCAGTCTGGCCGATAGGACGGTTTTCGCACCTGATACTCGGTTCCGGTGCCGGTGCCCGACCATACGCCATCGAAGAACAGAGCGCGCTCCTTGCGCCGCCGGGGGCGTATTTCAGGCGGCCGCCGCCAATACATGATCGCGCGTCGAGCGCCGGCCACATCCCCGGCCTTCCATCTGCCCACCCAAACGGCCCGGTCTATGGCCCCGGTGTTGTAGTGAAAGGACAAGGCCGCGCCCAACTGCGCCTCGGTCAGGGCGTGGCCGGCAAAGGCCGTTTCCACCGCAGGCAGATAGTTGGTGCGGATAGCCCACTCATACACTTCAAAGCAGCGCCGCAAGGTCTGGGGGTTGTCCAGATAACGCGGCCAGACCGTGTGGCCCGAGGCCGACGTGATCCCCACGCTCCAGGTCCAGACATCAACGGAATCCAGATAGGCCTCGCGCACGATCGCTTCGTGCGCGATAAGCTCGGCGGCAATACGCGGTGTGATCTTGTAAGGCATCAGGCCATCCCCGGGTGGCGGCCGATGTCACCCCTTTTCCCAATGGGCGATGACATCATACCCCATCGGCGTCGGAGGTCCTTCAAGATACTCGGCAAACTGGCCCCACAACTCGGCAACCTTGGGGGCGTTTGCGTTTGATGTCGCCTCGCTTTCGACGACCGAGATCACATAGCCGCTGCCGTCCTCGTTCATCACATTCGTAAAGCAGTGCATACCGGGCATGCCCATGATCTGATCCTTCAGATCGTTCATTCGGGCCGTGGCGGCCTCGCGGGTGCCGGGCTTCATCTTGAACTGGGTAACGCGTGCAAACATGGTTGTCCTCCCTCGCTTGGGGTCCTGACCCCGAACCGCGGCAAACTGCCAGCGGACGGTATGATCCTACCACGTCCCGCCCAAATCACGCAGGGACACAGGCAACGCGATCATGTGCGAGAAAAGGTTCAACCATGAAGATAGGTGTCTTCAAGGACCGTCAGGGGCGGACAAATTTGGCGTTTCCGACAGCCCGGGGTTTGGGCGCCGTGCTTTGCGTGGACGCAGGTGCCTGGACCGGCACAGCCGACCGCGTCGCGGCCCGGACACTGGACTCGCATGCGATCCCGTCGCCGTCAGGGTCGTTGCGTTTGTGGTATCCAAGCTGTCCCTCGCGCATCGGTCCAAGGCCAACGGAGCGTGCCGCGTCGCAACCAGCCAGCGCCACAAGGTGCATCACGGCTTCGGTCCGCTCCAGGTCTGAGGTCCGGAGATATACACCCAGCGCGATCATCCCCGTCGTCAGCGGCAGGGCCAGCACCATCAGCAGAATGCGCAGCGGGGACAGCGCATGTCGGCGCAGGGCATCAGCCTTACGCTGCCGACGTGCCAAGCGCGGATCTGGTGCGGGTTCGTTGTATACGGTTGTCTTCAGCTTCATAAACTTGGCGATACACCAACTATGTGGCAAAGCCGAGGCATCGGAATGACGCAATCCAGCGAGGGCGCCACGTGAACACTCGAAACCCATTTCAACCGGTCGACGAGACTGCGCGGGAACTGGCCCTTGATCTTATCACGCAGGCCCGTTTTGCTGCGCTTGCCGTGGTACATCCGGACAACGGACTGCCGTCGATCAGCCGCATCGCACTGGCCACCGACAGTGCTGGATGGCCGCTCACCCTGATCTCGGATCTGGCGGAGCACTCACGCGCGTTGGAGGCGAATCCGGCCTGCGCGTTGCTGATCGGCGAGCCCGCTGACAAAGGTGATCCACTGACCCGTCCCCGGCTGACCCTGCACTGCACGGCGCGCACGACCCCACGGGCGACCAAGGAGCATACCGCGCTTCGGGCACGCTACTTGTCACAGCGTCCGAAGGCCGGACTATATATCGACTTCGCGGATTTCCGTTTTGTGCGTTTCGAGATTGTTGATGGGCTTCTCAATGGCGGGTTCGGCAAAGCGTGGAAGATGACACGCGAAGACCTTTGCCCGCCATAAAATCAGCGAACGACGTGAACTGCGCAACTGGCGTGGCGCACCACATGTGTCGCGGTCGAGCCGAGCAACAGATCCTGCATCCCCGGTCGGTGCGACGCCATAATGATCAGGTCAGGTTTGTTGGTTTCCGCCCAATCCAGAATCGTGCGCCCCGAATGGCCCTCGACCACAACGCCCTTGGCGTTCGGTAGCTTGGCGGCCAGAATGTTCAGCTCATCCTGGATCGCGCGCCGCGCTTCGGTCAGGTATTCGGCCGGCATGTAAGAGATTGCGTAGTCCGGGATATGCTCGACAACATGCAACAGGGTCACTTTCGCATCTGGCGTCGCCAATAGTTTGGCCAGTTTCAGCGGCCCCGACGTGTCACGCTCGGCATCGAAGGAAATCGGGACAAGAATATTGTGATACATGGCTGGCGTCTCCTTGAGTTTCGCGTTCAGATAGCAGTAGCCAAAGTCTTCTGACCTTGATTCAGGTCAGGATCAGTCAAATGTTTCGGCCACGTCGTACATCACCGGCTCGAAGCTTTTGCACAATTCGTTGATCTTGCGGTTGCGCTCGCGCATTTCAGGCGTTCGCAGCATGGCCAGAAAGTCCTCCCGCCGCTCCCACTGCGAATAGTTCGCGATGCGGGTCTGGGCATCGTTGACATGCAGTCCGGCTGCGACAAAACCGGGCTGCTTGGAAATGAAGTTCGCATAGGCGTCGGTCAACGCTTCTAGCAGGTCCTGGCAGGTTCCGGGGGTCATTTCGAAAGTGGTGATAACGGTCTGAACACTGGCGTCTTTTGATATCTTCGGCATCGGTCATCTCCCTTGTCTGACCCAAGCCTAGCACAGGTTATTCAAACGTCCTGCCTTTCGTTGAGCTGGCGCGAAAAAGTTTCCGAAAAATGAACCGAGCGCTAACCTTCCGTTAACCAAGGTTGATGATCCTGCGCAAATGGACCGCCTGATCGCCTTCCTGTGTGCAAGTCTTGTGTTTTCGACTCCGGCCTTGGCCGGGGCATGGCTTCGTGAAGAAGGCGCCTCGTTCACATCGTTGGCCCTGACGGCGTTTTCCGAGCCCGGGAAGGGCATCCGCTTCAAGTCCTCGCTCTATGGGGAATGGGGAATGCGCCCAAATCTGACGCTGGGTTTGGACGCGGAAGAGCATCAAGAACTCTACGGTCACGCCGTGGTGTTTGCGCGCCTACCGGTTGCCGAATTTTCCAACGGCGGGCGTCTGGCGGCCGAGTTGGGTGTCGGCGCGCATCACCGTGAAACCCGCGCATGGGCGATGTACAAGGCAACCCTGTCTTGGGGCAAAGGATTTCAGGCCCGATATGGCAGTGGCTGGCTGGCGGCTGATGCCGCGCTGGAGTACCGAAGCCATGACGCTCTGATCCGAAAACTGGACCTGACAGTGGGTTTGTCGTCGCACCGTCGAGTCAATCTCCTGCTCCAGATCGAAACGTCCTATGTACCTGGCCGCCCCCTCTATTGGAGCGCGCGACCCTCGGCGATGTTTCGATCCGAAAGCGGCCCCAACACCTGGATAATCGGGGTCGAGCGCAACGCCGCCCGGGACAGGTCAGGCCTGAGATTCGCGCTGTGGCGCGAGTTCTGAATGCTGCGCGCCGGCCGCCCCAAAAGCGACCGGCCGACACGGATCAGACCTCGATCCGCATGATCACCGAAACTTCACCACTCAAGGCCTCGGACCAACGCAACTTGATCTGGTCCTGGTTCGTCCCTTGCTGCAACTGAACATAGGGGGCCGTATAGCGCAGAGTTCCAAAGGCGGTTCTCAGCCCGTCCAGCACGACGACGCTGTCACAGCTGCGGGCCTGCCCACCAAAGGGGAATGCACCATCCGAGTCCACCGTCCAGGCAGAGGCCGCCGTATTCTGTTCGTGTCGGACCCGCAGCGGGTTCGCGGTCTTGAGTGTCACGTTGTGATACGTGTTGTCTGCGAACGTGACATTCACATGCCGATCAGGATTCAGATCGGCAAAAGTTGTATCAACTTTGTCCACGCGGTCGATTGACCCGTTCGCCGTTCGGAACTTGTTGCCCGTGACCGTCATTCCGTTCAAAAAATGCCCGACGCCATGCGGGCGCACGACGATATAGGCGAACCACGGGGCAACGTCACTTGAATAGAAGATGTTGTCGGTGATGCTCATGGCGCTGAAGGAATAGCCCGAGGTGTAGTCGGGTTCGGCATCGCGCTCATTGCTCCACTCGATGAAACAGTTGTCGATATAATTGTCGGCGATCGAAGAACTGTTGTAGGCCCCGATCATCACCAAACCCGCATTGCGCACACCGTTCGGCACGCTGTCGCCCTGAAAGAAGTGGTTGCCCAGAACCAGGTTGTTGTCTCCGCCCAGAACCGCGAAGTGGTGGAAACGAACGGCCCGGTTGTGGCGCAGCTTGACGTCGTTGGCATTGGCGTTGATGGCAATCGAACTGCGGTCGGGCACGTCCAGAGACTCTTCACTGGACAGGAACTGGCAACCGTCGATCAACATGCCCTGGCACCCCACCCCGATTGAAGTGATGCCGCGATCCAACGGACGGCTGACAAAGCAGTTCTTCAAAACGAACGTGTTCCCGCCCGGCGACAGGCGGATCGCGCTGCAGCGCCCGTTGCATTGAAACTCGATGTCTTCCATGGCGAATTTCTGGAGCGCACTGAAGCCCGAGAAATCCAACAGGTACTTGAAAGCAACGAACGTGAATGTCTGCGTGCCAGCCGCATCATAGATAGGTGCGTTCAAGGTGATCTCACCGGCACCTTCATCCTTGGACCGAACATAGATCTCACGTCCAACGCCGCTGCCCTGAACCAACGACCCGAGCGGGATATTGGCCACGTTGGCCACACCGGACAACTTGTAAGGATCCGCCGGATCGTATGTTGAGACAGAGGTAAAGGTCTCGGTGTCCCATGAGGCGCTGCTCTTGACGTCGAACTGCCCGTTGCGGATCACGCGGCGAGTGGAGTAGCTGCCGCGATTGGGTACGGCGGCCTGCATGTCGATCGGCTCGCACACCGAGATCTTGCGGCCGCCCAGGTCCAGCGATTCATGATCCGAGTTGTTCAACAGCGCCTGAAACGCCTTTTTGAAGGCCAGGGCTTCATCGCCGAAGGCGGAGATGTAAGTCGGCAGATCGAAATTCTTGGTCAGAAGAAGCATCTTGTCATCAGGCATCGTGACCGTGCCCTCAAAGTCGACCTCCGCGTCCAGCCCAACATCCTGTGCCAGGTGGTAGGTTCCCTGCGACACATAGATGCGGCGACCTCCCGCGGCTTGGTCTGCCGCCTCGAACGCAGCCGAGTCGTCGGTCACACCATCCCCCAACGCGCCATAGTCCCGCACGTCCACAAGGCTGATCATGTCGCGCAAGAAGATCCCGGTGACATCGGTAATTTCGATATCATCGATCCGAACGAGCGCGCCGTTTGCCCCCTCGATATCGAGGCCGAAATGCCCGTATAGCGCCGAAATGCCCCAAGGCATGTCCACGCCCGGCCGCTGCCCAATCCCAACGATGGCGGTGACCTCGTGCACCACGCCATAGCCCGACAGCTGGATGGCCGGGCCCTGTTCGGCCAGTCCGGAAAGGTGCACGTCGCCGGCCCCTCCGGCCCATCCAGCGATCCGGACCTGCGGCAATGGCCCGCTGATCGCTTTGACCCGCGCCTTGATCTGCAAATAGCAGCCCGGCAGAAGCGGCGTCTGCCCCATGTACCGCAGTTGCTGCCTGGCGTTGACCTTCAGTATCTCAAGACAACCGCCAAACTCCGCATCTGCAGGCACGAACACTCCCGTTCCCGATCCGTCATAGGTCGGTGAGCCCGGAGTGCCATCACCACTGGACCACACATCCAGACCATTCGCGAATTGCGGCGGCGTGAAAACGATGCCGTCGGTGATTGCCTTGTTCATTGAATACCCTTTCCCAAACGCGCCCACTCTTCAGGCTATGGCGCATGCCAAATTCCGAATCCGGAAGCCGCCCGGACACGCTGGTCTGAGTATCGAAAAGGGATTAACCGTCGCTCATATCATCGTGACGGTGGGCGTTGCATCACGCCGATGGATCGGAATTGCCAAGCAGCTGCACCCCGTTGATCTTCCAGCCGTTTTCCAGCTGGACCATCTGATAGTCCAGGATGTGAGCCCCGCCGTTCGCATCCACCACCATCACTTTCTGCCACCAGAACCCTGAGATCTGCCGCAATTCCAGAAATCGGATCTCAGCCGGGCGCCAGACCATTGGATAGCCGTCGCGCACCATCGCGCCAAAATTCTCGGGCGTGCGGAACATTGTCTGGATGTTGGGGCTGGCGAAGGTGAAGGCCGTGGCGAAGTCATCGGCCTTGAAGGCTTCAATCTGCGCCGCGATATTGGCTTCGATGTCGCCACTTTGGGCAACTGCGGCTGTTGCCAGACCGGCGCTCAGGGAAACTGCAAGCAAAAGTCGACGCATGGGGCCACCTCCTGCCGGAAAGGTAGCCCCATGCAGTATCGGGTCAAATCAGGCCAGGTCTCCGGCCAGGGCCTTGTCGATCAGTGCAATCGTTTCGGGGACGCCATAAAGGGCGATGAACCCGCCGAACCGAGGGCCTTGGCTGGCGCCCAACAACACCTCGTAGAGGGCTGTGAACCAGCCGCGCATCGGGTCAAAGCGCTCGCGGCCGATGGAATAGACCACCGATTGCAGAGCTTCGTCCTCGACCGGACCGTCATAGGCTTCAAGCGCCGACTTCAGGGCCTCAAGCGCCTCGCGCTCTTGCTCCGTCGGCGCCCGATGCTTGCGGGTCGGCTTCACGAAGTCGTTGAAGTAGCGCACTGCAAAACCGGCGGCCTTGTCGAGGTCCGGGTGGCTTTCGGCCGTGGCTTCGGGCGCATAGCGGCGGATGAAGCCCCACAGAGTCTCCTTGTCCTCGGCACCTGAAACCGACGCGAGGTTCAGCAGCATTGCAAAGGGTACGATCAACGTCGATTCCGGCACGTCACCGCCGTGAATGTGCCAGACCGGGTTGTTCAACTGAGCCTTCAGATCCTGCCCGTGGTAGGCACGCAACTGCTGATGGTATTCATCATATGCCTTCGGGATGACGTCAAAATGCATCCGCTTTGCCGTCTTCGGCTTTTGATACATGAAATAGGCCAGACTCTCGGTCGGCGCATAGGTCAGCCACTCGTCGATCGACACTCCGTTTCCGGACGACTTCGAGATTTTCTGCCCGTTTTCATCGAGGAACAGCTCATACGAGAAATGCTCGGGGGCACGGCCGCCCAGCGCCCGGCAGATCGCGTCATAGATCTTTTCGTTGGTCGCATGTTCCTTGCCATACATCTCGAAGTCGACGCCCAACGCCGCCCAGCGCGCTCCGAAATCCGGCTTCCACTGCAACTTCACATTGCCGCCGGTCACGGGCAGCGTCCACTCCTTGCCATCTTCATCATCGAAGGTGACGGTGTAGGTCTCGGAGCACACCTTTTTCATCGGGACATAGAGGACCCGGCCCGTTTCCGGATGGATCGGCAGGAAGATCGAATAGGTCTGCTGTCGCTCTTCCCGCAGGCTTTTCAGCATGATGGCCATGATGTCGTCATAACGTTCGACTGCACGCTTCAGGATTTCGTCGAACTGACCCGAACGATAAAAGTCGCGCGCCGAATAGAACTCGTATTCGAACCCGAACGTATCAAGGAACCGACGTAGCATGGCGTTGTTGTGTTCACCAAAGCTGGGATACTCACCGAACGGGTCAGGGACCGAAGTCAGCGGCTGCTGCAGATAGGCTTCTAGGGCCTCTGGGTTCGGCACGTTGCTGGGAACCTTGCGCATCCCGTCCAGATCATCCGAAAAGCAGATCAGCTTGGTAGGAATGTCCGACAGGGTCTCGAAGGCGCGCTTGACCATCGTGGTCCGCGCCACCTCACCGAAAGTGCCGATATGCGGCAGGCCCGACGGGCCATATCCCGTTTCGAACAGAACGAAGCCCTTTTCCGGTGGAGACTTCTGATAGCGTTTGAGCAACCGGCGCGCCTCTTCGAAAGGCCAAGCCTTTGACGTCATGGCGGTTTCACGCAGTTCAGACATTTCGTTCGTTCTCCATCGGGAAATCAGCGACGGTCACTCAATGCGACCGACCGGCATCTCCTATTGTGCAGATGCAGCGTGAGTCAATGACCGCAGGCGAGAAACGCCGCCCCTGCTACGATTTCAGACGGTTGCTCGTGACCAGGAACACGGAAAAATCTGATCTGGGCACAAACAGACATCGGTATGTATTGGAAAACAAGATATTGAACCCTTTGCCACACCTCAATAACGTGCGGCACGATACCAATCGCAGGACGTTCCCATGACCCAACCCGTTTCCCACCCGATGTCGCCGCAGGATTGCCTTGTGGCGATCATGGTGGCCGTCTCAGCCTCGGACGAGAACATCCGCACCGTCGAACTGGTCAAGATCGAGACAGCCGTGAACATGCTGCCTGTGTTTGCCGACTACGATATCGACCGTATGCGCCGGGTTTCGCAGATCGTGTTCGATCTGTTCGAGCAGGAAGATGGTCTGGACGCACTGTTTGGTCTGATCCGAGACAACCTGCCTGAGCGGTTGAACGAAACGGCCTATGCTCTGGCCTGCGATGTAGCCGCTGCCGATGGCTCGCTCGCCGAGACCGAACTGCGACTGCTGGAAGAGATCCGATATGAGTTGGAGATCGATCGGCTGCACGCCGCAGCGATTGAGCGCGGCGCACGGGCGCGTCACACGGTCTGATCGGATTCAGCTGCCATAAAGCGCGCCCCAGCGCTCGATGAGGGCCTGCTGCAGTTTGCGAGACCTGCGATTCCAGCTGCGCGCGCCTTCAGGGCGTTCGCGGCTTTCACGCGCGATGGTCGCCCGATGCGGAAGATCGGCAGTGAATATCGCAAAGGCCAACTCGGATCCTTCGGCGGTGGTCAGATACCCGCCCAAGCCAGATACAAAGTTCAGGGTTCCGGTCTTGGCGTCGACCTTGATCGGGTGCCCTTGGATCCGCTGGCCTTTGGCGTCGGTCAGGGTAAACGGCTTCAACAGATGTCGCAGCGTTTCATGTTGCTGAGCGGCCACCAGAACTTTGACCAGGCCAGACGGCACCATTCGCGAAGCATCGCCCAACCCCGAATGATCCACCATAGCAATACCGGACGCGCCATAGGTCTGAGCCGACCAGCGATTCATCTCATCCGCGGACTCTGCCAGTGTTTGCGGCCGCCTACCCCGCGCGACTGTCGCAGCCAGCCCCACCATCTCGGCCGTGAGGTTGGTCGAATATTTCAGCATCCCTTTCACTATGCTGGTAAGTTCATCGCTCTGATGCGTGACCAGAACGGTGCCGCTGGGGGCCTCGCGTGTGACTTGAACCCGCCCCAGGACGATGCCGTTCACCCGGGCCAGAGTGCGGAACACATCCCCGGCATACAAACCCGGTTTGCGCACGGGCAACCACCTGGCGCCACCATTACCCAGCGCGCCCTTGGCAACTGTCCAGCGGTCCTGCCGCGCGCTGGGTTGATAGCTGTAGACCGGAAGGTTGCGATTTTCGATCCGCATCGCGGCCATGTCCACCGACGGCGTATAACTGGCACTGCGTGCGTCCATGGTCACGTCATAGCTGGACCCTTGGCGTTTCCACTCGAAATGCACACGGTTGAAGTTCAGGGAAATTCCACTGATCGCAGGGCTATAGCCCACATGATCAGGCTGACCGGGGTCTATGCTGAATACATAGGGCAATGCGCCGCTGTACACTTTGAACGCCCCCCGAACCTCGGTCAGTCCGGCCTTGCGCAGGTTGGCGGCCATCATGGCCAGAGCATCGGTATCCAATACCGGATCGCCGCCTCCGACCAGTATCAGATCACCCTTGAGGATCCCGTTTTTAATCGGACCATCTGCGATCAGCTTTGTTTCGAACCGATGGTCCGGCCCCAGAACGTCCAGCGCGTAAAGCGCGGTCAGGGCTTTGGCGACGCTGGCCGGCGGCAAGCCGCGGGCCCCGCCGAATTCCTCCAGTTGCGCGCCGGTTTTCACGTCGGCCACGGCGAAGACCACTTCGCCTTTCAATCGCGCCGCCTGAATGATGCGTTCGGCACCGCTCAACTCGGCGCCACGGGCAACAGGCCGCAACGAGACCGTTGGCGCCCCGGCAAAACCCACGGTGGGGATCAGAAGCGAACCGGCGCCGGCCAGAAAGAAACGTCTCGAAATACGATCAGTCATGGGTCAAATAAAATCCCAGAGATCACAGGCAAACAACCATGCACCAGAATTATGTGCCCATCGGGGCTGTTCAGGCAACACCTGTCAGGTCCAGCCGCCTTTAGAGCGTATCTGAGTCGAGCTGACGTCGACCATCGGCACGTTCACGAAACACCAGGCAGGCGCATCGGCCCGACCCAAAAGATGCCGCGCCGTTCCGTCAATCCGGTATTTGGCATAGACACGCGCCGCCGGTGACATGCGGGCCGAAATCCGATCTCCGGGGCGCGCCACCACGCCCACAGGAACGGTGTCCATGATCAACCGCCAGTCCTTCCATTTGTGAAACTGGGCCAGGTTGTCAGCCCCCATCAGCCAAACGAACCGAACCTGCGGATAGAGCCGCCGCAAGGCAGCAAGTGTGTCAGCCGTGGCGCGGGTGCCCGTCAGATCCTCAATGTCAGTCACCTCAACCTTGGGATGCTGCATGATGGACCGTGCAGCCTCAACTCGCTGATCGATCGGAGCCGGGCCGCGAGACTTCAGCGGGTTCCCCGGCGACACCAACCACCAGACCCGATCCAAACCAAAAGCCTTCATCGCCTCCAGTGTAACGTGCACATGCCCCTGATGCGGCGGATCGAACGATCCCCCGAACAGTCCCACGACCTGACCGGGCCGCGCATATGGTATCGCGCTTCGCAACATCCCCTGCTGTAGTCCAGAACTCACCGGCCTTGTCAATCAACAGGTTGCACAGCATCGCCCAAACCGACCGCCCCCGATCGCACCACTTCGGCACACCAGCCGCCATGCCCGCGCACTGCAGAGTACCCCCCGTTGCCCAACGCCTCTTCCATCCTGCTGCAAGGCGCGCAGATAACCGTGATCCGCAAAATGGCGGTGCCGACCTGAACCTCGCGCCCTTTGAGAGCGCCCAAATTGATGCCGGAAACCACCAGATTGCGCCGCAGCACGTCCGGTGTGACTGGGCCTTGTCCCAAATAGCTGCCGATCGCGGCAAGATGCTCGTTCTGAATCAGGGTCACCGCACGCTTCCCCGGGCGACTGCGATCGCCCTCAACCCCATCTTCCCGGATCATGGCCTGACCCAGTGCGATCATATCCAATCGTCGCCCCGGTCTGACGCCGATCCATTCGATCCGTCCGGCCTTGGCCCAACCCGATACCAATTGCGCAAGTTCCGGCATTCCCAGCATCCCTCCCAGTCCGGTCCGGCCGGCGCATAAGGCCAGCCAGAAATTCGCCAAAGCACCAGCTTGCCCCGCCCGTCCCGCTTGGCTATCAAGCGGGTCAACCTGAATTCCCCGACCCAGAGGACGCGACATGGCCGCCTATCAATATGTCTACCACATGCAGGGTGTCTCAAAGACCTATCCCGGTGGCAAGAAGTGCTTTGAAAACATTCACCTGAGCTTTCTGCCCGGCGTAAAGATCGGTGTCGTCGGCGTGAACGGCGCCGGTAAGTCGACCCTGATGAAGATCATGGCCGGCCTTGATACCGATTTCACCGGCGAGGCGTGGGCCGCCGAGGGCGCAAAGGTCGGCTATCTGCCACAAGAACCTCAGTTGGACGAATCCCTGACCGTCCGCGAAAACGTCATGCTGGGCGTGGCCGAAAAAAAGGCCAAGGTCGACCGCTTCAACGAAATCGCGATGGAGATTGCCGAGAACTACTCGGACGAGTTGATGGAAGAGATGACCGCCCTGCAGGACGCGATCGACGCGGAAAACCTGTGGGACCTCGACAGTCAGATCGACGTTTCGATGGAGGCACTGCGCTGCCCGCCGGACGATGCCAACATCGCCAACCTCTCGGGCGGCGAGAAACGCCGCGTGGCACTGTGCAAGCTGCTGCTGGAAGCGCCCGACATGCTGCTCTTGGACGAACCGACCAACCACCTGGACGCCGAGACTATCGCCTGGCTGCAACAGCACCTGATCGACTACAAGGGCACCATCCTGATCGTCACGCACGACCGCTACTTCCTTGATGACATCACCGGCTGGATTCTCGAGCTGGACCGCGGCCGTGGCATTCCGTACGAGGGCAACTATTCCTCGTGGCTGGAACAGAAGGCCAAGCGGCTGGAGCAGGAAGCCCGCGAGGACAAGTCCAAGCAGAAGACCCTGCAGCGCGAACTGGAATGGATGCGTCAGGGGCAAAAGGCGCGTCAGGCCAAATCCAAGGCCCGCATCAACGCCTACAACGAGTTGGCCGAACAGTCCGAGCGCGAAAAGCTGACCCGCGCCCAGATCGTCATCCCCAACGGCCCGCGCCTGGGCAGCAAGGTGATAGAGGTCAACGGGCTGGCCAAGCATATGGGCGACAAGCAATTGATCGAGAACCTGTCCTTCAGCCTTCCGCCGGGCGGCATCGTCGGCGTCATCGGTCCCAACGGCGCCGGTAAGTCGACCCTGTTCAAGATGCTGACCGGCCAGGAAAAGCCCGATGCAGGCACCATCGAATACGGCGACACGGTAGAACTGTCCTATGTCGATCAGTCGCGCGACGATCTCAACGACAACGACACCGTGTGGGAGGCGATCACCGGCGGTGCCGAAATCATCCAACTGGGTGACGCGCAGGTCAATTCCCGCGCCTATTGCTCGTCCTTCAACTTCAAGGGCGGCGACCAGCAGAAAAAGGTCTCGTTGCTGTCAGGGGGTGAGCGCAACCGCGTCCACATGGCCCGCCTGCTGAAGGAGGGCGGCAACGTCCTGCTGCTGGACGAACCGACCAACGACCTGGACGTCGAAACCCTGCGCGCGCTGGAAGACGCGCTGGTCGATTTCGCCGGCTGCGCCGTGGTCATCTCGCACGACCGTTTCTTCCTCGACCGGATCTGTACGCACATCCTGGCCTTCGAGGGCGATGCGCATGTGGAATGGTTCGAGGGCAACTTCGAGGACTACGAAGAAGACAAGAAGCGCCGCCTTGGACCGGACGCGCTGGAGCCCAAGCGGTTGAAGCACAAGAAATTTGCGCGGTAGCACCCCTGACACATCTCCGGATGGATAGTGTGGGCAGAAATCAGCCCATACTATCACCGGGATGATGGACAGTTGGAGAACGGTATGGCGGAAGCGCTACTGTTGCTTGGCTTCTTTGTGCTCGCAAGCATTTCGGCGTGGGTGTCTTCGCTGATCTTGGCGTCTGTGTTTCCATTCTTCAACTTCAAGACAGAGTATACCGAGTATCTATTGAGGGTAAGCGGCGCACCGCCCACCCGTCTTCGTCTGCTTCTGACGGTTTACGGGGCTAACAGCTATTTCTTTAAGATAGATTGGGGGCACGACTCACCTGCACCGGGTGCACTCAAAACCACTCCAAATCGCAACCTTTTTCGCATGCTTCTCCTGGCACTTGCGACCTTGATTTTTACCGTGTTCCTGTGGATCGCTGCATTCGCGATGTTCAACATCATCTCTGCACGAATCTAGAAAACGACATCCCAGCATCTGGCTGATTGCTTGTGCCGATACGGGCTCTCGGGCGTCCGAATGCCATTGACTGGAGTCGACTATCAAACAGGTGACCGATCCTATTTCTTGGCCGATTCGATATTGGATTCG
This sequence comes from Ruegeria sp. BC8, assembly GCF_056535705.1. Lineage (NCBI taxonomy): Bacteria > Pseudomonadati > Pseudomonadota > Alphaproteobacteria > Rhodobacterales > Roseobacteraceae > Ruegeria > Ruegeria sp. BC8. Next base: position 150,575 of record NZ_JBQFIV010000001.1, on the reverse strand, counting down.
TGTCCGTTCTGCCCGGATGGGACGCGATAATCTGACACCGAAAAGTCCGTAGCAGATTCGAGTTCAGTTCGGCGGATTTATGTTCAAAACGCCCGCTGGCCCCTGAAAGCACAACACATTCTGCCCAACTGACCCTTGCCATATGGCCCTCTCAGTGCCATATGCAAAGAGCTTACGTTATTCTACTTCGACCTACTGTCTCCGTTTTCGGCGTTCAGTCTATCGATCCAGACAACGACGCCGGGCTGCCGCAATTCCGTGGGCAGCGCTAAAAACAGGAGATACGGATATGCCCGCAGGCACCGTAAAATGGTTCAACACCACCAAAGGTTTCGGCTTCATCGCACCCGAAGAGGGCGGCAAAGACGTGTTCGTGCACATTTCGTCCGTCGAGCGTTCGGGCCTGACCGGCCTGGCCGACAACCAGAAAGTCACCTATGAACTGCGCGCTGGTCGCGACGGTCGCGAAAGCGCCGACAACATCGAACTGGCCTAAACCAGGTCTCTGGGGGCGACGGATGACCGTCGCCCCCGTTTTTTTGCGCGGTTTCTGATCGCGCTTTCCAGCCCCGGTGGGGCAGGAAAACAACATCACTTTCCGGTGAAACCCGCGCGGGAATTGACCGGATCGGCTATTGTGAACAGACTGCTACCCTGTTTTCTTTGTTGATTAGCCGAGTATTGACATGTTCTCACGCCGCAATTTTCTGATCTCCGCCGCTGCTCTCAGCGCCGTGCCCGGCACGGCCCACGCGAAGAAGAAGCCGGTCGAATACGACCCGACTCCGCAAATCGTTCGGATCAAGAAGCAGTTTTTGCCCGGGCAATTGTTGGTCGCACCGCGTTCGTTCTACCTGTATTTCGTGACCGAGCCCCGCAAAGCCATCCGTTATGGCTGTGGCGTCGGTAAGGCCGGGCTGGAATTTACCGGAACTGCGACAATCGACGTGAAAAAGGAATGGCCCACCTGGCGCCCGACCGAAGAGATGATCGAGCGGGACCCCGTTGCCTATGCCAAATTCAAGGACAATGACTATGTCCAGCCCGGTGGAGGAGACAACCCGCTGGGCGCGCGTGCCCTGTATCTGTTTCAGAATGGCGTCGACACGTATTTCCGCATCCATGGAACGACCCAGCCGCAGACCATCGGACGAGCCGTGTCGAACGGGTGCATCAGAATGCTGAATGAGCACGTGATCGACCTTTACAACCGCGTCCCAATCGGAACGGTCGTCACCGTCGTCTAAGGCAGCGGTCAAGGCCCCGACCAATCCACCCCTTCGGCTTTTTCAATCTTCAGTCTTCCGTTTGGCCACGGGACACAAAGGCTTGCCGCTTGCCTGTCCGATCCGTTCAGCCAGGTCCGGACGTCTTCGGGCCGCAACAGGACACCCATGCGGTGGTGGATCGGCCGCAGATCATCGTTCGGCTCGCAGGTCACAGCAGCGAACTGATCGACATGCTGACCACCGGGCGCGATCCATCTGTCCGTAATCGCGGCAAACAACAAGGGGATTCCGTCGGCGGATTCAATCCGCCACGCGGTTTTGCGGCGCTTTTCGCCAGTCCACTCGTACCAGCCATCAACCGGAACAACCGCGCGACCGACACCTTCGAAAGCAGATTTGTCAAAAACCGTTTCCGACCGCGCATTGATGATCGTTTCCATGACCGGTCGCCCCCGGGCATTGACGCGCCCTACGGGAATCATGCCCCACCGCATGGGCCCGGCGCCTTCAGCGGTCAGAACGATAACTTCCTGACCGGGCTGTATGTTCTGGCGCGGCTGTTCATCCGGCCAAGCAGTTTCGCGACCCAGGAATTCGGAAATCTGGGAGAACGGCCGCGTCAGAAAGAAACGCCCGGGCACGGTTTACTGCCGCTGTTTTGCGGCGGCGATCAGATCAAGGACAGCAGGTCCCAGATCATCCACGATCAGCGCAACGCCGCGCGCATTGGGGTGGATCCCGTCTGGTTGCATGTAGGTCTGCACGGCTCCGGGGTCGCCATCCGCCTGCAACCCGGAAAAAAAGCTGGGGGCATAGAGCGTGCCGAACTGGGTGGCCAGATCCGGATACATCGCGTCAAACGCCTGTTTGTAGTCCGCGCCATAATTGCCCGGGGCCTGCATGCCGATCAGCAGAACCGGAACATTGGCCGTTTGCGCCTCGGTCAGAATTTTTTCCAGATTCGACTTCGAAACGGCCGGATCGATCCCACGAAGAACGTCGTTTCCGCCCAGCGCCACGATCATCCCGTCCACCTCTGGTGTCAGGGTCCAGCCCACACGCGCCGCACCGCCGGCCGTTGTGTCCCCGGAAACACCGGCGTTGATTATCTTCACTTCGACGCCTTGCGCATCCAGCCACCGGGTTAGTTGAGGGACGAACCCGTCTTCCTCAACAAGGCCGTAGCCTTGAGCCAGCGAGTCTCCGAGAGCGGCCAGGACCAACGGCTCGGCTGTGGCAGCAATGCCGCAGAGCGACAACAGCCCCGCCGCCAGAGCCTTGCGCAAGTTCCTGACCGCTCCATATCCCAAATGACTGCCCCTTTCGGAAAGACTAATGACTGAACCCGTTCTGACACTCCAAAATGCCGCTTTGTCGCTGGATGGCAATGCCGGACCCGTCGAAATCTTGCGGGACATCAATCTGACCGTGAAAGAGGGAGAGACGCTGGGCCTCGTCGGTCCGTCAGGTTCGGGCAAATCCTCGCTGTTGATGCTGATGGGCGGGCTGGAGCAGACGACCGCGGGTCGCATCACTGCATTGGGACAAGACCTGACCTCGATGAGTGAGGATGCGCTTGCCCGGTTTCGGCGCGACGCGATGGGAGTCGTTTTCCAGAATTTCCATCTGATCCCGACCATGACGGCGCTTGAAAACGTTGCCACCCCGCTGGAACTGGCCGGTCACCGCGATGCCTTCGATCGGGCCGAGGCCGAATTGGCGGCGGTGGGGCTTTCGCATCGGCGCGATCACTACCCGGCGCAACTGTCGGGCGGCGAACAACAGCGGGTCGCGCTGGCCCGCGCTTCGGCCCCGAGGCCTCGGATCCTTTTGGCGGACGAACCGACCGGCAATCTGGATGAGACGAATGGCGCGGCTATCGTTGATTTGCTGTTCGGCCTGCGCGACCGGCACCGGGCGACGCTGGTTCTGGTCACACACAGCCACTCGCTGGCCCGCAGATGCGACCGGGTTGTCCGATTGCGCGACGGCCGCATCACCGAAGAGGCCAGCCAAGAGGCAGCGGAATGAGCTTGCGCCTGGCGACGCGCCTGGCCCGACGTGAACTCAGGGGCGGCTTACGCGGTTTTCGGGTTTTTCTGGCCTGTCTGACCCTGGGGGTTGCCGCCATCGCTGCGGTTGGATCGGTGCGGCAAGCAATCATGACCGGCCTTGCACAAGAGGGGGCGGCCTTGCTGGGCGGCGATGCCCAGATAGAGCTGACTTATCGCTTTGCGGACGAAGCAGAAACCGCGTGGATGGAGCAAAACGCCGATCGCGTGTCCGAAGTCGTCGATTTCCGCTCGATGGCCGTGACCCGCAGCGACGCACCGCAACGCGGACTTACTCAGGTCAAGGCCATCGATGAGGCCTATCCTCTGATCGGTGCCGTCCGGTTGAGCCCCGAAATCTCGCTGTCCGAGGCGTTGGACGGAAATACCACCCTTCCCGGGGCAGTGATGGACCCGGTTCTGATCGAGCGTCTGGGGCTGGACATCGGCGACAGTTTTGCACTGGGCACGCAGGACTTTGTGCTGGCTGCCGCCCTGATATCCGAACCCGACGCGGCCGGAGATGGGTTCACCTTGGGCCCGCGCACATTGGTTCGCACAACCGATCTTAAAAACTCGGGCCTATTGCAGCCCGGCACGCTGTTTTCGACCAAATACCGTATGGACCTGCCGGTCGGAGCCGACCTCACAGAAGTCTCGGAACAGGCAGAGAGCGTTCTGCAGGGTTCGGGGCTGCGCTGGACCGATGCGCGCAACGGCGCACCCGGAATTGCCGAATTCGTTTCGCGCCTCGGCGCGTTCCTGGTGCTGGTGGGCCTCTCGGGTCTGGCTGTGGGCGGCATCGGCGTGTCCGCGGCCGTACGCGCCTATCTCGCCCGAAAGACCGAAACCATCGCCACACTGCGCACGTTGGGCGCAGACCGCGCCACGATCTTTCAGACCTATCTGATCCAGATCGGCGTTCTTTCGGTTGTCGGGATCGCCGCTGGTGTAGCCCTTGGCGGGCTGGCCCCGATTCTCCTCGCACCCCTGATTGAAAGCCGGCTTCCCGTACCGGCCGTTTTCTCTGTCTATCCGCAACCGCTGTTCGAGGCGGCATTGTATGGCCTGCTGACCGCCTTGCTGTTCACCCTGTGGCCCCTTGCCCGGGCTGAGGACGTCCGGGCAGCGACCCTGTTCCGCGATGCACTGAGCAGTGCCCGCAGGCTGCCCCGCGCCGCTTACCTGTTGGCGACGGGCCTGGCCCTGGCGACACTGATCGCCACCGCCGCTTGGTTCAGCGGCTCCCCCTGGCTAACCCTCTGGACCGGAGGGGGATTTGTCGGCGCATTGGTGCTGTTGGCGCTGTCGGCCCATGGCATCCGCTATGTGGCAAAAAGGACCGCAACACGCGCCCGCGGCCGCCCGGCGTTGCGTTGGGCACTTGCCGCAATTTCCGACCCCCGTGAAGGTGCCGCATCGGTGGTCCTGTCTCTGGGATCGGGCCTGTCGGTTCTGGCTGCGGTCGGACAGATCGACGGCACTCTGCGCAATGCGATATCCGGGAACCTGCCGGACGTGGCGCCGTCGTACTTTTTCGTGGACATTCAAAAAGACCAGATGCCCGGCTTCAGCAGCCGGCTTGAAAACGACCCCGGTGTCACACGCGTAGAAAGCGCACCAATGCTGCGCGGAATCATCTCGCAGATCAACGGCCAGCCAGCACATCAGGTTGCGGGCGATCATTGGGTTCTGGAAGGCGATCGCGGCGTGACCTATTCGGACAACGCGCCACAAAACGCCCGCATCACCGCCGGGGAATGGTGGCCAGAGGACTATTCAGGCCCACCTCAGATCAGCTTTGCCGCGGAAGAGGCCGAGGAAATGGGTCTCAATCTTGGTGACGAGCTGATGGTGAATATTCTCGGGCGTGATATCACCGCGACCATAACATCGCTGCGCGAGGTGGACTTCTCGAACGCGGGCATGGGATTTATCATGTCGATGAACCCGTCGGCACTGGCCGGCGCCCCTCATAGTTTCATTGCAACGGTCTACGCCAAGGAAGAGGCCGAGGCAGCCATCCTTCAAGACCTGGCGACCCAGTTCCCCAACATCACCGCGATCCGGGTTCGGGACGCGATCGACCGTGTCTCGGGCCTGCTTGCCGGTTTGGCCTCGGCCACCTCCTACGGCGCCGGTGTGTCTTTGCTGACCGGTTTTCTGGTTCTGATCGGCGCTGCGGCCGCGGGAGAGCCCGCACGTCGCTACGAGGCCGCAATCCTCAAGACGATCGGCGCAGATCGCCAACGGATACTTCTCAGCTTTGGCTTGCGCTCGGCGCTTCTGGGTGCGGCTGCGGGCTGCGTGGCGCTGCTGGCCGGCATCCTTGGAGGCTGGGCTGTGGCGACATTCATTTTCGATACCAGCTTTGCGGTGATGTGGCCTTCGGCATTGGGTATCGTCGCTGCCGGGCTGGCCGTCACGCTGCTGGCGGGGCTATTCTTCGCCCTCCGCCCCCTATCCGTCAGCCCGGCCCGCGTTCTGCGGGCCAGCGACTGAATTCAACGCGCGCAGGTAACGGGTTGCAGAATTTTCAGCAGCGGATCGTTGTCGCAAACCAAAGCATCCAGCGATATTTCATCCAGCGACGCAAAGAAGACCTCGGCCGCGTCCTGCAGCGCCAGACGCAGGCGGCAGGCATCGGTCAACGGGCAGGTGTTGTCGGCATCCGCAAAACACTCGGCGATCGGCAAACTGCCCTCGACATGGCGAAAGACGGATCCGATCCGGATCTGGTCCGCCGGCCGACCCAGCGTCATGCCACCGTTGCGACCGCGCTGCGTACTCAGATACCCCAGCTGACCCAGCTGGTTGATGACTTGCGCCAGATGGTTTTCCGAAATGTTGCAGACATCCGCAATCTCGGATTTCGTGACGAGCCGGTCCGGATGTGCAGCGCAATACATCAGCAGCCGTACGGCGATATTTGTTCGTTTGGTGATCCGCATCAGATCCTCCCCCCGAATTTCAAGATGAAGCCTTATTGCACAGGCCGCAAAAAAACGGTTTGACATACATCAATCGTCAAGAAGGACAGCACGCGAAATGGCAGAGCCCTATTTCTTTGGCTATGGCAGCCTCGTAAACCTTGCCACGCATGACTTTCCCGACCCGCGACCGGCGCGGCTCAAGGGCTGGCGCCGGGCATGGCGGCATACCGATCTGCGCCCGGTCGCCTTCTTGACCGCGGTGCCGGATCCCGACTGCGAGATCGACGGCATGATCGCACATGTCCCCAAAAACGACTGGGCGGCACTGGATGAACGGGAGTGGGCCTATGATCGAATCCCTGCCACCCACGCCATAACTCATCCTCTGAAGACAGAGGTCGAGATTGCGGTCTATGCGGTTCCTGAACAGCAGCGCAAGGACCCGACGCACAGCCACCCGGTTTTGCTCAGCTATGTAGACGTTGTGGTGCAGGGGTACTTGCGCGCATTCGGCTTGCCGGGTGTCGAGCGTTTCTTCGCCACGACCGACGGGTGGGACGCGCCGATCCTGAATGACCGGAACGCGCCGCGTTATCCGCGCCACCAACAGCTTCACCCCGACGAAACAGCCTTGGTCGATGAGCACCTGTCCCGGGTCTCGGCCCGGATCGTTCAGACCGCGTAAAAAAGGCGGGCGCCTGCAGCACCCGCCACTGGTTCTTGTTCAGTTCGAAGGCGACACCACCGCGCGGTGTCTTATTTTCGCGCCCGCACGACCTGCAGCAACGGCAGAAAGGTCGCCATCTCGGGGCCACGCTCCATCCCGGTCAGCGCCTTGCGCAGGGGCATGAACAGGCCCTTGCCCTTGCGGCCGGTCGCCTCTTTCACGGCCGCCGTCCACTTGCCCCAGGTCTCGCCGTCAAACGGCCCCTCGGGCAGCAGTTCCATCGCCTGCGCAACGAATTCGCGGTCTTCCTCGTCGATCAGCGGCTCGGCCCCGTCGCGACACAGCTCCCACCAGCCTTTCAGGTCGTTCAGCGTGGTGATGTTCTCGCGCGCCATCATCCAGAACGGCTCGGCCAGTTCATCGGGCACACCGGCCGCGGCCACCGCGTCGGAAACCTTCTCGAGCGGCAGCGTCTGCAGATATCGGGCCGTCAGCGGAAACAGGTCCTGCACATCGAACTTGGTCGGCGCCGACCCAAACCGGGTGACGTCGAAACCTTCAATCAACTCGGCCATGTCGCTGCGCAGTTCCACCGGGTCGGACGAGCCCAACCGCGCCATCAAGCTCAACAGCGCCATCGGCTGCACGCCCTGCTCGCGCAGATCGCGCAGCGCCAGCGTGCCAAGGCGCTTGGACAGCGCCTCACCCTGCGGGCCGGTCAGCAACGAGTGATGGGCAAAACGCGGAACGGTTCCGCCCAGCGCCTTGATGATCTGAATCTGGGTCGCTGTGTTGGTGACGTGGTCGGCGCCGCGCACCACGTCGGTCACGCCCATCTCGGTGTCGTCCACGACCGAGGCCAGCGTGTACAGCACCTGCCCGTCGCCACGGATCAGCACCGGATCCGACACCGAGGCCGCGTCGATCGACACGTCGCCCAGAATGCCGTCCGTCCACTCGATGCGCTCATGATCCAGCTTGAACCGCCATACACCGTTGCCACGTTCAGACCGCAGCGCCTCTTTCTCGGCCTCAGACAGGTTCAGGGCGGCCCGATCATAAACCGGCGGCTTGCCCATGTTCAGCTGCTTCTTGCGCTTGAGGTCCAGCTCGGTCGGGGTCTCAAAGGCTTCGTAGAACCTGCCGATCTCGCGCAGCTTGCCGGCGGCTTCCGCATAGCGGTCCAGCCGGTCCGACTGCCGCTCCACCCGGTCCCAGTGCAGACCCAGCCACTCGAGATCCTGCTTGATCGCATCAACATATTCTTCCTTCGACCGTTCGGGGTCGGTGTCGTCGATACGCAGGATGAACGTGCCGCCGGCCTTGCGGGCGATCAGATAGTTCATCAGCGCGGTGCGCAGGTTGCCCACATGAATATAACCGGTGGGCGAAGGGGCGAAACGGGTGGTTGTCATGGATGTCTCCTGTTGGCGCGGCTCATGTCACATGAGCGCGTTTTTGTCCAGAAGGCGGTGCGAATGCTTGCCGTTTACTCGGACTTGATCGGCCAACGTGATGACAGGTCATCCAACCCTGCGCGGATCAATTCGGCCAACACGTCCTCGTCAATGTCCGACAGCTTGTTCACGTACAGACATGACTTGCCGGTCTTGTGCTTGCCCAAGCGCGCCAGAATACTGCCGAAATCGGAGTAGCCCGGCATGATATAGATCGAAAACGCGGCCTTGCGTGGGGAAAACCCGGTGGCAAGAAACGTGCCTTCCCGCCCGGACTTGTAGCGGTAGTCATACCGCCCGTATCCAACGATGGATGGCCCCCACATGACTGGCCGAAACCCGGTGACGGTTTCAAACAGGGTGTTCAGCCTCTGCGCCTCCGTTGCGCGCGCGGCCGGCAGGATCGCTGCCAAAAACTCCTGGACGCTTTGATCGGTCGGAACGGTTTTGTTTCCTGAGCGGGACATGAACAAGATTTAACATGCGATCGGCCAGCGCGCAGCCCATATGGTAGAGTGGAAAGTGGCAATTATCCGAAAGCGTTCTAATTCGATGCACGTAATCTGACAGGGAGACTTTGAAATGACCATGAAACTGACCCGCCGGGCCGCTTTGGGCACGGCCGCTGCGCTACCTTTTGCATCTATCGCGACACAGTCACTGGCTGCCGGGGCCGAAACCAAGGCTAACTCGACCGTCGCCCGCAGCTTTCAACTGGGCGATTTCACGGTCACGACCCTGTTGGATGGCAGCCTGCCGAGAGACGGCGCCCAAGAGATCTTCGGCGGTGGCGCGTCAGACGAGGAGTTTGCCAAGGTATCGGCCGACAATTTCATCTCGCCCGACATTGCCCAGTTCTTCTTCACGCCAACGCTCGTCAATACCGGATCCGAACTGATCCTGTTTGACACGGGATTGGGCCAAGGCGGTATCCAGAAGGCTCTGGCCGATGCGGGCGTTGGCCCCGAGGCGATCAACGTTGTCGTCCTGACCCACATGCACCCCGACCACATTGGCGGCATGACGACCAACGATGCCGCGACCTTTCCGAACGCACGCTATGTGACCGCCGCGGCCGAGTATGATTTCTGGTCAGCACAGGAGGCCGGCAACCGCGTCGGCGATCTTGTGGCAGCCAAGGTCACTCCGATGGCCGAAAAGATGTCGTTCATCGAAGACGGTGGCGAGGTCGCATCCGGCGTGACCGCCATGGCGGCCTTCGGGCATACGCCTGGCCATATGGTCTATCATCTCGAAAGCAACGGTCAGCGGCTGATCCTGACCGCCGATCTTGCCAATCACTATGTATGGTCCTTCGCGCATCCGGAATGGGAAGTCCGGTTTGACATGGACAAGGCAGCGGCCACCGCATCGCGTCGGAACGTGTTGGGTATGCTGGCCGCGGACAAGGTCCCGATGATCGGGTACCACATGCCTTTCCCGGCCGCCGGCTATGTCGAGCCGCGCGGCGGAGGCTTCCGATTTGTGCCTGTCAGCTATCAGATGATGGGCTGATCAATACCCCGGGTCCGGCCGTACTTTCGTACCGTCCGAAAACCGCGACAGTCGAAAGGAGGCCGGGTCCACACAAGGCGCTGTGTTCGTCACCAGATCGGCCACCAGGCGGCCGGCCCCGGGCCCTATGCCAAATCCATGTCCCGAAAATCCGGTTGCGATCACCAGTCCCGGGATTTCCTGCACGTTTGAGATGACCGGGATTGCATCCGGGGTCACATCGATCATCCCTGCCCAGCTCTGCACGATTTCGGCACCAACCAGTGCCGGAAGCGCCTGACGGGCCTTGGCCCATGACTTGCGGAGCGCCCTTTGCGACGGCTCGGGGTCCAGTATCCGACAGAGTTCGAACGGGGTTACGTCGGTGGGCGCCCATGACCGGCGCTGACGCGCCTCAATGGTCCAGCGGTGCGACAGGCGGAATCTGAGCGATTTCCATTCCTGCGCGAATGCCGGCAGGAATTTCGCGGCCAACCGAAAACTGTCAGGAACGATATCCACCGTGTTTTCATGGCCCGAGGCGATCGTGTACCCGCCGTCGGCGCGTTTGCGAATGGCAAAATCATCCGACCACAGAGCTGTTTCCGGACCCGGCTCCACAGGCGAGGTCCGCAGAACCGTGTTCAGCACCTTCAGCTGTGGCAGGGCAATTCCTTCGTTACCGGCAAACAACCGCGACCAAGCCCCCCCGGCCAGAACCACTTGATCGCAAGCGACCCGCCCCCGTTCCGTATAAACCCCGGCAACACGACCAGCTTGCAGGTCGAGGCAGCGTACCGCGCAATTCGTCATAATGACCGCGCCTTGGTCGCGCGCCGCCTCGGCCAACGCCGGAGCAACCCATTGCGGCTCGGCCCGTCCGTCCTGCGGCGTGAATAGCGCGGCCTTCAGCTTGGTCTTGAGGCCGGGCATGTGCTGTTCCAACTCGGATCCGGAAACCATGCGCGCTCCGGTCTGGTAGCCTTCGAGGTTTCGCAACCAGCGTTCCATATCAGCTGCGGACCGGTCGGTCCGCGCACCGAACAGAATGCCGGATTGCAAATAGCCGGTTTTGCGCCCGATCCGCTCATCAAGCGATTGCCAGATCCTGAGCGACTCGGTCATCAACGGTATTTCGCGCGGGTCGCGCAGCCCCAGGCGAACCCAGCCCCAGTTCCTTGAACTCTGTTCGGCGCCGATCTGGCCTTTTTCGCACAAGAGGACGGAATTGCCACGTTCCGCCAGTTCCAGCGCGGTTGAAACACCGATAATCCCTCCGCCGACGATCACAACGTCAACGGATTTGGGCAGACAAAGATCGGATTCAACAGGGTTGGGCTTGGGGCCGGGCATCAACGGAACTTGCTAGTCAGACACGAGCTTCATCGAGCCTTGGCAAATGTCATCCGGCAATCCTGAATAACGGAAAAAGCATCACTTTGTTCGGCTGTGTGGCGTCGATGCAAACGCCACAATGCAATTAGACCGGCACCCGGTTCAGGCCGCGCCCGAGAACTCGGCCCATTTCTGACGCAACAAAGCTGCGACACCCGAGTTTTGGGTCTCTGACTCGGTCTCTTCGGGTTGAAGCTCGGGCAATTCCGGGTGTTTGGCTGAGAACTCCTCGGACGGTTCCTCGCTGTCTGCGTCAGCCTCGGCCAACACACCGGCGATTGCCGCTTCCAGACGCGCCTCATCCAATTCGCGCGCCGGCGTCTCCATTGTCTTGTACCTCAACGGCGCATGCAGCGGTTTGTCATATCCATCAACCATCGGACCACCTAAACCTTATAACCGGCACCCCACCACGGATGCGTCACCAGAAAACTTGGTCTTCAACTGCGCTTCGGCCGACAGATCAATGCCCGGCCCCCGCGCGCCGATCTTTCAAAATATGTGGCAAGATCGGTCCTAAACTATGGCAAAAAAATGTCCAAAAAACAAGGATGCGGCCAAGCGCTGTCAGCAATTCCGCCCCACCTGCAGAACAGTTAGCATGAGACCCCCCTCATTGCCGCCCATTTGTAAACAAACACCCGGACCCGGGCACGGGGCGCTCAGCCGCAGTTTCCGTCAGCTCGGATCGCGCCAACGATTCACGATCGGATAGCGCCGGTCCAACCAGAAGGCCCGAGGTGTCAGGCGCGTGCCCGGCGCGGACTGAAAGCGTTTGTATTCGCTGATATAGATCAGGTGCTCGACCCGGCGGGCATCAGCCTCGTCGTACCCGGCTGCAACACAATCCGCGATCGAGCCATCCTGATCAACCAAGATGTCGAGAATGCCGTCCAGGACCGGGTAATCGGGAAGGCTGTCGCTGTCCTTCTGATCCTCGCGCAGCTCGGCACTGGGTGGTTTGTCGATGACCGAGGGGCGAATGACCTCGCCGGCCGGTCCTTTCATCCAGTCGCGGTGATTGGCATTGCGCCAGCGGCAGGTTTCGAACACCCGGGTCTTGTACAGATCCTTGATCGGGTTGTAGCCGCCATTCATGTCGCCATAGATCGTGGCATACCCGACCGCCACTTCGGATTTGTTGCCGGTGGTCAGCAGCATCTCGCCAAACTTGTTGGACATCGCCATCAACAGCAGACCGCGCAGACGGGACTGGATGTTCTCCTCGGTAATGTCGGCCTGAAGACCATCAAACAGCGGCGCCAGGGTCTCGGTGACGGCGGCGCGGGACTGGCTGATCGGAACATAGTCGTATCGCACACCCAGCGCCTTGGCGACGGCTTCGGCATCCTCCAGCGACTCGGCGCTGGTGTATTCCGACGGCAGCATCACGCAACGCACATTTTCGGCCCCGAGAGCGTCAACCGCGATGGCCGCAACAAGCGCGGAATCGACCCCTCCGGACAGTCCCAGCAGTGCTTTGGAAAACCCGGTCTTACCCATATAGTCGCGCAACGCTTGCACCATGGCGCGATAGTCCTGCTCCCACGCGTCCGGCTGTTCGGCGATTTCGGCGGGGACGATGGCCCATCCTTCATCACCGCGCCGCAGATCGATCTGCATCACCGCCTCGTCGAAGACCGGCATTCGAAAGGCCAGTTCGCCGCCGGGATTCAGGCCAAATGTCCCGCCATCGAAAACCTGATCATCCTGCCCGCCCACCATGTTGAGGTAGATCACCGGCAGCCCGGTTTCGACCACACGGGCCACCATCTGGTTCAGGCGCACATCGTGCTTGTCGCGGAAATAGGGTGATCCGTTGGGGATCAGAAGAAACTCGGCGCCCGTCTCCTGCAACGTCTCGGCAACATCCTCGTGCCAACCATCCTCGCAGATCGGACTGCCGATGCGTGTGTTGCCCACCGCATAGGGGCCACCCAACGGCCCGGCGTCGAACAACCGAACCTCGTCGAACACAGTTTCGTTGGGCAAATGGTGTTTCAACACCTTGCTGACGATCCGCCCCCGGCTGAGGATCAGATAGGCGTTGTAGAGGTTGCCACCCTCGACCCAAGGCCCACCGATGGCCATCGCCGGACCATCCGCGCAGGATTCCGCCAACTGCTGCACAGCCGCCATGGCAGCCATGTGAAACGACGGCTTCAGAACCAGGTCCTGAGTGTTGTAACCGGTGACGAACATCTCTGGCAGAGCCACCAGATCGGCCCCCGCAGCGCGGCCCTGCTCCCATGCGGAACGGGCTTTTGCGGCGTTGCCTGCAATGTCGCCCACCGTTGGGTTCAGCTGCGCCAGCGTGATGCGGAAATGGTCGGCCATCTTTGCCCTCTTGCCCTCGTCACCTGAAAAGGCATTTAGCAGATCAGGCCGCAAGTGAAAGGCCAATGCGGCAAAACCCGTTGCCCGACCTTCATCAGTGTCATAGTTTTGCACGAACCAATGCACCACGGGACAATCGGGCAGGCAGGGACTACCATGAACGCTTTTCGTACAACGATTGCCGTTGCCGCAATGGGCATCGCCGCACAGAGCGCGTCCGCGCAGCAGGGCCAGATCATCACCGCAGATGACGATGTGGGCGGGGTCTACGAAGGCACCTTTGAAAACGGACTGCGTCACGGAACCGGCACCTATCGCCTACCCGACGGCTTTGAATACACCGGTGAGTGGGTCGAAGGAGAAATTCAGGGCAAGGGCGTGGCACGTTACGCCAATGGATCGGTCTACGAGGGCGATTTCGTCAAAGGTCGCCCGCACGGCAAGGGCAAGATCACCTTTGCCGACGGCGGCACCTACGAGGGCGACTGGACCGACGGCGCCATAAACGGAACCGGCATCGCGCAATACGCGAACGGAATGCGTTACGAAGGTGGCTTCAAGAATGCCCAGCATGACGGCAAGGGCGTCATGACCGACCCCGGCGGCTATGTCTATGATGGCGACTGGGTGGACGGCGTTCGCCAGGGCAAAGCCAAGATCACCTATGCGGACGGCGCGGTATACGAAGGCGATATCGTTGCCGGCCAGCGTCAGGGCAACGGATCGCTGAACTTGCCCGACGGCATGATCTATTCCGGCGAATGGACCGAGGACCGGATCACCGGAACCGGCGTACTGAAACAGGCCAACGGTGATGTTTACGAAGGCGCCCTGGTGGACGGGCGCCGGCAGGGCAAGGGAAAGGCGACCTACGCGAACGGCGATACCTACGAAGGCGATTTCGTCGACGACCGCCGACACGGCAAGGGTACGTTCACTGGCACCGACGGCTATGTCTACACCGGAGATTGGAAAAACGGTCAGATCGAAGGGTTGGGCGAACTGACCTATCCCGACGGCTCAGTCTATGTCGGTGACTTCAAGGCGGACCTCGCCGATGGCAAAGGCCGGATCACCTATCCTGACGGCTCGTCCTATGACGGCGACTGGGTTGCCGGGGTGATCGAAGGTCAGGGCACCGCGACCTACACGAATGGCACGATCTACAAAGGACAGTTCAAGAATGCCCGAACGCATGGCACCGGCGTTCTGACCCGTGCCGACGGCTCTCGCTACGATGGCGAGTGGGTAGACGGCGTGCGTCAAGGCAAGGGCACAGCCACCTACGCGGATGGGACGGTCTATACCGGTGATTTCCAGAACGGTCAGCGCCATGGCCAGGGCGAGGTCGAGATGGCGAATGGCTTCAAGTATTCCGGCCAGTGGACCGAGGGCAAAATCACCGGCGCAGGTGTCGCGACATATGCAAATGGCGATGTCTATGAAGGCAACTTCGTGAACGGCAAACGCCAGGGCACTGGAACAATGCGCTATGCAAATGGCGAAGAGGAAAGCGGCACGTGGGAAAACGGCGCTCTGTCGGAAGCAGGCGCGGCGCAACCATCGGGCAACGAGCCGCAGGCACCGGAGGCCGAACAGGACCCGGAAGTCACCCCATCGGACGGATAGCCCGCTACCAGGGAACCGGTTGGCCGGCCCAGTCGAAAAACTGGCCGGTCTGATCAGCCGTCAGACCATCCACAACCCGCAGAAGGTTTTGGGCGGCGTCACTCGGCTCGACCGCGGGATGGCGGCCTAGGTATTTCTGCGTGAACGGGGTCTTGACCGTTCCGGGGTGCAGGACGACGCAGATCGCATCCTTGTGGGTTCGGGCCAGTTCGATAGCGGCCGTATGCACGATCTGGTTCACCGCCGCCTTGGCCGCGCGATAGCTGACCCAACCGCCCAGACGGTTGTCCCCGATCGAACCCACACGCGCAGACAGCACGGCGAAAACCGACCGCCCGTTGCGCGGCAACAGGCTATGCGCATGCTTCAGCACCAGCGCCGGCCCAACCGCGTTCAGGGCGAACTGGTCCATCATGGCCTTGGCCGAGACCGCCCGAATAGTCTTTTCCGGTTCCGCCCCGTCGATCTCGAGCGCGCCGGACGCGACCAGAACAAGGTCGAACGGCCCCTCGATCCGGCCCAGCATCTCATCGGCCAGTTCCGGCTGCATCAGATCCAGCCCATTTTCCGACCTCGACAGACCGACCACACGAACCGACCGCGACAGCAGTTCATTGCAGACGGCTCGGCCGATCCCGCCACTCGCACCTATAACCAAAGCATTTCTCATCGCCCTCCAGCTAGCGGAGTTGCCGACGCAATCAATCCCCGTTTCCGTTCCTTTCGCGAAATCGGACGGCCGCGCATTTTCCTTCTTTTCATTCCCGGTTCGGGGTGTATAACCTCGGACCCATGATCAACCGCGCAGATATCTCTTTTGCTTTCGCCGCTTTCGCCGGCGCTGCTCTGCGTGGCCTACTGATCCTAATCCGCCTCTGAGCGTGCCATCCGGCGCGCCCGCTCAGAGGAGGACGCCTGCGCGCCAATGGCTTTAGGACAGACAAGAAAGTGACTCCCATGACCAACGTGACCGACCAAGACCGCGTCTTGATCTTTGACACCACTTTGCGCGACGGCGAACAAAGCCCCGGCGCCACCATGACCCATGACGAAAAGCTGGAAATCGCCGAGCTTCTGGATGACATGGGCGTCGACATCATCGAGGCCGGCTTTCCGATCGCCTCCGAGGGTGATTTCAAGGCCGTTTCGGAAATCGCGCAGCGGTCCAAGAACGCCCGCATCTGCGGCCTGGCCCGTGCGAATTTCGCCGATATCGACCGCTGCTGGGAGGCGGTGAAACACGCCGAAAAGAACCGGATCCACACCTTCATCGGCACCTCGCCGCTGCACCGCGCCATTCCGAACCTGACCCAGGACGAGATGGCCGAAAAGATCCACGAGACCGTCAGCCACGCCCGCAATCTTTGCGAAGACGTGCAATGGTCGCCGATGGATGCGACCCGGACCGAATGGGATTACCTGTGCCGCGTGATCGAGATTGCGATCAAGGCCGGCGCGACCACGATCAACATTCCCGATACGGTAGGCTACACCGCGCCGATTGAAAGCGCGGACCTGATCAAACGTCTGATCGAAACCGTTCCGGGCGCGGACGAAGTGGTTTTCGCCACCCATTGCCACAACGACCTTGGAATGGCGACCGCCAACTCTCTGGCCGCCGTTGCAGGCGGGGCCCGGCAGATCGAATGCACGATCAACGGCCTGGGCGAACGCGCGGGCAATACCGCGCTGGAAGAGGTCGTGATGGCCCTGCGCACCCGCAACGACATCATGCCGTGGAAGACGGGCATCGACACCACCAAGATCATGCACATCTCGCGTCGGGTGGCGACGGTTTCGGGCTTTCCGGTGCAGTTCAACAAGGCTATCGTCGGCAAGAACGCCTTCGCACATGAAAGCGGCATCCATCAGGATGGCATGCTGAAGAACCGCGAGAATTTCGAGATCATGCGCCCCGAGGATATCGGCCTTTCGGGCACCTCGCTTCCGTTGGGCAAGCATTCCGGCCGGGCCGCGCTGCGCGACAAGCTGGAGACACTCGGCTATGAGATCGGGGACAACCAGCTCAAGGACATCTTCGTGCGGTTCAAGGATCTGGCCGACCGCAAGAAAGAGGTGTTCGACGACGACCTGATCGCGCTGATGAGTGCAGATGACGAGGCCAACGACCACCTGCAGCTGGTCTCGATGAAAGTCACCTGCGGCACCGGCGGTCAGGCCGAAGCGACGGTCGAACTGGAGGTCGACGGCAAGGATGTCATCGCCACCGAGCACGGCGACGGACCGGTCGACGCGACCTTCAAGGCGATCCGGACCATCTACCCGAACAAGGCGCATCTGCAGCTCTACCAGGTGCATGCCGTCACCGAGGGCACCGACGCACAGGCCACTGTTTCCGTCCGTTTGGAGGAAGACGGCATGATCGCCACGGGCCAATCCGCGAACACGGATACCGTGGTGGCGTCGGCCAAGGCCTATATCAGCGCGCTGAACCGTCTGATCATGCGCCGCGAAAAGGCCGGCCCGGGCGCGGATACGCGCGAGATCAGCTACAAGGATCTGACCTGATCAGACATGGCAGGCAGGGCTCCCGCGCCCGCGGCAGCCCGGCTTCGCCGCGCAGCCTGACGGACTTGGGCCCGGCACCGCGCCAAGGCGCGGTGCCGGGCCCAACACGTTTGGCGGCATCTTTGATGCTGTCAGACGGGGCGGGAGACCTTCGCCCCTGAAGCGCTGTCAGATCTTTGCGAACAGGTCGGAAAGACGCGCCGCCTCGTCTTCGATCCCGAAGGGTGCGTTGACCACGAACATACCCGAACCGATCATCCGGTGCCCCTTCCGCGCAGGCGGAAACCGAACTTCGTGCACGAACGTTTTGGGAAGATCCAGGCTCTTCAGTGCCGACACCATTGGCACGTGCCGATCATCGGTCAGGATCGGGTACCAAAGGGCAATGAGACCCACGTTCCACTTGCGGTGCAACTTGGCGATCAACCCCGGCAGGCGGCCATAGTCCGCCTTTACCTCGTAGCTGGGGTCAATCAGCATCACCCCGCGCCGAGGTGTCGGCGGCAGAACCGACTGAGCCAGCTCGAGCCCGTCCTGTCTGTAGGTCTTGGCACCGCGCCCAGACAGAGCCTTGTTCAGCGCCGCGTATTCCTGCGGATGAAGCTCGGCGAAATGCAGACTGTCCTGCGGTCGCAGCAGGCTTGCCGCAATCATCGGCGATCCGGGATAGGCCGTTTCGCCAAACTGCGCCTGGACCGCGTGCAACGCGCGTGCCAGCGGGTGATCGTCGGCAAACCACCCGTTGCTCAGCGCGCGCCCGATCCCTGCCGCCGCCTCTCCGGTCTGCACGGCCTCGGCCGCATCGAGGTGGTACAGACCACGCCCCGAATGGGTCTCTAGATAGCTGATCGGCTTGTCCTTGCGGGTCATGTAGTCCAGCATCCATGCCAACAAAGCGTGCTTTTGCACGTCCGCCAGATTTCCTGCGTGGTAAATGTGTTGATATGAGAGCATGTTGCCTTCTAAAGTCCCTGTCAAAGAGGCGGAAAGGTGCTGATTTACGCGGAATCAGGCCTTTAACCGGGCGTCATGGCACCCTATAAGTCATCCGTCCCGGAACCGTCGAGTCGCGGGCAGTAGAAAACATCTGACAGACAGGATCAGGGGAATATGGGGATCTTTGACAGTTTGGGCGGCCTGTTCACAGCGGATATGGCCATCGACCTCGGGACGGCCAACACGCTGGTCTACGTCAAGGGGCGTGGCGTGATCCTGTCGGAACCCTCGGTTGTTGCCTACCATGTCAAGGATGGGGTCAAGAAGGTTCTGGCCGTGGGCGAGGACGCCAAGCTGATGCTGGGCCGCACCCCCGGCTCGATCGAGGCCATCCGCCCCATGCGCGAAGGGGTGATCGCCGATTTCGACACCGCGGAGGAGATGATCAAGCACTTCATCCGCAAGGTGCACAAGCGTTCGACCTTCTCGAAGCCCAAGATCATCGTCTGCGTTCCCCATGGGGCAACGCCGGTTGAAAAGCGCGCAATCCGTCAATCGGTTCTGTCAGCAGGCGCGCGGCGCGCGGGTCTGATCGCCGAGCCGATTGCCGCCGCCATCGGAGCCGGGATGCCGATCACCGATCCCACCGGCAACATGGTCGTGGATATCGGCGGCGGAACCACCGAAGTGGCTGTCCTGTCGCTGGGAGACATCGTCTATGCTCGCTCGGTCCGCGTGGGGGGCGACCGCATGGACGAGGCGATCATCTCGTACCTGCGTCGTCAGCAGAACCTGCTGGTGGGCGAATCCACCGCCGAGCGGATCAAGACCACCATCGGCACCGCCCGGATGCCCGATGACGGGCGCGGGCAGTCGATGCACATCCGCGGGCGCGACCTTCTGAACGGTGTTCCCAAAGAAATCGAGATCAGCCAGGCCCAGGTGGCCGAGGCGCTGTCGGAACCCGTCCAGCAGATCTGCGAGGCGGTGATGACCGCGCTGGAAACCACCCCGCCGGATCTGGCCGCGGACATCGTGGACCGGGGCGTGATGCTGACCGGTGGCGGCGCGCTGCTGGGTGATCTGGACCTGGCCCTGCGCGAACAGACCGGATTGGCCGTGTCGATTGCCGACGAAAGCCTGAATTGTGTGGCTTTGGGCACCGGCAAGGCACTGGAATACGAAAAACAGCTGCGCCACGCGATTGACTACGAAAGCTAAGGCGCGCACCCTCTGATCTGAGGGTTCAAGATCGGGCACGAGCAGCACGGGAAGGAGTCCTGTGGCAAAAGACCGAGCACAGCGCGACGACTACACCACCCCCTTGCGCCGCTTGTTCATGGGGATCGTTGTTCTGTGCCTGCTGGGCATATTCCTGATTTGGCGCATCGACAGCCCGCGGGTCGAAAGGTTCCGGGCCCAAGTGGTGGATGCCGTTGTGCCCTCGATGGAATGGGCGATGGTTCCGGTCACGGCCGCGATTAACCTCGTACGGGATTTCCAAAGCTACCAAAGGCTGAGCGAGCAGAACCAGGAACTGCGCAGTGAACTGCGCCGCATGCGCGCCTGGAAAGAGGCGGCCCTGCAGCTGGAGCAGGAAAACGCGCGGCTTCTGGACCTGAACAACGTTCGACTGGATCCGCGTCTGACTTATATTACCGGGGTCGTCATGGCCGACAGCGGCTCGCCATTTCGGCAATCTGTCTTGCTGAACGTCGGCGAGCGTGACGGGATCGTCGACGGCTGGGCCGCAATGGACGGCATCGGGCTGGTGGGCCGGATTTCTGGCGTTGGCCCGGATACCGCGCGGGTCATCCTGTTGACCGACGCCTCGAGCGCGATTCCCGCCACGATCCAGCCCTCGGGCCAGACCGCGCTGATTACCGGTGACAATACCCCTGCCCCAGCCGTCGAGTTTCTTGAAAGCCGTGAACTGGTGCGACCCGGCGACCGTGTGGTGACCTCAGGCGACGGCGGCGTATTTCCTGCGGGCCTTCTGATCGGCCAGATCGCCGCAGATCCGGGGGGGCGTCTGCGCGTCCGACTGTCCGCGGATTTCGAGCGTTTGGAATTCCTGCGCGTCCTGCGCTACCACTCGGCCGCCCCGATCCGAGACCCGGGCGGCATCGTCGGACCTCCGCGCCCCGAGGCTCTTCTCCCGACCGAGGAGGCCGCCGATGGATAGCGCCGCGTCACGTCTATGGCTGATGCGGGGCCTGTACCTTTTCCTCGCTCTGACGGTGATGTTCTTTCACCTGTTGCCTCTGAACACGCAACCGGGTCGTCTGCCCTTTCCTGACTTCCTGATCTGCCTGACCTTTGCATGGGTCCTCAGGCGGCCGGAATATGTACCGACACTCAGCATAGCTGCGGTCATGCTGATGGCCGACCTGTTGCTGCAACGGCCGCCGGGACTGCTGGCGGCATCCGTCGTAATCGGTTCTGCCTATCTGCGATCGGCGAGCCCCGGAATGCGCGACGTCGGATTCGTGGGCGAGTGGACGACGGTGGGCGTCGTCATCGCGGCAATCTTTGCCTTCAACCGGACAGTTCTGGCGCTGCTGTCCGTCAGTCAGGCCAGCATTGGCCCGGTATTTGTCCAAGTGGTCTTCACGGTCCTCGCCTACCCGCTTGTCGTTGCATTCAGCCAAACCATATTTGGCGTCCGCAGGCCATCTGCGGTAGATGTTGCCACTGTGGGAACACGCTCATGAAACGCACACCCAAAACACAAGGTGCCGCATACAAAAGGCTGACCCGGCGCGCGCTGGTGCTGGGTGGCATGCAATTCGCATTCGTCGGCGGCCTGGCGGCCCGCATGCGTTACATGCAGGTCGATCAGGCCGACCAATATCGCCTGTTGGCCGAAGAAAACCGCATCAACATCCGGCTCATTCCGCCAACCCGAGGGCGCATTTATGACCGCAATGGTCAGATCATCGGGCAGAATGCGCCGTCCTACCGCATCGTGATCGTGCGCGAGGATGCGGGCGACGTCGACAAGGTCATTGCCAAACTGTCACAACTGATTCCGCTGAACGAAGACGAGATCGAGCGGGCCAAAGCCGAGATGAAACGTACAGCGCCGTTTCTGCCGGTTACGCTGGCCGACCAGGTCACCTGGGAAGATATCTCGAAGGTGGCGATCAATGCCCCCGCCCTTCCCGGCGTCACGCCCGAAGTCGGACTGACCCGCCAATATCCCCGCTACGAGGATTTCGCCCATGTGGTCGGGTATGTCGGACCTGTCAGCGACTATGACCTGAGCAAGATGGAAGACCCCGAGCCGGTTCTGATGATCCCGCGCTTTCAGATCGGCAAGGTCGGGCTTGAGGCCAAGAAGGAAGACCTGCTGCGCGGCAAGGCGGGCGCCAAGCGCGTCGAGGTCAACGCGACCGGCCGGGTTATGCGGGAACTTGACCGCCGCGAGGGCCAGCCCGGCGCCGACCTGCAATTGACCATCGACGCCGACCTGCAGGAATACGCACAGGCCCGGCTGGCCGGAGAAAGCGCCGCCGTGGTCGTGATCGACTGTGAGACGGGCGATCTGCGGGCCATCAGCTCGACCCCCAGCTTCGACCCCAATCTGTTCGTGCGAGGGATATCGGTCGCGGATTACCAGGCTCTGACCCAGGACAACCACCGCCCGCTGGCCAACAAGACGGTTCAGGGCACCTACCCGCCCGGTTCGACCTTCAAGATGATCACCGCGCTGGCCGCGCTCGAGGCCGGCGTCGTCGGTCCGGGCAACACCGTCTATTGTCCCGGCTACCTGAAGGTGGGCAGCCGTCGATTCCACTGCTGGAAGCGCGGCGGACACGGGATGGTCGATCTGGAGACCTCGTTGAAGCGCAGTTGCGACGTCTACTATTACGACGTCGCCCTGCGGGTCGGGATCGACAAGATTTCGGACATGGCGCGCAAATTCGGCCTCGGCATCAAACACGACCTGCCGATGTCCGCCGTGGCGGCTGGCCTTGCGCCGAACCAGGAATGGAAACAGACCACCCACGGACAGGACTGGCTGGTCGGCGACACGGCAAATGCCTCGATTGGGCAGGGCTTCATGTTGGCCTCGCCGATGCAGCTGGCCGTCATGACTGCACGCATCGCGACCGGCCGATCGGTGACACCGCGTCTGATCCGCAGTGTCGACGGGGTCGAACAGCCTACGGGCGCGGGCGAGCCGCTGGACGTCAATCCGGCCAACTTGGAACAGGTGCGCAACGCGATGTACAAGGTCTCGAACGACCGTCGCGGCACCGCTTATCGCAGCCGGATCATCGCAGACGAATTCCGCATGGCCGGCAAGACCGGCACCAGCCAGGTGCGCAACATCACCAAGGCCGAACGGGCCGCCGGGGTCATCCGCAACGAAGACCTGCCCTGGGAACGGCGGGACCACGCGCTGTATGTCAGCTTTGCCCCTTACGACAATCCGAAATATGCGGTGGCCGTCGTTGTCGAACATGGCGGCGGCGGTTCGAAGGCTGCAGCCCCCGTGGCCCGGGACGTGATGCTGCAGGCTCTGTACAACGGCACCCCGCCGCTGGAAGCATATCCCGTGGCCGACCGCGACCGCATCAAGGAACAGCAGAAACGTCTGGAAGGTGATCGCCGCCCGAAAGCGCGCCCTGACGAAAAGGACCGCGCATGAGCTATCTTGAATATGCGGTCAAGACCACGCCGACGGGGATCCGCAAGGTTCTGTACATGAACTGGCCGCTGACGCTTTTGCTGATCAGCGTCGCAAGTGCCGGTTTTCTGATGCTGTATTCGGTGGCCGGCGGCTCGTGGTCGCCGTGGGCGGAACCACAGATGGAACGGTTTGGCCTGGGCCTGACAGTCATGTTCATCGTCGCATTGGTTCCGATCTGGTTCTGGCGCAACATGTCCGTCGTCGCCTATCTTGTATCTTTGGGGCTTCTGCTGTTCGTCGAACTGTTCGGCACCATCGGCATGGGTGCGCAACGCTGGATCGACCTGGGGTTCATGCGCCTGCAGCCCTCCGAACTGGCAAAGGTGACTTTGGTCATGTTGCTGGCGGCCTACTACGATTGGCTTCCCTCCTACAAAACCTCGCGCCCGGTTTGGGTCTTGATCCCGGTTGTCCTGATCCTGATCCCGACCTTCATGGTGCTGCGTCAGCCTGACCTGGGAACTGCAATCCTGCTGTTGGCGGCCGGAGGAGGCCTGATGTTTCTGGCGGGCGTGCATTGGGCCTATTTCGCAGCGGTCATCGCGGCGGGTGTCGGCTTGGTTTCAACGGTGTTCAAAAGCCGTGGCACCGATTGGCAGTTGCTCAAGGATTATCAATTCCGGCGCATCGACACATTCCTTGACCCCTCGACCGATCCGTTGGGCGCGGGGTATCACATCACCCAGTCCAAGATTGCCCTGGGCTCCGGCGGCTGGAACGGTCGAGGCTTCATGCAAGGCACCCAGTCACGCCTGAACTTCCTGCCCGAAAAGCATACCGACTTCATCTTCACGACACTGGCCGAAGAGTTCGGCTTTGTCGGGGGTACAACCTTATTGCTGCTTTACGGACTGATCCTGATCTTCTGCCTCGTCACCGCGCTGTCGACCAAGGACAGGTACTCATCGTTGGTGACACTGGGCATTTCGCTGAACTTCTTTCTGTTCTTCGCCGTCAACATGTCGATGGTCATGGGGCTGGCGCCGGTGGTCGGTGTCCCGTTGCCGATGGTCAGCTATGGGGGCTCGGCCATGTTGGTTCTGATGGCCGCCTTCGGCATCGTGCAGAGCGCGCATATTCACCGTCCTCGTTGATCCGAAAGGCCGACCATGTCCGTGAACGTCCTGTTTTCCGCCCGCCCGGCACTTTGGCCGGTTTACGAGCCCTTGCTGAGAACCGGGCTGGCCGATGCCGGGATCAAAGCCACTATCGCCACCGACCTGCCGCCCGATCAGGTGGATTACATTGTCTATGCACCCAATGGAGGGCTACTTGATTTCACGCCCTACACGCGCGCGAAGGCCGTGCTCAGCCTATGGGCCGGTGTCGAGAAGATAGCCTCGAACGACACGCTGACCGTGCCGCTGGCCCGGATGGTCGATCACGGTCTCACCCAGGGCATGACCGAATGGGTCGTTGGACACGTTCTGCGCTACCATCTGGGCATGGATCGACACATCACGGTCCAGGATGGGGTTTGGGCCCCGGATCCGCCTCCGCTTGCCACACAGCGATCGGTCTGCGTTCTGGGACTTGGCGCCCTGGGGCAGGCTGCGGCACAGGCGCTGGCGGCGTTGAACTTCAACGTGACAGGGTGGAGCCGATCGGCCAAGGACGTATCTGGTGTCACGTGCCTGCACGGACCGGACGGGCTGCGCGTCGCCCTGAGCCGGGCTGAGATACTCGTCCTTCTGCTGCCTGAAACCGCAGCCACGGAAAACACTCTGAACGCGGACACTCTGGCACTTCTGCCAAAAGGTGCGCGCATTCTGAACCCCGGCCGAGGCCCGCTGATTGACGACGAAGCGCTGCTGCTGGCGCTGAACACCGGCCAAGTGGGGCATGCCACGCTGGATGTGTTCCGCACCGAGCCGCTGCCCCCCGATCATCCGTACTGGGCGCATCCATATGTGACCGTCACGCCGCATATCGCGTCGGAAACCCGGCCCGAAACGGCTGCGCAGGTGATTAGCGAAAACATACAACGCAGCGAATCCGGACGACCGCTGCTGCATCTCGTCGACCGCGCACTCGGGTACTAAGGCCATCGGGGGCTGCCGCCCCCGTCTTGCCAAGCGCAATTCGACCGCTACGCGTTCACCAGTCCCCGACCTTTCAGCAGGGCTTCGACACCCGGCAACCGGCCCCGGAACGCCAGATAGAGATCTTCGGCCTCCTTAGAGCCTCCTTTGGACAGAATGTTGTCCTCCAGAGCCTGCGCCCGCTCGGGATCAAACGCGCCTCCTGCCTCTTCGAAGGCAGCAAATGCGTCGGCATCCATCACTTCGGACCACATGTAGCTGTAGTAACCCGAGCTGTAGCCATCACCCGCAAATACATGAGCGAAATGCGGCGTCGCGTGGCGCATACCGATGGCAAGCGGCATCCCGATCTCGGCCAGAACCTCAGCCTGCTTCGCCATGGGTTCCGCCGGGGCCGGACCGTCGTGAAAGGCCAGGTCGACCAGCGCCGAGGCGACATATTCGACCGTCTGAAAACCCTGATCGAAATTGGCGGCACCCAGAACTCTGTCCAGCAGTTGCGGTGGCATCGGAGCTCCGGTTTCGGCATGAGTTGCAAACTCGGCCAAAACCTCCGGCACTTCCAGCCAATGCTCATACAGTTGGCTGGGCAGCTCCACGAAATCCCGGGCAACGCTGGTCCCCGAGATGCTGTCATAGGTCACATCCGACAGCATCTGGTGCAGTGCGTGCCCGAATTCATGAAACAGGGTCCGTGCGTCGTCATATGACAGCAGCGCCGGATCGCCCTTGGCGAAGTTGCAAACATTGATGACGATTGGCGTCTGGACCTTGGGAAACTTGGCCTGCGCCCGCATCGCGCTGCACCACGCACCCGACCGTTTCGATCCACGCGCAAAATAGTCTCCGATGAATACGGCAACGTGTTTGCCACGCCGGGTCACCTCCCAGGCTCGGCAATCCGGATGGTACAGCGGCACGTCCAACGGCGCGAACTCCAACCCGAACAAGCGGTTGGCGCAGGTAAAGGCAGCCTCGATCATGCGCTCCAGCTGCAGGTAGGGTTTGAGTTCTGCCTCATCCAGATTATGCTCGGCCTTGCGCCGTTTTGCGGCATAGTACCGCCAGTCCCAAGGTTCGAGCGGACCGTTGGCGCCGTCCTCCTGCATCATCCGCGTCAGGATCTCCGCGTCGGCCTCGGCCCGGGCCTTGGCGGGTGCCCAGACCTGCATCAGCAAGTCGCGCACCCGTTCGGGGGTTCGGGCCATCTCGGTCTCGAGCTTGAAGGCCGCAAAGCTGTCATAGCCCAGCAGTTTGGCCCGTTCCTCGCGTAGCTGAAGGATTTCGGCGGCAATCGCTCGGTTGTCGGTCTCGCCTCCGTTTGCCCCGCGTGACGCCCAGGCACGGTAAGCCTTTTCCCGCAGGTCACGACGTGGCGAGAACTGCAGGAACGGCACGATCAGAGACCGCGACAGCGTGACAACCGGCCCCTTGGCCCCTTTTTCCCGACCGGCCGCGTGTGCCGCATCAACCACGAAACCCGGCAGTCCCGCCAGGTCATCTTCAGTCAGCTCCATGAACCAGCCACGCTCGTCCGCCAGCAGGTTTTGCGTGAACGCGGTGCCCAATGACGCCAGACGCGCCTTGATCTCCTGCATCCGGGCATCTTCCGCCCCGTGCAGCGCCGCACCCGAGCGGACGAACCCGCGATGGGTGAGCATCAAAACCCGATCCTGTTCCTCGGTCAGATCCAGCGTATCTCGTTTCGCCCAAAGGTCGTCCACACGCTGGAACAGCGCCTTGTTCGAGGAAATTGCGGCGAAATGCGCTGCAAGCTTGGGCGAAAACTCCCGTTGCAACGCCTCGCGCTCCGGGTTGCTGTCTGCGCCAGCGACCGTGAAGAACACCGACAGAACCTTGTTCAAGGCCTCGCCCGCCGCTTCCAGCGCTTCGATCGTGTTGGCAAAACTCGCGGGCTGAGTATTCGTCGCGATGGTGTCGATCTCGTCGGCATGGGCCTGCAGAGCAGCTTCCAGTGCCGGGGCAAAATCGTCATCCGAGATTTCGGCAAAGGGCGCGATTTCGAACGGGATCGTCCAGTCGGACAGGATCGGATTGGTCATTGGGGTCTCCTTCAAGCGTCAAGCTAGGAATGCCGGGCAAGATCGTCCAGTGGCCGCGATCAAACGGGTTGACCGCAAACCGGGCAATCGTCCCGCCGGGACAGGGTGATCTTGCGGCTTTCGCCATAAAGCGCGTCATAGATCAGCATCTCGCCACGCAAGGCCTGACCTGCACCCGTGACTACCTTGACCGCCTCGACCGCCATCATCGCCCCCACCACGCCCGGCAGTGGCCCGACCACCCCGGCCTCGGCGCAGGAGGGCGCCAGACCCGGCGCAGGCGCTTCGGGAAAAATGCATTGGTAGCAGGGAGCGTTGTTGGCGGGGTCAAACACGCTCAGTTGGCCTTCCCATTGGGACAGCGCGCCTGAGATCAGGGGCTTGCCCAAAGCCACCGCGGTGCGGTTGGTCAGATACCGGGTTTCGAAATTGTCGGTGCCGTCGAGGATAAGGTCATAATCCGCGAACAGGTCGGCCGCGATGTCGTCCGTCAGGCGGCGGTGATAGGGGCGAACGATGACATTGGGGTTCTGCGCCTCCATTGCTTGCTGCGCAGAAAAGACTTTGGGCATTCCGATGTCTGCATCCCGATGGATGACCTGCCGCTGCAGATTGGCATTCTCGACGACGTCATCATCAATGACGCCAATCGTGCCCACGCCGGCGGCGGCAAGGTACTGCAGCGCCGGTGCGCCCAATCCACCTGCCCCGATCACCAATACACGAGCGGTCTTCATCCGTTTCTGCCCGGGTCCACCAAGCTCGCGCAGGACGATGTGACGGGCATAGCGCTCCAGTTCGGCTTCGCTGAACTGGTCAGATGGGCTGTGCGGTCGAATATCCGACGGTGGATTGGCCCGGCGCCTCAGGGCTTTCACCACAGCGCCATAACCCATGGCCAGCAGAACGAAACCACCCAGGATCAGCCACATCGCGGCCGAGCCGCCTGTGGCCTCGCGCAGTGGGTTCCCGTCGGGCAAAACCAGATGAGACAGAACCACACCTGCCAGCAACACCAAAACCGACACCCAACGGGCAGTACGCGAGGCACCAGCGAGGTAGCCAAGCCCCCACAGCCCCGCTGCCAGTGCCAGTACCAGAACCATCAGGCGCGCCCCGTGGATCCGAACCCACCGGAACCGCGCTGCGATTCCTGCAGGCTGTCCGCCATCTCGAACCGCGCCTGGATCACCGGGGCCACGACAAGCTGCGCAATTCTGTCGCCATGTCCGATTTCAAAGGCTTCCTGACCCGCATTCAGCACGATCACCCCCAAGGGACCGCGATAGTCGCTGTCGATCGTGCCCGGTGCGTTCGGCAGCGTGATCCCGTGTTTCAACGCAAGTCCCGAGCGCGGACGCACCTGGATCTCATATCCATCCGGAATCTCTACCCGCAGGCCGGTCGGAACCAAGGCGCGCTCACCGGATTGAAGGGTGATCGATCCTCGATCAGGCAGGTTGGCCCGCACATCCGCGCCGGCTGCCCCGGCCGTTTCATAGGACGGCAATGCAATGGCCGGATCGGCCCCGTCTTCTCGGATCACCCGGATTGCCACCATCAGCGCATCCCAACCTTCATCTTCTGTCAAACAACCGCATCACAGCGCCAGCGCGGCCGCGATCTTTTCCGCCAGCCGTACGGCCACTGCGTCCTTGCCCATGCGCGGCCACTCCTCGGCACCCGCATCCGATATCAGCACGACCGCATTTTCGGCCCCACCCATGATGCCGGTCACCGGACTGACATCATTGGCCAGAATCCAATCGCACCCTTTGCGCGCCCGCTTGGCGGTTGCGTGGGCGATCACATCATCCGTCTCGGCGGCGAAACCCACGACCAAGCTAGGTCGGCCGGTCTCCAGATGCGAAATCCGTTTGAGGATGTCCGGGTTTTCGGCAAATTGCAGTGCAGGCATTCCGTCGCGGCTTTTCTTCAACTTGCGGTCTGATGCCCCGTCTACCCGCCAATCGGCCACGGCTGCGGCAAACACGCCCGCATCCACCGGCAGAGCCGCGTCCACCGCATCCGACATTTGTTGCGCAGTCTCAACCTGCACAACCTGGACGCCCTGGGGTGGTGGCACATCCGCGGGGCCGGTTACGAAAACGACTTCGGCCCCCAGGGCCGCCAAAGCGTTGGCAATCGCCGTCCCCTGCGCCCCCGAGGATCGGTTTGCGATGTACCGAACCGGATCAATCGGCTCATGCGTCGGCCCCGACGTCACGAGAATCCGCTTACCCTTCAGTGGGCCATCCGACAAGGCAGACTCGACCGCCGCCACGATTTCGAGAGGTTCTGACATGCGGCCGGGGCCGAACTCGCCACAAGCCATGTCACCGTCATTGGGTCCGACAAACCGGACGCCGTCCGCGATCAACTGCTTGTGGTTCCGGCGAGTTGCCGGATGGTTCCACATCCGCACGTTCATCGCCGGCGCACATAAAACAGGGGTATCCGTGGCCATCAACAGGGTCGATGCCAGATCATTGGCCAGACCCCCGGCCATCTTTCCCATCAAATCCGCAGTCGCCGGGGCCACGACGATCAGATCAGCCGAACGTGACAGCTGGATATGTCCCATCTCGGCCTCGTCCGTCAGGTCGAACAGATCACGATAAGCTTTTTCACCGGCAAGTGCAGACACGGACAAGGGGGTCACGAATTCCTCGGCAGCGCGGGTCAGGACCGGGGTCACCGCCGCCCCGCGCTCCTTCAACCTTCGGATCAGATCCAGCGATTTGTAGGCCGCGATCCCACCGCCAAGGATCAGGAGGATCCGTTTGGATGCCAGCATGTTCAGCCCTTCCCGGTCGTGCTCGGCCTCGACACTATGCAACCCATGCCCCGAGTTCCAGCGCTTAATTCTGGGACTCGAAGGCCTTGCAAGGGTCTTCGCGTTCGGCCGCGGGGCTGTCAATCACCGCGTCAAATTCACCGGTCACGACACCGTCTTCGGCCTGACCGAGAACAAAGACCTTCAGGCCCGGACGCAGGCGCGACAGAAAGGTCGGAATGCCCTGATCCTTGCGCGCGTGCCCGTTTCCGGTAATCACCGCCACCGGACCGCCGGTTTCATCAATTGCACGCAGAATGGCCCGGGTCAGAACAGCATCGCGCAGACGCTGGATCGCCACCAGTTGCGGCAAGGCCTCGGCGGGAACTGCGTTGCAATGCGCTGCCAATTGCTCGGCCTCGCGCGCCGCCTGATCCTCGGGCGCCAACGGAATGTTCAACCCATATCGCGCCGCATCCGCGCCCAGGGTCGTTGCGGCACCGCGTTCCATCGCAGCTCGCGCAGCCGCGCGCGGCACCATCGCTCCGTATACCGGAGCCTCTGATGCTTGGAAAACAGGGTAATACATGCTGAGCGGCGGCCATCCCGTTTCGGCCCATCTCAGGATGCGTGACAACTCCTCGGGATTCGAGGCGGCAGTCTGCGCCAGTCTCTGAGCCCCTTCCTCGGTTACCATTTCCCAGACCATTGCAGACGGGTCAATGTCCGCAATCGCTTCGGTCTGGACCAGGTGGTGTAGGGGGTTGTCGTGAACCTCACCAAGGATCACCACATCGGCGTCCCTCATCTGCGCCAAAATATCGTCGGGGATAAGCTCCCCGGCCAGAACTGGCCGGGTCAAAAGTGTCAGCGACAGCACGGCCGTCGTCAGAATCGCAAGATGTCTCATGCGAAGAAGTGTTGCACCTCGCGCGATTGAGCTTCAAGGTTCTTGCGCATCTTCACGAACGCCGCTGCCTCAAGCTGTCGCACGCGTTCCTTGGACAAACCCAGTTCCTGACCCAGGCTCTCCAATGTGCGCGCCGGCTCACGCAGCTTGCGCTCGCGCACGATGAACCGTTCCCGATCGTTGAGCGCCTGCATCGCCGTGATCAACCATTCGCGCAACTGGCGGGTATCGTGGCTGTTCTCGACAGTTTCCGCAGCCTGCTCGCGATCATCCTCCAACGCGTCGATCCACTCGCGACCATCCTCGTCGGCCGATTGAACGGCGTTCAGGGAAAAGTCTGAGCCGGCCAACCGGCCGTGCATCATTTCCACATCGCGCAGCGGTACACCGATCTCGGCCGCAATCATCTGGTGCAGCTGATGGCGGTCCAATTCGACGCCATCGGTCGCGGCTTCGCGCTCCAGCCGCGCCTGAACGCGCCGCATGTTGAAGAACAGGGATTTCTGGGACGAGGTCGAACCGGTCCGCACCATCGACCAGTTGCGCATCACATAATCCTGAATGCTGGCCTTGATCCACCACACCGCATAGGTCGAAAAGCGGACCCCGCGATCCGGGTCGAATTTGTCAGCGGCCTTCATCAGGCCCAGCCCGGCCTCTTGGATCAAGTCATTCATCGGCGCGCCATAGCGTTTGAACTTGGCCGCCATTGAAATGGCCAGACGCATATAGGCCGTTATCAATCGGTGAAGGGCCTGTTCGTCGCGCTCGTCGCGCCAGGCATAGGCCAGGCGCAATTCGGTTTCCGCATCCAGCAATTCGGCTTTCATAGCCTGCCGGGACATCGAGAAGTCGTTCGGGTTATCCAGTGCCATGCAGCTCTCCCATCTGTCGTAGGCGCCGCCGGTCTTGCCTTGCCGACGTATGGTCGATACGCAAGGGCGCACCGGGTGGATCACTGTAAAGGTAGTAAAAAATGCATCCCGATTTAACCTTTGTCCTGGGTGGCGCGGCATCGGGAAAATCTGCATTTGCCGAGCAACTCGTTGTTTCAACAGGAAAAACCCGCGTCTACCTGGCAACATCACAAGTGTTTGATGATGAGATGCGCCTAAAAATCAGGCGCCATGTGGACCAAAGAGGCGACGGCTGGGCCACGATCGAAGCCCCGATGGATCTGCGCCCGGCGCTGGCGGGGCTGAGCCGGGATCAGGTCTGTCTTATCGATTGCGCCACGATGTGGCTCAGCAATCACCTGCTGGCCGACAGCGATCTTGAACAGGAACAGGCCGCCCTTCTGGCCGCGCTACGGACCTGCCCCGCGCAGGTCATTATCGTCTCGAACGAAGTGGGGCACGGTATCGTCCCCGACAATGCGCTGGCCCGCAAGTTCCGCGAGGCGCAGGGGCGGTTGAACATCGCCCTCGCCGCCCAAGCCGGCCTTGTGGTTCAGGTCATCGCGGGACTACCGCAGGTTTTGAAAGGCCAGTTGCCGTGACCCGGTTGCACCTCGTCCGCCACGGCCCGACCCATGCCAAAACGATGGTGGGCTGGTCCGATATTCCCGCCGACTTGAGCGACCACGCGGCCCTCGCGCGCCTGCACGATCACCTGCCGCGGGATGCGCTGGTCATTTCATCGGACCTGACGCGCGCCGCGGATACGGCCACGGCCATTCAGGGCAGGCGCCGCCGGCTGCCGCACCATCCCGATCTGCGCGAGATCCATTTCGGGACATGGGAGATGCGCGCCTTCGCCGAGATCGAGGCCGAAGACCCCGAACTGGCCTTTGCCTATTGGGACAGCCCCGGCGACGTGCGCCCGCCCAACGGCGAAAGCTGGAACGCGGTCCGCGCCCGGGTCGACACGGCGATCGACGGGTTGATCGGTATGCATACAGGCGCCGATCTGGTCATCGTGGCCCATTTCGGCGTGATCCTGACTCAGGTACAGCGCGCCCTTGACCTAGACGCGCAACAGACCTTCGCCCATCGCATCGACAACCTCTCGGTGACCGAGTTGGCCTTTGACGGCAAAACCTGGTCGGCTGGCCGGATCAATCATCTTCCGTGAACACGGCGCGCACAATTCAGCGTTTTACTGATATCGGGCGTTCGACCATCCTCGGGCCATGACATATGACCTTTTCATCGGGGACCGCCTGTTTTCAAGCTGGTCCATGCGCGGCTGGCTGATGTTGGAAAAATCCGGTCTGCCCCACACGACCCACATGATCGGCCTGTATTCGGGCACGATGGCCCGGGATATGCAGCCGCTGGCCCCGGCCCGTCTGGTCCCTGCGCTGCGCCTGCCCGACGGCACGGTGGTCGGCGAAAGCCTCGCCATGGCCGAGACGCTCGCCGAACGCCACCCCGATGCCGGGCTGTGGCCGCAAGACGCTGCCGCCCGCGCAACCGCCCGTTGGCTGTGTGCCGAGATGGTCGCCGGGTTCCACGCGCTGCGGTCGGCCTGCCCCATGCAACTCAAACACCGCTGGAAAGGGTTCGAGCCGACCAACGAAACCCGCGCCGATCTGACCCGGATCGAGACCCTGTGGGCGCATGCGCGCAAAATCTCAGGCACGGAGACCGGCCCATTGTTCGGCAGCTATTCCCTGGCCGATGTGTTCTATACGCCGGTCGCAGCCCGGATCATCGGCTACGGTCTGCCCGTGTCCGTGCAGAACCACGACTATTGCATGGAATTGTTGTCAGACCCGGCGGTTCGGCAATGGCGCGCGATGGGGCTGACGGTCGACTACGACCCGTTCCCCTATGACCAGCCGCTCGACGCCGAGCCCTGGCCGATCGGCGGAGCCTCGACGGCCCGCGTAGTTGAGGCGGGGCCTTCGGTCAATGACCGCTGCCCCTATTCCGGCAAGCCGGTGACCGCATTTCTGGAGCTGGATGGCAAAAGATGGGGCTTCTGCAACACCTTCTGCCGCAACAAAACCGTGGCCGACCCCAGAACGTGGCCGAAATTCACGCAAATGATCCGGCAAACGGTGTGACCGTTAACCATTCCTAAACCGACGCCATGGCAGCAAGGTCCTGTTAACCAAAAACAGGATCGCCATGGTCGCCCGCGCTCATACTGTTGCCTTTCAGGGGGTCGAGGCCCGCCCGGTCGAAGTGCAATGCGCCGTATCCCCCGGGCTGCCCGCCTTTTCAATCGTCGGCCTGCCGGACAAGGCCGTGTCCGAGGCCCGCGAACGCGTGCGCAGCGCGCTTGGCGCGATGGCCATTGCGCTGCCCTCCAAACGCATCACGATCAACCTGTCGCCCGCCGACCTGCCCAAGGAAGGCAGCCATTTCGACCTGCCGATCGCGCTGGCCCTGCTCTGTGCGATAGACATCCTGTCCGCCGACGCCGCCGAAGGCACCATGGCTCTGGGCGAACTTTCGCTAGACGGCTCATTGGTGCCCGTGGCCGGCGCCCTGCCCGCCGCAATGACCGCCGCGGCCGAGGGCCGCACGCTGCTGTGTCCGCGCGCGTCAGGTGCCGAGGCGGCCTGGGTCGACGCGACCCAGGTGATCGGGGCCGCGTCCCTGGCCGACGTCGTGCGCCATTTCACCGGCCAGGCGCCCCTGCCGGTCGCGCAACCCGGTGAGGTCAGGTTGGAGCCCTCGACCCGCGATCTGCGCGACGTCAAAGGGCAGGAACGGGCAAAACGCGCGCTGGAAATCGCAGCGGCCGGCCGTCACCACATGATCATGATCGGCACGCCGGGGTCAGGCAAATCCATGCTCGCCGCCCGCCTGCCCGGCATATTGCCGCCGTTGACGCCCACCGAGGCCCTCGAGACCTCGATGATCCAATCGCTGTGCGGCATGCTGGACGAAGGCGGCATCAGCCGGACCCGCCCGTTCCGCGAACCGCATCACACGGCGTCGATGGCGGCGATCGTGGGCGGCGGAAAGGGCGCGAAACCTGGCGAGATTTCCCTGGCCCACAACGGCGTGCTGTTCATGGACGAATTCCCCGAGTTTCCGCGAACGGTTCTGGAAACCCTGCGCCAGCCAATCGAGACCGGCGAGGTCATGGTCGCCCGCGCCAACGCCCATGTGAAATACCCCTGCCGGTTCATGCTAGTGGCGGCGGCGAACCCCTGCAAGTGCGGATATCTCAGCGATCCGTCCCGCGCCTGCTCGCGCGCGCCGATCTGCGGCGAGGACTATCTGGGCCGCATATCGGGGCCGTTGATGGACCGGTTCGATCTACGGATCGAGGTGCCGCCCGTGGGCTTTACCGACCTCGACCTGGCGCCATCCGGAGACAGCTCGGCCACCGTCGCCGCGCGGGTGCAACAGGCGCGCGTTGTTCAGGCCCGGCGCTTTCAGGACACGCCCGGGATTCGCCAGAACGCCGATATCGAGGGCAATCTGCTGGAAGAGGTCGCCGCACCTGACGCCGAGGGCAAGGACCTGCTGGTCAAGGCGGCCGAGCGGTTCGGCCTGTCGGCACGGGCCTACCACCGCATTCTGCGCGTGGCCCGCACCATTGCCGATCTGGAGGGCGCGCCCGATGTGCGTCGCCCCCACGTGGCCGAGGCGCTGAGCTATAGGATCAGCGCCCGGGTTGCGGCCTAGACCTTGGCCTCGATCGCCTGCCAGATCTTTTCGGCGATATTGGTTCCGTTGAACCGCTCCAATTCCTGGATTCCGGTGGGCGAGGTCACGTTGATTTCGGTCAGATAGTCGCCGATAACGTCGATACCTACAAAGATCTGGCCCTTTTCCTTCAGCAGCGGACCGATGGCCGCGCAGATCTCAAGATCGCGGTCGGTCAGCCCGATCTTTTCGGGACGGCCACCCACATGCATGTTCGACCGGGTCTCACCCTCGGCCGGAACGCGGTTGATCGCGCCGACCGGTTCGCCATCGACCAGGATCACCCGCTTGTCGCCGTTGCGCACATCCGGCAGGAATTTCTGAACGATCAGCGGCTCGCGCGAGAAACCGGTGAACAACTCGTGCAATGAAGTCAGGTTGCGGTCATCGGCATCCAGCCGGAACACGCCGGCCCCGCCATTGCCATAGAGCGGCTTGAGGATGATATCGCCGTGCTTTTCCTTGAACGCCTTGATGGTCTGCAGATCGCGGGCGATCGTGGTGGGCGGCGTCAGGTCGGGAAAATCCAGAACCAGCAGTTTTTCCGGGTAGTTGCGCACCCAGAACGGATCATTCACCACTAGCGCCTGACCGCGCAACCGATCCAGCAGGTGCGTCGACGTGATATAGTGCATGTCGAACGGCGGGTCCTGCCGCAGCCAGACGACATCGAAATCCGCCAGATCAACCTCGCGCTCAGGCCCCAGAACCGCCGGCTGGTCCGCAACCCGCTGCACCGTCATGTCGTGACCGCGGGCGGTGATGCGCCCCTCTTGATAGGCCAGCTGATCGGGTCCGTAGTAAAACAGTTGGTGCCCACGGGCCTGGGCTTCTTCGGCCAGCCGGAACGAGCTGTCGGCATTGATGTCCACGGCCCCGATCGGGTCCATCTGAAAGGCAATTTTCATGGCGTGTCCCTCGTAGTCACGCCAGATACATGGCCCAGCGGGGACAGGTGTTCAATGGCGATCAGCCCTGACCAAAGGCGTTTTCGACGATTTGCACTGCGCCCGTTGCATCCACCAGAGCCGCGTCGAACCGGACATCGGTCAGCTGCCCGCCCGGTTCCTGGGCCAAATACTGCGCCGCCGAGGCGCATATCCGGTCGATCTGCCGCTTGCTGATCCGGGCGGCGGCGCTGTCAAAGGTTTGGCTTTTCTTGACCTCGACGAACACAAGGCCCTGTGCATCCCGGACGATCAGGTCGATCTCGCCACCCGCGCCGCGCCAACGCCTGTGACAGACCTTGAACCCTCGGCTCTCGTAATCGGCAGCGACGCTGTTCTCGGCCGCCTGCCCGGAGTGATAGGAAACCGAGCCCTGGACCGACCGTAGCGCCATATCATCCCTTTCCTATCTTCAGGGCCTTCTGGTAGATCGGCCGCCGTGGTAAATTATACATCCTGGACACCAGATCCGCCGCATCCCGCACCGAGTGCGTTTCCAGAGCCTGTCGCAGCGCCTCTTCTACATCCGAATCGTTAACGGCTTGTGAATGGGCACGGTCCACCAGCAAGACGATCTCGCCCTTCACGGTGGCATCTCGATACTGTTCGGACAGCTCTGCAAGGCTAGCCCGCCGGATTTCTTCGAACTTCTTGGTCAGTTCACGACAGACCGCGGCCTGACGCTCGCCACCCAGAACCTGCGCCAGATCCGACAGGCACGCCCCCAATCGCTTGGGAGATTCGTAGAACACCAGCGTCCCGGGAACATCCCGCAACGCCTCGATCCGTGTTCGGCGGGCGCCGGACGCATTCGGCAGGAATCCGGCGAAAAAGAAGGCGTCCGTCGGCAAGCCCGCCAGGGTCAGCGCCGTAACGACGGCTGACGCTCCAGGGGCGCAGGTCACGCTGAACCCGGCCTCGGCCGCCTTCTTGCCCAGATCATAACCCGGGTCGGCGATCAGGGGCATGCCGGCCTCGGACGCGTAGGCCACGGACTTGCCCTGGGACAGTTCGGCAATCAGTTTTTCACGCGCAGCCGTGCCGCTGTGGTCGTGATAGGTCAGGATGCGCCGCCCCTCGAGGGGTACACCGTGAATCTCCATCAATCTGCGCAGGCTGCGCGTATCTTCCGCGGCGATCACATCCGCCGAGGCCAGAACGTCCAGCGCCCTGAGTGTAATGTCGCGCGCCGTTCCGATCGGAGTGGCAACAAAATACAGCCCCCCAGCCAATCTTACCTTTTGGAAATTCAAAGCTGGACCCTCGCAGCGTGACGTTTATTATCGCGGCGTGATAGAACAGCAGCGTTCTTTGCCGCCGGATCAGGGAGTTTTCATTTAGATGTTTACCGTTTGCAAGCCCGTTCGCAAACTGGCGAAATTCGCCATCGGCCTGACCACGGCGGCATTTTTGGCCGCCTGCGAACCCGGCGCCACCGGGCGCGGACCGTCGATAGACACGTCAGAGCCGATCCCC
Source organism: Ruegeria sp. BC8 (assembly GCF_056535705.1). Classification (NCBI taxonomy): domain Bacteria; kingdom Pseudomonadati; phylum Pseudomonadota; class Alphaproteobacteria; order Rhodobacterales; family Roseobacteraceae; genus Ruegeria; species Ruegeria sp. BC8. The sequence continues at coordinate 112,395 of NZ_JBQFIV010000001.1, read as the reverse complement.
GTTGCCCTGCTGGTGCCCAAATCGGGCGACGCCGCGTTGGCGCAAAGCCTTGAGAACGCTGCACGGCTGGCCATGGCCGATCTGAACAACGTCCAGATCGATCTTCGCGTCTATGACACTGCCGGCAATCCGAACACGGCAGCCGCAGTTGCACAACAGGCCGTTGCCGACGGCGCAAAGGTCATTCTGGGGCCGGTCTACGCGCAGGCTGCAAATGCTGCCGGCCTTGCGGTTCTGAGCAAGAACGTGAACGTTCTGTCCTTCTCGAACAATACCAGCATTGCCGGCGGAAACGTGTTTGTCCTTGGCCCGACCTTCGACAACACGGCCAACCGGCTTGTCAGCTTCGCCGGCAAACAGGGAAAGAAAAGCACCGTCATCGTGCACAGCAACGATGCGGCAGGCCAATTGGGCCAGGCGGCAATCTCGAACGCACTTGGCAACAGCCGTGTGGCGAATGCGGGTGTGGTCGGTTTTGATCGATCTCAGCAGGGCGTGATCGACGCCATTCCTGCGATCAAGGCAACTGTGGACTCGACGGGGGCGGATTCGCTCTTTTTGACCGCCACGACCGCCGGCGCGCTGCCGCTTTTCAGCCAGTTGCTGCCCGAGGCCGGTGTCTCACCGGCAACCGTGCAATATATTGGCCTGACACGCTGGGACATTCCGGCCCAGACGCTGGAACTGCCGGGAGTGCAGGGCGGATGGTTTGCCTTGCCTGACCCTGCCAAGGCCCAGGCCTATCGCGTGCGCTACAACGCGACCTATGGCGAGGCACCGCATCCGATCAGCGGCCTAGCCTATGACGGCATCGCCGCCATTGGCGCTCTGGCCAGCCAAGGCAAGTCCAATGCCCTCTCCGCCGCGGCCCTGACCCAGAATGCCGGGTTCCAGGGTGTTGGCGGAATTTTCCGTCTGCGCCCGAACGGTACGAATGAACGAGGTCTGGCCGTGGCCACGATCCAGAACAAACAGGTAGTTGTGATTGACCCTGCCCCGCAAAGCTTCTCTGGCGCCGGTTTCTGATCAGCTTGTGACGATCCCCGCGCCGGCTGGCGCATTGATCTGCGACGCCAGCGAAATCTTCGATGGCGAAAAGGTCAACGCTCTGCTGTCGAAGGCCCTGAAAGACATTCCGGAAACGGCCGCAGCCCGAAACGAGGCCGTCCGGATCCTGAGGGACGCACAGAAATCCGGGCGTCAGGTCATCGAGGAGGCGTTCGCCGCCCGACCCTTTGACGCTCGGCCGTTGACGCGATCCTACACCTATCTGACCGATGGGCTGGTCTGCGCCGCGATGACTGTGGCCGGACAGCATCTGCATCCATTGGCCAACCCGACCCAGGGCGAGAAGATGGCGGTTTTGGCCGTGGGCGGCTATGGGCGCGGCGAGATGGCGCCGTTTTCGGATGTCGATCTGCTGTTTCTGACTCCCTACAAGATCACCGCCTGGGCCGAGAGCGTGATCGAGTCGATGCTGTACATCCTGTGGGATCTACGGCTGAAAGTCGGGCATTCCTCGCGCACGATCCGTGATTGCCTGCGTCTTGGAGACGAGGATTTCACGATCCGGACAGCGATGCTGGAACAGCGCTATCTGGCCGGTGATCGGGACCTGGCCGATGAGCTGGAAAGCCGGCTGAAATCCGAGCTGTTCAAAGGAACCGAACGCGAATTCATCGAAGCCAAACTGCATGAACGCGACGAACGCCACCACAAGCAGGGCGAGCGTTACATGGTCGAACCAAACGTGAAAGAAGGCAAAGGCGGCCTTCGTGACCTGCAGTCGCTGTATTGGATCGCCAAATACATCTACGGCGTTCACGACGTGGCTGAACTTGTCCCGCTGGGGTTGTTCACCCAGGACGAATTCAACACGTTCGTGCAGGCCGAAGACTTCCTTTGGGCCGTACGTTCGCATCTTCATCTGGTGACACGGCGCGCAACCGAACAGCTGACCTTTGATCTGCAGGTCGAGGTGGCCGACCGCATGGGTTACGAAGACCGAGCGGGCCGCCGGGCCGTCGAAATCTTCATGCAGCGGTACTTCCGAGAAGCCACGAAGGTGGGAGAACTGACACGGATCTTCCTGACCAAGCTTGAAGCGTCACATATGAAGAACGCGCCGTTGCTGGAACGCATCTTCAGCCGCAAGCCACGGGTCAAGCCGGGCTATAGGGTTGTTCATGGCCGGCTGGACGTGGCCGACCCCAAAAGCTTTTTGTCCGACAAGCTGAATCTACTGCGTCTGTTCGAGGAAGGTCTGCGCACGGGTATGCTGATCCATCCCGATGCGATGCGGCTGGTCACGGCCAACCTGCACCTGATCGATGACGAAATGCGCAACGACAAAGAGGCGAGGCGCATCTTTCTGGATCTGATGCTGAAACACGGCAATCCCGAACGCGCGCTGCGCCGCATGAACGAGTTGGGCGTTCTGTCGGCCTTCATCCCCGAGTTCGAGCCCATCGTGGCGATGATGCAGTTCAATATGTACCACAGCTACACGGTGGACGAGCACACGATCCAGTGCATCATCAACCTGGCGCAGATCGAACGGGGCGAACTTGTCGAAGCGCTGCCGCTGGCCTCGTCGATCCTCGAGGGCGGAGTGAACCGGCGTGTGCTTTACGTCGCTCTGCTGTTGCACGACATCGCCAAGGGCCGCCCCGAGGATCACTCGATCCTGGGGGCCAAGATCGCACGGACGGTCGCGCCTCGGCTGGGGTTGAACAAGAAAGAATGCGAAACCGTCGAATGGCTGGTGCGGTATCACCTGCTGATGTCGGACATGGCGCAGAAGCGTGACATCTCGGACCCGCGCACGGTGCGCGACTTCGCCAAGGCGGTTCAGACCGTCAAACGGCTGGATCTGCTGACGGTCCTGACAGTCTGCGACATCCGCGGCGTTGGGCCGAACACCTGGAACAACTGGAAGGCCACCCTGCTACGGGCCTTGCACGCGGAAACCAAGCGCGCGCTGGAAACCGGCATGGAGGACCTCAACCGTGCCAATCGTGGCGCCGAGGCCAAGAAGGCGCTGCGTGACGCGTTGTCAGCCTGGTCCAAGGCCGACCTCAAAACGGAAACCGGTCGGCACTACGATCCGTATTGGCAGGGACTCAACCTCTCGACCCATGTCGAGTTCGCCGAAATGCTGCGCGCGCTGGAAAAAAGCGCGGATCCGGCGGCGATGGAAATCCGGCTGCACCCGGACGAAGACCGGGATGCGACGCGGGCGTGCTTTGCCATGGCCGACCACCCCGGCATCTTTTCCCGGATTGCCGGCGCGCTGGCGCTTGTGGGCGCAAACGTGGTCGATGCCCGCAGCTATACCACCAAGGACGGCTACGTGACTGACGCTTTCTGGATTCAGGACGCTGACGGCCACCCGTTCGAACTGTCGCGTCTGCCGCGCCTGACCCAGATGATTCACCGCACCCTCAAGGGCGAGGTGGTGGCCCGCGAGGCACTCAAGTCCCGCGACAAGATCAAGAAGCGGGAAAAGGCGTTCAACGTCCCGACGCACATCACCTTCGACAATGAAGGGTCCGAGATCTACACGATCATCGAAGTCGACACCCGCGACCGGCCCGGCCTGCTCTACGATCTGGCCCGGACCCTTGCCGCCGCCAATGTCTATATCGCCAATGCCGTGATCGCGACCTATGGCGAGCAGGTGGTGGATACGTTCTACGTCAAGGACATGTTCGGGCTCAAATACCACTCGGAGGCCAAGCAGAGGACGCTGGAAGCCAAGCTGCGCACCGCGATCACCGAAGGCGCCGAGCGGGCGGCCTCATGAAGCAGATCCGCCTGTTCTCGGGCCTGTTCACGGTCGGGTTCTGGACCCTTGCCAGCCGCATTCTGGGCTTTCTGCGGGAAATCCTGCTGACAGCCTATATCGGGCCGGGGCCGGTCATGGATGCTTTCGTCGCAGCCTTCCGCCTACCCAACATGTTCCGCCGGTTCTTCGCCGAGGGCGCTTTCAATGCGGCCTTCGTTCCGATGTTCTCGAAACGGCTGGAAGGGGGCGAAGACGCGCAGGGGTTTGCGCAGGATGCGTTCAACCTGCTGGCGGCGGCCGTTCTGGCGCTGGTCGGGCTGGCCATGGTGTTCATGCCGGGGCTGGTCTGGCTGACGGCCGAAGGGTTTTATGGCGACGAACGTTTCGATCTGGCGGTCGGCTACGGTTATGTCGTCTTTCCCTACATCTTGTTCATGTCCCTCGCCGCGCTGTTTTCCGGGGTTCTCAATGCCACAGGCCGCTTTGCCGCCGCTGCTGCGGCTCCGGTCCTGCTGAACATCTTCGCCTGCACCGCACTGATCGTAGGCGCGGCAACCGGTGGCGAGGTCATCCGTTGGCTCATCGCCGTCATACCCATTGCCGGGGTCGCTCAACTGGCGCTGGTTTGGGTCGCCACCGAACGCGCCGGAATTCGCATCCGGTTCGGCCGACCGAAGCTCAGCCCTGAAATGCGCAACATGGTTCGGATCGCGGTACCGGCGGCACTTGCCATGGGTGTGACGCAGGTCAATCTCGTTGTCGGGCAGCTGGTCGCGTCAAAGACCGAAAAGGCCATCAGCTGGCTCTTTGCCGCCGACCGGCTGTATCAGCTGCCGCTGGGCGTGGTCGGCATCGCCGTGGGCATCGTGCTGTTGCCCGACTTGTCGCGCCGCCTGCGCGCCGGGGACGGCGATGGCGCGCGCAACGCCTTTTCCCGCGCCGGAGAGTTCACCCTGTTGCTGACCATTCCGGCCACCGTGGCCTTCGTGCTCATCCCGGTGCCGCTGGTCTCGGTCCTGTTCGAACGTGGACAGTTCACCCCCGAAGACACGGCTGCCACCGCCCTGGCCGTGGCGGTCTATGGCATCGGCCTGCCGGCCTTCATGCTGCAAAAGCTGCTGCAACCGTTGTTCTTCGCGCGTGAGGATACCCGCGCGCCCTTCCGATATGCCGTTGTGGCGATGGTCATCAATGCTGTGCTGGCCTTTGGGCTGTACCCGATCGTCGGCTGGATCGCCCCGGCCATCGCGGCCTCGGCCGCCGGGTGGGGCATGGTGGCGCTGTTGGCGCTGGGCGCCCGGCGCATGGGCGAGGAGGCCCGTTTCGACGACCGGTTCAAGCGCCGCGCGCCCAGGATATTGGCCGCCTCAATCGGAATGGGTGTGGTGCTGATCGCGGCGATGCAGATGTTCGGTTGGACGTTCGAGGTTCCGGGCTGGCGCTATCTGGCCTTGCTGGGCCTGATCGTGGTCGCCGCTGTATCTTACTTCCTTCTGGGCCACCTGCTGGGCGCATTCCGTCTGTCCGAGTTCCGGTCCGCCCTGCGAAGATCCTGACCGCCTCAGTCCCGTCGGATACGCCCCACCAGCCGCGCCCATCCGCCCGGCGCCACGAAAAACGACAGCCCGAACCCGGTCGCGAAGCCACCCAGATCGGCCACCCAATCCGAGGTGCCGCCGAAAATCAGCCCGAACAGCAGTTGGATGCCCATCAGCACCGCGATCAACTGGAACGCCCGCGCCTGGTTCTCTCCGACCAGCGACAGCCTACGCCACAGCAGCCAGGTGAATGCGCCAATCAGGCCGTAGACCGGCGGAAAGCCCCCGACCAGAGGATAGCGCGGGTCCAGCAGCACCGCATAGGCCAATGCCCCGCCCACGCCGGACAACACGAAGATCACCAGCATCGCAAAACCGCCAAAGACCTCGCCCACCATCTTGCCCATCGCCAAAACGAAGACGCAGACAAAAAGCGCCTGGGTAAAGCTGCCTGACACGAAGGGGTAGGTGAAGAACCGGATCACATGCTCGACCGGCCAACGCCCGTTCATCACCATCCAGTCGAAGATGTCGGCCGAGAAGGAATAGCGCTGAATCGCCTCTAGCCGCCATCCCACCGCGCCCGGTCCGCCGACCAGGCCGCGCGTGCCGAGGGTGAAGGCCAGTTCGATCCCCATGATGAACAAGACCAGCGCCACCACCACGGGCGGCAGGGGGTTCACGGGGGGTGTGTAATGCTCGCTGCTCATTGGGCGGGCCTTTCGCGGCTGTTGACGTCCCTTTGCCTCATGGGTAAGCGACGGAGGCTTATTTTTCCAGACGGGAGTTCCCTTCCATGACCGAAACCAAGTTCACGCCGCGCGTGTTTTCCGGCATTCAGCCCTCGGGAAACCTGCATCTTGGCAACTACCTTGGTGCGCTCAAGCGTTTTGTGGATATGCAGGGGCCGGAGATGGAGACCGTGTACTGCATGGTCGATCTTCACGCGATCACCGTCTGGCAGGACCCCAAAGAACTGGCTCATTCCACGCGCGAGCTGTGCGCGGGCTTCATCGCCGCCGGCATCGACCCGGAACAGTCGATCCTGTTCAACCAGTCGCAGGTGCCCGAGCACGCGCAACTGGCCTGGATCTTCAACTGTGTTGCGCGCATGGGCTGGATGCAGCGCATGACCCAGTGGAAGGACAAGGCGGGCAAGAACCAGCAGAACGCCTCGCTGGGCCTTTTCGCCTATCCCTCGCTGATGGCCGCCGACATTCTGGTCTATCACGCGACCCATGTCCCGGTGGGCGACGACCAGAAACAGCATCTTGAGCTGACCCGCGACATCGCCATCAAGTTCAACCACGACTATGGCGTCGATTTCTTCCCGATCACCGAGCCGGTGATCGAAGGCGCGGCGACGCGCGTGATGAGCCTGCGCGACGGGGCCAAGAAGATGTCCAAGTCGGATCCGTCTGACATGAGCCGGATCAACATGACCGACGATGCCGACACCATCGCCAAGAAGATCCGCAAGGCCAAGACCGACCCCGATGCCCTGCCCTCGGAGGTGGACGGGCTGGAAGGCCGCCCCGAGGCGCGCAACCTGGTCAACATCTATGCCGCGCTAAGCGATCAGACGGTCGAGCAGGTTCTGGCCGAGGTCGGGGGCAAGCAGTTCGGTGACTTCAAGCCGATGCTGGCCGATCTGGCGGTCGCAAAGCTGTCGCCGATCTCGACCGAGATGGCGCGGCTGATGGGCGATCAGGCCGAGATCGACAGGATCCTGGACCGTGGCGCGGAACGGGCGCGGGAAATCGCGGCTCCGATCCTCAGCCGCACCTACGAGATCGTGGGGATGGTGGGCGCCGGCCGCGCCTGAGACCGAGACAGAAACTGCAGCGCCGCCCCTGACCCGGGGCGGCGTTTTTCGTTGCAGGTCAGGCGGCCTGCGGGTGCAGTTTTTCCTCGACGATGGATTCGGCCACCGCATGGGGGCTGACGCCATCGACCTTGGCGCGGGTCAGGATGCGGTCCATCGTCCGCTCCAGCGCCTCGAGCCGCTGACCGACCCAGGCTTCGCGATCCTTGATCTTCAGGATCTCGGTCGCGACGTTCACGATCCCGCCGCCATTGGCCGCGAAATCCGGAGCATAGAGGATGCCGCGGTCATGCAGGCGCTGCGCGTCGGCATCGGTCGCCAACTGGTTGTTGGCCCCTCCGGCCACCGCGCCGACCTTCAGCAGCGGAATGCTGGTTTCGTTCAGGATGCCGCCGATGGCGCAGGGCGCGAAAATATCCGCCTGGGCCGCATAGATCGCATCGGGCGCGACGGCCTGCGCCGCGAACCGATCCGCCAGCCGGGCGGTCTGATCCGCATCGATGTCGGTGATCACCAGTTTCGCCCCGGCGTCATGCAACAGCGCGCACAGGTGTTCGCCCACATGGCCCAGCCCTTGCACCGAGATGGTCTTGCCGCTCAGGTCGTCGGACCCGAACCGATGCCGCGCAGTCACGCGGATGGCGTTGAAGATCCCGCGGGCGGTGATGGGCGACGGGTCGCCGCTGGCGAACGGGCCATCGGGCAGACCGGCGACATATTCGGTTTCGGTGCCGATCTGGGCCATGTCGGCCGGGGTCATCCCCATGTCCTCGGCCGTCCAGTACCGGCCACCAAGGCTTTGCACAACGCGCCCGAAGGCCTGCAACAGCCGGGGCGTCTTGTCCGCGCTCGGGTCGCCAATGATAACGGCCTTGCCCCCGCCCAGCGGCAGATCGGCCGCTGCGTTCTTGTAGGTCATGCCCCGCGACAGGCGCAGCGCATCGTCCAGCGCCTCGGACGGGTGACCATAGGTGCGCATCCGCACGCCGCCCGCTGCCGGCCCCAATTGCGTGGAGTGGATCGCCACAAAGCCCGAAAGCCCGCTGGCGGCGTCTTTGAATTCGACCACACGCTCGTGATCTGGCGCGTCAATCGTGGTTATTTCCATTTTGCTCCTCCGGAAAGACAGATAGAGTTTGCCACATCGGAGAGAGCGATTTTCGCCAATAGACGCTGGTCAGAACATACCTCTTGGCGATAGTAATAATCTGAGCCGATTATTTTAGGGATTTTCTCCATGGACCAGATCGACCGCAAGATCGTGCGCGCGCTGCAGCAGGACGGACGAATGACCGTTCTGGACCTGGCCGAAAAGGTGGGCCTGTCGCCCACGCCCTGCGCACGACGCCTGGAGCGCCTGCGCCGCGACGGGGTGATCACCGGATATTCGGCGCAGGTCGACCCCGAGAAACTGGGCTTTGGCGTCACGATTTTCGTGTCGGTCGAACTGGAGAAACAGGACCGCCACGCCATCGACGCCTTCGAACGCGCCATCCTGCGCTGCGATGAGGTTATGGAGTGTTACCTCATGACAGGCTCGCGCGACATCCTGCTGCGCGTCGTGGCGCGTGACCTGACCGCCTTTGATGCGTTTCTGGAAAACCGGCTGATGCAGATTCCGGGCATCCGCAACCTGCGCTCCAACTTCGCCCTGCGCGCGATGGTCAAGCGCGACGTGTTGCCATCGTCGGCCGGATAATCTGCTGGACCTCGGGTGCGCGCGCTCCTACGGTTCGGCGGAATTGACGGAGGGCACAATGGCAGTCGGCAAGAATATCCGCACTTATTTCGATGGCAAATGGCACGATGGCGATGCCCCGATCATGCGGGCTGCGGACCACGGGGCCTGGTTGGGTTCGTCGGTGTTTGACGGGGCCCGCCGATTTGATGGCATGACTCCTGATCTGGCCGCGCATTGCGACCGGGTGAACCGCTCGGCCGAGGCGCTGATGCTCACTCCGACCGTGACCACCGAACAAATGGTCGAACTGATCCGCGAAGGTCTGGAAGCATACCCGACCGAGGCCGCCGTCTACATTCGCCCGATGTACTGGGGGATCGACGGCGACGCGACCGCGATCGTACCGCAGGGTGACAGCACAGGTTTCGCCATCTGCCTCGAAGAGATCCCAATGGCACCCGAGGCGGCCTCGGTCACTCTGACGACCACCCGCTTCCGCCGCCCGGTTCTGGAAAGCGCGGTCGTCAACGCCAAGGCCGGGTGCCTGTATCCAAATAACGCCCGAATGCTGGCGGAAGCGCGATCCAAGGGGTTTTCAAACGCATTGGTGACCGACGCCATGGGCAACGTGGCAGAAACCGCAACGGCCAACATCTTCATGGCCAAGGATGGAGAGGTGTTTACTCCGGCACCGAACGGAACCTTCCTTGCAGGCATCACGCGCGCGCGGCACATCGACAACCTGCGTCGCGACGGGGTGACGGTTCACGAAACTGTTCTGACCTTCGACGATTTCCACGACGCGGACGAAGTGTTCATGTCCGGCAACATGAACAAGGTCACGCCCGTGACCGCACTGGACGACACGCAATATCAGATTGGCCCTATCACGCGCCGCACGCGCGCGCTCTACTGGGACTGGGCGGCCAGCAACCAATAAGCAACGGTCCGTCGCGGCCCGAGTTGCCAGACACCGAATGCTCGGGCATGATCCCGAAAACCGAAGAGGACATTCATGCGCAAGTTCCTTGTAGTTCTTGACGATAGCCGCGAGTGCCTGAACGCCATGCGTTTCGCCGCGATGCGTGCTGCGCATACGGGCGGGGGGGTGACCATCCTCTCGGTCATTCCTCCGGACGAGTTCAACCACTGGATCGGCGTGGCCGAAGTGATGCGGGAAGAAGCCCGCGAACGTATCCATGCGCATTTCGAGGTGTTTGCCAAATGGATGCGCGACAAGCAGGGGATCGAGCCTGAACTGGCGATCCGCGAGGGTGAACCCGTTCCGCAGATCATTGAGCATGTGCGCTCGGATCCCGAAATCGGCGTCCTTGTTCTGGGTGCAGGTACTGACAAGAAGGGCCCCGGTCCACTGGTCACTCAGTTGACGCGGAATTCCGGCAGCTTGCCGATTCCGATTACCATCGTTCCGGGCGACCTGAGCAAGGAGAAGCTCGAAGAGATCACCTGATGCCCGCCACCCTGCACTTCTGGTTCGATTTCGCCTCGACCTATTCCTACCTCAGCGCCATGCGGGTCGAACGGGACGCGGCAGCCTGCGGCGTGCAGGTGGACTGGCAGCCATTCCTTCTGGGTCCCATTTTTGCCGAGCAGGGGTGGAAAACCTCACCGTTCAACATCTATCCGGCCAAGGGGCGGTACATGTGGCGCGACATGGAACGGCTGTGCCGGCAGCATGGCCTGCCCCTGACCCGACCTGCCGAGTTTCCGCAAAACAGCCTGAAGGCCGCACGCCTTGCGCTCGCCATCCCTCAACGTGAAGCGCGCGCTGCATTCTCCTGCGCCGTTTTTGCCGCGCAGTTTGGCCAAGGCCTGAACATTTCGGTAGAGCCAGTCCTGCGCAGCGCCCTGTCCGCCGCCGGCCTCCCCGAGGACATGATCGACCGAACCGCAGACTCTGACATCAAGAGTGCTCTGTTCGACCAGGTTGCCCGCGCCAAATCGCTGGGGATCTTCGGCGCCCCCAGTTTTGTCGTGGATGAGGAGCTTTACTGGGGCGATGACCGACTGGACATGGCCATCCGACAGGCTGCAGCGATTTAGAACCGTTCCAAATCTTGACTTCCCGGCCGCTGACGCGCATATCAGAGCCAACTGATACGGAGCGCGCCATGTTCATCCAGACCGAATCCACACCCAACCCGGCCACGCTGAAATTCCTGCCCGGTCAGACCGTGCTCGAGGCCGGTACAGCGGATTTCCCGACCGCCGAAGCCGCGCAGAACTCGCCGCTGGCGCAGCGCATCTTTGCGGTCAGCGGTGTGACCGGAGTTTTCTTCGGCAATGACTTCGTAACCGTCACCAAAGACGACGGCGTGCAGTGGGACCACATCAAACCCGCCATCCTGGGCGCTGTGATGGAGCACTACCAGTCCGGCCAGCCGGTGATGGGGGCCGGGGTGGAAACCGCGTCCGGCCATGCTGAACATTCGGGTGAGGACTCGGAAATCGTCAACCAGATCAAGGAATTGCTGGACAGCCGCGTACGCCCCGCCGTGGCGCAGGACGGCGGTGACATCACCTTCCACGGCTTTGACCGCGGCGTCGTCTACCTGCATATGCAAGGGGCCTGCGCAGGCTGCCCGTCCTCGACGCTGACCCTGAAAATGGGGATCGAGAACCTGCTCCGCCATTACATCCCCGAGGTGACCGAGGTTCGCCCTGTTGCCGTCTGATCAGACAATTCTGGCATTTGACACATCGGCCGCGCATTGCGCGGCCGCTTTGCTGCGCGGGCCAGACATCGTCGTGAGCCGCGCCGAAACCATGACCCGCGGCCAGGCGGAACGCCTGATGCCTTTGCTTCAGGACATCCTGGCAGAAGGCGGGGTTTCTTGGGCGGATATCGACGCGATCGGTGTCGGGACGGGTCCGGGCAATTTCACTGGAATTCGCATCTCGGTCTCTGCCGCCCGGGGGCTGGCGCTTGGATTGAACAAACCGGCAATCGGCGTTTCGGGCCTTGAAGCCCTTGCGGCTTTGGCACCTGAAGGGCGGACCCCAGCCATTCCAGCCCCCCGAGAACATGTTTACCTGCAAGCGCCCGACGGGACGCCGCAGCTGATGACGCAGGAACAGGCAGAATCACTTGGCGCCCTGTTTTTGTGCGACGATGCGAATGCAGTCGTCCGGGCCATCGCCCGGATTGCATCCGAACGTGTTGAGCTTGTGTCAGGTCCCCCGGCCCCCCTGTACGTTCGTGCCGCAGACGCCGCCCCGTCGCGCGATACGCCGCCGCCTTTGCTGGACCCATGACCCCACAGGAAATGGCCGAGACCCACGGCGCGGCTTTCACCCAGTCCCGCCCCTGGACTAATGATGAATTCGCTGATCTGCTTGCCAGCCGCTTCACCCATGTCGTTGGAAACAAAACAGCATTTGCCCTGATCCAGGTCATCGGCGACGAGGCCGAGCTGCTGACCATCGCGACGCATCCCGATCATCAGCGGCAGGGTCTGGGCCGCGCCTGCATGCAGGCTTGGCATGACAAGGCTCACGATCTGGGTGCGCGCCGGGCGTTTCTTGAGGTGGCATCGGACAACGCGGCCGCCATTGCACTCTACCAAAGTTGCGGCTATGCGCGCTGCGGTCTTCGGCCAGGATATTACCGGCGCGGCAAGGCTGACAAAGTAGATGCAATCTTGATGGAGCGCGCGCTACCCTGACGAAAGCCGGGCATTTCTGAGACCAAATGGTCAAAAAGCGGTTGACCATGGCTGTTTCAGACGGCCTTAATTGCCGCTATCACAGCAGTTCTGCTCGCTCTGAGCGGGGCTGGGCAAAAGCCCCTGCCCCGAAGCCAAAAAAAACAACGGGAGTATATGATGACCCTGATGAAATCCTTGATGGGCGCGGCCGCCGCGTTTGCACTGACCGCAGGTGCGGCGCTGGCCGAACCGGCGATCATCTTCGATCTGGGCGGCAAGTTCGACAAATCGTTCAACGAAGCAGCCCATAACGGCGCCAAGCGCTGGGCCGACCAAACCGGCAAATCCTATCGCGAAATCGAGCTGCAGTCGGAAGCGCAGCGCGAACAAGCCCTGCGTCGCTTCGCTGAAGCCGGTGCAAACCCGATCATCACCATGGGCTTTGCCATGGCTGATCCGCTGGCCGCCGTCGCACCTGACTATCCCGACACCAAGTTCGTTGCCGTCGACGTCAGCTGGCTGGACGCGCCGAACATCCGCCAGGTCTCGTTTGCCGAGCATGAAGGTTCGTACCTGGTCGGCATGATGGCCGCGATGGCATCCAAGTCGGGTACCGTCGGCTTCATCGGCGGCATGGACATTCCGCTGATCCGGCACTTTGGCTGCGGCTACGCCCAGGGCGCGAAGGCCGTGAACCCTGACATCAACGTCGTCGCCAACATGACCGGCACCACCCCGGCCGCTTGGAACGACCCGGTGAAGGGTTCGGAGCTGACCAAAGCTCAGATCAGCCAAGGCGCTGACGTGATCTACGCTGCCGCAGGCGGTACCGGCGTCGGTGTTCTGCAGACCGCAGCCGACGAAGGCATCCTGTCGATCGGCGTGGACAGCAACCAGAACCACTTGCACCCGGGCAAGGTTCTGACCTCGATGCTTAAGCGCGTGGACGTGGCCGTTTATGACGCCATGAAGGCAGGCGAAGATGTCGAAACCGGCAAGTTCACCATGGGTCTGGCACAGGACGGTGTCGGCGTTGCCATGGATGAAAACAACGCCTCGCTGGTGAGCGACGAGATGAAGTCCGCCGTCGAAAAGGCGCGCCGCGACATCATCGACGGCAATGTCACCGTCGTCAGCTACTACGAGAACGACAGCTGCCCGGCACTGCAGTTCTGATATCGCGCGGGGCGGGGGAAACCTCCCGTCCCGCATCCACTCATGCCGCTGTTTCGCCACGACCGAATGATCGCGAAATCAGCGCAGCTTCTACGGCAATCGAGGACAAGACATGACAGTCCCCGCCATCGAGCTCAAAGGGATTTCCAAAGCCTTTGGGCCAGTTCAAGCGAACAAGGACATCTCGATCAGCGTCGCCCCCGGCACGATCCACGGGATCATCGGTGAAAACGGTGCGGGCAAATCTACGCTGATGAGCATTCTGTACGGCTTCTACAAGGCCGACAAAGGTGAAATCTGGATCAACGGCAAAAAGACCGACATCCCCGACAGCCAGGCCGCGATCGCCGCGGGTATCGGCATGGTCTTTCAGCATTTCAAGCTGGTCGAGAATTTCACCGTTCTGGAAAACATCGTTCTGGGCGCCGAGGATGGCGGGCTGCTGGCCCCCTCGCTGGCCAAGGCCCGGAAAGAGCTGAAAGAGCTCGAGGAAGAATACGAGCTGTTCGTGGACCCCGACAAGCGCATCGACGAGATCGGCGTGGGCATGCAGCAGCGGGTCGAAATCCTCAAGGCGCTGTACCGCAAGGCGGAAATCCTGATTCTGGACGAACCCACCGGGGTGCTGACCCCGGCCGAGGCCGACCAGCTGTTTCGCATCCTCGACCGGCTGCGCGCCGAAGGCAAGACCATCATCCTGATCACCCACAAGCTGCGCGAGATCATGGAAGCCACCGACACCGTGTCGGTGATGCGCCGCGGCCAGATGACCGCCACGGTCAAGACCGCCGAGACCAACCCCGAGGAGTTGGCCGAGCTGATGGTCGGGCGCAAGGTTCTGCTGCGCGTCGACAAGGTGCCGGCCAAACCCGGCAAGCCCATCCTTGAAATCGAGAACCTGCGGGTGACGGATTCGGCGGGTGTCGAGCGCGTCAAGGGTATCGACCTGACCGTCCGCGCGGGCGAGATCGTGGGCATCGCAGGCGTCGCCGGAAACGGGCAGTCCGAGTTGCTCGAAGTGTTGGGCGGCATGCGCCCGGGATCAGGCGTGATCAAATTGAATGGTACGCCTCTGGCACTCAGCGGACCCGAGGCCGAAGGTCAGGCGCGCCGCGCCCAAGGCATCGCGCATGTGCCCGAAGACCGGCAGCGCGAAGGTCTGATCATGGACTTCCACGCCTGGGAAAACGTTGCCTTCGGCTATCACCGCGACCCCGCCTACCAACGCGGGATTTTCATGAACAACGCCGCACTGCGCGCCGACACAGAACGCAAGATCGAGAAATTCGACGTGCGTCCGCCTAATGGCTGGCTGTCGGCCAAGAACTTTTCGGGTGGAAACCAGCAGAAGATCGTGGTTGCACGAGAAATCGAGCGGAACCCCGATTTGCTGTTGGTGGGCCAGCCTACCCGCGGCGTGGACATCGGCGCGATCGAGTTCATTCACAAGCAGATCGTCGCCCTGCGCGATCAGGGCAAGGCGATCCTGCTGGTCTCGGTCGAGTTGGAAGAGATCTTCTCTCTGTCCGACCGGATTGCAGTGATGTTCGACGGACATATCATGGGCGAGCGCCTGCCCCATGAAACGGATGAAAAAGAACTGGGCCTGTTGATGGCCGGTGTTGCGGGGGAGGCCGCGTAACATGGATAAGATGCCCAAATGGGCCGACGTCATTCTGATCCCGCTCATCAGTCTGATCCTGGCCGCAATCCTGTCGACACTGGTCATTCTGGCGATTGGCGAAAACCCGGTCGAGGCGGTGAACCTGATGGTCACCGGCGCGCTGGGGTCGACCTATGGCTGGGGCTACACCCTGTATTATGCCACCAACTTCATGTTCACAGGTCTGGCGGTTGCGGTGGCCTTTCACGCGCGTTTGTTCAACATCGGCGGCGAAGGCCAGGCCATGTTGGGCGGACTGGGCGTTGCCATGGTGTGCCTCTATGTGCCTTGGCCGCATTGGAGCATCGCTCTGCTGGCTGCGATGGCCGCCGGCATGCTGTTCGGCGCGGCCTGGGCTGCGATACCGGCCTATCTGCAGGCCAAGCGCGGCAGCCATATCGTGATCACCACGATCATGTTCAACTTCATCGCCGCGGCGCTGCTGAACTACATGCTGGTCAACGTGATGCGACCGGCCGGCTCGCAAGACCCGGCGACCGCCCGCTTTGCCGAGGCGGTGCATCTGCCCACCCTGCACGAGATGCTGGCCCCGATCGGGATCAACTTCTCCAAGGCGGCTCCGGCCAACATCTCGCTGATCGTCGCGGTCATCGCCTGCATCGTCGTCTGGGCGCTGATCTGGCGCACCCGCCTGGGCTATGAAATCCGGGCTTATGGGCATTCAGAAACCGGTGCGGTCTATGCCGGTATCTCGCCGGTGCGTATCACCATCGTGGCGATGCTGATCTCGGGCGCTCTGGCGGGCCTGATGGCGATCAACAACGTCATGGGTGAGGCCGAGCGGCTGGTTCTTAACTCGACCGAGGGCGCGGGCTTCATCGGCATCGCGGTGGCCCTGATGGGCCGCTCGCACCCGTTCGGCGTGTTCCTGGCGGCCATCCTGTTTGGTTTCCTCTATCAGGGGGGCGCGGAACTGGCCCTGTGGACGTCGATTCCGCGCGAGCTGATCGTGGTGATCCAGGCGCTGGTAATCCTGTTCACCGGAGCACTGGACAACATGGTGCGCATGCCGCTTGAAAAGCTGTTCCTGGCTCTGCGGAAGGAGGCGAACTGATGGAGTTGTTCCTGACGATCGTCCAGGTTCTGGACTCGACCATTCGCCTGGCCACGCCGCTGCTTCTGGCCTGTCTGGCCGGCTTGTATTCGGAACGCGCTGGCATTTTCGACATCGGCCTGGAAGGCAAGATGCTGATGGCCGCATTCTTCTCGGCCGCCGTTGCCGCCGTCACCGGGTCGGTATGGCTGGGCCTGCTGGCCGGCATCGCATCGTCCTTGGTGCTGTCTGGCCTGCACGGGCTTGCCTCGATCACGTTCCGGGGGAACCAGCTGATTTCCGGTGTCGCCATCAACTTCCTGGCTGCCGGCTTGACAGTGCTGGTGGCCCAGGACTGGTTCCAGCAAGGCGGCCGCACTCCGTCGTTGTTCGGGGGTGGCCGGTTTGAGCCGATCAACTTCCCCTTCGCAGAAGCTCTAAGCGGTGTGCCGATCATCGGTCCCATCTACGCCGAACTGCTCTCAGGCCACTCGATTCTTGTTTACGTGGCGTTCCTGATGGTGCCCGCCACCTGGTGGGTGCTGTTCCGCACCCGCTTTGGACTGCGCCTGCGCGCCGTGGGTGAAAACCCGGCGGCAGTGGACACCGCGGGCGTCTCAGTGGTGGGGCTTCGCTACGCAGCCGTCGCCATCTGTGGCGTGCTGTGTGGCATCGCCGGGGCCTATTTGGCGACAGCGTTGCAGGCAGGGTTCGTCAAAGACATGACGGCCGGCCGGGGTTTCATCGCACTGGCTGCACTGATCTTTGCCAAGTGGCGGCCGTGGCACGCCATGTGGGCGTGTTTGCTGTTCGGGCTGCTGCAGGCTGTTGCTCTGCGGTTCCAGAATATCGACCTGGGCGGCATCATTATCCCCGTTCAAGTCATGGACGCGCTGCCCTATATCCTGACCGTGGTGATCCTGGCAGGTTTCGTCGGCAAAGCGGTCCCGCCAAGGGCCGGTGGCGAGCCTTATGTGAAAGAGCGTTGATAAGGCCAGTTCAGGACTGCTTTTCAGTCCTGTTTGCTGCAAAGCGGCATGCAGAGTTGATTTTGCATGCCGCAAGCGCTCTAAGAGGGTATGCACGTCTACCTTCCCATAGCCGAAGTATCCGTTAGCCCGTTTGTCCTGCTGGCGATTGGTGTTTCCGTGGGCGTTCTGTCCGGCATGTTCGGAGTGGGAGGCGGTTTTCTGATCACGCCATTGCTGTTTCTGATCGGTATTCCACCTGCAGTCGCCGTGGCGACATCGGCCAATCAGGTGGTGGCATCCTCATTTTCGGGGCTGATGGCCCATCTCAAGCGCAGGACCGTAGACCTGAAGATGGGATCGGTTCTGTTGGGCGGCGGCCTGCTCGGCGCGACGCTGGGAATGCTCGTCTTCAACTATCTCAAGCATTTGGGGCAGGTCGATCTGGCGGTCCAGCTGTGTTACGTCGTGTTTCTAGGCCTCATCGGCACCTTGATGTTCATTGAGAGCCTGCGTGCAATTCGCCGGTCACGGGCAGCGGGCGGCACCGCACCGACCGCACGCCGCCAACGCACCTGGGTTCATGCACTGCCGTTCAAAATGCGGTTCCGCGAGTCAAACCTGTACATCTCGGTCATTCCACCCATCCTGGTCGGCTTTGGCGTCGGAATCCTGTCGGCCATCATGGGCGTTGGCGGCGGGTTCATCATGGTTCCGGCAATGATCTATATCCTGGGAATGCCGACAAAGGTGGTGATCGGAACCTCGCTGTTTCAGATCATTTTCGTGGCCGGGTTTACGACGATGATCCACGCTTCGACCAACTTCAGCGTGGACATCGTGCTGGCCTTGTTCCTGTTGATCGGAGGTGTCGTTGGGGCCCAGTTCGGCAGCATGGTCGGCGCCCGGCTGAAGGCTGAGCAGCTGCGGGTTTTGCTGGCGGTACTGGTCATGATCGTGGCCGGAAAAGTCGGGCTGGAACTGATCGTGGCTCCGACAGAATTCTATTCGCTTTCTGAATTGGCGGGGGTTTGATCGTGACCAGTTTATCCTTCGAAACCGCCATGTACCCACCAGTCCGTTTCTTCGCCCAACGCAACGCGCCCGCCTTTGATCGTTTTTACCAGTCCACCGCAGTACGGATCGGCTAGACCACATGCATATCTACCTGCCTATCGCCGAAGTTTCCGTAAACGCCTTTCTGCTGCTTGGCCTCGGCGGCATGGTGGGAATCCTGTCCGGCATGTTCGGTGTCGGTGGCGGCTTTTTGATGACCCCGCTGCTGTTCTTTATCGGCATCCCACCCGCCGTTGCCGTGGCAACCGAGGCGAACCAGATCGTTGCCTCGTCATTCTCGGGAGTGCTGGCGCATTTCCGAAGAAAGACGGTCGACCTTAAGATGGGCACGGTCCTTCTTGTGGGTGGTCTGATCGGCGCCGCCGTGGGCGTTGTCTTCTTCAACTATCTCAAAAGCCTGGGTCAGGTCGATCTGCTGGTCAAGCTCTGCTATGTCGTCTTTCTGGGCGTCATTGGCGGGCTGATGTTCTTTGAAAGCCTCAATGCGCTGCGCAGGTCCCGCAAGGCCGGTGGGGTCCCTGTCAAACGGCGCCAGAGGGGGTGGATCCACGCCCTGCCGTTCAAGATGCGGTTCCGGACCTCGGGGCTGTATATCTCGGTCATTCCGCCGGTGCTTGTCGGGCTGTTCGTCGGCGTGTTGTCGGCGATCATGGGTGTGGGCGGCGGGTTCATCATGGTGCCCGCCATGATCTATCTGCTGGGAATGCCAACCAAAGTGGTTGTGGGGACATCCCTTTTCCAGATTATTTTCGTCACTGGCTTCACCACCATGCTGCACGCCACGACCAACTTTACGGTCGATATCGTGCTGGCTGTCCTACTGTTGGTTGGCGGGGTGATCGGGGCTCAGATCGGGACCGTGCTGGGGGCACGCATCCCGGCCGAGCAGCTGCGCGTCCTGCTAGCCGCTCTTGTCTTGGCGGTTTGCGGAAAGCTGGCCCTGGATCTGTTGTTGCAACCGGCCGAGCTGTACTCGCTTGGCACCGATGGGGGGCATTGACGTGTTGCGCTGGTTCATCGCCCTTGTGTTCCTGACCCTCCCCGTCCATGCCGCGGATGAGCAAGTCGTTCTTGGCCTCAGCCAGGATCGCGTAGCCATCACCGCCGATTTCGACGGATCCGAGATTCTGATCTTTGGCGCCGTCAAGCGCGAAGCACCGATCCCGCCCGGCCCTCCGCTGGAGGTGATCGTGGCAGTCGCAGGCCCGTCCGAGCCGGTCATGGTGCGGCGCAAGGAAAAGAAATTCGGCATCTGGGTGAATACCGACAGCGTTCTGGTCGATTCCGCACCCAGCTTCTACGCAGTCGCCACAAGCGCACCGTTCACGGACATCATCACCGACACCGAAGATCTGCGCTATCGCATCTCGATCCGGCGCGCGATCCGGTCCGTCGGCGCAGCCATGCATATTCGGGAGGCTCAGGATTTCGCCCGGGCTGTCGTCAGGATCCGCGAGGATGAGGGCCTGTACTCGATCCGGGAGAACACGGTTGCCGTGGATGAGCAAACGCTATTCCGCACCTCCATCAAGATGCCGGCCGACTTGACCGAAGGCGACTACCTGACCCGCATCTTCCTGATGCGGAACGGCGAAGTCATTTCGCAGTTCGAGACGGTTATCGACGTTCGGAAAGTCGGGCTCGAGCGGTTTCTCTACAACATGTCGCGTCAACAGCCGGTCTGGTACGGGTTGATGTCCCTCGTCATTGCCATCGCCGCAGGCTGGGGCGCTTCGACGGCTTTCCGACTGTTGCGCGAAAGCTGACCGCTACCCGCGCCCGATATACGGCATCGTCGTTGCCATCACGGTCATGAACTGAACGTTGGCTTCGGGCGGCAGGCTGGCCATGTGCAGGACCGAGCGCGCGGCGTCTTCGACCTCCATCGTCGGATCAGGCTCTCGCCCTTCAGCAACCGCCGTATCGACCAGGTTCTGCACCATCTGGGTTCTGGCATTTCCGATGTCGATCTGCCCACAGGCGATCCCATGGGCGCGGCCGTCAAGCGACAGGCTTCGTGTCAGCCCGGTAATCGCGTGTTTGGTGGCGGTGTAGTGCACCGAGTTCGGACGCGGTACATGCGCCGCGATCGAGCCGTTGTTGATGATGCGGCCCCCCTGGGGCACCTGCCTGCGCATCAAGCCAAAGGCCGCGCGGGCGCACAGAAACATCCCGTTCAGGTTCACGTTGACGCTCTGATACCAGTCGTCCAGCGCGATTTCGTCGATCGTGCCTGCGGGCGCGAAAATACCCGCGTTGTTGAACAGAACGTCCAATCGCCCGGCCTGCGCCTGAAATTCATCGAAGGCCGCTGACACCGCTTGGGGGTCCGTCACGTCGGCCACCAGCGGAATGGCGTTTTCGCGCATCGCGGCCACCTGCCTCAGCTTGTCCGCGCTTCGCGCCAGCAGGCCGACC
The DNA here is from genome assembly GCF_056535705.1 of Ruegeria sp. BC8. NCBI lineage: Bacteria > Pseudomonadati > Pseudomonadota > Alphaproteobacteria > Rhodobacterales > Roseobacteraceae > Ruegeria > Ruegeria sp. BC8. Next base: position 91,540 of record NZ_JBQFIV010000001.1, on the reverse strand, counting down.
TGCCAGCCCTGGTCCAGAAACAGCTCGGCCGTCGCTCGCCCGATGCCCGAACTTGCCCCAGTTACGATGATCGTCTTCACGTCTCCTCCGCCTCCAGCGTCAGTTTTGCGGCCGGGACCGCACGCAGGTCGTCAACCCGCAGCGGGTGGCTTGGTTTGGACAGCCGGTTGCGCACCACCCAGATCAGCCGCTCTTGCGCCCGGGTGATGGCCACATAGGCCAGCCGTTTCCACAGGGGTTGCCCGGCCTCGGTCCGGCCCATGCGGGCGGCGGCGTAAAGGTCAGGGGCAAAGACCTGCACCGTGTCCCATTGCGAGCCCTGCGCCTTGTGGATCGTCACCGCGGCCCCATGCAGAAACGTGGCCCCCATGCGCGCGGCAAAGGGGATGAAGGGCTCTTCCTCGTCGGGCTTTTCGATCTGCACGATCGACGCGGCGCTGACCTGCGGGTCTTCGGCCCCCATGACATGCAGCCGCGAGAACCCCGGCTTGCGCCCCGGCCCCAGATAGATCACCTGCGCGCCCTTGATCAGCCCGCGCGCCTCGAGGTCCAGCCGCTTCTTGCGGTGCTTCAGCGGCAGCTCGATCCCGTCACAGATCAACGGTTCACCTTCCAACAGCTCGGTCTCGGGGGCGCCATGCACCTGGCGGAAGGCCTGGATCAGCCGGATACGCGTCGCATTCCGCCAGACCAAAACCGGGCTTCGGGCCATCAGGTCGACCTCGACCCGCTGGCCCCAGACCACGCGGTCATCCGTGCGTGCGGTCTGCTCGACAAGGCGTTCGAAATCCTCGAACCCCATCGCAGGATCGGCCAGCGCATGAGCCAGGTCCAGGATGGGGTTGTCGGCCTCTTGCCGGTGCACCCGGTGCAGGATCAGCTTGCGCGGTTCGGGCAGAGCATCGAACACCATCGACCCGGACTGATTCACTGGTGCCAACTGTGCCGGATCGCCGAACAGCAGCAAAGTGGGAAAGATCTCCTTGAGATCCTCGAACTGCCGGTCATCCAGCATCGAGGCCTCATCGACGAACCCGATATCCAGCGGCTCGTCGCGACGTTTCCATCCGGTTATGAAATCCGACCCGCGCAGGCCGGCGGCGGCCAGGGCACCCGGGATGGACTTGTTGTTGGCATAGAACGCGGCCGCGCGGTCCAACGCCTCGTCGGTCAGGCCTTCGATCTCGGGGCGGTCGTCATTGCCCGCCAGCCACTCGGCGATCCGTTCGTATTCCGGATCATAGACCGGCGTGTACAGAATGCGGTGAATGGTGGTGGCCGGAACACCGCGCAATCGCAACACGCTGGCGGCCTTGTTGGTCGGGGCCAAAATGGCAAGGCTGCGCTTGTCTTTCGATTTGCGGCTTTCATAGTCGCCCGAGACGATCTGAACTCCGGTCTCAGCCAGCGCCTTGTAGAGTTCGGCCAACAGCAGGGTCTTGCCCGACCCGGCCTTGCCGATCACCGCCATGACCCCCGATTCGCCCTGGCCGGGCAGCTTGAGCAGCGCATCATCTTCCAGGTCCACGCCTGCGGTTTTCAGCATCTGGGCAATGCTGTCGAACGCGGCGGCCTGATCTTCGGAAAAAGTAACCTTAGGCAGAGACATGGCGCGACCCTACAGGGCCGCGCCAACCTGCGCCAGATGCGGAATTCAACGTCAGGCAGACAGTGCGAACCGATGCCGCGCGGCGGACCCGAACGCAGTCTTGAACCACAATCGCGACAGTTCGCGCGGGATGCCCGCCCGCTCGGCCACGCGGTTGCAATCGTCAGCGGAATAGGGCCAAAGACCGACCGAAATCTGGTCACGGCCCGCCCCCTCCGAGCCCAAGACCACCGGCGAGGAACCGATTAGCCGATAGATACGGATCATCCTTGCATCAAAGACCCCGGCGATGTGGGTCAGACCGAAGCCTTCCATGATCTCCCCCCCGCTCAGCATGATTGCCCCGGCCGTGTGTGGATGAGCGGTGCGGGACAGGCAGAACCGCGTCACTTCCCAGATCAACGGGCTGCGGATTGGGCTGCCGCCGGTCAGATGCCCGAACACCTCATTTACCATGACAGGGCCAGTCGTGGGCAATACCCGCATCGATCCGCCGTGACTGCCGTCCGGCTCTTCCCAGATGACATACAGCGGGTTCAGATCATCATACTGATCCCGTTCCTCTCCTTTGGAATTGACATGAACATCCCATCCGAGGCGGGTTTTGAATTGATCGGCGCGGTCGCGAAACATCCCCTCGGCCAATTTTGGAAATTTATGAAGCTCGTCAGCGTAAACATAACGCAGCATGACTTTTCCCCTTGTCGTCCAGTACTGGAACGAAGGGGGTACAAAGTCGTGGTTAATTTACCGTGTGGCCCTCGCGCGGGCCTTAAACCACTATTAATCCTCTGCTGAGGGCAGTGGCGATGGCATGGGTTGTATTCAGAGCACCCAGCTTGGACCGGGCGCTTTCGATATAGACACGCAATGTGTGCTCGGAAATAGACAGGGAGTGCGCGACCTGCGCCCGGCTGTAGCCCAAGGCCAGCAGCGTCATCGCGTCGATCTCGCGCGGAGAGAGGCCGCGCGCGGATTCCGGCCTGCGGTCCTGCTCGAAATCCAAAGCTTTGCGGTTGAAGTAGTGGGCGAGCAGTATCAACTCGCGGCTGTAGGTTACGATGAAGGCTTCCCAAGCCTCGTCGCTGCAACTGTGATTGACCGTAAAAAGCGCGAACTGGCCATTCGGCCCACGAATTGGAATCGAATAGCCCTGATTGCCGACACCATGATCCAAAGCATCTTGCAGAAAGGCTTTGGCGACCTTGCCGGACCAGTTCAGAGATTTCCAATTGACCGGATGAAACCGTTGGAAACAGCCCAGGATAACGGGATCTATTCGGTGATAGTTGCGTTCACGGTATCGGTCGGCCCAGGCATCCGGATAGGTGGTGTAGCCATATTGATCGCCAGCGCCATCGACCCAGTGATAGACGATGTGATCGACCTTCAGTTTGTCCCTGATGCGGACAGCAACCGAACCCAGCTCGTCAAGCGTGCTGGTGTTTTCCAAATCCTCCAGGACCTGGCTCAAATCGAACTGTGTTCCCATTCGACGGCGCTTTTGCCTCATCGTTCAGGGACGCAATTTCGGCCGCTGCGATCAGCCTGGTGTCGTCAAGCTGCTCGGCCAGCGCGGTCAACCCATTCGCAACGGCGAAGGCGTTGAGGTCCGACAATACGTCCAGTATCCACTCATTTTGCGCCATCATGGTCTCTCCGAAACAGTTAACGAAGGGTTAACACAACCATAACATGTACGCTGTTTTCTTGCCTATTCACTGCTTTCTACTCCCCAAAAACAGCGGGTCCCGAATTTGCATGGCATTGAAAAACAATATCCCATCTTCTGAACGCAAAACGCCCGCGAACCGTCTGAACGATTCGCGGGCGCTTGCTTTCAAAGCGCGGTGATCAACCGCGGGCGTCCAGAACCTCTTCCAAGGTCCGCATGCCCGTACGCGGGGCCTGAACCAAGACAGACATGTTGCCCGGCTTGTGCTCGTTCCGCATCATTTTCATGTGCGCCTCGGGCAGTTCTTTCCAAGTGAACACTTCGGACATGCAGGGATCGAGACGCCGCTCCAGCATCAGCCGGTTTGCAGCAGACGCCTGCTTGAGATGCGCGAAATGCGAACCCTGCAGACGCTTCTGGTGCATCCACATGTACCGAACGTCAAAGGTCAGGTTGTAGCCGGTGGTCCCGGCGCAGATCACGACCATGCCGCCTTTTTTGACGACAAAGGTCGAGACCGGGAAGGTGCTCTCGCCGGGGTGTTCGAACACCATGTCGACGTTGACGCCCTTGCCCGTGATGTCCCAGATCGCCTTACCGAACTTGCGGGCTTCCTTGAACCACTCGGCATATTCAGGCGTGTTGACCGTGGGCAACTGGCCCCAGCAGTTGAAGTCCTTGCGGTTGATGACGCCCTTGGCGCCCAAGCCCATGACGAAGTCGCGCTTGCTTTCGTCCGAGATTACGCCGATCGCGTTGGCGCCCGCCGTATTGATCAGCTGGATCGCATAGGAGCCCAGACCCCCCGACGCGCCCCAGACCAGAACGTTCTGGCCCGGCTTCAGGTCATGCGGCTCGTGCCCGAACAGCATCCGATAGGCAGTGGCCAGCGTGAGCGTATAGCAGGCACTTTCTTCCCAAGTCAGGTGCTTGGGGCGCGGCATCAGCTGTTGCGCCTGCACGTTGGTGAATTGCGCAAATGACCCATCGGGCGTTTCATAGCCCCAGATGCGCTGGCTGGGCGAATACATCGGGTCACCGCCGTTGCACTCTTCATCGTCGCCGTCGTCCTGGTTGCAGTGGATCACGACCTCGTCGCCGACCTTCCAGCGTTTCACCTTGTCGCCCACCGCCCAGACGATGCCCGACGCATCCGAGCCCGCGATGTGATACGGGGCCTTGTGGCCATCAAAGGGGCTGATCGGTTTGCCGAGCGAGGCCCAAACACCGTTGTAGTTGACGCCCGCCGCCATCACCAGAACCAGCACTTCGTGGCTGTCCAGCTTGGGCACATCGACCACTTCCAACTGCATTGCAGTGTTGGGCTCACCGTGGCGCTCCTTGCGGATGGCCCATGCATACATCTGTTTGGGCACATATCCCATCGGAGGGATTTCACCCATCTCGTAGAGGTCTTTTTCCGGTGCCTCGTAGGACGCGATGCCGCCGTCGGTGTCCAAAGCCATTGTGGCCTCCTCTGTCAAACATGTTCGCCGCGACGCAGAATTGCGCGCTTCATAGGCTGGAATATTGGCCCATGAGTAATTTTGCAACCCATTTCGGATCATTATTGAAATTTTATGACCCAGCGGCCGCAGAAATTTCTTTTGCAGTCGCAGAACCATCCGGGTCTTCGCTGATGGGCGCTGAGGCCGCATAATACTGCATCAGATCCAGCCGCTCGACCGATGGCGACAGCATACCGTTGTTTCTGCTCAGTATTCGCCGTTCGACCAGTTGTTCGATCGCTGGCGGGATGGCCTTCAGGTCTTCGTCCGTGGCGCCCTCGCGCCGCATCAGCTCGACGATCCGTGACTGAACGTCAGACTCGGAGATGGTGCCGTTTTCGCGAACGAGCCAGCACGCGGCGGGCGCTGGGACCAAAGGAATCGCCCGGCCAATCCGGCGCATCAACTCTCGAGCCAGATCCGTCATCAGGTCCGGGCCGGCTTGTTCGCGAAACTCCTGCAGCGAAATGGGCAGGCCGTATCGGACCGAGGCAAGACCGAACCGTTTGTAACGCCCGATGATACGGCGCCATATCTGTTTCAGGCTCCACCTTGTGATCACGCCGATCCGCGCGCGGAACCGCCGTTCGCTGCCCAAGGCGGCGGCGGTCAGAATCGTATCCTCCAGCACCCGGTCATAGTTCAGCGCAACCGGTACGAACACGACGTCGCGACCATCGGGACTGGTGCCGTCGATGATGTATTTCAGCAGTCCCAGTTTGGGTCGTCCCAAAGACCCGTTGAGGCTCAGACCGCCCTCGGGGAACATCGCCTGCGTCACACCGGCATTGGTGGCCAGGCGCACATAGCTGGCCAGAACCTGTCGGTAGAGCTCGCTGCCGGACTTGCGTCGGATGAAATAGGCTCCCATCGCGCGGATCAACCGGCTGAGCGGCCAGACCCGTGCCCACTCGCCCACCGCATAGGACAGCGCCGACTGTTGCGCGGCCAAATAGGTCACCAGAACATAATCCATGTTGCTCCGGTGATTCATCACAAAGACCACGGTTGCTTTGGGATCGATCTGCTTCAATGCGGCCTCGTCCTCGTGGCTGAGGCGGACATTGTAGAACGCGTTGCTCAACCATCGAGCCAACCGAATGGCAAAGCTGAAGTACATGAAGGCCGAAAACGACGGGACGATTTCCCGGGCGTAGCGCCGGGCCTGCTCGAACGCGACCGCTTCGGGGATTCCATGTTCTTCGGCGTGGTGCTGAACAGCCTGACCAACCTGCGGGTCATAGATCAGGCGTTGGATCATGTCATGACGCTCGGCCAGTTTGAACGGCTGGATCGGCCGTTGCAGGCGCTGGTTCAACCGTTCAACAGCCCGTTCAAGCCGGCGGCGAAAGAACCAGCGCACCGACGGGAACAGGAAATGCGAGGCGAAGGTGACCGCGGCAAACACCACGATCAGAACAAACAGCCAAATCGGTAACTCAACGGTCTGCGTCATGCCCGCACAGTGCCATCAAACCGCCGCTGTCACAATCGGCAGCACGCCGTACATGCCGCAACGCAGCGAATTGACATGTGCTGAAAATTGCGCTTTAGAACCCATGAGAGAAATATTGTTACCCATCGACGCATGAGGCTCTGACCATGACGCAGACGCAGAAAGACCGCCCCTGGCTCATCCGAACCTATGCCGGTCATTCCACGGCCAAAGCCTCGAACGCGCTTTACAGATCCAACCTGGCCAAAGGGCAGACCGGTCTGTCGGTGGCTTTCGATCTGCCGACGCAAACCGGATATGACAGCGATCACACCCTGGCCCGGGGCGAGGTCGGCAAGGTCGGGGTGCCCGTCTGCCACCTGGGCGACATGCGGGTGCTGTTCGACCAGATCCCGCTGGAGCAGATGAACACCTCGATGACGATCAACGCCACGGCCCCCTGGCTGCTGGCGCTGTATATCGCGGTGGCCGAGGAACAGGGCGCCGATGTGTCCAAGCTGCAGGGCACGGTGCAGAACGACCTGATCAAGGAATACCTGAGCCGCGGCACCTATGTCTGCCCGCCCAAACCTTCACTGAAGATGATCGCGGACGTGGCCGAGTATTGTTATTCGAACGTACCGAAATGGAACCCGATGAACGTGTGTTCCTACCACCTGCAAGAGGCCGGCGCGACGCCCGAGCAGGAGCTGGCCTATGCGCTGGCCACCGCCATCGCGGTACTGGACGAGCTGCGCCCCCGCGTTCCGGCCGAGGACTTTCCGGCGCTGTGCGGCCGCATCTCGTTTTTCGTGAATGCGGGCATCCGGTTTGTCACCGAAATGTGCAAAATGCGGGCTTTCGTCGATCTTTGGGATGAAATCCTGCAACAGCGCTATGGCGTGGAAAACCCCAAGTTCCGCCGATTCCGCTATGGTGTTCAGGTCAACTCTCTGGGCCTGACCGAGCAGCAGCCCGAGAACAACGTCTATCGCATCCTGATCGAAATGCTGGCCGTGACCCTGTCGAAAAAGGCGCGCGCCCGGGCGGTGCAACTGCCAGCGTGGAATGAGGCCTTGGGCCTGCCGCGCCCCTGGGACCAGCAATGGTCGATGCGGATGCAGCAGATCCTGGCTTATGAGACCGACCTGCTGGAATACGACGACCTGTTCGATGGCAACCCGGTGGTCGACGCCAAGGTCGAGGAACTGAAGCAGGGCGCCCGGGCCGAACTGGCCAATCTGGACTCGATGGGTGGTGCGGTTGCGGCGATCGACTACATGAAATCGCGGCTGGTGGATTCCAACGCCGAGCGTCTCAACCGGATCGAGCGCAATGAAACCATCGTCGTCGGCGTGAACCGCTGGACCGAGGGCGAACCCTCGCCCCTGCAGACCGAGGATGGCGGGATCATGGTCGTCGATCCGGCGGTCGAACAGGAACAGATCGATCGCCTGAACGACTGGCGTGCCACCCGCGACGAGGCCGCCGTGGCCGCGGCTCTGGCCGATCTGCGCGCCGCCGCGCAATCGGGCGCCAACATCATGGAGCCCTCGATCGCCGCGGCGAAGGCCGGTGTCACCACCGGCGAATGGGCGGAAGAGATGCGCCGCGTCTTTGGCACCTATCGCGGCCCGACGGGCGTTTCGGGCTCGGTCTCGAACAAGACCGAAGGCTTGGACGACTTGCGCGCAGCGGTGGATGCAGTCAGCGACCGCCTTGGGCGTCGTCTGAAATTCTTGGTCGGCAAGCCGGGGCTCGACGGCCACTCCAACGGCGCCGAGCAGATCGCCTTCCGCGCCCGCGATTGCGGCATGGACATTACATATGACGGCATCCGCCTGACCCCCGAGGAAATCGTGGCTTCGGCCATCGATCAGCAAGCCCATGTGATCGGCCTGTCGATCCTGTCGGGCAGCCACCTGCCGCTGGTTCAGGAAGTGATGACACGCCTGCGCGAAGCCGGCTTGGGTGATATCCCGGTTGTCGTCGGAGGCATCATCCCGGACGAGGATGCGGATCGTCTCAGATCGATGGGTGTTGCCAAGGTCTATACGCCCAAGAATTTCGAGCTGAATGCCATAATGGGGGATATCGTTTTGCTGGCCGATCCAAAAACGCTGGCCGCGGAATAATCGCCCAGAATTAATTCCATTGCCCATTTCGTTTAAAGAATGGCCATTGATTGGGATTCTCCGTAACGTTGCCTGATGAGTAAAAAATGAATCAGGTGGGTATGGAGAACGACAATGGGTATAAATCTGGACAAGCTGTCGCGTAAGGAATTGCTTGAATTGCGCGATCAGGTCGACAAGGCGCTGGAAAACGCTGAAGCCAGAGAGCGTCAGGAAGCATTAATGGCCGCTGAGAAAGCAGCTGCCGCTTACGGGTTTTCCTTGTCCGACCTGGCATCCCAGCCCACACGGTCCGGCAAGGGATCGAAAGCCAAAGCAAAATATCGCAATCCGGCCGATCCGGCGCAAACCTGGACGGGGCGTGGGCGAAAACCGAAATGGGTCCACGAAGCGCTGAAAGCCGGGGCAGATATTTCCGATCTGGAAATCTGAACGGGAAAAGTATCAAAATGACAATTCACATTGGCGCCGAAAAAGGCGAAATCGCCGAGACCGTGCTTTTGCCGGGTGATCCGTATCGTGCGAAATGGGCCGCCGAAACTTTTCTGAGCAATGTGCGGCAAATCAACGATGTCCGCGGGATGCTGGGTTTCACCGGCGAATGGAAAGGAAACCCGGTCACCATTCAGGGCAGCGGAATGGGAATGCCGTCGCTGTCCATTTACGTAAATGAACTGATCCGGGACTACGGTGCAAAAACCCTGATCCGCATCGGGTCTTGCGGCGGCATGCAGGAAAACGTGAAGGTCCGGGATGTTATCCTGGCCATGACGTCAACGACACTCAGCACCCCGTCCCGGGGCATCATGAAAGAGCTCAACTTTGCGCCTTGTGCAGATTGGGGCCTGCTGCAGGCGGCCGCCAAGGCAGCCGAGGCCAAGGGCACGGCAACCCATATCGGCGGCATCTATTCGTCTGACGTGTTCTATGACGAACGCCCCGACCTGAACGAACAGATGGTGCGCCACGGCATCCTGGGGGTCGAAATGGAGGCCGCCGAGCTGTACATCCTGGCCGCGCGGCACAAATGCCGGGCCTTGGCGGTTCTGACCGTGTCCGATCACCTTCTGACCGGCGAGGCGCTGCCCTCATCCGAGCGCCAGAGCAGCTTTGGTGACATGCTGGAAATCGCACTGCAGGCCGCCTTCCCGAACGCCTGACACAGAACGGCCCGGGTCACCCCCGGGCCTCAGCGCCCATGCGTACGGTCATAGCCATTGGGCGCCGGACTTTGCCAGCCGCTCAGCGTGCCTTCGGCAGGTTCGAAAACCTCGACCAACAGCGGGTGACAGGCGGCGGTATCCGATGAGTGCTCGGACGAGCAATCCCCACCCGGACAAGCGCTGAGGTCACCCATTAGGTCGATTTCCGCGAAGAACTCCAAATAATCACCCGGTCGAACCGGTGAAGCCTTCATGAAATACTGCCCCGTATCGAGGGTAAAGCCGGTGCACATGAATACGTTCAACACGTCGTGCACCAAACGCTCGGCTACCGGAATTTCCAGACCAGTATGGTCAGCCAGCGCCCTGGTCAGGTTGGAGTGACAGCAATGATGGTATTGAGTGCCCGACAGCAAGTTCCCGGTATAGGGATCGCAACGCGTTCCGATCACGTCATGCACCGACCCGCCGTATTGATCGATTCCGTACCAGTCCAAGGTGTCCGCAACGATCGTGGCCATTGGGCGCAGAAAAGGAAAGCTGGACCATAGCCGCTCGCCGGTCGTGACATGGGTGCCATGCAATGCACGCGTCTTGCCCGAATAGAAACGTTCGTTCAGGTCGTGCAGGTTCCACAGGTTCAGGTCGCCGACCTGCGGGCCTTCGACCGAGGTGATCCGAAAGAAGTGTCCGGCCGGCACCTCAAAGCAACGGGCATCACGTGGCGGCACCAGAACTTCGGCTGTCTTTCGCGCGCTCTTTCGGGCGTCCAGCAGCAGGTCAAGGTCAACGCTGGGCAGGGTGTCATTTGGGTAGCAAATGACTGGAGCGATCCCGCGGCGGGCGGCGGCATCCGAAGGAGGATTTGGCATTCTGCATCTTTCCGCTGTTTTGCGCAGATTGACCCAGAATGACTTTTGGGAAAACCCCGTTTCCCTCAGGCAAAAAGGCTTATTTCCGTTCGCATCGCGTGGGCTGCGTCTCGGAGACGGAAACCGCCCCGCAATACGCACAACTCCACGTGCCGGCCTGCCTGTGCTGTCGCCACCGGCAGTCCCGGGTCAAAGAAGACGTGCGGGACCGCCAGACGAAATAGGCGAACACGCCGGCGCCGAGCAGAAGCAGAAGTACAGGCATTCCCCTGCTTTGCGCAATATGCGCCGGGACTCAAGACTTGGCTTGGTAAACTCAGGCCGCGTTGGCGTATTCAAACAGCTCCGGCTCTGCATCTTTTGCAGGCTTGACCGGCTCGGGCTCGTAATAGGCCCAGGCTTGCTCAAGATATTCCAAGGCTTTGGCTGCGTCTGTTTTTTTGGATTCGTTCTTCATCGGAGTGATCCTGTTTCCAATCCGTCACTCCTCCCCGGTGCCGAACATAGTCTTGGCCGGGGCGGCCCACATCCAATGATTTCGCATGTGGGCCATGCACTTGCCGCAACGCGGCAAGCACGTTGGTCGTCATCGTTCAAACTGCGCGTTCGACCATCATCTTCTTGATCTCGGCAATCGCCTTGGCCGGGTTCAGACCCTTGGGGCAGGTCTTTGCGCAGTTCATGATCGTATGGCACCGATACAGCTTGAACGGATCCTCAAGCTGATCCAGACGCTCGCCGGTGGCCTCGTCGCGGCTGTCGATGATCCAGCGATAGGCGTGCAGCAGCGCGGCGGGGCCAAGGTACCGGTCGCCATTCCACCAATAGCTGGGGCACGAGGTCGAGCAGCTGGCGCACATGACGCATTCGTACAGACCATCCAGTTTTTTCCGGTCTTCGATCGACTGCTTCCATTCTTTTGCAGGGCGGTTGGTCTTGGTCTCCAGCCAGGGCATAATCGAAGCGTGCTGCGCATAGAAATGGGTCAGATCCGGGATCAAGTCCTTGACCACCGGCATGTGCGGCAGCGGGTAGATCTTCACGTCGCCCTTGATCTCGTCCATGCCGTAGATACAGGCCAACGTGTTGATCCCGTCGATGTTCATCGCGCAGGAACCGCAGATCCCCTCGCGGCACGACCGGCGGAAGGTCAGGGTCGGGTCGACCTTGTTCTTGATGTAGATCAGCGCATCCAGAACCATCGGCCCGCAATCGTCCATGTCGACGAAATAGGTGTCGACCCGAGGGTTCTGCCCGTCATCCGGATTCCAGCGGTAGATCTGGAACTTACGCACGTTGCTCGCGCCTTCCGGTTTCGGCCAGGTTTTGCCCGTCGTAATCCGGGAATTCGTAGGGAGGGTCAGTTGGACCATATGTTCCTCTCCTCAGAATGTCCGCGCCTTGGGCGCGATCTTTTCAAGGCTGATACCGCCTTCAGCCTCGGTGCTCAGCGGATCGACGATGACCGGGCGATAGCTGAGTTCGACCTTGTTCCCGTCAACCCGGGACACGGTGTGAACACGCCAGTTTTCGTCATCGCGCTCAGTGAAGTCTTCGTGTGCATGAGCGCCGCGGGATTCCTTCCGCGCTTCGGCTCCGACGATTGTGGCAAGCGCGTTGGGCATCAGGTTGGTCAGTTCCAGCGTCTCCATCAAGTCGCTGTTCCAGATCAGGCTGCGATCCGTGACCTTGATGTCCTCCATCTTGGCCGCGATTGCAGTCATCTTCTCGACCCCTTCGGCCAGGGTCTTGGCCGTCCGGAACACCGCAGCATCCGCCTGCATGGTTTTCTGCATTTCAAGCCGCAGATCGGCCGTCGGGATTGCGCCGCTGGCATTGCGCACCGCATCGAACCGATCAAACGCCTTGTCGACCGAGGCCTGGTTCAGGACCGGGTTGGGCGTTTCGGGGTCGACGACCTTGCCGGCCCGGATCGCCGCCGCGCGGCCAAAGACCACGAGGTCGATCAATGAGTTCGACCCCAACCGGTTCGCTCCGTGAACCGACGCGCAACCGGCTTCGCCGACGGCCATCAGGCCGGGCACGACGGCGTTCGGATCGTCGGCGGTCGGGTTCAACACCTCGCCCCAATAGTTGGTCGGAATACCGCCCATGTTGTAGTGCACGGTCGGAAGAACCGGGATCGGTTCCTTGGTGACATCCACGCCGGCGAAGATCTTTGCGCTTTCCGAGATGCCCGGCAAACGCTCATGCAGGGCTTCGGCTGGTAGATGGCTCAGGTTCAGGTGAATATGGTCGCCTTCGGGACCGACGCCGCGCCCTTCGCGGATTTCCATGGTCATCGAACGCGAGACATAGTCGCGCGGTGCGAGGTCCTTGTATTGGGGCGCGTAGCGCTCCATGAACCGTTCACCTTCCGAGTTGGTCAGATATCCGCCTTCGCCGCGGGCGCCTTCGGTGATCAGGCAGCCCGAGCCGTAGATGCCGGTCGGGTGAAACTGCACGAATTCCATGTCCTGCAAGGCCAGGCCGGCACGGGCCACCATGCCGCCGCCGTCGCCGGTGCAGGTGTGGGCCGAGGTCGCGCTGAAATAGGCGCGGCCGTAACCGCCCGTGGCCAGAACCACCATCTTGGCGTTGAAGACATGCATGGTGCCGTCGTCCAGCTTCCAGCAGACAACGCCTTGGCACTGGCCGTCTTCGGACATGATCAGGTCAATGGCGAAATATTCGATGTAGAATTCCGCGTTGTTCTTCAGTGACTGCCCGTACAACGTGTGCAGGATCGCGTGACCGGTCCGGTCGGCAGCGGCACAGGTGCGCTGAACTGCGGGGCCCTCACCGAATTCGGTCGTGTGGCCACCAAAGGGACGCTGGTAGATCTTGCCTTCTTCGGTGCGCGAGAACGGCACACCGTAATGCTCCAACTCATAGACGGCCTTGGGTGCTTCGCGCGCCAGGTATTCCATCGCGTCGGTGTCACCCAGCCAGTCCGAGCCCTTGACGGTGTCATACATGTGCCACTGCCAATGGTCGGGGCCCATGTTCGACAGCGACGCCGCAATGCCACCCTGCGCCGCAACGGTGTGCGAACGGGTCGGAAAAACCTTGGTTACGCAAGCGGTGCGCAGACCTTGTTCGGCCATGCCGAGCGTGGCACGCAGACCGGCCCCACCGGCGCCGACCACGACCACATCATATTCGTGCGTTTCGTATTCGTAAGCAGCCATTTCATTCAGCTCCGGGGTGTTAGAGGGCAATGCGGGCGACGGCGAAGATACCTGCGGCCGCGGCGCCATATGAGAGACACTTCACGAGGATGATCAGAACCTTTTCCATTGTGCCGTGCACATAGTCCTCGATCATCACCTGGGCACCATCAGCGAAATGCTTGAACCCGACGGCCAGCGTCAGGGCCGCGACGATCGCCGGGAATGGCCGCGAGTAATAGTCCAGCACCACGTCAAAGGGCTGTCCCAGCGTGGGGCCGAATGTGAAGACAAAAAGCGGGACAAGGATCAGCAGCGCAACCGAGCTGACCTTCATCGCCCAAAAATGTTCGGTGCCCGACTTGGCCGATCCCAGGCCTACGGCGCGTTTGCGGTCGGTAAGATAACGCATGTCAGCCTCCCTCAGGCAACGATCAACAGTGTCAGTAAAGTCAGCACGAAAGAGCCGATCACAACCGCCCAGCCCAGCTTGTAGGCTGTCGGGATATCCAGTCCGATCGCGTTGTCCCAGATCAGGTGCCGGATGCCGGCAAGCGTGTGGTACCAAAGACCCCAAAGCGACAGTGCCATGACCAAGTCCCCGAGGAGCGACGTGATCACACCATTGGCGCGATCAAAGGCTTCGGGCGACGTGGCTGCGGCCAGGAACCACCAGACGATCAACAGCGCGGCCACCAACATGGCGTTGCCGGTGATCCGGGTCAGGATGGAAGTGACAGAGGTCAACTGCGGACGATAGATCGACAGATGCGGCGATAGCGGGCGGTTCCCCCGATTGACATCGGCCATGGCGGCTCCTTTTGAGGTTGGCTACCGAAGTTTTTACTCCATTTTGCGACCCTGTCACGCGCTGCGCGTGCAAAAAAGATCAAATCACCCGCAATTCGGCCGATAATTCGGAAACGTGATCACACAAAATATTCTCGTGATCACAAAATGCATTCCAACCCTCCAATGTTAGCGTTTTCAAGGGTCAAGCAATGTGATCACGAATCTTTCCGCGCTCAGCGCAGATCGGCAGTCTGCCGCGTGACTTCACGCAGAAGTTTTTTCCGGATCCGTTCGGGATAGTCCTTGAAACCGGCAGCCGATACGACGAAGGCCCCTTCGCCGACTATGACGTTTTCAAAGAAATAGGCCGTCAGGTCTGGTTCGCTCTCCTCGATAGCAATTGCGTTCACCGTAATCCCCTGACGGCGCAAAAGGTCCCGGATCTCGGTGGGTTCAACCCCTTCGTTCGAGACGCCGTCTCCCGAGATGTCGATCAGATGACGCTTGCACTCGGGCACCTCGAGAAAGCTGTTCACGGTCATTTCCAGCGCCTCACCGATCGCGGTCGAGAAATTGCGCCAGACACGCGGATCGGCCGACACTTTTGCTGCAAACGCATCCAGTGCGTCGAACCCGTCAATTTTGGTCCAGGGGATGGTGATCCGCTGCCGCGAGGTCCCGGTCCATTGCACCAGCATCAACCGGGCCTGGCCGCGCACCAGCGCCTCGGACACGACCGGATCGCGCAGTCCGGCCGCCAGGCCATCCATCTGGATGCGGTATTCCGAACTGTCGACCGAGCCGGACACATCTACGGCCAGCGCCAGCGCCAGTTCGCAGGCCGACGCCGGGCGGGCAAGGCAAAGTGCAGCGGCAAGGATACGCAGAAAAGACATGAGCCGAACCTAGCACGGTTCGGCCCGGTCGGGATCACAAGACTGTGGGGGCCAGCCCGCTCAGATCGGCATCAGCGCCCAATAGTCCAGATCCAGCAGGACGTCGGGGCTGTATTTTCCATCCGGGCCGCGCAGCGCAAAGGCCTCGCCGCCCTTGGTCGCCACCAGTCGCAACCGGATCGCACCCACGCCGGGCACGCCGGTTTCGGCCTTGTCCAGCACCTCGGACCACGCCTTGACGGTGTCTCCGGCGAAACAGGGGTTGGCATGGGCCCCGCCGTTCAAACCGACGATCATCTGCGCATTGGCCAGCCCGTTGAACGACAGCGCGCGCGCCATCGAGATCACATGGCCGCCATAGATCAACCGCCCATCGGGGCGGAAGGTCAGGTCGAAATGCACCTTGGCAGTGTTCTGCCACAAGCGGGTGGCCAGCATGTGCTCGGCCTCTTCCACGGTCACGCCGTCGACATGGTCGATGGTTTCGCCGATCTGGTAGTCTCCCCAGCGGTGCGGTTCACCGGCCAGAGCAAAGTCGTATTTGCTGAAATCCAGCCCGCTCGGCACCACGAGGTCGCCGGGCGCCAGCGCCTTTTTCAGGTCCGGCACCACGGTTTCGGGCGCCACCGCATCAAGGTTCGATTTCCGCACCATCACCCAGCGCACATATTCGATCACCACTTCGTCGCGCTGATTCAGGCCGCGCGTGCGCACCCAGACCACGCCGGTCTTGCCGTTCGAGTTCTGTTTCAGCCCGATGACCTCGGAGTCCGACCGCAGGGTGTCACCGGGATGGACCGGCTGCAGCCAGCGCCCCTCGGCATAGCCCAGATTGGCGACCGCGTTCAGCGAGATGTCCGGCACCGTCTTGCCGAACACCACATGGAACGCCGCCAGATCGTCGATCGGGCTTTGCGGCAGGCCGCAGCTCCGGGCGAACTCGTCCGAGGAATAAAGCGCGTGGCGCGCGGGATAGAGCGCATGATAGAGCGCGCGCTCGCCCTCCGTCACGGTGCGGGGCACCGCGTGGTGCAGCACCTGCCCGATGGAGTAATCCTCGAAAAAGCGGCCCGGATTGGTCTTTGCCATTATTGCTGTCCCAGTTTCATGTCGGGGGAATAGTCGGCCGCGACCTCCTTGGTCACGGCCTGCGCACAGCGCATCTTGCTGGTGGACGGATCGAACGCATAGGCCGGAGAGCCGTGCAGCTTCCACCCTTTGGCCAGCGCCTCGGACACCTTGTGGCAGAAGTCCGAGGTGTCCTCTTCAGTCAGCAGTCGATAAAGTTTTGCCATCACATCACCTGCCTAGCCCGGGAACGGAGACGGGCCGACCAGCCCATGAATGTAGCCGATGATGCCCAGCAGCACGATCGAGGCCACGAAGAACATCGCATCCTTGCCCAGCGTTCCGGGCTCGCCCGGGGTCCAATCGGGCTCGGACTTGTTGATGACGATCACTTCGACCACGGCCCAGGCCAACAGGCCGCCGAACAGGATGATCGACGCCAGATCACCATTGACCAGCAGATGCGCAAAGGCCCAGAGCTTGAACCCGCCCAGCATCGGGTGACGCACCTTGTTCAGCAGTCGGCCCTTGGTTCCGGCCGGGCTCATCATCCAGATGGCGATCAGCACCAGCAGGTTGTTGATGTGGATCATGAAGCTGGGCGGTGCCCAGACATGGATGAAATCGGTCATGCGATAGCCGAAGATCATCAGCAGGATCGACACGACCAGCGCACCCGCGACGGCGCCCTTTCCGGCGTCACCCATGGCCGCGCGGCGCGCGGGCATCAGACGTTTGAACAGATGCGCGGCCCACCAAAGCGCCACACCGAGAATGAGAAGAACGAAGCCCATGCTGGCTTACCCCGCTTGCAAAGCTGATATCGCCTCTGCTTTTGCCAGAATTTCGCGGGCAGTTACAACGTGCAGGTTTTCCACGATCTTGCCATCGACCACGGCAACGCCCTGCCCCTGGGCCTCGACCTCTTCGAAAGCGGCGATCTGGCGTCGGGCCAGGTCGATCTCGGCCTCGGAGGGGGCGAAGGCGGTGTTGGCGGTCTCGACCTGCGCGGGGTGGATCAGGGTCTTGCCGTCAAAGCCCATGTCGCGGCCCTGCGCACATTCGACAGCCAGACCTTCGGTATCCTTGAAGGCGTTGTAGACGCCATCGACGATCACCAACCCCTCGGCCTTGGCGGCCAGCAGGCACAGGCCCAGCGACGTCATCAGCGGCAGGCGGTCGGGGCGGAAGCGGGTCTGAAGCTCTTTGGCCAGATCGTTGGTGCCCATGACAAAGCCCGCCATCAGCGGATGCGCCGCGATCTCGGCCGCGTTCAGCATGCCGCGCGGGGTCTCCATCATCGCCCAGATCGGAAGGTCGCCGGTGATCGCGGCCAGCGCATCCACGTCGGCGGCCGAGTTGACCTTGGGCAGCAGCAGCACGTCGGCATCCATCTCGCAGACGGCCTCGGCATCGGCACGGCCCCAGTCGGTGTCCAGACCGTTGATTCGAACGATCTTGACGCGTGGGCCGTATCCGCCCGTCGCCAGCGCGGCCTTGAGCGTTTCGCGTGCGTTCTCTTTTTCATCGGCGGCAACTGCATCTTCGAGGTCAAAGATGATGGCATCGACCGGCAGCGTGCGCGCCTTGTCGAGCGCCCGCTCCTTGGAGCCGGGAATGTAGAGAACGGATCGGTAGGGGCGCTGGCGCGGGTCCATGGGAACCTCTCGTTGAAATAAAGTTGCGCAGAATGGGGCATTTTTTGCCGGAAACTTCAAGGCCAAAATCGCCGCATTGCAGCATGTGACGCAACGCGCGGTGGTTTTACAGCAATTGCAGAGGGTTCCGGCAGCCTTGGTCCGGTCAACAGGCAAAGGGGACCGGCGATGAATCAGCGGTTGTTTCAGATGACGATAGGGCTGGGCATCATGGTGCTGGCGGGACAACAGGTACAGGCGCAAGCGCCGAACTGTGCGCCCCGGCCGGACGTGCTGCAGCGGCTGGCCGAGACCTATGGCGAGACCCGGCGCGGCATCGGCATGGCGCGGCAGGGTACGGTGATGGAGGTCTTCGCCTCGGACGAAACCGGCACCTGGACGATCACCGTGACCCTGCCCGACGGGCTCACCTGTCTGGTGGCCGCGGGCGAGGCCTATGAGACGCTGGCCGATGCCCTGCCACCGAACGAACACCTGAGGGTCAGATCAGCGCGTCCCAGATCAGCTTTGACCCGGTCAGCGTCAGCAGAACATAGGCGATGCCGAAGAACAGCCGCTCGGACATCATCCAATGGGCACGCACGCCGAGCCAGGCTCCGAGGATAGCGAAGGGGGTCAGCAGCAGGTCGGCCCAGGCGGTCTGCAGGGTGAACATGCCCAGATAGGCGTAGGGGACGAACTTGGCGATGTTGATGACCCAGAAGACCAGCACGGTGGTGGCCTGGAACTCGGTTTTCGTCAGGCGTTGCGACAGCAGGTAGACGGCGGCGGGCGGGCCGCCAGCGTGGCTGACGAAACTGGTGAAGCCGGCGACCAGCCCGGCGAACAGCCCGGCCGGCGGCGGCAGGCGGTTGGCGAAACCGCGCACCCAGCCACGGGATTGCGCTACATGCCAGACCACGAAGCCCACCGAGATGCCGCCGATCAGCAGGCGCAGCAGGTCTTCGTCGGTCGCCCGGTACAGCAGCGCGCCCAGCGCCACACCCGGCACTGCCCCCAGCATCAGCAGACGCGCGTCGGGCCAGTTCCACCGTTTCCAGTAGGGGCGCAGGGTGGCCAGGTCGATCACCATCAGGATCGGCAACATCAGCGCCAGCGCCTGCCCCGGATCAAGGATCAACGCCAGAATCGACGACGACGCAAAAGCCACGCCCGAGCCGAAGCCGCCCTTGGAAATGCCCGCAAAGATCACTGCCGGGATCGCCACGGCAAAAAACATCAGGTTCAATTCAACCATGCGGCGGCCCCGAAACGGCTTGTCCTGCGGGTGGTTTAGCGCAACCGGCGGGGGGCAGGCAAACGGTATGCGGTCGCATGCCGCGCCGCAGAACCCTTGCGCAACGGCGTTTTAGCGACTAGCAAAACCGCGATTTCAAAACCGACCGGAGACAATCCAAATGGCCAGACCCAAGATCGCGCTGATCGGCGCAGGTCAGATCGGGGGCACGCTTGCCCACCTCGCAGCAATGAAGGAACTGGGGGATGTCGTTCTGTTCGACATCGCCGAGGGCATCCCGGAAGGCAAGGCGCTGGACATCGCCGAATCCGGCCCGTCCGAGGGCTTTGACGCCAAGCTGAAAGGCACCCAATCCTACGAGGACATCGCCGGTGCCGATGTCTGCATCGTGACCGCCGGTGTTCCGCGCAAGCCGGGCATGAGCCGCGATGACCTGCTGGGCATCAACCTGAAGGTCATGAAGTCGGTCGGTGAAGGCATCGCCGCCAATGCACCCGACGCCTTCGTCATCTGCATCACCAACCCGCTGGACGCGATGGTCTGGGCGCTGCGCGAATTCTCGGGCCTGCCCCACAACAAGGTCTGCGGCATGGCTGGCGTGCTGGACTCGGCCCGTTTCCGCCACTTCCTGGCCGAAGAGTTCGAAGTATCGATGAAAGACGTCACCGCCTTCGTTCTGGGCGGCCATGGCGACACGATGGTACCGTCGGTTCGTTATTCGACCGTTGCGGGCATCCCGCTGCCCGATCTGGTCAAGATGGGCTGGACCACGCAAGAGAAGCTGGACGCCATCGTACAGCGCACCCGTGACGGCGGCGCCGAGATCGTCGGCCTGCTGAAGACCGGATCGGCCTACTACGCGCCTGCAACCTCGGCGATCGAGATGGCCGAAGCCTATCTGAAGGATCAGAAGCGCGTTCTGCCCTGCGCCGCCTATTGCGATGGCGAGTTGGGCGTGAAGGGCATGTATGTGGGCGTCCCGACCGTGATCGGCGCCGGCGGGATCGAAAAGGTCGTCAACATCCAGCTCAATGAAGAAGAGCAGGCCGGTTTCGACAATTCGGTCAACGCCGTGAAAGGTCTGATCGAGGCCTGCAAGGGCATCGACAGCTCATTGGCCTGATACATTGATCGGATCTTTGGACCCCACTAAAGATCCGGCCAAAGGCATGACACCCTGCCCCGCTGGTTCCAACCGGTGGGGCATTTCTTTTTAGCCCTCGAGTTCTATCGGAACATCCCAAGCCACCTGGCTACTCCCAGAAGCATCCCGCCAAGTGCGACCAGCAAGGCGCAAACGACCCAAAACGCATGCGGACTTTCAGCGCCGGGAATGCCACCGACATTGATCCCCAGAACACCCGCCACCAGGCCCAGCGGCAGAAATACAGCGCTGACCACTGACAGCACGAGCATACGGCTGTTCATACGTTCGGCCCGCTCGTCCATCAGCTGATCATGTATGATCTGAACCCGTTCCCGCACGGCCGCCAGATCCTCGCCGATCCGGTAGATGCGCTCCGAGGCTTCGCGCAACCGCGACCGGTCGTGAGCCTGCAGCCACGGCACGTCTTCGATCTCGAGCGTCGTCAGCGCGTCGCGCTGGGGTACCAGATACCGGCGCAGAACGATGGAGGACCTGCGGATCGCCGCCAGCTCAGACCGGGAAATCTCGGCATTCGCCTCAAGAAGCGCCTCTTCTAGATCATCCACACGTTCGTTCAGATCAGTGATCGCAGGTTCGGCCCTATCTGCCAGCCGCAAGGCCAAGCGCGCGACGAAGTCACCCGGCGATTTCGGTGCCTGCCCGCGGTCGATTGCCGCCAGCATGTCCGCAACCGCATCCAAGGGGCGGCGCCAGACACCGATGATCTTGTTCTCCGTCAACCACAGCCTGACCGAGATCATGTCTTCGGGCGGTTGCCCTTCTTGCAGGTTCACTCCGCGCAGGTTCAGGATTACGCCATCGCCATGGACGGTACAGCGGGGCCGGGTCTCGTCCGCCGTCAGAGCGTCGATCACGAACTCATCAAGCCCGCCGGCGCGCAGAAGCGGAACCGTGCCAGACGCTTCCAGCCTCAGGTGTTGCCAAGCGAACTGCCCCTCCGGTCCGGCCGGTATCCAGCTGGCAAATTCATCGGCGTCCAGTGACACGGCTTTGCCGGATCCATCGAAGATCCAGGTCATGACATCGGGGAAATCTGGGTTCGGCACTGTCATCTGCTCGGAGCTTGTTCATGTTTGACCTGCCCGACCCAACCGGACCCGCACAGGCCCGGTCAGACTAGCCAGCCTGCGAGAATGCGCCAAGCCCAGAAGGCCTGGCAGGTCCGGTCCCGCCGCTTCGAACGCGACCGGAAATGTTGGCGCAAACGGGGTGCGAACACGGTCTTCGAATATGTTTTCAAAGCCTATTCTGACTCGCTCGAATCATTTTTTGGCACCGGTTTGTTTGTGATCACACCTCGAAAATGTGTGATCACAAATGCTGAAAATCTTCGGCAAATAGCGCGATCGCAGCAGAAAACCCTTTAATTTTTACCGCTAGACACCCCTATAACGATCTAATCGCAGTCAGACGGGACAGTTTCGATGAACATTCACGAATATCAGGCCAAGGCTCTTCTTCGCAGCTATGGCGCTCCGGTCTCCGACGGACGTGCAGTTCTGCGCGCCGAGGAAGCCAAAACAGCCGCCGGTGAACTGGACGGCCCCCTTTGGGTGGTCAAGGCACAGATCCACGCGGGCGGCCGCGGCAAAGGTCACTTCAAAGAGGCCGATGCCGGTGAAAAAGGCGGTGTCCGTCTGACCAAATCGGTGGAAGAAGCCGCCGAAGAAGCCAAGAAGATGCTGGGCCGCACGCTGGTCACCCACCAGACCGGCCCTGTAGGCAAGCAGGTCAACCGCGTTTACATCGAGGCCGGTTCGGGCATCGAGCGCGAGCTGTACCTGGCCCTGTTGGTGGACCGCCAGACCAGCCGCATCTCGTTCGTGTGCTCGACCGAAGGCGGTATGGACATCGAAGAAGTAGCCGCAGCGACACCCGAGAAAATCCTGTCCTTCTCGGTTGACCCGGCCACCGGGTACCAGCCGTATCACGGCCGGCGCATCGCCTTCTCGCTGGGTCTGGAAGGCGCGCAGGTCAAGCAATGCGTGCGTCTGATGGGCATCCTTTACAAGGCCTTCGTCGAGAAGGACATGGAGATGCTGGAGATCAACCCGCTGATCGTGGCCGAAGGCGGCGACCTCAAGGTGCTGGACGCCAAGCTGAGCTTTGACGGCAACGCGGTCTACCGCCACCCCGACATCGCCGAACTGCGCGACACCACCGAGGAAGACCCCAAGGAGCTGGAAGCCAGCAAATACGACCTGAACTACATCGCGCTGGACGGCGAGATCGGCTGCATGGTCAACGGCGCGGGTCTGGCGATGGCGACGATGGACATCATCAAGCTGTACGGTGCCGAGCCGGCCAACTTCCTCGACGTCGGCGGCGGCGCCACCAAAGAGAAAGTGACCGAGGCGTTCAAGATCATCACGTCTGATCCCAACGTCAAAGGCATCCTAGTCAACATCTTCGGCGGCATCATGCGTTGTGATGTGATTGCCGAGGGCGTGGTTGCGGCCGTGAAAGAGGTTGGCCTGCAGGTCCCGCTGGTCGTACGTCTGGAAGGCACGAATGTCGAGAAAGGCAAAGAGATCATCAACACCTCTGGCCTGGACGTAATCGCGGCGGACAACCTGAAAGACGGTGCCGAGAAGATCGTGAAGGCGGTTAAGGGTTAACCGTCAGCTTTAGGGTTCACTGCGAAAGTACGAAAGGGCATCGCTTATGCGCCACAATGTCAGGCGAGCGTTTGAGACCAAGAGCTGGGCTCAGCGCAATGTGCCGCGCTCAGGTCCGGGTTCGACGCTTGCTGCCACTGCTCCGCTGCGCGATGCTCTTCCGGCAATATTCGACCACTATTCCGTGAAGACCTTCCTCGACGCGCCTTGCGGTGACTGGACTTGGATGCAGGAAGTAGACCTGAGCGGCGTTAACTACATCGGCGGGGATATCTCTCTCGAAGTTGTGGAGACGGTCAAAGAACAGCATGGCGGTTCGGCACGGGAGTTTTTGCACCTTGATATAACGTCCGACCCGCTGCCCAAGGCTGATCTTATGATGTGCCGCGATTGCCTGTTCCACTTGAAATGGTGGCTGAGGTGGGAGTTTTTCAAGAACTTCGCCAAAAGCGAAATTCCGTACCTGCTGACAACCAAGCACCATAACAAGCGAAATGCCAGAGTTCGCGACAATGCGGGTTTCAAGCTGTTCAACCCGTGCGCCGAACCTTTCAACTTTCCCGAGCCGATAGAAGAGATCAGCGAAACCGGCCCTTACAACAGCGACCCCGAGTTTCTCAAAACTCGTGGCGGCAGCATGCAACGATCAGTTGCGATCTGGTCGAAAGAACAAGTGGTTGACGTGCTGAAGCAGCGCAAAAGCGATACGTGACACCACGGACCAACTGAATTGCTGCAGCGATGGTGACTTTCAGAGCTGCGCTAACTTTAAACAATACGGAGGCCTAAAATGGCAGTCCTCATCGACGAAAATACCAAAGTGATCTGTCAGGGATTTACTGGCTCGCAGGGCACGTTCCACTCTGAACAGGCCATCGCCTATGGCACCAAGATGGTCGGCGGCGTGACCCCCGGCAAAGGCGGGATGACGCATCTTGACCTGCCCGTGTTCAACTCGGTCCACGAGGCCAAGCACGTCACCGAAGCCAACGCCACTGTGATCTATGTGCCGCCTCCGTTTGCCGCGGATTCGATCCTCGAAGCCATCGACGCCGAGATGGAAGTGATCGTCTGCATCACCGAAGGCATCCCGGTTCTGGACATGATGAAGGTGAAGCGCGCGCTGGAAGGCAGCAAATCGCGCCTGATCGGCCCGAACTGTCCCGGCGTCATCACGCCCGACGCCTGCAAAATCGGCATCATGCCCGGCCACATCCACAAGCGTGGTTCGGTCGGCGTCGTGTCGCGTTCCGGCACCTTGACCTATGAGGCGGTCAAGCAGACCACCGATGTGGGTCTGGGCCAGTCCACCTGTGTGGGCATCGGCGGCGACCCGATCAAAGGCACCGAGCATATCGACGTGCTGGAATGGTTCCTGGCCGATGACGAGACCGAGTCGATCATCATGATCGGCGAGATCGGCGGCTCGGCCGAGGAAGAAGCCGCGCAGTTCCTGGCGGATGAGGCCAAGAAGGGCCGCAAAAAGCCGGTTGCCGGTTTCATCGCCGGCCGCACGGCGCCTCCGGGCCGCCGCATGGGCCACGCGGGCGCGATTGTTGCCGGCGGCAAAGGTGGCGCCGAGGACAAGATCGAAGCCATGCGCAGCGCCGGCATCGTCGTGGCCGAAAGCCCGGCGCAGCTGGGCGAGGCTGTGCTGGAAGCAATCGGCAAGTAAACCGCCGGCCCCTTGACCGGGCTGGCCTCAGCGGAGCGAAACACATGACCTTCAACGAAGCCGTCAAAACGTGTTTCTCCAAATACTTCACATTCTCGGGGCGGGCCTCTCGCCCCGAGTATTGGTATTTTTTCCTGTTCATTCTGGTCTGGAGCGCAATCGCCACGGTCATCGACTGGCATTTCTTCGGACAGGTCACGACCGTGCAATCCGAAGGCTCGGTCGAGGTGACCGCCACATCCAGCCAGCCGGTGCAGAGCATCGTGTCGCTGATCGTGTTCTTTCCGCATCTGGCCGTGGCGTGGCGGCGCATGCATGACACCGGGCGCAACGGTCTCTATGCGCTGCTGCCGATCCTTTTGATCCTAGGGGCTTTTGCCGTTCTGGTCTTCGGCATCGGCCTCGCCTCAAGCTTCCAGCATGGCGGAAGCCTCGACATCCTGTTCACGCGCGCCACGCTGCTGGTCGTCATTCCGACACTGCTTGTTCTTCTGGTGTCGCCCCTCCTGGTTCTGTGGTGGCTGTCCCGCCCCAGCCAACCAGGCACCAACAAATACGGTCCCAACCCATATGAGGTAACCCAATGACCGAACACTCGCCCAATTCTGCCTTCCATGCCTCGAGCTTCATGCAGGGGCACAATGCCGAGTACCTGGAGCAGCTATACGCCCAGTACACCAAGGACCCCGGCGCAATCGATGCGGCCTGGGCCGAGTTTTTCCGGCAGATGGGAGACGCGGCACCGGACGTCCAGAAAGAGGCCGAAGGGCCTTCGTGGGCGCGCCCCGACTGGCCACCGATGCCGAATGATGACCTGACCGGCGCCCTGACCGGCGAGTGGATCGAGGTCGACGCCAAGGCAGCGGGCAACAAGATCAAGGAAAAGGCCGCCAAGGCAGGGGTTGATGTCAGCGACGAACAGATCAAGCGCGCCGTGCTGGATTCGATCCGCGCGCTGATGCTGATCCGGGCCTATCGGATCCGGGGTCACCTGGCCGCTGATCTGGACCCCCTGGGCATGCGCGCCGCGACCAACCATCCCGAGTTGGACCCCAAGACCTATGGCTTTACTGATGCCGACATGGACCGGCCGATCTTTATCGACAACGTGCTGGGTCTGCAGATGGCCAGCATGCGCCAGATCGTCGAGATCGTGAAACGCACCTATTGCGGCACTTTCGCGCTGCAGTACATGCACATCTCGAACCCCGAGGAGGCCGCCTGGCTGAAAGAGCGGATCGAAGGTTATGGCAAGGAAATCTCGTTTACGCGGGAAGGCCGCAAGGCGATCCTGAACAAGATGGTCGAGGCCGAGGGCTTTGAGAAGTTCCTGCATGTGAAATACATGGGCACCAAGCGGTTCGGTCTGGACGGAGGCGAGGCGCTGATCCCGGCGATGGAGCAGATCATCAAGCGTGGCGGCGCCCTGGGCCTGAGCGATATCGTGATCGGCATGCCGCACCGCGGACGTCTGAACATCCTGGCCAACGTGATGGGCAAACCCTACCGCGCCATCTTCAATGAGTTTCAGGGCGGCAGCTTCAAGCCCGAGGACGTGGATGGGTCGGGCGACGTGAAATATCACCTCGGTGCGTCCAGCGACCGTGAGTTCGACGGCAACACCGTGCACCTGTCGCTGACGGCGAACCCGTCCCACCTCGAAGCCGTGAACCCGGTTGTTCTTGGCAAGGTCCGGGCCAAGCAGGACCAGCTTGGCGACACCGATCGCAGCAAGGTCATGGGCATTCTTCTCCACGGCGACGCGGCTTTTGCCGGCCAGGGTGTCGTGGCCGAAGGTTTTGGCCTGTCCGGTCTGCGCGGTCACAAGACCGGCGGCACCATGCATATCGTGGTGAACAATCAGATCGGCTTTACCACCGCGCCGCATTTCTCTCGGTCGAGCCCGTACCCGACCGATATCGCGCTGATGGTCGAGGCGCCGATCTTCCACGTGAACGGCGACGACCCCGAGGCGGTGGTGCACGCGGCCAAGGTCGCGACCGAATTCCGCCAGAAGTTCCACAAGGACGTGGTCATCGACATCTTCTGCTATCGCCGGTTCGGTCACAACGAGGGCGACGAGCCCATGTTCACCAACCCGATCATGTACAAGAAGATCAAAACCCACAAAACCACGCTGTCGCTGTACACCGAACGTCTGGTCAAGGACGGTCTGATCCCTGAGGGCGAGATCGAGGACATGAAGGCCGCCTTCCAGGCCCATCTGAACGACGAGTTCGAGGCCGGCAAGGACTACAAACCCAACAAGGCCGACTGGCTGGATGGCCGGTGGTCGCATCTGGACAAGAACAAGGAAGAATATGTCCGCGGCGACACCGCAATCACGCCGGACACCCTGGCCGAGGTCGGCAAGGCGCTGGTGACGGTGCCCGAAGGTTTTGCCCTGCACAAGACGGTGGGCCGCCTTCTTGAACACAAAAAGCAGATGTTCGAAAACGGTCAGGGCTTTGACTGGGCCACCGGCGAGGCGCTGGCCTTCGGGTCGCTGCTGACCGAGGGCTATCCGGTACGCCTGTCGGGGCAGGACGCCACCCGCGGCACATTCAGCCAACGCCATTCGGGTTTCATCAACCAGGAGACCGAGGAGCGCTACTATCCCCTGAACCACATCCGCGCCGGGCAGTCGCAGTACGAAGTGATCGACTCGATGCTGTCGGAATACGCGGTGCTGGGCTTCGAATACGGCTATTCGCTGGCCGAGCCCAACGCGCTGGTACTGTGGGAGGCCCAGTTCGGCGATTTCGCCAACGGCGCGCAGATCATGTTCGACCAGTTCATCAGCTCGGGCGAAAGCAAATGGTTGCGCATGTCCGGTCTGGTCTGCCTGCTGCCGCACGGGTTCGAGGGGCAGGGCCCCGAGCACTCGTCGGCGCGACTGGAGCGTTTCCTGCAGATGTGCGGCCAGGACAACTGGATCGTGGCCAACTGCACCACGCCTGCGAACTATTTTCACATCTTGCGCCGTCAGTTGCACCGCACCTTCCGCAAGCCGCTGATCCTGATGACGCCCAAATCGTTGCTGCGCCACAAGCTGGCGATCAGCAACGCCGAGGACTTCACCACCGGGTCCAGTTTCCACCGGGTGCTGTGGGACGACGCGCAAAAAGGCAACTCGGACACCCAGCTGGTGCCCGACGACAAGATCAAACGCGTAGTGATGTGTTCGGGCAAGGTGTACTACGACCTGCTTGAAGAACGCGATGCGCGCGGGATCGACGACGTCTACCTGCTGCGGATCGAGCAATACTATCCGTTCCCGGCCCATTCGCTGATCAACGAGCTTGAGCGGTTCAAACAGGCCGAGATGGTCTGGTGTCAGGAAGAGCCCAAGAACCAGGGCGCCTGGGGATTCATCGAACCCAACATCGAATGGGTCCTGTCCCGCATCGGCGCCAAGCATACCCGGCCGATCTATGCCGGCCGCGCCACTTCGGCCTCGCCCGCAACGGGTCTGGCCAGCCAACACAAAGCCCAACAAGAAGCGCTGGTGAACGAAGCGCTGACCATTGAAGGATAATTAACGATGACGATTGAAGTTCGTGTTCCCACGCTGGGCGAGTCCGTCACCGAAGCCACGGTCGCAACCTGGTTCAAGAAACCCGGCGATGCCGTCGCCGTGGATGAGATGCTGTGCGAGCTTGAGACGGACAAGGTCACCGTCGAGGTTCCGTCGCCCGCAGCCGGCGTGATGGGCGAGATCGTAGCCGCCGAAGGTGAGACGGTCGGCGTTGATGCGCTGTTGGCAACGATCCAGGCCGGTGAGGGTGCGGCCCCCGCTCCAAAAGCTGAAGCCGCTCCGGCAGCGGCCCCTGCGGCCTCGGGCGGCAGCGTCGACGTAATGGTTCCGACATTGGGTGAGTCCGTCACCGAAGCGACCGTATCGACCTGGTTCAAGAAGGTCGGCGATACCGTCGCACAGGACGAAATGCTGTGCGAGTTGGAGACCGACAAGGTCTCGGTTGAGGTCCCGGCTCCGGCTGCGGGTGTACTCGCGGAGATCGTGGCCCCCGAGGGCGCGACGGTCGACGCGACCGCCAAGCTTGCCGTGATTTCGGGCGCTGAAGCAGGCGCCGCACCGGCTGCGCCAGCCTCGGCAGCCCCTGCCCCCGCAGCAGCTGCGACCGGCAAGGACGTGGCCAATGCGCCCTCGGCCGAAAAGGCCATGGCCGAAGCCGGTCTGTCGGCCGATCAGGTCACCGGCACCGGCCGCGATGGTCGCATCATGAAGGAAGACGTGGCCCGCGCCGTCGCAACCGCCGCTGCCCCGGCCGCGGCCGCCCCGGCACCGGCCGCAGCCCCGCGCGCGCCCGTGGCCGCCGAGGACGCCGCCCGCGAGGAACGCGTGCGCATGACGCGCCTGCGCCAGACCATCGCCAAGCGTCTGAAGGACGCGCAGAACACCGCCGCGATCCTGACCACCTACAACGAGGTGGACATGACCGAGGTGATGGCCCTCCGCAACCAGTACAAAGACCAGTTCGAGAAGAAGCACGGGGTGCGCCTGGGCTTTATGTCCTTCTTCACCAAGGCCTGCTGCCACGCCCTGAAAGAGGTGCCCGAGGTCAATGCCGAGATCGACGGCAATGACATCGTCTACAAGAACTACGTCCACATGGGCGTGGCCGCCGGTACCCCGCAGGGCCTAGTGGTTCCGGTGATCCGCGACGCCGACCGGATGTCCTTTGCCGAGATCGAGAAAGCCATCGCCGAGAAGGGCAAACGCGCCCGTGACGGCAAGCTGAGCATGGCCGAAATGCAGGGCGGCACCTTCACCATCTCGAACGGCGGCGTTTATGGCTCGCTGATGTCCTCGCCGATCCTGAACCCACCGCAGTCGGGCATTCTGGGCATGCACAAGATTCAGGAACGTCCGATGGTCATCAACGGTGAGATCAAGATCCGCCCGATGATGTATCTGGCGCTGTCCTATGACCACCGCATCGTCGACGGCAAGGGCGCGGTCACCTTCCTGGTGCGCGTGAAAGAGGCGCTGGAAGACCCGCGCCGTCTGCTGATGGATCTGTGATCATGGCGACGCATGTACTCTGGCAGGCCGACGTGGCCGATTTCGACGCCTGGCTGAAGGTGTTCCGCGAGGACAAGCCGATGCGCAAGGCGGCCGGGATTGTCGATCTGCACGTCTGGAAAGACCCCGAACAGCGCGATCATGCGGTTGCCCTGTTCGAGATTACCGATCTGGACCGGGCCCAGAGCTTCATCGAATCGGAAGAGCTGGCCATGCACCATGAACGTGGCGGCGTCGCACATATTCAGGTGAAGGTTCTGACACCCGTCTGAACAGGCACCCAGGCGATCCACCCCGTGGGTCGCCTTTTCAAAAAGAACACTCCGCGGATTTGGGAGAACAAAATGGCTAACTATGACGTCATCGTAATCGGCGCCGGTCCCGGCGGCTATGTCTGCGCCATCCGCTGCGCGCAGCTGGGCCTGAAAACCGCCGTCGTCGAAGGGCGCGAGACGCTGGGCGGCACCTGTCTGAACGTGGGCTGCATTCCGTCCAAGGCGCTGCTGCATGCCAGCCATCAGCTGCACGAGGCCGAGCACAATTTTGCCAAGATGGGCCTCAAGGGCAAAAGCCCCTCGGTCGACTGGAAACAGATGCTGGCCTACAAGCAGGACGTGATCGACACCAACACCAAAGGCGTCGAGTTCCTGTTCAAGAAGAACAAGATCGACTGGCTCAAGGGCTGGGGCTCGATCCCTGCGCCCGGCAAGGTAAAGGTCGGTGACGAGGTGCACGAGGCCAAGAACATCATCATCGCCTCCGGCTCCGAGGCGGCGTCGCTGCCCGGCGTCGAGGTCGACGAAAAGGTCGTCGTGACCTCGACCGGCGCGCTGGAGCTGGGCAAGATCCCGAAAAAGCTGGTGGTCATCGGCGCTGGCGTGATCGGGCTGGAACTGGGCTCGGTCTATCAGCGTCTGGGCGCCGAGGTGACTGTGATCGAATACCTGGACGTCATCACCCCGGGCATGGACCCCGAGGTGCAGAAGACCTTCCAGCGGATCCTCAAGAAACAGGGCCTGAACTTCGTCATGGGCGCCGCGGTGCAAAAGACCGAGGCCACCAAGACCAAGGCCAAGGTGACCTACAAGCTGCGCAAGGATGACAGCGAGCACGTGATCGAGGCCGACACTGTTCTGGTCGCCACCGGGCGCAAGCCGTTCCATGACGGGCTGGGTCTGGATGCGCTGGGGGTCGAGCTGACCCCGCGCGGTCAGATCAAGGTCGGCAAGGACTGGCAGACCAACGTGCCGGGCATCTACGCCATCGGTGACGTGATCGAAGGCCCGATGCTGGCCCACAAGGCCGAGGACGAAGGCATGGCCGCCGCCGAAGTGGTCGCGGGCAAGCATGGGCACGTGAACTATGGCGTCATTCCGGGCGTGATCTACACCTGGCCCGAGGTTGCCAATGTCGGCGAGACCGAAGCCACCCTCAAGGAGCAGGGCCGCGCCTACAAGGTGGGCAAGTTCAGCTTCATGGGCAATGGCCGCGCCAAGGCGAATTTTGCCGCCGACGGGTTCGTCAAGATCCTGGCCGACAAGGAGACCGACCGCATTCTAGGCTGCCACATCATCGGCCCCGGCGCGGGCGACCTGATCCACGAGGTCTGCGTTGCGATGGAGTTCGGCGCCTCGGCCGAGGATCTGGCGCTGACCTGCCACGCGCACCCGACCTATTCCGAGGCCGTGCGCGAAGCGGCGCTGGCCTGCGGCGATGGTCCGATCCACGCCTGATGAGTTCGGCTCCGGCGGTCAGGCCGCCGGAGTCAGCCACGCCCGCAGATAGGTTTCCAGCCGGTCGGTGAATGTGGTCGCCGAATGCAGGGCGCAGAATTTCAGTGACATGGCCTGGATGGCAAAGGCCTGCACGCCCTCGGCCAGCAGGTCAGTCGACACGTCCTGTCTAACCTCGGCCTGATCCAGCCACATCATCACGATCCGGAAGTATTTCTCGAAGCAATAGGCGATCGGCCCGATTTCAGAGATCGCGGCCGCCCCGGAATAGCGGATTAGCAGGTCGAACACGTAGCGTTCGGACATCATGAAATCATGCACCGGGGCCAGAGCCTCGATGATCTGGGGCACGGTTTTCGGCGGTTCCGCCGCCTGCGCCTGATCCAGGCAGGCGTCCAGTTTTTCCCCGATCAGGATCTCCATCAGCGCGTCCTTGTCGTGGAAATGGGCAAAGAAGGTGCCCTTGGCCACGCCGGCGGCCTGTACCACCTCTTCCACGCGCAACGCCTGGTATCCGTTTTTCTGCACCACGTCCGCCGCTGCCTGCAGCAGCTTGGCGCGGGTCTTCAGGGTTCGTTTCTGAATCGTCTTTTGCATGAGGCTTGTTCGCATGTTTTTTGACCGTGGTCAAATTTAATATTGACCGTGGTCATTTTTTGATTCTATAAACTGACCGTGGTCAATTTTAGGAGAATCCCGATGCACCCCAAGAAAATTCTCATCCTCGACGGTCACCCCGCCGAAAGCAGCCTGTCGCGCACCTTTGCCGCCACCTATGCCGAAGCCGCCCGCGCCAAGGGCCATGACGTGAAGACCGTTCACCTCAGCGATTTGGAGTTCGATTTCGATTTCGGACAGGGCAACTATCATGATTTCAAACCGCTGGAGCCGGTTCTGGAGCAGGTTCTGCAGGATTTCGAATGGAGCGATCACCTGGTTCTGACGACGCCCATGTGGTGGGGCGGCCTGCCCGCCAAGCTCAAGGGGCTGATCGACCGGATGTTCATCCCCGGCCGTACGTTCGACACCCGCAATCCCAACAAACTGGGATTCCCGGCGCCGATGCTCGACGGCCGAACTGCACGGGTCATCATCACCTCGGACACGCCGGGCTGGTTCATGCGGCTGGTCTACCGCCGGGCGCTGATTCACCAGATGCGCGGTCAGGTTCTGGGATTTGTCGGGTTCAAGCCGACGCGGTTCACCTGGTTTTCCGGTGCCAGCTACCCCAAGCAGGACAGCGTCCAGAAATGGATCGCACGGGTCACCCGGCTGGGCGCGACGGCAGCGTGATCACCACATCGTCTTTGCGGCGCGCGCGCCCCATTCGCGATCATAGCGTGCGCCGCCTTCCTCGCCCTGAGACACCTCGGCCAGAATCTCGCCCACCGTCGGCAACCCGGCGCTGAGATCGCCGCCGGTCCAGGTTTCAGCCCGCATCAGGGCGCGGGCGCATTGCGTGTAGATTTCCCCGATTTCGATAACGATCACCGTGGCCGGTTGCTTGCCCTTTTTCTCGAACCGGGCGCGCAGGTCGGCGTCGGCCGTCAACCGGGCGGTACCGTTCACCCGCACCACGTTGTTCGAGCCGGGCACCATGAACATCAGCGCCACACGCGGATCGCGCACGATGTTGCGCAGGCTGTCCAGGCGGTTGTTGCCGCGCCAGTCGGGCAAGGCCAGGGTGCCTGGGTCCAGTTCTATCACCACCGGGCCGTCATCGCCCCGGGGGCTGCCATCCACGCCTTCGGGGCCCACTGTGGACAGCACGCACAGCCGCGACGCCATGATCCATTTGCGGTAGAGCGGCGTCAGTTGCCGCGCAACCTTCCGCATCGAGGCCGCGCCGGGGGTGCCGTACAGCGCCTCGAGCGCGGTGATGTCATTGATGTACTGCATCCGGATCAAACCCCACTTCGCGCATCAGCGCGTTCGAACGCGTCTCGATCACCTCTTCCAGCCGGGCCAGGAACGAGTCGCGATCAACGCCCGGTTCGATCGGGTCGAGGAACTCGACGATCGCATGGCCGGGTTTGCGCAGAATCCCCGACCGAGGCCAGAAGACACCGACATTGGTGGCCGCCGGCACGCAGGGGAAGCCCAGCCCCTCGTACAGTACGGCGGTGCCGACCTTGTAGGGCTTGTAGACCCCCGGCGCCACGCGGGTGCCCTGCGGATAGATCACCAGTTGCCCGGGCTCGGTAAACTCTTTGGAAACGTCCTTGACCATCTTGGCCACTGCCGCGCCTCGCTTGCCGCGATTGACCGGGATACAGCCCAGACGACGGGCATACATGCCGATGATCGGGGTCCACAGCAGTTCGCGCTTCATGATGAACTTGCCATGGGGGATCGCGTCGAAGATCAGGATGATGTCGAAGAAGGATTGATGCTTGGCGGCGATCACCACTTCACCCGTGGGCACGTTGCCGCGCACCTCGCCGCGAATGCCCACCATCCAGCGCGCCAGCCATATGGTCGTACGCGCATAGGTCTTGCAGGCGCGCAGGGCCCCGCGCTTGGAGAACAGCGCATAGGGCGCGAAGACCAGGCCCAGAAACGCCATCCATGCGTAGATCGTTACCATGAAGATCAGCGAGCGCACCCATTGGACCGCCATTGCCATCACGAGAGCTCCTTCAATTTGCGACGGGCCGCCGACCATGTCGCGGCAAAGGCCACGGCTGCGCCCAATAAGGGGATTACGGCGGGCAACAACCAGTCGGCGCCCTGGAATCCAAGGCCGGTCAGGAAACCGCCCGCATCCGATGCCTCGGGCAGCAGCAGCACCCCGGTCAGGCCCAGAACCGTCCCCACCACGGCACCGAAAAACGCGCGCCAGGTGAAGCGCCGCACGAAAGCACCGGCGATGAAACGGTCGCGCGCGCCGACCTGACGCAGCACCTCGATGATCTGGGCGTTGGCCGCAAGCGAGGCATTGGCAGCAAGCGTGATCATCGCCGCCGTGGCCCCGCCGATCAGCAGGATCGAGATCCAGCCCAACCGCCGCAGCGAGGTGGCTGCATCGACCAGCGGCTCGCGCCAGCGGGAATGGTCATCCAGAACCGCGCCTGGCACCTCGGCCGCCAGCCGCAGGCGCAGGCCCATCGTGTCCAGCCCCGGCTCGCCCTCGATGATCTCGATCAGCTGCGGCACCGGCAGGGTGTCCAGCGGCAGATCGGGCCCGAACCAGGGGGCCAGCAGCGCGGCCTGTTCTTCGGCGCTGAGCGCGCGGGCCGAGGCCACGCCCGAGGTCTGTTTCAGAACCTCCAGAGCGGCCTCGGTCTGCGCGGCACGCTGTTCAGCAGGCGCATTGATCCGCAGAGTGGCCGCTCCGGCCAGCTCCGAGGCCCAGCGATCGGCCAACCTCCCCGAAGCCAGCGACAGCGCCAGCGCGAATACTGTCAGAAAGGCCATCGCACCTGACACGAAAAGGGTCAGGTGCGCCGTAAATCCCGTTGGCGGCACGACGCGGTCGGCCCGGGCGTCCCGGCGCAGCAGGGCGCGAATGTCATCGGCAATCATAGATCCGCCCCCGCCAGTTGCAGCCGCCGCTGCGAGATCCGAAGAACCCGGGCCTGCACCTGGCTTTTGGCCGCCCGGATCAAGCTCAGATCATGGGTGGCGATCACCACGGTCTTTCCCATGTGGTTCAGCTCGATCAGCAGACGCAGCAGACGCTGGGACATCTCCCAGTCGACGTTGCCGGTGGGTTCGTCGGCCAACACCACGTCCGGTGACAGGATGACCGCCCGCGCCAGTGCAGCCCGTTGCCGCTCGCCGCCCGAAAGCTCCGGCGGAAGTGCGTCCAGGCGGCCACCAAGACCGACCCAGGACAGGAGTTCGGTCAGATCTTCCTGCTCGGACTCGACAGAGCGTCCCGACACCATCAGTGGCAGGGCGACATTCTCAGCCAGAGTCATGTGGTCCAGAAACCGGCAGTCCTGATGAACGACACCGATGCGGCGGCGCAGCAGGGCCATCTGGTCCCGGTCCAGTCGGGCAATGTCCTGGTCAAAGGCGCTGATCCGCCCCGAACTGGCCAGCAACGCGCCATAGCAGAGTTTCAACAGGGTCGTTTTGCCCGCTCCGGACGGGCCGGTCAGAAAATGGAACGACCCCGGCTGCAACTGGACCGAGACATTGCTCAGCAGTTCACCGCCGCCATAGCTGTAGCTGACATTTTCAAGCTCGATCACGCCTGCCCTCAATATTGCTTGCGCCCTTCTTGCCCGAGCACGACCACGGTTTCAATGCCTGCACCGAGTCCATTTGGCGACACTTGATCCACCGGGCCGAAAACGCGCTTTGCTGTTTCGCCTTAACGGATTATCATTCTTGGAAAAACGACGACAGGCCGCTGGCGGCCGGGGAGGCAGTATGCGACTAACATGCCCGAACTGTAATGCCCAGTACGAGGTTCCGGATGAGGTCATTCCGGAAGAAGGCCGAGACGTGCAATGCTCGAGCTGCGAGCAGACCTGGTTCCAACCCAAACACCCGGAGGCTGAGCCTGTCGCGGCCGAAACCGATGATGGGCCGGCCGAAAGCGCGCCCTCGGATACGTCTGAGCCGCCGGCCGCCGAAGCTGCTGCGCCGGAACCGGAGCAGGCAGAAGACGAACAGGTCGAAGCCGAACAGCCCGATCCCGAACCCACGGACGAAGCCCGGCCAGCCGCTCCGACCGGCAACGTCGATCCGGCCGTTGCGACAATCCTGCGAGAGGAAGCCGCGCGTGAGGCCGAACTGCGCGCCAAAGAAGGGTCCGGCCTGGAAAGTCAGCCGGATCTGGGCCTGGATCTGCAGCCGGAACCGGCCCCCAAGCCCAAACCTCCTGCGGCGACCGAAACCGCCTCGGGAACCGGTCAGAAAGAGGCGCTGCCGGATGTGGACAGCATCAATTCGACTTTGCGCAGCGACGACGCCCCGACCGCGGCAGAGCCCGCCGAAGCCCCGCCGCGGAAATCGGGCGGGTTCCTGCGGGGCTTTGCGCTGATCCTGATCATCGGGGTCATCCTGTTCCTGATCTACGGCAACGCCCGCCAGATCAGCGAGGCAGTTCCCCAGGCCGAGCCTGTGTTGCAGTCGTATGTCTCGATGGTCGATCAGGCCCGGATCTGGCTGGAATCGCAGGCTGGCTCCGCGACCGAGTAACTCTGCCGGTCAGAACCGCTCGAGCAGCCTTTTGAGGTATTCCAGTTCGATTCTGGGCCTGTCGGTTTCGCCCGTGCGGCGACGGATTTCATCCAGCAACTCGCGGGCACGGCGGTACACATCATCCCCCTGCAGCAGGTTCTCCTCGGTCGAGATCGAGCCCGCAGCACCCGGATTCCGACCCAGCGGATCGCGGTTGTTGGCCTGCATGTCGCCTTCCTGCGTACCCTGACCGGGCTGGTTCTGCTGGTTCTGGGCCATGGCCTCACCCAGCTCGCGCATCCCTTCGCGCAACGCTTCCATTGCTTCGGACTGGCGGTCGATCGCTTCGGCAAGGTCGTCGCTCCGCAGGGCATCTTCGGCCTCATCCATGGCACGACCTGCACGCCCCAGCGACTCGCGTGCGGCGTCGCCTTCGGGTGTTCCGGCGCCCGGCAGGTTCTGCTGCTGGCGATTCAGTTCATCGCGCAGCGCCTGTTGGCGGTCAGCCAGAGTCCCTTGCCCTTGCTGGCCTTCGCCCGCCTGATCCGATCCTTGGCCCCGGCCGCCCTGACCCTCATGGCTCTGGCCGCGCCCCTGACCGCCCGAGCGGCCTTCATTGCCCTGGCTTTCACCGGCCTGCGCGCCGGGATTGAATTGCTCCTGCAAGTCACGGAAGGCCTCGTCGCTCAGGCCCTGCTGCTCACGCAGAGTTTCGGCCAAGCCTTCCATGGCCTGCTGGCCTTCGGATTGTTGCCCCTGTCCCTGGCCTTGGGTCACCCGCATGTTTTCCATCATCTGCTGGAACTCCTCCAGCGCCTGCTGGGCCTCGGCCATGCGGCCCTGCTCCATCAGTTCCTGTATCCGGTCCATCATCCGCTGCAGGTCATCCTGCGTCATCTGCATGGATTCACCGGATTGGTTCTGCTGGCCCTGCTGGCCGTCCGGGTTTTCCTGCGCCAGTCGCTGCAGCTGACGAAGATACTCGTCGGTCGCTTCACGCAGCTCCTGCATCAACTCGGCGATTTCCTCGTCGCTGGCACCGTTCTGCATCGCTTCGGTCAGACGTTCCTGAGCGCGACGCATCCGCTCCAGCGCGTCGGCGAGCGTGCCTTCTTCGATCAGGATGGCCAGATCCCACAGGGCTTGCGCGATCTCGGTCTGCTGTTCGGGGCCCAGGCCGAATTCCGTAAAGGTTTCCAACCGGCGTAGAATATAGCGCAGTCGCAGATATGCGGTTTCCGAACGGAAGACATCTTCGGGCCGGTGCGAAACCGCCCGCAACAGCTGAGCCACCCTTTTGGCATTGTCGCGCGACCACAGCAGATCGCGGCGCTGTTCAATCACCGCCGCAGCCAGCGGATCAAAGAACCGGCGGGCAGGAAGGTCGGTTCGGTAGACATCCGACTCCGACACCTGATCAGCGGCATCGACGGCCGAAAGGGTAATCTTGACCGGCAGGTGCGCCCAAGGGTGTTCCGAAAAGTCCTCGATCAGATCTTCCGTGAAATCGCTCCGGTCACCAGCGATCGGCATGGGCAGGTCGACGGTGACCGCGTCGCGAGGTTCGGGCTCAACGGCCAGACCATGGCGACGATCGACCGCAGACAGGTCCAACTCGATCAACGCGGTGCCTGACAGGATGCCATAATCGTCACGCGCCGAGAACGGCAGTTTCATCTGGCCACCAGCCTCGGCGGTGGCGGGTTCGGCCACGGCGATTACCGGCGGCGCGTCCGCAATGACCTCGACACCCCAGTCACGTCCTGCAGGGCCCTCGATCGACAATCGGCCCGAACGCTCGACGACAAACTCCTGATCCGGATCGGTTGCTGTCGTGGTGGAAGCGGAGGAACTGGTTTCGGTCAAGCTGTGCGCGCCGACCTCGCCATAGAAGCGCAAAGTGACGCGGCTGCCTTGTGGCACTGTCAGCGTCGGACCGGATTGATCGGCCAGATACAGCGTCGGCAGGCCGGTATAGCGAGGTGGCTCGACCCAGCCTTCCCAGCTGGGGCCTTGGCCGGCTACGGCCGTGCCGGGTGTCATCTGGGCGACCGATCCAACTTTCCAGAACGATCCGAACAGCAATCCGACCACCAGCGCCAAAAGCGCCGCATAGCGCAGCGCGTAAGGGTCACGAGCGGCAAGGTTCAGGTCAGGCTTGACCGGTCCTGCCCGCGCGGCGCGGGCGGCCATGCGCGCCTGATGGGCCTGCCACAAAGCGCGCGAATCTTCGTCCATCGCCCCGATGGCCTGATCGTCCAGCAACGCCTGAATGGGACGGCCCGGCAGTGTCTCGTCCAGTCGGACAAGCGCCTGCGTGCGGGTGGGGAACCGAAACCTCCGCGCGCCCCAGACCAATGCAACCGTAAACGCCAGAATGGATGCGGCTCCGATGATCCAGACGGTTTCAACGCCGACGAGGTCGTGGAGGCCCAGCAGCAAGGCCGCCATGATCAGGGCCGCAATCGACAGGAACGGCCAAAAAGCGCGCATCACCTGCTCGGCCAGCATCCCCGTGCGCGTCAGCAACAGGGACAGTCTGGGGATCGGCAGGTTGCGAGTGTCGGTCACGTCAGGCCTCCGGGTCGGGCCCGCGCGGTTATCGCGTCACAGCCACTCAGGTATGGTATCGCGGTTTATGATTTCGTCAAAGGTTGGCCGTTCACGAATAACCGCGAATTGATCGCCATGAACCAGAACTTCGGGGATCAGGGGCCGGGTGTTGTATTCACTGGACATAACCGCGCCATAGGCGCCGGCGCTGCGAAATGCGACCAGATCCCCCGGGTTCAGCGGTGGCATCGCCCTTTGTTTCGCAAAGGTATCCCCGGTCTCGCAGACCGGCCCGACAATGTCATAGGGGCGTTGTTCGACCCCCGGCGCGGGCTCGATGACGGGAACGATGTCATGATAGGCGTCGTACATGGCCGGGCGGATCAGATCGTTCATCGCCCCGTCGAGGATCAGGAAATTGCGCCCTTCGCCCGACTTCACATAGATCACCTTTGACACCATCAGCCCCGCGTTGCCCGCGATCAGACGGCCCGGCTCGATCTCGATCTCGCAGCCCAGATGGCCCAGCGTTTCCTTGATCATCGCACCGTATTCCAACGGCAGCGGCGGTGCTTCGTTCGAGCGGGCATAGGGAATGCCCAGCCCGCCACCCAGGTCCAGACGGTGAATGTCGTGGCCCTGTGCGCGCAGCTGTTCGGTCAGTTCGGCGACTTTGGAGTAGGCCAGGCGGAATGGCTCAAGATCGGTCAGTTGAGAGCCGATATGCACGTCGATGCCCACCACCTTGAGGCCGGGCAGGCTGGCCGCATGGGCATAGACCTCGGGTGCACGGACGATCGGGATGCCGAATTTGTTTTCGGATTTACCGGTGGCGATTTTGGCGTGGGTCTTGGCGTCGACGTCCGGATTCACGCGAACGGTGATCGGCGCGATCACGCCCAGGTCCTGCGCGACGGCGTTGATCACCTCCATCTCGGGCTCGGATTCGACGTTGAACTGGCGAATCCCGCCGGTCAGCGCGATGCGGATTTCCTCGGCCGTTTTGCCGACGCCCGAGAACACGATCTTTTCGCCCGGCACACCCGCTGCCTTGGCCCGCAGGTACTCGCCGCCCGAAACCACGTCCATCCCCGCGCCCGCCTGCGCCAGCGTTCTCAGAATGGCCTGATTGCTGGCGGCCTTCATCGCATAACAGACCACGTGGTCGGTACCTGCCAACGCCTCGTCGAACAGGTTGTAGTGCCGCAGCAGCGTCGCCGTGGAATAGACATAGAACGGCGTGCCGACCGCAGCAGCGATCTCGGCGACCGGGACGTCCTCGGCGCACAACACGCCATCGCGGTAAAGAAAGTGATCCATATCTGCGCGCTTAGACCAAAACAGGCCTGTGGATCAACGGGATTTGCGACGTGGGCACGCAATCCGGTGCGAACCGCACAGTAGTCGGGCGCAACGGCTTATCCGCGCAGGCCGGCCTCAAGCAACGAAAGGGTCGCATCGCGCCGCGCCTCAAAGTCGCTTTCATCGCCCCCGAAGATCGCCAGATGGATAACTAATCCATCCAGCATCGCCGTCACCGCCTGCGCGGCGGCCAGCGCACTGAGATCGCCGCGGATTTCACCCGCGCGGATCAAAGGAGCGAAGTGAGCCGCATAATGATCGGCAAGCCAGGCGAAGAACCCGCCAATGACCTCGGCCGCGCGCGGGTCCTGAAATCCGGGGCCCAGCACGTCAAAGAACAGCCGCGTCGCAGCCAGACGGTCGGCAGGCATGGACAGACGCAGCCCGGTCATGAACTGGTCCAGCGTCTGCGGGGCCGGGATGTCGCTGATGCGGGCGCGGATATCCTCGAAATACCGCTGCAGCAACGCCAGAAGCAGAGCCTCCTTGCTTTGGAAGTACAGATACAACGTGCCCTTGGCCATCCCGGCCTGATGGGCCACGTCCTGCATCTTGGTGGCGTGATAGCCCTGATCCAGAAAGCAGGCCATGGCGGCATCCAATATCCGCCCCTGCATCTCTTCGCGATCGACGATCTTCGGCATCTTGCCCCCCGATTTTCTTCCGGCGCGCCTCTCTTGACGCAGATTGGACGCGGCGTCACGCAAATTCAATCTTTTAATGACTTGACGGTCAGTAGCGCCATCTCCATTTATGACCCACAAGTCATTAAAAGGATTCTGTCATGGTGCATTCGTCACAAATCAACACCGGCCCAACGCGGCCTATGGCGTCCCAACCCACGGCGACAGCCGCCAAACTGATGCTTGTCCTCGTTGCCAGCTTTGTCACGCTGGTCCCCGGCGGCCCGATCGAGACCCGCGACTTTTCCGGACTGGGCGGAACGGTATTCTGGGGTTTCAACGCCTTTCTGATCGCGCTTGCCCTGCTGGCCGTGGGGTCGGCGGTGGCCATGCTGCGCGGTTCGGCAACGGCAAGCTGGGGCGCCATCGTGGCGGCCTGGGGATACATCTTCGTGGTCCTGTTGGACCTGGATCACGTCTTCCCCACATCACCCGACTCAATTCCGCTGATGCTGGGACTGATCGAGATTCTGGATTTCATCCTGGCTTTCTACATCGTGGCCTTGGCTCATCGTGGCCTGGGCCACATCTGAACCCGCCCGGCACGCCCTCGTATAGGGGCCGAAGCCACAGCAAAAGGAAGTGGCTCCGGGTTCCGCCGGAATACCGACAAGGAAAGACAACTCATGCTGTTCAAGGAACGATTCACATTGACCGTCTTGCCGCTGGCCCTGGTCACAGCCGCATGCAGCGGCACCGGGGCCCAACACCAACCCGTCCTGTCTGCCGAGCCGGGCCCGGCCTACGCCGCTGATCTGGACCAGTGCCGCGCATTGGCCAAGTCTCAGGACCTGTGGAACCCGGAAACCCGGACACAGGCCTTGATAGGCGCCGGGGTCGGCGCATTGGCAGGCATTTCGGACGACACGGTTGGAAACACAGAAGGCGCCATAGCCGGCGCAGCAGTGGGATCAGCGGCAGGTGCAGTCGCCGGAGCCGCCGAGATGCGCAACACCCGGCGTGACATTCTGATCGAGTGTCTGCGGCAGCGCGGGCACCCAGTGGCCGGCTGAACGCATCAACGGCTCACTCAGAAATTCGTCGACACCCCGGCCCGCGCGTATCCGGATACGGACACTCCAGCCCCCGAGCGCGCGGGCTCTTCTACTGGCTGCGAACGCGGCGGATTCGTGGTCTCACACGCCGCCATTATGGCAAGCGACAGGATAAGGCCGAGTGGTTTCATTTCGCTGCCTTCATTTGTTGGATCACTTGCTAAATGGCGACTGGCACGTCGCTTTCAACCGCAGAGCGTTCAGATCCCCAGAAACACGCTGAGGGGGCCTCGGTGCAGGCCGACGCCCCCGCTCACATATGTGCCACTGGTCGAAACGCCCACATTGGCGTTCAGGGTCGGCTGGACGGGCTCTCCGTCAGCGCCGCAGGCCGCCAAGGTGAAGGCGGCCCCGATCAGGGCAATCACACGCAAGATTGTCATTCCAGCATCTCCTTCCAGCGGGCGATCTGCGCCCGGACCTGGTCCGGGGCCGTACCGCCATAGGACTGGCGCGAGTTTACCGAATTATCCACGCCAAGGACAGAATAGACATCCTGCGTGATGCCCGCGTGGACCGATTGCATGTCCTCGAGCGTCAGATCGGGCAGGTCGCAGCCCTTCTTTTCGGCCATGGCGACCAGCGATCCGGTGACGTGGTGCGCATCGCGGAAGGGCAGGCCCAGCACCCGCACCAGCCAGTCGGCCAGATCGGTCGCGGTGGAAAAGCCCGAGCCGGCGGCAGCGGCCAGGCTGTCGCGGTTGGCGGTCATGTCCTTGACCATGCCTTCCATCGCAGCCAATGCCAGCATCCAGTTGTCGGCGGCGTCAAAGACCTGTTCCTTGTCTTCCTGCATGTCCTTGGAATAGGCCAGCGGTAGCCCCTTCATCACCATCATCAGCGCCGTGTTGGCGCCAAAGATCCGACCCACCTTGGCGCGGATCAGCTCGGCGGCGTCGGGGTTCTTTTTCTGCGGCATGATCGACGATCCGGTCGAGAACCGGTCGGACAGGGTGACAAAGCGGAACTGGGCCGAGGACCAGATCACCAGTTCTTCGGCAAAGCGCGACAGATGCACCGCGCAGATCGAGGCCACCGACAAAAATTCCAGCGCGAAATCGCGATCGGAGACCGCATCCAGCGAGTTGGCGGCGGGCCGGTCAAAGCCCAGCGCCTGCGCCGTCATGTGCCGGTCGATCGGGAAAGAGGTGCCGGCCAGCGCCGCCGCGCCCAGCGGGCATTCGTTCATCCGCGCCCGCGCGTCGCGCACGCGGCTGAGGTCGCGGCCGAACATCTCGACATAGGCCATCATGTGATGGCCCCAGGTCACCGGCTGCGCGGTCTGCAGGTGGGTGAAACCGGGCATGACCCAATCGGCCCCAGCCTCGGCCTGCGCCAAAAGCGCGCGGATCAGGGCCAGCAGGCCGGATTCGGCGGCGTCCAGCTGATCGCGGACCCACAGTTTGAAATCGGTCGCCACCTGGTCATTGCGGCTGCGGCCGGTGTGCAGGCGGCCTGCGGGCTCGCCGATGATCTCTTTCAGCCGCGCCTCGACATTCATGTGGATGTCTTCCAGCGCGGTCGAGAACTGGAACTCACCACGTTCAATCTCTGACAAAACGGTGAGCAGCCCTTCCCGAATGGCCTCGGCATCACTATCACTAATCACGCCCGTGGCGGCCAGCATGGCGGCATGGGCACGCGAGCCCGCGATGTCCTGGGCCGCCATCCGTCGGTCGAACCCGATCGAGGCATTGATCGCCTCCATGATCGCGTCTGGTCCGGCGGCAAAGCGGCCGCCCCACATCTGGTTCGAGGATTGTTCGGTCATGCTGGAAAACCCGGAGTTGATATGCGCCTGTTTCGTCTGATCCCCCTTTATATGGCCCTTGCGCTGGGTGCAAATGCCGCTTTGGCCGCCGACACGCAGGCCCTGGCCGACCTGCGCGACGGCAGCCTGAAACGCCTGATCCTGCATTCCGAGCCGAAACCGGTCTCGGACGCGGAATTCCTGCTGGAAGATGACGGCGGCACCGCCACGCTGGCAGATTATCGCGGCAAATACGTTCTGCTGAACTTTTGGGCCACCTGGTGCGCGCCCTGCCGAAAAGAGATGCCCCAGATCGCCGAGTTGCAGGAGGAATTCGGCGGAGACCAGTTCGAGGTTCTGACGCTGGCCACCGGGCGCAACTCGCCCGCGGGGATCAAGAAGTTCTTTAATGAAAACGGCATCACCAACCTGCCCCGCCACCAAGACCCGAAGCAGGCCGTCGCCCGCGAGATGGGCATCGTCGGCCTTCCGGTCACCATAATCATCGACCCCGACGGCCAGGAAATCGCGCGGCTGATCGGCGATGCCGAATGGAACTCGGACAGTGCCAAGGCGATCATCGCGGCCCTGCTGAACCCCGAAAGCTGACCACCTGACGGGCCTTTTGTGCTAGACTGGAACCGGCCTGACAGGGCCGGTTTTTCATTGGCAACAGACAGGAGGCTGAGATGAAACCGGTGGTTTTACTGATCGGCCGGCTGCCCAACGTGATCGGCGACGTGGCGCGGCAACTGGAGCATCTTCCGATCCGGTGGCTGGGCGCGCATGATCCCGACGAGGTGCGGCGGCAACTG
Source organism: Ruegeria sp. BC8 (assembly GCF_056535705.1). NCBI lineage: Bacteria > Pseudomonadati > Pseudomonadota > Alphaproteobacteria > Rhodobacterales > Roseobacteraceae > Ruegeria > Ruegeria sp. BC8. Next base: position 46,727 of record NZ_JBQFIV010000001.1, on the reverse strand, counting down.
GACGCCGAACCGCGCATCGCCTGCGCGATTATGGGCGCGGGCCTCGATGACAAGGTGCGCGGCGAACTGGTGGGCATCATCGCGGCGCGGCGGCCGGATATCTGCATTCACCTCAAGGATCGCGCCTCGGGACCCGAAGGGCTGGTGCCCTTCGTCGAGCGCGTTGTCCGGCACGAAGTGCTTGAGCCGCACAACACCCCCTGACGCAACGCCACCTTTGACAGGGCCTGACCCCGCTTGCACTCTGTCCGCGGGAGGACATCATGCCGCTGGAAATCCTGCTGGTTCTGGTGGTCGGTGGCATTGCCGGCATCACCGCACTGCTGCATCTGACGGGCAAATCGCGCCAGCGCGTGCTGAGCGCCGATGTCGCGCGCGCCGAATGGCTGCGCCATTTCCCCGACGACACCATCATCGACGTCACCCTGGCCCATGACGGACACGCCTCATTGCTGCGCACCGAGACCGGGCCGGGCCTGTTGTGGTCCTTTGGCGCCGATACAGTGGCCCGCCACCTGCGCGATTTCGACTGGATCGACCACCCCGAGGGCATCGAGGTCCAGTTCCACGACTTCGCCACCCCCGGCGTCACCGTCCGCCTTGATGAAACCGAGCGCCGCCACTGGCGCCACCTGCTGGAGCCCGCATGACCGACCAGATCAGCTTTCCCGATGTCGTCCAATGGGCCGTGCCGTTCTTTATCGCCGCAATCCTGGCCGAATTTCTGTGGATCGCCATGAAGGGCCGTGGCGGGCGGTATGAAACCCGCGACGCCGTGACCTCGCTGATCATGGGAGCGGGCAACATCGCGTCCGGATTCCTGCTGGGCTTCATCGCCTATGGGTTCTTCATGTGGCTGTGGAAGATTACGCCATTGGATCTGGGCACATCGATCCCGGTGATCATCCTGTGCTTTGTGCTGGATGACCTGCGATACTACTGGGTGCACCGGTTCGGGCATCGCATCCGCTGGGTCTGGGCCAGCCATGTAAACCACCACAGCTCGCAGCACTACAACCTGACAACCGCCCTGCGGCAAACCTGGACCTATACCTTCACCTTCATGATGGTTGTGCGCGCGCCGTTGATCCTGTTGGGCTTCCACCCGGCGATGGTGCTGTTCTGCGGCGGCTTGAACCTGATCTACCAGTTCTGGATCCACACCGAAGCCATCGGCAAGATGCCCCGCTGGTTCGAGGCGGTCATGAACACCCCCAGCCATCACCGCGCCCACCACGGCCGCAACGCGCGCTATCTGGATTGCAACTATGCCGGGGTGTTCATCATCTGGGACAAGCTGTTCGGCACCTTCGTCCCCGAGCAGGAGCACGACCGGGTCGACTATGGCCTGGTGCACAATATCGGCACCTTCAACCCGCTGCGGGTGGCCTTTCACGAATGGGTGGCCATCTGGCGCGACGCGACCCAGCCGGGCCTGACCCTGAAACAGCGGCTGGCCTATTGCTTTGCCCCGCCGGGCTACAGCCATGACGGCAGCCGCGACAGCTCCGAGCAGATCAAGTCCAAGCACCTGGCCCGCCACCCCGAAGATCGCGGAACGCCCGGTTTCGAGCAATTTGACGAAAACCTGCCCAACCAACAGGCAAAACAGGCCTGAGACTGGCGGCGTCTGCCGGGCGGGCGCTTGAATTCCGGCGCGCGTGCTCCATATCCGGACAAGTGACAAGTTTGTTCGGTCGGAGTTCCACCATGTCCCGCGTTACAGCCATCTTCACCGCAACCGGCCTGTTGGGCCTGGTAATCGCGATGCTCAGCGCCCTTGGCCAGCAGCCTGCGCCGGCGGTGATGATGCTTGGAGTTGCTATGGTGGGCACAGGCTTCCTGGGCGCCGTGATTGGCGCCGTAGTCGAATTGCGCCACGCAGCCCAGACGACCCGCTGATCCCGCCGACTGATTCCCGACGCGCATTAACCGCAAATTCACCGGTACGACCCGAAACTACGTGCTGACCGGTTTCGGAAACGTACGGGGATTCGGCGTCGATGCGGAAAAAGGACTTTGCAGATCTGCCAGAGGGTGGGGACAGCCCGTTGAATTCGGCCGTCGCCGCGCGAGATACTTCGACCGTTCAAATGGCGACCGAGGCTGTCAAGCATCAGCAATGCCGCCTGGCGTTCCAGCCCGTCATGCAAGCACGAGACCCGCACGGCGTTGCCTTCTATGAGGCATTCATCCGCGTGCTGGACGAAACCGGCCGTGTGATCCCCGCGCGGGAGTTCATGCCGCAGGTGGAAAACACACCAATCGGCCGGGAATTGGACTGCATAGCATTGGAAAAAGGATTGCGCGCCCTGTCTCGCAATCCGGAAATCCGGCTTTCGGTCAACATGTCCGCACGCTCGATCGGATACGCGCGCTGGTCGCGGATCCTGGACCGGTTTCTCAAGCGGGACAAAACGCTGGGCGAGCGGCTTATCCTCGAAATCACCGAAAGCTCGGCAATGCAGGTTCCCGAACTGGTGATCGATTTCATGGACCGGCTTCAGGATCGCGGGATCGCTTTTGCGCTGGATGACTTCGGCGCCAGCAACTTCAGTTTCAGGTATTTTCGCGAGTTCTTCTTTGACGCGGCGAAGATCGACGGGCAGTTCGTACGGGGTGTCAGCACCAACCCGGACAATCAGGCGCTGGTGCGCGCGCTGATCGCCGTCGCCCGTGAATTCGAGATTCTGGTCATCGCCGAATCGGTCGAAACGCGTGAAGATGCCGAGTTTCTGGTGGCCAGCGGTGTGGACTGTCTGCAGGGCTACCTATTCGGCGCTCCGACGGTGAAAGCCCCGTGGCAACCGGAAAAAGAAGCCAAAACAGGAAGTTGAACCGAATTCCCTTGGGCGCTATCCAGCCGAGGCTTTCTCATGAGACAAGCTGTCCGTTGCTGCACGTGCAGCATTGCGCTATGGCAGAAAGTGCTGGAGCGGGGGATCACGAGGCGCTCTTGCATCGCCAGAGAGGCTCTGTGCGACCTGCGCCGTCAGATTTCCCACAGGACCTTGACGGTAAAGGATTGACTGTATGACCAACGTAGTAATCGCATCCGCCGCACGCACAGGCGTCGGCAGCTTTGGCGGTTCCTTTGCGAACACCCCCGCACATGATCTGGGCGCTGCCGTCCTCGAAGCCGTCGTGGAACGCGCCGGGATCGACAAGTCCGAGGTGAGCGAAACCATCATGGGTCAGGTTCTGACGGCCGCCCAAGGCCAGAACCCCGCACGCCAGGCGCATATCAACGCCGGCCTGCCGCAGGAAAGCGCGGCATGGGGCATCAACCAGGTCTGTGGTTCAGGCCTGCGTGCCGTCGCACTGGGCGCTCAGCATATCCAGCTGGGCGATGCCGAGATCGTCTGCGCGGGCGGTCAGGAAAACATGACCCTGTCGCCCCACGCCGCATCGCTGCGCGCGGGCCACAAGATGGGCGACATGAAATACATCGACACCATGATCCGCGACGGCCTGTGGGATGCGTTCAACGGCTACCACATGGGCCAGACCGCCGAGAACGTGGCCGAGAAGTGGCAGATCAGCCGCGACATGCAGGACGAATTCGCCGTGGCCAGCCAGAACAAAGCTGAGGCCGCGCAGAAGGCCGGCAAGTTCAAGGACGAGATCGTCCCCTTCACCATCAAGACCCGCAAGGGCGACATCGTGATGGATAGTGACGAGTACATCCGTCACGGCGCGACCATGGAGGCGATGGCCAAGCTGCGTCCAGCCTTCACGAAGGATGGCTCGGTGACTGCGGCCAACGCCTCGGGTCTGAATGACGGCGCGGCGGCAACCCTGCTGATGTCTGCCGACAACGCCGAAAAGCGCGGGATCGAACCGCTGGCCCGCATCGCGTCTTATGCGACCGCCGGGCTGGACCCGTCGATCATGGGTGTCGGACCGATCTATGCCTCGCGCAAGGCGCTGGAAAAGGCCGGCTGGTCGGTTGACGATCTGGATCTGGTCGAGGCCAACGAGGCCTTCGCGGCACAGGCCTGCGCCGTGAACAAGGACATGGGGTGGGATCCCTCGATCGTGAACGTGAACGGCGGCGCGATCGCCATCGGCCACCCGATCGGAGCATCCGGCTGCCGGGTCCTGAACACGCTGCTGTTCGAAATGAAGCGTCGGAACGCGAAAAAGGGTCTGGCAACCCTCTGCATCGGAGGCGGCATGGGCGTCGCCCTGTGCGTGGAGCGCGTCTAAGTGCTTTGACAAGTCACGAATAAGGGCGTCCAATGGGCGCCCTTTTTTGTTACACTCCGAGAATATCCCTAGGATGCGACAATATCACCAAACGGAAAGAGCCAGCTCGCAACGAAACGATATTGCGCAACACAATCTCTCAGAGTAACAGAATTGCCAACACGATTAAATTTGGAGGAGTCCTAAATGGCACGTACAGCACTCGTAACCGGCGGCACCCGCGGCATCGGCGCAGCAATTTCCAAAGCGCTCAAGGCCGAAGGATACAATGTAGCCGCCTCGTATGCGGGGAATGACGAAGCCGCGGCCAAGTTCACCGAGGAAACCGGCATTGCGACCTACAAATGGAACGTGGCCGACTATGACGAGTCCAAGGCGGGCATCGAAAAGGTCGAAGCCGAGCTCGGCCCGATCGACATCGTTGTCGCCAATGCCGGCATCACCCGCGACGCGCCGTTCCACAAGATGACACCGGAACAATGGCACCAGGTGATCGACACCAACCTGACCGGGGTGTTCAACACCGTACACCCCGTCTGGCCCGGCATGCGCGAGCGCAAGTTCGGTCGGGTGATCGTGATCAGCTCGATCAACGGGCAAAAGGGCCAGTTCGCCCAGGTGAACTATGCCGCCACGAAAGCCGGCGATCTGGGCATCGTCAAATCCCTGGCGCAGGAAGGCGCGCGCGCCGGCATCACCGCAAACGCCATCTGCCCCGGATACATCGCGACCGAGATGGTCATGGCCGTTCCGGAAAAGGTGCGTGAAGCCATCATCGGCCAGATCCCCGCAGGCCGTTTGGGCGAGCCCGAGGAAATTGCCCGCTGCGTCGCGTTCCTGGCCTCGGAAGAGTCGCAGTTCATCAACGGGTCGACGATTTCGGCCAACGGCGCGCAGTTTTTCGTCTGATCGCGGCTTATATGAAAACGGGCCGACCCAACGGGTCGGCCCTTCTTTGATCCCGTAAGAACGCGCGCAGCGTTCAGCGGGAACCCAGAATCCACTTCCAGAAACTCCGGATCGCCTTGCCGCGCTCTTGATGAGCGCGCAGAATTGCCTTTTGTGCGGCAGGATTGGTCGTCATCTCGATCATGGCTCTTCCCTTCTACTAAAGGTGAACTTGACTTGCATTCAACATGCCTGTTGTTTTCAAAAGGTACAAACGAGAGTTTTTCCGCATTCAGTTTAGAAATTCTTATGTGAAGATGAGCGACCGACTTCCCCCACTCACCGCCCTCAGGGCCTTTGACGCCGCCGCCCGCCATATGTCCTTTGCCAAGGCCGCAGACGAGTTGAACGTGACACCAGCCGCGCTGTCGTTTCAGATCAAGTCTCTGGAAGAGCATCTGGGCCAGCCGCTGTTCCGCCGATTGAACCGTGCGGTCGAGCTGACCGAGGCCGGACGAACCCTGGCCCCGGGCACGGAAAAAGGGTTTGCTGCGCTGCAGGCGGCTTGGTCGGCCACCCGCCGCCTGCAGGACAACACAACACTGACAGTGACCGCTGGGCCGGCCCTGACAGCCAAATGGCTGGCCCCCCGCCTTTACGAGTTCGCCCGCGCCCATCCCGAGATCGACCTGAGATTCTCAGCCACGCTGCGCAATCTCGATTTCGAGCGCGACGACGTGGATGTCGCGATCCGGTTCGGGTATGGGCAGGATGACGGGCTGTATTCAGTTCCCGTGCGGCAAGAGTGGTTGACGCCGGTCATGACGCCCGAGCTTGCGGCCCGGTTTCCGACGCCGCAGGACCTGACCAAAGCGCCGCTGATCCACGATGACTCGATCAACTTCCTGAACCCGCCCTGTGACTGGCCCGCCTGGTTTCGCGCGGTCGGGGTGGACTTCACGCCAACCCATGGCGCGCATTTCTCGAACGCGGATCACGCCATTGATGCCGCGGTGGCGGGTGTCGGCGTCGCGTTGGGACGGCGCCCGATGATCATCAAAGATGTGATCGAAGGCCGGCTGGTCATGCCCTTCAAAACCGCCATCGAAACCAAGGCCCGCTTCCGGTTCCTGTGCCGTTCGGGCGAGGAGACGCGCCCTCAGATTGCCGCCTTCCGGGATTGGTTCCTTGCAGAGATCGAAAAAACCGCGCACATATCCGACGGTCTGGAAATCATACCCGTCGAGGAAATCCCCCCCGCATGACAAAGAACCGCGCCACCGCCATCGGCTTTGCCGCCGTCCTTTTGTGGGCACTGCTGGCGCTGTTCACGGTTGGCTCGGCGCCGACCCCGCCGCTTTTGCTGAACGCCATCTGCTTCACGATCGGCGGAACCCTTGGCTTGATCTGGACATGGCACAGCGGTGGGCTTGGGCAACTGAAACAGGTCAGTTGGAAGGTGTTCGCGTTCGGCACGGTTGGCTTGTTCGGATACCACGCCCTGTATTTTTCGGCCCTGCGCATGGCACCTGCGGCCGAGGCCGGATTGATCGCCTACCTCTGGCCCTTGCTGATCGTGCTTTTCTCAGGGTTGCTTCCCGGCGAAACCCTACGTCTGGGCCATCTGCTCGGGGCTTGTCTGGGCTTTTCCGGGGCCGCGCTGATCATCACCGGTGGCGGAACCGCAGGGTTTCAGGCCGAACATCTGCCGGGCTATGCGCTCGCGCTTCTGTGTGCCCTTACGTGGTCGGGGTATTCCGTATTGTCGCGCAGGTTGGGTCAAACGCCGACCAGCTCGGTAGCAGTGTTCTGCGTGCTGACCGCCATCGCCTCGTGGATCCTGCATTTCAGCCTTGAGCAGACAGTCTGGCCGCCCGACGCACTGGCCTGGATGTCGACCGTTGCCCTGGGGTTGGGGCCCGTTGGGCTGGCGTTCTATGTCTGGGATATCGGGGTCAAGCACGGTGACATCCAGATGTTGGGCACCAGCTCGTACGCGGCACCCCTGCTGTCAACTCTGGTGCTTGTGGTCGCCGGGATCGCCACGCCGTCCTGGACGCTGGCGATCGCGGCATTGCTTGTTACCGGCGGCGCTGCAATCGCGGCACGCGCCAGCCTACGACGTTAAGCCGACAGGCGTTCAATCTCTTCCTTCAGCTTCAGCTTCTTCTTTTTGAGTTGAGCAATGTGGAGATCGTCGATACCGGGCGAGCGCTGGGCTTGTTCCACTTCGAGACTGAGGGTTTCGTGCTTCTTCTTCAGTTCCGTCAGATGTGCGCTTACGCTCATGGCGATCCTCCTTCTCTGTTTCTGAATATCACATGGGAAGTTGATCACATCATTTCCAGCCTGTCACGCTGCAGACGCTCGGATTCTTGTTCAAATCCGACAATTTCGGCTGGTCATTGCCTATCGGGCGTCCGGCCAGGGCATTGGTCGGCCCTCGCGCAGGATGCCAGATACCATGTCGGTATAGCTCTCGCCGTCCCTTTCATGGCGGTCACCGCTGTGGAGAATCAGCGGCGCATGCAATCGAAAATCCGCGCGCCCGCCCTTGCGCGCCCGCAGGATCAGCAACTCGGCCCCGCGCCCCATACGCGGCGCGATGGGCAGAACCTCTACCGAGCCCAACCGACCCGCGCAGGCCGTCAGCATGTCGGGCAAGCGTTCCGCGCGCTGGATCATGTGCAAGTACCCGCGCGGTGCCAGCCTGCGCGCTGCCGCATCAAACCAGTCGGACAGCGGCGTCTGCTCGCTCAGCGCCGTTCGCCGACCAGCATCGACGGCCGCGCTATGTGCACCGGGCCGATAATAGGGCGGGTTTGCGATCACGTGGTCGAAGTGCTGCTGACGCAGATCAGTCGGCATATTGGACAGGTCGGCCACGTGGACGGACAGATCAATCTCGTTGCATTGCGCGTTTCTTGCGGCCAGATCGGCATAGTCGGCCTGAAGCTCGATCCCAGTCGAGCACAGACCGGGTACGCGGGTCGCGAGACAAAGAACCGCAGCACCCGCCCCGCAGCCCAGCTCCAGCACCGACTGCCCGGCTTTGGCCGGAACTGCGGCAGCAAGTAGCACCGGATCGATACCGGCGCGATAACCGTCACGCGGCTGCCACAGCTTTAGGCGGCCACCCAGAAAGTCGTTGCAAGTCAGCGCGCTGTCAGGAAACCCGGTCATTTTCCCAGCGGAATGTCATTGTCACGCATCACCCGCTCTGCCCGCTCGAGGTCATCGGTCCGAACCATGAGGCGGCGCGGAAAGATTCCGATGCCTCCCTCGAGGACGCTCATATTTACGTCCATCTCAAAGCAGTCTATATCCTCGCCCTCAAGAAGAGCGGATGCAAAGGCGATGATGGTCGGATCAGTGCTGCGCAGAAGTTCTTTCATGGGGATGGATGTAAGGGCAAGGCAGGACGAAAGTCGAGCCTTGTATCAGGAGTGTGATGACGATCAGCACGATCTCGAAACCGCATGAGCGACTGGCCGAGATTTTGGCCGGTGAAATGGAGGCGGTAAACACTCTGATCCGCACCCGCATGGCCTCGGAACACGCGCCCCGCATCCCCGAAGTCACCGCGCATCTGGTCGAAGCGGGCGGCAAGCGCCTGCGCCCGATGCTGACACTGGCCGCTGCGCGGCTGTTCGGCTATGGCGGCGATCATCACATCCGTTTGGCCGCCACGGTCGAATTCATCCACACCGCCACGCTTTTGCATGACGACGTTGTGGACGAAAGCGCGCAGCGGCGGGGCCGGCCTACTGCCAACCTCCTGTGGGACAACAAGTCCAGCGTGCTGGTCGGCGACTATCTGTTTTCGCGCAGTTTCCAGCTGATGGTGGAAACCGGATCGCTGCGGGTTCTGGACATCCTGGCCAATGCCTCGGCCACCATTGCCGAGGGCGAGGTGCTGCAGATGACCGCTGCCACCGACCTGCGCACCGACGAGAGCGTGTATCTGCAGGTCGTGCGCGGAAAGACCGCGGCGCTGTTCTCCGCGGCGACCGAGGTGGGCGGCGTGATCGCCGGTGCGTCCGAGGAACAGGTCCGGGCGCTGTTCGCCTATGGCGACGCGTTGGGCATCGCCTTCCAGATCGCCGACGACCTGCTGGACTATCAGGGCGACAGCAAGACCACCGGCAAGAACGTGGGCGACGACTTCCGCGAGCGTAAACTGACCCTCCCAGTGATCAAGGCCGTGGCCCAGGCCACACCCGACGAGCGTGCGTTCTGGGAACGCACGATCGAGAAGGGTCGGCAACAGGATGGAGACCTGGACCTGGCCCTGAACCTCATGCGCAAATACGGCACCCTGGAGGAGACACGGAAGGACGCTCTGGCCTGGGCTGCCAAGGCCAAAACCGCTCTGACCGCGCTGCCCGATCACGAGTTGCGCGACCTGCTCGGTGATCTGGCCGATTACGTCGTATCCCGCCTCAGCTGAGTACGCTGGCGCAACACCACCAGTCCGGCTGGGAAACACCAATCTCGTAGGCTGCAAAATGTGCGGCCTTCATGGACGGGTACAGCGCAAAGCAGGTCGAACCCGACCCCGACATGCGCACCAGCAGAACGTCCCGCGTTTCACCCAGCGCCTGCAACACGTCTGAAATCTGGGGCGCCAAACCTATTGCCGCTTCCTGCAAATCATTGCGTTGCCCGGCCAGCCAGTCAGCGCAGGCCTCGGGCGTTTCGAATGCCGGTATCTGATCGGGCATCCCCGGATTGTCGCGTGAAGCCAGCGCATTGAACACCGGCCCCGTCGGAACAGGCACACCCGGATTGACCAGCAGCGCGGGCAAAGCCGGCAATGCAACCGGGGCAACATGGTCACCAATGCCCCGCATCCGTGCGGCTCTGCCCAGTACACAAACAGGAACATCCGCGCCCAGGGCCAAAGCCGTTTCCAGCGGAACTTCCGCGTCTTCCCCTGCGATGGCCCGCAAAGTCGCTGCCGCATCCGATGAGCCGCCGCCGATTCCCCCGCCATGCGGCAGGAGCTTGTCCAACTGGATTTGCCCGCTCCATCCCATCGCCCTAGCGGCCCGCCAGACGAGGTTGCGGTCGTCGGTCGGCACCCCGGCGGCATGGGGACCGATCACGGTCAGGCGAATCTCGGGCCCGGGTGACAGGATCAACGTGTCTCCCACATCGGCAAAGGCGACCAGCGAATCCAGCAGATGGTATCCGTCGGCCCGCCGTCCGGTCACATGCAGGGAAAGGTTGATCTTCGCGGGCGCAAAGGCCTCAATCGCCATTGGCGACCTTGAGGGGGGCCGCGCCTTCCTCGGCCAGCACCGCGTCCAGCCCGACCTCGAGTTTGCGACGGATCCGGTCGGGGTCGGCCTCGCCATCGGTATCTTCGGGATCGATGAAGGACAACGCGCGCCGCCATTGGAAATCGGCCTCACGGGTGCGCCCGACGGCCCAGTAGACGTCGCCCAAGTGGTCGTTGACCACCGGGTCCACGGCCATCAGTTCAACGGCGCGCTCCATATGTTCGACCGCCTCGTCGTACCGGCCCAAGCGAAACAGAACCCAGCCCAAGCTGTCGACGATATAGCCGCTGTCAGGCTGGATCGCGACGGCGCGCTCGATCATGTCCAGCGCCTCTTCCAGTTTTTCCTGCCGCTCGACCAGCGAGTAACCGAGATAGTTCAAAACCTGCGGCTGATCCGGATTCAACTCCAGGGCACGCCTGAAATCCGCCTCGGCCTTGTCCCAGGCCTTGAGCCGTTCGTGGCAGATGCCGCGGGCGTAGTGCAGGAACCAGTTGCCACCCGAACCGGTTTCGGTCAGTTCGATGGCTCGGTCATACGAGGTGACAGCTGCGGCGTAGTTTTCCTGACGCCGCTGCAGGTCGGCTAAGGCGACGTGGACACTGGGCAGGTTGGGCTGCCGGGCCGCCAGATTTTCCAGCACTTCGATCGCCGCATCCGGTTTCCCCGACTGAGCCAGGATTTCGGCACGCCCCAGCTCGGCTGCGTGGAAATCGCTGCTACCCGTGGGAACCTTTCGATAGGCTTCGGCGGCCAGGTCGTACTGGCTCAACTGCTCAAGCAGTTCCGCGCTCAGCAGGATCGCATCGATGTGATCGGGCCGGAGGAAAGTCGCGATCCGCGCGTAGAGCAGCACATAGTCATGTGCGGCCTCGGTGTTCAACGCCGCCCCGACCGAGAAAAAGACCTCGGCCACGCCTTCGGTGGCCGATCCGACATGGGTGAATGGCAAGGTGCCACCGGCGCTGAGCGTGTCCACGTAGGACTCGATCGACGGATCGCTGCCTGCCGCAAAGACGTTTTCCAAGAATTGCAGAGCTTCGTCATTGCGGTTGAGCTGCGACAAGACTTCGACCCGCGCCAGCGCTGCACGTCGCGAGAATCGCGCAACGATACTGTCGTCGGCCGCAAAGATCGCCTCGGCCCCCTCGAAATCGCCAACCGACGCCAGCGCCAACGCCTTGTGATACAGCGCGAATTCCCGCAGACCGTCCTGCTGGGCGACCTCATCGAACTGCGCCATCGCCTTGGTCATTTCGCCCTTGCCCAGATGCGCCCAGGCCGTCATCAGCCCATCGACCAGCGGGCCAACGCCCTGATTTTCCAGGTCACGGGCCAGCAATTCGTCGAACTTTCCGTCAGATACCAGTTTGGCGGAAACAACCATACGTGCGGCCTGGTTGGGCTGCCCGTTCGCCTCCATGTCCTCGGCGATCGGCAATGCACGTTCCACATCGCCAAGCGCCACGCGCGCCAGTAGCACGCTTTCCTTGAGCTTGGTGTTGCCCGGATCGAAAATCAGGGCCTTGGAGTAGTACTCCTCGGCAGCCTTGTAGTCGCTTTCATAGATGGCCTGGCGTCCAGCCAGATAGGATCCCGCGCCGGAATCCGCGTGAACCGGAACGACAGCCGCTGTCGCAAGAAACACGGCCAGCGCCGTGCGACGAACCAGTGAAACCACCTAATACCTGCCTTGTCTGCCTATGATTGCAGAACAAGCTAGGGCCTTGGCCCGCCAGAGGCAATGGCCGAGCGTTCACGGCCCCGCCATTGCCCGGGTTTTTGCCTACATGTTGGGGTAGTTCGGTCCGTCCCCACCCTGCGGCGTGGTCCACGTGATGTTCTGGCTGGGATCCTTGATGTCACAGGTCTTGCAGTGGACGCAGTTCTGGAAGTTGATCACGAATCGCGGCTCGGCCTCGTCCTTCACCACTTCGTACACGCCCGCCGGGCAATACCGCTGCGCCGGTTCGTCAAACTTGGGCAGGTTGACCTTCACCGGAATCTCGGGGTCGGTCAGCTTCAGGTGACAGGGTTGGCTTTCTTCGTGGTTGGTGAACGAAAACGCCACGTTGGTCAGACGATCGAAAGACAGCGTGCCATCGGGCTTCGGATAGTCGATGGGGTGTGCTTGCTGGCATCCTCGGTCGCCTCGGCGTCGTTCTTGCCATGGCCCAGCGTCCCCAGCAGCGAGAAGCCCAGCGTGTTGGTCCACATGTCCATGCCACCCAGCACCAGCGAAGCGGTCAGGCCATATTTCGACCACAGCGGCTTGACGTTGCGAACCTTCTTGAGGTCGCGGCCAATCGCACCGTTGCGCACCTCGTCTTCATAGGCGGACAGCTCGTCGCCCGACCGGTCGGCCTTGATCGCCTCAAATGCGGCCTCGGCCGCTGCCTTGCCCGACAGCATCGCGTTGTGGTTGCCCTTGATGCGCGGCACGTTGACCATGCCCGCCGAGCAGCCCAGCAGCGCCACGCCCGGCGCCACCAGCTTCGGCATCGACTGATATCCGCCCTCGGTGATCGCGCGGGCGCCATAGGCGACGCGCTTGCCGCCTTTCAGCAGGTCGGCCACCACCGGGTGGTGCTTGAACCGCTGGAATTCCATGTAGGGGAAAAGATGCGGGTTCTTGTAGTTCAGGTGAACCACGAAGCCGACATAGACCTGGTTGTTTTCCAGGTGGTAGATGAACGACCCGCCCCCGGCATTGCCGCCCAGCGGCCAGCCCATCGTGTGGGTGACGCTGCCCTCCTTGTGCTTGGCGGGGTCGATCTCCCAGATCTCTTTCATGCCGATGCCGTATTTCTGCGGCTCTTTCCCGGCGGACAGGTCGTATTTCGCGATCACTTCCTTGGACAGCGACCCGCGCACGCCTTCCGACAGGAAGACGTATTTGCCGTGCAGTTCCATGCCCGGCTCGGTGTTGGGGCCATAGGATCCGTCGGGTTCCAGCCCGAACACGCCAGCCACGACACCCTTGACCTCGCCATTGTCGCCATAGACCAGTTCGGAACAGGCCATACCAGGGAAGATCTCGACGCCCAGTTCCTCGGCCTGTTCGGCCATCCAACGGCAGACATTGCCCATCGAGACGATGTAGTTGCCGTGATTGTTCATCAGCGGCGGCATCGGCCAGTTTGGGATGCGCAGCTTGCCGGCCTCGCCCAGCATATAGAAGTTGTCTTCGCGCACCGGCACGTTCAGCGGCGCGCCCTTTTCCTTCCAGTCGGGGATCAGCGCATCCAGACCGCACGGGTCCAGCACCGCGCCCGACAGGATATGCGCGCCCACTTCCGAGCCCTTTTCCAGCACAACCACGTTCAGGTCGGCGTCCAGCTGTTTCAGACGAATGGCCGCCGACAGGCCCGCCGGGCCTGCGCCCACGATCACCACGTCGTATTCCATCGCTTCGCGTTCAATTTCGGCCATCGTGGGCTCCTCCGCTAACTATCCGAATTGGCGCCTGGGGCGCGGGCTCGGCGAAATTTTGTTTCCCGGCTGATTACCTGCTGGAAAAGACCTTGGTCAATCAAAACACGGCGTAACATTGCTGCAATGCGGCAGATCAGCCCTCGGGCGCGTCACCCATCAGGTACCTGGGACCGCTACCATGCGCCTTGGCCCGGTCGTCGGGGTTGTAGAGCGCGCATTTCGGAAGGCTCAGACAGCCACAGCCGATGCAGCCGTCCAGATTGTCGCGCAGACGCAGCAGAGTATCGATTCGCTGGTCCAGATGCGCGCGCAGGCCGACGCTGATCTTTTTCCAATCCGCCGGCGTGGGCGTGCGGTTGTCGGGCAGCCCGGCCAGAACCTCGCGGATTTCGGGCAGGGTCAGGCCGAACTGCTGGGCGATCATCACGAAACTCAGCCGACGGATGTCGGCGCGCTGGTACCGCCGTTGACCACCCGGATTGCGCCAGGGGGAAATCAGCCCCTGCGCCTCGTAGTAGCGGATGGCGGATACCGCCAACCCCGTGCGACGCGCCAACGCGCCGATGGAAAGGCCTTCGGATGCGGGCATGATCTCCTCCCGAAAAAATCTCTTGAGCTAAAGTTAGGTTTAGGAATTACGGTGAGTCGAAACAAGCCTGTACATGAAAAGGAGACCCCATGATGGCGACGCTGGAACACACGAACTTCACCGTCCGCAACCCGCAGGCGACCGCCGCCTGGATGCAGGACGTATTCGGATGGAAGACACGCTGGGAAGGCCCGGCCATCGCGGGCGGCTATACCGTGCATGTGGGCAGCGCGCATACCTATCTGGCGCTTTACGCCCCGGCCGACCCCAAACCGTCGGGCGAAAGCAGCTATGACATCGTCGGCGGGCTGAACCATGTGGGCGTGCTGGTCGAGGACATCGACGCGACCGAGGCCAAGGTTCGCGCCGCGGGCTTCGAGCCCCACAACCACGCCGACTATGAACCCGGCCACCGGTTCTATTTCGACGATGACAACGGTATCGAGTTCGAGGTCGTTCAATATGATTGAAATGCTCTGGTTCGGCGCCGAGGCGCATCGCTGGAAACGCGGTGATCTGCTGGGGCATCGGCACAATCGGAAACCCCCACCGCCCCGACGGCGTTAAGTTGCGGATTGCAGGGGCCAAACCCCTTGGCCTCTTGCATTTCACGCCATATTTGGGTCAGGTAATTGCCAACCCATCTTTCGCCCCGACGCTGGTCTCATGCGGCGGGGCGACTCAATTTGTGCGTGGAAAAAAGAAGATATGGAAAAGATCCCCATGACGCCTGCGGGCTTTGCCGCGCTCGAGGCAGAGCTCAAGCAACTCAAGTCCGTTGAACGCCCCGCCATCATCGAGGCCATCGCCTCGGCGCGCGAACTGGGCGACCTGAAGGAAAACGCCGAATACCACTCGGCCCGCGAAAAGCAGAGCTTCATCGAAGGCCGTATCAAGGAACTGGAAGGCGTTCTGTCGCTGGCCGAGGTGATCGACCCGACCAAACTGTCGGGCGCGATCAAGTTCGGCGCCAAGGTCACCTTGGTGGACGAGGACACCGACGAGGAGAAGACCTGGCAGATCGTGGGCGAGCATGAAGCCAATATCGAAAAGGGCCTGCTGAACATCAAATCGCCCATCGCCCGCGCCCTGATCGGCAAGGAAGAAGGCGACAGCGTCGAGGTGCGCACCCCCGGCGGCGTGCGCTCGTACGAAGTGCTGAGCATCCACTACGCCTGATCGGAGCGCGCCATGTCGGGCCAAGACCCTGATCCGGACAGCAAACGCCCCACCTGGCTGGGCATCTATGACCGTCCGGGCCGCCCCAGCGTCACCGGGATCGAGATTGCGGCCGCGGCCCTCAGCCTGATCTGGCTGGTGGTGGCCGTAGCCTTTCTTGTGCTGCCCGAGCAGACGCAGGCCGGCAGTTTCATCGTGATGCTGCTGGCGGTGTTCATGCCGGTCGCGATGATCTGGGTCGCAGCGCTGGCCATGCGCGCCAGCCGCATCATGCGCGAAGAAAGCGCCCGGCTGCAGACCGCGATCGACGCGATCCGGCAGGCCTATGTATCGCAGCAACAGCGGTCGGCCAGCACCTACGAACCCGCGGTGGCCCGGAAACTGGATGAAATCGCCGCGGCCGCCCGGCACACCCAAAGCACGCTGGCCACGTTCTCCAGCAAGCGGCGGGATCTTGCGCCGCTGGCAAGACCTGCGGCACCCTCGGGCCAGACCTCATTGGAACTGGGCACTCCGGCCGAAGAGATCACGACTCCTCTGCCCACCGACATTTTCATCCGCGCGCTGAACTTTCCCGAAACCGCCGAGGATACCGAAGGCTTCAACGCCCTGCGCCGCGCGATGAAGGACCGCAAGACCGCGCAACTGGTGCAGGCCGCCGAGGACGTGCTGACTCTGCTCAGCCAGGAAGGCATCTACATGGACGACCTGCGTCCGGACATGGCCCGCCCCGAGGTCTGGCGCCAGTTCTCCAAGGGCGAACGCGGGCGTGCGGTCGCCGCGTTGGGCGGTATCCGCGACCGGTCGTGCCTGGCGCTGACCTCGGCGCGGTTGAAACAGGACCCGATCTTTCGCGATGCGGTGCACCATTTCCTGCGCCGCTTCGACACCATGATCGCCGAGTTCGAACCTCAGGCCAGCGACGCCGACCTGACCGCTTTGGGCGACACGCGCACGGCGCGCGCCTTCATGCTGCTGGGCCGAGTGGCCGGAACGTTCGACTAGCCACCGTTGGGCACGACCCACCGCATTTTCGTGGCCGAACTGAATCCGAAAAGATGCTTGAACGGGCCGGTATAGTCCTGCCCGATCGCCTGAAACCCTTCGCGCTCGTACAGGGTCCGCGCGCGCGAGTTGGTGTCGATCACGTCCAGTTGCACCTCGTGCATGCCCAACCTCCGGGCCTCGTCCTTGATCGCCCGCAGCAGCAGGGTCCCGACACCTTGCCCGCGCGCCTCGGTCGCCACGCATATGCCATCCATCTGGAACACGCCCGGCTTCAGGTCGCGCTCCAGAACGCTCAGGACAAGGCCCCGCCACAGGGCGCCGAACCAGCCATAGACCCGGGCCAGATCCGCCAGCCCGCCCTGCGTCAGCCCGCCGTCGCGGGTCTTGTACCCGGCCAGCCCCAGCATCCGCCCATCCGCATCCCGCGCCACCAAGGCGAAATCGGGGTTCAGCGCCCGTTCGAAAAAGTCCAGGCCGCGGGCGTCCGGACCCATCACGCGCGACAGTTTGCCCGAGAACGCCTGCCAGAACAGCGCGGCCGCCCGCGCGCGCTCATCAGGGGAAAACCCGCACGAGACCGAAACCGTCACAGGCCGAAACTGCCATAGGGTATGAAATGCACAGGGTCTCCGGGCTGGATGTCTTGCGCGCCGTCCGGCAGCTCGACCAGCCCTTCGGCCCAGCTGAGCCCACTGATGCGACCCGATCCTTCCGATTGAAACACCTCGACCCGGCCGTCGCGGACCCGGGCACGCAGGTATTCTCGGCGGCCCGGTTTCTTGCTCTTGGCGAACCCGGCGGGCAAGTCAAAGCCCTGCGGCTGCCGCCACCCCTCGCCCGCCATCAGGCCCAGCGCGGGCCGGGCAAAGATCAGAGTGCAGACCATCGCCGCCACCGGATTGCCCGGCAGGCCGAACACCGGCGTGCCCTGCCACAGGCCCAGCGCCAGCGGGCGGCCCGGCTTCAGCGCGATGCGCCATTCTTGCAAGGCCCCGCCGCGCGCAGCAGGGCCGAGACATGATCCTCGTCCCCGCCGAAGCGCCGCCGCTGGTCAGGATCGCGTCGGTCTGTTGCGCAGCTTGGTCCAACCGGTCCCGCAGCGCGGCCCGGTCGTCGCCCACGCGGCCCAGATCGACCGCCACAAAACCCATCCGTTGCAGCATCGCCAACAGCATTGGGCGGTTCGCATCATAGATCTGGCCCGGCCCCGCGGCCTGACCCGGATCACGCAATTCATCGCCGGTAGACAGAACCCCCACGCGCAAGGGCGTGCGGACCGGGACCTCGGCCACGCCCACCGCCGACAGCAGCGCCAGATCGGCAGGCGTCAGGCGTCGCCCGCCAGACAGAGCCAAGGCCCCGGCCTGCACGTCTTCGCCCGCCTTGCGCGTGTTGGCGCCAGCCTTCAAAGGACCGTTGAAGGCGATGTGGCCGTCCTGCACGGTCACGTCCTCTTCCAGAATGACGGTATCCACCCCCTCGGGCAGCGGCGCGCCGGTCAGAACGCGCAGCGCCTGCCCCTCCGGCACGGCCCCCGCAAACGGCACGCCCGCCGCCGCGCGTCCCTCGGCCAGCGGCAGAACATGCGGGCCCTCGGGCCGACCACCGGCAAAACCGTACCCGTCCACTGCCGTGTTGGGCAGCGGCGGATCGACCGTTGCGCGATCACGTCCCGCGCCAGAACGCGCCCGCAGGCTTGACCAACGGGCAGGGTCTCGACGCCGGCAACCGGGTGCAACCGGTCGCGCAGCAGGGCCAGCGCGTCATCGACCGGGGTCCATTCGACCCCCGGCGGCAGGGCGAAACAGTCGTTTTTCAGCGGTGGAGGCGCAATCTTTGGCATGGTCCGGTCCTCGGGCATGGTCAGGGCTGGGCCGCGGCCCCAAGCCGACCTCGGCCAGGATGAAATCGGCAATTGCAGGCGTGTCGTTCAAGTCAAAAACCGGACGGTCCAGATCCAGCGGCGTGTCGCTGGCCACCGCGCGGATCGTCGGATCGTCGGCGGCGATCAGCGGGTTTCCGGGCTGGGCGCGAAAGGCCTCGACCTTGGGGTGCGGCGCGCGCTTGTATCCCTCGACCAGCACCAGATCGACCGGGGACAGACGCGCCAGAAGGTCGTCCAACAGCGGCTCGGGCGCGCCGCGCAGCTCTTGCATCACGGCGATGCGGCGGCTGGATGCCAGCAGAACCTCTGACGCCCCGGCTGTTCGGTGGCGGTGGCTGTCGGTGCCCGGCTGGTCGACGTCAACCGCGTGGTGAGCGTGTTTGACGGTCGAGACGCTGAACCCGCGCCCGGTGATCTCGGCAACCAGCCTCTCGACCAACCCGGTCTTGCCCGCATTCTTCCAGCCGGTGACGCCGTAGACCCTCATGCCCGCTCCAACAGGTGCTGCGCCCGGATCAGATCTTCGGGCGTGTTGACGTTGAAGAACGGATCGAACGGGTCGGCCGGAAACAGCGCCTCGCGCCCGTCATGGCGGTCGGTCCACAGGACCACCTTGCGCAACCCGTCCGTCAGGGCCGCGCGCAGATCGTCGCGCAGAGCGACGGGCCACAGGCCGAAGGTCGGGTGCCGGTTCACCCGGCGGCCACCGCCCGATTTCAGCGCCTCGTCACCGGTGCGCGGCGTGGTGGCCAGAGCCAGCGGATGAGCCTGCCCCTGCGCCGCCCGCGTCAGCCGCTCGACCAGATCGCGCGGAAAGAACGGCGTGTCGGCGGCAGCGGTGACGATGCAATCAGCGCCCTGCCCCGCCGCCCAATCCAACCCGGCCAGAACGCCCGCTAACGGCCCGGCGTAACCCGCGATGCTGTCCGGCAGGACCGGCAGGCCAAGATCGGCAAAGCGCGCAGGGTCGCCATTGGCGTTCAGCGCCAGCCCGGCCACCTGCGGCGCCAACCGGTCGATCACATGCGCCAACAGGCTTTGCCCCCCCAGTTGCAGAAACCCTTTGTCTCCGCCGCCCATCCGCGTGGCCAGACCTCCGGCCAGTATGACGCCGAGGGGGCGTGATGCTTCAACTTCCATCGGCGCTTTTCCTTCGATGCTTCCTGTCCTCGACCGGGACGGTGGCCGGGTCCGCGTCGCGCAGCAGCCGGTCTTCGCCCGACAGGCAGACGAAACGTTGGCCGCGCATCCGGCCGATCAGGGTCAGGCCGACCTCGCGCGCGATTTCGACGCCCCACGCGGTAAAGCCGGACCGCGAAGCCAGAACCGGGATGCCCATCATCGCCGTCTTGATCACCATTTCCGAGGTCAGCCGCCCGGTGGTGTACAGGATCTTGTCGCCGGACGCCTCGCCTTCGGACAACATCCAGCCCGCGATCTTGTCCACCGCGTTGTGGCGGCCCACGTCCTCCATATAGACCAGCGGGCGACTCTCACGGCACAGAACCGTGCCGTGGATCGCCCCGGCCTGCAGGTACAGCGACGGCGTGCGGTTGATCTTGGCCGCCACATCATACAGCCACGAGGTGCGCACCTGAACCTGCGGCAGGCGCACGCCCTCCAGCCCCTCCATCATGTCGCCGAACACCGTGCCCACCGCGCAGCCGCTGGTGCGGGTCTTTTTCTTCAGCTTGTCCTCGTACGAGGTTTCGCGGGTCGTGCGCACCACGACGGTTTCCAGATCGTCATCGTAATCGACCCGCGTGATCTCGTCATCGGGGCGCAACATGCCCTGGTTGCGCAAAAAGCCCAGCGCCAGGTATTCCGGGTAATCGCCGATAGTCATGGCCGTCACGATCTCTTGCGAATTGAGGAAGATCGTCAGCGGGCGCTCCTCGACAACCGAGATGCGGCTGACCTCACCGTTCTGGTCCACCCCCTCGACCGCGCGGGTCAACCGCGCCGCGCCGGGATCGGGGGCGATGATGTATTCCGACAGATCGGTTTCGGTGGCCAATTGCAACCCTCTCGCTGACCCGCTACTGCTGCGCAGACCACCATAGGATCTAGCCATGGCAACCTCCACATCCAAGTCATACTATTGGCAGGGTTTTCGCGACGGGACCCCGTTCATCTTCGTGGCGGTGCCCTTCGGCACCCTGTTCGGCGTCTTCGCGACCGAGGCGGGCCTGAGCATTCTGCAGACCATGGTGTTCACCGCAGCCGTATTTGCCGGCGCCGCGCAGTTTGCATCGCTGCAGCTGCTGCAGGACGGCACACCCACGGCCATCATTCTGGTTTCGGCACTGGCCGTGAACCTGCGGATGGCCATGTATTCAGCGTCTTTGACGCCTTATCTGGGCGCGGCGCCCCTGTGGCAACGGGCCTTTGCCGCCTATCTTACGGTCGACCAATCCTATGCCTGCTCGATCGTCCAGTTCGAAAAGGAACCGGACATGTCGGTTCCGCAGCGCATGACCTATTTCATGGGGTCGGTTTCGCCGCTGGTGCCCATGTGGGTACTGGCAACCTTTATTGGCGCCTACCTGGGAACGCAGATCCCGGATAGCTGGGCACTGGATTTCGCGCTGCCGATCACCTTTCTGGCCATGATCGGCCCGATGATGCGCACTCCGGCCCATGTGGTCGCGGCTCTGGTCGCCATCGTCGTGTCGCTGCTATGCGTGGCAATCCCCTACAATCTTGGCCTGCTGATCGCGGGCTGCGCGGGCATGATGGCCGGTGCGCAGGCCGAAGTGATGCTGGAACGCAGAAAGGTGGCGTTATGACCACCCCCGATCAGACAACGGTCTGGACGATCATCGTCGGGCTGGCGATCGGCAGCTATGCCCTGCGCTTCGTGTTCATCGGCTTTGTCGGAGACCGTCCGTTGCCGCCATGGTTGCTGCGGCATCTACGCTATACGGCGGTGGCCATCCTGCCGGCCCTGATTGCCCCTCTGGTCATGTGGCCCACGGCCACCGAGGGCCAGCCGGACCTGCCGCGCATGGCCTCGGCCGTGGTTGCCCTGAGCGTCGGGTTGATCACCAAGAACGTGCTGGCCGCCATCTTTGCCGGGGCCGGCACGCTGTATGGTCTGCTGTACCTAGTTGGTTGAAGCCGCTTCCAGCTGGTTGAGCGCGGCGTTGTTGGCCGCCAGCCCCGCCTGCAGATCGGCGCTGTCGTTTTCACGATATTCGGTCGTGACGACCCCCGGAATCTGCCCGAACTGATCGGACAACTTGACCGGGTAGAAGGTGGTCTGGATCTGCTCGAACCCGGGAACCTGCTGCAGCAGCCGAGCCGTCGAGTTGGCGCAGTAGGCGCCCGGAACCGGTCCGGACTGTTTGGCCAGCTGATAGGCGATCTCGGCCTGCTGGGGGGTCACCTGGATGGTCTGGATGCGCGCATAATGCGTTTCGCGTGCGTGCGAGCTGCGATAGGCACGCTCGACCGCGGGGGTGATGCCATACAGCACGTCATCCTTGATCGGCACCACGTCGGCGCGGAACGACCCGGCGGGGTCGAAAATTACCCGCTCGCTGGCGCTGATCATCAGCGAGGTATGCGCGCCAGACCCCGTACGCGTGTTGATCATCGTGTACAGGGTCAGCGTTGAGGGCCCCGGGTCACGGTAGGATCGCGCAACGATCTCGGACTGGTCGGCCTGAGGGCGCTGCGACGTGGCACAGCCTGCGACGGTCACTGCCAGCAGGCAGGCAATCAAGATGCGAAACATGACCCGTCAGTCCGGCTTATGCCCCGAAGATCGCAAGAAACAGGGCAATGAAGCAGATCACCACGACGCTGTAGGTGGTGAATTTGATGAACCCGTTGAAGGTTTTGGTCTGGACGGTGATGTCCATCTCGCCGTGCTTGTGTTCAGCCATTTCGAAAGATTCCCAATTCGCGTGTTTGCCGGTTTGGATAAATCATATTTTCCGGCCTGTCACGACGTCAATCGCGCGCAGGTGCCCGAGTTCAGTCGCCCGCAGCCTCATCGGTGGCAAAAACCGAGCAGCCGGGATACCCAAAGCCCCACCGCCACGGCAGGCCGGTGCAGGGGCCACCTCCGAATCGGACGGCCATGAACATCGCCTCGGCGGTGATCGACATGGCCGACGTCACCTGCTCGGGCGTCATGTCGTACTGCGTGGCATAGTCCTGCGCATGCACGGCTCCGAATTCCTTGACGCAGGCGCGCAGGGCGCGGTCAGCCTCCAGCCGGGCGTCAAAACTGGCGTCGGCGGACGTGGCGCCCCCGGCGGTGTGATACGCGCGATCATGAGTCACGCAGCAGGATTCCCACGGCGGGTGGCTTTCGTAAACGGCGCGAAATCTGGGAAAGGTATCTGCCACCAGCCGCCAGCTGGACGACATGCCCCCCGAGCAGCCATCGGTTTCAAACGCGCTCAATGGTTGCCCAACCGATTGCGCGATCAAAGCCCGATGCGCGGGCATCTCGACGCCGCGCATCAGATCCTGCGCCGAAGCCGACCCGGCAAGGCAGGCGAGCAAAAGACCGAAGCTAGGGGCTTTCATCGCGCATCGCCTCGGTATCGACCGACAGGCCGAAGGTCGTGGCCAGCCACAGCAGCAAGCGCTCGCCCGGTTCCATTTCCGCGCGGACACGCAGCACTTCACGCGCCATGGCGGGGCGGTCGGTGATCAGACCGTCGACACCCATCGAGGCCATCGACGACATCTGCAGCGGGTCATTCACCGTCCAGACATAGATATCCTTGCCTGCATCATGGACCGAGCGGATCAGCCCGGGCGTGACCATCCCGGCATTCACCGCGACGAAATCGCCCTCCAGCCCGGTCAGATCGCCCACCGCCGTGGCAGCCAGAACGCCGGCGCGCCAGTCCGGGCGCAACGCTTTCATCTTCTGCACCGCCGGGTATTTGAGCGACATCGTGGCGATGTCCTGCTCCATCCCGAATTCTTCGACGATGGCAGCCACGCGGTTTTCAAGGTCGACATCATGGCCATAGTATTTCAGTTCGATGATGACCTTGGATTTGCCCTTCGCTGCCTTCAGAACCTCACGCAGGGTCGGAGTGCGCTGATCGGCATATTCGGGGTCGAACCAGCTGCCGATATCGATCTGCGCCACATCCTCCATCGTGGCATCCCAGACCTTCAGATTGACCCCGCCCAGCTTCATGAAGTCGCTGTCATGGGCCACGATCACCTCGCCGTCGGCGCTTTCTTGTACGTCGATCTCGACCCAGTCGGCCCCGTCTTCGATGGCCTTCAGCACCGCAGCCATCGTGTTTTCCGGCCGCAGCGCCGCCGCGCCCCGGTGGCCGATCACGTCGGCATGATCGGGTGCCGATATCTGGTCCAGGACGTCCTGGCTGAACCAGATCCCGGCCAGCAGGGCCACGATTGCCGCGGCAACGGTCACCAGAACCGGGGCGCGCAGATTTCCGGCTTCGGGATGGGGAAGCTCTGCCGCGCGAGGTTCAAAAAACCCATCCAGCAGAACCGCCAGCGCGCCCAGCGCCACAGCCGCCAGCACCAATCCGGCCAGAGACCACAGCCCGGCCACCAGCAGGCTGAGCGTCAGGGCAAACCGCAGGTTCGTGCCCTGTTCGAGAGGTACAAGGTGGAACAACAGGCTGGCCACGGCGGCAATCAGCGCAGCAATCGCCAGACGTATGGCCAGCCACCGTGCCAGTTCGATCTTCAACCGGCCGCGTTTGCCCTCCATTCGGCGGGCGCTTTCGGCGAAGGCGTCCGAAGGCGCAATTCCCTCGAACAGCACCAGATGCAGGGCGAGCGCCCAGGCCGACAGGCGGCGGATCAGCACCCAGGCCAACGCCAGCACCACCAGCCCGATCAGCGCGACGGCCACCTGGAAGGCGGGCGGATGGAAGGTCAGGTAATAGTTGATGTCGTATTCGGTCAGCGTCCACCACGCGATCAGGCCCGCGACCGCCACGAAAGGCACCGCTAGAACAAGCACCCGCAGAATGAAGCGCACCGCGAAGGAAAACAGCGTCGGCAGGCGCGACAGGATCAATCGCAGCGCCGACCCGCCGGCCCGCCACGGGTCGCTCTCGCCCATCCTGAGCGATCCGGCCATGACCGAAAAGACGAACACCTCGGCCAACAGGAACAGGCCCAGAATGACCACCGCCGCCACGAAGCCAACCGGCGACAGGATGAACATGGCGATGTCCTGATCGGTCAGCGCAGTTTGATCGGACAGCATCACCGCCAGGTTCACGGTGAAGGCCACGCCGGGTGCGATCAGCGCGATGAGCAGCAGACGCACCGCCAGATAGATGGGAACAAAGGTCCGGCGTCGGACCCAGGCCCCGAGATAGGCATCTGTTACGGTTGAGAAATGTGACACGCCGGCCCCTTTGAATGCTGAATTCATTCAAGGCCGCGCAGATGTGAATTGCAAGCGTGACGCTCAGCTTTCCTCAAGCTTGGCGGCCAGGCGAAAGCCGATCCGGTTGGCGGGCTTGTCCTCGACCGTTTTGGGCAGGGCGCGCAGCATGACGTTCAGCTGGCTGACATGCTGCACCAGCTGGGTGCGTGCGCCCGAACCGTCCGAGCCGTAGAAGGTGATCACGTCGGGGTCAAAATATCCCATCCCCTCGATCCGCATCACCCCGGCGTCACCGCCGGTAAAGCCCATGGCGACCTCGTGATCGGCATCGAGGGTCTGCTCGAAGTTCTGGATGTACAGGATCAGCCGCTCATACGCCCATTGGGCGGGGCTTTTGCTGTCGACCGGCTGGCGCAGGGGTTCGGGCAGATCCTTGGTGCCCGACGTGCTGTCCGGGTCAGCATGAACCTCATAGCACCGGGGCAGAGCCGCCGCTTCGGCGGCCTCGGCCGAGGTTTCGATCTTGTCCTGCATCGTCTCAACCTTTGCGCTGATACACCCATGCGCCGTCCTCACGGCGCGCCCGGGTCACGGCTCCAGTGTGATAAAGTTGGTTCAGATGCGCAACCGCTTCGACCAGCGCAAGACCGTATTCGCCGTCGCGGATCGGACGTTTGAACAGGGTCACGAAACAATCCGAGGCCGCCTTGGGCGCGTCCAGATCGTCCAGCAGGCGTGCAAGAGCGCCGTGATGGTTCTCGATCAGTTGCTTCATGCGGATCGGCAGGCCGATGAAGGGCAGCTTGTGGCCCGGCAACACCACCTGATCGGGCCGTGCCAGCTGTTGCAGGCGCTCACAGGCCTCCAGCCAGTCGGACACCGGGTCAGCCATCGGCTCGGTGGCATAGACGCCCAGGTTCGGGCTGATCGAACTGAGGATCTGGTCGCCCGAGATCACCAGGTTGTCGTCGCGGCTCCAGAACGTGGCGTGTTCGGGGGCATGGCCATTGCCCATATGCACGTCCCAGTCCCGCCCGCCCATACGGATCACGTCGCCCTGCTTGATGCGGACAAAGCCCAGAGGCATCGGATAGACCGTGTCGGCAAAATTGAAGGGCCGCTCGGACATGCGCTTGGCCAGGATCTCGGGGGCCATGCCGGCGCTGCGGTAGAATTCCAGCGTCTCTTCCGGCCAGCTCTCCTGCACGTCCAGCGTCAGCATTCGCGCAAACAGCCATGCGGTACGGCTCGAAACCAGATCGGCGCCGTGCTCCGACTGGAACCACCCGGCATTTCCGACGTGGTCGGGGTGGTGATGCGTAACCACCACCCGGGTCACCGGCTTGCCCGCAAGCGGCCCGGCCATCAGGTCGGACCACAGGCCGCGCGTCTTTTTCGATGAAATCCCGGTGTCGATCACCGTCCAGCCATCGCCGTCATCCAGCGCGTAGACATTGACGTGGTCCAGCGCCATCGGCAGCGGCAGGCGCATCCAAAGCACGCCCTCGGCGATCTCGGTGGCTTGTCCGGGCGCGGGCGGCTCGGGCCAGGGATGGCGAAACGCCGGAGGCCGCGCGCCGTCCATCACGCGGCCAGTTCGTCGGCGCTGAGCGCGAACAGGTCTTTGGCACCGATCTGCGCCTGATCCAGCAGGCCCGCGTATTCCGGCAGGCGCGCGGTGATGTAGTACCGCGCCAGCTTGGCGCGCGGACCATCCGGATCGGCCAAAGCGGCGATCAGGTGGTAATGCGCACCCAGCACGCGGGCAAAGGCGTTCAGATAGGCCACGGCCCCGGCAAAGCGATTGTTCATGTCCTCTTGCGCCACCAGCCACTCGGTCGCCTCGCGCAGGGATTCAGTCGCCTCCCATACCGGGCCGGCCAGCTCGGGCACGGTGGCGCGGGCGCGCTCGGCATGATCTTCGATCTCGTCCAGCAGGCGGGCGGCGGCTTCGCCCCCGTCCATCATCTTGCGGCCGACAAGGTCCATGGCCTGAATGCCGTTGGTCCCCTCGTAGATCGCGGTGACGCGAACATCGCGGTAATACTGCGCGGCGCCGGTTTCCTCGACATACCCCATGCCGCCATGCACCTGCAGGCCGGTCTCGGCCACGCGCATGCCGGTCTGGGTGCCGAAAGCCTTGCAGATCGGGGTCAGCAGGGCCGCCCGCGCGGCCCAGTCGGCGTTGTCGGTGGCCTTGGCCATGTCGATGGCCGCGGCATTGGCCAGCATGATCGCACGGGCGGCGAACAGGTCGGCCCGCATGTCCATCAGCATCCGGCGCACATCGGCATGATCGATGATCGTGCCCGAAGGCGTCTTGCCCTGCTTGCGTTCCAGAGCATAGGCCAACGCGTGCTGATAGGAGCCCTCGGCCGCGCCCACGCCCTGCCCGCCGACGCCGAGGCGCGCGTTGTTCATCATCGTGAACATGGCGGCCATGCCCTTGTGTTCCTGGCCCACCAGCCAGCCCTTGGCGCCGTCATACTGCATCACGCAGGTGGGCGAGCCATGCAGTCCCATCTTGTGTTCCAACGACACCACCTTCAGGTCATTCGCCACGCCCGGATTACCGTTTTCATCGGGGATGAACTTGGGCACCAGGAACAGGAAATCCCCTTGGTCCCCGGCGCGCCATCGGGCAGACGGGCCAGAACCAGGTGGCAGACATTCTCGCAGAAATCATTGTCGCCCCACGAGATGTAGATCTTCTGCCCGGTGATCGCATAGGTACCATCGCCGTTGGGTTCGGCCTTGGACGTCAGCGCGCCGACGTCAGACCCGGCCTGCGGTTCGGTCAGGTTCATCGTGCCCGACCATTCGCCCGACATCAGTTTGGGCAGGTACAGCGCCTTGAGCTCTTCGCTGGCGTGGTGTTCCAGCGCCTCGATCTGACCCTGGCTCATCAACGGGGCCAGCTGCAGCGACAGACAGGCGGCGCTCATCATCTCGTTGACGGCGGTGGTCACGGTCATGGGCAGGCCCATGCCGCCGTATTCGGGGTCACCGCTCATGCCGATCCAGCCACCCTCGGCGATCGCCTTCCAGCCATCGGCATAGCCGGGCGAGGTCCGCAGAACCCCGTTTTCCAGTCGCGCGGGGTGCAGATCGCCGGGGCGCTGCAGGGGGGCCATCACCTCTTCGCACATCTTGCCGGCCTCGGACAGAATGGCGCTGACCACGTCCGGGGTGGCCTCGGCGAATTTCTCGGTCGCGGCGACGTCCTTGAACCCCACCACCTTGTCCATCAGGAACTCGTAATCAGTGACAGGAGCGCGATATGGCATGGTTTCCCCCGGAAATCGTGTGTCGGTCGCAATGGCGGGCTTGGAATCCATGGCCCGCGCCGGTATTCATTTAAGCTTGTTCGATTACCTATCCGTCCCCCTGTTGCAAGCAACCAAAACGCCGCGTCACCACCCATGATCCCCAACAGCACGCAATATCTGGATGCTGATCCCGCCGGGATTGCAGCCGCGGCCGACCTGCTGCGTCAGGGACTGCTGGTCGCCTTCCCGACCGAGACCGTCTACGGGCTGGGCGGCGACGCCCGCAACGGCGAGGCAGTCGCCGCGATCTACGCCGCCAAGGGACGACCCAGTTTCAACCCGCTTATCGCGCATGTCGCCTCGGTCGAGGCCGCCAAACGCTATGTCGAGTGGTCGGACAATGCCGAACAACTGGCAGCTGCGTTCTGGCCCGGTCCGCTGACACTGGTGCTGCCGCTGCGCGCAGGGCATGGCGTGTCCTCGCTGGTGACGGCGGGACTGGAGACGCTGGCCGTGCGGGTGCCCGCCCACCCAACCGCGCGCGCATTGCTGAACGCAGTTGACGGACCCGTCGCTGCCCCATCGGCAAACCCCTCCGGTCGGATCAGCCCGACCACTGCGGCGCATGTGCGCGCCGGTCTGGACGGTCGGATCGCCGCCGTACTGGATGACGGACCCTGTTCAGTCGGGTTGGAATCGACCATCGTGGGCTTGGCCGGCAGCCCCGCTTTGCTGCGGCCCGGCGGTGTCGCTCTGGAGCAGATCGAAACAGTTCTTGGCACGCGCCTGACCCGCCACAAGCCCGGAGATCTGCTGACCGCTCCGGGGCAGTTGCTGTCACATTATGCTCCGGAAGCACCGGTGCGGCTGAACGCCAGCGAGCGGCGCGGGGACGAGCTGCTGCTGGGATTTGGCAATGTCGATTGCGACCGCAACCTGTCTGCCAGGGGTGACCTGATCGAAGCGGCGGCAAACCTGTTTGCGTATCTGCACGAGCTGGACGGTACGGGGCGGCCGATTGCCGTCAGCCCGATCCCTTCCGAGGGCGTGGGGGCGGCCATCAACGACCGCCTGCGCCGGGCCGCGGCGCCGCGCAATTCCTGATCAGGCCCGACCGGCGCTGGCCGACAGCGTCAGCGGATCGACACCCAGCGTAGCCAAGGCGGCCTCCCACTTTTCGTCGTCGGCAACGTCAAAAACCAGTTTCGATGTGGCATCGGTCGTCAACCAGCCATTGGCCGCGATCTCATCTTCCAGCTGCCCCGGCCCCCATCCCGAATAGCCCAGCATCAGCATCGAGTTCAGCGGCCCCTTGCCAGAAGCGATATCTTCGAGCACGTCCAGCGTCGCTGTCATGCTGAAATCGCCGGCCACGTGCAGCGAATGCAGATTTGCGTCGTAGTCCGCGCTGTGCAGCACAAACCCCCGGGACAATTCGACGGGACCACCAAAATGCACAAGGCGTTCTCCGACAACCGGGATGCGGCACGCGATGTTCAACTGTTCAAGCAGCGTCTTGATCCGCAAATCCGACGGTTTGTTCACGATCAGACCCATCGCGCCGTCATCGCCGTGGCTGCACAGATACACCACTGAATGATCAAAGCGCGGATCGCCCATGCCGGGCATCGCAATCAACAGTTTTCCAGTCAGATCCATCAAAAACTCGTGCGGCTTATTCCCTTACAATGACCTTGCGGAACCCGGATTGGCAAGGGATCACGCCTGAAATCCCGCGATTTCTGCCGGTGACCAGAACGTGACTTGGCAAACCTGCCCGCAAGTCGCATGTATGGATCATGAGATCGCTGTTCAAACCCGTCCTGACCGTTGTTTCAGCTTGTCTGGCCCTGGCCGCACCTGCGCAGGGGCAATCGATCGACTCGATCGTCCGGCTGGACGTGATCGATGGCGGCCAATCCGAGGATGGAACCTATCTCACCGCGATCCGGTTGGATCTGGAACCCGGATGGAAGACCTATTGGCGGGCCCCCGGTGACGCCGGCATTCCGCCTGAATTCGACTGGCGCCGCTCCGGCAATGTCGGCGCGGTTGCGATCACCTGGCCCACGCCGCATGTCTTTGACCAGAACGGCCTGAAGTCCATCGGCTATGAAACCCAGCTGGTGTTGCCGGTTCGGATTACGCCCAAGGACGCATCCAAACCGGTCCGGTTGCGCGGCGAGGTCGATCTGGGAGTGTGCAAGGATGTCTGCATTCCCGCATCGCTGAAATTTGACCACGAACTGGACGCCGGCGCAGCAAGAAATCCGGCGATTGCGGCTGCGCTGGCGCAACGGCCCTTCTCTGCACGCGAGGCTGGCGTTACCAGCGCGGCCTGTCGCCTGAGCCCGACCGCGGACGGTTTGCAGGTTCAGGTACAGATCGACATGCCCTCGGCCGGTGGCGCCGAACTTGCGGTGATCGAACCGGGGAACCCGGCCCTGTGGGCCTCGCAGACTGAAACCAAGCGGCAAGGCAACCGGCTGACCGCCACGTCCGAGGTGATCAGCCCAGACGGTCAGCCCTTTGCGCTGGACCGGTCCGCCGTGCGGATCACGGTTCTGGGGACCAAACACGCGGTCGACATTCTGGGCTGCAGCGCGGGCTGAGCGGATGCAGCAGGTTCCCCGGATCGGCGCACTGGCGGTTGTCGTAGATCAGGGCCATGTCCTGCTGGTGCAACGCAGCAAGGCCCCCGATGCCGGTCTCTGGGGATTTCCGGGCGGCCATGTGGAGTGGGGCGAAACCGTCTTGCAGGCCGCCGCGCGCGAGTTGATGGAAGAAACCGGTATCGAAGCAACCCCGCAGGCATATCTGGGCAACCTTGATCTGCTGGTCCGGGATTCGGCCGGACAGATCACCGCCCACTATTTGCTGGTCGGCGTGTCCTGCCGCTTCGGATCCGGCACTCCGGTCGCAGCGGATGATGCGCAGGATGCGCGTTGGTTTCCAATCCGGCAGGTGCTGGACCGCGGCCTTGCCATGAGCGCCCGGGTGCCCGACCTTCTGTCTCAGGCACTGGCCCGGGATGAAAGCCTGACATAAAGCGCCCCGGACACGATCAGGCTGACGGCCAGAATGGCAACCGCACCGGCCGCGAACGCTCCCAGCCCCATTCTCAGCAACGCCAGACCGTCCTCGCCGCCGTACAGCCCGGACAGCACACCCAGCGGCGCGCCGGCCATAACCGGCCAGACCATCGTGACCAGCAGCCAGAGGAACATCGCCCCGCCCGTCCCCGCGGCCGCGACCCGGACCACCTTGTCTGGCGCCCGCAAGGCGCGGCGCATCGCAGTCATCGGGCGAGAAATATCACTCAGGATCGCCAGCAACGCGGGAACCAGGAGCAGCACCAGCACCATGCCGAACCCGAGCCCGTAGACAAGCGTGATCACCGTGGGTTTGAGGAATTGCGCCTGCTGCGACCCTTCGTACAGCAACGGGGCCAGCCCCATCACCGTCGTCAGCGTGGTCAGCATCACCGGCCGCAACCGGTCAGCGGTGCCTTCTATGATCGAGGGCACCAGCCCGCGATCCTGCTGATACCCATCAATGGTCGTTATCAAAACGATCGAATCATTGATGATGATCCCGGTCATGCCCAACAGGCCGACGACCGTGAACATGCTTAGCGGAACGCCCCAGATGTAATGCCCCCAGATGGTGCCGACCAGTCCAAAGGGAATGATCGCCATCACCACAAGCGGCCTTGTCCAACTGGCGAAGATCCACGCCAGAACAAGGTAGATTCCGGTCAGGCACAGGATCAGACCGGTACGCGCCTCGGTCAGGAACTCGTCCTCCTGTTCGCTCAGACCGGCCATGCGCCACTCGACCTGATACTCGGCGGCGATATCAGGCAGGACTTCCTCGCGCATGGCGCGGGTGATTTCCGCGGCCTGGGCCGGGTCATCCTCGGATATGTCCCCGTTCACTGCGATCACCCGCAGGCCATTTTCCCGGCGCACCGTCGAGAACCCCGACTCGCGCTTGACCGAGACGATGTCAGCCAGCGGGACATAGACCCCGTCCGGTGACCGCATCAACGTGCGTTCCAGGAAATCTGCGGTCAGCTCGCCTTCGGGCAGTTCGACCCGGATCTCGGCGCTGCGAGGACCGTCGGGGAATGTCGCCGCCTCGATCCCGTTCAAACGGTGACGCAGAACCCTGCCCAATGTCTCGATGCGGAAACCCAACGCCTCACCCTGTGCCGTCAGATCCAGAATGTATTCTTCCTTGTCATAGGCCAGATTGTCTTCCAGCGCTGAAACCTCGGGGTATTTCGACAGTTCCGCCTGCAGGGCCTCGGACGCGGATTTCAGTGTGTTCACGTCCGCGCCGAAAAGCTGCACGTCGATGGCATCACCACCCGGACCCGAGCGCCAGCCGCGGAACGTCAGCAATTCGACCTTGGGATGGCGCGGAACGAATTCCTGCAGCTCGCCCACGAATTCAAAGCTGGAATAAGGTCGCAGGTCGGCATCGATCAGCTCGATCGAGATACCGCCCAGCAAATCGCCATCCTTGCCATCGGCGGCGGACAGACCATAGCCGGCACTGCCCCCGATCTCGGCCAGAACATAGTCGATCGGGTTGCGACCGTGGCGTTCTTCGTATATCTGGCCCAGCTCTTCGGTGGCGCGCTGCAGAATGTGCATCATTTCGATCGTGTCGGCGCGGGTAGCGCCTTCGGCCATGATGAAATTGCCGGTGACCGAGCCCCGCTCGGGCGCGTTGAAAAACCGCCAATTGACGTCGCCCTTGATGAACAGCGCTATCTGGCTGGCCAGAATGGCGATCATCAGGGCCACGACCACGTATCGCGCCCAGATTGCCCACGCCACCAAAGGTCGGAAAAGAGTGTCGCGCACCCAGCGAAAACCCCTGTTCACAACCCGGTTGGGCCAGTCATACCAGTGTTCCTTGGCCGAATGTGCGATGGCATGCGCCATGTGGTTCGGCAGGATCAGAAAACACTCGATCAACGAGGCGATCAGTACAGCGATCACCGTAAAGGGAATGTCCCGGATCAGCTCTCCGAACCGTCCGCCAATGGCGGTCAGACCGAAAAGGCGATCACGGTCGTGACCGTGGCCGCAAAACCGGCATCGCCATGCGCCGGGCGGCGCGCTCGGCGGCAACGACCGGTGGCTCGCCCAGCCGGCGGGCCCGGAAATCGGCGTGTTCCCCCACTACGATCGCATCATCCACCACGATACCCAGCGTGATGATAAGGCCGAACAACGAGACCATGTTGATCGACAGCCCGCCGATATACATGAAGGCGATGGCCGCCGACATCGCAACCGGGATACCGGCCGCCACCCAGAAAGCGATGCGCGCATTCAAGAACAGGAACAGCAGGCACACCACCAAGCCCAGCCCGACCAGCCCGTTGTCGATCAGAATGTCCAACCGGTCGGTAATGGCCTGCGCCCGGGTACGGATCAGCTCGACCGAGATACCATCCGGCAAGCTCGCCTGCATCTCGGCCACCACATCCTCGACCGTGTGCTGAATGTCGATCGCGTCACCCAGGTTCGACCGGTCCACCCGGACGGACATGGCCGGGTTCTCGCCCACGAAATAGCTGCGATTGCGAGTAACGCCCTCGACCCGGATCTGCGCGACATCGCCGACCACCAGCTTGGACCCGTCCGGATAGGTGCGCAAAGCGATGCGCTCGATCTCTTCCGGGGTGCGCTTTTCGACACCGGTGCGGATCCGGGCGTTTGCGCCGGTCACGTCCCCGGCCGGATTGGCCGTGACCTCGGCCGCAACCGCCGAGGCGATCTCGGACAGGGTGATGTCGTTGGCGATCAACTGCGCGGTGGGAACCTCGACCACGATGCGTGGGGCGGCAAGGCCGCGGATCGTGGTCCGCGTCACACCGGCAGCGAACAGCCGATTGATCAACTCATCTGTGAATTTGGCCAGCTGCCCGGTCTCGATCGGGCCGGTGAGGACAACATCCGTCACCCGGTCTCGCCAAGCGGCACGCCGGATGGACGGTTCTTCGGCATCCTCCGGCAGGTTGGTCACGCTGTCGACCGCGGTGCGCACTTCTTCGACGGCGCGGCTCATGTCCCAGTTAGGTTCAAATTCCAGCGCGATGCGGGCCGATCCTTCGCGGGAGGTCGACTCGGTGCTGGCAACGCCTTCGACCGCCAGCAATGCAGGTTCAAGGATCTGGACAATCCCGTTGTCCACATCCTCGGGCCCCGCACCATCCCATTCGACGTTGACATTGACCCGTTCCAGGATCACGTCTGGAAAGAACTGCGCCCGCATGTTCGGCGCCGAAGCCGCGCCAAGGACCAGCATGACCACCAGCAGAAGGTTGGCAATGGTCCGGTGACGCGTAAAATAGCTGAGGATGCCGCTGGCCGCGCCCGGGATCTCGCGCATCATGGCGCCTATCCCCCGGCCCGGTTTTCAAGCCGCCGCAACAGAGACGACGGCACCTTCGCCTCGCTCAACTGAGCAAGAACACGGGTCTTGGCGTCCTGGGACATGCGGTCGCTGGCCTCGACCTGCGCCACCAACCGCGCGCGGTGCTCGTCCGTCAGCTCGACCATGTCCGGCTCGACCGCGGCGCTGTCTTCGATGCGAACCGGGCGCACGCGGACCCCCGACCCCAGCAGCGGGGTCCGACCCACCACGACTTCGCGCCCTTCCAGCCCGGCGCCGCGCAGCAGAACTTCGTCCCCTTGCCGGCGTACCAGCTCGACCGGGAGCGTTTCCAGCCGGTCGTCGTCGCCCAGCACCAGCACGGTGCCTTGCGCATCCAGAACCGAAGACGGGAGACGCACGACATTATCCAGCGGCTGTTCCTCGACCGAAACGGTCACGAAATCGCCGGGCTTGAACCCCGGCGCGGCATCAAGCCGGGCATAGATCAACCGGCCGGTCTGGCCCTCGCCGGCCGACCCGCTGTCGCGGCTGATCCGACCGGTGGCGCTCAGGTCCGTGCCCGTCACCTCAAGCGAGATGGTCACCGGTGCCGGGATCAGCTTGCCCTGATCGTCCAGCAACCGCACGTATTGCGCGGTCGAAACGCGGAACGCGACCTCCAGAGCAAACGGGTCGACCAGTTCGGCCAGCTTTTCATTGGCCGTGACCAGGCGCCCTTCAACCAGCGTGACACCCGTCAGCGTCCCGTCGAACCGGGCGCGGATGGTCATGTCTTCCAGATCGCGTTCGGCCGATTCCAAAGCGATACGGGCCCGCGCCAGCAACGTCGTCGCCTGATCTACGCGGGACTCGGCCTGCGCCAAAGCGATACGGCGCGACAACACGGTTTGCCGGGCCGAGGCCTCGGCCAATTCGGCCTCTTCAACGCTGGCGGTCGCACCTACGCCACGGTCCAGCAAATCCTTCTGACGCTGCAGGGCCCGTTCCCGCAAATCCGATTGGGATTCGGCGGCCTTCAATTCATCCTGCGCCAAAAGCAGGGCGCGTTCGGCATCGCGTTCTTCAAACTGGGCATCCAGCAGGTCCGACCGCGCCCGGTCCAGTGCCGCCTGCGCATCGGCCGGGTCCAGCTCGACCAGAACTTCGCCTGCGCTCACAACCCCGCCATCCTCGAAGTTTTCCGCCAGCCCGATGACGCGGCCGCCCAGCGCCGCCCGCAACTCCAGACGCCTGCGGCTTTGAACTTCGCCAAATGCTTCCAAATAGGGGGTGGCGGTTTGTGGCTCGGCCTTCTGAACCGTGACGGCGAACACGCGTTCGCGCGCCTGCGGGGGTTTGTTGTCGCGGGTCATGACCTCTTGCACCGCGCCGGTGATCATCTGCGCAGCGACAATCAACAGCGCAAGCATCAGGGATGCCAGAAAGACACCGATGAGGCTCTGCCGCAGAAATCGCATAGATCTTTCACTCCGGTTGCAACGGGACGCCGTCTATAAATAGGTAGCCGGGCCGGAAAAAATACCAACCCACAAGGCGGTTATGAGCCGTTAAACGTGCGACCAGTCTACTTCCGTCGCAGATGTTCGTCCAATCTGGGCATAATTTCCACGAAATTGCAGGGCCGGTGGCGAAAATCCAGCTGTTTTTCCAAAATGCCGTCCCAGGCATCCTTGCAGGCCCCCGGGCTGCCCGGCAGGGCGAACAGATAGGTTCCGCCGGCGACGCCACCTGTGGCCCGCGACTGTACCGCCGAGGTTCCGATCTTCTCCATCGAAATCAGGGTGAAGACGGTGCCAAAAGCCTCGATTTCCTTTTCGTAGACATCGCGATGCGCCTCGACCGTGACATCGCGCCCGGTCAAGCCGGTGCCGCCGGTCGAGATCACCACGTCAATCTCGGGGTCGGCGACCCACGCCCGCAACTGCTCGGCGATCTGGGCGCGCTCGTCCTGAATGATTTTGCGGTCGGCCACGGTGTGCCCCGCACGCTCGATCCGGTCGACCAATGTTTGGCCCGAATGATCTTCGGCCAGTGTCCGCGTGTCCGATACGGTCAGAACAGCGATGCGGATGGGGATGAATTCCATGGTTTCATCAATTCGGGACATGTCGTGTCAGGCTCTTTCCATGATGGCCAGCCGGGCCGCCAGCGCGACGAACACGCCGCCACTGACCCAGCCGAGAATTCGCGACGCCCGCGGGCTTGAAATCAGCGCTCGCCCGGCGCCGCCGGCAAATGACCCCACCAGGGCATTCACGACGAACCCGCCCACAGCGATGATCGCGCCCAGCAGCAGAAACTGAGCCAGAACCGATCCGTTGGCCGGCGAGACGAATTGCGGGATGAAGGCCAGAACGAACAGAATGATCTTGGGGTTTGTCATGTTGACAAGCATCCCCTCGCGAAAGGCATGGCCCGACGACTGCATTGGAGCGTCAGTCCGGACGGCACCGTTTCTGATGGTGCCCCAGGCCAGATACAGCAGGTAGGCCACGCCCAGCCAGCGAATGACGTCGAACAGCCAGGGCATAGTCGCGACCGCCGCGCCAAGTCCCAGCCCAGCCAGCAGAACATGAACCATCAGACCGGTCGAAACACCGGCGCTGGCCACGATGGCCGATCGAGCACCCGACCGCAGCCCAAGCCCGAAGCAGAACATCATGTCAGCCCCCGGCGTCATGTTCAGCGCTATGGCGGCTGGGATGAAGGTCAACAGCGTTGCGTATTCGATCATGGATCGACCTCAAACCAATTCACCTTGGGCCCCAGATTTGCGATCCGGGTGCGACCGATCTCGCCGCGATAACCCCAGCTGTCGTGGATATGACCGCACAGAGCAAAGTCAGGTTGAATCCGTTCCACCGCGTCGCGCACCGCGCTCGATCCGATCGATTGCCCCTGCGAGGTCCGATCGCCTTTGCCCTTGGGCGGGGCATGCGTGATCAGGATGTCGGCCGACGGGCAGCGATTGAGCAGCTCTGCGGCCTCGGCTTCGGTCAGGTCGCAGGACCAGTCACCAAATGGCGTGACCGGTACGCCATAGCCAAGTCCGAACAGGCGCAGCCCGTCCACGGTCATGCCTGTTCCGTGCAGAACATGCACGCCGTCCGGCACGGCCGCCGCCAGTTCCTCGGCGCTTTCGGCGTTGCCGGGAACCAGAACCATCGGCGCGGATATGCCGGAAAGCATTTCCATCGCCTCGTCCAGCCCCTGACGCATGTTGCAGTAATCACCCGCGCCGATCACCAGGTCAGCGTCGACGCTGGCTGCCACCAGTTCCGCAGCCCGATTGCGGGCCATGTGCAGGTCGGAAAAGGCCAGAACCTTCATCCCTTGTTCTCCAGATATGCGCGCAGATCCAACAGATCGGCCCAGGCCTGGCGCTTGGCATGGGGCTGGCGCAGCAGATAGGCGGGGTGCAGCATGGGCAGAACCGGCAGATTCAGCGCCTGATCCCACTGCCCGCGCAGACGCGTTATGCCGCGCTTGTTCAGAGCCGCCTGGCAGCTGATGTTGCCCATCACCACCAGGACGTTTGGCTTGGACAGGGCCACGTGCCGTTCCAAAAACGGCTGCATCATCGCGATCTCGTCCGGCCGAGGGTCCCTGTTCTGCGGCGGACGCCAGGGCAGAACATTGCTGATGTAAACGTTCTTGGCGCGGTCCAAGTCTATCGCGGCCAGCATCCGATCCAGCAACTGCCCGGCGCGGCCAACGAACGGCTTTCCAGCGCGGTCTTCTTCACGGCCCGGGGCCTCGCCGACGATCATGACCGGCGCACCGGGTGTCCCGTCAGCAAAGACCAGCTGTCGCGCGCCACGCTTCAGATCGCAGTGTTCGAACGCCTCCATAGCGGCGCGCAGCTGATCCAGAGACGATGCCGCAGACGCAGCCTTCTTTGCCTCGACCACCGGATCCGCCTTGGCGGGCTTCTGCACTGCGGGCTGCGCTGCGGCGGATTTTTTGACCTTTGGCGCGGTATCCGGCAATGCATAGCGGTCAACCGGTGCGTCGACGATCGCGTCGGTTACGCCCAGCTCAACCTGCCATTCCAGCAGGGCACGCGCGGTGTAGGGGTCAAGGGCCGATTCCATGACCATCAATCTACTCAGCTTTGCGGGAAGGGAAAGCAAATTGGCCTTGCCTTGGCGCATTGCCGGGCCGACGATGGTCCCCGTCATGACGCGAACCCTGGGCCTTCTGCTGATCACTCTGTTCGCCCTGCTGCCCGGCGGGTCGGAGGCGCAGTCGTTTCTCAACAATCAAGGCCAATGCCGTGGGGGCCAGTTTCAGTGCGGTCTGAAATGCTGCTCGGTTGGCCAACGCTGCAGCTATGACGGGTTCTGCATTCAGGCCGGGGGCACCTATTGCGGCGGCGGGCAGTCCTGCGGGCCGTTCGAGAAATGCGTGGCCGGAGGCACCCGATGCGCGCCGGCAGGGGCAAACAAATGCGCCTCGCGGCTGGATTGCCCCAGCGGGTCCTTCTGCAACGCGCGCGGCGAATGCGAGCGCAGTTCGGCCGACTTCGACCCCTCTCCGCAACCTGCAACGCCCTGCGACGACGGGCGGACCTGCGCAGCCGGTTCGACCTGCCTGCCGGGCGGCGGCTGTACGCGCCCCGGCTGGTACCTGTGCGAAGAGACCGGATCGCAATGCCGCACCGGGTTCAAATGCTCGGCCAATCAGGGCTGCGTGCCCAGAAAGGCCGTCGATTGCGGATACGGCAAGTGGTGCAGACCCGGCGAGCGGTGCCTGCCCGAAGGCGGATGCGAGAAACTGCCCGACGGGGACTGACTCCAGTTGCCCCGACGCGCTGCGCTTTCTATAAGCGGCGCGACTGTCAGACAGGAGCCCGGCCCATGCGTTTCGCCCATCGTCACCTACTTGGCATCGAGCATCTGTCCCAATCCGACATCACCGCCATTCTGGACCTGGCCGAAAAATACGTCGATCTGAACCGGCAATCGGCCAAGCACTCGGACGTTCTGGCGGGGCTGACCCAGATCAACATGTTCTTCGAGAACTCGACCCGCACGCAGGCCAGTTTCGAATTGGCGGGCAAGCGGCTGGGTGCGGATGTGATGAACATGGCGATGCAGGCCAGTTCGATCAAAAAGGGCGAGACCCTGATCGACACGGCGATGACGCTGAACGCCATGCATCCCGACCTGCTGGTAGTGCGGCATCCGCATTCGGGAGCGGTAGACCTGCTGGCGCAGAAGGTCAACTGCGCGGTGCTGAACGCCGGCGACGGGCGGCACGAGCACCCCACGCAGGCGCTGCTGGATGCGCTGACCATCCGGCGTGCCAAGGGGCGGCTGCACCGGTTGAACGTGGCGATCTGCGGGGATGTGGCCCATTCCCGCGTGGCGCGGTCAAACCTGATCCTGCTGGGCAAGATGGAAAACCGCATCCGCCTGATCGGCCCGCCGACGCTGGTGCCTGCGCAATTCGCCGAATTCGGGGCCGAGATCTATGACGACATGACCGAGGGCCTGCGCGACGTGGACGTGGTGATGATGCTGCGCCTTCAGAAAGAGCGGATGGATGGCGGGTTCATCCCGTCGGAACGGGAATACTACCACCGCTATGGCCTGGACGCCGCCAAGCTGGCGCTGGCCAAGCCGGACGCCATCGTGATGCATCCCGGCCCGATGAACCGCGGGGTCGAGATCGACGGCACGCTGGCTGACGACATCAACCGCTCGGTCATCCAGGAGCAGGTCGAGATGGGCGTCGCCGTGCGCATGGCCGCGATGGAACTGCTGGCTCGCAACCTGGAGGAGGCGGCATGAGCGATCTGGACATCTCGGCTGGCGAGCGCGGCGTGATCCGCCTGTTCGCGCTGGACATGCGCCCCGAAGAGGCGAAATTCCTGCGCGAGCCCGGCGCGGCGGATCAGGTTCTTGGGGTCTCGGGGCTGGACCCCCAGCAGATCGACGTGTTTCCGGTTTCCGACCTCGAGGATCTTGGTCTCTACGGCTATCTCAGCGAGGGCTGCGGCGTGTCCGAGGACCAGCTGGACCGGGCCAGGCTGGACGCGGTCGATGGCTGGGTTCTGGTGCTGCGCAGCGCGGCCCTGGGCGGGCGCGCGGCCACATTGAACCCCGATCCGCGTCTGCGCCTGATCGGCCTTTACACCGAAGAGGCCACGAACTGGAGCGGCGGCACCATCGAGACCGAAAGCGCGCGGCCATACTCGGCCGCGCCGAGCCGGTTTCGAGCGAGCAACCCCGCCGAACGGGATCGGCCGTGCTTGCCTTGATCATCCTGCTGGTCATCGGAGGTGCCCTGTGGCTGATCCTGTGACCTTTGCACCGGACAAGGGCGCTTATGTCCGCACCAACTCGTGGCTGGCCGCGGGCGCGATGGCGGGGCGATGCTCGTGCTGTGGCTGATCGGAAATCCCTATGTCTGGACCGGCGCCCCGGCCGGTCTGGCGGCGGTGGGCGTCCGGGCGTGGTACCTGGCGTCCGAGGAACTGGCGGCCAACTGGCAGATGACCGACACCACCCTGACCGGCCCGGGCGGACGCAGCATGCCGCTGAACCGGGTCGCAGCCGTGAATATCATGGGCAGCTTCGTGCAGATTGTCACTAAAGGCGGCGACAAGCACCTGATCAAGTACCAGGCCGACCCGGCCGCCACCAAAGCCGCGATTGAAAGGGCAATGGCATGACCAAGCTGATCTTCACCAACGCCCGCCTGATCGACCCTGAAGCCGGAACCGACGCGCTGGGTTGGCTGCACGTGGCCGACGGGCGCATCTTGGCCAGCGGCGACGGTCCAGCTCCCGAGGCGGACGCGCAGGTGATTGATTGCGGCGGTCAGTGTCTGGCCCCGGCATCGTCGATATCGGCGTCAAGGTCTGCGAGCCGGGCGAGCGGCACGAAAGCTACAAATCCGCGGGCCTTGCCGCCGCGGCCGGGGGCGTGACCACGATGGTCACCCGCCCCGACACCCTGCCTGCGATCGACACGCCGGAAACGCTCGAGTTCGTCACCCGCCGCGCCCAGGCCGACACGCCCGTCAACGTGCTGACCATGGCCGCTCTGACCAAGGGCCGCGACGGGCGCGAGATGACCGAGATCGGGTTTCTGATGGATGCGGGCGCGGTGGCTTTCACCGACTGCGACCATGTGGTGACGGACACCAAGGTATTTTCCCGCGCGCTGACCTATGCCCGGCCTGCGGCGCGCTTGTCATCGCCCACCCACAGGACCCGGGGCTGAGCCACGGTGCTGCCGCCACCAGCGGCAAATTCGCCGCCCTGCGCGGTCTGCCCGCCGTTTCGCCCATGGCCGAACGCATGGGGCTGGACCGCGACATCGCCCTGCTGGAAATGACCGGCGCGGCCTATCACGCCGATCAGATCACCACGGCCCGCGCCCTGCCCGCACTGGAACGGGCCAAGCGCAACGAGCTGGACATCACCGCCGGCACCTCGATCCACCACCTGACGCTGAACGAGCTGGACGTGGCGGACTATCGCACCTTCTTCAAGGTCAAGCCGCCGCTGCGCTCCGAAGATGATCGGCAGGCGGTGATCGAGGCCGTGCGCTCCGGCCTGATCGACACGATCAGTTCGATGCATACGCCGCAGGACGAGGAAAGCAAACGCCTCCCGTTCGAAGAGGCGGCCTCGGGCGCGGTGGCGCTGGAAACCCTGCTGCCGGCCGCACTGCGCCTGTATCATGCCGATCAACTGGACCTGCCGACCCTGTTCCGGGCCATGACACTGAATCCGGCGAAACGACTGGGGCTGGACTGCGGCCGCCTGAGCGCGGGCGCCCCGGCCGATCTGGTTCTGTTCGACCCGGATGTGCCCTTCGTGCTGGACCGGTTCACGCTGAAATCGAAATCGCAGAACACCCCGTTTGACGGACAGCGGATGCAGGGTAAGGTCACCGCAACCTACGTTGCAGGCAAAGAAATTTTCCGGAGATCCTGATGCCCGTTTTCGACAGCTCGACGACCCAACTGATTATCTGGGCCGCGATCGGATACCTGATGGGGTCGGTACCTTATGGCATGATCGTTGCGCGGGTGATGGGACTGGGCAACCTGCGCCAGATCGGGTCCGGCAATATTGGTGCCACCAACGTGTTGCGCACTGGCAGCAAGGCGGCGGCGGCGCTGACTCTTCTGTTCGACGCCGGCAAAGGCGTGGTCGCGGTCCTGCTGGCCCGGGCACTGGCCGGCGACGATGCCGCCCAGGTCGCGGCGCTGGCGGCTTTTGTCGGCCATTGCTACCCGGTCTGGCTGAGCTTCAAGGGCGGCAAGGGCGTGGCAACTTTCCTGGGCCTGTGGCTGGCGCTGGACTGGCGGGTGGGCGTTGCGTGCTGTCTGACATGGCTGGTCGCTGCTGCGATCTGGCGGATCTCGTCCCTCGGCGCGCTGGCCGCGGCAGCCCTGTCGACAACATGGGTGATGATCCTGACGGACGGGTCGACCTTTTTGCTGGGCGTCGTTCTGACGCTGCTGATTTACTGGCGCCACCGCGAAAATCTGGCCCGCATCAAGGCGGGAACAGAGCCCAAGATCGGGAAATCGTGACCGCGCCGGCCGACTTTTTGGACTCATTCTTTGCCTTGCCGGCGGGTTCGTTCACCGGAACCGCAAACGGTCGAAGCTATTCGGTCACGCGGCTGGCGATGGCCGGCGGCAAATCGCACAAGCTGGTCGCCCATGAACGGGGTGGTGCGGACTACATCAGTATGAACCTGTACCTGACGGATCAAAGCGGCGCTTTGCTGCGCCCCTGCGAGATGCCTGCCGCCAAGGTCGTACGCTTTGTTCTGGCCCTGGTACCCGACAGCTGAACCGCAGACCGATCTGCGCTTGCGAACAGACCGCCTGGTATTTCCGCACATTCACGTTTGATTGCTTTGAACGTGATCGCCGCCTTTCCCACCTGAGTTTTCGTGACGCTCAATTACCGGGTGCACGAAACGCAATTTCGGTGCTGAAACGCCCGCGCTTGGACATGCCGGGCAGCCCGATCACGAAAGGTGGAACCATGAACAAGATCAAATCCCTGTTGGGCGGCGTTGCGCTGTCTGTGGCAATCGCAAGCTCGGCCCTGGCGGCCGGGGTAGAAATCAACGCCTCGTCGACCGGTTTGGCGATGCAGGGTTACGACCCGGTGGCGTATTTCACTGAAGGCGAGCCGACCAAAGGCAGCTACAAGATCACGGCGTTGCACAACGATGCGCTGTACCGTTTTGCCACCGAAGAGAACAAGGCCGCGTTCGAAGCCAATCCCGAGGCCTACCTGCCGGCCTACGGCGGCTACTGCGCCTTCGGAGCGGCCATGGGGTTCAAGTTTGACGGCGATCCGACCTACTGGAAGATCGTGGACAACAAATTGTACCTGAACCTGTCGGAAGACATCCAGCAGCGTTGGGAAGGCGACATCCCCGGCTTCATCGAAAAGCAAGCGTCAACTGGGAAACGATCGCCGACAAGGATCCGGCCGAACTGCAGCAATAATCTGCTGAATTGGCGGTAAGGATCGGCGGCAGAATGCTTCTGCCGCCGATCGTGATTTGAAGCCCCACGACCCCGAACCTATCTGATCAGAACAACACTCTAAAAGGGCGGCCAGGCGCCGCGACCTTGCGGAAATCCGGGTCGGAATAACAGCGAAAAACCAATGATCCGGTCCAACGACCGGAACGTAATGATCAATACAAACCTTCAGGCCAACCAAAGGCCGAGGCAGATAACTTCCAACGAAAGGATAGCAAGATGACGAGCAAACTGGCACTATTGACCACCGTTGCAACTTTTGCAGCCGGCACCGCCATGGCGCAGTCCTCGGGCGATTGGACCGGGTTCTATGCGGGTGCGCAGGTCGGCTACGCGGATATCGGCACCAGCCTGTCCGGTGTGGACGGAGACGGCGCCATCGGCGGTCTGATCCTTGGTTACGACTATGATCTGGGCGACTGGGTCGTGGGCGGCGGCTTTGATTATGACTGGTCTGATGTCGACCTTTCGGGTGCCGCAACGGTCGAAGACGTCTGGCG
Organism: Ruegeria sp. BC8; assembly: GCF_056535705.1. Classification (NCBI taxonomy): domain Bacteria; kingdom Pseudomonadati; phylum Pseudomonadota; class Alphaproteobacteria; order Rhodobacterales; family Roseobacteraceae; genus Ruegeria; species Ruegeria sp. BC8. The sequence continues at coordinate 2,183 of NZ_JBQFIV010000001.1, read as the reverse complement.
GCTGAAAGCCCGCGCCGGCTACAAGGTCAACCCGCAGGGGCTGCTTTATGGTGTCGCCGGTTACGCGGATGCGGGAACCGACACGCTGGGCAGCGACGATGGATGGTTCATCGGCGCCGGCTATGAACAGATCGTCGCGCCGAACGTCAGCATCGCGGGCGAGCTGCTGTACCACGAGTTCGACAATTTCAACTCGACCGGTGTCGACGTGGATGCAACCACGTTTCAGATCCGGGCGGCATACCGCTTCTGATCTCTTGCGCATCGAACGGGCCCGGCACAGCGTGCCGGGCCTTTTCATGGCACTAGGATCGTGCTTCCGGTTGTCTGCCGCGCCTCCAGTGCGCGGTGCGCATCGGCGACCTGATCCAGTTCAAAGCGTTGATCGATGTGAATCTTGACCTCGGCGCCGGCCACCTTGCCGAACAGCCGCCGGGCCATGGCCTGACACACGGAATGGTCCGCGATATGGGTGAACAGCGTCGGCCGGGTGATCTTCAACGACCCTTTCTGCCCAAGAATGCCGATGTTGAATGGTGGCACGGGTCCAGACGCATTGCCGAAGGAAATCATCATCCCCAATGGCTTGAGGCAGTCCAGCGAGCCTTCGAACGTATCGGCACCGACAGAGTCCATGACCGCATCGACCCCTTTGCCGCCAGTAATCTCGGCCACGCGGGACGCAAAATCCTCGGTCCGGTAGTTGATGCAGTGTGTGGCGCCGTTGAACTGGGCCAGACGGCACTTGTCATCGGTCCCGGCCGTGCCGATCAGCTTGATGCCTTCGGATTTGGCCCACTGGCACGCGATCAAGCCGACACCCCCGGCGGCGGCATGGAACAGAACCGTATCACCACGTTTCAGCGGCGTGGTGCGGTGAAACAAGTATTCAACCGTCAAGCCCTTGAGCATCATGGCCGCCGCGGTCTCGAATGAGATTCCGCCGGGCAAGGGACACACCTGCGACGCGGGCATCACCCGCGCTTCGCAATAGGCACCGGCCGGCACCGCGGCATAGGCCGCCCGCTGGCCCGGTTTCAGATGCGTCACGCCTTCGCCGACCGCCTCGATCACCCCGGCGGCTTCCATTCCCAGCGCGTGCGGCAGTTCCATCGGATACAGACCGGTCCGCTGGTAGACATCAATAAAATTCAGACCGCAGGCGTGATGGCGGATCCGAACTTCACCCGGCCCCGGGTCACCCAACGGTCTATCCTCGATCTTCAGCACCTCGGGGCCGCCGGTTTCGTGAATGACTACGGTACGCGCCGTTTTCTGCATGCTGACCTCCTATTGCCTGGATCCAAGCTATCACTTCGGCGCCGCAGGGCAATCCGGCGATCTCGCAAGGGTGAACCAGGATTGGAAAAAACTGTGGTACACTAGGGTCAGGCGTTGCCGGGTCATCCGGCCACGGGCAACTTTTCGCCGGATGCATCCTGCGGCGCACCTGCGCCAAGGAAAGGGATGACAATGGCAAAGACAATCGGAAACCCGATCAGTTGGACCGCGCAGCAACTCGGCGCGACCAGCGATCACATCGCTGAAAACGTAACGGGCATCGGCAGCGCTGACACCCAGCATCTGCCGACGGTACAAACGCTGACGTTGCAAGACTTGCGAGAGTGCCTGCGCGCCGGATACGAAGACTTTCTGGCGATCCGGGCCGATGCCATTTTCATCGTTCTGATCTACCCGATCGCGGGGCTTTTGATGTTCGGATTCGCGATGCAAGCCAACATGGTGCCACTTCTGGCTCCTCTGGTGGCCGGGTTTGCGCTGATCGGTCCGGTCGCTGCACTGGGCTTGTATGAGATCAGCCGCAAGCGGGAACAGGGGCACGAGGTTCACTGGCTGGACGCGTTGGGTGTTTTTCGATCCCCCTCGTTCGGCGCCATACTGGCACTGGCCTTTTACCTTGTCATGCTGTTGCTGGTCTGGCTGATGGTGGCACACGGCATCTATATCGAAACACTGGGTCCGCAGCCGCCAGAGACGCTGGGCCAATTTCTGACACAGGCTCTGACCACCGGCCCCGGCTGGACCATGATCATCGTCGGATCGGCGGTTGGGTTCCTGTTTGCTCTGGTGACCTTGGCCGTCAGCGTTGTCAGCCCGTTGCTGCTTGACCGCAAGGTCGGCCTGCCTGTGGCCGTTGTCACCTCGGTCCGGGTCCTGCGGCA